>NZ_CP137003.1:0-2400000 GCF_033110965.1 Raineyella sp. LH-20 | reverse complement strand
TCACCCTGCGGTTCGGTGCCAAGGCGCCCGGCACACAGATGGAGGTCCGCGAGGTCAACATGGACTTCGAGTACGGATCCTCCTTCACCGAGTCCAGCCCCGAGGCGTACGAACGCCTGATCCTGGACGTGCTGCTCGGCGATCCGCCGCTGTTCCCGCGCAGCCGGGAGGTCGAGGAGTCCTGGCGGATCCTCGACCCGGTGCTCGACTACTGGGCCGGCCTGAACACCCAGCCCGAGATCTACCGGCCCGGCACCTGGGGGCCGGCATCCGCCCGGGAGATGCTCGCCCGCGACGGCGTCGCCTGGCGCCGGCCCTGACCATCCGCTGCTGAGGAGGAGTCGACATGACCATCGAAATGAAGAACACCACCGCCAGCAAGGTGTCCGGCGCCCTGCTCCACCACCACCACGAGATGGGCAACGCCGGCAGCGGCATGGTGCACACGTTCATCGTCGCCACCGACCGCGACGACTACTGGGAGGCCTACAACGCCGCGCTGGCCGCCAACCGCGAGCACCCCTCGCGGATCCTCATCGTGATCCGCGACCCGGAGGCCCCGGACGGGCTGGACGCCTCGATCCACACCGCGACCGAGACCGAGGCGCGCGGCGACGTCATCGTGATCACGATGCGGGGGCGGACCGTGGAACACCCCGGCTCGGTGCTGCGCCCGCTCCTGGTCCCCGATCTGCCGGTGGTGGTGTGGTGGCCCAATGAGGCCCCCGAGGACCTGCTCACCGACCGGATCGGCAAGCTGGCCAATCGTCGGATCACCGATGCCCTCGGCGCGGTGAACCCGACCCAGGCGATCATCGACCGGGCGTACTACCACTCGGCCGGCGACACCGACCTCGCCTGGACCCGTACGACGACGTGGCGGGCGCTGCTCGCCGCCGCCCTCGACCAGGTCCGCCAGCCGGTCACCTCCGCCACCGTCGAGGCCGGCACCGACAACGCCCCCGCGAGTCTGCTCGCCGCCTGGCTCGGGCTCAAACTGGGCGTCGAGGTCACCGTGATCCAGACCGCCGGCCCCGGCATCACCGCCGCCCGGCTGCAGACCCCGGCGGGAGCGGTCGAGATCGTCCGCACCGGCCTCGATGACACCGCCTACCGGATGCCCGGTCAGCCCGAGCGCAAGGTGGCCCTGCGGCGTCGCAACGTCGACGAACTGATCACCGAGGAACTGCGCCGGATGGACGACGACGTGGTGCTGGCCGAGGTGCTGGCCGAGATGGTCCGCCAGAACGGCCAGTGCGCCCTCGACCTGTCCCGGCGCGGCGCGACGCTGGCCTGACCGCGGCGCGACGCTGGCCTGACCACGGGCGAGGTCGGCCGTTGGGTCGGCCAGCACCGCGGCGCGGCGGTCGGTTGAGCGCAGCAGCCGACCGGCCTCGCCGGCAAGGCCCCAGGGACGACAAAGCGCCGCCAGGCATCGGGCCCGGCGGCGCTCGTCACTGGCCCGCGGCGGGGTCAGCCCAGAGATCAGTAGATGACCTCGCCTGCGGCGCGCCGGGCACGCAGCGACTGCAGCGCCTCGGCGAGGATCTCCTTGGCCTCGTCGTCGGAGCGACGCTCCTTCACGTACGCGAGGTGGGTCTTGTAGACCGCAGTCCTGGGCGGCGGGGGCGGGTTGAGCTCGTCAGTGTTCGCCGGGAGCCCGCACCGCGGGCAGTCCCACTCCACCGGGATCTCGGCCTCGGCCGCGAAGGCCGGCCGGGTCTCGTGCCCGTTCGCGCAGAAGTAGGAGACGTACCGGCGCGGGGCGGCATCGCCGCGATCGGCCTCCCCCATCGGTCCGGCCCCGACGCGGCTCCCGCGGATCGCGCTACCACCGATCACTTGTTGTTCTCCCTGTCCCAGAAACTTGTCGTACGGCCGGTCACAGGCCCGGATGGAGCCGGTAGAGGACCAGCAGCGCGACGATGCACGCCAACCAGATGATGCCGATGACGAGGGTCAGTCGGTCGAGGTTGCGTTCGGCCATCGAGGATCCGCCCATCGAGGTGGACATGCCACCACCGAACAGGTCGGACAACCCACCACCACGGTTCTTGTGCAGAAGAATGAACCCGGTCAGGATCACGCTCAGGACCACGAGCACGATGGAGAGCGTCAGGATGGGCCACCACATGACGACAACCCTAACCCAGCAGTGATCCCGCTCAGAAAACGGCGGTCACCACGGACGACGCCGATCGCCGTCGATCTCAGCCCCCGGCCCGGTCACCAGTAGCAGCACCGTACGAGCCGACGATCTCACCGGTGGTACTGCTACCAGCCACCAGCCACCGTACGACAACGATCCGCCGCGCGGGCCTCTCATCACGCCGACGTCGGCGGCTGTGGCGTCTCCAGAGCGGACCGTAGCGTCGCCGAGTCCACGCTGGACCGCTCCAGCACGACTCGGCCCTCGCCACCCTCCCTGAGCACGGCCAGACAGAGATGGCGCGACTCGATGGTCCGGTCCTGCAGGCGGATCGTCTCCCGCAGCGCGAGTTCGAGAGTCTTCTTGGCGTTGCGATCGAATCTCGACCGTCCGGTCCCACCCCGTCCGACCCGATCCAGTGCGCCGTCGCCGAACACGGCGTCCGCCTGCTGGCGGACCTGCTCCAGATCGACACCCAGACTCGCCAAGGCTTCCGAGTCCAGGCCGCCGGCCCGCAGCACCTCACGCCCCGTCGCGATGACGGCCCTAGGGTCGGCGCCGCTGGCGACGAGCGCAGTCCGCACCGCGGGCGAGGTCTCCACCAGGGCGACCAGCAGATGCCCTGGGCCGATCTCAGCGGATCGGAGCTCGTCGGCCACACCTTCCGCACGCCGAACCACCCGACGAGCCTCCTCGGTGAATCGCTCAAACATCGTGTCTCCCATGCTTCTTGTGCGCCGCCTGGCGGGAAACGCCGAGTTCGTCGGCGATGTCCTGCCACGACCAGCCCAGCCGCCGCGCCCGCGCCACCTGGAGCGCCTCCAGACGATCCGCCAGGACCCGCAGCGACCGGACCGCACGCAGCCCTCGCCCCGGGTCGTCCCCGGCGGCCTCCCGCACCAGCGTCACGTCATCGGTCATGCGTCAACCGTAGTTGACAGGTGAGTGTATGTCAACCTTCATTGACACTCGCCTGCTGGGTGGTTTCGCCCGTGCAAAGTTGCTGAATGACGCACACGTCTGCACGGGCGAAACGTAGAGCTGGCCGATTATGCGTGAGATGCCCGGAGTGGTCAGTCCTGCATTGAGGTGGCCGGGCCGGGTCCGGTCAGCATCATCAGTAGCCGACACGGGCGCGGTAAGTGGACATCACAGGGATGCCAGTGATCCCCGACAGAGTGGTGTACGACGCCAAGCCGGAAACAACCGCCTGCTCTGGAGGCGTCATGAACCCCGTTCCGATGCCGACACCAGATGCGTCCTTTGCCCGGGTCGTCAGCGTTCGACGATGACGGCGGCCAGCTCCCCGACCTCAAGCTCGGCCGACGACGTGTTCGACATCGGCAACACCCCCGACCGGCCCAACGCCGTCCACGACAACTGCCAGTGATGCGTCGCGGTGATCGTGTAAACACCCGGCTCCGTATAGACATGACCACACGTCGGCGACGGAGACCCCGGCGGCCGCGCCCCCGCCACCCACGGCGTCGACACCGCGCACGTCTCAGTGGTGCCGTCACCCATCTCGAACGACGACGACTGACGACGAGCAACCATCTCCAGCCTCACACCGTCCAGAGTGACCGTCTGACTGGTCGTGCTGTCACCCTCCCACCACAACCAGACCGGAAACCCGACCGCCAGCATGTTCCACTCATTCAACGACGGATCCGGCCCGACCCGCACCGTCTGCCCGGGAAGCCGCAACGTCGCCGATGCCTGCCGCGCGAGCACCGCCGGATCGACCGCCCCCACCGATGGCGGATCCAACGGAACCACATTGTTCCACCGAAAATCCGACGAATCCGTCAACCCCAAATACGCCCGCTGATGCTCCAACAACCGCCGACGCAACTCCTCACCCGACACCGACGACGGATCAACACCCGCCCGCCACTCGATTCTAGAATGGAACCTTGGAGATGAAGGCCCCGCGGACCCGCCAGCACCATCCCGAGATTCACCTACCCCCTTAACCGGGACACCGCCACTGCGAACGGTGCCAATTGCTGATTGATCATCGGACAGCTCCACAAACTGATCTCTGAAAGTGTCCGTAAGGACGGGGGACGCGTGGGCCACATCCGGCCGGACAGACAACATGAGAACACCTGCAAGAACGACAATCCCGCCGGCTCTCACATACACGACTCCCCCTCCAACGAGATTCCCCTCACGATCACCCACTGCCCCTCCATGCGACTGAGGTCCAGAAGGATAACTCCCTTGCTTCCCATTCCTAGAGAATGACCCTGCCGATCAAGGTTCTCGATCTTTGTCCCATCCTCACAGACCTTCAACTGCAACGAGTCTCCCGAATAGTTCATTCCGTGCACGTAGACGATTTCCACCGGTCGACTGGAAGACACCCCTTCCGAATAATCCGACGCCAGAAACGATGAGATGATCTCAAGATAGGATCCTGAAGCCAACCGTTCCATCGTCGGCGTAGGCGTGGGACTCCCACCCGCCATCGCGACCCTGCTTCGCTCCTTGGTGAACTCCTGGTACACGAAGATCGCCTCTTCGTACGCCTTGGCCTCCTCAGCCTGCGCCGCAGCCAGCTCTGGCGTACACGGCGCGCCCCCTGGATCCGGCGTACACGAATAGGACGGCGTCGGACTCGGCGCCACCCCAGGACCACCGCCACAACCGGCCAACAAGCCGGCAGCACCGACCATCACCCACGCCACCATCAACCCGCAGACACGTCTCGACGCCACGTCTCATCCCCTTCGACTCGCGCTCCGCACAGCCTGTCGCACAGGTGGTCCACAACAAGCCCCTGAGACGACTTGTCCACAGGGATGAGAGCCACCTCACGTCCATCCACAGGAGACGAGTCCACGAGCCACGCGACACCCGGCACGGGTCACCCGTGAGCCCGCCGCACCACACACTCGAGGACGATCCCGGCAACCCGCGCTACACCACTATCAGGCACCCGACTTCCGCATCAGGAGTCATCGACAACGGGGACAGTAGGCACGACGGCCCTGCCAACCCTGCCTGCGGAGCACGGTGGCAAGCTCGCCGGCCACGGCACATGGTCGGGACATGACGTCGTCCCAGCCGTAGCGCAGGGTCACTCGACCGTTCACCGCGCCGACATTGTCACGTCGAAAGTCGCGGAACTTCGCCGACCCCGTGTGCCCCAGCCGCCCATCCAGTTCGATGATGAGCGCGAATGCCTCGTACAGGAGGTCATGGAAGAAGCCGGATCGGGCCGCCTGCCGTGCTCCCGTCGGGAGATCGTGGGGCTTGAGCACCCGATCGTCGAACCGATACTCGAGGACGCTGTCGAGACCTCCGCTGTCGTGCAGAAGGTCAATGAGGAACCTGCGCCCTGACAGTCGCGGCCGACGGTCCACCACCGCGATGAGCGT
Source organism: Raineyella sp. LH-20 (assembly GCF_033110965.1). Taxonomy (NCBI): domain Bacteria; kingdom Bacillati; phylum Actinomycetota; class Actinomycetes; order Propionibacteriales; family Propionibacteriaceae; genus Raineyella; species Raineyella sp. LH-20. Next base: position 2,394,465 of record NZ_CP137003.1, on the reverse strand, counting down.
ACGTTCGTCCGTCAGACGCCGGCTCAGGCAGTTGGTCACCAGGTCGATGATCTCGGTTTCGTTGAGATCGATGGTCAGGTCACAGATCAGATGCTCGACGGAGATGACCGGTGGCCGTCCGGAGGCACCGGCCAGCCTCCCTTGGCCGTCCTCATGGAAGCGCCAGCTGCCTGTCGGGCGCCGGTTGTGCCCCTCAGGCACCCAGACGTCGATGGTTGTCGGCAACTCGCTTGTCACCCTGAGTCCGCAGAGTCCGGCACCGGCCCAGCCCCCGATGGCGGCGCTCGCACCGCCCCGGATCACGCCGACGGCACAGAGCTGCTCCAGGGTGGGGTCGGCCTGGCCGGCCAGCAGGACCCCCTGCGTCAGACGCTGCCAGTTGCCGGAGCGGACCTGACGACGGATGGAGGCGTACGGGAACCCCTCGTCGAGCGCCTGACGTACAGTGATGATGCCGTTCTGGCTGCGGATGATGCCGGACAGAGTGTCGGACGGACGAGCAAGCGGTCTCATGTCTGAAGGGTGAGACGCGTACGCGGCGACAGGATCGCTACGGCCATTTCTGTGGATGGCCTCGTCCGCGCCCGATGGAGTGTGGACAGCGAGCGCCCATTCTTCCCCGGGCATAGGTAGGGAACGCCCGTCCTTCCCGGGGCATAGGTAGGGAACGCCCATCCTTCCCACGCTGAGAACAGTGAGCACTCTCGCCCGTGCAAAGGTGCCGAATGACGCGCAACTTTGCACGGGCGAAATGTAGAGCTCTGCAAATGTGTCTGTCCGTTCAGCGATGCTCCCCGAGCATCACGGGAACCGTTCGGACACGACAGAGGCGGGCACCCGGCGAACCGGGCACCCGCCTCGGGCCTGATGACCCGGGCCTGAGGACCCGGGCCGCGGCACAATCCCCGTGCCGCACGCCAGCCGGCGTACGTCGACCTGCGCCAGCCGACGGACGCCGGATCAGGTGCTGCGCTCAGGCGTAGAAGGTGACGATCGGCGCGAAGTCCTCCGCCTTGAGGCTGGCGCCGCCGACGAGGGCACCGTCGACGTCGGGCTGGGCCATGATCTCCTTGACGTTGCCGGCCTTCACCGAACCGCCGTAGAGCACCCGGACGGCGTCGGCGACATCGGCGCCGAAGGACGTCGCGAGGCTGGCACGGATCGCCGCGCACACCTCCTGGGCGTCGGCCGGGGTGGCGACCTCACCGGTGCCGATGGCCCAGACGGGTTCGTACGCGATGACGACCTTGGCCACTTCGTCGGCAGTCCAGCCGGCGAACGCACCCTCGACCTGGGCGACGGTGTAGGCGACGTGGCGCCCTTCCTTGCGGATGTCGAGGCCCTCGCCCACGCACACGATCGGCGTGATGCCGGCGTCGAGCGCCTTGCGGGACTTGGTGTTGACGATCGCGTCGGTCTCGGCGTGGTACTGGCGCCGCTCGGAGTGACCGACCACGACGTACGTGCAGTTGAGCTTCTTCAGCATGGTCGCGGACACCTCACCGGTGTACGCACCCGCATCGTGCTCGGAGATGTCCTGCGCGCCGAAGCCGAGCGGGAGCTTGTCCGACTCGATCAGCGTCTGCACGGACCGGATGTCGGTGAACGGGGTCAGAACGACCGCCTCCGACTGCTCCGGATCGTAGTTCGCGTCCGCCAGGGCCCAGGCCAGCTTCTGCACCACGGTGGTGGCCTCGAAGTGGTCCAGGTTCATCTTCCAGTTGCCCGCCATCAGGGGCTTGCGTGCTGCCATCAGTGATTCCTCCTTCAGCCCAGGACGTCGAGGCCGGGCAGGGTCTTGCCTTCGAGGTACTCCAGCGAGGCGCCGCCACCGGTGGAGATGTGACCGAACTGGTCGTCGGTGAAGCCGAGCTCGCGCACGGCGGCAGCGGAGTCGCCGCCACCGACGACGGACAGGCCGTCGACCTCGGTCAGGGCCTGCGCGACGGCCTTGGTGCCATCGGCGAAGCCGGCCACCTCGAACACACCCATCGGGCCGTTCCAGAAGACCGTCTTGGCGCCCTTGATCGCCTCGGCGAAGAGCGCGGCGCTCTTCGGGCCGATGTCGAGGCCCATCTGATCGGCGGGCAGCTTGTCCGAGTCGATCACGGTCGACGCGAACGGGCCGTCACCCGACGGGAACGCCGGGGACACCACGGTGTCGACGGGCAGCAGGAGCTGCTTGCCCTCGGCCGCGGCACGCTCCATGTACTCCTTGCAGACCTCGACCTTCTCCTCGTCGAGGAGCGAGGTGCCGACCTCGTAGCCCTTGGCCTTGAGGAAGGTGTAGGCCATGCCGCCACCGATCACCAAGGTGTCGGCGGTCTTCAGCAGGTTGTCGATCACCGCGAGCTTGTCGGCCACCTTCGCGCCGCCGAGGACGACGACGTACGGACGGGCCGGCTCCTCGGTGAGCTGCTTGAGGACGTCGATCTCCGCCTTGACCAGTCGGCCCGCGGCGTTCGGGAGCTTCTTGGCCAGGTCGTAGACCGAGGCCTGCTTGCGGTGCACGACGCCGAAGCCGTCGGACACGAAGACGTCGCCGAAGGCGGCGTACTTGTCGGCGAGCGCCTGGCGCTCCGCCTCGTCCTTGGACTCCTCGCCCGGCTCGTAGCGGACGTTCTCCAGCATCACGACGTCACCGGGAGCCATCTGGGCGACCAGTGCCTCGGCCTCCGGGCCGACGACATCACCGGCGAGCGGGACCGCGACGCCGAGCAGCTCGGACATCCGCTTCGCGGCGGGGGCCAGCGAGTACTTGGGGTTCACCTGGCCCTTGGGGCGGCCGAGGTGAGCCAGGACGACGACCTTGGCACCGGCCTCCCGGAGCGCGGTGAGGGTCGGCAGCGACGCACGGATGCGGCCGTCGTCGGTGATGGTGTCACCGTCCAGGGGAACGTTCAGGTCGCAGCGGATCACGACCCGCTTGCCCTGGAGATCACCCAGATCTTCGATTGACTTCACTTCGTACCTTCCTCAGGGGTGTGGGAACAGCGGGGTGCGACAACGAGGCCGGGTGCGAACAACGGGGCTGGCCGATGGCCAACCCCGTTGCGATGTGCACTGTCGGCCGGGGACCGATCAGCTCAGAGCTTGGAGCCGACCAGGACGGCCAGGTCGACGAGGCGGTTGGAGTAGCCCCACTCGTTGTCGTACCAGGTGACGATCTTGACCTGGTTGCCGATCACCTTGGTCAGCCCGGAGTCGAAGATGGTCGAGTGCGGGTCGGTCTCGATGTCCTTGGAGACGATCGGGTCCTCGGTGTAGGCGATCACCGTCGGGTTGGCCTCGGCGGCCTTCTTCACCGCGGCGTTGACCTCCTCGATGGTGGTCTCGCGGCCGGCCTCGAAGGACAGGTCGACGACCGAGCCGGTCGGGGTCGGGACGCGGAGGGCGTACCCGTCGAACTTGCCCTTGAGCTCCGGCAGGACCAGGGCGACGGCCTGGGCCGCACCGGTCTTGGTCGGGACGATGTTGAGGGCGGCGGCGCGGGCGCGGCGCAGGTCCTTGTGCGGGCCGTCCTGCAGGTTCTGATCGGCGGTGTAGGCGTGGATGGTCGTCATCAGGCCCTTGACGATGCCGAACTCGTCGTTCAGCACCTTGGCGATCGGGGCGAGGCAGTTCGTGGTGCACGACGCGTTGGAGATGATGGTGTGCTTCTCCGGGTCGTACTCGGCGTCGTTCACGCCGATCACGATGGTCTTGTCCTCGTTCTTCGCCGGGGCGGAGATGATGACCTTCTTGGCGCCGGCCTCCAGGTGGGCCTTGGCCTTGGTGGCGTCCGTGAAGCGGCCGGTCGACTCGATGACGATGTCGGCACCGATCTCGCCCCACGGGAGAGCGGCCGGATCCTTCTCGGCGTACGCCATGATCTTGTGGCCGTTGACCGTGAGCGACTCGTCGTCGTACGTGATCTCGCCCTCGAAGCGGCCGAGGATCGAGTCGTACTTGAGCAGGTGGGCGAGGGTCTGGTTGTCGGTCAGGTCGTTGACGCCGACCACCTCGACATCCGCGCCGGAGGCGACCAGGGCTCGGTAGAAGTTGCGGCCGATACGGCCGAAACCGTTGATGCCAACCTTGACGGTCATGTGTGTCTCCTAGAAAAGACGACTGGTGGATGAGGATCAGCCCGTCCACCCTGACGGACAAGGCAAGCCTATAAACCCGCCCTGACCGCCCGGTACCCGGGGTACCCCCCTCCCATCACCGATAAGATGTGGCGGGGTCGCATCGCCACCACGTCGGTCGGCGGGCCACAGGCCCTGATCCACCGCATGCCGAGAGGACCATCGATGCTCCGCACGAACAGGGTCGACGACGCCATCTGTTCCGGCCGCACAGCGGTCAACGCCTGGGTCACCATGGAGTCGACCTACATCGCCGAGATCCTCTCCCATGCGGGCTTCGACTCGGTGACGATCGACGCCCAGCACGGCATGTTCGGCCGCGACGCGATCATGTCGATGCTGCAGGCCGTCTCCGCCGGGTCGGCGAGCCCGTTCGTCCGCTCCCCCGGCCAGGACCCGCGGGAGATCGGCTGGCTGCTCGACGCCGGGGCGTACGGCGTGATCGTGCCCGACGTCGCCACCCGCGAGCAGGCCGAGGCGGTGTCCCGGGCGTGCTTCTATCCGCCGAAGGGCACTCGCTCGCTCGGCCCGACCCGCGGCACCCTCTACGCCGGCCCGACGTACTTCCAGGAGGCCGACAAGGTGATCCAGGTCTGGCCGCAGATCGAGTCGAAGGAGGGGTACGACAACATGGACGCGATCATGTCGACCCCCGGCCTGTACGGCGTCTTCGTGGGGCCGAACGATCTCGCCCTCAGCATCGGACTGACGGCCGGCGGGCCGATGGCGCCGCAGATCGTCGACATGGTGCGCACCATCCTGGCCCGCAGCCACCAGCACGGGCTGAAGATGGCGATCTACTGCGCCGACGCCGACGAGGCGAAGTACTGGGCCGACGAAGGCGCCGACATGGTCAACCCGAGCAGCGACTCCGGTCTGCTGCTGACCGCGGGCCGCACCCAGGTCGCCCACATCCTCGGCGACCGGGCCCCGGACACCGCCGGGATGCCCCGGGCCTACTGAGGTCCCGCCCGCTGAACCTGCACCCGGTCTCGCCGGGCCCTTCGATGCACGGTCGTACGCCACGGGGACGTACGTCACCGCTCCTTCACGCCCGTCACTGCTCCTCGTCGAGCATCTCCGGGGTGAGGCTGGCCTCGGTGTCCGGGATGCCCAGCTCGACGGCCCGCTTGTCGGCCATCCCGAGCAGGCGGCGGATCCGGCCGGCGATGGCGTCCTTGGTCAGCGGCGGTTCGTGCAGCCGGCCGAGTTCCTCGAGGCTGGCCTGCTTGTTCTCCATCCGCAGTTCGCCGGCGCGCCGCAGGTGCTCCGGCACCTCGGTGCCGAGGATCTCCAGCGCCCGGCCGACCCGGGCGCTGGCCGCCACCGCGGCCTGGGCGGACCGGCGGAGGTTGGCGTCGTCGAAGTTGGCCAGCCGGTTGGCGGAGGCCCGCACCTCCCGGCGCATCCGACGCTCCTCCCAGGCCAACAACGACTCGTGCGCCCCCAGCCGGGTGAGCATCGCCGCGATCGCGTCACCGTCACGGATGGCGACCCGGTCGATCTCCCGGACCACCCGCGCCTTGGCGCCGATCCCGACCCGGCGCGCCGCGCCCACCAGCGCCAGCGCCGACTCCGGGCCCGGGCAGGTGATCTCCAGCGCCATCGACCGCCCCGGCTCCGTCAGCGACCCGTGGGCCAGGAAGGCGCCCCGCCAGGCGGCGACCGCCGCTTCCAGGTCACCACCGACGATCTGCGGCGGAAGCCCCCGGACCGGACGACCGTGCGGATCGATCAGACCGGTCCGGCGGGCGAGGTCGTCGCCGTGAGCGGTCATCCGGACGACGTACCGGGTCGCCTTGCGCAGGCCCGACCCGTTGACCACCACCAGCTCGGTGGGATAGCCGAACACCTCCTGGATGGCGGACCGCAGCCGGCGGGCGGCCGCTCCGGTGTCGAGCTCGGCCTCGATGACGATCCGTCCCCCGACGAGGTGCAGACCGCCGGCGAAGCGGAGCACCGCCGCCGTCTCTGCGACGCGGGACGCCGTCCGAGTGACCTGGACCGTCGACAGTTCTGCCTTCACCTGTTGGGTCATCGCCATTGCCCCATGCTCCCACAGCGACGGTCGCGGGCCGCAGGCCAAGTGCCGCCGGGGCCCGATCACCCCCGTTCGGGGGGCCGTACGCCGGCTACAGGCCCATGATCTCGGAGTACGCCGCGGCCAGCCGCAGCGGATCGTGGCGGGCCGTGCCGTCGCGCATGGCCATGTCGGTGACCACCAGCTCGGCGCCGAACGACTGGGCGAACCCCTCCAGGTGGCCCCGGTCGTCGCCGACGAACCGCGGGTCGGCGAGCACCACGTCGAGCCGCAGCTGCGGGGCGTGATCGGCCAGCGCCTCGAGGTGACGCGACGGCGTGAAGCCCGAGGTCTCGCCGGAGGGCCGCAGGTTCATGGTGAGGATGCGGCGGGCCCGGGTGTGCACCAGGGCGTCGGCGAGGTCGGGGACGAGCAGGTGTGGGATCACCGAGGTGAACCACGAGCCCGGCCCGAGGATGACCCAATCCGCCTCGTGGATCGCCTGGAGGGTCTGCGGCACGGCCGGCGGGCCCTCCGGAACGAGCCGGATGCCGGCGACCTCGGCACGGGTGGTGGCGACCCGGGCCTGCCCCTGCAGCACGCTGATCTCGTCGGGGTGGAGCGGGTCGTAGCCGATCACATCGGCCTCGATCTCCAGCGGGACGGCGGACATCGGCAACACCCGACCGCGGCTGCCGAGCAGCGACGCGACCATGTCGAGGCCGGTGACGGCGTCGACCTTCTGCCACAGGCCGGCGATCAGCAGGTTGCCGATGGCATGCCCGCCGAGCGGTCCGTGGCCGGCGAAACGGGACTGCAGGATCTCCGCCCACAGCCGGCCCTGGGAGTCGTCCCCGCAGAGCGCCGCCAGCGCCATCCGTAGGTCGCCGGGGGGCAGGATGTCGAACTCCCGGCGCAGTCGGCCGGAGGACCCGCCGTCGTCGGCGACGGTGACCACCGCGGTGAGCCGGTCGGTGATCCGCCGCAGGGCGGAGAGGTTGGCGAAGAGCCCGTGCCCACCACCCAGTGCCGTGACGGCGGGGCGACGGTCGAATCCCAGATCTGCGGCCAGCATGTCAGAGCAGCTCCGCATCCCGGTGCACGACCGAGGTCGGGATGCCCCGCAGGCCCAGTCGACGACCGAGGTCGATGGCCATCGAGGTGGACCGGTGGCGTCCACCGGTGCAGCCGACAGCGATGGTCATCAGCCATTTGCCCTCGCGGCAGTAGCCGGGGATGACGATCTCGGTGAGCAGCCCCTCGACCCGGTCCAGGTAGTCCCCCGCCCCGTCCTGGGAGAGCACGTAGTCACGGACCGGCTGGTCCATCCCGGTCATCGGCCGCAGCTCCGGGATCCAGTGCGGGTTGGGCAGGAAGCGTACGTCGAGGACGAGGTCGGCGTCGACCGGCACACCGTGCTTGAAGCCGAAGGAGACGATGGTGGCGCGGAACTTCCGCTCCTCCCCGCCGTACGCGTGCGACACCCGGTCGCGCAGCTGGTGCACGTTGAGGTTGGAGGTGTCGATGACCAGGTCGGCGACCGAGCGCAGCGCGCCGAGCTGGGCCCGTTCGGCCTTCACCCCGTCGAGCAACCGGCCGGAGCCCTGCAACGGGTGCGGGCGGCGGGCCGATTCCTGGCGTCGTACGATCACCTCGTCGTTGGCCTCCAGAAAGAGGATCTCCGGGTCGATGTCGAGCCCGGTCGACCGGATCTCGGCCAGGGCCGGCATGACGTCAGCGAAGAGGGCACGGCTGCGGACGTCCAGGACGGCGGCGAGGTTGTGGATCCCGGCGGCGCCCAGCATCCGGGTCAGCTCGGGCAGCAGCTTCGGCGGCAGGTTGTCGACGACGTACCACCCGGCGTCCTCCAGGGCGTTCGCCGCAGAGGACCGGCCCGCTCCACTGAGGCCGGTGACGATGAGGACCCGTTGCTCCTGTTCCTGTGCTGCCACGGGGCCATTATTCAATATCGGGTCCATCCCCACTGCTTCCGTCGTCATTGCGCTCATTCCTCGGTGATCTCGCCGGTGGCCGTGTTGAGCACTTCGCGGGCCGGCGCGGCGCCGACCGCCGCGACCACGGCCCGTGCGGTGGCCGGTCCGAAGCCCGGCAGGGCGCGGATCTCGTCCTCGGTGGCGGTCCGCAGTCTCTTCACCGACCCGAACTCCTTCATCAGGGTGGCCCGGCGCCCGGGGCCGAGGCCCTGGATGTCGTCGAGCATGGACTCCAGCATGGACCGGCTCCGCCGGGTCCGATGGTGGGTGATGGCGAACCGGTGCGCCTCGTCGCGGACCCGCTGCATCAGATAGAGGCCCTCGGAGGTCCGCGGCAGGATGACCGGGTAGTCCTCCTCCGGCAGCCAGACCTCCTCCAGCCGCTTGGCCAGACCGCACAGTCCGACGTCGGTGATGCCGAGATCGTCGAGGGCACGTCGTGCCGCCTCGACCTGCGGCGGTCCGCCGTCGACGACCACCAGCGAGGGGGCGTACGCGAACCGGAGTGGCTTGCCGGTGGTCGGGTCGACCAGCGACGGGCCGTCCCCCTCCCCGGTGAGCAGCTCCTGCTCCTGCAGCATCCGACTGAACCGGCGGGTGATCACCTCGTACATCGACGCGACGTCGTTCTGCCCCTCGACCCCCTTGATGGTGAAGCGCCGGTACTCCGATTTGCGTGACATGCCGTCCTCGAACACCACCATCGACGCGACCACGTTGGTGCCCTGCAGGTTGGAGATGTCGTAGCACTCGATCCGCAGCGGCGGAGTCGGCAACGACAGCGCCTCCTGGATCTCCTCCAGCGCCCGGGTCCGTGCGGTGAGGTCGACCGAGCGCTTCGTACGGTGCCGGGCCAGCGCCTCCTCGGCATTGCGGGTCACCGTGTCCATCAGGGTGCGTTTGTCCCCGCGCTGCGGGACGCGCAGCGACACCCGGCTGCCGCGCCGCTCGGACAGCCAGTCGGTGTAGACCTCGGCGTCATCGGGCAGCACCGGCACCAGGACCTCCCGCGGGATCGGCCGGGCCTCGCCGTTGACCTCCCCGTCGGTCACCTCCAGTTCCCCGGCGGCACCGTAGAGCTGGGTGAGGAAGCTGCCGACCAGCTCCGGCTCGGTCTGGTCGGCGGTGCGGTCCGCGACCCAACCGCGGCGCCCGCGGACCCGGCCGCCGCGGACGTGGAACACCATCACCGAGACCTCGAGCTCCTCGGCGACCATCGCGATCACGTCGGTGTCGGTGCCGTCGCCGAGGACGATCGCGTTCTTCTCCATCGCCAGGTTGAGCGCGGCGATGTCGTCACGCAGCACCCCGGCCCGCTCGAACTCGAGGTTGCCCGCGGCCTCGGCCATCTCCCGTTCCAGCCGCCGGACCAGCCCGGTGGATCGGCCCGCCATGAACTGGCAGAAGTCGTCGGCGACGGCCCGATGCTCCTCGGCGGTCACCCGGTCCACGCACGGTGCGACGCACTTGCCGATGTAGCCGAGCAGGCAGGGCCGGCCGGCCGCCCGGGCGGCGCGGAAGGTGCCGGCCGTGCAGGAACGCATCGGGAAGACCCGCAGCAGGGTGTCGACGGTCTCCCGGATGGCCCAGGCGTGGCCGTACGGTCCGAAGTAGCGCCAGCCCCGGCGCTTCTTGCCGCGCCCGACGAACACCCTGGGGTACTCCTCCGACCAGGTCACCGCCAGCCACGGGTAGGACTTGTCGTCGCGGTACATCACGTTGAACCGCGGGGCGTACTCCTTGATCCAGGTGTACTCGAGGCCCAGCGCCTCCACCTCGTTCTGCACCACGGTCCAGTCGACCCGGGCGGCCGTGGTGACCATCGCCTGGGTGCGGGGGTGCAGATTCGACAGGTCGGCGAAGTAGGAGTTCAGCCGCTGGCGCAGCGACTTGGCCTTGCCGACGTAGATCACCCGGCCGTGGGCGTCACTGAACCGGTAGACCCCCGGCTCCAGCGGGATCGACCCGGGCGCCGGGCGGTAGGTGGACGGATCGGCCATGACGCCCAGCATAGGTGCGGGCAGTGACCCCGGACGGGACGGACGGGCGGGCGGGACCGGCCCCCCAGGACCGACCCCGCCCGTCCGTCGAGGGTCACGCCCGGCTCCCTGACCGTGACCCTGGTCCTCAGGCGCCGAACCAGGTGGCGGTGCACCGGGCGATCGCCCGTTCGAAGCTGTCGTCACTGTGCCTGCTGCGGATCCACGCGTCGATGTCGCCGGCGGCGGCTGCGGTCTCCCGACGGCATCCCTCCGGATCGGTCACCGCATGGAAGAGCATCTCCTCGGCCTGCTGCTCGGTGTCGTAGAAGTAGAGGTAGCCCTCCGGCAGCAGGGCACGGGCCCACGGCAGGTTCGGGAAGACGCCGATCGCGCCGCCCGCCAGCGCCTCCAGGTACTGCAGACCGTACGACTCGTCCAGCGAGGTGGCCAGGAACGCGGTGGTGTGGGCCAGCCGGTCCCAGTAGTCCTCCCGGGACGCCATCGGCCCGACCCAGGTCCACTTCTCCCGGGAGATCCGCATCGCCTTCTCGGTGACCAGATCCTTCTCCAGCAGGCGCATCTCCAGCGTGATGGGCGTACGGGCCGCGACCGCGGAGACGACCCGCAGGAACAGCTCCGGCCGCTTGCGGGCCGCCAGGGTGACCGCCGGGTAGAGCACGACGGGGATCTTGGTGGCGGTGCGCGGGCGGACCCGCTGCAGGTGGATGCCCAGGTTCTCCCAGCCGATCACCGCCTTCTCCGCCAGCGCCGGGACGGTCCAGGTGTCCAGCACCTCCCGCACCTCGGTCGCGGTGCGCTCCGAGTTGGCGAAGGTCGGGAAGAGCCCGAAGGACAGCCCCAACGAGGCCTGCCGGACGGTCTCCGGGTACTCCGACACGTTCTGCCACAGGAAATTCATCACCTGGGGCGTGCGTGCGCGTTCCTTGAGCACCGTCCACACCAGCGGAGAGTCGAGGACGTCCATGTTGATCACGACCGTGCTGTCGCCGTCGACGAACTGCAGCGGCATCTGGACGAACCCGCGGCAGCGGCGCTCCTCGGGCCCGATCAGGACGGGGTCGGGGAACAACCGCAGCAGGCGGCGGACCAGCGTGGGCCCGGCACCCCTGCCGATGACGTCGCCGTCGGCATCGACCAGCGGCTCGTGGCTGAGTGCGCCGAACTTGACCGCGATCCGCTTGGTCGCGTTGGCGGGGGCCTTCGGAGGAACAGACATGGCGCTCATCCCTTCCGGATCGGGTCGGTGGGTCGGTCGGTCGGCGCGCCGCGGCGGGGCACCGGGACCGCGGCACGGTCGCTGCCCGGTTCGGCGACATCGGCCGACGGTCGGACGACCTCGAGGGCCGGTGCTGCGGCGCGCTCGGCGATCGGCTGCTCGGTCTCCTGTTCCTCGGCGCCGGTGTCCTCCAGGGCCGTGGTGATCCGCATGCCGTAGAAGGAGCGGCGGACGAAGAACGCGGAGGCGAGGAAGAAGATCACGGCGAGGACAGTGACCAGGGCTCCGAGCCCGCGGCCGGTAAGGGCCACCGCGAGCTCCACGGCCAGCAGGCCGAACAGGGTGGTGAACTTGATCACCGGATTGAGGGCGACCGACGAGGTGTCCTTGTACGGGTCGCCGACGGTGTCGCCGACGATCGTCGCGTCGTGCAGGGCGGTGCCCTTGGCGTGCAGGTCGGTCTCGACGATCTTCTTGGCGTTGTCCCAGGCGCCACCTGCGTTCGCCATGAAGATGGCCTGGTAGAGGCCGAACACCGCGATCGAGATCAGGTAGCCGATGAAGAAGTAGGGCTCCACGAAGGCGAAGGCGAGGGTCGCGAAGAAGATGCCGAGGAAGAGGTTGAGCATGCCCTTCTGGGCGTACTGGGTGCAGATCTCGACGACCTTCTTGGAGTCGGTCTCGCTGGCCCGGGTGATGGTGTCGTCGAGGCGGATGTTGTCCCGGATGAACTCCACCGCACGGTACGAGCCGGTCGTCACGGCCTGGATGGTGCCACCGGTGAACCAGTAGACGACGGCGCCGCCGGTGATCAGGCCGAGCAGGAACGGCGGGTGCAGCAGGGACAGGTTCTCGATGCCCTCGGTCATCCCGTTCGTCAGGCCCATGATGATCGAGAAGATCATCGTGGTGGCGCCGACGACGGCGGTGCCGATCAGCACCGGCTTGGCGGTCGCCTTGAAGGTGTTGCCGGCGCCGTCGTTCTCCTCCAGCATCAGCTTCGCGCTCTCCCACTCCGGCCGGAAGCCGAAGTCACGCTCGATCTCGTCGTCGATACCGTCGATCTCCTCGATGGTCGACAACTCGTAGACCGACTGGGCGTTGTCGGTGACCGGACCGTACGAGTCGACGGCGATCGTCACCGGGCCCATCCCGAGGAACCCGAAGGCCACCAGCCCGAAGGCGAACACCGACGGCGCCAGCATCAGCGCGTCCAGACCGGTCGTCGAGATGCCGTACGCGACGCCCATCAGGCCGATGATCGCGACGCCCAGCCAGTAGCCGGACATGTTGCCGGCGACCAGACCGGACAGGATGTTGAGCGACGGCCCGCCCTGCCGGGAGGACTTCACCACTTCCTGGACGTGGCGGCTCTTGGTGGAGGTGAAGACCTTGACCAGTTCGGGGATCAGGGCGCCGGCCAGGGTGCCGCAGGAAATGATCGTGGCGAGCTTCCACCACAGGCCCGCACCGAGGTCGGGGATCAGCGCCCAGCTGGTGAGGAAGGTGAAGGCGATCGACATCAGCGAGGTGAGCCAGACCAGGCTGGTCAGCGGCGCCTCGAAGTCCATTCGGTCGGCGTCGGCGTAGCGCGACCGGGTGATCGCGGCATTGATGAAGTAGGACACCGCCGACGCGATCACCAGGACCGCGCGGATCACGAAGATCCACACCAGCAGAGTGACCTGGGCGGCGACGTCGTGGACGCCGAGCAGGATGAAGGTCACCAGCGCGACGCCGGTGACACCGTACGTCTCGAAACCATCGGCGGATGGGCCGACCGAGTCGCCGGCGTTGTCACCGGTGCAGTCGGCGATCACGCCCGGGTTGCGGGCGTCGTCCTCCTTGATCTTGAAGACGATCTTCATCAGGTCGGAGCCGATGTCGGCGATCTTGGTGAAGATGCCGCCGGCGATCCGCAGCACCGAGGCGCCGAGGGACTCGCCGATGGCGAAGCCGATGAAGCAGGAGCCGGCGATCTCCCCCGGCAGCACCAGCATGATGAACAGCATCATGAACAGCTCGACCGAGATCAGCACCATGCCGACCGACATGCCGGAGCGCATCGGGATCGAGTGCACCGGGTGCGGCTTGCCCTTCAGCGAGGCGAAGGCCGCCCGGGAGTTGGCGAAGGTGTTGACCCGGATGCCGTACCAGGCGACGCCGTACGACCCGGCCATGCCGATCAGGCTGAACAGCAGGACGATGGCGACCCGTCCCCAGCCGAAGCCGACGAGGAACTTGTAGTAGGCGAAGATGACAGCACCGATGATCACCCACAGGATCAGCAGGAAGCGACCCTGGGTCTGCAAGTAGGTCTTGCAGGTGGAGTAGATCAGCTCGGAGATCTCGTGCATCGAGCGGTGCACCGGCAGCTTGCGGAGCTGGGCGTACGTCACGACGCCGAACAGCAGGCCGAACAGGCAGACCACCAGGCCGACGGCGAGGAGGATCCGCCCGTCGACACCGCCCAGGAAGCCGACCTGGGACAGATCGGGCAGCGACAGATTCGCCTCGCCACCGATCCTTTCACCTCCTGAGGCGGCCGCGCCCCCACCGCCGGCGCTGCAGCCGGCGAGAGTGGTGGCCAACAGGGCCACGGTGGAGACGAGGGCGATCCGCCGATGCGGAGGGAAACTCGGTGAGGTGCGGCGGGCCGAGGCCCGCGGCAGGCGAAGGTGATCCGTCATGATGTGATCCTGGCTTCCTTGCGAGAGATGTCAGACGGCCGATGTATCCAGGCTATGACGGGATGTAGTAGAAGCTCCGTGACCCTTCTCTCATGTGAAGTTCTTCACAAGAGTGCCGCGGCACGGTCCGCGCCGGGCACGATCAGGTGGCACCGGCTACCATCGGGCCCACATTGCCGGGGAACCGGTCGCCACCACCCAGGAGGAACTGGATGCAAGCGCAGCGCCGCACCGTTTTCACGCTCGCCGGAGGCCTCGCCGTGGCGGCCCCGTTGGGTCTGTCGGCCTGCAGTGCGGACCCGACCGGCGGGAACGCCCGGACGCGGACGAAGAACAACCGCCAGCTGCGTGTGAAGAAGTCGGACGTCCCGGTCGGGTCGGGCGTGATCTACCCCGACGACGGCTACGTGATCACCCAGCCGGTCGCGGGCCAGTTCGAGGCGTTCTCCGACGTCTGCTCCCACGCGGGCTGCCCGGTCCGCCAGATCACCCCGGACCATCGGATCCACTGCCTGTGCCACAACTCGTACTTCGCGGTCGCCGACGGCAAGGTCCTGGAGGGCCCGGCGCCGACCGGCCTGACCCGGGCCACCTTCGCCGAAGAGGGCGACGAGATCGTCGTGAAGGGCGTCAAGTAGTCCGGGCGTGCCCCAGGATCGGGCGCAGGTAGCGGCCGGTCCACGAGTCCTCGCAGTCGGCGACCTCCTCGGGGGTGCCCTCGACGACGATCGACCCGCCGCGGCGCCCGCCCTCCGGGCCCATGTCGATGATCCAGTCGGCGGACTTGATCACGTCGAGGTTGTGCTCGATGACGATCACCGTGTTGCCCTGGTCGACCAGCCGGCCGAGCACCCCGAGCAGCTTGCGGATGTCCTCGAAGTGCAGGCCGGTGGTGGGCTCGTCGAGGACGTAGACCGTACGCCCGGTCGACCGGCGCTGCAGCTCGGCGGCCAGCTTCACCCGTTGCGCCTCGCCGCCGGAGAGGGTGGTCGCCGGCTGGCCGAGACGTACGTAGCCCAGGCCGACATCGACCAGAGTCTGCAGGTGCCGGGAGATCCGCTTGATCGGCTCGAAGAACTCCAACGCCTCCTCGATCGGCATGTCGAGGATCTCGGCGATCGTCTTGTTCTTGTAGTGCACCTCCAGCGTCTCCCGGTTGTACCGGGCGCCGTGGCAGACCTCGCACGGCACGTAGACATCGGGCAGGAAGTTCATCTCGATCTTCAGGGTGCCGTCGCCGTGGCACTCCTCGCACCGGCCGCCCTTGACGTTGAACGAGAACCGGCCGGGACCGTAGCCGCGCATCTTCGCCTCGGGGGTCTCGGCGAAGAGCTTGCGGACCTGGTCGAACACCCCGGTGTAGGTCGCCGGGTTGGACCGCGGCGTGCGGCCGATCGGTGACTGGTCGACGTGGATCACCTTGTCGATCTGGTCGACGCCCTGCACGGCTCGGTGCTTGCCGGGCACCGCCTTGGCCGCGTAGAGCTGCTTGGCCAGCGAGCGATAGAGGATCTGGTTGACCAGGGTGGACTTGCCCGACCCCGACACCCCGGTGACGACGGTCATCGTGCCGAGCGGAAAGGTCACCGTGACGTGCTGCAGGTTGTTCTCGTACGCGTCGCGGACGATCAGCTCACGTCCGGCCGAGCGGGGCCGGCGGACCCCGGGCATCGGGATAGAGCGGCGACCGGCCAGGTAGGCGCCGGTGAGCGACTGGTGGTTGGCGAGCAGCTCCTCGTACGGTCCGGAGACGACGACGTCGCCGCCGTGCTCACCGGCGCCGGGGCCGATGTCGACCACCCAGTCGGCGGCGCGGATGGTGTCCTCGTCGTGCTCGACGACGATCAGGGTGTTGCCGAGGTCGCGCAGCCGCTCCAGGGTCTGGATCAGCCGGGCGTTGTCGCGCTGGTGCAGCCCGATGCTCGGCTCGTCGAGGACGTAGAGTACGCCGACCAGTCCGGCGCCGATCTGGGTGGCCAGCCGGATCCGCTGGGCCTCGCCGCCGGACAGCGTGCCGGCCGAGCGGGACAGGGTGAGGTAGTCCAGGCCGACGTCGACCAGGAACTGCAGCCGTAGCCCGATCTCCTTGACCACCCGCTCGGCGATCTGGGTCTCCCGCTCGCTGAGCTGCAGGCCGGCCAGGAAGTCGGCGGCGTCGGTGATCGCCATGTCGGCGACCTCGGCGATCGACCGCCCGCCCACGGTCACTGCGAGCGAACTCGGCTTCAACCGGGCGCCCTTGCAGGCGGTGCAGGGCACCTCGCGCATGTACCCGGCGAACCGGTCGCGGGCGGTGTCGGTCTCAGCATCGTCGTGGCGGCGGGCGATCCAGTGCACCACACCCTCGTACGAGGTGGTGTACTTGCGCTCCCGGCCGAATCGGTTGCGGTAGGAGACATAGACCGGGGCGCCGTGGCCGCCCAGCACCAGCCCCTGCACCTCGGCGGGCAGCTCCCGCCACGGGGTGTCGAGGCTGAACCCCTCCTCCTTCGCCATCCCCTGCAGCAGGCGCATGAAGTAGTCGCTGGTGTGCGACCCGGCCCACGGGGCGATCGCGCCGGCGGCGATGGACAGCTGGTCGTCGGGGATGACCAGATCCGGGTCGACCTCCATCCGGGTGCCGATGCCGCCGCACTCGGCGCAGGCGCCCCACGGCGAGTTGAAGGAGAACTGGCGCGGCTCCAGTTCGTCGATGTTGACGTCGTGCCCGTTGGGGCAGGCGAGATGCTCGGAGAACCGGACCTCGCGGTCGGGATCCTTGGTGTCGCGGTCGACGAAATCGATCGCCACCACACCCTGGGTGAGGCCCAGGGCGGTCTCGATCGAGTCGGTGAGCCGGCGGTGAGCGCTCGGCTTCACCACCACCCGGTCGACGATGACGTCGATGTCGTGCTTCTTCTGCTTCGCCAGCGTTGGCGGGTCGGTGAGCTGGTGCTGCGCGCCGTCGACCCGGACCCGGGCGTAGCCCTGGGTGGTGAGCTGCTGGAACAGGTCGGCGTACTCGCCCTTGCGGCCGCGGACCACAGGGGCGAGCACCTGCAGCCGGGTGCCCTCGTCCAGAGTCATCAACCGGTCGACGATCTGCTGGGGCGACTGGCGGCTGATCGGGGCGCTGCAGACCGGACAGTGCGGGTGCCCGGCACGGGCCCACAGCAGGCGCAGGTAGTCGTACACCTCGGTGATGGTGCCCACGGTCGAGCGCGGGTTGCGGCTGGTCGACTTCTGGTCGATCGAGACGGCCGGGGACAGCCCCTCGATGAAGTCGACGTCCGGCTTGTCCATCTGGCCGAGGAACATCCGGGCGTACGAGGACAGCGACTCGACGTAGCGGCGCTGGCCCTCGGCGAAGATGGTGTCGAAGGCCAGGCTCGACTTGCCCGACCCGGACAGTCCGGTGAAGACGATCATCGCGTCCCGTGGCAGGCTCAACGAGACATTGCGCAGGTTGTGCTGGCGGGCCCCGCGGACGACGATGCGATCCAGCCCGGCAACGGCCGCGGGACGAGCGGCAGCATTGCCGAACACCGCGGGCTCCCCCGGCGCACCCGGCTCGGGGGCCGACGCGAACTCGGAGGAGCGGGTGTCGAACGTATCAACTGGGCTCACCCGGCAATCCTATGCACAGACCTCTGACACTCCGGATCCTCACGCCAGGCGGCCCGCGGCATGCGCGACGGGCCCCCGCGATCACTGGGCAGGCGGTGTCGCGTCCCCCTCTCCGGGACCGGCGGCGGACGGCGCCGTGGCACCCTCGCCGAGATGGGGACCACCCGGCTCGTACGGCCCCTGGTCGAGCCGGAACGGCGGGTACTGGTCGGTCATCAG
The DNA here is from genome assembly GCF_033110965.1 of Raineyella sp. LH-20. Classification (NCBI taxonomy): domain Bacteria; kingdom Bacillati; phylum Actinomycetota; class Actinomycetes; order Propionibacteriales; family Propionibacteriaceae; genus Raineyella; species Raineyella sp. LH-20. Next base: position 2,376,590 of record NZ_CP137003.1, on the reverse strand, counting down.
CAGGGCGTACGCCGAGACCCGCCAGCTCCAGCGGTTGAAGCCCATCACCAGCGCGTAGAGCTGCTGGGGATACCGCCCGCCGAACAGCAGGGCGATCAGCGCGATCAGCACCAGGATCGGGACCACGCCGGGCCAGTTGACGCGCACGCCCTCGTCGTTGGAGGTGCTCCCGATCGAGGTGCCGAACAGCACGGCCAGGATGATGTAGTGCGGGATGGCCAGCAGCCACCATTTCACCAGCACCAGCCCACGGGAGAGTCGCTCGGGGTAGCGGACGTCGAGGCGGGCAGGGTAGTCCGGTCGGTCGGCCAGGGTGAACGGCGGGTAGATGTCCGTGGCGGCGACGTCGTACATGTAGTACTGCACACGCCAGGCCCACCGCATGACGCCCAGCAGGTAGTCGAACGCCCACCGGGGGTACTCCGCGGTGACCAGGATGGAGACGAGCACCCAGATCCACACGAAGACCGCGCCGATCGCGAGGAAGCAGAGGACGATCAGATGGGGGATGGCGAGAAGCCATTTCACGAGCCACAGCCCACGCGACACTGCGGGAGCCGGGGCGCCTTCGACGACGACCGGGTACTCGACCACGTCAGGTCCTTGCAGCGGAACAGCCATGCCTCCATCATGACCGCGTTCCAGGGCCAGATCCGGGGATCGGGCGGCCCGACCGCGTCACACCGCCGGAGCCGTGGAGGCCGCCGTAGCAGCCCCGTCCGCCCCGGCGGCATCGCCAGCACCGACACCACTGCAGGACCGACACCATTGCAGGACCGACACCATTGCAGAACCGACACCATTGCCAGCACCGCCGACGGGGGTCACCCTGGGAGACAAGGAGGTCATCATGCGCTGCGTGCTGCTGCTGAACAATGCCGAGCCGAAGCCCGGCGAAGTATCACCGGAGGCCATCGCCGCGATGCAGGAGGCGTTCGGGGCGTACGGCCGGGAACTGGAGGCCGCCGGTGTGCTGGTCGCCGCGGAAGTATTGACCTCGCCCGCCGAGGGGACCAGCCTGACCCGGCGGACCTGGGCGGTGGACGCCCGACACGGACCGTTCGCCCCGGCCACCGAACCGCTGATGGGCGTGTTCGTCCTGGACGTCCCCGATCGGGCCACCGCACTGGCCTGGGCGGAGAAGTGCCCGGGCGCAACGTACGGCATCGTCGAGGTCAGGACCTCGGCCACCTCGTTCGTCGACGGACAGTGGAGTTGATCCGGGCGGTGCGCACCGATCGACGTACCACGGCCGTCCCTGCGCCGTCACCGCAGGAGCGGAAGGCGCAGGTGAACCGGGCGGGGCGCAGCGATCGACGTACGACGGCGGGTCGGCGCCGATGACGCATCGCTGGCCCGACCCGGACGCCCTCGAACTCCTGGTCGCGGTGGCCGAGCACGGCAGTGTGGGCGCTGCCGCCCGGGCACTCGACATGGCCCAGCCGAACGCCTCCCGTACGCTGCGGACGCTGGAACGTACGCTCCGCCTGGACCTGCTGCACCGTACGCCGCAGGGTTCGACGCTCACCCCGGAGGGGGCGCTGGTGGTCACCTGGGCGCGCAGCATGCTCGGTCAGGCGCAGACCCTGGTCGACGGGGTGGCGCTGCTGCGCCGGGAGCGGACCGCCCGGGTCGCCGTCGCTGCGACGCCGCTGATCGCCGAACACCTGCTGCCGATGTGGGTCGCCGAGCTGCGCAGCACCACCCGGGCCCGGGCGCCGCAGTGGTACCGCAGCGGCGCGCCGACGGCCAGCCCCACCGTCACCGCGGCCGGCGAGGTCGAGGTGGACCTCACCGTGGCCGACTCCCGCCAGGTGCTGGATCTCGTCGCGCACGGCGAGGCGAGCCTCGGATTCACCGAGGAACCGGCCCGGGCCGCCGGGCTGGAGGTGCTGACCTTCGGCACCGAGGGGCTGGTCGTCACCGTCGCCCCGCACCACCGGTGGGCCCGCCGCGAGTCCCCGGTCCCCGTCGCGGAGCTGGCCCGTACGCCCCTCGTCCTGCAGACCACCGACACGTCGACCCGCCGGGCGGTCGACCGTGCGCTCGCGGCGTACGACCCGGTTCCGCCGCGCCAGGAGGCCGCGACGGCTTCCGCTGTGCTCGCCGCGGTCGCTGCGGGCCGGGCCCCAGGGGTGGTCGGCGGCCTCGACGCGGCCCCGTGGATCCGGACCGGACGGGTGACCCCGGTCGTCGTGGCCGACCTGAGGTTGTCCCGACCGCTGCAGGTCGCCTGGCCGAAGGGCGGCCGCCCGCCGGACCTGGCCGGTGAGCTGCTGGGGATCGCGCTGGCCCACGCCCGGCGGTATGCGGCACCCGGCCGGATGGACTGAGCGGCGGTACGGCGTCCGGGCACAATCGGCGGCCGGTGGTCGACCCGAACGAACCGGCGACCGCGAACCCCGACGACTCTCAGCCCGACCGACGATTCACGTCAACCCCGGTGCTCCGCGGGAGCACGACCGAATACGATCGGTGCTCCCGCCGAAGATCGCGGATCTTGAGAATCGTCGGGGAGTGTCCGACCGTGTGTGGAGGCCGCCGGCGGCCTGTGGTTAGGGTGGACCGGTGAGCACCGACAGCCCCGGCCTCAAGACCCTTTCCCAGGTACGCCCCGCCCTCCGTACGGCCACCCACGACCTGTTGGGCGCCACGATCCAGGTGAGCGACGAGGACTGGGCGCGGCCCAGTGCTCTCCCCGACTGGAGCCGCGCCGAACTGGCCGCCCACATCGCCCGCCACGCCGATGCCCTCCGTGGCGTGGTGGAGGGCGCCCTGCGTGGTGAGGACGTCGCGCTGTACCCGTCGCCCGAGGCCCGTGACGCCGGCATCCGCACCGGCGCCGGCCGCACCGGTCTGCAGATCCAGGAAGATCTCGACACCGCCTGCGGTCGCCTGGAGCAGGCGTTCGACGAGGTGACGGACTGGGCCGTGCAGGTGCCCTTCCGGGACACCCGGGTGCCGGTGGCGACGCTGCCACTGGGTCGGTTGGCCGAGGTCGTCCTCCATCACATCGACCTGGAGATCGGGACAGGCTTCGACGACCTGGATCCGGTGGTCGCCGCCGTCATCATGGACTGGGCCGTCGATCGGATCGGCCACAAGCCCGGGGCGCCGGCGCTGCGCCTCGTGGCGTCGGACGGTCGGCAGTGGTTGACCCCGGCCGCCGAGCACGCGGTACCCGAGCCCAGCACGACCGCCGAGCAGGCCACGGCCGAGCCCGGCACGGCGTCCGGACAGCAGCCCGGTGCTGTCGTCGAGGTCTCCGGCACCCCCCAGCGTCTGCTCGGCTGGCTGGCCGGCCGACTGGGCGCGGACGCGGTCTCCGGCGCCGACGAGGTCGAGGTCCCCAGGTGGTGACGCCCGCGGCCGATTCCGGTCCCCACGATCCCCTCTCCCCGGCGCCCCACGGCTCCCCCGAGTTCCACGTCACGCCCGGCGGGCCGGCACTGGTGATCGACCTCGGCGGGACCACGGTCACCAAGGTCTCGGTGGGACCGACCGACAACAACGCGTACGTCATCGCCCGTGGTGACGGGCCGGTCGTCCTGGTCGACTGCGCTGCGGACCCGGACCGGCTCGGCGAGGTGCTCGCGGGGCGTACGGTCGGGGTCATCGTCACCACCCACCGGCATCCGGACCACGTCCGGGTGCTCGCCGAGATGGCCGCGCGCACCGGTGCCCGGCTGGTCTGTGGCGAGCCGGACCGTACGGACATCCAGGATCGGACCGGCACCGTCCAGACCGGCCTGTGGGACGACGATCGGGTGCAGTGCGGTGACCTCGACCTGGCGGTGATCGGGCTCGTGGGCCACACGCCGGGGTCGATCGCCCTGGTCATCACCCCCGAGACCGGTCCGGCTCATCTGCTCACCGGCGACGCGATCTTCCCCGGTGGCCTCGGCAGGACCCACTCGCCGGAGGACTTCGCCACTCTCCTCGGCGACGCCGTCGGCAAGGTCTTCGACCGCTTCCCCGACCCGACGGTGCTGCACCCCGGGCACGGCGACAGCACCACGATCGGCCGGGAGCGGCCGCACCTCGACGAGTGGCGACGCCGCGGGTGGTGATCTGCGGGTGGTGATCTGCGCCCAGTGATCGCGGCCGGTGACCGCCGCTGGTCCGCAGCCCGTGACCCGACACCGCCCTGGGGCCGTGACCCGACGCCCGGCTCAGTCCCGGTAGGCGTCGAGGACGATGTCGATGGCGGTGCCGTCGGGCGTCTCCCGGGTGACCTCCTCGAGTCGCAGCACGGTGAGGTCGCCCGCCGCGGCCCGAAGCTGGTCGGGATCCAGCAGCATGGCCGGATCCTGTGGCCCGCCGACGCCATCGGTGAGGTTGCGGCGGGCGTGTCCGACGACGAGCAGATGCCCGCCCGGAGCGACGTACTCGCGGAGCGTGCTGAACACGTCGGCGGTCACGTGCATGAAGGAGACCAACACCAGGTCGTAGTCGTGCGGCGCCTCCCAGGTGGTGATGTCGTCAACGACCCAGGTGATCTCCAGTCCGCGCCGCCGGGCCTCCGCCTCACCCTTGGCCAGGCCCACCGCAGAGAAGTCGATCGCGGTGACCTCCCAGCCGCGTTGGGCGAGCCAGATCGCGTGGCGCCCCTCCCCCGCCGCGACGTCGAGCGCCCGGCCCGGCGTCAGGCCGGTGGCGATCGACGCCACCACCTCGTGCGGATCGGCGCGCCAGAGATGGTCACGCTCCGCGTAGCGGCGGTCCCAGTCGACCGCGTCGGCGGGCCCGGTCACCTGGTGGCCTCGACCATCTGGCGCAGCTCCTTCTTCAGCTCGGCGATCTCGTCGCGGAGGCGGGCCGCGACCTCGAACTGCAGTTCCTTGGCCGCCTCGTGCATCTGCGTGGTGAGGTCCTGCACCAACTGGGCGAGCTCCATCGACGGCACCCCGGAGAGGTCCCGGACCGCCCCGGACTCGACGGCCGGGGACGTGGGCCCGTCCAGGGTGTGGTACCCGCGGCCGGTCGTCCGGGCCATCAGCTCGTCGGTGTCGGCGTCCTCCCGGGCGAGCATCTCGGTGATGTCGGAGATCTTCTTGCGCAGCGGCTGCGGATCGATGCCGTGCGACCGGTTGTAGGCCATCTGCACGTCCCGGCGCCGGTTGGTCTCGTCGATCGCGACCTGCATCGACGGGGTGATCCGGTCGGCGTACATGTGCACTTGGCCGGCCACATTGCGGGCCGCGCGGCCGATCGTCTGGATCAGCGACCGATCCGAGCGCAGGAAGCCCTCCTTGTCCGCGTCGAGGATCGACACCAGCGACACCTCGGGCAGGTCGAGGCCCTCCCGGAGCAGGTTGATGCCGACCAGCACGTCGTACGCTCCCAACCGGAGGTCACGCAGCAACTCCACCCGTTTCAGGGTGTCGATCTCGGAGTGCAGGTAGCGGGTCCTGATCTGGTGCTCCAGCAGGTAGTCGGTGAGGTCCTCGGACATCTTCTTGGTGAGCGTGGTGACCAGCACCCGCTCCCCGCGGGCCGTACGTTCCCTGATCTGGCCGATCAGGTCGTCGATCTGGCCCTTCGTGGGCTTCACGATGACCTCGGGGTCGACCAGGCCGGTCGGCCGGATGATCTGCTCGACCACACCATCGGACCGCTCCAGCTCGTACGTTCCTGGGGTGGCGGAGAGGTACACCGTCTGCCCGATCCGTTCGACGAACTCGTCGAATTTCAGCGGCCGGTTGTCCATCGCGCTGGGCAGCCGGAAGCCGAAGTCCACCAGGGTGCGCTTGCGGGACATGTCGCCCTCGTACATGCCGCCGATCTGCGGGACGGTGACGTGCGACTCGTCGACGACCAGGACGAAGTCCTCCGGGAAGTAGTCGAGCAGACAGTTCGGTGGTGTGCCGGCACCGCGGCCGTCGATGTGCCGCGAATAGTTCTCGATGCCCGAACACGTGCCGATCTGGCGCATCATCTCCATGTCGTAGCCGGTCCGCTGCCGCAGTCGCTGCTCCTCGACCAGCTTCCCCTGGTCGTGCAGTTCGACGAGCCGGTGGTCGAGCTCGGCCTCGATCCCCTTGAGCGCGCGGTTCATCCGCTCCGGACCGGCGACGTAGTGGGTCGCCGGGAAGACGTACATCTCGTGGTCCTCGCTGAGCACCTCCCCGGTCACCGGATGCATCGTCGAGAGCGACTCCAGCTCGTCACCGAAGAACTCGGCGTGCACCGCGTACTCCTCGTACATCGGGAAGATCTCGACCGTGTCGCCGCGCACCCGGAACGTGCCGCGGGTGCCGGCCAGGTCGTTGCGGGCGTACTGCATTTCGACCAGCCGCCGCATCAGGTCGTCGCGCTCGTACTCCTCGCCGACCGTCAGGGTGAGCATCCGGTCGACGTACTCCTGCGGCGTACCGAGGCCGTAGATCGCCGAGACGGTCGCGACCACGATGACGTCGCGGCGGGTCAGCAGCGAGTTCGTCGCCGAGTGTCGGAGCCGCTCCACCTCCTCGTTCAGCGAGGAGTCCTTCTCGATGTAGGTGTCCGTCTGCGGGACGTACGCCTCCGGCTGGTAGTAGTCGTAGTAAGAGACGAAGTACTCGATGGCGTTGTCGGGGAAGAAGTTGCGCAGCTCGGAAGCGAACTGGGCGGCCAAGGTCTTGTTCGGCTGCATCACCAGCATCGGCCGCTGCAGCCGCTCGGCGAGCCAGGCGACTGTCGCGGTCTTGCCGGTGCCGGTGGCGCCCAGCAGGACGACGTCCTTCTCCCCAGCGTCGAGCCGTCGCTGCAACTCGTCGATCGCCTGCGGCTGGTCGCCCGCGGGCTCGAAATCACTGACGACGTGGAACGGGGCGACACGACGGGTGATGTGACTGACCGGACGCATGCTCCGAGCGTACGCGTCGGCACTGACAACGGCCGCCGCCGACCTGTGGGCGCAGCGGATGGGACGCACCTGAGGGCTGGCCGCACCGTCACGACCCCCGGGCCACTGGCCTCCCCCAAGCCCGGGCGGTGCCTCAGACGCGGGTGGCACCAGACGCAGCACTGACACCCGGGACCGTGCCGACACCAGACACAGTGCTGACACCACCGTGCTGACACCACCGTGCCGACACCAGACACAGTGCCGACACCACACACAGTGCCGACACCACTCACGGCGGTGCCCTCAGACGCCTTCGCAGACCTCTACAGCTCGCCCGTGCAGAGGTGTCTGTCATTCAGCAGGAACCCACGGGCGGAGTGAAGAGCTGAGCGTTTGTGTCTGAGGCCGGTGCCGTGGGGCACCCCCACAGGAGCGCAGCGGTTCTCTGGGGACGACGAAGGCCCCCGCCCAAGGCGGGGGCCTTCGTCGATCATGCACACCACTCAGCCGTGGACCCGATCGGTGTCACGCGGTGACCCGGTCGAGCCGGGACCGTACGAGCCGGACCGTACGCTCAGTGCGAGCCGGTCAGCTTGTCGCGCAGGGCCTGCAGGGCCTCGTCGGAGGCCAGTGAACCCTCGGCGGGCTCGTCGGACTCCGGGACGGCGCTGGAGTACGAGGTGCCCGAATCCACCGCAGCGGTGGCCTCGGCCTTCTCGGCCTCGACGACCTGCTGCTTGTGCAGCTCCCAGCGGCGCTGGGCCTCGGCGTACTGCGACTCCCACGCGGCCCGCTGCTCCTCGAAGCCCGGCTTCCAGTCGTTGGTCTCCGGATCGAAGCCCTCGGGGTAGATGTAGTTGCCCTGGTCGTCGTACGAGGCGGCCATGCCGTAGAGCGTCGGGTCGAAGTCCTCGGCGTTGATGTCGATGCTCTCGTTGGCCTGCTTGAGGGACAGCGAGATGCGGCGACGCTCGAGGTCGATGTCGATGATCTTGACCATGACCTTGTCGTTGACCGACACGACCTGCTCGGGGATGTCGACGTGGCGCTCGGCCAGCTCCGACACGTGCACCAGGCCCTCGATGCCCTCCTCGACGCGGACGAACGCACCGAACGGGACGAGCTTGGTGACCTTGCCGGGGACGATCTGGCCGATCTGGTGCAGACGGGCGAACGCCTGCCACGGATCCTCCTGGGTCGCCTTCAGCGACAGGGAGACACGCTCGCGGTCCATGTCGACGTCCAGGACCTCGACGGTGACCTCCTGGCCCACCTCGACGACCTCGGACGGGTGGTCGATGTGCTTCCAGGAGAGCTCGGAAACGTGCACCAGGCCGTCGACGCCGCCGAGATCGACGAACGCGCCGAAGTTGACGATCGAGGACACGACACCCTTGCGGATCTGGCCCTTCTGGAGCTGGTTGAGGAAGTTGTGGCGGACCTCGGACTGGGTCTGCTCGAGCCAGGCGCGACGGGACAGGACCACGTTGTTGCGGTTCTTGTCCAGTTCGATGATCTTCGCCTCGAGCTCCTGGCCGACGTACGGCTGGAGGTCACGGACACGACGCATCTCGACCAGCGACGCGGGCAGGAAGCCACGCAGGCCGATGTCGACGATCAGGCCACCCTTGACGACCTCGATCACCCGACCGGTGACCACGCCGTCCTCTTCCTTGATCTGCTCGATCGTGCCCCATGCGCGCTCGTACTGAGCCCGCTTCTTGGACAGGATGAGCCGACCCTCCTTGTCCTCCTTCTGCTGGACGAGAGCCTCGATCTCGTCGCCGACCTGGACGACCTCGAACGGGTCCACGTCGTGCTTGATGGAGAGTTCCTTGGAGGGGATAACACCCTCGGTCTTGTAACCGATGTCGAGGAGGACCTCGTCACGGTCGACCTTGACCACGGTGCCGGTGACGATGTCACCGTCGTTGAAGTACTTGATAGTGCCGTCGACTGCCTGAGCGAACTCGTCTGCGGAAGCAAAGTCGTCGACAGCGACCTGAGGCGTAGCCTCAAGGGAGGAGGTCATGTAGTAGGGCTCCGGTGTGGATGGTGATGCGTCACGCTGGCGGCCCTGTTCACACCGGGCCAGCGATCAACTCAACAAACGTGGACATCTTCTGTCGGTCAAACCCAGGAACCCCGTACGAGCGCGTCCCACTCCGTCCGAAGACACGCAGGCCACAACGCGAGACAAGGTTACCTCGGGGGTCTCCGGGAGGTCAATCCGCCCCCTCCCGTCCACGCGATGCGGTGCCGGGAGGTGTCACGGTGCCGGGAGGCGTGAGCCGACGTGGCCCTCCGCCCCGCACTGCACCGCGACCTCGAGCGCGGCTAGTGCGCAGCCTCGTGCCAGGACCGGCCGCTGCCGACCGAGACGTCGAGCGGCACGGCGAGATCCATCGCCGACCCCATCGCCTCGCGGACCAGCGCCTCCACCCGGTCCTGCTCCCCCGGCGCCACCTCGAACATCAGTTCGTCGTGGATCTGCAGCAGCATCCGGGACGCCAGGCCCGCCTCCCGCAGCCGGGCGTCGACCCGGAGCATGGCCAGTTTGATGATGTCGGCCGCGGATCCCTGGATCGGCGCGTTCAGGGCCATCCGCTCGGCCATCTCGCGGCGCTGCCGGTTGGAGCTGGTCAGGTCGGGCAGATAGCGGCGGCGACCGAGCAGGGTGGCGGTGTAGCCGGACCGGCGGGCCTCGTCGACGACGCCGGTGAGGTACTGGTGCACCTCGCCGAAGATGGCGAAGTAGTCCGCCATCAGTTCCTTGGCCTCGGCGACCGGGACGCGCAGCTGGTTGGACAGCCCAAACGCGGACAGGCCGTACGCCAAGCCGTAGTTCATCGCCTTGATCTTGGCGCGCTGGGCGCCGGTCACCTCGTCGGCGGGGACACCGAACACATGCGAGGCGGTCACCGCGTGGAAGTCCCGCCCCGACCGGAAGGCCTCGATCAGCGCGTCGTCGCCCGAGACGTGGGCCATGATCCGCATCTCGATCTGCGAGTAGTCAGCGGTCAGCAGGCAGTCGTACCCGTCGCCGACGACGAACGCCTCACGGATCCGCCGGCCCTCCTCGGTACGGACCGGAATGTTCTGCAGGTTGGGGTCGGTGCTCGACAGTCGTCCGGTCGCCGCCACGGTCTGCAGGAAGGTGGTGTGGATCCGCCCGTCGTCGGCCACTGCCTTCTGCAGACCCTCCACGGTCTGGCGCAGCCGGATCGCGTCGCGGTGCTCGAGCAGGTGGGCGAGGAACGGGTGGTCGGTCTGTTCGTAGAGGGTCTGCAGCGCCTCGGCATCGGTGGTGTAGCCGGTCCGGGTACGTCGCGTCTTCGGCATCTTGAGATCGTCGAACAGCACCGCCTGCAGCTGCTTGGGCGACCCCAGGTTGACCTCGTGACCCAGCACCTCGTACGCCTCGTCGGCCGCCCGCCGGACGCGGGCGTCGAAGTCGCCGTGCAGTCCGTCGAGCAGGCCGGTGTCCAGGGCGACGCCGGTGCGCTCCATCCCGGCGAGCACCCGCATCAGCGGCAGTTCGACGTCATGCAGCAGGCCGGTCGCCTGGTGGCTGTCCAGGTCCTCCTCCAGCGCCCCGGCCAGCCGGCGGACCGCCTCGGCCCGGATCCGCGCCTGGTGCCCGGCCGAGTCGGTCTCGTCGCCCAGGTCCAGGGCCAGCTGTGCCGGCGCCTGGCCGGCCTCGTCGACGACGAGCTCGGTGTGCAGCGATCGACTGACCAGATCAGCGAGATCGTACGTCCGCTGGTCGGGCCGCAGCAGGTAGGCGGCCAGTGCGGTGTCCGACCAGAGACCCTCGGGCGCCCAGCCCCGCGCCCAGCAGGCCAGCAGCGGGCCCTTGCCGTCGTGGATCACCTTGTGCCGGGCCGGATCGGCGAACCAGTCGGCCAGCGCCCGTTCGTCCTGCGGCGACAGCTCGGTGGGATCGACCGTCACCGCGTGCCCGTCGGCTCCGGCCACGGACAGCGAAACGATGTCCCCGGTGCCGGCGCTCCACCGGCCGGTCACGTCGAGACCGCTCGGACCGTCCGCGGTGTGGGCGGCCAGCCAGTCGCCCAGCGTCCCCGCGGCGGGCGTGTCGTCGGCCACGTCGAGGGTCGCGGGACGGTCTGCGGCGGCCGCGTCCTCAGCAGGCAGCAGGTCGAAGAGCCGGTCGCGGAGCACCCGGAACTCGAGCTGGTCGAACAGCTGATGCACCGCCTCACGGTCGACGGCGTGGCGCTCCAGATCGGCCGGAGTGACATCGATCTCGACATCGCGGATCAGCCGGTTGAGGTCACGGTTGCGTCGTACGTCGGCCAGGTGGTCGCGCAGATTGTCCCCGGCCTTGCCCTTCACCTCGGTGACCCGGGCCAACAGGTTCTCCAGGCCGTCGTACTGGCTGAGCCACTTGGCGGCGGTCTTCGGTCCGACCCCCGGCACGCCCGGGAGATTGTCCGAGGACTCCCCCACCAGCGCGGCCAGCTCCGGGTAGCGCCCAGGGGTGACCAGGTACTTCTCCTCGACCCCGGCCGGGTCGAGATCGAGCAGGTCCGAGACGCCCTTGCGGGGGTAGAGGACGTGTACCCGGTCGGTGACCAGCTGGAAACTGTCCCGGTCACCGGTGCAGACGCGGACGTCCATCCCGTCCCGCTCGGCCCGGGTGGCGAGGGTGGCGAGCAGGTCGTCCGCCTCGAAGCCGTCCTTCTCCAGGTGCGGGACGCGCATGGCGTCGAGCACTTCTTTGATCAGCTCGACCTGACCGCGGAACTCCGTCGGAGAAGCGTTGCGGGTGGCCTTGTAGTCCTCGTACGCCTCGGTGCGGAAGCTGTGCCGGGAGACGTCGAAGGCGACACCGAGATGGGTGGGCTGCCAGTCGCGCAGCAGATTGATCAGCATCGAGGTGAATCCGAAGACGGCGTTCGTCGCCTGGCCGGTGCTGGTGGAGAAGTTCTGCACCGGCAGCGCGAAGAACGCCCGGTAGGCGACGGAGTGACCGTCGATCAGCAAGAGCTTCGGCCGGTCGTCCTCGGTCGTCGTCGCAGGGATGCTGGGTGCTGTCGTGGTGGCCACGCGGCGACTTTACCCGTGGCCACCGGCAGCGCTACTGATTCTTCGGCTTCTTGGCGTGGGAGATGATGCCCTCGGCCACCTCACGCATCGGCCGGCGCAGGTCCATCGCGGTCTTCTGGATCCACCGGAAGGCCTCCTGCTCGGTCATCCCCATGCCGGTCTGCAGCAGGCCCTTGGCCTGGTCGACGGCCTTGCGGGACGCCAGCCGCTCCTCCAGGTCCTCGACCTCGGCCTCGACCGCACGGATCTCCTGGAACCGGGCCAGCGCGATCTCGATCGCCGGCACCACGTCGGAGGCCTCGAACGGCTTGACGACGTACGCCATCGCGCCCGCCTCCCGGGCCCGCTCCACCAGCTCGCGCTGGCTGAAGGCGGTGAGCATGACCACCGGCGCGATCCGCTCGCCGGCGATGATCGTGGCGGCCGAGATGCCGTCCATCCGCGGCATCTGTACGTCCATCACCACCAGGTCGGGCTGCAGCTCGCGGGCCTTCTCGACCGCCGCCTGGCCGTCGCCGACCTCGGCGACCACGTCGTAGCCCTCGTCGCGGAGCAGCTCGACCAGGTCGAGACGGATCAGCGCCTCGTCCTCGGCCACCACCACACGGGTCTTCGAGGCCCCTTCGCTTCCGGCGGCAGTGGACGCCGCGGCGATCAGGTCCTCGACCGAGAGGGCGGTGGTCTCCGTCACCTCGGCCGCAGCAGGCACGGACGCCGGCTCGCTGACGGGTTCGGCCGGCTCGCTGACGGGTTCAGCCGGCGCGGGCGTCGCCGGGGCCTCAGGAACCGTCTCGGTCACCGCGGCAACGGTCTTCTTGGCCGCCGCCTTGCGAGTGGTCTTCTTCGCCGGAGCTGCCGGCGCGGCCTCCTCAGCGACGGTCGCCTTCTTGGTCGCGGTCTTCTTGGTGGCGGTCTTCTTCGCGGCGCCCTTCGTGGCCGCGGCCTTCTTGACCGGTGTCTTCTTCGCAGCCGCCGGTGCCGTCTCCCCGGCAGCCGCGGCGACGTCCTCCTCGCCGTCGAGGGGGGTGTTATCGCTTGTCGTCATCGTGAAATCACCTGTCATGAGGCTCCGGCGCGGACGCCGGAGCGGTTCGAGTGGATCCGGTATAGTGATCCTTCGTGCGCCGGGGTGGCGGAATGGTAGACGCGGACGGCTCAAACCCGTCTGTCCCTCACAGGACGTAGGGGTTCGACTCCCCTTCCCGGCACCACCGGACGCGGGGCCTCGGCCCCGCGTCCGTCTTCATCTTCCTACACGCCGCCGGGTTCCTACACGCTGCCGATCTTGTGGACCCGCAGCGAGTTCGTCCGGCCGGGTCGCCCGGCCGGCGTACCGGCGACGATGACGACACGCTCGCCGTCCTGCACCAGGCCCTGTTCCTTCAGGGTCCGGTCGACCAACCGGACCATGTCGTCGGTGGCCTCGACCGTCGCGGTGAGCACCGTGCGGAGCCCCCACGACAGCGTCAGTTCACGCTGCGTCTTGAGCAGCGGGGAGAACGCGACGATCGGGATCCGCGGCCGCAGCCGCGCCATCCGGCGAGCAGTGTCACCCGACTGGGTGAAGGCCACCAGGTAGGCGGCGCCGACCCGCTCCGCCACGTCGACCGCTGCCTTGGAGATCACGCCACCGGTGGTGTGCGGGTCCCAGTCGATGGAGGAGATCTGTTCCATCCCGTGGACCTCGGTGGAGTCGACGATCTTCGCCATCGTGCCCACGGTCTCGACCGGATACTTGCCGACCGACGTCTCGCCGGACAGCATCACGGCGTCGGCGCCGTCCAGGATGGCGTTGGCGACGTCGGAGGCCTCAGCCCGGGTCGGGCGCGGGTTGCCGATCATCGACTCCAGCATCTGGGTGGCGACGATCACCGGCTTCGCCCAGCGGCGGGCCTTGGTGATGATCTCCTTCTGCACCAGCGGCACCTCCTCCAGCGGGAGCTCCACGCCGAGGTCACCACGGGCGACCATGAACGCGTCGAAGGCGTCGATGATGTCGTCGAGGTTCTCGATCGCCTGCGGCTTCTCCAGCTTGGCGATCACCGGGACCGTACGCCCCTCCTCGGCCATCACCTGGCGGACCAGATCGACGTCGGCGGCGGTGCGGACGAACGACAGCGCGATCATGTCGAAGCCGTTGTGCAGCGCCCACCGCAGGTCGTTGGCGTCCTTCTCGCTCATCGCCGGCACGGAGACGGACGCACCGGGCAGGTTGAAGCCCTTGTGGTCGGAGACCGGGCCGCCGACGATGACGGTGCAGATCACGTCGGTGTCGGTGACCTCCTTGGCCACCATCAGGATCTTGCCGTCGTCGACCAGGATCTGGTCACCCGAGTGGACGTCGTTGGGCAGACCCGGGTGGGTGCAGCTGACGATGTGCTCGTCGCCGGGGACGTCCCGGGTGGTGACGATGAACTCCTGGCCGGCCGTCAGGGTGACGGTGCCGTGGGCGAAGGTCCCGAGGCGGATCTTCGGCCCCTGCAGATCGGCGAGCAGGCCGATCGGCCGCTCCGCCCGGGCCTCCGCCTCGCGGAGGTTCTTGAGCCTCTCCTCGTGCTCCGGATAGGAGCCGTGGCTCATGTTGAAGCGGGCGATGTCCATGCCCGCCGTGATCATCTCGAAGAGCCGGTCGGCGTCGGAGGATGCCGGGCCCAAAGTACACACGATCTTTGCTCTACGCACGGTCCGACCTTATCGGAGCCGCCTGAACACCGGCAGACCGGGCCGTCATTTGTCCGATGCTGCACCAAATCCCGAGGGATGCTGCGCCCCGCCGGTACAGCCTGCGCCCCGCCGGTACAGCCTGCGCCCCGCCGGTACGGCCTGGCCCCGGGCGTTGTCAGTCCCGGGCCACGACCTCCAGTGCCTGCGCCAGGTCGGCGGGATAGGGCGAACTGAACTCGACGTACTCCCCCCGGGTCGGATGGGTGAACCCCAACCGCACCGCGTGCAGCCACTGCCGGTCGAGCCCGGTGCGGGCGGCCAGCACCGGATCACTGCCGTAGAGCGGGTCGCCGACGCACGGATGGTGGATCGCGGCCATGTGGACGCGGATCTGGTGGGTCCGCCCGGTCTCCAGGTGGATGGTGAGCAGCGTCGACCCCGGAAACGCCTCCAGCGTCTCGTAGTGGGTCACGCTGGGTCGTCCGCCGGCGACCACCGCCATCTTCCACTCGTGGCCGGGATGGCGCCCGATCGGCGCCTCGATCGTCCCCGAGAACGGGTCCGGGTGTCCCTGCACCAGGGCGTGGTAGGTCTTGTCGACCGTACGGTCCCGGAAGGCCTGTTTGAGCACGGTGTAGGCGATCTCGCTCTTGGCCACCACCATCAGTCCGGTGGTGCCCACGTCGAGGCGCTGGACGATGCCCTGGCGCTCGGGCGAGCCCGAGGTGGAGATCCGGAAGCCGGCCGCCGCCAGGTGCTCCACCACCGACGGCCCGTCCCAGCCGAGCGAAGGATGGGCGGCGACACCGGCCGGCTTGTCGACGACGACGATGTCGCGGTCGTCATGCACGATCCGCATGCCCTCGACCGTCCGCGGGATCACCCGGACACCGGGATCCTCGTCCGGCAGGTCGATCTCGAGCATCGCCCCACCCCGTACCCGGTCGGACTTCGCGACCGCGTCGCCGTCGAGACGTACCGCCCCCTCGGCGATCAGGTCGCTGACGTAGCTGCGCGACAGGCCGAGCATCCGCGCAGCGGCGGCGTCGACCCGGTCACCCTCGAGGCCGTCCGGCACCAGCAGCACCCGTGACCTCATGCGGTGACCTTCGCGTCGTCCCGGTCGTACGCCCGGCCGGTCGGGCCCCGATGCCCGAAGAAGCTGAGCGCGATGATGACCGCGGCGGCGGCGACGATCATCATGTCGGCCACGTTGAAGATCGGCCAGTGCGGCAGCATCAGGAAGTCGACCACATGACCGCGGAACGCGGCCGGGGGGCGCACCACCCGGTCGACAAGGTTGCCCGCGACGCCCGCACCGAGCAGGCCGAACGCCACCGCCCAGCCCCAGTGCCGGACCCGCGGCAGCACGACCACCAGCAGCCCGACCAGCACCAGGCTGGCCAGCAGCGCGAAGACCCAGGTGGCCCCCTCGCCGAGGCTGAACGCGGCCCCCGAGTTACGGATCAGGTAGAGCTGTAGCAGACGCCCCACCAGCGGCACCGGCCGCTCCGGGACGAGGGCGGCGACCGCGGCCTGCTTGGCCACCTGGTCGAGGACGACCCCGACCACAGCGACCCCGAGCAGGATGGTCCGGGCGCGCCACGGCGTGACGACCCCGGTGTGCGTCGGCTGCGGCACTATCGCCGCTCCTCCCGCTCCTTGCAGGGCTTGCAGAGCGTCGCCCGCGGGATGATCTGCAGCCGGCCCTTGCCGATCGGCTGGCCGCAGTTCTCACAGCGACCGTACGAGCCGCGCTTGATGGCCGCCAACGCGCGCTCCGACTGGTCGAGCAACTCCTCGGAGTTGCGGACCAACGACATCTCGTGGTCCCGCTCGAAGTTCGCGGAGCCGACATCGGCGGGGTCCCTGCCGGTCACGTCGGAACCGTCGCGGATGCCGACCAGCTCCGCCTGGGTCTGTTCGATGATCTGTCGCTGGCGCTTGATGTCGGACACCAGTTCGTCGACCACCTCCTGGAGCTCTTCGAGGGTCCAGGGGTCCTCGTCCGGCTCCACAGGGAAGGCAGCGGGATCGAGGGCATCGCGCCAGGCCATGTCATCAGCCGGCAGCGCTGCGTCAGTGGTGGGCATAGTAAGGTCTCGTCTCTTTCCGTACGAACTCGTGGGCCGAGAGTACACGAAGGGCCCCGCAGCTGCGGGGCCCTCCGTGGCGTGTCATCGTCGTGGCGTGTCACCAGTACCGTCTCCGACAGCCGTCACCAGCATCATCTCCGATGGCCGTCACCAGTACCGTCTCCGACGGCCGGAGCGTACGCCCGAGTGATGCTGACCGCGCGACCGTCTACTTGCCGCCCATCAGCGCGTCGAGGCGCGGGGTGGCGGAGCTGGGCTGGCTCATCGGCTGGCGCGGATCGTGGCTCTGGGCCAGGATCGGCCGGCTGCCCCCCTCGAACGAGGTGCTCTCCAGCGCGGCCAGCTGCTTGCGCAGGTGGTCGGTGAAGCTGGCGCGGAACTGGCTCTCGTGGGACCGCAGCTCGGCGACGTTGCGCTGCAGCTGATCCCGCTCGTCCTCCAGACCGCTGAACAGCTCGGCACGACGCATGTTGACCTCGTTGTCGAGGTTGTTCGCGCGGTTCTGGGCATCGGCGAACAGCCGCTCGGCGTTGATCCGCGCCTCGGACTCGGTCCGGTCGGCGCGGGTCTGGGCGTCGGTGCTGATCTCGTGTGCCTGGCGGTTGGCGATGTCGACCGTCTCGTTCGCCTGCCGGTTGGCCGAGGCGACGGTGTCGTTGGCCTGGCGGTTGGCGGTGTCGATCGTGTCGGCGGCCTGACGGTTGGCGCTCTCGATCGTGCTGTGCGCCTCGGCCTCGGCCTCGGTGACCAGGCGCTCGGCCTGCTCGGTCGCCATCTGGACCAGGCGGACCACGGCGGGGCTGGCCTCGGCCGACGTGGTGACCACGATCCGCTCGACGCCACCCTGGATCAGCGGGGCCGGCGCGATCGGAGCGGGGATCGGCGTCGGGGCCATCATCGGCGCCGGCGCGGGCACCTCCACCACCGGCTGGAACTGCGACGTGGCCTGCTGGGCCTCGGCGGCGTTCTCGGCCGCCAGCTGGAGCGCCTCGACCTGACGCCGCAGCATCTCGTTCTCTTCCACCAGCTTCGCGAAGGACGCCTCCACCCGATCGACGAAGAGGTCGACGTCGGTCACCTCGTAGCCAGCACGCCGAGCCATGTGGAACTTTGTGTTGCGCACTTCGTCAAGCGTCAGTGTGGTCATACGTTCACCTCGAAATCGTCCAGTGGACCGGATGTCCAACGGAAAGCATTGGCCCGCCTCGGCGCGGCTACTGCGGTCGGCCCAAAAGCCTACCCCAACAGGTAGCGTCCGTCTGTACGTGGCTACCGTATTCAGCCCCGGCGCGGGCCGCAACCGGACCGGCGAAAACCCTCACGCATCACCTGAAGGTTATTGACCTGAGGCCGTCCTGGCGTGCCGTTCCTGCCGGTCGACGGCCCGAGAGGTCGGCCGTCCGGATGTCTGCGGTCCACACGTCGGCGGTGCGGGAAGGTCAGGCGGCGATCAGGAAGGCGGCGTTCAGCCGCATCAGCAGCCAGACCACGAAATAGAGCACCAGGAAGGACACGTCGAAGGCCATGGCGCCCATCCGGACCGGGCGGATGAACCGGCCCAACCACTTCAGCGGCGGATCGGTGACGCTGTAGGTGGTCTCGGCGACCACCAGGACGAGGCCCTTCGGGCGCCACTGCGGGACCAGCAGGGGCACCCAGGACAGGATCATCCGGACGAACAGCATCGCCATGAAGAGCCACAGCACGGCGTAGATGACGAGACCGACAGTGGTCAGCATGGGGTTCCGATCAGCAGAGTGAGTGGTCAGCTCTGATTGTAGAAGCCCTCCGCAATACGCTGCTTGTCCTCGGTCGTCACCCGCACGTTGTGCGGTGAGAGCAGGAACACACCGTTGTCGACCTTCTCGATGGAACCGTTCAGCCCGAAGATCAGGCCGGACGCGAAGTCCACCACCCGCCGGGCGTGGTCGTGCTCCATGAAGGACAGGTTGATGATCACCGGGAAGCCGTCGCGGAAGTTCTCCCCGATGCTGCGGGCCTCGTTGAACGTCTTCGGGGTGATGAAGATGATCCGGTTGATGTCGGCCGTACGGGACGGCTCCACCGGTCGCTCGCGGTACTGCTCCGGCTCGTCCGGATGCACCGGGGCCGACACGACGGCGGGCGTACGCCCCTGCGGACCACGTGCCGGGACCATCTCGGTGACCTCCGTGTGCTCTGGGGACGGCTCGTCGACGTCGTCCATGTCCTGGTGGTAGAGCTCCTCGTACGCCCCGCTGTCCTCGTACGTCTCGGACTCGTCGCCGTAGTCGTCACCGAGCACCCGCTCGTCGCCGCGGTCGTGGGCGAGCTCATCGTCGTAGTCGTCGTAGCGATCGGTCTCCCGAGGGCCGAGGCCGATCCACTCGCTGGCGCGCTTCACCCACTGAGCCATCCGAGATCCTTCCTCCGAGTCGTCCGCTGCGGGGTGCACCGGGCGTGCACGGCATCCGATCGATCAGTGTCGTCCGATCATTCAAGGACGATACCGTGCGACTCCGATCCCCCGGGGAACCCGACGGCGACACGCCCGCCCGCGGCCCGTCAGGCGATCCAGACCAGCCCGAGCTGGCGACCGGCCGCCGCGCCGTCGCGACGATGACTGTGCAGCGAGGAGGCGGTCAGGGTGCACGGGCCGACGTACGCCACCGAGACGCCGGCGGCCCGCAGCTGGGCCCGCACCCCGGCGGTGAGATCGATCGCCGGAGTCCCCCAGCGAGTGGTGCCCCGGGTCTGCGGCACCTGCGCGGCGGCCGCCTCGGCCATCTCCGCCGGCACCTCGTAGCACTCACCGTGGATGTGCGGGCCGACCCACGCGGTCAGCTCCCGTGCACCCAGCCGGTGCATCGCCTCGACGGTGGCTGCGACGATCCCACTGAGCACCCCGGCCCGGCCGGCATGTGCCGCCCCGATCACCCGCGCCTGCGGATCGGCCAACACGACCGGGACGCAGTCCGCGGCGCGCACCGCCAGTGCCGTCCTCCGCAGTCCCGGTCCGGCGACGAGGGCGTCGCCCTCCGGCTGGGCATCCTCCCGCCAGCCGGCCAGGAAGTCCTCGTCGACGACGTGCACCGCGGCGGAGTGCACCTGGTGCAGGGTCACCACCCGGTCCAGGTCGGCGTCGGTGCGGATCCGGCGCAAGTTCTCCGCACGTGCCGCCGGCCCGCCGTCGAGGGCGCCGAAGCTGAGCGATCCGGACGCCGGGGTGACTCCGCCGTCACGGTCGGTGAAGCCGACGCCGATCCCGTACGCCGGCCCGCTGCCGGGGCGCTTGAGGAAGTCCCACACGGACCGACGGTCAGCCCAGGAAGTCGGGCAGGTCGATGTCGGCGAGGTCGTTCTGCGGCGCCGACGGGGAGGGGCCGAAGCCGTTGCGGGCCTCGCCGCGGGCCGGTGCGGGGGCGGGCGCCGCCGGCTGGGAGCGCTCCGGGGCAGGGCTCGGCCGGTCCGGTCGGGCGGCGGGCTGGGGGGTGACCGGACGCGCGGACTCCTGAGTCCGGCGGGTCACGCCCTGCTCGCGCTTCGGCGGCTCTCCCCCGTCGAAGCCGGCGGCGATGACGGTGACCCGCACCTCGTCGCCGAGGGAGTCGTCGATGATCGTGCCGAAGATGATGTTCGCGTCGTCCGCAGCGGACTGCTCGATCAGGTCGGCGGCCGCCGAGACCTCGAACAGGCCCAGGTCGGAGCCGCCGGCGATGGACAACAGCACGCCGTGGGCGCCGTCGACGCTGGCCTCCAGCAGCGGGGAGGAGACGGCCATCTCGGCGGCGATCCGGGCCCGGTCCTCACCGCGGGCCATCCCGATGCCCATCAGCGCGGAACCGGCGTTCGCCATCACCGACTTCACGTCGGCGAAGTCGAGGTTGATCAGGCCCGGGGTGGTGATCAGGTTGGTGATGCCCGACACGCCCTGGTAGAGCACGGTGTCGGCCTGGCGGAACGCATCGAGGATGGCGACCTGCTGGTCGGTCATGTCCAGCAGCTTGTCGTTCGGGATGGTGATGAGGGTGTCGACCTCTTCGCGCAGCGTCGCGATGCCGTCCTCGGCCTGACGGCTACGCCGCTTGCCCTCGAACTTGAACGGCTTGGTGACCACCCCGATGGTCAGTGCGCCGAGAGCGCGGGCGACCCTGGCGACGACCGGTGCACCACCGGTCCCGGTGCCGCCGCCCTCACCGGCGGTCACGAAGACCATGTCGGCGCCCTTCAGCGCCTCCTCGATCTCGTCGGCGTGGTCCTCGGCGGCCTGACGACCCTTGTCCGGGTCAGCGCCGGCACCGAGTCCGCGGGTCAGCTCACGGCCGATGTCGAGCTTGACATCGGCGTCACTCATCAGCAGTGCTTGGGCATCCGTGTTGATGGCGATGAACTCGACTCCCTGGAGCCCGGCCTCCATCATCCGGTTGACGGCGTTGACACCGCCGCCGCCGACACCGACGACCTTGATCACGGCCAAGTAGTTCTGGGATGCACTCGCCACGGGGTTCCCGCCTCGCTTCTGATATTGGACTCCAACAGGTCTCCCGGTGAGGGGAAGCCCGACGCGCCCTCGGAGGATGGGCCGGACACCGTTCACCTGTCCGAGCTCTGGGGCGCGCTGCCACCCCAGGCTGCTGTTCAGGCTAGGAGGATCGCAGCAGCAAAGTCCACAAGGCCCCTGTCGACTCGCCGAGAGTCTCAACCTCAACTCTAGGAATGTCCGCCGTTGTCGCGCCGCGAACGACCGTCCCCGTCGAGGTCAGCGGGTGGCCGGGAAGGCCGGCGCGGAGACGTCGTACACCTTCGCCCCGCTCGCCTGCTTGAGCAGCGCGTCGAGCACCTGACCCTTGAGCTCGGCGTCCTCCGGGCCGCCCCAGACGACCGTCCGGCCCTTGTCGAGACCGAGGGTCACCGCCGCCGGCGAGTCGGCCCGCACCGTACGCACCTGGTTGCGGATCGCCGGGGGCAGCGTCGCGACGACGCGACCCACCGCGGCGGTGACGGTCGGGTCGTCCGCCCGACCGTCGGCCTGCAGGACGCCCTTGGGCGCGGTCGACACCTGGGCGTACGCCTGGCCGTCCGCGTCGACCAGGAGGAAGGTGCCGTCCACCGGGAAGACGACCGTCGGGGTGCGTTCGGTGATCACCAGAGTGATCGTGCCGGGCCAGGAGCGTACGACGGAGACGTCGCGCACCGGCGCGAGGGTGCGGACCCGCGCGGCGATCGCGGCGGTGTCCTGCCGGGCGAGGGAGACGCCGGTCGGCACCGCGGCGGTGCGGACGACCTGCTCGCGGGTGAGCAGCGCGGTGCCGCGGACGTCCACCGTCTGGGTGGCGAACAGCGGCGAGAACGCGGCCACCCACACCCCAGCGGCCACCAGCACACTGAGCACCAGGCCGACCGCCAGCCGGCGCCGCTGCCGTCGGACGGCCCGCTCGCGGCGCAGCCGGATCGGCCCGGTCAGATCGGCGACACCGTCCCGCCGATCCGCCCCACGACCGCGATCCGCGCGGGCCCCGGAGCGGTCGGCCGGGCCCCGCGCCATCACCGTCCCGAGCCGGTCAGCGTACGGAGCAGGTCCGGGCCCACCGTGGTGACATCGCCGGCCCCGATGGTCAACACCAGGTCGCCGGGCCGGGCCAGTCCGGCGAGGGTCTCGGCCGCTTCCCGGTGGGAGTGCACCGGGTGCACCCGTCCGGCGCCCAGTGCCTCGGCCGTCACGTCCCCGATCAGGGCGGTGGTCACCCCGGGCATCGGGTCCTCACGGGCGCCGTAGATGTCCATCAGCACGACCTCATCGGCGGCGGCCAGTGCCCGGCCGAACGCCGGAGCGAAGTCGCGGGTGCGGGAGTAGAGGTGCGGCTGGAAGCAGGCCACCACCCGTCCCGTCCCGACGGCGTCCCGGGCGGCGGCCAGCACAGCGTCGATCTCGGTCGGGTGGTGGGCGTAGTCATCCACCACCCGGATGCCGTCGACCGTCCCGACCTGCTCAAAACGGCGATGGGCTCCCCGGAAGTCGGCCAGCGCCGTCGCGGCCGCCGCCGGGTCGATCCCCAGGGCAGTCGTCGCCACGAGCGCCGCGGTGGCATTCGCCAGGTTGTGCAGGCCGGGGACGCCGAGCGACACCCGGACCGCGCCGCCCGGCAGCCCGACGACGCCGCGGACACCGCCGGCGTCGTGAGTGACCTCAGTGATCCGGACATCGGCGTCCGCCACGCTGCCGTACGTCAGGTGAGGGTGGCCGGCCAGCGCGGCGGCCAGGGCCACCCCGCCGGGCCCGTCGACGTTGACCACGGCCAGCTCGGTCGCGCCGGCCGCGAACCGGACGAACCCGTCGGCGTACGCCTCGGGGGTGCCCCAATTGTCCAGGTGGTCGGCCTCGACGTTGGTGACCACACAGATCCGGGCCGGGTACTGCAGGAACGACCCGTCCGACTCGTCGGCCTCGACCACGAACGGCGCATCGGAGGCGCCGAGACGGGAGCTCTCCCCGGTGGCCAGCGGTGCACCGACGACGTAGCCGCCGTCCGCACCGGTGGCGACGAGCAGGTGCGCGATCATCGCCGAGGTGGTCGTCTTGCCGTGCGTCCCACCGACGGCGACGCCGGGACGGCCCATCATCAGCGCGGCGAGAGCGGCACTGCGGTGCCAGACTCTCAGACCGCGGCGGCGTGCTTCGGCCAGCTCGGGGTTGTCCTCCTTGACCGCCGAGGAGACCACCACGGTGCGGGCCTGTCCGAGCTGGTCCGGGTCGTGGCCGAGATAGGTCCGTACGCCATGGCCGCGCAGCATCTCCAGGTTGGCCGAGTCGACCCGGTCCGAGCCGGTGACGACCAACCCGAGGTCGGCGTACAGCGCGGCGATGCCGGACATCCCGGCGCCGCCGACGGCGATGAAGTGGACCGGACCGAGCTCGCGGGGGTCGGCCAGCTCAACGGGCGTCACCAGACTCATCGGCGCGCCGCCTCAAGGATCATGTCGCACAGCAGGTCGGCGGCGTTGCCGGGCAGCATGCCTCGCCCGGCCGCCCGCATCCGGGCCAGCCGCTCCGGGTCGGTGACCAGCGGCCCGACCAGGTCCACCAGGGCGTCGCCGGTGCACCGCTCGTCCGGCAGTCGGATGGCGCCGCCGGCCGCCACCAGGGCGTCGGCGTTGCGGGCCTGTTCACCGTTGCCGTGCGGCAGCGGCACGAGCACCGACGGCAGCCCCACCGCGATCGTCTCCATCACGGTGCCGGCACCGGACCGGCCGATCATCAGGTCGGCCACCGCGTACGCCTTCTCCATCGCGTCGACGTACGCCACCGGGCGGTAGGACGCGCCGGTCGCCTCGTCGACGACCGGGACCATGTCGTCGCGGAAGTTCCTCGGCCCCAGCACGTGCAGCACCTGGATCCCGCGGGCGATCAGCTCGGGGTAGGCACCGGCGATCGCCGTGTTGATGCTGCGGGCCCCCTGCGACCCGCCGCTGACCAAGACCGTCGGCAGCCCCGTCTCCAGCCCGAACTCGACCCGGGCCGCCCGGGCCACCGTCTCCCGGTCGAGCTCGGTGATCTCACTGCGCAGCGGCATCCCGATCACCCGCGCATGGCGCAGCGGGGTGCCGGGGAAGGTCACCGCGATCCGGTCGGTCAGCCGGGTGGCGACCTTGTTCGCCAGCCCCGGGATCGCGTTCTGCTCGTGGACGACGATCGGGATCTTCAGCTCGCGGGCGGCCAGATAGGCCGGCATCGACACGTAGCCGCCGAATCCGACCAGGACGTCGGCCCGGTGGCCGGTGAGGATCCGGCGGGCCTGGTTCACCGCACGCCGCAGCCGGTAGGGCACCTTGACCAGATCGGTGGTCAGCCGCCGCGGCAGTGGCACCGGATCGATCAGTTCGAGATCGAGCCCTGCGGCCGGCACCACCCTGGACTCCAGGCCCTTCGGGGTCCCGATGGCCACCAGCGACACGCCCGGCTCACGCTCGCGCAGACGATGCGCGGTGGCGATCAGCGGCGAG
Organism: Raineyella sp. LH-20; assembly: GCF_033110965.1. NCBI lineage: Bacteria > Bacillati > Actinomycetota > Actinomycetes > Propionibacteriales > Propionibacteriaceae > Raineyella > Raineyella sp. LH-20. Next base: position 2,351,951 of record NZ_CP137003.1, on the reverse strand, counting down.
GTGTGGCCGGCGGTGCCACCTCCGGCGAGCACGACACTGGTCATCTGGTTCTTCCCGTTCCCTTCTGACGACGTCCTCCGGACGCCGCGGTGCCGCGTCCCTCGGTCCTGCTCCTACGTTCCGCACTCGATCCGGTGGCACCGTCGACCGGGCCGCCCCGGCCGTCGACCACCGCACTGACCCGGCCGATGTTGTGCTGGTGCGCCCGGGCGCGGGCCCTCCGCTCGCGTTCGGCGATGGCGCCCGGTTCGGTCCGGGCGCACGACATCAGCAGGCCCACCGCCATCAGCGTAGCGACCACCGCCGTCCCTCCCGCCGAGATGAACGGCAGCGGCACCCCCATCACCGGCCAGACCCGCAGCACGACGGAGATGTTGACGAAGGCCTGGAAGAGGATCCAGCCGGTGGCGCCGGCCGCCAGGAATCGCTGGTAGGGGCGGACCGACCGGCGCATGATCCGGATGCCGGCCCAGCCCAGCATGGCGAAGAGGGCGACCACCGACAGGGTGCCCCACAGCCCGAGTTCCTCACCGATCACGGCGAGGATGTAGTCGGTGTGCGCCTCCGGCAGGCCACCCCACTTCTGCACACTGCCGCCGAGTCCGTGCCCCCACCAGCCGCCGGAGGCGAGGGCGTACGTCCCCATCATCGCCTGGTAGTTGGCGTCGGTGATGCCCGAGGGTGGCCGGAGGAAGGCGACCATCCGCATCACCCGGTAGGGCGTGGTGACGATCAGGATGCCGACGGCCACCGCGGCGGTGCCGCCGATGCCGAGGAAGATCTGCAGGGGGACGCCGGCCACCCACAGCACTGTGCCGACGATGGCCGCCATCACCACCGAGGACCCGAGGTCGCCCTGCAGCACGGTGAGTGCGATCAGTAGCCCGGAGACGCTGAGGTAGGGCAGGATCCGGCGCAGCTGGTCCAGCTCACGGTCGTGGTCGGCGAGGAACAGCGCCCCCCACCAGACGATGGCCAGTTTGGCGAACTCCGACGGCTGGCCCTGGATCGGCCCGATCACCAGCCAGTTCCGGTTGCCGTTGACGGTCATCCCCAGCGGGGTGAAGGTGAGCAACAGGCCGGTGAAACTGGCCAGCACGAGCAGCACCGAGATCCGGCGGATCCGCTCCGGTGGCAGTACCGCGAGCAGCACCGCGGACATCACCCCGGCGATGACGAACCCCTCCTGGCGCAGGAAGATCGTGTACGAGTTGCCGTTGTAGCGGGTGTACGACAGCACGCTGGATGCGGACAGCACCATCATCGTGCCCATGAAGAGAAGCAGGGCCACCGAGGTGAGCAGCAGCGCCTGGCTCGCCCGCGGGTGGTCGAGCCAGCCACGCACGGTGGCCGTGGTGTCGGCGACCCAGCCCCGGGTGCCGTCGGCCAGATTGCGTGTCTCGAAGGCCATGCCCTGTCGTCCTCCTCGTCGTGCCGGTCACCTGGTGGTCACGGCCCGACAATTGGTCAGGCCTGGCCCAATCCCCGTGCCGCGCGGGCGAAATCGTCGCCGCGGGCCGCGTAGTCCGGCCACATGTCCCGGCTGGCACATCCGGGTGCCAGCAGGACCGTGTCGCCGGGCCTGGCCATCCGCGCGGCGGCGGCCACGACCTGAGCCATGACCTCAGTGTCCGTCGAATCGAAGACTTCCACCGGAACGTCGGGCGCGTGTCGGCGCAGCGCCTCGGCGATCACCTCGCGGTCGATGCCGAGCAGCACCACCCCGCGCAACCGTCCGGCCACTCCGGCGACGAGGTCGTCGAACGCCGTCCCCTTGGCCTGCCCGCCGGCGATCCAGACGACCGGGTCGAAGGCCATCAGCGAGGCGTGGGCGGCATGCGGGTTGGTCGCCTTGGAGTCGTCGACGTAGCGTACGCCGCCGCTCTCGGCCACGGTCTGGATCCGGTGGCCACCCAGGTGGAGGCCGCGCAGGCCGTCGCGTACGGCCACTGCGGGCACCCCGTAGGAACGGGCCAGGGCGGCAGCGGCCAGCGCGTTGGCCACGTTGTGCGGGGCGTACGGCTGCACGTCGGAGACCGCGGCGAGCTCCAGGGCGGAGGTCCGGCGCTGTTCCACGAAGGCCCGGTCGACGATCAGGTCATCGACGACGCCGACCATCGACGGCCCGGGGATGCCGAGGGTGAAACCGATCGCCCGGGCGCCCTCGGCGACCTCGGCGTCCTCGACCATCCGCTCGGTCTGCGGATCGGCGACGTTGTAGACGCAGGAGTGGGTGACCCGCTGGTAGATGCGGGCCTTGTCGGCGGCGTACTCGGCCATCGAGGGATACCACTCGAGGTGGTCCTCGTGGACGTTGAGGACGGCCGCCGAGTGCAGCGCGAGGCTGTTCGACCAGTGCAGTTGGAAGCTGGACAGTTCGACGGCCAGAGCGTCGTACGGCTCCGGGTCGAGCACGGTCTCCATCACCGGCTTGCCGATGTTGCCGCAGGCGACCGCCCGCAGTCCGGCGGCCTGCAGCATCGACTCCAGCATCTGGGTGGTGGTCGTCTTGCCGTTCGTGCCGGTGACGGCGAGCCAGGCGGGGGCCCGGTCGGGGTCCTGAAGACGCCAGGCCAGCTCCACCTCGCCGTAGATCGGCACGCCGCGCAGGGCGGCTTGGGCCAGCAGCGGCGTGGTGGGCCGCCAGCCCGGCGAGGTGACGACGAGGTCGACGTCGTCGGGCAGGGTCGCCGTCGAACCGGCGCCGAGCCGGACGTCCGCGCCGAGCACCTCGAGGATGGTGCCCCGTTCGACGATCTCGGTCCGGTCGGACTCGTCCAGCACCGTCACCTGCGCGCCGAACTCCAGCAGCGCGTCGGCGGCGGCGAAGCCCGAGGTGCCCAGCCCGGCGACCACGACGTGGGCCTGCGGCCAGGCCGAGAAGCGACCGGCGGTGCCGATCCAGTCGGGACGTACGCGACTCACTGGAGCCCCAATCCGGTCACCCATTGGCCGTAGAAGATGCCGATGCCGAGGGCGACGAAACAGCCGGCGATGATCCAGAAGCGGATCACGATGGTCACCTCGGACCAGCCGAGCATCTCGAAGTGGTGCTGCAACGGCGCCATCTTGAACACCCGCCGCCCGGTGCCGGTGCGCCATCTGGTGAACTTGAACCAGCTGGTCTGGATCATCACCGACAGCGTGATGATGACGAACAGGCCGCCGAGGATGACCAGCAGCAGCTCGGTGCGGCTGCAGATCGCCAGCCCGGCGAGCGCGCCGCCCAGCGACAGCGACCCGGAGTCACCCATGAAGATCTTCGCCGGCTTGGCGTTCCACCACAGGAAGCCGAAGCAGGCGCCGGCGAGAGCGACCGCGACGACCGCGAGGTCGTGCGGGTTGCGGACGTTGTAGCAGGTCGCCGAGGCGGCGCCGTCCCAGGCGCAGGACTTGTTGTACTGCCACAGGTTGATCAGCGCGTACGCCGCGAAGACCATCGTCGACGCGCCGGCGGCCAGCCCGTCGAGTCCGTCGGTGAGATTGACCGCGTTGGAGGTGCCGAGGATCAGGATCAGGAACCAGACGGCGGCCAGCACCAGCGGCAGGCCCAGCCAGGGGATGTCCCGCAGGAACGACACGAACGGAGAGGCCGGGGTGACGCCGCGCTCGTCGGGGAAGTTGAGGGCGAGCACGCCGAAGACCACCGCGACAGCGGTCTGGCCGGCCAGCTTCTGCCACGGGGTGAGGCCCAGCGACCGCTTGTTGGAGATCTTGATCCAGTCGTCGAGGAAGCCGACGATGCCGGTGCCGACGAAGAGCAGCAACACCAGCAGGGCGCTGACCGACGGCGGCTGCCAGGTGATCAGGTGGGCCAGGCCGTAGGCGAGGACGACCGCGATGATGATCACGATCCCGCCCATCGTCGGGGTGCCGCGCTTGGTGTGGTGCGAGGTCGGCCCGTCGTCACGGATGAACTGCCCGTAGCCCTTGCGCACCAGCACTCCGATGGCCGCCCGGGTGCCCAGCAGGGTCCCCACCAGGGCCATCGCACCGGCCAGCAAGATCGTCGTCACCGTACGCCTCCAGTCTCGTCACCATCCGTCGCGCCGGCGAGCTCGTCGGCCACCGTCTCCAGAGCCAGCCCGCGGGAGGCCTTCACCAGGACCACATCCGCGGCACCCAGAGGCGTCGCGGCGGCGATCAGGGCGAACTTATCAGGTGCCACCGACGCCCGGATGCCACCGTTCGCGGCGCCAGCGCCACGCACGATGTCAGCGGCGAAGTCGCCCACGGCGACCAGGTCGGTGATGCCCAGTTCGGCCGCCAGCGCACCGATCCGGCGGTGTTCCTCCGCAGCGTCCGGGCCGAGTTCACGCATGTCGCCGACCAGTGCCCAGGTCCGGGCCTGCGGGTCCCGGGCCCGCCGGGCAGCGCCGAGCCGGGCGAGGGTGCGCAGTCCGCTGGCCATCGAGTCCGGGTTGGCGTTGTAGCTGTCGTTGAGGATGACGGCGCCGTCGGCGCGCTCGTGCAACTCCATCCGCCAGCGCGACAGGGCCCGTGCACCGGACAGCGCCGCGGCGATCTGCGCACCGTCCAGGCCCAGGGCGTACGCCGCAGCGGCCGCCGCCAGCGAGTTCGGCACCTGGTGGGCACCGAGCAGGCCCAGGGCGACCGGGAATTCCCCGGTGGCGCCACGGCTCTCCAGGTGCAGGGTGAAGCGGTGCCGATCCAGCTCATCGGCCGCCACGTCGGTGGCCCAGGCCAGGATCTCGCCACCGTCGGTGGGCCGCTCCCCCACGGTGAACCGGGCGATGTGGGCACGGGTCCGGGTGGCCATCGCGCTGACCCGGGGGTCGTCCCCGTTGAGCACCGCCCAGCCGTCCTCGCCGAGCGCCTCGACGAGCTCGCCCTTGGCCCGGGCGATGACGTCCTGGGAGCCGAACTCGCCGAGGTGGGCGTGACCGACGTTGAGCACCACGCCGAGCGTGGGCGGGGTGATCGAGCAGAGGTAGGCGACGTGGCCCAGGGCGCGGGCGCCCATCTCGGTGATCAGGTAGCGGGTGGCGTCGTCGCAGCGGGTGGCGGTGAGCGGGGCGCCGATCTCGTTGTTGAACGAGCCCACCGGGGCGACGGTCGGCCCCGCGGTGCGCAGCACCTGGGCGATCAGGTCCTTGGTCGAGGTCTTGCCGGAAGAGCCGGTGACGCCCACCACCGACAGCCCCGCACTGGTGTCGACGACATGCCGGGCCAGGGCCGCCAGGGCACGCTGCGGGTCGTCGACGACCAGGCACGGCACGCCGCCCGGCACCGGCCGCTGGGTGACCGCGGCGACGGCGCCGCCGGCCGCCGCTGCGGCCACGTAGTCGTGGCCGTCGACCCGTTCGCCGGGGAAGGCGACGAACAGCGCTCCCGGGGTGGCCCGCCGGGAGTCGATCACCACGTCCGGGCCGACGAGGACGTCCTCGAGGGCGGCCCCGTCCCCGTCCGGCGGGACGAGGTGGGCTCCGATCGCGGTGGCGATCTCGGTCAGGGAACGGGGTTGCACGGTCAGTCCTCCATGGTGCGCCAAGCGGTACGGATAGCCTCGACATCGTCGAACGGGATGACGCGCTCCCCGACGATCTGGCCCTGTTCGTGGCCCTTGCCGAGCACGGCGACGGTGTCGTCCGGTCCGGCGAGCCGCAGTGCGATGGTGATGGCGTCGGCGCGGTCGCCACCGTCGATGACCTCGACGGTGCGGGCGTGACCCGGACGCGCCGCGTCGACGGCCCCGGAGCGCAGCGCCTCGGTGGCACCGGCGAGGACCGCGGTGCGGATGGCCGGCGGCTGCTCGGAGCGCGGGTTGTCGTCGGTGACGATGACGAGGTCGGCCCAGGTGGCGGCGGCGGCCCCCATCGGGCCTCGCTTCTCGTGGTCGCGGTCGCCGCCGCAGCCGAGGACCGCGATCAGCCGGCCGGTGGCGCGCTGGGCGAGTGCCTCGAGCGCCGAGGCGACCGCCTGCGGGGTGTGCGCGAAGTCGACGACGGCCAGCGGCGCGGCATCGCCGAGATCGACGGTCTGCATCCGACCGGGCACCTGGGCGGTGGCCAGTCCGGGCAGCGCGGCCCGGACATCGACCCCGGTCATCGCGAGCATCGCCGCGCAGGTGACGGCGTTGCGGGCGTTGAAGAGCCCCGGCAGGCCGACCTCCAGGTCGAGCGGGCCGGCCGGGGTGCGGACCGACACCCGGGAACCGCCGGCCGGCAGTGGCTCCACCCGGTGCGCGTACCAGTCGGCCGAGGGGTCGTCGAAGCTGGTCGTCCACACCTGGTCCAGCACGCTGCGAGTCTCCCGGGCGAGCCGGGCGCCCCACTCGTCGTCGATGCTGATCACCGCGGCGCGGGTGTGCTCGGGGCGGAACAGGCTCGCCTTGGCCTGGAAATAGTCCTCCATCGTCGGATGGAAGTCGAGATGGTCGCGGCCCAGGTTGGTGAAGGCGGCGACGGCGAAGGGCACCGCCTCGACCCGTTCGAAGACCATCGCGTGGGAGGACACCTCCATCGCGACCGCATCGGCGCCGGCCTCCCGCATCATCGCGAGCAGGCCGTGCAGGTCGACCGATTCCGGCGTGGTGATGGTGGTGCGGGAGGCGTCCAGGGACTGGTCACCGACCCGGAATCCGAGGGTGCCGATGGTGCCGGCCGTACGTCCGGCGGCAGTCAGGCCGGCGGCGAGCAGGACGGCGGTGGTGGTCTTGCCGTTGGTGCCGGTGATGCCGTACATCGCCAGCTGGTCGGCGGGCCGGCCGTACACCTCGGCGGCCCAGTGGGCCATCACTGTGCGGGGTCGGTCCACCACGACGAGCGGCAGGCCCTCGGCGGCCGGGTCACCGGCCCCGGTCGGGTCGGTGAGGACGACCACCGCGCCCTGGGTGAGGGCCGAGGCGGCGAATCGGATGCCGTGGGTGCGGGTGCCGGCCAAGGCGACGTACGCGTCACCGGGACGGACCTGGCGGGAGTCCAGGGTGATGCCGCCGACGACGACCTGCGGGTCGGCGTCGCGCAGCGCAGCCGGGTGTCCCAGGTCGTCGGCCAGGGCGCAGAGCGCCGCCAGCGCGGTCGGGCAGGTGGAACGAGGACGCAGCGGTCCGGTGGAGAGCGGCACAGTCAGACCGTACCCATCCGGGCACGGCCGAGGCGATCCGCCCAGCGGGCGGCGGGGGCGTACGACATGTGCATCCTCACCAGTCGAGCTTGGCGACGGGGGCCTTGGTGGTCGACGGCAGCACGCCGTAGCGCGGCAGGGCGTACTGCATGATCTCCTTGTACGCCGGGCCGGCGACGGTGGAGCCGTAGTGCCCGTTGACCGGGTTGTCCACCACGACGTAGGTGAGGATCTGCGGGTCCTCGGCCGGGGCCGCGCCGATGTAGCCGGCGGTGTAGCCGACGTACTTGCCGGAGGTCTGGTCGTAGCGCTGCGCCGTCGCCGTCTTGCCGACCGAGCGGTAGCCGGGCAGGGTCATCTGTGCGCCGGTGCCGCCGTTGCCGGTGACGGCCTCCATCATCTGGGTGACCATCTGCGAGGCCTGCTCGCTGATCACCCGCCGCGGCTGGGGCCGGTCGACGGCGACCGTCTTGCCGTTCGCGTCGGTGGCCGACGCGACGATGGTCGGGGTGTTGTAGACGCCGTCGTTGAGGATCCCGGCGACCGCCGAGGCGAGCTGCAGGCCGGTCACCGACAGGCCCTGGCCGAAGGCCACCTGGTCGCGGGAGTAGTCCGGCAGGGTCGTCTTCGGGGCCCAGCCGGAGGCCTCACCGGGCAGTTCGACACCGGTCTTGCGGCCGAGCCCGAAGTTCTGCAGGTGGCTGATCAGGTCGGCCTTGGGCATCTGGCGGGCCAGCTGCACGGTGCCGATGTTGGAGGACTGGGCGAGCACGCCGGTCGCAGTGAGCCGCAGGTCGCCGTGGTCCTCCGAGTCGGTGATGGTCAGGTCGGCGGACTTCAGCGAGGCCGGCACGTGCACCTCGGTGTCCGGGGTGATCCAGCCGCCGTCGGCCATCGCGGCGAAGGTGAGCACCTTCTCCACCGACCCGGGCTCCAGGGAGTCGCTGATCGCCCGGTTGCCCATGTCGTCGGCCTTGGCCTTCTTGAGGTCCGAGGCGTCGAACGAGGGGTAGTTGGCCATCGCGAGGATCTCGCCGGTCTTGACGTTCATCACGATGGCGTACCCGAAGTGGGCCTTGCTGGAGTCGACGACCTTCTTCAGCGACTGCTCGGTGGTCCACTGCAGTTCCGAGTCGAGGGTGAGCTGATAGCTGGTCCCGTTCTCGGCCGGGGTGATCTCGTTGGTGCCCAGCGGGATCCGGGTGCCGGCCGGCGACGCCTGGTAGACCTCCCGGCCGTCCTTGCCGGCCAGCTGGGTGTCCCGGGCGTACTCGAAGCCGTACGCACCGCTGCGGTAGACCCCGTCGTCGTCCTGCTTGAGGACTCCCACCACGTTCGAGGCGACCGACCCGCCCGGATAGGTGCGGATCGAGTTCGTCGAGGTCCAGATGCCGCCGGCGTACTGCTTGTCGTCACCGGCGGTGGCGAGGTCGGCCCGGATCAGGTCGTACGTGTGGGCCGGCACCTGCCGCTTGATCATCACGTAGCGGGTGTTCGGCCGGGTGAGCGGCTCCAGGTAGTCGGCCGGGCTCCCGCCGAGATGGGTGGCCAGGATCCCGGCGATGGTGGTGGCGTGCGGGCCGGTGGCCGTCGGATCGGCGGTGATGTCGACCGCCGGACTGGACTCGGCGAGCACCTGCCCGTTGCGGTCGGTGATCGTCCCACGGACGGCGGGCAGCGGCTGGCTGCGCTTGACCAGGGAGGCGGCCTGCGCGGCGTACGCCTGGGGGTCGAGGCCCTGGATCTGGATCAATCGGCCGCTGGAGAAGATCGTGGCGCAGACGACCAGCACGACCAACCACTTGATCCGCCCGGGGGTGCGTCCCCGGCCCAACGGCTTGCGGAGCAGGGCCTGAAGGGTGGATCGGCCGGCGCCACCCACCCGACCCCGGTCCGACCGGTGGTGCACAGGACGGCGACCGGAACGGTGCTGGTCGGAGCGGGGGTGGGCCGTACGACGCTGATCTGCGTGCTGATCAGAACGTCGCTGGTCCGTACGTTCCTGGTTCGTACGGTTCTGGGTCGTGCGGGGGTGGTCAGCACGGTGGTGATCAGCACGGTGGTGATCAGCACGGTGGTGGTCCGCCCGGTGGTGGTCCGCCCGGGTCCGGTCGGGACGCCGGCGGTCCTCGGCCTGCCGACGGTCCGATCCGCTGCGGTTCCCCGACATCCGGTCGCTGGTCGCGGTGCGGTCGCCCGCTGCCGAACGACGCGAGGTGGCCCGGCCGCGGTCGCCGGCGGAGCGGGCCTGCCCCGCCGCCGAGCGGCTGCCCGCGCCGCGGCCGTCCTGCCGACGGCTCCCCTCGCCCCGGTCGGTACGAGCACCTTCGCCGGACGACGCCCGCCCACGGCCGGCCCCGCTCCGACGACCGTCGTTGCTCCGACGACCGTCGTTGTTCCCGCGACCGTCCCTGCTCCTGCGCCCAGCACCAGGCTCACGGTCGGCGTCGGCCGGCCGAGGACGTCCGTGCGAGGCGGCGCCACGGTGGCGGTTCTCCGGCACCCGGTTCTCCGACACGGGGTTGTCCGACACGGGGTTGTCCGACATCGTCATCACCCCTGGGTCGATGCGACGGGCTGTTGGTCCGTGGTGGGGGTCGAGGCGGACGGGGACTCCGCTCCGGTTCCTGGCGAGGGGGGAGCCGAGAGCTGGGGCTGGGCCGTGCCGTCCGCCTGCGGCGTCGCGGATGCCGAGGGCTGGTCGGCCGGCGGCTGCGTGGTGACCGGGGTGACAGGAGTGACGGGGGTCCGCAGCCCGGCGTACGGTCCACCGGCGGTCGCCGGCTTGGCGTCACCGACCACCGTGCCGCTGGGCACCGTCACGAAGCCCGGCTCGGAGTCCGGGACCATGCCCATGTCGACGGCCCGCTGGGCCAGCCGGGCAGACGACGAGGTGCGAGAGAGCTCCTGCTGGAGGTCGGCCTGTTCGTTCTGGAGGACCTGTTCCTGCGCGGCCAGCGTCCGCAGACGGAAAGCCTGGTTCTGCAGGGTGACGTTGAGCATCAGCAGCAGCGAGGTGCCGACCACCACGACGGCGACCAGCAGGGCCCAGAAGGAGCGCTGGGAGATCCGGGCGGCGAGTCGCGGGACGACCCGCAACTGCGCGCGGCGGCGCTGGGCGGCGGCGGCGAAGCCGGACCGCGATCCCCAGGCGGCCGGGGAGAGCAGGGCACTCATCGGGACTCCTCCTTGATACGTCGGACGGCTCGTAGTCGCGCCGAGGCGGCACGCGGGTTGGTGGCGATCTCCTCGTCGGAGGGCCTCTCGGCCCCCTTGGTCAGCAGCGCGAAGGTGGGTTGCAGTTCGTCGGGCACGACGGGCAGGTCCCGGGGGGCCTTGCTGGTGGAGACGTCGCGGAAGGCGTGCTTCACCAGGCGGTCCTCCAGCGAGTGGTAGGCCAGCACGGCCATTCGCCCGCCGACGGCGAGGCTGTCCAGAGCTGCGGGGAGCATCCCCTCCAGCGCCTCGAGTTCGCGGTTCACTTCGATCCGCAATGCCTGGAAGGTGCGCTTCGCGGGGTGGCCCCCGGTGTGTCGGGCCGCCGCCGGGATCGCGCCGGCGATCACCTCGACCAGCCGGGCCGAGGTGGTGAACGGCGCCTCCTCCCGGGCCGCGACGACGGCGCGGGCGATTCGGTCGGCGAACCGCTCCTCGCCGTAGCGCGACAGGATCCGGGCGAGCTGCGGCACGCTGTACGTGTTGACCACGTCGGCGGCGGTCGATCCCTGCTGTCCCATCCGCATGTCCAGTGGGGCGTCCACCGCGTATGCGAAGCCGCGGTCGCGGGCGTCGATCTGCAGGGACGAGAGACCCAGGTCCGCGAGCACCGCGTCGACCCGGGCGATCCCGAGGTCGGCCAGCACGGTGCCGATCTCGTCGTAGACCGCGCGGACCAGCGTCGCCCGGTCGCCGTAGGGGGCGAGCCGCTCCCCCGCGGTGGCCAGTGCGTCGGGGTCGCGGTCCAGTCCGATCGCCCGTGCCTCGGGGCACGCGTCGAGCAGGGCCGCGGTGTGGCCGCCGAGGCCGAGGGTGCAGTCGACGACCACCGCGCCGGGGCGTTCCAGGGCGGGGGCCAGCAGCGCGACGATCCGGTCACGCATCACCGGCAGATGGACGGCCTCCGGGCGGGCCCGGCCGGGCCCGGTGTCACCGGGGTTCGCGCCGTCGGGGGTCGCGTCGGGTCGCCGCGTGGAAGCCATGCTGTCGGTCCTGCCCTTCGGTTGCCCTCGCTCGTATGCTCTCCGCGCCTTCGACGCGGACGGCCGTACGACCTGGTTCCGACCCGAGGGGCGCGGGAAGTGCCACCTGACACAGGGGAAGTTGTGTCAGGGTGCTCACCCCTCGGGTCGGGGCCGGACCGTACGGCCTGTCCCGATCCCCCGGCGGCCTAGGCCCCCGGGAAAACTTCTTCGTTCATCTCGGCGAACGCCGATTCGTGCTCGGTGGAGTACTCCTCCCACGCGGCGGCGTCCCAGATCTCGAGTCGGTTGATCACTCCGGTGATGACGATGTCCTTGTCGAGTCCTGCGTAGACACGCAGGTTCGGGGGGATCGTCACGCGTCCCTGCTTGTCGGGGACCTGGTCGAAAGCGGTCGCGGCCAGCATGCGCTGGTACTCGCGGACCTGCCGGACCGTCATCGGGGCGTCTGCCAACTCCTTCGTCCGTGCGGTGAACGCCTCGACGGTCTCGATCGTGAGGCACCGGTCCTGCGACCGGGCCACGACGATCCCGTTCTGGAGCTCCTCGCGGAATTTCGCCGGTAGGACGAAGCGGCCCTTCTCATCGAGCTTCGGGGTGAACGTGCCGAGGAACATATCGGCCACCCCCTGACCCGACCTTCTGGACCACCGTCCTCCACTTTCCTCCACCTTAAGCCATTTCCCTCCACCTGGCCACCCTCACGCCCCACCGTCCCCCACCGCTTCCCCCGGCCGGCCCCGCCGAAACCCGGACGTACGGGCCGCCGTCCCGCCCCGGGACTGCGGGATGTCCCGGCGTGTCGGCCGCCCACCACCGTCACTACGACGGGTGCCGTCGACGGAATCGCGACCGAGCCCGGCGGCGAGGTGGCATGTAGGGTGAGGAGGCGACACACCTCACGACCCTGGGAGGCACAGTGAGCTCCACCCCGTTCGGCGACCAGGGGCAACCCGCCCCGCAGCGCTCGGCGACCCCGGCTCCCCAGCGTTCCGCGGCCCCCGCGTCCCCGTGGTCGGCGAGCCCGGCGACGCAGCGTTCCGCCGCACCGTCCCCGCAGCGCTCGGCGACCCCGGCACCCCAGCGCTCGGCCGCCCCGGCACCCCAGCGCTCGGCCGCTCCGGCGCCCCAGCGCTCGGCCGCTCCGGCGCCGTGGACGCCGACCTCGACCGGCTCGGCAACGCCCCCGGCGACCCGCTACACCACCCCGACCACCGGCGCCGGGCGTACGACCCCCGCCCCTCCTCCCACCGGTCGGCCGACCGGCACCGCCCACTCGGCCACCACCGGCTACCCGACGGCACCGCAGCCGGCCGTCCCCCGACAGAGCGGCCTCACCCAGCCGGCAGCGGCCACCCGGCCCGCGACGACCGGCCGCCCGGCCGCGTCCGCCTACTCGCCGGCCACCGCCGCCCAGAGCATGGCCGGCTACCCGACCGGTTCCCGGCCCGTCGTCACCGGCAGCCACACGCTCGCCGAGGTCGCGACCGTGATGGGCCGGGTGCGCGACGCCGTGGAGACGGTCATCGAGGGCAAGCGGGGCGCGATCGACACTGCGCTCGTGGTGATGCTCGCCGAGGGCCACCTGCTGCTGGAGGACGTGCCCGGCGTCGGCAAGACCATGCTGGCCAAGGCCCTCGCCAAGGCCATCGACTGTCGGGTCAACCGGGTGCAGTTCACCCCGGACCTCCTGCCGACCGACATCACCGGCGTGTCCATCTACAACCAGGCGACGCGGGCGTTCGAGTTCAAGCAGGGCGGCATCTTCGCCAACATCGTGCTCGGCGACGAGATCAACCGGGCCTCACCCAAGACCCAGTCCGCGATGCTCGAGGCGATGGAGGAGCGGCAGGTGTCGGCCGACGGCACCACGTACGCGCTGCCCAGCCCCTTCATGGTCATCGCAACCCAGAACCCGATCGAGATGGAGGGCACCTACCCCCTCCCCGAGGCCCAGCGTGACCGCTTCATGGCGCGGATCGAGATGGGGTACCCGGCCGAGGAGGCCGAGGTGAAGATGCTCCGCAACCATGGCGGGCGTCCGCCGCTGGCCGATCTGCGGCCGGTGACCGATGGGCAGACGATCAGCGGCCTGGTCCAGGCGGTCGGCACCGTGTACGTCGCGCCGGCGCTGGAGCGCTACATCGTCCAGGTGGTCGGGGCGACCCGGTCGACCCGGGACCTGCGGCTCGGTGCGTCGCCGCGTTCCAGCCTGCAGTTGCTCCGCGCCTGCCGTGCCCTGGCCGCGATCTCCGGGCGCGACTACGTCACCCCCGACGACGTCGCCGCCCTTGCCGTGCCGGTGCTGGCCCACCGCGTGCTCGCCTCCACCGAGGCCCAGCTGGCCCAGCGCTCCGTCGAGGACATCATCGGCAGCTGCGTACGGTCGGTCTCGATCCCCGACCGGAGCTGATTGATGCGCCTGGCGTTGCGCAATCCCTGGGCCCTGATGACGCTGCGCGGCAAGGTGACCTTTGCCGTCGGCGCTGTGCTCGCCGCGGTGTCGGTCCTGCTCGGCCAGCGCGACGCGCTGTTGCTCGGACTGCTGCTGTTCCTCCTGCCGCTGGCCGCGGCGGTCTTCGTGGACCGTACGCGACTGAAGCTCTCCTGTGAACGCAAGGTCGCCCCGGGACGGGCCGCCATCGGGGAGCAGATGACGGGCACCCTCGCCCTCGACCGGCACGGCCGGTTGCCGGTGGGGGTGCTCCGCTTCGAGGACCGGGTGCCCGCGGCACTGGGTCCGCGCCCCCGCTTCACCCTGCAGAACCTCGCGGCGGAGTGGAGCCGGGAGGTGACCTACACACTCACCGGCAACCAGCGCGGCCGGTTCCGCACCGGACCGCTACTGGTGCGGGTGTCCGATCCGTTCGGGATGGCCGCCCTGGACCGGCGGTTCACGGCCACCAGCGAGGTGATGGTGACCCCCCGGATCGTCCCGCTCGACTCGATGGGCAACGCCGGCGGCACCGGCAGCACCGGCGAGGCGCGCCCACAACGGCTCGGCCTGTCCGGCCAGGACGACATCCTCGTCCGCAACTACGTCCGCGGCGACGACGTACGCCGGATCCACTGGCGCTCCACCGCCCGGCACGGCGAACTGATGGTGCGCCAGGAGGAGCAGGCCTGGGACCCGAGCGCCACGGTGCTGCTCGACTCCCGCACCCAGGCCCATCGGGGCAGCGGACCACAGAGTTCCTTCGAGTGGGCGGTGTCGCTGACGGCGTCGCTGGCGGTGCACTTCCTCGCCGAGGGCTACGTGATCACCCTGTTCGGCGCCGACGGCCCGCTGGCCGACCCGCAGCTGGGCGACCTCGGCAAGGCCACCAGCCGTCGGGAGGCGATCACCCAGCTGACCGACGTCACGCTGGCGGACGCCACCGATCTCAGCCGCGCCGCGGAGGCCACCCTGCGAGGTGTCGGCTCGCAGATGACGATCGCCGTGCTCGGCCTGATGTCCTCGTCCGACGCCGCACAGCTGGTCGAGATGCACCGCAACCAGGCGTACGCGATGGCCTGGGTGCTGGATGTCGACGGCTGGGCGAACGGCGCGACCGGCACGGACGCGTCGGAGCACGGCAGCGCGGAACGTACGCCGGCGACCGTCCTCGAGGACCATGACCGGGCGGTCACGTTGCTGCAGGAGGCCGGCTGGCGGGTCGTCCGGGTGACCTCGCAGATGTCGGTCAACGACGCCTGGGTGAGGATGACCCGGATGGGAGAGGTGCTGTGATCCGCCCTCTCGTCCGGACCGCCGGCGCCGTCGTCGGCGCATCGCTCCTCGCAGCCCTGATCCTGCTGCCGTTCACCCAGGATCCGTCGTATCTGATCAGCGCGATCCCGCTCGCTGTACTGATCGGCGGCATCGGCCTGTGGCTGCGCCGGATGCGGATCAACGACGCAATCGTCTTCCTGGCCCAGCTGGTGCTGCTGGCGGTGTACCTCTTCGCCATCTCGCTGTCCCTGGCGGGTCCGGGTCTGGGCCTGCCCGGCCTGTTCGCCGAGGGCGTACAGCACATGGCGACCCACACCACGCCGATGATCGCCAATCCCGGTCTGACGATGCTCCTGGTCGGCGCGGTCGGCGTCACCACCCTGCTCACCGATCTGCTCGCCGAGGGCGTCGATCGGCCGGCCTGGGCGGTCCTGCCGTCCGTCACCCTCTACCTCATCGGAGCGGTCGGCCTGCTGCGTGACATCCCCTGGTGGACGGTCGTCGCGCTGGCGCTCGGCTATCTGTGGATCCTGCTCGCCGACGGGATCAACTCCGCTGAGAAGTGGCCACGCCACCTCGAGCGGACCGTACGCCTCACCGGCCGGATCACGCCGCTGGCAGCGCGGATGGGCACCGTCGTCGCCGTCGCCGCGCTCGCCGCGACCCTGCTGATCGGGGTCTTCGTCCCGTTGCCGCCGTCACACCAGCTGAACGGCGGACAGCTCAACCAGGACACCGGTCCGGTCCAACTCGCCGACCCGATGCTCGACATGCGGCGCAACCTGTCCCAGCCCGCCGACACCGACGTGCTGTCCTACACCACCACCGCCCCGGACGGGGAGTACCTGCGGATGGCCTCGCTGTCGGTCTTCGACAGCAAGGGCTGGCAGAACGCGTCCTTCCACCTCACCCAGGGCAACACCCTTCCCCCGCCGCCCGGTCAGGACACCCCGGGCCAGGACGTCCGCACCCAGGTGACCATCGGCGACTTCCGCTCGGAGTACCTGCCGCTGCCGTACGCCCCCAAGCGGTTCGAGGCCAACGGGCAGTGGGCCTTCGGCACCGACTCGCTCGTCGTGGTCGCCACCGGTCAGGACCGTACGGCGGCCACCCGCAACCTGTCGTACGACGTCACCAGCGTCGATCCGACGCCGGACGGTGCCACCCTGTCGACGGCGATGGCCGGGCGCCCGAGCGATGCGAACCTGACCGCCACGGTGCCGCAGGACATGCCGCAGGAGATCGTCGACCTGACCCTGAAGATCACCCAGGCGGAGCCGACACCGGCGCTGAAGGCCGCCGCGATCCAGGCGTACCTGCGCAGCGACCAGTTCACCTACAGCCTCGAGCCCCAACCGGGCACGGGCTACGACGCGATGAAGCGCTTCCTGCTGCAGGACCGCAAGGGCTACTGCGAGCAGTTCGCCGGCTCGATGGCGGCGATGGCGCGGATCGTCGGGATCCCCTCCCGGGTGGCCGTCGGCTGGCTGCCGGGCACCAAGCAGGGCGACGGATACGCCGTCACCCTGCACGACATGCACGCCTGGCCGGAGCTCTACTTCGAAGGTGTCGGCTGGGTGCGGTTCGAGCCGACTCCGGGTGTCGCGGTGCCGCCGGCCTGGACCATGACCGCACCCGAGCAGCCGGACGCGACACCCACCCCGACGCCGGCGTCAGAGCCCACCCCGGAGGTGACTCCCGAGGCATCGGCCTCTGCGTCACCGTCACCGGCACCGGTGGCCCCGGCCAGGCCAGTGGTGGACGTCCTGGCGATCCTCGCCCGGATCGGTGTGGCGATCGTCCTGCTGGCGCTGATCACCGGCATCCTCTCCCTGCCCGGCCTGCTGCGTCATCGGCTGCGTACACGTCGCCTCACCCCGGTGGCGGGCAGTGGCGTGGATTCCTCCCAGGAAGCGGTCGACGCTGCCTGGGAGGAGCTGCGCGACAGCTTCGTCGACTACGGTCACGGCTGGCCCTCCGGGTCGCCGCGGGCTGTCGGCAAACTGGCGGCTGCAGTGCTGCCCGAGGACGCCGCCGTGGCGTTGGTCACACTGTCTCGGCAGGTCGAACGATCGCGCTATGCGCAGGGCGCAGTCCACTCGGGTGACCTCGCCGCGATGGTGGGGACCATCCGTGACGGCCTGCGAACCGATACCAGTTGGGACGCCCGCCTGATCGGCGAGTGGTGGCCGAGATCGTGGTGGCACGCCCTCGGACAGTCGCTGGCCTGGTCGGCGCTGCGCCGCCGGGTGGCGGCGATGATCGCCCGCCGGCGCGCCGACCGCTCCTGACGCCGGGGGCGGTCGTCCGGGGCGGCCATGCCTCAACGGTCGTGGACCCCGTCGGCGGGCGGATCGGTCGGCGGCCCGTCCCGACGCACGGCCGTGCCAGGCAGCACGGACGCACCGAACGGACGCCCTGAACTGCGCAGACGGGACCCGGACAGCACAGACGTCCCGTCGAAGCCCTGTGCGGGCTCCTACGGGACGTCAAGCGGGTCGGCCCGGCCGGGCGCAGTGCGGACCGTGCCGGGCAAGCGTCGACGGACGGCGATCACGGGGATCAGATCGTCGGGATCACCCGCGACGATCATGGGGCGGGGTGGCGTACGGTGCTCGCGTCAGCGTGCGGCACTCGCGTCTTCGGGTGGATCGTCGGCCGGGGTGCCCGGCGCCCGATCAGTGATCGTTGCCCTCCTGGCGACGGTTCCACCGCTCCTCGAACTTGTTCATGATGCGCCGGTCCTCGGCGCTCACCCGCACCTTGGCGCGCCCCTTCTTGCGCTGGGACAGCGCATCCTGCTTCTGCCACGCGCTCAGTCCGACGACCGTGGCGGCGAGCATCACCAGGAAACCGAGGACGCTGATCAACCAGAGGTTCGGCACGCTGATCCCGACCAGCAACAGGACGACGCCGACGACGAACGCAAGACCTGCGCCGATGGCCATACGGGTCTCGACGCGTCGCCCACTGTTGCCGCTGAGGGTGTCCGCGAGTTTGGGATCCTCGGCAGCAAAGGCAGCTTCCATCTGTTCGAGCAGCCGCTGCTCGTGCTCTGAGAGGGCCACCACTACCTCCGACCGTCCTAGGGGTGCTCGAAGGAACGGCGATCGCCGCCCCCCGGCGCCTTCTGACTACAGTTTAGTGCCCGCCAGGCCGTACCGGAACGGCATCGCGGATCCCCAGCCTAGCTGCGGCGCGGCGCACCGCACCACCAGCGGTCCGGCCGATGACGGCCGGGGAAGACTTCCACGCACGGGCGCAGCGTCGGTCCCACCCATCCCCTCGATCTGATCCGTCACCAGGCGCGGGTCAACGACGCCCGCTGCACCGTCTTCGGACCGAATCGCAGGTTGGCACGGTCGATCGCGACCGTCGCCTCGCGCCAGCCGTGCTCGGGGGCGAACAGGTCGGTCTGCAGGCTCACCGTCGCAGCCGCCCGCAGCCCGGTCAGCCGGATCCCGACCTGGCGCACCCGGGCCCGCGGCCGGCCGACCCTCTCGTACAGCACGACCGCCCGGCGATGGATCTCGTCGGTCAGATCGGTCGGCTCGGGCAGCGTCATCGACCGGGTCAGGCCGGTGAAGTCCGTGAACCGCAGGCTGATGGTGACCGTACGGCCGAGCAGCCGTGCCCGGCGCAAACGGGACGCCGTACGCTCCGCCAGCCGCAGCAGCTCCCGGTGGACCACCACCGGGTCGTCCACGTCGACGGGGAAGGTCTCCTGGGCACCGACGCTGCGTTCACTCTCCTCGGGTCGGCGATCGGCGAGCCGCCGCGGGTCCCGGCCATTGGCGAGTGCGACGAGCTTGCCACCCTGGTGCGATCCGAACGCCCGCTGCACGGTCTGTGGCGAGGCCCGTGCCAGATCACCGATGGTCCGCAGGCCGAGCCGGTGCAGGCCGGTGGCGGTGGACTCCCCCACCCCCCACATCCGCGCCACCGGCAGGGGCCACAGGAAATCGGTGACCCGGGCCGGGGGGACGACGAGCATCCCGTCGGGTTTGGCCGCGACCGAGGCCATCTTCGCCACGAACGGATTGGGCGCCAGGCCGACGGAACAGGGCAGTCGCTGCTCGGCGAGGATCCTCGCCCGCAGGTCGGCGACGACCAGGTCGGGTCGACCGAGGCGGCTCCGGGTGCAGGTCAGGTCGAGGTAGGCCTCGTCGACCGAGGCGCTCTCGACCAGGTCGGTGACGGTGTCCAGGATCGCGAACACGGCCCGTGAAGCCTCGACGTACGCCTCCATGTCCGGCGGGATGGCGATCGCCTCGGGGCACAGCCGCCGGGCCGTCGTCGATGGCATGGCCGAACGGATCCCTCGTGCGCGGGCCTCGTAGCTGGCCGACAGGACCACACCGCGGTGCTGGCCACCGACGAAGACCGGCCGGCCGCGCAACTCGGGACGACGCCGCAACTCGACCGACGCGTAGAAGGCGTCCAGGTCGAGATGGGCGATCACCCGCCCGGTCACTGGGGCCCCCGCCGGTCACCCAGGACCGGGGGACTTCCCGGACCCTCCCGGGCCGAGCCGGCCCAGCCGGCCGACGCAGGTGAGCGGGTCAGCCGAGAGAGGCGAGGACGTGCAACTGGGTCGCCAGCGACCACATGTCCGGCGTACGACTGATCTCGTCCTCCAGAGCGAGTAATTCGGAGCGCGCCCCCGGCACATCGAGGAACTCCTCGTTGACCGCCCCCAGCACGGCACCGATCCCCCGGGTCTCGACCACGGTGAAGCCCGCCTCCTCCACCAGAGCACGGGTCCGCCCCTGGTCGAGTCGAGCGGGATCGGCCAGTGCCGCCCGGGCCTCCGCGAAGTTGCCGGCCAGCGCCTTGTGCATCACCCGGGAGTACCGCTGCCGCACCAGCAGGCTGACCGCCCCGCCGGGACGCAGCACCGTCGCCATCGCCCGGATGGCTGCCGGCTTGTCCTCGACCACGTCGAGGACCTCGTGACAGGTGACCAGGTCCGCGATCCCCGGGCCGATCAGGTCGACCAGATCGGCGGCATCCCCCTGGATCCCCCGGAGCCGACCCGACAGCCCGGCCTCCGCCGCTCTGCGCTGCAGGGACGCCAGGGCGTTGGGGCTCGGATCGACCACGGTCACGTCGTACCCCTCGCGGGCGAGCGGCACCCCCATGCCCCCGGCGCCGCCACCGAGGTCGACCACCCGGATCTCCTCTGCCGGCCGATCTCCTTGCCATACGTGTGCCTGTTCGAGGATCACCCGGAGAGTGAACAGACCGCCCAAGGACCGACGCTTCTTGTCGACTGCGAGGGGGGAAGGTGTCGCAATCGGCTGGTCGGGTCGGGTCATGGCGCGTCCTTCGTCGGGAGAAGCACCGCATCGGTGCTGCAGATGGTCCGAGCCTACCCAGTCGGCCCGTCGACGTCCCCGACTCCCCGGGCCGTCGCGCGCCCGCCGGTGCGAGGTGTTGGCGCCGCATCTCAGTCCACCACCGCGAGCAGGGACCACCGGCCACTGGCGTGGTGGCGGTAGATCTGGAAGACGCCCTCCCGCTCCCGCCAGGGGTCACGGGCACGGACCTGCCAGACGTCACAGTGCTCGGCCAACACCCCCACCCGGCCCCACTCCTGCCAGGGATCGGCGAGCGCCCAGTGCCCCTCGACCTCCCGGATCCGCCAGGTGTGACTCCGCCAGCGGAACTCCGCCGGAAGTCCGGGAAGCTCCACCTCCAGCGTGGAGAAACTGCCCGCACCGAAACACGCCTCGATCGGCTCGTCGTACTTCCTCATCGTCGACTCCCCTCGCATCAGGCTCGGTCCGACCGCCCGACGGACCACCTCAACCCATTTTATCGAACAATTGTTCGATCGAGAAGGAGCGTACGGGTCCGGTCAGACACTCCGCCCGACGGCTGCTCATGGTCCGGACCACTGTCGGACCAGATGGGTACGATCGGGGCCATGCACCCCGGGGACAACGTCAGGAACACCGCCATCAGCGGAATCGTCGTCGTCGCCGTCGTCATCGCCGTCGTCGTGGCCGCTACCGCGCTCGCGACCGGTGGGACGATCGGCGGCGCCGTTTCGGCGGAGCCGGACCCCGACACACCCCCCTCCACTGCGGCGACCGCCACCGCACCGACCACCCCGGACTCCTCGCCAACGGCCACGCCGACGCCCGGCGGCGTCACCGGTGCAGGCGCTCTCGGCCAGGGCATCGGCAGGGTCAAGGCCCGCCTCGGTGACGGCCAGCCACTGTCGATCACCGTGCTCGGCGACGACTCGTCCGCCGGCGACAACGGCTGGGTGTTCCTGTGGGCCCGGGACACCCTCGGCGCCGATCACACGGTCGTCTACCACGAGTACAGCCGGGGCACCGGCTACGCCGCACCACGCACCCTGGCGGCCAACGGGCCGACCGTCGACGTCTGGAACGCCTCCTACCTGAGCGCGACCGCTCCGAAGGACACCACTGACCTCGCGAGCCTCTACCCACAGCCCACCGACATCGTCATCCTCAACCTCGGCCACCAGGACGACCCGGCGACCTTCGATGCCGATGTCACCGCACTGTGGCAGGCCGTCACGGCTCAGCAGACCCCACTGGGGCTGGTGATGCTGCAGAACCCGGAGACCGCCACCACCAGCCTGCAGGACACCCGGATGAGGAACCTCGCCCGCACCGCGGACCGGCTGGGTCTGCCCGCCGTCGACGTCCACACGGCCTTCGCCCAGTCCACCGTCCCGCTCCCCGAGCTGGTGATCGGCGCCCGACCGACCCCACAGGGGGCCGAGCTGTGGGTGGCCACGGTCGCTGCGGCCCTGAAGTGACCCGGCCCCCGGCCGTCCCCAGGGACCCCGCACCGCGACGGTCCGTCGTGATCGTCGGCGGCGGGCTGGCGGGGATGGCCGCGGCGGCCCGGCTGGCCAAGCGCGGCCACCGGGTGACGCTGCTCCACCGGACCGAACGGCTGGGCGCCGACTGGCGTCCCGATCGACCCGACGGCCCCGGCCGCCTGCCGGAGGTGCTCACCCTCCCTGCGCCGTGGCGCGACCTGTTCAAGAAGTCCGGCCGGATCCTGCCGGCCGAGCTCGCCCGCGCCGGGCTCGACCTGGTGCCGGCGCCGCCGACCCGGCACGTCTTCGCCGGCGGCGAGGAACTCATCCTGGGCGGGGACCGCGGGGAACAGTTCCATCGCATGGTCGCCGTCTACGGAGAGCCGGTCGCCGAGGCCTGGCGCGACCTGGTCGACTCGTTGGAGCCGGTCTGGCACCGGGTCCGCACCCTCGGACTGGAAACCTCCCTGGTGTCCGGGCGCCAGCTCCGTCCGCACCGGCAGACGCTGATGTGGGGGCGTACGGTGGCCGATCTGGCCGCCACCCAGCCCCACCCCCATCTGCGCGCCCTGGTCGAGGCGAGCGCTTGGCGACAGGGCCATGACCCGGCCCGGACGCCCGCCTTCGTCGCGAGCCGGCTGAACGTGGAGCGTACGTTCGGCCGCTGGACGGTCGTCGACACCGAGGGACGGCCCGCCGGCAGCGAACGGCTGCTCGACCTGTTGGAGGCCCGGTTGGCCGCCCGGGGTGTCGAGGTGGTCAGGCACGATCAGCAGGTGCGGTTCGACGGATCGACCCGGCACCCCGACGGGCGCATGCTGCTGGCCGGCCCCGTCGACGGGTCGGACGGTGTCCCGGTCGGCGAACTGCTGCCGGCCGACGTACGCCCCGACGCGGTGGTGCTCACCGAGGGCCTGCACGACCCGACGGCGACGTACGGCCTGCGCACCCGCGCCGCCCGACAGGTGCGGACCCTCACCCCGGTGCTGCGACCCCGGCGTACGTACACCGCCTCGCCCGCCGGCGGACCGGAGGGCCCGGCCACCGGACCGGCCGACGCCCCGATCACCGACGGCGTCGCCGAAACCGTCGACCACACTGCACGGCAGGTCAGCTGGGCCACCGCGGACCGTACGCTCGTCCACGACTGGGGGGCCGCCACGGCCGACCCGGCGGCCGGTCCCGGCTGGAACGGGGCGGACTCCTGGCTGCGTCGGCTGCCCGTCCGGCTCGGCGAGCGGCTGTACTCGGCCGGGCCCTGGGGGCGCGGTGGCGACGACCTGGCCGGCGTCCTGATGTCTGCGGCCCTCGCCACGTACGACGCCCACTTCGACCTCACCGGCCAGGACACCCACCCCTCGAACAAGGACCAGTGATCTGGGGCGGACCGCGGCGACGTGGCGTCAGCCCGTCGGGCTAGACTTCAGAGTCACTCCCGGTAAGGACGAAACGCACTTGACTTCTCATGACATCTCGTCGGACCTGGCCCGCGAGCTCGCCGTCGAACAGGCCCACGTGGACAAGGTCTACGAACGCCTGGCCATCGCCACCCAGGATGCGCAGCGAGCCGCCGAGGCGGGGGCATCGCACTACACCAGCGACCGTGGCGACTACCTCCGCGAGGAGGACGCGACCAGTGTCTACGAACGGGACGTCTTCGCCTACCAGGCGGCCCGGCGGCTGGCGGTCCTGGAGACCGAGCACGACGGCCTGGTCTTCGGCCGGCTGGACCTCACCAACGGCGACACCGACTACATCGGCCGCATCGGGGTCCACGACGACGACTACGAACCGCTGGTGATCGACTGGCGCGCCCGCGCCGCCGAGCCGTTCTACCGGGCGACCGCCGCCGATCCGATGGACGTGATCCGTCGCCGTGTGCTGCGCTGCCGCGACGACCGGGTGATCGGCATCGAGGACGACCTGCTCGACGGGTCGTCGGCCCGGGCGGACCTGCCGGTGATCGGCGAAGGGGCCCTACTGGCCGCCCTGACCCGGGCCCGAGGCCACCAGATGCGCGACATCGTCGCCACCATCCAGGCCGAGCAGGACCAGGCGATCCGGGCACCGCACCAGGGCGTGACGATCATCGCCGGAGGCCCCGGCACCGGCAAGACCGTGGTGGCGCTGCACCGCGCGGCGTATCTCCTCTACACCCACCGTCGCCGGTTCGAGCAGGGCGGGGTGCTGGTCGTCGGCCCCTCCGACGTGTTCATGACCTACATCGAGCGGGTGCTGCCGTCACTGGGCGAGGACGCGGTGACGCTGCGGTCGGTGGGCAACATCCCCTCCGACGTGCTGCCGATCGCGTCGCACCGTACGGACGCCTCCGCCGCCGCAGCGATCAAGGGATCGGTGCGGATGGTCGATGTGCTCACCCGGCTGGTCCAGGTGCCTGCCACGGTCAAGGTGATCGGTCGCACCGGCCACCAGCCGAAGCTCGACCGCGACCTGCTGCTCACTGTCAAGGGCAACGCGCTGCGGCTGACCGGCCGGGCGCTGCTCGGCCTGCGCCGCCAGACGATCCGCCAGGCGAAGGCCAACCACGCCCGCCGGGCCGGCCGGGACGCGATGGTGGCCGCACTCTGGGATCTGATGCCCGACGACCACACCATCGACCGTGAGGAGTTTCCGGACCTGGTCACCGACCATCCGGCGTTCGTCGATGCGCTGAACACCTGGTGGCCCACCCAGCACGCCACCGGCGAGCTGCGCCGGCTCTCCTACCCGGAGGTGGTCGCCCGGGTGGCCGACGGCATCCTCGACGCCACCGAGCAGCGGACTCTGCTGGAGTCCTTCGCCGAGCTCGGCGAGGAGGGCCACGAGGACTGGTCGGTCGCCGATGCGGCACTGCTCGACGAGCTGGTCGCCCTGCTCGGCACCCCGCTCGACGAGGATCCCGACGAGCCGCTGTTCCTCTCCGCCGGCGCCACCGTGCAGGAGATCGTGACGGTCTCCGACCGGCTCACCCGCCAGCGCTCCGACGACCCGTACGCGGACCGCTTCACGACGTACGCCCATGTGCTGGTCGACGAAGCGCAGGACATCACCCCGATGCAGTGGCGGATGCTGCGGCGCCGCGGGGCGCAGGCGTCCTGGACCATCGTCGGTGATCCGGCGCAGAGCTCCTGGCCGGATCGCCACGAGCTGGACGCCGAGATCGAGGCGCTGGTCGGGCTCGGGCAGCGGCGGACGTTCCGGATGAGCACCAACTACCGCTCCCCTGCGGAGGTCTTCGACCTGGCTGCCCGGGTGGTCACCCGCGACGTCCCCGATGCGGACCTGCCGCGGGCCGTACGCTCCACGGGTGTCGACCCCGACCTGCGGACGATCCACCGCGGCGAGCTGGCCGAGACCCTGGAGCAGGCGCTCACCGACCTCGGCGGGCAGGTCGAGGGGACGATCGGCGTGATCACCCCGCCGTCGCGGTTGTACGACATCGAGGAACTGGTCGGACAGGGCTTGGACGAGTCCCTCGGTGCCCGGATCGCGGTGGTCAACACCCTGCAGGCCAAGGGCCTGGAGTACGACGCGGTGATCGTGATCGCCCCCGACGAGATCATTGCCGAGCACATCGGCGGGACGCGGATCCTCTACGTCGCCCTCACCCGCCCGACGCAGCGGCTGATGACGCTCGACCTGGTGCCGAACGGGGCGCCGCTGGAGCCCGGCCCGTGGCGCGCCGCGCTGGAGAGCGCGACGCGCTGAGCCGACCGGGCCCCTGGCTCAGACCAGCACCGGCGCCTCGGTGGCGGCGACGACCCGGGCGAGATCGACGCCCGGGGCGAGATCGACCAGACGCAGGCCCTCCGGCGTGACGTCGAGCACCGCGAGGTCGGTGATGATCCGGCGGACCACCCTGCGCCCGGTCACCGGCAGGGTGTTCTCGCGCAGCAGCTTCGGCGCGCCGTCCTTGGTCAGGTGCTCCATCAGCACGATCACCCGGCGGGCGCCGTGCACCAGGTCCATCGCCCCGCCCATCCCCTTGACCCGCTTCCCGGGGACCACCCAGTTGCTCAGGTCGCCGCGCTCGCTGACCTGCATGGCGCCGAGGATCGCGACGTCGATCCGGCCCGAACGGATCATCCCGAAGCTCATCGCCGAGTCGAAAAAGCTCGCCCCGGTGACCGTGGTCACCGTCTCCTTGCCGGCGTTGATCAGGTCAGGGTCCTCCTCCCCCGGGTACGGGCTGGGCCCCAGGCCGAGGATGCCGTTCTCCGACTGGAGCACGATGTGCACCCCGTCCGGCAGATGGCCGGGCACCAGGGTGGGCAGCCCGATGCCGAGGTTGACGTAGTCGCCGTCGGCCAACTCCTGGGAGGCGCGGCCGGCCATCCCGTCGCGTGTCCAGCTCATGATGCGACCCCCACGGTGGCCAGCGGTCCGGCGTACGCTCCGGCGGTAACGGTCGTCCCTGGCCGTCCGTCCGGGCGGGGCCGGACGACCCGGCGTTCGATCACCTTGTCGGCGGCCTGCTCCGGGGTGAGCGGCAGCACGGCGTCGACGAACACCCCCGGCAGGTGGATCGCGTCCGGATCCAGCTCCCCGGGCTCGACCAGCTCCTCCACCTCGGCGATCGTGTGCCGGGCGGCCATCGCGCACAGCGGGTTGAAGTTGCGCGCCGCCTCCCGGAAGACCAGGTTGCCGAACCGGTCGCCCCGCCAGGCCCGCACCAGGGCGACGTCGGGACGCAGGGCGAGTTCGCGGACGAACACCTGGTCCTCGCCGTCCCAGGGCAGCAGCTCGGTGGGTTTCGGCGCCGATGCCAGGGCCACCGAGCCGTCGGCCGCATAGCGGATCGGCATGCCCCCCTCGGCGACGACGGTCCCGACGCCGGTCCGGGTGTAGAAGGCGGCGATGCCCGCCCCGCCGGCTCGCAACCGCTCCGCCAGGGTGCCCTGGGGGTTCAGTTCGATCTCCACCTCCCCGGCGAGGTACTGGCGTTCGAGTTCCTTGTTCTCCCCGACGTACGAGGCGATCAGCCGGTGCACCTGCCGGTTCTCCAGCAGCAGGGAGGTGCCGGTGCCCTCGATGCCGCAGTTGTTGGACACCAGGGTGAGTCCACGGACGTCGGTGCGGCTGAGCGCGGCGAGCAGCACCGCGGGGATGCCGCACACGCCGAACCCTCCGGCGGCGAGCATCGCCCCGGATCGTACGGCGGTGACCGCCGGGGCGGCCTCGACAACGGTCTTGTCCATCTCCTTCGTTCCTTTCTGGTTCGTTCAGGGTCGTACGGCCCTCGATCGTCCTGGGGGGCGTACGGCCTGGGGGGCGTACGGCCCCCGATCTGGGGATCAGGACAGCCGGGCGAGGCGGTCGAGCACCTGTTCGGGCACGGCGGATGCCGGGATCGGGGCGACCAGCGCGTCCGCCTCGGGCACCTCGTCGGCACCGGTCCAGAACGCCTCGGTGAGCACGGCGACCCGTGCCTCGGTCTCGGCGAGCTCGAGGCCCCGGTCGGTCCGCAGGGCGATCGACCAGCCGAAGTGGCCGGCGACGTTCGTCACGGAGGCGTACGCGGCGAGCGACTCCGGCTCCACGGCTCCGGGCACGTCGTCCTCGGCCCGGGCGTCGAGGACGACCAGGGCCACCGGCAGCTCGCCGAGGTGGCCGAGCCATTCGGCGAGATAGACCGAGGCGGCGTCGGCGCGCTCCTCATCGACCCCTTCCAGCGGCGTGCCTGCCACCTGGTGCGCCCAGAGCAGCCAGCGCGCCGGCGAGGGCAGGGACAGGACGAGCGGACGATGGCTGGTCGCCGCGATCGTCCGCAGGGTGTCGACGAGGAGTCCGGTGCCGGGCTGGTCGCCGAGCAGCGTACGCAGCGCGACGCCGGGCCGGGAGCGGGCGCCCATCGCGGCGACCACCTCGGGCTGTTCGGCGCAGCGCGCGCGGTAGAGGGCGGCGATGTCGACCCACACGGCGTCCGGGTCGAGCAGGCCGGTGACCTGGGCGAGGTGGCTCACCAGGGCGGGAGCGTCCGTCCACGGGACGGCGGCGCCCTGGCGGAGGACCGCCGTCGCGTAGGCGTCATGGTCGATCAGGAGTGGCCGCCGGCGGCCACGGGGTCGCTCCGCGATGAGCGACTGCAAGGAGCTGGTCACGTTGTCCTCCCGGGAGGGTGCGGTGGGGCGATGGTGGGGGCCCGACCGGTGCCGCGGCCGCTGGGGACCGACGGCACCGGTCAGCGGGTCAGACGAGGCGGTGCACCTTCTCGCCGTGCCTGGTCTCCAGCTCGGCGAGGCGCTGCTCGAGCTGGGCGATCTTCACCTCGCGGCGGTCCGGGACCATCACCGGCGGGAGCTCGCCGAGCGGGGCGGTGACCCGCTCGGGGCCGTCGATCCCGAAGATGGTCGCGGTGATCGCGGTGTGGTCCGGCCCCCAGGAGCCGTAGTACGCCAGGTCGGCCGGCGGCTCGTCGGTGACGAAGTCCGCCACGAACTCGTCGTACGGCCGGCCGCGGCGCAGCCGGGCCCGACGGGCCTCCGCCCGGGCCTCCCGGGTGCCGTCCACGTCGAGACGGAGGGTGGCCGGGTCGTAGCGCACCACGAAGATGTCCTCGGCGACCTTCCGGCTGATCCGGGCGAGTTCCAGATCCTTGATCACGGCGTGCGGGTCACGCTCCAACGGATCGCCGTAGCCGCCGCCCGCCCCCTGGGCGATCATGTAGAGCTCGCCGTCCTTGGCCAGGTCGAACTGCAGGCCCATGTGGTAGGTGGAGTAGCGGCCCTCGGGGAACGGGCGCTCGTTCATCACCTTCGACATCGACAGGTCGAACTTCGTGTTGTCCTGGCGGATGTGCTCGTAGACGTTGGTCCCCTTCACCATCGCGAGCGGGTACGTCCCGCAGCCGTAGCCGCCGTACATGCCGTAGATGGAGGAGAACTTCGCGCCGGAGGTGACCGTCATGAAGCCCCACTGCGGGGTGCCCTCGGCGGCCACGATCATCTCGTAGCCCATCCCACCGGTGAACTTGCCGAAGCCCATGTTGTCGCGGACCAGGCGCTTGGACACCAGCTGCATGAACGGCACCTCCTCCTCCATCACCTCCTGCTCGGCGGTGTCGGCCATCGCGCAGAACAGCGGGGAGACGGCGTCCTCGCCGTCGCGGAACGGCTTGGCGCCGCCCGGCATGCCGTTGAGGTCGGCGCACAGGTTGCCGACGACGTCGCCGTGCTGCGTGATGCCACCCCACAGGAAGGTGTTGATCTGGTTGAACCAGTTCGCCACCACGTTGCTGTATTTGTGCGGGGTGGAGAAGGACATTCGGCTGTAGAGCGCCTGGAGGGCGGAGAAGCCGCGGAAGGACGCCTGCAGCGACTGGCCCATCGGAGCGTCGTACGACGCGTCGGCCCAGCTGCCCTCGTCCGAGACGATGTCGATGCAGCTCATCGCCGAGGTGCAGCGCGGCAGGTCGGGCCACCAGAACGCGAGGATCGCCTGCATCATCATCGACTTCACCGAGCACAGCGGGGAGTTGATGGCACGGTTGAGGATCTCCGGGCCGGTGCCGCGCAGGTCGACCGTCATGTGGTCGCCCTTGACGGTGATCTCGCAGGCGAACTTGATCAGGATGTTCTCCTTGAGGGTGGAGTCCATGAACTGGTCCATCCGGTACGTGCCGTCGGGCAGCTCCGCGATCCGCCGGCGCACCTCGACGTCCACGTCCTCGACGGTGATCCGCAGCGCGGCGATGAAGGCGTCCACGCCCACTTCGTCGATCAGCCGGTCGATCCGGTCGATGATCTTGCGGACCGCGGTCATCTTGACCTTGAGGTCGGCGAGCTGCAGCTTCGGATCGCGCACCGAGTGCTGCAGGAAGGTGAGCAGGTCGCGCCGCAGGTGTCCCTGCTCGACGATCTTGAACGGGCTCATCCGCAGCCCGTCGTCGAACGGTGTCTCGGAGCCGGACGGCATGCCGCCCGGCTCGCAGGCGCCGTTCTCCCCCTCGTGGATGGTGGCGGCCACCCAGGCGATCAGTTCACCGTCGCGGAACACCGGCATGATCATCGACTGGTCGGTGTTGTGGACATTGCCGAACCGGGCGTCGTTGTGGATGAAGCCGTCGCCGGGGTGGATGCCGACGGTCGGCTCGTCCTTCCAGTACTTCATGATGTAGCGGATCGGGTGGTGCAGGATCGCGCTGAAGGCGATGACGCCGTGGCAGGAGAGGTAGGAGACGTCGCCCTGGGCGGTGTAGATCGCGGTGGTGAGGTCGCCCCATTTCGCGCCGGGCGCCGCCCCTTGGGCCTCACACATCTCGTAGCCCTCGTCGAGGGCTCCGGCGATCCGCTTGCGGATCCGTTCGACCACCAGGCGGTCGACGCCGGCGGCGACGGCCTCGTCCTCGCGGGGTGTCCGGTCGGCGATGCTGTGACTGCGCATGATCTCGGGATCCGGTCCCAGGAACAGGGTCGTCTCGTCCATGAACTCGTCCACCCACTGCTGCTCCTGCGCAGTGAGGACGGTGGTCGGAGTGTCGTCGGTGATGGTCATCAAGACTCCTTTGTTTTGATGCACGCGATGTGATGCACACGGTTCTGATGCAGATGCAGATGCAGATGCACGCGGTTCTGATGCACACGGGTGACGTACGCGGTGGTGGCGTACGCGGTGCCGGCGCACCTGCGCTGCGACGGTCGGTGGAGGTGGCGGTCAGTCCTGGAGGAACCAGACCGCGCCCTGGCGGGTCGGCTCGAGGCGCCAGCCCGGCTCCACCAGGAAGGTGGTGTTCTGGGTGGTGACGATCGCCGGTCCCGGGATGACGTGCTCCGGGGTGAGCGCACTGTCGTCGTAGACGGCCGTGTCGATGTGGCCGTCGATGCCGATGAAGACAACGTCTCGTCGGGACACCGGCTCGGGCACCGTCCGCGGGCCGCCCGCGTCGAGCGAGTCGAAACGGACGACGTCGCCAGCGACGTACGACGCGACCCGGATGGTGTTGCAGCGGATCCCGGCCTCCGGGGCGGCGCTGCTCGCCCCGAACCGGTGGCTGTAGACGTCGCCGAACTTCTTGATGATGTGCAGCACGTCACCGACGCCACGGACCCGGTCGATGTCCTCGACGGTGACGGCCTGGGTGAGCAGCTGGTTGCCATAGCGCATGTCCAGTTCCAGGCGGTAGCGCACGTCCTCGGGGGCGAACCCCTGGCGGACGAGGTCCTCCCGGCCGAGGGCCTCCAGGTCCTCCACCACGGCGTTGAACTCGGCGTAGTCGTCGTAGAGGCCGCGGGTGGTCGCGTTGTAGAAGGTCACGTGGACGCCGCGCTCGTGGAAGTGCAGCTGCTTCATGTTGCCGGCGCCGCAGGCGGAGAACACCGAGGAGAAGGGCGGCGCCAGCACGCGGGAGATGCCGGCGTGCCGGGCGATGCCGCAGGCGTGCAGCGGCCCGTTGCCGCCGTACGCCAGCATGGTGAAGTCCTCCGGCAGGTAGCCCCGGACCCGCAGTTCCTTGCCGATGCCGATGGCCATCTGCTCGTCGACCCCGTCCTTGATCGACCGGGCGACGTCGAGGACGTCGAGGTCGAGCGGATCGCAGAGCGCCTCCTCCATGGCGAACCGGGCACGGCGCGGGTTGAGCTTGATGTAGCCGTTCGCGTAGTTGTCCGGGTCGAGGTAGCCGAGCAGCAGGTCGGCGTCGGTGACGGTGGGCCGCAGGCCGCCGCGGTCGTAGCAGGCCGGGCCCGGGTTGGAGCCGGCCGACTCGGGGCCGATCTTGATCGAGTGGTGGATCCGGTCATAGCTGGCGATCGAGCCGCCGCCGGCGCCGAGGGTGTCCAGGTGGACCATCGGCACCGACACGAGCCACCGGTCGATGGTCGGCAGGAAGTCGTAGTGCTTCACCCCGCCCTCCGGCACCAGGCCGATGTCGAACGAGGTGCCGCCCATGTCGGTGGAGATGACGTGGCCCAGCCCGGTCTCGGCGCTGAGGTGTTCGGCAGCGCCCACCCCGGCGATCGGGCCGGAGTGGATGGTCTGCAGGGCGTCGGTCGAGTTCATCTGCGCCATCCCACCGGAGTTGTGGATGACCAGCATCGGCTTGTCGTAGCCGGAGCCACGCAGGTTGTTCGACAGCTGCGACAGGGCGTGGAACATGATCTCGTGCAGGAACCCGTCGATGATCGTCGACGTGGACCGTACGTACTCGCCCTTGCGGCCCGAGACCTGGTGGCCG
This sequence comes from Raineyella sp. LH-20, assembly GCF_033110965.1. NCBI lineage: Bacteria > Bacillati > Actinomycetota > Actinomycetes > Propionibacteriales > Propionibacteriaceae > Raineyella > Raineyella sp. LH-20. Next base: position 2,319,978 of record NZ_CP137003.1, on the reverse strand, counting down.
AGCAGGATCGGGATGGCGCCGAGCTCGTGGGCCGGGAACTCGTCGAGGAAGATCTCCTGGACGGCCAGTTCGTGCGCCGGGTTCTCGGTGGCGTTGACCAGGGACACGACGATCGCCTCGGCGCCGGCGTCGACCAGCTCGCGCAGCACCGTCCGCACGTCCTCGGGGTCGAGGCGGGCGACGATCCGGCCGGCGGAGTCGACCCGTTCCTTCACCGAGCGGATCAGCCGGCGCGGCACGATCGGTTCGGGCCGCTCGGCGGCCGGGAGGTTCTGCTGCAGGGCCTGGTCCAGGCCCTCGCCGTAGCCTCGGCCGCGGGACAACGGGATGGTGTCCTCGAAACCGTGGGTGACGATCGCTGCCACCTTCGGTCCCTTGCGCTCGATCAGCGCGTTCGTGCCCAGCGTGGTGGCGTAGCGGACGGAGTCGACGCCGCTGAGGACGGTGGACCGGTCGAGCCCGGCGCGCGAGCAGGCGAGGTCGAGTGCCTCGTTGAAGCCGAGGGCGAGGTTGTGGTGGGTGGTCAGGGCCTTGGCCTCGACGTACTGCTGATCCCAGACGAAGAAGCAGTCGGTGAACGTGCCGCCGATGTCGACGGAGATACGCTTCATGGGGTCTCCTTGGAGTGATGGTGGTCTGCGGGCCGTTCAGTGAAGGTGACCCAGCGACTGCGGCACCGGGGTCCTGCGCTCGGCATCGTCACCGGGGCCGTAGTTGTGAACGGCTTCGGCGTCCACGCCGCGGATCTCCCACTGACCGCGCAGCGCGTCGACGTCGATGAGCATGTCGACGGTCGGCGGGTGGCCCGGCGGCAGGTATTCGGCCTCGATCTGGGTGCCGCAGCCGGGGCAGTAGTACTCGAGGATCCGGCAGAACGCCGGGTCCGGCGAGAAGGTGTACTCGTAGCGGTCCGGATCGATGATCGGCTGGTGGATCTCCCGCGGATCGCGGTCGTAGACGAGGGTGCCGCGCTTGTAGTCGCCTCGCGCGTCGCCGATGTCATGGGAGCACACGCGGCACACCCACCGTTCGGTGTCGAGGTCGATGACGAGGTACTCGGTCATGGGCACTCGCATGGTCTGGTCCTTTCTGGTCGGATGATCGGGCTCTGGTGGATCGGGCTCGCTCAGCGGGCGTCGCGGAGCAGCAGGTCGCCGGCGGCGGTGACCCGGAAGTCCCAGCCGGGCAGCACGCGGGCGGTGAAGAAGGGGCCCTCGACGATCGCCGGGCCAGCCCCGGAGTCGCCCGGCCGCAGGTCGTCAAGGACGTGCACCGGCACGGTGTCGACCTGGTCGGCGGCCGAGCGGACCTGCCGGGTGTCGTGGGCCGCCGCGGTCCGGGCGTCGACCGCCCGGTCGTCCGGCAGCACCGGGTGCGGCAGCGGTGCCGCGGCGGTGAGACGCAGGGACACCTGGCGTCCGGCGGCGTCGATCGGGTCTCCCGGGTGGTAGTCGCGCGACTCGACGAGGGTGCCGTCCGGCTCCTCGATCGTCAGGGTCCACGTACGTCGGCAGTCCTCCAGGGCGTATCCCTCCTGGAACATGTCCCGCTCGGCGCGCGCCACGAGATCGTCGTGGGCGGCGTGGACCGCCTCGGTCGTCGGGACCGGGACGCCGACCTCGTACGACTTCCCGATGTCGGAGAAGGAGATGCCGAAGGCGGAGAACACCGCGGCCGTACGGGGGATGAGCACGTCGCGGACGCCGGCGATCCGCGCGGCGCCGGCGGCACTCATCGGTCCGGCACCGCCGAAGGCGGCGAGCGTCGTCTCCGGGGTGACGACGTGGGCGAAGCTGTCCGCCAGCGCCGCGAAGTAGGCCTGCTCCATCCGGATCAGGGCGTCCTCGAGCGGGATGCCCAACGGCGCGGCGATGGTCTCGGTGATGACCGCGCGGGATCGCTCCGGATCCAGGCGGAAGGTGCCGTCCATGTACGTGTCGGGGTCGAGCACGCCGAGCAACAGGTTGACATCGGTGATGGTCGCCTGCCGCCCGCCGAAACCGAAGCAGGCCGGGCCGGGGGTGGCGCCGACCGACCGCGGGCCGACGGTGATCACCCCGTCGCGGACGGCGATCACCGAGGAGCCACCGACGCCCTTGGAGTGCACGTTGCTCATCGGGTAGGAGATCGGCACCCCCTTGACGGTGCCCCGCTCGTCGGGTGCCACCCGACCGCCCTGCACCACACCGACGTCGGTGGTGGTGCCACCGATGTCCATCATCACGGTGTGTGCCAGCCGGTAGACCCGGGCCAGCGCCGCGGTGCCCTCGAGACCACCCCGCGGCCCCGAGGAGTAGGTCTTCAGCGCCACCGCCTTCGCCACCCGGGACGAGGCCCCGTCGTTGCGGTAGACGAGTAGCGGATTGACCACCCGGTAGGACCGCAGTCGGCGTTCGGCGCCGTACAGGAACCGCTCCATGGTGGGGTGCAGGAAGGAGTTGATCACGCACGACCACACCCGGCGGGCGTCGTTGCGGTCGCCGGCGAGGTCCCAACTATAGAGCAGCGGCACCGAGCCGAGCAGGTGGCGGGGGAACCTGCGCAGCAGCACGTGGCGCAGCCGGTGCTCCTCCTCCTGGCTGTGTCCCGCGACCACCACCCGCCCGGCACCCAAGGTGGTGAGCCGGGTGACCAGGCGGACGGCCTCGCGGTCGGCCTCCTCCGCGCTGCCCGCGTCGAGATCGATCCGGGCGTGCCGGTCGCCGACGAGCCCGGTGAACAGCTCGCGTTCCGGGTCGCTCCCCCGCATCAGGTCGGCCAGTCCCGGCATCGTGGTGAGGATGCCGATCATCGGTCCCTGGCGCTCCACCAGGGCATTCGTCCCCTGGGTGGTCGAGTAGCGGAGGTGTTGGGTGCCGTGCAGCAGTCGCTCCAGATCGGCCTCACCGTAGAGCGCCGCAGAGACCTTCTCCAGGCCGGTGAACAGGCAGTCCGAGAGGTCCTGCGGTGTGGTCAGGGTCTTGGTGAAGGTGAACGCGTCACCGTCCCACGCGCAGATGTCGGTGAGCGTTCCGCCGTTGTCGATGTTGATCAGGGTGTCCATGCCCTCTCCTCGGGTCAGGTGTGTGGTCGGCACGCGACGCCCTCTGGGCGGACCGGCGTCGGTGACGGTGCTCTCCAGCGTGATGGGGTTCACACCTGGCGCCATGTCCCAAGTTGGGACACCGTTCCGACTGGTCTGGCGACCCTCAGGCAGCGACCATGGTTGTGCCGCACGTCACAGTGCGGGCTCGTCACAAGGAGGTGACAATGCCGGATGCTGACCACCGGCTGCGCCGCATCGCGTCGGCGCGGGTCGAGTTCCTCGAGCGGGGTGAGCCCGCCGACCCGGGGGTGCCCGAGTTGCTCGCCGCGTCCTGGCAGCGCAGCCGGGCCGCCGGAGTGGACGCCGCACGCTGGGACGCGCCGTTCGCGCCGGACTTCGACCCGGGCTGCCGGCTGGCCCGCTGCGCCGAGCCGGTGCTCACCCAGTTGCACGACGACACCGCCGACGTCGACGTGGTGATCGCCCTGACCGACCGCAACGCCCGGATCATCCAGCGCCGCGATTCCTCCCACCGGGTGGGCCGGATGCTCGACCGGGTCGACTTCCTGCCGGGCTTCGCGTACGCCGAGGACTCGGTCGGCACGAACGGCGTCGGCACCGTGATCGAGTCGGGACAGCCGGTGTCGATCGTCGGTCCGGAGCACTACTCCGAGCAGCTCCAGGCGTTCGCCTGCACCGGGTCGCCGATCATCGATCCGCTGACCGGCCGGGTCGAGGGGATCCTCGACCTGTCCACCCTGGCCGGCTCCTGGAGCCCGCTGATGCACACACTGGTGAAGTCCGCCGCCAAGGACATCAGCCGCAACCTGCTGCTCGACCGCAGCCAGGCCCAGCAGGCGCTGTTCGAGACGTACGTCCGGGCGGACGCCCGGGCCACCCGGCAGGCGGTGTTCGCCTTCGGCGAGTCGACGTCCATGCTGAACGCGGCGGCCGAGGGGCTGTTCTCCGGCGAGGAACAGCGGGCGATCCGCCGCCACGCCTCCTTCGTGATGACTCGTCGCGACCGCGCCAGCGACACGATCGAGCTGTCGTCCGGGCGACGGATCCGGCTGCGCGGCACCCGCATCCTGGCCGGCGGCCAGACCGCCGGTCTGGTCGTCATCGTCGAGGTGCTCGATCCGGCGATCCCCCGCCCGAGCGAGCCGACGTCCCCGGGTGGCCTCGACAGCAGCCCGGTGTCGACCGTCGGCGACGCGCGCGCCGGTGGCGACGGCGCCCCCGGCGGCGAGGCATTCACCATCGAACGCCTGCCCGATGTGGCGGTCGCGGCACCCGATCCGCGCGCCCGGAAGCTCGTCGACGACCTGCGCCGACCGTACGTCCCGATCGTCGACGGCCGGGCCCCGGCCTGGCGGCGGGCCGGCGAACAGCTGCGCGCCGCGCTGGCGAACGGGGAGCCGACGATCGTGCTCGGCGAGACCGGGTCCGGCAAGTTCACCCTGGTCGCCGAGGTCTTCCACGCGACGCATCCCAGCGGCCGGAGCATGACCATCGATCCGGCCCAGCTGGACGACGCGGCACCGGTCGACGTTGACCTCGACACGCTGCCGACCAGTCACCAGCCGACACTGTGCATCGTCCCCAACATCGACCAGGCCACCCCCGCGGGGGTCGCGGTGCTCGACCGGCTGCTCCCGGTGCTGGCCGGCACCGGCGGACGGGTCAGCGTGGCGGTGACGCTCTCGGACGCCCGGCTCGACGCCGACCTGCCGTTCCGGGCGCTGCTCGACCACTTCACCACCGCGGTGACCGTGCCGCCGTTGCGGAGTCGGCCGGAGGACCTCGACACCATCGTCACCCGACTGCTCAGCCAGCTCGCACCGAACCGTCGGGTGCGCCTGTCACCGCAGGCGCACCGTACGATCGCCCGCTACGCCTGGCCGCGCAACGTCACCCAGCTGCGCGAAGCACTGGAGCACGCCCTGACCCACCGGCCGGTCGGCGAGATCCGCGCCGAGGACCTGCCGAGCTACTGCCACACCAGCAAGGACCGCCCGCTGACGCCGCTCGAGACCGCCGAGCGCGACGCGATCACCGCCGCGCTCCACGCGTCCCGCGGGAACCGGCAGGCCGCCGCCCACCAGCTCGGGGTGTCGCGGTCCAGCCTCTACCGGAAACTCCACCGGTACGGCATCACGCTCTGACGCCGATCCCTGTCCGGCCGTCCTCCGGCCGTTCCCGCCGACGTCCCGACCATTCCAGGCCGCCCCGATCATCCCGACCCGATCATCCCGACCCGAGGAGCACCATGCCCGCATCGACCACCCTGCCGGTCCGCATCGGCATCGTCGGCACCGCCCACACCCCGTTCGGCAAGCTGACCGATGAGACCGTCGACAGCCTCGTCGGCGAGGTGACCGTGGCGGCGATCGCCGATGCGGGCCTCGAACCGGAGGAGATCGACGAGGTGTACGTCTCCCAGTTCAACAGCGGCCTCACCCCGTTCGCCTTTCCGTCCTCGCTGCCGATCAGTCGCGAGCCCCGGCTGTGGGGCAAGCCGATGACCCGGGTGGAGAACGCCTGTGCTTCCGGCTCGGCCGCTGTGCACCAGGCCGTCCGGGCCATTCTCTCCGGCCTCGCCGACACCGTGCTGGTGATCGGGGTGGAGAAGATGACCCACGCCGACCGCCCGACGGTGGCCCGCGCGCTGCTCGGCGCGGACCTGCTCCGGGCCGGCACCGACTCGCCGACCGGGTTCGCCGGCAGCTTCGCCGAGGTGGCCACGGCGTACGCACAGCGCTACCACGCGGAGGACTGGCTCGGCGACGTCCTCGCCCGGATCGCCGCGAAGAACCACCGCAACGGCTGCGCCAACCCGTACGCACAGCTGCGCAAGGACCTCGGCTACGAGTTCTGCCGTACGGTGTCGGACCGCAACCCGATCGTCGCCGGGCCGCTGCGCCGCACCGATTGCTCGCTGGTCAGCGACGGGGCGGCCGCCCTCGTCCTGCGCCGGGACCCAGCCCGTCCGCTGGCCACCATCGTCGGTATCGGCCACGCCAACGACGCCCTGGAGACCGACCGGCGCGACCTGACCGACTTCGCCGGCGGCCGCCGGGCCGTCGCCGGCGCGCTGGCGATGGCCGGCATCTCCCTCGACGATCTCGACCTCGCCGAGGTGCACGACTGTTTCACCATCGCCGAGCTCGTCGCCTACGAGATGCTCGGGCTCACGGCGCCCGGACAGGGGCGGCGCGCGATCGAGGAGGGCTGGGTGGAGCCCGACGGTCGGCTGCCGGTCAACGTGTCCGGCGGGCTGAAGGCCAAGGGACATCCGGTCGGCGCGACGGGTGTCTCCCAGCACGTGCTGGTGGCCCGACAACTGGCCGGTACCGCCGGGGCGATGCAGCTGCCGCAGCCGCACCTCGGCCTGGTGCACAACATGGGAGGGCTGGCGGTCGCCAACCATGTGACCGTGCTGGCAGGTGTCTGACCCGGGGCCCTTGGCTCGGGGGCCTGCCCCGGGGCGGACCGGTCGCCGGCCCGATCGGCCCGATCGGGCCCGGCGTGCGCCGCCGGGACCGCTCAGGCCCCGGGAACGCCCTGCTTCAGCCGGGAGAAGATCTCCCGGGTCGCCCGGGACCGGTTCAGCGTGAAGTAGTGCAGCCCCGGCGCACCGCCGGCCAACAGCCGCTCACACAGCTCGACACCGATGTCCACCCCGACCCGACGGACCGCGTCGGGGTCGTCCCCGACGGCCCGCAGCCGCGCGACGATCCGGTCCGGCAGCGCCGCGCCGGAGAGCTCGGCGAAACGCTCGATCTGGCCCAGATTGGTCACCGGCTGGATGCCCGGGATGATCGGCAGGTCGCAGCCCAGGGCGCGGACCCGGTCGACCAGCTCGAAGTAGCGGTCCGGCTCGAAGAAGAGCTGGGTGATCGCGAACGACGCCCCGGCCTCCTGCTTCTCGACCAGGATCCGGGCGTCCAGCGCCGCATCGCGCCGGTCGGGATGCAGGTCGGGGAACGCCGCCACGCCGATCACCGCGGCCGGGTTGCGCCGACGGATCAGCCGGACGAGTTCGGTGGCATTGTCCAGCCCGTGCGGGTGGCGCACCCAGGGCGCACTCGGTCCGCCGGGCATGTCGCCGCGGATCGCCAGGATGTGGTCGATCCCCGCCTCGGCGTACTTGTCGATCACCTCGGCGAGTTCGTCGATCGGCTGGCTGACGCAGGTCAGGTGTCCCATCACCTGCATCACGTGGGCCTCGGGGTCGCGGGCCAGCCGCTCGTTCATCAGCTGGGCCAACCGGGCGGTGATGGTGACGGTCATGTCGCGGCGCGAGCCGTTGGCACCGTACGTGACGGAGACGAAGTCGGGCTCGAGGGCGTCGAGCTCGCGCAGGGACTGCCACAGCATCGCGTCGCCCTCGAGCGTCTTCGGCGGGAAGAACTCGAAGGAATGCAGCGTACGGTCACCAGCGCGCAGCATCTCGTCGATCGTCCGGGGCTCCATGGCGCACACCATAATGTGGCCGTTTCCGGGCCGACGTCCTAGGCTCAGTCCGTGGTCAACCGACTCGATCCCGCCCAGCCGCTCGCCGCGCCGTTCCGTCAGGACGTGCAGGACGCCCTCACCGGCTTCCTCACCGAGCAGCGACAGGTGTTGGCCGCGATCGGGACCGAGCTGGACCCGATGACCTCCCTCGCCGAGGTGTTCACCGGCGGCGGCAAGCGGCTGCGCCCGGCGTTCGCCGTGTGGGGCTACGTGGCGGCGGCCGGGCGACCGGACGACGAGGCGTACGCCGCCCTGGTCCGGGCCGCAGCGAGCCTGGAGCTGCTGCACGTGTCTGCGCTGATGCACGACGACGTGATGGACAACTCCGACACCCGCCGTGGCGTGCCCGCCGCGCACCTGCAGTTCGCCGATCTGCACGATGCTCACGACTGGGCCGGCTCGGGCGAGCAGTTCGGCCGGGCAGGGGCGATCCTTCTAGGCGACCTGCTGGTGATGTGGTCCGACGAGATGGTGCACGCGGCCGGCCTGTCCCCCGAGTCGCTGCAGCGCGGGCTGCCGTATCTCACCGCGATGCGCACCGAGGTGACCTGCGGGCAGTTCCTCGACGTGGTGGCCCAGGCCCAGCATCTGCGCCCCGACCGGCTGCAGGACAATATCGAGCAGGTCCGCCGGGTGGTCGAGTACAAGTCGGCCCGCTACTCGGTGCGCCGACCGGTCCAATTCGGTGCCGCGCTCGGCGGGGCCGACGACGCCGCCCAGGAAGCGCTGGCCGCGTACGGCTCCCCGCTGGGCCGGGCCTTCCAGTACCGCGACGACCTGCTCGGCGTGTTCGGCGACGAGGGCGTGATCGGCAAGCCGTCCGGCGGCGACCTGCGCGAGGGCAAGCACACCCTGCTGCTCGCGTACGCCCTGGCCGGCTCCCGCGACGCCGGCCGCAACCGGCTGCTCAGCCTGGTCGGCTCCCCCGACCTCAGCGAGGAGGGCATCGCCGAGGCGCGCGAGATCATCGTCGCCAGCGGCGCCCGGGACAAGGTCGAGTCCGACATCGAGTCGCATCTGGACCGTGCCCTCACCGCTCTGGAGGCTGCACCGATCGGCGACGAGGGTCGTACGGCGCTCATCGGCCTGGCCCACGCCGCGGTCCGCCGCAGCCTCTGACGCGCCGCCGGACAGGCGTTCCCCGAGCTGACGGAGAGCCGACGCCTGAGTGAACCCTGTGAGTTTTCCCCGTGTCGTTACCCGGGAGACTCTCGACCCCACCTCTAGACTCTTGAGTCGAGGCTGACACGGCCCCTTCCCCTTTCGACCGTGTTAGGAGCAGACGTGACCCATTCGAGCACTGTCGTCGACCCCCTGATCGGCCGGGCACTGGACGATCGCTACGAGATCGTCGCGCGCCTTGCGCGCGGCGGCATGGCCACCGTCTACCGTGCGGAGGATCGGCGGCTCGACCGTACGGTCGCGGTGAAGGTGATGCACGAGGATCTGGGTGACGACCAGGACTTCGCCAGGAACTTCGATCGCGAGGCCCGGGCGGCCGCGCGCCTGTCGCACCCCAACATAGTCTCTGTTTTCGATCAGGGCAACGATTTCGGCCGCCCGTACATCGTGATGGAGCTGGTGGAGGGCTCGACGCTGCGCCGGCTGGTCAGCCGTGATGCTCCGCTGACCCCGACCCGCTCGCTGGACCTGATCGACCCGATCCTGTCGGCGCTTGCCGCCGCCCACGATTCCGGTCTGATCCACCGCGACATGAAGCCGGAGAACGTCCTGATCTCGCGCCGCGGGCTGCTGAAGGTCGCCGACTTCGGCCTCGCGCGGGCCGTGACGGCCCAGTCGGCCGCCGCCACCCAAGGTCTGCTGGTCGGCACCGTCTCCTACCTGCCGCCGGAACTGGTCGAGCACGGCTACGCCGACACCCGCTCCGACGTCTACTCGGCCGGCATCATGCTCTTCGAGATGCTGACCGGCAAGAAGCCGCACACCGGGGACACGCCGATCCAGGTGGCGTACGCCCACGTCCACCGCGACGTCCCGAAGCCGTCGGATTGGGTCGACACCGACTGGCGCCGGTCCCCCGACGGCATCCCGCCCTACCTGGACGCCCTGGTCCGCGCCGCCACCGCGCGCGACCCCGACCGCCGGCCGCGCGACGCCCGGGCCTTCCTCGACGGGGTGCGGCGCGCCCGCAAGGCCCTGTCGTCGGGGATCATGCACGACCCGCACCTCACCACCCTGCTCTCGGATCCGAACTCCCTCGACGACACCGAGCCGGTCGACATCGAGTACACGCCGACCCGGCGGGCCCTGGCTGCACTGGCGGCCGCCCACGCGGTCGCGGCGGCGGCCGAACCGACCGCGGCCTCGGCCGCGCCCGCGGTGGATGGCCCGGCACCGGCCGAGACGCCGGAGGTCGACCTGACCGTACGGCGCACCACCGCGTCCGGCACCACCCCGACCACTGCTGCCGTCCCGACCACTCCTGCTGCCCCAACCACTGCTGCCCCGACCACCGCAGCCCCGACCACCGCAGCATCGACCACCGCAGCATCGACCACCTCGGTCCGGACCGCCGTCCCGACCAGGACCACCACGACCACCGCGCCCAGGACCGCCGCCTCGGCCGCTCCCCGGACCGGGACCCGTACGGCGGAGCCTTCTGGGCCCGACCGCCCGGCGATGGACGACACCCGATGGGCCGATTCGGGGGCGTACGAGATCGCCCGCGAGACACGTCGCCGCCGCGCCCGGCGCCTGACGTCGATGGCCCTCACCCTGGCGACCGCCGTCGCCCTCGTCGTCGGCGTGTGGTGGCTCGCCGCCGGCCGCTACGTGGCCACTCCCGCGGTGGCAAGCCTCACCCAGCCGGAGGCGGAGGCCGCCGCCGAAGCGGCCGGGCTGACCTTCGCGACCACCGAGGAGTTCTCCGAGACAGTGCCGGCGGGTCGGGTGATCGGGACCGTCCCCGCCCAGGGTGAGAACATCGCCAGGGGCGGCACCCTCACCGCCGTGCTGTCCAAGGGGCCGGAACGCTACGAGGTGCCCGCCGTGGTCGGCAAGGACATCGCCACCGCCCAGGACGCACTGCGCGCCGCCCACCTGACCGTCGGCCGGGTGACCGAGGCCTGGAGCGAGGACACCGCCCAGGGCCTGGTGACCTCCGCCTCGGCACAGCCCGGCACCTCGGTCGGGCCCGACACGACCATCGACCTGACCGTCTCCAAGGGCCGCGAGCCGATCACGATCACCACCTGGTACAACCGGGACGCCAAGGACGCCGTGGCGACGCTGGCGGGCAAGGGCCTGCGGGTGGTCACTCGGGAGGACTTCTCCGACCAGGTGGCGGCCGGCAAGGTGATGGGCCAGACGCCGTCCGACGGCACGCTGTACCGCGGTGACACCGTGGCGCTGACCATCTCCAAGGGGGCTCCGGAGGCGCCGGTTCCGGACGTCAAGGGGATGTCGACCCAGCAGGCCCAGAACGCGCTGGCGCAGGCCGGGTTCCAGTCCACCACCCAGCCGGTCGACGTCAACTACCTCGGTCTGGGCTACGTCGCCCGCACGTCCTCCGATCCCGGCGCGATGATCGCGAAGGGGAGCGTCATCACCCTCTTCCTGGTCTGATCCCCTCTTCCTGACCTGATCCCCTCTTCCTGACCTGACACCGCCTCCCGGCGTGCCACCGCCATGGTGATTCACGTCACATCCCGGTGCCGAGCCCGCGCGGGCCGGGCACCGACCGCGGTCGACCGACAGCCTTTCCTGAGTCTCTCCTGTGCCACCGGCCGGTGACGATTCGTTGTTCGGCGATCTGCCCCCGTACTCTGATCACAGACGTTCACCAGGGCACCGGGGCCTCGCCCCGGGCACACGCCCGCGCCGACCACAGGAACACTGCGTGCGCCTCCCCCGCTTCATCCGCTTCACCCCCCTCGCCGACGTGCGCCGTCCCGATCGGTCCGCCGCCCTCGAGCGGAAGTCCCTCAGGCGTCGTCGGCGTCGCCGCGTGGCGGCCGGGCTCGGCGCAGGTCTCGCGCTCTACGGTGCGGTCGTCGCATTGCCTGCGGATGCGGCGACGCGGACGGCTCCGGCCCCCGAGATGACCACTGTCATCCCGTGCCAGGACGTGATGTTCATCGGCGTACGAGGCTCCGGCGAGACGCCGGAGTCGAGCCTCTACGGGATGGGCCCCGAGTCGGCCCTGGCGTGGCAGCAGTACCGGCTGGAGATCCCGGGCCACGCCGCCTCGGCGATGTCGATCGACTACCCCTCGACCCCGGTCACCACCCTGGCGTCCCCGTACTCCTCGCAGGACTTCTTCCGCAGCATCGACACCGGGGTGACGAAGCTCGAAGCGGTGCTCGCCGAGCGGTCGGCCGGCTGCCCCACCGAGCACTACGTGCTGTCCGGGAAGTCACAGGGTGCGATCGTCACCCATCGGGCAATGGCCGACATGGCCGCCCACCCCGAAGCGTACGGTCCGGGCCTGATGGACCGGATCGACGGAGTCCTGGCGATCGCCGATCCCGACCGTCTCCCCGATGACTCCGGTCACCTCTACGGCACCACTGCCACCGGGCCTGCGCACTACGGCATCTCGTACGCCGCACCGTTCATGGCCGGCAACCGCTTCCGCCCGACGACCTCGGACGTGGACACCTTCTGGGACCATCCGGATCGGTGGCACACGGTCTGCAACACCGGTGACTCGGTGTGCGACTTCACCGTGTCCAGCGCGTCGCCGTCGAACATGCTGCACGGCTTCGACGTCCACATGAACAGCTACCTGACCGACCCGACCAGCGTGCGGGCAGCGGCGACCGACGTCGCCGCCCAGACGCGGTCACGGACGATGGCGCCGGAACAGGCCGCGAAGCCCGCCCTGGCCTGAATCCGACCGCTCCGCCACGGGTTCCCGGGGCATCTCCGGCCGCGGCCGCGCCGCGGGCCCTTCTCCCGAGGGCGCAGTCATCGAGTCCGGCTCGACCTCGATCGCTCTCCTCGGGGCCGTCCCCGGCACGCCCGTCCCGCCGGGGCCGCTGTCCCGGCGCAGCACGGCCGCGATGGCGGCGACGGCCGCACCGATCCGGTCGTACGCCAGGTCGTAGACCTCCGGCGCCGCCCGGAACGGATCGGGGACGTCGTATTCCGCCGGCGCGTCGAACCGTACGGTGCCTCGCAGCCGGGCCGCCTCCGCGGTGAATTCGGCCAGTCGGTCCGACGTCCGGACCGTGTAGAAGGTCCGACCGTCCGCCCACCGGGCGAGGATCGCGGCGTACTCGGTGAGGGTGAACGTACGTCCCAACGCCTGCGGCACCTCGGTCACCACGTCGGCCCGGTGGTCGCGAGTCATCGCGAGGATCAGGTCCGCCTCCTGGATCATCGCCGCGGTGAGGCGACGGGCCCGGAAGCCCGCGGTGTCGACCACCCCACCGGTGCGCAGACGATCCACCATCGGCGGATCCACCGGCGCGTCGACCAGCGCCGCGACGCCGGCGCTGGCCACCTCGACCCCCGGGCCGAGTGCGTGGCGCAGCAGGAACTCGGCGACCGGGGACCGGCAGACGTTGCCGGTGCAGACGGTGAGGATCCGGAACGGTGCGGCCATCCGCTGTCCCTCCTGACCGACCACGACTCAGAACGTCTTCGGGGTGTACTCCTGGACCGGGTTGGCCCGCTTGATCCGCCCCTCGGTCAGCCGCTGCGCGACGGTGAAGGCCAGTTCGAGCGACTGGTTGCGGTTGAGCCGCGGATCGCAGAGGGTCTCGTAGCGCTCGCCCAGGTCGTCCTCGCCGAGTTCGTCGACACCGCCGACGCACTCGGTGACGTCGTCACCGGTGAGCTCGATGTGGATGCCGCCCGGCCAGGTGCCGCACTGCTCGTGCACGCCGAAGAACCCGTCGACCTCGTCCGCGACGTCGGAGAACGCGCGGGTCTTCACGCCGTTGTCGGTGGTGAAGGTGTTGCCGTGCATCGGGTCGCACATCCAGACCGGCTGGCGTCCCGACGCCATCACCTCCTCGATCACCGGCGGCAGCACGGTGCGGACCTTGTCGGCCCCCATCCGGGTGATCAGGGTGAGCCGGCCGGGCTCACGGTCCGGGTCGATCTTGTCCGCCAGGGCCAGTGCGTCCGCCGCCGAGGTGCTGGGGCCCAGCTTGATGCCGATCGGGTTGCGCAGGTGCCGGAGGAACTCGACGTGGGCGCCGTCGAGCTGGCGGGTGCGCTCGCCGATCCAGATGAAGTGGCCGGACACGTCGTACGGCGTGTGCGTACGCGAGTCGATTCGGGTCATCGCGTGCTCGTAGTCGAGCAGCAGCGCCTCGTGGGAGGAGAAGAAGTCGACGGTGTGCATCGCCTCGGCGTCCATGCCGCAGGAGACCATGAACGCCAGCGCGCGGTCGATCTCGCCGACCAGCTCGGTGTAACGCTCGTTCACCGGGGCGGACCGGACGAAGTCGGCGTTCCAGGAGTGGGCCGTCCGCAGGTCGGCGAAACCACCGGTCAGCAGGGCACGGGCCAGGTTCATCGTCGCCGAGGACGAGTTGTACGTCTCCAGCAGTCGCTTCGGGTCATGCCGACGGGACTCCGCGGTGAAGTCGAAGCCGTTCACCGCGTCGCCGCGGTAGGCGGGCAGGGTGACGCCCGCGCGGGTCTCGGTGTCCTTGGAGCGCGGCTTCGCGTACTGCCCGGCGATCCGGCCGATCTTGACGATCGGGACCTGGGCGGCGTACGTCATCACGACAGCCATTGACAGCAGCGTACGCAGCTTGTTCTGGATGTTGGCCGCGGTGACTCCGGCGAACGTCTCTGCGCAGTCCCCGCCCTGCAGGACGAATCCCTCGCCGCGGGCGACGGCGGCGAGCTTGGACCGCAGGTCGTCGCACTCCCCGGCAAACACCAGCGGCGGGCGGGTCCGCAGCTGGGCGATGACGTCGGCCAGTTCGGCCTGATCCGCATAGCTCGGCTGCTGGGCAGGGTTCATGGCGTGCAGCTGACCGAGGGAGGGGATTCGTGATGCATCAGACACGCGGACGAGTCTAGGCGGAAACGCCAACGCTCCTCCGTCGTCCCGGGAATCGTGGGCGCCGGACGGGACACCCCGACGACCGGGACGGACCCGCCCTCGGCAGGCGCCGGTGCCGGCGCGGGATCAGCCCTGGGAGGCGGGTCCGGGGACCTCGATCGGCGGCTTGCGGGCGCCGATCCCGGGCCGGGCCTGCACCTTGGCGGCGAGCTGCTCAGGAGTGAAGTTGCCCGACTTCACGCTCGTGCCGTAGACGTCGACGTACTCCTGCCCGGACAGCTCCACGATGGCGGCCATCACCCGATCGGTGATCCAGCGCAGCACCTCGCGGTCGTTGTCGCGTCCGCGATACTCCGAGAAGTCGAGCGGCCGGCCGATCCTGATCCCGGGCTTGCGCATCAGCGGGATGCCGAAGGGGCCTTTGACGAGCTGCGAGTTGATCATCGCGACGGGGATCACCGGGGCACCGGACGCCAGCGCCAGGCGGGCGACGCCGGTCTTGCCCTTGTAGAGCCGGCCGTCGGGCGAGCGGGTGCCCTCCGGGTAGATGCCGAGCAGGTCACCCTGGCCGAGCACCTCCGAGACCTCGGCGAGGCTCTCGGCGCTGGCCCGACCGCCGGAGCGGTCCATCGGGTGCATGCCGACGGCCTTGAGGAACCAGGCGACCACCCGGGACTTGATGTCCTTGCCGTGGAAGGCCTCGGACTTGGCCGGGAAGACCATCCGGCGGCGGATCATCGCCGGCAGCATGACGGTGTCTCCGGCCGAGATGTGGTTGCTCGCCATCAGCGCAGGCCCCACCGCGGGGACGTTCTCCTCGCCCTCGACCCACGGCCGCCACAGCCCGGCGATCGCCGGGCGGAACAGCAGCCGCTTGAAGAGTGAGTACGCCATCTCGGACACGGACACCTCCGGTGGTCAGGGCCGACCCGTGCGTCGCTGCGGCAACGGATCTAGGGACGACTCAGCCTATCCAATCGGACCCCGTCGGCGGTGGTCCGATCGTCGTCCGGCCGGCGTGGGCTGGTCCGGCTACAGTCGGACCATGGTCACCCGCCCAGTCCGGCCGGTCGTCACCGTGGACCCCGATGCGTGGGGCTATCGCCTGCACGCGGTGGACGGAGCCCATCGCGCCGGCAGCTCGTCAGCCGACGCCCCCTCAGCCGACACCCCGGTGCCCGACGCCACGGTGTCCGACGCCACGGCGTCCGGTGCGACGGTGTCGTCCGTACGTCCGGCCCCGGGCGCCCGGGCGGTGCTGCTCTGCCACGGCTTCACCAGCACCCCCGCGTCGCTGCGTCTCTGGGCGGAGGGGCTCGCCGCCCGCGGCTACGACGTCGCGGTGCCGCGTCTGCCCGGCCACGGCACAACCTGGCAAGAGATGGCCCGGACCGTCTGGACCGACTGGTACGACCGCGTGGAGCAGGAGTACGTCCGGCTCGCGACTGACCATGACGTGGTGTTCGTCGGCGGTCTGTCGATGGGTGGGGCACTGGCCGTCCGGTTGGCCGAGCAGCATCCGGAGATCCCGGCCGTCGCCCTGGTCAACCCCTCGTTGGGCACGTCCGACCCGACGTACGTGCTGTTGCCGGTGCTGTCCCGCCTGATCGGCTCGATCGCCGGGATCGCGAGCGACATCAAGAAGCCGGGACGCCGTGAGTTCGCGTACGACCGTACGCCGCTGGCGGCGGCGAACTCACTGCGCGCGCTGTGGCGCGACGTGACCGTGCACCTGGACCGGCTGACCGCACCGACGCTGCTGTTCCGCTCGACCGTCGACCACGTGGTCGACGACACCTCGCTGGGCGTGCTGCGGACCGCACCGTGTGACCTGACCGTCCGGATGCTCGAGGACTCCTACCACGTGGCGACCCTCGACAACGACGCCCCGCAGATCCGGACCGGGACGGCGGCCTTCTTCGACCGGTTCGTCGCCCGGCGCTGAGTGGCGGCTTCCGCTTCCGGTCAGCCGGTCGTACGTACCGACCGGAGGCCGGCGCTCAGCCGGCGCACGCCCCACGCCGTGCCAGGTCCGCGGCGCCGACCAGCCCGGCGTCGTTCCCCAGCCGGGCCGGGAGGATCTCGGCCATCGGCCGGAAACCACGCCCGGTCAGGTGCCGTGCGTACGCCGTGCGGGCCGGGTCGAGCAGCATGTCGCCGGCCTCGCTGACGCCGCCGCCGATCACGAACCGCTCCGGGTCGAGGATCGCGGCCAGGCCGGCCAGGCCACGCCCGAGCCACTCGCCGACCCCGGTGAGGATCTCTGCGCAGGCCGGGTCGCCGTCCAGGGCGGCGGCAGTGACGTGGTATCCGCGGATCGCGGCCGGGTCGCCCCCGACGCGGTCCAGCAGCGGCAGCGCCCGCGGCGAACCGGTCCAAGCCAGGGCGACCGCCTCGCGCCGCAGCGCCTCCCCGGAGCAGTACTGCTCCCAGCAGCCCCGGTTGCCGCACGGGCAGATCTGGCCGTCGGGGACGACGCACAGGTGGCCCCACTCGCCCGCCACACCCCAGCGGCCGCGGTGGACCTCGCCGTCGAGGACGAGTCCGCCGCCGATCCCGGTCCCGAGGGTGATCATCACGAAAGACTCGCTGCTCTGGCCGGCGCCGAACCGGTATTCGCCCCAGGCCGCGGCATTGGCGTCGTTGTCGACCACGACCGGCAGGTCGAGTCGCGCTTCGAGACGATCGGCCAGCGGCTCGTTGCGCCAGGCCAGGTGCGGGGAGAACCGGACCTTCCGACGGGTCTCGTCCACCCAGCCGGCAGCGCCGATCCCGACCGCGCAGGCGGCATGCTCCCCCGCCAGCGCATCGACCAGCTCGACGATCACCTCTTCGACGGCGTCCGCCCGGTCCGTGGGCGTGGGGATCGTACGACGCCCCAGCATCTGTCCGTCGGGAGCCACCGCCGCCGCGGCGACCTTGGATCCGCCGATGTCGATCCCGATGGCCGTCCGCTGGTCCGCAGTGGGCATGTCTGTCTCCTCACCCTCGCATCGCGGGGCCGTCCGGGCGGGTGAGCTCCGCCCCGGCGGCGGCGAGCGATCCGGCGCCCGCCTCCGATGCCGCGTACCAGCGTGCCACGCCGTCCCACCCGATGCGCGCGGCGAGGTCGGTGACGATCTGTCCGGCGACACCGTAGTCGTCGGTGGTGCGCGGCGGCCACCGGTCGGACGGCCAGTCACCGGCGGCCGACGGCGGCCGGACCGGTCCGGCCTGCGGGCCGAGGGCCCGGTGGGTCAAGGCGACCGCATAGCCCTCCTCGACCCACAGCGGCCCGGTGAGTTCCGGCGCCCGGGTGCGGGCGTGGACGAGTTCGTGGGTCAGCACCTGCGTCGGCAGATCGCCACCGGCCCGGGCGATGTCGGGATTCACCACGATCCAGGTCCGTCCCCGCTGGTCGGCCGGCGCGAACCCGCGCGCGACGAGATCGTCGTCGACCATCAGCGTGGTCGCGGCCGGTCGCGCGGTCATCGCCACCCCGAGCAGCGCCGCCTGAACGACCGACGTCGGCGCCACCACCGTGACGTCCCCGACCGGCGGCCGGGCCGGCAGCAACGGGTCGAGCGCCTCCTCGGCGCGGGTCATCGCGGCGGCCCACACCGCGCAGTCGGCGCCGGCGGCGCAGGCGACCGTGGTCCCGTCGGGGAGTCGCCGCGTCGTCATCGGACGGGGATCGGTCCGGGCGAGGAAGGGCGCCACGGTCCGATCGCGCCCAGGGATCACCGGAGCAGGCGCGAGGGTGATCGACACCGCGCCGAGGGCCAGCGCCCCGACGACGAGCGCCCATCTCCCCCGGTCCCGCGCGGATCCTGCGTGCACCCGTCCTCCTCGCCGTACGGTCGCGTCGGCCCCCAGGATAGGTGTCCGGCCAGCGAGATCGCCCGCCGAGCCGTACGGCCCGATGTCAGAGGCCCCGCCTAGCCTGCTGTCCGTGATCACCCAGCTCCCCCTCGACGGTCCTCCCCGGATCACCGACGACCTGCAGCCGTCGTTCGGTGACCTGGGCGAGCCGTTGGCGGCGGTCGACTTCTGCGTGGTCGACCTGGAGACGACGGGCACCGGCCGCGACGCGGCGATCACCGAGATCGGCGCCTCCCACGTGCGGGCGGGCGAGGTCGTCGGGGAGTTCCAGACACTGGTCGACCCCGAGTGCCCGGTCCCGGCGGAGATCAGTGCGCTGACCGGCATCACGCCGCGGCTGCTGCGCGGCGCACCGACCCTGCCGATGGTGTTGCCGGCCTTCCTGGAGTTCAGCCGTGGCTGCGTGATGGTCGCGCACAACGCCCGCTTCGACATGGGCTTCCTGCGGCGCGGGTGCGACGCGCTGGGCTATCCCTGGCAGCCCCGCCAGGTGCTCGACACCCTGGCCCTGGCCCGCCAGATCATCCCCCGCACCGAGGTGCGCAACTACGCCTTGGGCACCCTGGCCGCCCATGTGCGGGCCGACACCACCCCGACCCACCGGGCCTTGGAGGACGTCCGGGCGACGGTCGACCTGCTGCACTACCTGATCGCCCGGGTCGGCAATCGCGGGGTCTCCACCCTGGAGGACCTGGTCGCCATGATGCGGCCGGTCTCCCCTGCCCGACGGCAACGCGCCCCGTGGGCCAAGGACCTGCCGCACGCGCCCGGCGTCTACTGGTTCTACCGCGGTGACCGGCGTACGCCCCGGACAACGGACCCGGCGACGGATCCGGCCGCGCCGGCGCTGGTGCCCGCCACCCCGCCGGACCGGTCCCTCGGGCCGGCCGCGTGTGAGCGGCCCGATGACGGACCGCGGGAGATCCTCTACGTGGGCACCAGCGTGGACATCCGCCGCCGGGTCCAGGGCTACTTCACCGCCTCGGAGCGGCGTGCCCGGATGGAGGACATGATCCGGCAGGCCGAGGGGGTCGACTGCGTCGAGTGTCGTACGCCGCTGGAGGCGAGGGTGCGCGAGGTGCGCCTGATCACCGCCCACCAACCGCGCTACAACCGCCGCTCCAAGCGAGCGGCCCATCCGGTCTGGATCGTGCTCACCGACGAGGCCTACCCGCGGCTCTCGGTCGTACGCGATCCCGGGGACAAGGTGCGGTTCGGCCCGTTCCCCGGCCGCGAGGCCGCCCAGCCGGTGGTCGAGGCGCTGCAGGAGGCGTTCCCGGTCCGCCGCTGCACCACCCGACTGAGCGTACGTCGCCCCACCGCCGCCTGTGCCCTCGCCGAGATGGGACGCTGCCCGGCCCCGTGCGACCACCGGATATCCCGGGAGGACTACGCGTTGGTGGTCGGGGACGTGGTCACCGCGATGGCCGGCGACGTGGCCGCCGTGGTGCGGGCCCACGCCGACCGGATCGGGCCGCTGAGCGACCAGCAACGCTACGAGGAGGCCGACGAGGTGCGCGCCCGTCTGCAGGACTACCTGGACACCAGCCGCCGACACCACCGGATCGCCTCGCTGGTCGACTGCCCACAGCTCGTCGCCGCCCGTCGGACCACCGACACCTTCGCGCCGGCAGGCGCGGCTGGACGCCCCGGATGGGAGATCCACGTGATCCGGCACGGGCGGCTGGCCGGCGCGGCTCGCACCCGCCCGGGCGAGTCCGCGGTCAGGGTGGCCGAAGAGGCCGTCCTGCTCGCCGAGTCCGTCCCGGCGGCCCGGCGCGGTGACGCGACGATCCCCGAGGAGACCGGGCTGATCGCGTCGTGGCTGGAGGAACCCGGCGTGCGCCTGATCGACATCCAGGGCGACTGGATGTGGCCGTTGCGGGCTACTGTCACCCCGGACGCCTTGCCGCAGGTGCTGGCCGGGCTGCGCGGAGACACGGTCCCGGTCCCGGCGGATCCCCGCGATGACGGACCGCCCCCCATACGCACCGGCGTCGTGGGCGACGCGCTGGAGGATGAGGGATCGACGCCCGTCCCCGCCGCGGCGGTCGGGCGCGCACTAGGATGACGGCCATGGTCACCGCAATCGTGTTCGTCAACGCCGAGACCGACCGCATCCCCGAGGTCGCCCAGGAGATCGCCGATCTCGATGGTGTGACCGAGGTCTACTCCGTCACCGGCACGATCGATCTGGTGGCGATGGTCCGGGTCCGCGAGCTGGACGATCTGTCGGCGGTGGTCTCCGACCGGCTGAACAAGGTCGGCGGCATCATCTCGACCGAGACGCACATCGCTTTCCGTGCCTTCTCCAAGCACGACCTCGAAGCGGCCTTCAGCCTCGGTAACTGATCCCCTCTGATCCCGCTGATCTGTCCCTGCCTGCCAGCTGGTTCCCGTCCTGCCCACGTCGGAGTGAGGGCCACCTCGGAGTGAGGGGCGGGGTGCCGCCGTATGCACCGACGCCCCGCCCCTGACGACGACGTCAACGGACGAAGAACGCCACCCCCGCCAGCACGAGGCAGACCCCGAGGATCACCAGCGCACCCGTCAGGTGCAGGTGGTCGGAGCGGGTCAGCGATCCACGTCGACGCCCGGAGCCGGGACCGGGAGCAGTGGACCACAGCCAGCCGCACGCGCCGCCGGCCAGGATCGCCCCCACGTCGGCGATCACCATCACCGGGGCACTGAAGACGCTGAACGCGATCAGGATGGCGAGCAGGATGAGGTCCGCCTTGGCATCCTCCCGGTCATGGAACTTGGCCCCTGCGTTCGCGGCCAGCAGCCCGATGATCGAGGTCGACGCGCCACCGAGGACCGCGCCCGTCGGCCCGGCGATCAGCATCAACGCCGCAGCGCCCAGACCAGCCAGGAAGTAGGTCGCCAGGAAGCGCCACCGACCCCACATCATCTCCATCGTCCGGCCGAACATCCACAGCACGAAGCCGTTGATCACCAGGGCCAGGATCCCGCCGGAGACGAGCACATGGGTCACCAGGCGCCACACCTCGCCGGCCAGCACGGCCTGGCCGAAGTAGGCGAGCAGACGCGAGACCCGACCCAACAGGATGCTGTCCAGCGCCTGGATGACGACGATCAGGCCGAGCAGCAGCATGGTGCCGCTCTGCGAGGCCAGCGTGGCGAACGTGCCCTGCCCGGCGGGATGGGTCCGCCGCGCCGTCGTACGGGTCGCCCGCTCCCGGGACCGGGCGCGAGCGACGCACTCCGGGCACTGGAACCCGACCGAGGCCGGGATCATGCACTCACCGCAGATCGGCCGTCCGCACCGCTGACAGGTGATGCCGGTCATCCGGTCGGGATGCCGGTAACAGGGGCGGAAGCCCGGGCCGTCGAGGCCCGGGCTCCCCATCGGCTGGGACACGGTCGGGTCAGCCCGCGACGATCTCGACGGACTCCATCACCACCGGCTCGACCGGACGGTCACCGCGGCCGGTCCGCACCGCCGCGATGGCATCGACGACCTTGCGGGACGCCTCGTCGGCGACCTCCCCGAAGATGGTGTGCTTGCGGTTCAACCACGGGGTCTGGTCCACAGTGATGAAGAACTGCGAGCCGTTGGTGTTGGGGCCGGCGTTGGCCATCGCCAGGAGGTAGGGCTTGTTGAAGGCCAGCTCGGGGTGGAACTCGTCGGCGAACTTGTAGCCGGGATCGCCGGTCCCGGTGCCGAGTGGGCAGCCACCCTGGATCATGAAGCCCGGGATGATGCGGTGGAAGCCGAGCCCGTCGTAGAACCGCCCGGTCACCCGCTCACCGGTCTTCGCGTCGACGTACTCCTTGGTCCCGTCGGCCAGACCCACGAAGTTGGCCACGGTCTTCGGCGCCATGTCGTCGAACAGGGTGATGGAGATGTCCCCATGGTTGGTGTGCAGGATTGCAGTGGAGTTGCCCACGAGCTGCCTTTCGTCGGGTCGGCGGGTGGCGACCCGACGACACGGTCATGTCCTGTCCATCTTGTCACGCCCCTCGCGGCGGGCAACGGCGACGGGAGCACCGCCGTGCCGCGATCGATGCGGGGGCCCGTCGCGTCCGCGAGGTCGGGGCACCGGATTGTGGCGTTTCCACGAAGAAGCCTCCCTGAATCTGTCGGATGTGGAATGGCGGTCGCTAGGCTGGAGCTACGCCGAGGGGCGCCGCCCGTCCCCGGGTCCGAGCGGCCCGGACGTGACAGGCGCTGACAGACGAATTCGGAGGTAAGAGTGAAGAGCAACACCCAGAAGGTCGTCGAGGCCGAGACGCCGAAGTCCCTCACCGAGGTCGGCGTCGACGCTGTCGACGCGGCCATCAAGGCGGCCGCCCCGTACATCGATCAGGCCCGTGAGATCGGGGCCGCGCGCGTCGCGGACGCCCAGACCAGGATCGCCCCGTTCACCGCGACGGCGCAGGCCCGCCTCGCCCCGCTGGCCGAACAGGCCCAGGAGATCATCACTGAGTACGCCCAGGAGGCCCAGGCCCGGCTGGCACCGGTCGCCCAGGAGGCCCAGGCGCGCTTCGCGCCGGTCGCCCGCGAGGCCAAGGCCCGTGGTGTTGCCGGTGCCCGCGGCACCCTCGACACGCTGGCTCCTCGCCTCGAGCAGGCCCTGCTCGCCGTCGGCCCGCTCGCCGAGGAGGCCGCCACCCGGATCAAGGAGGATGTCGTCCCTCGCGCCGAGAAGCTCCTCGACAAGGCGGCCGAGGCGGTCGCCGGTGAGACCGTCGCCTCGCAGGCCGTTGCTGTCGACCCGGCGCCGGCGCCCGCGAAGGGCCGGCGGAAGGCCCGCAAGGAGTCCAAGGCGGCTGCGAAGCTCGCCAAGGCACAGGCCAAGCTCGCCCTCGCCGAGGAGAAGCTCGCGGCGCGCGAAGGCCGCAAGGGCGGTGGCACCTGGAAGGTGCTGCTGGTGCTGGCCGGTCTGATCGGCATCGGGATCCTCGTCGCCAAGAAGCTCGGCTCCCCCAAGGAGGACGCCTGGCAGAACTACCAGCCGACCCCGCCGGCTCCGGCACGTCCGGAGGAGCCCGCCCCCGCCGAGGAGCCCGCCCCCGCCGAGGAGGTCGAGGTGTCGGACGAGATGGACGACGAGACCGCCGAGGCCGAGGCAGAGATGATCGGTGAGGGCGGTGGGATCACCGAGGCGGACCGCGCGGTGTCCACCGACACTGCGACGAGCTATGGCCCCGACTCGTTCGTCGGCACCAAGCCGCCGGCGGAGTACATCATCAAGGGCAACCCGCGCTCGATGAAGTACCACCTGCCCGGATCCGATTCCTACGAGCGCACCGTCACCGACGTGTGGTTCGCCACCGAGGAGGCTGCCTCGGCCGCCGGGTTCACCAAGGCCACCCGCTGACCCGCGGATCTGCGGTCATGAGGGGCGGAGGGACCACCATGGCCCCCCGCCCCTCGTCTGCCGTCCCCCACCGCCTCCGTCGGCCGTCCTCATCCGGGACGTCCCGACGGGCCGTACGTCCTCGGCCACCGCGCCCATGATCACGCCCCTGCTCGCGATCGCCCTGCTCGCGATCCCGCCGATCGTCGTCCCGGTCATCGGAGCGCTGGCGATCGGTGGCCTGGTCGCGCTGCTGACCGGCCCGGTGCTGCGCCGGCTGCCGGAGCCCGCTGCCGCAGCCGATCCGACTCCTGTGGGTCATCCCACCCCGCCGGGTGCCACCGTCCTCGCTGGTGGCGGTGTCCCCACGAGCGGACCCGTTCCCCGCACCGAGATCACCGAGATCACCGAGATCACCGAGATCACCGAGATCACCGAGATCACCGAGATCACCGACGATGCTCCCCCGCACTACCCCGATCTCGCCACCCCCGGTTTCGCCCTGACCTGTGGCGGCCTCACCGCCGCGGCGTCGCTCACAGCACTCACCCTGGCGCCCGCCGGGTGGTTGCCGCTGTGGTTGGTGTGGTCGTCCTTGTTCGCCCTGCTGGTCGCCGTCGACGCGCGGACCACCTGGCTGCCGCTCCGCCTGACCCGCGTCGTCTGGATCCTGACCGCCGTAGCCATCGCCGTCTCGGCCCTGACCGACCCCGGAGGGCCCACCGAGGCCGTCCGGTCCGCCGAGACCGCACGGGTGCTCCTCGGAGCCCTGGCGTCCGCCCTGTTCTATCTGGTGCTGTGGCGCCTCGGCCACGGCCTCGGCTTCGGTGACGTACGGATCAGCCCCTTGATCGGCGCCCTCGGCGCGTCGGTGTCGTGGACCGGCTGGTGGGTGGCACTACTCGCCGGCAGCCTCCTCGGGGCGCTGTGGGGCATCGCCCGCTCACTGACCGGTCGCCGCAGCCCCTTCCCGTACGGTCCCTGGATGTGGCTCGGCCCCGTCGCGTCCGTACTGCTCGACGCGACGGGACCGCTCGGCTGACGACCGGCAGCCGGCCGACGCCGCGCGCCGGCCGCCGGGCGGCTCAGACCTCGGCCGGGCCGCCGTCCGGGCGCTCAGTGCTCGGCGGCCAGCCGCCGGGTGGTCGCCACCCAGCTCTCCAGCCGGGCCAGCGCGCGGCCACTGTCGATAGCCTCCCGGGCACGATCGACGTACGCCCGGAACTGCTCGGTGACGTCCGCCTCGAGATCCGGGCCGTCGTACGCCAGGATCGTGGCTGCCGCGTTCAGCACGACGATGTCGCGGACGGCCCCGGGCTTCCCACCGAACGTCTCCCGGACGATCTCCGCGTTCACCGCGGGCTTGCCGCCCACCAGATCGGACTTCTGGGCGCGGGGGATCCCCAGATCCAGTGGATCGAGGTGGGTCGGCACGACCCTGCCGTCGCGAATCAGCCAGATCGTCGAGGACGTGGTGGTGGTGAGCTCGTCGAGCCCGTCGCCGCCGTAGAAGACCATGCCCTGGTTGCCCCGGGCGGCCAACACTCCGGCCAGCAGACCGGCCATCGTCTCGTTGGCGATCCCGATGGCCTGGGCCTGTGGGCGGGCCGGATTCGACAGCGGACCCAGGTAGTTGAAGATCGTGGCGATGCCCAGTTCCCGCCGGGACGTCGCGGCGTACTTCAGCGAGCCGTGGTAGAGCGGCGCGAAGAGGAAGACGATCCCCTCCTCGTCCATCACCTGCTGCTGCTTCTCCGGCGCGAGGTCCAGGACCAGGCCGAGCGCCTCCAGACAGTCCGCGGTGCCGCACAGCGACGACGCGGCCCGGTTGCCGTGCTTGACGACCTTGGCTCCCGCCGCAGCGGCGACGATGGCTGACATGGTCGAGATGTTCACCGTGTTGGCACGGTCGCCGCCCGACCCGACGACGTCCACCGCACGGGTCTCGACATGGACGGGGCGAGCGAACTGCAGCATGACGTCCGAGAGCGCAGTCACCTCCTCGACCGTTTCCCCCTTCGCCCGCAGGGCCACCGCGAACCCGGCGATCTGCACCGGGGTGGCGTTGCCCCCGAGGATCTCGCGCATCGCCCAGGCCGTCGCCTCGGATGTCAGGTCCTCGCCGTTGAGGAGGCCGGTCAGTACGTCCGGCCAGCTGTGACTCCTCGTGGTCATGTCACTCCTCCTCGGGTGATCGCGACCCGTCACCGGAGCGCGGGCCGCTGGGCCGGCGCCGGGGGCGACTCCCCCGGGCGCCGGATGGTTCAGACGCCGGTGGCCTGGAGTCGCCGACGCAGCAGGTCGGCGACGGTCGACGGGAACGCGACCGGGTCGATCGGGTACCGCTCGACGGCGTCCGCCAGCGACCATGCCGACAGCCATGCGTCGTCCTTGCGGATCACCAGCAGCAGGATCGGCGGGCAGTCCGCGATCTCCTCCTTGAACTGCTTGGAGATGCCCATCCCGCCCGCCGGCGCGGCCTCCCCGTCGAGGATCGCGAGATCGACACCTCCCTCGCGCATGGCGTGGTCGACCGCGGCGTGCGTGGCCGTCTCGACGATCACGACCTCGGGCAGATCGGCGGCCACCCGGCGCCCCAGCGCCAGCTTCAGGCTCTCACGGACCTGACGGTCATCGGAGTACAGCAGGACCGTCACCGTCTTGTCTGCGGCGGACGCGTCTGCGCTCATCTGCCCTCCTCGGGACTCGGCTCCAGCAAACAGATGCATCGTAGCGTCAGCCCCGCGACCGCCCTGCTCCGACCGCCGCCCGACCTGTCGCCGACGCCTCCGTGCCATCTGACGGCAAATATCACGCCGCGCCAGAAGTGACGGCGAACACATTGTGCTCGCCGTCACCACAGAGATCGTCCTACATCACACCGGTTCCTGTAACGATCACCCAACCAAACTGCCCCGTCACTCCGGAGGAGGAGCGCCGGAGAGTGATTCCGGCCATAATGCACACGTGGCTTCTTCATCTGACTTGCTGGGCACCGGGCGGGCCATTCCCACCGGAGCCCTCCATTCCGTCCCGAACACCCGACTCCGCGGTCTGCCGGGCCGCCCCGATCCGCTCGCCGTGGGCATGTGGATCTGGCTGGCGTCCGAGCTCATGTTCTTCGCCGCGATCTTCGCGGCGTACTTCAACATGCGCAACATCCACGCGGCGGCCGGTACGGGTGGTTGGACCCCGGCCGAGTGGCTCGACATCCCGAAGGCGACGACGGTGACCATCGTGCTGGTGGCCTCGTCGATCACCTGCCAGCTGGGTGTCCACGCCGCCGAGCACGGGCGCGTGAAGCGCACCGGGTCGCTGGTGAACATCGCCGGCTGGGGCATGCGGGAGTGGTACACCCTCACCTTCGTGATGGGTGCCTTCTTCATCTCCGGTCAGATCATGGAGTACGCGACCCTCTTCTCCGAGGGCCTCACCCCGCAGTCGTTCGCGTACGGCTCGGTCTTCTTCTTCGGCACGGGGTTCCACGGCCTCCACGTGCTCGGTGGCCTCGTCGGCTTCCTGTTCATCACGGCCCGCACCTACCTCGCGCGGACCTTCACGCACGAGCAGGCGGTCAGCGCGATCGCCCTCTCGTACTACTGGCACTTCGTCGATGTGGTGTGGATCATCCTGTTCTCGGTGATCTACTTCCTGCACTGACGAGCGTCACGGACCACACCCCACAGAGAGGCACATTGCTGTGAAGTATCTGTCCACGCGGAGGCGACACCCGGCTGCCAAGCCACTCATCCTGGTGCTCGCCCTGTTCCTGGTCGGAGCCGTGTACGCGCTCGTCATGCCGGGCACCCGGGTCTCCGCCGCCCCCGGCCTGTCCCAGCAGGCCGAGGAGGGCAAGGCCCTCTTCCAGGTCTCCTGCTCCTCCTGCCACGGCATGAACGGTGAGGGCACCACCCAGGGCCCGTCCCTGGTCGGTGTCGGCGCCGCCTCCGTCGATTTCCAGATGGGCACCGGCCGGATGCCGATGGCCCGTCCGGGCCAGCAGGCGCCACGCAAGAAGACTGAGTTCTCGCAGGCTGAGATCTCCGCGATCTCGACGTACGTCGCGACGCTGGGCCCCGGCCCCGCGATCCCGGAGGCCACGGTCATCGACCCGACGAACCTGACCGACGAGCAGATCGCCCGCGGCGGCGAGCTGTTCCGCACCAACTGCTCGGCCTGCCACAACATCACCGGCAAGGGCGGCGCGCTGCCGAACGGCAAGTTCGCCCCCACCCTGGCCAACGTCAACTCGGTGCACATCTATGAAGCCATGCGCATCGGCCCGCAGCAGATGCCGGTCTTCTCCAAGAACGTCATCTCCGACCAGGACGCCCAGGAGATCATCGGTTACCTGAAGAGCGTGAACGGAGGCGCCGGCAGCAGTGGTGGCGGCCTGTCCCTCGGCAGCATGGGCCCGGTGACCGAGGGCCTGTGGGCCTGGGTCGCGGGCATCGGCGGCCTGATCGTGCTCGCCGTCTGGGTCACCTCGAAGGGAGCACGCTCCAAGTGAACGACAACACGACCAACCAGCTCCAGCAGCGACCGGTGGACGATCCGGGCCTGGGGGTCGAGGCCCCCAGCTGGGTCTCGACCAATCCGCACGCGGCGAAGCACGCCGAGGGCCGCGTCGTCGTGGCGTTCGCGGTGTCGGCGCTGTCCGCCCTGGCCTCCGTCGTGGCGTACTTCGCCATCCCGCTCGACGTCCAGATCAAGATCGGCTCGTTCCACAGCAGCCTCCACAACGTGGTCTTCGGCACCACGATGGGCCTGGCGATCTTCCTGATCGGTGTCGGTGCCGTCACCTGGGGTCGCAACCTGATGGACGACGACGAGGTCGCCCAGGAGCGCCACGCCCCGCCCTCGTCCGAGGAGGCCCGCACCGACGCCCTGGTGACGCTGAGTGAAGGCATCCGCGCCTCGGGCGTCGCCCGGCGCAAGGTCATCCTCGCCAGCCTCGGCGGCGCGCTGGGCCTGTTCGCCCTGCCGCTCGTGGTCACCCTCGCCGACATGGGTCCGTGGCCGACCGGCCGCAAGCGTGCCCAGACGATCGAGCGGACCATCTTCGCCGAGGCGACCCCGCAGAAGCCGATCCGGCTTGTCAACGACATCACCTGGAAGCCGATCAAGGCGGCCGACGTCGAGATCGGCCAGCTGATCAACGCCCAGCCAGAGAACCTGCAGGACTACCACGAGGTGGAGTACCAGCAGGAGAAGGCCAAGTCGTCGATCATCCTGGTCCGGATGGACCCGGCCTCGATCAACATCCCGGCCTCCCGCAAGGACTGGCAGGTGTCCGGCATCCTCTGCTACTCCAAGATCTGCACCCATGTCGGCTGCCCGATCACGCTGTGGGAGCAGCAGACGCACCACCTGCTGTGCCCCTGCCACCAGTCGACCTTCGACCTCGGCAACTCCGGCCGGGTGGTGTTCGGGCCGGCGGCCCGTTCGCTCCCCCAGCTCAAGATCGGTGTCGACACCGAGGGCTACCTCATCGCGACACAGGACTTCACTGTTCCGGTGGGGCCGAGCTTCTTCGAACGCGATTCGCGCAACGATTTCCAGGAAGGTGACGCGTGATGGCCAAGCCCGCATCCGTCTCTGAACCCCGCAATCCGGGCGACGCGGCCACCACCACGCGCACCGCGTCGGCGAAGGACATCGACCTGCCCCCCGCCCTGGTCAACCAGGGCGGGACGGCCCGATGGCTGGACGACCGGTCGGGCATCGCCGGTATCGGGAAGGCCGTGCTGCGTTACGTCTTCCCGAACCATTGGTCCTTCCTGATCGGTGAGATCGCGCTGTGGAGCTTCGTGGTCCTGCTGATCACCGGTGTCTTCCTGACCCTGTGGTTCAAGCCCTCCATGGCTGAGGTCGAGTACAACGGCTCGTACCAGCTGATGAAGGGCATGATGATGTCCCAGGCGTTCGAGTCCACGATCCATATTTCGATGGACATCCGGGGTGGCCTGCTGCTCCGCCAGATGCACCACTGGGCCGCCCTGCTCTTCGTCGCCGCCGCCTTCGTCCACGCGGCCCGGGTCTTCTTCACCGGAGCCTTCCGCAAGCCTCGTGAGATCCAGTGGATCCTGGGCGTCGGGCTGCTCTTCCTGGCCACCATGGGCGGCTTCTCCGGCTACTCGCTGCCCGACGACCTGCTGTCCGGCACCGGCCTGCGGTTCGCCGACGGCCTGATGCGCTCCATCCCGCTGGTCGGCACCTGGGTCGAGTTCTTCGTCTTCAACGGCGAGTTCCCCGGCGACCTGATCGTCTCCCGGCTCTACATGGTGCACATCCTGCTGATCCCGGCGCTGATCCTCGCGCTGGTGGCCGCCCACGTCGGGCTGGTCTCCTACTACCACCACACCCAGTACCCGGGCCCCGGGCGAACCGAGAGCAACGTCGTCGGCGAGCCGGCCTTCCCGGTGTACATCGCCAAGGCCGGCGGGCTGTTCTTCCTCACCTGGGGCACCCTCGCCCTGTTCGGCGCCCTGATCACCATCAACCCGGTGTGGACCTACGGCCCGTACAACCCCGCGCAGGTCACCGCTGGTTCCCAGCCGGACTGGTACATGGGCTGGGTCGAGGGTGCGGTCCGGATCATGCCGGGCTGGGAGTCCCACTGGGGTCACACCACCTGGTCCTGGAACATCTTCATCCCCGGCGTGATCCTGCTCGGCGCCTTCTTCACCGTGATGGCCCTGTGGCCCTGGATCGAACAGTGGTTCACCGGTGACACCCAGCCGCACAACCTGCTGGAGCGCCCGCAGGACAATCCGACCCGGACCGCGTTCGGCGTCGCGATCATCACCTTCATGCTGCTGCTCCAGTTCGGTGGTGCGAACGACCTGATCGCCACGCACTTCAAGCTGTCGCTCAACGCGATCTCCTGGTTCCTACGGTTCGCGATCTTCGTCGTGCCGGTGATCGCCTTCTGGGTCACCAAGCGCATCTGCCTGGGCATGAAGAAGAGCGACCAGGAGCGACTGCTGCACGGCTCGGCGTCCGGCGACATGCGTCGCAACGCCGAGGGCGGCTACTACGAGGCGCACGTGCCGATCAGCCACGACGAGGCGTACGCCCTCACCTCCGTCGACCACGCTCCGGCGCTCGACCGCAGTGCGGACACCGACGCCCGGGGTGTGCAGCGCGACGGCAAGCAGGTCTCTGCAGCTCGCGCCCGCGCCTCGCAGTGGTGGTCCGGCAGCAACCTGCCGCACCCCACCCGCGACGAGCTGGAGGCCGCCCACGCCCACGGCGAGCACGAGGTGGAGGAGGCCCCGGCCCAGCCGGAGGTCGCCGCCGCACCCGCCGCACCCGAGCGTGAGCTCGAGGGCTCTGAGAAACACTGAGCGTCCGCAAGGCCTTCACAGGGGCCCCCGCCACACGGCGGGGGCCCCTGTGGTTCCTGCCGGTGCCGCGGCTCTCCCGTCGAAACACGTGGCGCCCTGGGGGCGATGGGCAAGAATGGGCCCGTGCGATTCCTCACCGAGCAGCCCACGTTCGACCTGACGTACAGCGACGTGTTCATGGCGCCCAGCCGCTCCAACGTCACCTCTCGCTTCGACGTCGACCTCACCAGCACCGACGGCATCGGCACTCCCCTGCCGATCGTCGTGGCCAACATGACGGCCATCGCCGGCCGACGGATGGCGGAGACGGTGGCCAGGCGTGGTGGCATCGCGATCCTTCCGCAGGACATCCCGACCGACCAGATCGACCGGTCGATCCGTCGCGTGAAACGTGCTCACACCGTCTTCGACACACCGATCCACGTCACCTCCGACACGACGGTCGGGCAGGCCATGGCGGTCATCCACAAGCGCGCGCACGGGGTGGCCGTGGTGATCGAGGACGGCCGGGCCGTCGGGCTGCTGGAGCCGCAGAACGCCTCCGACGTGGACCGCTTCGCCCAGGCACACGAGGTGATGCGGACCGACTTCCTCACCCTCCCGCCGGACACCGACCCCACCGCCGTGTTCGAAGCGCTGGAGGACCACCACCTCGATGTCGCCGTGATCACCGACGGTGACGTGCTGCTCGGCATCATGACCCGCAAGAGCGCCGTCCGGGCCACCATCTACCAGCCGGCCGTCGACGCGAAGGGCCGCCTGATGGTCGGCGCCGCCGTCGGGATCAGTGGAGACGTCGAGGGCCGTACGCGCGCCCTGCTGGCCTCGGAGGCCGACGTCCTCGTCGTCGACACCGCCCACGGACATCAGGACCGGATGCTGCAGGCGCTCGAAACGGTCCGTACGGTCCGCGACGAGGTGGTCGAGCGTACGGGTGTCCGGGTGCCGATCGTCGCCGGCAATGTCGTCACGACCTCCGGCGTCCTCGACCTGATCACCGCCGGCGCGGATGTGCTCAAGGTCGGCGTCGGGCCGGGCGCCATGTGCACGACGCGGATGCAGACCGGTGTCGGCCGCCCCCAGTTCAGTGCCGTGCTGGAATGCGCCGAGGCCGCCCGCGCCGAGGGCCGGGCCGTCTGGGCCGACGGCGGCGTACGCCACCCCCGTGACGTCGCCCTCGCCCTCGCCGCCGGCGCCGGCTCGGTGATGATCGGGTCCTGGTTCGCCGGGACGCACGAGTCGACCGGCGAGATGCAGGTGGATCCGGAGGGGCGGCTCTACAAGGAGAGCTTCGGCATGGCCTCGTCCCGAGCCGTCCGCAGCCGTACGCATGGGACGGGCGCCTTCGAGCGGGCCCGCGCCGGCCTGTTCGAGGAGGGCATCTCCAGCTCGCGGATGTACCTCGATCCGCGGCGTCCCGGCGTGGAGGATCTGCTGGACTTCATCACCTCGGGCGTACGCTCCAGCTGCACGTACGCCGGTGCCCGTAACCTGGCGCAATTCCACGAACGTGCCGTGGTCGGCGTCCAGTCCTCCTCCGGATACGAGGAGGGACGCCCACTGCTGCAGAGCTGGTGACCGGCACCGCCCTCGGCTCCGTAGACGACCGAAGGGGCCCGGACGGTCGATCCGTCCGGGCCCCTTCGTGAGGTCAGCAGCTGAGGTACGTCAGTGGGCGTAGTCCCCGCGGTAGAACTGCAGCGACCAGCCGGCGACCGCCCACACGCCGATCCCGGCACCGATGATGGTCAGCCAGTAGCCGAAGATCCAGCCGAGGAACATCAGCATCACGACCAGTGCGCACCAGAAGGGCCAGATGCTCGCGGGGGCGAAGAAGCCGATCGGTCCGGCGCCTTCGGCGATCGTGGCATCGATCCGGTCCTCCGGGCGGGCATCCATCCGGCGACCGGTGATCGCGATGAACCCGGCGATCATCGCGGTGAAGATGAAGGTCAGGATCAGCACGACGGTGCCGATGATCTCGACGTATCCCTCGGTCATCCAGGTGGACAGGGCATACACCGGGCTCATGATGGCCAGGTAGATCGCGATCCCCCAGAACACCCACTGTTCGGCCTTCACTTGGTGACCTCCTTGGTCGCGACGACGGGCTCATCGTCCAGGCTGTGGCCGTGGACCGTACGAGCGATCTCGGGGTAGTGCAGGTCGAAGGCCGGCGCCTCGGAGCGGATCTTCGGCAGCGACAGGAAGTTGAACGACGGCGGCGGGCAGGACGTGGCCCACTCGAGCGAACGGCCCCAGCCCCACGGGTCGTCGACCTGGACCCGCGGGTTGTTGCGGGAGATCCACAGGTTCCAGACGAAGGCCAGCAGCGAGATGCCGGTGATGAAGGCGCCCACGGTGGAGATCTGGTTCAGCGTGGTGAAGTGGTCGGTGACCAGGTAGTCCGCGTAGCGCCGCGGCATGCCCTCCATGCCCAGCCAGTGCTGCACCAAGAAAGTGGTGTGGAAGCCGACGAAGGTGAGCCAGAAGTGGATCTTGCCCCACGTCTCGTTCAGCATGCGTCCGAAGAACTTCGGCCACCAGAAGTAGAGACCGGCGAAGAAGGTGAAGACGACGGTGCCGAACAGCGTGTAGTGGAAGTGCGCCACCACGAAGTAGGAGTCGGACATCTGGAAGTCCAGCGGCGGGGAGGCCAGCATGATGCCGGTCAGACCACCGAAGAGGAACGTCGTGATGAAGCCGATCACCCACAGCATCGGGGTGTCGAGCGAGATCGAACCGCCCCACATGGTGCCCAGCCAGTTGAAGAACTTCACACCGGTCGGCACGCCGATCAGGTAGGTCATGAAGGAGAAGAACGGCAGGCTGACCGCACCGGTGACGAACATGTGGTGCGCCCACACGGTGAAGGACAGGCCACCGATGGCGATGGTCGCGATGACCAGGCCGACGTAGCCGAACAGCGGCTTGCGGCTGAACACCGGCACGATCTCGGAGGTGATGCCGAAGAACGGCAACGCCAGCACGTACACCTCGGGGTGACCGAAGAACCAGAACAGGTGCTGCCACAGCAGCGGGCCACCGTTCGCGGCATCCAGGAGCTGGGTCCCGAGCGTACGGTCGGCGAACAGCACCATCAGGCCGGCGGCCAGCACCGGGAAGGTGACCAGCACCAGGATGCCGGTGACGAAGACCGTCCAGGTGAAGATGGGCATCCGGAACATCGTCATGCCCGGCGCGCGCAGGGTGATGATCGTCGTGACGAAGTTGACCGAGCCCATGATCGACGACAGGCCCAGCAGGTAGAGGCCGGCCGTCCACAGGTCGCCGCCGGCGCCCGGGGTGTTGATCGAGTTCGACAGCGGGGCGTACGCGAACCAGCCGAAGCTCGCCGCACCCTCAGGAGTGAAGAAGCCGAGGCAGGCGGTGATCGAGCCGAAGACGTACAGCCAGAAGGAGAACGAGTTCAGCCGCGGGAAGGCGACGTCCGGAGCACCGATCTGCAGCGGCATCAGCGCGTTGGCGTAGCCTGCGAAGGCGGGCGTCGCGAACATCAGCAGCATGATCGTGCCGTGCATCGTGAAGAACTGGTTGTAGGTCTCGTAGTTGAGGTACTGCAGACCCGGGTTGGCCAGCTCGGCGCGCATGAACAGGGCCAGGACACCACCGACGGCGAAGAAGAACAACGCCACCATCAGGTACATGTGACCGAGCAGCTTGTGGTCGGTCGTGGTGAGCCACTCCATGATCCGCGCGCCGGCGGAGACGGCGGGCTTCTCACGGGTCTCAGACGTCGTGGCGACGCGTGCGAGAGTCGTCATCGTCAGTTGCCCTCCTTCTGGAGCTGGGGGTTGGCCTGCAGCGGACCGTAGAACGTACCGGTACGGCCCTCGGCCTGCAGCCCCTTGAGATACGCGTTGTACTGCTCGACCGGGACGATGTTGACGTTGAAGATCATCGCGGAGTGGTAGGTGCCGCACAGTTCGGCGCACTTACCGGCGTACGTCCCGACTTTGGTGGGGGTGACGTCGAATGTGTTCGACCGTCCCGGGATCACGTCCAGCTTGTAGTAGAAAGCCGGGATCCAGAAGGAGTGGATCACGTCGGGCGAGTAGAGGTGGAACCGCACCGGCTCGTTGACCGGCAGCACCAGGGTGGGCGGCGACTCGATGGTGCCGATGGCGTTGACGTTCGCGCCGACCGCCGGGTTCTTCTCCTCGACGTAGTTGAAGGCCCACGACCACTTGAAGCCGACCACGTCGATCTGGTGGACCTTGGTCGAGTCGGCCTTGGCCTGGACCAGGTTCTGCGTCTTCACCGTGTAGAAGAAGAGCGTACAGACGATGATGATCGGCACCAGGGTGTAGACGAACTCCAGCGGCAGGTTGTAGCGGACCTGGCGCGGCACCTCCTGCGGATCACGCCGCCGGAAGCGGATCAGGGCGTAGATGAGGATCGACAGCACGAGGGCGCCGACCATGAAAGCGGCGATCCAGGAGCCCACGTACATCTGCCCCATGGCCGGAGCACGATCGCTCGCAGCCTCGGGCAGACCCAAGTTCCGGCCCTGACCAGCTCCCTGCTGCGCGTCGCCGCACCCAGCCAGCAGCATCGCCAGCCCCGAGGCACCGAGGGCAGCCCACGTTCGTGGCCGCCGCCATCCCTTCAGACCCACGTCACACCCTTCCGATCACACCCAGGCGGCAGGGCACAACCCTGCTGCCACTTTCGGTCTGTCCCACAGTAACTGAGTACGGCATCGGCGGCTGGCGTCGATGCGGACTCGTCATCGTTCCCGCTCACCGTACCGCTTCGAAGTGACATGAATCACGGTCAATGTCGGGTAATAGCGCCGGACTGTGACTTGGACGACGCGGGGTCCCGCCCAAATGGGCGGGACCCCGCGTGTGGTACGTGCCAGGATCCGGCACGTGCCGGAATGGCGTGGATCAGTGGAAGCTGTCGCCGCAGGCGCAGGAGCTCTGCGCGTTCGGGTTGTCGATGGTGAACCCCTGCTGCTCGATGGTGTCCATGAAGTCGATGGTGGCGCCACCCAGATAGGGCGCGCTCATCCGGTCGGTCACCACGTTCACGCCGTCGTAGCTGGTGACGATGTCGCCCTCCAGCTCACGTTCGTCGAAGAACAGCTGGTAGCGCAGGCCGGAGCAACCGCCCGGCTGCACGGCGATCCGCAGGGCGAGATCGTCGCGCCCCTCGCTCGCCAGGAGGGACTTCACCTTGGCGGCGGCCTCGGTGGTCAGGATGACGCCCTGCTGGGCCAGGGTCTCGTTCTGCACGGTCATATCGCTTCTCCTCCGGCCGTCCGGTCGCGGTCGTGACGATCGGTGCTGGCCGTCATCGGTGGTGCTGCCGGTCCGTCTGGATCCGGGGTGTTGACGACATCTGGTTGACAGGGCAACCGCGGACTTCAGTCTAGGACGCGGTCCCGGGGGTTCCAACCCCCGGGGGCGTCGCGCCGGCCCAGGTGCGGGCGATCCGTCGGCCCATCTGCTCCAGGTCGGCCCTGTCGACGAGCACGCTGGCTCCGGGCACCCCGTCGTGGACGGCGTACGCGGCGTCGAGGCCGTGCGCCCTCATCTCACGGGCGGAGATGGTGACGTAGCCGGCCACCGCGACCACCGGCCGCATCGCCCGACCGGCCATCCCGACGACCGCCTCGACCGTCTCCCCGCCGCGATGGGCGAAGTCGTACGCCCCGCTGCCGGTGACGACGACATCGGCAGCGGCCAGGGTCTCCTCCAGCCCGGTCAGACCGGCGAGCCAGGCCGGGCCGGTGGTGACGGTGGCACCGAGGGCGGCCAGGGCGTACGCCACACCGCCACAGGCCCCCAGACCGGGGGCATCGGTCCGCCGAGGGGAGGCCAGTGCGGCCAGGCGCTGCAGCGTGGCGTCGGCCGCCAAGAGGTCCGCAGGGTCCCAGGGCAGTCCCTGTTCCCGCAGCACCACTCCGTGCAGGGAGGTGACCCCCTGGATGCCGAGCAGGACGCGATCGGCCTGGTCGGCCGGGACGACCGCGACGAGTTCCTCGATCCCGGCCAACGCCGCCCGGGGCGCGGTCAGGTCGAGCGTGGTGAGCCCGGTCAGGCCGGCGATGCCCCGGTCCAGCGGGACGTCCGCGGTCGCGCCGAGGGCGGCGAGCAATCCCGCGCCGCCGTCCCGTGCCCGCATGCCGCCGAGGTCGACGACGAGGCGACGTACGTCCTCATGCTCGGCGAGGGCCCGGGCGATCGCCTCGCCCCAGGCCCAAGAGCTGGCCTCCCTGCTGGGATCGACACCCGGCACCCGGGCAGCGGGGGCCGACTCGACGGCGACCAGGACCGCCTCCGGCCCGGCCACCTCGAGCAACAGGGTGGCGTCGGCAGCCGGCCGATCGGCCCCGGTCGCCCGGACCGCCGGCGCAACCGACACGGGACGCTGCACCAGTGCGGCGTACGCTTCCGCCAGGCCAGCACCGGATGCACCGAGCGGCACCACCACCAGGTCGTCGTCCGGCCGCCGGGACATCCAGCCGGCGGCCAACGACTCCCCGGCCTCGGCCGCCGACAGCGTGCCGATCCGGTCGGTGACGAATGCGACGCGCGTCGGGCGACCGCCCACGACAGGATCAGTCAGGGATCAGCCCTTCTTCGCTGTCGCTCAACCATGCGCGGACGTCGGCCAGGGTCGCTTCGGCGTCGGGCAGGATCAGGTCGGAGTCGGCCAATTCGTCGTCCGGCACCCGCTCCCCGCGGGTCCGGATGTCCTCGAGCAGGGCCTTCAGCACCGCGGTCAACGCGGCCTGGTCCTCACTGTTGAGGGCCCGCTCGACGTCGTCGTCGAAGGAGTTGAGCGCCGTCAGCGCCTGCTCGGAGAGTCGGAACTGGCCTTCGTTCAGGATGCGGACGATCACTGCTGCTCCTCTGGCCGCGGCGGATTCGGGGAGGCGGGAGTGGGCTGGCCGAACGGCTGGCCCTGGGCCGGCACCGTCGTGTCGGGCACCTGCTCCGCACGTACGGTCCACGACTGTTCGGGAGCCTGGGCCGGGGGCACCTGCTGGGCGGGGGACGCCTGCGGGGCCGGAGACGCCTGCGGGGTGGGCGGCGGCACCTGCTGGGCCTGCCCCGGAGGCAGCTGCTGCGGCTGACCGGCCCGGTAGCCCTGCCCCTGTCCGATCGCCTGCTGTGCCGGCGTGGACGGCCCGAGCGCGAGCTGCTGCTTCATCGCGGCCAGTTCGTTCTCCACCTGGGAGGTGGAGGCCAGCTGGTCGAGCTCGCGGGTGAGGTCGTCCTGGGCCGACCCGGTGACGTCGTCGAGGGCACCGGAGGCGAGCAGTTCGTCGACCGCGCCGGCCCGGGCCTGCAGCTGCAGGGTCTTGTCCTCGGCCCGCTGGATGGCCAGGCCGACGTCGCCCATCTCCTCACCGATCCCGGAGAAGGCCTCGCTGATCCGGGTCTGCGCCTCCGCCGCCGAATAGGTGGCCTTGATGGTCTCCTTCTTGGTGCGGAAGGCATCGACCTTGGCCTGCAGACGCTGGGAGGCGCGGACGAGCTTCTCCTCCTCCTCCTGCAACTGCGCATGCTGGGCCTGAAGATCGGTGAGCTGGGAGGCCAGACCGGACTTGCGGGTCAGCGCCTCGCGGGCCAGATCCTCCCGACCGATCTCGAGTGCCCGGCGGGCCTGCTGGTCGAGCTTGTCGACCTGCTGCCCGAGCTGGTTGGCCTGCAGTTCGATGCGCTTGCGGCTGGTCGCCACGTCGGCGACGCCCCGGCGGACCTTGCGGAGCAGCTCGAGCTGACGCTCATAGGAATAGTCGAGGGTCTCGCGAGGGTCTTCCATCCGATCCAGGGCCTTGTTCGCCTTGGTGTTGAAGATCGTCGAGATTCTCTGGAAGATGCCACTCATAGACGGTCCCTGGTCCTTCCGTTGGGCTCTCGGGTCGTACGTACGCCGTCCAGCCTAGGGGCTCGGGAGCCGACACACGAGCCCCCGGCCTCCGGTTCGGGGCCCAGGGGGTGAGGTCCCTGAGCCGGGCGACGCAGACACCTCTTCGGCACGGCTCCGTCCTGACGACGATGCCCACCGCGTGGCCCGCTACTCTTGAGGACGGACCATCCACCGCCGACGGTGGCGGGTCGGGACAGGGCGTACGTCAGCCGCGTGCGTCCCGGGAGCGCAGGACGGACGAGAAGGGCCGACGTGGGACTGTTCAGCAAGAAAGACGACTCCGCCAAGAAGGACGCCGCGCACGATGCGCAGGCGGTGGCGCCGGTCCCCACCGCGCACCGGAAGAAGGAAGGCCCCACCCCCACCCGCAAGGAGGCGGAGGCCGCTCGCAAGGCCCGGGTCAACCCCTCGCTGACGAAGAAGGAGCGCCGCCAACGCGACATCGAGGCCGACCGGCGGGCCCGCCAGGAGGACGTCCGCAAGCGCGATTCCGACGTCGGCCGGACCCTGATGCGCGACGTGGTCGACTCGCGGTTCCGGTTGGGCGAGATCGTCATGCCGCTGCTGCTGGTCACCTTGGCGGCCAGCCT
This sequence comes from Raineyella sp. LH-20, assembly GCF_033110965.1. NCBI lineage: Bacteria > Bacillati > Actinomycetota > Actinomycetes > Propionibacteriales > Propionibacteriaceae > Raineyella > Raineyella sp. LH-20. Next base: position 2,280,415 of record NZ_CP137003.1, on the reverse strand, counting down.
GCTCGTCGGCAAGACCCCGCAGTTGGCGAACTACGTGATGGCCCTGTTCTACCTGATCGTGCTGGCCGTGCTGATCGACATCGCCTTCATGTGGCGCCAGTTCACCAAGATCCTCGAGGAGCGTCACCCCGGCCATCCCAAGCGGGGGCTGTTCATGTACGGGATGAACCGCTGCCTCCAGCTCCGCCGCTGGCGGATGCCCGCCCCCCGTGTCCGCCGCGGCGACAAGATCTGAGGTGACCATGTCTTTCACCTGGACCACCGACCCGGCACTCGATGCCGACACCAACACCGCCGTGGGGCTCGGAGCCTCCTTCGCCACCCAGGCGGCCGCGGAGGCGTGGTTCGCCGAACACTGGACCGACCTGGACGAGGCCGGCGTCGAGTCCGTCACCCTGCTCGACGGGGACGTCGTCGTGTACGGGCCGATGGCCCTCAGCGCCTGACCGCCCCGTCACCGACAGTGAGGCCCCCGGGCCGGATCGCGACATCCCCGGGCCGATAGTGGCACCCCCAGCGGGCACCGTCCCGCCGACGGACTAGCGTGGCGGAGCGGTGCGCCGGTCATTCCGCCCGCACCGCCGTACGCTCCGGGACGGACCCGGCGGACGTCGACGGCCGCTGCTGTTGAGAGGACCCACCGTGAACATCACCACCCTGCCCGGGCTCCGTCTGGCAGAGGAACTGCCCGACAGCATCGACTACCTGGTCGTGGGGACACGGCTCGCCGAGGACCGGGGCACCGTCTACGGGCTGCCCGACGGGGTGGACACCTCGACTCTCGACCTCGCGTTGCTCGCGGTCGGGCCGAAGAAGCGCACCGAGATCGGCAGTGTGACCGCACTGGGCCGACTGGCCGGGGGCACCCGCGTGGTCGCGGTCGGCCTCGGCTCCGTCACGCCGACCTCCGAAGTGCTGCGGCGGGCGGCCGGGGCGGCGCTGCGTACGATCAGCGGCGGGGTCGCCGCAGGGGACGGCGTACGCGTCGCAGTGTCCCTCCACGAGGATGCGGTGGTCATGCCGATCTCGGCCTTCGACGCGGTCCGGGCGACCGCCGAGGGCGCAGTGCTCGGCACCTACGACCCGATCCGCCCGGTCGGCGAGGTCGCCGCCGCAAAGATCGCCGAGGTCGTCGTGCTGGACGCGTACGCGGACGACCACGCTCCGGCGCTCCGCCTGGCCGCTGCCACCAGCACCGCCGTCGCACGGGCCCGCGACTGGGTGAACACCCCCGCGAATCTGCTCTACCCGGAGACGTTCGCCGCGGCGGTGGTCGACTGGTTCGACGGGAGTGCGGTGGAGGTGACCGTCCGCGACGAGCAGCAGCTCGCCGCTGAAGGGGTCGGCGGCATTCTCGCGGTCGGCGCCGGTTCGGCGCACGCCCCTCGAGTGGTCCGCGCCTCGTACGCCCCCGACGGTGCCACCCAGCGACTGGTGCTGGTCGGCAAGGGGATGACCTTCGACGCCGGCGGACTCGACATCAAGACGGCCGCCGGCATGCTCACGATGAAGTGCGACATGGGTGGCGCGGCCGCCGTGATGGCCGCCACCCGGGCGATCGCCGACCTGGGACTGCGACTGGAGGTGATCGCCTACGCGGGGATGGCCGAGAACATGCCGTCCGGGACCGCCTATCGCCCCTCGGACGTGCTGACGATGCACGACGGCACCACGGTCGAGGTCACCAACACCGACGCCGAGGGGCGGCTGGTCCTGGCCGACTGCCTGTCCCTGTCGACCGCCGACGACGCCGATCTGGTGGTCGACATCGCCACCCTCACCGGGGCGTGCATGCGGGCCTTGGGCCTGAACACGATCGGCCTGGTCGCCAGCAGCGACACGGTGGCCGGACGTCTGCTGCACGCCGCCGAGACCAGCGGCGAAGCGATGTGGCAGCTGCCGCTGACCGACGAAGCCCGGGAGAAGCTGCGTACGCCGTACGCCGACCTCGCCTCGTCCGCCACCGACGGCTACCTCGGCATGCAGGTGGCGGCGGCGTTCCTCGAGCACTTCGCGGGTGAGCGCAACTGGGCCCACCTGGATGTGGCCGGCCCGGCCTGGCGGGACGGCGCCGCGGACGGGCACCTTTCGACCGGCGGCACCGGTGCCGGCGTACGGACCCTCGTGGACCTCGCCCTGACGATGGAATGACCGGCCGTCACGGCGTCGCGATCGGCGTCGATCGGCACCACGGCGCGGTGTGCCGGGATGCAGGACGCCCCGGTGAGTCATCGGAACGTCGCTCGCGGTCCGGGCGCCTGCGGGTAGGGTAACGACGTACTTGACTGCGTCGTCACCGTTCCGAAGGAGTCCAAAGCGATCATGTCGACTTCTGTAACTCTCCCGGCCCTGGGGGAAAGCGTTACCGAGGGCACCGTCTCCACCTGGCTCAAGAAGGTCGGTGACACGGTCGCCGTTGACGAGCCGCTGGTCGAGATCTCCACCGACAAGGTCGACACCGAGGTCCCCTCACCGGTGGCCGGCACGGTCCTCGAGATCCGCGTCGCGGAGGACGAGACCGTCGAGGTCGGCGCAGTCCTGGCCGTGATCGGCGAACCGGGCGAGGCCGGCTCCGCGCCGGCTCCGGCCGCTCCTGCTCCGGTGGCGCAGTCCCCCGCTCCGGCTGCGCCGGTGGCCCCCGCGGCACCGGCCCCGGCCGCTGCACCCGCTGCACCTGCCGCGCCTGCTGCGCCTGCCCAGGGCACCCAGGTCACCCTGCCGGCGCTCGGTGAGTCCGTCACCGAGGGCACCGTCTCCACCTGGCTCAAGAAGGTCGGTGACACCGTCACCGTCGACGAGCCGCTGGTCGAGATCTCCACCGACAAGGTCGACACCGAGGTCCCCTCACCGGTCGCCGGCACGGTCCTCGAGATCCGCGTCGCCGAGGACGAGACGGTCGAGGTCGGCGCAGTCCTCGCCGTCATCGGCGACGCCACCGCTGCCCCGGTCGCCCCGGCTCCGGCTGCCGCCCCCGCGGCTCCGGCTGCCGCCCCCGCGGCTCCGGCTGCCGCCCCCGCGGCTCCGGCTCCGGTCGCCCCCGCCCCTGCTCCGGCCCCCGTCGCCCCCGCGGCACCGGTTGCGGCCCCGGCCGCTCCCGCCCAGGGCACCCAGGTCACCCTGCCCGCGCTCGGTGAGTCCGTCACCGAGGGCACCGTCTCCACCTGGCTCAAGAAGGTCGGCGACACCGTCACCATCGACGAACCCATCGTCGAGATCTCCACCGACAAGGTCGACACCGAGGTCCCCTCCCCCGTCGCCGGCACCATCCTCGAGATCCGCGTCGCCGAGGACGAAACCGTCGAGGTCGGCGCAGTCCTCGCCGTCATCGGCGACGCCACCGCCGCCCCGGCTGCCCCCGCGGCTCCGGCCCCGGTCGCCCCCGCGGCTCCGGCCCCGGTCGCCCCCGCCCCTGCTGCGGCACCGGTCGCCCCTGCCCCGGTCGCACCGGTTGCCGCCCCGGTCGCACCGGTTGCCGCCCCGGTCGCACCGGTTGCCGCCCCGGTCGCCGCCCCGCGCGCTGCGGGCGGTGACGTCGCCGAGGCCGCGTACGTCACGCCGCTGGTCCGCAAGCTGGCCGCCGAGCACGACGTGGATCTGACGGCCCTCGCCGGGACCGGCGTGGGTGGCCGGATCCGCAAGCAGGACGTCCTGGCCGCGGCCGCCGCCGCCAAGGCTCCGGCCGCTCCGGCCGCCGCGGTCGCCGCCCCGGTCGAGGCCGCCGCTCGCGAGGTCTCGCCGCTGCGCGGCACCACCGAGAAGATGTCGCGGATCCGCCAGACGATCGCCCGCCGGATGCGCGACTCGAAGGACGTCGCCGCCCAGCTGACCGCTACCGTCGAGGTGGACCTGACCCTGATCTCGCGGCTCCGGGCCCAGATCAAGAGCAGCTTCAAGGCACAGCACGGGGTCGGCCTGACCTACCTCGCGTTCATCGCGAAGGCCGCCGTCGAGGCCCTGCAGCAGTACCCGATCGTCAATGCCAGCGTGAACATGGACGACAAGACGATCAGCTACCCGGCCAACGAGAACCTCGGCCTCGCCGTCGACACCCCGAAGGGCCTGATGGTCCCGGTGCTCAAGAACGCCGGGGCGTTCACCGTCACCGACTTCGCCAAGGCGATCGGCGATCTCGGCAGCCGTACCCGCGAGGGCAAGGTCTCGCCGGACGAGTTGTCGGGCGGCACCTTCACCATCACGAACTACGGCTCGGTCGGTACTCTGTGGGACACCCCGATCATCAATCAGCCCGAGTCCGCGATCATGGGCACCGGTGCCATCGTCAAGCGCCCGGTGGTGCTGGTCGACAAGCACCTCGGTGAGACCATCGCGATCCGCGACATGATGTACCTCAATCTGTCGTACGACCACCGGATCATCGACGGCGCCGACGCGGGCCGCTTCCTGGTGGCCATCAAGGACCGCCTGGAGGACGGCGACTTCGGCGCAGAGTTCGGCGTCGAGGCCTGACCGCAGCATCGACCTGACGCAGCAGGGCCCCGGGAGTGATCCCCGGGGCCCTGTGTCATCCCTGGCCGTTCGGGCCCGGAGCATCGCTGTCAGCTCCTGCATCGCCTTCGCGACCGCGTCGTCCTCTGGCAGCATCACCCTCGGGACTGCGGCACCTCGCCACCGCATCGGGCCAGAGCGACATGCTCATGCGTTGCGCTCATGCGTTGGTGCTCAATGACACCCACCAACGCATGAGCACAACGCATAAGTGGTGCCGGTGTGTCGATGCCGACCAGCCCCGCGAGCACCCGGCATCGCTCGAGTTCGCTGGGAAGGCCTCCGCACGTCTGCATCGGCTCCAGTTGTCCACAGCTGACGGCCCGATTGTCCCCGTCCACAGCTGACGGCCCGATCGTCCCCGTACGCACCCCACTGGCCCACCCTCCAGGCATGAGACCAGCTGCCGTCCCCTGCGCGGAACTTCGCGAGATCGCCCGCCATCAGCACGACGTCATCACCGTCGCCCAGGCTCTCGAGCAGGGCCTTCCGTACGCCTCGATCCGCCGCTATGTGCGAGACGGCACGTGGCACCGCCTCACCCGGGGCATTGTCCTGGCCCGCGCCACCGATCCCACCGTGACGGACCTGTGCCTGGCGGGCCTCATCCGCGGTGGCGCCGGGTCCGCCATCGGCGGGTGGGCAGCCGCGCATCTGCTGGGATTGGCCACCTCGACCACGCTGCCGCCGGTGATCGACGTCTGGGTGCCCGAGGGACGGGCACGACGGCCGACGGGGAGGTGGCTCTTCCACCAGGACGGTCAGGGCAGGTTGGGGAGATCCCTCGGCGATCCGGCGACCATCCCGATCGAACACCTGCTGGCCGATCTGTGCCCCGAGCTGGGTGCCGGCGAGATGATCGACGTGGTGACCCGCGCCCTGGGCCAACGTTTGACCACCGAAGCCGGCCTCATCGCGGTCCTCGAACGACGTCCCAGGAGCGGGCAGTCACTCCTCCTGGAGATGGTCCGGGACAGTTCCGGCCTCCACAGCGTGCTCGAGTATCGGTTCGACGAGCGGGTCCTGCGGCCGCACGGCCTGCCGTCCGGCATCCGACAGGCGGCACGATCGGGGCACGTCCACGACCTGTTGTACGACGAGCACTGCGTGGTGGTCGAACTCGACGGCCGTCTGGGGCACTGGGGACCCGACCGATTCCGCGACTTCCACCGCGACAACGTCAGCGCCGCGAACGGCCTGGTGACCCTTCGGTTCGGCTGGAGCGACGTGATGACTCGGCCCTGTGCCGTCGCCGGCGTGCTGGACATCACGCTACGCCGCCGAGGATGGAACGGACGACGCATGCTCTGCGAGCGCTGCGGGTGACAGCGGACAACATGAGGCCGGCGACCGGGCGCGGCGGTGACACGAGCGACACCGACCGACCGGGCAGGGCGGTGACACGAGCGACACCGACCGACCGGGCAGGGCGGTGACACGAGCGACACCGACCGACCGGGCAGGGCGGTGACACGAGCGACACCGACCGACCGACCGACCGGGCACGGCGGTGACACGAGCGACACCGACCGACCCACCACTCCCGTGGCACGAGCGAGCGTTGCGCTTGACGAGGCTGCGTCTCCCACCTCTGCGTTGTGCTCATGCGTTGGTGCGTGTCTTCCAACACCAACGCATGAGCACAACGCATCACCCCTGCGAGGCCAAGGCGCGCATGCGACAGGCAGGGGGCCGAGGAAGCAGACAAGCAGACGGACACGGGGCTGAGGGAGGCGCGAGACGCCAGAGGTCGGCAGTGCTCCGCCGGGTCACGGCTCACCGGGCGGCGAGGACCCTCAGTCGTGCCGGAAGCCCAGGATCAGCCGATGCGTACGTGCCGTCGGTTGTCTCCACCAAGCCGGCCAGGACCAATGCCTTCCCCACCCGATCCCACGGAACGGACTCGAGGTCGGGCACCCGGACCACCAGGTCGAGGACCTCATCCGCCACCGGGTCATCGACCTCACCGGCGCCCGTCACCGGCGCGTCCGCCGACCGGATGCTGTCGTACGTGGCGTCCGGCCCGACCACAGGCCCCAGCCGATGAGCGACCCGCGCCAACACCCGGACCACCGCGGCAGCACGCACCCCACTGACGTCTCGCTCAGTGCTCCCGGCATCCGCCGTGACAGCGGCTTGCGCCTCGTAGGCCCCCCTCTCAGTGGCACCAGCCGCGGCCCTCTCAGTGGCAGCCACGCCTCCCTCGGTGGCACCGGCCGCCCCAGCACCCCTCTCGGTGGCACCGGTGGGCTCCGTGCCCACAGCGGTCGGCACGGCGGGGCGACCGGCGCCCAGGTTCCCCTCGAAGGCAATGAGGCGCCGCCACAGCGCGTCGACCTGGGGCACCACGGCATCGGGCGCCCCGTTGTTGTCGATCACCACATCGGCGACGGCGCGCCGCTCAGCCTCAGAGGCCTGGTGGGCGATCCGGGCGCGCGCGTCATCCTCCGCCAGCCCGCGCGACGAGACCAGCCGCCGCACCCGCTCCTCGACGTCCACATCGACCGTCACCACGAGGTGATAGTTGCTGGCGACCCCGGTCTCCACCAGCAGCGGGATGTCGTGCACCACGACGGTGCCAGGCGGTGCCGCGGCGATGATCCCCCGCGTACGTTCCCGGATCAACGGATGGGTGATCGCCTCCAGGTCGCGGCGGGCGGCCGGGTCGGCAAACACGATCGCCCCCAGCGCAGCCCGGTCCAGCGACCCGTCGGACCGTACGACACCGGCCCCGAAACGGGTCCGCACCGCCGCCAGTCCTGGCGTCCCCGGCTCGACCACCTCCCGCGCGAGGGCATCTGCGTCGACCACCAACGCCCCCCGCTCGGCGAGCAGCCGGGCCACCGTCGACTTGCCCGATCCGATCCCGCCGGTCAGCCCGATCATCAGCACAGTCGCAGGCTACGACGTGCCGACACGATCCGCGTGCCCGGTCGCGCGGTTGGTCAGTGACCGACGGTGCCGGCCACCGGTGTCTCCGTTCCGAGCCGTACGAGGACCATCACGTCCGTACGCCCCAGCGCGGCTCAGCGCTCGACGTTCGACGTTCGATGCTCGATGCTCGACGTCGGACGTTCGGAGGGCACCAGGCGCCGTACCACCGGCGCCCGCATGCCAGGGAGATGGCGAGGCCGCCGCGTACACTCGGCCGCATGTCCGCCTCCCCGATCAATGTGCCCGGCGCCGACGTCTCGATCGTCTCCCCCCTCGGCATCACCTACCGCACGCTCGGCCTGTGGCCGGAGCGTACGGAGACGACCGACTACGCACAGGCCTGGGAGCTGCAGCGCGAGCTGCACGCCCGGGTGGTCGACGGCAGCGATCGCGGCACCGTGCTGTTGCTCGAGCACGATCCGGTCTACACCGCGGGCAAGCGCACCGATCCCGCCGACCGGCCGACCGACGGGACGCCGGTGATCGACGTCGACCGCGGCGGGGACATCACCTACCACGGCCCCGGCCAGCTGGTCGGCTACCCGATCGTCAAGCTGCCGGCCAACGGCATCGGCGTCGTCGATTTCGTCCGCCGGCTGGAGGAGGCACTGATCCGTACGCTCGGCGAGCTCGGGATCACCGCCGGCCGGGTGCCGCACCGCACCGGCGTGTGGCTCGGCGCCACCGCCGGCGATCCGGCCCGCGGCATCGCGCCCCAGCCGGAGCGCAAGATCGCCGCGATCGGCATCCGGGTCTCCCGCAAGACCACGATGCACGGCTTCGCCCTCAACGCCGACATGGACATGAGCTGGTACGACCGGATCATCCCCTGCGGCATCCGCGACGCCGGCGTCACCAGCATCGCCCGGGAGCTCGGGTCCTCCCCCAGCCTCGCGGACCTCGCCGCGCGGGTGCGACCGCACCTCGACCAGATGCTCCGCTACGAGCCGTACGAGGCCTCCCCCGACGTCGGCGAGGAACACGCGGACAACCCGCAGACCGCCCACCACCGCCGTCCAGCCGCCCCGAGCGGCGACGAAGCACCGGCCGTGACGTACGGCCTGACCGTCTGAGCCCCGGCCGTGACGTACGGCCTGACCGTCTGAGCCCCGCCGTCACGTACGGCCTGACCGGCTGAGCCGGCCCCGGGCGGCACGAGCGGACCCGGCCGATCCGACCCCACCGGGTAGACTCTCGCGGGTGACCATCGCACCAGAGGGACGCAAGATGCTTCGTCTCGAGGTCCGCAACGCGCAGACCCCGATCGAGGACAAGCCGTCGTGGATCCGGACCCGCGCCAAGTTCGGCCCGAACTACCGCGAGCTGAAAGACCTCGTCGCGGCCGAACAACTGCACACCGTCTGTCAGTCGGCAGGCTGTCCCAACCAGTTCGAATGCTGGGAGGACCGCGAGGCCACCTTCCTGATCGGTGGCGACCAGTGCACCCGACGCTGCGACTTCTGCCAGATCGACACCGGCAAGCCTGCGGCGTACGACCGTGACGAGCCGCGCCGGGTGGCCGAGTCGGTGAAGACGATGGGGCTGCACTACGCGACGGTGACCGGTGTCGCCCGCGACGACCTGCCGCAGGGCGCCTCGTGGCTGTACGCCGAGACCTGCCGCCAGATCCACGAACTGATCCCCGGTTGTGGTGTCGAGCTGCTGGTCGACGACTTCCAGGGCGATCCCGCCGCGCTGCAGACCGTCTTCGACGCCCAGCCGGAGGTGTTCGCGCACAACGTGGAGACCGTCCCGCGGATCTTCAAGCGGATCCGTCCCGCCTTCCGCTACGAGCGGTCGCTGGACGTGCTCTCCCGGGCCCGGTCGGCCGGGATGGTCACCAAGTCCAACCTGATCCTCGGCATGGGCGAGACCGACGACGAGGTCTCCCAGGCCCTGCGCGAACTGCACGAGGCGGGGACCGAGATCATCACCATCACCCAGTACCTGCGCCCGTCCGAGCGGCACCACCCGATCGACCGGTGGGTCACCCCGGAACGGTTCGACGCGTTCGCCGAGGAGGCCCGCGAGATCGGCTTCACCGGTGTGATGAGCGGCCCGCTGGTCCGGTCTTCCTACCGTGCCGGACGGCTGTATCGTCAGGCCACCGAGGCGCGTGGCCAGGGCGGCGCCGTGATGAAGATCCACGGCGTCAACCCGACCAGTAGCGGCAACGCCTGACCGACCCGTCGGTCCGTGGCGTACGGCACCGTCCGCGTCCCGTACGATCGGTGCGACGATCGCCGGGGACCGCACCATGACGTACGTCCGGGCCCATCGTCTTCCGGCTGGGCACCGCCCGGCACCGGCGGACACGCCGACGACCGAACCGAGAGCACGACAGCAAGGTGATGATTGATGGCCAAGAGTGAGGCCGCGAAGGAGCTGGCCGCCAAGCAGAAGGCCGCGCGCCGCGCCGAGAAGGAGCGCAAGCGCTCCAGCGACGACCCCCGCGACTGGGGCTGGTGGAAGCAGATCGTCTACGCCTACAAGGCGACGGCCAAGGTCGACAAGCAGCTCCCCCTGTGGATGATCGGCGCGTTCGTGGCGCCGATCCTGGTCGCTGTGATCGTCGCCGCCCTGCTCCGGGGCGGATGGGTGATGTGGATCATCACCGGCGTGATGGCCGGCCTGGTGCTGGCCGTGCTGGTCCTCACCCGGCGGATGAAGCACGCCACCCTGGAGCAGGCCCGCGGGCAGGTCGGCTCCGCCGCCGCAGCCCTCGGCATGCTCAACGACAAGGTGTGGACACACGAGCTGGGCATCACCGGGACCCGCCAGCAGGACCTGGTGCACCGGGTGATCGGCCCGTCCGGCGTGGTGCTGATCGGTGAGGGCGAGCCCGGCCGCCTCAAGATCCTGCTCGCCTCCGAGGAGCGCAAGCACGCCCAGCTCGTCACCGACCTGCCGGTGTGGGTGGTCCAGATGGGCGACCGCGACGGGCAGGTCTCCCTCGACGACCTCGCCAAGTACATCCGGAAGCTGCCGAAGGCACTGGACAAGTACCAGATCACCGAGGTCTCCTCGCGGGTCAAGGCACTCGACGCCATCCGTCCGCGGATGTCCATGCCGAAGGGCCCGATGCCGACCAACGCCCGCCAGGTGAAGGGCAGCCGGCGCGCCCTGCGCGGTCGCTGACCCCGGACACACCCTCTGCTGCCACGATCCGCGTGTGCCGAGCGACGTACGCCCGGCACACGCGGATCGGCGTTCCGGGCGGCCCACCGATGACCCTCAGGCCGGCGCCACCTCCGCGAGGATGCGGCCTCCGGGATGCGACGACGGGCGGGGGCGACGGGGATCCGTGGTGTCTGCACCGCCCTGTAGAGTTGTCTGCGTCACATCGGCCGGCGCCACACCGGCCGTGGTGTCCGTTTCTCCTCAGCGTCGAGGCCCCGGCCCAGCATCCCGCCTCGGCGGATGAGCCGGATGTCCCCACCCGTGGCCCGATCCCTGGAGTACCAGCCGTGTCCCAGACCGCCCTCCGTTCCCGGTCGAGCTCCGCCGACCCCGGATCCACCACCCGGCGCGACAACCTGGTGATCAACCTGTTGCTCGTCTCCGCGTTCGTCGTCATCCTCAACGAGACGGTGATGGGGGTGGCGATCCCGCGCCTGATGATCGACCTGCACGTCACCGCGGTGGCGGCGCAGTGGCTGACGACCGCGTTCATGCTGACGATGGCCACCGTCATCCCGGTCACCGGGATGCTCATCCGGCGGTTCCCGACCCGGGGGCTGTTCATCACCGCGATGTCGCTCTTCTCCCTCGGCACCGCGGTGGCAGCGGCCGCGCCCGGGCACGAAGTGCTCCTGGCCGGCCGGATCATCCAGGCGACCGGGACGGCGATCGTGATGCCGCTGCTGATGACCACGGTGATGACCCTGGTGCCGCCGGAGGTGCGCGGACAGCGGATGGGCAACATCTCCATCGTCATCTCGGTGGCACCCGCCATCGGCCCGACCATCTCCGGGCTGGTCCTCAGTGTGCTGAGCTGGCGCTTCATGTTCGTCCTGGTGCTGCCGATCGCGCTGGCCGCCCTGGTGGTGGGCGCCCTGCGGATGCCGAACGTCAACGAGCCGGAGCACGCGCCGATCGACGTGCCCTCGGTGGTGCTGTCGGCGCTCGGCTTCGGCGGGCTGGTGTTCGGCCTGAGCAGCCTCGGTGCCTCCACCGGCGATGGCGTGCCGATCACCCTGATCGGCACGCTGGCGATCGGCGCGCTGGCGCTCGGCCTGTTCATCTGGCGCCAGCTGACGCTGCAACGGGCCGACCGGGCCCTGCTGGACCTGCGTACGTTCCGCGTCCCGACGTTCGCCGTTTCGGTGACGATGTTCGTGGTCAGCATGATGGCGCTCTTCGGCACCCTGATCCTGCTGCCGATGTTCCTGCAGAACGTGCTGGGGATGACCGTCCTGGACAGCGGCCTGCTGCTCCTGCCGGGCGGTCTGGTGATGGGGCTGCTCGCGCCGCTCGTCGGCAGGATCTTCGACCGGGTCGGCCCGCTGCCGCTGCTCGTGCCCGGCACCGTTCTGGTGGCCGGTGTGCTGTGGACGTTCACCCGGATCAGCGCGCCGGGGACCCCGTGGCCGGTGTTCCTCGCCGCCCACGTGGTGCTCAGCATCGGCCTGGCGCTGATCTTCACCCCGCTGTTCACCTCGAGCCTCGGGTCGCTGCCCCAGCGTCTCTACGCGTACGGGTCGGCGACGGTGTCGACCGTCCAGCAGGTGGCCGGCGCGGCGGGCACCGCGCTGTTCATCTCCACCATGGCGGCCACCGCCGCCCGCTGGGGCAGCGGCGGCACCGAGCCGATCGTCGCCGAGGCGGCGGGGATCCGCGCAGCGTTCCTGGTCGGCGCGATCCTCAGCACGCTGGCGATCGTCCCGGCGTTCTTCATCCGTCGGCCGGACCGCGCTGGGGAACGACCGGTCGGCGGCCACGCCTGACCGTCCTCGCCCCTGACTACTCTTGAGGGGTTATGGCGCATCTGCTCGGGGCCGAGGCCCTTCACCTGGAATATCCGACCAAGCTGGTCTTCGACGCGGTCACCCTCGGGGTGAACGAGGGCGACCGGATCGGCATCGTCGGCCGCAACGGCGACGGCAAGTCCAGCCTGCTCGCGATGCTCGCCGGGCGCCGTACGCCGGACGGGGGCCGGGTGACGGTCCGCAACGGCGTACGCATCGGTGTGCTGGACCAGGCGGACACGCTGCCGGACGACGAGACGGTCGGGCATGCGGTGGTCGGCGACGCGCCCGAGTACGAGTGGGCCGGCGACCCGCGGATCCGCGACATCATCGCCGGCCTGCTCGGTGACCTGGACTGGGGCGCCGCCCTCGCCACGCTGTCCGGTGGCCAGCGCCGACGGGTGGCGCTGGCCGCGCTGCTGGCCGGCACCTGGGACGTGCTGGCCCTCGACGAGCCGACCAACCACCTCGATCTGGAGGCGATCACCTGGCTGGCCGACCACCTCAAGCGCCGCTGGGCGGCGAACGCCGGTGGCCTGCTGGTGGTCACCCACGACCGGTGGTTCCTGGACGAGGTGTGTACGACGACCTGGGAGGTGCACGACCGGATCGTCGAGCCGTTCGAGGGCGGCTACGCCGCGTACATCCTGCAGCGGGTCGAGCGCGACAGGCAGGCGGCCGTCACCGAGGCTCGCCGGCAGAACCTGGCCCGCAAGGAGCTCGCCTGGCTGCGCCGCGGCGCACCGGCGCGCAGCTCGAAGCCGAAGTTCCGCATCGAGGCCGCCAACACCCTGATCGCCGACGTCCCCCCGATCCGGGACACCGTCGCGCTGCAGTCGCTCGCGGTCTCTCGGCTCGGCAAGGACGTCGTCGACCTGCTGGACGTCTCCGTGGCGTACGGGGACAAGCAGGTGCTGCGCGGCGTGGAGTGGCGGCTGGCGCCCGGCGAGCGGACCGGCATCCTCGGTGTCAACGGCGCCGGCAAGTCCACCCTGTTGGGGCTGATCGACGGGTCGGTGCCGCCCACCGGCGGTCGGGTCAAGCGCGGCACGACCGTGAAGACCGCCACCCTCACCCAGCGGCTGGACGAGCTCGAGGAGTTCCTCGACGAGCCGGTCCGGGTGGTGATCGGCCGATTGCGGACGACGTACACCCTCGGATCGGGATCCAAGGCCCAGGAACTGACACCGGCACAGCTGCTGGAGCGGCTCGGCTTCTCCGGTGCCCAGCTCTCGACCCCGGTGAAGGACCTGTCGGGCGGTCAGCAGCGTCGACTGCAGCTGCTGCTGATCCTGCTCGACCAGCCCAACGTGCTGATCCTCGACGAGCCGACCAATGACCTGGACACCGACATGCTCGCCGCACTGGAGGACCTGCTCGACTCGTGGCCGGGCACCCTCATCGTGGTCTCCCACGACCGGTACTTCCTGGAGCGGGTGACCGACCAGCAGTACGCCGTCCTCGACGGCCGGCTACGCCACCTGCCGGGAGGGGTCGACGAGTACCTGAAGCTGCGGGCGGCCCAGGAGGCGGAAGCCGAGGCCGCCGGTCCCGCACCCCGGACCGGGCAGCGCGACGCCGACACCTCGGCGGCGGGCGGCCTCTCCGGCCGGGAGCTACGAGCAGCCGAGAAGGAGCTCACCTCGCTGGAACGGCGGGTCGAACGGCTACGGGAACAGGCGGCCGCGGCGCGTACGCAGCTCGCCGACCTCGACCAGTCCGACTATCAGCGCCTCGCCTCGGAGATGGCCACGATCACCCGGCTGGAGGACGAGGCGGAGACCCTGGAGGAGCGCTGGCTGGAGCTGTCGGTCCTCTTCGACTAGGAGCACCGGGCGACCGGGAACGCCGGGTCGGCCCCGTGCGTCGGGTCGGCCCCGTGCGTCAGGTCGGCCCCAGTGCGTCAGGTCGGCCCAGTACGTCAGACCGACCCAGACACCAGGCCGACCCAGACACCAAGCAGGGACCGCTGGCGGCGTACGCCCCCTCGTCGCCCGCGCGCGGATCAGGCGGGTACGGCCCGGGTCCGCAGGGCATGGACGATGTGGACCACGCCCATCACCACCAGCCAGATGCCGAGCAGCCACCACAGGGTCAGCACGTAGCCCGGGGAGAACAGCAGGGTGATGCCGGCGAGGATCGAAATCACGGCGTAGACGATGACCCAGGTCGCCGACTGCACCCCGCCCAGCAGGGTGAGCGTCGCAACACCCTCGACGATCCAGAGGATGCCGATCATGATGCCGAGCAACAGCGCGAGGACCACGGTGGTCGTCCGCAGGTTCATCAGGGCGACCACGCCGCCGGCGATGAAGAGGACGCCGAGCACGGCGTGGCCGATCCGCGCCAGCGGGCTAAACCGCTGCGCAAAGATCCCGAGGCCCAGATAGACCAGGCCGGTGATGATGGCGTAGACGACGATGATCGCGGCGACCACGGCGGCTGTCTTGCCCGGCCAGACGAGGATCAGTAGGCCGATGACGAGCGCGACGAGACCGCTGATCCCCCAGGCCGTACGGATGACGGCACGGGCCTTGTCGATGCCAGTGTCGTGGGTGTCGGTGGACATGATGGATACCTCCACACTCTTCCGGATACCGAGACGCTACCGGCGAGAGGGCCACCGGGCGGCGACATACCTGGCCGGCCAGACAGCCAGGAGTGGCGCCCGACCCCGGCAGCAGTCGCCACCGCCACGATTCTCAGGTACCCCGACGAATCTCAGCTACCCCGATGTACGGCGGGTACCCCGACCGAATACGGTCGGGGTACCCGCGCAAGATCGCGGAGCCTGAGAATCGTCGGGGAATGCGAGATCCACCGGGGAGGCGAGGGCCACCGCGGATGCCAACGCCACCCACAGATGCCAACGCCGCCAGGAAACGCGGGAACCACCGCGGATGCCAACGCCGCCAAGGCCCACCGGCTCCGCGGCGTCCGCCAGACACGGGATCCATGGGCCCGCCCAGCGGTGCCCGGGGTTGCCCCGAGGACCCCGTCGGGCCCGAAGACTGTCACCCAAACGTGATCTGGACCACACTGGCGAGCGCGGGTTACCCTGAGCCATGAAGATCCGCGACCTGCTCCGACGCAAGGGGAACACCGTTCTCACCCTTGCCGTGACAGCGACAGTCGCCGACGCCGTCACCGTCCTCCGCGACCACGGCATCGGTTGCGTCGTCGTGACCGACCCCGCCGGCGCCATCGCCGGCATCGTCTCCGAACGCGACATCTCCCACGCCTTCGGGATCGTCGCCCCCGAGTCCCCGATCAGCGATCTGATGACCACGGACGTCCACACCTGCGCACCCGACGAGGACGTCGAAGCCCTTGCCGCGCTGATGACCGACCAACGCGTCCGCCACGTGCCCGTGGTGGAGAACGGCCGGCTCAGCGGGTTGGTCAGCATCGGTGACGTCGTGAAGGCCCACCTGGACGACTTGCGCCAGGAGCGCGACCACCTCGTCGCGTACGTACAGTCCACCTGACCCGAGGAGCGGCGCTGGCCCCCGCCCGCACCGGTGGGTCAGCGCCGCTTCACCACCATCGTGTGCAACAGCATGTCGTTGAGGCTGCGCCGGTCCGCCCCGATGACGACCGCCGGGATCACCACGCAGATCATCAGAGTGCGGACGATCGCCACCCAGAAGCTGATCGGCTGCCCGTCGGTCCGGGTGACCCCGATCCGGACGATCAGCTGGCCGAGGCTGGAGCCGGTCAGCCCGGTGAGCAGCGCCTTCTCGACGAAGAAGACGATCAGCGTGGCGAACTTCTCCGGCCCGGTGCTGGACAGCACCGCCCCCCAGGTGATCAGCGAAGCCACCAGCATCGCCACCGCCCAGTCGAGGACCAGGGCGGTGATCCGCTGCCCCCAGGACGCCAGTGCGCCGCGCCCGTCAGCGGGCAGGCCCAGGGAACGGCCGGGGTAGTCCTCGTCACGAGTGGTGCCAGGGGTGGTATTGGTCACCCGGACAGGCTACCTGCGCCGTCGGGGCGTACGGTGCTGTTGACCAGCCCGCTGATCACGGTCGGCCGTGCCGAATGGTGCTGCCGACATGGTGCGATCGATCACGCGCGGACACGCCAGCCGTAACATGTCCGCAATAGTCGTGCAACGACCGAGAAATCCGTGATTCCTAGGCTGTTCACGCAGTTCACCACTACCTACCCCTTCGGAGGCGCAATGTTCCAGGGAGCTGACGACCTGTTGGCCTATATCAAAGAGCAGGACGTCGAGGTCATCGATGTCCGGTTCTGCGATGTCCCCGGCGTCATGCAGCACTTCGCGGTCCCCGCCAAGTCGTTCGACAAGGACGCGTACGAGGAAGGCCTGGCGTTCGACGGTTCCTCGATCACCGGCTTCCAGAAGATCCACGAGTCGGACATGGCCCTGCTCCCGGACCCGACGACCGCCTACATCGACCCGTTCCGCAAGGCGAAGACGCTGGTCCTGGACTTCTACGTCCATGACCCGATCACCAAGGAGCCCTACAGCCGCGACCCGCGCAACATCGCGCGCAAGGCGGAGGCCTACCTGAAGTCGACCGGCGTCGCCGACACCGCGTTCTTCGCCCCCGAGGCCGAGTTCTACATCTTCGACGACGTGCGCTTCGACACCAACGCACACGAGAGCTACTACCACATCGACTCCGAAGAGGCCGCCTGGAACACGGGCACCTCCAAGGAGGGTGGCAACCGTGGCTACCACGTGAAGACCAAGGGCGGCTACTTCCCGGTGGCCCCGGTCGACCACTTCGCCGACATGCGCCAGGACATGGTCCGCAACCTCGAGGGCGCCGGGCTGACCCTCGAGCGGGCCCACCACGAGGTCGGCAACGCCGGTCAGCAGGAGATCAACTACCGCTTCAACACGCTGCAGTCCGCCGGTGACGACGTGATGAAGTTCAAGTACATCATCAAGAACACTGCGTGGGAGGCCGGCAAGACCGCCACCTTCATGCCGAAGCCGGTCTTCAACGACAACGGCTCGGGCATGCACGTGCACTCCTCGCTGTGGAAGGACGGCCAGCCGCTGTTCTTCGACGAGAACGGCTACGGCGGCCTGTCCGACATCGCCCGCTGGTACATCGGTGGCCTGCTGACCCACGCCCCGTCGCTGCTCGCCTTCACCAACCCGAGCGCGAACTCCTACCACCGCCTGGTGCCGGGCTTCGAGGCGCCGGTCAACCTGGTCTACTCGCAGCGCAACCGTTCGGCCTGCATCCGCATCCCGATCACCGGCCCGAACCCGAAGGCCAAGCGCGTCGAGTTCCGCTGCCCCGACCCGTCGTCCAACCCGTACCTGGCCTTCTCGGCCATGCTGTTGGCCGGCCTCGACGGCATCCAGAACCGGATCGAGCCGCCGGAGCCGATCGACAAGGACCTGTACGAGCTGCCGCCCGAGGAGCACGCCGACATCGCCACCGTCCCGGCCTCCCTGGAGGGCGCCCTCGACGCGCTGCGCGAGGACCACGAGTACCTGCTCGCCGGCGACGTGTTCACCAAGGACCTGATCGAGACCTGGATCGAGCTGAAGGAGGGCGAGATCGCCGCCCTGCGTCAGCGCCCGCACCCGTACGAGTTCGATCTGTACTTCGACATCTGATCAGGGGGCTCTCAGCCCCTGCCGGTAGTCGCCGAAACGGCGGCTGACCCTGGAAACGCTTCTCGGCGTCGTCCAGTGTCAGCCGCCGTTTTCGTCGTCGTACGACCCACTGCATCCCTGTTCCGGCAGGCGCCGATGACGTCATCGCCAGGCGCCTCCCGCCGGCCACCGAGACGGCTGGTAACGACCGCCAGACGCTCCTGAGAGACCCTCGCGGCCGACTCCCAGTCGACCCACAGGTTCCCGCAGCAGCGCGTACCACCCCGCCGCTCCGCTCCACAGCGACCTTTCGGACACCTTTCGCGCCGATCGTGTGACCAAGCCGAGTTGGCTCGCCCGTCACAGGGGCGTCAACTACCGGTTGAGTACGTTCACCTTGCCTCGGTAGACCCGTCTGTGGATTGCGACGTCGCCTCCGGTGCAGGGCCACACGGAGTGGCGTGCACGTCCCGAATGTCCCCGGGGCCACCACCGCGGTGCGCAGGAGTGGCTCGTCCGCGCTCCAGAATCGAGAATCGCATGATTGCAGTGGTTGGTTTCTCCGCACGCTCCGCCGGGTCCTCCGACGCCGACGAATTCTGGCAGATCGTGGCCGGCGCGGTGCCGCAGTTCGCCCCCGCCCCCTTCGATCGATGGCGCGAGGACTCCGTCCTCTCGCACGAACGCAGCCGTCCGTTTACCTCCTACACCAACACCATGGCCGCGCTGGAGGATCCGTACGGGTGGGACCGTGCGGGCTTCGGGATCCCGGTCGCCCGGGCCCGGGGGATGGATCCCCAGCAGCGCCTCACCCTCACCCTCGCCCGGGAGACCTTCGACCGGGCCGGCCGGACGCCGCAGTCGGTGGCCGGGCGCGGCATCGCGACCATCGTCGGGGTGAGCTCGAACGACTACCGGCTGGTCACGGTCGCCCCGGTCATCGCCCGGATGACCGCCGACGGCTCCTTCGGGGTCGACGATCCCGCTGTGGAGCAGGGCCTGATGACCGCGGCCTCGTCCGGGATCCAGCGGATCGGCGGCTATTCGATGTCCGGGGTGCTGAACAACATCATCCCCTCGGTGGTCCAGCAGCAGTTCGACCTCAACGGGCCCTCGTTCGCCGTGGACAGCGCCTGCTCCTCCGGCCTCACCGCGATCCACCTCGCCTGCACCCTGATCGAGTCCGGTGAGGTCGACGAGTGCCTCGCCGGCGGCGTCTACGTGGCGCTGACTCCGGACGTCCTGATCGGCTTCGCCCAGGTCGGTGCCCTCTCCCCCACCGGCACCTGCCGGCCCTTCACCGCTGCGGCCGACGGCTTCACCCTCGGGGAGGGCGGCGCCCTGTTGCTGCTCAAGAACCTCGACGCCGCCCGACGCGACAACGACCCGATCTACGCCGTCATCGAGGGCTGGGGCGCCAGCTCCGACGGCCGGGCGCCCGGCATCATGACCCCCACCAGCGAGGGACAGGTGCGCGCCATCCGCGCCGCCCGGCGCCGCGCCGGCGGGGAGCTGCCGGTCGACTACATCGAGGGTCACGGCACCGGGACCACCGTCGGTGACGCCCAGGAAATCCTCTCGGTCTCCGGCACCGATCCCGACCCCGACGGCCCCGGCCTGCCGATCGGCTCGGTCAAGGCCATCGCCGGGCACACCCTGGCCGCGTCCGGTGCCCTGTCGACGGTCAAAGCCGTGCAGATGATCCGCCACCAGATCGTCCCGCCCCAGCCGCCGGTGCGCACCGGCGTGCACCCCGGCCTCGCGTCGACCCGGCTGCACGTGGCCGGCCACCGCGACCGCCACCGCGACGTACGGCGCATCGCCATCAACTCTTTCGGATTCGGCGGGGCCAACGGCCACCTGCTCGTCTCCCATCCCGAAGGAACCCAGAGATGAACCCGACGCACTCCTCCCTCCTGCTCCTCTCCGGCGCCACCACCGATGACCTGCGGGCCCGCTGCGAGACCGTCCTGACCTCCCTGGACGACCACGCCAACCACTCCGCTTCCCTCGACGACCTGCAGTCGCGCCTCGCGGTCGCCACCCCCGGTCGACACCGTCTCGCTGTCGTCGTGTCCACGGTGGGTGAGACCCGCCGGGCGCTGCACCGGGCGATCGACCTGCTCCCCGACCTGCCGGACCTCCCCGACGACCCCGCCGATCCCACCGACGCCGCCGACTCCGGGCGTTGGTACGCCGCCACGGTGACCGACACCCCGCAGCGGGTGGCCTTCCTCTACCCCGGTCAGGGCGCCCAGCGGGTCGGCGACCAGCGCATCCTGGCCACCCTCGACCCGGTGTTCGCCGATCGCTGCGCCGAACTCCTCGACTCGTCGGTCGTCCCCGGCCTGCAGCCCCTGATGACGGCCGGCTGGCCCGAGACCGAGGACCGTACGCCTCTCGACAGCGCGCCTCTCGACAACACAGCGATCAACATGACCGATGCCGCCCAGACCGTGCTGACCGTGCTCGGCGTCGCGGCGACCGAACTGTTCGCCCGGCTGGGCGTACGTCCCGGCCTGGCCACCGGGCACAGCGTCGGTGAGTTCTCCGCGCTGCACGCCGTCGGCGGCTTGACGGCCGAGGAGGCCGTACGCCTCGCCTCGGAACGCGGCCGGATCATGCGCGCCCAGCTGTCCGACGGCGAGTACGGCATGGTCGCGCTGCGCTGCTCCGGTGCGGAGGCCGCCGCCTTGGCCGAGTCGGCTCCCGGTGTGTATCCGACCTGCTGGAACGACGGGCACCAGACGGTGTACGGCGGCACCAAGGAGGCCTTCGAGCCGTACGTCGAGGCCTGTCGCGCGGCCGGCATCCTCGCCACGCCGCTGCCCGCCCAGGGGCCCTTCCACACGCCGCTGATGGCCGCCAGCCGGCCCGACTTCGCCGCGCTGCTGGACGACGCCGCCCTCGCCGCCCCCACCGGGCATTTCGTGTCCACGGTGTCCGGACACGCCGAGACCGACCCGGCGGCGATCCGGGAGCGGTTGGCCGACCAGGTCACCACACCGGTGGACTTCCGGGCAGCGGGCGTCGAGATCCTCGCCGCGGCGCCGGACGTGGTCGTCCAGCTGTCCGGCGGGGAGTCGCTGCTCAGGATGCTGCGCCACGACCATCCCGAGTCGTCCTTCGTCGGTGTCGGCTTCGGCGGCACCAACGACAACCGCGACGCGGTGCTGCATGGCCTGGCCCGGTTGTTCGTGACGCTGCCGGGGATCCACCTCGCCCCGGTGCTCGCCCACAGCGGCGTCGCCGCCCGCTGGCGTCTGCAGGACGTACGCCTCGACCGGCACTCGGTGATCAAGCTGTCCGCCGTCGCGCCGCACCGCGCCGACGATCCGGCGCCGACCCAGCCCGCACACCCCGTCCCCACCGCGAACAGGACGCCCCGGATGACCGGCAGCACCGAGCGCACCACGGCCCCCACGGCCCCCACGGCCACCGCCCACGACACCACCGCCGACCGCTCCCGGATCACCACCCGCGGCCTCCCGATCGCGGACCCGCTCCCCACGACTGCTGCGGCACCTGCGGCACAGCCCGACGCGGTGTCGCTCGAGGCGATCCGCACCGCCCTGCTCACCGCGATGGCCGAGGCCTCCTCGTCCCCGATCGCCGAGATCGCCCGCGGCGGCCGGCTCGCCGAGGACCTCGGCTTCGACTCCCTGCTGATGGCCGACACGCTGCGCCGGCTGTCCCAGCAGGTGCCCGACCTGCGGGCCACCGACCTCGCCCTGGAGAACGTACGGACCCTGGACGACCTCACCGCGGAACTGGCCCGGGTGGTCGGCGCGAGCAGCGGCCCGACCCCGGACATGGACGCCCACCCGGCACCGGAGGCCTTCGTACTGCCCGACAGCTGCGAGCGCACCCTGGCCTCGTTCCCGGAGCTGGCGGCCTTCGAACGCAAGCAGGCGGAGTTCGCGGCCACCGAGGCATTGGTCCCCTACTACCTGCCGCACGACGGGATCATCTCCAACCACACCGAGATCGAGGGACACCCGATGATCTCGTTCAGCTCGTACAACTACCTCGGCATGTCGGAGGATCCGCAGGTGCAGGCCGCGGTCGTCGACGCCGTCCACCGCTACGGCACCTCGGTCTCCGCCGCCCGGATCCTGTCGGGCAATCGGCCGTTGCACGACGAGCTGGAGCACGAGATCGCCGACTTCCTCGGCAGCGAGGACGCGGTGGTGCTCGTCGGCGGGCACGCCACCAACGCGTCGATCGTGCCGCAGGTGGTCGCCGCCGGTGACATCGTCTTCCACGACAGCCTGGCCCACGACAGCATCCAGCAGGGCATCAGGGCGAGCGGGGCCGCCCGGCACAGCTTCCCGCACAACGACATGGACGCCCTCGGCACCGCCCTGGCACGTCGCCGCGGCAGCTACCGGCGGGCGCTGATCTGCGTCGAGGGCGCCTACAGCATGGACGGCGACACCGTCCCGCTGGCGGAGATCGTCGCGCTGAAGGAACGCTACGGCGCGCTGCTGATGGTGGACGAGGCGCACAGCTTCGGCACCATGGGGGCGACCGGCCGCGGCATCTGTGAGGCGTCCGGCGTCTCGCCCTCGCAGGTGGACATCCTGATGGGCACCCTGTCGAAGTCGATGGCCAGCTGCGGTGGCTACATCGGCGGCTCGCACCGGTTCGTCGAGTTCCTCCGCTACAACCTGTCCAGCCTGGTCTTCAGCGCCGGCCTGTCGCCGGCCAACACCGCCGCCGCGCTGGCCTCCCTGCGGGTGCTGCGCCGGGAACCCGAGCGGGTGCAGCGACTGTTGGCGAACGCCGACTACTTCCGGACGGGCGTGGACCGGCTCGGTCTCGACTGGGGCGACGGCGCCGGCACGCCGATCGTGCCGGTGATCTACGGCGACTCGGCCCGTACGCTCCGGGTGGCGAACGCCCTCTACCGCAAGGGGATCAGCATCAACCCGATCCTGGCGCCCGCGGTGGCCGAACGGCTCACCCGGCTGCGGGTGTTCGTGACCGCCATGCACACCCGGGAGGACCTGGACGCCGCCCTCGAGGCGCTGGCCGAGATCTCCGACGCCACCCTCGTCGGCGCGTCTGCGTGACGGTGGCCCGGGTCGGTCGGGCGATCGTGGTGATCGTTCCCGACCGGCCCGGTCACTGGCCCGACAACCCGGCCCTGCTCGGGCGCCTCGCCGGGGCCCTGGCCGGGTCGGGCGCCCCGCCGGTCCGGATCGAGGTGGTCGACCGTACGCTCCTCGAGATCGTCGGGCGGGACGGCACCCGGCGCCACCGGGTCTCGGCGTCCCACGAGGCCGGCCGGGTCGGGCTCGCGGTGAGTCCCGCCAGCCCGGCGGATCGGGACGGCGGGATCGGCTTCGACCTGTGCGCGGAGGGCCGGGGCGACTCGATCCGGTCGGCACTGCCCCTGGTGCTCACCCCGGCCGAACGGGCCCTGCTGTGCGCGGACCACGAGGGGGACCACGCCCGCGCCGACGCCGGCGCCCGGGACACCGCCGGCCCGTACGTTCCCCTCCTTGGGGACGGACCCTCCGACCTGGCAGTCTGGACCGCGGTGGAGGCCCTGACCAAGCTCGCCAACGGACGCCTGCTCTCCCCCGCCGGCAGACCCCGCCTCACGTCCCTTCGTCCACCGCTCGCCGCCGGCGTATCGCTGACCCACCGGTGCCTCGGCGACCTGACCTGCTGCGTGGCGACCCCCAGCCCCACCGACACTCCCTGAGAGGAACACAACCATGCGCATCGCCGTCATCGGCGCCACGGGCCAGATCGGTGCCCGTGTCATCGAGACCGCCCACCACGACGGCCACGAGGTGGTGGGGATCTCCCGCCGCCCGCCGACCGCCCCGCCTGTCGACTGGCGCGCTGTCGACGCCGCCGACCCCGACCAGCTCGCCACCGCCCTACGCGGCGCCGACGTCGTCGTCGCCACCCTCGGTCTCCACTACGACATCGCCACCTGGACCGCACAGTGGAGTCCGTTGACCCGGTCGGTCATCGCCGCCGTCCGCGCCGCGGAGGTCCCGATGGTCTGGCTCGACAACTGCTACCCGTACGGGGAGACCACCGCGCCGATCACCGAGGAGACGGCGTTCGCGCCCTGCTCCCGGATGGGTCGGGTCCGGGCCGAGGTCGCCGACATCCTCACCACAGCCGTCGCGGACGGGACGCCGATCACGGTGGCACGCGCGGCCGACTTCCTCGGCCCGGGCGTCGAGACCACCCTGCTCCGGTGGAGCACCCTGGAGAAGGCCGGCCGCGCCGGCGACCGCCGCACCCGGCTGGCCTGGATCGGTGACCCGGACACGACACACAGCTACGCCTCCGCCGACGAGGTCGCCCGCTCCCTGGTCGCGCTGGCCACCTGCGAGGAGCGTACGTCGCAGCCGACCTGGCTGCTGCCCGCGCTGGAGCCGGTCACCGGCCGGGAGATCTGCGGGATGTTGGCGCAGCGGTCCGGGCACGAGGTCGTACCGGCGGTGCTCCCGCCGGCGGTGCTGACCGTGGCCGGCTGGGTCAGCCCACTGGTGCGGGCCTCGAACGACATGGCCTATCTCAGTGACCGCGACTTCCTGGTCGACGACGTACGTTTCCGGACGGCCTTCGGATGGGGGCCCGCGGGCACCGTCGCCGATCTCCTCGACCGGGAACTCTCCGCACAGCCGGCGAACTGATCCGACCCGTCGGCCGCGTCGCCCCGCCGCCGATACATCGAGATATCGCGCCCCTGTCGGGTCCGCCCTTTCCGGGTGGGCCCGACAGGCGTCATCCGGCCGATCTCACCGGGCGAAGTCCTCCGGGTCCTCGTACGGCGACGGGACGTTCTCGTCGGTCAGGCTCGCGGCGTAGTCCGGCACCTCGTGCTGGAGCTCCCGGTCGGTCCGCCGGTAGCCGGTCGACTCGGGACGCTTCGGCAGGGTGAGCTTCGGGTGCTCGACGTGCTCGTACGGCACCGAGGCGAGCAGATGGGCGATCATGTTGATCCGGGCCGCCCGCTTGTCCTCCGACTCGACCACGTGCCAGCGGGACTCCGGCAGGTCGGTGTGGACGAACATCTCGTCCTTCGCCCGCGAGTAGTCCTCCCACTTCGTCAGCGACTCGATGTCGGTGGGCGACAGCTTCCACCGCCGCATCGGGTCGGTCAGCCGCGACTCGAACCGCCGGTACTGCTCCTCCGCCGAGACCGAGAACCAGTACTTGCGCAGGATGATCCCGTCCTCGACCAGCATCCGCTCGAAGATCGGGCACTGACGCAGGAACCGGACGTACTCGTCGGGGGTGCAGTAGCCCATCACCCGCTCGACACCGCCGCGGTTGTACCAGGAGCGGTCGAACAGCTTGATCTCCCCGGCGGCCGGCAGGTGCTCGATGTAGCGCTGGAAGTACCACTGCGTACGCTGCCGCTCGGTGGGGGCCGGGAGGGCGACGATCTCGGTGAGGCGCGGGTTGAGGTACTCACTGACCCGCTTGATCGCGCCGCCCTTGCCCGCCGCGTCGCGCCCCTCGAAGATCACCACCATCCGCTGGCCGGTGGTCTTGACCCACTCCTGCATCTCGACGAGTTCGGCCTGGAGACGTAGCAGTTCGGACTCGTAGATCTTGCGATCCATCACCTTGTGCTTGCCGTTCTTGCCATTGCCGTTGCCGGATTTACCGTTCCCGGATTTACCGTTGCCGGACTTGCCGTTCCCGGACTTGCCGTTCCCGGATTTGCCGTTCCCCGATTTGCCGTTGCCGGACTTCTCGCCGCCGGAGGATTTCCCGTCGCCCGACACACCGTGCCCATCCGCGTCGTGTCCAGTGCCCGCTTCGGCGTTGTCAGAGCGGCCGCGATCGGACCTGTCGTGGCCATGGGTGGTCTTCACATGGCCGTTCTCCGACGTCCAGCTGCCCGCCTTGCTCCCGAGAGCCCCGGCGCCGAACTTCCTGTGCTCCGATGTCGCCTCCGTCATGGACCAATCCTTCCACTGCACCCTGCAGGAAGCCACCGTGCCGACAACAGCAGGCCGACAACAGCAGGCCGACAACAGCAGGACTCAGTCAGTCTCCGGGCGCCGCGCCGTGGCCCGCCGCCCCCGCCGGTCGCAGGGTGGCGAACGGGTCGGTCACCGTCAGCCCGCGGGTCGCGAACCGGAACACCTTCCCGGGTCGCCCACCGGCGCTGCCCGGCACGGACAACGAGCCGGTCGCCACCAGCTGTCCCCGCCGGACCAGGATCCGCTGCAGGTTGGTCGCGTTCACCTCGTGGCCGAGGGCCGCGGCGTACGCGTCGCGCAACTGGGCCATGGTGAACTCCTCCGGCGCCAGCGCGAAGCCGATGTTGGTGTACGACAGCTTCGCACGCATCCGCGCCACCGCATGGCGGACCACCGCGGCATGGTCGAACGCCATCGCCGGCAACGCGTCGACCGCCAGCCAGCCCGCCGCGGCCGGCAGCGCCGGGTCGCTGGTCCACGGCACCAGCCCCACATAGGCGGTGGCGATCGTCCGGTCGTACGGGTCGCGGCCGGGGTCGCTCAGCGTCTCCAACTGCTCGAGATGTGCGACCTCGGCAAGGTCGACCTTCGCCGCCAGGTGCCGGCGGGCGCTCTGCCCGATCGTCTCGTCGACCTCCACCGGCCCGCTGGGCAGCGCCCACTGCCGAGCGTACGGCGCCCGTCGGCGGCGGGTCGCCAGTACCGACAGCACCATCGCCCCGGTGACCGGATCGACCCGGACCTGCAGCACCGCGGCGATCGCCTCGTGCCGGTACTTCGCCACCCCCGCATCGTCCCGCAGCGGTCCGCGGCCAGACTCCTTGTCGACACCCACGGATCGCATGCTACAGTTCACCTCAGTTTTCGCCTTATAGTCGAAAACCGAACGAAGGAGTATCCGTGACCATCACCGACCTCGGCCCCGACCGGCGCACCTGGGCCTCCCCCGACGGGGACGCCTGGCGCGCGGAGGTGCGGCGACTCGCCGACGAGCAGGACGCCGTGATCCTGGCGCACAACTACCAGGCCGCTCCCATCCAGGACATCGCCGACCACGTCGGCGACTCGCTGGCACTGTCCCGGATCGCCGCGACCTCCGCCGCGAGCACGATCGTCTTCTGCGGGGTGCACTTCATGGCCGAGACGGCCAAGATCCTCGCCCCGGACAAGCGGGTGCTCATCCCGGACGCGCAGGCCGGGTGTTCGCTCGCCGACACCATCACCGCCGACCAGCTGCGCGCATGGAAGGCCGAGCACCCCGGTGCGGTCGTGGTGTCGTACGTGAACACCACCGCGGCGGTGAAGGCCGAGACCGACATCTGCTGCACCTCGTCGAACGCCGTCGAGGTGGTCTCCTCGATCCCCGCCGACACCCCGGTGCTGTTCGGCCCCGACCAGTTCCTCGGCGCCCACGTCCGCCGGATGACCGGCCGCGACAACATCCACGTCTGGCTCGGCGAGTGTCACGTCCACGCCGACATCTCCCCGTCCGCCCTGGTCGACAAGGTGCATGCCAACCCGGACGCCGAGCTCTACGTGCACCCCGAGTGCGGGTGCACCACCAGCGCGCTGTGGCTGGCCGAGTCCGGCGAGCTCCCGGCAGAACGCACCCATGTGCTGTCCACCGGCGGGATGCTCGACCTGGCCCGGACCGCGACGGCCGAGAAGGTGCTGGTCGCCACCGAGATCGGCATGCTGCACCAGTTGCGGGCCGCCAACCCGCGCACCACCTTCGAGCCGGTCAACCCGCGCGCGGCCTGCCCGTTCATGGCGATGATCACCCCGGAGAAGCTGCTCGCCAGCCTGCGCAACGGCACCGACGAGGTCGAGGTCGACGCAGGCGTCGCGGCGAAGGCTCGTGCCGCCGTGGAGCGGATGGTCGCCATCGGTCGGACCGGGCGGGGCGAGTGAGATGACCGTACGTCTCCCCACCCCCCGCCCTGCCTGGCAGCGCTCGACCGGGGTGGTCATCGTCGGGTCCGGGGCGGCCGGTCTGTCCGCCGCGGTCCACCTCGCCGCGGCCGGCGTGCCGACCGTGCTGCTCACCCGTGCGGGCCTCGCCGACAGCTCGACCGACTGGGCCCAGGGCGGCCTCGCCGCGGTCTGGGACGCCACCGACTCCGCCGACTGCCACGTGCAGGACACCCTGGTCGCCGGAGCCGGTCTGTGCGAGCCCGCCGCCGTCCGCGAGTTGGTCGACGGTGCCCCGGCGGCGATCCGCCGACTGGTCCGGCTCGGCGCCCGGTTCGACCGGGACGCCGAGGGAGCGTACGACCTGCACCTGGAGGGCGGCCACCACGCTCGCCGGATCCTGCACGCCGGCGGTGACGCGAGCGGCCACGAGGTGGAGCGGGCGCTGTCCGCCGCCCTGCGCCGGGCGATCGGCGCGCCCGGCTCCTCGGTGGAGGTGCTGGAGCACCTGCGCGCGGTCGACGTCCTCACCGATCCGGCCGGCCGAGTGCGCGGGGTCCGGGTCCGTCAGGACGACGGGACCATCGGAGACTGGTCGGCCGCCGCGGTCGTTCTCGCCAGCGGAGGCATCGGCCAGGTCTGGCCGCTCACCACCAATCCCACGGTGGCCACCGGCGACGGCATCGCGATGGCCTACCGGGCCGGCGCCACCGTCCGCGACATGGAGTTCACCCAGTTCCACCCCACCGTGCTGTGGATCGACCCTGCCCGTCGGGTGCCCGGTGATCGGGGTGTGCTGGTCTCCGAGGCCGTCCGGGGCGAGGGCGCGGTGATCATCGACCAGGCGGGGCGTCGGGTGATGGCGGGGCTGCACCCGCTGGCCGATCTGGCTCCCCGGGACGTCGTCTCGGCGGCGATGCAGGCCCACATGGCGCGCACCGGGGCCGACCACCTGCTCCTCGACGGGCGCGGCTTCGGCGAGCGGACCTGGAGCGAGCGCTTCCCGTCGATCCTGGCGATGTGCCGCGAGCGCGGCATCGACCCGGTCACCACCCCGATCCCGGTCCGGCCGGGCGCCCACTACCTGTGCGGCGGCGTCGCGGCGGACCTCGACGGCCACACCGACGTGCCCGGCCTGTACGCCGTCGGCGAGGTGGCCGCGACCGGCGTCCAGGGCGCCAACCGACTCGCCTCGAACTCGCTGACCGAGGGCCTGGTCGCGGGCGACCGGGTCGGCGCCCTGCTGGCCACCGACTGGCGCAGTGGGACCTTACGGCCGGCCGCGTCGCGTCCGTCCGGGGCCACCCTCCCGCCGGCTGCGCCGGGCCTCGCCCACCAGGGTGCGGGCCGCGACCGCCCGGGCTCCCCCAGCCTCGCCCCGCTGGTCGACCCGGCCCATCGCGACCGGCTGCGCGCTGTGATGGATCGCGGGGTGGAGGTGTCCCGGACCGCTGCGGCGCTCGACGGCGCCCTGGCCGACCTCGCCGCGCTGCCGACGCTCGAAACCGCGGGCCGGCCGGGCGGGGGCGTGCTCGACGACGCCATCCTCGACATGACCAACCTGCACACCGTGGCCACCCTGGTCGCCACCGCCGCGATCACCCGCACCGAGTCGCGCGGCTGCCACCGGCGGGCCGACCATCCCGACCCGGTCGCGGACTGGCAGCACCATCTGTGCCTCGCCCTCGGCACCGACGGCGCCCCCGTGGTGACCCGGCAGCCACTCGCCGACGCATCGCTCCCCACCCGTACGCTCCCCCTGGAGGCACTGGCATGACCGCGATCTTCCCCTGGCCCGACACGATCACTGCGGCGCTCACCGCCGCAGGCCTCGATCCCCGGCACGTCGCCGAGGTGGCGGATCGTACGCTCGCCGAGGACCTCTCCTGGGGACCGGACGTCACCTCCGAGGCCACCCTGTCGCCCGAGGCCACCGGGACCGCCGACGTCGTCTCCCGCAAGCCCGGCTGCCTGGCCGGAGTGCCGGTCGCGGCCGCCGTGCTGCACACCCAGGCCCACCGCGACGGCACCACGGTGCAGGTCGACCTGGTGGCGGCCGACGGTGACCGGGTCCGGCCCGGTGACCGGGTGCTGACCGCCAGCGGCCCGCTGCGCACCCTGCTGACCGGCGAGCGGAGCATGCTCAACCTGCTCTGCCAGCTGTCCGGCGTGGCCACCGCCACCGCCGCCTGGGCGGACGCCCTGGCCGGCACCCCGACCCGGGTCCGTGACACCCGCAAGACCGTGCCGGGGCTGCGCGTCCTGCAGAAGTACGCGGTGCGCTGCGGGGGTGGGGTCAACCACCGGATGGGCCTCGGCGACGCCGCCCTGATCAAGGACAACCACGTCGCTGCCGCAGGATCGGTGGCCGCCGCGTACGCCGCCGTCCGCCGCCACGCCCCGCAGATCGCGGTGGAGGTGGAGTGCGACACCCTCGCCCAGGTGGCCGAGGCGATCGAGGCCGGCGCCCAGCTGGTGCTGCTCGACAACATGGACGCCGAGACCGCACGCGCCGCCGTCGACCTCGCCCACCCGGCAGGGGTCCGCACCGAGGCGAGCGGTGGCCTGACGCTGGCGGACGTGGCGGCGTACGGTGCGTCCGGGGTGGACTACATCTCGGTCGGCGCGCTGACCCATTCGGCGACGGTGCTCGACCTGGGCTTCGACCTGCGGGAGTGACCGGTCAGCGGACGATCTTCAGGTTGAAGTAGGGCGTCCCCAGCGCGCCCGCCAGCCGCAGCCACAGCGGCATCCACATCTCGGTGCCGCGGGCGGTGGTGATGTCGCCCAGGTCGACGACGTCGGTGTGTCCGAAGGAGGTCAGCAGGGCGGTGACGGTCGCCTTGGCGTCGGCGTCGTTGCCGGAGACGAAGACGGTCGTCTCCTCGGGCAGCGTCTCGGGGTGGACCATCAGGTCGGCGGTGAGGGTGTTGAGCGTCTTCACCACCCGGGTCCGCGGGTAGCCCCGCTGGATCCGTTCGGCGAGCGAGTCGGTGTCCTTCAGCAGCAGGGTCGGCGGGAAGCCGGCGGAGAAGTCCAGCGGATTGGCGACGTCGATCAGCAGCCGGTCGGCCAGGTTGTCGGCGCCGGTCAGCGCCAGCACGTCGAGGGACGCTGCCCCGTTGCTGGCGTTGACCACGATCTCCGCCTCTGCGGCGGCCGCGGCGAAGGTGGCCAGCCGGATGTCGCGGTGCTCCGCCGCCCAGGTGGCGTACGGCGGGGTGCCCATCCGGTCGGGGCCGGTGCGGGCGAGAGTAGTGCCGGGGTCACGGGTGCCGACCACGACGGTGTGGCCGAGCCCCGCGAGGCCGGCCGCGAGGGTGCGCCCGACCCGGCCGGTGCCGAGGACTGCGATGGTCATGACGATCTCCTGGGGGGTGGGATCGACGGCGAGAAGGCTGTCGCCCCCGTACGGTACCCCGGTCCACCAGGGACCCCCGGACCACACGGCGGCCGACCGTGCCGGACGACGGGACGCCGCCCCGGCGGGCCGGCGACCACCACGGGCGACCGCAGCGAGAGTCCGGTCACATCCCGCGCCGACACCCCGTATCCGATGCAGACTGGGACAACTGCAGGGCGCAACGAAAGGGGACCGGATGAGTGAGAGCACGAAGAATGCCGAGCCGCTGTGTCAGTGCGGATGCGGAGCGACGGTAGCCGCTTGCACCTGCCCGAACTGCGACCACAAGGCAAAATCCTGATCCCTACGTCAGTCGTCGGGGGCCGGGCCGTCACAGGACGGCGCCGGCCCCCGATGCATTTTCCCCCTCACCGCCATTCCCCCCGATGCAATGTCCGTGGTCGTACGCCGCCCCGCGCCCCTCAGTCGCCCCAGAACAGCCGTTCGACCACGCCCCGCGCCCGGTGGGTGACCTCGCCGTAGTGCGCCTTCAACGGGCCCGATCCCTCGAAGCCCATCGTCGCCGCCACCGCCGCCG
Source organism: Raineyella sp. LH-20 (assembly GCF_033110965.1). Classification (NCBI taxonomy): domain Bacteria; kingdom Bacillati; phylum Actinomycetota; class Actinomycetes; order Propionibacteriales; family Propionibacteriaceae; genus Raineyella; species Raineyella sp. LH-20. The sequence continues at coordinate 2,248,605 of NZ_CP137003.1, read as the reverse complement.
CGTCCGCCCCGTCGGTGGGCAGCGTGTCGGACGCCCGCCCCCTGACCAGCATGATGACGTTGCGGATCCGACTGGCCAACAGCCACGCCTCCTCCAGCACCGCGGCGTCCGCGGCACTGATCAGCCCGAGGTCACGCTCCGCCCGCAGCGCCGGCAAGGTCCGGGTGGTCCGCAGCTCCGGATGCTCGTACGCGTGCTGCAACTGGATCAGCTGCACCACCCACTCGACGTCACTGAGACCGCCGGGACCCAGCTTGGTGTGCCGTGACCGCTCGACGCCGCGCGGCAGCCGCTCGGCCTCCATCCTGGCCTTGAGCCGACGGATCTCGCGCACCTGGGCCTCGGTCAGCCCGCCCTCCGGCCAGCGCAACGGCGCGATCTCGGCGAGCAGCCGTTCGCCGAGTGCGAGATCACCCGCACCGACGGCGCACCGGACCAGCGCCTGCGCCTCCCAGGTGGACGACCACCGGTGGTAGTAGGCGCGGAAGGACTCCAGCGAGCGGACCATCGGCCCGCCTTTGCCCTCCGGACGCAGGTCGGCGTCGATCTCCAGCGCCGGATCGGCGCCGGGCCGGCGCAACACCTCCCGCAGCCGGGTGATCGCCGCGATCGCGCGCCGTTGCAGTTCAGGGTCGTCGGTGTCCTCCATGACGAACATGCAGTCGGCGTCGGAGGCGTACGACATCTCACCGCCGCCCCACCGGCCCATCGCCATCACCGCGATCGCCGGGAGCGGCTCGCCGCGTTCCGCAGCCTCCCGGGCGACCACCTGCAGGGTCGCCTCCAGCGTGGCTGCGGCCACCGTGGACAGGGCGTCACCGACATCCTCGACGTCGATCCGGTGCAGGATGTCGGCCATCGACACCCGCAGCAGTTCGGCCCGCCGCAATGCCCGGATCGCATCCGCCGCCGACCGGGCGTCGTCGTGGCGCAGCGCCGTCGCGGTGAAGTCGGCGACCAGCTTCTCCAACGGCCGGGGCAGCTCCTCGGCCTCGTCGGCGAGCATCTGCACCGACTGCGGCGAGCGCAACAGCATGTCGGTGGCGTAGCGGCTGGTCGACAGGATCAGCGCCAGGCGTTCGGCCGTCGCGCCGCGGTCCCGCAGCGCCCGCAGATACCAGGAGGTCCGGCCGAGCCCCTCGGAGACCTTGCGGAACGCCAGCAGCCCGGCGTCCGGGTTGGGACCGTCGGCGAACCAGCCGAGCATCGCCGGCAGGATCTGGCGCTGGATCTCGGCCTGCCGGGTCATCCCCTGGGTGAGCGCCGCCAGGTGCGCCAGCGCCGCCCGCGGATCGGCGTAGCCGAGACCGCGCAGCCGGTCCTCGGCCTCATCCGCGGTGAGCCGCAACTCCTCGGTGGCGATCCGCGACACCGCCTCCAGGAGCGGGGAGTAGAACACCCGCTGGTGCAGTCCGATCACCTGGCGAGTGCTCTCCCGCCACGCCCGAACGACCTCCTCGGCCGGATTACGGCGGAACCCGAGGGACCGGCCCAGGCGGCGCAGGTCCGCCTCGTCCTCGGGGATCAGGTGCGTACGTCGCAGTTTGTAGAGCTGCACCCGATGCTCCATGGTGCGCTGGAACCGGTAGGCCGCCGCCATCTCCGCGCCGTCCTCGCGCCCAACGTAGCCGTGCTCGACCAGCGCCTCCAGGCCGGACAGGGTGCCTGCCTGGCGGACCCTGTCGTCGACCCGCCCGTGCACCAACTCGAGCAACTGAACGGTGAACTCGGTGTCGCGCAGGCCCCCTTCGCCGAGCTTGATCTGCCGGCCCTGCTCCTTGGCGGGGATGAGGCGGACGACCCGCTTGCGCATCGCCTGCACCTCGTGGACGAAGCCCTCGCGGCCACCGACCTGCCACACCATCGGCGCGACCAGATCGACGAAGGCCTGCCCGAGCGGCAGGTCACCGGCGGCCGGACGGGCCTTGAGCATGGCCTGGAACTCCCACGCCTTGGCCCACTTCTGGTAGTAGGTGCGGTGGCTCGCCAACGTACGGACCAGCGGCCCCGCCTTGCCCTCCGGCCGCAACGCCGCGTCGACCGGCCAGATGGTGCCGACCCCCGAGTGGGCCGAGCACACTCGCTGCAACGCCGACGCCAGCTTCGTCCCCAGCGTCGCCAGGGCGTCGCCGCCGACCAGCGGGGCACCGGCGGCGTCACAGACCGGCTCGACGACGTACAGCACGTCGACGTCGGAAACGTAGTTGAGCTCCCGGGCGCCGGTCTTGCCGAGGGCGATCACGGCGAGCCGGATCCGAGCGGACTCCTCGGCGCCGATCTCTCCGCGCCCGATGGCCAGCGCAGACTCCAGCACCGCGTCGGCAAGGTCGGCCAGTTCCGCGGAGACCGACGGCTGGACGGCACTCGGGTCCGTGGCGCACAGGTCGCGGGCAGCGATCCGCAGCAGCGCCCGATGGTAGGCGATCCGCAGTTCGTCGCCGCTCAGCCGGTCAGCGACCGGGGCCACCGCCCCTTCGTCGGCGCCGACGGCGGACAGCAGATCCGCTCGCAGCGCGGCGGCGGGCGTACGCTCCAGTCGGCCGGCCAACTCGCCGATGTCGCCGGGGAACCGGATCAGGTGGAGCTGCAGCCCGAGGCTGGCGCCGAGCACCTGGATGAGGCGCCGGGCCAGGTCCGGATCGTCCGTCATCCGCTCGGGCAGATCGGGGTCCTCCTCGACCAGACGGTGCAGTCCGGTCAGCGCGAGGTCGGGATCGGCCGCGTCGGCCAGCAGGTCGATGCAGGCGTCCGCACCGTGGGGCCAGGCACTGAGCAGCTTCTCGGCGCGGCCCGCCTCGGCGAAGCCGAGCCGCGCCAGCCGTCCCACCCTCGTCTCCAGCCGATCCATGCCTCGCATCGTACGTCCCCTCGCCCCGCCGGACGGCGACGTGCCGCACGCCCTCCCGCGTGCCGACGCACCGCCGGACGGCACTCGTTCGACCCTCGTTTTCCGCATCGCCACACGACCGACACTCGGCCACGGTAGCGTCGATCGGGTGGCATCGACGATGAAGACCCAGCGCCAGACCGAGAAGCTGCGGCACACCCTCGCCGCAGCGTTGCGGAGCGTGCAGGACGTCGTCGCCGGACTCGAACCGGCCGACCACCTGCTGCCCGCGGTCCGGCCCGGCTGGGACGTACGCCTGCTGTGCGCGGGGTCGCTGTGGCGGCTGACCCAGGTCGTCACCCAGCTGCAGTGCCCCGCGGCGACCCGCCCGGTCACCCTGGAACGCTATGCCGCACACCTGACCTCGACGACGCAGCGCCGCTACGAGCTGGCGGTGGACACTGCGGGCAGCGACCCGGGCACGGTGCTGGCTCCCCAGCTCGTCGCCGTCATCGCGGACGTCCTCGCCCTGCTGGGCGCCGGCGACCTGCCCCCACTGGTCGGGACCGGCGCCGGCCAGCTCAGCCTGCTCGACTACCTGCGGGTCCGGGCCCTGGAGATCGTGCTCCTCCACGACGACCTGGCACGCACGCTGGAGCAGGCCGGCCGGACCGTGACGCCCCCGCCGTCCGACGCCACCGCGACCGCGACCCGAGCCCTGGCGGACGTCCTCGCCGCCCGGGCGCCGGGCAAGGCGATCGAGGTGCGCGTCCCGCCGTACGCGGCGGTGCAGATCGGCGACCCGGCCCGGGCCACGCCGGGTGGGGTGGTCATCCCCGAGCCCGCTCACACCCGCGGCACGCCGCCGGCCGTGATCGAGACCGACCCGACGACGTTCCTCCGGGTGATGACCGGCCGTCGGGACTGGGGCGAGGCTGTGGCCGAGCACGCCATCGTCGCGTCCGGGCTGCGCACCGACCTGTCGCCCCTGCTGCCGCTGGTCAGCTGAGCCCCGTCGGGACGGACAGCGGAGCGACCGGGCAGCTGGTGAGCGCTGCGGTGCGGCCTCGGTCAGCGGCCCGGCGGCGCAGAGGCCGGGGCCGTATCGCCTCGGCCCGGGCCGTATCGCCTCAGTCTGTATCGCTCGGTCAGAGGTTGGGCAGCATCGTGTCGAGTTCGAACGCGGTCACCCGGTGTCGGTAGGCATCGAACTCCGCACGCTTGTTGCGCAGGAAGAACTCGTGCACGTGGGTGCCGAGCGTATCGGCGACGAGCTCGGAGCCCTCCATCACCTCGATGGCCTCCTCCAGGCTGCGCGGCAGGGTCCTGATGCCGAGCATCCGACGCTCCCGGGCGGTCAGCGACGACACGTCGTCCTCGGCCTCCGGGGGCAGTTCGAGCTCCCGTTCGATGCCGTCCAGGCCGGCCGCCAGCGTCAGGGCGTACGCCAGGTAGGGGTTCGCCGCCGAGTCGATGGAGCGCAGCTCGACCCGGGCGGAGCTGCCCTTCGTCGGCTTGTACATCGGCACCCGGACCAGTGCCGACCGGTTGTTGCGTCCCCAGCTGATGAACGACGGGGCCTCGTCGCCGTGCACCAGCCGCTTGTAGGAGTTGACCCACTGGTTGGTGACGGCGGTGATCTCGGCGGCGTGCGCCAGCAGGCCGGCGATGAAGTGCCGGCCGGTCTTGGACAGGTTGTACTCCGCCGAGGCGTCGTGGAAGACGTTGTTGTCCCCCTCGAACAGCGACATGTGGGTGTGCATCCCCGATCCGGGCTCCTCGGTGAAGGGCTTGGGCATGAACGTCGCCCGGACACCCTTGCTCATCGCCACCTCCTTCACCACCACCCGGAAGGTCATGATGTTGTCGGCCATCGACAGCGCATCGGCGTAGCGCAGGTCGATCTCCTGCTGTCCCGCCCCCGCCTCATGGTGGGAGAACTCGACCGAGATGCCCATCTGCTCGAGCATGGTGATCGCGGCCCGCCGGAAGTCGGTGCCCTGGGGCTGCGCGGTGTGGTCGAAGTAGCCGGAGTGGTCGATCGGCGTCGGTTCCCGGCCCGGCTGGCGGTCGGCCTCGATCAGGAAGAACTCGATCTCAGGGTGGCAGTAGAACGTGTAGCCCATGTCCGAGGCACGGGACAGGGCACGCTTGAGCACGTAGCGGGGGTCGGCCCACGACGGTGACCCGTCGGGGTGGCGAATGTCGCAGAACATCCGAGCGGTCCCACCGGCCTCCTCGCGCCACGGCAGCAGCTGGAAGGTCGAGGGGTCGGGGTGGGCGACCATGTCGGACTCGTAGACCCGGGCGAAGCCTTCGACGGCTGATCCGTCGAAACCGATCCCCTCGTCGAACGCCCCCTCCAATTCGGCGGGTGCGATGGCGACGGACTTCAGGAACCCCAACACGTCCGTGAACCAGAGTCGGACGAATCGGACGTCGCGCTCCTCGAGCGAACGAAGCACGTACTCGGTCTGCTTGTCCATGCTGACAGTCTGCCGCTAATTGTGTTTCAGCGGTGTGACGACCTGCGGGGTGTGACGGTCAACGGAATGCGGCATGCCGGAGAACGGTCCGGCCGGCTGCCCGGAGACCCCCGGGGGAGGTCCCCGGGTAGAGTCGTGCTGTGATCCAGAGGCGCCTTCCGGGATGGAGCCACAGCCGGGACGATCGTCCCGCGCCATGGGCCGTGCTGCCTCGTCCCCAGGCCCGCGGCCGGGAGACGGTGGTCGGGCCGTGGGCGCTTCATGCCACGACGTTCCCGCGCCCCTCGACATCGGCGACCCCGGTCCCCGCCGGCTACCGACCGGCACCGCCCTACCCGGCGCAGGCCGGCTACCCGCCACCTTCTGCGTCTCCGGTGCCCTCCGCACGACCGGCGCCCTCCGCACGACCGGCGCCCTCCGCACGACCGGCGCCCTCCGCACGACCGGCGCCCTCCGCACGACCGGCACCGACCGCCTACCCAGGTGTCACCACGGCCCGCCGATCCTCGGGCCCCTCGTGGTCCGGGTCCACCGCAGCGGCGGCTGCAGGTCCGGCGTCACCGGCCCCCGCGTCGAGACCTGGCCAGAGCGCCCCGGTCCGCCCCGAACCGCCGTCACCACAGTCACCGCCGATCAGCGACCCGCGCGTGGTCCCGCTGGGTGGCGGCCTGGCACTGGTCTCCGTCGGTCAGTGGGACGAGGACTCCGCCTCGACCATCCAGATGCCGGCCATCCGCGACACCCCACCTCCCGATCCGGCGGCCACCGACCGGCAGGGCGTCGGCTATCCGTCCCCGTCCGGCGCCCCGGCGCCGTACGCCCGACAGCCACCGGCCCCGCAGACGTACGCCCGGCAACCGCAGGCGCCTCAGCAGTACCCACCCGAGCAGTACCCGTCCAAGCAGTACGCACAGCAACCGCACATCCCGCAGTCCTATCCGGGGCAGTCGTACGCCCCGCCGGCACAGGGCCCACAGTCGTACGACCGGCAGACGTACGCCCCGCAGACCGGTGGGTCGGACGATCCCTGGCGCCGCTGACCGCCCAGCTACCGGTCGCCGCGCTCGTCCTCGTCCTCTTCGTCGTTCCAGCGCGGGTCCTCGTCCCAGGCCTCGTTGCGCTCCTGGACACGTTCGAGCGCATGGACCGCCTCATCGCGCGTCGAGTACGGACCGAGCCGGTCGGCCGAGCGGCATCCCTCGTAACGTTCCACCGCGTGGTGCTTCATGCAGTACCACCAGGTGTCCTCCACCTCGGTCACGGTGCCCTCCTGACGACGGGTGACGGCGCGTCGACGTGCCGTTGTCTCCAGCATCCCACCGGGTCCCGCCCGGCGTGTCGCGTCGACGCCGACCCCACCCCGAACACCCGCCGGTCGGCCGCAGCGAGGCCCCGGATGCCGCCGACCAGCCGAGTACCCTGTCCCACGTGACGCCCGTGAAGCAGTTCCCCGTGACCCCAGTCCTTCATGTGCCGGCCGGCATCGACCGTCCCGAGTACGCCGCCAAGGCGAAGGACGACCCCACGATCGACGTCTACACGGGCTCCGACGTGCAGAGCGCCGAGACCATCGAGAAGATGCGCGAGGTCAGCCGGATCGCCGCGAACGCCATGCACGAGGCAGGCCGCGCGGTCGCCCCCGGGGTCACCACCGACACGCTGGACCGGATCGCCCACGAGTACATGTGCGACCACGGCGCCTACCCGTCGGCGCTCAACTACCGGGGCTTCCCCAAGGCGATCTGCACCTCGGTCAACGAGGTGATCTGCCACGGCATCCCCGACCAGCGACCGCTGGAGGACGGTGACATCGTCAAGATCGACGTCACCGCGTACAAGAACGGCGTGCACGGCGACAACTGCTACACCTTCCTCTGCGGTGACGTCGCCCCCGAGGTGGTCGACCTGGTCGACCGTACGAAGGAGGCGATGGACCGAGCGATCAAGGTGGTGAAGCCGGGACGCCGGATCAACGTGATCGGCCTGGCGATCGAGAAGTACGCCAAGCGGTTCGGCTACGGGGTGGTCCGCGACTACACCGGCCACGGCGTGCACACCGCCTTCCACTCCGGCCTGGTCATCCCGCACTATGACTCACCGTTCGCCACCACCGTGATGGAGCCGGGGATGACGTTCACCATCGAGCCGATGATCACGCTGGGCAGCTACGACTGGTACCAATGGGACGACGGATGGACCGTCCTGACCAAAGACGGCAGCGTCTGTGCCCAGTTCGAACAGACCCTCGTCGTCACCGACGACGGTGCCGAGGTGCTGACGGTCGCCGACCACCCGGCCGGGGATCGCTGACCCGGGCCGAGTCGACTAGATTGGGCCCGGCGCGCATCGGAGCACCCCGACCCGCCCCAGGCATCCAGCTTCCCCAGGAGGACAACGCGTGGACACGCTCCTCGACATCGTCGGCATCACCAAGTCCTACGGCAGCAATCGCGTCCTCGACGGTGTCGACTTGTCAGTGGGGCGTGGCGAAGTCGTCGGCATCGTCGGTGAGAACGGCGCCGGCAAGTCCACACTGATGTCGGTCTTCTCCGGTCTGCTGCAGGCCGACGGTGGGACGATGCGCCTGAACAACGCGCCGTACTGGCCCAAGGACGCCACCGACGCGCAGTCGCGCGGAGTCGGCATCATCCAGCAGGACTTCAGCCTGGACCCGACGCTGACGGTCGCCCGCGCCATCTTCCGCAACACCTACCAGGCCGACCGCCCCCAGCGGGCCCTGATCCGGCCGGCCCAGTGGCTGCTCGACGACGCCGCCGTAGGCCTCGACCCGGACACTCCGCTGGGCGAGCTCGCCCACGCCGAGCAGGGCCTCGTCGAGGCCGTCCGGCTGCTGGCCGAGGACGCCCAACTGGTGATCATGGACGAAGTCGCGGCGACGCTGAACGTCAAGGAGATCGACCAGCTCCACTTCATCATCAGCCGACTGACCCGCCAGGGGCGGTCCGTGCTGTACGTGTCCCACCGTCTCCACGAGGTGCAGGCGGTCGCCTCCCGGATCGCCGTCGTCCGCAACGGCCGAGTCCCCGAGGTCCTCGATCCGCGGCAGGTGTCGGCCGAGGACATCGCCGCCCACATGCGCACCCGCGCGGCCCGCCGCGCCTGGTTCCCCGACCGGCTGGACGAAGAGTTCGCCGTCGAGGAGGCCGAGACCGAGACCGCCTCGCCGACCCGCGCCCTGCCGCCGCTCACCGACCCCTCCCCCACCGACCTGCCCCACGCCGAGCCAACCCACACAGGGTCGACCCACACAGAGTCGACCCACAGCGGGCCGACTCACACGGAGTCGGCCCGCGGGTTCACCCCGGGTCACACCTTCTCGCCCACGTACACGCCCTCGTCGACGTCGTACGCACCGTCCCCTGCGCCGGTCGCTCCCTCACAGCCGGCGGCTTCGCAGCCGGTCGCCGCCTCCACGACCATGTGGGCGACCCCGAGCGCGCCGACCACCACCTGGACGAAGGCCGCGCCGGCCCGGATCGACGCCCCGGCGGCCGAGACGACCCCGGCCTGGTTCACCGAGCCGGCCTCCACCGCCACCCCGACCTCGCCGAGCCCGGCAGCGCCCGCAGCCCCCGTCGGCGGCGGTCGACGCGCGATCGCCTCCGACGACGGGCGTACGTACGCCGACGAGTCGGTCGACGAGTCCCAGCAGGTCGTCCTCGAAGTGGCCGGTCTGGACGCCCCCGGGACGAGCGGTCACCCCGTCCACGACATCTCGTTCAGCGTCTTCTCCGGCGAGGTGCTGGGGATCACCGGGCCGCGCCGGGCCGGGCAGGATGCGATCGTCGGAGCCCTCAACGGCCGTGCCCCCGGCACCTTCCGGACGTTGCGGATCAACGGCTACAACCGCTCCATCTCGTCCGCGGAGGACGCCGCCCTGCTGAAGATCGCCTACCTGGCCGGTCCTGACGAGGAGACCGGCGAGGAGCGGAAGCGGTCCGTCGCCCGCGCCATGATGACCGGCGGATGGGCCGACGGCTCCAGCTTCGAATCGGAGGTCGACGGGATCGCGACCATCCTCGGCGCCCTCGAGAAGCTCCACTCGGCCACCAAGCGGCTGCGTGGCCGCCGCGCACTGCGCCACGGGGTGAAGCCGGAGGAAGCCGGCTCCACCCTGTCGGGTGGTCAGCAGCAGATGGTCCTGCTGGACGAACTGATGACCCAGGACGCCGACGTGCTGATCGTCAACGAGCCGGGCCGCGGCCTCGACTTCGACGCCCGTGCCGTGCTGCGGGGCAAGCTCTCCGACGCCGCCGAGAACGGCGCCGCGGTGCTGCTGATCTCCACCGACGTCGACGAGCTGGCACGCAGCTGCCGGCGGGTGCTGGTCCTCGACGAGGGAAGGATCGCCCGGACGATCGAGGGCTCCCCGCTGTCCGCCGCGGACCTCACCGCCGCGCTGGCCCAGCTCGGCTGATCGGCCCACCCCCGATACCCACCGACAGCCCGATGCCCACCGACGACCCGACTCCCCCGCAGCCCTCCCCGACCGGGGGCGCCGGGCCGACGGTGCAGGTGCTGCACATCGAGGAATGCCCCAACTGGGCCGAGGCCGGCGCGATGATCCGTCGCGCCCTCGACGCCGCCGGGCATGCCGAGGTGGATGTCGAGTACGTCGTCCTGCAGACCCGAACCGAGGCGGCCGCGGTGGCGTTCGCCGGTTCCCCGACGATCCTGGTCGACGGCGTCGACCTGTTCCCCGGGCGACGCACCGACGACCTGGCCTGCCGGGTCTACCGGACCGACCGAGGCCTTGCCGGGCTGCCCACCCAGGACCAGGTCGACGAAGCGATCCGTACGCGTCTGCGGCCGACCAGCTAGCCGCCGGCCGACCCGCGGTCCGGACTGCAGGCCTACTCCCCGTGGCTCGCGACCGGCAGGTCCTTGTGCCGTACGGCCGGGCAGCCGGCGTACAGGCCGTCCGGCGCGCAGTCCGTCGTGACCACCGCGCCGCCGGCGATGATGCACCCGTCCCCGACAGTCACCCCGGGGAGGACGATCGCGCCCGCTCCGATCCACACGCCGTCACCGATGGTGATCGGCCGCGGATCCGGCGCTCCGGCCCGCATGCACTGTTCGCCGACCTGGTGGGTGGCGGTCATGATCATCGCCCGGGGACCGATCTGCACGTGACTGCCGAGCGTCACCGCGGCCGAGCAGTCGATCAGCACTTCGCGGTTGAAGTAGCAGCCCGGAGCGGTGGTCAGGTCGGTGCCGTTGATGTAGCAGCCGTCGCGGATGTGCGCGGGGCCGATCCCGGACCAGCCGAGTCGACGCAGCACCTTCCACCTCGATCGCATGCTGACCATCCCGGAGAACGCGATCGCCTCGGCCATCCGCCGGGCGCGCGTCTTCAGCCCCAACCCCATGACCTGTGAGCCTACTGTGTCTTCGCCTGCCGGATCCCACAGGTCAGTCGCCGAGCTTCTCAGCAACAGCATCGGCGAGAGCCCCGTGGCCCTGTGCATTGGGCCGGACCCCATCGCCCGACAGGAGCTCGCTGTGCCCGGTGAGCGGCTGCCCGGCGTCGATGTAGTCGACGCCCGCCTCGGCCGCGGCAGCCTCGAGTGCGCTCGCCTGCGCGGTCAACCAGGCCGGGACAGGGTCATCGTCGAAGAACGGCGCGACCACGATGACGCGGGCCGCCGGCACCTTCGAACTGAGATCGGCGAACAAGGCTGCGGCCGCCGAGGAGACCTTCCTCGTCCCGTCGACCCGGCCGCCGGAGACCACGACGATGTCCGGCTTCGCCGCCACCACGTCGTCGACCGTCTCGCCGTACGACGGACAGCGGTCGAGACCGCAGTACTTCTTGGCCAGGTCGCCGGTCACGGACGTGACATAGCCGGTGCCGTCGTGGCCGAGGTTGACCTCGTCCCAGCCCATCCGCTCGGCCACCAGGGTCGTCCATCGGGTCCCGTCACTGCCGGTGCCGGTGGTGTAGGCATCGCCGAGGAACACCGCCCGCGGGCGGGTGGCGGCGGACGAGGCGGTCGGTGCGGGCAGGGCCGTCGCCGGTTCGGCGGTGGCGCGCTCCATCTTCAGGAAGGTCAACACCACGGCCGCCACGGTCACCACGGCCAGAACGACGAGGCCGACGTTTCCCCAACGCTCCCTGTTCATAGCCGGAGCCTAACGGTCTCAGGTTCTGCAGGGCGGGACCGGCACGAACACAGACGCGTGCAACCTCTCAGAACCAGCGTCTCCAACTGGACTCTGGGAGAGGCGCAGACCAAGCACCACATTCCGAGTGATGCGACCGATGCCCTCAATCGGACCCGACCGAACGTGACGACCCTCGTCGCGCGGCACGCCGGCATCATCGGACCCAGCACCACTCACTGCGCATCCTGGAAGCCCGCCACGTCGGACTGCTGACTCACCCTCATTCACCCGGCCACCCGCGACGATCCACATTGCACTACTTGCTCTGGCGCTTCGGGATGAACCACGGCCGACGGTTCAGGTCCATGCACGGTGCCGAAGACTTGGGGCTGTCCTCCCGGCGGATCACCGGTCATCCTCATCCGGATCCTGATTCTCTTCCCCCGGACCGGTCCATGACATACGGAAGGGAAGCAGGACGCTGCGGATCGCTTCCCCCGAGAACTCCCAGTACTGGATCTCCCCCAGAGAATCGGCGGCGGGAAAGTGCTCAGTCGTGGGGAGCGGGACCACGAGGGGGATCCTCAGCATGCGACCATCGTCCGGCGGTGAATCCTGTGGGTTGCCGGAAGAGACCCTGACGCGTGCCTCGATGAAGGCACCGCCTTCACCGATTACCGGAAGTCGGTCTGGACCGAGCAAGCGGAGATGGAAACCCTGCGCCACTGAACGGCTCGGAATATCGATCGATCCAGCCAGGTACCAAGGGGAGCCGGGCGACGGAGCGACCATGATGCCGCCACCGACAATGGTGAGGAGACCATCGTTCGCTTCGGCATATCGACAGAGCAGCAGGTTGGCCCCGAGCGGTACGGCGGCTTGCTCGTCTCCGTCACCAGGCAAGCTGCTCACTCCTTTGAGTGCCACGCTGACCGGTGACTGGCGCCTCCCAAGGGATCCCAGGGAGTCTGACAACGACGCCATCAGATCCATCGATGGCACGGTCTTCAGCGAAGGCGAACTCGGCTTCATAGTCGCGGAGCCTTGTCGTGCGGTTCTCGTGCTGACGATCGACGAGGGCGACTTCGAGTCCGAAGCCGAGACGATACAAGGTGCTGGCGACGATGCGAAGTGTCAGGTTGGTCCGGCCTGTCAGGCGCTGGGTGATAGCAGATCGCCCGACGCCACAGAGCTTCGCGAGATCGGCCTTGCTGACGCCTCGCTGTTCCATGGCCTCGGCGATGTGCTCAGTGACATCACCGACCAGGCGCTCTTCAGCGACCATCTCCTGGTAGTCGGCACCCTCATCCCTGACGGACATCACTGCACCACCCTTCGTAGTACTTCTGAGCCAGCTTGACCTCGGCGGCAAGCTTCTTCTGATGCCGCTTGTCGGAACCATGGGTGATGACGAACGTACTCCCCACCCGGTATCCGTAGAGCCGCCGGCCCGGGCCGTCGGCATGCTTGATCTCCCACAGTGTCTCCCCAGCTCGCTTCCCTCTTGACTTCTGCCCGGAGGCCTCCACCCGATTCATCTGGTCGGTGAGTCGCAACCGACCGACCTGCGAGTACATCTCCAGTCTGCTGTCCAGCGCAGCCTTCGCGCGTACCGGAAGGCCTTCGATGTACTCGTCGAACGGACACGATCCGTCCGGCAGGACGACCGCTACGACTCGGACAGCCAGCCCGACGTGCACTTCACGTTCGCCGTGTTTAGTCAACGCTAAACACCTGGATCCGGCAAGCTGGTTGCCGAAATTCTCAGTCTTCGATCAGCCACCCGGCCAACCATCGCCGCCCGATCCCCCCGGTACATGCCAACTACTCCTGGTCCCCACCCTGGTCCTGGTCGTCCTCTCCTGCGCAGTCCTGCCGCCGGAACTCCATTTGCTGCTGGGCAGGGGCGCCCGCAGGCAGTCCATGTGCAGAAACTACAGCGACGTGAGGCCTGATGCCGCCGAACCACGTATGCACAGGGGTGTGCAGGTTCATGCACCGCTGCTTGACCCGTCTGGGCAAGGTGTGGGGACGAGCCGGGCTATAAGCCGGGTTCTGTGACGCCCGAAGGCGCCGACGACCATCTATCTTGGACCGCTGTCACCAGCGGCCTCGCGCGACCTACCCGGGAGCTCGGGCGAGCAGCCCTCGAACGCTCCCTGTCTGGTCTTGCTCCGGGTGGGGTTTACCGAGCCACCCCAGTCACCTGGGGTGCTGGTGGTCTCTTGCACCACCGTTTCACCCTTACCCGCCGTGAAGGCGGGCGGTCTGTTTTCTGTGGCACTGTCCCGCGGGTCACCCCGGGTGGGCGTTACCCACCACCCTGCTCTGTGGAGCCCGGACTTTCCTCAGCACTCGCGTGCCGCGGCCGTCCGCCCGACTCGTCCGACGGACCAGTCTACGCCATCCCCGCCCGTCCGCCGACCGGTCGGTTCACCCGCGCGGGCGGCTGGGGCCCAGCACGTGCTCGACGAGGCTGAACTCCGTCCGCCCCTGGGCGACGTCGACCCGGTCGAGCCGGACCCGCAGCCGCTCGCCGAGCTGCGGGGTGCCGACCACGTCGGCCTCGACGGCCGGCTTGTTGATCATCACCCGTGCCCGCTCCGGGGCCTTCCCGCGCAGCTCGATCACCGTGCCGACGAACTCCTGGCCGACCCGACCGGAGAGGGTGAGTGCCTCGGTCATGTCGATGATCGCGTGCTCGAAGGTGGCGGCGCGGTTGTTGGAGGCGTTCATCTCCTCCGGCAGGCGTGCGTACGCCGCGAGCACCCACTCCGGCACCGGCCGCCCGGAGCACAGCGCCACGCAGGTCTCCTCGGTGTAGCGGTCGACGAGACGACGCAACGGTGCGGTGACGTGGGCGTACTCGGTGGCCAGGGCGGCGTGGACGTCGAGCAGCGGATGGGTCCCGTCGAACGCGTCGTAGTCGGCGCCACGGAACAGCATCGTTGCGGCATACCCCATCGCCGCGTCCTCGGGCCGCTGCATGTCCAGGGTCCGGACGAACTCCGGATACGGCTGGCCGGTCGGCCAGGGGATCTCCAGGGCGGCCGCCGTACGCCTCAGCTTGGACAACGCGGTCGGCTCGGCGTGCGGCAGCGTACGCAGGATGCCGACCTTGTGGTCGAGCATGATCCGGGCCGCGGACATCCCGGTGAGCAGCGAGATCTGGGCGTTCCAGTCCTCGATCCGGACCGGGCGACGGAACTTCAACCGCCAGCGGCCGGGGGAACGGACCTCGATCTCCTGCTCCGGGATGTTGAGGCTGACCCCGCCGCGCGCCGCTTCACGCTCCTCGCGCAACAGGCCGACCTCCCGGAGCAGGTCGAGGGAGTCGTCCGCCCGGTCGGTGTCCAGCTCCATCTGGACCTCGTCATAGCTGAGCTGGGCGCGGGACCGGACCAGGGCCCGGCCGACATGCTTCTCCACCGTCGCCCCGTCGGAGTCCAACCTGATCTGCCACAGCAATGCCGGGCGCACCTCGCCCGGCAGCAGGCTCGCCGCCCCCTCCGACAGGACGGGCGGGTGCAGTGGGAACCGTCGGTGCGGGGCGTAGAACGTCTGCCCGCGACGATGAGCCTCGGTGTCGATCGGATCGCCGGGCCGGACGAAGGCGGCGATGTCAGCGATCGCGTACGACACCAGGTAGCCGGTGCCATCCCGGGTGATGTGGACCGCCTGGTCGAGGTCGCGCGAGCCCGGCGGGTCGATGGTGACCAGGTCGAGGTCCGTACGATCGAGGGTCGGCAGGCTGGGCGCCCGGGCGGCCTCGTCGGCGGCGGCCAGGACATCGGCGGGGAAGGCATCCGGGATGTGAAGCCGCGACTGCAGGCGGGCGACCCCCTCGGCGAGCGCGGACGGGACGACGCCATGCAGGTTGAGATGGCGCGCTGGCATGTGCCCACCCTACGCGCGGGGGTGGCGACACCGCCGTCCCGGCGGGGCTCACACTGCCATGCCGGCGGGGCTCACACCGCCGAGTCGCCAGGGCTCACCCGCCGTGCCGCCAGAGCTCAGAGGCCGGACTCCGCGGTGCGGACCAGGATCCGGCCGCACTCGGCGCACCGCACCACGTCATCGGCGGCGGCCGCGGCGTACGACCGCAGGTCCGAGGCGTTGGCCTCCAATCCGCACCCCTCGCAGCGGCGGGCCACCAGGGCGGCCGCCCCCGAGCCGAGATGCTGGCGGATCTTCTCGTACAGCGCGAACAAGTCGCCCGGGACCTCGGCCACGTAGCCGGCGCGGACCGCCAGCTGTCCCTTGGCCTCGGTGTCGATCTGCTGAGCGACCTTCGTCCGGGCCGCCACCGCCTCCTTGAGCCGGGCGTCCAGCCCGGCGCGGCGTCCGGCCACCTCGTCGCGGACGGTGGTGGCCTGCTCGAGCTGCTCCATCGCCTCCAGCTCGAGGTCCTCCAGCTCCCCGATCCGCCGGTCGAGGTGGGCCGCCTCGTCGACCAGCCCGCGCAGGGCCTTCGCGTCGACGTCCCCGGCGTCGATCCGCGCCTGGTCGCGCGCGCGGCGCTCCCGCACCGGCTCCAGGTCCGCCTCGGCCCGCCGCTGCGCCAGTTCGCCGTCGGCGACCGCCGTCTCGGCGGCGGTCAGCTCGTCGTCGATGGTGGCCAGCTCGGCCTGGATGCGCAGGACCTCCGCATGCTCGGGCAGATGCTTCCGCCGGTGCGCGAGCCGCAGGAGGGTGGTGTCGACCTTGTTCAGGTCAAGGAGCCTGCGCTGTGCGCTCGCCGGGGCCTTCATCGCCATTCGTCCTCCGCTGTTCCGATGTGGTTTCCCACTCTATCGACCCGCGACCGTACGCCGCCCCCGCACCACGGACGTCTTTCCCCAGGGACGACGCCGTCTCCGGGCGACGACGCCCTTCTCCGGGGACGTGGCAGGGCCGGCTCCTCCGGGCCCGGTGTCAGAATGGGGGCCATGGCTGAAGACGAGGTCACCACCACCGAGAAGCTGCCGAACCGCCAGAGCCCGTTCTCCGAGGCGTTCCGCACGTTCATCGTCGACGGGTGGGCCCCGTACTCCTCCGATCTTCCGGACCGATTGCCCGCCGCGGATCCGGCGGCGGTCCGCCGCAGCACCATCGGCGCGGCCTTCCCCGGTGAGCGGCTGGTGGTCCCGGCCGGCGGCCTGAAGGTCCGCAACAACGACTGCGACTACCGGTTCCGGCCGCACTCCGCCTTCGCCCACCTGTCCGGGCTGGGCACCGACCGGGAGCCGAACGCCGTCCTGGTGCTGGAGCCCACCGACGGCGGCCACGAGGCGACGCTCTACTTCAAGCCCCGCGCCCCACGGACGGACGAGGAGTTCTACGCCAGCTCCCGCTACGGCGAGATGTGGGTCGGCCAGCGCGAGTCGCTGGACGAGATGGCGGCGATGACCGGACTGGCCTGCGCGCCGATCGACCAGCTGCCCGCGGCCCTGGCCAAGAACGCCGGCTCCACCCGGATCCGGATCGTCCGCGAGGCCGACGCCGAGCTGACCGCCCAGGTGGACACGCTGCGCGAGGACCACGGCGTCCGGTGGACGGCCGACAGCGAGCAGTCCTCCCCGGACGACGAACTGGCCACCGCCCTGTCCGAGCTGCGACTCACCAAGGACGCCTTCGAGGTCGACCAGATGCAGCTGGCCTGCGACCGCACCGCCGCCGCCTTCACCGAGGTCGTCCGTTCCTTCCCCGACGCCGTCGCCAAGGGCCGCGGGGAACGCTGGGTGGAGGGCGTCTTCGGCCTGTACGCCCGCCACGAGGGCAACGCCGTCGGCTACGACACCATCGCCGCCGCCGGTGACCATGCCTGCACCCTGCACTGGATCCGCAACGACGGCGAGGTCCGCGACGGCGACCTGATCCTGATCGACGCCGGCATCGAGGTCGACACCCTCTACACCGCCGACATCACCCGGACCCTGCCGGTGAACGGCCGGTTCAGCGACGCCCAACGGAAGGTCTACCAGGCCGTCCTCGACGCTGCGGACGCCGCCATCGCCGTCTGCCGTCCCGGCACCACCTTCAAGGACGTGCACCAGACCGCCATCACCGTCCTCGCCGAGCGCCTGTACGCCTGGGGTCTGCTGCCGGTGACGCCCGAGGTGTCGGTCTCCGAGGAGGGCGGCCAGCACCGGCGCTGGATGGTCCACGGCACCTCCCACCACCTCGGCATCGACGTGCATGACTGTGCCCAGGCCCGCAACGAGAACTACCGGCTCGGCACCCTGCGCGAGGGGATGGTCATCACCGTGGAACCCGGGCTCTACTTCAAGTCCACCGATCTGCTGGTGCCCGAGGAACTGCGCGGCATCGGCGTACGGATCGAGGACGACGTCCTGATCACCGCCGACGGCCCTCGAGTGCTCTCGGACACGCTGCCGCGCAGACCCGAGGAGATCGAGGCCTGGATGGAACCGCTGCTGGAGGGATAGAGATGACCTGGTCGTTGTTCCCCGTCCGCCGCCCGGTCGCCCCGGGCCAGCGCCCTCCGATGGCCCCCGGCCTGCCGTCCCCGGGACCGATGGACCCGCCCCGTACGCTCCCGGAACGCCGGCGCGGCGACTGGGACGGCGTCGACTTCCCGCAGGAGATCCCGGACTCGGTGGTGAACTGGGGCTGGTACGTCGACGGCACCCGACAGGACTGCGAGAGCCTGGCGGAGGCCACCGCGCACGCCCTGGCCGACGAGGGGTTCGTCTGGCTCGGCCTGCACGACCCCGACGACGAGGACATGGCAGGGCTCGCCCGCCGGTTCAACCTGCACCCGCTGGCCATCGAGGACGCGGTCGAGGGCCACACCCGGTCCAAGCTGGAGCAGTTCGGCCGGACCCTGTTCCTGGTGGTCTCCACGGTGGCGTACGTGCCGCAGCGGGAACGCCCGGAGACCTCGGAGATCGTCACCACCGGTCAGATCATGGTCTTCGTCGGCACCGGCTTCGTGATGACCGTACGGCGTGGGTCACAGACCTCGCTGAAGAGGCTGCGGAAGTCCATGGAGAAGCACCCGGATCGGCTGCTGCACGGCCCGGCCTCGGTGCTCTACGGCGTGCTCGACACCGTCGTGGACGACTACCAGCAGGTCGTCGGCGACTTCGAGGACGACGTCGACGAGGTGGAGGCGGCGGTCTTCTCCTCGGAGGGGGCCCATGAGGTGGAGCAGATCTACCAGATCAAGCGTGAGCTGATCGAGTTCAAGCGGGCGGTCGCGCCGCTCGGCGTGCCACTGCACAACCTGGCCACCCGGCCGTACCGGGCGATCCCGCCGGAGGCGCAGGCGTACTTCCGTGAGGTCGCCGACCACCACACCGAGGCTCGTGAAGCGATCCAGTCGTACGACGAAGTGCTGTCCACCATCCTCGCCGCCTCGCTCAACCGGCTGTCGGTGGGCCAGAACGAGGACATGCGCAAGATCTCGGCCTTCGTCGCCATCGCTGCGGTGCCCACCCTGATCGCCGGCATCTACGGGATGAACTTCGACAACATGCCGGAACTGCACTACGTGTACGGCTATTTCATCCTCTGGGGCGTCATCATCGCCCTGATGGGCACCCTGTTCGTGCTGTTCCGGCGCAACAACTGGTTGTGAGACGGCGGGGCCTCGAGGCGGGGCCCGGACGTCGGTGACCGAGCCGCCCGGTGATCCGCCCGGCGCCGTCAGTGGAAGTCGCGCGAGGTGTGGCGGACGGTGACCGGCAGCGGCTCGACATGGTCGGCGACCAGGTTGGTGACACCTTCGGCCGACCGTTCGAGGATGCCGCGGACGATCAGTCCCCGGGCCTCACGGATCAGCCGGCGGTAGCGGGTCCAGACCCCGGCCGAGCAGATGACGTTGACCATGCCGTGCTCGTCCTCGAGGTTGACGAAGGTGATTCCCGAGGCGCTGGACGGCCGTTGCCGGTGGGTGACCAACCCCGCGACCCGCACCCGTCGACCGGCCTCGGCGGCCCGCGCCGCGGCCGAGGTCAGTACGCCCTGCTCGTCGAGACGCGCCCGCAGATGGGCGAGCAGGTGGTCGGTGGTCGAGATCCCGGTCGCCCACAGGTCGTCGGCGAGCGTCTCGAGGCCGGTCGGGGGCCCGAACAGCGGTGGCTGCAGCGGTGTGACCAGGCCCGGCAGTGTCCCGGCCTGGTCCAGCGCGGCGGTGCCGGCCCGCCACAGCGCCTGCCGACGGGTCAGGCCGAGACCGTCGAAGGCCCCGGCGGTGGCCAGCGCGGACAGCTGTTCCTCGGTCAGGCCGGCCCGGCGGGTGAGGTCTTCCAGGGAAGCGTACGGCCCGTCGGCGTCGCGGGCGGCGACGATGCGACCGGCCACCGTCCGGCCGATCCCGCGGACCCCCGCCAGGCCGAGGCGTACGGCGAGGTTGCCGTCCCGGCGGTGCTCCGCACCGGTGTCGGGGGCGGCCGGGTCGTACTCCCCCACCGGTGGTTGCTCGGGGTCGAGGCAGGAGTCGAGGCCGGTGGGGGCACGACGACCCTGGGGTGGGCCCGGATCGAGTGGGCCCGGGTCGAGCGGGCCCGGATCGAGCGGGGCCGGGTCGAGCGGGCCCGGATCCAGCGGCTCCAGCCCGGCGTCCACCCCCGAGCACCGCAGATCGGGCCGCCGAACCTCCACCCCGTGGCGGCGGGCGTCGGCGGTCAGCGTGGCCGGCGAGTAGAACCCCATCGGCTGGGCCCGCAGCAGCCCGGCCAGGAAGGCGGCCGGGTAGTGCAGTTTGAGCCAGGAGCTGGCGTACACCAACAGCGCGAAGCTCAACGAGTGCGACTCGGCGAAGCCGAAGTTCGCGAACGCCTGGATCTGGGCGTAGAGATGATCGGCGGCCGGACCGACCAAGCCGTTGCCGGCCATCCCGTCGTAGAGCTTCTTCTTCAGGGAGTCGATCCGCTCGATCCCCCGCTTGGAGCCCATCGCCCGGCGCAGCAGGTCGGCGTCCTCACCGCTACACTCCCCGACCGCCATCGCCATCTGCATCAGCTGCTCCTGGAAGATCGGCACGCCGAGGGTGCGCTTCAGCACCGGCTCGAGCTTCGGATGGGCGTACGTGACCGGCTCCTGGCCGAGCTTGCGGCGGACGAACGGGTGCACCGCCCCACCCTGGATCGGCCCGGGCCGGATCAGGGCGATCTCGATCACCAGGTCGTAGAACCGGCGGGGTCGTAGCCGGGGCAGCAGCCCCATCTGGGCACGGGACTCCACCTGGAACACCCCGATGGCGTCGGCCCGGCAGAGCATGTCGTAGACCTCCTGCTCCTCCTTGGGGATGCTCGCCAGCCCCCAGTCCTCACCGGTGCCGTCGCGGATGAGTGTGAAGGAGTGCTGCAAGGCGGCGAGCATGCCCAGGCCGAGCAGGTCGAACTTCACCAGCCCCATCCATGCGGCGTCGTCCTTGTCCCACTGGATCACCGTCCGACCGGGCATCCGGGCGTGCTCGATCGGCACCACTTCCCCCACCGGGCGCTCGGTGAGCACCATTCCGGCGGAGTGGATGCCCAGGTGCCGGGGGGCCTTCAGCAGCTGGTCGGCCAGGTCGAGCACGCTCTGCGGGACGCCGGACGACTGCTCGGCGGACGCGTCCGAGCCCCTCGACCGTCCTGGCTGTCCGGGGGACGCCGACCGTCCCTGTTGTCCCGGGGACCCCTGTTGTCCCGGTTGTCCGGGCAGCGACCAATGGTCGGCCTGGCGGGCGAAGGCGTCCTGCTGGCCGGGCGAGTAGCCGAGAGCCTTGGCGACGTCCCGGATCGCGTTCTTCGGCCGGTACTGGATGACGTTGCAGACCTGGGCGGCGCGCTCGCGCCCGTAGCGGTCGAACACCCACTGGATGATCTCCTCGCGACGGTCGGAGTCGAAGTCCACGTCGATGTCGGGTTCCTCGTCCCGCAGTGCCGACAGGAAGCGTTCGAAGGGCAGGTCGTACCTGATGGAGTCCACCGCGGTGATGCCCAGCAGGTAGCAGACCGCGGAGTTGGCGGCCGATCCCCGGCCCTGGCACAGGATGCCCCGGCGGTGGGCCTCGGCGACGATGTCGTGCACGATCAGGAAGTAGCCGGGGAAGTCCTTCGCTTCGATCACCGCCAGTTCCCGCTCGATCCGCGCCCGGCCGGCATCGTCCAGCCGTGGATAACGCTCCGGGATCGCCCGGTGGACCAGTTCCCGCAGCCACGACATCTGGGTGTGGCCCTCCGGCACCTCCTGCCTCGGCAACGCCGGCTTGGCCCGTCGCAGCGGGAACGCCAGCTCGTCGGCGAGCTCCACGGTGCGCTCCACCGCCCCCGGGTAGCGGGCGAACAGCCGGTTCATCTCCGCCCCCGAGCGCAGGAAGGCCGTCCCGGCGGCCGGCAGCCAGCCGTCCAGGTCGTCCAGGCTCCGGTTCGCCCGGATCGCCGCGACGGTCTGCGCGAGCCGGTGCTGCGCGGGGGTGGCGTAGTGCACGTTCCCGGTCGCCAGGGTGGGCAGCCCACGGTCGGCGGCGAGCGCGGCCAGCGCGTCGTTGTCGGTCGAGTCCAGCGGGTGGCCGTGGTCGGTCAGCTCCACGTACACCCGCTCACGGCCGAAGAGGTCGACCAGGGCGTCCAGTTCTCGTCCGGCCGCCACGGCCCCACCGGTACGCAGTCCTTGGCGGACCGCTCCCTTGCGGCAGCCGGTCAGCACCGTCCAGTGCCCGTCGGCGGCGTCCGCGAGCTCCGTCGGGTCGTAGACCGGTCGTCCCTTCTCGGCGCCGGTGAGCTGGGCATGGGTGATCGCCCGGGCCAGCCGGTGGTAGCCCTCCTCGCCGGCGGCCAGCACCAACAGGTGGCTGCCCTCCGGATCGGGCCGACCGTTCTGGGGCGCGGTCAGTTCCAGGGACAGCTCGGCGCCGAAGACGGTCCTCACCTTGGTGGGTTCGGCGGCCTCGGCGAACCGGGTGATCCCGTAGAGCCCGTCGTGGTCGGTGAGGGCCAGCGCGGACAGCCCGAGCCGTTCGGCCTCGACGACCAGATCGGCCGGTGCGGAGGCGCCGTCGAGGAAGGAGAAGGACGAATGCGCGTGGAGTTCCGCGTACGGCACCGGGTCCGTCGGCCGGTCGACCGGCGGCGGGCGGTAGCGGCCGCGTTTGCGGGAGTAGGGGACGTCGATCCCGGTCGGCGGGAACGGGCGGTCGCTGAGCGTACGTTCGAGGTCGGCCCAGGGCATCGGCGGGTTGTGGAAGCCCATCAGTCGTACCTCCCCTCGGCCCACCAGCCGCCGTCGTCGTCGCACACCAGCAGCCAGGCGATCTGGGCGTCGTCGACCACCTGGAACCGGTGGGCCCGGTGCCGACGGACGGGGTCCCAGCTGTGCTCGTCCAGCGGCCACGGGCCGGCCCAGGCGACGATCGGCCGCCGCCGACCGCCCTCGACCAGCACGGCGGGCGGAGCCGAGACGGCACCACGTCCGTCCACCCCGACCCCGGAGCCGTCGGCGGCGAGGACGATCACGCCCGGCAGTTCCTCGAACACGGTCGCCGGCAGCGGGGCCGGCAGATGCCCCGGCCAGGGCCGATCCGCCGGCAGGGGCAGCATCGCGCGGTCCCCCCACGGGACGGACACCTGGCGCTCGGCCAGCCGCCGACCACCACCGATCACCGCGGTGACCACGCCGTCCGCCCCCAGCATCGCCTGCACCCGGGACAGCGCGTGGTGCACCCGTTCGTCCGGACCGGTGCCGAACAGCCCCGGTGCGTGGTGGGCGCTGTCGTCCACCGCGACCGGTTCGAGCCGGACCCGCATCACCCGGCTGGTGATCCGGCTCCCTGCGGCGGCCTGCAGCTGCCAGCGCACTCGGTCGACCACGGCCGCCGGGTCGAACGCCGCGGGATGCACCCACACCCGCTCGGCCCGCTCGCCTTCCTCGGCCGTCAGTTCCACCCTCAGCTCGGTGCACACCAGCTGGTGCTCCGCCAGTCCGGCGACGAAGTCCTCGGCGCCCGCCCGGACGGCGAAGGCGACCTGGTCGACCAGTTCTAACGGAGGGGAGAACTCGACCGTACGAGTCAGCACCGGCGGCGGGGTGCGGGGCTGCACGATGCGGGAGTCCCCGCCACCGGCGAGGGCGTGCAGCCGTACGCCCCGCTCGCCGAAGCGATCCCGCACCGTCCGGACCTCCAGGGCGGCGAACTCTCCCAGTCGCCGGATGCCGAGCTTCGGCAGCAACTCGGCCAGTTCGGCGTCGCCGAGCCGGTTCACCGGCAGCGGCGCCAGGAACTCGGCCGCCGCCCCCGGGGGCACGATGCAGATCGGCCCGGGCTCGCCCGCGCCGCCCCGGGTCGGCTCGGCCGCGGGGCCGCGCGGGGCCGACTCGTAAGCGGCCTGCTCGGCGGTGAACATCCCGTCGGCGACACCGGCCCGCACCCCGGTCACCCCGGCGCCGTCCATCGCAGCCAACAGGGCGGCCGCCGCCGGCTGCTCACCGCCGTAGTACCGGGCCGGGCCACGCATCCGCAGCGTCACCAGCCCCGGACGGATCACCTGGACGCCGGGACTGACCTGTTCCAGCAGGTCCAGCAGCGGCGCGAACAGCCGATGGTCCCGGTCGACGTCGGCCGCCACCACCCGCAGCGTCGGGCAGCAGGCCTGGGCCTCCCGACGCCGCTGGCCCCGGCGGACGCCCTCGGCCTGGGCGGCCGCGGAGCAGGAGACCACCCGGTTGGCCTCCACCACGGCGACCGGGGCGTCGGCACCGTTTCGCTCGACCCCACCTCCCTTGACCCCACCTCCCTTGACCCCACCTCCCTTGACACCGCCGCCCTTGACACCGCCGCCCTTGACACCGCCGCCCTCGGCCTGGGCCCACGCAGTCACCGGCCATTCGGGGAACCACAGCACACCACAACGCACCGGGGGGACCCCGGTCACCAGCCGCCCCGAAGGTCCAGCCGCTGGCTGCCCCGAACGCGTCACGGCCATCACCCCACCGCCTTCAGCCGCCCGACTGCGGTGGCCGGCGGCACCACCGTGTCCAGTCGGCCGTCGGGGCCGGGCAGCAGCAGCCGTACGCTCCGCGGCCGGGGGACCCGCCGGGAGGTGACGGTCAGGCTCACCTCCCGCCCGGTCAGGTAGCCGTGACCGGCACCCACGCCGGACCAGTGCGGTGCCTCCACCCGCAGCGACGCTTCGGCCCGCGGCCACTCCCCGACCACCAGCAGCGTCGCCTCCCGGTCCCACAGACGTGCCGCCAGCCGGGCGGCGTCCGCCGGACGCACCGCGCCGCCGGGACGTACGGCGATCACGCCCATCACCTCGGCCAGCGCGGCGACCACTGCCAGCCATCGGTCCCCCGGCCGGGGCACCAGGGCGAGCCGGTCCAGCACCACACCGGCCTGGGCGGCCGCCTCCGCCCCCACCTCCGGCAGGCCCACCAGCCCGCACCAGGCACCGGCCCGGGACGGCTCGGCCAGCAGGGCGAACAACAGGGCGCCGGCGGTGTCCAGGGTGTAGGCCGAGCCCGACCGCAGTCCCGCGTCGGGCAGCAGCCCACTGAGCCCTGAGGGCACGGCGAACACCCGCTGCGGGGCCCGGTCGACGGCGGCGTCCGTCCGCGCCCGCAGCTGACGGATCAGCTCCGGGGACGGCGAGGCTGCGGTCGCGGCACGGGAGGACACCCCTCCATGATCGAACGAGTGTTCGATTCAGTCAAGATGGGGACCATCCGCAACGCCTCCCGCCTGGCACCGCACCCCGCACCCGATGTCAGGTGATCCAGCTCGGCCGGCTGAGCAGTGTCTGGAGTTCTTGGACGAGTCGGGCGGTGTGGAATCCGTCTGCCGCGGCGTGGTTGACCTGGACGGACAGCGGCAGCAGAGTCCGATCGCCGTGCGTGGTGTACTTGCCGAGCGTGAAGATCGGAAGGAAGTGGTCCCAGACGTTCTTGATGTGGAGCGAGAACCCGGTGAACGAGATCCACGGCAGGCTCGAAATGTCGAAGACGTTGGGCGGGACGTCCTCCTGGGGGAACAGCGACGTCGCCGTACGGTAAGTCGCCAGCACCTGGGCAGCACGCTCATGGAAGGCGGCGAAGTCTGCGTCGAACGGCGTCCACACGCTGGCGAACGACTCACGGTCCGGATTGAACACGGTGAAGGCCGGATGGACGGTGTCCCACACGCCCGGGGCGCCCTGCTCCGTCAGCCCCATCCGGAACTCGTCATGCTGGTTCACGACCCAAGCGAGCGCCCAGACCTGTGCGATGTAGGTCTTCCGGCGCGTCGCACGCAGCGCCGTCACCATGCTGGTGACGTCCAGGTCGACCGTCAGGGCGTACGTGCAGGGGACTCGGTGTCGATAGTGCTCGAAGTACTCCCGACGCGACCAGGTCGACAGCTCCAACGGACGAAGCGCATCCATGGGGTCATTCTCCCCGCGCCGGCTGGGCCCGCTCCGGTCACTGCGGCCCGAGGCGTCGCCCTCCCGGCATCTGCGCCAACAGCTCGCGGGCCTTGGTCACCACCTTGTGCTCGCAGAGCACCTCGTAGCGGGTGGCGAACGTCTGGGTGATCGAGGTGAAGTCCCGCTTGCCGCGGGTGAACGCGTAGCCGATCAGCGCGAACACCACGCTGATCACCACGCCCACGCCCACCCCGATGGCCGCCAGCAAGTACGGGTTCGACTGCGGGGGGTAGAAGATCATCGCCATGATGCCGAACAGCAGGCCGATCGACAGCCCGTTGGCCAGGCCGCGGTTGACCACCGTGACCCAGTCCCGCCGGCCGGTGACCCGCTCGACCGACCGCAGGTCGGTGCCCACGATCGACAGGTTCTGCACCGGGAAGTGGTGGTCTGACAGGTAGTCGACGGCCCGCTGCGCCTCCTCGTAGGTGGCGTACGTCCCCAGCAGCTGGGGGAACTCGAGCTCGAAGGGTGACCTGAGCCCACCGGGCGGAGGGGGCAACGACATCTCAGACCTCCTCGACCGGGGAAGCGGTCAGACCCGCGGCACGACCCCGCGCCGCCACGACCGCGGCGAGCTTCATGCCCGCCTCGTCGACCATCTCATCATCCACCACGATCGCACCCACCGCCCCGCCGGCCGCGGACGTCGCCTCGGCGTAGCTGGCCATGATCCGCTCGGCCCGGTCGTACGCCGCCTGGTCCGGCGAGAACACCTCGTTGCCCGCCTCCACCTGGGCCGGGTGCAGCACCCACTTGCCGTCGTAGCCCAGCGCCGCGGACCGGCGGGCGGCTGCGGTGAAGCCCTCCACGTCACGGATCGCGACGTACGGCCCGTCGATGGCGGCGATGCCGTGGGCGCGCGCGGCGACCAGGATCGACATCAGCACATGGTGGTAGGCGTCGGCGAGCTCGTAGCCGGCCGGCTGGGCGCCGACGTTGAGGCTCGGCATGCCCATCGAGGCGGCGAAGTCGCCCGGCCCGTAGACGAGGGACCGCATCCGCGGCGAGGCGCCGGCGATCGCGTCGGCGTTGAGCAGGCCGCGGGCGTCCTCGATCTGCGCCTCGATGCCGATCCGGCCGACCGGCAGGTGGTGGGTCCGCTCCACCTGGGTCAGCAGCAGATCGAGGGCACGGATGTGGTCGGGCCCCTGGACCTTCGGCAGCACCAGGGCGTCGATCCGGGACCCGGCGTCCCGGACGACCTGGATCACGTCGGCGTACGTCCACTCGGTGGTCCAGTCGTTCACCCGGACCGTGACGGTCGGGGCGGTCCACTCGCGGTGCAGGTACTCGACGACGCGGCTGCGGGCCTCGGCCTTCGCCGCCGGCGCCACCGCGTCCTCCAGATCGAGGAAGACCGCATCGACCCCCATCCCGAGAGCCTTGGTGAGGAAGCGGTCACTGGACCCCGGCACCGCGAGAACGGTGCGGCGGATGGCGGGGCTGTCTGCGGTCGTCACACCCCAACCCTAGGCCCCGGGCGGTGGAGCACGGTACTCTCCCCCACGTGAGCGCCAGCAGCACCTCGATCTTCGTCTCCCGGCTGCGCCGATTGCCTGTCCTGGACACCGCCGGCGACAAGCTGGGGATCGTCCGCGATGTCGTCGTCCAGGTCAGATCCGCCGGGCGGGCGCCGCGCGCGAAGGGCCTGGTCGTCGAGCTCTTCGCCCAGCACCGGGTGTTCGTGCCGATGGTGCGGGTCCGGACGATCTCGGCGCTGCAGGTGACCATCTCGGGGGTGCTCAACACCCGGCGCTTCGAACGGCGCGACTCGGAGATCCTCATCCAGCAGGACCTGCTCGACTCGCCGGTGCGCCGCCGCGGGGCGGACAAGCCGTCCTGGGTGTACGACGTGTCGATCCGCCAGGCCCGGTCCCACGACTGGGAGATCGACGAGGTGGCGCTGCGCTCCTCGAGCGGGCCGTTCGCCCGCCGTACGTACGACACCATCGTCGACTGGAGCGACGTCGACGTGTTCGTCGTCGGGGCCGGCCGGTCCACCCGGGAGGTGCTCGCCCGGATGGAGGACATGAAACCGGCCGACGTCGCCCGGGAGTTGCACGACATGACCCCGGAGCGCCGCGAGGAGATCGCCGCCGCCCTGGACGACGAGTCGCTGGCCGACGCCCTCGAGGAGCTGCCGGAGGACGTCCAGGTCGAGCTGATCCAGGCTCTGGAGGTGGAGCGCGCGGCGGACATCCTCGAGGAGATGAACCCCGACGACGCCGCCGACCTGGTCGCCGAGCTCACCCCGGAGGTGGCCGAACAGCTGCTCGACCGGATGGAGCCCGAGGAGGCCCAGGACGTCCGCCGGCTGATGAGGTACGACGAGTTCACCGCCGGCGGTCTGATGACGCCCGAGCCGATCATCCTCGCCCACGACGACACCGTCGCCACCGCGCTGGCCCGGGTCCGGGCCGAGGACATCACCCCCGCCCTGGCCGCGATGGTCTACGTCTGCCGGTCCCCGCTCGAGGCGCCCACCGGCCGGTTCCTCGGCGCCGTCCACATCCAGCGACTGCTCCGCGAGCCCCCGTCGCTCTACGTGTCCGGGCTGGTCGACAGCGACCTCGAACCACTGAAACCGGGCGCGCACATCTCGACGGTGAGCCGCTACTTCGCCACCTACAACCTGGTCTGCGCGCCGGTCGTCAACGAGGACCGCCAGTTGCTCGGTGCGGTGACCGTCGACGACGTGCTCGACGCGATGCTGCCGGACGACTGGCGCGGCGACCAGATGGACGGCCTCGCCCCGAGCGAGGCACACTGGGCCGCCGACCGAGTGGCCCGCGACCTCGAGCTGCGCCGCTCCCGGTCCGCCGGAAAGGGGACCACCGATGGCCGATGATCGGCTGAACACGCCCGGCCGCTCGCGCTGGCGGCGCACCGCCTCGGAGGACAGCGACGCCTTCGGCCGGTTCGCCGAGACGTTCGCCCGGTGGATGGGCACGCCCGCCTTCCTGGCGTGGATGACGATCTTCGTGATCATCTGGTGCACCCTCAACGTGGTCGGCATCTTCGGCCTGAAGTGGGACCCCTACCCGTTCATCCTGCTGAACCTGTTCTTCTCCACCCAGGCGTCCTACTCGGCCCCGTTGATCCTGCTGGCGGAGAACCGGCAGACCGACCGGGACCACGTACGCCTCGCGGAGGACCGCAAGCAGGCCGCGCAGAGCCGGGCCGACACCGACTTCCTGGCCCGGGAGATCGCCGCCCTGCGTTCCTCGGTGAACGATCTGGCGACCCGCGACTACGTCCGCACCGAGCTGCGCAACGAGCTGCGCGAGCTGCTCGCCGAGCTGGACGAGGAGCGGCGGACGGTCGAGGAGCGTACGCCATCCGACCGGCCCTGAGGCCCGTTGCACCCACCGGTTAGCCTGTGGACCATGTCTGATGTCGTGACCACCCCTCCGGACCACCCCCTGATGCCGGCCGTCCGGGCCGCGCTGTCACGTGTGATGGACCCGGAGATCAAACGCCCGCTGATGGAGCTGGGCATGATCCCCCGGATCGAGATCGACGCCGACGACGTGGTCACCGTCCACGTGCTGCTGACCGTCCAGTTCTGCCCCCTGCACACCACCATCAGCGCCGACGTCCAGCGGGCCGTCGGCGGCATCCCGGGGGTCGGCGGGGCGAAGGTCGACCTGGGGGTGATGACCGACGAGCAGCGCAAGGAGCTCAACGTCCAGCTCCGCGGCGGGGTGCAGCAGCACGAGATCCCGTTCGCCAAGCCCGGCAGCCTCACCCGGGTGCTGCTGATCTCCTCGGGCAAGGGCGGCGTCGGCAAGTCCTCGGTGACCGCGAATCTCGCCCTCGGCCTGTCCCGGGCGGGCAAGAAGGTCGCCATCCTCGACGCCGACATCTACGGCCACTCCATCCCGCCGATGCTCGGCCTGGCCGACTCCCAGCCGACGATGGTCGGGGAGTACATCATGCCGGTGCCGTACGGCGACCTGGCGGTGATGTCGATCGGCATGCTCAAGCAGAGCCGTGACCAGGTGATCGCCTGGCGCGGCCCGATCCTCGACCGGGCACTGCAACAGATGCTCGCCGACGTGTACTGGGGCGACCTCGACTTCCTCGTCGTCGACCTGCCGCCGGGCACCGGCGACGTCGCCATGTCGCTGGGCGCCAAGCTGCCGAACGCCGAGGTGATCGTCGTGACCACCCCGCAGGCCGCGGCCGCAGAGGTCGCCGAACGGGCCGGCACGATGGCCGACATGCTGCACCAGCGGGTGATCGGTGTGATCGAGAACATGTCCTTCCTGGAGACCACCTGTCCGCACTGCGGCGAGGTGCACGAGGTCGACGTCTTCGGCACCGGTGGTGGCGAGACGGTGACGCAGACCCTGTCGGCCCGGCTGGGCTACCAGGTGCCGCTGCTGGCCCGCGTCCCGCTGGACCTCGCGCTGCGCGCCGGGGGCGACGAGGGCACCCCGGTCGTCGGGTCGGAGACGGCCGGTCCGGCCGCCACGGTGATCGAGACGGTCGCCCGGGAGCTGGCGCAGGAGTCGCGCGGGCTGGCCGGCGTCCAGCTGGGCGTCACGCCTGTCCGCGGCTGATCGTCACGAGGCCACCCGGGTCGTCAGGACCCGGGTGGCCTCTGCGTTTCCGCGACGCGGACGATCCGGTGGCTGTCCCGGCCCGAGTGTGTCGACGCTGAGAGTGTCGACGGCCTAGGTGGCCTCGGAGTCGAACGGGGCACCCGGCAGGGTGAGCCCGGCGGCCTCGGCCTCGTCGGGGCTGATCACGCCGTCGCCGTCGGTGTCGATGGTGCGACGGAAGTCCGCGGCCGCCTCGTCGAGCTCGTCCGACGCCTCGCGCAGCGTCTGCACCAGGTCCTGGACACCGTCCAGCCCGCCCTGCTTCATCACGTAGCGCCGCACCGAGCCCTTGGGGTCGGTGATGTCGAAGTCCTCGAAGCCGGGGCCGAGCTCGTTGCGGACGGTGACCTGGGCGTCGTTGGCCACCTGACGGAAGAAGCGGATCAGCCGAGCCGCCTTCTTGGCGAGCTCGGGAAGCTTGTCGGGGCCCCACAGGATCACCGCGAGGACGACGATGACCGCGATCTCACCCGCACCCAGTCCGAACACGGCCCTAACCTATCCGACCCGGCCTGAGAGGGTGACCAGTGCCTGCCCGGCGGACCCGTCCCGCCGGTAGTCAACGGCCATAGTGTCCCCCGGCCGATGCCGACGGACCTGGACGATCAGCGCGGTGCCGTCGCCCACCTGGACCCCGCCGAACGTCGTGACGACGTCCCCGGCCCGCAGGCCGGCGGCGGCCGCCGGCCCGCCGGCGTCGACCGAGCTAAGTCGTACGCCGACACCGTCGGCCGTCGCCTCCGCCGCGGCGCCGAGGACCGGATAGGACACCTTGCCGTCGGCGGCGAGGGCGGTGATGATCGGCACCGCCTCGTCCACCGGGATCGCGAAGCCGAGGCCGACGCTCCCGCTGCGTGCCGGCGCACCGTCGGCGGTGAGGATCGCGGAGTTGATGCCGACCACCCGTCCGCCGGCATCGAGGAGCGGACCGCCGGAGTTGCCCGGGTTGATCGGTGCATCGGTCTGGATGGCATCGATGTAGGCGGTGGGAGCATCTGTCCCGGCGGTGGGATCGGCCACCTGCATCGGACGCCCGATCGCCGAGACGATGCCGGCGGTGACGGTCCCCTGCAGACCGTACGGCGCGCCGACCGCGATCACCGGCCGGCCGACGGTCAGCCCGGTCGCGGTGCCGAGACGTGCCGGGGTGACCGCGTCGCCGAGGGCGGAGAGGTCCACCGCGAGCAGCGCCAAGTCGTACGCCCGGGTCGTGCCGATCACCGTGGCAGTGGTGTGCCGACCGTCCGCGCCGGTGACCTCGATCCGCCCGCCCCGCGCGGCGACCGCGATCACGTGATTGTTCGTCACCACCCGTCCCCCTGCCAGCACGATCCCCGAGCCGGTGCCCTCACCGCTGGAGCCGGTGGCCCGGATCGCCACGGTGGAGTGCAGCGCGTCCGGGGCGAGCGCCGCGGCGTCGAGGGTGGCCGGGCCGGGGGCGGTGTCCTGGGCGAGCGTCGGATCGGTGCCCGCGATGCTCGATGATCCGGTCGGACCCGGAACGGTCGAGGCCTTCCCCGGGACGGACAGGGTCGCCCGGGCGGACGGTGAGGGTGCTTCGGCCGCCCCCGCGCCGAGGTGGGCGCCGGCGTACCCGGCGGGCACCGCGACGACGACGGCGGTCACCGCGGCGAGGGCCAGGGTCCCGGCCCGGGTGCCGCCACGGGGCGCGGCGGCGTCGCTGTCGCCGTCGGGGGCGGTCATCGTGTCGGGGTCAGAAGAGGTCGACGGCGCGGAGGGCAGCGACGTACGCCTCGACGAGGTCGTCGTCGGGGAGCATCTGCGGGGCGCGCAGGCCGCCGACGGGGCGTCCCTGGCGGGCCAACGTCGCCTTCACCATGCTGCACCCCTGGGCGGCGAACACCCCGGTGAAGACCGGCAGGGCCTGCTGGTGGAACTGCAGCGCCGTCGCGGCGTCACCGGCTGCCCAGGCATCGATCATCTGCCGAGCGAGCACGCCGGTGAAGTGGGTCGAGGTGCCCACCAGACCGACTCCGCCGACGGACAGCAACGGCAGGGTGATGGCGTCGTCGCCGGCGTAGTAGGCCAGGCCGGTGGCGGCGATGACCTTCGCCGACTCGACGATCTGTCCCTTGGCGTCCTTGACCGCGACGATCCGGGGGTGCTCGGCCAGCGCGACCAGGGTCTCGGTCTGCACCGGGATGCCGGCCCGGCTGGGGATGTCGTACACCATCACCGGCAGGTCGGTCGTGTCGGCGACGGTGCGGAAGTGGCCCAGCAGGCCCTCCTGCGGGGGGCGGGAGTAGTAGGGGGTGACGACCAGCAGGCCGTCCGCCCCGGCGGCCGCCGCCTGGCGGGCCAGCTCGCAGGTGTGCCGGGTGGAGTTCGTGCCGACTCCGGCGACGATCCGGGCCCGGTCGCCGACCTCGGCGACGACGGCTGCGATGAGTGCCGCCTTCTCCTCGTCGGTGGTGGTCGGGGCCTCCCCGGTGGTCCCGTTGATGACCAGACCGTCGTGACGCAGGTCGTCCACCAGGTGCGCGGCGAGAGCCCGGGCCGTGGCCAGGTCGAGGTCGCCCTTGTCGTCGAACGGCGTCACCATGGCGGTCAGCAGGCGGCCGAAAGGCGGCTCGGTGGCAGTGTGCGTGGGGTCGGTCATGGCGCGATTCTATGCCGTGGGACCGGCGGGACGGGTCGTCCGGGACGCCCCGTGGACCGCGACCGGATACCTCTCCGGGCGCGCGTCCCCCTTCCGCTGCGGCCCTCATTGGTTAGGCTGGGCGCGTGACCACTCGCAAGACCACCCAGAAGGCTGCCGCCACGGGTTCGGCGGCAAAGACGCCTGCCGCCGGTGCGGGGTCCACACGGAAGACCGCGAGCTCCGATCGGATGCACGACATCTTCGCCCCCACCGCCCCCGACACCCCGCCGGTGCTCGGCCCCGCCGAGTCGACCGCGGACGACGCGCGCTCCGCGGCGGGCGCGCCGGTGTCCGGCCCGGACGAGGCGACCTGGGCGTACGCCGAGGGCTTCCACCGGGAACGCTCCGAGATCGCTCGTGCCCGGGAGGCTGCCGAGCAGCTGGACACCGTGCCGGTGAGCCCGGGCGTGGCCAGCACGTTGACCTTCCTCGCCCGTGCCGCACGGGCCCGCTCGGTGGTCGAGATCGGCTCGGGTGCCGGCGTGTCCGGGCTGGCGCTGTACGCCGGCATGGCGCCGGACGGCGTGCTGACCAGCATCGACTCCGACTCCGAGCTCCAGCGGGTCGCCCGCCGGATGTTCCGCGACGCCGGCATCCCGTCCAACCGGATCCGGCTGATCGGCGGCGACGCACTGACCGTGATGCCCAAGCTGTCCGACGCGGCGTACGACCTGGTGTTCGTCGACGGCGACATGCTCGACTGCGGAGAGTACATCGAGCAGGCCCAGCGGCTGCTGCGGCCCGACGGTGTCCTGGTCGTCAACAACGCCCTCTGGTACAACCTGGTGGCCGACCCGGAGAACGAGGACAACGAGACCATCGTCATCCGCGAGGCCCTCGACGCCGTCTCCTCGATGGACGACGCGTGGGTGCCGGCCCTGCTGCCGGTCGGCAACGGCCTGCTGGTGGCTTCCCGCCGCGCCTCCTGACCCGGTGGCGTACGCCGCTTCGCACGTACGCCACCGCCTCGTACGCACGCCACCGCTTCGTACGTACGCCACCGCTTCGTACGTACGCCACCGCTTCGTGCGCACGACATGGCCGTGGGCCCCACCCGGATCGGATGGGGCCCACGCATGTCCCGCAGCTGCAACGCCGGACGGTCAGACCGCCCGGACCACGCAGTCCTTCGGCACCACGGTGATCCCTCCGGCGGAGACGGTGAACCCGCGGGCCCGGTCGGCCTCGTGGTCGATGCCGACCTCGGCACCCCTCTCCACCACCACGTTCTTGTCCAGGATGGTGCGACGGACCACCGCATTGCGGCCGACCCTGGCGTTGTCCATCAGGATCGACTGTTCGACCTTGGCCCACTTGTCGACCCGTACCTTCGGCGACAGCACCGAGGAGTCGACGTCGCCGCCCGAGATGATGCAGCCGGCCGACACGATGGAGTCCTCGGCGGTGCCGCGCAGGGTGAACTTCGCCCCCGGCAACTGGCGCTGGTAGCTGAAGATCGGCCAGTCGTCGTTGTAGAGGTTGAAGTTGGGCTTCACCGCGACGAGATCCATGTGCGCGTCGAAGAACGCGTCGATGGTGCCCACGTCCCGCCAGTAGTTGAGGTCCTCCTCGGTCGCCCCCGGCACACTGTTCTCGGTGAAGTCGTAGACCTGCGCCTCGCCCTTCGAGACGAACGCCGGGATGATGTCGCCGCCCATGTCGTGGCGGGCGTTCTCGTCGGCGGCGTCGGCCTCCAGGGCGGCGACCAGGGCCGACCGGGTGAAGATGTAGTTGCCCATCGAGGCGAACGACTCGTCCGGGCTGTCCGGCAGACCCGGCGGATCGGCCGGCTTCTCCAGGAACTCGCGGATCTTCTTGTCCGGCGCGGCGTCGATGATGCCGAACGCGCTCGCCTCCGCCCGCGGCACCCGGATGCCGGCCACGGTCGCCCCCAGACCCGAGTCGATGTGCGCCTCCAGCATCTTCTGGATGTCCATCCGGTAGATGTTGTCCGCCCCGAACACCACGACATAGTCCGGGTCCGCGTCCCTGATCAGGTTCATCGACTGGTAGATGGCGTCCGCGCTGCCCTGGTACCAGTGCGGACCGAGCCGCTGCTGGGCGGGCACCGGAGTGATGAACTGGCCGAGCATCTGGGACATCCGCCAGGTCAGCGTGATGTGACGGTCGAGCGAGTGGGACTTGTACTGGGTCAGGACCGCGACCTGGAGCAGGTTGGAGTTGACCAGGTTCGACAGGACGAAGTCGATCAGACGCAACGTGCCCCCGAAGGGGACGGCCGGTTTGGCGCGATCGAGGGTGAGGGGCATCAGTCGCTTGCCCTCACCACCGGCAAGGACGATGGACAAGACCTTGGGGCGGGACGTCATGGCATGAACCTATGACCACAGCAGGCCACGGACAAGCGATTTGCCGAGAGTGCAGGCGGACTTGTCCGGACCCCTGCGGACCGGCCGTCCAGGTGTGCGAGCATCCTTCCATGAGCCTGAGTGTTTCGGTCCTGACCAGGGAGTACCCGCCGACCATCTACGGGGGTGCCGGGGTGCACGTCCAGCAGCTCGTCCCCCAGCTCCGTGCGTTCATCGACGTCGACGTCCAGTGCATGGGCGAGCCCCGCGAGGGGGCCACCGCGCACGCGGAGGACCACCCCGCCGGGGCGAACGCCGCCCTGCGGGTGTTCGGCGCAGACCTGTCCATGGTGGCGGCCCTGCCGGATCGGCTCGACCTGGTGCACTCCCACACCTGGTACGCGAACCTGGCCGGTCACCTGGGCGGCATCTTCCGTGAGATCCCCCACGTCGTGTCGGCCCACTCGCTGGAACCGGACCGCCCGTGGAAGCGGGAGCAGCTCGGCGGCGGCTACAACCTGTCCTCCTGGGCGGAGCGGACCGCGTACAACGGCGCCTCGGCAGTGATCGCCGTGTCGAAGGGCATGCGTCGGTCGATCCTGGCGGCCTACCCGGAGCTCGACCCCGAGAAGGTCCACGTGGTGCTCAACGGCATCGACCCCGAGGAGTTCACCCCGGACCCGCACACCGACGTCGTCGAGGGCCTGGGCATCGACCTGTCCCGACCGTACGTCGCCTTCGTCGGCCGGATCACCCGGCAGAAGGGCCTGGTGCACCTGGTCCGGGCGGCCGAGCAGCTCGATCCCGGCACCCAGCTGGTGCTGCTGGCCGGCGCTCCGGACACCCCGGAGATCGCCGCCGAGTTCGACGAGGCCTTCACCCACCTGAAGGAGGTGCGGGGCGGCGGCGTCACGTGGGTGAAGGAGATGCTGCCGCGGCCGAGCGTACGTCAGGTGCTGGCGCACGCCACGGTGTTCGCCTGCCCGTCGAT
Source organism: Raineyella sp. LH-20 (assembly GCF_033110965.1). NCBI lineage: Bacteria > Bacillati > Actinomycetota > Actinomycetes > Propionibacteriales > Propionibacteriaceae > Raineyella > Raineyella sp. LH-20. Next base: position 2,212,201 of record NZ_CP137003.1, on the reverse strand, counting down.
CTACGAGCCGCTGGGCATCGTGAACCTCGAGGCGATGGCCTCGGAGACCGCCGTGGTGGCCAGTGCCGTCGGTGGCATCCCGGAGGTCGTCGACGACGGGGTGACCGGCCTGCTGGTGCCGTACGACCCGGCGCAGGCCGGCGACCCGGCGTACGTCAAGGATTTCGAGGCACAGTTCGCGGCCCGACTCAACGACCTGGTGCGCGATCCGGCGCGGGCAGAGGCGATGGGCAAGGCCGGTCGTCGTCGGGCGGTGGAGGTGTTCTCCTGGGAGAAGATCGCCCGGCAGACCGTCGAGGTCTACCAGCAGGCGATCGAGTACTACGCGGCACACCCGGAGCTGCGGGCCGTCCAAGGCTGAGCTCCGACGTTCGCCGTGAGCCCGTCCGGAACGGGGCTGGAGCGGACCGGGCGGGCATGCCGAGGCCCCGGGTCGAGACCCGGGGCCTGCGCGGTGGCGGGGCCGCAGCCGTACGGCGGGCGCCCGCGACGATGGTCAGCCGACGACGGCAGCCAGTGCTCCAGCGAGTTCGGACGCCTCAGCGGGGTTCATCTCGACCACCAGCCGGCCGCCCCCCTCGAGCGGGACCCGCATGACGATCCCCCGGCCTTCCTTGGTGACTTCCATGGGGCCGTCGCCGGTCCGGGGCTTCATAGCTGCCATCGTGCATCCTCACCTCGTTGGAACGTACAAACCGGTCCTATTATCCTGCATCGGGCAAGTCAGGGGCAGCCGGGGAGGTCGGCGGGTCGTCGACCACCGGCGGTTCGGGCATCTCGCCGAAGGCGCCGCGAGCGGCCGGGACGGTCAGCACCAGCACCACCACGGCGAGGCCGACCAACAGCCAGGGCATCATCGCCGACCCCCTGACATCACCCTCTCCGCCGGCCGGACGATCGTCTGCAGGTCGCCGTCGTTCGCCCGCCGATGTCCGGTCACCGTCACCGTTCCCCCAGCCAGGCGGCGAGGGCCGCCCGGACCTGCCGGACCGCCCCGAGTGCGACGTACTCGTCGTCCTGGTGGGCCTTGAGGGCGTCCCCGGGACCGTAGTTCACCGCCGGCACGCCCTGCGCGGAGAACCGGGCGACGTCCGTCCAGCCGTACTTCGGCGCCGGCGCCGAGCCGACCGCACCGAGGAAGTCACGGACCAGCGGCAGGTCCAGCCCGGGCCGCGCCCCCGGCGCCAGGTCGGTCACCTCGATCTCATACCCCTCGAACCAGTCGCGGACGAAGCGCTCGGCCTGCTCCGGCGTACGGTCCGGCGCGAAGCGGAAGTTGATCTCCACGGTGCAGCGGTCGGGGATGACGTTGCCGGCCGTCCCGCCGGCGATCCGCACGGCGTTGAGCCCCTCGATGTACTCCAGACCGTCGACGACGACCCGTCGCGGGACGTACGCCGCCAGGCGCGCCAGCACGTCGCCGGCCAGGTGGATGGCGTTGACACCGCGCCAGGCACGGGCCGAGTGGGCGGCGACGCCGGCGAGCGTCACCGTGAAGCGCATCGTGCCCTGGCAGCCGCCCTCGACGCGGGCCCCGGACGGCTCCCCGAGCACCGCGAAGTCGGCCTGCAGCAGGTCGGGTCGTTCCCGCTGGACGGTGTTGAGCCCGTTACGGGAGGCCTCGACCTCCTCGTTGTCGTAGAAGATCCAGGTCACGTCGCGCGTCGGCCGCTCGAGTTCCGCCGCCAGGGAGAGGGCCACGGCCACGCCGGCCTTCATGTCGCAGGTGCCGCGGCCGTACATCCGTTCCTCACCGTCGACCGTACGTCGCTGCGACGGCAGGTTGTCGGCCAGCGGCACGGTGTCCAGGTGGCCGGCGACGATCACCCGCTCGGGGCGGTCCAGCAGGGTGCGGGCGATGACGGTGTCGCCCAGGCGGACCACGTCCAGGTGGGCGCAGCCACGCAAGGCCTCCTCGACCTCGTCGGCCAGCGGGCCCTCGTGGCCGCTCACCGACTCGATGTCGACGATCGTGCCGAGCAGGTCGATGACGTCCGCGCGCAGGTCCAGGGCCATGGCTGCACCCTACCCGGCCGGCCGCGCCGGGGTCCGTGACCGGGTCCTCGGGTCACGGCCGAAGCACAGCTCCGAGGGGTGCTCGCGGTGCGTGTCGGCTGGGCCCGACTCGGTAGAGTCGGGGCCATGAGTGACACCGCACGTACGGCCCATGGTTGGGGTCTGGCCACCGTCCACGCCTCCGGTCAGGTGCTCGACACCTGGTACCCCGCTCCGGCGCTCGGCGAGCCCGACGGCGCGGGTGCGCCGGCGTCGGTGACCGCCGGCATCGTGACCGACGAGGCCCGTGGCGTCCGCACCGAGGCGGTGCTCACCGTGATCGATCTTGACGCCGCCCCGGCCGACACCGCGGACGCCTACCTGCGGCTGCACCTGCTCAGCCACACCCTGGTGCGGCCCAACACGATCAACCTCGACGGCATCTTCGGGGTGCTGCCGAACGTCGTGTGGACCTCCGCCGGCCCGTGCGCGGTCGAGGACTTCGAGGCCACCCGGGCCCGGCTGCGCGCCCGGCTCGGTCACGTCACGGTCTTCTCCGTCGACAAGTTCCCGCGGATGATCGACTACGTCGTCCCCCGCGGCGTACGCCTCGCCGATGCCGACCGGGCCCGGCTGGGAGCCCACCTGGCCGAGGGCACCACGGTGATGCACGAGGGCTTCGTCAACTTCAACGCCGGCACGCTGGGCCACTCCATGGTGGAGGGCCGGATCTCCCAGGGCGTCGTCGTCGACGACGGCTCCGACATCGGCGGCGGCGCCTCGATCATGGGCACCCTTTCCGGCGGCGGCAAGGAACGCGTGTCGATCGGCAAGGGCTGCCTGCTCGGCGCGAACTCCGGCATCGGCATCTCGCTGGGTGACAACTGCGTGGTCGAGGCCGGGCTGTACGTCACCGCGGGCACCAAGGTCCAGCTGCCCGACGGCGGCACCGCGAAGGCCGCCGAGCTGTCCGGTCAGGACGGCCTGCTGTTCATCCGCAACTCACTCACCGGCGCCGTGCAGGTGCGCTCCCGCGAGGGCCGCACCGTCGAGCTGAACGCGGCACTGCACGCGAACTGATGTCCTCCCCCGGTCAGCCTTACGACCCGGACCGTACGATCCCCGACGTCACGTCCGTGCCCTGGCCCAGTCCCGCGACCGATGACGCCCCCGGCCCGGCCGGCCATTCCGACCCGTCCCACCGGGCCGGGCGGGCGCGGCGGACCGGCCGGGAGCGGCGGACCGGCTGCGGCTGCGGTGTCGCGGCCGGGGTGATGGTGCTCGTCGTCCTGGTCGGGCTGGTCGGCGGCATCGTCTGGCTGCGGGCGAACGAGTACATCCAGCCCACGCCGCTCGAGCCCCGCTGTCGGCTCTCCATCGGGGACGCCACCACCGTGCTGGACCCCGAGCAGGCCCACTACGCCGGCATCATCGTCGGCCGAGCGGTCGCGCGGGGGCTGCCTCCCCGAGCAGGGTCGATCGCGATGGCCACGGCCTACCAGGAGTCCGGCATCCGCAACCTCGACTACGGCGATCGGGACTCGGTCGGGCTGTTCCAGCAGCGTCCCTCGCAGGGCTGGGGCAGTCGGGACCAGATCCTCGACCCGTACTACGCCACCGACGCGTTCTACACCGGCCTGGTCAAGGTCGACGGCTGGCAGACCGGCGACATCACCACCGTGGCCCAGACGGTGCAGCGGTCGGGCCACCCCGAGGCCTACCGCAAGCACGAGCAGAACGCCCGGACGATCGCCAGTGTGCTCTCCGGCCAGACCCCTGCGGGCGTCACCTGCGGCTACCAGTCGCCGTCCGCGGCCGATCCCTCCGGACTGGCGACCTCGATGCGCCGCGCGCTCGGGGTGACCGCGAAGGTGAGCGCGGACGGCACCACGCTGACCGCGACCGGGACGTCGGACGAACAGGCCTGGGCGATCGCCTCCCACGCGGTGGTCAACGCGAACACATCGGGAGTGTCCACGGTGACTCTGGGCGACCGGCAGTGGCAGTGGGCCGCCGGTCAGCTGCCGGAGTGGACCACGGTGACCGCCACCGGCGGCGCGCGCACGGTCACCGTGACCTTCCTGGCCCCGAGCGGCTCGGCAACGCCCCGCGCCTGAGGCACGCTGCTCATCGAGGGCCGATCATGAGGCACTGCTTCTGGTCGTACGAGTCGTGCGTGCCCGACGAAGCTGCGGTGCCCGACGAAGCTGCGGTGCCCGACGAAGCTACGGTGCCCGACGAAGCTACGGTGCCCGACGAAGCCCAGGAACCCCGACCCTCGCAAGGAACCCCGACCTTCTACGGCCGAATAGCGTCGGGGAAGACTTCTACCGTCGGCCAACCCGAGAATGATCGGGGATCCGAGGCACCGCCAGACCCGAAACACCCCCGGCCCCCGCGCGATCCGAGACCACGCCCACGAGCCGAGACCACGCCCGCGAGCCGAGACCACGCCCGCGACCCGAGACCACGCCCACGAGCCGAGACCACGCCCACGAGCCGAGACCACGCCCACGAGCCGAGACCACGCCCGGAACCCAAACAAACGCCAGGGACCCGAGGACGCCAGGGACCCGAGGATGCCAGGGACCCGAGGACGCCAGGAAGAACGAAGCCCGCCCCGGCCGGCCAATCCCGCGGCGGGTCGGGCGCCAGTGTCGGAGTCGTCCGACGCTCAGACAGCAGCGGTGAGCCGGGCCGCCGCAGCGGCGATCCGCTCGTCGGTCGCGGTGAGGGCGATCCGTACGTGCTGGGTGCCTGCGGTGCCGTAGAAGTCGCCCGGAGCCGCCAGGATGCCCAGGGCGGCCAGCCGGTCGAGTGTCGTACGGCTGTCCTCACCGCGGGTCGCCCACAGGTAGAGCGACCCCTCCGAGTGGTCGATCCGGTAGCCGGCGGCCTCCAGGGCGGGGCGCAGCACGGCCCGACGGGCCAGGTAGCGCTCGCGCTGCGCGGCCACGTGGGCATCGTCGCCGAGCAGCGCGGCCATCGCCGCCTGGACCGGTCCGGGCATCATCATCCCGGTGTGCTTGCGCAGCTCCAGCAGGTCCTGCACGATCCCGGCGTCACCGGCGACGAACCCGGCCCGGTAGCCGGCCAGGTTGGATCGCTTGGACAGCGAGTGGCAGGCCAGCAGCCCGGCGTGGTCGTCCCCGCAGACCTCGGGGTGCAGCACCGACCACGGCTCGGCGTCCCAGCCGAACTCGCCGTAGCACTCGTCGGAGGCGAGCACCGCACCGGTCTCCCGGGCGTACCCGACCCAGCCGCGCATGGCGGCGGCGTCGAGGATCTCGCCGGTCGGGTTGGACGGCGAGTTGAGCCAGATCAGCGCCGGCCGGACATCCCCGAGGGTGGCCCGCAGCGAGTCCAGGTCGGTCGCCGGGACCATCCGGGCACCGACCAGCCGGGCGCCCACGGCGTAGGTCGGGTAGGCCACCGCAGGCACCACGATGGTGTCGTCGGGGCCCAGCCCGAGCTGGGTCGGCAGCCAGGCGACCAGTTCCTTGGTGCCGATCACCGGCAGGACTCCCTCGCGGCCCAGCCCCACCGCACCCCAGCGGCGGGTCATCTGGTCGACGATCGCGTCGCGCAGCGCGGCCGTGCCCATCGTCGTCGGGTAGCCATGCGCGTCGGCGGCGTCCGCCAGTGCGCGGCGGGCCAGCTCGGGGGTCGGGTCCACCGGGGTGCCCACCGACAGATCGCAGATCCCGTCCGGGTGGGCCGCGGCGGTCGCCCGGGCTCCGGCGATGGTGTCCCAGGGGAAGTCCGGCAGCACGTCGGCGACGCGGCGCCGGCCCGTCCGTCCCGTCGGCATCGTGGTGCGCGCAGGGCTCGGTCGGGAGGTCATGTCAGGTCGGTCCTCAGGGTCAGGGCGTCCGCGGGGCGTACGTCGGCAGTCGGCTACCGCCCGATCATACGACGGTGCCGCCACCGTCCCGTGCGGCCGCTGTTTCCGGCCGATCCGGTCCCCCGCGGCCGCTGTCTCCGGCTGGACCTGCCCCTGCTGCTGATTCCTGCCGGCCTGCTCCTGCGACCTGCTCCGGCCGCACGCCCGCCGAGACGACGCGGGCGTACGCCCCCAGGAGGAGGCGTACGCCCGTACGAGCCGCCGGTCAGTCCTTGTTCTGCGGCGGCAGCGCGGTGACCGCGGGGTGGTCCTTTGCCAGCGGGCCGAGCTTGGCGGCGCCGCCGGGCATCCCGAGCCCGTCGAAGAAGTGGACGTTGACGTCGTAGTAGTCCTTCCACTCCTCGGGCAGGTCGTCCTCGTAGAAGATCGCCTCGACCGGGCAGACGGGCTCGCAGGCGCCGCAGTCCACGCACTCCTCAGGGTGGATGTACAGCATGCGATCGCCCTCGTAGATGCAATCGACCGGACACTCGTCGACGCAGGCACGGTCCTTCACGTCGACACAGGGCTGCGCGATGATGTACGTCACAATGAGCTCCTCTATTTCACAGTGCCCGAGGGGCACGATGGTAGTGACGGGCCTGGGACACCGCCCAGCCTCGCCGGTCGGTCGACCCAACCGCCCGTCACGCTGACTTTAGTATTGCGCGTCACCGCCGGACGAGAGGAGTGTGTCATGGGTGACCTGCCGGTCCCCGGGCAGCGCATCGCGCTGCGCTGGCACGACGATCGAGGACCACGCGAACTGATCGGCTACGTGCACCGGATGGACCCCGAGGGCCTGACACTTCTCGACCGCACCCTCACGCCCCGACTGCTCGGCTGGCCGAGCCTCGAGTCCTGGCGCGGAGTGCCGCAGGTGCCGCGCGGCCGCGACCCGCAGGCGGCCGACCGGGTGCTGCTCGACAGGATGGCGATCGACCGGCGACTGGGCGCTGACGACCCCGATCCCCACCCCGGCGCCGACGACCCCGACCCCGACGGTGGAGACGCTGCCGACCGCGGGTCGGGAGAGCTGTGCCAGGTGGCGCGGCTCGGCGACCTGCTGGGCGGCGACGTCCCGACGCAGCGGCCGGAGGCATACGACACCGGCGACGGCACGGCCGCCTGTGCGCTCGGCACCGCTGTGGGCCGCGCCATCGTCGTCGGTGAGTGGGCGACTGTCCGACTGGCCGACGGCGATCGGGCCGAGCAGGTCGTCACCGCACTGGCCCGCTGGGCGGCCTACCGGGACGCCCGCAACGTCCAGGTGCGCGGCTGTGACCGGCTCCTGCCGGGGTTCACCGCGTACGGACTCAGGAGCAGGTGATCGCGTCGCCGGTGGAGTACTTCCAGGTGTAGTTCTGCCGTTTCACCTCCACGCCGTCCTTGATGAAGGCGCGGTAGTAGCTCGCGGTGAAACCCGGGAAGGCCGGCTGGGCACTGCAGTCCGGACCACTCATCGTCTTGCTGCCCGGGGTGGTGAAGCCGGACTTCACCGGGTCCGAGGTGATCACCTTGTCGTACGGCGAGTCGCCCCACAGCTTCACCGTCAGCGACCCCTGGCTCCCGGGGGTGGAGGCCACCCGATGCGCCTCGATCACCACCACATGGTCGGTGTCGTTGCGGAACCGCAGATCGAGGGAGCCGTAGTAGACCGTCGCCTCCCGGCCGGCCGGATAACGGTCGAAGTACAGGGTGTGCGGATGATGCTCGACGTCCTCCAGGCCCGCCGCGAAGGCAGCGTTGAAGATCGTCGTGGCGCTCTGCGAGACGCCACCGCCGACCTCCTTGACCTCACGGTCGCCCTGGATCACCCAGCCGTCGGCGAAGCCCGAGGCGGCGTCCCGTCGTCCGACGACGTCGTTGAGGGAGAACGTCTCGCCGGGCAGCACCACGTACCCGTTGATCTTGCTGGCCACCAGGCCGAGGTTGGTGTTGCGGTAGTCGGCGTGCGGGAAGTACGTCGTGAACTGCCCGATGACACCGGCCACGTCGGCCTTCTGGGCATCCTCGGTGGTGAACGCCGCCGGCACCGAGCCGACGGTCACCGAGGCCCGACGCTGGTCGCCCTGCGCCGTCAACACCGGCTGGAGCACCTTGACGAGCTCGTCGCGGGGGACGCCCCGCCCGTCCTTGGACGGCACGATGGTCGGTTTGCCCGCGCCGAGCTGCCAGGTCGCGTCCTGCCCCTCCTGGACGCCCTTGAGCTGCTTGACCGCCGGCTTGGTGGCGGTCTCCAGGCGCTTGGCGTCGAGCCGCGGAGCCAACGTGCCGTCCTGCACCACGAACGACGTCGAGGAGGCGATCATCGCCGGGGTCACCTGGAAGCTGCCCGCGTCTCCGGCGTTGACGGTCACCGGCCCGGACACCGCCGGATCCGCCCAGTCGCGGCGGACCTGCTCCGCCTCCTCAGTGCTCACCTCGGGCTCGGGTGCCTCGGCGTCGAGCGTGGCGGCGTTCGACACCGGGAAGGCGGAGACCAGGGCACGCTCGACGGCGGCCGGGGAGATCGTCCGACCGGGCACGCCGGGCTCGATCTGGGGCTGGGCGTTGTCGTCGTACGTCAGGGTCGCGTTGCGGGGATCGGCCTTGCCGTCGTCGGAGACCTGCGTGGTCGTCCGGTCCATCGCGGCCCGGTCGATCGCCGGCACCGGAGCGGTCTCTCCGCCGCCGGTCAGCGCCTTCCAGATGTGGCCCGGCGCCCAGCTCCGGCCCGCCCCGGCGGCGGCGACGGAAGCGGGCGCGTCGACGGACAGGCCCGCGTCGGCCGGGACGACCGCGACCGAGAAGTCACCGACGGACAACGTCACCGGCGCCGTGGCCCGCGGCCCCAGCGCGTCCTCCAGCGTGCGAGCTGCCTGGTCGGGGCTCTGGCCGCCGATCGCCACCCCGGCGACGGTCGCCGACCGCGGGACGGCGTCGCCCGCGATGGCGTACGTCGCCAGGTAGGTCGCCCCCAGCAGGGCGACGACACCTCCGGCGGCAATCGCGGTGATCCGCACTCGACGGTCTCTCACGCTCGGATCGATGGACATGCGCGGGGAGTTCCTCTCGGACGACTCTGGACTGCCACATCGTAGGTGAGGCTGTGCTTCGTCACAGCCTCAGGGCCGGCCCACAGCCCACTTGTGACCCAGTCGCAACGAATCCGGATCCCAACGAATTCGGATCCAACGAATCCGAGTCGCGACGATCAGGCCCCACGGATCCGGGCTCTGCCGATCGGTCAGAGGCCGGCGAAGACGTCGTCGGCCCACCCTCCGGCGGGCAGTGGCTCACCGCCGGCGAACCGGTAGTGCTCCCGGCCCCAGAACTCCAGGGCGATGTCCTCGGGCAGGCTCAGGAAGCCCTCGTCGGCGCGCAGTTGGCTGCGGTAGGCGCGCAGGGCCGCGAGCTTGGCTCCCGCCTGCGCGCGGGCGTCGATCTCGACGGCGATCTCGTCGTCACTGCTGAGCATCGGCGAGGACGGATCCGTGGGCATGCCGTCGAGCACCTCGGCGAGGCCTCGGGCGTCGAGCGTGGCGATGCCGCGGGCGATCTGGGAACTGCTCATCGCCGTCCACAGCAGCCGTCGGACCTGCCAGGGTGCGCCCAGGTCGGGGCGGTAGCTGGGCACCGCCGCCAGGGCCGTGGCGTACGTCGCCACCCGGTGAGCCTTGACGTGGTCGGGGTGGCCGTAGCCACCGAACTGATCGTAGGTGATCAGCACCTGCGGGCGGCGATCCCGGATCAGCGGCACCAGCTCGTCGGCGGCCTCCAGGAGGTCGGCGGCGTGGAAGGAACGTTCGTCGGTGGTGTCGGCCACGGTCGCCGTCCCGTCGGGGGCCCAGGCCATCCCGGAGTCCCGGAATCGGTGGTCGCCGCCGAGCCGGACGAAGTCGGTCACTCCGAGCGCGGCCATCGCCTCGCCCAGTTCGCCGAGCCGCTGCCGGCCGAGGGCATCGGGCCCCCCGTCGGCGAGGTGGGCGAGATCGTCGCTGACGATCTCGCCCGCCTCCCCGAGGGTGCAGGTCACCAGGGTCACCGCCACCCCGTCGGCGGCGTACGACGCCATCGTCGCGCCCGTCATCAGCGCCTCATCGTCGGGATGGGCGTGGACGAGCATCAGTCGGCGGTCAGCGGCAGGCGTGGTGGAAGTCACGCCCGCCAGCCTAGGCGTCCACCAACCGCCGGGCGAAGTGGCAGGCGCTGGGGTGCCGGCCGGTCTCGTCGTCGTGCAGGTCCAGCGGCGGTTCCTCGGTGCTGCAACGCTCCAGGAACTCCGGGTGCGCCTGGACCAGCGGGCACCGGGTGTGGAACCGGCAGCCGCTCGGCGGGTTGGCCGGCGAGGGCACGTCGCCGGTGAGCAGGATCGGCTGCTTCGTCTCCCGGGCCGACGGGTCCGGCACCGGCACGGCCGACAGCAGCGCCTGGGTGTACGGATGGGTCGGCCGCTCGTAGATCTGGTGCTCGTCGCCCAGTTCCACCACCTTGCCGAGGTACATCACGGCGACCCGGTCCGAGATGTGGCGCACCACCGAGAGATCGTGGGCGATGAACACGTACGCCAGACCCAGCTCGCGTTGCAGGTCCTGGAGCAGGTTGACCACCTGGGCCTGCACCGACACGTCGAGGGCGGACACCGGCTCGTCGCAGACGATCACCTTCGGGTTGACCGCGAGGCCCCGGGCGATGCCGATCCGCTGGCGTTGCCCGCCGGAGAACTGGTGCGGGTAGCGGTTGATGTGCTCGGGGTTGAGCCCGACCAGATCGAGCAGTTCCTGGACGCGTCGGCGCCGACCGCCCTTCGGGGTGACCTCCGGATGGATCTCCAGCGGCTCGCCGATGATGTCGCCGACCGTCATCCGCGGGTTCAGCGAGGTGTACGGGTCCTGGAAGATGATCTGGATGTCGCGGCGGGCACGGCGCAGCGCGTCGGCGGACAGCGAGAACATGTCGCGGCCCTCGAACCACACCTTCCCCTCGGTCGGCTGCTCGAGCTGGACCAGCAGACGACCGAGGGTCGACTTGCCACACCCCGACTCCCCCACCACGCCGAGCGTCTCGCCCGGGAACAGCTCGAAGGAGACTCCGTCGACCGCTTTGACGTCGCCGACCCGGCGGCGGGTGACACCCCTGCGGATCGGGTAGTACTTCTTCAGTCCCTCGGCCCTCAGGATCGGTTCGGCGCTCATCGGGTGCCCCCTTCGGTGCGCTGGTCGGCCTCGAGCAGGCCCTGGCCGAGCACGTGGTCGTAGTGGTGACAGGCGACCCGCCGTCCGGCGGCGACCTCGAGCAGCTCCGGCGGCTGGCCGACCCGGCAGATGTCGGTGGCGAACCGGCAGCGCGGGTTGAACGGGCAACCGGCCGGGATCCGGGTGAGGTTCGGTGGCAGGCCGCCGATGGCGGTGAGCCGTTCGCCCTGCTGGTCGAGGCGCGGGATCGACTCCAGCAGACCCAGGGTGTACGGGTGGGCCGGATCGCGGTACAGGTTGAAGACGTCGGCCTTCTCGACCAGCCGGCCGGCGTACATCACCGCGATCCGGTCGGCCACGTCGGCGACCACGCCGAGGTCGTGGGTGATCAGGATCAGCCCCATGTGCGACTCGGCCTGCAGTTCCTTCAGCAAGTCCATGATCTGGGCCTGCACGGTGACGTCCAGGGCGGTGGTGGGCTCGTCGGCGATCAGGACGTGCGGGTCCAGCGCGATCGCCATCGCGATCATGATGCGCTGGCGCATGCCGCCGGAGAACTGGTGCGGATAGTTCTGCACCCGCTCCCGGGCCGCCGGGATGCGGACCCGCTCCATCAACCGGACGGCCTGGTCCTCGGCGTCGCGACGGTTTATCCCGCGGTGCACGCGGAACATCTCGGCGATCTGCCACCCGACGGTGAAGACCGGGTTCAGCGAGCTCAGCGCGTCCTGGAAGATCATCGAGATCTCGGCACCACGGACGGTCTGCATCACCTTCTCGTCGAGGGTGAGCAGGTCGGTGCCGCAGTACTTCACCGCACCGCCGGTGACGAAGGCCGGCGGTGAGTCGAGGATGCCCATCACCGCCTGGGCGGTGACCGACTTGCCCGACCCGGACTCGCCGAGCACGGCCAGCGTCTCGTCCTGGTGCAGATCGAAGCTCACCCCGTTGATGGCCCGGGCGATGCCGTCACGGGTGCGGAACTCGACGTGCAGGTCCTCGACCTGCAGCAACGTACGGTCCACCGGGGTCCAGGCCCGGGTGAGGCGCTGTCGGCGCCGGGCGGCGCGGGTGCCGGGCGTGGTCGGCACGGCCGCGGCCGCAGGCCCGGCCGGCAGCGTGGGAGCAGGGGAAGTGACGGGGGTGGCCGGCGTGGCCGGGGGGTTCGTGGTGGTCATGGCTCGCTCCTCTCAGCGCAGCTTCGGGTCGAGGGCGTCACGGACGACTTCGCCGAGCAGGATGAACGCCAGCACGGTGACGGACAGGAACAGGGACGGGAAGAGCAGCATGTGCGGGGTCGACCGGACCAGCCCGATCCCCGAGGCGTCGGAGATCGCCACACCCCAGGAGATGGCCGGCGGTGCCAGGCCGATGCCGAGGAAGGACAGCGTCGCCTCCAGCGCGATGTACATGCCCAGGTTGATCGTCGCCACGGCGATCACCGGGGCGATGGCGTTGGGCAGGATGTGGGAGAAGACGATCCGCCCCGGCTTCGCACCGAGTGCCCGAGCGGCCTGGACAAAGTCGTGCGGTTTGACCTGCAGCACCGAGGAGCGCATCAGCCGGGCGATGTTCGGCCAGCCGAGGATACCCAGCGCCAGGACGACCTTGGCGACCATCACCAGGTAGGGCGTGTCCAGAGTGTTGGGGAAGGTGTAGAGGGCGAGGATGCCGCCCAGCAGCAGCGGGATGGCGAAGAAGACGTCGCCCAGCCGGGACAGGATGATGTCCCACCAGCCGCCGAAGTAGCCGGCGAAGATGCCGATCACGGCACCGATCAGGGTGGTCGCGAGGGTGGCCCCCAGACCGACCAGGATCGAGGAACGAGCACCCCAGATGGTCCGCGCATAGACGTCGTAGCCCTGGGCGTCGAACCCGAACCAGGCCCGGGCCGACGGCGCCTGCCGCGCCTTGGACAGGTCGGCGTACTGCGGGTCCGGCTGTGGGCTGAAGAAGGTGAACAGCTGCGGCACGATCGCCATCAGCACCACCAACAGGATCAGCGCCGCAGAGATCCAGAACAGCGGCCGACTGCGCATCTCGTACCAGGCGTCGGACCACAACGACCGCGCCTGGCCGAGGTCGGCGTCGCCCGCCGAGGGGATGATCGCGTCCTCCAGCACGGCCACCCGGTCCTGCGGGGCGAAGGCGGACCGGCGGTCGTCCTCCAGCTCGGTCGCGGCCAGGTCCTGACGGTCATTCATGGCTGATCCTCGGGTCGAGCGCGCCGTACAGCAGATCGACGAGCAGGTTCATGAGCAGGTAGACGAAGACCAGCATCACCACCGCGCCGACCACCGACACGCCGTCACGCTGGGAGATGGAGCGGAAGATGAAGCTACCGATCCCGTTGATGTTGAAGATCCGCTCGGTGACGATCGCGCCGCCCATCAAGGCGCCGAAGTCGGCGCCGATGTAGGTGACGACCGGGATCAGGGAGTTGCGCAGGGTGTGCAGACCGATCGACCGGCCGCGTCCCAGGCCCTTCGCCTTCGCGGTGCGTACGTAATCCGCCCGCAGGTTCTCGACCAGGTTGGTCCGGGTCAGCCGGGCGACGTACGCCACCGAGACCGATCCGAGCACCAGACCCGGCAACAGCAACTGCCACCACGTTCCGGAGGTCGAGGTCACCGGGAAGATCCCCAGCTTGATGCCGAAGATCAGCTGGGCGAGAGCGCCGATGACGAAGATGGGGACCGAGATGATCAGCAGGCTGCCGATCGTCACCACGGTGTCCGGCCACCGCCCACGTCTCATCCCGGCCCAGACCCCGGCGCCGATGCCGACGACGATCTCGAACAGGATCGCGATGACGGCCAGCCGCAGGGTGGTCGGGAACCGGACCGCGAGCTCGTGGAGCACCGAGTTGCCGTAGAAGTTGGTGCCCAGGTCACCGCGGACCAGCTTGCCGACGTAGTAGCCGTACTGGACCAGGACCGGCTTGTCCAGGTGGTAGTCCTGGGTGAACTTCGCGACGTACGCCTCCGGGCAGGCCCGCTCGCCACAACGCCCGGCGACCGGGTCGCCGGGCAGTGCGAAGACCATCAGGAAGATCAGGAACGTCGACCCGATCAGCACCGGAATCATCTGCAACAACCTGCGGACGATGTAGGTACCCATGCTTGCTCCTCTCGAACCGGGCGGAATCCCCGGCGTACGCGCAGATCCGCGGCGTACGCCACCGTGTCCCCACCCACACCGCGGCCCGGATCGGGCCGCGGTCGGATGGTGCACGCACCGGCCCGCCGGGTGTGGTCCCGGCGGGCCGATGCGTCACGGGTCAGGGAATCACCGTGGACCCGGCGTCACTTCTTCTGGATAGCCGAGTAGACGATCACGCCGAACGGGTCGACCTTGACGTTGGTCACGTTCGTCGACCAGATCACCGGACGGGTGGTGGACCACAGCGGCACGGTCGGCAGGTCCTTCACGAGCACCTGCTCGGCCTCCTGCCACTTCGCGTTCGCCTCGGTCGAGGTCTTCGCGGTGTTCCCCGCCTTCAACAGGCCGTCGAACTCCGCACTGGAGTAGTTGAAGTAGTTCGACGAGGCGCCGGTCTGGTAGATCGGGGTGAGGAAGTCCTCGATGGACGGGTAATCCATCTGCCACCCGTAGCGGAACATGCCCTTGAGCTCGCGGTTCTCCATCTGGTCGAGCAGGGTCTTGAAGTCCGGCGTCACGATCACCTGGCAGTCCAGGCCGAGGGTGTTCTTGATCGAGTTGCACGTCGCGTCGGCCCACGGCTTGTGGCCGCCGTCACCGTTCACCGCCAGGGTGAGGGTGCCCTGGTAGCCGCCGGACTGCTGGTAGAGCGCCTTGGCCTGGTCCGGGTTGTAGGTGCAGGTGTCACCGCAGGCACCGGCCTTGTAGCCGTCGACCGTCGGCGCGACCCAGGAGTCGGACGGGGCGCGGGTGCCGAGGAAGACCTGCTTGGTGATCTCCGGCCGGTTGATCGCCATCGAGATCGCCTTGCGCAGCGTCGGGTTCTTCAACTGCTCGTCCACCGGGGAGAAGGCGGCCACCTGGATGACGCCTTCCTTGGCCGTCAGGTTGCGGTCAGCCGCATCGCTCTTCCACTGGTCGTTGACCAGCATGCCGGTCGGCACCTCGTCGGTGGCGTCCAGGTTGTTGGCCACCACGTCGGCGTACGCCGCATCGGTCGACTGGTAGATCCGGTAGGTGATCTTGTCGGTGTGGCCGGGCCACTGGCCCTTGTAGGCGGGATCCTTCTCCACCACGATGTTCGAGGCGTCCTGGGAGACGAACTTGTACGGGCCGGCGCCGATCGGCTTGGCCTCGTACGCCTTGGGATCCTTGAAGAAGGAATCCGGCAGCGGCGCGAAGGCGTCGTAGCCGAGCCGCAGCGCGAGGTTCGAGACCGGCTCGGTCGTCTTGATGGTGAACGTGTAGTCGTCGACCACAGCGAGGCCCGACATCTTGTCCGCGGCCGGCTTCTGGGTCGCGCACTTCGTGTCGGTCGTCGGGCACTGGAGATCGTCGAAGCCCTGGATCGGCTCGAAGAAGCTGCTGCCGTTCAGTCCGTTGGGGGCGTACGCGTCGTAGTTCCAGGCATCGACGAAGTTGTGGGCCTTCACCGGGGTGCCGTCGTGGAAGGTGCGGTCCTGCTTCAGCTTGACGGTGAAGGTCTGGTTGTCGGTGGTCTCGATCGACTGGGCCAGGTCCATCTCGGGCGCTGCGGTGTCGACGTTGTAGTGCACCAGCTGGGATGACAGGGTGGTCAGCACGTAGTGGCCACAGGTCTCGGTGGTGTTGGCCGGCACCAGCGGGTTCTGCGGGGTGCACCCGCGGACCGTGATCTCACCCCCCGTGCCGCCGGCGGCTGAACTGGTGCCACCGCCACCGCTGCACGCGGCCGCCAGCATGGATACGACGGCCACTGTTGCGAGTGTGGCCACACGAACTTTTCGACGCATGAACTTCCTCCTAGGTTCGGCGCCCCCTTTGGCACCGAGTCCGCGCACCCGGACGGTCGGTCGGGTGTCCTGCACTGCCTCGTCCGGCAGCTCTCTCCACGACCTCCGGACGGTACGAAGGTTGTACGTGGACTGTAGTACACGGCACGGACCCTCGGGCTGCAGCGGACGTTACCGGGACGATCGCCCCACGTCGAGATGATTGTCTCCTACGTCACATCTTGTTACCCGATTGGCACAGAAACCTTCACGGGATGTGGCTTTTCGGGGCCACCAGCGGCTTCCTCGCACGAAGGACAGCGAACGTACGTCGGCCTGTGGTCGCGCCTCGGCCGTTCCGGCCTCCGACACCGCGCCCCGCCGGCCGGCCCGATCGGCTCCCACCGACCCCGGACGACGCACCTCAGAGCAGGGTCCGCCCGCGCTGCTCGGGCAACGTGACCGCCGCGACCGCGCCGATCAGGAAGGCCACCCCGAACACCGCGAAGGTCAGCACGAAGCCGTACGGTTCCCCACCCCAGCGGAGGAACACCGGCACCGACAGCGGAGCCAGGATCGAGGCGATCCGCCCGAACGCGGCCGCCGCCCCGGTGCCGGTCCCGCGCAGCCGGGTGGGATAGAGCTCCGGGCCGATGGCGTAGAGCGCACCCCAGGCGCCCAGGTTGAAGAACGACAGCATGGCACCGGCGCCGAGCACCGCCCCGACGGCCGGCCGAGCGCCGACCGACACCAGCCCGAAGGTCACCGCCGCGACGGCGGAACCGAGCAGGAAGACCGCGAGGGTGATCCGCCGTCCCCACCGTTCGATCAACCAGGCCGCGGCGAGGTAGCCGGGCAGCTGGGCCAGGGTGATCAACAGGGTGTACTCGAAGGACCGGGTGAGGGTGAAACCACGGCCGAGCAGGAGGGTGGGCAGCCAGGTGAAGGCGCCGTAGTACGACAGGTTGATGGTGAACCACACCACCCACAACGCCGCCGTCCGCCCGGCCAGCGGCCGGGTCCAGATCGACCCGGCCCGGATGTCGTCGACATCGGCCGGCAGCTCCCGTGGCGCCCGGACGCCGCGCAGCATCGGCGGTGACATCTCGAACCGTCGGACCGCCTGCTCGGCTTCTGCCGTACGGCCACGCTGCTCCAGGAAGCGCACGGACTCAGGCAGGCCCCAGCGGACCACCAGTGCGTAGACGGTCGGCACGATGCCGACGGTGAGCGCCCAGCGCCATCCGCCGGGGAAGGCCGGGATGATGAAGTAGCCGACCAGTGCGGCGAGGATCCATCCGATCGCCCAGAACGCCTCGAGGAACACCACCATCCGGCCACGGATCCGGCGGGGCGCGTACTCACTGACCAGAGTCGAGGCGACCGGGAGTTCCGCACCGAGCCCCAGCCCGACGACGAACCGGAAGGCGACCAGCGCAGCCACCGACCAGGACAGCGCGGCGGCCCCGGTCGCCACACCGTAGACCAGCAGGGTCAGGGCGAACACCTGCCGCCGGCCGTACCTGTCGGCGAGCAGACCGCCGAGGGCCGCGCCGATCGTCATGCCGACGAAGCCGATCGACCCGATCACCGACAGGGTGGTGGCGCCGAGGTGCCATTCGACGGCGAGGGCCGCCATCACGAACGAGATCAGGCCGACGTCCATCGCATCGAGGGCCCAGCCGACGCCCGAGCCGATCAGCAGCCGGTGGTGCTGTCGGGTGTAGGGCAGCCGGTCGAGGCGCTCGGCCCGGGACGGCGCCACTCCGCCGGTGTCCGCTCCAGTCATGGTGCCGAGTGTCCCATGTCGTACGCCGCGGGGTCAGCCGACGAGGAGTGGCTCCAGATCGGCGCGCAACTGCTCGGGGTTGCGGAACCGTACGGCCTGCATCCCCGTGCTACGGGCACCTTCACAGTTGACCGGCCGGTCGTCGATCATGATCACCGACTCGGGAGCGACGTCGAGTTCCTCGCACGCCGCACGGTAGGCCGCAGGATCGGGCTTGGCGAGGTGGATCCGGCAGCTGTAGAGGCGGGCCTGCATCGTGGACAGCTCCGGCAGGTCGTCGATGGCGTCCGCGATCGACACCGGGGCGTTGGAGAACAGCGCCGTGGGGATCCCCCGCTCCACGAGGTCGGCGTGCAGCGCCACGACCGCCTCGGAGAGGTGCAGCCAGCTGTCGATGTCGCGCTGGGCCAGCTCCTCGATGGTCTCCTCGGCCAGGCCGCGGCCGGCGATGGCGTGCCAGTACTCCCCCGCGGTCAGGTCGCCCTTGTCGTACGCCTGGCGCTTCGCCCAGTAGCGATGGTTGAACGCCTCGAGCTCGACACCGGCGACGGCGGCCATCCGGACCCGATCGCGGGGCGTCTGGGGCAGTCCGAGGACCTCCCCGAAGTCGAACAGCACGAGCACGACGCCGCCACCTTCCTACGAGCGGGCACCCACGCGGGCACCGGCCGGTCACTCGACCGGCAGGACCGACCCTAGCGGCGTCCCCGCTCCCGTGACCACTCGGTGTCCGTCCTGAGCCATCCGGTGAGCAACAGCCAGTGGTGCCGACAGGCGGCGTCCGGGTCTAGGGATAGCCCGCCGCGGTAGGCACACCAGCCGGTCATCGACTCCCTCGGCCGATCGGCGGCGATCCGGTGCGGCCGGGCCGTCGGGTGCCGCCCCCCGGCGCAGCGATGGCTCATGCCCGCTCCCGGCGCCACGGGGAGGCACCGAGCAGGAAGCTGACGATCGAGATCACCAGGGCCCCCCAGAAGGCCGGCACGAAGCCGTCGACGTGCCAGCCCAGACCGACCAGTCCGGCCAGCCAGGACGTGAGCATCAGCATCAGCGCGTTGACGACGAGCAGGAACAGTCCGAAGGTCACCACCACCAGGCAACCGGTGAGGGTCGCGAGGATGGGCTTGACGACCGTGTTCACCGCGCCCAGCAACAGCGCGACGAGGCCCACAGTGAGCACGATGCCGGTCGTGTCGGGTGCGGTCACGGTGATGCCCGCCACCAGATAGGTAGCGGCCGCGACGGCGAGGGAGTTCACCAACCAGCGCCAGATCATGCCCCCATCATTCCCGCCGGGCACCGATTTCGCACTCAGGGGACACCCGGGAGGATCCCCCAAGCCCTTTGGTCAGGTCGGGTCGCCCTTTGGTCAGGTCGGGTCGGCAGGTCGATCCGACGCGGCCTCGACCAGCCAGTCGCGCAACACCACGGCGTGGTTGACGACCGGATCCTTCGCGGCGTAGAGCAGGGTCACCCGTCCCAGGGAACTCCACTGCGCCACCCGTCCGGCGGCCTCCGGCCGGGCGTCCAGCTCGCCGCGGTAGCGAGCGGAGAACTCCTCCAGCCGGTCCGCCCGGTGGTCGAACCAGATCCGCAGCTCCGGGGACGGGGCGAGGTCCTTGGCCCAGTCGTCCAACGCCGCGCGTTCCTTCGCGATGCCCCGCGGCCAGAGCCGGTCGACGAGCACCCGCAGGCCGTCGGTGGCCTCCGGATCGTCGTGGATGCGTTTCACCACGTACTCGGTCATGCCTCCAGTGTGACCCCGCACACCGCCCGCCGGGCAGACCCGAGGACGGGCTGGCCAGGATCCGCCGGATGCCGGCGGCACCCGCGCCGGGCGGTGCCTCCTCGGGACGCCGATGCTCAGAGCCAGTCGATCCAGCCGCCGTGCTGGCCCACCCGGGCCAACGGTCGACCGTCGAGGGCGAGCACGAAACAGGGCGGCCCGTCGTACGTCCCGGAGGCCAGCCGGTCACGGACCTCGGGCACCACCCGCTCCCCCTCACAGGAGATCCAGCGCGCCCCGAGTCCACCGACCAGTGCTCCGAAGCGGGCCCGACGGTCACGGGACACGTACGACAGGGTGGCGGTGTGCATCACCACCACGGTGTCCGCATGCCTGCGGGCCTCGGCGACCACGTCGGGCAGGGCCTCCAGGGCGTCGCCGGTCACCACCGGCACCGGCGGCCGACCCGTGGCGGCGCCGAGGGCGGTGGCCGTCGCGAGCGCGGCGGCGAGGCGGTCCTCGCGCTCCGCCTGTCCTGGCCAGATCAGCGCCCGCAGCCAGGCGGCGACCTCCGGGTCGGTGGGGTCGAGCGGAGCGGTGTCGATCCCGCACCGCCAGGCGATGGCCGGCGAGGCGTACGTCACCTGCTCCGGGGTGGCCCCGCTGATCCGGCACGGGATCACCGGTGTGCCCGCCCCCAGCGTCAGCTCGGGCCGATCGTCGAAGCGGTAGCGATAGGCGTACGCGTCGGGCAGCAGGCACAGACCGGCCGAGGATCCCACCTCGACCAGGGCGATCGGCCCGGACTCCGCGGCCAGCCCGGCGAGCAGCGGCAGGTGGACGGCACACCGGCCGACCTCGTTGGTCTGGGTGGAGTGGGTGAGGATCGTCCGCTGCACCGCGTCCCAATGGTGGGCGATCCAGCCCTCGAGTGCAGGACCCGGGGTCAGCGGCGCGTCGAGTCGGCGCAGCGCAGCCAGGAACAGCTGCGGCTGGCGCTTCATGCCGGGCAGCCCGGCAAGACGGTCGGCGATCGACGCGGTCCGAGCGACCCACTCCGAGACCGCCTGCCAGGTCGGCGACGTGGCGGCCGCCTCGGCGGCGAACCAGCGGTAGATCTCGGCGATGTCGCCGTCCGCGTAGAAGTGTCCGCGACTCATCTACACCCAGTCGTTGAGCCGGAAGAGCAGATACAGCCCGACAGAGGACACCAGGATCAGCCCCACACTGAGCCCGACGCCCCACGGCTGGTTGAACCCCCAGTAGGGGACGTTCTGGCCGAACCAGCCGGTGATCGCCGTCGGGACGGCGATGATCGCGGCCCAACCGGCGAGCTTCTTCATGATCTGGTTGAGCCGCGAGTCCTGCAGGGACAGGTGGGTCTCGAACATCGTCGCCACCATGTCACGGAGCGACTCGGTCCATTCGGCGGCGCGCAGCACATGGTCGTAGAGGTCGTCGTACCAGGAGTCGAGCTCGGGGTGGTCGCCGGTGCGGTGGCGCAGCACCCCGTTCACCACCTCACGCATCGGCAGGACGACGCGGCGCAGGTCGACAAGGTCCTTGCGCAGCCCGTAGAGCTGCCGGATGAAGCCGGCGTTCGGGTGGCTCGCGCCGAACAGGACGTCCTCCAGCTGCTCGGTCTCGTCGTCGAGCGCCTGGATGGTGTCGAAATGTCCGTCGACGACCACGTCGAGCAGGCCGTGCACGAGCGCTCCGGCGCCGTACTGCATCAGGTCCACGTCCTCGCGCCAGCTCTGCTCCGCCCGTGCCATGTCGAAGCCGTCGTCGAGGCGGATCGTCACCAGGGCGTGCGGCGTCATGATGCCGGAGACCCTGCTGAACTCCATCCGACCCTTCGTCGGGTCGAGATGGTCGTGCGGCTTCAGGCGCGTCGCGTACACGGTGAAGAAGAGGTAGTCCTCATGCCGTGACACCTTGGGACGCTCGAACGGTGCCAAGGCATCCTCGACGGCCGTCGAGGGCAGGCCGAGCTCGTGGACCAGCACCGCGAGTTCGCCGACGTCCGGGCGCAACAGGTCGATCCAGACGAGGTTGTCGGGGTCGCGGATCTCCGCGGCCACCTCATCGGGGCGTACGTCGTCGTCGACGACCACGCCGCCCCGCCAGGTCCGGCTGGCGGCGATGCAGTTGATCTCGATATCCCTCACCCCCTCACCCTCCGCAGCAAGTCTCCTGGGTCGGCACGCCCAGAGGAGCGGTCTCCGGTCAGCCTCGCCAGCCGCCGTCCCGGCCACCCCGCGGCCGGTTCCGCTCGGTGGCGCGGTGGGCGCCGTGTCGGGCCCACGACTCGGGATCGTCGGGTCGACCCCACGATACCGGGCTCTGTGCAGGCCGTGACGGCTCGACGGGCGCGGATCGAGGTGCCTGAGCACCCCACGAGGCGTACGCCGGCACGGGCTCGGTCCGTGCCGGTTCGACCGGCGCGGGCTCTCCCCAGGCGTGCCCGGCACCGGTGGGCTCGGCGCGGGTGGGCTCGGCGCGCGAGGCGGTCGGCATGGGCTCGAAGCCGGCGGGTTCGGCCCGGGAGGGATCGTTCCAGCCAGGATCGGTCCAGGTCGGATCAC
Source organism: Raineyella sp. LH-20 (assembly GCF_033110965.1). Taxonomy (NCBI): domain Bacteria; kingdom Bacillati; phylum Actinomycetota; class Actinomycetes; order Propionibacteriales; family Propionibacteriaceae; genus Raineyella; species Raineyella sp. LH-20. Next base: position 2,190,130 of record NZ_CP137003.1, on the reverse strand, counting down.
TCCAGGAAGGATCGGTGGAAGCGGGATCACTCCAGGACGATCCGCCCCAGGTCGGTTCGCCCCAGGAGGATCCACCACGAGCCTGTTCACCCCAGGTGTGCTCGACCGGAGCCTGCTCACCCCACGTCTCCTCCACCGGAGCCTGCTCGCCCCAGCCGGGCTCGGCCGACGTCTGCTCACCCCACGTCTGCTCACCCCACGTCTGCTCACCCCACGTCTGCTCGACCGCAGCCTGCTCACCCCAGGCTGGCTCGGCCTGCACGGGCTGGACCTGCGCGGGTGCGACCATGGGCGCCGGTTCGGTCCAGCCGTGGTCCTCGACCGCGGCGTACGGGTCCCGCCCGGCGGCGACCTCCCGGTGGTCACCGCCGGGGACAGTCGGCTGCCAAGCCTCGGTGTCCCACTGCCCGCCCGGGTCGCCCTGCGCACCGAGGTCACGCTGTCCGCCAGGGATGTCGTCGCGCCGCCCACTCGGGACGTCACGGTAGGGATCGGCCAGGTCCTCAGGTGCACGGCCCCGGTCGTCCGGAGCGGGGATCGAGGCCGTGACCGGCACCGGGACCTGGGCCGTGACCGGCACCGAGACCTGGGCGGCGACGGGCTCCCGGTCCTCCGGGCGTACGACCACATCGGAGGGCCGGACCAGGATCCGCTGGTCCGCCACCGGGGAGGCCATCACCAGGCCGATCGCGAAGGCGAGGGCCAGGGCGATCCGCAACGCGTTGGCAGGGTGGTCGGTGAGGCTCATCAGACCGAAGCCGAGCAGCCCGGCGCCCAGCGCGGCGGCGATCCTGGACCCCTCGACGGTCGAGCGCCACACCCGCCAGCACACCAGGGCGGTGATCGCCATCACCGCGAGGAAACCGAGCCAGCCGGCCTCGACCAGCCAGTTCAGCCAGGTGTCGTGGGCGTGCTGGAACTGCAAGGAATCCGGGACGGCCTCGGTGAGCAGGGCTCCCGACCGCCCCAGTCCGACGCCCAACGGATGGTGGACGGCCAGCGAGAGGGCGGCCGTCCACAGTTTCGTACGGACACCCGCCCCGGAGACGATCGCCATGGCGACCGCGACCACCAGTCCGACGGCCAACAGTCCTCCGCCGATCCGCAGCCGACGGCCGGTAGGCCGGGCCAGGGTGAAGAGGGCGACGATCCCCAGCATGCCGGCGGCCAGACCGGCCCGCGACCAGGTCTGCACCAGGGCGAGGTAGCCGAGGGCGACCAGCACGACCCCGGCCAGCCGGCTCGCACTGTTCAGCCACTCGTCGACCGCGAGCCAGGCGAGCGGGAGGAAGAGCAGCAGGAAGGCCGCCAGCAGGTTCGGGTTGTTCAACGTGCCGACCACCCGGACCAGGGCGCCGGGCTGTTCACAGCCGTCGGCCATGCCCTGGCCCGGAGCACGGCAGAAGCCCGTGGGAGTCTGGCTCGCAGCCTGTTGCAGGGCGAGGACCCCCGCGGTGGCCACGCCGACGAGCACGAGGACCAGTCCTGCACGGTGGCTGTCGCGGTGCTGGCGCCGCACCATCACGACCAGGTAGTAGAGCCCGACCTCGGTCAGCAGCCATCGCCAGGCGGCCATGCTCTCGGTCCGGCCGAACGACGCCACCAGGCTGGTCAGCACCAGAACGAGCAGCGGGATGTCGAGCCAGGTCCGCCACGCGGAGGGATGTGGGACCACCAGCGCCATCGCCACCAGACCCACGATCAGCACGGCCCGGACGGGCGTGATCAGCCAGAACATCGTCCCGTCGGGGAGGATGCCCGCCACCGACTCGAAGAACACGATCGCCATGCAGACCAGACCGACCGAGGTCAGGATGTCGCGCCAGGGTCGACGTTCGGCCCACCGCCGCGGTGCCTGATCCCCGCCGGCCCGCGCCGAGATGTCGTCGGAGGGTCCGTACGCCGTCGACTCCACGGGGTGGGGCGAACGGCGAGGTCCATCAGTACTCACACGACATTCTTTCCACATCTCCGTGAAGAATGCTCGAACCGTCCGCGAACTGTCGGCGACGGCGAGCCGTATTCTGTGCCCCGGCCGAGCAGGCTCGTCAGGGCCGGGTGTCGGTGCGATGTGTGAGAATCGGCCCCGTGACGATCACAGCAGCGGCGGACGGATCCTCGCTCGGCAACCCAGGACCAGCCGGCTGGGCCTGGTACGTCGATGACGACTGCTGGGCCAGCGGAGGCTGGCCCCGGGGCACCAACAACATGGGCGAGCTGATGGCGGTGCTCGACCTGCTGCACCAGACCGCGCACGTCGACGAGCCTCTGCACGTGCTGTGCGACAGCCAGTACGCGATCAACGTGATCTCCAAGTGGACCAAGGGCTGGAAGAAGAAGGGCTGGAAGAAGGCCGACGGCAAACCCGTCCTGAACGTCGACCTGGTGAAGGCCCTCGACGAGGCGATGCAGGGGCGTGACGTCACCTTCGAATGGGTGCGCGGACACAACGGACACTCCCTGAACGAGGCGGCCGACACCCGCGCCCGGGCCGCCGCCACCGCCTACCAGCAGAGCCGCGAGCCCGACCCGGGACCGGGGTATCCGACGGCCGGCGCAGCCGTACGTTCCGCGGCCGTACGTTCCGCGGCCGTACGTTCCGCGGCCGTACGTTCCGGGGGCGAGGAGCAGGACGAGTCCGAACTCGAGGAGGACTACCTGCAGCCCGATCTCTTCTCCGGCGCCGAGCCCGAGCTGGACCTGCCCGAGATCGACCAGGTCGCCGAACTGGAGCGCTGGCTGCACAGCGCAGAGCCCGCCGAGGACCCGACACAGTGGGCCGGTCTGCTGCATCCCGGGTGGTTCCGGGTCCGCGCGGACGGCACCCTGGACCACCGCGGCGACGTGCTCAGCGGAGTGCTCTCCCCCGACGTCTGCAGCCTCGACATCCTCGAGGCGCGTCGACTGCGTGCCGACGAGGTGCTGTTGCTCAGCCGCGCCACGCAGGCGACCACCGCCACACTCCGGACCGCCCTGTGGGTCCGGGAGAACACCCAGTGGCAGCAGCGATTCGAGCAGGTCACCCCGGAACTCTGACCGGTTGACCGCCCGCGGACCACAATGGGCGCATGGACCCGCACCCCGTGACGGGAGGCGTGAGCCCCACGCCCACCACCTCCGCCCGACCCGACTGGCTGACTCTGCCCAACGCCGTCACTCTGCTCCGGTTGCTGCTGTTGGCACCGGTGTGCTGGCTGCTGGTGCGTACACCGGGGGACAGCCCGCTGGTCGTCGGACTGCTCGCCCTGTGGGCCGCCACCGACTGGGTGGACGGCTTCCTGGCACGTGCCCTGCACCAGGTGAGCCGCACCGGCGAGATGCTCGACCCGCTCACCGACCGGATCGGCATCGGCGCGGTGCTGCTCGCCCTCGCCCTGGGCGGCCACGTCTCGTGGTGGCCGGTCGGCATCGTCGTCGTCACCGATCTGACGACGGGCCTGCTTGCGGGTCGGGCCGCGGCGAGGGGGCGGATCAAGGTGCACCTGCTCGGCAAGTTCCGTACGGCAGTGCTCTTCATCGGCATCGTCGCCCTGATCGCCGCGCTGGCGTTCTACCCGCCGGCGGCGATCTTCGGCCGACTGCTGATCTGGGCCGGGTCCGCCCTGCACGTCGTCGCCGGAGCCAGCTACATCCGGGCCGCCGCGCTCGCCGCCCGTACGCCCGCCGCGGTCGAGGACGGACAGGGCCGATGACAGCGTCCCCGAGGACGATGCCCCGAGGACGGCAATGACGACACAGGCCTCCCCGGCCCCCGCGGTGACCGTTGCCGTGCTGGGCACCGGCCGGCTCGCCCACGCCCTGACCACCGCCCTCGCCGCTCGCGGCGTGCCGGTCACCATGCTGTCGGCCAGGAGCCCGGAGCGGACCCGCGCGCTGGACGCCGACCTGACCGTGCTGGCGGTCAGCGACGACGCCATCGGACCGGTCGCCGACGCGCTCGCCACCGACGCTGCGGCCCGGGCCGCCGGACACGGATCGACCGCCGGACACGAAGCTGGCGACGAACACGAGGCCGGCGACGAACAAGGACCCGCCACCGGACACGGGGTGGTGCACTGCTCGGGCGCCCTCGACCTCACTCCCCTGGCGCCGCTGGCCGCCGACCACCGGCTGGGCGCCTGGCACCCGATGCAGGCCTTCGCCACCGTGGACACCCCGATCGCCCCCGGTGTCACCTGGGGCATCACGGCCGACCCCGGCCTCCGCGACGTCCTGGCCGAGCTGACCACCACCCTGGGCGGCCGTCCGGTGCTGCTGCGCCCGGAGGACCGGGCCCGCTACCACGCGGCGGCGACGATGGCATCCAACTACACCGTCGTCCTGGTCGACCACGCGGCCCGGCTGCTGCAGGACTGCGGGCTCGACGCCCGCAGCGCGCTGGATGCTCTGCTCCCCCTGGTCCGCAGCACCCTCGACGGACTACAGGATGTCGGTCTGCCCGCTGGACTCACCGGCCCGGCGGTCCGCGGCGACGTCGGCACGATCCGCCGCCATCTGGCCGCCCTCGCCGCCCGCCCCGACACCGCGGCGCTCTACCGCGCCGTGGGACTGGCGGCACACGACCTGCTGGTCGCGCGGGGAATGGACCCGGCCACCCTGGCCGCGATCGACGCCGCCTTCCGCGACCCCGATGCGCCCGCCCGACACGACCACGGCGACCCCACCCCGCCGGCCCACGGCGACCCCACCCCGCCGGACCACGGCGATGCCGCCCCGCCGGCCCACGGCGATGCCGCCCTGCGGGACTGCGCCGATCATCCTGGGAGTAGCACGTAAACTCGATCCGAACACCACACGGCAGAGAGGTACACACGTGCGGTTCCGGACGATGGTCAGTGGCAAGATCCACCGCGCACGGGTCACGGCGGCCGACCTCGACTACGTCGGCAGCATCACCGTGGACGAGGACCTCCTCGACGCGGCGGACATCCTGCCCTTCGAGCGGGTCCAGGTCGTCGACCTCAACAACGGCGAGCGTCTCGAGACGTACACCATCGCCGGTGCCCGTGGCTCGGGCGAGATCCAGCTCAACGGTGCGGCGGCCCGACTGGTGCAGCCCGGTGACCTGGTCATCATCATGGCCTACACCCAGGTGACCGATCCGGTCCCGGAGGGCTGGCACCCGAAGGTCGTGCTGGTCGACTCCACCGACAACTCGATCGCCCGGGTCATCACCGACGTGAACGATCCGATGGCACTGCACGGCCCGATGCCGGCGGCGCTGGCCTGACGATGCGCACCTCGATCGCCGACATCCGGGCGGCGTACCTGCGCGGTGAGCGCGTCCCGATGATCACCGCGTACGACTACACCAGCGCCCAACTGGTGGAGCGGGCCGGCGTCCCGATGATCCTGGTCGGTGACTCCCTCGGCATGGTGATCCAGGGTCACGACTCGACGCTGCCGGTCACCGTGGACGACATGGTCTACCACACCCGCATCGTGGTCCGCGGCTGTGCCACCCCGCTGGTCGTCGCGGACCTGCCGTTCCTGGCGTCCGCCACCGAGACCGATGCGCTGCGTCACGGCGGGCGGCTGCTCGCGGAGGGCGGCGCCTCCTCGGTCAAGCTGGAGGGCGGCCGACCGATCGCCCCGACCGTACGCCGCCTGGTCCAGGCCGGGATCCCGGTGATGGGCCACCTCGGCTTCACCCCGCAGTCGGTCAACCAGATCGGGATGCGGGTCCAGGCGAAGGAGTCCGCCGCGGCCCGGGCCCTGATCGAGGACGCTCTCGCCCTGCAGGACGCCGGGGCATGGGCCGTGGTGCTGGAACTGATCCCCGCACCGCTGGCCGCCGAGGTGACCGCCCGACTGGACATCCCGACGATCGGCATCGGTGCCGGTCCCCGGTGCTCAGGGGAGGTGCAGGTCTGGCATGATCTGCTCGGCCTGTTCAGCGACTTCGTCCCCCGCCACACCCGCCGCTACCGCACCCTCGGCGACGAGGTGGTGGGCGGTCTGCAGGCGTACGCCGACGACGTACGCTCCGGGGCGTTCCCGACCGAGCAGAACAGCGCGGGGATGGACCCGCAGGTGCTGGCCGAGGCCCTCGCCGGTCTCGACCGGCCCACCGAGCGACAGGCCTGAGCGCCCCGGGCCGAGGGATCCGACATCGGCGACCGACCGAGCCGGGACCCGCCGGTCCTGCACCAGGAGCGGTGAACAGCGAACCAGCAGGAGGCAGAGGGATGAAGGTCGTCACCACACGCGAGGAGCTCCGGACTGCCCGGGCCGAGCTGGAGGTGGGACCGGACACGGCCGGCGGAGACATCACCGTTGCGGGCGCGGCCCGTCCGAGCGGCGTCGGTCGACGCAGTGTCGGCCTGGTGCCGACGATGGGCTTCCTGCACGAGGGCCACCTCAGCCTTGTCCGCCGGGCCCGCGAGGAGAACGACGCCACCGTGGTGTCGATCTTCGTCAACCCGACCCAGTTCGGGCCGTCGGAGGACCTCGAGGCCTACCCGCGCGACCTCGACCACGATCTCGCGCTGCTGGACGGCGCCGGGGTGGACCTGGTGTGGACCCCGCAGGTCGAGGACGTCTACCCCGCCGGTTTCGACACGTACGTCACCCCCGGCGGCGTCGCCGACGTGCTGGAGGGCGCCCGCCGGCCCGGCCACTTCCGCGGCGTCGCGACGATCATCAGCATCCTGTTCCACCTGTGTGCCCCCGACCGGGCCTACTTCGGCCAGAAGGACGCCCAGCAGGTCGCGGTGATCCGCCAGCTGGTCCGCGACCTCGGCCTGCCGGTCGAGATCGTCGCCTGCCCGATCGTCCGGGAGCCGGACGGGCTGGCGATGAGCAGCCGCAACACCTACCTCGCCGCCGCCGACCGGCCGGCCGCGCTGGTGCTCTCCCGCGCCCTGCAGGCGGCCGGACGGGCCTGGGCCGACGGCGAAGGCGATGCGGAGGCGCTGCGGACCATCCTCCGCGACGTGATCACCGCCGAGCCACGGGCCGTGGTGGACTATGTCAGCGTCGCCGATCCGCGCACCCTGGCCGAACTGACCGCCGTCGACCCGGCGGTCGGCGCGCTGGCCTCGCTGGCCGTACGGGTCGGCGCACCGCGGCTGATCGACAACCTGGTGCTGGCTCCCCGGGCCTGACAACGGGTGACATCACACCGGACGCTGCTGCCGTACGGCACATCACGCCGCTATGGCACGGTCCGTCGGGGGCCTTTCGGATAACCTGACCCAGCCAAGAGCGTCCGCAACGCACCCGTACGACCCCAGGGAGATGCCCAGCACATGGCCACGATCATCTACACCCACACCGACGAAGCGCCCTTGATGGCCACGTACTCCCTGCTCCCGGTCATCGAGGCCTTCGCCTCGACGGCGGGTGTGCAGGTCGAGACGCGTGACATCTCGCTGTCCGCCCGGATCCTGGCGGCCTTCGCCGATCTGCTGCCCGCGGACCAGCAGGTGGCCGACACGCTGGCCGAACTCGGTGAGCTCGCGAAGACCCCCGAGGCCAACATCATCAAGCTGCCGAACATCTCCGCGTCGGTCCCCCAGCTCAAGGCCGCGGTGACGGAGCTGCAGGCCCTCGGCTACGCGCTGCCCGACTATCTCGACGAGCCGCAGACGGCGGCCGAGAAGGACGCCCGCGCCCGCTACGACAAGGTCAAGGGCTCCGCGGTCAACCCGGTGCTGCGCGAGGGCAACTCCGACCGGCGCGCCCCGCTGGCGGTCAAGAACTACGCCCGCAAGCACCCGCACTCGATGGGCGCCTGGACCGCCGCGTCGAAGACCCGGGTCGCGACCATGGGCTCCGACGACTTCCGCGCCAACGAGAAGTCGGTGATCCTGCCGGCCGACGACGTCCTGCAGATCAAGCTCGTCGCCGCCGACGGCAGCGAGATCGTCCTCAAAGAGTCGCTGCCGGTGCTCGCCGGCGAGGTGGTCGACGGCACCTTCCTCAGCGCGAAGAAGCTGGACGCGTTCCTCGCCGAGCAGGTCGCCGCAGCCAAGGCCGACGGCGTGCTGTTCTCGGTGCACCTCAAGGCCACCATGATGAAGGTCTCCGACCCGGTCATCTTCGGCCACGTCGTCAAGGCCTTCTTCCCGAAGACCTTCGCCGCGTACGGCGCCGCCCTCGACGAGGCCGGCCTGTCCGCCAACAACGGCCTGGGAGCCATCCTCGGCGGTCTCGACGCGCTGTCGAACGGGGCCGAGATCAAGGCGTCCTTCGACGCCGAGCTGGCCGACGGCCCGGCCCTGGCGATGGTGAACTCCGACAAGGGCATCACCAACCTGCACGTCCCCTCCGACGTGATCGTCGACGCCTCGATGCCGGCGATGATCCGGATCGGCGGCCACATGTGGGGCCCGGACGGCAAGGAGGCCGACACCCTCGCGGTGATCCCGGACTCCTCGTACGCCGGCGTCTACCAGGCCGTCATCGAGGACTGCAAGGCCCACGGCGCCTTCGACCCGACCACCATGGGCTCGGTGCCGAACGTCGGTCTGATGGCCCAGAAGGCCGAGGAGTACGGCTCCCACGACAAGACCTTCGAGATCCCGGCCGACGGCACCGTGCAGGTCGTCAACGCCGCCGGTGACGTCCTGATCGAGCACCAGGTCGAGGCCGGCGACATCTGGCGCGCCTGCCAGGCCAAGGACGCCCCGATCAAGGACTGGGTCAAGCTGGCCGTCACCCGGGCCCGTGCCTCGCAGACCCCGGCGATCTTCTGGCTCGACCCGACCCGCGCGCATGACCGCAACATCGCCGAGAAGGTCAAGGCGTACCTGCCCGAGTTCGACACCGACGGGCTGACCATCGAGATCATGTCCCCGGTCGAGGCGACCCAGTACTCGGTGGAGCGGATCCGTCGCGGCGAGGACACCATCTCGGTGACCGGCAACGTGCTGCGCGACTACAACACCGACCTGTTCCCGATCCTCGAGGTCGGCACCTCCGCGAAGATGCTGTCGGTCGTCCCGCTGATGGCCGGTGGCGGCCTGTTCGAGACCGGCGCCGGCGGCTCGGCCCCGAAGCACGTCCAGCAGCTGCTGGCCGAGGACTACCTGCGCTGGGACTCGCTGGGCGAGTTCATGGCGCTCGCCGAGTCCTTCCGCCACGAGGCGACCAACGGCAACGCGAAGGCCGGCGTGCTCGCCGCGACCCTCGACAAGGCCACCGAGACCCTGCTCGACCAGAACAAGGGCCCCGCCCGCAAGGTCGGCCAGATCGACAACCGCGGTAGCCACTTCTGGCTGGCGAACTTCTGGGCCTGCGAGCTCGCGGCGCAGACCGAGGACGCCGAGCTGTCGGCCGCGTTCGCGCCGGTCGCCGCCGAACTGGCGGACAAGGCCGAGCAGATCGACGCCGAGCTGATCGCGGTGCAGGGCCACCCGGTCGACCTGGGCGGCTACTACCGCCCCGACGACGCGAAGACCACCGCCGTGATGCGCCCGTCGGCCACGTTCAACGAGATCATCGCGAAACTGGGCTGACCACGGCCGGCGAAGCCGAGCCGCAAGGCCGAACCGGTCCCAGCGACGCTGAGCCGAAAGGCGAGGCCGGCTGAGGCTCCGGGCCGCAGCACCGTACGACACCAGGACGGCGTCGGGGAGGGATCCCCGGCGCCGTCCGGCGTTCCTGCCGCCTCCGGCCGGTCGGCTCCGCCGCCGTTGCCCCGCCTCAGATCACGCTCCACCCGCCGTCACACATCAGCACCGTGCCGGTGACGTTCGCGGCGTCGTCGCTGAGCAGGAAGGTGATCGCCGCCGCCAGGTCGTCGGCGGTCGCCGTCGGCGGCATCATCGCGCCGAGCAACGGCGCGATCACCTCGGCGAAGCCCGGGCTCTCCATCTTGGCCTGGATGTTGGTGGCGACCCCACCGGGCGCCACGCTGTTGCAGCGGATCCCCTTGCGGGCGTAGAAGAGCGAGGTCGACTTCGTCAGCCCGATCACCGCGTGCTTGGACGCGGTGTAGGCGACCCCCGCGGCGCCGGCCCGGATGCCGGCTTCGGAGGAGATGTTGACGATCGCCCCCGCCCCGCGGGTCAACATCACCGGGATCGCCGCCCGGCTCATCCGCATCATCGCGGTCAGATTGACGTCGAACACCCGCTGCCAGGTGGCGTCGTCGATCTCCGCGACGGAGAGGAAGTCGTCCATGATCCCGGCGTTGTTGACCAGACCCCACAGTTCCGGGCCGGCCTCGGCGACGATCCGGTCGACGATCTGCTGGTCGGTGATCGACCCGACGACATACCGGAAACCGGGCGACCCGAGGTCCTCTGCCACCGCCGCGAGCCGCTCCTCGGAGAGGTCGGCCCCGACGACGTACGCCCCTTCGGCGACCAGCCTGGTGGCGGTGGCCCTCCCGATGCCGGAGCCGGCACCGGTCACGATGATGGTCCGACCGGCGAACCGGTCAGGGATGACAGTGGACATGGCGACCTCCCGTGCGAGTGTGGACACCGTGTCCGACGGCCCACCCGAGGGATCGTGGCGCTGGAGTGATCCTCAGTGTAGGGATCTGTGAGTCGTCTCACAGCTGATTCGCGGCTTATCCGGACAATGTCGTACGGTTAGGGTCGCCTGACCGAGGTCGGTGCGGCGGGCATCGTACGGTCAGCGCTGACGGCAGCAGCCCCACCTCGAGGTCCACGACGTCGGCGACCACATCGCCGTCGAGCTGGACCGGCAGCGGCCCGGGCGGCGTGACCCGGGCGGCCGAGGCCCGACCGTATGCCAGCGCCCGGGTCCGACGGGGGCGGTGGAACAGGCCGGTGCACGCCACGGCGGCCCAGTCGAGGGGCCCGCGCAGCGGCACCTCCAGCGTCTCCAGCACCCCGTCGTCCGGTACGGCGTCGGGAAAGACGGCGATCCCGCCGGGGATGCGCGGGAGGTTGCCGAAGAGCACCGTCCAGGTCCGCGCGCGCCGCGGGTGTCCGTCGAGCTCGACGACCATCGGCAGCGGCCGCAACACCGCGTGGCGGATCCCGGCGGCGAAGTAGGCCAGCCAGCCGAGGCACCGTTTGAGCCGTGCGCCGGTGGCCGCCACCGTCTGCGCGTCACGGCCGATCCCGGCCATCACCAGGAAGACCGACTCGACCACTCCCCCGGCAGCGATGGTCATCCGAGCCCGCCCGAGGTCCATCCGCAGCTCGCCGGCACCCAAGGCGATCGCCGTCGCGAGGCGTACGTCGCGGCGCGGCAGCCGCAGGTTGCGGGCGACGATGTTCGCCGTCCCGGTCGGCAGGATGCCCAAGGCGACGTCGGTCCCGGCGAGCACCCGGGCCGCCTCACGGACGGTGCCGTCACCGCCGGCGACCACCACCAGGTCCACGCCCGCGGCGAGCAGCCGTCGGGTCTGCTCGGCGCCGGGTGACTCGACGGTGGTGGTGAGGACGGTCGGGGCCGGTGCGCCGGCCGCCGCGAGTGCCGCGGCGAGTTCGCGGCGGGCACGGTCGGCCCGGCGGCCCAGCGGGTTGAGCACCAGTCCGACCCGTGGCCTCCCGGGCGACGGGCCCGTGGAGCCGGCGTTGTCACCCACCGTCGGCACGACGGTCGACCGGTCGGCTCAGTCCGCCTCCGGGGTCCCTGCCGCCAGGTTGTCGCACATCCGACGCAGGGTGTCCACGGTGGTGCGGTAGTCGGCGCTGCTGATCCCGCGCGCCAGGCTCTGCCGGACCCGGTCGACGTGACCGCCGATGGTGTCGTGAGCGGCCACGCCGGGCTCGGTGAGCGACAGCACTGTGCCGTCGTCGTCGATCCAGCCGCGGGTGGAGAGCACCTCCAGCGCGGTCTCCAACGAGTCCTCCTGGTCGCAGCGGAACGCGCCGAGCGTCTCGCGCAGACTCGCGACGGTCCGGGTGCCCCAGGACAGCGTGCTGAGCACCTGCCACTGACGGCGGGTCACGTCGTCGTCATGGAGGGCCTGCTCGAACGCCTGGTTGATCAGGGAGTCGAGATGCTTGGCCCAGTAGCCGATCGGCCGCTCCTGTTGTTCCCGCATGCCTCCACCGTAGTGGTCCGCGCGGTGACCCACCACGGCTTCGAACTCCGGGTCACCGCCGGCTGTGCGAGGTCACGGCGCGACGGTGAGCTCGATCAGACCGTCGGCGGACCGCGACTCCACCGGTGTCCGACCGCCGGAGCGGCGGGCGATCAGGCGCACCCGATCCGACCGGAAGAGGTCCTCCGAATACTCGAAGCGCCGGCCGGAGGCATCCTCCGCGACCCGTACGACCTGCACCAAGGGGAACCGCTCGGCGACCTCCAGCAACTTGGCCTCCCGCCGGCTGGCCCCGACGACCATGATCTCCTCCTCGACCTTCTCGGGCCGGAGGCCGTAGCGGTCGCGCAGCAGCACATAGAGAGATCCGCTCAGCGGCTGGTCGAGCAGGTCGGGAGCCAGGGCGAGCGGGAAATGCGCCCGGTCGAGAGACAGCGGGATGCCCTCGGCGCTGCGCAGCCGCTCGATGACGGCCAGTTCCTCGCCCACCGGCACCCGGAGTGCCTCTGCCTCCAGCGGGGTGGCCGGGGCACGACGGGTCGCCAGCACCGTCGATGACGCGCTGTGGCCGCCTGCGGCCAATCGCTCGGGCAGTCCCAGCTGCTCAGCGGCCTCCCGACCCATGACATCGGAACGGACGAAGGTGCCCCCGGAGCGCCCGGTACGACGCTCCAGCACCCCGGCCCGGGTCAGCGGAAGGATCGCGCTGCGAATGGTCACCCGCGACACGCCGAAGCGCTCACTGACCTCCCGTTCCGACCCGAGGCGGGACCCCGGCGGGAGAGTCCCCGCGGCGATCATCCTGAGGATGCGCCGACGGATCTCCTCGGCGACGGGGCCGCCTTCGCTCTCGGATGCCACCCGTTCACTCTAGGCCAGGATGGCCTCTGGCGTTTCCGGCAGGATCTGACCGCCGTCGACCACGATCGCCTGCGCGGTCAGGTAGCCGGCCTCGGTCGTCGCGAGGAACGCCGCGGTCGCACCGACCTCCTCGGGCGTGCCGAGCCGACCGAGGGGCACCGCACGCGTCATCGCGGCGAGGTAGCCCTCCCCCATGCCGACCAGGCCTTCGGTGAGGACGTTGCCCGGCAGCACAGCGTTCACCGTGATCCCGTGGGGCGCCAATTCGAGGGCTGCGGTGCGCATGAATCCGAGCTGTGCGGCCTTGGTGGCGCCGTAGTGGGCCCATCCCGGATAGCCGGTGATCGCCCCGGTGATCGACGACGTGATGATGACCCGTCCGCGTCCGGAGATCGCCAGAGCCGGTGCCGCGGCCTGGACCGACCAGACCGTCCCCTTGAGATTGACCGCCACCACGTCGTCGAGTTGTTCCTCGGTCATGGTCGCGAGCGAAGCCTCGGGAAAGACCCCGGCGTTCGCGCACAGGACGTCCAGGCCTCCCAGTCGCTCGACCACCTCGCGGATCATCGCCCGGGTCGAGGCCCGGTCGGCGACATCCGCTGCGACCGTGACGACCTCGGACGCGCCCGCCGCCGCGAGGCGTTCGGCTGCGGCAGCGAGGTCGGCCTCACCGCGCGCGGTCACCGCCACCGCCGCTCCCGCCTTCGCGAACGTCGTGGCGATGCCGAGTCCGATGCCCTTGGATCCACCGGTGACGAGGACGCGACGGTCGGCGAGGTCGAACAACATGAGGGCTCCTAGAGGTCGGGCGGGCGTGGGATGCGGTCGAGAAGAAGGGTGTCGTACGGGGCGGACACAGGGCGGGCGGACACAGGGCGGGCGGACACAGGGCGGGCGGACACCGGCAGCCGGTCAGGCGGCGAGGGCACGGTCACCGAAGCGGAACCAGTCAGGGTCGTCGAGAAAACGTGCGGCGAGTGCCCCAGTGCCGCGCCCGTAGTCGGTCCCGAGCGCCTTCGCCGGAGGCGAAGCCGGGTGGGTGCCGAGCCAGGCGGTCAACATCAGACGGCGCATCATGACGAAGACGCGGATCATGCCGAGGTCCTCGTCCCCGAGGGGCCGCACCGGCCGGTATCCGCGAAGCCACCGCGCGACGATGTCCGGGGTCTCGGCCTCGTGCTCCACCCAGGAGACCACCGAGCCCAGATCGCTCAGGTACCAGCCGAAGCCGCAGTCGTCGAAGTCGATGACCGTGATCCCACCCCGCGCGTCGACCATGATGTTGGCCATCCGCAGGTCGGCGTGGACGAGCCCGAACCGGTCCCGACCTGATCCGTAGTCGCGCAGGGCCCTCTCGATACTCGCCACGGCGCCGGCCAGCACGGCATTGTCCGCCCGCTCGACGCCCGGCGCGCCGGTGAGTCGTCCCCAGCGCGCGGCAGGCCCGAGTGAGCTCTCGAAGTCCCAGCGGAACCGTTCGAATCCGTCCGGCAGCGGCCAGTGCTCGGCGTGCAGGTGCATCAGGGCGCTGATCCTGCCCAGTTCCTCGTACGGGACGGGACAGCCGCACTCCTCGCCCGTACGGCCGTCGATGACGCTGACGGCGTCCACCTCACGTCGCTCACCGGCCCACTCGACCGTCGTCACCGCCTCGCCGCTCAGTGCGGGGATGACGACGGGCGTCGCGATGCCGCAGTCCTCGCGGATCCGCTGCATCCAGGTGAGCTCCGACTCGATGGCCGTACGCGTGTGATAGCCCGGACGGTGCACCCGCAGTACGAGGCGACGCGCGCCCTCACTGATCAGGAAGGTGCCGTTCTCACTCAGGCTGAGCAACTCGACGTGGGCCCGGGCCCCGAACCCGTATCTGGGCAGGGCAGCGCGGGCGAAGGCGGCATATTCGCGTTCCGGCGTGACGACCATGGCTCCATAGAAACCGAGCAGCAGACCATTAACAAAGTCAGCGATACCAAATAGGCCACTCCTTCACGGACTCGTAACCGGATTTCCGTATTCGTAACGCATCAGCCCCCGCTGTTACACCACGGAAACACTGGGCCCACCGTCCAGAACTGCCAATTTGACAAAATGGAAAGAACTCCACCACAGTGACGCCAGGGACCGGCCAGACCAAATAATGGAGGACGCAATGACCAATACCGACGTCATCGTCGCACCACCGTCAGGTGAGGCGCTCGCTGAACCACAGCGCCTGAAGCCGAACGCCATCGGGCTCGTCGGCGTCCTGTTCATGTCCGTCGCCACGGCAGCACCGATCACGGCGATGGTCGGCAACGTGCCGATCGCCGTGGGCTTCGGCAACGGCGCCGCAGCCCCTGCCGGCTATCTCGTGGCGACGATCGTGCTGACGCTCTTCGCCATCGGCTATGCCGCCATGTCGCGGCACATCACCGCGACCGGGGCGTTCTACGGTTACATCTCCCACGGACTGGGCCGAGTCGCCGGGCTCAGCGCCGGTCTCCTCACCACCGTCGCCTACATGGTCTTCGAGGCCTCACTCGTCGGCATCTTCGCCTTCTTCACCAGCGGACTGGTCGAGACGCTGTTCGGGCTGACCGTCCCGTGGATCGTGTTCGCTCTGCTGATGCTCGCCGCCAACGCGTTGCTGAGCTACTACGACGTGAATCTCGCGGCCAAGGTCCTGGGTGTCTTCCTGGTGACCGAGATCCTCATGCTGACAGCCATGGCGATCTCCGTCCTCGTCGCCGGCGGCGGCCCGGAAGGCTGGTCCCTCGCCTCGCTCAATCCCCTGAACGCCTTCGTCGATCTCCACCGGACCGTTCCCGCCGCCAACGGCGCCGGGACGATCGCCGCCACCGGTTCGGCGGGTATCGGCCTGTTCTTCGCCTTCTGGTCGTGGGTCGGCTTCGAGTCCAGTGCGATGTACGGCGAAGAGTCACGCAACCCGAAGAAGATCATCCCGATCGCCATCATCGGCTCGGTGGTCGGCATCGGCGTCTTCTACGTCCTCGTGTCCTGGCTGGGCATCGTCGGGGTCGGCGCACAGAAGGCGGTCGCCCTCGCCCAGGACTCCGCCACCGCGGGCGACATCTTCTTCCTGCCGGTGCAGCAGCACCTCGGCGACTGGGCGGTCGTCGTCTTCCACATCCTGCTGGCCACCGGCTCCTTCGCCTGCGGCCTCGCCTTCCACAACAGTGCCGCGCGGTATCTCTACGCCCTGGGCCGCGAGGACATCGCCCCCGGACTGGCCCGTACGATCGGCCGCGCTCACCCGGTGCACGGCTCCCCCTTCGTCGCGGGGTTCGTGCAGACCGCCGTCGCGACCGTGATCGTGGTGCTCTTCGCGGTCACTCGGCAGGATCCGTACGGTGCGTTGTACGGCCTGATGGCCATCCTGGGCACCAGCGCCATCATGATCGTGCAGGCCGCCGCAGCGGTGGCCGTCATCGGCTATTTCCACATCGGCGGGAACCACCCTGAGACGCGGCACTGGTTCCGCACGCTGGTTGCTCCGGGGCTGGGCGCCATCGGCATGATCTACGTGGTCTACCTGCTGATGGCCAACGCGAAGTTCGCGGCGGGCGCTGCGGCCGGAAGCCCCGTCTTCGCGGCGACGCCGTACATCGTCGTCGGTGTGGCCGTCGCCGGCGTGGTCTGGGCCCTCGTCCTCAAGCGGGTCTCCCCTGCGCGTTACGAACGCCTGGGCCGGGTCATTCTCGACGAGACGAAGGAGCGCTAGACAGATGCCAGCGCACCGTTCGACGATCCTCGACGCGAACACGTACCGGGCCGACACCCCCACCGGCGACGAGACCGGTGAGCTGATCGAACGCCGCCGACGGGTGCTCGGGCCGGCATATCGCCTGTTCTACCGTCGGCCCGTGCACCTCGTCCGCGGAGCCGGCGTGCACCTGTTCGACGCCGACGGCACCGAGTACCTGGACGTCTACAACAACGTGGCCAGCGTGGGACACGCCCATCCTCGCGTCGCCGAGCGGATCGCCCGCCAGACCGCCACGCTCAACACCCACACCCGGTATCTGGCCGAGCCGATCCTCGACTACGCCGAGGACCTGCTCGCCACGATGCCTGCGGAGCTCGACCAGGTCATGTTCACCTGCACCGGCTCGGAGGCCAACGACCTCGCCCTCCGGATCGCCCGGGCGGCGTCCGGCGGACGCGGCATCATCATCACCGAGGAGGCCTACCACGGCAACACCGACCTCGTCACCGGCATCTCGCCGGCCCTGGGCTCCGGCGTGCCGCTGGGTCCCGACGTCTGGACGGTGCCCGCACCGGACAGCTACCACGCCGGGCCGGAGGGCGCGGCGGCCGGCTTCACCGCAGCGGTGGAAGGTGCGCTCGCCGAGATGGCCGAGCGGGGCGTGCGGCCCGCGGCCCTCATCGTCGACACGATCTTCAGTTCTGATGGGGTGTACGCCTCCCCCACCGGCCTGCTGACGGGGGCGGTGTCCGCCGTACGGGCCGCGGGTGGTCTGTTCATCGCCGACGAGGTGCAGCCGGGTTTCGCCCGCACCGGCACCTCGTTCTGGGGGTTCGGCCGACACGGTGTCATCCCCGATGTGGTGACCATGGGCAAGCCGATGGGCAACGGCTACCCGGTGGCCGCCGTAGTAGCGCGGGCGGATGTCCTGGCCACCTTCGCCGCACAGGTGCCCTATTTCAACACGTTCGGCGGCACCGACGCGGCGATCGCCGCGGCCCAGGCGGTCCTCGACATCATCCGTGAGGAGGGGCTGCAGCAGAATGCGGCCCGGGTGGGCGCCTACTTCCGGGCCCAGTTGGGCGAGCTCCAGGATCGGCACGCGACGATCGGGGACGTCCGCGGCGACGGATTGTTCATCGGCCTGGAGCTGGTCACCGATCCGCTCTCGAAGACGCCGGACGGCCGGCTGGCGGGACAGACGGTGGACGCCCTCCTCCGGCACCACATCCTCACCTCGGTCTGCGGGCCGCACGGCAGCGTCCTGAAACTGCGCCCACCGCTGCCCTTCGCGGCCCACGACGTCGACCGGTTCACCGAGACGCTGGACCTCGTGCTGCGGGAGGTCTCCGCCTGACACGTCCACGCGACCATCCGTGCCGGCGCCGATCCGGTGCGGGTGGCACGTGGGGCTGTTCCGCGGGATCCCCAGGCGTCACAATGTCGTCAGCATCACACCGGGCAGAGGGAGCGCATGTGAGGACCCGAGTGGCCGACTACCTGCTGGAGGTGGCCGGGGCCCGCCGTACACCCGAGCTCAACCGCCATCTCGCGCTGCTGCTGGCGCTGGTGGCCGGCATCCTCAACTCGGTCGGTTTCGTCGCGGTCAGTTTCTACACCTCGCACATGACCGGGCTGACCGCCACGGTGGCCGATGCCATCGTGATGTGGCGCCCGGCGGTGGTGCTGAGCGGGGTCGTCGCCATCTCGTCGTTCGTCGTCGGGGCGATGGCCTGCGCGGTGATCTTCAACTGGGGCCGCCGCCGCGGGATGCACAGCCGCTACGCCAACGTGCTGCTGGTGGAGGGCGGGCTGATGCTGCTGTTCGGGCTGCTCGCCGAGGAACTCACCTGGCAACACCGCAGTCTGGTGTTCATCGCGGTGCTGTGCTTGACCATGGGGTTGCAGAACGCCACCATCACCAAGATCTCCGGGGCCCAGATCCGCACCACCCACGTCACCGGGATGGTCACCGATATCGGCATCGAGCTCGGCAAGTTCGCCTACCGCAACCGGCTCCGGGACGCCGACCCGGTGGTCGGTGACCGCAACAAGCTCGGGATGCTCGCCTCGTTGGTCGGACTGTTCTTCCTCGGCGGCGTGATCGGTGCGGCCGGCTACCTGTGGATCGGGTTCGCGTTCCTGGTGCCGACCGCCCTGGTGCTGCTGGTGGCGACGTACCGTCCGCTGGCTGAGGACCTGCGTGCCCTGCGCCAGGCCCGGCGGAGCCGGACCGGGACCGCCGGGAACTGAGCGAGGGTCACTTCAGCAACCGGTCCATCCGCCGGTCGCTGAGCCGTCGGCCCCCGGTCTGGCAGGTCGGACAGTACTGCAGCGACCGCTCGGCGAAGGAGACCTCGGCGATGTCGGTGCCGCACACCGGGCACGGCACCCCGGTGCGGGCATGCACCCGATAGCCGGCGTGTTTGATGTCCTTGATCCGGTCCAGCGGACGCCCCGCCATCGCCTCGGCGGCGGTGCCAAGCACCTGCCCGATCGCGGTGTGCAGTCGGGTGACCTCGTCGAGGTCGAGCGCCTTCGCCGTCGCGTACGGCGACAGCCGCGCCGCGTGCAGGATGTCGTCGGAGAACCCGTTGCCGATGCCTGCCATCAGTGCCTGGTCGGTGATCACCGTCTTGATCCGGGACCCGGTGCCGGCCAGGATCGCCGCCAGGTCCTCGACCGACAGCCGACCCGCTTCCGGTCCGAGCCGCGCGATCTCCGGCAGCGTCGCGGGGTCGGCGGTGACGTACGCCGCCACACCCTTCTTGGTGCCGGCCTCGGTCACGTCGACCGAGGACCCGGAGTCCAGCACCAGCCGCAGGGCCAGCGGGCCGCGGCCGGGCTTGACCACTGTCTTCGGGTTGGTGGCGTGCCAGCGCAGCCAACCCGCGCGGGCCAGGTGGACGGCGAGGTGGACGTCCGCATCCGCCGCCGACCCTGCGTCCGCACAACTCAGCAGCAGGAACTTGCCGCGCCTCCCGACGTCGGTGATCCGGGCACCGACCAGGGCGGTGTGCGGCGGGTCGGCCGTCTTCAGCACGGAGAATGAGCCGAGGTCGATACGCTCGATCGTCCGCCCCACGGTGCGTTCCCGCAGGAAGGCCGCGGCGGCGTCGAGCTCGGGGGCTTCCGGCATGCGGCCATTATGGACCTTGTGAGCACCGTGGCCACGATTTCCGACATCCTGCGGGTGATGCGCGCGCTGGGTCGCGTCCCGTTCCTCCCGCCGGCAGCCCAGCCGTACGCCGACATCGACGCCCCGCTGCCGATCGGTCACGGCCAGACGAACTCCCAGCCGTCCACGGTGGCGGCCATGGTGGAACTGCTCGAGGTGCCGGTCGGCGGGTCGGTGCTCGATGTGGGCGCCGGCTCGGGGTGGACCACCGCGATCCTCGGCCGCCTGGTCGGGCCGTCCGGCCGGGTGATCGGGGTCGAGCGAGTGCCCGATCTGACCGGCCGGGCCGCCGCGACCCTGGCGACACTGGACATGTCGTGGGTCGAGATCCACCAGGCTGTCCCGGGCCGGCTCGGCTGGCCGGACGGCGCGCCGTACGACCGGATCCTGGTGTCGGCCGACGCGGACGAACTGCCGATGGAGCTCGTCGACCAGCTGGCCCCCGGTGGGGTGATGGTGATCCCGGTCGCATCGGTCATGCACCGGATCCGCCGCGAGGAATCGGGGCGCCTGATGGACACCCATCACGGGTTGTACGCGTTCGTGCCGCTGATCCTGTAGCACGCCGGTCCCCGTACGACCACCCTCGGCGCTGTCCGACCGCCGGTCACGGTCATCGGTCGGGGGACGCCGATGACCCCTCCGGCCGACCTACACTCCAGGTATGTCAGCCATGGCGTTCCTGATCGTCGACGCCCAGAACGACTTCACCGAGGGCGGCTCCCTGGGGGTGGCCGGCGCCACCGTGGCGTACGAGCACCTGCGCGCCCATCTCGCCGCGCACGCCGCGGACTACCGGCTGCTGGTCACCACCCAGGACTGGCACATCGATCCCGGCCCGCACTGGTCGGCGACCCCCGACTACGTCGACAGTTGGCCGGTGCACTGCCAGGCCGGGACCCGTGGCGCCGAACTCGCCCCGCTGATCGAAACCACCCTCGCCCAACACGTCGACCTGCCCCGACTGGCGGTGCGCAAGGGCCAGCACAAGGCGGCCTACTCGGGTTTCGAGGGCACCACCGGCGACGACCAGCCGCTCGCCGCCGCGCTGCGGGAGCGCGACATCACCGACCTCACCGTCGTCGGCGTCGCCACCGACCACTGCGTCCGTGCCACGGTGCTGGATGCCCTGAAGGAGGGCTTCGCCGTCACCGTGCTCACCGACCAGATCGCCGCGGTGGACGCCGCCCGCGGGCGCGCCGCACTCGCCGAGATGGCCGAGGCCGGCGCCGTCCTGCGCTGAGCCTCCCGCCCAGCCGACCGGACGGTCAGGAGGCGATGGAAGCCCCTTGACGTACGTCAAGGATCCGGCGGCGGCAGCTGCCTACTGTCGGAAGTGCCCGGGCGACGCAGAGTCGGCCGGCCACCATGACACGCCTGGAACGGATGGACCCATGACCGCCACCGACCTCACCCCCGAACCCACCCCGACCACCCACGACCCTGGCTCGACCACCCACGGGCGCGGCTCGACCATCGCCGGCCCGTCCCGCCGCGGACCGGAGCCCGACCGCCTCACCGCCGCCCCGATCGACCTGCGGGCGACGCTCGCCGCGCTCGTCACCGCGGACACCCGGCGGGCCCGGGTGCTGGAGGACCTCGGGCTCGACTACTGCTGCCACGGGGACCGTACGCTCACCGCCGCGGCGGCCGAGGCGGGACTGGACCTGGCCGAAGTGGCGGACGCCCTCGCTCTGCCCGCCGCGCCGTCGACCGGCGAGGCGCCGGGCTCCCGTCCGGATGCCGCCGACACGTCGCTGTCCACACTCGCCCACGACATCGTCGACACCCACCACGCGTACCTGTGGGAGGAGATGCCGCGGCTGCACGCGCTCGCCGACAAGGTCACCCGGGTCCACGGCGAACGACATCCCGAGCTCGCCCGGGTGCGCTCTCTCTTCCTGACCGCGGAGGCGGATCTCGAGGCGCACCTGACGCGCGAGGAGCGGGTGGTCTTCCCGGCGATCACCCGACTGGAACGTACGGGTCAGGCACCGGCGACCGTCCAGGGCCCGCTCGACGTCCTGGTCGCGGCCCTGATCGAGGAGCACGACGTCGTCGGGGACATCGTCATGGAGCTGCACACGATCACCGACGGCTACCGCACTCCCGAGGACGGCTGCGGCTCCTACCGGGCGTTGTACGACGAGCTGGCCGCGATGGAGCGCGACCTGCATCTGCACATCCACCGGGAGAACAACGTCCTGTTCCCGGCCACGCTCGAGCGGACGGCAGCGCTCGCCGCCCAGCACTGAGGACAGGCGTGCGCTGAGGGCAGGCGTGCGCTGAGGGCAGGCGTGCGCTGAGGGCAGACACGAAGCACCTGGGCCGGCACCGTACGACCCTGCTCCCTGGCCGAAGCACCCGTCAGATCAGCCGGAGGCGGGTCGATCGAGGGCGGATCATCGCGGACGGATCAGCCGATCCGGGTGTCCTCGGTCAGCCGGTGGTAGGCGTGATCGACGTATATCAGGGGAAAGGCCTGCGGCCCCAACATGGCGTGCAGGACCCGTACGACCACCAACAGGCTTCCGGCGATATCGATCCGCTGCTCGATCCGGCCCTGCACCCAGCCGACCGCGCCGGTGAGGACCACGTCGCCACCGGGCAGCGTCTCGGTGGCGATCCCGGCGAACCGGTCCTGGGCGGGGGCGGCGAACCGCGCGGCGACATCGGCCTGACCGGCAGCAAGCAGATTGACCACGACACTGTCGGCGGCCTCGATCACCGCGCGCGACGACGAGGACGCGTTGACCGAGAAGGCGAAATAGGGCGGTTCCACCGATACGGAGACCACCGATGTGGCGGTGAAACCGCGTGGACCGTCGGGACCGATGGCTGTCACGACGGCGACGCCACCGGCATGCCGCCGGAAAACAGCCCGGAAATCCGTCGCACGGATCTGCTCGTCGCGCCGGTCGTCGTCTGTCACCTGATGCCTCCAGTCAGGACCCCCGGAGACCAACCGTAGCGGGACCGGCCGACGTGCTGTGAGCCGATCCTGGCGGCTCAGCCGCAGCCATCGCCCGGCCCAGGGACCGGATCCACGGATTGGCGCGGATCTGCCGGAGCGACCAGGCTTCACGTCCGGCTGAGAGGTCAGATTCGGCTCACCGGTTCCGCCCCATGGCCGTCCCGCGACCCACCAGACCCGCCGCATGGTCGTCCCGCGGTCACCAACAGGCCCGGGTCGTCTCCGTCGGCCCGTCGAGCTCGGTGAAGCCGGCGTCCATCACGGAGACGGGGCGCGAGGTGGCCGCCCAGGCGGCCGGGTCGGGGCGGTCGAGCCGCACCCGGAAGCCGTCGGCCCGCCACCGCCGCCGGGTCGCCACGTCCATCGCTTCCCAGGCGAGCTGAGCGGCGTGACCGCACTGTGCGGCCAGCTTGCCGCTGGTCAGCTCGATCAGCGGACTGACCTCGATCACCACAACAGCATCCGCGGTCAGGCTCTCCCCGGCAGGGGCGAACTGCGTGCCGGACACCTGCAGCTTGTCGAGCTCGCGGGGCAGCGGGCGCACCGGTCCGGGCACGAACGCACGGACCGCCGCGGTGGCATGGCCGTCCGGTCCCGGCTGGGTGACGGTGACCCCGGCGAGGGCCTGGACGTCGTCCCAGCGCTTTCCGTCGGCGCGGCGGACGAGCTTGCGGATCCGGTCGTCCGACCAGTACGCGACAGCGTCGTACCACGGCCCGCCGGGCGCCGTACGTTCGTCGGCGAGCAGGGTGACGACGGCCCGGGCGGCCGCCTCGGCCACGTCGACCTCCCGGGTCGGGACGTGCCGGTCGCGGCGTACGACGAGCTGCATCGCCCACGGGATCTCTTCGTCTTCGGTCACCCCGGGACCCTACCCCTGCCGACGGCGAGTCACCTTCCCGGCGGACGGGCACGGGTGCCCCGGCGCGGAGGGCACGCCTGCCCGGCGACGAACCGACCGCGCGTCCCGCCGGCGATCAGCCGACCGGCGCCTCCTTCGCCATCCGGCGGGCGCCGCGCACGCCGACGACCGAGGCCGGGCCGATGGTCGAGCCGGGACCGGGAACGTCGTACGTCTCATCCCCTGTGTCTGCCATCGTCGAACCACCCTGTCCCTGATCGGTCGGTCATTACCGGATGACGGTGTCCGGTTGGGTATAGTCCAGGGAATGGAACAGCGACGGGCGAAAGCGAACCGAGGTCCGGCCGCGGCGGCGGAGAACCGTACGGCGATCCTGCAGTCTGCCCGTCGCCTCTTCGCCACCCGCGGGTTCCGCGTCCCGCTCACCGCGATCGCGCAGGACGCGGGCGTCGGGCAGGGCGTGCTCTATCGGCACTTCCCCACCCGGATGGCCCTTGCGCTGGCCGTGGTCGACGAGAATCTGACCCGGATCGAACAGACCGCCGCATCCGGCGGGCCGGACCTCTTCGATCGCGTCTGGCGCGAGGTGGTGGCCCTCATCGTCACCGACGTCGCCTTCGTCGAGACGGCGGTGGAGGCGAATCGTACGGCCGTCGCCGCACCGCCCCGGGAACGTCTGACGGTCGTCATCGCGCCACTGCTGGACGAGGCCCGGCAGGCTGGATCAGTCGACCCCGCGCTCACTCTCGAGGATCTCTTCCGGGCGCTCCGTGCGGCGTACGGCCTGGTGGTGACCGCCGCCGACGCCGATCAGGCGGGCCGGGACGTGGCAGCGCTGATGGGTGTGCTGGGCCTGCCGGCACCGGACGCCCGGCAGGAACCCGATGTCCCGCTGCTGCGCGATGTCCCGCAGCGACCCGACGTCCCGCAGCGACCCGACGTCTGAGCGATCGCCGGCGCGGCGACCGCCGCACCACCTGGGGGACCATCTAGGGGTGGGCCACCACCCACGGCTGCGGATCGTCGAGGGTGTGCCTCAGTTCCGCCCGTTCCCAGGCCACCGGCGCACGATCAACGACCGGGCGAAGGATCCGCCACATCTCGTCGCGGTCCTTCCCGACGAAGTACAGCTGATACTCGTGGTCCCCGATCTCGTTGCCGTCGATCGCTCCCACGCCGGCACGCTGGAGCGCCTCGTCTGCCTCATGCTCGGTCTGTTCCAGGGCCGCCATCAGCTGGTCGTCGACCTCCTCGGTGCCCCGGAACGTCAGGACGACCCAGTCGTCGGAGCCGTCTCCCGGATCGTCCGCCACAGACGGCGCACCCACGCCGTCCGCCGACGGCGACAAGGCGTCACCCTCGAGTGCTGGCGCGCACCCGGCCACAGCGAGAACGATCATCGCGACGAGACAGACGACGGCGGGCCGACGCCGACGGCGGGAAGTCATCACGGACCGTGAGTCTGCCGTATCCAGCGTGACGACACGCCACGCATCTGGTGACGAGGCGTCACACGTCGATGACGACCCTGCGCTCCGTCTTCCACCACAGATGCCCCGACACAGGGATCTCGACGCTGCGTTCGATCACCCGTACCCGAAGGGCCTGCAGCACCTCGTCGTACGCCTCGGCCGCGAAGGAGAACTCCGGCGCCCCATCGACGAGTTCAACGCCCGGTTCCCAGTTCTCCCACCCGAACTTCCGCCAGTGGACGACAGCGTCGGCCCGCGTGATCTCGACACTCATCACCCCGTCGTCCGGATCGCCACAGAGCCCACACACGAAGAGTGCGACGCGTCCGTCCGACTGCCCATCACGGTGCGGATCCGCCAGCTGGTCCAGCCAGGCCAGCCCCTCGCTCAGCAGCCATTCCGACCTGAGGGGCGTGCAGTTGTCGGGCGGCACAACCTCCGTGCCCACCTGATCACGCAGCGGCACGCCGTTGACCGTCAGGTCGAGAAACCGTGCGGTCCGGGTGATCTGCGATCTCTTGACCAGCTCACCCCAGCTCGTGGTTCCCTCGACCACGCCCAGAACGTCCACGATCCTCACCGTACGCGACGAGGTCGTCCAGGGCCTGCCATCCGTCGGTCGTCCGAGCGGGTCGCGACTACGCCTGTGCTGACTCCGCCAGGGCCTTCAGCGCCGTCATCGCGCCGATGGTCTGGCCGGGCAGCTGCCGCTTGATCATCGGGGTGAAGATCTTGCCGAAGCCCTTGGTGGCGATCGTGATCGTGTGGGTGAGCTTGGTCTGGTCGGCGGTCGGGCCGGGCTCGACATCGAAATCGACCGTGACGTCCATCATGGAGTCGGTGAATCGGTGCGTCAGCTTGCGGTCCTGCTCCCGAGCCACGACGGCGCCGTCCATGACGCCGGTGCGGTTGCCGTCCTTGTAGTGGTACGTCAGCTGGGTGCCCACGGCGGTCGGCCCTTCCGACAGCTTGTCCAGTTGCGTGCAGCGCGTGAGCCACTCGGGCGTACGGGTCACGTCATCAAGGATGGCGAAGATGTCGGAAGGCTTGGCGTCGACGATCTCGGTGCGGGAGTAGTTCGGCATGGGCACATCGTTCCATGCCGTCACCGGCAGCCGTGAGGCTCGGCAGCGGGTCACCTGCTCGAGGCCGCGGGCACCGTACGACACCCTTGACGCCCCGGGAGCCGTCAGTATCGTGATGCGCATCACCCAACACCGGGCTGGAGGCTCCGATGGCCGTTCGCGTTGATCTCAACATCTCACTGGACGGATTTGTCACCACGACCGATCAGACGCCGGAGAACCCGGAGAATCCGATGGGTGAGGACTGGCAGCGCCTGACCGGCGCGTACGCCGCGACCAGGACCTTCCGCGAACGCGTCCTGCACGACACCTCGGGTGAGGGCACGACCGGCGTCGACGACACATACGCGCGGGCCTACTTCGCCGAGGTCGGCGCCGAGATCATGGGCGCGGGGATGTTCGGTCTGCACGACTTCCCCGACGACCCGGACTGGCGGGGCTGGTGGGGCGACGAGCCGCCGTTCCGGGCCCCGGTGTTCGTCCTCACCCACACCGCTCCGCGGCCCTCGATCGAGATGGCCGGTGGCACGACCTTCCACTTCCTCGCGGTATCACCGCACGAGGCACTCGACCGGGCGCTCGACGCCGCCGGCGGCAAGGACGTACGCGTCGGCGGCGGAGCCACCGTCGTACGCGATTTCCTCCAGGCAGGGCTGGTCGATCGGCTCCACGTCGCGATCGCGCCCATCCTGCTCGGTCGCGGCATCCGCCTGTGGGATGGCTTGCGCGGTCTCGAATCCGGCTACGACGTCACCGCCGAGACGGCCGAGAGCGGCACGATCCACCTGACATTCCGACGGTAGGGTTCGGGTCCAGGAGCTCACCGGACTCGAAAGGGTGGCGATGGACAGGCCGAAGGACGCATACCGAGGCACCGGATACTGGGTCGGCCAGTTCGTGTTATTGGCGCTCTTCGGTGTCGCCTGTCTCGGCGGGGGTCTCTTCATCCTCTTCGCGCCGGAGTCGGCGACCTGCCCTCGCGGTGGATGCGAGAGGGAACCCGGCGCGGGGGTCATGCTGTTGCTGGCAGGTGTCGCCTTCCTCATCGTGCTGCTCTGGATGGTGGGCAGATACCGGGGCAGTTCGGCCGAGCAGCGGGCGGTGTACGCATGGGTGATCATGCAGCGGCACACACCTGGGCACCATTCCCGTGATCGCGAGTCGATGGCCCTGGCCGCCCGGGCCCGCCGTGGTGAACTGACCCGGCAGGAGATCGCCCGCTTGCAGGCACTGCGGCCCGAGGTCCCGTACCCCGGGAAGCTCCCACCCGCCTGACCGACCTCGACCGCCGACCCGCTCGCCCGCACGCGTCGTGGGGAGCGGGCACGCATCGGACGTCAGTCGATCCGCTCGGTCAGCGCGACCACGATTCCTTCCGGTCCACGTACGTACGCCATCCGCCAGGTGCTCTCGTACTCACCGATCCCGCCGATCACCCCGTATCCCTCGGCGGCCAGACCGTCGAGGGCCGCCCGGAGGTCATCGACCTCGAAGCAGACACTGCGCAGCCCCAGTTCATTGGCCATCGCGGTGGGTGATCCGGGAGTGTGGTCGGGCCTGACGAAGCTCGAAAGCTCCACCCCGGTCCCGCCACCACGCGGCCGCAGCATGACGATCTCGGTCCGCGAGTCCGGGATGCCGGTGACCGTGTCGATGAACTCACCCTCCACAAAGGTGCGGCCCTCGACCTCGAGACCGAGTCCGGCGAAGAACGCCGTGGCCGCCTCGAGGTCCGCGACGGTGATCCCGACATGGTCGAACTGCATCACGCGTGCCATGGCCCCACCTTGCGGAACCGGTCTGATCCCTGTCAAGGGTTACTGGAGCCGATGTACCGGGCGAGAGCGCCCAGGTTGTCCGCCATGGTGTGCCGCAGGTCGATCGCCGGCTCGTCGACCCACGCGCTGAAGGCGACACGGAACGCCGCGACGCCGGCGTGGGCCATCATGGTCGCGACCGGGTCCGTGACGCCGCGATCGCGCAGACCCGCGGCGAGGGACTCGGTCAGCCTGGCCATCTTCATCGTCTCGCGCTCCAGCAACGCCGGATTGCGCAGTATCACGGCGTGCCTGCGCCGGGCGAAGTCGGAGCGCTCCACCAGCAGTGCCGCGGCCTCGTCGAGGGCCGCATCCAGAGCGGCCCGGGGCGAGGCGTCCTCGGGAGCGGCCGCGAGTGCGGCCGCCATCGCCACCTCCAGGCCTTCCGAGCCTGCGAACAAGACCTCGGGCTTGTCGGCGAAGTAGCGGAAGAAGGTCCGGGACGTGACGCCGGCGCGGTCAGCTATCGCGGCGACGGTCGTCTCCTCGTAGCCCACGGCAGTAAACAACTCCAGCGCTGCGGCGCGCAACCGCCCGGCGGCATCCGGCTCCCATCGACCCATGCTTCCATCCTAAGTGATGTCACATCCTGTCATCACCGTGCTAGAGTCATGTCACACGCTGACATCACTTGGAGGGATCCCATGCGCGTCTTCATCACCGGCGGCACCGGCCTGATCGGCTCGGCGGTCGTCACAGAACTCCTCGACCACGGCCACCAGGCCCTCGCTCTCGCGCGCTCGGAGGCATCTGCCGAGAAGCTGCGGGCCGCCGGAGCAGAACCGGTCCGCGGCAGCCTCGCTGACCACGACGTCCTCCGAGCCGCCATCGCCGGGGTCGACGGCGTCATTCATCTCGCCTTCAGCAACGACTTCAGCAGCCCGGAGGCGCTCGCTGCCGGCATCGCCGAGGAGGCGGCCGCCCTGGAGGTCATCGGGGCAGCGCTCGTCGGCAGCAACCGTCCCCTGGTCACCTGCTCGGGGACCCCGGTCGCCGAGGGACGGCCCGCCACCGAGGACGACCCGCTCTCGCTCGACGGCCCGGTCGGCGGCCGCAGCCGCGCCGTGACTGCCGCGCTGAGTCTCGCCGGGCACGGCGTCCGCGCCTCGGCGGTCCGACTGCCTCGTACGGTCCACAAGGACGGCACCGGCGGCTTCGCCGGGCTGCTCACCCAGATCGCGCGCGAGAACGGCGCGGCCACCTACCCGGGCGACGGCACCCAGCGGTGGCCCGCCGTGCATGCGGCCGATGCCGCCGCACTCTTCCGTCTCGCACTCGAGAAGGCGCCGGCCGGGTCGTCCTGGCACGCCGTCGACGACGAGGGTGATCGGATCCGCGACATCGTCGACGTCATCGGCCGACGGCTCGGACTCCCGGTCGTTGCCGTTCCGGCCGAGACGTTCGGGCCGCTCGGGCCGATCTTCGCCGCCGACCAGCCCGCGTCCAGCCGGCGGACGAGGGACATGCTGGGATGGACCCCGACCCATCCTTCGCTGCTCGCCGACCTGGAGAACATCACCGCCTGAGAAAGCCGGAGCGTACGTGCTCGCGCCGGACGGTCCGGCGCGAGCACGCATCACGGATCAGTGCCGCCCTGGGCGGTCAGCGGATACCGCGTTCATGGAGGTAGCCGACGATCACCGTCTTGAGCTCGGCGAGCTCGGACGACCCGACACGCAGGCCCGCGATGCCACCCCGAATGACGGCGAACACGGTCCGGGCCGCCGTGGCTGCGTCGTCCGCATCCAGCGCGGGATCACGGCTCCGCAGAACCTCTGCGACGCGCCGCTCGAACGCCGACTCGGCGTCCGCCACCGGGCCGCCGAGCAGACCGGGGGTGTCCGGTCGCGCGAACAGGGTCACGTACGCGGCATGCTTCTCCTTGAACGCGACCATCGGATCGAGCACCCGGTCCAGGAGGGTCCGCAGGTCGGCCACCTGCAGGTCGATCCCGACGAACGCCGCCCGATGAGCCTCATCGAGCGCGGCCGCATACCGCTGCCCCAGGGCGATGGCGATCGACTGCTTGTCCCTGAAGAACTGGTAGAAGGTGCCTGGCGACACTCCGGCCTCGGCGGCGATCGCATTGGTACTGGCGCGCTCGTAGCCGTCGCGGGCGAACACGCGAGCGGCGGCCGAGAGGAGCGCTTCGATGCGCGCCAGACCACGGGCCTGGCGGCGTACGAGGCGCTCTGGAGTGGAATCCACGTCGAGATTCTAGGCGCCCTCTTGACGATGCGAGCGGTCGCTCATATTGTTCCCGATATGCGAGTGGTGACTCGCATTATCAGAGGAGGAACCATGACGAGGATCGGCCAGCTCGAGGTGAACCGCTTGGGACTGGGCTGCATGGGCATGAGCGCTGTGTACGGCAGACCCGACCCGGTCGAGGCCGCAGCCACCCTCGTGCACGCGGTGCATCGGGGCGTGACCATGTTCGACACCGCCGACATGTACGGCAGCGGCCACAACGAACGGTTCATCGGCACGGTCCTCGCACCGTACCGGGACGAAGTGGTGCTCGCGTCGAAGACCGGCATCCTCACCGTCCCCGGCGTCGGAGTCCCCCGCGGAGTCGATGCCCGACCAGACCGGATCCGGCGAGCCGTGGATGCGTCGCTGCGCCGTCTCGGCACGGATCGGATCGACCTCTACTATCTGCATCGGGTCGACCCCTGCGTCCCGATCGAGGAGAGCGTCGGAGCCCTGGCGGAAGCAGCCGCCGCAGGCAAGGTGCGAGAGATCGGTGTCAGCGAGGTGACCGCGGACGAACTCCGACGAGCGCACGCCACCCACCCGATCGCCGCAGCCCAACTGGAGTGGTCCTTGTTCTCGCGCGACAAGGAGACCGAGGTCATCCCGACGGCACGCGAACTCGGCATCGCCGTCGTCTGCTACAGCCCGCTCGGACGGGGGATGCTCACCGGATCGCCGGCCGCCACGACGGACCTGCCGCTGCTCGACTACCGTCGGTTCCTGCCCCGATGGAGCCGTGCCAACGTCACCGCGAACGTCGCCGCCGTTGCCACCGTCCGGGCGATCGCGGACGAGCTGGGCGTCACCCCGGGCCGGGTGGCCTTGGCGTGGCTACTGGCGCAGGGCGAGGACGTGATCCCCATCCCGGGGACCAAGCGCCGCCGTTACCTCGAGGACAATCTCGCCGCCGCCGACGTGTGCCTGTCGCCCGCACATCTCGACGTCCTCGGCGCGATCGCGCCGAGCGGCGCGCGGTACGGGTTCGACCCGACCGGATCCATCAGCTGACCAGCTCCACGACGCCGGTCCGGCGCCCGGCCTGCCGCGACGACCTGCATCGGGACTCGGCCTCGTTCCGCCGATCAGAGGACAGCTCGGCACTCACCACCCGCCCGTTCGACGACCAGTCCCTTGAGGTGGAAGGACCGAGCTCACCCGTCAACCGCGGGCGCGACCGCGATGTCCTGCCCGGAACGCCGCAGCGCATCGGCGACGAATCCGGACGCCTTCACATCCTCGACGAAGCGACGTACGCATCGCACCGCGGACGCCGTACGACCCGCCGGCACCGCGACCGCCTGCTCGATCTGCATGAAGGGCGGCTCGATCAGGCGCAGACCCGGGCCGGCGGCCACAAAGGCAGTGATCGGTTGGCGGATCCCGGCGGCCACGTCCAGCCCGTGATCGCGGAAGACCGTGGTGCCCTCCGCACCGCGGACCATCTCCGCGAACCGGAGCTCCCGGGACAGGAACAGGTCATAGGCCGACCCCTGCTTCACCCCGATCCGCACCCCCGGCTGATCCACGTCCTCCACCGTCCGGATCGAGGAGTCCTGCGGCACGGCGAAGACCCCCTCGATCAGGGCGTACGCCGCGGTGAAGGCGAGGACCTCGGCACGGGCCGGGTCGATCGCCAGGAAGCACAGGTCAGCCGCGCCGTCGACCACCGCGGCCAGGGACTTGCGCGCCGCGTCGAAACAGACCAACTGGACAGGTACGTCCAGTCGTCGGCCGAGCTCCCTGGCCAGATCCACGGTCACCCCGGAGGGATGCGACGGACTGCCCTGAGCCAGCACCGGGTTCCCCAGGTTGATCGAGGCGCGCAACACGCCGGTGGGCGCCAGTTCGCGCCGGACGTCGTCATCCATGGCGTCAGTGAACCACGGTGGGGAGGTCAGGGCGCGGGATCCGGTCATCACCTTCGGGGCCGTCACCGCGCCTGCAGGACGAGCTCCAGCTGTTCGACCGCCCAGTCCAGGTCGGAGACCCGAATCGTCAGCGGAGGTGCGAGGCGGATGGTCTGGGCGTGCGTGTCCTTCACCAGCACGCCGCGGGCCAGCAGTCTCTCAGCCACGTCGCGGCCGGTGCCGCGCGACGGTTCGACATCGACGCCCGCCCAGAGGCCGGCCACGCGGACCTCGGTGAGGCCGTGGCCCAGCAGCGCGTCGAGCAGGCCTTGGAGGTGGTGACCCAGCGTCGCCGCGCGTTCCTGGAACTCGCCGGTGCGGAGCAGCTCGACCACGCGCAGCCCGACCGCCGCGGCGACCGGATTGCCACCGAAGGTCGACCCGTGCTCGCCGGGACTGAACACCCCGAGGACGTCGCGGTCACCGACGACGGCCGACACCGGCAGGATGCCGCCGCCCAGTGCCTTGCCCAGCAGGTAGAGGTCGGGGACGACGCCTTCGCGGTCGCACGCGAACGTCGTGCCCGTACGGCCGAGGCCGGACTGGATCTCGTCGGCGATGAGGAGAACGTTGTGCTGCGTACACAGCTCGCGGACCGCCCGCAGATAGCCCGGCGGCGGGATGATGACGCCGGCCTCGCCCTGGATGGGCTCGATGAGCACGGCGGCGGTGTTCTCGTCGATGGCCGCCTCGATCGCGGCGGCGTCCTGGTACGGCACGGTGACGAAACCGGGCGTGAACGGCCCGAACCCGTCCCGGGTCACCGGGTCGTCGCTGAACCCGACGATCGTGGTCGTACGGCCGTGGAAGTTGCCCGCCGCCACGATGATCCGCGCGGCGTCGGCAGGCACTCCCTTGACCCGGTAGGCCCAGGCGCGTGCGGCCTTGATGCCGGTCTCGACGGCCTCCGCGCCGGTGTTCATCGGCAGCACAAGGTCCTTGCCGCACAGCTCGGCAAGGGCGGTGGCGAAGGCGCCGAGCCGGTCGTTGCGGAACGCCCGGCTGGTCAGAGTGAGCCGGCCGATCTGATCGACGGCCGCCTTGACCAGCTCGGGATGGCGGTGCCCGAAGTTCAGTGCCGAGTAGGCGGACAGCAGGTCGAGGTAGCGCTTGCCCTCCACATCGGTCACCCAGACGTCCTCCGCGGTCGACACGACCACCGGCAACGGGTCGTAGTTGCGCGCCAGGTGCTCCTCCTCCTCGTGGATGAAGCGCGCCGTCGGCGTGTCAGGGTTCGTCGTCGTGCTCATGGTCTGGCTCCTCGCAATTCCAGGGTGCAACACTTGACCCCGCCACCGCCGAGGTGCAGCTCGGACACATCGACCGGCACGGGGTGATAGCCGCGCTCGCGCAACTGCGCGACGAAACTGTTGGGGTGCGGCGAGAGCACCACGTTGCGGCCATCGCTGATCGCGTTCATCTCGAGGGTCGCGGGCACCGAGGCGGGCACCCGGATCGCGTCGGGGAAACGCTCGACGAGGTCGGCCCGACCGCGCTCGTCGAAGGCCGACGGCAGGTAGGCGATGTTCGCCCGCTCGACACCGCCCGGGCCCTGCACCGGGTCGAGAACGCACAGGGCGGTGTCAAGGTGGTAGTAGACCGGGTCGACCAGCCGCAGCGAGACCACCTCGAGCCCGAACACGCGCGCGACCTCGGCGTGGCTGTTCAGCTGGGACCGGAAGCCGTAGCCAGCGAGGATCGTCTCGCCCACCAGCATGAGGTCCCCCTCGCCCTCCTGCGTCGCGACGGGCTCGACGACATCGAGCCCGTGGGCCGCAAACCACTCCCGGAACGGGCGTTCCTCACCCCGACGCTGGCTGACGCTGAATCTTGAGCCCAGAGCCACGCCGTCGATGACCAGTCCGCTGTTGGCGGTGTAGACCATGTCGTGCAGGCCCGGGATCGGATCGATGAGTTCGACCTGGTGCCCCAGCCCCACGTACGTGTCGTGGAGCGCTTGCCACTGCCGCACCGCCCTGGACGTGTCGGTCGGATGCGCCCGGTGCATCCACGGATTGATCTCGTAGCTGACCGTGAAATGGTCCGGCCGGCACATCAGGTATCGACGACGCTGCTGGATCCGGTCTTGAGACGACATCTCGCTCCCCACCGCAATGCTCGTTGCTCCCTCGCGCAAGCACTCGGGAGGATGGCCGGCGGACGCTGTCCTCGGGCCCGGCGGCACTTCGACCCGCAGCCGAGCCGCGAGGAAGAGGCGACACGAGCACGCCTGACTCCAGTATTCAACGGGGTGGTTTCTACCGGTGGTCGCAACGTGACGTCATCTGGAGGTCTCGTTGTCTACTCGTCGTGTCCCTAAGGGGCCTGGTCGGCGGCCGAAGTCGCTGGCTCGTCGCCGGTTCATGGAGTTGTTGGCCGAGGGCTGGTCGATGCGCGCTGCCTGTCGCGAGGTCGGTGTGTGCAGGACAACAGGCCACAACTGGAAGAACGGCACCACGATCAGGTTGAAGGATGGCACCGTCAAGGTCGTGCCACCGTTGGAGCCCCTGTCGACACGAGTGATCTCGTCCCGGTTTCTGTCCGAACAGGAGCGGGTCCAGATCGCTGACCTGGCCTCCATCGGACTTGGCCCGACCGCGATCGCCAAAGAGCTGGGGCGCTCGCCCTCGACGATCAGTCGCGAGTTGCGCCGCAACCTGCACCCGACCGGCCAGTACCGTCCCTTCCACGCTCACGCAGTGGCCGCCGCCCGTCGCCGCCGGCCACGGTCCCTGAAGCTCACGCTCAATGCGGGACTTGGCGAGTTCGTGCGCGACAAGCTGCGCCAGCGGTGGAGTCCCCAGCAGATCAGCCGCGCCCTGCCCCACGCGCATCCTGAGGAGCCGGGGATGCGGATCTCAACCGAGGCGATCTATCAGGCGATCTACCGGCCCGAGACCGGTCTGCTGCGCCGACCCGAGCCGTCTCCGTTGCGGACCGGGCGGGATCACCGGCGCGGCCATACCCGACCTGTCCGGTCCCGGCGACGGTTTGCGGCGCCGATGGTGAGTGTCCACGACCGTGGGTTCGAGCCGGAGGATCGCTCACAGCCGGGGCATTGGGAAGGTGACCTGATCGTGGGGCCGAACCATCGCTCCGGGATCGGCACGCTGGTCGAGCGTCAGACCCGCTACGTCAAGTTGCTCCACCTACCCGTCCAGGACTCGGCCACCCTGCACGCCGCCCTCGTTGCCAGCCTCGGGGCCCTTCCCGCACCCTTGCGCAGGAGCCTGACCTGGGACCAAGGCACCGAGATGGCCCGCCACCTCGACATCACCCGCGACACCGGCATCCCTGTCTACTTCTGCGACGCCGCCAGCCCATGGCAGCGCGGCAGCAACGAGAACGCCAACGGGCTGCTGCGCCAGTACTTCCCCAAGTCGACCGACCTGTCGGTCCACACCCCCCACGACCTCGCCCGCGTCGAGCAGGAACTCAATGCCAGGCCCCGCATGATCCTCGGCGACCGAACACCAGCAGAACTCTTCGCGGACCTGCTAGCCTCCCGAAAACACCCGCTGTTGCGATGACCGCTGGAAACCACCCGGATGCGAAAGAGTCGTCCGGCCTCAGGACGAGCCCCGGCGGCTTCACGAATGCAGCAGCACCGCCGGTCCATCACCGCCCAGATCAGTGACCGCGATCGACACACCGCGACGACGTACGGTCTCGTAGCGGGTCACGCGGCCCTCAGCGGCGTGATCGCCGCGATCTGCTCAGCCGCGCGATCCTCAGCCAGGTCCAGCTCATACCGCGTCTGCAGGTTGAGCCAGAACTGCGCAGAGACGCCGAAGTAACGCCCCAGGCGCAGCGCGGTATCTGCGGTGATCCCACGCTTCCCATGCACAATCTCATTGATCCGCCGCGGCGGCACCCCAATCGCAACAGCAAGCTTGTTCTGCGTGATCTCGAAGCCCTTGATGAAGTCCTCCATGAGGACCTCACCCGGGTGAATCGGGGGAATCTTGTCAGTGGTAGTCAACGATCTCCACCTCCTCTGGTCCAGCGTCCGTCCACACGAAGCAGATCCGCCACTGGTCGTTGATCCTGATGCTGTGTTGTCCGGCTCGATCGCCCTTCAGCGCCTCGAGCCGGTTTCCGGGTGGAGTCCGAAGGTCATCGAGCGACTCAGCGGATCCCACCTGGCGAAGCTTGCGCAATGCCGTCGAGTGGATCCGAGGATCGATCGACGGCACGCGGTCACGACGCCACAGTCGTTCGGTGTCCCTGTTACCGAACGACCTGATCACACAGGGATCATATAACGCGACGCGTCAATAACGCTAGACGTTAAACCTGAACTCCACCACGTCGCCGTCCTGCATCACGTAGTCCTTGCCCTCGAGCCGCAGCTTCCCGCGGGCCTTGGCCTCGGCCTCGGAGCCGGCCTCGACCAAGTCGTCGAAGGAGACGATCTGGGCCTTGATGAAGCCCTTCTCGAAGTCGGTGTGGATCACCCCGGCGGCCTGCGGGGCGGTCCAGCCCTGGTGGATGGTCCAGGCGCGGGCCTCCTTGGGGCCGACGGTCAGGTAGGACTGCAGCCCCAGCGTCGCGTACCCGACGCGGGCCAGCACATCCAGACCCGGCTCCTCGACGCCCATCTCGGCGAGGAATTCGCGGGCCTCGTCCTCATCCATCTCGACCAGTTCGGACTCGAACTTCGCATCCAGGAAGATCGCCTCGGCCGGCGCCACCAGCGCCCGCATCCGGGCCTTCATGTCCTCGTCGCCCAGCTCGTCCTGGTCGCAGTTGAAGACGTAGATGAACGGCTTGGCGGTGAGCAGGAAGAGCTCGCGCAGCGGCTCCAGGTCGAGACCCGCGGCGTTGATCCCGATCCCCTCCGAGAGCGTGGCGTACGCCTGCTGCCAGGCCTCGTACTTGGGCTTGGACTCCTTCTTGATCCGCGCCTCCTTCTCCAGGCGCGGCATGGCCTTCTCCAGCGTCTGGAGGTCGGCGAGGATCAGCTCGGTGGTGATCGTGTCGATGTCGTTGCCCGGGTTGACCGCTCCGTCGACGTGGGTGACGTCGGCGTCCTCGAACACCCGGGTCACCTGGCAGATCGCGTCGGCCTCACGGATGTTGGCGAGGAAAGCATTGCCCATGCCCTCGCCCTGGGAGGCTCCCTTGACGATCCCGGCGATGTCGACGAAGGACACCGTCGCCGGCAGGATCCGCGCGGAGCCGTACATCCCGGCCAGCACCTTCAGCCGCGGATCCGGCACCCCCACCACACCGACGTTCGGCTCGATCGTGGCGAACGGGTAGTTCGCCGCGAGGACGTTGTTGCGGGTCAGCGCGTTGAACAGCGTTGACTTGCCCGCATTGGGGAGACCGACGATTCCGATGGTGAGTGCCACGACAGGTCAGTCTAGCCGAGGCGAGCAGCCCCTCCGGCCGACCGATGCGGGCCCCGAAACGCCCCGGAGCGGCTCGTCCGGTCCGCCGATCGTCACCTCCAGCCGGCGTCGTGACGCGTGCTGACCCGAACGCGTGAAGACCCATACGCCGAACACGCACGCCCCACGGGCCCACGGGCCCACGGACCAGAACGAGTGAGGACCCCGCGGATCATCCGCGGGGTCCTCGTACGCTCAGCTCTGGTGGGTGGAGTCCCAGGCGGCACCGTGCGCGTCGCGGCTGGCCAGGTCGTGCAGCCGGTCCAGCTGCTGGTTGAGCTGGTCGACGACGCCCTTCATCTGGTCGTGGGTCACCCGGGCGTACGTCCGGACGTAGTCGACCAGGTCGACGTCCGCCGCGTCGGCGACGCGCTGGCGCGCCTCGACCTCGGCGTCCGCCATCAGCTGGTCGGCCATCTGCTGCGCCCGGGTGAGGATGGCCTCGGCCTGGCCGCCGGCCGAGACACCCGGCTCGACCGGGGCCGGTGAGGGCGCGGAGAACATCGCCGGGGCCGGTGCAGCGCCCTCGGGCGGGGTCCCGCCGTACGACTCGAGCTCGGCGCGCAGATCACGATTGGTCTGCACGAGTCGTGCGTTCTCGTCCTGCAGGTCCTCGATGAGGTCCGCGAGATCGGCGAGGTAGTCGGTCACCTCGGTCGTCTCGTAGCCCCGCATCCGAACGCTGAATTCCTTGCGACGGATGTTCTGTGGCTCGAAGTCTTCGATGCTGGCCATCGTCTCCCTTTCAGTGATCAGTCGGCCGAGGTCACTGACCGGCGCCCGCGGAGGGCCCCGTCTTGATGGCGCTGATCTCGAAGTCGAGCTCGACCTTCTCGGAGACGAGCACGCCGCCCGTGTCGAGCGGCACGTTCCACTCCAGTCCGAAATCGCGGCGGTTCATCCGACGCTTGCCGGCGAAGCCGGCGCGGATCCCGGCGCCGAACGGGTCCTTGGCCACGCCGATCACGTCGACCGGGATCACCACGGTCTTGGTGATGTCACGGATCGTCAGCTCGCCGGTCACCATGAAGGCCATGTCGTCGACCTCCTCCATGGAGGTGCTGACGAAGGTGATGTAGGGGTACTTCTCGACGTCGAAGAAGTCCGCGCTGCGCAGGTGGTCGTCGCGCTGGGAGTTGCGGGTGTTCACGCTCGCCACGCCGATCCGCACCGACACGGTGGACTGCTCGGGCCGCTCGGCATCCGCGTGGATCTTCACTTCGATGTCGTCGAAGGTGCCACTGACCTTGGCCACCATGGCGTGGCGGGCCGTGAAACGGATGGTGGAGTGGGCGGGATCGGCCTCCCAGTCGCCACTCCAGGACGGATCGTAGTCAGTCATGAACGCTCCAGATCGGTCGGTCAGGAAGCCCCTCGGCGTGTTCCGGGGCCGGGTGATGCGACATTAGCATGAGGCTCCCGCAGTGCCGGGGGCACCGCGACCGTCGCCGTACGCCGCTCACAGCTCACGCACCGGTCCAGTAGGCCGCCAGCACCCGCCGCAGGGCGTACGGGTCGGTCGCCCCGCACATCTCGCGGGCCGAGTGCATCGACAGGATCGGGGCGCCGACGTCGACGGTGAGCAGGCCCAGCCGGGTGGCGGTGATCGGGCCGATCGTCGACCCGCAGGGCACCGAGTTGTTGGAGACGACGACCTGCCCCTTCACCCCTGCGGCCCGGCACGCCCGGGTCCACAGGGCCGCGCCCGCCGCATCGGTGGCATAGCGCTGCGAGGCGTTGACCTTCAGCAGCGGGCCGCCGTTCAGCACCGGCTGGTGCGCGGGGTCGTGCCGCTCGGGGTAGTTCGGGTGCACCGCGTGCCCGCCGTCGCTCGACACCACACTGGAGCGGGCGTACATCCGGTGCAGGCCGTCGACGTCGGCGCCGAGCGCGTGACCGGTGCGGACCAGGACGTCCTCGAGCAGCGGCCCGGCGGCCCCCGCGCGGGTCGCCGATCCGATCTCCTCGTGGTCGAAGCAGGCCAGCACCTGGATCTCCCCCGGCGTCGCCGGGGCGTCGAGCAGGGCGGTGACGCCGGCGTGGACGCTGAGCAGGTTGTCCAGCCGGGCGGAGGCGAGGAACTCCCCCTCGGCTCCGAACGTCGCCGGGGGCTGGACGTCGAAGCTACGCAGGTCGAAGCCCGCGATGTCGTACGCCGCCAGCCCGGCCAACGCGGCGACATGACCCAGCACGGACGCCCCGGGACGGCCGACCGCCCAGACCGGATGCAGGTGCTGTTGCGGATCGAGCACCAGCCCGTCGTTGACCGTACGGTCGAGGTGGATGGCCAGCTGCGGGATCCGCATCAACGGCCCGGTCTGCACCAGCAGCTCCTGGCCGGTGGTCGTCACCAGCCGGCCGGCGAGGCCGAGCTCGCGGTCCAGCCACGAGTTGCGCAGCAGGCCGCCGTACACCTCGACGTTGACCAGCTGGTAGCCCACCGAGGCGCTGTCCGGAGCCGGCTTGACCTGGAGCGCCGGGGAGTCGGTGTGCGCCCCGACGACCCGGAACCCGCAGTGCGCGCCCGCCCCCTCGGGGATCCGCCAGGCCACCACCGCCCCGCCCCGGACCAGGTAGTGACCGCCCGGCGCGGCGTCCCAGACCTCGGTCTCGTCCTGACGGACGAACCCGGCCACGTCCAGCCGCCGGACCACCTCCGCCGCGGCATGGAACGGGCTGGGGGCGGCCTGCACGAAGTGGCCCAGGTCGTCCAGGTGGGTCAGCGCGTGCGCATCCGGGGGCGTGGTCGTCGGCATGGTCCCCATTCAACCCCCTCCGGTCGCCGCGTCGGTGGCGCCCTCGCGGCGATGTCAGCGGCACCCAGCAGACTGGCCCCATGATCACGACGGGTCTCGACCCCACTTCCCTCGTTCTCGGCATCGTCATCGGCCTGCTCGCCGGGCTCCTCCTCGCGCTGGCCGCCGGCCGCCTGCTGCCCCGCCGGATGGCCCCGGCCGGTCAGGGCGACGAGACCCTGGCCCAGCGCTTCCGGGCGCTGTCGGCCGATGCGCTGGAGCGCCAGGCACTCAGTGCCGACCGGGCGGCGGATCAGCGGATGTCGGCGACCGCCGAGGTGCTCCAGCCGCTGCAGGAGTCGCTGCACCGGCTGGAGCGGCGGCTCACCGAGGTGGAGAAGGAACGGGTCGCGATGACCACCGACCTGCGCCACCAGGTGCTCGAGGTGCGGACGACCGGGGAGCACCTGCGCCGGGAGACGGCGGCGCTGGCCACCGCCCTGCGCAAGCCGCAGGTCCGCGGCGCCTGGGGGGAGACCCAGCTGCTGCGGGTCGTCGAGATCAGCGGGATGGTGGAGCACTGCGACGTCGACCTGCAGGTCTCGATCCCCACCAAGGAGGGCACGCTGCGGCCCGACATGCGGGTCAACCTGGCCGGCGGGCGCTGTGTCTTCGTCGACTCCAAGGTGCCGCTGGCCGCCTTCCTCGACGCGATGGAGACCGACGATCCGCCGGCCCGCGACGAGCTGCTGAGCACGTACGCCCGCCACGTGCGCACCCACATCGACCAGCTCGGCGCCAAGCGCTACTGGCGGCTGGCCGGGCTGAGCCCCGAGTTCGTGGTGCTGTTCCTGCCCTCGGACGCCTTCCTCGCCGCCGCACTGCAACAGGCGCCCGACCTGCACGAGTACGCCGCCGCCCGCGACGTCGTGCTGGCGACCCCGGCGACCCTGATCGCCATGCTCCGGACGATCAGCCACAGCTGGCGCCAGGTCGCCCTCGCCTCCTCGACCGCCGAGGTGTACGCCATCGCCCGCGAGCTGTACGAGCGGCTGGCCACCTTCGGTGACCACGTCGACCGGATCGGCCGCGGTCTCGGCAACGCCGTCCGATCCTACAACGCGGCGGTCGGGTCCCTGGAGAGCCGGGTGCTGGTCAGCGCCCGGCGGATGCGCGATCTGCAGGTCTCCCGCGAGACCCTCGCCACGCCCGCGCCGGTGGACGAACCGCTGCGCACCCCCAGTGCCCCCGAGCTCCTCGCCGACTCCCGCGCCGACGTCATCGGCACCGGCCAGGATGAGGGCGTCGGCCCGTCGCTCGACGACGTCATCGGCCACTCCCCCGATGCGGAGCGGACCGGCCGGCCGCCGGCCCGCCTCGACGCCACGGCCGACCTGCTGAGCGATGAGGCGAGCTGAGAGCACAATGGGCCGGTGACCATGGAGATACCCCCGACCTTCCAGTGGAACGGGATCCGCGTCGGTGCCGACGCGGTCGAGGAGGCCAGCGCCCGGCTCAGCGGCGTCGTCCGCCGTACGCCGCTGCAGCGGAACGAGCGGCTGAGCAACCGCACCGGCGCGGACGTGTGGGTCAAGCGGGAGGACCTCCAGCCGGTCCGCTCCTACAAGCTGCGCGGCGCCTACTACCTGATCAGCGGCCTGAGCGAGGCCGAGCGGGCCGCCGGCGTGATCTGCGCCAGCGCCGGCAACCACGGCCAGGGCGTGGCGTTCGCCTGCCGCGCGCTGGGCATCCGGGGACGGATCGTCTGCCCGACCGGCACACCCCGCCAGAAGCGGGACCGGATGGTCGAGATCGGCGGCGACATGATCGATGTCGTGCTGAGGGGCCGGACGTACGACGAGGCGGCCGCGTACGCCGCAGCCGAGGCCGAGCGCACCGGGGCGACGATCGTCCCGGCCTTCGACGACCCCCGGACGGTCATCGGTCAGGGCACCGTCGCCCAGGAGATCGTCGAACAGCTCGGCAGCGCCCCCGACATCCTGTTGGTGCCGGTCGGCGGCGGTGGCCTGCTCGGCGGGATCCTCACCTGGATGCGGGAACGCGCCCCGCACACCAGGGTGATCGCGGTCGAACCGACCGGTGCGGCGAGCCTGGCGGCTGCCCTCGCCGCCGGTGGGCCGGTGGACCTGGAGCATCTGGACACCTTCGTGGACGGCACCGCCGTCCGCCGGGTCGGCGACTGCACGTACGCCGTGGCCGCCCTGCGCCGCCCGCTGACGGTGAATGTGCCGGAGGGCGCCGTCTGCTCGGAGATGCTGGAGATGTACCAGGTGGACGGCATCATCGCCGAGCCTGCCGGGGCGCTGGCGACGGCCGCGCTGCGCACCAGCGTGATGGTCGGCCAGGACCAGACCGTCGTTGCCATCGTCTCCGGCGGCAACAACGACGTGTCGCGGT
This sequence comes from Raineyella sp. LH-20, assembly GCF_033110965.1. Lineage (NCBI taxonomy): Bacteria > Bacillati > Actinomycetota > Actinomycetes > Propionibacteriales > Propionibacteriaceae > Raineyella > Raineyella sp. LH-20. The sequence goes on along the minus strand of NZ_CP137003.1, from coordinate 2,147,489 downwards.
ACGCCGAGGTGATCGAGCGCTCCCTGGTGTGGGAGGGCCGCAAGCACTACTTCCTGGTCAACTTCTCCCAGGAGCCGGGTGCACTGCGGGCCTTCCTCGACGAGGTGCTCGGCCCGAACGACGACATCGTCCTGTTCGAGTACGTCAAGCGCAACGACCGGGAGCTGGGCCCGGCGCTGGTCGGGATCGAGTTGAGCGAACCGACCGACCTGGCCGCACTGCTCGCCCGGATGGACGCCTCCCCCATCGAATGCGAACGACTCACCGCGAACAGCCCGGCGTACCGCTTCCTGGTCGCTGGCGGCTGAACCGCCGACGTCGGCGGCGTCCGAGGTCAGCCGCGGGGGCGCAGGTGCCCGGGTGGCAGCGGCGGCGCCGGGATCGGCCGCTCTCCGTCGGTGAGCGCGGTGATCGGGCCGAACTGGCGCGGATTGGTGCCACGGCCGTCGCTGTGCCCGATCGCCGCCTGCCAGTTCGCCTGGTAGTTGACCACTTCGGTGTGTGTGCTCCCGACGAAGTTCCACCACATGATGATCTGTTCCCCGAACGGCGCACCACCGATCAGGACAACGCGCGTGGGCCGCGCACCGGCGGACTCCCGCCGCAGCACGAGACGCTCGCGCCCGGGGGCGACGAAGCCCAGTTCGTTGTCGCCGATCGGCTCGCCGTCGGCACTGATCGCACCGCTGTCGACCAGCAGGCCGTACTCCCAGCTCGGCTCGATCTCGAGGGTCAGCTCCCCCTCGCCGAGCACGATCTCGGCACCCACCAACGGGCTGAAGGTGCCGACCGGCGAGGACCCGCCGGCCAGCTGACCGAGGAAGACGCTCAGTCGGTGGTCGCCGATCTCGAAGGGCTCCGGCTCGAAATGGTCGAACCGCGGTTCACACAGCCGCACATCGTGCGGAAGAGCGGTCCACAGTTGGACGCCGTGCAGCACCGGGCTGTCCGGGGTGGAGTACTCGGAGTGGTTGATCCCCCGCCCGGCGGTCATCAGGTTGAGCTGCCCGGGCCGGACCACCATCCTGGTGCCGAGCGAATCGCGGTGCTCGACATGACCGGAGAACAGCCAGGTCACCGTCTGCAGCGAGGTGTGGGGGTGCGGCGCGACGCGCATGCCGCCGTGCACGGCCGGGTCCTCGGGGCCGAAGTGGTCCAGGAAGCACCAGGCACCGATCAACGAGCGGTGCCGGTCCGGCAACGTACGCCGGACGCTGAGCCCGCCCGAGGGCGCGAGCACGACGTCGCGCGGATGGACGATCTGGATCGGTGCGGGCGACTGCTCTGTCATGACCCCTCCTGGGCGGGTGCTCGGGACTCCTGGTGATCGGCTCGTCGGTCGATCGGCTCGTGGGGCGGCCGCGGGGCCGGCTCGGCGCGGCTCGTCGGGCGGTCGGCTCGTCGGGCGGCCGACGTCTCAGCCGCGGGCGGCCCGACGCGACGTACGCAACTCGTGCGGCAACGCGAAGGTGAGCGTCTCCTCGACCAGCTGCTCCTGCTCGGCCGGCGGGAACCCCTGCTGCTGCAGGTAGCTCAGCACGCCCTCGACCAGGTTCTCCGGCACCGAGGCACCCGAGGTCACGCCCACCGACGACACCCCGACCAGCCAGGCCGGGTCGATCTCCTCCGCCTTGTCGATCCGGTGCGCAGCCCGGGCGCCGGACTCCAGCGCGACCTCGACGAGGCGGACGGAATTGGACGAGTTGGCCGACCCGACGACGATGACGAGATCGGAGTGTGCGGCGATCTGCTTGACCGCCGACTGGCGGTTCTGGGTGGCGTAGCAGATGTCGTCACTCGGCGGGTCGATGAGCTGCGGGAACTTCGCCCGGAGCCGGTCGACGGTCTCCATCGTCTCGTCGACGCTCAGCGTGGTCTGCGACAGCCAGGCCACCTTCTCCGGATCCGCCACGACCAGCTGGTCGACGTCGGCCGGATGCTCCACCAGGGTGATGTGCTCCGGCGCCTCACCGGAGGTGCCCTCGACCTCCTCATGGCCGCTGTGGCCGATGAGCAGGATCTGCACGCCCTGCTGGGCGAAGCGCTTCGCCTCGTGGTGCACCTTCGTCACCAGCGGGCAGGTGGCGTCGATGGTCCGCAGCCCCCGCGCCTCCGCCTCGGACTTCACCGTCGGCGAGACGCCGTGGGCGGAGAAGATCACCAGCGAGTCGTCCGGCACCTCGTCCAACTCGTCGACGAAGACCGCGCCGCGCTCCGACAGGGTCTCCACGACGTGCTTGTTGTGCACGATCTGCTTGCGGACGTAGATCGGTGCCCCGTACGCGTCCAGCGCCTTCTCGACGGTCTGGACGGCGCGGTCGACGCCGGCGCAGTAGCCGCGCGGCGCCGCGACCACGACCCGCTTCGCGGCCGCCGGCTGCGGGGCGGGGGTCCGGTCGGGCGTGGGGGGAGTCGTCATGGCAGTCAGTGTAGGCGGGTCGTCGTAGGGTGAGCCTCGTGCCTGCCGACCGGAAGCTGACCTCCACACCGGAGAACCCGCAGCCCCTGCGCACCATCGCGCAGGCGGTGCGGAACTGGGTGGAGCGCCTCGGCGAGGTGTGGGTCGAGGCCCAGGTGATCGAGCTCAACCGGCACCGCAACGGCTCCGCGTACCTGACCCTGCGCGATCTGACCGAGGAAGTGTCGGTCCAGGCGTCCTGCCCGGTCGCGGTGCTCGACGTCGCCGGGCCGTTGACCGTCAACACCACGGTCGTCACCCGGGTCCGGCCCCGCTACTGGTACAAGAGTGGGCGGCTGACGTACGAGCTGATGGAGATCCGCCCGTCCGGGGAGGGCCGGCTGCTCGCCCACCTCGAGCAGCTCAAGCGGATGCTGCAGGCCGAGGGCCTCTTCGACCCGCTGCACAAGAAGCCGCTGCCGTTCCTGCCCCGCCGCGTCGGACTGATCACCGGCGCCGACTCGGCCGCCGAGCGCGACGTGCTGGACAACATGCGCCGCCGCTGGCCGGCGGTCGAGGTGACCGTACGCCACACCCTGGTGCAGGGCCCCCAGGCCGCCACCGGCGTGATGGCCGCGCTGGCCGACCTCGATGCCGAGCCGGACGTCGAGGTGATCATCATCGCTCGCGGCGGCGGGTCGTTGGAGGACCTGTTGCCGTTCAGCGACGAGGGCCTGGTGCGTGCGGTCGCCCGCGCCCGGACCCCGGTGGTCAGCGCCATCGGCCACGAGCCGGACCAGCCGATCCTCGACCTGGTGGCCGACCTGCGGGCCTCCACCCCCACCGACGCCGCCAAACGGGTGGTCCCCGACGCGGCCACTGAGCTCGGCCACCTCAGCACGGTCCGCGGACGCCTCGATCGGGCCGTGCAGCGGGCAGTGACCGGCCGGGCCGAGCAGTTGGCCGCGCTGCGGTCCCGACCGGTGCTGCGCGCGCCGACCGGCACACTGGACCTGCACGCCGAGCGACTGACGGCGCTGCGGGAGCGTGCCCTGCGCGCCGTGGAGGGCCGGCTGCGCACCGAGGAGATCAGTCTGCACCACGCCCGGCAGCGGGGACGAGCGCTGTCGCCGCGCTCGACGCTGGAGCGGGGCTATGCCATCCTGCTCGACGCCGACGAACGGCCGGTGACCTCGATCGCCGAGATCGACGAAGGCGACGGCCTCACCGCCCATCTCGCGGACGGCACGATGGTGGTGCAGGTGGTGGAGATCGACGGTCGTCCGGACGGGTTCGACGACGAGGGATTCGAGGAGGGACGGTTCGATGAGTGAACGCCCGGTGGGTGACCAGCGTCACGAGGAACAGCGTCACGAGGAGCTGAGCTACGAGCAGGCCCGTGACCAGTTGGTCGAGATCGTGCAGAAGCTGGAGTCCGGCGGGGCCGGCCTGTCGGAGTCGTTGGCGCTGTGGGAGCGCGGCGAGCACCTCGCCGACGTCTGCCAGTCCTGGCTGGATGGCGCGCGGGCTCGGATCGACGCTGCCAGGGATCGGCGCTCCCCCGCCGGGGAGCAGTAGCACGTCCGGCGGGAGGCGACGACCGTGTCGCGTCGAACCGGATCGCGTCAAACCGTGTCGCGTCGAACCGGGTCTCGTCAGTCGGTGCTGAGGGTCGAGGCCAATGCCTCCAGCCCCTCGTACGGCGCATCGGCCGTCACCGTGAGCGTGTAGGTGTCCTCGCGGAGCACCAGTACCCGGGTGCGGCCGTCCGGCGAACGCCACCGTTCCCACTGCTGGCCGGCGACCGCCGAGGACCCGTCCGGGCTCCCGTCACGACTGACCCGTTGGATGACCGTACGGGGCTCGTCGTCGGACTGGTTGACGGCGTAGTAGATCTTCGACTGGTCGAGGCCACCCCACAGCCATTCGTCGGTGCCGGAGACCCCCGCGCCGGCGCGCGCCTGACCGCCCCGGGGTACCCAGGAGGCCTGGGTGACGGTCCAGCCACCCTCGCCGATCGGCAGCCCTGCCGGCGCGTAGATCGGGAACGGGGCCTCCTCACGTGCCTGGGCCACCACCGGCGCCGGGTCGACCGCCTGCACCGGATAGTCCGGCAGATTGTTGGTGTAGAGCCAGGTCAGCAGCAGGAGCGGCACGATGATCACGGCCAACGACAGGAACATGTCGCGGATCGTCTTGGGCTTCTTGATCTTCCGCGGGGACACCTGCGGGCTGACGGTGTGATCGGCCATACGTCCCATCATCACAGATCGGCCGGAAGGCGCCACTGTCGTCCGTGGTCGATGGTCGATGGTCCGTGGCCCGTGGCCCGTGGCCCGGCCGATTCCACCACTGCGTCTGCCCGTGACTTTCGCCCACGCACGTGTGTCTGTCTGGTGGTCGACACGCGCGGGCGAGAGTGCACACCGCAGCACGAGTCTCTTGGTACGCCGGCCTCTCGATACGCCGATACGCCGGTCTGCCGAGGCCAGCTCCGCTATCAGAGTCGGCCGCTCCCGAAGCCCCGTCAGTACGCCGGTCCGCCGAACTCCCGGCTCCAGGCCAGCACTCCCCCGGTCATGTTCCGCACCCGCACCCCGTCGGGAGCCTGGTCCTGCAACACGCCGACGGCCTGCGCCGACCGTACGCCCGACCGGCAGTAGACGATCACCTCGCGGGCGCCGTCCACCGCCGCGGCGACCGACGCCCAGCCGCCCGTACGCACCTGGTCGAGCGGCACCCACCGGTCGTCCGGCACGGTGACGATCCGGCGCTCCCACTCCTCACGGACGTCCAGCAGCACCGGGGCGGCGCCCTCACGGCGGGCCGCGGCCACCTCGGTGACGGTGACGGAGTCGACCCGCGGCTGGGCGGTCGCGGCGCAGGCCTCGATCGCCTCGGTCAGCTCGGTCACCGGCGGGCGGTCCGGGTCGGGGACGAGCCGCAGGGTGTGTTGCTCGGCGCGCAGCGCGTCGTGCACCAGCACCCGGCCGACCAGCGGCTCCCCGAGGCCACAGATCACCTTGATCGCCTCGGTGGCCATCGCCGACCCGATCGACCCACACAGCGCACCGAAGACGCCGCCGTCCGCACAGGACGGCACCGACCCGGCCGGCGGGATGTCCGGGAACAGGTCCCGCAGCATCGGCCCCTCACCGGGCCAGAACACGCTGACCTGTCCCTGGAACCGGAAGATCGACCCCCACACCAGCGGGGTGCCGGTCAGTTCGGCGGCGTCGTTGGCCAGGTAGCGGGTGCCGAAGTTGTCCGCCCCGTCGAGGACGAGGTCGTACGCCCCGAACAGCTCCAGCGCGTTGTCGCCGTCGAGACGGTCCACGTACGCCTCGACGTGCAGCGCGGGATCGAGCCGGAGCAGCGCGTCGCGGGCCGACTCGGCCTTCGGCCGGCCGAGGTCCTCGGTGCGGTGCAGCACCTGGCGCTGGAGGTTGGACAGGTCGACGACGTCGTCGTCGATCACGCCCAGGGTGCCCACCCCGGCGGCGGCGAGATAGAGCAGGGTCGGCGCGCCCAGACCCCCGGCACCGATCACCAGGACGCGGGCGGCCCGCAGCCGGCGCTGCCCCTCCTCCCCGACACCGGGCAGGGTGAGATGGCGGGCGTAGCGGCCCGCCTCGGCCGCGCTCAGCGGCGCGCCGGGCTCGACGAGTGGCTTCACAACGCGTCCTCCTCGCGGGATCCGGTGACCAGCCCTTCCAGCGGACTGGAGGCCAGGGCCAGCGTACGTCGCGGGATCCGGCCGGCGAGCCGAGCCCGGTGACCGGCGTCGACCGCCGCCCGCATCGCTGTGGCCATCCCGACCGGATCCTGGGCCCGGGTCACCGCGGTGGCCAGCAGCACCCCGTCGCAGCCGAGCTCCATCGCGAGGCAGGCGTCGGAGGCGGTGCCGATGCCGGCGTCGAGGATGACCGGCACCCCGGCCCGGGAGACGATCAGACCGATGTTGTGCGGGTTGAGGATGCCCAGACCGGTGCCGATCGGAGCGCCGGCCGGCATCACCGCGGCGACCCCGAGGTCCTCCAGCCGGTGGGCCAGGGCGGGGTCGTCGTTGGTGTAGGCGAGCACGACGAACCCACGCCCGACGAGGTCCTCGGCGGCCCGGGAGAGCTCCACCGGATCAGGCAACAGGGTGTCCTCGTCGGCGATCACTTCGAGCTTCACCCAGTCGGTCTCCAGCGCCTCGCGGGCGAGTTCGGCGGTGAGGATCGCGTCGCGGGCGGTGTAACAGCCGGCGGTGTTGGGCAGGGCGCTGATCCCGAGCCGGTCGAGCAGCGCGAAGATCGACTCGCGGCCGCCCGTCCCGTACCGCCGCATCGCGACGGTGGTCAGCTCGGTACCGGAGGCGACCAGCGCCTTCTCCAGGGTCGCCATCGAGGTGGCGCCGCCGGTGCCCATGACGAGGCGGGAGCCGAAGGACCGCCCGCCGAGGACGAGCGAGGCGGCCGCGTCGCCGACCGGGAGACCTGGATCATCGGCAGGGACGCGGGGATCGCCGGCAGGGCCGGCGGACGCGGTGGTCATGGTGCTCCTAGCCGCCCTGGACGGCGGTGACGATGTCGATCTGTTGGCCGTCGGCGAGCAGGGTGCGGGCCCAGCTGCCGCGCGGCACCACGGCCCGATCGATCGCGACGGCCAGCCCGAGCCGGTCGCCGTCGAGCGGGCGGCCGTCGGGCCCGAGCGGACGGCCGGTGCGGGCGGCGATGAGGTCGAGGACGGTCTCCCCGTCCCGGGGAACGTACGCCTCCCCGTTCACGGTGGTGGTCATCGGCCCGCCGCCTGGGCGAAGCGGCTTGGGTGGACCGCACCGGCCGTCTCCGGTTCCGTGCCGCGGCCGGTCACCAGATCGGCCCCGAGGCGGGCGCCGAGGGCGCTGAGCAGGATGCCGTGGCGGAAGTACCCGGTGGAGATCGTCAGGCCGGGGGCCACCCGACCAATCAACGGCACGTCGTCGGGGGTGCCGGGCCGGGCCCGGGCGGTGACCTCGAGCACCTCGCACTCCAGCACCCCGGGGACCAGGCGCTGCGCGTCACGGAGCAGTTGGTACACCCCGCCGACGCTCGGGCCGGACAGGCCGTCCTCGCGCGAGGTCGCGCCGATCACCACCGTGCCGTCCTCGCGCGGCACCAGGTAGACGGGGACGCCGTGCACCAGTCCGCGGATCGTACGGGTGATCAGCGGTCGCAGCCGCTCGGGCACCCTCACCCGCAGGATGTCGCCCCACACGGGGCGCAACGGGAGGTCCAGGTCGTCCGGCAGCCCGGTCAGGTCTCCGGAGGCGAGCCCGGCGGCGACGAGCACCTCGTCGGCTGCGAGGGTGCGGCCGTCCGCGAGGCGTACGCCACCGACCCGCCGCGCGGCGCCCGCTTCCCCGCCGCTCTCCGGCCCGGTCCACCACACTCCGTCCACCCGCTGCCGGACGACGGTGCCACGCTGCTCGAGCACCTCCAGCAGGGCGGCCATCATCCGGCGAGGATCGACCTGGTGGTCGTCGGGGATATGCACCGCGCCGACCACGCCCGGTCCCAGGGCCGGCTCGAGGGCGCGGGCGGCGGAGGAGGAGATCTCCTCGACGTCCAGGCCGAGACGGCGTTGGAGCACGACGAGGTCGGCCAGTGCCCGCCGATCGGCGCCGTCGCCGGCGCAGACCAGCGTCTCCGTGGTGAGGTGTCCGACCGGGCGTCCCACCGCGGCAGCGACCCGCCCGGCAATCCGGGGCCACAGCTGGGCGGCGGAAACCATCAGGCCGTAGAGGGTGGGTTGGTCCCAGACCACTTCGGAGGCCGGCGCGAGCATCCCCGCAGCGGCGAAGCTGGCGCCCGACATCGGGTCGGGGTCGCAGACGGTGACCGCCCATCCGGCGTCGAGGAGTTCCCAGGCGGTCGTCAGGCCGATGATGCCGGCGCCCACGACGATGACGGAACGTGACCCGGGAGCCGGGCGCGCCCCACTGGTCGGCTGCGATCCGGGATCGCCAGCACTCTGCTCACCCACGAGCATTCCTTTCCTACGGCGGCATGATCCGCATCAGGTGCAGCGGTCGGCACGTGGCCCTCTCAGCCCTCATCTCGTGGGGCTCCCGCGGAAGTCCTCCCTACTATAGGCCCGTGACCTCGTCGCCGACCCCCACCCCATTCCCCCCTCGATCCCCCCGTTCCCACCGGCTGGCCGCGCTGGACGCGGCGCGGCTCTACCTGTGCACCGACGCACGCACCGAGCAGGGCGACCTGGAGGCCTTCCTCCACGCGGCGTACGAGGGCGGCGTGGACATCATCCAACTGCGGGACAAGCGGCTGGAGGCGCGCGAGGAGATCGCAGCCCTGGGGCTTCTGGCCCGGATCGCCGCCGAACACGGTCGGATGTTCGCGGTGAACGACCGGGCCGACATCGCCCTGCTGGTCGGCGCCGACGTCTTCCACGTCGGGCAGGGCGACCTGACGACGGCGCAGGCCCGTACGGTCCTCGGTCCGGAGGTGGTGATCGGCCGCTCGACCCACAGCCTCGCCCAGGCACGCGAGGCAGCCGAGGATCCGGGGCTGGACTACTTCTGTGTCGGGCCGGTGTGGGCGACGCCCACCAAGCCCGGCCGCCCGGCGGTCGGGCTGGACCTGGTCGCCGATGCGGCCGAGATCGGGAACAAGCCGTGGTTCGCGATCGGCGGCATCGACGTCGAGCGGGTCGGCCAGGTGCGCGCCGCCGGCGCCGAGCGAGTGGTGGTGGTCCGGGCGATCACCCAGGCCGCTCGCCCACGGGACGCCGCGGCGATGCTGCGGAATGCCCTGGTGGGATGACAGCCGTCCCCGCCGGGAGCCGGCTCGCTGTCGGCCCGCTGATCGACAGCGGCTGCGGGCTCCCCTACTGACCCGACTCAGTACCAGCCGTGGGCCGACTTGAACGACCAGGCCTGGCACGGGGTGCCGTAGCGTTCCTTGACGTAGCCCAGCCCCCAGCGGATCTGGGTGACGGGGTTGGTGCGCCAGTCCGATCCGGCGGAGGCCATCTTCGAGCCGGGCAACGCCTGCGGGATGCCGTACGCCCCGGACGACGGGTTGGTCGCCTTCGGGTTCCACTCCGACTCGTGCATGATGATCTGGTCGTAGCACTGGAACTGTGCCGCACCCCAGCCGAACTCGGCCTGGGCCATCGTCCGGCCGATGTCACGGGGCGCGCCGGTGTAGGACGATCCTCCGCTGCTCGCCGCAGCCTTGGCGGCCGCTGCCTTGGCGGCCTTCTCCGCGGCCGCTCTCGCGTCGGCCTTCGCCTGGTCGCTCAACGCCTGCTGGTTGGCACCGATCGCTGCGGCCAACTGTTGCTGGGCGGCGACCCGGTCCCCGGCGATCCGGTCCACCGCCGGACGGTCGAGGTCGCGGGAGTCCTGAGCGGCCCGCGCCGCGAGATCCTCGGCGGTGGGAGTGGGCGCGTCGGTCGCGGCAGCGGCGACCACCGGTGGGGCCGGGACGGCTTCGAGGGACGACTGTCGGTTCAGCACCAGGGGTACCGCGACGGCCGCGGCCAGGACACCGGACGCGGCTGCGGTCGCCAGCAGGGGGGCACGACGTACATTCATCGTGACCATCCTGTGACATTTACCGAACTGTTATCAAATCCGGGCCGGTGATGGTGCCGCCAGGATGAACGCTCCGGGCGGCACCATCACCCCGCAGTATCAGGGCGCGACGACCTCGGTGATGAGATCGGTCACACCAGCGGATCCTCCAGGAGTTCGGTGACCAGGGCGGCGATCGGCGACCGCTCGGAGCGGTTCAGCTTCACGTGCGCGAACAGCGGGTGGCCCTTGAGCTTCTCGACCACCGCCACGATGCCGTCGTGCCGGCCGACCCGCAGGTTGTCACGCTGGGCGACGTCGTGGGTCAGCACCACCCGCGAGTTCTGGCCCACCCGGCTGAGCACGGTCAGTAGCACGTTGCGTTCCAGCGACTGCGCCTCGTCGACGATCACGAAGGCGTCATGCAGGGAACGACCGCGGATGTGGGTCAGCGGCAGCACCTCCAGCAGCCCGCGGTCGAGCACCTCGTCGATGACGTGGCGATGGGCGACCGCGCCGAGGGTGTCGAAGACCGCCTGCGCCCAGGGCGCCATCTTCTCCCCCTCGCTGCCGGGCAGATAGCCGAGCTCCTGGCCGCCCACCGCGTACAGCGGCCGGAAGACGACCACCTTCTCGTGCTGACCGCGCTCCAGCACCGCCTCCAGGCCGGCGCACAGCGCCAGCGCGGACTTGCCGGTGCCGGCCCGGCCGCCCAGCGAGACGATGCCGACGCTCGGGTCGAGCAGCAGGTCGAGGGCGATCTTCTGTTCGGCCGAGCGGCCGTGGATCCCGAAGGCCTGCACCTCGGGGCGGACCAGCCGGACCTGCTTGCCGGGGGTGACCCGGCCGAGCGCCGAGGACCCGCCGCCGAGCAGCACCAGACCGGTGTGGCAGGGCAGCTCGCGGGCCGCGTCGAGATCGATCGTCCCCTCCTCGTAGAGGCGGGACAGATCGCCCGGGGCGACATCGAGCTCGGTCATCCCGGTCCAGCCGGTGTCGGTGACCAGCTCGTTGCGGTACTCGTCGGCCTCCAGACCGACCGCGGACGCCTTGACCCGCAGCGGCAGGTCCTTGGAGACCAAGGTGACGTCGGCACCCTCGGCCTGGTAGTTCATCGCCACGGCGAGGATGCGCGAGTCGTTGTCGCCCAGCCGGAAGCCGACCGGCAGCCGCTCGGGATCGGTGTGGTTGAGCTCGACGTGGAGCGTCCCGCCCTGGTCGTTGACCGGCACCGGGGCGCCCAGTTGGCCGTACTGCACCCGCAGGTCGTCCAGGAAGCGCAGCGCGGCCCGGGCGAAGTAGCCCAGTTCCGGATGGTGGCGTTTCGCCTCCAGCTCGGTGATCACCACGATCGGGACGACGACGTTGTGTTCCTCGAATCGGGAGAGAGCCCGCGGATCACTGAGCAGCACCGAGGTGTCGATCACGTAGGTGCGACGCCCGGCTGAGGTGGTCTCGTGCACGATGTTTCCCTTCCGACATGGCCGCGCGCCAGTCACGCCCGGCCATGCAGCTACGTGGATGGCCGGAAGACCGCGGTGCCTTCGGAAAGGTCCCGCATCGATGGTCCGCAGGGGGTCATCAATGTTCCTTCCGTACGGGTGGCTTCCCCTCCGCCCGTACGAACAACGTAGCCACGTGGACAACCTGTCGACGTTCACGGCGTCGGTGTGGCGGGAATTTCACCAGCCGTTAATCCGGCACCCACCGGACCGTCACAGGACCGTCATCGGTCCGGGGTTGACGTCACGGTTGACGTCCCGACCGTTGGGGCGTCGACCGGTGAGACGCCGGCAGGTGCAACGCCGGCCGCCGACGCGTACGACGCCGCTCAGCGACCGTAGCGGCGCTCCCGCTGGGCGTACGACCGCAGGGCGCGGATGAAGTCGACCTTGCGGAAGTCGGGCCACAGCGCCTCACAGAAGTAGAACTCGCTGTGCGCCGACTGCCACATCAGGAAGCCCGACAGCCGCTGCTCCCCCGAGGTGCGGATGATCAGGTCCGGGTCCGGCTGGCCGGCGGTGTAGAGGTGCTCGCCGATCTCGTCGATGTCGAGGGTCTCGGCGACCTCCTGGATCGTACGACCCTCGGCAGCCTTCTCCCGCAGCAGCTCGCGGACCGCGTCACGCAGCTCCTGACGGCCGCCGTACGACACCGCGACGTTGATGTGCATGCCGTCGGAGTCGACGGTGGCCCGCTCCACCGCCCGCAGCCGGTCGGCCACGGCGCACGGCAGCAGATCCAGCGCCCCGACCGGCTGCACCCGCCAGCGTCCGGTGGCGGCCATGCCCTCCACCAGGTCGGCGATCACCTCCAGCAGCGGTTCCAGTTCCTCGGACGCCGCGCGGCGCAGGTTGTCAGTCGACAGCACCCACAGGGTGACGACCGGGATGCCGACCTCGTCGCACCATTCGACGAACTCCTCCAGCTTCGCCGCCCCCGCCCGGTAGCCGGTGACCAGCGGCTGACCCGGCGCGTTCGCCCGTGCCCAGCGCCGGTTGCCGTCGGCCAGCACGGCCACGTGCTGCGGAAGGGCCGTCGGATCGAGCTCCGCCGTCAGCCGGTGCTCGTAGGTCGAGTACAGCAAGGTGGCGGGGTGCAGTCGGTCGACCAGCTCACGGAGGCTGTCGAGTCGGGACATGGGTCAAGCCTAACGAGGTCGATGCTGCGGACCGATTCGGATCCGGCCCCCCGCCGACTACAGTAACTTACGAGTCCGTAGCCTACGGGCACGTAGCCTCAGGAGGCGTTCGATGCCAGGACCCCAACTCACCCGGCCCGTCGACTTCGCCGGTCCGGCGAAGCCCGTGGTCCGCGGCTGGATCCACACCGTGATGGCGCCGTTGATGCTGCTCACCGGCATCGGCCTGCTGATCTGGGCGCCGGATCTGCCGGTCCGCGCTGCCGTCGCGGTGTACATGCTCTCCGCGCTGGAGCTGTTCGGCTGTTCGGCGCTCTACCACCGGTTCTACTGGAGCCCCGCGGCCACTGCGGTGCTGCGCCGGCTGGACCACTCCAACATCTTCGTCTTCATCGCCGGCACCTACACCCCGCTGGCGGTGACGATGCTGCAGGGGACCGGCCGCGTCTTGCTGCTGTCGATCGTCTGGGGGACCGCGGTGCTGGGCGTGCTGTTCCGCGTCTTCTGGCTCTCCGCGCCGCGCTGGCTCTACACCGTGCTCTACATCGTGATGGGCTGGACGGCCGTGTGGTGGCTGCCGACGTTCTGGCGGGTCGGCGGGCCGGGTGTGGTCGTCCTGCTGATGGCCGGCGGTCTGGTGTACACGGCGGGCGCGGTGGTCTACGCCCGCAAGTCACCCGACCCGAGCCCCCGATGGTTCGGCTACCACGAGATCTTCCACGCCGCCACCGCGGTGGCCGCGATCTGCCACGCGGTGGCCATCGGCCTGGCGATCGCCCGGGCCTGACGTTCGATCAGGCCCAGCTCAATCAGGCCCAGCTCGATCAGGCCCAGCTCGATCAAACACTGCCCGGGCGGGCGTCCCGGGGCACTCAGGCGTCCCGGGGCACTCAGGCGTCCTGGACGAGCCGGTCCACCGTGTCGGCCAGTGCCGTCCCGGCGAACCGCGGCGCGGTCCGCAGCAGCTGTGCCTGGGTGCGCACCGCCCGGTCGGCCCGGGCGTCGTACGTCTCCTCGCCGGTCACCCGGGTGAGCTGACGCAGCGCCGCCACCATCGCCGACGCCCCTGACGGGGTCGCGTTGTCGTCCATCGCCCGCGGTCGCATCCACAGCCCGGCAGCGTCGTCGGCGGTGTCCCACCAACCACCGTCACCGGCAGCGAAGTGCTCCTCGGCCAGTGCCACCAGGTCCCGGGCACGGTCCGCCCAGACGGATTCCCCAGTGGCCTCGGCGAGCAGGCCGTACGCCTCCGCGAGGGCACCGTGGTCGTCCAACGTCGCGGGCGCCTCGGAGACCACGCCGTCGCGGCTCACCCGGCGCAGGCGCCCGTCCACCCGATGGACGTCCCAGACCACCTCGGCGGCCCGCCGTGCCGCCTGGAGCCAGGCCGGGCGGTCGAGCCACCGGGCGGCACGGACCAGCCCCGACACCATCCAGCCGTTCCAGGAGGCGACGACCTTGTCGTCCCTAGCGGGTGCGGCACGGTGCTGCCGCACTTCGGCGAGCACGGCCCGGGCCCGCTGGTAGAGGCGTACGCCACCGGCGCCGTACGACTCGGGGTCGGCCGGCAGCTGCAGCGTGGAGGCGTAGCCCTCGAAGGTGCCCGGATCGGTGACGTGGAACATCCGCAGCACGTCGTGGTAGTCCGCGTCGCCGAGGATCTGCTGGATCTGGGCCGGGTTCCAGATGTAGTACTCCCCCTCACTCGGCTGGCCGAGCGGGTCGGCGGAGTCGGCGTCCAGGGCCGCGGCGAAGGCACCCTCCGGGGTGGTCATCTCCCGGACCAGCCAGTCGACCAGGTCGTCGGCCACCCGGGTGAACAGGGCCTTCCGCGGGCCTTTGACGAGGGTGGCGGCGTGAGCGTACGCCGGCAGCAGCAGCGCGTTGTCGTAGAGCATCTTCTCGAAGTGCGGCACCACCCACTGGGCATCGACGCTGTAGCGGTGGAACCCGCCGCCGATCTGGTCGCACAGGCCACCGCGGGCCATCGCCTCGAGCGAATCGAAGGCCATCTCGGCGGCCTGCTCACGCTGGTGGCGCGGCAGGGCATCGGCCTGTGAGATCCGCAGCAGCGCCTCGTGCACCATCGCGGTGGGGAACTTCGGCGCCCGGCCGAACCCACCGTCAACCGGGTCGTACTCCGGCAGCAGCCGGTCCCACGCCATCTCGACGTCCTCGGCGCCCAGGGTGGCCGGGATCATCGCCGCGGTGAGGACCGTGCTGTTGGTGACGTGGTCGACCACCTCGTGGGCGGAGTCGACGACGGCGTCGCGCTGCTCGGTCCAGGCCCGGGTCACCGCGTCCAGCAGCTGCCGGAAGCTCGGCATGCCCTGGCGGGGCTCCGGTGGGTAGTAGGTGCCCGCCTGGAACGGCTCGCCGTCGGGGGTGCAGAAGACGGTCATCGGCCAGCCGACCTGCCCGCTCAGCGCCTGCGCGGCGTACATGTAGACGGCGTCGACGTCGGGCCGTTCCTCGCGGTCGACCTTGACGGCGACGAAGTGCTCGTTGATCAGCCGGGCCGTCTGGCGGTCCTCGAACGACTCGTGGGCCATCACGTGGCACCAGTGGCAGGACGCGTAGCCGACCGACAGCAGGATCGGTACGTCGCGCCGACGGGCTTCCTCGAACGCTTCCGCTCCCCAGGGCTGCCAGTCCACGGGGTTGCTCGCGTGCTGGAGCAGGTACGGGCTGATCGCGCCGGCCAGTCTGTTCGCCATGTCCTGTCGCTCCTACCAGTGCGAGCTCGCGGGGTTGTCGTTCAGTGATGCTAGTTCAGGGGTCGGCCTCAGCTCACCACCGACCTTCTCCTCCCAGCCACAGCAGCGACGGGAGGCGAGGTGACGGAGATTGTGGTGTGTGCCAGCGTCACCACAATCTGCGGGATGAGCTGTCCAGCCGCCAACTGGACAGCTCAGTCGACGCCGAGCTGCGATGGCAGCTGACGTCGCACGAGCCGCTCGCGGGCGCTGCGGAGCATGGCTTGTAGCCGCGCTTCAAGTTCGTGCTTGGGCGGCAGTGCGGTCCAGTACTCGGCTACGACGATGCCGTCCTTGTGCATCTCCAGGAGTTCGATCTGTTCGCGGCTGGCCTCGGTGCAGAGGATCAGGCCGATCGGCGCCTCCTCCCCCTCCTTCCGCTCGTACCGGTCGAGCCATTTCAAGTAGAGCTTCATCTGGCCTTCGTGCCGCGCATCGAACTCACCGATCTTGAGTTCGACGGCGACCAGTCGCTTCAGCGACCGGTGGTAGAGCAGTAGGTCGAGATGGAAGTCCTTGTCATCGATGACCATGCGCTTCTGGCGTTCGACGAACGTGAAGCCGGTGCCGACCTCCAGTAGGAACGCCTCCAGGTCCCGCAGGATCGCCGCCTCCAGGTCTGCCTCGGCGAAGCCATCATGGAGACCAAGGAAGTCGAGCAGGTACGGATCACTGAAGGTGTCGACCGGAACCATCGAGCCTGGCCCGATCTGGGAATCGGCGATCTCGCGACGCTCGTAGGCCTTCCGCTGGATCGCACGTCGCAGCTCCCTGACAGTCCATCGCCCAGCAGCTGCTTCCCGAGCGTAAAAGCCCCGGGCATCGGCACTCCGCAGAGGCAGGAGTGCTAAGAAGTGAGACCAACTCAATTTCTGTGACAGCGTCACCAGAATCTCGGTGTCGGGGAACAACCTGGCGAACTTGACCATCCGGTTGAGGTTCGGCTCGTCGAAGCCCCTACCGAAGCGAGCGGTCAATTCCTGTGACAGTGTCACCAGAGTCTGCGCCCCATACTCAGCCCGCTCCTCGTTGAGCACTTCGGAGTCGATGATCGCGCCCACCCGCCAGTAGGTCATCGTCAGAGTCGCGTTGGCGTACGAGGCGATCGCCTCGCGAGCTTGGTCGATGAGCGACGACAACTGCTCGACCAAGTCCTCCCCCGTTGCAGGCGCGCCCGTCGGTGGGCGACATGAAGGGCTGCTGTCACGCTCCGGGTTCGACGGCGTGGACTCTCTCATGCCTGAAGTCTCCCAGTCAGCACCGACATCACCCGGGAGATGTGCGCCCGAGAGATCCACAGGAGGCTGAGCCCCAGCGCCGCACCAACCTCGCCCCGCACGCCGTCGGCTCGCCGGGACGGCAACCACCCCGCGTCCGGACGAGCGGCCGCATGCGGGATATAAGGTTCCGTCGTGATCACCGGTGAGCTGAGGAGCAGGATCGACCGCATCTGGGACGCTTTCTGGTCCGGCGGCATCAGCAACCCGCTCGAAGTGATCGAGCAGATCACTTACCTGCTGTTCATCCGCCGCCTCGACGACATCCAGACGCTGGCCGAGAAGAAGGCCCGCGTCACCGGCGGCGAGATCGCACGTCCGGTGTTCCGGCCCAACCAGCAACACCTGCGCTGGAGCCAGTTCAAGAACTCTTCGCCCGAGGTGATGTACACGACCGTCGCCGGCCAGGTCTTCCCGTTCCTGCGCGGCCTGGGTGACGGGACGACCTACAGCGGGCACATGAAGGACGCGCGCTTCACCATCCCGACCCCGGCGCTACTGAGCAAGGTCGTCGACATGCTCGCCGACATTCCCATGGCCGACCGGGACACGAACGGCGACCTGTACGAGTACCTGCTTGCCAAGATCGCCGCGGCCGGCGTCAACGGGCAGTTCCGTACGCCGCGCCACATCATCGACCTGATGGTTCGGATGACCGCGCCACGGCCCGGCGACGAGATCTGCGACCCGGCGTGCGGCACGGCCGGCTTCCTCGTCGCCGCGAGCGAGTACGTCCGCCACACCCATGCCGAGGCCCTGCTCGATCGGGCCCAACGGTCACAGTTCCACGCGTCGATGTTCCACGGCTACGACTTCGACTCCACGATGCTGCGCATCGGCAGCATGAACATGCTGCTGCACGGCATCGACTCCCCCGACATCCGCTATCGCGACTCCCTCTCCGAGGGCGCAAGCGAGGACGCCGAGAAGTACACGTTGATCCTCGCCAATCCGCCCTTCGCCGGGTCACTGGACTACGAGGCCACCTCGAAGGACCTGCAGCGGGTCGTCAAGACCAAGAAGACCGAGTTGCTGTTCCTCGCCCTCTTCCTGAAACTGCTCAAGCCCGGCGGCCGAGCCGCGGTCATCGTGCCCGACGGCGTACTCTTCGGGTCGTCGAAGGCCCACAAGACGCTTCGTCAAACGCTGGTCGAGGACCAGAAGCTCGACGCCGTCGTGAAGCTGCCCTCCGGCGTCTTTCGGCCGTACGCAGGCGTCTCGACCGCGATCCTGCTCTTCACCAAGACCAACTCCGGCGGCACCGACGACGTCTGGTTCTACGACGTCCGGGCCGACGGCTTCTCCCTGGACGACAAGCGCAACCCGGTCGAGGCCAACGACCTGCCCGATGTGCTTACCCGCTGGGGCGACCTCGCTGGCGAGAAGGACCGGGCCCGCACCGAGCAGTCCTTCCTCGTCCCGAAGGCCGACATCGTCGCCCAGGGCTACGACCTCTCCCTGAACCGCTACAAGGAGATCGAGTACGACGAGGTCGAGCACCGCCCGCCGCTTGAGATCATCGCCGACATCGAACAGTTGGAGGGCGAGATCGCCCAGGGCCTCGCCAAGCTGAAGGCGACTCTCTCGTGAAGACCGTTGCCCTCGGCGAGATTGCCGAGGTTGTCTCCGGCGCGACTCCGAAAACCGGCGTCGCTGAGTTCTGGGACGGGGACGTCGAATGGGCTACTCCCGCAGACCTCAGCAAACTCGACGGGGCGTACATCTCGACAACCCCGCGGAAGATCACCCAGGCTGGCGTCCGAAGCTGCGCGACAACCATCTTGCCCAAGGGCTCGGTGCTCCTCAGCTCGCGCGCACCGATCGGGCACGTCGCTATCAACACGGTCCCGATGGCGACAAATCAGGGATTCAAGAGCTTGGTGCCCGGGCCCGGTCTCGACGCGAAGTACCTGTATCACTGGCTGAGGTCGAAGACCGACTACCTCCAGTCACTTGGCAACGGCGCCACATTCAAGGAGCTGTCGAGAAAGACGACCGAGAAGATCCCGGTTCCCCTGCCATCCCTTACCGAGCAGCGCCGAATCGCCGCGATCCTCGACCAAGCCGACGCCCTGCGGACCAAGCGCCGCCAGGTCCTCGCGCACCTCGATTCCCTCACTCAGGCCATGTTCCATGACATGTTCGGCGACCCAGTCACGAACAGCCGCGGGTTGCCGACAGCCGCCATCGGTGATCTTGCGGAAGTCGTCACGGGAAACTCCCCGTCGCGGGCCGAAGCGAGCAACTTCGGGCAGTCCATTGAGTGGATCAAGTCCGACAACTTGGGCGGCGACACCGCAACACGCGCTGACGAGTGGCTGTCGGAGCATGGTCGGGCAAGGGCTCGGATCGCGCCGACAGGCTCCATCCTCGTGACGTGCATCGCTGGAAGTCCAACGAGCATCGGCAAGGCCTCGCTTGTTGACCGCGACGTGGCCTTCAACCAACAGATCAACGCCATCCTGCCGTCTCCGCGCGTGATGGCGGCGTTCCTTCTCGGCCAGCTCAAGGTGTCGCCTCAACTTGTCCGCGCGAAGTCGACGGGCGGCATGAAGGGTCTCGTCAACAAGTCGTCGTTCCAATCAATTCGGGTTCTGTACCCCACCTCCGACTCTCAGCACGAGTTCGCCCAGCGTGTCGCTGCGATGACCAGCCAGCGCTCCATCGCCGCGCGTGCCCTCACATACTGTGAGGAACTCTTCGCTTCTCTCCAGTCCCGCGCCTTCCGAGGAGACCTCTGATGACCGTTCCCACCTGGGATCAGTACATGGCACCTTCCTTGCGGGTTCTCTCCGACGGGGAGGTGCAGCGCGCGCGAGAGATCGTCGAGGCTGCAGCCGACCTGCTCGGTGTCACAGCTGAACAGCGCCAGATTCTGATCCCGTCCGGCCAGCAGCAATACCGCAATCGTGGCAACTGGGCACTGTCCTATCTCTCCAGAGTGAGTGCGGTCGAACGTCCTACGCGCGGCAACTATCGGATCACCGATGCCGGTCGAGAGCTTCTGGCGGAGCACCCCGACGGGATCACCGAGAAGCACCTGCGAGCGCTGCCCGGATATCCCCACGCATCACCCACATCGGACCCGACTTGCGCCACCCTGCCTGTTTTTGAGGACCGATGTGCTGGTGACTAGGGCTTACGTCTCGGGAAGTGTGCACTAAGAAGTCGCCCCGGTAGCCTGTCGGGGTGGGGTCGTTCGTGCGGAAGGTGAAGACCGCGTCCGGAGCGACCGCGGTCCAGATCGTGCACAAGCGCGGTAAGCAGCGCCTCGGTATCGACCACATCGGCTCGGCCCATGACCAGGCCGAACTCGAGTTGCTGTTGCAGGTCGCCCGCGAACGATTGGCGCTGGGCCAGGACCAGCTCGATCTAGGCTGGGAGCCTGCGGGTCGCCCGCCCGGCCAAGCAGTGGTCGAGTCGACCGCTTCCACGGTGTTGTGGGAAGCGCTCGTCGGGGTCTACGACCACCTCGGGTTCGACGTCCTGGCCGATGAGTGTTTCCGCCAGCTGGTCCTGGCGAGGGTCGTGGAACCGACCAGCAAGGCCGATTCGATCCGGGTCCTGGAGGGGCTGGGCATCACGCCGGCCTCGCTGCGCACGATCACCCGGGCTCTGCCGCGGATCAACAAGGGCGACTACCGCGACCAGCTTGCGACGGCCTGCTGGAGCCACGTCAGCGCCCATGGTGCTGTGGCCTTGGTCATGTATGACGTGACCACGCTGTACTTCGAGGCCGAGAACGAGGACTCGCTGCGCAAGGTCGGCATGTCCAAGGAACGCCGCGTCGACCCGCAGATCACCGTCGGACTACTGGTCGACCCCTCCGGCTTTCCCCTCGACCTGCACGTCTTCGAGGGCAACAAAGCAGAGACGACCACCCTCCTGCCCGTCATCGAAGCGTTCCAGGCCCGCCACCAGGTCAGTGATCTGGTCGTGGTCGCCGACGCCGGCATGCTGTCGGCGGCGAACCTGAACGCGCTGGAGGACGCCGGCTTCTCCTTCATCGTCGCCGCCCGGCAATCGAAGGCTCCCGCGGAGCTGGAGGACCATTTCGAGGCCCACGGCAACTACCTGGCCGACGGTGCGACGTTCGAGGTCACCCGCCCGATGGGTGTCGGGAAGGACCGGCGCGACCGCCGGGTCGTCTGGCACTACCTCGCCGCCAGGGCCCGGCGCGACCAGCAAACGCTGAATAAGCAGATCGAACGCGCCGAGAAGATCGCCACCGGCAAAGCACCCATCGGAAAACACCGCTTCATCAAGCTCGAGGGCGCCACCAAGGGCGTGGACTGGCCCCTGGTCGAGCGCGCCCGCGCAGCCGCGGGTTTCAAAGGGTACGTCTCAAACATCCCTGCCGTGACGCTGGACGGGCCGGCGGTCGTCGCGGCCTATCGGGACCTGTGGCACGTCGAGGCGTCGTTCAGGATGGCCAAATCCGACCTGGCCGCCCGCCCGATCTTCCACCACACCCGCGACTCGATCGAGGCCCACCTCACCGTCGTGTTCGCCGCCCTCGCCATCGCCCGCACGATCCAGGCCCGGACCGGTGTCTCGGTCAAGAAGTTCCTGCAGATCCTGCGGCCCCTGCACTCAGCGGTCATCAACACCGGCACCCAAACCATCACCATCCCGCCCGCCATCCCACCCGATGCCCAAGAAATCCTCGATACTCTCCAGGGTGGTCACTAAAGTGGCGCAACTCGGGTCGGAGGCTTTCCCCGGTACGACATCGCCCATCGAATCCGCCGACGAGGAAGACTCCGTGCTCGATCCCGAGGAGCAGATCGCGTCCGGTCTCGCCCGCATCACCGCGGACGTGGCAAACCAACTCCTCACCCGAATTCTGGCCCAAGACCCCGTGTTCTTCGAGCAGGCGGTCCTCGACCTTCTGATGGCGATGGGCTATGGCGGTGCCGAGGGCACAGCCACCCGTACCCAACTCTCGAACGACGGCGGCATCGACGGGATTATCGACCAGGATGCCCTCGGTCTGTCCCGGATCTACGTACAGGCCAAACGCTACGGCGCCGACAATCCCGTGGGCCGCGAGGCCATCCAGGCCTTCGTCGGAGCGCTGGCCGGCAACCAAGCCAACCAGGGTGTCTTCATCACGACGAGCAGATTCGCTCGGACAGCTATCACCTACGCCGAGTCCGTTGCCACCCGGGTGATCCTTATCGACGGAGAGCGCCTCGCCCGCCTGATGATCCGCTACGGTGTTGGCGTTCAGGTCAAGCAGCGCATTGAGATCGTCGAGATCGACGAGGACTTTTTCGAGTAGTCATGACGACCATTCGTTACGCTTTCTCCATGGCCCCCCGCACCGAACGTCGTGCCGTCGACGTCGTCGCGTCCGACAGGCTGCGTGGCACGGTCGGTGAACGCGCCCTCAACGAAGCCGGGCCCGTGTGACCAACTTCAGCTTCGTCTGCCAAACGCTCCCGTCGGTGCATGCCGACTGCGTCCGCGCCGAGTCCTACCTCGCCTCCGACCCTCGGTCGGCCTGCTTCTATGCCCGCCGCGTCGTCGAGGGGGTCGTCTCCTATCTCTACGACGTCCTTTCGCTGCGTACGCCCTACAAGAACGACCTGGCAGCCAAGATCGGCGATCCGGGGTTCAAGGCACAGGTGCCGCAGGGCATCACCGACAAGCTGACCATGATCCGCCGCCTCGCGAACACGGCGGTGCACGAGAACCGCCAGATCCGTCCCGACGTG
Organism: Raineyella sp. LH-20; assembly: GCF_033110965.1. NCBI lineage: Bacteria > Bacillati > Actinomycetota > Actinomycetes > Propionibacteriales > Propionibacteriaceae > Raineyella > Raineyella sp. LH-20. The sequence continues at coordinate 2,125,136 of NZ_CP137003.1, read as the reverse complement.
TCGCTTGCGGTGCTGCGGGAGCTATTCCACGTCATGGTGTGGACGTCGTATCACCACTCCCCACACCCGGACGTCGTCCCGCTCCAGGTCCATTTCGATCCCACTCTCGCCGCGAAGGCCGCCCCGCTGTCACGCGAGGAGGTCGTACGGCTCGCGGCGAAGTTCAGGGCCCAGGACGAGGCGCACGCCACAGCGCTGGCAGAGAAGGACGAACTTCTCGCCGCCAATGAGTCCGAGATCGCTGCCCTCAAAGCCCAGATCGCCGCTGCGCAGGCGGCCGCGAAGCCGGACGACCGGGACTACAGCGAGGCGGACGCGCGCGACCTGTTCATCGACGTGCTGTTGCACGAAGCCGGCTGGCCACTGGACCAGCCGCGCGACCGGGAGTACGAAGTCACCGGCATGCCCAACGCCGAAGGCAAGGGCTACGTCGACTACGTCCTCTGGGGTGCCGACGGTCTACCGCTCGCCGTGGTCGAAGCGAAACGTACGACGAAGTCCCCCGAGGTGGGCCAGCAGCAGGCCACGCTGTACGCCGACTGCCTCGAGGCCCGGTTCGGCCGGCGGCCGGTCATCTTCTACACCAGTGGCTACGAGCATCGAATCTGGGACGACGCCGGCGGCTACCCGCCGCGGGAAGTCGACGGCTTCTACACCCGCGACGAGTTGGAACTGCTGATCCAGCGCCGCCAGACCAAGCTCCCGCTCTCGACCGCGACCGTGAACACCGACATCGCCGGACGGCCTTATCAGGTGCGGGCCATCAAGGCGATCGGCGACGCGTTCGACCGCAAGCAGCGCGAGGCGCTGCTGGTGATGGCCACCGGCGCTGGGAAGACCCGTACGGTCATTGCGCTGGTCGACCTGCTACAGAGGGCCAACTGGGTCAAGCGGGTGCTGTTCCTCGCCGACCGCACCGCCCTGGTCAATCAGGCCGCCAACGCCTTCAAGCAGCACCTCACCGGCTCGACCACGGTCAACCTCGTGACCGAGAAGGTCACCGACGGGCGGGTCTACGTGTCGACGTACCCGACGATGATGAACCTCATCGACGAGACCGACGACGGGCTGCGCCGCTTCGGGCCGGGCTACTTCGACCTGATCGTCATCGACGAGGCCCATCGGTCGGTGTACGCGAAGTACGGCGCGATCTTCGACTACTTCGACGCGATGCTCGTGGGCCTGACCGCGACCCCGAAGGACGAGGTCGACCACAACACCTACCGGCGCTTCCACCTCGAAGACGGCGTCCCCACCGACGTGTACGGCCTCGACGAAGCGGTCGACGCCGGCTATCTCGTGCCGCCCAAGGGACTCAGCGTCGGTACGCAGTTCCTCCGCTCGGGCATCAGGTACGACGACCTCACCGACGAGGAGAAGGACCAGTGGGACGCCCTCGACTGGGGCGAGGACGATCCGCCTGACGAAGTCGGCGCCGAGGAGCTGAATCGATTCCTCTTCAACGAGGACACCGTCGACAAGGTCCTCGAAACGCTCATGACGCAGGGTTACGCGGTGGCCGGCGGCGACCGCCTCGGCAAGACGATCATCTTCGCCAAGAGTCAGCGCCACGCCGCATTCATCGAGCAGCGGTTCAACCTCGCCTACCCCGAACTCGCCGGTCACTTCGCGCGGGTCATCACCCACGGCACCCCGTACGCCCAATCGCTCATCGACGACTTCTCGATCAAGGACAAAGCGCCCCACATCGCGATCAGCGTCGACATGCTCGACACCGGCATCGACGTCCCCGAGGTCGTCAACCTGGTGTTCTTCAAACAGGTGCGATCGAAGTCGAAGTTCTGGCAAATGATCGGCCGCGGCACCGGGCTGTGCCCTGACCTGTTCGGCCCAGGGGACGACAAGCGGGACTTCCTCGTCTTCGACTTCTGCGGCAACCTCGAGTACTTCGGCCAGGACCTGCCGGGCTCCGAGGGACAGCTCCAGAAGTCGCTCTCGCAGCGGCTCTTCGAGGCCCGACTCGGACTGATCACCGCGTTGGGCGAGGACCAGCCCGACCTGCGGACCTCGACGGCGGCGACACTGCACGAGATCGTCGCCGGGATGACCCTCGACAACTTCGTGGTCCGCAAGCACCGACAGGCCGTCCAGCGGTTCGCTGATGCCTCGGCGTGGGCGGCCCTGACTCGTGAGGATGCCGAGGTCGCGTGGACGTTGGCCGGGCTGCCGTCCTCGGTCCACGACGAGGACGAGGATGCCAAACGTTTCGATCTGCTGGTGCTGCAGCGCCAGCTCGCCCAACTGGACGACGACACCGCCCTCGCCGAGCGCCTCCGCGACACGATCCAGAACATCGCCGCCGCACTCCTGGGCAAGACCGCGATCCCCTCGGTGGCCGCGCAGGCGGTGCTGCTGGAATCCGTCGCCGGTGACCAGTGGTGGATCGACGTCACCCTCCCCATGCTGGAGGTCGCCCGCCTACGTCTGCGCGGGCTGGTGCGGTTCATCGAGAAGACGGCGCGCAATCCGGTGTACACCGACTTCGAGGACACCCTCCGTACGGGTGTCGAAGTCGCCCTCCCCGGCATCACGCCCGGCACCAACTTCGAGCGGTTCCGCGCGAAGGCGGAGGCGTACCTCCGCGGGCACCTCGACGCCCTCGCACTCCAACGCCTGCGCCGCAACAAACAGCTGACGCCGGCCGACCTGACCGCGCTGGAGCAGATGCTCGTCGCCTCCGGTGGCCAGGAGGCCGAGATCGCCTGGGCCAACCAGCAGACCGGCGGCCTCGGTGTCTTCGTCCGCGGTCTCGTCGGGCTCGACCACGCCGCTGCCATCGAAGCATTCGAGCGCTATCTCGACGGCACCAAGTTCACCGCCGACCAGATCCGATTCGTCAACCTCATCGTCGACGAGCTGACCAAGAACGGTGTCATGGAGCCTCAGCGCCTCTTCGAGTCTCCCTACACCGACCACGCCCCCACGGGCCCCGACTACTTCTTCCCCGATGCCGACGTAGAGGTCATCGTCGAGACGCTGCACGACATCACCCGCACCGCATGCCCCGAGGTCGTCGCATGAGGTTCTTTCGCAAGGGAGCGAGCGCCCAACGTCTACCGCGAACCCTGGCCAGGACCACGCGGGTTGGGCTGTTCGCCATGCCGCCGGCCTAGCGGCGGCGCTCCCCGGGCGGGCCGAGCAACTCGCCCCGGGCCCGGCCGACCGCCGCGCGCTGACCGGCCTCCCGGCCGGCCCTGGCCCCGGACTCGGACCAGGCGGACGGGCCGCGGTCGTTGCCGCGCCACCGTCCGGGACGGATCCGGTCGACCACCTGCTGGTGGAAGGCCCGCACCTGTTCCCGCTTCGCGGCCAGGACGATGGCCGTGCTGTGCAGCGCAGTGCTGTGCGTGCCTGCCGGGTCGGCGGGCGGCGGGACACCGGCACCGGTGGACACCGCCCGGTCGGCCTGTTCCTCGGCACGACGACGGGACTCGTCGAGGCGTTCCGCGATCGAGACGACGAAGCCCTCGTAGAAGGAGGTCTTCGCGGTCGACCAGTGCACCGGCACCTCCTCGACGCGACGCCCGTTCCGGCGCCGGGTGGTCGTCTGCTTCCACGCCCCGGTGGCCATCCAGCGGGTCCCGGCGGCGACCATCTGGGCCCGCAACGACTCATAGAGGGCGACCGTCATGGCGATGTCGGACGGCATCCCGTGGGCGTACATCCGGGTGGAGTCGCGGGCCAGCAGGAACTCGACGTCGTTGGCCCGGGCCACCGCCATGAAGAGACTGCAGTAGAGGCGCAGCCAGCGTTGGCCCGGCCGGCCGATCACCACGCTCTGTTCCTCTGGTAGTTCCGCGCCCTGCGCGGCCTCGCCGGCGGCTCGGTCCCGGGCCTGCAGCAGCGCCAGGTCGATCGCGTGCCGGGTGGCCAGTTCCTGGGCACGACTCACGAATGTCTCGGCCTCCGCCCGGTGCGTCGTCGCCTCCGCCTGGCGCAGGATCGCGGCGATCCGCTCGCGCCACACCGTCTGCTCCGCCGGCGCATGATCGGTCGCCAGCGCGAGCCCGAGCAGTCGGCCCTGCCCGGGGAACCCGAGCACCTCCAGTGCGTGCGTCATCCGCAGCCGGAACGACTCCCCATGCGGTCCGCCCTGCTGGGTCCCGCCGACGGCGACCAGGTGGTGGGCCAACTCGTGGACCACGATCAGTCCGCGCAGGGCCCAGGCGCCGCCGACCTCCGCGGTGGGCACGGCGATCTCCATCAACGGTGCCCGGTACTCGGCCCGGGTCGGGCCCTTCCGGGCGCGTACGTCCACCCGCGGCACCCCGAGGCGATCACACGCCGCATCACAGAAGCGGGCCACCTCCCGGACGTCACGGAACAGCGGGTCGGGCTCGGGCAGCCAGGTCATCCCGTCGAGACGTACGCTCCCGTCCTCGATCCACCGGATCAGCCGGTCCTCGGCGGCGTACAGCGCCGCGGTCTCCGTGGCCCACTCCGTCGGATCCGCCGGCTCCGGGCCAGGTGGCAGACCGTGTCGGGACGCCTCGGCGTCCGCGGTCGAGGCATCCCCGATCGATGCATCCGTCGCCCGTCCGCCGCTCATCGGGTCACCCCGCGGTGGCGCCAGCGGGCCCAGGCGCCCCAGGCCCGTTCCAGACCGACGGGCACCCCGGGCACTGGTTCGTCGTCGCGCCAGGAGCCGTCGGGGTCGACCTCGGGCAGCTCGGCGACCAGCTCCCGCGCCCGCGAGAGGGTCGCCAGATAGGCGTCCCGCTCGAAGGTCAGCCGTGCGGGCAGACCCCGGACCGGCGCGGCCCGGCCGGTGCCGCCGTTCTCCCACCGGAAGTCGGTCCACGTCGCTCGGCGCTCGTCGAGCGACACCCGGGCGGTCAGCCAGCCGCAGGCGATGTCGTCGTCGTACGGACAGACCAGCAGCGGGACCCGCCCCGGCGCCAGGTACCGGATCGGCGCGAACCCGCTGGGCAGTCGCAAGTCCTCGGTGCGACCGGCCAATTCGTCGAGCACCGGCGAGGTGCGCAGCAGCCACCATCCCTGCAGCGGGGTGACCAGCCCGGCGCCGTGGACGACCGCGACATCGAGCGGCACTCCGTCGACCAGCAACGCCACGTAGTGGGCGATCGGCACCTCGCGGGCGCCGAGACGCCCGGTCCGCCGCTCGGTGCGGACGGCGGGGCGGATGGTCAGCGAGTTCGTCACGGTCGTCATTGTGCCCGGCGGGTCCGACATCGCCGGAGTAGCGTCGGCGCCATGAACCAGCTGCCGGTGTGGGACGGGCCTGTGCACGACATCCCGGAGGGGATCGACACGCTGGTCGAGGCGATGAACGGCACCCGGCTCTGCATCCAGGTGTTCGGGACCCCCGACGCCCCGCTGCAGGTGCAGCTGGAAGGCAGGGGTGCGCAGCTGATCAGCCTGTCGCGGGCGTTCTGCGTGGACCTGGCGGCGCGCGGCTTCCGGGTGGTCCGGGTCGACAACCGGGACGCCGGGCACTCACAGAAGTTCCCCGGCCGGGCGTACGACCTGACGGCCATGGCCGACGACGTCGCCGGACTGATCGAGATCTTCGGCGGGGAACCGGCGACGATCTGCGGACGGTCACTCGGCGGCATGGTCGCCCAACTCGTCGCCCTGCGCCATCCGCACCTGACGGCCGCGCTCGGCCTGTTCTACACCGCCGCCCGCAGCGGACGGGCGGCGTCGAGGAGCGCGCAGACGCCGACATCCGACGAGGAGAGCGGGTGGCCCCTCCCCGCCGAGGCCGAGTGGGTGGAGGACTTCGTGAACTCTGTCCTGCCGTTGGGCGGCTCGCTCTACCCGTACGACCCGCAGGCGCTGATCCGGCTCGGCCACCGGCTCTACGCCCGCGACCACGATCCCGCCGGCGAGCGTCGGCAGGACCTGGCGATGGCGCGGACCCCCGACTGGTCGGCGGACCTCGCCCGGGTGACCGTCCCGACGGCCATCCTGCACGGCGACGAGGATGACGTCATCCCGCTGGCCGAGGCCGAGGAGCTGCACCGCCTCATCCCCCACAGCGCGTTGCGCGTGCTGTGGGGGATGGGACACGGTCAGCCCACCCAGCTGGACGGGGTGTTCGTCGACGTCTGCGCCGGGCTCAGAGCACCTTGCTGAGGAAGTCGCGGGTCCGCGGGTCCTGCGGCCGGTCGAAAATGTCCTCCGGGGTGCCCTGCTCCTTGATGACTCCGTCGGCCATGAAGACCACCCGGTCGGCCACCTCACGGGCGAAGCCCATCTCGTGGGTCACCAGGACCATCGTCATGCCCTGATCGGCCAGATCCCGGATGACCGCCAGCACCTCACCGACCATCTCCGGGTCCAGCGCGCTGGTGGCCTCGTCGAAGAGCATGATGTCGGGCCGCATCGCCAGCGCCCTGGCGATCGCCACCCGCTGCTTCTGGCCGCCGGACAACTGGCCGGGGCGAGCGTCGGCCTTCTCGCTCAGTCCGACCCTGGCCAGCAGCTCCATCGCCTGGCCGCGGGCCTCCTCACGACCGGCCCGGCGCAGCTCGACCGGGGCCAGCATCACGTTCTCCAGCACGGACATGTGCGGGAACAGGTTGAAGTGCTGGAACACCATGCCGATGTCCTGCCGTACGACGTCGAGATCGGTGGCCTTCAGGGTCAAGTCGTGGCCGTTGACGAGGACGTGGCCGGAGGTGACGTCCTCCAGCTTGTTCAGGCAGCGCAGGAAGGTGGACTTCCCGGCGCCCGAGGGGCCGATGATCGCGACGACCTCGCCCTCCTTGATCGTCAGATCGATGTCGTGGAGGACGTGGTTGTCACCGAAGGACTTGGCGAGGTCGGTGACGACGATGATGTCGGGCCGCTCCGACAGTGGCCGGCGATTCGGTCCCGTGGTGCCGGCGCCGGCGGGCTCCTGTGCAGTACTCACTTGTTGAACCTCTTGTCGACCTGGTTGGACGCGACCGTCAGCAGACCGATCACGATGAAGTAGATGACGCCGATGATCAGCCACATCTCGAACGAGCGGAAGTTGCGCGCGATGATCTGCTGGCCCATGTAGGTGAGCTCGGCGAGGCCGATCACCGCCAGCAGCGAGGTGTCCTTCAGGGTGATGATGAACTGGTTGATGAACGAGGGCGTCATGATCTTGATCGCCTGCGGCAGGACCACCTTGCGCATCGACTTCAGGTACGGCAGGCCGAGCGACCTGGCCGCCTCCATCTGGCCGCGGTCGACGCCCTGGATGCCGCCGCGGACGATCTCGGTCATGTACGCACCGGCGTTGAGGCTCAGCGTCATCACACCGGCGGTGAGCGCGGTGAGCGTCACCCCGGTGACCGCCGGGATGCCGAAGTAGAAGAAGAACACCTGGACCAGCACCGGGGTGCCCCGGAAGATCCAGACGTAGACCGAGGCGAGACCGGAGAGCACCGCGTTGCCGGAGACCTTCAGGAAGCCGAAGACGATGCCGAGCACCATCGCGATGACGAGGGAGAAGGCAGCAGCGGCGACGGTGATCCCGAGACCCTTCATCAGGGTCGGGAACGTGTCGGCGAGCAGGGTGAAGAACCCGGAACGCTCGGTGGCACCCTGTTCGCCGAGGTACTTTGCGAGGATCTGGTCGTACTGGCCGTTGGCCCGGACGTTCGCCAGACCCTGATTGAAGGCCTCGATCAGCTCAGGGTCGGTCCCCTTGTTGACGCCCACACCGTACGAGCCGGCGGGCGCCTTGTCACCGATCAGCTTCATCGGCGCACCCTGCTGGATCGAGTAGGCGACCACCGGAAAGTCGTCGACGTACGCGGCCGAGCTGCCGGCGCTCACGTCGTTGACCATGTCGGCGGTCTGGCCGAACGCCACCGTGGTGAAGCCGTACTGTGCCTTCACCGACTCGGCGTAGTCGGCCCCCGCGGTGCCGGTCTTGACCGCGACCCGCTTGCCGCGCAGATCCTCCATGGAAGCCACCGACGAGGACTTCGACGCCGCGAACTGGACGCCCGAGTCGTAGTACGGATCGGAGAAGTCGAAGACCTGCTTGCGGGCATCGGTGATCGACATGCCGGCCATCACGGCATCCACCTGACGGGACTGCAGCGCCTGCACCGCGGCATCGAAGCCCAGGGACCGGATGTCGACGGTGAACCCCTGGTCCTTGGCGATGGCGCGGAGCAGGTCCATGTCGATCCCGACCATCTCGCCGCTTTCCGAGCGGAACTCGAAGGGGGCGAAGGTCGTGTCGGTGCCGATCACGTAGTGCCTGCCCTGCGCCGGCTTGTTGTTCGGGTTCGGTGCGGGCGTCGCCGCTCGCGCGAACGGCGCGGCGAGCAGGAGCAGCATCGCCGTCAGGGCCACAACGGCCGGGGCACGACGATGCCGATCGAAGAGATGTCGCATGGCTGTCCCATCTGGTTCGTACCACCCGGGCGGCGATACGCCCCACACGTTAGCGCCCGGCGGCGTAGCGCCGGCCGGCGGCAGGGCCGCCATCCGCCGTGGAACGGCAAGGGTTTAACAGCACTGAAATACCAAGTAACACTGCTGAAACACCGCATGCACCCCTCGTCGTGTTGTCGCGTACGAGCGGGGACCCACCTGCCGTCCCACACCGGGCGGACGCGACCACGTCGAGCACCACGCTCGCGCAGGCGTACGAGACGCGCAGGCGTACGAAGGATCCCGCCGAGCGGTCAGCCCTGCTGTGGACGCTCCTCGGGAGTGTCGGGCCGATCGGTCTCCTCGGGCGCCACGGCGTGCTCGGCACCGTGTGGCCGGTCGGCCTCCTCGGCGCCGTCGGGTCGGTCGGCACCGTGTGGCCCGCTCTCCTCGCCGGAGTCCCCGCTCGCCTCGCCGGAGCCGGTCGACTCCGGCGCGCCGGGCTGTCCCCCGCCCTGTCGCAGGTCGGCGGCGTACGGCACGTCGATCTTCCGCAGCGAGCGGAAGAGCAGCAGCCCGATCGCCACGATGGCCAGAGCGAGCACCCCGAAGACGATGATCTCGGTCGAGCCGCTCGCCGCACCGCCGTTGACCTCGAGCTGAAGCATGGCCCCGACCCTAGCGGACGGTCGGGTGAGGCGCCGCGATCCCGGCGAACAGGTCATCCTCCGGCACAGTGGCGTCGGTGTGGTTGATCACCAGCTCGTAGTCCTCGGTCGGCCACGCCTCCTTCTCAATCTCCAGCGGGCAGGCGAACCACATCCCGTCGGGGTCGATCTGGGTGGCGTGGGCGAGCAGCGCCCGGTTGCGCACCTCGAAGTAGTCGGCGCAGGGCACCCGGGTGGTGATGCGCCGCTGGTAGGCCTCGTCCACGGGGCGATGAGTGAGCCGCTCGTCGTACGCCCCCTCCAGGCCGTGCGCCTTCATCGCGTCGTTCAGCGCCCGCCAACGGCCCGCGGTGAGGGTCATCTGGTAGTAGACCTTCGGCACCTGCCAGGCCGGGCCCAGCTCGGGGTGCAGCGACTCATCGGCCGCCTGCCGGACCGCCTCCATCGCCACCCGGTGGGTCTGGATGTGGTCCGGATGCGGATAGCCGCCGTTCTCGTCGTACGTGGTGACGACGTGCGGGCGGAGCCGCCGGATGATCCCGACCAGCGGCCGAGCCGCCTCGGCAGGGTCGAGGGTCGCGAACGTCCCCTCCGGCAGCGGCGGCAGCGGATCGCCCTCGGGCAGTCCGGAGTCGTGGTAACCGAGCCAGATCTGGTCGATCCCCAGGATGTCGCGGGCCGCATCCATCTCGCGGCGTCGCACCTCGGCCAGGTCCGCGACGATCTCGGGGCGGTCCATCGCCGGGTTGAGGACGTCGCCCATCTCCCCGCCGGTGCAGGTCACCACGACGACGTCGACGCCCTCGGCCTCGTAGCGGGCCGTCGTCGCGGCACCCTTGCTGGACTCGTCATCGGGGTGGGCATGGACATGCAGCAGGCGCAGCCGCTGGCCGAGCGCGTCGACCCGCTGCGCAGGACTCCACCCTCCGACGCTCGGATGGTCCTCGTGCGGTTCCTGCCGTGTGCTCATCGACACTCCCTCCAGCCCTGTCCTTCCCGGTCCATCGCAACGCTGTGCATCCTGCCACGCCGACCTGATCGGGCGCGCCCCCGCCGGTCCGCCTCACCGGCCGTGCCGGGTGGCTCGGGTCCGTGCCGCTCCGCGCGGCGCCCGGCCGCCTGGTCGCGGGGCACAATGGGCGGGTGGCACGTACGAGCATCCGGGCACTGACCGACGACCCCGCCGACATCGCCCGGATCGCGCGCCGCTATCCGGGCGGGGCCGGCCGGGCCACCCTGCTCCGCGTGGTGATCGCCGTCGCGGTCGTGGTGGCGCTGGGGTGGTACCTGCAGCTGGCCCTCCACAATTCCCAGCGACCGCCGGTGGAGGCGACACTGACCGCACACTGGGTGATCGACGACCAACAGGCCGGTTTCACGCTGCAGGTCGCCCGGACCGATCCGCATCGCGCCGCGGTCTGCACGGTGCGCGCCCAGGCACAGAACTACGAGCACATCGGCGACGCCGAGATCACCGTCCCCCCCGCCGACCAGGAAGTGGTCACCGTCGACGGCACCCTGCGGACCGTACGCCGGGCCGACGCGATCTCGGTGGCGGGCTGTCGACTGGCCTGAGATCCCGGTGCGCCGACCGGCCGATCGGCGACCCGATCCCGGGGCGGGGTCACAGGGGTGGGCTAGACTGCGGGGATGGCAGAGAACCTTACCGACACCGTGTTCCTGACCCAGGCGGCCTACGACAAGCTCACCGCCGACCTGGAGGCACTGAAGGGCAACCGGGAGGCGATCTCGAAGAAGATCGCCCAGGCCCGCGAAGAGGGCGACCTCTCCGAGAACGCCGGCTATCACGCCGCGCGTGAGGAGCAGGGCCAGCAGGAGGCGAAGATCACCGAGATCGAGCACATCCTGCGCACCGCCCAGGTGGGCGAGGGCCCCGCGGACACGGATGTGGTGGGCGTCGGCACCGTCGTGACGATCGCCTGGGACGGCGACGAGGACGACACAGAGTCGTTCTTCCTGGGGTCGCGCGAGAACGCACAGCTGGATCCCTCGCTGTCCGACACCGATGTCTACAGCCCGCAGTCCCCGATCGGCCAGGCCGTCCTCGGCGCGGCGGTCGGGCAGGCGGTCCAGTTCGACACCCCCACAGGCGCCATCGCGAGCGTCACCATCCTCAACATCGAAGCGCACTGACACCCACGGGGCCCCACCACACGGTCGGGGCCCCGCACCGTTCGGGGGCCGCACCGCTGGGGCTCGCCAGCTCCCGGGGTCAACAGCCTCGGGGGTCAACAGCGTGGATCAACACCGTGAGGGGTCGACAGCTCTGAGGGTTGGACAGTGAGGGGCGTACGGTCCGGTGTCTGTCATCACCGGGTCGTACGCCCCTCGTGCTGTTCCCCTCCGCCACGGCCACCACTCCGTCACTGCCACCCCTCAGCCACTGCTGTCCCCGGGGCCCCTGCCCTGCGCGGCTCGGCGGCCAGTCTCAGCGCCGGCCGGGATCAGGCCTCCGACGCGGGGTCGCCGCCGATCTTCACCCCGGCGTGGCCCATCACCACGCCCACGTCGAGTCGGGCCGAGCCGTTGCCCATCACCACCTGGTCACCCGAGCCGGTGTGCTGCCCGGACCAGGTGACCCGCCCCAGTTGCGAGTCGGCGACCACCGTCACGTTGGACTCGTCGCCGAGGCGCAGCGAGAGCTGTCCCGATTCCACCCGGATCCGGGACCGGCCCGAGCGTACGGTCCCGCTCATCTGGACGATCGCCGCCTGGAGCAAGGCGTCCTCGACCACCTCGAAACCCTCGATGCTCGCACCGCCGGCGGTGAGCCGCACCCGGCCGAGTCGCGGCACATTCGACAGGTGCAGGTTGCCGGCGGTCACCTCGACGTCGAGCACCATCGCCGGATTCACCCGGATCAACAGTCCGTCCCCGCGTCCCGCCCGCCACAGGTCGTCGAGTCGGCGAGGCAACGGCAGCAGCTTCACCCCGCTCAGGTGGGGTCGGAAGTCGCCCTCGGCGGTGACCTCGATCAGATCGGGGTGGCGGCGCAGGACATGGTCGCCGGTCACGTGACACGCAGTCACCGACGGGTCGACGACGATCCGCACCCGCTTGCCGGTCACCCGGACCGACACCCGTTGCACGCCGGTCGGCCGACCGGCCGCACCACCCGCCTCGGTGGTGGGGCTCTCCGGATTGCCGCTGCGCGGGCGACTCCCCGCCGCCTCGGCGGCCGCGTCGGCCGCCTTGACCGCGGCCTGGCGGGCACTGCGGAAGACGTCACGCAGGTAGTCGCCGGCAGCCTGCGCGGCGCTGGCCGTCTGGGCCCAGGTCTCGGCGCTGGACGGGCCGCTCCCCGAGGTGTCGTGGGATCCGGCTGCCGTGGCAGCCGCGCCGTCACCGGTGCCGGCATCGTTCGACGTGCCGCTGCTGGTCGGGCCGTCGGCGTCCGGGCCCGCGGCCTCGGCCCCACCGCCGGTGGCGGCCCCGGACTGGCCGGCGTCGTCGGGTGCCGGTGCCGCAGGTCGCGACGCGCCGCCCTGGAGCTCCTCGATCCGCCGGCTGGCCTCCGCGGTGTCGATCGTGCCGGCGGCCAGGTCTGCCAGGATCCGGCTCAGGTCAGGGGTGTCCATGCGTCAACCATAGGAGCGCCGGTCGGCGCACCCCACCCCGGCTCGGACCGAATCAGGGCAGGCTCAGGGTCCGGTCCCGGCCGTACGATCCGGGTGGCTCAGTCCTTCGGCGTCCGCCGCGACCGACGCTGCCGGCGCTCGAGGTCGGCGGTGGTGGGGGCGGTCGGATCCAGCTGCCGCCGCAGCGTCTCCTCGGTGCCCCCGCCCAGGGCGTTACTGGCCACGATGTCGTGACGCCCCAGCCTCAGATCGGCAGCAGGTGCCAGCCGCAACCAGTCGCGTGCGCCCAACGAGTCGGAGAAGGCCTTGACGAACGCGACCACCGGCACGGCCACCACCGCACCGGCGATCCCGCCGAGGGTGACGCCGATGCTGATGCCCAGCAGGATGGCCAGCGGATGCAGCGACACGGCCTTGCCCATCAGGAAGGGCTGGAGCACGTTCCCCTCCAGCTGCTGGATCACGATCACCACGCCGAGCATGATCAGCGCGGCGACCCAGCCCTTGGTGACCAGCGCGATGAGCACGCCGATCGCCCCGGCGACAACGGCACCGACGATCGGCACGAAGGCTGCCAGGAAGGTCAACGCACCGATCGCTCCGGCCATCGGCACCTGCAGGGCGAAGGCCCCGATCATGATGCCGATGCCGTCGACGGCGGCCACCAGGACGGTCGACCGTACGTAGTCCATCAGTGCTCGCCAGCCCAGGGTGGCACCGCGGTCGATCGCCGGGCGGGCCCGCTTCGGCACGATCCGCAGGCAGGAGGCCCACAGGAACCGGCCACTGTAGAGGAAGAAGAACAGCGCGAACAGGGCGGTGAACATCCCGGCGAAGAAGCTGGCCACCGACGAGCCGACGCCGGCCGCGACGCCGAGGATCTGGCCCGCCCACCCCTCGAGCCGCTGCGGGATCTGCGTCGACATCTGGCCGATCGCACCCTGGACCTGCTCCGGGGCGAGCTGCAACGGGCCGTTGCTCAGCCAGTCGATCAGCTTCATCACGCCGGCCTGGGAGGAACTCACCAGAGTGGGCCCCTGGCCGACCACCTGCAGGACGATCCCCGACAGCACCGCCAGGACGACCACCAGGCCGACCACCAGGGTGAGCGCCGCCGCCAACGCCTGGGGCATGCCGCGGCGCACCAGCCAGGCCTTCGCCGGGGTGAGCAGCGCGGCGAGCAGCAGGGCGACCGCCAGCGGAACGGTGAGGCCCGAGAAGTAGCGCAGCAGATTGCCCAGCGCGAAGATCCCGACACCGATCAGCAACAGCCGCCAGATCCACGATGCCGCGACCCTGATCGGGCCGGGCACGGAGGCTGCCGATCCCACCTCACCCGATCCCGTGCCGCCCCCCGCCGGCCCACCGCGCTGCCGGTCGATGGCGTCCGGTGGCTCGGGCACGGTGGCCGCGGCCCCTGAAGGGGCTCCTGCGGCAGGTTCCGCAGCTTCCTGGTCGGTCATCTGGTCCACGCGGTGACTCCCTGGAACGTCGCTGGTGTGGCATCCCCAAAGCTACCCGTCACCGTGCCGGCCTCCGTACCGGGCCATCCGGCAACCGCCCCATCCGGCGACCCGGCCCGTCCGGCTCCCGCCCCGCCGGCATCCGACCCCACCGCCCGGCGCACTAACATGCCCCCAGTGACCCCTCCCACCTTTGCACCGCGCACCGGCGCCGGCCGCCTGCCGGCCGACGTGTACGTGCTTGCGGTCATCTCCTTCTTCGTGGCGGTCGGTTTCGGGGTCGTCATCCCAGTCCTGCCGGTGTTCGCCCGGTCCTTCGGCGTCGGTCAGGTGGAGACCGGGTTCGTCGTCTCGGCCTTCGCGGTGATGCGCCTGGTCACCAGCCCGTTCACCGGCCGGATGATCGGACGTGCCGGCGAACGGACCGTCCTCGCGGTCGGCATCCTCATCGTGGCGGCCTCGAGCGCGGCGATGGGCGCCGCCCAGTCGTACGAACAACTCCTGTTGTTCCGGGCGGCCGGGGGCATCGGCTCCTCGATGTTCACCGTCTCCGCGATGACCCTGCTGATCCGCTCGGTGCCGGACTCCCACCGCGGCCGGGCGACCGGCACCTTCCAGACCGGCTTCCTGATCGGCAACATGGCCGGCCCGGCGCTGGGCGGCCTGCTCGCGGCAGTCTCGATCCGTGCCCCGTTCTACTTCTATGCCGCCACCCTGGTCGCCGCTGCGCTCGTCGGTCTGCTCCGGCTGCGCGGTCCACGGCCGACGACGGACCCCGACGGCGCCCCCGGGACGGCGCGGTCGGACAGTCGGCCGTTCCGGCAGATCCTCGCCGACTCGCGCTACCAGGCCGCCTTGGTGTGCAACTTCGCGAACGGCTGGAGCTCGCTCGGGATCCGCAGTTCCCTCACTCCGGTGCTGGTCGTCGAGGTGCTGCATCGCGATCCGGTCTGGACCGGTCTGGCGATCGCGGTCGCCTCGGTCGTCCAGACCGTCGCGCTGCGGCCGGCCGGCCGGTTCGTCGACCGGGTGGGCCGGCGCCCGGCGATGATCGCCGGCAGCATCATCGCTGCGGTGGCGATGCTGGCGGTGGCGTTCGTCCCCGACATCTGGACCCTGATCCTCGTGCTGTGCGTCAATGCGCTGGCGGTGTCCTTGATGGGGACCGCGCCCGCCGCGACGGTCGGTGACATCGCCGGACCCCGCTCCGGGACGCCGGTCGCGGTCTTCTCGATGGCCTCCGACACCGGTCAGATCCTCGGCCCGGTGCTCGCCGGAGTCATCGCCGACCGAGCCGGCATCCCGTTCGCGTACGTCACGGCTACCCTGCTGATGGGCCTGGCGGCGCTCGCCTCCGTACGGATGCCGCGCCGGACCCCGACCGCGCCCCCGAAGGAGACCGTACGATGACCCGTCTTCCGCTCCACGACCTGGTGGCACCCGACTGGGCCGAGGTGCTGGCCCCGGTGGAACCGGTGGTGGCCCGGATGGGTGACTTCCTGCGCGCCGAGATGGCCGAAGGACGTGGCTACCTGCCGGCGGGCGACCGGGTGCTGCGCGCGTTCAGCCGCCCACTGGCGGACGTCCGGGTGCTGATCGTCGGCCAGGACCCGTACCCCACGCCGGGCCATCCGGTGGGGCTGAGCTTCTCGGTGGCCCCCGACGTGTCGCCGCTGCCGGCGAGCCTGCGCAACATCTACGCCGAGTTGCAGGCCGACCTCGGCATCGCGCCCGCCCCGAACGGGGACCTCACCGGCTGGTTCGAGCAGGGCGTGCTGCTGCTCAACCGGTGCCTGACCGTCCAGCCCGGCAAGCCCGCCTCGCACCGCGGCAAGGGCTGGGAGGAGGTCACCGAGACGGCGATCCGGGCCCTCGCCCGGCGCGGCGGACCGCTGGTGGCCATCCTGTGGGGGCGCGACGCCCGTAACCTGGCGCCGCTGCTGACGCCTGTGCCGGTGATCGAGAGCGCCCATCCCTCACCGCTCAGCGCCCGGAACGGCTTCTTCGGGTCCCGGCCGTTCAGCCGGGCCAACGCCCTGCTGGCGGAGCAGGGCGGCACGCCGGTCGACTGGGACCTGCGGCACCGCTCCTGACAGCGTCGCACCCCGCGGCCGACCCCGGTCCGCCGTCGGCCCCGGTCCGCGTCCGGCCATCTCCCGGCGGACGCGACGTCCCTCAGGCGGTGCGCACCAGGTGGGACTCCAGGTGGCGGGCCATCGGCCGGCCGACCGCGGCCATGTCGAGCACCGTCTCCAGGACGTCACCGTTGATCCGGTACGTACGCCGCGTGGCGGAGACGTCCTTGGCGGTCGAGGTCGCCCAGACCTGGGCGTCCAACTCGACCGTCAGACCGTCCTCAGTGGTGCGCAGCGCGCCCTCGGCCAACTCGACCTGGCCGGTCGGCAGGGCGAGGACGAACTCCAGGTGTCCGTCGCCGGTGTGGCGCAGATAGCCCGTCTCCATGTGCAGCGGGCTGCCGTCGGCGGCGCGGGTGCGCTGGGTGTAGACGAGGAACGGCTTGCCGACGAAGGCGAAGGTGATCTCCTCGTGGTAGGTGAACGGGGCGATGGTCGGGTATTCCCCGGCGCCTTCGCCGGCCCAGGTGCCGACGAGCCGGGCGAGCGGGACGAGGTTGGCGGTGAGCTCCATGGCTGGATCGTAGCGACTCGACGGGATGCCCCAGGGGGCATCCTGGCGTCGTCCCCGTCACGTCGCCGCCAGGGGCCCGGACAGCTCCGTGAAGGGCCAGCTGAAACGGCAGTGGCAGGTGAAAGGGCAGTGAAAGGCCAGCCAGGTGATCCCCCCACCCGTATCCTGAAGGAGCCCGTGGGCGCGGTCCACCCGCCGCTCCGCGTGGTCGGCGACCACCGGGTGGGCCACAGCGTCGAAGGAGACTCCGATGAAGGCTTGGCAGTTCACCGGGACGGACACCCCGCTCGAACTCAACGACGTGCCCAAACCACAGGCCCGCCCAGGGACCGTGGTGGTGGAGGTGAAAGCGGCCGGCGTCTGCCACTCGGACGTGACCGCCCTGGACGATCCGGGCTGGATGCCCCTGTTCCCGGTGCTCCCGCGGACGATGGGCCACGAGAACGCCGGCGTGATCACCGAGGTCGGCGACGGCATGGACGGCTGGCAGGTCGGTGACCGCGTCGGCGTCGCGCCGGTGATGCCCGACGGGGACGCCATCGGCTACGGCCAGTGGGACGGCGGATTCGGTCCCCGGCTGCTGGCGACCGAGGCCAATCTGGTGCGGCTCCCCGACGAGGTGCCGTACGACCTCGGGGCGATGGCCACCGACGCCGGGCTGACCGCTTATCACGCGATGATGACGACCGGCGGCTGCCGTCCGGGGATGAAGGTCGGAGTGATCGGCCTGGGCGGCTTGGGCTACATCGGGGCCCGGGTCGCGGTGCTCACCGGCGCCGAGGTCTACGCGGCCGAGGTCGCCCCCAAGACCCGCGAACTCGCCGGCGAGATCGGTCTCACCGACGTCGCCGACACGATCACCGCGTTCAAGGACAAGGATCTCGACCTCATCGTCGACTACGCCGGCTTCGGCACCACCACCGCCCAGGGCATCGAGACCCTGGCCGAGTTCGGCACGTTCGTCCAAGTCGGGATGGGCAAGCTCGAGGCCACCATCAACACCTACCCGTTGATCATCAACCAGCTGACCATCAAGGGCTCGAAGTCGGGGACGGTCGAGGACCTGGCCGGCATCTACGAGCTGATGCGCGCCGGCGCCCTCACCCCGCCGATGAACCACATCACCCAGGCCGACATCCCCGCGGCCATCGACGCGCTGCGTACCGGCGGGGTGATCGGTCGGTTCATCGCGATGTACGACTGACCGGGCGGCGTGGCCCTGGTCGCGGCGCGAGCGAGAACGTACCCTCGGGGCATGTTCCTCTTCCAGCGACCGGAGCCGACCATGGTCACCCGCGAGCAGGCACTCCGGGGGCGTACGCAGCGGATCCTGCCCTCGCCCGCTCCGGACAACCTGGTGTTCGGCGTGCCCGACGACGCCACCCCGGAGGGCTCGGAGATCGGCTACTTCGCGCTCGGCTGTTTCTGGGGCGAGGAGAAGATGTTCTGGGCCACCGACGGCGTCACCAACACCGCCGTCGGCTACCAGGGTGGCTTCACCCCGAACCCGACGTACGAGGAGGTCTGCACCGGGCGGACCGGCCACGCCGAGACGGTCCGGGTCGCGTACGACCCGCAGCGGGTGACGTACGAGGCGCTGGTGCGGCAGTTCTTCGAGGCGCACGACCCGACCCAGGGCTACCGCCAGGGCAACGACGTCGGCACCCAGTACCGCTCCGCCCTCTTCCCGGTCTCCGAGGCCCAGGAGGAGGTCGCCCGCCGGCTGCTCGCCGCGTACGCCGAGGCGTACGCGAACGCCGGCTACGGGCAGATCACCACCGAGATCACCCGCCTCGACGAGGCGTCGGGAGAACCGGCCTTCTGGTACGCCGAGGACTACCACCAGCAGTACCTGATCAAGAATCCGGGCGGCTATTGCCCGATCCACGCCACCGGCGTGACCTGCGCCTGAACGCCGCCGCAGGCGGCACACACCCGGCATCAGCAATTGTCGGACCGAGTGGCCGAGCGGACCGAGCGATCCGCCTGTCGTCGACGACGACGCGCGGCTCGACCGGGCGGGCCGGATGAGCGCGTCCTGATCGGCCAGATCCGACAGACGCCGGACACGCCGACGTCCCGTAGTCGACGGGACGCCGCCGGAATGGCACCGTGGGCGCCATGAGCCTGATGCGCGCTGTCGATCGGGACCGCTGGGCCGACGGGGACTGGCCCCTCGGCGCCCACGTCGTCCCCGGAACCGGCCCCACCGCCCTCGCTGCCACCTCCGCCGAACTCACCACCCCCGATCTCACCACCGAACTCACCACCCCCGATCTCACCACCGTGGCGGTGCACGCCCCGGCCGCCACCCGAGTGCTGCTCGAGCGCTACTCCACGCCGCTGGGGAGTGCCGCCCAGGACGCGGTGGAACTGGTCCGCGACGCCACCGGGGTCTGGCGGGCAAGGTGGAGGGTCTCGGCCACGGCGCGCTCTACGCCTTCCGCTGCTGGGGACGCAACTGGCCGTACGATCCGGCGTGGACGCCGGGCAGCGGCGTCGGCTTCCTCGCCGACATCGACGAGGACGGCAACCGCTTCAACCCCAACAAGGTGCTCTTCGACCCGTACGCCCGGGAAGTGACCCACGCCCCGATGGATCCGGTGATCGAGGACATCGGCGGCGACAGCGGATGCTGGGGCACCGGCGGCGACGACTTCCACGGTCGGCCACGCCGGGAGGCCGACACCGGGCCGTGGGCGCCGAAGGGGGTCGTCGTGGTCGACGACACCTCGTCCGGTCAGCGTCCGCGACTGCCCGCCCACAAGGCCGCCGTGTACGAGGCCCACGTCAAGAACCTCACCCTGCATCCTTCCGCGGCCCAGCTCGGGGACCTGCTCGGCGGACTGCCCGGCTTCGAGGAGGTGGTCGACATCCCCGACCGGCTGCGCGGCACCTACCGGGCGGCGGCGCTGCTGGCGCCCTACCTCAAGGGCCTGGGCTTCACCACGCTCGAGCTGCTGCCGGTCCAGCAGACCGACTCCGACGACCTCGGCGACACCCAGGGCGGGTCGAACCACTGGGGCTACATGACGATGGCCTACTTCGCACCCAACCGGGACTACAGCGCCGACAAGTCGCCCGGTGGGCCGACCCGCGAGTTCAAGGAGATGGTCCGCGCCTTCCACGACGCCGGACTGGAGATCTACCTCGACGTCGTCTTCAACCACACCGCCGAGGGCGGCTGCTGGCACGGCGATCCGCAGACCACCGGCTTCACCAGCCTGGGCGGCTTCGCGGCCGGCGAGTACTACGTGATGACCGGCGATCATGTCCTGGTGGACGGCGCCACCGGCACCTCCAACCAGGTGGACTTCTCCTCCCCGGCGGCCTGCGACCTGGTCACCGATGCGCTGGCCTACTGGACCGACGTGATGGGAGTCGACGGTTTCCGCTTCGACCTGGCCCCGGTGTTGGGACGTACGCCGCTGCAGTGGCGACCCGACGACTGGGCCGACCAGAAGCGGTTCTTCCCGCAGCACCCGCTGCTGGAGGCGATCGCCACCCTCGCGGAAGCCCGGCAGGTCGAGGTGATCGCCGAGGCCTGGGACCTGTGGGGCTACGAGGTGGGCAACTTCCCGCCCGGCTGGGCCGAGTGGAACGGACGATATCGCGACGCGATCCGCCGGTACGCCAAGGGCGACGGCGACGCCGCGACGTTCACCGCGATGCTCAACGGCGACTACCACCACTTCGCCGACCAGGGCGGACCGCAGCGGTCGATCAACTTCGTCACCGCGCACGACGGCTTCACCATGATGGACCTGGTCTCGTACAACGCGAAGCGGAACGACCAGCCGTTCCCGTTCGGCCCGTCCGACGGCGGGACCGACACGAACGACTCCTGGGACTCCGGTGGCGACCACGCGCTGCGGCGGGCCCGATGGCGCAACTTCTGGGTGCTGCTGTTCTTCTCCCGGGGCGTGCCGATGGTCGTCTCCGGCGACGAGTACGGCCGTACGCAGAACGGCAACAACAACCCGTGGGCCCTCAACACGGTCGGCATCTGGAACAACTGGGCCCAGGCGGTGTCCGAGGCGCCGACCCTGCTGCCGGTCGATCCGCGGCATCCGGAGGCGTACCACTACCACGACGTGGTCGGCCGGACCGCGGGTGAAGGCTCGAACCCGCTGTTCACCTTCGCCGCCGCCGTGGCCAGGATCCGCCGCGACGACCCCGGCCTGCGGCAACGTGCCTGGGGCGATCTCACCGTCGACAACGGCGACGTCAGCTACGTCTTCCGCCGCACCGACCTGCAGGACTGGCCGGCGCCGGCCGACCGGGCGCTGACCCTCGGCATCGACGGCTCCTCGGTGGGCGGGAACGACTACACGCTGCTGGTCAACATGACCGACCACCGCCAGGAGTTCCGGGTGCCGGAGGCCGACGGCGGGGCCTGGAAGCGGATCATCGACACCGCACCATGGGCCGAGTCGTCCGCCAACCACTGGTCGCCGGACCGGGCCACCGCGATCGACGCGGGAACGTACGTCGCCGACCCCTGGTCGGTGGTGGTGCTGCAGTTCGTCGGCGCCCACCTGGCCGGGATCGGCCTGCCGGCACTCGGTGGTGACCCCGTGGACGATGACACGCGGGAGCGGTGACACCCGGGAGCGGTGACACCCGGGAGCGATGACCCCGCGGAGGATGACGCCCGGGAGCCGGACCACACGACACCGCCTCGGCAGGGCTGACCGACCTGCCTGCAGGCCCGTTGTGACCTGCGGAATAGTGGTGGTCAGCAACGCCTGTCCTGCCCCCGGCAGACCGCCTCCGCAAGGGGCCAGGACAGTGAGTTAGCGAACACTGCGTACGTCCACTACGCTTCGTAGTGCTGAAGGAGGTCCACGGTGCAAATCGGAGTGCCCAGGGAGTCCTCACCATCCGAAACCCGGGTGGCGGCGACTCCGTCAACTGTCCCGCAATTACTCAAGCTCGGCTACGACGTGGTGGTGGAGCGAGGAGCCGGTCAGCGCGCCGACTTCCCCGACTCCGCCTACACGGAGGCCGGGGCCCGACTCGGTGAGGCCCCCGAGGTCTGGGCGTCCGACGTCGTGCTGGCGTGCAATCCGCCGACCGACGAGGAACTCGCCCTGATGCTCCCCGGAGCGACCCTGGTGTCGATGCTCTCCCCCGCCCTGCATCCCGAGGTGGCCGAACGGTACGCCGAGGCCGGGATCAGCGCGCTGTCGCTCGACGCCGTGCCCCGGATCTCCCGCGCGCAGGCACTCGACGTGCTGTCCTCGATGGCCAACATCGCCGGCTACCGCGCGGTGATCGAAGCCGCCCAGGCCTACGGTGGGATGTTCACCGGCCAGGTCACCGCCGCCGGCAAGGTGCCCCCGGCGAGGGTGTTCGTGGTCGGCGCCGGCGTCGCCGGTCTGGCCGCGATCGGCATCGCCGGCTCGATGGGAGCCCAGGTGCGGGCGTTCGACGTACGCCCCGAGGTCGGTGAGCAGATCGAGTCGATGGGCGCGACCTTCGTCGAGGTCGGCGCGGTCGACACGAACGTCTCCTCCGACGGCTACGCCAAGGAGATGACCGCCGACCAGGCCGAGCTCGCCGCCCGGATGTACGCCGAGGAGTCCCGCACCGCCGACATCATCGTCACCACCGCGCAGATCCGGGGCAAGGCCGCCCCGATCCTGCTGACCGCCGAGATGATCGCGGCGATGAAGCCCGGCAGTGTCATCGTCGACATGGCCGCCTCCACCGGCGGCAACACCGCGCTGACCCGGGCCGACGAGAAGGTGGTCACCGACAACGGGGTGACGATCATCGGCTGGACCGACCTGGCCGGCCGGCTGCCCCGGCAGGCGTCCCAGCTGCTCGGCACCAACCTGGTCAACCTGCTGAAGCTGGTCACCCCGGAGAAGGACGGCCGGCTCGTCCTCGACTTCGACGACGAGGTCGTCCGGTCGATGACAGTCACCCGCAAAGGCGCCGTGACCTGGCCGCCGCCACCGGTGAAGGTCTCCGCCGCGGCCCCCGCCCCGGTCGCGACGCCCGCAGCCGAGGTCGCGAAGCCGACGGAGTCCCCGGCCGAGCTGGCCCGACGCAAGCGGACCCGTAACCTCGTGGCGGCCGGACTGGCCATGGTGATCTTCTTCATCATCGGCGGGCTGTCACCGCTCGGGATCCTCGGGCACTGGATGGTCCTCATGCTGGCGGTGTTCGTCGGGTTCTACGTGATCTCCAACGTCACCCACGCCCTGCACACCCCGCTGATGGCCGAGACGAACGCCATCTCGGGCATCATCATGGTCGGTGCGCTGCTGCAGGTCGGCAGCTCCAGCGTGCCCGTGACGATCCTGTCGTGGGTGGCGATCCTGGTCGCATCCATCAACGTCTTCGGTGGCTTCCTGGTGACCAACCGGATGCTCGCCATGTTCCGGAAGGCCTGAGCGATGCAACTCACCTCCATGGTGCCGGCCGCCTACATCATCGCGGCCGTCCTGTTCATCCTCGCCCTGGCCGGACTGTCCCGCCACGAGACAGCCCGGTTGGGCAACGTCGCCGGCATGCTCGGCATGTTCATCGCTCTCGGTGGCGTGATCACCCAGGCGGTGACCACCGCACCGCGCGGCTTCATGATCACGGCCGCTCTGATCGGTTCGGCCATGCTGATCGGCGCCGTCATCGGCACCTGGCGTGCCTGGACGGTCGAGATGACCGGCATGCCCCAGTTGATCGCCATGCTGCACTCCTTCGTCGGTCTGGCGGCCGTCCTGGTCGGCTTCAACTCCTTCCTCGAGGTCGACGCCGACTATTCCGTCGCCCACCTGATCGAAGTCTTCGCCGGGGTGCTGATCGGCGCCTACACCCTCACCGGATCGCTGGTCGCGTTCGGCAAGCTGAGCGGGCGACTCAAGTCCACGGCCCTGATGATCCCCGGCCGCAACCTGATCAACCTGCTCGTTCTGGTGGTCTGCGTCGCCCTCGGCGTCTGGTTCGTCCTGGCCCCGAGCCTGCTGCCGCTGATCCTGATGACCGTGCTCGGCCTGCTCCTCGGGTGGCACATGGTGTCCTCGATCGGCGGCGGCGACATGCCCGTCGTCGTCTCGATGCTGAACTCCTACTCCGGGTGGGCCGCGGCCGCCGCCGGGTTCATGCTCGGCAACGACCTGCTGATCGTCACCGGCGCCCTGGTCGGCTCCTCCGGTGCGATCCTGTCCTACCTGATGTGCCAGGCGATGAACCGGTCGTTCGTCTCGGTCATCCTCGGCGGGTTCGGCGAGGGAACGAGCAAGGGCAGCGGTGAGGCCCGCGAGTACGGCGACTACCGCGAGACCAGCGCCTCCGACGTCGCCCACGAACTGGCCGGCGCCCGGTCGGTGGTGATCACGCCGGGCTACGGCATGGCTGTCGCCCAGGCACAGTATCCGGTGGCCGAGCTCACCCAGAAGCTGCGCGACCGCGGCGTCCAGGTGCGGTTCGGCATCCACCCGGTGGCCGGCCGGCTGCCCGGCCACATGAACGTGCTGCTGGCCGAGGCCAAGGTGCCGTACGACATCGTCCTGGAGATGGACGAGATCAACGGCGACTTCGACGACACCGACGTCGTGCTGGTGATCGGCGCCAACGACACGGTCAACCCGGCGGCGCTCGACGAACCGGACTCCCCGATCGCCGGGATGCCGGTGCTCGAGGTGTGGAAGGCCAGGGAGGTCATCGTGTTCAAGCGCTCGATGAACCCCGGCTACGCGGGCGTGCAGAACCCGCTGTTCTTCCGCGACAACTCCGAGATGCTGTTCGGCGACGCCAAGGAGCGGGTGCAGGACATCATCGCCGCGCTCTGAACGGCCCGGCCGGTACGGTCGCCGGACGACCACGCGGCCCGTACGACACCGACGCCCGGTCGGATCCCTTGTCGGTGGGGATCCGACCGGGCGTCGGTCGTACGCTGACCGGTCCGGGAGGACCGGGTCGTCTGCGGCCGGCCGGGGTCAGGCCGGGTCGGCCTCAGGTTCCCGGGCCTCCGCAGCCTCGGCTCCCGCGGACGCCTCGGCCTCGGCCCGGCTGCGGCGGGTGACCGGCGGCAGGGTCGACCACGGGAAGTCGATCCAGCGGTCGGTGTAGCGCCAGACGAAGTCGGCGTGCAGGCGGGTGTGCGGCTTCTCGTAGATGACCGCCGTACGCGTCTCGGCCGCGTACTGCTGCAGGAAGTCCTGGGTGAACTTGAGCGTGGTGCCGGTGTCGGAGACGTCGTCGGCGATGAGCACCTTGAGGTCGCGCAGGTCGTGCGGCTGAGGGCTGGGCGGCAGCAGGATCGGCGTCGGGAGGCGGTCGTTGACACCGGTGTAGAACTCGACGTTCATCTCGGTGATCTGCTTGATGTCCAGGGCGTAGCCGAGGGCGCCGCCGAAGGGTAGCCCACCCCTCGCGATGCACATGATGATGTCGGGGATGAATCCGTCGTCGACGATCATCTGGGCGACCTCCCGGACGGCGATGCCGAAATCGGGATACGTCAGGACCTCGTGCTCCTCACTCATGCGGATCACCCTAGCGCCCTGCTCTGCACCCCCCGGCGATGGCCTCGCTCGCCGCGATCCGGTCGCGGTCCCCGGCCAGCACGATGAACTCGGTGGTCGACCGGGCGCCGGGACGACCGACCTTGCGGCCCTTGTCGTCGTACACCCCGATCACCGAGCCGATGTAGCGCCGCGCGTCGTACGCCAGCACCTCGACGTGCTCGGCCCGGTCACGGCACATCCGCTCCACCTCGGCGCGGCTGACGAAGGACTCGTCGTTGATGGACACCGCGATCACGTCCGCCCGCAGGTCACCGATCACCGCGGCCAGCGCCGATGCCATCGTCCGACGACTGTTGAACGGGCTCTTGGTCGCCTCGTCGCGACAGTCGACCCGCTTGCACGCCACCCCGTACACTTCCGGCTCGTCCCAGCGGACCAGCGTCTCCCAGATGTGGTAGTTCGTGTAGTAGCGGTGTTGGTTGTACGGCGGATCGAGGTAGGCGAGGTCGACCGGTGGCAGTGCCCCGGCGACCGTCATGGCATCGCCGCGGACGGCCCGCCCGGTCCCCGGGGTGAAGGCCGGCACCTCGAGCCGGATGTCCTGGTAGGAGCGCGGTGACCACCGCTTCAGGTAGGCCATCTGGAGCCCCACCGTCGAGTCGACCGCGTCGGCCGCCTCGATCAGGCTGGTCACCAGCACCGGCCACAGCGGGGTGCCGGCCCAGTGCCGATCGATCGCGGTCCGCATCGCGTCGATCCGCCGCCCGTTGTGCGGCTGGAAGAACCGGGAGCGGTGGCAGAACGTCTCCGTCACGTAGCCGTCCACCCCCGGCAGCGCATTGAGCTCGTCGATCGCCGCCTGCACCGCCGCGACATCGACCGCGGCGGCGTCCGCCTCGACGTACGTCCGGGCGAACACCTCGGAGTAGGCCGCGGTGTCCACCGCGGTGACGTACGCCCCCTGCCGGCAGAACTCCTGCGCCACCCGGGTGGTGCCGGTGAAGAGGTCCACCGCCGTCCGCGCCCCGACGGCCTCGGCGAGCCGGCCCAGGACGGGGACGAGTGTGCGCTTGGACCCGAGGTACTTGATCACGTGGCGGGAACGGTCACAGGGTGCGCGCCGACCAGGTGTCGCAGGTGTTCGGGTCGCCGGACCGGTAGCCCTGCAGCAGCCACTTCTCCCGCTGCGCCGAGGAGCCGTGGGTCCACGACTCACGGTCGACCCGGCCGGTGGTGTTCTGCTGGATCCTGTCGTCGCCGATGGCCTGGGCGGCGGCCCGGGCCTCCCTGATGTCCTGCTCGCTGACCTGCGCGATCGGCCCCTGGGTGTCCTTGGCAGCGTTGGCGAACCACACGCCGGCGAAGCAGTCGGCCTGCAGCTCGGACCGGACGGCGGCCGAGTCGGCCCCGGTGCCGCCCCGGCTGACCTGGCCGAGGACGCCGATCTGGTTCTGCACGTGGTGGCCGTACTCGTGGGCCATCACGTACGCCTCGACCGCTCGGGTCGAGGTGGCGCCGAACTGCTGCTCGAGCGTGCTGAAGAACGACTCGTCCAGGTAGACCTTCTCGTCGCCGGGACAGTAGAACGGACCGACCTCCGAGGTCGCGGTGCCACAGCCGGTCTGCACCTGGCCGGAGAACATCACGAACTGTTCGGCCGGCGTGTAGCCCTGCACCACGCTGCCCCAGTAGCGGTCGAGCGAGTTCTGGTAGGCGACGAAGCGGCACTGCGGAGTGGTCTCGATGTCCTTGACCGTCGTGCACTTCTGCAGGGTGTTCGCTCCGGTGGAGACGCTGCTGGTCGGGTCGATCGTCTGGCTGCCGAGGATGTTCGCCGGATCGATGCCGAAGAACAGCGCGACGAGGATGAGGACCAGGCCGCCGACGCCCCCGACCGCGATCCGTCCGCCACCGCTCCCACCACCGGACGTGGACCGGGAGGGATCCAGCCGGGCGTTCTCGTTGAAGTCCATCGCGGACCGGGGTCAGCTCTGCCGGAAGTAGGAGAGCAGGCGGAGCAGCTCGGTGTAGAGCCACACCATCGAGACGGTGAGACCGAAGGCGGCCACCCAGGACTGGTCGGCCGGGGCACCGTTGCGGACGCCGTCCTCGATGGCAGCGAAGTCGACCAGCAGGTTCATCGTGGCCAGCACGATGGCGACCGCGGTGACCAGGAAGGCCAGTCCGCCGGCCTGCGGTCCGAAGCCGATGAGGCCGGTGTGCACGCCGAACAGGGACAGCACGAAGTTGACCAGGTAGACGACCGCAAGGGCTCCGGTGGCGATCAGCAGGCCGCGGGAGATCCGGTTGGCGAAGCGATTGAGGTTGAAGATCTTGTAGCTGGCCAGCACCAGACCGGCGACGACGAAGGTGGCGACCACCGCCTGCACCACGATGCCCGGGAACATCGCCTCGAGGAACCGGGAGAAGATGCCGATGAAGACACCCTCGAGGGCGGCGTACGCCACGACCATGCCGGGGCGTACGCCACGACGGCCGACCACCAGGAAGGAGACCACCAGGGCGGCGATCGCCGACCCGATCCAGGCGACACCGACCAGAGCGGCCGGGACGAGGAACCAGGACGCCGCCGCCGTCAGGACGACCGTCCCGAGGGTGAGCGCGGTCTTGGTGATCACGTCGTCCATCGTCATCCGGTCGACGGTCTGCAGGGCCGCGTACGGATCGAAGCCCTGGCCCTGGTACTGCGGAACCGAGCCCTGGTATCCGGCCCGGGGGTTGAACGAGGCCGAGCGATTGAGCACGGGGTTCTTGGTACGCATGCGCGTGATTCCTTCTTGGTCAGGCTGTTCGGGCGGTACGCGACCCATGGTACGGAGCCGGCAGCCCCTTCCGGGAGGACGTGCCGCGGACCCGGGACAAACCCGGAGGACCCCTGAGGCGGCGCCGGCCCGGCATGGCGCGCCGGGCCGGTCAGCCGTACGATCCGCTGGTCACTGCGCCCGGGAGAACTCCGAGGCCTCGGCCACCAGCTCCGGGGTGAGGGCCACCCCGGTGTAGCGCTCGAACTGCCGGGCGGCCTGCAGCGCGACCACCTCGGCCCCGGTGATCAGCTGCTTGTCCAGCGTCCGGCCGGCGCGGATCAGCGGGGTCTCCACCGGGAACGCGACCACATCGAACACCACGCTCGCGGCGGCCAGGTGGGCGTCCGAGAACGACTGGACGTCGGCCTGCGGGCCGTCCATCCCCAACGGGGTGACGTTCACCAGCACCTGGGCCCCTGGCGCCGGGTCCTCGGCGGTCCACCGGTAGCCGTACTTCGCCGCGAGGGCGGGACCGGCGGTGGCGTTGCGGGCCAGCACCGTGAGGTCGTCGAAGCCGGCACCCCGGAAGGCGGCCACGACGGCCTTGGCCATCCCGCCCGACCCGCGCACCAGGACCGGCAGGCCGGGATCGACCGCGTGGCTGCGCAGCAGGCTCGCGACCGCCTCGTAGTCGGTGTTGGAGGCCGACAGCCGGCCACCGTCGTTGACGATGGTGTTGACCGACTCGATCGCCGCCGCGGACTCCTCCATCTCGTCGACCAGCGGGATCACGGCCTCCTTGAACGGCATCGACACCGAGCAGCCGCGGATGCCCAGGGCGCGGACGCCCCGGATCGCTCCCTCGATGTCGTCGGTGGAGAAGGCCTTGTAGATGTAGTTGAGGCCCAGCAGGTCATACAGGTAGTTGTGGAACCGGGTGCCGAGGTTGGACGGCCGGCCCGACAGCGAGATGCAGAGGGTCATGTCCTTGTTGAGGATGGGCATGGGGACATTGTGGGTCACACCGTCGGCGGCGGATCGGCGGGGCACCGGGCATCCGCTGCGCGGGCACGGGCGTACGATCCACGGCGCGGGGCGTGTGGGCGTACGATCCACGGCGCGGGGCGTGTGGGCGTACGATCCACGGCGCGGGGCGTGTGGGCGTACGATCCACGGCGCGAGCGGCACGTACGATCGGGCCATGGCGACCCCCGCGACCGGCCCCGTCCCCGTCTCCCCCGACCTGGTGGTCGGCGAGGACGGCCTGGCCCGCCCGGCGTGGGCCGCCACCGACCCCTTGCTGCGGGAGTACTACGACACCGAATGGGGCGTCCCGATCCGCGACGAGCGAGGGATGTTCGAGAAGCTCAGCCTGGAGGCGTTCCAGTCCGGCCTGTCCTGGCTGACGATCCTGCGCAAGCGCCCGGCCTTCCGCACGGCGTTCGACGGTTTCGACCCGGATCGGGTCGCCGGCTACACCGAGGCGGACGTGGCGCGGCTGCTGGCCGATCCGGGGATCGTCCGCAATCGCCGCAAGATCGAGGCGACGATCGCCAACGCCCGGGCCACCGTCGCGCTCCGGGAGCGCGGTGGACTGGTGGCACTGGTGTGGTCGTTCCGGCCGGCGCAGACGCCCGCCCCGCGCACGCTGTCCGAGGCACCGACCACGTCGGCGGAGTCGGAGGGACTGGCCCGGGCACTGCGGCGGGAGGGGTTCCGCTTCGTCGGCCCGACGACGATGTACGCCCTGATGGAATCGGTCGGCGTGCTCGACACCCATCTGGTCGGCTCGCACCGACGGGGCAGCTCGGGTGTCTGGTCGTGATCGGGACTGGCACCGGCGTCAGGGATCGGGACCGGGAGCGTACGTCCCGGGATCGCCGGCCTGACCGACCCATCGCCGAGTGTGGTCCCCTGTCCCCGGGGCCGCCCGCGCCGACGTCAGCTCGGCGATTACCGTGGAGGTATGGCCGTGAGGACGAGTCTGCTCGCCCTGGAACGGTCGCGAACCGGCAGGAGGACCACGCATGACCGGGAACACCTTCGACCACGCGACGTTGCGCGCTCTGGCCGACGAGGGCAACGAGCAGGCGCTCGACCGGCTCGCGGACCTGGCCGACGCCCGTGACGACCTGACCGAGCTCTCCGAGCTGCTCGACGAGGGCAGTCTGCAGGCCGGTCGGCTGCTCACCCGCCGGGCGGTGGCTCAGCGCGATCTGATCGAGTTGCAACGCCTCGCCGACGCCGGCAGTCCCGACGCGGAGGCCGCGCTGGCCCGGCTGCTCGCCGGCTGATCGCGGCGGATACCCGCCGGATACCGCCGGACCGTCAGGCGGCGAGGGTCGTCACGAGGAGGCCCACGCCGTCACGAGGAGGCCCACGCCGTCACGAGGAGGCCCACGCCGTCACGAGGAGGCCCACGCCGTCACGAGGAGGCCCACGCCGTCACGGCGAGAGCCACGGCGAGCACGGTGTCGAGCGCGGCACAGAACTCGGCCATCGAGTGCGCGACCACCCGCTGCGTACGGAGATGGTGGACGTCCCACCCGGCATGGGCGAGCAGACCGGCCGCGACGATCAGCGCCGCCCAGGGCAGACCGGTGACCATCGCGGCGAGGGCCAACGCGGCGACCACCACCATCGCCGCCGTCTGGAGGGGCAGCCCCCAGCCCGGCCGCAGCGCTCCCCGGATGACCCCGTAGACCACCAGGGCCGCGCCGAGTCCGAGCATCGTCCAGAACGGGGAGAACCCGGGCACGGCGAAGCCGACCCCGATCAGCACGAAGGTCAGGCCGAACAGCGGCCACGCCGCCGCCCGGTGACCCAGTGCGGCGGAGCCGAGATAGACGAAAGCGGCTGCGGTGAGCACCTCGGTGGCCCGGCCGGCGGAGAGTCCGATCATCAGGGCGGCGAACACGACGCCGACCACGGTCGGCCAGCGCCGCGCCACCGCGGCGAGGCGGGTGTCAGTGTCAGCCATGGCGTCACCTCCTGTCGATCCGCGGCACCGGCCGCCCGGGTGGGGTGAAGGCGGCAACCACCGTGGCGGCGATCGTCCAGCCGGCGGCGTCGGCGTCGAGCCGGCCCGCCGCGATCTCCTCCGCCGCCCCGTGCATCACCCGGTGCAGGGTGCCGACCAGCCACGACACCGGCAGGTCGGCCCGGAACACTCCTGCCGTCCGCCCGCGTTCGATCAGCCCTTCCACCCGCGAGGCGGGGCGGCGGTGCAACTCGAGCATGCGTTCAGGCGACAGCGTCGCACTGGCGACCGTCATCAGCGCACCGATCCGTACGATCTGCGACCAGCTCTGCCGGATCAGCCGGACCAGCGCCTCCGTCGGGTCACCGTCGAGGTCCACCGCGGCCAGCACCGCATCGCCGCGCTCGATCGCCCGGGCGACGGTCGCATCGACCAGGTCGGCCCGGCCGGCGAAATGCCCGTAGAGGGTGACCCGGCCGACCCCGGCAGCCCGGGCGATCGCCGCGACGCTGGCGTCCGGATCCATGCTGAGGCAGTCCGTCGCGGCCTCGAGGATCGCCTCGATGTTGCGCCGCGCGTCAGCGCGCTTGGGGCCGTCGGCCCGTTCGGGCGCCGGCAGGGTCGGGGTCGTCGCCATCACACCTCCACGGTCTCGGACAGCATCGGACGGGACGCCACCACGATAACTCGTACACAGATGTACAACAAGAGTGACAAGAGGCCGGGCACGTGGGGCTCGGAGCAGCTCATCCTGCCCACCGGCTCAGACACATTCGACGACCTCTGCGCGTCGCCCGTGCACATGTGTCCGTCATTCAGCACCAACGCGTGGGCGAGGTGCAGAGCTGAGCGTTTGTGTGTGAGGGAGGCCGTGCAGGGAGGTTCCGGGGCGCACCTCAGGCCTGACCGGACTCCGGTGGGCCGACCGGCTGCCGGAGGATCGTACGTTGCTTCTCGGGGGCGACCTTGCGGACGTCACTGAGGTAGATCTCGTGATGTCGGCCGACCCTGGCCCATCCCTGCTCGGGGATGAACTCGTCGTGCAGCCGCGCCAACACCGCCGCCTCGTCGTCGAAGGACCCGACGTGCAGGGTCTGGACGCACAGCCCCTCGGCGAGTCGTTCCAGCCGTACGTCGCCCAGCCGATCCGGCCGGTTCTTGGCTCCGGCGGCTGCGACGGCCGCGGCGAACATCTCCTGGTCGATCCACTCCGGCACCATCATCAGCAGGGTCCAGTCCCACCGGGACTTGTCCCGCGATGCCGCGAAGGCCGCCATGTCGTCGGCCCACCACAGCCCTTCCAGCGGACCCGCGGCAGGCGCCGGACCCGCGTCAGGCAGGGCCACCGCGAGGACCCCGGAGCACCAGGGCGGCGACACGAGACGCATTTCACAGCGCATGATCGCGGCCGGCCCCCTACCGTCGAGCCATGACCTCCATGTATGCGAACGCCCTCGACACACCGGCCCCGATCGCCACCCATCCCCTGCAGTGGCGCGAGACGACCCGCCCGGATCCGGGCCCCGGCCAGCTGCTGATCGAGGTGGTGGCCTGCGGTGTGTGCCGCTCCAATCTCCACATGATCGAGGGCGACTGGGCCGACGACGGCATCCCCGCGATCCACCCGATCGTCCCCGGCCACGAGGTCACCGGCCACGTCGCCGCCCTCGGCGACGGAGTGACCGAGTTCGCGCTCGGGGACTCGGTCGGGGTCCAGCCGCTGTGGTGGACCTGCGAGGAGTGCGAATACTGCACCAGCGGGCGCGAGTACCTCTGCCACCGGCGGGTCATCACCGGTGAGCACGTCGACGGCGGCTACGGCCAGTTCATGCTCGCCACCGCGGCCCACACGTACGCCGTCCCGGCGGGCCTCGACCTGATCGACGCCGCACCGCTCTTCTGCCCCGGCATCACCGCGTACGGCGTGGTCGACAAGCTCGATGTCGGCCCGGGCGACACCGTCGCCGTCTTCGGGCTCGGCGGCGTCGGCCACATGGCCGTCCAGTTCGCCCGGCTCACCGGGGCGGACGTGATCGCCGTCGGCCGCACCCCGGAACACCTGGCCGTCGCCCTCGATCTCGGCGCCACCCGCGGGGTGGACTCCACCGATCCCGACGCGCTGGCAGCGATCGCCGGCACCGCGCAGGCCGTGCTGACCTTCGCCGATTCCGACGCCGTCACCGCACAGGCACTGCAGACCCTCGCCTGGGGCGGCACCCTGGTCACCGCCGTCCCGCTGAACCTCACCGGCTTCCCCTTCAACCAGGGCCAGACCATCAAGGCTTCCATCCTCGGCAGCCGCGACCAGATGCGTACGGTCCTCCGGCTGGCCGCCGAGGGGAAGATCCGTACGGTCACCGAGCGCTTCCCGATGAGCGAGGCCGACCGGGCCCTCGACCTGCTCTCCCGGGGCGCACTCCGCTCGCGGGCGGTCCTGCACAACTGACGCCGGTGACGGGAGCCCGTCACCGGCGCCAGGTCGGTCTGGGTCCGCCGCAGGACCAGGATCGCTAGGAGATCCTGCGGCGGTAGGTGAGGGTCGCCACGACGTACGCGACGACCAGGACGCCGACGCACCATGCGAGGGCGACCCAGATGTCGCCACCCACCGGCTGACCGGCCAGCAGGGCCCGGAGGGTGTCGACGATGGAGGTCACCGGCTGGTGCTCGGCGAAGGCGCGCACCGGGCCCGGCATGGAGCCGGTCGGTACGAAGGCCGAGCTGATGAACGGAAGGAAGACGAGCGGGTAGGAGAACGCGCTCGCACCGTCCACCGACCTGGCGGTGAGGCCGGGGATCACGGCGACCCAGGTCAGGGCGAAGGTGAAGAGGGCCAGGATCCCGGCGACCGCGAGCCAGCCCACCACCCCGGCCCCCGACCGGAAGCCCATCAGAAGGGCGACGGCGACGACCACCACCAGCGAGACCAGGTTGGCGACGAGTGAGGTCAGCACGTGCGCCCACAGCGCCGACGCGCGGGCGATCGGCATCGACTGGAACCGCTCGAAGATGCCACTCTGCAGGTCGGTGAAGAGCCGGAACGCGGTGTAGGAGATGCCCGACGCGATCGTGATCAGCAGGATGCCCGGGAGCAGGTAGTTCACGTACGAGGTGCCGGTGCCGGTGTTGATCGCGCCGCCGAAGACGTACACGAACAGCAACAGGAAGGCGATCGGCATGATCGTCGTGGTGATGATGGTGTCCAGGCTGCGGGAGATGTGACGCAGTGACCGTCCCAGCAGGACAGCCGTGTCGCCGATGGCGTGCGTGGTCATCGTCGCTCCTCAGGGGTGGGTACGGACGGGGCGGTCGCGGTCGACGCTCCGATCGCCGCGGGTCCGGCCGGATCGGCGGTGTCCTCACCGACCACGGCGAGGAAGATCTCCTCGAGGGTCGGCTGCTTCTCGACGTATTCGACCGTGGCCGGCGGGAGCAGGTGCTTGAGCTCGGCCAGGGTGCCGTCGACGATGATCCGACCGCCGTGCAGGATCGCGATCCGGTCGGCGAGCTGTTCGGCCTCGTCGAGGTATTGGGTGGTGAGCAGCACCGTGGTGCCGCGGGCGGCGAGGCCCCGGACGGCCTGCCACACCTCGAGGCGGGCCTGCGGGTCGAGACCGGTGGTCGGCTCGTCGAGGACGATCACCGGCGGATCCCCGATCAGGCTCATCGCGATGTCGAGCCGGCGGCGCATCCCGCCGGAGTAGGTCGCGACCCTGCGAGTCGCCGCCTCGGCCAACCCGAAGCGCGCGAGGAGGTCGTCGGCCACCCGCCCCGGATCGGGAAGGTGCCGCAGGCGGGCGACGAGCACGAGGTTCTCCCGGCCGGACAGGATCTCGTCGACGGCGGCGAACTGCCCGGTGAGGCTGATCGAGGCCCGTACGTCGACACCCTGGGTCGCGACGTCGAAACCGTTCACCGACGCCTCTCCGGCGTCGGCCCGGAGCAGGGTGGCGAGGATCCGGACGATCGTGGTCTTGCCCGCGCCGTTGGCGCCGAGCAGGGCGAAGATGCTGCCCCGCGCGACCTCGAAGTCGACGCCGCGAAGCACCTCCAGCTTCTTGTACGACTTCTCCAGGCCTGCCACCCGGATGGCTGTCGTGGTCATGGTTGCTCTCCTCCGTCGGTCTGTTCGAGGGCTTCGATCGCCCGGGTCAGCCGGGCGCGTTCGTTGTCGATCCACCGCTTGCCGAGGTACGCCTGGGCGAACAGGTCGGCGAACTCGACCGGATCCTCCCCGACGATGTCGCGCAACGGGGTGCCGTCGGCGGCGGCGCGTTCCCACAGCTCGACGAAGTCGCGCATCATCGTCACCACCGAATCGTCCTCGGGGATCCCGGCGGCACCGCTCATGAAGTAGCGGTGGAGTGCCTTGGCCGCCGCGGCGTACGGCGCCGGCAGCGCATCCATCCGGGTGCGGAGCTGCTTGTACTGCTTCTTCTGTTCGAGCGATCCGGTGACCAGCTCGAGCCACTTCGGTGCCATCTCAGTTGCCTCCCTTGTGGAGCTGTTCCAGTCGTTCGGAGAGGAAGCTCCAGGTCCTCCAGAACTCGTCGAGGTGGTCGCGGCCCTGATCGTTCAGGGAATAGACCTTGCGCGGCGGCCCCTTCTCCGAGGGGACCTTCTCGACATCGACCAGGCCGCGCTGTTCGACCCTGACCAACAGGGCGTAGACGGTGCCCTCCGCGATGTCGGCGAACCCCTGGTCCCGCAGCCAGGCGGTGATCTCGTAGCCGTACGCGGGGCGTACGGCCAGGATCGCGAGGACGATGCCCTCCAGGGTGCCCTTGAGCATCTCGGTCACCTGCTTGCCCATGGGTCACCTCCTTCACTACTCAGTTTCATTGACTACCACTACATAGTAGCGCTGAGTAGCAGGATGGCAACCCCTCCGGACACCGAACGGGCCCCCTCCCCCGCGCCCGATGGGCGAGGAGAGGGGGCCTGTTGTCCACGACCCGACCGGCGGACCGATGGCCGGCGGGTCGGATCGGGCTCAGCCGAGGATCGGCGTGAGGATGTCCGGCGGCAGCACCCGGCGCCGGCGTCCGGCGGCCTCCTCCTCGACCGTGCCGAGGTAGTGGCTGCTCACCTCCGGGTCGTCGAGCAGCACCCTGGCCGCATCGGTGCGCATCACGACACCGTTCTCGAGGATGACACCACGAGCGGCGACACCGAGCGCCGCGGTGGCGTTCTGCTCCGCCAGCAGGATCCCCATGCCGTCCTGGGTGAGCAGGCCGACGGCGTGCAGGATCTGGCTGACGATCTGCGGCGCCAGACCCAGCGACGGCTCGTCGAGCAGCAGGTACGCCGGCTTGCGCACCAAGGCCCGGGCGATGGCCAGCATCTGCTGCTGACCACCGGAGAGCAGGCCTGCCGGACGGTCGGCGAACTCACCGAGGATCGGGAACATCGCGATCGCGTCCACGATCCGGTGCTCCTTGTCGGCGTGTGACAGCCTGGCGCCGTGCATGCCGAGCTGCAGGTTCTGCCGTACGGTGAGGCCGGCGAAGACCTGCCGACCGGCGGGCACCAGCGAGATGCCCTGCCGGGTGGACTCCGCCGCCTCCTGGCCGGTGATCTCCCTGCCGTCCAACAGGATCTGGCCGGTGAGCGTGCGGTGCAGGCCGGCCACGCTGTGCAGCAGGGTGGTCTTGCCGGCGCCGTTGGCGCCCAGCAGGGCGACCACCTCGCCGGGGGCCAGGGTCAATCCGACGTCGCGCAGCGCGGCCAGCTGGCCGTACCTCGCGGTGAGGTCCTTCACTTCGATCATTCCGCCACCCCCAGGTAGGCCTTGAGGACCGCCGGGTCCTCGCGAATCTCGCTCGGCCGGCCCTCGGCGATGACGCGTCCGGCGTCCATCACCGTCACCCGGTCGCTGACCGAGAGGACCAGCCCCATGTTGTGTTCGATCAGCAGCATCGACACCCCGGCGTCGCGGACCGCGACCAGCACGTCCGCCAGCTCGCGCGTCTCGGTGTCGTCCAGACCGGCCGCCGGCTCGTCGAGCAGCAGCAGGGTCGGCGCCGCAGCGAGGCCGCGCGCCACTTCGACCAGCCGTTGGACGCCGGCCGGCAGGGTCTTCGCTGAGGCGTCCCGGAACCGCTGGAGGTCCATCAGGTCGATCAGTTCGTCGGCCCGCTTCGCCAGCTCGCGCTCCTCGCGCCGCGACCGCGGCAGCTGGAACGCGTCGGAGAGGAAGCGGGCCCGGGTGAACCGATAGGCGCCCAGCATGACGTTCTGCCTGACGGTCAGCGACGGCACCAGGCGCGCCGACTGGAACGTACGCATCAGCCCGAGCTCCGGCAGCTCACGCGGCGAGCGCCCGGTGATGTCCTTGCCCGCGAACGTGACGGTGCCGCTGTCGGGCTTGGTGAAGCCGGTGATCAGGTCGAGCAAGGTGGTCTTGCCGGCGCCGTTCGGGCCGATGACGGCGCGGATCGTCCCCTCGTCGACGGCCACGTCGGCGTTGCGTACGGCCGCCACGCCGCCGAAGCTACGACTCAGGTCGCGCGCCTCCAGGAGCGTGCTCATCGGTCCCCTCCTTTGTTCGTACGACCGGTGACCGGCCGGGCCAGCGCCGCGACGCCGGTGCGGATGGCGCCCCACAGACCCGCCGGGAAGTACGTCATCACCAGGATCAGGACGACGCCGGCGACCAGCGGCTCCCAGGTGGTGAAGGTCTGGCCGACCTGCGGCAGCCCCTGGATCACCAGCGCGCCGACCAGCGGGCCGACGACGCTGCGCGAGCCACCGATGGCCACCATGATCACGATGCCGAAGGCGGCGGTGACCGACACGATGTCGGGTGAGAAGAAGGCGAGGTAGTAGGCGTAGAGGCTGCCGGCCAGCGAGGCGGTCACGGCCGCGATGCCGAAGGCGGACGCCTTGTAGCGGGAGGCCTGGATGCCGAGCATGCCGGCAGCGACCGCATCGTTGCCGACCGCCGCGAGCGCCCGGCCGGTCTGCGAGGTGCGGATGTTGGTGGTGACCCAGGCGGCGATCAGGCCCAGGACGAGCAGAACGTAGAAGTTCGCCCGGTCGGAGAACACCGTCCAGCCGAAGAGGTTGAGACTCGGGATGCCGGTCATCCCCGACGGGCCACCGGTCACCCCGATCCAGGCCGAGCTGATCGAGGCGGTCGCGACGGCGAGGCCGAGGGTGGCGAGCGCGAAGTAGTAGCCGCGCAGCCGGAGGAACGCGGCGCCGAACGCCTGCGCCAGACCACCGCAGACGACGGCCAGCACGATGGCCGCGACCGCGGTGGGCCAGTGCAGCTTCAGGGTCAGCAGGCCGGCGCCGTAGCCGCCGATGGCCATGAAGAACGTCTGGCCGAGGGAGACCTGGCCGGACTGACCGACCAGCGGGGTCAGACCGATGGTGGCCAGGTAGAAGATCCCGACGGTGACCAGCAAGCTGGTCTGGGACGGGAAGATCAGCGGCAACAGGGCGATCACGATGACCGCGAGCACACCGCCTCCCCACCGTACGGACAGGGTGCCCCGGGAGGGCGGGACGTTCACACCGGCAGTGGGGGCCGGCGAGGGCGAGGTCGTGGTGGTCGTCATCGGCGGACCCTTTCCGCGGTTCCGAGGATGCCTTGCGGCCGGAGGACCAGCACGACCACGAGGATCGCGATGGCGGTGAGCTGCGCCAGGTCGGCGTTCCAGTAGCGACTGAAGACGCCCTGGAGCAGACCCAGCAGCAGACCTCCGATGACGGCACCGGAGATGCTGCCCAGGCCACCGACGACGGCGGCGATGAACCCGGCCACGGCGTACGGCGTCACGGTGGTGAACTGCAGGAAGGTGATCGGCAGGATGACGCAGCCGGCCAGGCCGGCCACCGCACCGGCGATGGCGAAGGCGAGCAGGCGCATGCGCTCGACCCGGATGCCCTGCAGGCGGGCCGCCATCGGGTTCTCCGCGGTGGCCCGCATCGCCAGGCCGAGCTCGGTCCTGGCGAGCAGGAGCAGCATCACCACGACCACCAGGACCAGCGAGCCGACGATCCAGAAGTACTGGGTGGGAAGGTGGATGCCGCCCCAGACGAGGGGCTGCGTGCCGGTGAACGCGGGCATCGTGTACGGCAGGTTGCCCCAGCCGATCAGCAGCAGACCGCCGACGGCCTGCAGCATGCCGACAGTGACCAGCAACAGACGGTCGGGGGTGGCGCGCTTGGCGGCGGGCCGGATCACGACCACGTCGAGGAGCGCCATGCCGACGGCGAAGACCACCATCACGATCGGCACCACGGCGAGCGTGGGGATGCCGAGCCGGTTGTGCAGCGAGGCGCCGGTCAGGGCGGCGAGGACGACGAAACCGCCCTGGGCGAGGGTGATGATCCGACTGATGGAGTACACCACCGACATGCCGGTGGCGATCAGGGCGTAGACACAGCCCGCCATCAGGCCACCCAGTACAACTTCGATGAAGCCGCTCATTCGCCGCCACCTCCCAGGTAGCTGAAACCGTCCTTGGTCGCCTGCACGATGCCCACGTCCTTCTGTGTCAGTCCTCGATGGTCCTTCGCGGAGAAGGAGTAGGTGCCGACGACGCCCGGGAAGCCCTGGGTGCTCTCCAGCGCCCCCTTGACCTTGGTGTGGTCGCCGCCGGCCTTGTCGATGGCGTGCGCCATCACCAGCACCGCGTCGTACGCGACACCGGGGCCGAAGTCGGGCTGCTCGCCGTACTTGGTGAGGTAGTCCGCGTGGTACTTGTCCTCCAGCTCCCGGACCGTCGGATCGGTCCAGGCCGAGTCGA
Organism: Raineyella sp. LH-20; assembly: GCF_033110965.1. Lineage (NCBI taxonomy): Bacteria > Bacillati > Actinomycetota > Actinomycetes > Propionibacteriales > Propionibacteriaceae > Raineyella > Raineyella sp. LH-20. The sequence goes on along the minus strand of NZ_CP137003.1, from coordinate 2,085,430 downwards.
CCCAGAAGTCCCGGGTGGCCGGGATCAGCAACGGGTCCGGCAGGAAGGCCTTGATCCGCTTGAGGAAGGCGTACGTCAGGTTGCCGTCCGTGGTCGCCACCGGCAGGTCCAGACCGGCCTGCGCCATGCCCTGGAAGGCCACGCCGGCACCGGCACCGGTCGACCAGACCACCACGGCCTGAGGCTTCGACGCAGAGATCTGCTGCACCTGGGAGACCACCGAAACCGCGTCGGGGGTGAAGGTCGCGGCCGTGGCCAGCTCCATCCCCGGGGTCTCCTTGATCGCCTCCTTGACCGAGTCCGCGCCGTCGATCCCGGAGGCGTCCGTGGTGCTGAGCAGGGCGATCCGAGTGATCCCCTGCCCGTGCCAGTGGTCGACCAGCTCCCGGGCCAGGTCGATCGTCGCCGCACTGGAGGACCACTGGTAACCGGCCGGCTTGATGCCGGGCGAGAGGCAGTAGTCGACGATCTGACCACGGATCGCCTGGGGTGCGATGGCCTTGCACGGGCCGGAGGTGGACGAGCCGATCAGCCCGTCGACGTGCCCCAGCATCTTGCGGGCCTGGAGGACAGTCTGGGACGGGTTGCTCTGGTCATCGGCGCTGATCAGCCGCACCTTGTGGCCGTTGACGCCGCCCTCGGCGTTGAGGTGCTCGACGGCGAGCTGGGCGCCCCGCAGTTCCCCGACACCGAGCTGGCTCCCGGGGCCGGTCTGGCTCGATATCAGACCGATCGTGTAGTCATCCTGACCGTGGGCCGTCGTCGCGGCACAGCCACCGAGGGCCAATGCCAGGAGCGACCCGGTCAGCGCGACGCAGGCTGTTGTCCTGCGTCGCGGGAAGGCTCGAAAGACCACCGTAGTTTTTCCTCTCTGAAGAACTGCCCTCTGTTATAGGTGTGACATGCACCACACGTCAACAGCCTGTTCTTTCAGGGTGAACCAACAGGACAGGCCGCCATGGCCCATAGATCTCTGGTGTGCAGAAAACGGCTCAGGGCTGTGCGACGACGTCGCACAGCTCTGGCGGACGGAGGTCGAGTCGGCCCGGCGGAGGGCCGAGCGACCGAGGGCGGCCACCCCGGCGGCCCGTCAGCAGGGCGGTCGAGCCCCCGGCAGAGTCGGTCGAGGCCCCCCGGGGCGGAGGGTCAGTGGAGGAGCGTGGAAGGGATCAGTGTGCCGGTGGAAGGGATCACTGGAACACCGCGGGAGGGATCAGTTGAGTTCTGCCGCGATCTCGGTGGCTGCATCGCGGACCAGCTCGGCGAGCTCCTCCAGGCGCGCCGGCGTCATTCTGTTGATCGGGATGGACACGTTGACCGCCACCGGCTGGATGCTGTTCGGCACCGCGGCCGCGACGGAGCACACCCCGTCCTCGCTCTCCTCCGCGCTCGACGCGTACCCTCGGGCGCGCACCTGGGCGAGCTCGGCCAACAGGTCCGTCCGGGTCGCGAGCGAGTGGGAGGTGACCTGGGGCAGCTGCTCGCTCGGATAGAGCACCCGCAGCTGCACCTCGCTGAGCCCGGCCAGCATCGCCTTGCCCGTGGAGGTGCAGTGCGCCGGCAGGATCCGTCCCAGCCTCGAGCCGACCCGTACGGCACGCGGACTCTCGATCGACTCCAGGAAGCGCACCTCGGTGCCGTCCAGCGCCCCGAGATGCACCGTCTCCCCGGTGCGTTCGTTGAGCCGCTCCAGGGTCGGCCGGGCCTGCTCGCGGATGTCGAGTCGGCGCAGCAGGGCGAACGCGATCCGATCCAGCGAAGGCCCCGGTTCGTACGCCCGGGACACCGGGTCCTGGTGGACGAAGCCGCGATACTGCAGCATCGCCAACAGTCGGTGCGCCGTGGAGGAGGCGACGTCGAGGTAGTGACTGGCGTCGGTCAGCCGCAGCGACCGCCGCGTGCTCAGCAGAAGCAGCAGCCGGAGCGCGTTGTCCACCGACTCGATCGGGTACTGCGGCGCCTCCGTGTACTCGGGGGCCGACGGAAAGGCATCCGCGGATGTGGTCACGGGCTGCAGCCTAGCTGTCGCCATCACCTGCCCCCCTCCCTGCGTGAGGTCGTCGGTCGTCAGTCGGCCTGCCGGAGCGATCCCTCGGCCCGGGCCAGTTCGTGTCGCCAGGCGACTCCGGTGGTGAACCCCGCGCCGAGATCCGGCAGCTCCGCCATGTCCTCGTCGGGCAGATCGAGCAGGGTGCCGCCGGAGGCGGTGATGGTCAGCGAGAGACGGGCGATGGTGTCCACGCTCACCGCTTGCAGCACCGCCTGCTCCACGCTCGCCGCCGCACTGGTCAGTCCGTGGCCCCGGAGCAGCACCACCGGCCGCTCCCCCATCGCCGCGGTCATCTCCAGAGCGAGGCGCTGGTTGCGGACCAGGACGCCGCGCGGATAGACCGGCACCCCGCCGGCGGCGAGCCGCGTCCCGGGGATGTCGTACGCGCCGACGATCGGGCGGATCCGGATCCCGGCGAGGTCCGCGGCCACGACGGCCGGTGGATGGGCGTGGACGACCGCCTCGACGTCCGGGCGGGCCCGGAGCACCTCGGCGTGCAGCGGCAGTTCGTTCGGCACCGAGTAGCCGTCCAGTTCCCCCTCACCGAGCGCGGCCCCGTCAAGGGTCACCAGCCGGATGTCCTCGGCAGTGGTGAAGCCGAGCCCGCGCTCGCGCGGCCCGCGGCAGCGGACCAGGATCGCGTCCTCACCGACCCGCAGACTGATGTGCCCGAGGATGCCGTCGGCCAGACCCCGCGCCGCCAGCACCCGACACGCGGCCGCGATCTCCGCCCGGGCGGTGGTCAGGTCGCCGTACGCGCTCGACGTCACCACTGGGACACCTCCTTGACCTCGGTCACTCCGGGAACGGCCGCCATCACGTCGGCCAGGGACGACGGATGCTTGAGCGCCTTGCGGAACGTCACCAGCGCGCGGGGCCAGTTGACCACCACGGCCCCGACGAAGCCGCCGTCGGCGTCACCGTACCCGACGGCGAACCGGTCACCGTCGTCCTCGCCGATCGCCAGACCGCGCGCCGCACCGGTGGTCCGGCCGACGACCTGGATCTTCCAGTCGTACTGGTCGGTCCAGACGTACTCCGCCAGGTGGTATTCGCGCGGTGGGGTGTCGGGATGGGCGATGGCCGCCGCGACACAGACCGCCTGGTCGACGGCGTTGGTCCAGTGCTCGGCCCGTGCGGTGCCGGTGCCACCGGCCTCGGTCCAGCGGGCGATGTCGCCCACCGCATGGATGGCCGGGTCGTCGACGGAGCGCAGGGTCGCGTCGCAGACGATGCCGTCCTGCAGGGTGAGCCCGCTGTCCTCGAGCCATCGGGTCGCCGGCGCGGCGCCGATTCCGACGACGACGCTCCCGGCCCGGATCGAGGAGCCGTCGTCCAGGGTGACGATCCACGCGCCCCGCTCACCCTCGATCGTCGCGACCGAGCGCCCGAAGCGGCAGTCGACCCCGTGCCGCCGGTGCAGCCCGATGACGATGTCCCCGATCCCGGGCTCCATCGCACGGTTCATCGGCGTCGGGAGGGGATCGACCAGGACCACCTCGAGTCCCAGCGTGCGGGCGGTGGCGGCCACCTCGGCCCCGATGAAGCCGGCCCCGATGACGACCACCGGACCACCGGCGTCGAGATCGGCTCGCAGCTCCCGGGCGTCGTCGAGCGTACGGACGACATGGATGCCCGGCCGGACGCCCCATGGACCGCGGCGCGCCTCGGCGCCGGTGGCGATCACCAGATGGTCGTACGCGATCGGCTCGCGGCCGGCGATCTCGAGCAGGCGCTCCGTACGACGCACGCCGGTGGCCCGTGCCCCCAGCACCAGCTCGATGTCGTCGGCGGCGGCCTGTTCGGCCGTCAGCAGCGCGACGTCCTCAGGGGTCTGTGTCCCCAGCAGCAGTGCCTTGGAGAGCGGCGGCTTGTCGTACGGCAGCTGCGACTCGGCCTCGACCAGGACGATCTCGCCGGTGTAGCCCTCCGATCGCAGCGCCTGAGCGGTGCGGACGCCGCCGACCGAGCCGCCGACGATGACGGTGCGGCTCATTCGTCCTCCAGCCACAGGGCGGACACCGGGCAGGTGCGCGCCGCTTCCTCGACCCGCGCCCGGTCGGTCTCCGGGATGGTGGTCCTGAGCAGGATCACCTTGCCGTCGTCGTCGATATCGAACATGTCCTCGGCCGCGACGATGCAGTTCGCGTAGCCCTGACATGCCTCGAGGTCGGCAGCCACCTTGATCATCTGACGTACTCCTTCTGAATTCCTGATGGGGATGTCGCCGGCGCGATGCGGGATCGATCGGCTCAGCGCTTGACGGCCATGCCGCCGTCGGGATGGACGACGCCGCCGGTGATGCCCCGGGCGCGGTCGGAGGCGAGGTAGACGTAGCTCCAGGCCATGTCCTGCCCGCTGAGCGCGACGTGCAGCGGGGTGCGGGCGGCGAGGTCCTCGGCGCGGCCGGGAGCGTTCCCGAGCACCTGTTCCTTCAGGCCCAGGGAGTCGAGGCCGCGCAGGTCGGTGTTGAGCGTGCCGCCCGGCGCCACGCCGTTGACCCGGATCTCCGGTGCGAGTTCGTACGCCAGCGAGGTCACCGCACCGCGTACGGCGAACTTGGAGGCCACATAGAGGATGCCGCCGCGGCCCGGGTAGTAGCCCGACGTCGACTCGGTCAGGATGACCGACCCTCGGCCCGACTCCCGCAACGCCGGCAGCGCCGCCTTCACCGCGTGCAGGTGGGACTTGACGTTGACCGAGAACATCTCCGCAAAGGCGTCGTCCAGCAGGTCCGCGTCGAGGTCACCGAGGCCTCGGTAGAAGTCGAAAATGCCGACGCAGTTGACCAGCACGTCGAGGCCGCCGAAGCGCCCCACGGCCACCGCCACAGACTCGTCGTTCGACTCCCGGGTGGTGGCGTCGCCCTGGACCACCGGCACGTCCGACAGCTCGGTGGCCAGCGCGTGGCACTTCGCCTCGTCCTTCTCCAGCACGGCCACCGCCGCACCCTCGGCACGGAAGGCGTCGACGACGGCCCGGCCGATGCCGGAACCGGCGCCGACGACCAGCGCCCGGCGGCCCTCGAGCCAGCCGGTCACTGGTCCTCCGCGATGAGCGACCCGAACGGGTGGCCGACCATGGCAGAGATCGTGGCGGTGCTCTGCCAGGTCAGCGCCTCGAGCTCGAGCGGATCGAGGGTGATCCACTGGCCCGACTTGTGTGAGTCGATCATGAGCCGGGCACCGTTGCGGGTCTCCACCCGGATCACCCGGATCTCGGCGAACTCGTTGGAGATCACCAGCGGCTCACCGACCTGATGCTCGAGGAACTCGGCCCGCTGCTGCGCCGCACGCAGCGCCGCCTGACGGTCCTCCTCCTCGCCTTCCCATTCAAGTCTCTTCATCACTGCCTCACAGGAAGATCGCCAGGTTCTGCGTACGCAGCACCGACTCGTCGACCGCGATATGACGACGCGCGAGGCGCCAGCCGTCCGCGGTCTGCCGCAGCAGGTCCTCGCGACCGGCCGAGATGATCGAGGGCTCGTTCATGTCGCCGCGGCTGCGGAAGAGCAGCTCGGCGGAGTCGACGATGATCTCGTCGTCGGTGGCGGTGGCGAAGGTGCGCACGTTGGTCACGTAGTGACGCAGCCGCGACGGCGGGTCCTCGGTCCAGGCATGCTCGGTGGCGAAGCGCGCCACCCGCCGGGAGAGCGAGTATTTGTTCTCGTCGTAGTGCGCCATCTCGGTCGCGGTGTCGAAGCCGGCGCCCAAGGCGGTGGTCACCTTGACCGGCATGTAGTAGTGGACGTCCTCGGTGAGCAGGTCGAGCCACTCCTCGTAGCGCTGCTGGTCGAGCAGGTGCGCCTCGTCGACGATCCAGCGCTGGGCGGCGAGGTGGCGGGAATCGTCGAAGGCCAGGGTCACACCGACCCGGGTCGTGGTGGACGCGTAGCCGCCGAGCTGGGAGCGGGTGCCGTCGATGGGGTAATGAGTCGTCACTTCGCGACCTCGATCTTCTCTTCGGTGTTGGCGATGTCGTCACAGTCGGTGTCACAGGTCGTGCCGGCGATCGTGCCGCGGATCGCGCCGCCGAGGGAGACGTTGCCGGCGTCGGCCGGGCCCTGCTCGATCAGGTCGGCCCAGCAGTCCAGCAGGTGGCGCTGGTTGTATTCGCCGTAGCCGACGTGGGAGACCCCCGGACCGGCCCACTTGTCGGGGCCGAGCGGGGCGACGACCTCGGAGCCGTCCATCTTGATGCCCATCCGGCCGTTCAGGTGCAGGCGGCGAGCCATCGAGCCGCCGGCCGTGTTGGTCAGCGAGACCCAGTTCTCGATGTCGTCCTGCTCGAACATGCCGGACGATCCGAAGCACATCAGGTACGCCTTGTAGGAGAGCTTCTTGTACTCCTCCGGGGCGTTCTTGTCGACCAGGAACCAGGACAGGACTTCGGTCTCGTTCTCGCTGATCGGCTGCCACTGACGCAGCGAGACGAAGGGCAGGACGTCGTCGGAGTCCTCGACCTTGGGCCAGTTGTGGACCAGGGAGAGGTTCGGGAAGAGCGAGGACGCCGAGATCATGAAGCCGTTCTCGCCGATGATGTCCTGCTGCTCGGGCGACCAGGTCTCCTTCATCCGGGCGATCATCTCGTCGGGGTAGCCGACGTACGCCAGCCGCTCCTCGAGGGTGCCCTGCGGCAGCTTGTAGGTGGTGCCACCGCCGTTGCCGGCCCAGTAGGTGGTGCCGTCCTTGCGCTTCTCCGCCTTGGGCTCGCGGAACAGGCCGATCTCCACGACCGACATGTGGGTCTGCGGGGTGTGGTAGATGTCGCCGGCGAAGTTCTCCACGCCGACCTTCCAGTTGGCCTTGACGCGCCAGCGCTGCGGGCCGCGCACCTCCACGCCGTCGGCGCTCTGCTTGGTGTAGAAGTCGAGGTAGAACCGGTAGTCGCCGAGGAAGTCCTCGAGCGGTTCGGCGTCCGGATCCATGCTGACGAAGATCAGACCGTTGTAGGAATCGACCGACGGGGCCTGCAGCAGGGTCTGACCCTTGCGCGCGAAGCCCTCCTCGCCGCCGTACGCCTCCTGGTGGAAGGGCAGACCGACGATCCGGCCATCGTTGCGGTAGGACCAGCCGTGGTAGGGGCAGCGGAAGTGCGAGGCGTTGCCGACCTCGGCGCGGCAGACCTGCATGCCCCGGTGCAGGCACATGTTGAACATCACGCGTACCTCACCGTCGTTGCCACGGGCGACGATGAACGAGTTGTCCACGACCCGGCGGACGACGTAGTCCCCGACGTTCGGGATCTCCGACTCATGGGCCACGAAGAGCCAGGCGCGGCTGAAGACGGCATCCTTCTCCGCCTCGAAGACTTCGCGGTCGTTGTAGATGTGCGCAGGCAGCATGCCCGCCCGCACCGCTTCCAGAACGGCTTCCTGATCACGCATACAAGAATCTCCTTCGACTCTGCTGTTCAGAACATGATTCTGGGCTACAGAGAAGACGGGCGCAAGAGGGCGGACCAGATTCTTGTGACCGGAGTCTCATCGGGACGCACCCAAGGACGGGCATCCGCCGGCTCGACGGGTTGCTGCGCTCTTGCACCGCCGACGCCAGCGGCAATGTACGCCTCGACCTGGACGAGCTCGGGCGCATGGCGAACCTCAGCGGCCGGATGTCGCCGCGGGGCTGATCGGGCGCCCGACACGTACCCCCTGGCCGGCGCAGCCACCCCACATCCTCGCCTCCCTGCGGTCATGCGTTCTGTCGATGCGTTCGTGTGTGTCATCACGCACCAACGCATGAACGGAACGCAGAGGTCGGCCGTCGAGCGTCGCACCTTGGGCTGAGTCGCACCGCGGACCGAACAGCGTCGTGAAGCGGCCGGACTCGGCGGCCCCCGAGGAAGGAACGACGACGGGGTCAGTGGACCCGACGGATCCTGCGCAGCTCCTCCGCCGCACCCTCGGGATCCCGTAGCGCCATCAGAGGACTGTTGACGACAGCGAGCCCGACAGCTGATCCGGCGAACAGGAACGTCAACGGCCAGGACGCCTGAGGTGCCCCCGATGGGATTCGAACCCATACTGTGGCGGGTTTAAGCCGCCTGCCTCTGCCGTTGGGCTACGGGGGCCGTCAGGCCGGATCGTACGTCCTCCGCGGATCCCGGCACCGGTGGATCCTACCGACGGATCGCTGACGACGAATCGTACGGTCGGGGCGGTCAGTCGCCGCGCAACGCCCAAGCGGCCACCCCGTCCAGGATGTCGGTCTCGGAGACCAGCAGCCCGGGCACGTCGAGCCGGCGGGAGATCCGTTCCAGGATCACCGCGCCTGCGGTGATCACCTCGGCCCGCTTCGGGTGCAGCGACGGGATCCGGCACAACTCGGCGACCGTACTTGCGCAGCACCGGTCGGCCAGCGCGCGCAGCGCGGGCAGCGGCATCCGGGCGCCGTGGACGGCGTCACGGTCGTACGCCGGCAGCTCCAGGTGGGCGGCCATCAAGGAGGTGACGGTGCCGGCGACGCCGACCCATTCGCGGACCGACCCGAAGTCGATGCCGGTCGCGTCGAGCGCGGTGTCGACCAGGTCGCGGGTGGCCCGGAGCTGTGCCGCGTCCGGCGGGTCGCCGGGCAGCGTACGTTCCCGCAGCCGGACCGACCCGATGTCGAGGGAGACCAGGAAGTCGACCGCGCCGTCGGGGTCCCCCAGGGCGAACTCGGTCGAACCGCCGCCGACGTCGGTGACCAGCACCGGGCCGACGACCTCCACCCCTGCCGCGCGCAGACCGCGGACCGCCCCGGTGAAGGACAGCTCGGCCTCCCGGTCACCGGAGATCACCAGGGGTTCGACACCGAGCCGCTCGCGGACCCCGGCCGCGAAGACGTCGCGGTTGGAGACGTCGCGGGCAGCGGAGGTCGCCACCATCCGGATGTGTGCCGGGTCGATCCCGGCCTCCCGGATCAGGGCGGCGTATTCGTCGAGCGCGACGAACGTACGGTCCAGCGCGGCCGCGGAGAACGCGCCGGTGGCGTCGACCCCCTCCCCGAGCCGGACGATCCGCAGCTGGCGGGAGAGCTCGACCGGCGCACCGCCGGCCGGAGCACGCTCCACCAGGAGCAGGCGCAGTGAGTTGGTCCCGCAGTCGATCCCCGCGGCCCGCATCAGGCCCGATCCTCCGCGCTGTCGGGCCGCGGCGCCCTGTCGGTCTGCGGACCGGCGTCTCCCTCCGCGCTGTCGGGCCGCGAACCGGCGTCCCCCGCCGCGACAGCGCTGGCCGCCCCGTCCGTCAGGCACGGGTGCGCCCAGAACTCGCCCAGCGCCGCCAGCGTCTCGTCGCCCAGCGGGTTGACCCCCGGTCCGGCGGCCAGCGCGTGGCCGGCGAGCACGTGCAGGCACTTGACCCGGGTCGGCATCCCGCCGGCGCTGATCCCGTCGATCTCCTCGACGTGGCCGAGCGCCTCGCGATCGGCCAGGTAGGCCTCGTGGGCCCGTCGGTAGCCGGCGGCCAGGTCGGGGTCGGCGCCGAGCCGATCGGTCATCTCAGTCATCAACCCGGACGCCTCGAGAGTCGAGCAACCGGCGGTGGCCCGCGGGCAGGTCAGGTAGTACGTGGTCGGGAACGGAGTGCCGTCCGGCAGCCGCGGCTCGGTCGCCACGACACCGGGCTTGCCGCACGGGCAGCGCCAGGCGACCCCGACCACGCCCCGCGGCATCCGGCCGAGTTGGGCGGCGATCAGCTGCTCGTCGTGGGGACTCATCGGTTCGACCATGCCGCCCAGTCTCCCATGTCGGCGTACGGCCGGGCCGCCTCGACCACTGCACCCGATGCGACCACTGCACCCGATGCGACCACTGCACCCGATGCGACCACAGGGCCCGATGCCGACACCCCCGACACACCCGCGGCGCCCGACGGCTCGGAGCACCGGGCACCAGGCACCGGAAGGGAGCGGGCCCGCTCAGGGGGTGGGCCCGGTCTCCGGCACCGAGGTGAGCGTACGGGAGCCGCTCGGGCCCTTGCCGGCACTCCCGCTGTCGGCCGCAGGCGATGCCGTCGGGTCGGCGGCATCCGGGGTCGACGTGCCGACCGGCACATCGGTCGCCGGCGTCGGACGGTCGGCGGTGGTGGTGCTGCCCCACATCTTCATCCACCACGCGTCGGTGGCCGGGGTGGCCTGGTCGGAGCGCTGGCTGTCCAGCCGGGCGCCTTCCAGAGGCTTGCCGTCGGCGCCGATGACGCGGTAGCCGGTCTCCCCCGGCATCACCCAGCCGAGACGCTGCCGGGCCTGCTGGCGGACGTACGCAGGGTCGTCCCAGGCGGCGATCTGACGGTTCAGATCGTCGATCGCCTGCCGGCGCTGGGTGATCTCGACGCTCAGCTCGGCCAGCTGGCGCTGCTGGCGGAAGTAGATCTGCAAGCTGGCCGCCGCGGAGATGACGAGCACCCCGACCACCGTGCCCAGCAGGACCAGCCGCAGGGCGGCGCTGGGACCGCCCGGACGGGCCCGGTCAGCGGAGCCGTCGCCGGGACGACCGGGATCGGATGAGGCGGACGAGGCGGACGAGCCGGACGAGCCGGTGCGGTCGCGGTCGCCGGAGCCCTCCCCCGCGGACAACGAACGGGAGCCGGCCCGATCCCGAGGTGCCCCTCGGTCCGGTCCGGCTCCCGTCCTGGTCTGTCCCTGCTCCGCCACGTCCTCCAGTGTGGCCGATCAGGTCAGGAAATCACGCCTGGAAACGCGGGAAGGCGCTGCGGCCGGCGTACTCGGCGGCCTCGTCCAGCTCCTCCTCGATACGGAGCAGCTGGTTGTACTTGGCGACGCGGTCCGTACGGGCCGGGGCGCCGGTCTTCATCTGGCCACAGCCGCAGGCGACGGCGAGGTCGGCGATGGTGACGTCCTCGGTCTCGCCGGAGCGGTGCGACATCATGGTGCGGAAGCCGTTGCGGTGGGCGAGGTCGACCGCGTCGAGGGTCTCGCTCAGCGAACCGATCTGGTTCACCTTGACCAGCAGGGCGTTGGCGGCCTTCTCGTCGATGCCGCGCTGCAGGCGCTCGACGTTGGTGACGAACAGGTCGTCGCCGACCAGCTGGACCTTGTCACCGATCTTGGCGGTGATCTTCTTCCAGCCTTCCCAGTCCTCCTCGTCCAGCGGGTCCTCGATGGAGACGATCGGGAAGCGGTCGACCCACTCCTCGTAGATGGCGATCATCTCGTCGGCGGTCTTCTCGGAGCCCTCGAAGACGTACGCACCGTTCTTGTGGAACTCGGAGGAGGCGACGTCCAGAGCCATCGCGACGTCCTCGCCCGGCTTCAGACCGGCGGCCACGATGGCCTCGGAGATCAGCTCGAGGGCGGCGACGTTGGCCGGCAGGTTCGGGGCGAAGCCGCCCTCGTCGCCCAGACCGGTCGACAGTCCCTTGTCCTTGAGGACCTTCTTGAGGGCGTGGTAGACGCTGGCGCCCCACTCGAGGGCCTCGCGGAAGGTGGAGGCGCCGATCGGGGCGATCATGAACTCCTGGACGTCGACGTCGGAGTCGGCGTGCGCGCCACCGTTGAGGATGTTCATCATCGGCACGGGGAGGATGTGCGCCGAGGGGCCGCCGACGTAGCGGTAGAGCGGCAGGTCGGCCGACTGGGCGGCCGCGTGCGCGATGGCCAGGGAGACGCCGAGGATCGCGTTGGCGCCCAGCTTGGCCTTGTTCGGGGTGCCGTCCAGCTCGATCATGGCCTGGTCGATCAGGCGCTGCTCGGAGGCCTCGAGGCCCAGCAGCTCGGGAGCGATCTGCTCGATGACGTTCTCGACGGCCTTCAGGACGCCCTTGCCGCCGTAGCGCGCATCGCCGTCACGCAGCTCGACCGCCTCGAACTGTCCGGTGGAAGCGCCGGACGGGACGTCGGCACGGCCCTGGGTGTCGTCGTCGAGGATGACCTCGACCTCGACCGTCGGGTTGCCGCGCGAGTCGAGAATCTCGCGGGCGTCGATGAATTCGATGCTTGCCACGGTGGTTGCCTTTCGATCAGCCTCTGACATGCGGCGGGACTGCCGGAGGCAGCACTCCCGCGCTCAGGTCCCAGCCTAGACACATGGGTTCCACCCGGTGGAGGGACCCCCTCGGGGTCAGAGATCCTCGGAGTCGGTCTCGGTGTCCGCGACGACCGCCGACCCGACGGGCTCGGCGCCCTCAGCCGCTTCCGCGCGCACCACCGCCGCCTCGAGGCGGCGCAACGCGTCGCGGGTGGCCTGCTCGGGGTCGACGCCGCCGGCCCGGGCCCGGCTCACCAGGCCGAGGATCGTACGCCCCAGTTCCTCGGCGTCGATCGGGTCGGTCGGCAGGTCGACGCCCTGGCCGGCCAGGTCGACCTGGTGGGAGGCGGCCCGGCCGATCACCTTGTTCGCCCGGTGCATCGCGGACAGCTGCTGCGGGATGCCGTCCAAGGCGGACGTCCGTCCCTTCAGCCGGCGTTTGCGCTGCTCCCAGGTCGCGTCGAGGTCGTCGGGGACGTCCTCGGCCGCGAAGATGTACGGATGCCGGGCGATGAGCTTGTCGGCGACACCGCGGGCGATGTCGTCGATGTCGAAGCCTTCACCGCCCGGTTCCGCAGCGATCGCCGCATGGAAGACGACCTGCAGCAACAGGTCGCCGAGTTCCTCGCGCAGGTGCGCCGGCTCCCCCGTCTCGATCGCCTCCACGGTCTCCATCGTCTCCTCGACCAGGTACTGCACCAAGGAGCGATGGGTCTGTTCGGCGTCCCATGGACAGTCCTCGCGGAGGATGCCCATCACCTCGACGAAGCGGTCGAGCTGCGGGTGCGGGGTGCCGGACGTGGCGAGTGGGATGGCGCGCGGAGCACGGGGTGGGATGGCGCGCGGAGCACGGGGGGTGTCGCGAGGAGCCACCGGTGGCTCAGTTCGTCGAGACGGGCACCGACAGCGAGCCGGTGCCGGTGACCAGGCTCATCTGCTTGGTGTCCCAGGTGCCGAAGCGCGGATTGACAGCGATCCTCGTGGTGGCCTGCTGGGCGGCCATCGCCTCGGCGCCGAACGCCTGCTGGGCGTGCACGACGTCCCCGACGGCCTCGGCGTACGGCCGGGCGTCCGGGTCGCTCTGCAGCTGCGTCCCGCCCGGCACGGAGGCGAGCGCGGCGTCCCGGTCGGCCGGGGTGATCGGCTTGCCGGCCTTCTGGGCCGCACCGTCCGCGAGCGACTGCGACACCAGCGCCGCCACCACGAGCTGCTCGTCGCGCAGGGTCACCGAGTCGCCGCGGACCGACGAGGCCACCGCGGTGGCCGTCTTCTCCACCTCGGCGATGGACACCCGCTGTCCGTTGATCACCACCGCGTCGGAGCCGGTGCCGCCGGCACACCCGGTGAGGGTGAGGATGATGGCCCCCGCGGCAGCGAGGGCGGGCAGTGCGCGAAGCGCCATGGTGTCTCCCGTCGAGCGTCTGGTCGTCGGCCCGATCCTACGCGCCTCGGCGAGGTCGCCCGGCCGGGCCACCTCGCCGAGCGGTCTGCTCCTTCGCCACCGGCCGCTGCGTACGCGCCGTGCTCCCCCGCTGCTGCCCGGACCGCGGGACGGTGTCGGTCCCCCGGGTCGGCGCACCGCTCGCCGCGGGCGCCGCAGCGGAGGCGGCTGCGGGTCGACTCCCCGGTGCCGGCGGCAGGGTGAGCACCTCGCGGACCACCTGGTCGGCCCAGGCCAGCAGGTCGCGGTTCTGCAGCGGACGGCCGCCCAGCGGTGACGTGGTGGGCCGCGGGATGATGACCTGGCCGGCCGGCGCCTTGTAGACGCTCTTGGGGTGCAGCCGGGCCAGCTTGAGCTGACGTGACTCGGGCAGCCGGACCGCCGCGAACCGTACGCTCGAGCCCTGCACGATCACCTCCCGCAGACCGGCCGCCTTGGCGCGCAGCCGGAATCCGGCGACCGCCAGCAGGGTCTCCACCGGATCGGGCAGTGGCCCGTAGCGGTCCTCCAGTTCGGCGCGGACCTCGGCCAGGTCGGCGTCGGAGCGCACCTCGGCGATCGTCTTGTACATCTCTAGGCGCAGCCGTTCCGAGCCGATGTAGTCCTCCGGCAGATGGGCGTCGACCGGCAGTTCGATCCGGGTGTCCGTCTCCTCCTCGACGTCGGCGTCGCCCCGGTACTCGGCCACCGCCTCGCCGACGAGCCGTACGTAGAGGTCGAAGCCGACGTCGGCGATGTGGCCGGACTGCTGGCCGCCGAGCAGGTTGCCCGCACCGCGCATCTCCAGGTCCTTGGTGGCGATCGCCATCCCGGCGCCGATGTCGGTGTTCGCCGCCAGCGTCGCCAGCCGGTCATGGGCGTCCTGGGAGAGCGGCTTGTCCGGCGGGTAGAGGAAGTAGCAGTAGCCCCGCTCCCGGCTGCGGCCGACCCGGCCCCGCAGCTGGTGCAGCTGGGACAGGCCCATCTGGTCGGAGCGCTCGACGATCAGAGTGTTGGCGGTGGCGATGTCCAGGCCGGCCTCGACGATGGTGGTGGCGACCAGCACGTCGGCGCGCCGCTCCCAGAAGTCGAGCATCACCTGTTCGAGCTGACGCTCCCCCATCTGGCCGTGCGCGGTGACCACCCGGGCCTCGGGGACGAGTTCGCGGATCCGGGCAGCGGCCCGGTCGATGGTCTGCACCCGGTTGTGCACGTAGAAGACCTGGCCCTCGCGGAGCAGCTCACGGCGGATCGCGGCGGTGACCTGGCCCTCGTCGTATGCCCCGGCGAAGGTGAGCACCGGATGGCGCTCCTCCGGCGGGGTGGCGATGGTCGACATCTCCCGGATGCCGGTGATCGCCATCTCCAGGGTGCGCGGGATCGGGGTGGCCGACATGGCGAGCACGTCGACGTTCATCCGCATCTTCTTCAGCTGTTCCTTGTGCTCCACCCCGAAGCGCTGCTCCTCGTCGACGATCACCAGGCCGAGGTCCTTGAAGACCACTTCCTGGGAGAGCAGCCGATGGGTGCCGACGATCACGTCGACCTTGCCGGCCGACAGGTCGTCCAGCACCTGGCGGGCCTGCTTGTCGGTCTGGAACCGGGACAGCGCCGCCACCCGCACCGGGAAACCGGCATAACGCTCGGCGAAGGTGTTGTAGTGCTGGGTGACCAGCAGGGTGGTCGGCACCAGGATGGCCACCTGCTTGGAGTCCATCACCGCCTTGAACGCGGCCCGTACGGCGATCTCGGTCTTGCCGTAGCCCACATCGCCACAGATCAGCCGGTCCATCGGCACGGTCTGCTCCATGTCGTGCTTGACCTCGTCGATCGCCGAGAGCTGGTCAGGGGTCTCGGTGTAGTCGAAGGCGTCCTCCAGCTCGCGCTGCATGGTGGAGTCGGCACTGAAGGCGAAGCCCTTGGCAGCCTGCCGGGCGGCGTAGAGCCGGACCAGTTCGCCGGCGATCTCCTTGACCGCGCTGCGCGCCCGCGACTTCCGCTTGGCCCAGTCCGAGCCGCCCATCTTGTCCAGGGTCGGCAGCTCGCCACCGACGTAGCGGGTGACCTGGTCGAGCTGCTCCATCGGGACGAACACCCGGTCGCCGGGCTGGCCCTTCTTGCTCGGCGCGTACTCGATGACCATGTAGTCGCGGGTGGCCCCGGCGACCGTACGCTGCATCATCTCGACGTAGCGACCCACCCCGTGGTGCTCGTGCACCACCGGGTCGCCGGGCTTCAGTTCCAGCGGGTCGATGGCCTTGCGGCGGCGGGCCGGCATCTTCCGCTCGGACCGGTCGGTCTGGGCCTGGCCCGACAGGTCACCGGCCGTCCAGACCGCGAGCCGTACGTCGTCGGCCAGGAAACCGTGCCGGATGCCGGTGGTGACCAGTTCCACCACGTGCTCGGCCGGCGGCTCGGTGACGTCGGCCACGACCCGCGCGGCGACGTCGTGCTCGGCGAGCAGGTCGGCCAGCCGCTGGGTGGTGCCGTGCCCCTCGGCCGACATCACCACCCGCCAGCCGTCCCGGACCGCGGCGGCGATCTCGGCCACCGCCCGCTCGGTGTCGCCGGCCCAGCTGTGCGCGTCGCGGGCCTGCAGCGTACGGATCGGCGTCGCGCCGGCCGTGAGATGGGCCAGCGCCTCCGCCGCCACGTCCCGCTCCGCCTCGGGACCGGCGGCGAACGGGGACAGCGTCCACCAGGACTGGCCCAGCTCGAGGGCGTGGGCCCGGACGGCGCCGAGCTCCTGGTAGGAGGAGGCCTGGAGGTCGATCGGGGCGCTGCCGCCGGAGGCGGCGGCCGCCCACCCGGCCTGGAGGAACTCCGCCGAGGTGGTCACCAGGTCGGCCGCCCGAGTGCGGACCAACTCGGGATCGGCGACCAGGACCAACGCGTCGTCGGGCAGCACGTCCAGCAACAGCTCCATCCGGTCGACCAGTGCCGGCGCCAGCGACTCCATACCGTCGGCGCCCAGCCCCTGGGCGATCCGGTCGAGCATCTCGGTCAGTTCCGGATGGTCGGCGACCAGCGCCTCGGCCCTGGCTTTGACCTGTGGGGTCATCAGCAGTTCGCGGCACGGCGAGCAGACGACCTCGTCGAGCGTACGGTCGGTGGAGCGCTGGTCGGCGACCATGAAGTAGCGCAGGTCCTCGACCGTGTCGCCGAAGAAGTCGATCCGGACCGGATGCTCGTGGGTCGGCGGGAACACATCGACGATGCCGCCGCGGACGGCGAACTCTCCGCGCCGCTGCACCATGTCGACCGGCAGGTAGGCGGCGCCGACCAGGTCCTCGGCGACCGCGGAGATGTCGTACTCGGCGCCGCGGCGCAGCCGGACCGGCGTGATGTCGGCCAGACCGGCGACCTGCGGCTGGAGCACCGCACGGACCGGCGCGATGACCACCCGCGGGGCGGGCTTCTCGTCATTGCCGGCCAGCCGCCGCAGCACCTCCAGCCGCCGCCCGACGGTGTCGGAGCGTGGGCTGAGACGCTCGTGCGGCAGGGTCTCCCAGGCCGGATAGTAGGCGGCGACGTCGGCGCCGAGCAGTGCCTGCAGCGCGTCCGACAGCTCCTCGGCCTCCCGATAGGTGGCGGTGACCAGCAGGAACGTACGCTCCGTGCGCCGCACCAGCTCCGCGGTGAGAAAAGCACGGACCGAGCCGGGGGCGGTGATGTCGACGGCGTGCAGGACACCGGCGCGGGCATCGGACACGCACTCGGCGACCACCGGATCGGTGCCCAGGAGGTCGAGGATGCCGGCGAGCCTGCCCGTCACGTGTTCAATCACCGGACAACGGTAGCGCGCGGCCCAGACACCGGCCGCGGAGCGATGTCACCGGGATCGCCTACCCTGTGGCTGTGAGCGACACCCAGCCGCCGAACCAGCAGCGCCCGTCGTGGCGGGGCGGGCCCGTGCCCCCACCGGCGGGCCCCGGACCGGTCCCGCCGGGTCCCGCTCCGTCGCCCTGGCCCGGGCCGCCCGGGCCCCCGTCGCCGTGGGCCCGCCCGTCCACGCCGGCACCGGCGGGATGGGCGTACGGCGCGCCGGCGCCGGCCGAGACGTACCGACCGGTGCAGGTCAGGATGGTCCGCCGGGCAGGTGCCCCGTTGGCCGGCCTCATCCTGGCCGCCATCGGCGCCGCCGTCGTGGTCTACCTCGCCCTGTCCGGTGCGACCACGCCCGGCACCTTCATCGGGGCCGTCGTGCTCGCCACCGTCGGCGCCGTCGTGGTGATCGCCTGCTACATGTGGCTGGACCGTTGGGAGCC
Source organism: Raineyella sp. LH-20 (assembly GCF_033110965.1). Lineage (NCBI taxonomy): Bacteria > Bacillati > Actinomycetota > Actinomycetes > Propionibacteriales > Propionibacteriaceae > Raineyella > Raineyella sp. LH-20. The sequence goes on along the minus strand of NZ_CP137003.1, from coordinate 2,067,723 downwards.
CGAGCCGCCCGCCTACCTGATCTGGGCCTTCCTGTGGGGCGGCGGTGTCGCGACGGTCGGCGCGATGCTGATCGAGGAGCTGTTGTCGCTGCTCGCCTTCGACGGCAGCGACGTGCTGTCCGCGGCGGTCGGTGCCCCGTTGGCCGAGGAGACCCTCAAGGGCGCCTTCCTGCTGGTGATGCTCACCGGCGTCCGTCGTCGCGAGATGACCTCGCTGACCGACACCCTGGTGTACGCCGGGATGTCCGGGATCGGCTTCGCGTTCGTGGAGAACCTGCTCTACTTCTCCACCTCGGACTCGCTGGGCCAGACGACGTTCATGTTCTTCGCCCGCATCCTGATGGGCGCGTTCGCGCACCCCTTCTTCACCACCATGACGGCGCTGGGGGTGTATGCCTCGATGCACCGGCGGCCCACCGGGGCCAAGGTGACCGTCATCCTCCTCGGCCTCGCCGGAGCGATGGTGCTGCACGGCGTGTGGAACTTCTCGTCCTCCTACAGCATCACCGCCTACGTCGTGACGTACGTGGTGGTGATGGTGCCGGCGTTCATCGTGCTGGTGCGCCAGGCGATCCGGTCGCGGCGGCTGGAGGGCATGGTGGTGCGACGGGAGTTGCCCGAGATGGTGTGGAGCGGCCTGATCAGCCCCGAAGAGGCCGGGTGGCTGGGGTCACTGCGCACCCGGGCGGCCCGGACCAAGGGCCTGCCACGGGAGGAGGCCCGGGCGGTGGCCACCTTCACCGACGCGGTGACCGAGTTGGCGTTCGTCCGTGACCGGATCAAACGTGGCTGGTCGACCCCGGAGGTGCAGGCCCAACAGGCCGAGCTGGCGATGTTCGTCGCCGCCCTGCACGCGGCGGCAGCCCCGGTGATCGAGCCGATGACCGGCGGGATCCCGGTGGTTCCGCCGGTGGCACCACCGCCCACCGCGCCGCTGCCGCCGTTCGAACCACGGCCGGGCGGCTGGCGGGGCTGAGACCCGTCGGGCGGCTCAGGAGTTGTAGCGGTTCTGGGCCGCCGGCAGCCCCTCGGTGAGCAGCATCTCCACCGCATCGGCGGCCCGGGCGACCTCGACGGCGACCGTCGCCCGCAGCCCCGCGGGGATCGGCGCGAGGACGAAGTCGGCCGGCGCCTGGCGGCCGGGCGGCCGCCCGATGCCGAACCGGACCCGCAGGAAGTCCCCCGAGTGCAGGTGGGCGCGCATCGACTTCAGGCCGTTGTGGCCGTTGTCGCCGCCGCCCTTCTTGAGCCGCAGCTGGCCCAGGTCGAGGTCCAGTTCGTCGTGGATCGTAACGATCTCGGCGGGCGTGACCCCGTAGAAGCCGGCGAGCCGGCCGACCGCGATCCCCGACTCGTTCATGTACGTGTGGGGCCGGACCAGAGCGAGGCGGACGGCACCGGGGCCGGGGATGCCGAGGCCGAGCGGCCCGATCCGGGTCTCGGCGACATCGGCCCGCATCTTCGGGACCGACTTCAGGCGCACCCCCGCACGGCGGGCGAGCTCGTCGACGACCAGGTAGCCGACGTTGTGCCGGGTGTGGGTATAGGTGGGGCCCGGATTGCCGAGCCCCACCACCAACCACATGTCCGTCAGTCCTTCCGGGCGACGTACGTCACCTCGATCGTCGGCGCCTGTCAGGCGTTCCTGCCGTCAGGCCTCATGCCGTCAGGCGTCATGCCGTCAGGCGTTCCTGCCGTCAGCCGTTCGTACTGTCTGTGTCCTGCCGTCGAGCGATACGGATGCCGGCCGCCCGAGTAAGAGTGTCCCCCGGGAGGGCCACCCTCCGCGAGGTCACTCGGCGGCGGGGGTCTCCTCGGCGGCTTCCGCGGTCTCCTCGGCGGCCTCGACCTCCTCGTGGGACACCGTCACCAGGATCTCCTCGAGATCGCCGACGAAGGCGACACCCTCCGGGAGGGCCAGGTCCTTGGCGGCGACCTGAGCGCCGGCCTCGAGGCCCTCGACGCTGATCTCGATGTCCTCGGGGATGTGGGTGACCGGCGCCTCGAGGCTGATGGTGTTGCGGTCGAGGACCACGGTGGTGGCGGGGGCGGACTCACCGGTGACGAGCACGGCGACCTCGACGACGACCTTCTCGTTGGCGCGGACGGCCAGCAGGTCGACGTGGATCAGGTCGCCGCGGATCGGGTCGCGCTGGATCTGCTTGACCAGCGCCAGGCGCGGGGTGGTCTCACCGGCGACGTTGAGCTCGAGCAGGGCGTTGTCGGTGCGCAGGGCGAGCATCGCCTCGTGACCCGGCAGGGTCAGGTGCAGCGGGTCCATGCCGTGGCCGTAGAGGACGGCGGGGACGAGGTGGGCCCGACGGGTGCGGCGGGAAGCGCCCTTGCCGAACTCGTCGCGGACCTGGACGGAGAGGGTGGCGTCAGCCATGATGACTCCTGGTGTCGGGCCGTCATGCGGGCGGCCGGGATGCTGGATCTGCCGCCAGGGCCGGGACGTACGCATCCACCGGCAGCCGCGCCCGCGGTGGGGCGTCGGCACACCACGTCGATCACGTTCGGCGTACCTGCGTACGCCTCCCCTCGCCGAGGCAACCCGGACACCCTATCACGCGCGCCGGACGCGCCGGGAACGCCAGCGGCCCCGGTCGACGGATCGACCGGGGCCTGCGCGAGGCAGGGCACCGACACCCCGAGGAGCGGGGCCGGTGTCCGTCGCCTCAGCGGAACAGCTTGGTGACTGAGCCGTCCTCGAACACCTCGTGGATCGCCTGCGCCAGCATCGGGGCGATGGACAGCACGGTCAGCTTGTCGACCGGCACCGGGGTGCGGATCGGCAGGGTGTTGCAGACGATGACCTCTTCGAACGGCGAGTCGTTCAGCCGCTCGGCGGCCGGCCCGGAGAGCACCGCGTGGGTGGCGGCGGCGATGACCTTCTTGGCGCCCCGGTCGATCAGAGCCTCGGCGGCCTGGCAGATGGTGCCGGCGGTGTCGATCATGTCGTCGACCAGGACGCAGACCCGACCCTCGACGTCACCGACGACCTCGTGCACGGCCACGGTGTTGGCCACGCTGGGGTCACGGCGCTTGTGGATGATCGCCAGGCGGCTGCCGAGCCGGTCGGTCCACATGTCGGCGAGACGCACCCGACCGGCATCGGGCGAGACGACCGTCATCTCGTCGGTGTCGTACTTCCCCTTGACGTATTCGGCAAGCACCGGCAGGCCCCACAGGTGGTCGACCGGGCCGTCGAAGAAGCCCTGGATCTGCGCGGCATGCAGGTCGATCGACATGATCCGGTCGGCACCCGCGGCGCGGAACAGGTCGGCGACCAGGCGGGCCGAGATCGGCTCGCGGCCCAGGTGCTTCTTGTCCTGCCGGGCGTACGGGTAGAACGGCACGACCACGGTGATGCGCTTGGCGGAGGCCCGCTTGAGCGCGTCGATCATGATGAGCTGTTCCATCAGCGACTCGTTCACCGGCGCGGCGTGCGACTGGATCACGAAGGCGTCCGAGCCGCGGACCGATTCCAGGTACTGGACGTAGATCTCGGAGTTCGCGTACGTCACATGCCGGGTGGGCACCAGTTCGGTGTCCATCAGCTTGGCGATCTCCTCTGCGAGCTCGGGATAGGCCCGGCCGGAGAAGAGCATCAGATGCTTCTCGGTCGGCAGCTTGAAACCGCTCACGTGCTGGTCTCCTCGGAGTTGTCGGGGGTGCCGGCCCCCTGTCGTGTCGTTCGCCGCGCTGGGCCCACGGCGAAAGCGCCGACAGTGGCGCTGCCGGCGCGAGGTGTCGATCCTCAGTCGAGTCCGGACCCACGGGTGCCGTCGGCACCCGACGCGGTCACGTCCTCGGTGACGGTCGATCCGGCGGCGACGTACGCCCCGTCGGAGACCGTGACGGGGGCGACCAACACGCTGTGGGCACCGATGAACGCACCGGCACCGACACGCGTCGTGTGCTTGGTGTCCCCGTCATCGTTCGCGACGATGGTACCGGCACACAGCGTGGCCCCGGCGCCGATCTCGACATCCGCCGCGTACGCCTGATGCGCGATATGGGCGCCGTCACCGATCACCGCCCGCTTCGTCTCGACGAACGCGCCCAATCGGACGTCCGCACCCAGCTCGCTGCCCGGCCGCAGGTAGGCGTACGGCCCGACCTGGCAGCTCGGGCCGACAGTGGCGAGCAGGCCCTGGGAACGGGTGATGGTGGCCCCCTCGCCGACCTCGACGTCCTTGAGGCTGGTGTCCGGGCCGACCACCGCACCGGTGGCGATCGAGGTCGCGCCGAGCAGGCTGGTGCCGGGCAGCAGGGTGACATCGGCGGCGATGTCGACGGAGTCCTCGATCCAGGTGGTGGCCGGGTCGACCACCGTGACGCCGGCGAGCATCCACTTCTCGCCGATCCGGCGGTTCATCTCCGCGCCCATCCGGGCGAGCTGCAGGCGGTTGTTGACGCCCTCGGTCTGCCACAGGTCGTCAGTGACGTACGCCCCGACGCGGCGGCCGACGGCGTTGGCATGGGCGATCACGTCGGTGAGGTAGAGCTCGCCCTGGGCGTTGTCGGTGCCGAGGCTGGCCAGGCCGTCGTGCAGGATCTGAGCGTCGAAGACGTAGATGCCGGAGTTGATCTCGTCGATCGCCCGCTCGGCCTCGGAGGCGTCCTTGTGCTCGACGATCCGGGCGATGCCCTCGTCGTCGCCACGGACGATCCGGCCGTAGCCGGTGGGATCGGGCACGTGCGCGGTCAGCACGGTGATCGCGTCGCCGGACCGGCGGTGGTCCTCGACCATCGCGGACAGCGTGTCGCCGCTCAGCAGCGGGACGTCGCCGTACGTCACGACGACGATGCCGCTGATCTCCCCCAGCGGGGCGAGTCCGCACATCACCGCGTGGCCGGTGCCCTTCTGCTCCTCCTGGACCGCGGTCAGCACGGCGGGGGCGACCTCCCGCAGGTGGGCTTCGACCTGCTCACGCTGATGTCCGACGACGACCATCAGATGCTCGGGGGCGACCTGCTCGGCGGCGTCCACCGCCCAGGAGAGCATCGAACGCCCGGCGACCTCGTGCAGGACCTTCGCACGGGTGGACTTCATCCGGGTGCCGGCACCGGCGGCGAGCACCACGACGGCGGCCACACCTCCGCCGGCCGTTCCGTTCGTCGTCACGTCGTCACTCACGGTCACCGTCGTCTCCTTCGGCCGGGGCTGTCTGCGGGCGCGCCCCGGGGTGATCGGATCCCGGACGGCGCGGTGTGCTCACCCTATCGTGCAGGGCCGACACGGCCGGCGAGTCGGGTCACGGGTGGTCGACCGGTCCCCCGGTGCCGGTGGTGCTGGCGGTAGGTGCGTTCAGACCGGCCAGGTTCGGCGTGCTGGCGACCGCTCCCCGGCCGTTGCCCTCGGCCATCTGGCGGAACGCGTTCTCCGTCACCCGCCGGACGAAGGCGACGGAGGCATCGGTGATGCCGTATTTCGCGTTGGGGCCGTTGAGCACCTTCACCCACATCATCGACCCGGTGGCCCAGACGCCGGCGGTGCCGGTGGAGTAATAGGTCATGTCGGAGTACGTGTGCTTACCGGTGCCGCAGACCACCGGGGAATGGGCGGCAACGGTGAGTGCGGACGGCGTGCCCTGGATCGGGTAGGCACGGTCGATCTCGATGCCGACCACGCCGGGGATCTGCTGGCCCTTGGTGACACCGGTGCCGGCGAAGAAGGGGAACGTCGGGTCCTCGATCACCATCGCGCCGTACGCGGGGAAGCACTCGTAGAGCATGCCGGTCAGCGAGTTCTCCGGATCGGCGTACGGCTGGGAGCGCCACATCACGGTGGTGTCGATCGCGCCCTTCTTCGGGTCGGAGGTGTTCTTGTAGCCGACCACGACCCGGCGGTCGCCGGTCACCCCGTCCTCGAGCCGGACCCGCCAGTAGACGGCGTTGGCACCGAGGAAGGCCAGCGAGGTCCCGCTGTCGCGGGCCTTCTCCACGGCCGTACGTTCCGGGACGGTCCAGTATTCGTCGTGGCCCATGCTGACCATCCCGGAAGCCCCCTGCAGCAGGCCCGGCTCGCGGTCGAGATCCACCGACGTGACGTACGCCAGGTCGACGCCGAGCCCTTCGGCCAGCTGGATCACCCCGAGCTCGTCGCCGAAGAACTGCTGGGCGCCGTTGCCCTTCTGCGGACGGTCGAAGCTGACCCGTGTCGCGCGGCCGTTGCCCGGCCCGTCATAGAGGGAATAGCCGCCCCAGTCGTTGTACGCCTGGTCGGTGATCACGGCGTTGACCATCACCAACCGCCCCGCAGTGGATCGGCTGCGGACGGTGAGCGGCACGTAGCGCGACCGGCCGCCGGCGGTGAGCTTGAGCAGGTAGGAGCCCTCGGGCCAGTCGGTGGTGGCGACGTCGGCCGTCTTCGCCCACTCGGCGACGACCATGTTGCCGGCCTCGATCACCGGGTCCGGCTGTTTGGTGCCCTTGAGCGGCTCCGGCGACTGCCAGACGAGCCGGGCACCCCTGCCGCCGTACGAGCCGACCCGGTAGGCCGCGACCGCGACGTCACCCAGTGTCGAAGTGACGTAGAGGCCGAACGACTCCCCCGGCAGCACCGAGGTGTGGTCGGCGTAGCCGGCCAACTGGGCATCGGTGGCCACCGAGGCGGCGGGGATCCGCCAGTCGTCGGTGCCCGGCTTGGCGTTCTCGGCGACGGTCCAGGGCTGGGTCGGCGAGGTCGACGCAGTGGCGTGCGGGGCGGTCGGCGCCGTGCCGGGGGCCGCGCAGGACGCCAGCAGGAGGCAGACGACCAGCAGGGCCGCACCGGCCCGGCGCCGGCCGGATCGGGTGAGCATGCGGGCGACACTAGTGCCTGCCGGGAGCGCTGACCGGGCGCTGACTGACCATGGTGCACGCCCCGCGCGGCGGCTCGAGGGCGCACGTGGCCGGGCCGTGCGCTCACGAGGGCGCAACGGGGGCACGGCGTCGTGCCCTCGTGTCGCGGCACATCAAGGGTCTTGTCAGAGAACCGGCTCTGACAAGGCCAGATGGCTCCCCGGGCAGGAGTCGAACCTGCGTCGCTTGTCCTGATTCAAAGTCGCCCTATCGAGTTGGGCTCAGTTCGCCCTCGTCCGCCCCGATGCCCGTTATTTCGAGGATCGGGCCGCGCCGAGTTGATCTCAGTCACCCTCGGTTCGGTTGAGTTCTGATCCGTTTGTGTGCGCCGTTGTGTGCGCGTTGTGTGCCCGTCCGGAGGTCACAACCTGACAGCCGCGAGGGCGGCCCCGACTGCAGCGGCACCCCTGGCCGCGCTGTCCCCGTTCGTCGGCAGGTAGAAGGAGAGGTGCGTCGCCACGTCGTGGCCGAGGATGGACGCGCCATCGTTGGGCACCACCCCGGCCGAGTGGAGCATCAGGGCGAGGCTGTGCCGCACGCGGTGGATCGAGCCGAGATCCGGCAGACCCGCTGCCTTCGAGAGGGCCCGGAACCGGTATGAGTACGTGTCAGGGGCCACGGCCTGGCCCAGGTTGTCCACGATGACCAGCGAGTCCCCGGAGGGGCGTCCCTGGGCCATCCACAGCTCACGGAGGATCTTTGACGTGCCGGGGTGCATGTCATCGACCCGCACCGTGCGTTCGCTGTGCTTGGTCTTCGCCCCCTCGGTGGCTGTGGCCCCGTGGGCTCCGGTCTTCACACGGGACGCCCTGATCTGAACCGTCCCCCGCTTGAGGTCAACCGCGGACCATGTCAGGCCGAGCACCTCCGAGCGGCGGAGACCACACAAGGTCAGCCGCATCCCCGCCCGTACCCACGGATCCGCCTCGGCGACCTTGCCGGCCTGGTGCTCATCGACGAAGTCACGGAAGGCCACGAGCTGCGCTCCCGTCCACGTCGGCTTGTCGGCCTGCGTCGCCGCCGTGGTGGTGCCTCCCGCCTTCGCCGTCCGGGCCTTGCGGGCCTTCGGCACCCTCGCGTCCGCGGCCGGGTTGGCCTTGGTCGCGTGGATCTTCACGCCGTAGGCGAACACCTGGCGCAGGGTCACGAGCGCGTACGTGAGGGAGCGGTGGGACAGCGGCCGCTTGGCCTTCCCACCCTTGGTCGCGAGGGCGACAAGGAGACCCTCAACGTCGTCGGTGGTGACGTCTGAGGCCCTCCGGTTGCCGATGACGGCCAAGGGGGACGCTAGGGCCGACCTGTATCCCTCGATGGTCACCTCGCGGACTCCGAGCCCGGCCGCTGTCTCATCCTGACGACGCTTGAGCCACCGGTCTGCCAACTGCTGGACGGTCAGCTGATCGTCCGGCAGGGCGTGGCCGGCCCGGCCTGCCTCCCGGGCCTCGGCCACCCACTCGCGGGCCTGCTCGACGGTCGGGAAGGTCCGTTGCTGCCCCTTCACCACGGCCCGGAAGCTGACTGCCCCCGACTTGCCCACCATCCGGCGGATCGGCTCATCGAACTCGGGGCAGCCCGGGCAGGTATAGCCGACCACCTCCCCGTCGCGGGTGATCTCCACCCATCCGACGCGCTTGGTCCCCCGCTTCGCGCCACACTCGGCGCACACCCTGAGCGCGATCTCGCGGGGAGGTAGCGCCCGCCGCGATCCGCTGCGCTTCGCCGGGCGGTCCCCGGTGGCCGGCGCTGCTGTTGTCCTGGTGCTCATCGTTCTGTCCCCCGCTGGTCGGTCTGTTCGTTCTTTTCGATGGACGATTTCCGGGGTCGGCCCGGTCGTTGCTTGGGGAGTAAGCCCCTGTCCCGGGCCGCCCGGCTGAGCTGGTCGATCCTCCACACAGTGACTCCGTATCGCTCGGCGAGGAGCTGGCGGCGGGTGACCCGAAGGCCGTCACGATCGATCCGGGCCGGCGTCTCTCGCCATACCCGGGCGAACTCCTCCGGCCCGGGTATCTCGCCTTTGTCGTCCCCACTCCCCCGGGCGGCCACCGCCAGAGCAACTGAGGGGTGGAACCCCTCGGACAACCCCTCGTCTAGGCGCTCAAGCGCGGCCTCGGCGGTGGCCTGCAGAGCCACAATTGGCAGGACGCACAGATCCTCCCGGGTCACCCCCGGACCGGAGATCTTCACCGAGGTGAGGCGATCGCGTTCGGTCGCGCCCGTGCGATTCAGCGTCATCTCCACCAAGTAGCCGTCTCCCATATCGACCACGACGACGTCCTCAAGGACGCCGGCGGTGGTGAACGAGGTGCCGGGGTCCCCCTTGGGTCGGTCGACCTCGGGGCGGCGCTCGACGGCAACCGCCCATCCTTTAGAAACTCGGTGCATGACTACAAAATAGCATGAGATATTTTCGGCCACAATGGGTTCCAACGACGTGCACCGCTCACAAACAACGAGCAGGACAGCAGGAGGAAGCCATGACGCAGACCACGGCGGTCGATGAACCACGATTCACGAAGCTGGAGGAGATCCGGACCCTAGCGGTCATCCCGTTGTACTCCGAGGACGTTCCCAACTGGGCGGGATTGGTCGGCGCGAGCCGGGCCACGGCCTACAGCGACGCGTCCACCGGGAAGGTGCCGACTGTCCGGGTGGGGCGCCGCATTCACGTGCCAGTGCCGGCACTGCGCCGGATGCTCGGGGACCTGGACGCTGCCTGACCCCGGCCCGGTCCGGGCCCACACCGCCGCTGGCCGAGGGCCGGGCGCTCGCACACGGAAGGGACGCAGGATGGCGCCCGAACATGACGCGGCCCCCGAGGAGGCCTATTCCTCGGGGACCGCACAATCCAACGACGCCGACACGGAGAGTCTAGACACCGGGCGGTCGTTCACCGTTGACCTCGACGCGGCCGGCGCGATGATCGACCGAATCCCGGAAGTGATTCACCGCCTGCCGGAGCTGCTGGCCGCGTTCGATCGGATGGATGCCGGCCCTGTGGTGGTCACGGTGACCAGTCCGCCCGCACCTTGTCCGGCGGAGCTGCGCAACGACGATGCCTACGACGATGGGTTCCCGGAGGACGCACTACGGGAACCGCCGAAATGTCCACGGGCTGGGGCATTCGGACACGATGGTCGCCAGTGCGTCGCCTGCACCACTCGAGCCGAGTGGGTCCGCGACGACGTCCGCAAGCAGATGAAGGCCCGCCAGCTGGCCGCGTCTGGGCTGCCGACGGCGGCGGAACTGATGCTGCCGGGCGGGTCGCTGATCCTCGACCAACCCGAGTCCCCGGTGCCGATCTGGGGAACCGGGGATCGCGTGCTGATGGCCGAGGGTGAGTCGCTGGTGCTGCTCGGCGCGGCGGGCCTCGGCAAGACGACACTCGCTCAGCAATGGGCGTTCGGCCGTTGCGGGGTCCCGGGGTTCGCCCGGCTGCTCGATCTGCCCGTGACACCGGGCCACCGGCGGGTGCTGTATCTGGCGATGGACCGCCCGCGGCAGGCGCTGCGCTCGATGCGACGCATGATCGGCCCGGATGTGCGCGACCTGCTGGACGAACGCTTGGTGGTCTGGATGGGCCCGCCGCCGGTGAACCTGGTCCAGAATCCCGATGCTCTGGCGCGCCTGTGTGCCGAGGCGGGGGCCGACTCAGTCGTGGTCGACAGCCTGAAGGATGCCGGGTCGGTGATCGACGACGAGGGCGGCACCGGGTGGAACACAGCCCGACAGACCGCACTGGTGGCCGGGATCGCCATTCTCGAGTTGCACCATCCCCGCAAGCTGCCGGCGGGCACGATCCCGGGGCTGGATGACGCGTACGGCTCCACGTGGATCACGGCCGGCGCCGGGTCCGTCCTCGGCATCGGTGGTGCCGCCGGGGACTCGATCGTAGATCTCCGCCACCTCAAGCAACCGGCCGAGGACTTGGGCACCTTCAAGGTCCTGCACGACCACGCGCACGGGCGCTCGACCATCTGGGACACTGCCGACCTCGTGGCGCTGGCCGCCCGTCCCGAGGGAGTGACAGCAGTCGAGGCTGCCCGCGCGATGTTCGACCAAGACAAGCCCGACGCCAACCAGAAGGCGAAGGCGCGGCGCAAGTTGGAAGCGCTGGTCAAGGCCGGAGACCTGGCCTTGAGCGAGCCAGGCGACCGCGCCGCGAACCGACCCGCGAGGTGGGGGGTGGCAGCCCGATGAACCGACCCGTGCCGGTGGCTCCACCTCCTCGGCGGACCTGTACGCGGGACCTGTACGCGCACTTCGGCACCTTCGACCAGTACGGGGCAGATCGACCTGTACGCGACCCGCGCAACGGCGGGGATCTGGACCTGTTCGCGCACCTATACGACCTGTACGCGGCCCCACCTGTACGTGCCGGGGGGTCTTTAGTACCCCCGGCGTACAGGGGGGTGGGTTGGGGGACGGGATTCCCCTACCCCCGCGAACGGCCCCGCCGCGCCTCGCCCGGCACGTTCCGCTCGCGCGCGCGTCAATTCCGGGCCCGTCACCTGACGTCAGATCAGGCAGATATCCCGTCCTGACAAGGGCAACCACGTTCCACACACACAACCCCACACACAACCCAAGGAGATCCGACCATGAGCCCCACCACCCGACCCCCCGACCGCCGATCACCCGACCCCGTCAGTGCGCTCACCTCGACCGCGGCACTCACCACGCCTTACGCCCTGGACCTGATCGACCGCCACGTCGCGGCGCACAACTCCCTGGACGCCGAGGAGCTGCGCCGTCACGCCCGCTACTGCCCGCCCTGCGCCGCCCGGCTGGCCGACGACCTGGCCCGGCTGCCCGAACGCCGCGCCGAGCGCGAGAGGCACCTCGCCGAACTCACCGCCCGGTACTACCCCCACCACGGAAGGAACGCATGATGACCACCTCGACCTACGCCCCCACCCGCCGCGAACGGCCGGTCGATCGCCTGGCCGTCGCTGACGCCAGTCGCGCCGCCCTGGTCCGCGTGCTGTCCATCTCCTGCAATCGGCACCGAGCCCGCACCGGGACGCCCTGCTGGGAGCTGCCCTTGGGGGTGTGCTCCGATCGGGTACGGCGGGCCGGTTACGCCGACGTCGCGCCCGCAGCCCCTCGGGTGCCCCGCGACCGGGGAGACCAGCACGACGCCCACGAAAAGGTGATGCCCGCGGGCTCGCCGTCCTGGGCGCCGAGGTCGACCTCGACCACTGACCCCGACTGGAGTGGCCGCGACCGCGGCAACGGCGCGCGCCGAGGGGGGCGCTGACGGTGGACGCACGCAAGTTCGGCGCCCCGTCCACCTCGGCCGGCACCCCGCCCCCACCGCGGTCGGTGGCGGAGATCGAGGCCGCCGAGCAGACCCGGCAGGGCGCCGCCGAGGCCCGCAAGGCCGAGCGGCTGGCCCTGGTCGACGCCGCCCGCACGCGCAACGCCAAGGTGAAGGCCAGACAAGCGCTCAGCCGCTCAGAAACGGCCCGTCCACGCCCTCGCACGCCGGGCGAATTGAAGGCCACGACTCCCACCCCGCGAGGGGCTCAGATCGACACACAGGGCAGCACGGTCGCCGCTTCCACCTCGGCGGCATCCTCGTCCTCATCGCCGACGTCGACACCGTCCGTGAAGACCCCGAAGCCGTGCCGCGCCTGCCAAGGCGAGGCGGCCCGTCAGGCTATGCGCCGCGGCCAGTTCTACCGGTGCTGAGTTCTGAATATCTCTTCAAATCGCGATTAGACAAGGAACAACGCACCATGTCCCGATTCACCTCGAAGTCCGCCCGATCCCACCCCACCGACGAGCAGGGCCGCGCCCTGGTCGCGCTACCCGACGACGGCTCGCTGCTCGCGTGCGCCGTCTGCGGCCGAGCCGTCTCCGCCGCCACCCTCGACCGATGGGGGCACGTGTCCGTGGCTGTCCGGCCGGGCGGTGTCCCTGCCGGGCTGGCCGCTCGGCATACCCGGTCTGTCGAGGTGCCGCTCGGCTTGTGCGATCAGTGCGAGCAGCTGCTCGCCGACGCCGAGCAAGCGACGGAGGCACATCCGAAGTTCCTCAGCGCCGCCGGCCCCGGTCGCGCGTACGACCTGGTGGGCGGGATCCTGGTCGGGAGTGCTGTCCTCGACCACCCCGCGGAACTGGCAGTCAGCCCCGTTACCGACCTGCCTGATGCGGTCGAAGCCCTCGGCTCCCTCGGCTGGCGTGCGTGTTTCCATCAGCAGTTGCACGGCGACCGGGTGGGCCTGCAGGGCCACGCAGCGGCCGAGCCGTGGGGCCACGTGCCCGAGGCGCTGCGCCTGCAGCTGCGCGCCACCCTCGCCAAGCATCGGACCGAACGCCTGGCAGAATCCGCGCCGCCCCTGTCGGTCCCGTGCCCCGCCGCACCCACGCCGTCCTACGGCGGCACCGCGGTGTCTTCCGGTTGCGCCTGCTGTGGTGTCGCCGCGGTCGACGTCCCCGCCGTGGCCTTGGTCCGCCACGGCCGCGCCGAGGTCACCCGCGACACCTGGGCCCCCCTCGACATTGCCGGGGACCTGTCCGCTCACCTGTGCCCCGCCTGCCAGGCCGCCTACGAGAAGCGCGGCGGCTTCGGCGCCGCCTGCGCCGAGATCGCGCTCACCTCGTTCCTCGATCCTCGACTCGGCACTCAGTGGGAGATCCGCGCGGAGCTGCAGGGCGCCGAACTCGATCCACCCGTTCGCACGTACGCCGACCTGGTCCGCGCTGCTGCCCGCACCGGGCGCCCGAACCCGCCGCCCTGCGCCACACCGTGGGCACACCTGGGCACCGTGGCAGACCTGGACCGGCTCCGGCAGGAGATCGCCCGAGGCCTGGGGCTCGACCTCGGCACCTCCCCGGCGGTGACGCGATGACCACCTCGCCCACCGTGCGCATCGTGACCGCGACGGGCCGACCGTTGTCGTTCGACGAGGCGGTGGTGCTGGCCTGGGGCCTGCAGCTGGTGACCGAGGAGCTGACCAGCGCACCCGGCGACCCGTCACCAGCTGCTCGGGACGTCCTGGAGGCGGCCCGCGGCCTGGCCGCTCTCGTGGATGCGAACGGGCTGGTCGTGCTCGAGGACGTGCTCGAGGACACCGACACCGATACCGAGGAGGTCGAACGATGACCACCGACGACGACAGCGCCCGCGCAGAGCCGACGCCGATCAAGCGGAAGCGCGGCAACCCCTACGGATGGCAGCGCTCCGGTTACTACCGGCCACCTCGCGGTGGCGGGCCCGGCGGCCCGGCCAAGGGCGCAGGCACCGGCGGGCCCGCTCGCGCTGCCGATGCCCTGCAGCACGGCGCCACCAGCACCGCGGTCGTCTCACCAGTGGCCGACGCCCTGGCGGCCGACCTGGTCGCCCGTCGCCCGGACCTGGCACCGCACCGGGAGGCAGTCGCCGCCTGGGCCGCCGCGGAAGCCCGATGCATCCTGCTCCGCCACCACGAGGACCGCGTGGGGCTGCTGGACGAGGACGGCTCGCCCCGCGGCTACACCAGTTTGCTGGTCACCGCCGAGCGAGCTGCGGAGCGGGCCCGCCAGCGCCTGGGTCTGGACCCCCTCAGTGAGGCCGAGCTCGCGAAGGCCCGAGCCACCGCCAGCCTCTCGGCGGTCGATCTATCCCTCGTGCTGGAGGCTGGCCGCGAGGCCCTGGAGGGCACTGCCGTCCCGGCCACCATCGAGGCCGCTCCCACCCGCGGCATCGAGGTCGATCCCGAGGCCCTGGAGGAGATCGCCGCGGAAGCCCTCGAGCGCCGCCGTGCCGAGTTGGCCGAGCAGTACGGCACCACCGACCACGACAACGAGGAGGCGCTCGACGATGACGACGACTGAGACCGAGCCGAGCAAGGCCGAGACCATCCTCGCGGCCCTGGTCCTGGAGGACGGGCAGCGGTGGGGCACGATCGCTCACCCCTGGCAGCGCGACGACGCCCGGGCGGTACTGGCCGCCGAGCCCGGTGCCCCTCGGCGCCACTACCTGCTCCGTGGCCGCGGCATGAGCAAGACGAGCGACGCGGCCGGCATGGCGCTGGCACTGCTGCTCACGGAGGCCCCGCCCCGTTCCCGGTCCTACGTGTACGCGGTAGACGCCGATCAGGCCGCGCTGTTCGCCGATGCCCTGGCCGGCATGGTGGCCCGGACCCCCGGCCTGGCCGGCACGGTAGAGGTCGGGGCACGATCGGTCACCGTGCGGGGCACCGGCGCGTCCCTGTCGATCGAGAGTTCGGACGGCGCCTCGGCCTTCGGCGTACGGCCATGGCTCACCGTCGCCGACGAAATCAGCATGTGGCCCCGCACGGCCAACACCCGCCGGTTGTGGTCAGCCATCGTGTCGGGTCAACCGAAGGTGCCCGGCTCCCGCTTGGTCGTCATCGGCACCGCCGGATCACCTACCGGCCTGGGGGCCGAGGTCTGGCAGGCCGCCAACGGCTCGCGTCACTGGCACACCTCGAGCCGCCCGGGCCCATCGCCCTGGTGGACCGAGGAGGACACTGCAGCGGCGCGGGAGTCCCTGACCGCAGCCGAGTACCGGCGCCTGATCCTGTGCGAGTGGGCCGAGGGCGACGACTCCCTCACCAGCCCCGAGGACATCGAGGCCGCCATCCGGCCCGGCTCCGCCTCCCTGCCGCCTCGCGCCGGTCTCCAGTACGTGGCCGCCCTCGACATCGGCACCCGGCGAGACCTCACCGCCCTGGCCGTGGGCCACCTCGAGCACCGAACCGGCGGCCGTGTCGTCATCGTCGACCGCTGCCTCTACTGGCGCCCCTCGTCCGGCAGCAGTGGCCGCGTGGAACTGGCCGAAGTCGAGGCCGCCACCCTACGGCTGTGCAAGGAGTACGGCGTCAGCCGCCTGCGCTTCGACCGGATGCAGGCCGAGCAGATGACCGCCAACCTGGCGACCGGAGGAGTCCGGACACGGGAGTTCGTCTTCTCGTCGGTAGGCGCCAACCGCCTGGCCCGCGGCCTGTTCATCGCGCTGCGGGACAGGGCCCTGGAGCTGCCCGACGACCCCGAGGTGAGAGACCAGTTCCTCACCACCCGCCTGATCGAGACCGGTCCCAGCACCGTCAAGCTGCAGAACCCTCCCGGCGCCCACGACGACATCCCCACCGTGGTCGGAATGCTGGTCGCGGACCTCATGGAGCGCCCCTCGGGCGTGTCCTCGATCGCCACCCCCGCCAACCGCCGCCCGATCGACCGCGGTGACCTCCGGGCCAACGTGACCGCCGCCGGCCGCGGGGCAACGGGTCGGTTCGACCTCCTCCGCGCCGGTGGAGGGGCAGCCGTCCGCGAGGCCCGGCGCCGCTCGGCTGGCGGAGGCCCCTCGACCGTCATCGCCCTACCCGGAGCCTGGGACGACCCGAACCGGAACAAGGGGATCTGATGGCAGCGAGCAGCCTCCGAGACGGGCTTCTTCGTGTCGCGCCAGCTCTCCCGGTATGGGTTGGGCACCCGGCACAGGTTCTGAGCTAACCTGTCAGACACCCCTGCAAGGATGCTGTCCATGACGGACGGGGTGGAAGTGGAATCTGAGAAGAGCAATGCGTCGAAGCTGTTCGAGCGTCTCGCGCGGTGGAGACAGACGCCCGCTGGGGTGACGGTGGTGAACCACCGCGATGAGGAAGGCGTCGGTTGGTGGCAGGCGCACGTTGAGGCGATGACCTGGCTCGACGAAGTCCAACGACAACTTGAGGTTCTGAAGGTGCAGGGTCGCCCGGTTGAGTATCTGGACCCCGGCCTGGAGGCGGCCCGGCGCGCGATCCTTTGCACCGACTGGGTCATGCGAGAGACGCCGTCCGCACCACGGGAGCACCTGACTGCCAGCGATCTGGGCATGCTCGCTGGGGCGGTCGGCATGGTGGACGTTGCCGGGGTGCCGATCGAGGATGCTGCTGCACTCCAGAGTCTGCTCCCCTATGTCGATGAGGCCCGCGCGTTGATCAGCGGGCTCGATCTGGACGCGGATGCCCGCGACTACCTGCTAGAGCTGGTCAATCGACTCGACCAGGCGCTCCGCGGCGTCGGGGTCCATGGAGAACCGGACGTGCGGCGTTGGGCGGCCGAGCTGATTGGTGCGCTCGGAATTTATGCCAGCAGCGGTGACGAGGCTCAGGACGACAGGACTCGCGGCTTTATTGTCCGCTTCGGGTCCACGGTGAAGGCCTTCCTCCTCCATGAGATCCCCCGAGCGATCCTCGCGAGTGCGATGGATGGAGTGGTGCAGGGAGCTCTGCCGCCCGGCAACTAGTGGGCCAAGGATGGGCCCCGAGGGGACATGGGGGGTGTCCACCTCGGGGCCTATCTAGGCTACTGGGTCGCTTGTCCAACGCCTGGAAGGGGGGCGGCGGATCGACCGCCCACACCTCACCACCGAATGCTGCTTCGACGGGTAATACCGCACGTCATCGGCTGCGCTTAGGTCAGAGATGTTGAGCTCGGCTTACGGCTTGGGGGGCCGAGACCTTGAGGAGGACGGGCCCCCTCAGAGCTTCGTGATGCTCCCATCAGCAACCTCGTACAGGTCGACGTTCCGCTCTGCCACCAAGTCAAGGATGTCGTCCATTACGGTGGCCAGCGGCACTTCAACGTCCTGGTTGTTCACCTCGTAGGCCTGCACGCTTGGCTGGAACTGGTTGGAGTCCACGAGGAGCAGGTACAGCCTCTCGTACTGCTCCTCTCGGCCAGCCGGGTCCGGCCTTCTGGTGAACAGTCGGAAGCGTGGAAAAGCGTTGGTGAACGTCGACCGACGTCGGTCAGTCTGGTCGCGGGCGGCTCCGCTGTCCATGAACAGCATGCCGACCAGCACCGCATACGGGAACCGTCGGTGGAGGGTGACCGCCTCTATCAACATGTCTCCGCGCCGGTTCGTCAGGTTCTTCTGAAAGTGCCCCGACTGGTTGTCCCGGTACATGATCGTCTTCACGCTGACGCCGAGGATGAGTCCAGACTCCTCAGTAGCCCACGTCACGTCGACCTTCTTGGCGCCGATGCCTCCAGCTAACCGGCGCTCGGCTCCCGAGGCGCCCGACTCACCTGGTGGTGACGGCATGATGCCGTCCATTCCGCGGGCGCGAAGCTCTGCCGCGATCACCGCGGCCAGGTTGTTCGACAATCTACCGACCCAAGGATTCTTCTGCGCCTGGGGCGAATCGTCCGGCGGTTTCGGCCCGGCCGCTCGGATCGCGTAGGCGAATGCTTCCTCAATGTCACGCACGACCGCGTGCCTTCCGACGATCCGAGAGACTCTGACGCGCCTCTCTGACTTCCGCAACAGTTGACCGTGACAGGCCGACGGACCGAACGAGGAAGGCGTCATCGACAAGCTTGGCTGCCTCACCGATCTGGCCGCTCCGCAGCACACGGCCTAGCTGGCTTCGAACCACGGTTAATGCATCGGCATGCTCGAGCACCAGTTCGGGGGCGGGCATAGGCCACGCATCGGCCTCGCGTGGTTCCATCTTCAACACTCCGCCCCCGTAGGCGCGGCCGACAATCTCTGCCCCAAGCATGGTCACGGAGTTGAGCGAGGCGACGGCGAGCAGGTCGGCGAGTCCTCGGTACTCGGACCGCAGATAGACGCCGTGGATGGAGTTGAGCCCCCATGCTTTGGCGGTGTTCGCGCAAAGCCGCACGGTGTCTGCGTTCATGTAGGTCAAGAACAGATCGGCTGGCCGCTTTTGGGCTGGCAGCGGAACACGCCACCATGGGGAACGCACCCGGCACTTGTAGGCCCGGTCAACTCCTGCCATCTCGCCCGCAGCGATGTAGGCAGCTGACGCCTCCGATGGGGCACCGTTCGGTCGAAACAGCCAGACCGAGGAGCCTCGATTACCCAGCTCGGTGAGAGCTGAGGTACTGATGGTCATTCCGCGCAGGTGGGACGACCCGGGCGGCGAAAGCCGCATCAGGTCACGTCGGGGGATCCCCAACTCGGCCACGCGAGCGGGCGATAGCGCGAAGAACTTGTTGTTGCCGGTGACGATGCCGAGCGACGTGTCGCCCCATTGCTCCAGCGTCGTGAACGCTGGCGAACCGAGGACATCCTGGTAAGCCGTGAGGCCTGTCGAGCCCACCAGCGAGTCGGTCCACTTGCTGGCGGGGGTCTCGGGGGCCCATTTCCTGGCCGCCAGCTGACCGCTCAATGCTGCCGCGTTCTGAGCCTCGTACAGCTCACAGTGGTCGGTGCCGGGGCCGTCAGGGTCGTAGCCGTCGGCGAGGAGCAGCACGACCTCCTCCTGCACGTCAGAACCGAACACACGCTCAAGGAAGTGGACCAGCCGCACAGATGCAAAGCGACCCATGAGGAATTGCCGCACAGGCGCGGCGTAATTGACGCTCAGCAGTTCGGCAGGCACAACCAATCCGATACGCCCACCCTGGCGGAGGAACAGCGCCGAGTGCACCACGAACGCGGCCCACGAGGAGGCCAGCTGTGTTAGTGCCACACCGGCGCGCAGCGCAGCTTGACGCGACCGAACCCGGGAGACCCCCGAGAAGTCCTGATACCGGACGTACGGAGGATTACCCACGACCACGTCGAACCGTGGCGTCGGGGTCATCGCGAAGAAGTCCCCCGTGCGGATGTCGGCCTGGTGGCCACGCGCAGCGAGACGGTCACGGGCTGTCTCTGCGGACTGTTCGTGAAGCTCCGCACCGTGAAGCTCACCGGACCCCAACCCGAGGTCGTCGAGGCGATTGCCGGCCGCAAGGAGAAAAGCGGCCTCCCCGCAGGACGGCTCCAGAATGACATCATCGGAGCTGCGCACTGCCCACTTCACGACGTACTCCGCGATGGGCTCGGGTGTGAAGAACGCCCCGCGGGCCTTCCTCAGTGCCGGTGTGTCTGCGCCCATGCGGATAGTCTGCCCCACCTGACTGACGAAGCTGGGACCGGCCCGCGGGAGAGGGATTGGGTGGGCCCCCGGCGCTTCGCATCGGCCAGTGTGCCGCCGTGGCCGGGCGCCCAACTCGGCCGATTCTCTACCGGTTATGTGTCCGCACACACAAACCGAAGGGCCGCCCCCAGTTGTGAGGGCGGGCCATTCCCAGCCTGACTAGGCCAGATGGCTCCCCGGGCAGGAGTCGAACCTGCGTCGCTTGTCCTGATTCAAAGTCAGGCGGGCCCTGCCGACAGACCAACCGGGGAATGGCGCAAGCCGGAGACACACTCTACGCATAGTCGGGGCATCCTGCATGCCCCCGCCGTCGGCGCTGGGACTTCAGTCGACACCGGCGCGACCTCACGCCTCGGCGCCCACTGCTCGGGGCAGCTCCTCGTGGTTCGACCACTGCGACCACGACCCCGGGTACAGCGCCGCGTCGAAACCCGCGATCGCCAGCGCCGCGATCTCGTGGGCGGCGGTCACCCCGGACCCACAGTAGACCCCGACCGGCACCCCATCACGTACGCCCAGCGCCTCGAATCGCCGACGCAGCTCCACCGCGGGCAAGAAGCACCCGTCGGGCCCCAGATTGTCCCCGGTCGGCGCGCTCACCGCGCCGGGGATGTGGCCGGCGTACGGATCGATCGGCTCGGTCTCTCCGCGAAAGCGCTCCCCGGCCCGGGCGTCCAGCAGCACGGCCTCCGCCGCAGCGAGCACACCGTCCAGCGGAATGACCGGCATCTGCCCGTGCCCGAGCACCACGTCCCCGGGCGCCGGGGTGACCTCGCCGGCCTCCAGCGGCAAGCCCGCCGCCCGCCAAGCCGCCAGGCCGCCGTCCAGCACCTGCACCGCCCCGAACCCGGCCCATCGCAGCAGCCACCAGGCCCGGGCCGCGGCCATCGCACCGGACGCGTCGTACGCCACGACGGTGTCACCGTCCCGCAGACCCCAGCGCCGCGCCGCCGCCTGCAGGTCGGCCGGGTCGGGCAACGGATGGCGGCCCTCCAGTGGATGGGCTGGCGCGGCCAGTTCGGCGTTGAGATCCACGTACACGGCACCGGGGATGTGCCCCTCCCGGTACTGCTGCTGACCGTACGGATCACCCAACACCCACCGCACGTCGAGCAGCACCGGCGCCTCGCCGCAGGAGATCCGCTCGCCCAGCTCCTGGGCACTGATCAACACCCTCATGCCTGCACGCTAGGCCACCGGCGGCCCGCCCGGCGCAGTGCCCGGAATGTTAGAGTGACGCCAATCCTCTGCTCGGTGGTCGGCCGTTGCGCGCGCCCGTCGAGCCTGCCCGTCGGCACGTGCCCGTAGTCCGGGGCGACGACGCCGATGCGAGCAGGAGCCGCCGGCGAGGCAACAGACGCGATCGGAGGCGGAGTGACCGGCACCAAGACTCCCTCGTCACCCTCCCCCGCGCCCGGCGGCGACATGCGCCCCGCGCGCACCCGCGAGGGGCGCACCCGGATGACCGCGGCACAGCGCCGCGAACAGCTCATCACCGTGGCCCGGGTGCTGTTCGCCGAGAAGGGTGTGGAGGGCACCACCGTCGAGGAGATCGCGGCCAGCGCCCAGGTCTCCAAGCCCGTCGTCTACGAGCACTTCGGCGGCAAGGAGGGCCTCTACGCGGTGATCGTCGACCGCGAACAACGTACGTTGCTGGAGGCGATCCGGTCGGGCATCGACCGGGCCAAGGGGCCGCGCCGCAAGGTCGAGGCCGGCACCCTGGCGCTGCTCGACTACATCGAGACCAATCCCGACGGGTTCCGGATCATCTCCCGCGATGCGCCGACGGGCTCCACCGGGACGTCGTTCGCGACCATCCTCTCCGACGTCGCCTCGCAGGTGGAGGACATCCTCGGTGACGAGTTCCGCCGCCGCGGGCTCAAGGAGGAGATGGCCCCGATGTACGCCCAGATGCTGGTGGGGATGATCGCCTACACCGGACAGTGGTGGCTCGACGAACGTGACCAGGACCGGGCCACCGTCGCCTCCAACATCCTCAATCTCGCCTGGAACGGCCTGTCGCGGATGGTCCGCGATCCCGGCCTTTACACCCCGCGGGACTGAGACCCCGACCCCGTGCGGGACTGGCCGAACCGTCGCCCAGCGGCATCCTGCAGCGCCAGCCGCCGCAACGCCAACAGCAACGGCTCGATCAGCACCGTGCCCAACACGACCTGGCGCACGGCCGCCTCCGGCGAGTCGTCCGGCACGGTGGCCACCTCCTCGACCGCCAGCCCATGGAGGACCTCGGCGTAGCGCGCCACCCCGCCCTCGAGCAGGGTGAGCTGCGCCTCGTCGATGGCGTCCAGCGCCGCCGCCAGCTCTACCATCGCCCCGCTCCCCTCGGCGACCGACCAGCCGAGGGCGGCGACCGTACGCCGCGCCACCGGATCCCCTGTGCCGCCCGTCTCTCCGCCGTCGGTCTCTCCGCCGTCGGTCTCTGCGCCGCCACAGTCCCCCGGCGACGCCGACAGCAGCTCGGTCGCCCGGCCGAGCAGCTCCAACGGTGACTCCGGCGGGTCGTCGATCGCCGCGAGCACGGACCGCACCGTCGCGATCGACAACCCACCCGGCCCGACCAGCGCCCGGACCAGTCGCAGTCGGGACAGGTGCCCCTCGTCGTACTGGGCCTGGGTGGCCGAGGTCAGCCGGCCCGGCGGCAGCAGCCCCTCCCGCAGGTAGTACTTGATCGTTGCGGTGGGGACCGCACTGCGACGGGACAACTCGGAGAGACGCACCGGACTCCTTGCCTGAGGGGCGGACTTTGCGTGATGGGGCGGATCACCCGTGAAGCGGACTTGCCCCGGCTGAATAGACAGTACTACTCTCCAATATTGGGGAGCCCAACTATCCAAAATATCGGAGGAGCCCACCATGGCCGCACCCAACCGGGGTCGGATGACCCATGACTACGAGGGCGAGCTGGTCGTCTTCCTGATCGGCATGACCATCAACACCTGGTGGCGGCCGGACCGCTGGCTGCCGGTCTTCCTGGCGATGCCCCGGATGATCCGGGAACTGTCCCAGGACCGGGACTCCGGTCTCCTCGGCTACCGGCTGGTCTTCGATCCGCGCGGGCCATGGTTGGTGCAGTACTGGAACAGCCTGGACAAGCTGTACGCCTACGCCAGTGATCCGCGGGCCACCCATCGCCCGGCGTGGGCGGCCTACAACCGCCGCGCCCGCACCGCGAAGGGAGCGGTGGGCATATGGCACGAGACCTTCCCGGTCGTCCACGCCGAGTCGATCTACGTCGACGCGCCGCGGCAGGGACTCGCCAGGGCGACCGGGATCCGCCCGGTCACCGCACGGCTCGACACCGCCCGGCAGCGGATGGGTGAGCCGCCGGCCTGACGAACGCCTACCGGTCCCGCCGCGGTGGCTGCGCCACCCCGGCGTCGAGCGACGTACGGTCCACGGGGCTCTCCGGGGTCTCGCCACCCCATGGACTTCCGCCGACACCGGAACGTAGGACCGCCGCGTCGCCCGCTGCCAGTGCCGCCACCGCCACGACGTAGACGACGAGGTCGCGCACAGCGAAGGTGGAACCCAGAACGAGGAACGCGGGGCTGAAGCGGGCGCCGACGGCCAGCGGGACGCCGGTGAGCTGGAACAGCTCGACGGCGATGCACCACACGGCGGCGAGGCAGGCGACGGTGAGCAGCCGGAGGCGGGGGGCGAGGACGACGATCGCCAGGTACGCGGCAGCGGCGTACAAGGCGTCGCCGGCGATGTCGGTGGCAGCGGAGCCCGGCACCAGCAGATGGGTCAGGAGTCCCGCGACGATCACCGCGAGGAGGGCGATCGCCGCACCGATCCGGCGGCGGCCGACGCGGCCGGGAAGCACAGGCGTCATCGTACGATTCTCAGATCGCCTGGGTCGGCCGTTCCAGCTCCCCGGCCAACGCCCGCAACAGGTCGGCCAGCTGCGTCGCATCGGCATCCGGCAGCACCGCCAGGATCCGCCGCTCCGCCCCGAGCAGGTCGACCAGTGCCCCGTCGACGGTCGCCAGGCCGGCGGCGGTCAGGCTGACCACGACACCGCGTCCGTCGTGCGGGTCGGGGCCGCGCTGGACCAGCCCGCGGGCGGCGAGCCGGTCGACCCGGTTGGTCATCGTGCCGGAGGTGACCATCGTCTCCTGCAGCAGCCGCCCCGGGGACAGCTGATAGGGCTCCCCCGAGCGGCGCAGCGCGGCCAGCACGTCGAACTCCCACGAGACGATGTCGTGCAGGGCGAAGGCGGAACTGCGCGCATGATCGAGCTGCTTGGCGACCCGGGTGACACGACTCAGCACCTGCATCGGCGCGAGGTCGAGGTCGGGACGCTCGCGACTCCAGTCGGCGATGAGCCGATCAACCTCGTCCTGCATGCGGGAATCCTATCGACGCGGGTGCCACCACGACATACACGGTTCGACCGGGCAGCCGGTCCTGCAGCGTCGCCGCGACCCCGGTCGCGTGCGCGGCGTCGCGCGCCAGGAAGGCACAGGTCGGCCCGGAGCCGGACACCATCGCGCCGACCGCCCCGGCCGAGGTCCCGGCAGCCAACACATCGGCGAGGTCGGGGCGCAGCTCGAGGGCGGGCGCGGCGAGGTCGTTCCGCAAGGCCGCGCCGAGGGCGACCGGGTCCCCCGCCGCCAGCGCCGCCAGCAGTCCGTCCGGGACCACCGGCGCCGGCACCGTGTCCGGCGGGTGAAGCTCGTCGAAGCGGCGGAAGACCGCCGGAGTGGACAGCCCGTCGGGCGACGTCACCAGCACCCAGTGGAACGTGTGGTCGACCTCGACAGGGGCGAGGCGCTCGCCGCGGCCGTGGCCGACAGCGGTGCCGCCGAGCAGGGTGAACGGCACGTCGCTGCCCAGCGTGGCCGCCAGGTCGAGCAACGCCTCGGTGGGTAGCCCGAGGCCCCACAGCCGGTCGCAGGCCAGCAGCGCTGCGGCGGCGTCGGCGGATCCGCCGGCCATCCCCCCGGCCACCGGGATGCCCTTGGCGATCTCCAGGTGGGCGCCGGCCTGTGGAGCGTACGTCGCAGCGAGCAGCCGCGCGGCGCGGACGGCCAGGTTGTCCTCGGGCGCGCCGACCAGGTCGGCCCCAGGGCCGTGCACCGCGACCGTGACGACGCCGGCCGGCGCGGGGGCTGCGGTGAGCTCGTCGGCCAGGGACACCGACTGGAAGACGGTGGCGAGGTCGTGGAACCCGTCGTCGCGGCGCGGGCCGACGCACAGCGCGAGGTTGATCTTGCCGGGCACCCGGACCCGTACGCTCCCCGGTCGCGACGCCGCCGGGGCTGGGGCGAGCGGTTCAGCCACGGATGGCCACCTGCTCGGCGATCGCGGCGAAGTCCGCGACGGTGAGCGTCTCGCCGCGCGAGGTCGGGTCGATCCCGGCCGCCTGCAGTGCCTCGCTCGCCGCCGCCGACGAGCCGAAGAGACCGGCCAGCGCGGCCCGCAGCATCTTGCGGCGCTGGGCGAAGGCGGCGTCGATCACCGCGAACACCTGTTCCCGGGTGGCGGAGGTCGGCGGAGCGGGACGGCGAGTGATCCGCACCAGGCCGGAGTCGACGTTCGGCACCGGCCAGAAGACGGTGGGCGGCACGTTGCCCACCCGGGTGGCCTCGGCGTACCACGCCACCTTGGCGCTGGGGACGCCGTACGTCCGCGATCCCGGTCCGGCGACCAGTCGGTCGGCGACCTCCGACTGCACCATCACCAGCCCCCGCTCGATCGAGGGGAACAGCGCCAGCAGGTGCAGGATCACCGGCACCGACACGTTGTACGGCAGGTTGGCGACCAGCGCGGTCGGCGCCGGGGCCGGCAGCGCGGTGACGTCGAGCGCGTCGGCGACGACCAGGGTGAACCGGTCGGCCTGCTGGGGGGCGCGGTCGGCCACCGTCCGCGGCAGCCGCCCGGCGAGCAGCTCGTCGATCTCGATCGCGACGACCGAGCCGGCCGCCTCGAGCAGACCGAGGGTCAGCGAGCCGAGTCCTGGCCCCACCTCGACCACCCGGTCGTCGGCCCGCAACTCCGCCAGCGCCACGATCCGGCGGACGGTGTTCGCGTCGGTGACGAAGTTCTGCCCTCGGGTCTTGGTCGGGCGCAGGGCCAGTTCAGCACTGAGGGCCCGCACCGTGCTGGGATCCAGCAGGGCGGGCCCGGTGCGCGTCGGTTCCTGCGCGCGCGGCGCGGCGTTCTCGTCCGGTTCACCCACGGGTGGGTACGTTATCAGGCCCCGCGGGTGCTATCCGGCGATCAGCGCAGGCCGAGCTTGGAGGTGCAGGCGGGCCAGGCGCCCCAGCCCTGGGCGGCCTGGACCTTCTGCGCGATGGCGATCTGCTGCGCCTTGCTGGCGTCGCTCGGCAGGCCGGTGCCGCCGTACGCCCGCCAGGTGGACAGGTTGAACTGGAGGCCGCCGTAGTAGCCGTTGCCGGTGTTGATCGACCAGTTGCCGCCGGACTCGCACTGGGCGATCTTGTCCCACACACCTGCCGGAGCCGAGCTGCTGGTCGACGTGGTGGTCGTCGACTTCGTGGTGGTGGTCGACCGGGTGCTGGTGGTCGGCTTCGGCGTCGCGGTCGGCTTCGGCGCGACGACGACTACCGGCTTGGGCGCCCGGGTGATGGTCACCTTCAGGCCGTCGGTCAGCACGGTGGTGAGGCCCGGGTCGACCTTGTCGCCCGAGGCGAGGGTGATGTTCTGCTCCTTGAGCAGCTCGTCGACCGTACGCTTGGTCGAGATCACCTCGAGGTTCTTGCCGTCGACGCCGATCTGGACCTTCTTGGGCGTCTCGACGCTGAAGTCCAGGCCCTCGCGACCGATGGTGGCGGAGCGGCTGGTCGAGACCAGAGCATTGGCATCGGTCAGCTGCAGCATCGACAGCACCTGGTCGACCGAGGTCGCGGTGGTCCAGATCTTGCGGGCCTGGCCGTCGATGGTGACGGTCACCGGCCGGGCGTACTGGACCGAGATCTGCTCGCCCTCGGTGAGGCCGGAGTCCGCGGACGGGGCGACGACGTCGTGCTCGCCCAGCGTGATGCCCTGCTTGCTCAGCGCCTGGCCGACGGTGCCGGCATAGGTACGGAACTGGGTGGGGGTGCCGTCGAGGGACACGGTGACCGTCTTGGCGAGGGCCTCGTTGACGCCCACCGTCCCCAGCCCGAGCGTCAGCACGGTGCCGGTGGCGATGAGGGCGATGGTCTTCTTCTGCACGAAGGTCTTCTCCCGCTCAGCTGTCGGGCGAGGGGCGCCCGAGTCATCCAACGTCACGGAACGATAACGTCGAGACCTTCCCGTGATCAAGTCGACCGAACGGCGCGGCACCCCGGAAGGGACCTGGTCAGCTCCGCCCAGATACCGGCGGCCGTGTTCCACCATCGAGTGTTTCCCCTTGTCAGCAGGCATTGTCAGGGTCTTCGCGCCAAGCCGACCAGGGGCCGCCGAACGCATCGTGGGTATTCTGCACCAGAACGGCACACAGGTCGGCGACCGGCAGGCCGCGTCGCTCGGCCAGGAACCGGACGATGTGCGGCACCAGGTAGCCGGCGTTGGGCCAGCCGCGGTGGGGCACCGGGGTGAGGAACGGTGCATCGGTCTCGACCAGCAACCGGTCCAGCGGGACCAGGTCGAACGCCTCGCACAGCGCCGTGTTGGCCGGGAACGTCACCGTGCCGGGGAAGGACAACCAGGCGCCACGGTCGAGGAACACCCGCGCGTCGACGGCGTCCCCGGAGAAGCAGTGCATGACGAGGCGATCCGGCACCCCCTCCGCATCGAGGATCTCGACGATCGGCTGGTGGGCGTCGCGGTCGTGGACCACCACGGTCCGTCCGTGCCGGGCGGCGATCGCCAGGTGGGCGGCGAAGGCGTCCCGCTGGGCCGTACGCCCCCGCCCCTCAGGGGTGCGGTAGTAGTCCAGGCCGGTCTCCCCCACGGCACGCACCACATCCGGGCGCGGGTCGCCGGCCAGCTCCTCGATCTCCCGCAGCGCCTCGTCGAGAGCGGCGCGCCCGGACCGTTCGGCCAGCCGGGCGGCATCATTGGGGTGGATCGCGACGGTCGCGACCACCGACGACGTCCGGGCCGCCAGGTCGACGGCCCACTGCGAACTCGCCACGTCGCACCCGACCTGGACCGTACGGGTGACGCCCACGGCGCCGGCGCGACGGACCAGCTCGTCCACGGCGAAGCCGGTGTACTCGGCCGTCGTGTCGAGATGGGTGTGTGAATCGGTGACCGGCGCGGGCAACGCCTCGGGCATCGGTGCAGGAGAATCCCTCACGCCCGGCATCCTACGGGGCCCCCTCCCCCCTTCCGGAGGGGCCCCCAGAAGATGGATCAGGGTGCCAGGGTCCCGAGCGGGACGACCCCGATCCCTTCACTCACCCACGGTCGGTCTCCAGCGCCGCCCGGTAGAGGTCGTTCCCACCCAGACCGGTCTCGGTGGCCACCTGCTTGGCGGCGTCCTTCAGCCGCATCCCGCCCTGGTGGAGCGTACGCACCCGGTCGACCGCGGCCGCCTCGTCGACCACCGGCGCCGCGGCACCCTGCACCACCACGGTGATCTCGCCGCGGGCGCCCTCGACGGCCCAGGCGGCCAGGTCGCCCAGCGGCCCGCGGACGACCTCCTCGTACGTCTTGGTGAGTTCACGGCACACCGCGGCCGGCCGGTCGGCGCCCAGCACCGCCGCGGCGTCGGTGAGGAAGTCGGCCAGCCGGTGCGGCGCCTCGAAGAAGACCATGGTGCGTCGCTCATCGGCGACCTCGGCGAACCGGCGGCGGCGCTCGCCCGACTTGCGGGGCAGGAAGCCCTCGAAGCAGAACCGGTCGACCGGCAGCCCGGAGACCGCCAACGCGGTCAGCACCGCCGACGGCCCGGGCACCGCAGTCACCCGGATGCCCGCCTCGACCGCGGCATGGACCAGCCGGTAGCCGGGGTCGGAGACCGACGGCATGCCGGCGTCGGTCACCACGACGACCCGGCGCCCGTCCTGCAGGTCCTGCAGCAGCGCGGGCGTACGGGACGCCTCGTTGCCCTCGAAGTAGGACACGACACGCCCGGCGACCTCCAGCCCCATCCGGCGGAGCAGGTCGACGAACCGGCGGGTGTCCTCGGCGGCGATCACATCGGCCTGCGACAGCGCCGTACGGAAAGCGGGCGAGACCGAATCGATGTCCCCGATCGGGGCGCCGGCGAGCACCAGAAGCCCCTCGCCGGGCGTCGCTGCAACGTGCACTCTGGTCTCTCCTTGCCGGTGGCTCCGTACGATGGCGGCGTGAGTCTGCCACACGATCCACAGCCCGAGGCCGAGTCTGCCACCCCGGTCGGCACGCGGGGACGCCCCGATCGCCGGCAGGACGCGCGGACACCCCGGGGCCCGGGCCGTCGGACCGTGGTGGAACGGCGCACGGTGGTCGAACGACTCAGGCCACCGATGCCGGACGCCCGGGCGGGCTGGGCGCTGGTCGGCGTGGTGTCGCTGGTCGCCTTCCTGATCCGGTTGTGGCACCTCGGCGACCCGAACAAGCTGGTGTTCGACGAGACCTACTACGCCAAGGACGCCTGGTCGGTGCTCCACTTCGGCTACGAGCGGGTCTGGGCGGACAATGCGAACGACCTGATCGTCCGCGGCGCGATCGACCAGATGGGGAGCACCCCCGAGTTCGTCGTACATCCGCCGATGGGCAAGCTGCTGATCGGGCTGGGCGAGGCGATGTTCGGGATGAACGCGTTCGGCTGGCGGTCCATGGCCGTCGTCTTCGGCACCCTGCTGATCGCGGCGACGATGCTGCTGGCCCGGCGGCTGTCACGATCCACTCTGGTCGCCGCCCTGGCCGGCATCCTGCTCACCGTGGACGGTCTGGCGTTCACGATGAGCCGGCTCGGCCTGCTCGACGTCTTCCAGGCGACCTTCCTGGTCGCTGCGGTCGCCTGTCTGGTCCGCGACCGCGACGCGATGCGGGCCCGGCTGGCGGCCCACCTGGAGGCGGCCGGACTGGCGGACCTCGGCGGAGCGTACGGTCCGCGGCTGTGGTGGCGGCCCTGGCGGCTGGCGTCAGGGGTGCTGTTCGGCTGCTCGATCGCCACGAAGTGGAACTCGGTCTACGCGCTGGCCGCGTTCGGGGTGCTCGCCCTGGCGTGGGACATCGGCGCCCGCCGGCTGGCCGGCGCCCGCCGCCCGCTGCTGCCCGGGCTGTTCCGTGACGGCCTGCCGGCCTTCGTCCAGCTGGTGCCGGTCGCCGTTCTCAGCTACCTGGCGTCGTGGATCCCGTGGCTGGTCTCCACCGGCGGCTGGGACCGCCAGTGGGCGGCGGACAATCCCGACACCCCGTTGGCCCGTCACCTGCCGCGCGCCGTCGCGTCACTGTTCGCCTTCCACCGCGAGATCTACCAGTTCCACACCGGCTCCTACATCAATCACGCGACCCATCCGTACGCTGCGGGACCGTGGGGTTGGCTGATCCTGATGCGTCCGCTCGGGCTGGACGCGGTCAACGGGATCACCCCGGGCACCGACGGCTGCCCGCCCGGCGGGGAGGACTGCATCCGGGTGATGACCACCCTGGGCACCCCGCTGCTGTGGTGGGGTGCTGCGGCGGCGCTGGCGGCGGCGATCCTGTTCTGGATCGGGCTGCGCGACGCACGCTTCTCGGTGCCCGTGGTGGGTGCCCTGGCGATGTGGCTGCCGTGGTTCCTCTATACCGACCGGCCGCTGTTCTACTTCTATGCCATCTGCATCGTGCCGTTCACGGTGACCGCATTGGCGATGTGCCTGGGACGGATCATCGGGCCCGCCGACGGCGGTCGGCGACGGATCCTGGGCGCGACGATCGTCGGGGCGTACGTCGCGCTGGTGATCCTCAACTTCGCCTGGTTCTGGCCGATCTACACCGACGGCCTGCTGACCTGGTCGCAGTGGTGGTCGCGGATGTGGTTCCCCAGCTGGGTCTGAGCCGGCGTCGCGGGCCCGTCCGGGCCGGCACCCCGTCACTCCCGGACGAACCTGTTGCGCACCCGGGCCGCACCGATCCGGGCCAGGCTGCGGGCCTGCCGACCGACCGTCCCGCGCGGGTGCACCGGGCTCCACGGCAGCCGGGTGCTCGCCCCCGTCACGTGGTCGGCGATCTGCAGTGCCCCGGCGGTCGCGGCGGCCATGTGGTCGTCCCCGAAGCCGGTGGCGACGTAGATCCCGTTGCTGCGCAGCCCCACCTCGCCGACCAGGGGCAGCCCGTCGTAGCTGCGGTAGCAGCCGTACTGCCAGCGGTGGGTGATCTCCAGTTCCGGCAGGTGGTCGCTCACCCAGCCGGCCAGCTCCTCGGCGGCCGCCCGGTCGCCGCGCCCGGTGACGTGGGCACGTCCGGCGATCACCACCTGGCCGGGCCGGAAGCCGGGCCGCAGGACGTACGGTCGGTCCGGATCGTCGACCACCCGATAGGCGCCGGCCAGGTCGTAGCCGTGACCGGCGAGCGCATGCACCGTGGTCGGCAGCAGCCGAGGCCCGACCAGACCGAAGTCGGGATCGGGCGCGCCGGTGGCGAGCAGCACCGCCCTGGCCCGGACGACCGCGGCGGACTCCACCCCGGCTTCGTCGTGGCCCTTGAAGTGGGCCCGGATCGGCGATCCGGGCACCAGCTTGCCCAGCCGACTGCCCTCGTGGACCAGGCCGCCGCCGGCGACGACGGCTCGACCGAGGGCTTCGACGTAGAGGCGCGGCTGGATCGCCAGCGCGTCGTCGACGCGGATCGACGGGCGGGTGGGGAACGGCAGGTCGGGCACGTCCTCGGCCTCGGGGTTGATGCCGGCGGCCCGCATCGCGAACCGCTCCCGGTGCAGGTAGTGCGCCTTGTGACCGTCCTCGACGACCGCATGACTGGGCAGTGCCCGGGTCGGCACGCCGCCGGCGGCCGCCTCGGCCCGGATCACCTCGAGGGCCCGCTCCAGTTCGGCGACGTAGGTCACGACGGCGTCGGTGCCGTGGGTCTCCTCGATCCGCTGACAGGAGACGCCGTGCAGGATGGAGGCGATGCCCGGGGTCGAGGCGCTGGTGCCGGCGCCGATCCGGTCGGCGTCGACGACCACCACCTGGGCTCCGGCCCGGGTGGCGGTGAGCGCCGCGGTGAGGCCGACGATGCCGGCGCCGATCACCAGTAGGTCACAGGTCGTGTCCGCCACCGGTCCGCAGGTCCGGGAGCTGGTCCCCCAGGGTGGGGTGGTCATCGGCGCGTTGTCGGCGGCAGGCATGCCCTCAGACTAGCGACCCGGCCGGACCGTACGACGTCGTTCGTCGGTGCGGCGGACGGGCCGAGCAGACGGGTCAGGCGGGACCGGCACCCCAGGCGTTCTGTCGCTCCCGCCGCTCGGACTCGATCAGCTCGTTCTCCAGGTCGAGCGCCGGGTGGGCGTTCGCCGGGTAGCTGACCGGCCGGGCCGGCACCCCGGCGACGGTGGTGAAGGAGGGCACGTCGGACAGCACGACGCTGCCGGCGCCGATCTTGGCGCCCTCGCCGACCTTGATGTTGCCGAGCACCTTCGCGCCGGCGCCGATCATCACGCCGCGGCCGATCTTGGGGTGGCGGTCCCCGCCGACCTTGCCGGTGCCGCCGAGGGTGACCTCGTGGAGCATCGAGAAGTCGTCCTCGATCACCGCGGTCTCACCGATCACGATGCTGGTCGCATGGTCGAAGAGGATGCCCTTGCCGATCCGCGCACCGGGGTGGATGTCGACGGCGAAGACCTCCGACGTACGACTCTGCAGGTAGAGCGCCAGCGCCTGGCGGTCGTGCACCCAGTACCAGTGGGCGATCCGGTGGGCCTGCAGGGCGTGGAAGCCCTTGAAGTAGAGCAGCGGCTGGGAGTAGCCACGAGTCGCCGGGTCGCGGGAGAGCACGGCGGCCAGGTCCTCCCGGACGGCGATCCCGATCTCCGGCGAGGCGTCGAGCGCGGCCTTGATCATGTCGAAGAGGGTCAGCTCGGTGAGCGTGGTGCTGTTGAGCTTGCTGGCAAGGATGTGCGCCAGCGACGACTCGAGATCGGGGTGCCCCAGCACCACCGAGTGCAGGAAACTCGCCAGACTCGCTTCCTGCGCGGCGTCCCTCGCCACCTCTTCGCGGATCCGCTGCCAGATGTGATCGGTCATCACTGGTCCTTTCGACGACCTCGCGGGACGGGCCCGCCCCTCCGAGGTGTACGTGGACTTATGGATACCATCACAGATGCTGATTATCAAGACGTGTCCCGGATCACCGTTGCGCTTCGAGCACCCAGGTCTCACCGTCGTCGGCCACGCCGACCGCGGACGCGGCGAAGCCGGCCGCCGTCAGGACCGTACGTGCCGTCTCCACCTGGTCGGCGGCGAGTTCGAGCAGGAACCAGCCGCCGGGCACCAGCCGGGCCGGCAGATCGGGCGCCACCCGGCGCAACGGGTCCAGCCCGTCGGGGCCCCCGTCCAGCGCCTGCAGTGGCTCCCAGTCCCGGGCGTCATGTGGCAGGTAGGCGATCCGGCTGCTCGGAACGTACGGCAGGTTGGCCACGATCACCCGGAACCGGGCCGGCGCCAGCAGCGCCGGTGAGTCCCCGCAGACGACCCGGGCCGACGGCGGCAGGTTCCCCCGGGCACACGCCACCGCCACCGGGTCCGCGTCCATGGCCGTGAGCGCCAGGCCGGGCACCCGGTGACCGATCAACGCACCGACGGCCCCGGTGCCGCAGCCCAGATCCAGCACCGTGTCCCCCGGTCGCACCCGACGGCCGGCCCGCTCGACGAGGTACTCGGTGCGGTGGCGAGGAACGAAGACGCCCGGGGCGACGGCGATCCGCAGCTCACCGAAGCGGGCGTACCCGACGAGCACCTCGATCGGGACCCCTTCCGCCCGACTGGCCACCAGGACGGTCAGGTCGTCGGCGTCCGCCGCAGCGGCGGCGAGTGCGGAGAGTTCGTCCTCGGCGAAGACCGACCCGGTCCGGCGGAGCAGGTCGAGATGGGGCCGCGCCGACGGCGAGGAGGCATCGAGGTCGATGCCTCGAGTGTACGGACCTCCACCGAGGGCGGTGGGCCCGAGCCGCGGGACTGCGGCTCGGGCCCGCACCGACGTCTCGGCCGTTCAGCCGTTGAAGGACGCCGGGTGCGGGCCGGTGCGCCCATCGCGCTCCAGGGCGTCGATCGCCGCGAGCTCGTCGGCGGAGAGTTCGAAGCCGAAGACGTCGAGGTTCTCGGCGATCCGGGCCGGGCGCACCGACTTCGGGATCACCACGCGCCCCTGCTGCAAGTGCCAGCGCAGCACCACCTGGGCCGGGGTCCGGACGTGCCGCTCAGCGATCGCGGTGATCGCCGCCTCGCCGAGCACCGCCCCCTGGGCCAGCGGGCTCCAGGCCTCGGTGACGATGCCGAGCGCCTGGTTCGCGGCCACGACCGTACGGTTCTGCAGGGCGGGGTGCAGCTCGACCTGGTTCACCGCGGGCACGACACCGCCGTCCCGGGTGATCCGCGCCAGGTGCTCCGGCTCGAAGTTGGAGACGCCGATGGCCCGTACGCGGCCGTCGGCATAGAGCTCCTCCAGCGCGCGCCAGCTCTCCGCATAGAGGTCCTGCGTGGGGGCCGGCCAGTGCAGCAGGAAGAGGTCGAGGTGGTCCAGGCCGAGACGCTCCAGGGTGGCGTCGTAACCGCGCAGCACCGCGTCGTGGCCGAAGTCGGTGATCCACAGCTTCGAGGTCACGAAGACCTCGTCGCGGGTGAGGCCGGAGGCGGCGAGGGCCCGGCCGACGCCGGCCTCGTTGCCGTAGATCGCGGCCGTGTCGATGCTGCGGTAGCCGGCCTCCAGGGCGGCCGTGACAGCCGCGGTGGTCTCCTCATCCGGCACCTGGAAGACGCCGAAGCCGAGCCGGGGCATCTCGACGCCGTTGTTGAGGGCGATGGTGGGGATGGTCATGGTGTTCTCCTTGTCAGAGGGATGGATTCCTGCGCGTGGCAGAGGGATTGTTCAGGGCTGAGCGGTCAGCCGGCCACATCGACCAGCACCGGGGCGGGGGTCGGCGTCGTACGCCGCGCCGCCGAGGCCGCGAGGATCATCACGACGAGCGCAGCGACGGTGATGACGGCTCCGATCCAGATCGGGGCGGTGTAGCCGAGACCCGCGGCGATGCCGACCCCGCCGGCCCAGGCGCCGAGGGCGTTGCCGACGTTGAAGGCGCCGATGTTGGCACCGGAGGCCAGGGTGGGTGCGCCGCCGGCGTAGCGCATGATGCGGCTCTGCAGCCCTGGCACGGTGCCGAAGCCGAAGCCGCCCATCGCGACCAGCAGCACGATCGTGGCGATCTGGGAGCCGGCCAGCAGGCCGAAGAGGACGAGGACGACGACGAGCGCGGTGACGAATCCGACCAGGGTTGCGTCGATCGAGCGATCCGCGAGCCGGCCACCGGCCCAGTTGCCCACGACGAGGCCGGCACCGAAGAGCACGAGCAGCCACGGCACGGCCGAGGCATCGAAGCCCGAGACCCCGGTCAGGGTGTAGGCGATGTAGGTGAAGGCCCCGAACATGCCGCCGTACGCCAGCACGGTCACGATCAGCGAGTACCAGACCTGGCTCGACCGGAAGGCCCCGAGTTCGCGGCGCAGGCTCACCGCGGTGCTGTCGGCGGACGTGGCCGGCACCAGGGCGGCGATCCCGGCGAACGCGAGGACGCCGATCGCGGCGATGGCCCAGAAGGTGGCACGCCAGCCGTACTGCTGCCCGAGGAAGGTGCCGAAGGGCACGCCGAGCACGTTGGCCGCAGTGAGGCCGGTGAACATCAGGGCGATCGCACTCCCCTTCTTCTCGGGCGCGACGAGGTCGGCGGCCAACACGGAGCCGATGCCGAAGAAGGCCCCGTGGCACAGCGCCGCGAGGACGCGGCCGAGCAGCGCGACCCTGAAGTCCGGCGACAGCGCGGTGAGCGTGTTGCCCAGGATGAACAGGACGACGAGGCCGAGCAGCACCTTCTTGCGCGGCCAGCGCGAGGTGGCGGCGGTCAGGCCCAGCGCCCCGACCACGACGCTCAGGGCATAGCCGGAGATGAGCCAGCCCGCGGTGGCCTCGCTGACGCCGAAGCCGCTCGCGACCTCGGGAAGCAGGCCCATGATGACGAACTCGGTGAGTCCGATGCCGAACGCTCCGATAGCGAGCGCGATGAGTCCCAATGGCATGGTGACGGTCCGGTCTCTCTGCTAGAATCGTTGCACACGCTGGTTATTGCGGTGACGACAATCATCATTGCACACGCAACTAGTCAGCGCAAACAACTATCTGGAGGCAGCATGGGCATCGCCGACGACGCCGTGGAGATCCGCGCCCGTGGATGGCGCACCCTGGCGGCGCTCCACAACCTCATCGAGGCCGAGCTGGAGCAGGCGCTGAGCGCCTCGGTACAGCTCTCGGTCGTCGAGTACACGGTGCTGGATGCGCTGAGCCGCCAGGACGGTTGGCACATGCGGATGCGCCAGCTCGCCCGCGCCACGGCGCTGAGCCCGAGCGCCACGACCCGGCTGGTGACGCGCCTGGAGGACCGCGGACTGCTCACCCGGATCCTCTGCGCCGACGACCGCCGCGGCATCTACACCGAGCTGACCCCGAGTGGCCGGGAACTCTACGAACGGGCCCGCCCGGTGCACGACGAGACGCTGGAACGCGTACTGGCGAAGGCGACGGAGCAGCCCGAGCTTGCCCCGGTGGTGCATGTCCTGCAGGGTGTGCCTGCGGACAGCTGAGTCTCTGTCGCCCCGAGGGGGAGACCGCACGCCTGCGAGTCGTGGTGCTGGCCGCAGCTATGCCGGAGTGCGAACGAGTTCGTCGATGACCTCGACCGCGGAGCTCACGCCGTCCTCGACACGTAACTGCCGGCCGAGCATCCGCGCCCGATCTCGCAGGTCAGGGTCAGCCAGCGCCTCCAGTCGGTCGGCCAGGGCATCGACGCTCAGGTCACGGCGCGGGAGCGGCGCGGGGCCGACACCCAGGTCGTGGACCCGCCGTCCCCAGTAGAACTGGTCGCCCATGTGCGGCACCACGGCGAGCGGGACGCCGGCGGCGAGGGCAGCGTCGGTCGTGCCGGCGCCACCATGAGCGACGACGCCGGCGGTGCGCGGCAGCAGCCAACCGAACGGGGTCGGGGCGATGCTGACAGCGGTGTCCGTCACCGCCGACACCGCCTCGTCGCCCTGATGGAGGACGCCTCCGATCACCGCGCGGACGCCCGCGCGAGCCACGGCTTCCCTCACCAGCGCGCGAAGCCGGGCGGCGTCGAGGCTGGGCATGGACCCGAAGCCGAGATAGATCGCGGCGGGCCGGCGCTGAGGAACTCCACCAGCCGACCGTCGGGCTCGAAACCGGTCGGCAGCTCGGTGCGCCAGGCACCGGTGACGCGCACGTGAGCCGGCCAATCCGAGGGCGGAGGCACCAGCAGCGGGCTCACACCGATCAGGGTCGGGGTGGTGCGGATCGCGTCCAGGTATCCTCGTCGCCCCGTGAGCGGGAGTCCCAGCCGACGCTGCACCGCCGCAGCCGGACGACCGAACAGGGTGTGCGTGAACGCGAGCTGAAGCCGGCCGGCCATCCGGTTGGCCCGCGACCATCCCGGTCGTACGGGGTAGAGCGTCGCATCGGCCGAGGCGGTCGGCAGTTGGGGAAACATGGTGGCCGCCACCAGCGGACGCCCGGCCCGCCGGGACCAACCGGCGAGACCGGCGGTGCTGATGACGCCCGACACGACCGCGTCCGCATCGTCCACCGCGGCCGCGAGCCCTTCGGCGAGGATCGGCGCGAAGTGGTCCATGGCGGCGCGCATGAGTCGGATCTCCTCGCGCTGACCGTTGGCACCCGCGAGCCACCGGGCGACCACGGGGTCATCGCCCCCGCCGCCGAGCACGATCGGAAACGGCCTGGACTCGAGCCCGGCCTCGTCGGCGAGGTGGACTAGGTCGGACGCCGCGGCAACCGTGACACGATGCCCCGCCGCAGCCAGGCCGCGGCCGAGATTCACCAGTGGCACCACATCACCCCGGGATCCCCAGGCGACCAGCAACAGCCTCATCGGCGTGCACAGGGATCCGGCATGGCACAAGACATGCCCTCAGCGTAGGCGTCGGCCGGTGTGCTCCAGAGGCATGTCGCCGGCACGCATCGGCGCCGGATTCGACGTCGACGCGACCATCGACAGATCACGCCACCGTCCGGGGATTCGCGATGGGTGCGTACTGGGTGAGGACTTGCGGGAGCCGGGCAGCACGCGGGAGGCGATGGGAATGGCCGAGTCTGCGGACCCAGCGGGCCCACGGAAGCCTGTGCCGCAGCCATCATTCGACCTATGAGGATCTTGTGACCTTTGTCACGTCGAGTTTAGACTTTCGATCCAAGAGCCGCGTCTCGGGCGCGCCGATGCGGTCTCCGATCCCATTTCGCAGGTTCGGATTCAAGGGGGAAATCGCGATGCCTGGAGCCATTTCGCGGCGCCAATTCGTTCTCGGAAGCGCGGGGGCCATGGGCCTCTTCCTGAGCGCTCGACTCACCTTCTTGGAGGGACCCGGAGCGTACGCCGCGCTCACGGTCACTCAGCCCTTGGCGGGCAACAAGATCCCTCAGTTCATCGACCCAGTCCCCAGTCTCACCCTCGTCGACGGCACCCAGGACGTGTCACTGTCGATGAGCGAGTTCACCTGGCAGATGCTGCCGACAGGTTTCGCGGGAGCGAACGGCCTGTACGCCAGCACCGGCACGTACGTATGGGGCTACCGGCCCAGCGGTGCGACCAGCATCGTCGCCCCGGGATCCGGCAGCTATCTCGGACCGGTCGTCCTGACCCAGCGCGGCACCCCCACCCAGGTGTCCTTCACCAACAATCTGCCCAGGTCGCAGACCGCGCAGGGCGTCGGGTGGCACAACTGGACCGATCAGACGCTGCACTGGGCCGACCCGTTGACCCAAGGGCCGAGTGCCAACCACTACACCGGTCCGGTCCCCGCGGTGACCCACCTGCACGGCGGCGAGGTGCCGCCGTGGCTCGACGGTGGACCCGACGCCTGGTTCACCAGCGACGGTCACCACCAAGGGCCCGCGGCCTACGGAGTGGACGCTACGGGCACACACTGCGTGTACCGCTATCCCAACGCCCAGGAAGCGGCCAGTATCTGGTTCCACGACCACGCCCTGGGCGCCACTCGCCTGAATGTGTACGCCGGCATCGCCGGGGCCTACCTGCTGCGTGACCGGGACACCGACGCCCTCGGCAATCCTTTGCCGGACTGGCTGCCGCCGGGGCTCGCCCCGTACGGGATCGGCACCGGCTCACCGTTGACCGGTGCGCAGGCCACCATCCCCCTGGTCATCCAGGACCGGATGTTCGACGTCAACGGCCAACTGTTCTTCCCGAACGTCGGGATGAACCCGGCGCTGCACCCGTACTGGATGCCGGAGTTCGTCGGCGACACCATCACCGTGAACGGGAAGGTCTGGCCCTACAAGGCGGTCGACGGCAAGCGGCACCGCTTCCTGTTCTTGAACGGCTCCAACGCCCGCACGTACGACCTTTCCCTGGTCGACTCGGCCAGCGGGGTGCGCGGCCCGCGGATGTGGGTCATCGGCACCGACGGTGGTTATCTCGACCGGCCCGCGCTGATCGATCCCAACTCGACGAACAAGGCAGTGCCGAAGAGCCTGCTGATCATGCCGGGCGAGCGCTACGACGTCATCATCGATTTCAATGACGCCACCTGGCGGCAATTGCTCGCCGCAAAAGGGGTGACCTTCCCGCTCAACACGCTGCAACTGCGCAACACCGCGCCGGTGCCCTATCCCGACGGTGGGGCCACCCCGACGAGCACCACGGGCAGGGTGATGCAGTTCCGGGTCTCCGCTCAGGTCCCGACCGACACCGGTTACGACCCCGCCGGCGGAGGCTCGCTGCGGCCGCGCAGCGCGATCGTCCGACTGGTCGACCCGGTCACCGGCACGCCCGCGACGGGCGTCACCCCGGCGGTCACCCGCCAGCTGACCCTCAATGAGGTGGCCGGACCCAAGGGCCCGTTCGAGGCGCTGGTGAACAACACCAAGTGGACCGGCCTGTCGGTCGCTGTGGACAAGTTCCCAGACGGTCCCGACGGAGGCCTGCGGACCGACTTTCCCGCGGGCGACCCGCTGCTGCACCTCCAGGTCTCGGAGGCACCGAAGGAGGGCACGACCGAACTGTGGGAGATCATCAACCTCACCGCCGACGCCCATCCGATCCATCTGCACCTGGTGCAGTTCCAGTTGATGAATCGCCAAGTCCTCAATGCCAAGGCCTACCTGGCCGCGTACTCACTGCTCTTTCCCGGCAGCACGGCGATCGATCCCGCGACGGGTCTGCCCTACCCGCCCGGGGTGTTCATCGGCGGGTACGGCCCGCCCGCGGACTACGTGACCGGGCAGGGGAACGTGTACGACCCGAAGACCAAGACCTCCACGCCGACGAAGGTGACGGTCGGGAGCACCCTCGGCGGCAACCCCGATGTCGGGCCCTATCTGGTCGGGGCGGCGGTGCCGCCGCAGTCGTACGAAGCGGGGTGGAAGGACACCGTGATGACCCGCCCCGGCCAGGTGACCCGCT
Source organism: Raineyella sp. LH-20 (assembly GCF_033110965.1). Taxonomy (NCBI): domain Bacteria; kingdom Bacillati; phylum Actinomycetota; class Actinomycetes; order Propionibacteriales; family Propionibacteriaceae; genus Raineyella; species Raineyella sp. LH-20. Next base: position 2,027,394 of record NZ_CP137003.1, on the reverse strand, counting down.
TCATCGTCCGGTGGTCGCCGAACAGCGCCCCGGTCGGGAGCACCGGGGCCGCAGCCGCCTTCCCGTTCGACCCCTCCGGCAACGAGGGGTACGTCTGGCACTGCCACATCATCGACCACGAGGACAACGAGATGATGCGGCCCGACAAGGTGGTGCCACTGAACGTGACACGCAGCTACATCAAGGGGACGGACTTCTGACGGGCCGGTCGTGACGGTCGAGATCGTCAGCTCAGCGTGGCGATGGCCGCCTTCCGTCGCCGCGCTGAGCCGCCCGGGTGAGCCTCCGGCCTGGCGTCACGACCAGCCGACCGGGCCGCTGCGCTCGGCCCCCACCCGCCGCAGCTGGTCGAGGACGTGGCGGACTGCGCGACGTTCCGCCTTGTCCGGCCGCAGGATGGCCGAGATGAAGCGGGTCGCCGGCACCCCCTCGAGTTCGCGCAGCACGAGCCCGTCGCCGGTCGGGGTGGTGAACCGCGGCAGGATGGCCAGGCAGTCGCTCGAGGCGACCAGGGTCTCGATCAGCCGGTTGTCCCGTAGCCGCTGCCGGATCCGCAGCCGCGTCCCGGCGACGCTCTCGATCGCGAGGCGTACGGTGTCGAACGGGTAGCCGACCGGGACGCCGATCCAGTCGCTGTCGAGGACATCCTCCGGCCTGACCCGGGGCTGTCCGGCCAGTCGGTGGCGTACGCCCATCGCGACATCGAGCGGCTCGCGGGCCAGGCTGGCGACCAGCAGCCCCTCGGTGCCGGCGGGCCGCTCCCCGGTGAGACTGTGGCCGATCACGATGTCGACGTCGGCGGCCAGGGTGGCGAAATCGGCCTCCGCGACATCGTGGTCGTGCAGCGTGAGCTCGATCCCGGTGGCGGTCAGGGCCTGCAGCACGGGTCCGATCAGGAAGGTGGCGGCCGACGGCAGGGCGGCGACGGACACCGTGCCGGTCAGGTCGTTGCGGAAGGTGTCCCACCTGGCCTGGACCCGTTCGATGGCCGCCGCGACGTCGGTGCCGCCCTCGGCGAGGACACGACCGGCCTCGGTCAGCCGGATCCCCCGACCGGCCGGCTCGACGAGCGACACACCGAGGTCGCGTTGCGCGGTCCTGAGCTGCTGGGAGACCGCCGACGGCGTACGGAACGTCGCCCGCGCGACCGCCGTGACGCTGCCGTAGTGCGCCAGGTCCCGCAACAGCTCCAGATGGCGCAATTCCATGAAGGAAGCCTACATACTTGCTTCACAAACTGTCAGTTGTGCTACAGGGTCAGGGCCACCAGGATGGCGACATGCCCCTCCACCACAAACTCCTGGCCACCCTCGTCGCTCTGATCTGGGGCATCAACTTCGTCGCGATCCACGTCTCGCTGACCCACTTCCCACCGTTCCTGCTCGTCGCGATCCGGTTCACCCTCATCGCGATCCCGACGATCCTGTTCGTCCCGCGTCCCAGGGTGCCGGTCCGCTGGCTGGTGGGCTACGGCCTCGGTTTCGGCACCCTGCAGTTCCTCTTCCTCTACTGGGGGATGGCCACCGGGATGCCCGCCGGACTCGCCTCCCTCGTGCTGCAGTCTTCCGCGCCGTTCACCGTGCTGCTCGGTGCAGTCCTCCTTCGGGAGCGGGTGGGCCGCCGCGCGGTGATCGGCACCCTGGTGGCGATGGCGGGTCTGGCCGTCGTCGGCTGGAGTCGCACCGGCGGCGCGGCCCTCGTCCCGTTCCTGCTCACCCTCGCCGGCGCGCTCGGCTGGGCGTTCGGCAACATCTGCAGCCGCCGCGCGGGTGCCCCGAGACCCCTCCACCTCACGCTGTGGATGTCGGTGGTGCCGCCGGTGCCGATGCTGGCCCTGTCACTGGTCACTGAAGGGCCGGATCGGATCGTACGATCCCTGGCCGGCGCGCTGTCGATGGACGCCGCCGGGGCACTCGCGGGTCTCGCCTACACCGTCATCCTCGGCACCGTCGTCGGGTCGGGGATCTGGACCTGGCTGCTGACACGGCATCCGGCCGGGGTGGTCTCACCGTTCTCGATGCTGGTGCCCGGCTTCGGCATCGTCGCCTCCTGGATCACCCTGGGAGAGCGCATCACTGCCGCCGAAGTGGTCGGGGCCGCTCTGGTGGCCGCCGGCGTGGTGTTCGGGGCGGCCCGCCCCGCGCGCACAGCAGCAGCGCCCGACAGGCCGTCCCCGGACGGGCGCACTCCAGAACCCGTGACCGCGGCCGGGGACGTCCTCATCACGGATGAGGTGTCACGCAACTGACCACGGTCACCATGACACCGGTCGGTTGATCGCCCCCGACGCAACGAACCACGCGCTCGGGCAGCTACGTCGATCAGCCATTGTGCGCGTCGAAAGGGCGCAAGGCCGGGTGCGCCTGCGTAGATAAGAGGATCGCGACCGGAAGCCGGCCTACGACACGGCGGGAACAACTATCGGTGGGCGCTGCTGGAACCTATTACACAACGGGGGTCAGCATGAAGACGCTCGCCAGCGACTTGGAGCGCCTCATCGCCAAGCTGCCGGCACCCAACACCCCAGCTACCAGGCCTGCCCGTACACCGGCCAGCCGGAACATCCGGGACCTGCGCGCCGATGAGCTGGCCGCCATGATCGCCGACTACCAGGGTGGCGCCACCCTGAGCGAGCTCGCCACCGAGCACGGCTACAACCGCGTCGGCATCTCCGACGCACTCAAGCGCGCGGGTGTGCAGCTCCGGAAACAGGGCCTCAGCAGGGAGCAGATCGACCAAGCCGTCAGCCTGCACCAAAGCGGAATGTCGCTGGCACGCATCGGAGCCAGATTCGACGTTAACGCGGCAACCGTCAGAACCCGCCTCCTCGAACGCAGAGTGAGTTTGCGCCCGGCATCCCAACGAGGGGTGAACTGAAGTTGAGCGTCGTAGCCCACCACCGAAGTGCGACAGAGCTGTCTTCGTGACAGTCCGAGGTGGCAAGTATCGCCAGGTGCGGACGCGCCCGGCCTCACTGCTGTGGGCGAATCGCTACCCGAGTCTCAACCTGGGCCCTCACCTGGCTGTAGACATCAATGTTCAGGGCTGGCGCGACCCAGAGCGACAGAGCGACTGCAAAGTCAATGCGCTCGCCAAGTAGACCACCCGCCTGTTCGTAGCACTTGACGCGGACAGCCATGTTCGAACCTTGCCCTGAGGCTAGTGCCTTCTCGAATTCCCACGACTGATGCTGCACCGTCGTCGCTCCACGCATAGATGCGTCCGACGAAACTCCATTGGGCGTTCCCAACGCTGGGATCGAACCGGCCGGTTTCACGAAGGAAAGAGCTGCCCTTCGGTACTGCCGATGCCGCCAGTTGACAGGTGTGAGCCAGACCAAGGTTGCATCGATGCGCTTAGTCTCACGCACGCTCAGGCCATCTGGCAGAGGGAAGAGTAACTCCTGTTCCTCGTTGGCACCGATCGACCCCACATATAGAATGACAGCCTCATTGGTGGCGCATCCATCCGCCAGGTCTCGCACAGCTGCACCGTTCCCGAATGCGACCTCGCGCGCCAGCGGTGCGTGCACGGCGTTGTCAGGCACTGAAGTGCCATGGACCAGGAGTGCTTTGATCGCCGACGCTCGTTGCCTGCGCGTTAGCGGTTCTCCTGCTGTTATCTGCTCCACCACATCATGGAGCCTCGCCGCTCTCCGTGACATGAGTGCAGCTGCCGGACTAGTACCAGCAATGTGGGTCTCTTGGAACTGAGCCGGTGTCGCGACCCTAATTCCAGGACCAATGGAGCTGAGACCGGCGAAGGTGATGGCGTCCTGTGGTGTGATGCCTTCGCGGAAGAACACGCGGCCACCATTGGCGGCAAGATCCGGCTTGATACTTCGGCGGTACCCGCTACCGCTTGGAGAGATCGGGCTGATAGAAGGCAACCCATCGGCTGGATCGATGGCATAGCCCTGCGGAACGGCAAGGGACTCATCGCCGTGAATCGCACCCACGCTAACCGCATTGACAGATTCGGCAGGCGCAAGTAAGCGGCGCTGGTTCTGCCGTCGGTACACTGCTTCGAGGGTCGCTAGGCGACGGTCGCTGCCGACCGCTCGAGTGATGTCAGCTGACGTCGCCGGGCTGAGCTCGAGATAAGGATGATTGCCAGCCGACACGATGACCAGTACGCCGTACTCGTAGCTGAGCCAGTCAATAATGCGCGCCCAAGAAGACATGATGGTGTCAAACGGCGCAGCCGGATCACCGATCGATATGTTTACAACTGTAATGCTTGGAGCGGCAGCAGGCTGACTCTCAGTACCGTCGAAAAGCTCTCGGAAGGTGCGCCACATGAGGTCTGGCACAAGTTCACTCGGAGGAAGCTCCTCGTCTCGGTTGATCGTGTCATTTGCAGGAGTGAGTACAGGTCGGACCAGGACTGGACGACGAGCGACTCCTTCATTTCCCGCAAGATCTCCCCAGACCGCAACAGAGGACATCCAAGTCCCGTGTCGGAGTTCCTCGACGGTGGCGAGGTTCGCCAAGTCGTCAGGGTCAAACACAACTACACGGTCCTGCAAGAGTGGGTGGTTCGCGGCCGGAACCCCATCGAGAAGGCATAGCACTGGGTCACCGTCGGGCAATGGCGCCCCCACGGATCCCTGCGACTCGATCGGTGGTGCAACAACTGGTAATGACTGTCCTACGATCCGCAGGTACATCACGTGCGCAGATCTGACCAGACGAACCGCCTCGTGGTCACCTGCTGCAAGATCGCGGAGCATCTGAGTCGGCACCATACACTTCAATCCGTGGTAGCCGACTTGATCAACAATGGCGCTCGTGGTGATGTGCCCGCCCGCCGTCTCGATCAGCGTCGCGACTTCCTGCTGGCTCTGTTGCCGCTTCTCAGAACTGCGGCGGTACCATAGCTCGATCTCAACGCTGTGGAGTCGGTCATCGATGTGCCCCGCGAAGTAGTCATCCCAGTTGATGGAACCCAGCCTGTCCTGAGGTCCCCAAGGACGGACGTCCTTTAGGTGCGCAAAGAGGTCGCGCAACTTCGAGTAACCATGTGGGAGGTGCTGCGTTGTCTTCCAGGTCCGCCAGAGTGATAGGAGGCTGCCGAATGTCTTCTGATCAGTGCAGACCGCGTGCAGACACGAAGCGATGAACGGGTTCCTCGGCTTGTCACTGCGGAGTTGAAACTCATCTGACGGCTCGATCGCGTCTTCTGCCTCCATAAGAATCTCAACGCCGAGCTTCTCTACCACCCCACTCAGGTCGATCTGCTCATCGAGGGCTTCAAAAACAAGGACAAGTTGGGGGTCGGCAGCATGGATCGACTCAACAAGCCGGACCTGGTCTCCAAGGGCAGCCGATGCCTCATCGAAGCGCGCATCAATCCTACGAAATCGCTCATCAGGGTTTGAGAACTGCGCTCGGCCCCCTCCGCCACGACGCGCCGGTATGGGTTTAGAATCGACGATCCGTCCAAATATTACGGGTCTCGTCTTCGAGACCCGTTCATCCGGCATCGTCACTCCTCGCTAACAGCGGCTCGGCTAGACCACTGCATCAATAGTTGCTGAACCACTGCCAAAGAATCGGGCTCCGGTCCTGACAAGATCGAACGACGCTGAACGTCGAGCGCAAACTCTTCAAGCTCAGCGAAGCTAACGCGCCCCAGTCGGTCAGCAATAGTGCGTGGAGACAGCCCGAGATCAACGCCGGTTCGCGTCGACCACGCCTGCAACCACTCCACTTTTCCGGCTCTCGTTGGGTACGGCAGTTCGAGACGAAGTTGCATGCGTCGCCAGACTGCGCGATCCAAGAGTTCCGCATGGTTGGTCGCGGCAACGACAATGACGTGACTCGGCAACCGATCTACCTGAAGCAACAGTGAACTGACAACACGCTTGATCTCCCCGGTTTCGTGCGTGTCGCCGCGCTCTTTTGCCACGACATCGAATTCGTCAAAGAAGAGAACGCACGGACGTATGCGCACTGCATCGAAGAGTGCTTCCATGCGAGCGGCAGTCTCGCCAAGAAAACTGCCAATTAGGCCCTCATACCTGACGCTAAGGAGAGGAACAGCTAGCTCGGTTGCTACAGCTTCCGCAAGAGAAGTCTTCCCACCACCGGGCGGACCAACGAACAGAAGGCGATGTCGAGGCTCGACGCCGTGACTGCGCAGAAGGTCACGCCGGTGATGCTCTTCAATGAACTGGATCACGGTCTGGCGCGCCTCAACTGGCAGGACAAGTTCAGCCAGCCGACGCTGCGGTTCTTGTTCATAGAACAATCCGCGCATGGCATCATTGCGCGCGAGCGAAGTAATGGTTGCACCTGCACCTGGCTTCTTTCGCCGGAGAGCCTCCGTGAGTTGCGAAGCGAGCACATTATGCTTTTTGTTCTCTTCCTCGGCGATCAATGCCTCTGCCGCGCGACGAAATGCCAAGTCATCACCGCCTGCGCCGGACTGAACGAGAGCGAGGAGCAAGTCTGATCGTGCCATGCTCAACTCTCCTTCGCCGTTCAGGTAGTCATCGTTGGCCCATCCTACCGGTGCTTGACGGTTCCTTGCCCAGGGGCCGCACCGAAGGAGCCCAAGCCCACTGTGAATCCTCCCAGTGTGTCCGGAGACTCCAGACTTTGGGAAGGATGGAGTCATGCGAGAAGACACGTCGCGGAGGTATCCGCCTGAGTTGAGGGAACGGGCGGTGCGGTTGTATGCCGAGGTCCGGCCCGATCACCTGACCGATGCGCCGGGTAGCGGAAGTGTTGAGCATGTCCACCCAGAGATGGTCCCTGTTCCGCTCAGTGGTCGCGTTGACAAGACGATCGTAGCTCATCACCTCGATGTGTGCCTTGGCTGGTTCGTTGAAGCCGAAGTAGCCGAGGCCCTCGTGGGTCGGATGTAACTTCGCATACTCACACCTGTCAACCATCTTCGATGTGAAGTCAGCGACAGCGGCAGGAGGGAGTGGCTCTTCGACAGGCTCGTGTTCCGGACCCGACCCGCCAAGGACGTGACCAGCGCCATGGCACCCCTCTTTACGCTCCGATGTCACGAACTCTATCGGCGCCCACTGACAATGCTCGACCACGGCACGACCCCGGGGCCGACCCTGCACTACATGCCGATGATCAGTGACAACCGTGTACGTCCCCAGTTGCCGACCGACCCACACACGGCTCACCTTGCCCAGGACGACACGCGACGGTCAGTTCGGCCAAGACGGCCCGGCCAGTCGACACCACGCACGGATCACCCGACACCTGAAGACGCCTATTACAACCCGCGCACAGATATGTCGATGACCAGGGAAGACGTCACCCGAAGGCGAACTATCGGTGGAGCATAGGGGATTCGAACCCCTGACCTTCTCATTGCGAACGAGACGCGCTACCAACTGCGCCAATGCCCCTTGTCAGGCGGACACCGGAGTGCCCCGACAGGACTGGAACTCTAGCACCCGATCGCCGCGTCCCCAAAACCGGCGGGTCACTCCCCCACAGCGCGCAGCTTGGGCCTCCGGGACGCCCGATCGACACGCGCTCCGTCCCGCTGGCCCTGGCCGTCGGCGGTCACCGGAAGGTCGCCCTGGGCCTTGTCCATCGCCGCGTTGAGGTCGGGGCTGGCCAGGTCGATCGTCCGTACGCTGCGGGCCGCGATCGGCCGCTGGACGTACGTCGGGGCGGTCACCGGCAGCGGCTCCCACAACGAGGGCGCCACGTCGCGGCGCGGCAGGTCGTCGAACAGCGGCTGCCGCACCGACACCACGTCCCGCGAGGTGCGCGAGGCGTCCGAGCCCGGCTCGGCGGCCGCACCGGCGGCGCGCAGCTCCTCGCGGCTGATGGCGAGGGTCCGTTCCTGGTTGCCGGTCCGCAGCTCGGCGATCCGGCGGTCCAGCTCCCGGTCCACCAACACCACGCTCACCCGCAGGGCGACGAAACCGAGCACCAACAGCGCCCCGGCACCGATGAACCAGCCCCACGGCCACCTGAGGACCAGGCAGCCGACGATCAGCAGCAGGTCGACCACGGCCAGTCCGAACACCGCCCGGCGGCGGATCCGTACGGCGGCGTGGTCGATCCGTCGCAGCCGGCTCAGCTCGGCGTGCCGGGTGAACCGGGTGGAGATCTCGGCACGGGCGAACTGTTCCCCGTCGGCCCCCACCAGGGGCACCGAGGCCGGTCCCGGGGATCCCGCCACCCCGGCCTCCCGGCCGGCGGCGGAGGCCTCACCGTCGCGAGAGTCGTCGCGGGAGCGGAGGATGCGTACGGCACCGCCGATCTGTTCGGCGGGATCTCGCACCTCCTCGTCGACCGAGCGGGGGACGGACAGGAATTGCGGCACGCCGAAGGCCAGCCATGCCACGGCCACCACAGCGATGATCACTCCCGTCAGTCCCACACCCCGAACCGTACGGGGTGAGCCGTTACCTGCCTGTGATCCTCGGCGGAGTGTCGGGCGAATCGTCCACCAGACCGGCCACCCGGCCCGTCGCCGCGAGCCGACCGACCAGCCCGCCCGGCCCCACCTCGTCGGCGTTCAGCGCGTACACCAGGTGGTCGCGCCAGGCGCCGTCGATGTGCAGGTAGCCGGGGCGCAGCCCCTCGCCGCGGAAGCCGAGCTTCTCCACCACGCGGCGGCTGTTGACGTTCTCCGGTCGGATGACGATCTCCATCCGGTGCAGGCCGAGCGGGCCCAGGCAGTAGTCGGTGGCCATCGCCACGGCGAGCGGGATGATCCCGCGCCCCGCCCAGCGCTCGTCGACCCAGTAGCCCAACTGCGCCCACTGCGCGGATCCCCGGGTGATGCCGGAGACGGTGAGCTGTCCGGCCAGCACGCCCCGCCCCCGCGGATCGCCCTCGTCGACCGGGTCGTACCAGACGATCCACGGCAACGTACGTCCCCCGGCGGCCTGCCGGAGCAGGTCGCGGGTCATCTCGGCGTACGTGCCGGGCGCCCGGGTGCCGGAGCGCGGCGGGACGGTCGCCTCCCAGGGACGCAGCCAGGCGTCGTTGCGGTCGTGGACCTCGGTCCACGCGCGGGCGTCACGGCGCCGGATCGGACGCAGCGCGACCCGCCCCCGGTGCAGCGACACCGGCCAGGCCGGATCGCCGAGCGTGCTCACCCCTCGTCCCTCGGGTGGTCGTCCCTCGGGTGGTCTCCGCCGCGGATCTGGTCGAGGGCGTGGAGGAGCACGTCGCCGAGCACCGACATCCCGTCGGCGACTCCGCCCCTCGAGCCCGGCAGGTTGACCACCAACGTCCGTCCCGCCAGCCCGGCCAGGCCACGACTGAGGATCGCGGTGGGCACGCCGTTGCCGACCCCGCGGGTGACGACGGCGGCGGCCAGGGCGGGCAGCTGACGGTCGAGCAGCGGGGCGGTCTGCTCCGGGGTGGTGTCGGTCGGGGACAGTCCGGTGCCGCCGGTGGTGACCACGACGGCGGGTCCCCCGGCGAGGGCCTCGCGCAGCGCGGCGCCCACCGGGGGTCCGTCGGCCACCACGACGGGGTCGGCGCACTCCAGGCCGAGGGCGCGCAGGCCGGCCACCACATCACGGCCGGAGCGGTCCTCGTACGTTCCGGCGGCGGCCCGGGTCGAGCAGGTGATGACGACCGCCCGAGGGTTCGCTGTGGTCACGTCAGGCTCCAGTCGCCGCTGCGGCCGCCGGCCTTGGCGACCACCCGGACGTCGGTGATGGTGGCGTGCTTGTCGACGGCCTTGGTCATATCGATGACGGTGAGCGCCGTGACGGTGACCGCGGTCAGCGCCTCCATCTCCACCCCGGTCCGCGAGGTCGTCCGGACCGACACCTCGATCCGGACTCCCTCGTCAGCCACCTCGAGGTCGACGGTGACCGCGCTCAACGGCAGCGGATGGCACAGCGGGATCAGGTCGGCGGTGTGCTTGGCCGCCTGGATCCCCGCGATCCGGGCCACGGCGAGTGCGTCGCCCTTGGGCAGGGTGTCGTCGCGCAGCGCCGCCACCGCGGCCGGGGCGAGCCGGACCAGGCCCCGGGCCGTCGCGGTGCGGGTGGTCACCGGTTTGCCGGAGATGTCGACCATCCGCGCAGCGCCCCGCTCGTCCAGGTGGGTCAGCTCGGTCTCGTCCTGGGTCATGCCGCCTCACTCATCGTCGATCATCCAGATCTCCACCGGGTGGCCGGCGTCGACCACCTCGACGCCCTCCGGGATGACCACCAGGGCGTTGGCCCGGGCCAGATCGCCGAGCTTGTGCGACCCGCCGCCACCCATCGGGGTGACGTGCCGGCGGCCGTCGGGAGTGCTGGTGACCAGGCCACGCTGGAACTGGGTCTTGTTCTTCGGGGAGCGGATGATCGTCCGGGTGAGCGCGTGGGTGGTCGGGCGGACCAACGGCTGCACGCCCATCATCTTGCGCAGCACCGGGCGGACGAACACCTCGAAGGAGACGAAGGCGCTCACCGGATTGCCTGGCAGCATGATCACCGGGGTGCGGTCGTCGCCGATCAGGGCGAAGCCCTGCGGCTTGCCGGGCTGCATCGCCGTCCGGCAGAAGTCGGTCGGCCCGAGGCCCGGCATCACCGCCTTGACCACGTCGCGGTCGCCCTCGCTGACACCACCGGTGGTGAGGATCAGGTCGGCCCGGACCAACTGGTCGGAGATGGACTGGGCGACGACATCGGGGTCGTCGCTGACGATCCCGACTCGGAAGACCTGGGCGCCCTCGCGGCGGGCCAGCGCCGCGAGCATGAACGAGTTGGAGTCGTAGATCTGCCCCTCGGCCAGCTCGAAGCCGGGCTGGACCAGCTCGGAGCCGGTGGAGATCACCACCACCCGGGGGCGGGGGCGGACCAGCACCTGGTCGATGCCGATCCCGGCGAGCATCCCGATCTGGCGCGGGCCGAGTTGGTCACCGATGGAGGCGATGTGGTCCCCGACCGCGATGTCCTCACCGACATGGCGGATGTTGGCGCCCACCTCGGGCGCGTGCAGGAAGGTCGCGGCCTGCGAGCCGCGGTCGGTGTGCTCGTACGGCACCACCGCGTCCGCCCCGGGCGGCACCGGCGCGCCGGTCATGATCTTGACCACCGTCCCCGGCTCGATCTCGTCGCCGGCAGGGTCGCCGGCGGTGATCGACCGGCTGACCGGCAGGACGACCGGGTGGGCCCGGGAGGCCCCGGCGAGGTCCTCGGCGCGCACGGCGTAACCGTCCATCGCCGAGTTGTCGAACCGCGGCAGGTCGAGATCGGCGACGATCTCCTCACACAGGCTCAGCCCGGCCGCGTCGAGCAGCGTCTGCCCGAAGGCCGGCAGCTCGCGGACCATCGACAGCAGGTAGTCGCGGTGCTCCGCCACCGGCCGCAGCCCGTCGACGTTCGGCTCGGGGCGGCGGGGCAGCCCGCGCCTCGGCTCGGGCTCGACGGTCACCTCGTCCTCGGTCTGCTTCTTCCGATGGAACAGTCCCATGCCCGTAGGATAAGCGAGTGGTGTCCCGTTCCCCTTCCACCCCCGATGACCTGACCGACGCCGACCTCGATGCGCTGGGCCGCGCCAAGGACCTGCTGCGCGACGCGGTGGTGACCCGGCGAGGGATGCGGACCGGCGCCGAACGGGAGCTGGACGACGCTGCCCGATTCGGTCACCTGCGGGACCTGCTCGGCGACGGGGTGGGCCCGGATCTGGTGGTGGCCGCCTATCTGTCGGTGGATCCGGAGCCGTCCACGCTCGGCATCGTGGAGTGGCTGCACCAGCGTCACGTACGGGTGCTGCTGCCGCTGCTCGGCCGCACCGCCGACGGCACCCGCCGCACCGGCCCTGACTGGGCGGTCTATCGCGGCACCGATCGACTCCGGCTGGGCGCCCGCGACATCCCGGAACCCACCACCGCGGCCCTCGGTCCGGGAGCGATCGCGGAGGCCGAGTTGATCCTCTGCCCGGGGCTGGCGGGCACCCGGCGCGGCGAGCGGCTCGGCACCGGCGGCGGGTGGTACGACCGGGCGCTGGAGCACGCCGGTCCGGAGGCCGTCACCTGCCTGTTCCTCAACGAGGACGAGCTGATGCCGGTGCTGCCGATCCAGCCCTGGGATCGGGAGGTCGACCTGATCGTCGTGCCGTCCGGGCTGGTCAATTGCGTGGCGGTCCGCGACGCGGATCTCGATCACTGAACCTCGGCCACTGAGCCGGCGGACGGGCCCGGCGTGCCGCCGACCGGGACCGATCGGGACGGCCGGGAACACGCCGGGGTCAGAATGACGTTACCCCGGGCGGTATCCTTCTGGATCGTCCCCGTCCCCCACCCGAACGAGATGTGCCGATGCCCCGTTACCAGTACCACTGCACCAGCTGCGGCCGCGACCTCGAGGTCCGCCAGTCCTTCACCGAGCCGGCCCTGACCGTCTGCCCCGAGTGCGAGGGCACGCTGCGCAAGGTGTTCAACGCGGTGGGTGTCGTGTTCAAGGGGTCCGGCTTCTACAAGACGGACAGCCGTAGCGGGTCCAGCGCCTCGATCCCGGCCGGGAAGGGCTCGTCGGCCGACTCTTCGTCCGGCACCGATTCCCCCGCCGCGACGTCGGACAGCTCGGCCGGGTCCTCGACGTCGTCCGCGCCGGCCACCGTGGGCGCATCCGCCACGACCGACTGACCCCTCGGGCGCGATGCCGGCGTACGGCCGGCGTACGGTCCCGGCACGATGGTCTGGACAGGGCAGCCTTACCCCTACGCTGGTGCCATGCAGAACATCAGGGAGTTCATCGATACCCTGCATGCCCAGGGCTACACCGTCCGCGACGACCAGGGGTCCGACCCTGACCTGATCGATCCCGGTGGTTCGGCGGTCGAGACCTGGCGTGAGGACTATCCGTACGACACCCGGATGACCCGCGAGGAGTACGACGTCGAGAAGTACCTCCTCCAGATCGAGTTGCTGAAGTTCCAGTACTGGACCCAGGACAACAACCTCAAGCACATCGTGGTCTTCGAGGGCCGCGACGCGGCCGGCAAGGGCGGCACGATCAAGCGCTTCCAGGAGCACCTCAACCCGCGGTACGCGCGGGTGGTCGCCTTGGCCAAGCCCTCCGACCGCGAACTCGGCCAGTGGTACTTCCAGCGCTATGTCCGCCACTTCCCGACCACCGGTGAGATCGTGATGTTCGACCGGTCCTGGTACAACCGGGCCAATGTCGAGCGGGTGATGGGGTTCTGCACACCCGAGGAGTACGAGACCTTCATGGAGCAGGCGCCGCTGATGGAGCGGATGCTGATCCAGTCGGGCACCTCACTGACCAAGTTCTGGTTCTCGGTGACCCAGCACGAGCAGCGGACCCGCTTCGCCATCCGCCAGCTCGACCCGGTCCGGCAGTGGAAGCTGTCCCCGATGGACATCGCCTCGCTGGACAAGTGGGAGGACTACACGGAGGCGAAGGAACAGACCTTCCTGCGCACCGACACCGACTGGGCACCGTGGACCACGATCAAGTCCAACGACAAGAAGCGGGCCCGGATCAACGCGATCCGCTTCTTCCTCAACCAGTTCGAGTACACCGGCAAGGACACCGACGTGGTGTTCGCGCCGGATCCGAAGATCGTCCGTCGCGGCCGGGACGCGGTCGGCGACTGAGCCCTGTGGACAACCGCCGCTCCTCCCGGCGGTTGTCCCACACCCCGGTATGCCGACTGCTGCCGAGGGCTCTTCCTCCCTGGTGTCCTGGATCCGTTCCGTACGCCGCTTCGTGTCCTGGCACCGCCGCGCCGTCGCGGCGGTGTTGACGTTCGTCGCAGTGCTCGGGGCACTCCGGGTGCTCTCCGCGCCCGACCCGGGCGGCACTGCGGTGGTCACCCTGGCCGCCGACGTCGCCGGCGGCAGCCCGCTGACCCGCGAGCAGCTGGTGCAACGGTCCGTGCCGGTGGACCTGGTGCCGCACGGTGCCGTCGTCTCGCTCGACCAGGCCGCGGGACGTACGCCGGCCGGTCCGCTCGCCGCCGGATCGATCCTCACCGAGGCCGCACTGGTCGGCCCCGGCCTGTCCGGGATGACGCCCGGGCGTGTCGCGGTGCCGGCTCGGCTCGCCGACGCCGGGATCGTCCGGGTGCTCCGGGTGGGCGACACCATCGAGGTGATGGCGACCGACCCCGGCACCGGGGAGGTCCGCCAGGTGGCCGCCCGGGCACGGGTGGCCGCGATACCCACCGCGGGCGACGACGGGTTGTTGTCGGGCGGCTCGGCCGGGTCGGGCGAGGACGTGCTGGTGCTGCTCGACGTGACCACCGCCGAGGCGGAGGAGGTGACCCGGGCCGCGGCGACCGCCCGGCTCAGTGTCGTGCTGCCCGGCACGCCGTAGCCTCTTCGCAAGAGTCCTCTCCCCCTCGCCCCACCTGCCCGTAGGGTGAGGGAGGAGGACAGCAGAGGCCGGGCGGACCGGAGCGGAGCGATGCGATGAGTTTCTACGTGGCCGACGAGATCGCCTCGCAGCCCGATTGTTGGGCGCGGGCGGTCGACCTGGTGGCGACCGTGGCCGACATGCTGCCCCGGCCCGGGGAGCGGGTCGCGTACGTCGGCTGTGGCACCGCCTGGAACATCGCCCAGTCGATCGCCTGGCTACGGGAGGATGCCGGTCAGGGACAGAGCGACTCCTTCGTGGCGAGCGAGTTTCCCGCCCGACGGGCCTTCGATCGTGTCGTGGTGCTGTCCCGCTCCGGGGACACCGTCGACGTCGTGGCCCTGCTGCACGAGTTGGCGGACCGGGTGCCGACCCTGGCCTTCGTCGGCGCGGAGGACTCCACCATCGGCTCACTGTGCGACGCCCACATCGCGCTGCCGTTCGCCGACGAGGCCGGCTACACGCAGACCCGGTTCGCCACCAGTGTGCTGGCCCTGCACCGTGCCTGGCTCGGCCACGACATGGGCCCGGTGATCGACCAGGCGCGAGAAGCGCTGCGGGAGAAGCTCGACGAGCGCCATGTCGCCGCCGAGCAGATCACCTACCTCGGCACCGGGTGGACGATCGGGCTGGCCGAGGAGGCCGCGCTCAAGTTCCGGGAGAGCTCGGCCAGTTGGGCCGAGGCCTACCCGATGCTGGAGTACCGACGCGGCCCGATCACCGTCGCCCAGCAGGGCCGCCTGGTCTGGGTGTTCGGCGCGGCGCCGGAGGGGCTCGGCGAGCAGATCCTCGACACCGGCGCGACCCTGGTCGAGTCCCGTCGGGATCCCCAGGCGGAGCTGGTCGTCGCCCAGCGGCTCGCCCTGGGCCGGGCGATGAAGCTCGGTCTCAATCCGGACAGCCCCCGCTACCTGCGCAAGCTGCCCGCCGGGCTGGTCGACCCGGTGCTCGCCGCCGCGGTGGCCGCACACCGGGACCGGCTGGCGGGACCGCCTAGGATGTAGCTGTGAGCGACCTCATCGACACCACGGAGATGTACCTGCGAACCATCTTCGAACTGGGCGAGGAGGGGATCGTCCCCATGCGCGCGCGGATCGCCGAACGTCTGCACCAGAGTGGTCCGACAGTCTCCCAGACCGTGGCCCGGATGGAACGCGACGGGTTGCTGACCGTCCGCAACGACCGCCACCTGGAGCTGAGCCCGGCGGGCCACGAGCGGGCGATGCGGGTGATGCGCAAGCACCGACTCGCCGAGCGGTTGCTCTCCGACGTGATCGGCCTGGACTGGGAGCTGGTCCACGACGAGGCCTGTCGCTGGGAGCATGTCATCTCCGACGAGGTGGAGCGCAAGCTCGTCACCATCCTGCACGCCCCGGTCGACTCGCCGTACGGCAACCCCATCCCCGGGCTCGACGAGCTGGGCGTCACCGAGCAGGCCGAGCACGACGAGTCCACCGCGGTCAACCTGGTCGACCTGCTGGGCCGGCGGCCGGGCGCCGGCCCGAACGGCGCGGTGCGGGCCGTCGTCGTACGGTTCAGCGAACAGTTGCAGACCGATCCGCAGGTGCTGCAGACCTTGCACGCCGCCGGCGTCGCCCCCGGCACCACAGTGCAGGTGTTCCCGGCAAACGGCGGCGTGGCCCTCGTCCCCGACGGCCATCCCGGCTGCGAACTCGCCCGCGACGCGGCATCGTTCGTCTTCGTCGCACCGGACGGGGCCGCGTGATCGGGTGATGACCGCCGCCCACCCGCCGCTGCGCCTACCGGAAGCCGTCATCGCCCTGGTCCGCCATCATTGGTACGACGCGGCCGCCTCGATGCTGGCCGTCCGGGCCGCCACCCCCCAGCCGGGTGACGATCGCAGCCGGATCGACCGCGCCGGACAGCTGGCGATCGCCGCGAAGCGGGTGCTCGACCTGGACGCCGAGGACTTCGGCCCGATCGCGGCCGGCTTCCACCAGCCCTGGGCCGCCTCCCTGGCCGCCGCACGCTTCCCCCTCGGTCCGCGAGAGGCGAACCGGGGCGCGCTCGGGTCCCTGGTCCCCCTCTACGAGCTGATGCTCGAGGTGGTCCAGCACCGTTCGGCTCGCCAGGAGTCCCTGCAGGTCGTCGTCACCGCCCACCTGATCGGCGAGTACCTCGGACACCTCGCCTGGGAGGGCACCCTCGGGCACGCCGGTGACCCGGCCCGGATGCGGGCCTCCACCGACGGACTCTGGGGGACCGATGACCCCGCCTGTCCGCACAATTCGGCGCAGCGGGCGACGGCCAAGCGGTCGCTGAACGCCTGCGACGGCGACGTTGCCGGCTACACCGCCTACCTCGACCGGTTCCACTCCCGGCTCGGCGACGCCCTCTCGGTCTGCGCGATGAACCACGACACCGTCGAGGCGGGCGAGCGGCCCGATGTCGGCGAGACCTGCCCATCCCCGTGCGGCTTCGCGCTCCGCCGCGGACTGGCCCACCGTCGCCATCTCGACGCCCGGGTGCGGCTGGCGAAGATCTACCAGGACTCCCGGATCGTCGCGCTGCGCCACCACGCCCCGGTCGGGCACTTCTTCGGTGTCCCGTCGGTCGCCGAGATCTCCGAAGCGTGGCTGCACACCTGGGACAAGCTCACCCAGCAGTGGCCGGACGGCAGCAATCCACTGCTGGCGCCCGACGCCCCGCGCGTCGCGGTCCCTGACGAGGCGCTGCCCGGGTTGTCGGCCCTGGTATCGGCGGTGGCCGACCGCCCCATCGGTCCCGGCCACGTGATCGAGGACATCGGCGCGGATGTCATCGCCGTGTTCGACGAGCCTGGCGGCGCGCCGGCCGCACGATCCGGGCAGGTCCTCTGATGGCGGTGTCCCCCGACGTCGGACGCGGCACCCGCATGGCAGAGTGGGCCGCATGAGTGTCTTCTCGCGGCGAGCCGACGGAGTCGACTGGCACCGTTACCTGAGCCAGTTCCACCGCGAGCACGTCGGGGCGATCGAGGAGCTGCTGCAGCGGATCGAGTCCGGTGGCCGCAGCCCCTACAGCTGGCTGGCGCGGGCGATCTCCGAGTCCTCGACCACGGTCCTCGACCTGGCCTGCGGGACCGGCGGGGTGGGCCGGGAGTTGGCCCGGCCCGGACGTACGGTCATCGGCGTCGACATGTCCGGTTTCGAGCTGACCGAGGCCCGGCGGAGGTCCCCGGACGGGGTGTTCCTGCGGGCCGACGCCCGCCGGCTGCCGCTGCGCGACGGCAGCATGCAGGCCGTCGTCAGCAGCCTCGGGTTTGCCGTGGTCCGCCCGATGCCGGTGCTCGCCCGGGAGGTGGAACGGGTGCTGGCGCCCGGCGGCGTGGTCGCCATCATGTCCCCGTCCTGGCAGTCGGTGCAGTTGCACGACATCCCGGTCGTGTCGAAGGTGCTGTCGATCCTCCACTCCACGCCACACTTCCCCTCCGGCCGGTCCCAGCCGGGCCTGCCGTCACTGTTCGCGGCGCACGGGATCCGCAAGGTGGAGGATGCGAAGGAGCGCTACACCTACACCGTACGCACCCGCGAGGACGCCGAACGACTGCTCGAGGCGCTCTACCTCCCCGGTGTCGCCGCCGGCCGGATCAGCCGTGCCATCGACACCCTGACCGAGACCGCTGGGCACCGGCCGGTCCGCATCAGCGTGCCGATGCGCCGTTTCGTCGGCATCAAGTGACGCCGACGCCCCGGCGTCCGCGGTTCGGCAGGGGCGGCATCCCGGCTACGCTGGGGGCGTTCCCGCCCGATCGGCCGGTCGCCGGAGGCGACGGCACGTCGTACGAAACGGCGGGAATACCGGGGGCGCCCTTACTGTTGCACTCCCGTACGGCGATGCTGCCGCCTGCCTGACCCGACGAGACAGCCTGACCCGACGACACTGCTTGATCGACGACACCGCCGTGCCCACGCGCGACCGCCGAGGAAACGAGAGACACCCATGGCCACCACGAACCTGACCACCGACGACTTCATGAAGACGGTCGACGAGAACGACATCGTCCTCGTCGACTTCTGGGCCGACTGGTGCGGCCCGTGCAAGCGCTTCGCCCCGGTGTACGAGAAGGTCTCGGAGGAGAACACCGACATCGTCTTCGGCAAGGTCGACACCGAGGCCGAGCAGGAGCTGGCGATGAACTTCCAGATCACCGCCATCCCGACCCTGATGGCGTTCCGCCAGGGGGTCCTGCTGTTCAACCAGGCGGGCGCCATGAACGGCTCGTCGCTGAAGTCCCTGATCTCCCAGATCAAGGAGCTCGACATGGACGAGGTCAAGGCGCAGGCCAAGCCGATGGCCTGAGCCGTTCGCCCCGTTCGGGGCCGGATCCTGCGAGAGGGTCGCCACTGTCGACAGTGGCGACCCTCTCGCTGTGCATGGCGGCCCCGAGAGGATTCGAACCTCCGACGCACGGTTTAGGAAACCGTCGCTCTATCCCCTGAGCTACGGGGCCACGACCTTCCCAAGGGTAACCGACACCCGGGCGGGGCCCGGCAGACACCACGGACCGATCCGGCGTACGCGCCACCGGCGGTTCGCCGTTCCCTAGACTGACCCCATGACCAACGAAGGCCTGGCACAGGCACAGCGGAAGATGCGCAGCGCCGGGGTGGCCGAAAACGCCATCGCTGTGTTCAGCCACTACTACGAGCAGCTCGCCGACGGCAGCACCGGGATGATCCCCGAGGAGTCGATCAGTCCGGTCGACGACCTGCCGCGGCTGGAGGACCTGCCCGCCGATGCCGTCACCCCGTCAGCGGGCGCCCGACCGGCCCTCGGACGTACGGTCATCATCAAGCTCAACGGCGGTCTCGGCACCTCCATGGGCATGCAGCGGGCGAAGTCGCTGCTGCCGGTCCGCGAAGGGCGTACGTTCCTCGACCTCACCGTCGCCCAGGTGCTGGCGGCCCGCGCCGAGCAGGGCGTCGATCTCCCGCTGGTGATGATGGACTCCTTCGTGACCAGCGCGGACACGATGGCGGAACTGTCCTCCTCCCCCGCGGTGCGGACCGCCGGGCTGCCGCTGGAGTTCGTGCAGAACCAGGAGCCGAAGCTGCGCGCCGACGATCTCACCCCGGTCGACTGGCCGGCGGCCCCGGAGCTGGAGTGGTGCCCGCCCGGCCACGGCGACCTCTACACGGCGCTCGAGGGGTCCGGCATGCTGCGCCGGCTGCTGGACGCCGGCTACCGCTACGCCGCCGTGTCGAACGTCGACAACCTCGGCGCCTGCCCGTCCGCCGAGCTGGCCGAGTGGTTCGCCGGCACCGGCGCGCCGTTCGCGATGGAGGTGTGCGAGCGGACCCGGTCCGACCGCAAGGGCGGCCACCTGGCCGTACGGAAGGCCGACGGCCGGCTGGTCCTGCGCGAGGCCGCGCAGACCGCGGCCGCGGACAAGGAGAGCTTCGCCGACATCTCCCGCCACCGATACTTCAACACCAACAACCTGTGGCTGGACCTGGTGCAACTGGCCGACGCGCTGGCCAGCCGGAACGGGGTGCTCGGACTCCCGTTGATCTGCAACCGCAAGCACGTCGACCCGACCGATGCGTCCTCACCGGAGGTCGTCCAACTGGAGACGGCGATGGGGGCCGCGGTGGAGGTCTTCGAGGGGGCCGCCGCCATCGTCGTCCCGCGCAGCCGGTTCCTGCCGGTGAAGACCACCAACGACCTGCTGGTGCTGCGCTCGGACGTCTATCGGGTCAACGACGACGGCACGCTCGATCGGGTCAGCCCCGCCACGCCGCTGGTCACCCTCGACCCCGGTCACTACCGGCTGATCGCCGACTTCGAGCACCACTTCCCGCACGGGTCACCCAGCCTGCGCGATGCCGGCTCGCTCACCGTCGAGGGCGACTGGATCTTCGGCCCCAACGTCATCGTCCGCGGCGATGCGGTGCTCCCGCCGACCGACGAGCCGAGCCGGGTGCCGGCCAGCAGCATCCTGGACAGCACGACCGGGCGCCCGTATGCGCACCGGTGACTCCGGCTGGCACCGCGCCCTCGCGTACGCGGTGTGCGGGGAACTGATCGATCTGCCCGATCACCGGGCGCCCGACCCGGCTGTGCTGGCCGAGGAACTGGCTGCGGCCGGCTGGGATCGCACCGCCCTGCGTCGTCACGCCCGCGACGCCCGGGACGCCGGCTCCGCCTGGCCACACCGGGTGCCCCCGGATCTCATGGCCGGACTGTCGGCGGCACAATTCGCCGCGGCACTGCGGGCCGTCACGCTGGAGTGGCGGCTGGCGCCCGCCGCACGACGGGTGAGGCACGCCGAAACGGACCGCCCGTCGGCCGCCGATCAGCGGTTGCTCCGCGATCTGCCGCCGCATTTCGGGAAACTCTGATCGCTCCCGCTGTCTGGTCCTTCGACTGGTCGGTTCATTGGCGTATGCGGGTGGTGCCGTGGTTGGTGACGATGAAGTGTTGCCCACGAGGCGTGTGCCAGTGCCACTCACCGGGTCGAGGCTGACTCAGCCGGTACCCGCCGTGGGTGCGAGCCCGGTGCGCGGTCCGGCCGAGCGGGCCCAGGTTCTCCGGTGAGGTAGGCCCGCCGCGCCCCCACGGGACGGTGTGGTCCATATCGGCCCGACGCGCGGTAACCGTGCCGTACGGGACGACCTCGACCGGCTGAGCCAGCGTCACCTGTTCGCGCATCCGGTCGGGCACCTCGTACGCATCCACCGGCACCGAATCGGCATGGTCGATCACCCGGGTCAGCCGCACCCTGCTGTGGATGAGCAGCCCGGCGAGAGCAGTCCGGCCGAGCGGGCCACCACCCTCCACCCGGGCCAGGTCGGCGTCCGGAGTCGTGTGCACATACAGATGCACCACCGGCGTCTGATCAGGACGGCCGCCACGGGCGAGGATCCCCAACGCCCGGGCGCGGCGAGTGTCCAGATCGTCACCGTCCCCGGCAGCGGCGAGCTGGGCCGCCATCACCGCCAGAGTCCGGTCGAGCTGGACCGCATCGGCGGCATCCAGCACACCGAACACGTCACAAGCCCCGCCCGTCCCCGGACGGGGATAGACACCCAGCCGACGCCGATGACGAGCCTGCCCCTCCCGGTCTGCCGTGGCGGGGTCAGCAGCGGCGATCTCCCCCTCCAGCAGGCGTTGAGCCCGGGCCCAGGACAGCCCAGGCACCACCTCACCGATCCGATCATCGATCCACAGACTCACCCGCAACGGCAGCCGGTGACACCGACGAGCAACCTGCACCGCCCGCCACACCGGAATGTGACCGTGGACCATCTGATTCCACAACCGAGGATGACGCCACTTCAGATCCAACGCGTCGGAGATCACCAACCGGGCCCGGTCCGGCGCCAATCCCAACGCCCCACCCACCTCCAGATGCAGGAACTCCGGCACCACCGGGGTCCCCTCCCCACCCAACGGAACGGTCTGTTCCCGGTCGACCGGCCCCGCCGCCTCAACCAGATCCGCGATCAAGGCGAGTTTGCGGATCTCCCCGAACCGGATCAACGCCTCCACCTCGGCCAACTGGCCGACATGATCGGCAGGATCCTCCGGCAGACCGTACCCAGCGGTCACCGCCACCGGATCCCCCTCACCATCGTCCAGAGCCGAGCCGAGCAGGGTGACCATCACCCCGTCACGGACCAACTCCGCACCGTCCGCAACAGGCAACGCCACCGACGGCCGGCACAACCCCGGCCAATCCGGCAACCCCGGCAACGCCGGCGCACGCTCCTCATCCATGAGTTTCTCCTATGTCAAGCGGCTGCCGGAAGGCAAGCCCCCGGGACCGATTGCTGGGCGTTCTTGAGGGTGGTGAAGACCAGGCGGACGAGTTGGCGTTTGAGGCAGCGCAGGGCCTCACGGTTGGACATGCCTTCAGACTTCTTCTTCTCGTAGTAGGCCCTCCCCAGACTGTCCTTGAGACGGGTCTGGGTGAGGGCGATCCGGTGGATGGCGCAGTTGATCTGGCGGTTGCCCGAGCGTGTCATCCTCACCCTGCCCGCGGTCCGGCCCGACCAGACCGGGATCGGAGCGATCCCGGCATGACGGGCCAGTTGGGCCTCATGAGCGAACCGGTCGACCCCGCCAATCTCCCCAACCAGCTTCGCCGCGGTCAGGGCCCCGCAACCGGGCAGGGCGACCAGTTCGGGAGCCCGCTGCCCGACCAGGGTGCTGATCCGTTTCTCCATCGCATTGATCCGCCCGGTCAAGGCGATCACGTCGTCCAGTTCCTCGCCAGCCAGCTCGGCCACGATGCCGCTCTTTCCGGCCAGCCAGACCGCCAATGCCTGCTGGTGCCTGGCCCGGTCCAGCCCGGCAGGCTTCAGCGGATACTCGGGGTCGAGCTCATGAACCCGCCAACGCAGGCTGTTGATCGTGGCGGTGCGCTGCTTGACCAGCGTGTCACGCCGGTCGACCAGCAGCTTCAGCTCCCGTGCCGCCTCGTCATGACAGGCCCGGGGCAGGCCCGGCTCGGCCAGCGCGGCCCGCGCCACGGCCAGCGCGTCGATCGGGTCGGACTTGCCGCGAGTGCGAGCGATCGCGCGAGCCTGGCCCATCATCTTCGGCGGAACCCGCACCACCGCCTGACCGGCGCCCAACAGGTCCCGCTCCAGACGCGACGACAGGTGACGGCAGTCCTCGATGGCCCACTCCAGCTCGTCACCGAACTCCCGGCGGGCCCAGCCCAGCGCCTTCAGATGCCCGTCCGTGGTGGCCTGGACGGTCACCTGGCCCAGCTTGCGGCCACCCTGATCGACCGCGACGAAGGTATGGGTCTGCTTGTGAACATCGGCTCCGACGACAACCATGGTGGTTGCCTCCTTTCACCCTGATCAGTGAGGGACGGTCGGGCCGGTCGGCGGACACATCTCAGTGGGGGCGGTGCCACGCTCCTATCAAGTCACGCCGGCCGGTCCTTCACAACGGCCGACGACAAAACGCATGCACGCCACGAAGACACCCACGCTACGAGTCAGCCGACCAGTGATCCGGATCCAACCACCGCAACAACAGCGGCACCACCCACACTGACACTGACCCCCACGCTAGACCTGGGGTCAGACACTCAATCGAACCCGTGATCGGATCGACCGATTCGGTGAGACCGATGAGACCGAATCGGTCGACCACGCGTCTGGTCCTGCAGGCGGAGTCTCTTCGCGCGACTCACCCCTTGACTTCGAGCGCACTCCAACTCCTAGCCTGCTGGATGTGACAGAAGACCTGGAGGCATCGGGGCTCACCGTGGCTCAGATGGCCACCGCGACCGGGGTGTCGACGCACACCCTGCGGTACTACGAGCGGGCGGGACTGATTCATCCGATCGCCCGCACCGCCGGCAACCAGCGGCGCTACTCCCCGGACGACGTGGCGTGGCTGGAGTTCCTGCTGCGGCTGCGCGAGACAGGCATGCCGATCGCCCAGATGCGCGAGTACGCGGTGCTGCGAGCCCAGGGGGCGGCAACCACCGAGGCGCGCCTTGCGCTGCTCGAGACCCACCGAACCGCCGTACGCGCGCGGATCGCCGCCCTGCGCCGGCACGAGCAGGCGTTGGAGGCCAAAATCGAAACCTATCGCCACGACCTCGCTGCTCACCGCGGCGACACGCCTGACCCGGCCGGCCAGCGCAGCGGGGAACACACCTCCGAAGGAGTGAATCCCCATGGATGAACCCACCACCCGCGCCGAGCGCTACGCACGCGGTCGTACGGTCCTCGACGCGATCGACGGCACGGCGGGCGCGAACGTCATCGAGGCGCTCGACGACATCTCACCGGAGCTCGGCCACCAGGTGGTGGCCTGGGGGTTCGGTGAGGTCTACTCCCGGCCCGGACTCTCGCCACGCGACCGGCAACTGGTCACCCTCGGGATGCTCACCGCCCTCGGCGGCTGCGAGCCGCAACTCGAGGTCCACATCAACGCCGCCCTGAACGTCGGGCTGACATCGCAGGAGATCACCGAGGCGTTCCTGCACGCCGCGGTCTACTGCGGATTCCCGCGGGCGCTGAACGCCACGTTCACCGCGAAGAAGGTCTTCGCCGAACGAGGTCTGCTGCCGGTCGCGTGACCGCGGCTCAGCTCCGGGTGCGTCCCTCGGCGAGGAGGTCGCGGATCTCGGCGAGGAGATCCTCCGAGGTCTGCACCGCCGGCTCCTCGGTCTTGTGCCGGTTCTTGTAGATCTCGTACGGCTTGACGATGGCGACGTACACCACGAACGCCGTCAGGACGAAGGTCACGATGGCCGACAGGAACGGGCCGATGGTGATGCCGGCGATGACCACGCTGGAGAACGCCGAACCGTCCAGCGGCAGCGTCTTGCCGATCAGGTCGAGGATCAGATCGGTGAAAGCCTTCACGACGGCCGCGAAGAGCGAGCCCATGATGAACGCGACGGCAAGCTCGATGAGGTTGCCGCGCATGAGGAATTCCTTGAAACCCTTCATACCTGCCACTCCTTTCGGAGGCGTGGGGGCTCGGCGAGCCGGCGGCCACGCCGGTCTCACCCTAGCGAAGGACAGCCTCACCGGCCCGGAGCCGGTGCCTGTGCCTTCGGACGCCGATTCCTGTGTCCGCCGGCCCGTTGCTGTGCGACGTGGTCGGCCCCCGCGGTCAGGGCGCGAGCCGACGGGTCCGCCAGGACGACCCGTCGCGACAGAACTCGACCCGGTCGTGCAGTCGTCCGGGCTCGCCCTGCCAGAACTCCACCGTCTGCGGCGTCACCCGCCAGCCGCCCCAGGTCTCCGGACACGGCACCGGCCGCCCGGCGAAGTCCTCCCCCGCCCGGGCGTACGCCGCCAGCAGCTCGGACCGCGACCCGAGTTCGCGTGACTGGTGCGAGGCCCAGGCGCCGAGCTGCGAGCCCCGCGGCCGGCTGGCGAAATACGCCTCGGACTCGGCTCGGTCCACCCGGACGGCGACACCTTCGACACGTACGGCGCGGGCCAGACTCGGCCAATACCACTGCAGGGCGACGTGCGGCTCGGCCGCGATCTCGTGGCCCTTGCGGGAGTCGTAGTGGCTGAAGAAGACGAAGCCGCGCTCGTCGAGTTCCTTGAGCAGCACCGTGCGGACGCTCGGCCGGGGCCGCCCGTCCGGGCCGACCGCGACCGTGGCGAGCTGCACGGCCGTCGGCTCCGGGGTGCCGGCGTCGTATGCCGCCTCCAGCCAGACCCGGAACAGCGCCAGCGGGTCGGTGTCGGAGGTCACGCCCTCCAAGGTCTGACCGTGATACTCCGTACGGTCGGCCGCGATGTCGTGCATGCCCCTGTCCTACCATGCCCACCCCAGGGCCGTCCGCGCCGCGGCCCGGCCGGGACGGCGCGGCCCGCAATGGCAGGATGAAGCCGTGACCGTGCAGATCCCCGCAGACCTCAAGCCGCTCGATGGACGATTCGGATGCGGCCCCGCCCGCATCCGCCCCGAGGCGCTCGCCTCCCTGGCCGGTCCGGGCGCCGCAGTGCTGGGCACGTCCCACCGGCAGGCACCGGTGAAGGCCCTGGTCCACCGGATCCGCGAGGGACTGGCGGAGCTCTACCGCGCCCCGGAGGGCTACCAGGTGGCTCTCGGCAACGGCGGGTCGACCCTCTTCTGGGATGCCGCGGTCTGCTCGTTGATCGAGCGGCGCTCCGCGCACGGAACGTACGGTGAGTTCTCCTCGAAGTTCGCGACCGCCGCCGCCCGCGCCCCGTTCCTCGAGGCCCCGGTGCTCGCCGAGGCGCCTGTCGGCAGCGCGGCGCTGCCGGTGGCGACCGAGGGCGTCGACACGTACGCCTGGGCGCAGAACGAGACCTCCACCGGTGCCGCCACCCCGGTCCGCCGGGTCGCCGCCGACCCCGGCGCGCTCACCCTCATCGACGCCACCTCGGCGGCCGGCGGTCTCGACGCCGACCTGGCCCAGACCGATGCCTATTACTTCGCGCCGCAGAAGAACTTCGGCTCCGATGGCGGGCTGTGGCTGGCCTTGTTCTCCCCCGCCGCGATCGAGCGGATCGGCCGGATCGCCGCCTCCGGCCGGTGGATCCCGGACATCCTGTCGCTGCAGATCGCGCTGGACAACTCCCGCAAGGACCAGACGCTGAACACCCCGGCGGTGGCGACCCTGTGGCTGCTGGCCGAACAGATCGACTGGCTCAACGCCCAGGGTGGCATGGCCTTCGCGACCGCCCGGACCGGGGCGAGCGCCGCACACCTCTACAGCTGGGCGGATGCCCACGAACTGGCCACCCCGTTCGTCGAGGAGGCCTACCGTTCACCGGTGGTCGGCACCATCGACTTCGACGTACGGGTCGACGCCGCGGCGCTGGCGAAGACCCTCCGGGCGAACGGCATCATCGACGTCGAGCCCTATCGCAAGCTGGGCCGCAACCAGCTGCGGATCGGCATGTTCACCAATGTCCCGACCGCCGATGTCGAGGCGCTGACCGCCTGCATCGACTACGTGCTGGAACGCCAGGTCTGATCCGGCTCGGGCTGCTCCCAGCGGCCCGGGGCCGGCTGGGCCCACTGATCCGGAGCCGGCTGGGCCCACTGATCCGGCTCAGGCTGGTCCCACTGGTCGGGGCCGGGATGGTCGACGGCCGCCCGCCGGGCATGGGTCTCGGCGGCGAGGGCACGCTGGAGATCCAGCTCCTTGTCCCGCGCCTCCTGCTCA
Source organism: Raineyella sp. LH-20 (assembly GCF_033110965.1). NCBI lineage: Bacteria > Bacillati > Actinomycetota > Actinomycetes > Propionibacteriales > Propionibacteriaceae > Raineyella > Raineyella sp. LH-20. The sequence goes on along the minus strand of NZ_CP137003.1, from coordinate 2,000,440 downwards.
CGCCCGTCACCAGGGCCGTCACCGCCGTGCCCACCGCGCCTGGCACGGCCGGGCCCGAGCAGGACGACCAGGCCCGCCGCCAGGGCGATCGCCACGGCGACGGCCAGGGCGATCCAGGTGCCGGTGCGGTCGGTGCCGGAAGCCGGCGCGGCGTACGCCCGCTGCGGGGCACCGCTGAGGACGAGCGCGGCGGCAGTGACGGCGACGGCACGGACGACGATGGTGACCCGCACGTGATCTCCCTTCTGCACGGCTCAGCGCGCCAGCAGTGAGCCGATGATGACGATGAGGAGCAACGCCACGGCGACCGCACTGACGAGATGGTGACCGGTTCGGAGCTTCACGCTCCCACGGTACCGTGCCGAGCCGGGCGGCTCAGAGCGGACGGACGACCAGGACGAGGTCGCCGCCCTGCACCTGGTGCGGTCCGTGCAGGGCGACCCGCTCGACCATGCCGGTGACCGAGGTGGTGATCGCCGCCTCCATCTTCATCGCCTCGATGGTGGCCACCGGCTGGCCCGCCTCGACCCGGTCACCCTCGGCGACGTTCACCGACACCACGCCCTGGAACGGCGCGGCGACGTGGCCCGGGTTGGTGGTGTCGGCCCGCTCGGCGACGGCGACGTCGGTCTCCACCGACCGGTCGCGGACCCGGATCGGCCGGATCTGGCCGTTCATCGTCGTCATCACCGTCCGGTAGCCGCGTTCGTCGGCCTCGCCGATGGCCTCCAGACCGATCAGCAGGTCGACGCCCTTGCCGAGGCGCACCGCGTGCTCGTCGCCGGGCTTCAGCCCGTAGAGGTAGTCGATCGTGGTCATCGAGGACAGGTCGCCGTACTGCGCCCGGAACTCGTCGAGGGCTGCGGACGGGCCGGGGAAGAGCAGCCGGTTGAGGGTGCGCTGGCGGTCCCGGCCGGGCACCTTCAGCAGTGCGGCATCGTCGGCGGGCACGGTCTCCTCGACCGCCTTGATCGTACGACCCTGCAGCGCCTTGCTGCGGAACGGCTCCGGCCAGCCGCCGGCTGGGGTGCCGAGGTCACCGGAGAGGAAGCCGATCACCGAGTCGGGGATGTCGAACGAGGCCGGGTCGTCCGCGAACGCCTGCGGGTCGGCACCGACCGCGACCAGGTGCAGGGCGAGGTCGCCGACCACCTTGGAGGACGGGGTGACCTTGCTCGGCCGGCCGAGGATCTTGTCGGCCGCGGCGTACATGTCCTCGATCTGCTCGAACTTGTCGGCCAGGCCCAGCGCCTTCGCCTGCTGGCGCAGGTTGGACAGCTGACCGCCGGGGATCTCGTGGTCGTAGACCCGGCCGGTCGGCGATCCGAGTCCGGACTCGAACGGCTTGTACTCGCGCCGGACCATGTCCCAGTAGGGCTCCAGGTCCATCACGCTGCGCAGGTCGAGGCGGGTCTCCCGCTCGGTGTCGGCCATCGCCGCGACCAGCGCCGACATCGACACCTGGGAGGTGGTGCCGGCCATCGGGGCGGCGGCCACGTCGACCGCGTCGACGCCGGCCTGGGCGGCCATCACCAGGGTGGCCAGCTGGCCGCCGGCGGTGTCGTGGGTGTGCAGCACGACCGGCAGGTCGAAGCGCTCCCGCAGCGCGGTGACGAGCTTCGCCGCCGCCGGGGCCCGGAGCAGGCCGGCCATGTCCTTGATCGCCAGGATGTGCGCACCGGCACCGACGATCCGGTCGGCCAGGTGCAGGTAGTAGTCCAGCGTGTAGAGGTCCTCGCGAGGGTCCAGCAGGTTGCCGGAGTAGCACATCGCGACCTCGGCGACCGACGGGGTGTCCCGGATCGCCTTGATCGCCGGGGTCATCTGGGAGACGTCGTTGAGGGCGTCGAAGACCCGGAAGATGTCGACCCCGACCTCGGCGGCCTCGTGCACGAACGCGTCGGTCACCTCGGTCGGATAGGGCGTGTAGCCCACCGTGTTGCGGCCACGCAGCAGCATCTGCACCGGGATGCCCGGCAGCGCCTCGTGGAACTTCGCCAGCCGATCCCACGGATCCTCGCCGAGGAACCGCAGTGCGACGTCGTACGTCGCCCCGCCCCACGCCTCGACCGAGAACAGCCCCGGCAGCATCCGCTGCAGGTAGGGGGCGAACTCCAGCATGTCGTACGTCCGCATCCGGGTGGCCAGCAGCGACTGGTGGGCGTCGCGGAACGTGGTGTCGGTGACCTCCAGCCGGTCCGAGGCGCGCAGCGCGGCGGCGAACCCGTCGGGGCCCAGCTCCAGCAGCTGCTGGCGGAACCCGGCCGGTGCCGGGGAACGCAGGTCGGTGCGCGGCAGCTTCGTCCGCGGGTGGACGCTGATCGGGGCGGCGCCGTTCGGCTTGTTCACCGTCACGTCGGCGAGCCAGCTGAGCACCTTGGTGCCGCGGTCCTGGGAGACCCGCGCCTTGAGCAGGTGCGGCCGCTCGTCGATGAAGGCGGTCGAGATGTCACCGCTGCGGAAGTCCGGGTCCTCCAGCACGGCCCGCAGGAACGGCATGTTCGTCGCCACACCACGGATCCGGAACTCCGCCAGCGCCCGACGCGCGCGGGCGATCGCCTGGTCGAGGTCGCGGCCGCGGGTGGTCAGCTTGACCAGCAGCGAGTCGAAGTGGGGACTGATCACCGCGCCGGTGGCGGCGGTGCCACCGTCGAGGCGTACGCCGGCGCCGGCCGCAGACCGGTAGGCAGAGATCACCCCGGTGTCGGGGCGGAAGTCATTGGCCGGATCCTCGGTGGTGATCCGGCACTGCATCGCCGCACCCATCAGGTGGATGGAGTCCTGGGTCAGGCCGAGGTCGGCCAGGGTCTCCCCCGCGGCCAGCCGCATCTGGGCCTGGACCAGGTCGACGCCGGTGACCTCCTCGGTGACCGTGTGTTCGACCTGGATGCGCGGATTCATCTCGATGAAGACGTGCTGGCCGGCCCGCGGGCCCTCGGTCTCCAGCAGGAACTCGACGGTGCCGGCCAGGGTGTAGTTGATCGACTTCGCGAACGCGACGGCGTCGCGGGTCAGCGCCGCCCGCAGCTCCTCGGAGATGTGCGGGGCGGGGGCGAGCTCGACGACCTTCTGGTGCCGACGCTGGATCGAGCAGTCCCGCTCGAACAGGTGGACCGTGTTGCCCTCACGGTCGGCGAGGATCTGCACCTCGATGTGACGCGGCCGGCCGACCGCCTGCTCGATGAAGACGGTGGCATCACCGAACGCCGACTCGGCCTCGCGCATCGCCGCGCCGATCGCATCGGTCAGGGCCGCCGGGTCGTCCACCCGGCGCATGCCGCGGCCACCACCACCGGCCACCGCCTTGACGAAGACCGGGAAGCCGATCCGCTCGGCCTCGGCGCGCAGGTAGTCCGGGTCGGTCGACGGGTCGGAGGACTCCAGGGTCGGGATGCCGGCCCGGCGGGCCGAGTCGATGGCGTGCTTCTTGTTGCCGGCCATCTCCAGGGTCTCCTTGGAGGGACCGATGAAGGTGATGCCGTTCTTCGCACAGGCCTCGGCCAGGTCCGGGTTCTCCGAGAGGAATCCGTAGCCGGGGTAGATCGCGTCCGCCTCGGCCTCCTTGGCGGCCCGGATGATCTCGTCGATGTCGAGATAGGCACGGACCGGGTGGCCCTTCTCGCCGATCAGGTAGGCCTCGTCGGCCTTGATCCGGTGCACCGCGTTGCGGTCCTCGTACGGGAACACGGCGACGGTCTTCGCCCCCAGTTCGACCGCGGCGCGGAACGCACGAACAGCGATTTCGCCACGATTGGCGACCAGGACCTTTGTGAACATGCACACACCTTCGCGGCAGAACAGGCAGACAGGCTGAGGAAAAGGCCACCGACACGCCATTGTGAGGGGGACCACATCGCAGTGTAGACCGTCCGGGCCCGGCCGGATCACCGACCCGGAGGCCCGTGGTCAGGACCGGAGAAACCTCCGGGTCAGTCCCGTACGCCCTTGAGCCGGGCGTTCTCGGCACGCACCTCCGCCTGGGTGGCCCGCTCCCGCACCAGCCACTCCGGCATGGTGCGCAGCAGGTCCCGGATCTGGTCCGCGGTGAGCGCCTCGGTGATGCCGACGCGGACCAGACCGGAGTTGGAGACGCCGAGCTTGCGGGCCATCTCGGCACGCGGGTAGGGGCCGTTGAGGCGCAACTCGACCAGCCAGGCGGGCGGCTCGGCGATCAGGGCGTTGAGCTCCTCGCGGGTCACGACGCCCTCGCGGAACCCCTCGGGGGTCGCCGGCAGGTGGACGCCGAGCTTCTTGGCGGCCGTCTCGGGCTTCATGCTCTGGGAGTTTGGCTTCGTCACCCCCCAAGCCTAGAGCGATCCGGCCCAGAGCGATCCGGCCCAGAGCGATCCGGCCCAGAGCGATCCGGCGCTAGGGTGGCGGACAGCCGCCGACGAGGAGGATCACGATGTCCGGTGTCCCACGCGAGGTGCCCCCGCCGTTGCGGATCGCCTTCGTGCCTGGGGTCTCCCCCGACACCTGGGCCCGCAAGTGGCGCGAGCGGGTCCGCCGGGTGCCGCTGGTACTGCTGCCGATCCCCCTTGCGGACCAGCTCGCCGTGCTCCGTGACGGCCGGGCCGACATGGCGCTGGTCCGTCTCCCGGTGGAGCCCGACGGGCTGTCGGTGATCGGGCTGTACGAGGAGGTGCCGGTCGTCGTCGTGCCGAAGGACCACCCGGTGGCAGCGTACGAGGCGGTCGACGTCGCCGACCTCTCGGAGGAACACCTGCTGCAGGACCCCGACGAGGTGCCCGCCTGGCGCGACGTCGCCACCGAGATCGCCACCGGCACGCGCTATCCGGTGCCCCCGATGACACTGGAGCAGGCCATCGCCACCGTGGCGGCCGGCACCGGCATCGTCATCGTGCCGATGTCCCTTGCCCGGCTGCACCAGCGCAAGGACGTGACCGCCCGGCCGGTCACCGGAGTCGAGGCGTCCCGGGTCGGTCTGGCCTGGCCGGCCGACCGCTCCGACGAGCGCACCGACTACTTCATCGGGATCGTCAAGGGGCGTACGGCCAACAGCTCCCGGTCCCCGGTCCCCGGTGAGCCGGTGGATCGGTCACCCCGCCCGGCCGGGCCGGCCTCCGGGGCCCGCCGGCCGACCCCACGCACGTCCAGGGGGGCCGGCCGTGGCCGATCGGTCAGCCGACGAGGCGGCCGAGCAGACCCTGCATGAAGTAGAGGACGAACAGTGCGGAGACGAGCCACATCAGCGGGTGGATCCGCCGGGCCCGGCCCTTGGCGATCTCCAGCACCACGTGCATGACGAAGCCCATGCCGATGCCGACGGTGATGGAGTAGGCGAACGGCATGAAGACGATCGTCAGGAAGGCCGGGATCGCCTGCTCCATCTGCGACCACTTGATCTCGGTGACGCTCGACATCATCAGGGCGCCGACGATGACGAGCACCGGGGAGACCGCTTCGGCCGGGATCAGCGACACGACCGGGGAGGCCACGATCGCGATCAGGAAGCACGCACCGGTGACGACCGAGGCGATGCCGGTCCGGGCCCCCTCGGCCACACCCGAGATCGACTCGACGTACGACGTGTTGGAGGACGACGACCCGAGGCCGCCCGCCATCGCGGCGAGCGAGTCGATCAGCAGGATGCCGGTGAGGTGCGGCGGGTTACCGTTGCCGTCGAGCAGCCTGCCCTCGGCACCCACGGCCACCACGGTGCCCATGGTGTCGAAGAAGTCCGCCAGCAGCAGCGAGAAGATCAGCAGGACGATGCCCAGCGCAGTGAGGCCCCGCTGGGTGAAGGCGCCGAAGATGTCGACCCGGCCGAGGAGCTGGAAGTCCGGGGCACCCCAGCTGCCGAGCACCGGCGGATTCGCCTTCCAGCCGTCCACCTGGCCACCGAGCAACGTGCCGAGCGGGTGGACGTTCTGGACGATCACCGCGACGATGGTCGCCACCACGATGGAGATCAGCAGGCCGCCGCGGACGCTGCGGGTGTAGAGCACGGCGCCGAGCAGCAGGCCGAATAGGAAGATGCCGATCGGCCAGCCCATCAGGCTGCCGTTGATGCCGAGGGTCACCGGGGTGCCCTGGGCCGGGCGGATCACGCCGCCGTCGACCAGACCGACGAAGGTGATGAAGACGCCGATGCCGACGCTGATCGCCGCGCGCAGGAACGCCGGCACCGCCCGGAAGACCGCGGTGCGGAAGCCGGTGAGCACCAGGATGGTGATCAGGGCGCCCTCCAGGACGACCAGGCCCATCGCCTGCGGCCAGGTCATGATCGGGGCCAGGGTGTAGGCCAGCAGGGCGTTCAGACCGAGTCCGGCGGCCAGGGCGAGGGGGTAACGGCCCACCACGCCCATCAGGATGGTCATCACGCCGGCGATCAGTGCGGTGCCGGCGGCGACCGCCGCCTTGGAGACGGCGATGTTCGCGTCGGAGACCTCCTGACCGGTGATCAGATGGCCGTTGATGTCGGGCACGGTGCCGATGATCGCGGGGTTGAGCGCGATGATGTACGCCATCGCGAAGAAGGTGACCAGACCGCCGCGGATCTCGCGGCCCCAGGTCGAGCCACGTGCGGTGAGTTCGAACCAACGGTCCAGGATGCCGCGCTCCCCCTGACCTGTCGGGGTGGGTGCGGTGGTGGATGCAGCAGAGTCCATGGCGGCAGCCTAGGGGGCCCACGTTACGCGTTGGTCTCGTGGGTCCCCGGTCAAGCGCCGTCAGTCGAAGAGCGACCCCTCGGAGACGCTGATGGTGTCCCAGACCGGGGCGGACCGGTCCGCAGCGTGCGCCTCATCGGGCACGTCGGAGTGCGCACCGCAGCCGTGGTCGACGGCCACCACGGTGGCGTCGGACGGCGACGACTCGTTGGCGCAGACCCCGAAGACGGTGCCCAGGCTGCCCTGCAGCCGGACGAAGTAGCCGCAGCTGACGCACGGACCGGGCGCCTGCTTGGTCATCTGGTTGTCGGGGCCCCCGTCACCGGCGAGCCACCGCTCGGCGGCCCGCTCCCGGCCGTACGGGGAGAGCAGTCGCTCGCGGCCGAGGCCGAGTTCGGCGACCACGGCCCGCAGCTGGGAGGCCTCTGCCGGGTCCCGGTCGGCCGCCTGGTCGCCGCCGGTGAAGCCGGGCTCCAGCCGCTCGTCGTCGGCCGGGGTCGGCATCAGCAAGCCGGGGGTGAGGTCGTCCGGGGAGACCCGCTCCGACCACGGCACCCAGGCCGGCGCCAACAGGGATCCCTCGCCCGGCAGCAGCGCCACCTCGTCGACGGTCGGCGCCTTGGCCCGCGAGGCGCGCGCCAGGGTGACGTTCCACCGCCAGCCGCGATAGCCCGGGTGGGTGCACGCGAACAGGTGCGTGACGACCCGGTCGCCCTCGGCAATCACCCCGAGGTGCTCGCCCACCGCGTGCGGGCCGGAGCTCGCCAGCACCGCCTCGCGAGCGAGATCCACCGCCGCAGCGGTCACCGCGTCCAGCTTGGGCCGGGGTGCCCTACGGGCTTGGGGTGCACTGGGGGCTGACATGTCCGCCATTCTTTCACGTCGGGACGGGGTCACAGCTCCAGCTCGTCGGCGATACCGCGGAGCAGGTGGGCCGTACGTTCCGCCGACTTCGCGTCCGGATGGTGGCCGCGACGGTAGCTGGCGGCAAGGTGGTCGAGCATCTTGATCACGTCCTCGACGATGACGGCCATGTCCTCCGGGCGCTTGCGGGCCGCCTTGGCGACCGACACGGGCTTGTCCACCAAGTGCAGGCTGAGCGCCTGCTCGCCCTTGCGCCCCTCGATGACACCGAACTCCACCCGCTGACCGGGCTTGAGCGTCGTCACGCCCTGCGGCAGCGCGTTGGAACGGACGTAGACGTCCCCGCCGCCGTCCTTCGTCAGGAATCCGAAGCCCTTCTCGGCGTCGTAGAACCGCACCTTGCCAGTGGGCACAGCAACCTCACTCGTGTCTGTCCGCGTCGTGTCCGAACGCTTCGTCTGGATCTGGGTCTGGTCCCTGGAGGCGAGCGTGACCGGGTGCAGCAGGGGTGACCGCCGCCCGGAAACGAGCCTGGCGGGGTCCGGAGACCCCAGCATACCCGCGGGCCGGCGGATCCGCGGGCCATCGGCGACGCACGGCGGAGCCCCGGCACACCCCGGGTAGCATCGACCGCATGGCGACCTGGCAGGACGGCCCCGAATACGCGCCCCTGGCGCCTCCCACGGGGTACGAACCCGCGGTCGCGAGCACCCCGGCGGCCCCGACGCCGCTCCCGCGGGTCGCTCCGGCGCCTGGCGGGCCGGGCGCCGGGGCACCGACACCGGCGTTCGCCCCGCCCAGCGGCACCGTCCCGCTGGCCGGCCTGGGCCCGGCCCGGCGCCCGTCCCGCGATCCGCGCCACCCGTTCCCGGCGGCCTCCCGTCCCCAGCGGACCGGCTCGGCCTGGCGGTCGGTGCACGCCGCGGGCACCGGTGACGCGCCGACCGTGCCGCAGGCTGCGGTGATCGGGCCGTACGCCCCGTCGACGTACCCGCCCGGGACGTACGCCCCCGAACAGCCGAAGTGGGCGCCCCGTCCGACCGGCTTCGCCGACCTCGACCACCAGGTCCGGGCGGCCCGCTGGCTGCTGTTGCCGATCGCTCTCTACATCCTCGGTGCGATCGCCGGACCGTTCGTCACCATCGCCCTGCTCACCGGCGCCATCCTGCTCGCCGCGGCTCCGGCCGCCCCCGCCGCGGCCCGGGTGCTGTCGCGGATCGTCGCCGGTCTGGTCGGCGCGCTGCTGCTGCTCGGCCTGCTGGTCGGCGGCAGCTGGACCGAGCCGGCCGGCGCCGCCCGCCTGATCGGGCTGGTCTACTGCATCGCGCTGGCTTCGTGGTACGTGCGCCAACGGTCGGTGGTGGACGCTGAGCGGCGCCGGCGGGAACAGCACCCCGGCGGCACGGGGGTGGGCCGATGAACCGCAGGTCGACCCCGCGATCCCTCGCGGAGTCGCTGCGCCGGTGGACGGCCGCCGATTTCGCCGCCCTGCTGGCGGCCCGCCCCGACCTGTGCTCGCCCCCACCGCGCTCGGTCGGCGACCTGGTCACCCGGATGACGACCGGCGGGTCCGCGTTGACCGCCCTGCACCGGCTCAACGCCTGGCAGCACGTCGTCGCCGAGGCGTTGGCCGCGTTGCCCGACGGCACCAGCCGGGCGGCGATCGCCGACCTGCTCGGCACCAGCGACGAGCTGGCCGTCCGTCGCGGGCTGGCCGACCTGCGGGAACGCGGCCTGGTCTGGGGCCCCGACACCGACCTGCACCTGCTCGTCCCGGCCCGCACCGCCTTCGGCCCCTGGCCCGCCGGTCTGGCCGACGACTCGGTCCACCCGCTCACCGAGCAGGAGATCGACCGGGCCCTGGCGGCCGCCGGCGAGGTGGTCCGGCCACTGCTCGACCAGCTCACCTGGGGCCCGCCGACCGGTCGGGTGCGCAACGCCGACCGCCAGGTCACCCCGGAGAGCGCGGGCACCCCGATGGAGGTCGCGCTCGCTCACGGCCTGCTGCGCCCGCTCGACCACGACACCGTGGTGATGCCCCGCGAGGTGGCCTGGCGGCTGCGCGAGCACCGGCTGATGCGTGCGCTCCCGTCGCCGACCCCGCCGGACCTGGGCTCCGGTCGACGGCGTCGGGCCGAACTGATCGACCGGGCCGGGGTCGGCGCGGCGATCACCCTGCTGCGCGACGTCGAACAGTTGGTCTCCTCACTGCCGGACCTCGACGTACGGCTGTTGCGCGACGGCGGGCTGTCGATGAAGGACCTCGGCGCCGCGGTGTCGCTGCTACGGCTGCCCGCCGCCCACCTGGCCCGTTCCCGGGCGTACGCCGCCCTCGTCGTCGAGCTGGCCTGGGCCGCCGGACTGGTCAACCAGGTGAACGGCGAGACGCTGCTCCCGACGCCGGCCTTCGACCAGTGGCTCGACCGGCCGGCCGCGGACCGCTGGGTCGACCTGATCCGGGTGTGGGCCGCGACGCCACGCTGGTTCGCCTGGTCCGTACGCCCCAAGGCGCACCCGCTCGGCCCGGACGCAGACTGGCGCGGTGCGGCCGACCTGCGCCGCGGACTGATCGGCTGCTGCGCCGACGTGACGCCGGGCACCATGGTCGGCGCCGAGCGGCTGGCCCGGGCGTACGCCTGGCACCGCCCGGTGGTGGCCGCCCAGGTCGACCTCGCCGAGTTGACTGCGCAGTGGTGGGAGGAGGCCGGCTGGCTCGGGTTGCAGGCGTTGGACGCGGTGACCGGGCTGGTGCACGTGGCGGCCGACGAAGGGGTGGCGATGCCGGCCGATCTCGCCGCCGAGTTCCCCGAGCCGGTCAGCGAGCTCATCCTGCAGTCCGATCTCACCGCCGTCGCCCCCGGCCCCTTGGACCACGACACCAGCCGGGTGATCCGGCTGTTGGCCGACCAGGAGTCCCGCGGCGCGGGCGGCGTGTTCCGGTTCAGCCAGGCGTCGCTGCGCCGGGCGTTCGACGCCGGCTGGACCGCCGACCGGGTGCTCGACTGGCTGCGGGACCACTCCGGCACCGGGATGCCCCAGCCGCTGGAATACCTGGTCGGAGACGTGGCCCGCCGGCACGGCCGGATCCGCGTCGGCAGCGTCGGTGCCTGGATCCAGACCGACGACGCGGCCGTGGTCACCCAGCTGCTCTCCCATCCCGAGGCAGCCGCGCTCGGCCTGCGCCGGCTCGCCCCGGGCGTGATCGTCGCCGACGCCGAGGCCGACGAGGTGGTCGTGCTGCTGCACCAGCTCGGCCTCTCCCCCGCCGCCGAGGACTCTGCGGGCCGGCTCGTCACCGCCCCGCCGCGCCCGCGGGCCCGGCCGCGGACCGTCGAGCCGCCGGCCGGCCCGCCCGGGCCGGAGGCCATCGCGGCACTGGCCGAGGAGCTGGCGGCGTCCGTTCGCTGAGCGGTCCGGCCTTGGCCGCGGTGCGAGAATGGTCGGCATGTCACGCCTGGATCCGGGCCCCTTGGTCGTGCAGTCCGACCGTACGCTCCTGCTCGAGGTCGACCATCCGCTGGCCGACGAGTGCCGGCTGGCCATCGCGCCGTTCGCCGAACTGGAGCGGGCCCCCGAGCACATCCACACCTACCGGCTGACCCCGCTGGGGCTGTGGAACGCCCGCGCTGCCGGTCACGACGCCGAGCAGGTCGTCGACGTGCTGCTCACCTACTCGCGCTATCCGGTGCCCAGCACCCTGCTGGTCGACGTGGCCGAGACGATGGACAGGTACGGGCGGCTGCGGATCGAGAAGCATCCGGGGCACGGCCTGGTGCTGGTCTCCACCGATCCGGCGGTGCTCACCGAAGTGGTCCGGGCCAAACAGGTCGCCGGGATGCTCGGCGCGGTGATCGACGCCGACACGGTGGCCGTCCACCCGTCCGAGCGGGGCCACCTCAAGCAGGTGCTGCTCAAGCTCGGCTGGCCGGCCGAGGATCTCGCCGGATACGTCGACGGCGAACGCCACCCGATCGCCCTGGTCGAGGACGGCTGGCAGTTGCGGACCTACCAGCGCCAGGCGGTCGATTCCTTCTGGGAGGGCGGCTCGGGGGTCGTCGTGCTGCCCTGCGGGGCGGGCAAGACCCTGGTCGGCGCGGCCGCGATGGCCCGGGCCGGGGCGACCACCCTGATCCTGGTCACCAACACCGTCTCCGCCCGCCAGTGGCGCGACGAGCTGCTGCGGCGTACGTCGCTGACGGCCGACGAGATCGGCGAGTACTCCGGCGCCCGCAAGGAGATCCGCCCGGTGACCATCGCGACCTACCAGGTGATCACCACCAAGCGCAACGGCATCCACCCGCACCTGGAGCTGTTCAGCGCCCGGGACTGGGGGCTGGTGCTCTACGACGAGGTGCACCTGCTGCCGGCCCCGGTGTTCCGGATGACGGCCGACCTGCAGGCCCGCCGCCGGCTCGGGCTGACCGCGACGCTGGTCCGCGAGGACGGGCACGAGGGGGACGTCTTCTCGCTGATCGGGCCGAAGCGCTTCGACGCCCCGTGGAAGGACCTGGAGAACCAGGGCTGGATCGCCCCCGCCGAGTGCATCGAGGTGCGGGTCACGCTGCGGGAGGACGAGCGGCTGGCGTACGCCATGGCGGAGCCTGACGTACGCTACCGGCTGGCCGCCACCGCCGAGACCAAGCAGCGGGCGATCATCGAGCTGGTCGAACGCCACCGCGGGACGCCGACGCTGGTGATCGGGCAGTACGTCGACCAACTCGACGAACTCGCCGAGGCACTCGACGCGCCGCTGGTCAAGGGCTCGACGCCGGAGAGCCGACGCGAGGAGCTCTTCGGCGCCTTCCGGCGCGGCGAGATCACCCTGCTGGTGGTCTCCAAGGTGGCGAACTTCTCCATCGACCTGCCGACCGCCGAGGTCGCGATCCAGGTCTCCGGCGCCTTCGGGTCGCGCCAGGAGGAGGCCCAGCGGCTCGGCCGGCTGCTGCGCCCCTCCGGCGACAAGACGGCACGCTTCTACGCGGTCGTCTCCCGCGACACCTCGGACGCCGACTTCGCCCAGCACCGGCAGCGGTTCTTGGCCGAGCAGGGCTACAGCTACCGGATCGTGGACGCCGACGACATCGAGGAGCTCGACCGGGGCTGAGCCGCGGCTGCCCCGGCGCCCGCTCGGCCGGCAACTGGTCACCCTGGTCGCCATCGGCCAGGCGGCGACCGGCGTCAGTCGCTACCAGGAGTGACGGGCACCACCGGCACCGTCGACTCGGCCTCGACCAGCCCGAGCTCCAGCGGCCAGTCCCGGGGCAGGTCGCCGAGCGCCACCAGGTCGAGCAGACCCTCCGGCCAGATCCACTCCTCCGTCCCGGCGATAGCGCTCAGCGGCCACCAGCGCGAGCCCTTGAGGGTCAGCTGCTCGTCCTCGGTGTGACCGTCGGTGGACACCCGGAAGTGCGGGGTGGCGAGCAGGAAGAACCACTCCTCCTGCTCCAGCACCTGGTCGGAGTAGCCGTGCCGGACCGTACGATGCGCGATCGGCCCGACCAGGTCCTCCTCGGCCGCGACGTACCCGGTCTCCTCCTGCACCTCCCGCACCGCGGCCTGTGCCGGGGTCTCGTCGCCGTCGATGCCGCCGCCCGGGGTGACCCACCAGCGCGACCCCTCCAGGCCGGGATCGGAGTCGTGGAACAGCAGCACGGCCGGCTCCTGCTCGCCCGGGCCGACGATGACCACCCGGGAGGCCCGTCGGAACTTCCACGGCCGCTGCGCGGGATCGACCGCGATGCCGGGACGTTCATGGAAGTGGGGCTGGTGCGCGGAACTCACGGCCCCAGGGTAACCGGCGACTCAGCCGCGGCCGCGGGAGCGTACGTCGGCGACCAGCGCCGCCCGGGCGGTGGCGGCCGGCAGGCTGACCCGCTCCAGGTAACCGGCGCCCTCGTCGTCCCCGGCCGCACGGAGCCGGTCGATCAGCACCGCCAGGTCGGCGGGCGTCTTGTTCTGGGCCATCTTGGCCTTGCCGGACCAGCCGGTGATGACAAACTCGACCCCGATGACGGCGCGCAGCATCCGGTCGACGAAGTCGCCTGGCGGGTCCTGCACCGTCCACTCCGCCGCCGGCTCGTGCCGCTCGGTCAGCACCGTCACCGCCTCGCGGGCCCAGTCGAGGTCGTCGTGCAGCCGCACCTCGCCCCGGACGTGGACGGTGACGTAGTCCCAGGTCGGCACGACCTTGCCGTGCTCGGCCTTCGACGGCAGCCCGACCGGGCTGACGTAGTGCTCGGTGCCGTGGGCGATGACCAGGCCGGGCCCGGTGATCGGCTCGCGCACCTGCGGGTTGTTGCGCTGCACGTGGGCGATGAGGCGACCGTACGGTGCTGGCGTCGGGTCGTGGACGAACGGGAGGTAGGTCGCCTCCAGCTCCTCGCCGTGCCGAGTGACCAGGTCGGCCGCGTCCACCGCGGCCAGGAGCGTACGGATCTCGTCGTCGCTCATCGCGAAGTGCTGCGGAATGTACATGTTCCCGATCATGCCCCACGGGCGCCGGCGGCCCGTCGGTCGGCGCGGTCGAGCAGGTCGCGCCAGCTGTGCACCAGCCCGGCATCCACCCAGGCCTTGAACGATCCCAGCGGGCGCACCTGGACATCGACGTGGAAGGCGCGGATGCCGGCACGATGCAGCCAGGGGACGTGTTCGGGCTGCAGACCGCCGGCGACCATCAGGTTCTCCGCCGCCCACCGGTCGGTGCGGGCCCGCTCGACCAGGTCGTCCAGGCCGTGCTCCACACCGCGGGCCGAGCCTGCGCTCATCACCTGGTCGAGCCCGGGCAGCCGGCGCAGCGCCGCCCAGGCGTGGTCGAAGTCGAGACACTGGTCGACCGCCCGGTCGAAGGTCCACGGCCAGCCGGCGTCGTCCGCCACGGCGGCACACACCGCCACGTCGACCGCCGACCAAGCGTCCAGGAAGCCCATCACCATGCCCTCGGCACCGGCGTCGAGGTAGCCGGCCGCCAGGCCGCGCAGCCGGGTCACCTCGCCGCCGTCGGTCGTCCACCCCTCCCGCAGGCGCAGCGTGACGCGGACCGGCAGCCGGGTGGCGGCGCAGACCTGCGCCACCAGGTCGGGCTCCGGCGAGTGCTCACCGGCACCCGCCCGGGCCACCAGGTGGACCCGATCGGCGCCGCCCTCCTCGGCCCGGCGGGCGTCGTCGGCGTGCCCGATCAGCACCTCGAGGACACTGTCCATCGCCCCTCCGTCAGGCCGGCCGCATCGCCGCGGCCTCGTCGGCCGGGTCGCGTCGGGTGGCACGCATCGCCGAGGACCGGTCCTCGACCTCGTGGAGCACCCGGGACATGTTGCGCCAGCCGACCTTCGCCAGGTCGTCGTGGCTCCAGCCGCCGCGGGCCAGTGCCTCCCACAGCCGCGGATAGCAGGACACGTCGGACAGCCCGTCGGGCAACCAGGTGGTGCCGTCGAAGTCGGCGCCGACGCCGAGATGGTCGACGCCGACCACTTCGCGCAGGTGCTCGAAATGCGCGACGACGTCCTCCAGACCCGTCGGCGGCATGGCGATCGGATAGGTCTCGTAGAACGCGCCCATCTGGTCGTGGTCGTGCACGTCGAGCCCCTGGTGGCGGGCCTCGTCCTCGGCGCGGCTGCGCCACTCGTACGCCGCCTCGGAGACGAACGGCGCGACGAAGGTGACCATGCACAGCCCGCCCTGGGCGGCCAGGTCGGCGAGGATCTCGTCCGGAACGTTGCGCGGATGCGGGCAGACCGCTCGGGCCGAGGAGTGCGAGAAGATCACCGGGGCGGTGGAGACCGCCAGCGCGTCGGCCATCGTGTCGACCGAGGTGTGGGAGAGATCGACGATCATCCCGAGCCGGTTCATCTCGCGGACCACCTCGGTGCCGAAAGCGGTCAGCCCGTGGTGGCGCGGCTCGTCGGTGGCCGAGTCGGCCCAGTCGTTGTTCTCGTTGTGGGTGAGGGTCAGGTAGCGCACGCCGAGCCGGTGCAGCGTACGCAGCACGCCCAGCGAGTTGGCGATGGAGTGTCCGCCCTCGGCGCCCATCAGGGAGGCGATCGGGGCGTCCGGGCCGGCCGCGACCAGCCGGTCGAAGGCGTCCGCGTCGTCGACCCGGCGGAAATGGGTCGGATAGCGGCCGATGAAGGCGTCGACGGCGTCGATCTGCTCCAGGGTGGCGGCGACCGCCCGGTCGCCGGCCAGCGTGCCCGGGACCCAGACCGACCAGAACTGGGCGCGGACCCCGCCGGCCCGCAGCCGCGGTACGTCGGTGTGGAACTCGGGGCGGGGCTGGTCGAGTTCATGGGCCAGCAGGTCGTAGCCGTGTTCCCTCAGTGCCCAGGCGAGGTCATTGTGTCCGTCGACCACCGGTATCAGCTCCATGGGGCCATTGTGGCCCACCGGTGCGCGGTGCGGCCGTCGGACAACACGACCCGCCGCTCACGGCAGCGCGGCGGAGGTCTCGACGATCACCTGGGTGGCCTTCACCACCGCCACCGCCACCGCCCCCGGTGCCAGCCCGAGCTCGCGGACCGCCTCGGTGCTCATCAGCGACACCACCCGGTGCGGGCCGCACTGGAGCTCCACCTGGGACATCACCGGGTCGGAGGTCACCGCGGTGACCAGTCCGACGAACCGGTTGCGCGCCGACCGTCCGACCGGGGCGGGGTCCGGCACCGGGGCGGCGCGGGAGCGGGCGAACTCTGCCAGCACCCGTCCGTCGATCACCTTGCGTCCGCCGGCGTCGGTATCGGCGACCAGCACCCCACCCTCGAGCCAGCGCCGCACCGTGTCGTCACTCACGCCGAGGAAGGTCGCGGCGTCCCGAATCCGTAACTGCGTCATATCATCCATGAAAGCCACTGATTCGCGTACGAAAAAGAGTTCGATCGAACGCTTAACAGGATGTGTACAAATCAGGTGACAAGGCTCACACTTGTTGTAGTATGACGTCGCGTAGTACACTCCGGAAAAGCACTTCTTGGGGTGCTTGGTCGACTGCGCCCCACAATATCTCGTTGAAAATCGTCGGATCGCGGACAGCTCGCCTCGAAAGCCAATATGACAAGGTGGAACGCTGTCTTTGTCGTCCGTCGGAGGAAACCCGTGCGAGTGACGCGAATTCCTCACAGAGGCCCCGCGGCGACTCCCTTTGATAATTCTGTGAACTGGCAAACGGCTGACCGGTAGGGAATTTTTCAACACGACGGAAACATTCCTTTTCGTGACCGTAACAACGCCTTGGAAGACTTTTGCGTACCGACGGCGAAGAGGCCCCGACGGACGACAGCAGCATGATCTGCGGTCGCACCGGGCACCATGCCGGTGCAGCACCCGTCGGGATCTCTCGGCCGTCCGCACCCAGTGCCCCACACCTGAGAGGTCTGTTCCAATGCGCAAAGTCGCTATCTACGGCAAGGGCGGGATCGGGAAGTCGACCACCACCCAGAACACCGTCGCCGGGCTCACCGAGATGGGCCGCAAGGTCATGGTCGTCGGCTGCGACCCCAAGGCCGACTCCACCCGACTACTGCTGGGCGGCCTGGCCCAGCGCAGCGTCCTCGACACCCTCCGTACCGAGGGCGAGGACGTGGAGCTGGAGGACGTCCGCTCCGCCGGCTTCAGTGACTCGCTCTGCGTGGAGTCCGGCGGCCCCGAACCCGGGGTCGGCTGTGCCGGCCGTGGCATCATCACCTCCATCAACCTCCTCGAGCGCCTCGGCGCCTACGACGAGGACCTCGACTACGTCTTCTACGACGTCCTCGGCGACGTCGTCTGTGGCGGCTTCGCGATGCCGATCCGGGAAGGCAAGGCCGAGGAGATCTACATCGTCGCGTCCGGCGAGATGATGGCGATGTACGCCGCCAACAACATCTGCAAGGGCGTCAAGAAGTTCGCCACCACCGGCAAGGTCCGGGTCGGCGGCATCATCTGCAACAGCCGCAACGTCGACAACGAGTACGAGCTGATCGACCACTTCGCCCGCGAGCTCGGCACCCAGATGATCCACTTCGTGCCCCGGGACAACGACGTGCAGCGCGCGGAGATCAACAAGAAGACGGTCATCGACTGGAACCCCGAGTGCAACCAGGCGAACGAGTACCGCACGCTCGCCCGCGCGATCGAGGACAACGACATGTTCGTCATCCCCAAGCCGATGAGCCAGGACACCCTCGAGGGCCTGCTGCTCGAGCACGGCATGCTCGAAGCCGCCTGACCCTTCCGACCCCGGAGCCGACCATGAAGAAACTATCCGAGATCCCCGCTCCTTCCGCGGCCTCCGTGGCTGCGGTCGACGTGACCGCGGTCTCCCGCCTCGACCTGGCCACTCCCCGGACCCCGGTCTCACTGCCCCATCAGGCCCCCGACGCCGAGACCCTGGTGCCGGAGCTGCTGAAGTCCTACCCGCCCCAGGTGCTGCGCAAGCGCCGGCGCCACATCCGGGTCAACGATCCGGACACCATCCCCGAGATCGAGGCCAACGTCCGCACCGTGCCGGGCATCATCACCCAGCGCGGCTGCTGCTACGCCGGCTGCAAGGGCGTGGTGCTGGGCCCGGTGACCGACATCGTGCACATCGTGCACGGCCCGGTGGGCTGCTCCTACTACGCCTGGATGACCCGCCGCAACCAGGCCGACGTCCCCGAGGGTGCGCAGAACTTCCTCAACTACGCCTTCACCACCGACATGACCGAGCACGAGATCATCTTCGGCGGGGAGCAGAAGCTCGCCCAGGCGATCCGCGAGGCGTACGACCTGTTCCACCCGAAGGCGATCGCCGTCTTCTCCACCTGCCCGGTGGGCCTGATCGGCGACGACGTGCACGCCGTCGCGACCCAGATGCGCAAGGAGCTGGGCATCAACGTGTTCGGCTTCTCCTGCGAGGGATACAAGGGGGTCAGCCAGAGCGCCGGCCACCACATCGCCAACAACGGCCTGTTCAAGCACGTGGTCGGCACCGAGGAGCTCCCGGCCGAGCTGCGGGAGAACCCGTTCCGGGTCAACCTGCTCGGCGAGTACAACATCGGCGGCGACGCCTTCGAGCTGGAGCGGGTCTTCGCCCGCTGCGGCATCGAGCTGGTCGCCACCTTCAGCGGCAACGCGCAGTACTCCGAGCTGGCCCACGCCCAGGACGCCAACCTCAATCTGATCATGTGCCACCGCTCGATCAACTACATGGCCGAGATGATGGAGACCAAGTACGGCATCCCGTGGGTCAAGGTCAACTTCATCGGCGCCGAATCCACCGCGAAGTCACTCCGCAAGATCGCCCGCTACTTCGACGATCCCGCCCTGACCGCCCGGATCGAGGCCGTCATCGCCGAGGAGATGGCCGCCGTCGAGCCGATCCGCAGCTCCATCCGGCCCCGGGTCGCCGGCCGTCCGGTGATGCTGTGGGTCGGCGGCTCGCGCGCCCACCACTACCAGTCGCTGTTCGGCGACCTGGAGATGCCGGTGGTGGCGGCCGGCTACGAGTTCGCCCACCGCGACGACTACGAGGGCAGCACCGTCCTCGGCTCGATCACCATCGACGCGGACTCCCGCAACATCGAGGAACTGGACGTCGCCCCCGACCCGGAGGCCTACCGGCCACGCAAGTCCGTCACCGACGTCGCCGAACTCGCCCTCAACGGCCTGAAGGTGGGTGAGTACGAGGGCATGATGCCCGAGATGGCCAAGGGCGCCATGGTGGTCGACGACATCAGCCACGTCGAGCTCGAGCGCCTGATCGAGGCCTACCACCCGGCCCTGGTCTGCTCCGGCATCAAGGACAAGTACGTCATCGAGAAGATGGGCGTGCCCTGCAAGCAGCTGCACAACTACGACTACGGCGGCCCGTACGCCGGATTCCGCGGTGCGATCAACTTCTACAAGGAGATCGACCGGATGGTCAACGCGAAGGTATGGAACCTGATCGCCCCGCCCTGGGCCGCCACGTCCGGCTCCGCCACGTCGGCCCACTGAGCCCCGAGGAACTCCCATGCTCGAACACACCCCCACCCCAGTGGTGGAACGCAGTGCGCTGCGGATCAACCCGGCCAAGACCTGTCAACCGATCGGCGCGATGTACGCCGCGATGGGCATCCACCGATGCCTGCCCTACAGCCACGGCAGCCAGGGCTGCTGCTCCTACCACCGCAGCCACCTGACCCGGCACTTCAAGGAGCCGGTGATGGCCGCCACCAGCTCGTTCACCGAGGGCGCATCGGTCTTCGGCGGCCAGCCCAACCTCTTGCAGGGCCTCGGCACCGTCTTCTCCGCGTACGACCCGGATGTCGTGGCGATCACCACCACCTGCCTGTCGGAGACCATCGGCGACGACATCCCACAGATCGTCGGCGAGGCCGAGCGCCAGCACCTGATCCCCGACGGCAAGTACGTCATCCACGCCAACACGCCGAGCTATGTCGGCTCGCACGTCACCGGCTTCGCCAACATGTGTACGGCGATGGCCCGCTACTTCGCCACGCCGATCACGACCAAGCCGCGCAGCACCGACCGTTCCCGGGTCAACATCGTGCCCGGCTTCGTCAATCCGTCCGACATGCGGGAGATCCGCCGGCTGGCCGAGGCGACCGGCCTGGCGGTGACGATGTTCCCGGACACCTCCGGGGTGCTCGACGCCCCACAGACCGGCCACCACGAGTTCTATCCCGCCGGCGGCACGACGGTGGAAGAACTGCGAAACCTCGGCCGGGCCAAGGCCACCCTGGCGCTGGGTCCGTGGGCGTCGCGGGACGCCGCGGTGGAGGTGGAGCAGCGCGCCGACGTCCCTCGTGAACTGCTCGACCTGCCGATCGGGATCGCCGCCACCGACCGCTTCCTGCAGGTGCTGGCCTCCCGCGGCGGCACCATCGGGTCCGAGCTGGAGGCCGAGCGCGGCCGGCTGGTCGATCTGGTCGTCGACGCCCAGCAGCATTTCTACGGCCGCAAGGTGGCCATCTTCGGCGATCCCGACCACGTGCTGTCGCTGACCGAGTTCTGCCGTGACCTGGGCATGATCCCGGTGCACGTGCTGACCGGGACGCCGGGCAAGAAGTTCGTCAAGCGGGCGGGCGAGATCCTCGGACCAGCCGCCTCGGCCGCCAACATCGCCGCCGACGCCGACCTGTTCACGCTCCACCAGTGGATCAAGAACGAGCCGGTCGACCTGCTGCTGGGCACCACGTACGGCAAGTACATCGCCCGGGCCGAGGACATTCCCCTGGTCCGGGTCGGCTGGCCGGTGCTCGACCGCTACGGCCAGGGTCTGCTGCCGACCCTCGGCTATGCCGGCGGGGTGCAGCTGGCCACCCGGATGCTGGACGCCCTGCTCGACCGGCGCGACCGCGACGCCGTCGAGCACGAGTTCGAGCTGGTGCTGTAGCCATGTCTCCCCGGGAGGGCGCCATGGCGGGGGTGCTCGCCGCACGGACCCGCCAGATCGCCCGCGCCGGCTCCGGAGGTGCTGATCTCGACTGCGACAAGCAGTCGGTGGCCGGCTCGGTCAGTCAACGGGCCTGCACGTTCTGCGGGTCCCGGGTGGTGCTCTACCCGATCGCCGATGCCCTGCACCTGGTGCACGGCCCGATCGGTTGCGCGGTCTACACCTGGGACATCCGCGGGGCCCTGTCCAGCGGTCCGGAGCTGCATCGACTGAGCTTCTCCACCGACCTGCGGGAACGGCACGTGGTGTTCGGTGGCGAGCGCCAACTCGAGGACAGTCTGATGGAGTTGATCGAACGGCACTCGCCCCGGGCTGCCTTCGTCTACGCCACCTGCATCGTCGGCGTGATCGGCGATGACGTCGACGCGGTCTGCCGGACCGTGTCGGGCCGCACCGGGATCCCGGTGATCCCGGTGCAGTCGGAGGGCTTCCAGGGATCGAAGCGGCAGGGCTACGACGCCGCCTGCACGGCACTGCTGAGCCTGATCGGCACCGGCGACACCACCGGGATCAGCCCGCACAGCGTCAACCTGCTGGGCGACTTCAACCTGGCCGGGGAGATCTGGATCATCACCGAGTACCTGCGCCGGATGGGGGTGGAAGTCGTCGCCAATCTGACCGGCGACGGCCGGGTGGACCAGATCCGCCGGGCCCACGGCGCCGCCCTCAACCTGGTGCAGTGCTCGGGCAGCACGACCGAACTGGCCCGACAGATGCAACGCCGCTACGGCGTCCCGTTCCAGAAGGTGTCCTACTTCGGCCTGGACGACATGGCGGCGGCCCTCTACGGGATCGCCGAACACTTCAAGGACCCGGTCCTGCTGGACCGCACCCGCAGCTTGGTCGCTGAGGAGATCGCCGCGGTGCTGCCGGTGGTCCAGGAATGCCGGGCCGCCCTGGAGGGCCGTCGGGCGGCGATCTACGTCGGGGGCGCCTTCAAGGCGATCTCGCTGGTCAAGGCGCTCCGGCTGTTGGGCATGACGTCCGTGCTGGTGGGCAGTCAGACCGGCACCGCCGAGGACTACCGCTACCTGGCCGAGCTGTGCGATCCCGGCACCGTGATCGTCGACGACTCCAATCCCGCCGAGCTGGCGAGATTCCTGGCCGAGGAGAAGGTCGACCTGTTCGTCGGTGGGGTCAAGGAGCGTCCGCTCGCCTACAAGCTGGGCGTGGCGTTCTGCGACCACAACCACGAACGCAAGATCCCCCTGGAGGGATTCATCGGCATGGCCAACTTCGCGAAAGAGGTGCGGGCGTCGGTCTGCAGCCCGGTCTGGCAGTTCGCCCCCCGCCATCGCGAGCCGGTCCGCCCGACGCCGACCGAGGAGGTCCTGTCATGAGCGTCTCCACATCCTCCGAGGCCCTGGCCTCCGGCTCGGTCTCCACCACCAACGCCTGCCGGATGTGCATGCCGCTCGGCGCCGGCCTGGCCTTCTCCGGCTTCGAGGGCACCGTGCCCTTCCTGCACGGGTCCCAGGGGTGCGCGACCTACATCCGCCGCTACCTGATCAGTCACTTCAGCGAGCCGATGGACATCGCGTCCTCCAGCGTCGGCGAGGCCGCCACCGTCTTCGGGGGTGAGGCGAACCTGCGCGAGGGCGTCCGCAACGTCACCCGGGTCTACCGTCCGGAGATGATCGGCGTCGCCACGACCTGCCTGACCGAGACCATCGGTGAGGACGTCTCCGGCATGCTCGGGCGGATGGGTCCTCCCGAGGAGCGTACGGCGCCCGACGGCACCCCCGGCCCGGCGCTGGTGCACGTCCCCACCCCGTCCTATGCCGGGACGCACGCCGACGGCTTCCATGCCGCGGTCACCTCGACCGTGACCGCGCTGGCCCGGCCCGCCTCCGACGGCAGTGTGCCCGGCGCATCGGACGGCAGCGTGAACGTGCTGCCGGGCATCGTGTCCACCGCCGACCTGCGCCACCTGCGCGAGCTGGTCGCCGGCTACGGCCTGGCGCCGCGGCTGATGCCGGACTGGAGCGACCGCCTGGATGGGGTCAGCATGGACCACTACGAGATGCTCACCGCCGGTGGCACCCCGCTCACCGAGGTCGCCGCCAGTGGAGCGGCCGCCGCCTCGATCACCCTGGGCGGTCTGGTCAGCCCCGGGATCACCCTGGCCGGTGACCTGCTCGCCGAGAGCTTCGGTGTGCCACACCACCGGCTGGCGATGCCTGTCGGCATCCGGCTGACCGATGCCCTCACCGACCGGCTCACCGACCTCTCCGACCGGCCGATGCCCGACTGGTCGGCCGCCGAGCGCGGGCGACTGATCGACGCGTACGTCGACGGCCACAAGTACGTCGCCGAACGCACCGCGGTGGTCTACGGCGACGAGGACCTGGTGCTCGGGCTGGCCGTCTGGCTGGCCGAGATCGGCATCACCCCGGCGGTCTGTGCGACCGGCGGGCGCTCCGGCCGGCTGGCCGCCGAGATCGCCCGGCTCGCCCCCGAGCTCGACGGCCGCGTCGAGGTCGTCGAGGACACCGACTTCCGCCGGATCGGCGAGGCGGCCCGCCGGATCCGACCGGACCTGCTGATCGGGCATTCGAAGGGCTACCGGCTGGCCCGCGAGCTGGACATCCCGCTGGTCCGTGTCGGCCTGCCGATCCACGACCGGGTCGGCGCCCAGCGCGTCCGCCACCTCGGTTACCGCGGCGCCCAAGAGCTGTTCGACCGGGTCGCCAACACACTCATCGCTGACCGGCAGGACTCCTCCTCCGTCGGTTACGCCTACATGTGAGGAGATCCCGATGACCGCACCGTTGACCCCCACCAAGGTCCCGCTCACCGACCATCCCTGCTTCGACGAGGCTGCCCGGTCGCGTACGGCCCGGGTGCACCTGCCGGTCGCCCCTCGCTGCAACGTGGCCTGCAACTACTGCAATCGCAAGTTCGACTGCGTCGCCGAGTCCCGCCCCGGCGTCTCCTCGACCGTCCTCACCCCCGAACAGGCCGCCGACTACGTCGACACGGTCCGCCGCGAGGTGCCCCACCTGGCCGTGGTCGGCATCGCCGGCCCCGGTGATCCGTTCGCCAACGCCGACGCCACCCTGCGGTCCCTGCGCCTGGTCAAACAACGCCACCCCGATCTGCTGCTCTGCGTCTCCTCCAACGGCCTGGGCGTGCCCGGTCACCTCGACGAGATCGCCGGCCTGCAGATCAGCCACGTCACGATCACCATGTCGACCGTCGACCCCGGTGTCGCCGCCCGGATCTACCGCTGGGTCCGCGACGCCGACCGTCGCGTCTACCGCGGCCGGGAGGCAGGCGAGCTGATCATCGCCCGGCAGCTGGAGGCGATCCGCGGGCTGAAGGAGCGCGGCGTGACCGTCAAGGTCAACACCGTGCTGGTACCCGAGGTGACGCTGGACGGCGTCGCCGACGTCGCCCGCACCGTCGCCGCCCTCGGCGTCGACACCATGAACGCGATGCCGCTCTACCCCGTCGAGGGCACCCCGTTCGGTGAACTCGGCGCCCCCAGCACCGACCAGGTCGCCCGGGCCCGCAGCGACGCCGGCCAGCACCTGCCCCAGATGACCCACTGCCAGCGCTGCCGCGCTGACGCGGTCGGCATGCTCGACGACGACCACGACCAGACCGACGTCGACCGGCTGATGGCGGCCCGCGTCAACCGTGGCCACGCCCGACCGCACATCGCCGTCTGTTCCCAGGAAGGGTTCCTGGTCAACCAACACCTCGGCGGCGCGGACGTGGTCTACATCTACGAGAACGCCGACGTCGACGGCCGGATCACTCCCCGCCTGATCGACACCCGCACCACTCCGCCCGAGGGTGGCGGCGCCGGACGATGGGCCACCCTCGCCGGCACGCTGTCCGACTGCCGGGCGCTGATCTGTCACCAGCTCGGCGGCTCCCCCCGTACGGTCCTGCAGAGCGCGGGCATCTCGGTCTACGAGTCCGACGGCCTGATCAGCGAGGCGGTGACCGACGTCTTCGCCGGCCGGACCCCGCGCCGGGCGCTCCCGCCACGGGACTGCGCCACCTCCTGCTCCGGGCCCGGCACCGGCTGCGGCTAGGACCGTCACCGGCGCCCGCTCCCACCCATTTCCTCGGAGGACACCATGACCCTCACCATCCCGACCCCGACCACCACGCCACCCCCTGCCAGGCCCGACCGCTGGCACTGTCTGGACGGCAACGAGGCCGCGGCCTCGGTCGCCCACCGGCTCAGCGACATCTGCGCGCTGTACCCGATCACCCCGGCCTCACCGATGGGCGAGGCGGCCGATGTCTGGAGCAACAAGGGCCGCACCAACCTGTGGGGACGGGTGCCGCGGATCTACCAGCTGCAGTCCGAGGCCGGAGCGATCGCCACCCTGCACGGAGCAGTCCAGTCCGGGATGATGGCATCCAGCTTCACCTGCTCCCAGGGGCTGCTGCTGATGCTGCCGAACATGTACAAGATCGCCGGTGAGCTGACGCCGGCGGTGCTGCACGTCGCCGCCCGGGCCATCGCCACCCACGCCCTGAGCATCTTCGGGGACCACTCCGACGTGATGGCCGCCCGCTCCACCGGCTGGGCGATCCTCGGTTCGACCAGCGTGCAGGAGGCCCACGACATGGCGGCGGTCGCCCACGCGGCCACCCTCGCGGCGCGGATCCCCTTCCTGCACCACTTCGACGGGTTCCGCACCTCGCACGAGATCAACCGGATCCGGATGCTCACCGACGACCAGCTGCGCTGGCTCGTCGACGAGCGGGACGTGCTGGCCCACCGCGCCCGCGCCCTCACCCCCGACCGTCCGGTGCTGCGCGGCACCGCGCAGAACCCCGACGTCTACTTCCAGGGCCGGGAGGTGGCCAACCCCTTCTACGACGCCGCCCCCGGCATCGTCGAGGGTCTGCTGGACCGGTTCCACCAGCTCACCGGCCGCCGGTACGGCCTGGTCGAGTACCACGGCTCTCCCGAGGCGGACCGGGTGGTGGTCGTGATGGGGTCGGCGAGCCACACCGTACGGGCCACCGCCGACGCGCTCAACGCCGCCGGGGCCAGGGTCGGGGTGCTGACTGTACGACTCTACCGACCGTTCCCGGCGGCGGCTCTGGCCGCCGCCCTGCCACGCACGGTGCGCGCCGTCGCAGTGCTGGACCGGGTCAAGGAGCCGGGCGCCGCCGCCGAACCACTGCACCTGGACGTCGTCGACGCCCTGACCGAGTGGCTGGCCGATCCGCCCCGGGTGATCGGTGGGCGCTACGGCCTGGGGTCGAAGGAGTTCGCACCGCGGGACGCGGCGGCCGTCTTCGACGAACTGCAGCGGCTGCTGGGCGGGGAGGCGGTCCGGCGGCGTTTCACGGTCGGCATCACCGACGACGTCACCCGGCTGAGCCTGCCGACCGATCCGGGCTTCCGGCTGCCGACCACGGCGGTCCAGGCGGTCTTCTACGGACTGGGCTCGGACGGCACGGTCGGAGCCAACAAGGCCTCGGCGAAGCTGATCGGGGAGAACACCGACCGCACCGTACAGGCCTATTTCGTCTACGACTCCAAGAAGTCCGGGTCGACCACCGTCTCCCACCTGCGCTTCGGGCCGGACCCGATCGACGCTCCCTACCTGATCGAGCAGGCCGACTTCGTGGCCGTCCACCAGTTCGGCCTGCTCTCCACCCTGCCGGTGCTCGACGTGGCCAAGCCGGGGGCGACGGTGCTGCTGGCGACACCGTACAAACCGGACGTGCTGTGGAAGAAGCTGCCCGGCGCGATCCAGCGGGCCGTCCTGGCCAAGGACCTGAAGGTGTACACGGTCAACGCCGCCAAGGTCGCCCGCAAGGTCGGTCTGGGCCGACGGATCAACACCGTGATGCAGGCCTGCTTCCTCGCCCTGGCCGATGTCCTGCCGGTCGAGCAGGCGCTGGCGTTGGCCAAGGACAGCGCCCGGAGGACGTACGCCAAACGTGGCCCGGCGATCGTCCAGGCCAACCTGGATGCCCTCGACGCCGCCCTCGCCGCGATGGCACCGCTGGTGGTGCCCGACGACCCGACCTTCAACGACCTGCCCCCGGAGACGACGCTCCCGTCCGACGGGGACCTCGCGCTGCGGACCGTACGCCACCTGCTGGCCGGCTCCGGCGAGCGACTGCCGGTGAGCGCGATGCCCGCCGGCGGCACCTTCCCGACCGGCACTGCCGCGCTCGAGAAGCGCGCGCTGGCGACCGAGCTGCCCTCCTGGGAACCGGAGATGTGCCTGGACTGCGGCAAGTGCACGCTGGCCTGTCCGCATGCCGCGATCCGGATGAAGGTCTTCGGCCCCGAGTGGCTCGACGACGCCCCGGACGGCTTCCAGGCCAAGGAGGCCGCCGGGCGGGAGTTCGCCGCGGGCAGCCGGCTCACGGTCCAGGTCGCCCCCGACGACTGCACCGGCTGCACGGTGTGCACCAGCGTCTGCCCCACCTCCGCCCTCGGCATGGTCCCGGCCGCCGGTGTCCGGAGCGCCCAACGCGCCGCCTTCGCCCACTACCTGACCATCCCGGAGACCGACCGCACCACCCTGCCGGTGGACACGGTGCAGGGCTCGCAGCTGCTGCAGCCGCTTTTCGAGTTCTCCGGAGCCTGCAGCGGCTGCGGCGAGACCCCGTATCTGAAGCTGGTCTCCCAGCTCTTCGGCGACCGGATGATCGTCGCCAACGCCACCGGCTGCAGCTCCATCTACGGCGGCAACCTGCCGACCACCCCTTGGGCCCGCGACGGGTCGGGGCACGGACCGGCGTGGAACAACTCGCTGTTCGAGGACAACGCCGAGTTCGGCATCGGCCTCCGCCTGGGCGCCGGCGAACGGGCCGGCCAGGCCCGGGCCCTGCTCAGTGGGCTGGCCGACGACCTGGACCTGCCCGCCGAGGTACTGACGGGGCTGCTCAGCGAGGACATCGCGGTCACCGACGAACGGGCGATGGCCGACCAGCGGGCCCGGGTCGGCCGACTGCGCACCGCTCTCGACCGACTCGACCCGACGCCGCAGCAGGCCACCGCGGTGGACGCCCTCGCCGGACTGGCCGACGCCCTGGTGCCGACCTCGGTGTGGGTGGTCGGCGGCGACGGCTGGGCGTACGACATCGGGTTCGGTGGCCTGGACCACCTGCTGGCCTCCGGGGAGGACATCAACGTCCTGGTGCTGGACTCCGAGGTCTACTCCAACACCGGCGGGCAGGCCTCCAAGGCCACCCCGATCGGCGCGGCCGCGAAGTTCGCCGCCTCCGGGAAGACCACCCGCAAGAAGGACCTCGGCCTGCTGGCCCAGGCCTACCGAGACGTGTACGTGGCCCAGATCTCGATCACCGCCGACGACGAGCAGGCGGTGCGGGCGATGCGCGAGGCGGCCGCCTATCGAGGGCCGTCACTGGTGATCGCGTACGCCACCTGCATCTCGCACGGGGTCGATCTGGCCCGGAGCGCCGAGCGGCAGCGGGCGGCGGTCGACAGTGGCCACTGGCCGCTCTACCGCTACCACCCCGAGCCCACGCCCGGTGCGGATCCGGTGTTCACCCTGGATTCCCCGGCGCCCTTCCTGCCGCTGCGTGAGTTCTACGCCGCCGAGTCGCGGTACCAGTCGGTGGCCCGGGCCGATCCCGAGCGCAGCGGCGCCCTGCTGGAGCGGGCGCAGACGGTGGTGGACGAACGCTGGGCGCTCTATGCCCGGCTGGCGGGCGAGTGATCCGATGCCGGGTCTGGTCGACACGACCCTGCGCGAGGGCGCCCAGGCTCCGGTCGGCTATCTGGACCCCGGCCGGCAGCGCGAGCTGCTGGCCGGGGTGATCCGGATCGGCGTGGAGGAGATCGAGGTCGGTCACACCGCCGCCGAGGCGACGTACGATCCCGAGCCGGTGGCCGACCTGCTCGACCTGGCCCACGACCTGGATCCGGGGGTGCGCCGGGCGCTGTGGTGCCGGGCCCGGCCGGACGACCTCCGCGCGGCGGCGGCGCTGCGGCCGGAGGTGGTGTCGTTCGCCCTGCCGGTCTCCGACCTGCACCTGTCCCGCCGGCTGGGGCGCGGCCACGACTGGGCCCTGGCCCAGGTCGGCCGGTTGGTGCGGATCGCCCGGGACGCCGGGATCGGCTACGTGTCGGTGGGGTGTGAGGACGCCACTCGGGCCGACACCGGCTTCCTCGCGGCGGTCCTCCGGGCCGCCCGGGTGGCCGGCGCGGACCGGATCCGGATCGCGGACACGGTCGGGATCGCCGCGCCGGGCGAGCTCGTCGCCTTGGTGGACCTGGCGCGCCGGTGGTTCGACGGGGATGTCGGTGTGCACCTGCACGACGACTTCGGGATGGCCACCGCCGGCGCGGTGGCGGCGCTGCAGGCCGGGGCCGACTGGGCCGACGTCAGCCTCACCGGGCTGGGCGAGCGTGCCGGGATCTCCCGCACCGAGGAGGTGGCCGGATGGTATGTCGCCCGCTGCGGCGCCGACTACGATCTGCGGGCCGCCCGCGACATCGCCCGGCGGCTGGCCAGCTGGGTGGGGCGGCCGGTGCCACCGCAAGCGCCGGTCGTCGGCGCGGACCTGTTCACCTGCGAGTCCGGACTGCACCTGGCCGGGCTGGTCGCCGACCCCGCCACGTACGAGCCCTATCCGCCCGAACTGGTCGGCGCGACCCGCACCTGGCGGCTGGGGCGGGGGGCCGGGCGGGCCGCCGTCGCCGGACTGGTCGGCGCCGCCGAGCCGTTGGCCGGCGCCGCCCGGGTCCGCCGCGCCGCGCTGGCGCGGGGGCGGTCGCTGAGTGTCCAGGAGTGCGCCGACCTGCTGGCCACGCCCGCCGAGCCCGCCGGTCCGGGCCCCACAGAGCCGGCCGGCCGTCAACGGTGACGGCCCGCCCCCCGGATGACGGCACGGAGGGCGGCCCCGTACGGGACCGCCCTCCGAGGTGAGGACCAGGAAAGGGTCGGCTCAGAAGCCGACGCCGCCCATCTCGTCGCCCGCGTGGCCGGCCGGCGCCTGGACCGGCTCCGGCTTGTCGGCGATGACGGCCTCGGTGGTGAGGAACAGCGCCGCGATGGAGGCGGCGTTCTGCAGCGCGGAGCGGGTCACCTTGGCCGGGTCGATGATGCCCGACGCGACCATGTCGACGTACTCACCGGTCGCGGCGTTGAGTCCCTGGCCGGCGGGCAGGTTGGCGACCTTCTCGGCCACCACGCCGCCCTCGAGGCCGGCGTTCTCGGCGATCTGCTTCAGCGGGGCCTGGACCGCGCGGAAGACGATCTGGGCGCCGACCTTCTCCTCGCCCTGCAGGTCGAGGGAGACGGCCTTGGCGGCCTGGATCAGGGCCACGCCACCGCCGGGCAGGATGCCCTCCTCGACGGCCGCCTTGGCGTTGCGGACGGCGTCCTCGATGCGGTGCTTGCGCTCGTTCAGCTCGACCTCGGTGGCAGCGCCGACCTTGATCACGGCCACGCCGCCGGCCAGCTTGGCCAGCCGCTCCTGCAGCTTCTCGCGGTCGTAGTCGGAGTCGCTGTGCTCGATCTCGGCGCGGATCTGGTTGACCCGGCCCTCGATGGCGTCGGCCTCGCCGGCACCTTCGATGATGGTGGTCTCGTCCTTGGTGACGATGACCTGGCGGGCGGAGCCCATCAGGGTCAGGTCGGCCTGCTCCAGCTTGAGGCCGACTTCCTCGGAGATGACCTGGCCGCCGGTCAGGATGGCCATGTCGGCCAGCATCGCCTTGCGACGGTCGCCGAAGCCGGGGGCCTTGACGGCGACGGACTGGAAGGTGCCACGGATCTTGTTGACGATCAGGCCGGCGAGGGCCTCACCCTCGACGTCCTCGGCGATGACGACCAGCGGCTTGCCGGCCTGCATGACCTTCTCGAGCACCGGCAGGAGCTCCTTGAGGTTGGAGACCTTGGAGTTCACCAGCAGGATGTAGGGGTTGTCGAGCACGGTCTCCATGCGCTCGGTGTCGGTGACGAAGTAGGGCGAGATGTAGCCCTTGTCGAAGCGCATGCCCTCGGTGAGCTCGAGCTCCAGGCCGAAGGTGTTCGACTCGTCGACGGTGATGACGCCTTCCTTGCCGACCTTGTCCATCGCCTCGGCGATGATCTCGCCGACCTGGGTGTCAGCGGCCGAGATGGAGGCGGTGGCGGCGATCTGCGCCTTGGTCTCCACATCGGTGGCCATCGCCAGCAGCTGCTCGTTGATCGCGGCGACGGCCTTCTCGATGCCCTTCTTCAGGCTCATCGGGTTGGCGCCGGCGGTCACGTTCTTGAGGCCCTCGCGGACGATGGCCTGGGCCAGCACGGTGGCCGTGGTGGTGCCGTCACCGGCGACGTCGTCGGTCTTCTTGGCGACCTCCTTGACGAGCTCGGCGCCGATCTTCTCGTACGGCTCCTCGAGCTCGATCTCCTTGGCGATGGAGACACCGTCGTTGGTGATGGTGGGGGCGCCCCACTTCTTCTCCAGCACGACGTTGCGGCCCTTGGGGCCGAGGGTGACCTTGACTGCGTCGGCGAGGGTGTTCATCCCCCGCTCGAGGCCGCGGCGGGCCTCGACGTCGAATTCAATCAGCTTTGCCATGTCCCGGGAGTCCTCCCGCAAATCGAGGCACGCGGCCCCGTTGCTTGTCCGTAGTGTCTGGGTGTTCCAGTGTCTGGTGTCCATGCAACCGGTGCCCGCGACGGACGGCCCGGTCGGGCCTCACCAGTCCCACGTACGTAGCACTCACCCGCGGGGAGTGCCAAAGCAATTGTTAGCACTCGCCCCGAGGGAGTGCAAACACTCCGGGTGGGAGACTGCACCACATGGAGGAACCCGCGGCCGACCACGATCGGCTGGTGCACGTGCGGACGGTGACCAACTGGATCAACCTGTCCACCCCGCTCGGGCTGGCGCTGGCCGCCGCCGGCCGCTGCCGGATCGGTCGGGGCCCGCGCGGGCTGTGGCTGGCCGAGGGCTATCGATGGGGTTTCCCGATCGCCGGTGCCTTCACCGTCGGGTCGGTGGTGATCACCGGGGGCCGGTTCGACGAGATGACCGTACGGCTGCCGCGGTTGCTCGCCCACGAGGAACGCCACGCCACCCAGTGGAGTGCCTGGCTGGGGCTGCCGATGCTGCCGGCCTACCTGGTCGCGATGGCCTGGTCGTGGCTGCGGACCGGCGACCTGGCGTCCGCGAACGCCTTCGAGGTGCGCGCCGGGCTGGCCGACGGCGGTTATCGGGAGGCCGTGCCGGGGCGGCCGTTCAGACGGCGGGCCGAGCGTTCCCGCTGACGTCGGTCGCGCTCCCGGCGCAGCCGCTGGACCAGCAGCGGGTCGTACGCCAGGGCCGCCGGGTCGTCCAGCAGGGCGTTGAGCGCCTGGTAGTAGCGCGTCGCCGAGAGACCGAACTGCTCGCGGATGCCCTCGTCCTTGCCGGCGGCGTACTTCCACCAGGCACCCTCGAAATCGAGCAGCCGCCGCTCCCGTTCGCCGAGTTCCGGGAAAGGGGCGGCGGGGACGGAGGCGGTCATGGAGCCATGGTAGGGGCGCCGCGCGCGGTTTCGACATCCCTCGCGGGGCACGGCACAATGTTGGCCTGCGCTCCCGTAGTTCAACGGCCAGAACAGCTCTCTTGTAAAGAGCAGACCAGGGTTCGACTCCCTGTGGGAGCTCCATCGGCGGTCTCCCCTCCGGGGAGCCTGGTGGCGCTATACCGTAGACCCCATGGCCCCTACCTCTCCCTCCGCCGGCGCCCCGTGGTCCGAGACCGCGTACCACGAGGTCGTCCGCACCGGTCGTCAGTTCGCCGAGCAGGTCCTGATCCATCTCGAGCGGCTGGCGGCGCTGCGGCCGGGCTCGGATCCGCGTGACCTGGAGGATGCCGACATCCGACTGGAGGGTGCCCTGCTCGATTTTCAGGACGCCCAGGTCGCCTACTGCGGGCGTGGGTTCGGCTTCCTCGGCGACGCCGACGAGGGACGTACGTCGTCCGCCGGCGGTGCGACCGGCACGTCGGGACCGGCGGGGGGGCCGGGCGCGATGGCAGGCCGCGGGCCGTCGGCGTCCGGGGCGGCCGGGTTTCCCGGATCGGCCCCGGGACCGATCCCGCACGGTGACGTCGTCTCGGTACTGACCCGCCACGACTTCGAGCTCGTCGACCAGGACGCCGTCGAGGACACCGCCCGCCAGTTCGCCAACCTCGCCGGGGCGACGCCGGTGCCGCCGGGCGATCTCGGCTACGCCATGGCGATCCTCAATTACATGGGGCTGGGTCAGTTGACCACCACGCCGGGGCTCCGTCCGCTGCTCGAGGTCAATGCCGTCTCGTCACGGCCGACCTCCCCGTCCCGCCGCGAGATCGACGCCACCGACGGGGTGGACGACCTGTTCGACCCCGGCGAGGTGCTCAACTACCAGACGAATTTCTGGGACCCCGGCCAGAACCACCTCTCATGAGCAACCACGCGTCCGTCACCCTGGTGCTCGGCGACATCACCGAGCAGCGCGCCGATGCGATCGTCAACGCCGCCAACTCCAGCCTGCTGGGCGGCGGCGGTGTCGACGGGGCGATCCATCGCGCCGGCGGCCCGGCGTTGCTGGAGGCTTGCCGTCGGCTGCGGGCGACGAGCCTGCCGGACGGTCTGCCGCCGGGCCAGGCGGTGGCCACCACGGCGGGCCGTCTCGACGCCCAGTGGGTGATCCACACCGTGGGCCCGATGTGGACGCCTGCCGAGGACCGCACCCACCTGCTGATGTCGTCCTACCGGGAGTGTCTCCGGGTGGCCGACGAACTCGCCGTGTCGACCATCGCCTTCCCGGCGATCTCCGCCGGAGCGTACGGCTGGCCGGTGCGTGACGCCGCCCGGATCGCCGTCACGACCGTGTCGACCACCCCGACCCAGGTGGCCGAGGCGACCTTCGTGCTGCGCGACGAACAGACCTTCCGGGTCTTCCAGGAGGCCCTGCAGGAGTTGCGGGGCTGAGCCGACGTCCTCAGTCGGCGACCCGGACGGCCTTCCGACGCCGGTCGCCCCAGAGCATGCCGCCGATCACCACGGCGAGCAGCACCAGCGACAGCCAGATGCTGTACTTCGCGTACGTCTCGACGATCCGGACCGCCGGCTCGCCCAGTTGGTGACCGAGCAGGAGGTAGACCCCCTGCAGGACGGCCGCACCGACCGCATCGACGACGAGGAACCGGCGCCACGACATTCCGGCCGCGCCGACCGAGGCGTAGATGATCGGGGCGGGCAGCGGGATCGGCAGGTAGGTGACGAGCACAGCCGGCACCGCCCAGCGCAGCGCGAACCGCTCGGCCCGTTCGTTGCGCTTCCGGGCCCGCTCCGAGGTGCCGGTCATCACCTCCAGCAACCCGCGTCCCCACAGCTTGCCGGCCCAGAAGTAGACCCAGTCGAACTTGAGGATGCTGAGGGTGGCCAGCAGCCAGCCGAGCCACCACCAGTGGTCCCCGGTGGCGGAGAGCGCGCCGATCATCACCACGGCGGTCCGAGACCCGGACACCGCAGCGAGCACGTACGGCGTGTAGCCGAGCAGCACCGGGCGCAGCGGCAGCATCACCAGCGAGTAGATGCCGACCAGTCCGATCCCGCTCCAGCAGACCAGGTCACGCCGGGTCGGTTCGTGCGACCAGGGCAGCGACGGGTCGTCCCACCAGGGCCGGTCCTGCGTCTCCCCCTCGGCGGCCTCGTCAGTGACGGCTTCACCGACGGCAGCCTCGTCGACGGCAACCTCGTCGGTGGCGGGCTCGTCGGCCCGCGACACGGGCTCGGGGGCTGGGTCGCTCATCGGCGCTCCTTCCGGACGGCTGTTCGGATGATACGTGCCGGGAACCACACCGTGTCGAGTCGACAACCGGTCACCGGCATCGATAGGAATTCGCCATGCGGCGCACCCTCCACACCAGCCTGTCCGGAGACCTGTCCGGGCCCCAGACCGTGTACGCGATCGTGGCCGCTGCCACCACGTACGCCCCGACCCAGGAGTCACTGGTGGTCACCCTCGACGGGAAGCCCGCCGACGTCTCCCAGCTGGTCGGCCCGCACGGCACCCGCTTGCATCGCTTCGGCACCGAGGCCGGCACCGAGCATCCGGTGCACTTCACCCTGGCGTACGACGCGGTGCTGGACGGCGAGGCCCCACCACCGCTCGACGACCCGGTGGACCTGCCCACCTACCTGCGACCCAGCCGCTACTGCGAGAGCGACCGGCTCGGCCAGTTCGCCCGCACCCAGTTCGGCGGTCTCACCGGACCGGCGCTGATCGAGGCGGTCGGCGGTTGGGTGCACGACAACGTGGCGTACGTCCCGGGCTCCACCGGCCCCTCGCACTCGACGATGGACGTGCTCGAGTCGCGTCGGGGCGTCTGCCGTGACCACGCACACCTGGTGATCAGCCTGCTGCGCGCCCGCAACACGCCGGCCCGGTTCGTGTCGGTGTGGGCGCCGGGGTTGTCGCCGATGGAGTTCCATGCGGTGGCCGAGGCCTGGCTCGACGGCCAGTGGCTGGTCGTCGACCCGACCCACCTGGCGCCGCGGCGGACGATGGTCCGGATCGCCACCGGCCGCGACGCCGCCGACAGCGCCTTCCTGTCCAGTTACGGCGCCGGGCTGCGGCTCACCGGCTACACCGTCCGGGCCGACGTGGACGAGCCGGCGACCGACGACCACCTCACCGCGGTGCTGCTCGGCTGACCCGGCCGGGACTGACCCGGCGGACCCGCGGTCGCGGGAGGCCGCCCCGCGGCCGACCGGTGCGAATGGTAGCGTCCGGTACCGGCGCCTGTCGCGACTTCCACCGGCCGGCGTCGGGCTCCGGTACCCCGACGGTCATACTGGGAGCACATTCCAGTCGGATCGTCGGGCACGTACCTGCCCGTGGAAAGGAGAACCACCCGTATGGCCACCGTGTCCTTCCGCGAAGCGACCCGCATCTATCCCGGCGCCGACCGCCCCGCGGTCGACAAGCTCTCCCTGGACATCGCCGACGGCGAGTTCATGGTGCTGGTCGGCCCCTCGGGGTCCGGCAAGTCGACGACGCTGCGGATGCTGGCCGGCCTGGAGGAGGTGACTGCCGGTTCGGTGTGGATCGGCGACCAGGACGTCACCACGCTGCCGCCCAAGGACCGTGACATCGCCATGGTCTTCCAGAACTACGCGCTCTACCCGCACATGACGGTGGCGGACAACATGGGCTTCGCCCTCAAGATGCAGAACGTCCCGAACGAGGAGCGGGCCGCCCGGGTGCTGGAGGCCGCGAAGCTGCTCGGCCTGGAGGACTTCCTGCACCGCAAGCCGAAGGCGCTCTCCGGCGGGCAGCGCCAGCGGGTGGCGATGGGCCGGGCGATCGTCCGCAAGCCCCAGGTGTTCCTGATGGACGAGCCGCTGTCCAACCTCGACGCGAAGCTGCGGGTGACCACCCGTACGCAGATCGCCTCCCTGCAGACTCGACTGGGGATCACCACCGTCTACGTCACCCATGACCAGATCGAGGCGATGACCCTCGGGGACCGCGTCGCCGTGCTCGACGAGGGCGTGCTGCAGCAGGTGGACAGCCCGATCGCCCTCTACGACACGCCGCGCAACCTCTTCGTCGCCGGTTTCATCGGCTCCCCGTCGATGAACCTTCTGCAGGGCCGGGTCGTCGAGGGCGGCGTACGCCTCGGCGACTGGATCGCCCCGATCCCGCGCCAGGTGCTCGACCGGGCCGACCCGGGCGCCGGGGTCACCCTCGGCATCCGGCCCGAATCGCTCGCGCTGTCCCACGACGAGCGCGGTGTCGAACTGTCCGTCGAGGTGGTCGAGGAGCTCGGCGCCGACGCGTACCTCTACGGTGCGCCGACCGCGACGATCCTCAGCAGCCGCCAGGAGTCCGATCGGCTGGTGGCCCGGATCTCCACCCGGCACACCCCCAAGCGCCACGAACGGGTGCGGCTGATGGTCGACCCCGGCGACGTGCACGTCTTCGACAACGCGACCGGCCTGCGGATCTCCTGACCGCACGTCCCCTGCCCGTCTGCCCGATCCGCTCCTGCCCGGCCGATCGGTGGTCCGGGCACGTCCGTGCCAGCCTGCGGGGCCCCGGCCATCCCTGGGCCCCGGACCGCAACCGCTTGATTTCCCTGCCACACTGAGAAACGTGCCTCGGTTCCTCTCCGCGCATCCGGATGCCCGGTTGCTCCCGCTGCCCTGGGGGACTCCGCTGGCCGAGTGGCCCGCGGAGCACCTCGTCGCGCTCCCGCGCGGTATCTCCCGGCACGTCGTCCGGTTCATCCGGGTCGGCAACGAGGTGTACGCCGCCAAGGAGGTCGTCGAACACCTGGCGATGCACGAGTACCGGCTGCTGCACGACCTGATGCGGCTCGGCACGCCGGCCGTCGAACCGGTCGGCGTGGTCACGCTGCGGTCCACCCCGGCCGGGGTGCCGCTCGACCCGATCCTGATCACCAAGCACCTGCAGTTCTCGCTGCCCTATCGCACGCTCTTCTCCAAGGGCGTACGGTCCGACACCGTCACCCGGCTGCTCGACGCGATGGTCGTCCTGCTGGCCCGGCTGCACCTGATCGGCTTCCTGTGGGGCGACGTGTCACTGTCCAACACGCTGTTCCGCCGCGACGCCTCGGACTTCGCCGCCCACCTGGTCGACGCCGAGACCGGCGAGTTCCACGACCGGTTGTCCGACGGCCAGCGGGAGCACGACCTGGAGATGGCCCGGGTCAACCTCTTCGGCGAGTTCCTCGACCTGGAGGCGGGTGGGCTGTTGGACTCGGCCCTCGACCCGGAGCAGTTGGTGGACACCATCGTCACCCGCTACCGCGAGCTGTGGCATGAGCTGACCGGGGTCGAGGAGTTCGACGGCAGCGAGATGCACCGGATCGAGGGCCGGGTCCGCCGCCTCAACGCACTCGGCTTCGACGTCGCCGAGCTCGACATCACCACCGACATCGACGGGTCCACGATCCGGATCCAGCCGAAGGTCGTCGACGCCGGGCACCACGCCCGTCGGCTGATGCGGCTGACCGGCCTCGACACCGAGGAGAACCAGGCCCGCCGGCTGCTCAACGACCTCGACTCCTACCGGGCCCGCACCGGCCAGCAGAACCTCGACGAGTCGGTCGTCGCCCACCAGTGGTTGACCGAGTGCTTCGAGCCGGTGCTCCACCTGGTGCCGGAGGAGTTCGCCTCCAAGCTGGAGCCGGCGCAGATCTACCACGAGATGCTGGACTACCGCTGGTATCGCTCCGAGGCCGCCGGGCACGAGGTGCCGCTGCTGGAGGCGACCCAGGGCTACGTACGCGACGTGCTGAGCCACCTGCCCGACGAGGAGCTGTCGGTCGCCCCGACCGGCAGCGACCAGCCGCGCGAGGTGATCGCCGCGGTGAGCGCCGACGACCTGGACGACCAGCCGGCGCCGGACGATCCGTGGGAGACCGGTGAGGACCTCGCGGTCGCCACGAACGGCTATCTGGACATGGCCGCGATCCGCGCCAAGGCCGCCCGCCGTCGGGTGCCGTGACCGAGGGCCGCGTCGGCGGCGTACGGCACCTCCGCCGACGGGCATCCGCCCGAACGGACGGCACCGTCCCGGTCGTCCGGTGCCTTCCCGGTAGTCTTGGCCCGTGACGTTCCAGCTCTACGACTCGATGACCCACCGGACACGGGAGTTCGTCCCCGTCGTCCCCGGGAAGGTCTCGATCTATCACTGCGGCCTGACGGTGCAGTCGGCCCCCCACCTGGGCCACATCCGCAAGGAGGTCGTCTTCGACGTCCTGCGCCGGTGGCTGGCCTGGTCGGGCTACGAGGTGAAGGTCGTCGCCAACGTCACCGACATCGACGACAAGATCCTGCGCAAGTCCGCCGAGCAGGGCGTCGAGTGGTACGCCCTCGCCTACCGCTTCGAGCTGGAGTTGCACAAGGCCTACCAGGCGCTCGGCTGCCTGCCCCCGACGTACGAGCCGCGGGCCACCGGCCACATCCCCGAGATGCTCGAGCTGGTCCAGCAGCTGATCGACCGGGGGCACGCGTACGTCGCCGAGGACGGCTCGGGCGACGTCTACTTCGACGTACGCTCCTGGCCCGACTACGGCCGGCTGTCCGGCCAGCGGGTCGCCGACATGGCGCCGGCCGAGGACTCCGACCCGCGCGGCAAGCGCGATCCGCGCGATTTCGCCCTGTGGAAGGGCCGCACCGACTCCAGCGAGCCGGCGACGGCGTCCTGGCACACCCCGTGGGGGCGTGGGCGTCCCGGCTGGCACCTGGAGTGCTCGGCGATGGCCGGCAAGTACCTCGGCGACGAGTTCGACATCCACGGTGGCGGGCTGGATCTGCGCTTCCCGCACCACGAGAACGAGCTGGCCCAGTCGACCGCGGCCGGGCGGCCGTTCGCCCGTTACTGGATGCACAACGCCTGGGTGACCGCGGCCGGCGAGAAGATGTCGAAGTCGCTCGGCAACGGCGCGCTGGTCACCGAGGTGACCCGGCAGTACCCGGCGCGCGCGGTGCGGTTCTATTTGGTGGCGCCGCACTACCGGTCGGCGATCGAGTACTCCGACACCTCGCTGGCCGAGGCGACGGCGTCGCTGGCCCGGATCGACTCCTTCCTGGACCGGGCGCAGGATGTCGTCGGCGAGACCGCCCCGGCGACCCAGCTGCCAGCGGATTTCGTGGCGGCGATGGATGACGACCTCGGCACGCCGGCGGCGATGGCCACCCTCTACACCACCGTGAAGACGGGCAACCAGGCGATCGAGGCCGGCGACACGGCCTCGGTCCGCGAGGCGTACGCCGCCGTCCGGGCGATGCTCGGGGTGCTCGGCCTCGACCCGTTCGACCCGGTCTGGAGCGAGTCGGCCGGCGCCGGGGCGGCACTGGAGCCGGTCGTCGACGGCCTGGTGAAGGCCTTGTTGGACCAGCGCCAGGAAGCCCGGGCGCGGAAGGACTACCCGGCGGCCGACGGCATCCGGGACGCACTGGCGGCGCTCGGCGTCCACGTCGAGGACACGCCCCAGGGACCGAAGTGGAGCGTGGAGCACTGATGGCCGGTAACTCGCAGCGCAAGGGCGCCGTACGGCACAAGGGCAAGGGCAACAGCGGCAAGGGCAACACCGCCGGGTCCGGCGGGCGCGTCCGCCGCGGGCTGGAGGGCAAGGGCCCGACGCCGAAGGCCGAGGACCGTGTCTACCACAAGGCCCACAAGGCGAAGGTGGCCGCACAGGCCCGGGAGGTCTCCCGGCCGAAGCGTACGCCGCAGCAGCCGCGCGGCGGCGGCGCGGAGTGGGTCGCCGGACGCAACCCGGTGGTCGAGGCGCTGCGCGCCGGGATCCCGGTGGTCAGCGTCTACGTCGCCGAGGGGATCGACCGGGACGACCGGGTGCGCGAGGTGTTCAAGCTGTGCGCCGACACGTCCATCCCGATGCTGCAGACCACCAAGCAGGAGCTGGACCGACTGACCGCGGGGGCGACCCACCAGGGCTTGGCGATCAAGCTGCCCGAGTACGAGTACGCCCACCCGAGCGACCTGATGGCCGACGCCCTGCAGGCGCCGGGCGCGCCGCTGGTCGTCGCCCTCGACCAGGTCACCGATCCGCGCAACCTCGGGGCGATCATCCGTTCGGCGGCGGCGTTCGGCGCCCAGGGCGTGGTGATCCCGGAGCGACGGTCCGCCGGCATGACGGCCGCGGCCTGGAAGACCTCCGCGGGTGCTGCGGCCCGGATCCCGGTGGCCCGCGCGACCAACCTCAACCGGGTGCTGCAGGACTACGCCAAGGCCGGGTTCGTGGTGGTCGGGCTCGCCGGTGAGGGCGCGACCGACGTCGCCGCGATCCCCGGCGTCGACGGACCGGTGCTGCTGGTCGTCGGGTCGGAGGGCGAGGGCCTGCAACGGCTGGTCCGGGAGAACTGCGACGTGCTGGCCTCGATCCCGATCAGCAGTGAGGTGGAGTCGCTGAACGCCGGTGTGGCCACCAGCATCGCGCTCTACGAGATCAGCCGGGCCCGGGCGGGCGCCGAGGACTGAGGGCTGAGTCGACGGTCCGTGGAGCGTACGGGTGTGACCGCAGGGTCCCCGGCCGCATGATCCACCCAGCCACGGGCGCTCGGCCTGCCCGGTCCGGGCCTCGTCACCTCCTCGGCCTCTCATGTGACGTCCCGCTGTTCCGCGGCCCGAGCACCGAGAGGCCCAGGTGTCCGAAATCACGCGGCCCGAGGCGTCGTTGCGTCGTCACCTTTTTGGGACGCGACGGCGCCCTCCCGTACGGTGGAGCAGCAGGACGGACAAGGACGTCATCCGCCTCCGCCACGGACGACAACAGAAGGAACCCACCATGTCCAAGCCTGTTCACCTCGACGAGGCCGCGCTGCTGGCGATCACCGGAGCCGATTCGTTCACCCCGCGCTGGATGCTCGAGGGCGTCGACGCGGCTCGCCCCGAGCGCTGATCGACCGACTTTCTGACATCACTCCGTAGGGCCCTGTCCGGCAGCTGCCGGGCGGGGCCTACGTCGTCGCTGAGCCGGGACCCTGCCCCTGTGGCGGGGCTCGACAGCACCGGCGTCTCCACCGACGCCCCGTCCGCACCGGCACCGGCGTCCCCCATGAGACCCCGTCCGCACCGGCACCGGCGTCCCCATGAGACCCCGTCCCACCGAGACCCCGTCCCCACCGAGACCCCCACGTCCCTACAGACCGACGTTCTCCGCAGACACCGACGTCTCTCAACGAGACCGACGTACGTCGTCAACCCCGACCGTATTCGGCCGTGGAAGGTCGGGGATGACGCGGAAGGTCGGGGATCCTGAAAGTCGTCGGGGAACCGAGGGACGGTCGGGGAGCCAACGAGGCGATCTTGAGATTCGTCGGGGAACCGACGAAGGGATCCTGAGAGTCGTCCGGGACCCAGGAATCATCACCCGCCCGACCTCCCCCAGGTCATCGCGCTGTATGCCGAGAGCCCACGAATCATCGGGGGTAGCGCGAGTCATTGGGGACCACCATCGAACGCCCGGAGGGCGGCCCCAGCGGGACCGCCCTCCGGCGACAATCAGCAAGAACCGACCAGCGGTCGACGCTCAGAGCTCCAGGCCCGCGTACAGCGGGAACTTGCCCAGCAGCTCGCCGGCTTCGGCCTTGACCCGGTCGGCGATGCCGTCGGCGATCACGTACTTCGCCTTGGAGGCACCACCCTTCGGGGCGTCCGCGGCGGTGGTGTTGGACAGCACCTCGACGATCAGCTCCGCGGTCCGGTCGAACTCGTCGGCGCCGAAGCCACGGGTGGTCAGCGCCGGGGTGCCCAGCCGGATGCCCGAGGTGTACCAGGCACCGTTCGGGTCGGCCGGCACCGAGTTGCGGTTGGTGACGATGCCGGAGTCGACCAGCGCCGACTCGGCCTGGCGACCGGTCAGGCCGAACGACGCAGCGATGTCGGCCAGCACGATGTGGTTGTCGGTGCCACCGGTGACCAGCTTCACGCCGCGCTTCATCAGGCCCTCGGCGAGCGACTTCGCGTTGTCGGCGACGTTGCGGGCGTACGCCTGGAAGGCGGGCGTACGGGCCTCGGCCAGCGCGACGGCCTTGGCCGCCATCATGTGCGACAGCGGACCGCCGAGCACCATCGGGCAGCCGCGGTCGACGTCAGGGGCGTACGCCGCCTTGGCCAGCACCATGCCACCGCGCGGGCCGCGCAGCGACTTGTGGGTGGTGGTGGTCACCACGTCGGCGTACGGCACCGGGTTCTCCTCGCCGGTGAAGACCTTGCCGGCGACCAGACCCGCGAAGTGCGCCATGTCGACCATCAGCACCGCGCCGACCTCGTCGGCGATCTCGCGCATCGTCGCGAAGTTCACCCGACGCGGGTAGGCGGAGTAGCCGCCGACCAGGATCAGCGGCTTGAACTCGCGGACCTGGGCCCGCAGCGCGTCGTAGTCGATCAGGCCGGTCGCCGGATCGGTGCCGTACGAGTGCTGGTGGAACATCTTGCCGGAGATGTTCGGCCGGAAGCCGTGGGTGAGGTGGCCGCCGGCGTCCAGGCTCATGCCCATCAGCCGCTGCTCACCGAAGCGCTTGCGGAGCGCCTCCCAGTCGGCCTCGGTGAGGTCGTTGACGTTCTTCACGCCCTTCTCGGCCAGGCCGGGGGCCTCGACGTGGTGGGCCAGGATCGCCCAGTAGGCGACCAGGTTGGCGTCGATACCGGAGTGCGGCTGGACGTACGCGTACTCGGCGCCGAACAGCTCACGGGCGTGCTCGGCGGCGACCGACTCGACGGTGTCGACGTTCTGGCAGCCGGCGTAGAAGCGGTGGCCGACGGTGCCCTCGGCGTACTTGTCGGAGAACCAGGTGCCCATCGTCAGCAGCACCGGCAGCGAGGCGTAGTTCTCCGAGGCGATGAGCTTGAGCGAACCTCGCTGGTCCGTCAACTCCTGACGCGTGGCATCGGCGATCCGGGGTTCGACGCTCTCGATGACCGAGAGCGCCTCCCGATAGGCACGGGTGGCGGCGGCAGTGGTGTCGGACACTTGCTTCTCCTCGAGAGATGGGACGGCAGGCCGGCACCAATCTACCGCGTGGCCATCTCCTCGGGCCGAGGATCCACCCGCACGGGGTATCTCAGGCAGGGAGTCGGGCACGGGGTCGACCAGGCACGGGGTCGATCGAGCACGGCTATCTCAGGCAGAGGGGTCGATCGGGCACGATCTCCAGGGGCACCGGGCTTGCCGGGCCCGAGGCCATCACCCGAGGCCACCGGGCGCCGGGCCCATCAGACCCCCGACTCAGTGCGGCACCGGCCCCCGGGCCGGATCGCGGCGCAACAGCAGCACGGTGGCGATCGCCGCCAGCCCCTCCCCCCGGCCGGTGAATCCGAGTCCGTCGGTGGTGGTCGCCGACAGGCCGACCGGTGCGCCGAGGGCCTCCGCCATCACCCGTTCGCCCTCCGCCCGGCGCGCCGCCATCCGGGGGCGTACGCCGATCACCTGGACAGCCACGTTGCCGATGTCCCACCCGGACGCCCGGACGCGTCGTGCGGTCTCGGCGAGGAACGCAACACCGGCTGCCCCGGCCCACTCCGGGTCGGCGGTGCCGTAGTTGGAGCCGAGGTCGCCCAGCCCGGCCGCGGACAGCAGGGCGTCGCAGACCGCGTGGCAGGCGACGTCGCCGTCGGAGTGACCCTCCAGGCCGTACGCCTCCTCGGGGAAGTGCAGGCCGGCCACCCACATCGGCACGCTCTCGGCGAAGC
The DNA here is from genome assembly GCF_033110965.1 of Raineyella sp. LH-20. Taxonomy (NCBI): domain Bacteria; kingdom Bacillati; phylum Actinomycetota; class Actinomycetes; order Propionibacteriales; family Propionibacteriaceae; genus Raineyella; species Raineyella sp. LH-20. Next base: position 1,956,365 of record NZ_CP137003.1, on the reverse strand, counting down.
GGTGCACATCGGTCCCGATGCCGGTGCGGATCCGCGCCGGCCCGACGGGCAGGGGTTCGTGGTTCACCGGGGAGTCCTTTCCGAGGTCACCAGGCGGCACTTCCGCCGTCCGCGGTGTCGATGCTGTCCGCATTGTCAGTGCCGTCCTCATTGTCAGTGCCGCCCGCGTCGACCGTACGCTGCCGCCACACCGCCTCGGCGACGAGCAGGTCGAACGGTTCGGTGACCTTCAGGGAGTCGCGGGACCCCTCCACCAGGGCCACCTGCACACCGATCGCCTCACAGGCCATCGCATCGTCGGTGACCGCCACCCCGGCGGACCGTACGTGGTCGTGGGCCCGGACCAGCGTCGCCAGATCGAAGCCCTGCGGTGTCTGGACCGCCCGCAGCCGCGACCGATCCACCACCGTGGCCTCACCGGGGCGGGGATCGGCCACCCGGATGGTGTCGATGACCGGGATCGCGGGGATCACCGCCGAGGCGCCGCCGCGCAGCGCGTCGACCACCGACGACACCACCGCACCAGGCACGAACGGCCGGGCGGCGTCGTGGACCAGCACGTGCCGGGCCGACGGTTCCACCCGGGCGGCTTCGGCGAGACCGTGCGCGACCGAGTCCTGGCGCTCGACCCCACCCTCGACGAGAGTCCACGGGAGGGCGACATCGGCCAGCGCGGCCGCGAACGCGTCAGCCAGCTCTCGGCGGCCGACGACGACCACCCGGGCCACGCCGCCGGCGGCCAGAGCGTCCACCGCATGCGCGACGAGGGCACGTCCGCCGACCGTACGCAGCGCCTTGGGGACGCCCTCCCCCAGCCGGACGCCGGAACCGGCCGCCACCACCACGGCGACGACCGGTTCGACTGCAGCGTGAGCTGCCTTGTGAAGTACTGCAGTGTGGAGATGTGTCATGGAAGCAGGATCAGGAAGCGAGGACCTCGTCCAGCAACTCTTCCGCGCGCTCCTCGCCGCACTTCTCGGCGAGGGCGACCTCCGAGGCGAGCACCTGGCGAGCCTTGACCAGCATCCGCTTCTCGCCGGCCGACAGCCCGCGATCGTTGCCGCGGCGCCACAGGTCACGGACGACCTCGGCGACCTTCAGCACATTGCCGGAATGCAGCTTCTCCAGGTTGGCCTTGTAGCGGCGGGACCAGTTCGCGGGCTCCTCCGCGTGCGGTGCGCGGAGCACCTCGAACACCTTCTCCAGGCCATCGGCATCCACGACGTCCCGGACGCCGACGAGGTCGAGATTGCACGCTGGAACGCGAACCACCAGATCGTTCTGGCCGACGATCCTCAGCACCAGGTAGAGCTTGTCCTCTCCCTTGATCTTGCGGGTTTCCATGTCCTCGATGACGGCCGCCCCATGATTGGGGTAGACCACCGTTTCACCGACTGCAAACGTCATACAGGTCCCCTTTCGCGTGCCGATTCTATCACGTGGGCCCTCAGACACGCCCGGATCGAGTTGGCACACCCCCTCCCACGTATTAGCGTGGGTTCGATTGCCGCGCGATCGTGACCCCCGTCGATGGCAAACGAGGTGCCCGGCGACCGCCTTTCTGGCTACTCTGTCCACGAGTCTGACCTGGCCCAACGAGGAGTCCCGAATCGTGCCCACCCTGAAGAACCACGCCAAGCGCGCCGCCGTCGTCATCGTTGCCACCGCCTCCCTGTTCGGGCTCGCGGGCTGCCGCCTGGGCTTCGAACACCAGACGCTCCAGCAGTACACCCAGGCAGAGGGCGTGAACCTCGACCTGGCCGACGGACACCAGGTGGACCAGGGCCGCGGCTACGTCAAGGTGCGCAACCTGATGGTGCTGGCCCGCCCCGACGGCACGCAGGCCCGACTGGCCGGCTCCCTCTACGGGTCCCCGTCCAGCACGCCGTTCAGCAACACCAAGACCGCCCAGGCCGCCGCCCCCACGCTCGACACGCTCCAGTCGGTCTCCGGTCGGGCGCTGACCGCGACGGGCGACTCCGCAGGCACCCTGTCGGTCGCTCTCCCCCAGCCGCTGCCGGTCACCGTCCAGGAGCCGATCATCCTGGAGAACCAGGACACCACCGTCACCGGAGCCAAGCTCGTGCCCGGCGTCGACGTCGAGCTGACGCTCACCTTCCAGAACAACGGCCGGCTCACCGCCCGGGTCCCCGTCATCGACGTGACCAAGCCGGACTTCGCGACCCTCGCGCCGGTCGCCGCCGAGACCCCGAACAGCTCGGCCACCCCCCGCACCGGCACCGCGACGGCGAGCGCGACCGCCACGCCGCGAACGAACGGCTGAGCGGCGGGGCTGCCCGGCACCCGTACGCCGCGACACACCCCGGTCGGGCGATCTCCCGACCGGGGTGTGCTGTCTGTGCAGATCTGCGGTGAGCGGCCCGGCACAGGCGAGCGGCCCCGGCGGTCAGCCCTCGAACTTGTAGCCGAGCCCGCGAACGGTGACCAGGTGGACCGGACGGGCCGGGTTCTCCTCGATCTTGGCGCGCAACCGCTTGACGTGCACGTCGAGGGTCTTGGTGTCGCCGACGTAGTCCGCCCCCCACACCCGGTCGATGAGCTGGCCACGAGTCATCACCCGCCCGGCGTTGCGCAGCAGCATCTCCAGCAGCTCGAACTCCTTCAGGGCCAGCCGGACCGGTTCACCGTTGACCGCCACCTCGTGACGCTCGACGTCCATCCGTACGCCACCCGACTCGACCACGTCGGGGACGAGCTCGACCTCCTGGCCCCGCCGCAGCACGGCCCGGATCCTGGCGAGCAGCTCACGCTGGGAGAACGGCTTGGTGACGTAGTCGTCCGCGCCGAGCTCGAGCCCCACCACCTTGTCCACCTCGGAGTCCCGGGCGGTGACCATGATCACCGGCACCGAGCTCTGCAGCCGCAGCTGCCGACAGACCTCGGTGCCGGAGATGCCCGGCATCATCAGGTCGAGCAGCACGATGTCGGCGCCGGCCCGATCGAACTCCGCCAGGCCCTCCGCGCCGTCCGGTGCCTCGACGACATCGAAGCCCTCCTTGCGCAGCATGTAGGACAGCGCTTCGCGATAGGACTCCTCGTCCTCGATCACGAGAACTCGGGTCATCCCTCTACCTCCTGGGAATGTGCCCCCCGCGCCCCCGACGCGTCGAGCTGGTACATGGTGTCGTGGTCGTCCACGGACGGGTCGTCCGCGGCCACCTCTCGCTCATAGTGCTGGGGGATACGGATGGTGAACGTGGAGCCCTGCCCCAACTTGCTCCAGACATGGACATAGCCGCCGTGCGCGGCAGCGATGTGCTTGACGATCGACAGGCCGAGACCGGTGCCCCCGTTGTCCCGACTGCGGGCGTAGTCGACCCGGTAGAACCTCTCAAAGATGCGCTCCACCTCGTCCTCCGGGATGCCGATCCCGTTGTCCGAGACGCTGATCTCGACGAAGTCCTCCTCACCGAGCACCACCGCACGCGCCGCGACGGCGACCCGAGCCCCCCGCTCGGAATACATGATGGCATTCTCGATGAGGTTCGCCACCGCCACCGTCAGCTGTTCCTCGTCGCCGAGCACCTCCAGGCCGGACGTGCCGGCAACGGTGAGCGCGACGTGCCGGTCATCGGCGTCGACCCGGTTGCGGTCGACCGCGTCGCCGATCACGTCGTCGACCAGCACCTCGTTCTGGTCGAGCAGCGGATCGTCGGACTGCAGCCGGCTGAGGTCGATGATCTGGCGCACCAGGTCGGACAGCCGGGCACCCTCGACCTGCAGCCGCCGGGCGAACCGCCGGACGTCGTCCGGGCTGTCCGCCGCCTCCTCGAGCGTCTCCGCCAGCAGGGTCACTGCCCCGATCGGCGTCTTCAGCTCGTGGGAGATGTTGGCGACGAAGTCACGCCGGGTCTCGTCGACGCGCCGGGCCGCCGTACGGTCCTCGACCAGGACCAGCAGCGTACGGTCATCGAGCGGCGCCACCCGCGCCATCAGGTGCAGGCTGAGGCCGTCCCGCTTGAGGTCCAGCTCGGTGCTGCGGGACTGCCGATCCTCACGCACCTTCCGGACCAGCGTGAGCACCGCCGGGACGACGACCCGGGCGCCGCGGACGACGCCGAGCGTACGGGCCTGTGCGGTCGACTGGAGCACCTCGTCGTGTGGTCCGACGACCATCGCCCCCGAACGCAGCACGCTGAGCACTTGGGAGACCTCAGGGCGCACGGTCACCCGCGCAGCCATCTCCACCCGAAGCCGATCCTCCTGGGCCCGCCGCTGCTGGACGCGCAGCAGCATCACCGCGATCCCCAGGAGCAGACCCACCAGGAGACCGCCACCGGCGGCGAGGTAGGCGTTCACAGGCCAGATCATACGGGGGCCGACCTCGCACCTCGACGACGAGAGGACCGATTCACGCACTGTTCACGCGGAGTTCAGCCGAGATGCTCCTGAGGTCAGAGAGGGTGGGATAACCTCCGGCATGCGGTAAAGGGACCCCCGCGCCATCCTCCGGGACCGGGACACCGCATGAGCATCCGACAGGCTAGATTGGCTTGTCACCCCCCTGTAGAGCAGACAGGACGGCAGCACGTGACAAGGGACGATCCGACACCAGGCAGGCCGCGACGGCGACCGGGACGGCGAGGGTCGGCCGCGGCACCGCATACTCCGGTCGACGACCCGACGGTCGGCGGCCCGATGCCGGACGGGGTGGGGCACGAAAGGAGGATCGGCATGAGGGACACCTACCGGGAGCAGCTCCGGGAGACCATGGCCGACCTGGCGCGGATGGTGGATCTCGTCCACACCGCTCTCGCCGACGCGACGACCGCGCTGCTGACCTGTGACCTGCAGCTGGCGGAGCAGGTGATCTCCAACGATCGGATGATCGACGAGCTCGCCGAGGAACTGGAGAAACGGACCTTCTCCATGCTCGCCCGGCAGGCTCCGGTCGCCGGTGAGTTGCGTACGGTCTTCTCCGCGATCAGGATGCTCGGCGAACTCACCCGGATGGGCGACCTGGCCGCGCACGTCGCCAAGATCGCCCGGCTCCGCTTCCCGGAGCGCGCCGTCCCGGACACCCTGCAGGACAACTTCCGTCGGATGGCCGAGGTGGCCGGTTCGATGGTGGCCGACGCCGGCGCCATGCTGCGCGACCTGAACATCGACACCGCCGAGCACCTCGCCGCCGAGGACAAGGTGATGGACGACCTGCGCCGCGACCAGTTCCGGGCGCTGGTCGGCGGCAGCTGGCCGCACAGCGTGGAGACCGCGGTGGACACCGCCCTGCTGGGCCGCTACTACGAGCGGATCGCCGACCATGCGGTCGAGATCGCCGAACGCCTCGTCTACGTCGTGACCGGGGACGACCCGGTCTGACCGGTCTCCCCCTCCCCCGTTCGCGGCGACGACCCGGACGGGGGCCGACCGATGACGAACCGGGCTGACGGAACACCGTCAGCCCGGTTCGTCGTCGGAAGCACACCCGTGAAGGCAGCCGCCTCGCGGACTACTTCTTGCCCTGGTTCTTGACCGCCTCGATGGACGCCTTCGCGGCCTCCGGGTCGAGGTAGCGCCCGCCGGCCACGGTCGGCTTCAGGTCCTCGTCCAGCTCGTAGAACAGCGGGATGCCGGTCGGGATGTTGAGGCTGGGGATGTCCTCGTCGGAGATGCCGTCGAGGTGCTTCACCAGGGCCCGCAGCGAGTTGCCGTGCGCCGCGACCAGGACGGTCCGGCCGGCGCGCAGCTCGGGGACGATCCGGTCGTACCAGAACGGCAGCATCCGGGCGACGACGTCCTTCAGGCACTCGGTCTGCGGACGGATCTCGCTGGGCAGATCGGCGTACTGCGGGTGGTGGTACTGCGACCACTTGTCGTCGGTGTCGAGGACCGGCGGCGGCTGGTCGTACGACCGGCGCCACACCATGAACTGGTCCTCACCGAACTCCTCGCGGATCTCGGCCTTGTTCTTGCCCTGGAGCGCGCCGTAGTGGCGCTCGTTGAGACGCCAGGAACGCTCCACCGGGATCCAGTGTCGATCGCAGGCGAGCAGCGCCAGATCGGCGGTGTGGATCGCCCGCTTCAGGGTCGACGTGAACAGGACGTCCGGCAGCAGGCCCTCGGCGGCGAGCAGCTCGCCACCGCGCTGGGCCTCGGCCTTGCCCTTGTCGTTGATGTCGACATCGACCCAGCCGGTGAAGAGGTTCTTGGCGTTCCACTCGCTTTCGCCGTGGCGCAGCAGGATCAGCTTTGCAGTCATGGCCTTGAGCCTAGTGGTCGGCTGCCCGCGGGTGGTACCGCCCCCCGAGCAGCGCCCGGAGCAGCACCGGAGCAGTGCCAGGGCACACCGCCCGAGCAGTGTCCCGAAGTGGTTCCCGAGCACACCGCCCGAACAGTGCCCCGGAACAGACCCCGGCTTCCCGAGGCCCCCGACGCGCGGGATACTCCGGGCATGAACGCTCCTGTCACGCCCACCCGTCCCCTCGCCGTCGTCACCGGTGCCAGCAGCGGCATCGGGGCCGCGACAGCCCGCACCCTCGCCGCCCAGGGGTACGAGGTCCTCTGCGCCGCCCGCCGGGAGGACCGGCTGCGGGACCTCGCCGACGAGATCGGCGGCCGCGCCCAGGCCTGCGACATCACCGACGACGACTCGGTCGCGGCACTCGCCGCGGCGGCCGGCCCCCGGGTCGATCTGCTGGTCAACAACGCCGGCGGCGCGCTCGGCCTGGCCCCGGTCGCCGAGGCCGATCTCGACAACTGGCAGCGGATGTACGAGACGAACGTGCTCGGCGCCGCCCGGGTCACCCGCGCTCTCACCCCTGCTCTGCTGGCCGCCGACGGCGGGCGTGGGCAGGTCGTCTTCGTCACCTCGGTCGCCGCGGACGGCGGGTACGAGGGTGGCGCCGGCTACTGCGGCGTCAAGGCGGCGGAGCGGTCGATGGCCCAGTCCATGCGACTGGAGACGTACGACCGGCCGCTCCGGGTGGTGGAGATCGTCCCCGGGATGGTGCGCACCGACTTCTCGCTCGTACGGTTCGGCGGCGACCAGGCCCGCGCGGACGCCGTCTACGCGGGGGTCGAGGGGGTGCTCACCGCCGAGGACATCGCCGCCTGCATCGGCTTCGTCGCGTCCCTGCCGGCCCACGTCAACATCGACCGGATGGTCGTCCGGCCCCGGGTGCAGCCGGCCCAGCACAAGGTCTTCCGGGTGCAGTGAGGTCTTCCAGGGCCACTCAGGTCTCCCGGCCGCACTCAGGCCTCCGGCCGTCGTGAGGTCTCCCGGCCGTCGTGAGGTCTTCCCGGTGCCGTGAGCCGAATCTGACATCTCAGCCGTCGAGCCCGAAACCTCTCCCGCCCGATCCACGCATTGGCGCGGATCGGGCGGGAGAGTCTCGCAGAGTGGGGAGGTGAGCCGCCAGATTCGGCTCACCTCCCCACGGTGTTCACGCGGTCAGACCGTCGTCCGGCTCGGTCAGGCCATCGCGATCAGAGCCTGGCCGCCCTGGACGGCCTCGCCGACCTCGACCAGGATCGAGCCCACCGTGCCGGCGGCCGGCGCGGTGATCTCGGTCTCCATCTTCATCGCCTCGAGCACCACCAGCACCTGGCCGGCGGTGATCTCCTGGCCCTCCTCCACCATGATCCGGGCGACCGACCCGGCGAGCGGGGCGACCACCGAGTTGGCGCTCGCCGCCGGCATGGTCGAGGTGACCGGGGCGGTCGGGGCGGGACCGGTGTAGGCACCGATCACGCCGAGGTCACCGAGCGAGGGGTGCGTCTGCTCGACCTCGACGTCGACGTCGTACGCGGTTCCGTTGACCGTCACCTTGAGTCTCATGTCTGTTCCTCCTCGTCCTCAGTGCAGCGTGAGCGCGGTCAGGTGGGCCGGCCGCGCCTGGGTCTTGCGGTGGTCCTGGACCTCCATCCGGCCGGCGGTGGTCCACCCCGCGCCTTCATGGAATTGGACCTGGCGGACCTTGGCCCGGTGCCCGAGCACGGCCGCGACGGCCGCCGCGATGACCATCAGGGTGTCCTCGTCGACCTGGTGCTCCTCGGCCCACACGACCGCCATCCGGTCGAACTCCACCATCCGCTGCTCCGCCGCAGCGAGTCGAGCAGTCAGCTCGGCCACCCGGTCCCTGAGAGCAGTGATCTCGTTCTCGTCAGTCATCGTCACTCCCGATCACACCGGCCCGAGGCCGTGCTTCTTGTCCGGGCGCAGCTGACGCTTCGTCCGCAGGATCTCCAGCGCCATCGCCACTTCGTGGCGGGTGTCGGCCGGATCGATGATGTCGTCGACCAGCCCCCGCGACGCGGCCATGAACGGCGTGGCGAAGGTCTCGCGGTACTCCTCGACCAGTTCCGCCTTGCGCGCCGCCGGATCCTCGGCCTCGGCGATCTCCTTCTTGAACACGATGTTCGCGGCGCCCTCGGCGCCCATCACCGCGATCTCGGCGGTCGGCCAGGCGAACACCTTGTCGGCGCCCAGGTCCTTGGAGCACATCGCCAGGTACGCACCGCCGTACGCCTTGCGCAGCACGACGGTGACCTTCGGGACCGTCGCCGCGGAGTAGGCGTACAGCATCTTCGCGCCGTGGCGGATGATGCCGCCGTGCTCCTGGGCGACGCCCGGCAGGAAGCCCGGCACATCGACGAAGGTGAGCAGCGGGATGTTGAACGCGTTGCAGAAACGGACGAACTTCGAGCCCTTGTCGGAGGAGTTGATGTCCAGCACGCCGGACATCACGCTCGGCTGGTTGGCCACCACGCCGACGGTGTAGCCGTTGATCCGGGCGAAACCGACGACGATGTTCTGGGCGTAGCCCGCCTGCACCTCGAGGAAGTCGGCGTGGTCGACGACACCGCGGATGATGTCGCGGACGTCGTAGCCCTTCTTGGCCTCGGCCGGCACGATGTCGCGCAGGGCGGCGTTCGGCTCCACCACGTCGTCCGGGTTGACCCGCGGCGGCTCGGCGAGGTTGTTCTCCGGCAGGAAGCTGAGCAGCTTCTTGGCGATCAGGATGGCCTCCTGATCGTCGTTCGCGACGAAGTGGTTGACACCGGAACGCGTCATGTGTGCGTCCGCGCCGCCCAGGTCGTCCTGGGTCACCTTCTCGCCGGTCACCTCGGTGATCACGTTCGGCCCGGTGATGAACATGTGGGCCTTGCGGGTCTGGATGATGAAGTCGGTCAGTGCCGGGGAGTAGGCGGCGCCACCGGCACACGGGCCGGCGATGATCGAGATCTGCGGGACCGCGCCGGAGAGCCGTACGTTCGAGTAGAACACCTGGCCGTAGCCGGACAGCGAGTCGATGCCCTCCTGGACCCGCGCGCCGCCGGAGTCGTTGATGAAGACGAAGGGCGTGCCGGTGGACAGCGACGCCTCCATCATCTCGACGACCTTCTTGGACTGGGTCTCGCCCGCAGAGCCGCCCATCACGCTGAAGTCCTGGGAGGCGACGTGCACCGGGCGGCCGAGCACCGCACCGGAGCCGGTCACCACGCCGTCGGCCGGGGCCTTGGCGGTGTCCATCCCGAAGGTGGTCGTCCGGTGGGTCCGGAACATCCCGGTCTCCTGGAAGGTGCCCGGGTCGAGCAGCGCGTCGACGCGCTCCCGCGCGGTCATCTTGCCCTTCTCCCGCTGCTTCTCGAGGCGGGCCTTGCCGCCGCCGAGCACGGCCTCCTCACGACGCTCGTGCAGCGTCTCGAGGCGTACGGACATGTCCTTGGTCTTTTCTGCCTTGGTCGTGGAATCTGGCATGGTCGTCACCTCACGCCGGCTCGACGGACACCGAACGGGACTGACCGTTGATGGTGACCTTGTACTGGATGGGTTCGTGGATCGCCTTGTCGAGGCCGGCGGCCTTGCGGCGCTCCTCCTCGACCTGCTCCTCGGTCATCCCCACGTTGCGGGGACCCTGCGGGCGCTCCTTGAAGAACTTCGGGGCGACCTGGGGGAACATCGCGTTGGTGAGGATGTCCTCCTCGGTGCCGTTGAAGCCCTCGAGCCCCTTGGCCTGCTCGGACAGCAGCTCCCACTCAGGGGAGAGCAGGTCGGCCGGACGCTGGGTGATCGGGTCCTTCTTCGTCTGAGCCTTGGCCTTCTCGACCACCTCGGCGTTGCGTTCGCCGGGGCACTCGCCGTAGTAGCCGAGCATCAGGTCGGCGAACTCGCCGGTGAGCACCTTGTACTTGCCCATCAGCACGTTGAACACGGCCTGGGTGCCGACGATCTGCGACGACGGCGTCACGAGCGGTGGGTAGCCCGCATCCTTGCGGACGTTCGGCACCTCGGACAGCACCTCTTCCATCCGGTCGCCAGCGCCCTGCGCCTTGAGCTGAGCCTCCATGTTGGAGAGCATCCCGCCGGGGATCTGGGACTGGAAGATGTCGGTCTTGACGCCGGTCACGGCGGACATGAACTTCTTGTACTTCGGCGCCACCGCGGCGAAGTGCTCGCGGATCGGCGCGAGCTTCGTCCGGTCCACCGTGGTGGTGTACGGGGTGCCGTCGAGCATCTCGATCACCGACTCGGTCGGGTTGTGACCGGGGCCCAACGACATCGAGCTGATCGCGGTGTCGACCACATCGGCGCCGGCCTCGATCGCCTTCATCAGGGCCACCTGGGTGACGCCGGTGGTGGAGTGGCAGTGCACGTTGATCTGCACGCCCTCGCCATAGGTGTCCTTGATGCCCTTGACGATGTCGTACGCCGGCTGGGGCTTCAGCAGCGCGGCCATGTCCTTCAGCGCGATCGAATCGGCACCCATGTCGAGCAGGCGGCCCGCCAGCGCGATGTAGTCCTCGGTGGTGTGCACCGGGCTCACGGTGTAGCAGATCGTGCCCTGGGCGTGCTTGCCCGCCTTCTTGACGGCCTGCATGGCGTGGGCCAGGTTGCGCGGGTCGTTCAGCGCGTCGAAGACACGGAACACGTCCATGCCGTTCTCCGCCGACTTCTCGACGAACCTCTCGACAACCTCGTCCTCGTAGTGGCGGTAGCCCAGCAGGTTCTGCCCACGCAGCAGCATCTGCAGGCGGCTGTTGGGCATGAGCGTGCGGAAGGTCCGCAGTCGCTCCCATGGGTCCTCGTTCAGGAAGCGGATGCAAGCGTCGTACGTTGCACCGCCCCAGCACTCCACGCTCCAGTAACCGGCAGCGTCGATGTCAGCGCAGGCCTCGACCATGTCTTCCATGGCCATGCGCGTCGCCATCAGGCTCTGGTGCGCGTCGCGAAGGACGAGTTCGGTGATACCAATCTCTCGCGGCTTCATGACCCCATCCTGCCATCGTCGTATGCTGCGCCTTCCGGCACCCTCCCCTTCCCTCGAAACACCGCCCCACTAGGGATGATGTCATTTCAGAAGGGTTTGGTCGGACCAATCGTGATCCGCTACGTGTTCCGTCGTACGACAGAATGTCGTAAATCTCACAAACTACCTGCCGGAACAAGTAGTTTGCCCCCTGACAAGCGCCTCCGCCAGAGGTCAGGACCGGCCGCGCAACCCCGGGACCCGGCGGCGCAGCTCGGCCTGGAAGACCGCACGCACCTGGTCGGGGTCGAGCACCCCGTCGAGGCCGCGCAGCGCGCCCGCCGCGGCCCGCTGGACGACGGCCAGCCAGGCCTCCCCCATGGCGTACGTGAACGACGAGGCCACCGCGGCCCCGATCGCCCCACCGGCGATCGTCCCGGCGCCCGGGATCAGCTTGAGCAGGCCGGTCACCGAGGCACGACCCGCCTGGGTGGCCACCGTGGTGGAGGCCACCGCCATCAGCGCCGCCCGATCCACCGGCACCCGGTAGAGCTGCGAGATCCGCGCCATCATGGCCAGCTGCAGCGGCACCAGCACCGTGGCGTCGGAGAACGGGATCGGGGTGGCGGCGGTGGCCGCCGCCCCCGCCGCGGTGCCGGCTATGAACCGGCGCGCCTGGGCCGCCTTGCGCCGATGATCGATCTGCTGGGCCGCGGTGAGCGCCGCATGGACCGCCTCCGGTGCGCCGCGAAAGGTCGCCTCGAGAAGCGCCGTCAAGCCGTAGGACGACTGACCACTGAACGGGTCCTCCAGTGCGTAGGTGAGATAGGGACGTCCGTCGACGATCGGCAGGCCCAGCCCGGTGATGTGCCGGGCCAGGGCCACCGCGTCGGGGTGGAGATTGCCGGCACTGTCGCGCGGCACCTGGGTGAGCACCACGATCACCGGCAGGTCGAGGGCGTCCAGCCGGCGGATGAACTCCGCCTCGAACGGCTCGAACCGGCGGTCCATCCCCCGCACGCAGTACCAGACCACGTGGATCTGGGCGTCCACCGGCTCGCGGCGCATCTGCCGGACGTACGTCTCCAGTTCCTTGATCAGCTGTCGGTCGTCACGACCGATCTCCAGGCCGCGGGTGTCCAACAGACCGAGCTGTCCGCGCTCGTCGAGGTACAGGTGGGAGTCACGGGTCACCGGCTCGCCGATGCCGGTGGCCGCCACCGGCTCGCCGAACACGGCGTTGACCAGGGTGGACTTGCCGACACCGGTCTTGCCGAACAGGGCGAGGTTGAACCGGCCGAGCAGCTCGAGCTGCCGCTCGTACTCCGTACGGAAGGCGTCGGTGAACCAGTCGGGCATGGAACCGAGCCTAGGGCCGTCCGCACGCCCTTACGCCCTGAGGTGCCACCGTGATTCACGTCGTGCCGCCTGCGGGAACTAGCATCAGCGTGACTCTGCTCTCAAACATCGGGAAGTCACGCATATGCCCCAGCGCTCCGATCTGCGCAACATCGCCATCGTCGCCCACGTCGACCACGGCAAGACCACCCTCGTCGACGCCATGCTGTGGCAGTCCGGCGCCTTCCGGGAAGGTCAGGACGTCAACAACCGGGTGATGGACTCGATGGACCTGGAGCGGGAGAAGGGCATCACCATCCTCGCCAAGAACACCGCGGTCAAGCACGTGATCCGCGGCGAGGACGTCACCATCAACATCATCGACACCCCCGGCCACGCCGACTTCGGCGGTGAGGTCGAACGCGGCCTGGAGATGGTGGACGGGGTCGTCCTGCTGGTCGACGCCTCCGAAGGGCCGCTGCCGCAGACCCGTTTTGTCCTGCGCAAGGCGCTGGCGAAGCACCTCCCGCTGATCGTCGTGGTCAACAAGGTCGACCGTCCGGACGCCCGGATCGACGAAGTGCTCGAGGAGACGTACGACCTCTTCATGGACCTGCTGCCGGAGGACTCCGACGGCTCGGTGCTGGACTTCCCGGTGGTGTACGCCTCGGCGAAGGCCGGCCGCGCCTCGCTGGAGAAGCCGGCCGACGGCGGGATGCCCGACCACGAGGACCTGCAGCCGCTGTTCGAGACCATCCTCGACACCATCCCCGCCCCCCGGTACGAGGAGGGCGCGATCTTGCAGGCGCACGTCACCAACCTCGACGCCTCCCCCTACCTGGGCCGACTGGCGCTCTGCCGGGTCAAGCAGGGCGAGCTGCGCAAGGGCCAGACAGTGGCCTGGTGCAAGCGCGACGGCAGCATCGAGAACGTCAAGCTCGTCGAGCTGCTGATGACCTCGGCGCTGGAACGGGTCCCCGCCGAGACCGCCGGCCCGGGCGACATCGTGGCGATCGCCGGCATCCCGGAGATCACCATCGGTGAGACCCTCTCCGACCCGGAGAACCCACAGCCGCTGCCGCTGATCACCGTCGACGAACCGTCGATCTCGATGACCATCGGCATCAACACCTCGCCGCTGTCCGGCAAGTCCGGCAAGAACCTCACCGCCCGGCTGCTCAAGGCCCGCCTGGAGCGCGAGCTGATCGGCAACGTGTCGATCCGGGTCAACCCGACCGAGCGCCCCGACACCTGGGAGGTGCAAGGCCGTGGTGAGCTACAGCTCGCCGTGCTGGTCGAGCAGATGCGCCGTGAGTCGTTCGAGCTGACCGTCGGCAAGCCCGAGGTGGTCACCCGCCAGATCGACGGCAAGCTGCACGAGCCGACCGAGTTCCTCACCGTCGACGTCCCCGAGGAGTACGTCGGGGCGGTCACCCAGATGCTCGGCACCCGCAAGGGCCAGCTGCGGACGATGACCAACCATGGCTCGGGCTGGGTGCGGGTGGAGTACATCGTGCCGTCCCGCGGCCTGATCGGCTTCCGCACCGAGTTCCTCACCGAGACCCGCGGCACCGGCCTGATGAACCACGTGTTCGAGGGCTACACGCCCTGGGTCGGCGAACTGCGCACCCGCCCCAGCGGCTCGATGGTCGCCGACCGGCTCGGCACGGTGTCCTCGTACGCCCTGTTCAACCTGCAGGAGCGCGGCACGCTGTTCATCAAGCCGGGCGACGAGGTCTACGAAGGCATGGTCGTCGGCGAGAACTCCCGCCCCGACGACATGGACGTCAACCCCACCAAGGAGAAGCACGTCACGAACGTACGGTCCTCCACCGGTGAAGAGCTGGAGCGGCTGGTCCCGCCGCGGGTGATGAGCCTGGAGCAGTCGCTGGAGTTCTGCCGGGCCGACGAGTGCCTCGAGATCACCCCCGATGCGGTCCGGATCCGCAAGACGATCCTCGACCACAGCGAGCGGGTCAAGGCGGCCCGCCGGGCCAAGAACTGACGCCCGCCGCTACTGGCCGACCGGTCGGGGGAGCGAGCCCGGGAAGGTGCCGGGGACGCCAGCGGTGATCCGGCTGCCGTCGCGGCGGACGCCGATCACCGTCTGCGGCGGCACCGGGCCGGGCACCACCGGTCCCTGGTCGGCCAGTGGCACCCGGACGCTCGGGCATTCCGGGCAGACCTCGTAGCGCACGTCGCGCACCAGGAAGGTCTCGTACGTCCCGTCGACCAGCGTGACGGTGAGCGCGTCGCGGCCCAGCTCGACCGCGATCGCCCCGCCGCGGCGGCGCAGCCGGAACCGCATCGCGTCCCACTGGGCCGGCAGCCGCGGGTCGAAGGACAGTTCGCCGTGCTGGTCGCGCATCCCGGCGAAGCCGGCGATGAGCGCCAGCCACACCCCGCCGGTGGAGGCCACGTGCACCCCGTCGGCGGTGTTGCCGTGCCGGTCGGCCAGATCGACGAACAGACCGGCGAAGAAGTACCGCAGCGCCAGCTCCTGATAGCCCACCTCGGCGGCGATGATGGTCTGGATGACGCTCGACAGGGTCGAGTCGCCGGTGGTGATCGGGTCGTAGTACTCGAAGTCGGCCCGCTTCTGCTCCAACGTGAACTGGTCGCCCTGGAGCAGCATCGCCAGCACCACGTCGGCCTGCTTGAGCACCTGGAAGCGGTAGAGCACCAGCGGGTGGTAGTGCAGCATCAACGGGAATCGGTCGGACGGCGTCGCGTCGAGGTCCCAGACCTCACGGTCCAGGAAATGGGCGTCCTGAGGATGCACGCCGATGTGCTCGTCGAACGGGATGGCCAGGTGGTCGGCGCAGCGCTGCCACTCCTCCGGCTCGTCCTCCCGCAGGCCGAGCCGGGCGACCATCCGCTCGTACGCCTCCGGCCAGGCGGTCGCCAGGGTGGCGACGGCGTCTCCGGCCAGCCACAGATTGTGCCGGGCCATCACGTTGGTGAACAGGTTGTCGTTGACCACGGTGGTGTACTCGTCCGGACCGGTCACCGCATGGATGTGGAAGACCTCGTTGCCGTTGTCGGTCCAGAACCCGAGGTCGGCCCACATCCGGGCGGTCTCGACGAGGACGTCGATGCCCTCCCGCAGCAGGAAGTCGACGTCGCCGGTGGCCTCCACATAGCGGTTGAGGGCGTACGCGATGTCGGCGTCGATGTGGTACTGCGCGGTGCCGGCCGCGTAGAACGCCGAGGCCTCCTCGCCGTTGATGGTCCGCCACGGGAAGAGCGCCCCGCGGGTCGACATCTCCCCGGCCCGCCGGCGGGCGTGGTCGAGCATCAGGTAGCGGAACCGCAGGGCGCTGCGGGCCACCTCGGGCATCGTGTAGATCAGGAACGGCAGGACGTAGATCTCGGCGTCCCAGAAGTAGTGACCGGAGTAGCCCGATCCGGTGACGCCTTTCGCCGCGATCCCGTAGGTCTGGGACAGCGCGGACGCCTGGGCGAGCTGGAAGAGGTTCCACCGGATCGCCTGCTGGACCGCGTCGTCCGCGCCGACCACCACGTCGGCGTCGGCCCAGAACCCGTCGTACCAGTCGCGCTGCGCCGTCCGGTACTCGTCGACCCCGGTGGTCATCGCCCGATCCAAGGTGCGCCGGACCCGGTCGATCAGCTCGCGCACCGGCACCGTCCGGGAGGTGTGGTAGGCGGCGTACTTGACCAGCCGGATCGGCTTGCCGCGCTCGGCCCGGACCCGGAAGATCACCTTGGCCACGTCGTCCTCGGACATGATCAGGGACTCGCTGTCGTTCTGCGTCTCGATCATGTGGTCGATGCCGACGGTGAGCGTCATCCCGGACTCGGCGGCGCGGAAGCCGAGCATCGCCCGCAGCCCCTTGGTCCAGTTCATCTGTGGTTCCAGCACCCGCCGGTCGAGGCCGTCGGTGCGCCGCGGATCCAGCCCCTGGGCGGCGGAGCGGACGTGGTACTCGTCCTCGCCGTCCTGGCGGTTGAGGATCTGGGAGGAGATCACCACCGGCGCGTCGGAGTCGAGCAGGGTGATCTCCATCGTCATCACCGCGAGGTGGCGCTCGGTCATCGACACCATCCGGGTGGTGTCGATGCGGACGGTCTTGCCGGCCGGCGTACGCCACACCAGGTGACGGCGCAGCACCCCGTCGCGGAAGTCGACGCTGCGCTCGTACTCCTCCAGGTCGGCCACCGGGATGTTGATCGGTTCGTCGTCGACGTAGAGCTTCAGCACCTTGGTGTCCGGGGCGTTGATGATCGTCTGGCCGACCCGGGCGAAGCCGTACGCCTCCTCGGCGTGCCGGATCGGCCAGGTCTCGTGGAAGCCGTTGACGAAGGTGCCGTGGGCGAAGCTCTCCCGGCCCTCCTCCGGGTTGCCGCGCATCCCGAGGTAGCCGTTGCCGACGGCGAACAGCGTCTCGGTGCTGCCCAGGTCGGCCCGGTTCGGGGAGGACTCCACCAGACGCCAGGTGTCGACGGGGAACCGGGTGCGGTCCAACGGGTCGACCGGGTCCGGCGGGGTGTGGGAATCCTGCGGTGAGCGCATCGTGTCCTCGCGAGGGGATGGATCAGGGGGCCGGGGTGGCCGGGTCGGCGGTGGGGACGAGATCGGACAGGTCGGGGACGACGACGTCCGCGCCGGCTTCGCGCAGCGCCGCCGCGCCGACTCCGCGGTCCACCCCGACGACGACGGCGAACCCGCCGGCGTGTCCGGCGGCGACTCCGGAGACGGCGTCCTCGACGACGACGGCCCGGTCATCCGCCACCCCGAGCAGCCGGGCGGCGTAGCGGTAGGTGTCGGGGGCCGGCTTGCCCGCCAGTCGTTCCTCGGCGGCGACGACGCCGTCGACGACCACCCGGAACCGGCCGACGAGGCCGGCGGCCTCCAGCACGGCGGCGGCGTTGCGGGACGAGGAGACCAGTGCGGTGGCGATGCCGCGGCGCTCCAGCCAGTCGAGCAACCGCAGCGAGCCCGGGTAGCCGGCGATGCCGTCGCGGCGCAACACGGCCAGGAAGGCGTCGTTCTTCCGATTGCCGAGCCCGTGGATCGTACGGGCACCCGGCGGATCGTCAGGCTCCCCCTCGGGCAGGGTGAGGCCGCGGGAGGCGAGCACGGCGCGCACCCCGTCGTAGCGCTGCCGGCCGTCGACGTACGCGTAGTAGTCGGCATCGCTCCAGGGCGCGACGCCGCTGTCGGCGGTGAGGACGTCTTCGAAGAGCTCGGCCCACGCCCGCCGATGCACCGCGGCGGTCGGCGTGATCACCCCGTCCAGGTCGAACAGGACCGCATCGACCGAGCACCAGTCCAAGGACGTCATGGACGTCACTGTAGGCGCGACCCGCCGGCCCGGAAAGCACCGGGTGTGCGCTGCAACACTCCTGGTACCGAGCACGGTGAGATCACGCGGGGACCGCTCAGCTCCGGCCGGGCCGGACGTGCAGGCCGACCTCGGGATCGACGAGCACCTCCTGGCCGGCGGCGACGTCCCCGACGACCAGCGGCGCGTCCACCGGGACCGTACGCTTCACCAGGGCCAGCGCGATCGGGCCCTGCTCGTGATGCCGGGCCGACGACCCGATGACGCCGATCGGACGCTCCGGTGCGTCGCGCAGCGCGATCTCCTCGCCATGGCCGGGCAGCCGGTCCGCCGAGCCGTCCAGCTGGAGCCGGACCAGCCGGCGCGGCGGCCGGCCGAGGTTCCAGACCCGGGCGACGGTCTCCTGGCCGGTGTAGCAGCCCTTGTCCATGTGCACCGCCCCGCCGAGCACACCGATCTCGTTGGGGATGGTGCGCGCGTCGGTGTCCAGGCCGATCCGGGCCACGCCGGCGGCGATCCGCCGAGCCTCGTACGCCCACAGGCCGGCCCGGCGCGGCCGGTCGTCGAGCGCGGTCAGCGCCGTCCGGGGCAGGAACAGGTCGGTGCCGCCCAGGCTGTCGTCGGCACGGCGGGTGACCAGCGGGGTCGGGAACCCGGCGGGGTCCTCCACGGTCCAGACCACCGCCACCTCGGCGGATCGGTCGGTGACCTCGACCCGGCTGAGGAACCGCATCCGGTCCAGGAAGCCGACCAGATCGCCGACCCGACCCGGCTCGGTGTGGCCCCACAGCACCTCCCCGTCGTCGACGAGGAACAGGGCGTGGTCGATGTGGCCCTGCGCATCGAGCAGCAGTGCGGTGGTGCCCTGGTGCGGCGCCAGCGTGACGAGGTGCTGGGTGGTCATCGCGTGCAGCCAGCTCAGCCGGTCCGGTCCGGCGACGGTGAACACCCCGCGGTGGGAGAGGTCGACCCAGCCGGCCCCGGCATCGAGGTCGCGCTGCTCGCGGGCCGGGTCGCCGCAGTGCACCACGGCGCCGGCGTCGACGCCTGTCTCGGCGCGTACGAGTCCCATCGGTGCCCCTCAGACCGCGGTGCGCTTGAGCCGGGCCCACATGTACGGCTGGAGTTCGTGCTCGGTGGTCGAGCGGTCGAAGGTCCACAGCAGGTCGCCCTCGACCTGGCCGTACAGCCGCTGCCCACCGGTGTAGCCAGGGGCGGTCACCGTACGGGCCACCGCATCGGTGACCAGCTCGATCTTCGCCCCCTCGACCGTGCCGAACCACACCTCGGACCAGCCCTCGGGGTGGCACATCACCACCTCCAGCGACCGGTCGGCCTGCGGCCGCCAGAAGCCGGTCTCCATCGACAGCGGGGCCACCGGACGACCGTCCGCGTCGGCGACGAAGGTCTGGGAGAGGTAGTGCAGGTAGTCGCCGCCGTTCTCGGTGAACTCGACCACCTGGCCGTACTCGAACTCGCCCTCTCCGGGCCACTGGCCCTTGCCGGTGCCCTCCCAGCGGCCGATCATCCAGGCGATCGGCATCAATGCGGGGGCGAGGTCCGGGCGAATCTCGAACATGTCAGTTCCGTCCTTGTCGGTGCGTGATCAGGCGGACGATCCCGTAGAGGGCCAGCAGGCCCACGAGCGTGCACATCCCGATCAGGAGTGCCGAGTAGAAGGTCGCCACCGCGCCAGTCTACGGGCGCCCACCAGACCCCCGGCCTCCGACGGCCTAGGCTGCTCGCTGTGCGAGCGGTGGTCCAGCGGGTCGGTCAGGCGTCGGTGACGGTGGAGGGGCGTACGGTCGGTGCGATCGACGGCCCGGGCCTGCTGGTCCTGCTCGGCGTCACCCATGACGACACCGAGGCGTACGCCCGACGGCTGGCCGAACGGATCTGGCAGCTGCGGATCCTGGCCGACGAACGCTCCTGCGCCGAGGTGGGTGCCCCGATCCTGGTCGTCTCGCAGTTCACCCTCTACGCCGACACCCGCAAGGGGCGGCGTCCCGGCTGGAGCGCCGCGGCGCCCCGTCCGGTCAGCGAGCCCCTGGTGGACACCTTCGTCGCCGCCCTGCGGGAACTGGGGGCGCGGGTGGCGACCGGCGAGTTCGGCGCGATGATGCAGGTGTCGCTGGTCAACGACGGTCCGGTCACCCTGGTGCTGGACCAACCACCGCTGGCGCCACTGCGCTGAGGCGGTCAGCCGCCGGCGAACGGCGGCAGCGCCTCCAGTTCCACCCCGCCGGTGAGCGGACGCGTACGCCCCTCGGCGCCCAGCCGCGCCCCGTCGAGCAGGAAGGAACACAGCCCGATCACCCGGCGGAACTCGGGATCGGCGCCCCGGCGTTCCTCGGCCTGCCGGAGCGCGTCCGCGACGGTCGCCGCCTCGAACTCCTCCGACTCGACGCCGGCGGCGTCCCGGGCCCCGGCCCAGTAGCGGATGATCACTGTCGCCATACCGCCATGCTGCCATGCGGTCGATGACGCCACCGCGGCGGCCGACCCGCCCGCGACCGCCCGCGACCGCCCGCCGCGATGTCCCGAGCAGACGCGATGTCCTGAGCAGACGCGACGTCCCGAGCAGACGCGACGTCCCGAGCGGAGGAGCTGATGTACCGAGCGGGGCGGACCCGATGTTCCGAGCGGGTAACAAGCCTGTTGCGGTGAGATGCCGCCGCCTGGGTCGATCCCTGTGTTCAGGCCGATCCACAGGCCACATTCACCTCGGGACACGCCGATCCGGCCTCGCGGTGCGACGTCGGAGCGGTACTTTTCTCCCGGGAGGTGAACGCGGTGCAACTACTGCTGATGACCACGCGCAGCGACACGGAGAGCGTGCTGCCCTCTCTTGCGCTGCTCCCTCACCAGGTCACCGTGGCTCCACTCGACGCCGCCGTCCTGCTGCACGCCCAGCTGCCGGACGTGATCCTGGTCGACGCGACCACGGCACTGACCGCCGCCCGGGCGTTGACCCGGGTGATCGGGACGAGCGGCAAGCACGCGCCGATCCTGTTGGTCACCGCCGAGGGCGGGCTGCCGGCACTGTCCACCGACTGGGGGTTCGACGACTTCCTGTTGGCGAGCGCCGGGCCGGCCGAGCTGGAGGCCCGGCTGCGGTTGGTCACCTCCCCCGTCGGCCGCGACGAGGTGATCGCGGCCGGCAGTGTGACCATCGACGAGGCCAGCTACGCGGCCGCGGTCAACGGCCAGCCGCTCGACCTCACCTACACCGAGTTCGAGCTGCTCAAGTACCTGCTGCAGCACCCCGGCCGGGTGTTCAGCCGCGAACAGCTGCTGGCCGACGTCTGGGGCTACGACTACTTCGGCGGCACCCGTACGGTCGACGTCCACGTCCGCCGGCTGCGGGCGAAGCTCGGTCCCGAGCACGAGGGCATCATCGGCACCGTCCGCAACGTCGGCTACCGGCTGGTCCCCGAGGGCAGCAACTGATCCTGGGGCCGCTGTGGTCCGGTCCTGGCCGCCGATCTGTCGAACGCGGCTCCTCACGTCGAGTCGGCCGCGGAGCCTCCCCGCGCGGCCTCCCTCAGACAGAAACGCTCGGCTCTCCATCTCGCCCGTGCGTTGGTGCCGAATGACGGACACCTCTGCACGGGCGAAACGCAGAGGTCGTCGGATGTGTCTGAACCGGTGCAGCGAGAGGAACTGCTCCGGGCCACCCGCACCCGTCGCGAGGACGACAGGAGGACCCGGATGCTCTTCGTGGCCACCACACATCAGGATCGTCGAGTGCTGGACCGCCCTCCGGCCGGTGATTACCGTGGCCCCATGCGCTACCAGCCGGCACTCCTCGACGATCTGGACCCCACCCAACGGACCCTCGTGCTGGCCCTCGCCGCCGAGGCTGCCGCCATCGACGGGCAGGACCCGCTCAACGAGGCGGCCCGGATGAGTCTGGAGCCTGGGGCTCACACGGCGCGGCACGTCCTGCTGGACGGGCCGGCCGGTCCGGAGGCGTACGCCAACCTGCAGCACACCGGCGACCTGGAGACCATCCAGCTCGTGGTGGCCCCGGACGCCCGGTTCACCGCGCTCGGCTCGGCGATGCTGGCGACCGCTCTGGCGGCCGTCCCGGAGGGCGCCACTGCGGCGCTCTGGGCCTTCGGTGACCTGCCCGGTGCGCGGGCCTTCGCCCGGGCCCACGGCCTGCGACAGTCCCGGGAGCTGCTGGTGATGGAGGCCCCGCTGGCCGAGCTGCCGCCGGTCCGGCTGCCGACCGGGGTGGGCATCCGCGGCTTCCGGCCCGACGACGAGACCGCGCTGCTCGACATCAACGCCCGGGCGTTCGCCCACCACCCCGAACAGGGGGCGATGGACGCCGCCGACTTCGCCGCCCGGACGGCCGAGCCGTGGTATCGCCCCGAGGATCTCCTGGTCGCCGACCGTGACGGGCAGCTGCTCGGTTTCCACTGGACCAAGCGGCACGACGCCGCGCTGTGGGAGGTGTACGTGATCGCCGTCGACCCCACCGTCCACGGCGGTGGCATCGGCAAGGCGCTGCTCCGCAGCGGACTGCACCACATGGCCGACCGGGGCGGGCGGCGGGTGCAGCTCTACGTCGAGGGCGACCAGGCGACCGCCGTCGGGCTCTACCGGGCGCACGGCTTCCGGACGGTCCACACCGACGTCATGTACCTGGCCGGCTGACCGCGGACGACGCCGCACCGGTCACCGGGCACCGCAGGCTCCGGCGGCCGGCCCTAGGATGGTTCCGCCCAAGCCGCCCCCGCACCTCGAGAAGGTCTCACCGCCCATGACCACTCCGAGCCCGAGTCCGGTGCTTGCCGCCGGCGCCGTCGTGCTCCGCCCGTCGCCCACCGACGACGGCGCCGTCGAGGTCCTCGTCGTCCACCGGCCCCGCTACGACGACTGGTCGCTGCCGAAGGGTCACCTGGACCCCGGCGAGCAGCTGCCGGTCACGGCTGTCCGCGAGGTCCGGGAGGAGACCGGCTGGGTGGTGCGCCTCGGCGCCCGGCTCGACACCACCTCCTACCCGGTCAACGGGCATCCCAAGGAGGTCCACTGGTGGGTGGGCACACCGGTGACCGACAGCGGTCTGGACACCGACGCCGAGACCGACGACGTCCGTTGGGTGAGCATCGAGGCTGCGGCCGGACTGCTCACCTTCGACTCCGACCGGCGACTGGTCCGCCAGGCGGTCGAGCGCCGGCCGCTGGTGCCGTTCGTCCTGATCCGGCACGGCAAGGCTCTCTCCCGGGCCAAGTGGAGCCGGGCGGACCGGCGTCGACCGCTCACCCCCCGCGGGGAGCGGCAGGCCCTCGCCCTGGTGCCGCTGCTCAATGCCTTCGGCATCGGCCGGGTGCACAGTTCGCGCGCCGTACGCTGCCAGGACACCCTGCACCCGTACGCCCAGGCCACCGGCCTGACTCTGACCACCCACGCCTCCCTCGATGAGGAGGCCGCCGAGACCGCGCCCGAGCAGGCGGGCGACCGGACCCGTGCGCTCGCCGCCGAGGCCGCCGCCGCAGGGGTCCCCACCGCCGTCTGCGGCCATCGGCCGGTGCTCCCGTTCATGCTGGCGGCCATCGACGTGGCGGATCGGCCGTTCGGCACCGCGGACGCCGTCGTGGCGTACGTCGCAGCGGACGGCACCAGTGGAGCGGACCCCGACCACTTCGAGGGAGCCGAGGAGGATTGAGGACGGCATGGGCCTACGGGCACCCACAGGCCGGGCACAGGTTACCTGCCGGCCGCGGCAACCTGCTGGTGACTGGTATCGATACGTGACCAAATCGTGACCGTCACCCACAGCTTGTTCACCGAGAGTTCACCGAAGAATCCTCGTCACGTCACCGCCCGCCCTTAACGTCCGACACGGGACCACGTAGTGCGGCCCCGTGCTCGACCATCCTCGTCCCGAAGGGAACCTCGTGAAGATCTCGCGTGTTGGCGCTTCCGTCGCCGCTGCCACCGCTCTGGTCCTCGGCCTGTCGGCCTGCTCCTCCTCCAACACCCCGGCGGCTTCGCCGTCCGCGAAGGCCGGCAACCTGACCGGGACCCTGTCCGGCGCGGGCGCGTCGACCCAGGAGTCCGCGATGACCGCTTGGATCGACGGCTTCAAGGCTGTCCAGCCCGGCGTGACCGTCCAGTACAACCCGGTCGGCTCGGGCGCCGGCCGCACCCAGTTCCTCGCCGGCTCGGTGACCTTCGCCGGCTCCGACGCTTCGCTGAAGACCGACGAGTGGGAGAAGTCGAAGGCCCTCTGCGGCACCGACGGCGCCTTCGCCGTCCCGGCCTACATCTCCCCGATCGCGGTGGCCTACAACCTGCCGTCGGTCAAGGAGAACATCAAGATGGACGCCGACACCATCGCCAAGGTCTTCTCGGGCAAGATCACCACCTGGAACGATCCGGCCATCGCCTCGCAGAACGCCGGTGTCACCCTGCCGAGCACCAAGATCACCGTCGTGCACCGCGCCGACGACTCCGGCACCACCGAGAACTTCACCGACTACCTGCACGCCGCTGCGCCGTCCGTCTGGACCGACGCCAAGGCCCAGGCCTGGCCGAAGCAGCTGACCGGCCAGGAGTCGGCCCAGCAGACCACCGGTGTCGTCTCGCTGACCACCTCCACCGAGGGCGCCATCACCTACGCCGACGCCTCCGCGATCGGCACCCTGGGCACCGTGGCCGTCAAGGTCGGCAACGACTACGTGAAGTACACCGCCGAGGCTGCCGCCAAGTCCGTCTCGACCGCCAAGAAGGTCGGCGGCCAGGCCCCGCAGGACATGGGCATGAAGCTCGACCGGACCTCCACCGAGGCCGGCACCTACCCGGTCGTTCTGGTCTCGTACCAGATCTTCTGCACCACCTACAAGGACCAGGCGACCGTCGACGCCGTCAAGGCCTTCGGTGAGTACGTGCTGTCGGCCGAGGGCCAGAAGGCCGCCGCCGACGCCGCCGGTTCCGCCCCGATCGGTGGCGACACCGAGAAGGAGGCCCTCGCGGCCATCGCCACCATCAAGGTCGCCTGAGCTCCTCAGGCTCTGCCATGATCGGTTAGACCCCAAGGGCAGCCGTCGGACGCCACCTGACGTCCGACGGCTGTTCGCCATCTGTCACGCTCGTCACTCCCACCCTGCAAAGGAGGAAACCTTGTCCGAGACCACTGTGACTCCGCCCGACGCCCCCGGCAATCTCGCCCGGAGCGGCGCCGCAGGACGTGCGAGCGACAGGATCTTCAACGGTCTGGCGCTGGGCGCCGGCATCCTCATCTTCGTCGTCCTCGCGCTGGTGACCCTCTACCTGGTCATCCAATCGGTTCCCGCCATGACGGCGGCGCCGTCCGCGACGTCCACCGGGACCTCGTTCTGGACCTACGTCGCCCCGCTGGTGATCGGCACGCTGGTCGCCTCGCTGATCGCGCTGATCGTCTCCACCCCGGTGGCCGTCGGCGTGGCCCTCTTCATCTCGCACTACGCACCGGCCCGGATCTCGAAGGGCGTCGGCTACGTCATCGACCTGCTGGCCGCCATCCCGTCGGTCGTCTTCGGCGCCTGGGGCTTCACCGTCTTCGGTCCCGCCCTCGTCCCCGGGTACAAGTGGCTGAACGGCCACCTGGGCTTCATCCCGGTCTTCGGGGAGCCGTCGACCACCGGACGTACGCTGCTGACGGCCTCCCTCGTGCTGGCGGTGATGATCCTGCCGATCATCACCTCGCAGTGCCGGGAGATCTTCATCCAGACGCCGGCCCTCCACCAGGAGGCCGCTCTCGCGCTGGGGGCGACCAAGTGGGACATGATCCGCACCGCGGTCTTCCCGTTCGCCCGCAACGGCATCGTCTCCGCCATCATGCTCGGCCTGGGCCGCGCCCTCGGCGAGACGATGGCCGTCACCCTGGTGCTCTCCCGCGGCGAGCTCACGCCGAACCTCATCGGCGTCGGCAACAACACCATCCCGGCCGAGATCGCGCTGAACTTCCCCGAGGCCTTCGGGATCCGTCAGAGCGAGCTGATCGCCGCCGGCCTGGTCCTGTTCGTCATCACCTTCCTGGTGAACATGATCGCCCGGTGGATCGTGAGCCGTTACTCCGAGTTCTCGGGAGCGAACTGATGTCGACCGTCACCCAGTCCCCCAACCTGACGCCCCGTCCGCAGCGCGCCGCCGGCCCCACCAATGCGCTCACCGCCGGTCAGCTGCCCCGCTGGGCACGGCCCGCGGCGCTCGGCGCCTCGATCGTCGTCTCGGCCGTCGCGATGCTCCTCATCGGCTGGTCCTGGGCGGGCTTCGCCATCATCGCCGCCGTGCTCTTCCTGATCGGCTTCACCATCTGGGCGTACGTCACGGAGGGCCCCCGGCACGGCCAGGACACCTTCTGGGGCACCCTCGTGTGGCTGGCGTTCTTCCTGGCCCTGATCCCGCTGGTCTCGATCCTCTGGACCGTCATCTCGGTCGGCGGGCCGACCCTGGTCAAGCCCGGCTTCCTGACCTCCGACATGGCCGGCGTCTCCGGCGTCCAGGACCGCAACGCCGCCCTCGGCCACGGCCCGCTGATGGGCGGCATCGGGCATGCCCTGGTCGGCTCCCTGTTGATCACCCTCGCGGCGACCGTCATCTCGGTGCCGATCGGCCTGCTCACCTCCATCTGGCTGGTCGAGTACAGCCGTGGCGGTTGGTTCACCCGGACCATCACCTTCCTGGTGGACGTGATGACGGGCATCCCGTCGATCGTCGCCGGTCTGTTCGCCGCCGGCATCATGTTGACCCTCTTCAACTGGGCCAACAACGGTGTCTCCGGCGGCAAGCACATCATGGGCATCAGCGCCGCCATCGCGTTGTCGGTGCTGATGATCCCGGTCGTCGTCCGATCCACCGAGGAGATGCTGAAGGTGGTGCCGAACGAGCTGCGCGAGGCGTCGTACGCCCTCGGCATCCGCAAGTGGCGGACGATCTTCAAGGTCGTCATCCCGACGGCGATCTCCGGCATCGCGTCCGGCGTCACTCTGGCGATCGCCCGGGTGGTCGGTGAGACCGCCCCGATCCTGGTCACCGCGGGCGTCGCGACCGCCGTCAACTGGAACCTTTTCAAGGGGTGGATGATGACCCTGCCGGTCTACATCTACCGCCAGTTGATGAATCCGACGGCTCCCGCGGCGCCGGCGCCGTCGACGGACCGTGCCTGGGGTGCAGCACTGGCGCTGATCATCGTGGTCATGCTGCTCAACCTCATCGCCCGGTTGGTCGCCAGCCGGTTCGCTCCGAAGACCTCGGGCCGCTGAGCTCCGACGACACAGAAGGAAAGCAATGTCCAAGCGAATCCAGGCCAAGGACGTCAACGTCTACTACGGTGATTTCCTCGCCGTCGAGAACGTGAACATCGAGATCGAACCGCGTACGGTGACCGCCTTCATCGGCCCGTCGGGCTGTGGCAAGACCACCTTCCTGCGCACCATCAACCGGATGCACGAAGTCATCCCGGGCGCGCACGTCAAGGGTGAGATCCTGCTCGACAAGGACGACATCTACGGCCCCGGTGTCGATCCGGTGAACGTCCGCGGCATGGTCGGCATGGTGTTCCAGCGGCCCAACCCGTTCCCGACGATGTCGATCCGTGACAACGTGCTCGCCGGCTACAAGATCAACGGCCGGCGGCTGAGCACCACCCGCGCCGACGAGATCGTGGAGCGCTCGCTCACCGGTGCGAACCTGTGGAACGAGGTCAAGGACCGGCTCGACAAGCCCGGCTCCGGCCTGTCCGGTGGCCAGCAGCAGCGCCTCTGCATCGCCCGCACCATCGCGGTCGAGCCCGAGGTGATCCTGATGGACGAGCCGTGCTCCGCTCTGGACCCGATCTCCACCCTCGCGATCGAGGACCTGATCGAGGAGCTCAAGGAGCAGTACACCGTCGTCATCGTGACGCACAACATGCAGCAGGCGGCCCGTGTCTCCGACAAGACCGGCTTCTTCAACATCGCCGGCACCGGCAAGCCGGGCCACCTGATCGAGTACGACGACACCGAGCGGATCTTCTCGAACCCGTCGAACAAGCAGACCGAGGACTACGTCTCCGGTCGCTTCGGCTGAGCCCCACGGTTCCCGCCCGCGCGACGCGCCGCCGACCCCACCGGGCCGGCGGCGCGTCGCCGTTCCGGCACACGTCCCGTACACCGCACACGTCCCGTACGTGGCACACGCCGCGTACGTGGCACACGCCGCGTACGCGGCACACGCCCCGTACGCTCCCGCACTTCGCCCATGCAGAGTTGCTGAATGACACGCACATTCGTCCGGGCGAAACGTAGAGCCGTGGCTTTGTGTCTGAGCTGGGCCCGTGTCCGAGCAGCGCCCCCGAGCAGCGCCTCGTGTCCGAGCGGCGCCCCGACGTCTGAGTTGGGCCTCGTGTCCGAGCGGCCCCGTTGTCCGAGCTGGGCCCACGCGGAGCTCGACCGGGATCATCGCCGGACACGCAGAACACGGATCCCGGCAGCGGCGCCCCTAGACTCGACGGGTGAGCACTCAGGCGGGTTGGTACCCGGATCCCTCCGGCACTCCAGGACTGTTCCGGTACTGGGACGGCACCCAGTGGACCCCGGCGGTGTCCCGGGCCCCGTTCGCTCCCCCGCCCGGCAGTCCCCCGCCCGGCAGTGCCCCATACGGTAGTGCACCGTACGGCAGTGCACCGTACGCCGCCGGTCAGCAGGGCGCGCCGAGCGCCTACCGCCCGTCCGGCCCGCAGGGTGGGTACGGCTCCGCCGCCTCGCCGGGCACGCCTCCGGTCCCCGGCTCGCCGACCCCGCGCCGCGGCGCGATCGGCTGGTGGCTGGCCGCCGCCGCCATCGTGACCGTGCTGGTGCTGGTGCTGGTGGTCGTCGGGGCCGTACGCCTCAGCCGTGTCCTCGCCCCCGGGGCAGGCCCGGGCGGTGAGCCCACCACCCAGGTCTGTCCGCCCAGTTCGTTCGACAGTCCCAGTCCGGAGGCCGAGCCGACGGACGGCCGGGTGCACGGCGGCAAATTGTCCTTCCCGCAGCTTGCCGACCCGTTCGGGCCGGTGGTCCCGGAGTACGAGGTGCCGTTCGCCCGCGACACCCACCAGCAGATGGTGCTGGTGGAACCGGACTACGACGGGCCGGGCAATGACTGGGTCGCCACCGTGATGGTCGGCGACCTGTTCGCGGGCGACGGGTTCTTCACCCCGCAGGACGGATCACGGATCGTCGTCGACTGCGTCGTCGGCCGCTTCTACGGCGACGCACAGGTCACCCGCCACGACGTCCGCAACGAGGCGACCACGATCGACGGCCACGACGCCTGGGTGGTGGAGTCGCAGCTCTCCTTCGACATCGCGGGCCTGAAGACCAAGGGGGAGCTGATGATCGTGGCGATCGTCAGCACCGGGCCGGCCGGCTCGGGCATCTACTACGCCTCCATCCCCGACACCACCCCCGAGCTGGTGGCACCGGCCCGGCAGGCGCTCGCCGGGCTCACCGTCTCCGGCTGATCGGTCCCGACGGCAGCGTCACGCCGGTCGGCGCTGTCAGGCTGGTCGGCAGTGAGCCCGCTGCCGTTCGGCCTTGAGGTCGAGGACCCGCAGCGTGCTCGCCCGCACCTTCGCGGCGAACGCCGGGTCGGAGCCGGCCCGGTCGGCGATCGCCTGCGCCATGTCGTCGGCGAGCGCCGGATCGACGGTGACCGCGATGTCGCCACCGGCGCCGATGAAGCGCACGGCCCGCTCCCCCGCCGGCACGGACGCGACCTGCTTCGCCACACCGAGGTCGTCGGAGACCACCACGCCGTGCCAGCCGAGGTCGCCACGGAGCATGTCCTCGATCACCACCGAGGACCACACGGCAGGATGGTCAGCGTCGATCCGGGTGTAGCGGGCGGTGGACACCATCACCATGTCGGTGCCGGCGTCGATGCCGGCGGCGAACGGCTGCAGCAGCGGGTCGTGGCGGGTGGTCCGGGTGTCGGTGACGTCGGTGGTGAAGTCCGTGTTGCCGACGACCTGACCCAGCCCGGGGAAATGTTTGACAGCGGTGCCGGTGCCGCCGGACCGCAGTCCGCTGACGAAGGCGGCCACGTGGGGCCCCACCGCCGCGGGGTCCGCCCCGAACCCGCGGCCGTACCGGGCGATCGGCTGATTGACCGCCTGCAGGTCCGGCGGGACGACATCGGCCACCGGGGCGAGGTCGATGTCGACGCCGGCCCCGTGCAGGTCCCTGCCCCACCGGCGGGCCGAGTCGGTCAGTGCCGGGGTCGTCATCCCGCCCTGGTCGGCGGCGGACGGCATCGACGCGAAGCCCGGGCCGGACAGCCGCTTCACCTGGCCACCCTCCTGGTCGACGGTGATGAGGAGCCCTGACCCGTCGGAACCGGCCGCGGTGCGCAGCGCGTCGGTGACCGTACGAACCGCGGACACCCCACCGGAGCTGGTGTTCATCAGCAACACCGAGCCGAGGTGCTGGGAGGCGATCAGCTTCCCGCCGGCGCCCGGGGTGTCGCCCTTCAGGTCGTAGCCGACCATCACCAGCTGGCCGGCCTGCTCCGCGGGGGTCATCGCGTCGACGGCGCGCCGGCAGCTGTCCGCGGGGACCACGCTCGGCACGCCGAGCACCCCGTCGGACGGCGACGGCGAGGCGGTCGCGGAGGCGGTGGCGTCGGGGCTCGGGGCGGCACCGGTCGTCGCGCCGGGGCCGGCGGGACGGCCGGAGCAGGCGGTCAGTCCGACGGCCAGGGCCAGTCCGACCGGAAGCAGCGCGCGACGTACGTGGCCGCGGGGCCGGGACGGCCCGGTGCTGGACGGCCCGGTGCTGGACGGCCCGGTGCTGGACGACCCGGTGGAGACAGTGGCAGCGGCCATGGTGATCACTCCCAGGGAAGGGCGAGCAGAGCGTTCTCGACCACCTCGGCGAGCGCCGGGTGGATCCAGTACTGGCCGCGGGCGAGCGTACGGGCGTCGAGGTCGAAGCTCATCGCCTGCAGCAGCGGCTGGATCAGGACCGACGCCTCCGGGCCGACGATGTGCGCGCCGAGCAGCCGGCCGGTGGCCGGATCCGCCAACAGCTTGCAGAAGTGGCCCTCGTCCTCCAGCGCCCACCCGTACGCCACGTCACGGTAGTCCTGGGTGGCGGTGATGTAGCGGACGCCGCGCAGCCGCGCATCCTGCTCGGTGAGGCCGACCGCCGCGATCTGCGGTGAGCCGAAGACGGCATGCGGCACGAACCGGTGGTCGGTCGCGACCGGTGCCTCGGGGTGCAGCAGATTGTGCTGCACCGTCCTCGCCTCGGCGTTGGCGACATGCTTGAGAAGGTGCCGCGAGGAGACGTCACCCAGCGCCCAGATGCCGTCGACCGGGGTCCGCTGGTACTCGTCGACCGGGACCCGGCAGTCCTCGGTGAGGGTCAGGCCGGCCGCCTCGAGTCCCAGGGTGTCCCCGTTCGGGATCCGGCCGATCGCGACGAGCACCAGGTCCGTGTCGTACGCCCGGGGGCCGCTCGGACCGGTCGCAGCGACCCGGATCCGGCCGTCCGGCAGCGGCGCGAAGGAGTCCAGGTGCTGGTGCAGCTTGACGTGGCAGCGTTCGGAGACGAACTGGGTCGCCCGCCGGGCGACGTCCTCGTCCTCGCGGTGCAGCAGCACCCCGGACCGGTTGAGGATGGTGACGTCGACCCCGAAGGACGCGAAGACGTGGGCGAACTCCATCCCGACGAAGCCGCCGCCGAGGATCACCATCTCCCGCGGCAGGTCGTCGATCCGCATCACCGTCTCGCTGGTGTGCAGCATCACCCGGTCGGTGCCGGGCACGTCGGGCATCCGGACCCGGGATCCGGCGGCGATCACGATCTGGTCGGCGGTGATGTCCTGGACCCCGCCATCCGCGGCGACCACCCGGAGCGTACGCGGACCGGTGAAGTGGGCCCTGCCCTCGATCAGTTCGACGTTCGGCATCCCGGACGCGCGCCACTGCCGCCCGCCGGCCGCGATCGGGTCGAGGCGGCCGAAGATCCGGTCCCGGATGCTGCGCCAGCGCACCCCGTCGAGGTGCAGGTCGACGCCGAGGGCCCGGGCGTGGTCGACCTGGGCGGCCAGGTCGGCCGGGTGGACGTACATCTTGGTCGGGATGCAGCCGAGGTTGATGCAGGTGCCGCCGAACAGCCGGTCCGGGCCGACACCGGCGTCGATGATGGCGACCCTGCGGTCGGCGAACCGTTCGTCGACGATGGTGTTGCCGGAGCCGGTGCCGATCACGCACAGGTCGAAGTGACGCATGGGGTCCACTCTAGTGAGTGCCGCCCGAGGGCCCTTCCCGGCGACGGCGGGTGACCGGGCCGCGCCTAGAGTGGGCACATGCTCTGGGCCGAGGACATCCTTCTGCTGTTGACCGACCAGCGCACCGGCCGTCTCGTCGTCCCATGGAACATGGCGGACCTGGCGCTGGCCGGCTCGGTGCTCGGCCAGCTCTGGCGGACCGGCCGGATCGACGTGGACGACCCCGACCACCCCCGGCGGCCCGGTCGGATCCGGGTGGTCGACGCCTCACCGACCGGCGACGATGTCCTCGACCGGGTGCTGGCCGCCCTGGCGGACGCCGACCGCCGCCCGGTGGCGGCGCTGCACCGGATCAAGGCGGGGATCCGCCGCGCCCTCTACGAGCGGCTGCAGGAGCGCGGGGTGGTGTCCCACCGGCAGGGGCGGGTGCTGATCGTGCTGCCCATCGACGAGTGGCCGTCGCGGAC
Organism: Raineyella sp. LH-20; assembly: GCF_033110965.1. NCBI lineage: Bacteria > Bacillati > Actinomycetota > Actinomycetes > Propionibacteriales > Propionibacteriaceae > Raineyella > Raineyella sp. LH-20. Next base: position 1,923,797 of record NZ_CP137003.1, on the reverse strand, counting down.
CCCCGACGTCCGCGCGCCGTTCGAGGAACGTCTGGGGCACTGGTGGACCTCCTCCACCTACCGGGAGGCGACCGACGACGTCGAGTGTGCCTCGGCGACCGCCCTGCTCAGCGCCACCGGGGCGATCGCCCCGGTGGCTCGCCGGATGGGTCTCGCACCACGGGTCCGGTCGATCCAGCGGCTCGCCGCGCAGGTGCGTGAGGCGTCCTGGGTCGGCTCGGCGGTCAACCGCATCCGGACCGCCCAGCAGGCGGCCACCACCGCCTGACGGCCGCGTCCCGGCCCGCAACCCGGCCGGCGCGTACGCCGCTCAGATGCCGGCGTACGAGTGCAGGCCGGAGAAGATCAGGTTCACCCCGATGAAGTTGAACCAGAAGGACACCAGCACGATGATCGACAGGATCGCCGCCCGAGAGCCCTTCCAGCCGGCCGTCAGGCGGGCGTGCAGGTAGGCGGCGACGATCACCCAGGTGACCAGGGAGAAGGTCTCCTTCGGGTCCCAGCCCCAGAACCGGCCCCACGCGTACTGCGCCCAGACCGCGCCGGCCGCCACCGCGAAGGTCCACAGCGGGAAGCCGATGGCGGTGGTCCGGTAGGCCCACAGGTCGAGGGTCTTCTGGCCGGGCAACTGGGCCAGCCAGCCGCGGGTGGTGCCCTTCTCGTCGGCGCGGCGACGCACCAGGTAGAGCACCGACAACAGGCTGCCGAGGTTGAACAGGGCACCGGCGATGGAGGCGGCGACGATGTGCACGACGAACCACACCGAGTGCAGCGCCGGCACCAGGTCGGCGACGGCGACGTAGAACACCTCGACGGCCAGCCCGACGCCGATGGTGGCGAGCAGCGTGACCGGAAGGCCGAGCCAGCGCATCCGGAAGCGCTGCGCCAGCACCAGGTAGGCCAGCACGATGAACGCGATCGTGGTGATCGTGAACTCGTACATGTTGCCCCAGGGGAAGCGGTGGGCGGCGACGCCCCGCAACACCGCCCCCAGCGCGTTCGACAGCCACGCGATCGCCGTCAGCGCCATCGCCAGGCGCCCCCAGCGGTCGCTCCGCTCGGGAGCGGGTGCCGGGGCGGCCTCGGTCGCGGTGCGTACGTCGCGCCGGCCGGTCCCGGTCGGCGGCTCGGTGTCGGCGGGGGTATCGGCGGACGCGGCGGGGGTATCGGCGGCGGGGGCGCCGGCGCCGACCAGCACCGGGGCCTGCTCGGCGGGCGCCGTCGCGGCCTCGGCCGGAACCGCTGCGCCGGACCCCTCCGGCAGGCGGCGGGCCATCGCCCACTCCACGCCGAAGACCGCCATGGCCACCAGGTAGAGCAACCAGGCAGTCATCATGGCCAGGTTCGAATAGGCAGCGAAGTCCATCTATTCCGTCCTTCCGGATGTCGTCGGCACCACATCTGTCCTCGGTGATCCCTCGTCGGCCGGGGGCTGCGGTCCATCTTCCCCCGGATCATCCATCGCCGCCAGTACGGTCGCCACTTCGCCGTCCAGCCCGGTCCGCGCGTCGGCACGATCCAGACCGCCGACCTCGACCCGGGTGCGGCCGTCCTCCCCGACGGTGGCGCGGGCCCAGATCCGGCGCGGCCGGACGAACAGGGACAGCATCAGGCCGATGATCGCCGCGGCGACCGAGCCGACGGTGAGCGGCAGGCCGGGACTCGCGGACACCTGCAGCTTGGCCCAGCGCTGCCAGCCGATGAAGGTGAGCCGGCCGCGCCCGTCGGGCAGGTCGACGTACTCACCCTCCTTGAGCCGGACGGCGACCGGCGTGCCGTTGGCGTCCTTGATCTGCTGCATCCCGGTGGTGTCGAGCGTGTAGACGCTCTGCGGGGTGCCGTTCTCCGGCTTCGGCGGCCCGGCCCAGGCGTTGAGGAACAGCTCGGGCACCAGCGCGTCCGGGAAGAGCGAGTGCGGGCCACGGGCGTCGACGGTGGCCGTCGGCAGGAAGAAGCCCTGGAAGCCGAGCGCCTCGGGTCGGGCGTCGGGCGCCTTGACGGCGCCGGTGGAGGTGAAGTTGCCGTCCTGGGGCAGGAACACCACCGGGCCGTTGAAGGCGACGTTGCCGTTGCCGTCGGTGACGGTCACCACCGGGGCATAGCCGTGGGCGATCAGGTGCACGTCGGTGCCGTTGATGTTGAGCGGGTGGTTGACCTCGAGCACCTCCTTACGCGGGGTCGCCCCCGGCCGTTCGGTGACGGTGACGTCAGCGGTGAACTGCCGGGCCGCGCCGGTCTGCACCGGCCCGGTCTCGAACCGTACGGTGAACGCGTCCAGGGACAGCGAGAACGGCAGCAGCGCCCGGTCGCGGAACAGGCCGCCGCCGGTGAAGTCGTCGTACTGGGTGACGTTGTTGGAGAATCCCTGACCGGCCACCACGATCGAGGTGCCCTTGTAGCCGTACAGGTTGCTCCAGGCGATGCCGACCAGCAGCACCAGCATGCTGAGGTGGAACAGCAGATTGCCGAACTCCCGCAGGTAGCCGCGCTCCGCGGCGACCGACCCGTCACGACGGGTCACCCGGAACCGCTTGTGGCGCAGCACCGCGGCGGCCGCGTCGAGCGCCTCGTCGGCGCCGCGGGCGGTGGCCGAGGTGGCCGACTCGGGCAGCCGGTCCAGCCGGCTCGGGGTGGCCGGCGGCTCCGCCCGCAGGGCCCGTACGTAGACCCGGATCCGCGGCAGGATGCAGCCGACCAACGAGATGAACAACAGCAGGTAGATCGCCGAGAACCACGGCGAGGTGTAGACGTTGAACAGGCCGAGCGCGTCGTAGACCTTCGACAGGCCCGGGTTGGCGCTGCGGAAGTCGAGCACCTTGGTCGGATTGACCGGCTTCTGCGGCACGATGGCCCCGGGGATCGCCGCCAGCGCGAGCAGGAACAGCAGGATCAACGCGGTCCGCATCGAGGTCAGCTGGGTCCAGATCCACCGGCCGGTCTCCTGCAGCGTCAGCGCCGCCGGCCGCTCGGCACCGGTGTGCCGCCCGCGGACCTTCCGGTCCCGGCGTCCCCTCGGGGCGTGCCCGCGCTTCGGGTCCCGGCCGTCCGTCGGCGTCTCCCGACCGGTCGGAACCTCCGGCCCCGCCAGGTCCTTCCGGTCGGTCACGGCACCCTCGCCCACATCACCCTCGCTCACAGCACGGTCCCGAATCCGGCGGCCCAGATCCGCATCATCGCCATCAGTCGCTCCCACAGTCCGGTCACCAGCAGCAGCCCGACCAGCACCATGGAGATCCCGCCGATCCGCAGCACCGCGACCTGGTGGCGACGGACGAACCGGACGACCCGCTGCATCCGGGTGAACGCGACCGCCGCGACGACGAACGGGATGCCCAGGCCGAGCACGTACATGAACGCCAGCAGGCCGCCCCGCATCGCACTGCCCTCGTTCATCGCCAGGGTCAGCACCATCGACAGGGTCGGGCCGATGCACGGCGTCCAGCCCAGACCGAAGACGAAACCGAGCACCGGAGCGGCCGCCAGGCCCGCCTTCGGCAACCGGTGGATCCGCAGGTCGCGGTCGCCCAGCGGGATCACCCCGGCGAACACCAGTCCCAGCAGGATCGCCAGCACCCCGATCACCCGGGAGATCACGTCCTGGTGGGTGAGCAGCACCCGCCCCACGGACCCGGCCGCCACCCCGGCGGCGACGAACACGACGCCGAAGCCGAGCACGAACAGCGAGCTGCCGAGCAGCATCCGACCGCGGTGGCTGCGACCGTCCTGCAGCACGTCGGCGGCGCCCAGACCGGTGGCGTACGACAGGTAGCCCGGCAGCAGCGGGACGCAACACGGGGAGAAGAACGACACCAGTCCGGCCAGCACCGCCACCGGGACGGCCAGCAGCATCGATCCGCCGACCGCCTGGCTCGCCCAGTCGCCGAGGTCGAGCGGCGTCACTTACCGGCCGCCACGTCGTCGATGACCCCGACCAGGGTCGCCTCGGTCGTCTTGCCGATGATCCGGGCGGCCACCTTGCCGTCCTTGTCGACCACCAGGGTGGACGGGATGCCGGACGGCGGCAGCTGGCTGGAGAACTCCAGCAGCAGCTTGCCGGCCGGGTCGTAGATGCTCGGATAGCTGATCCCGAAACTGCGGACGAAGGCCTCCGCCGGGACGGGGTCGAGGTCGCGGGTGTTGAGGCCGATGAAGTCGGCCCGGTCCGCGGTCTGCGCGGACGCCTTGACCAGGTCCGGTGCCTCCGCGCGACAGGGCGCACACCACGATCCCCACACGTTGAGCACCAGCACCTTGCCGGGGGCCGCCGTGGTGGTGAGCGCGGTGCCCTGGTCGCCGAGCGTCGGTCCGCTGACCACCGGCGCCGCGGGCCGCTTGCCGACCGGCAGGATGGTCACCCCACCGTCGCCGCTGACGAACCCGCCCTGGGTGGAGGCGATGTCGGACGTGCCCGCTCCGCAGGCCGCCAGGGTGCCGGCCAGGCCGACGGACAGCGCGACGGCGGCCAGTGCGCGCGACACGCGCCCGGGCACCCGGCCGGTGTCCGTGGAGCGAGGCGTACGGCACGGTCGGGGCGTCCACGCGTGACGGGGCGTACGGGACGGCAGGGGCGTACGGGACGGGCGAGGGTCAGGCACCGGCGACGAACCCCTTCCGCTGCTTCACCGGGAGGAGGTCCCGACACGGCTCGGCGTACCCGGCGAACCGGATGGTGCCGTCGGTCACCTCCAGCGTGGTCACCGACGCCAGGGTGCACTGGCGGCGCATCGGGTTGTGCACCAGTCGGCGGCCCTCCGCGCTGCTGCGGGCCATCCAGATCGGCAGCTGGTGGGAGACGATGACCGCTTCGTGGCCGTCGGCGGCCGCCGCGGCGTCACGGATCGCCGCGCCCATCCGCGTCACCTGGTCGACATAGTGCTCACCCCAGGACGGGGCGAACGGATTGACCAGGTAGTGCCACAGCCGCGGGTCGCGCAGCTCGGAGTCGGCGCCGTTGAGCACCCGACCCTGCAGGTGGTTCCAGGCCTCGATCACCCGCTCGTCGGTGACGACGTCCAGCCCGCCGTGCTGCGCGGCGATCGGCGCCATCGTCTCCTGCGCCCGCTCCAGCGGGGAGACCCGCAGGTGCGCCAGGTCGCGCCCGGTGAAGTACTCCCCCAGCCGGTCGGCCATCGCCCGGCCGAGATCGGAGAGGTGGTAGTCGGGCAGTCGCCCGTAGAGGACGTGTTCGGGGTTGTGGACCTGACCGTGGCGGCACAGGTGGACGAGGGCGTGGGTCATCGGGGCTCCTGGTCGGCTCGACGCGTCAGGCGGCGGTCATGGCGACCCGGGCGGCCGCCGCGGCCTTGGGCAGCGCCTCGACGATCCGGTCCATCGCCGCGTCGTCGTGCGCGGCGGACAGGAACCAGGCCTCGAAGCATGACGGCCCGAGGTAGACCCCGTTGTCGAGCAGGCCGTGGAAGAACGCCGCGAAGACGTCCTGGCGTTGGGTCGCCGCGACCGACCAGTCCGGCACCGCGGTGACCCCCTCGGGGGTGAAGAAGACGGAGAACAGGCTGCCCGAGTGCTGGATGACGTGCGGCACCTGGAAGGCGTCGAGGGCCTTGTCGATCTCGGCGCGCAGCAGCGCGGCGGTGCGGTCGAGCTGGCTGTAGACCTCCTCGGTGGCCAGCCGCAGGGTGGTCAGCCCGGCGGCGGTGGCGACCGGGTTGCCGGACAGCGTACCGGCCTGGTAGACGGGGCCGACCGGGGAGAGCTGCTGCATCAGCTCGGCGCGGCCGCCGAAGGCCGCCGCGGGGAAGCCGCCGCCCATCACCTTGCCGAAGGTCATCAGGTCGCCGTGCTGGCCGTCGAGACCCCACTGGCCGGAGCGGGACACCCGGAAGCCGGTCATCACCTCGTCGGTGATCAGCAGGGCGCCGTGGGCGTGCGCGATCCGGGCCAGGAAGGCGGTGAAGTTCTCCCCGTCCACCTCGGCCGGCGGGACGACGCCCATGTTGCCGGCGGCGGCCTCGGCGATCACGCAGGCGATCTGGTCGCCGTGCTCGGCGAAGGCCCGCTCGACGCCGGCCCGGTCGTTGTAGGCGCAGACGATGGTGTCGGCGGTGGTCGCCTCGGTGACCCCCGGGGAGGACGGGTGGCCGAGGGTCGCCGCGCCGGAGCCGGCGGCGACCAGCAGGGCGTCGACGTGGCCGTGGTAGCAGCCCTCGAACTTGATCACCTTGTCCCGCCCGGTCGCGCCGCGGGCCAGCCGCAGCGCCGACATCGTCGCCTCGGTGCCGGAATTGACCAGCCGGACCTGCTCGACCGCGGTGCGGGCGATGATCTCCGTGGCCAGGTCCACCTCGGCCTCGGTCGGCGCACCGAACGAGGTGCCGTCCGCGGCCGCCCGGGCCACCGCGTCGAGCACCTCGGGGTGCGCGTGGCCGAGCAGCATCGGCCCCCAGGAGCCGACCAGGTCGACGTACTCGTTGCCATCGACGTCGGTGACGTACGCCCCCTTCGCCGACCGGATGAACCGGGGCGTCCCGCCGACCGCACGGAAGGCGCGGACCGGGGAACTCACCCCGCCCGGAATCACCTTCGCAGCACGCTCGTAGAGAGCGGCGGACTGCCCGGCCTCCTGGGCGCCCCGACTATCGGGATTGGGCAACGACGGCATCGATCGGACCTCCTGCAGGGTGGCTGGGCAGCCCCAGCCTACGTTCACCGCCCGTCGGAGCACGAACGCCGTTCATCACCCCGGCTCAGGGCCCGGCCGGCCGGTGCCGCCGCCCGCCCCCGCCGGCACTTCGGAAGAGTTCAGCGCCCGGCGCGCTCCCAGCGGGCGAAATCCCGCGCCCAGTAGCTGAGGATCGTGTCGGCGCCGGCCCGGCGGATCGAGGTGAGGATCTCCCGGACCGTACGCTCCCGATCGATCCAGCCCTTCTCCGCGGCGGCCTCGACCATCGCGTACTCACCGGAGACGTTGTAGGCGGCGACCGGCACGTTCACCGCGTCGCGCACCTGGCGCAGGATGTCGAGGTAGGGCAGGGCGGGCTTCACCATCACGATGTCGGCGCCCTCGGCCAGGTCCAACTCCACCTCGACCAACGCCTCACGGGCGTTCGCCGGGTCCTGCTGGTAGGTCTTCCGGTCGCCGGTGAGGGTGGAGGAGACGGCCTCCCGGAACGGTCCGTAGAAGGCCGAGGCGTACTTGGCCGAGTACGCCATGATCGCCACGTCCTGGTGGCCGGCGTCGTCCAGGGCGGCCCGGATCGCGCCGACCTGACCGTCCATCATCCCGGAGGGGGCCACCACGTGCGCGCCGCGCTCGGCGTGCAGCACGGCCATCCGGGCGTAGAGCTCGACGGTCGCGTCATTGTCGACCACGCCGTCGGCGGTCAGCACGCCGCAGTGGCCGTGGTCGGTGAACTCGTCGAGGCAGACGTCGGTCATCACCAGCAGGTCGTCGCCGACCGCGTCGCGGACCGCGGCGGTCGCCAGGTTGAGGATCCCGTCCTCGGCCAGCGCACCGGAGCCGGTGGCGTCCTTGTGCTCCGGGACACCGAACAGCATGATCCCGGCCAGCCCCAGCTCGGCGCACTCCTCGGCATCACGGCGGATGCCGTCCAGGGTCTGCTGCACCTGGCCGGGCAACGAGGTGATCGGCCTCGGCTCGGTCAGCCCCTCGGCGACGAACGCCGGGTGGATCAGTCTGCGCGGCTCGACGGAGGTCTCCGCGACCATCGCCCGCATGACGGGGGTGGTGCGGAGGCGACGCGGGCGGTACGGGACGGCCATGCTTGCCTCCAGGGTTGGTCGGGCGCCCGACGGGCGCCCGGGAGAACGTGGTGTGCGAGGACGTACGGCTCAGGACGTACGCTTCCGCGAGCGCGCGCCGCGCCGGGTCTCGGACGGCTTCGGCACCTGCTGGCCCTTCGCGAGATAGCCGTCACGACGGTCCGCGGCGAAGCCGGCCAGGGCGTCGGCGAGGCCGACCGCGGACGGCGTCGGGGCGACGACGTCCACCCGCAGACCGTGCTCCTCGCAGGTCTTCGCGGTCTGCGGGCCGATCGCCGCGATCACCGTGCAGGAGTGCGGCTTGCCGGCGATCCCGACCAGGTTGCGGACGGTCGAGGAGGAGGTGAACACGACGGCGTCGAACCGACCGGTCTTGATCGCCTCACGCACCGGCGCCGGCGGCGGCGAGGCCCGTACGGTCCGATAGGCGGTGACGTCCTCGACCTCCCAGCCGAGCGCGGTGAGGCCGGCCTTGAGGGTCTCGGTGGCGATGTCGGCCCGCGGCAGGAAGATCCGGTTGATCGGGTCGAGGGCCGGATCGTACGGCGGGAACTCGGCCGTCAGGCCGCGCGCGGACTGCTCGCCGGTGGGCACGATCTCCGGTTCGATGCCCCAGGCGCGCAGAGCGTTCGCGGTGGTCGCGCCGACCGCGGCGACCTTGAGGCCGGAGAAGGCGCGGGCGTCCAGCCCGTACTGCTCGAACCGCTCCCGGACCGCCTTGAGGGCGTTCACCGAGGTGAAGCACACCCATTCGAACCGGCCCTCGACCAGCCCGCGGATGGCCTTGTCCATCTGCTGGGGGCTGCGCGGCGGCTCGACCGAGATGGTCGGCACCTCCTCGCTGATCGCCCCGTACGTCCGCAGCCGGGTGACCAGCGGGCCGGCTTGGTCCTTGGTGCGCGGCACCAGCACCCGCCAGCCGAACAACGGCTTCGACTCGTACCAGGTGAGGTCGTCGCGCTGCTCGACCGCCGGGCCGATCATCACGTGCACCAGAGCGTTGTCCGCCAGCCCCGCGGCCTGCACCGTCTCGTCCAGCTGGGCGAGGGTGGTGAGCACCGTGGTCTGGGCGGTCGATCCGCCGCCGAGCACGGCCAGAGCGGCCTCGGTGGACGGGCGGCCGGACGACACCGCGGCGTCGGCGATGTCGGCGACCAGGTCCACCCGGGTGTTCACCACCAGGGTGCCGGTCGGCGCCCACTGGGCCGACTGGGCACGGGTGAAGGTGCCGTCGGTGGCGGACACGAAGTGGATGCCGTCGGTCTTGTTCAGCGCGATGCCGACGTACTCGGGGACCGCGGTGAGCGAGGAGACGCCCGGCACGATCTCGAAGTCGATGCCGCCCTTGACGCACACGGCCGCCTCGTCGGCGACGTTCGCGTCCATGAACGGGTCGCCCTTCACCAACCGGACCACCCGCTGGCCGCGGTTGGCCAGCCGGAGGACCTCCTTGGCGCGGTTGGACGGGGTGAGCGGGCGACCGTCCTCGTCACTGGCGAGGGACTCCGGCTGGACACCGGACCTCAGGCGGACTGCCGGGTGGTCGAGGATGGCGGACAGATCCGGGCTGTCCATGATCACCGCGTCGGCGTCGGACAGCGTCTGGACCGCCATCAGAGTCAGCAGGTCGGGGTCACCCGGACCGGTGCCGACGAAGATGACCCGGCCACGACCGGCTGCACCCTCACCGGGCAACGCACCGAGCCCCTCGGTCTGGCCGCCGGGGGCGGTGCCCGCCGGGGCGGGGTGGTGCGGGTCACCGGGAGTGTCGTCCCGCTGATTCGAAGCCGGAATCGTCGTCAACTGCGTTCTCTCGTTCTCAGGCCTACGAGCGGCTGCCGGCGGCCGATCCGCCCGCCGGCGACGATGGCGTTCTGCATCAGGCGGGTGACGCCGGAAGCCGAAGCAGCATCGCGTCGGCGAGTCCCTCGCCGAGGGTCGCGGCGCGATCCACGGCGCCCTCCCGGGACTCGTCCTTCGGTGCCGGCGTACCGCCCTCCACAAGGGTCAACGGGGTCGCCGTGTCGCTCGAGGAAGTTCTACCTATCATTTGCCCAGCAACGGCCCGCAGAGTCAAGTCGAGCCCCTGTCCGGCCCCCCGGGTCACCGTGGCGTGCACCCCGACCGGTGCCAGGCAGCCGGCCTCCAGTCTGCCCAGGAACCGCCGTTCGGCCGTCACCGCGAGCCGGGTCGGCAGGTCGTCGAGGGCCGCCATCAGCGCCATCAGTCGGGGATCCGCCGTCTCAGCCACTTCACAGGCGAGGGCCGCCTGGCCTGCGGCCGGCAACAGGTCGGACACCGCCACCGGATCCGCCGGCAGGCCGGCCACGGTCGGCCGGTCCGCGTCACCGGTCAGCATCCCGAGCCGTCGCAGGCCGGCGGCGGCCAGTACGACCGCGTCGACCTCGCCGTGCCGCGCCAGGTCGACGCGGGTGCCGACATTGCCCCGGACCGGGACGATCTCGATCTCCAGGCCACGCTCGGCGAACAGCCGGGCGAGCTGCACGGCGCGTCGTGGCGACCCGGTGCCGATCCGCATCCCGGAGGCCAGATCGTCCAGGCGGCGGCCGACCAGCACGTCGCGGGGATCCTCGCGAGGAGGAATGGCGGCCACCACCAGGCCCGGCGCCGGGTCGACCGGCAGGTCCTTCAGGGAGTGCACGGCGACGTCGACCGACCCGTCCAGCAGCCCGCCACGGACGGCGGTGGCGAAGACGCCGGTCCCGCCGATCTCGGTGAGGTGGCGCCGGTCGGTGTCCCCCGCGGTCACCACCCCGACGAACTCGGTCGTCGCACCGAGCGCCGCCAGCTGCCCGGCGACCCACTCGGCCTGGGTGCGGGCGAGCTCGGACCGGCGGGCGCCCACCCTGACGTGCAGGCCGGCGCCGACGAGCGTACGGTCCGCGGTCTGCGACTCCCGGGCCGCGCCCCCGGCCGTCATGCCCGCAGCCCGTTCGCTCCGGAGGTGACCGGGCCGGCCGCGGGGATCACCGCGGCGGGCACGGAGACGGTCACGCCATCCGGCGTGGCACCGTCCGGCGGGGGCGTCAACACGGCTCGCATGTGGTCGGGATCCAGCGCGAACAGGTCACGCAGCGCAGCGGCGTAGTCGACCTCCTGCTCGCTGCGGGCGTACTGCTGCACCCGCACCGTGGGCTGGTGGAGCAGCTTGTCGACCACCCGGCGGACGGTCTTGTGCACCTCGGCCCGCTCGGCCTCGGTGAGGTCGGGGGTCAGGCCGGTCAACCGGTCCAGCTCCGTCTCGACCACGTCATGGGCCATCGTCCGCAGCGCCACCACGGTCGGCTTGACCTGGGCGGCCCGTCGGGCCGCAAGGAAGGCATGGGCCTCCTCGCTGACGAGTTGCTGGGCGTCGCGCAGCTGGGAGGCGGTGGCGTGGTCGGTGTCGCGCTCCATCAGCAGTGCGATGTTGATCAGCGGGGCGTAGCGGCCGGCCTCCCGCTCCACGTCGGCCGGCATGGCCAGGTCGATCACCGCGGACAGCGCCGCGTCGCGGACCTGGTCGGCGGTGATCACCGTGCCGCGGGCGCCGGTGCAGGTGACCAGGATGTCGGCCTGTTCCAGGGCGTCGTCCAGCTCGGCCATCGGGCGGGCCACCGCCCCCACCGCGCGGGCGAGGTGAGCCGCCTTGTCGTACGTACGGTTGACCAGCGTCAGGTCGACCCCCTCGGCGGCCAGGGTGTGGGCCGACAGCGCGGCCATCGAGCCGGCGCCGACGATCACCACCCGCTGGCCGACCAACCGGATGCCCTGTTGGTAGAGCTCGTCGAGCGCCGCCGTCATCAGCGAGTGACCGGCGGCGCCGACCTCGGTGTCCGACTGCACCCGCTTGCCGACCCGCAGGCCCTGCTGGAAGAGGTGGTTGAGCTGCGGGCCGACCGTGCCGGACTCCTGGGCACGGGTCAGCGCCGTCTTCACCTGGCCGAGGATCTGGTTCTCCCCCACCACCATCGAGTCGAGTCCCGCGGTGACGTTGAACAGGTGACTGATCGCGGCTTCGTCGTAGAACACCGCACAGTGCTGCTGCAGGGTGCCGGCGGCCAGCCCGGTCGACTCGGCGATCCGGGCGGTGATGTCGTCCAGGCTGTGGTGGAAGCGGGAGACGTTGGCGTACACCTCGGTGCGGTTGCAGGTGGACAACACGACCGCTTCGTCGATGTGCTCGCTCTCGGCGAGCCCGGTCTCCAGCTTGGCCGCGGTGACGGCGTCCATCGACGCCCGGCTGAGGAGATCGACCGGGGCCGTCTTGTGGGAGACGCTGAGGACGAGGATGCTCACACCGATACCTTCTTCTGGGTCGACGTCCCCTGGCCCTCCGCCGCGTCCGCGTGCGAGGCTGCGGTGTCAGGGTGCTGCTGGTAGTAGGCGAGGATCTGGAGTTCCCGGCCGAGGTCGACGTCGCGCAGACGTACGCCCTCGGGAGCGTGGACCCCGTCACTGACGAAGTTGAGGACGCTGGTGACACCACAGGCGGCCAGCCGTTGCAGGGTGTCCTGCGCCGCCCGCGGGGGCACGCAGAGCAGGGCGATGCTGGCGCCGGTCTCGGCGACGATGGCGGGGAGGTCGTCGAGGTGTCGTACGACCAGACTGGTCGGGCCGATGGTGGCGGCCACCCGCAGTTTCGTGCCGACCAGCTCGGGCGCCACGTCGATCAGACCGGCGATCCGGAACCCTCGCTCGGGATAACCGGTGAAGCCGGCCATCGCGGTGCCGAGCTTGCCCATCCCGACGATCAGGAACGGCCTGGTGTCGGGGCCGACGAGGTGGTCGGAGATCAGCGCGATCAGCCGGCCCACGTCGTAGCCGACGCCCCGGGTGCCGACGGATCCGAAGTAGGACAGGTCCTTGCGCAGTTGGGCGGGGTTGACCCCGACCGCTTCCGCGAGCTGCTGGGAGGAGATGGTCGAGCGGCCGCGGACGTCACGAAGCACCTGGAGGTAACGAGGCAACCTGGCGATCGTCGCCTCGGGGATCCCACCGGAGGCCGGCGGAAGAACGACCTCGGACACAGCCCTCCTGACATCGTTCGTTGACGCCTGCGCCACCACTCTAGAAGCCCGGTCAGGCCTTTCCAACTCATCGGGCCGCGGTGGCACAGGGGCGACGGAGAAGCCGTCGTCCGGGCTCATCGAGCCGCCTTCGGAGGGTGCGCCAGGGCATCGTCGAGGGCATCGTCACTCACCCGCCAGGTGGCGAACTCGGCGCCGTCCACGAACACCACCGGCACCAGGTCCCCGTAGCGGGCCTGCAGCGCCGGGTCGGTGTCGACGTCCACCACGTCGTACGCCGCACCGTGGCGGGCGCAGACCCGGTCGACCACGGCGACCGCCTCGACACAGAGGTGACACCCGGTCCTGCTCAGCACCCGGACACGCGCCGGGGTCGGACCACCCGGGTCCGCCTCGGCCGCGCCGACGGGCGTGACCGACCGGCCCCACCGGGGGATCCACCGGTGGGTCGGGGGACGATCTGAGGGGACCCGGGGCGTGATCACGTCATCGGGCCCGGACGGGCCCGAGCGTCACTTGCCGGCGCGACGACGCTGGATGCGCGTCTTCTTGAGCAGCTTGCGGTGCTTCTTCTTCGCCATGCGCTTGCGACGCTTCTTGATGACAGAACCCACGGATGGACCTCTCGATCGCCGAGCGCAGGGGCCCGGACAGGACGGATGGTCGACGCCGACGCGGCGACGACTCGCGACCACGCCGGTCGCAACTTCCCCATCCTATCCCGACGGCCGCCGCCACGCGAAAACGCGACCTCGTGGTGAGCGGCCGGTCAGGCGCCCAGTGCTGCGTTGCGCTCGACAGTCGCCCGGACAGCGGCCGCGATCCCGGCCCGTACGCCATGACTCTCCAGGGCGGCGAGGCCGGCGGCGGTCGTCCCGCCGGGCGAGGTCACCGCCTCACGCAGCAGGGTGGGGTGCGCGCCCGGTTCCTGGGCGAGGCCGGCAGTGCCCCGGAACGTCTGCACGGCCAGGTCGTGGGCGACGGCCCGGGTCAGTCCGAGTTCCACGCCGGCGTCGATCATCGCCTCCATGGCCAGCAGAACGAACGCCGGCCCGGACCCGGACACCCCGGTCACCGCGCCCATCTTGTCCTCGGTCACCCGCACCACCACGCCGGAGCGGCCGAGCAGCCGGACCACCAGGTCGAGGTCGGCCGGGCTCGCCGCCGCACCGGCACACACGGCGGTGGCCCCCTCACCGATCCGGGCCGGGGTGTTCGGCATCGCCCGGACGACCCGGACGCCGTCCGGCAGCCAGCCGGTCAGGGTCGCGGTGGACAGCCCGGCGGCCACCGACAGCAGGATCGTCTGCGGCCCCAGCTCGCCGGCCAGGGAGGTCAGCGTGGCATGGGCGTCCTGCGGCTTGACCGCCAGGACGACGACGTCTGCTCCGTGGACGGCCTCGACCGCATCGGCGGTCGCCCGGACGTCCCGGCCGGCGGCCAGCTCGGCCACCGCCGCCAGCAGCTCCGTACGCCGCGCAGCGTGGTGCTCGGCGACCACGGCGTGGGCGACCGGCGGGTCGTCCACCGCGAGCAGGGCCCGGAAGAGCGTGCCTCCCATCACCCCGCCGCCGATCACGGCGACGGTGAGGGCGGAGTTGGCAGGGGAGGCGGAGGTGCCAGGGATCGAGCGGGCGGAGCCGTCGCCAGATGCGTTGTCCATGTGCTGTTGCCTTTCTGGGGGAGGACCCCCTCCCCTGGTGGAGCTTCCGGTGAGTCGTCCGGGACGCGTGTCGGATCGGGGGTGAGTGTTCGACACAAACGTCATAGGCCAGACCTATGGAACCGGGGGGCGGCCCTGGTTCCATAGGGATGTCCTATAACCATTTTTCCGAACATGCCACCGGCCGCCGGCGAGGGGATCAGGGTCGGGCGTCGCGGTCCGACCTCGACCGGCGCGGGTCAGGCCTCGACCGGCGCGGGTCAGGCCTCGACCGACGCAGGTCCGGCCTCGACCGACGCAGGTCAGCCGCGGGCGGCGATCAGCTCGGCGATCTGCACCGCGTTCAGGGCGGCGCCCTTGCGCAGGTTGTCGTTCGAGATGAACAGGGTCAGCCCCTTGCCCTCCGGCGCGGACTGGTCCCGGCGGATCCGGCCGACGTACGACGGATCCTTGCCGGCCGCATCGAGCGGGGTCGGCACGTCCATCAACTCGACGCCGGGCGCGTCCCGCAGCGCCTCGACGGCCTGTTCGGGGGTGATGTCGCGGGTGAACTCAGCGTGGATCGCCAGCGAGTGGCCGCTGAAGACCGGCACCCGCACGCAGGTGCCGGCGACCAACAGGTCGGGGATGTGCAGGATCTTGCGCGACTCGTTGCGCAGTTTCTGCTCCTCGTCGGTCTCCCCCGTGCCGTCGTCGACCAGGTTGCCGGCGAACGGCAGCGCGTTGAAGGCGATCGGCTTGACGTACGGCCCGTACATGTCGGGGGTGATCCCGGCCGCGGACCCGTCGAGTGCCAGCGCCCGCGGGTCGGGCACCGCGGCGGTCTGTGTGGCGAGAGTGGCGACCCCGGCGACGCCGGAGCCCGAGGTGGCCTGGTAGGTGGCCACGATCAACCGGCGCAGGTCGGCCAGGTCGTGCAGCGGCTTCATGATCGGCATCGCGGCCATCGTGGTGCAGTTCGGGTTGGCGATGATGCCCTTGGGCGGGTCGATGGTGTCGTCCGGGTTGACCTCGGAGACGACCAACGGCACCTGCGGATCCATCCGCCAGGCCGAGGAGTTGTCGATCACGACGGCACCGGCGGCGGCGACCTTCGGAGCGAACGCGAGGGAGGTCTTCTTGCCCGCGGAGAAGATCGCGATGTCGAGACCGGAGAAGTCGGCGGTCTCGGTGTCCTCCACGATCACCTCACCGTCGCCCCACGGCAGCTTCGTGCCGGCCGACCGGGCCGACGCGAAGAAACGGACCTCGTCGAGGGGGAACCCGCGCTCCGCCAGCAGCGTACGCATCACGCCGCCGACCTGCCCGGTCGCCCCGAATACTCCAACTCGCATGGATCCCAGCGTACGGCACGCTCCGGCACCTCCCGGGAGACGACCGCCGCGCCCTCACGGCGGCCCCACCGGGGTCCACCTGGGTACCTGGGTCAGGGCTGGGGAAACGTCTGGTGCGCCTCGTCCGTGGCCTTTGCCACAGTGAACGCCATCGCCCGACGACCGGGCGGGTGCCGACGAAGTCACCTGGAGGAACACATGGCGCATCCCAGCATCGACGCGCTCAGCATCGATCTCGACTCGCTGATGGTCGAGAAGCCCGACGAGGGCAAGTGGCAGCTCAACCGCTCGGTCTTCACCGACGAGCAGCTGTTCGAGCTCGAGATGAAGTACATCTTCGAGGGCAACTGGATCTACCTCGCCCACGAGTCGCAGATCCCGAACGTCGGTGACTACTTCACCACCTACATCGGCCGCCAGCCGGTGGTGATCACCCGCGGCAAGGACGGCCGACTGCACTGCATGATCAACTCCTGCGCCCACCGCGGCGCCATGCTGTGCCGCAAGAAGACCGACAACCGGACCACCCTCACCTGTCCCTTCCACGGCTGGACGTTCCGCAACGACGGCACCCTGCTGAAGGTCAAGGATCCCGACGGCGCCGGCTACCCGGAGCAGTTCGACACGAACGGGTCGCACGACCTCACCCACGTCGCCCGCTTCGACAGCTACCGCGGCTTCCTCTTCGGGTCGCTGAACGCCGACGTCGCCGACCTGGCCGATCACCTCGGCGACACCACGAAGGTGATCGACCTGCTCGTCGACCAGTCCCCCGAGGGCCTCGAGGTGCTGCGTGGCGCCTCCACCTACACGTACGACGGCAATTGGAAGGTGCAGGCCGAGAACGGCGCCGACGGTTACCACGTCACCGCGACGCACTGGAACTACGCCGCCACCACCGGCCGGCGCAGCACCGGGGAGTCGAAGAACACCACCCAGACCGTCGACGCCGGCAAGTGGGGCAAGCAGGGCGGCGGCTACTGGTCCTACCCCAACGGCCACCTGTGCCTGTGGACGTACGCCGCGAACTACCAGTCGCGCCCGCTGTTCCCGAAGCTGGCGGAGCTGACCGAGCAGTTCGGCCAGGCCAAGGGCGAGTTCATGGTCACCGGCTCGCGCAACCTGTGCCTCTACCCGAACGTGTTCATCATGGACCAGTTCTCCACCCAGATCCGTCACTTCCGGCCGGTCGCGGTGGACAAGACCGAGGTCACCATCTACTGCATCGCCCCGAAGGGCGAGGCCGCCGAGGCCCGCGCGCAGCGGATCCGCCAGTACGAGGACTTCTTCAACGCCTCCGGCATGGCCACCCCGGACGACCTGGAGGAGTTCCGCTCCTGCCAGAAGACCTTCCAGGCCTCGGCCGCCCCGTGGAACGACATGTCCCGCGGCCAGACCCACCAGATCGCCGGCTCCAGCGACTTCGCCCGGGAGCTCGGCATGGACGACCTGCTCTCCTCCGGTGTGAAGAACGAGGACGAGGGCCTCTACCCCATCCAGCACGAGTACTGGCTGTCGCAGATGAAGCGGGCCCAGGCCGCCGAGAAGGCCGCCGAGTCCGCCCTGCTGTCCGAGCTGGCGTGAAAGGAAACAGGACGATGACGACCGTACAGAACGCCCCCGCACCCGCCGCCGCCGACATCTACGTCGACCAGCACGCCGTCGAACAGTTCCTCTACCGCGAGGCGCGCCACCTCGACGACCGCGACTTCAGCCGCTGGCTCGACTGCTACGCCGAGGACGCCGAGTTCTGGATGCCCGCCTGGGCCGACGACGACGAGCTCACCCGCGACCCGCAGACCGAGATCTCCCTGATGTACTACCCGAGCAAGGCGGGCCTGGAGGACCGGGTCTTCCGGATCCGCACCGAGCGCTCCTCGGCGACCTCGCTGCCGGAGCCGCGGACCTCGCACAACATCGCCAACGTGGAGATCCTCGACCGCCGTGGCGCCCTGGTGGACGTCCGCTTCAACTGGCACACGATGTACTTCCGCTACCAGACCGTCGACCCGTACTACGGGACCTCGTTCTACACCATCGACTTCTCCGGCGAGACCCCGCTGATCCGCCGCAAGGTCGCCGTGCTGAAGAACGACTACATCCACCACGTGATCGACATCTACCACGTCTGAGAGGCAGCACATGTCGCATCAGGTCGCATTGACCTTCGAGGACGGTGTCACCCGGTTCGTCACGGCCCAGCCGGGCCAGACGGTCGCCGAGGCGTCCTACCGGGCGCGGATCAACATCCCGGTGGACTGCCTGGACGGCGCCTGCGGCACCTGCAAGGCGTTCTGTGAATCGGGCTCGTACGATCCCGGCTGCTACATCGAGGACGCGCTGAGTGCGGCCGAGGCCGCCGAGGGCTATTGCCTGCCGTGCCAGATGACGCCGCGGACGGATCTGGTGGTGCGGATCGCCGCCACCTCCGAGGTGGCGAAAACCGTCGCCGGCACCTTCGCCGCCACCGTGGTGGAGATCTGTCGCCACAGCGACAACGTCATCGGCTTCACCATCGAGGTCGACGACCGGGCGTCGCTGTCGTACCTGCCCGGACAGTACGTCAACATCGAGGTGCCGGGCACCGACGAGCGTCGCTCGTACTCGTTCAGCACCTCGCCGGACGAGGACCGACTGACCTTCCTGGTGAAGATCACCCCCGGTGGGGCGATGTCCACCTGGCTGGCCGAGCGCGCCGCCGTCGGCGACCGGCTCACCCTGCACGGGCCCAACGGCTCGTTCTTCCTGCGAGAGGGCACCACCCCACTGCTGTTGCTGGCCGGTGGCACCGGTCTGGCGCCGATCCTCGCCATGCTGCGGACCGCGGCGAAGGCGGGCAGCACCCGTCCGATGCACCTCATCTACGGGGTCAACACCGACAGCGAAGCGGTCGAGCTCGGCACCCTCGCCGCTCTGCAGGAGCAGTTGCCGCACTTCACCTGGGACTACACCGTCACCGACCCGGCGGCGAAAGCCCGAAAGAAGGGCTACGTCACCGCCCACATGGACCCACAGCACCTCCACGACGGCAACGTGTCGGTCTACCTCTGCGGCCCGCCGCCGATGGTGGAGGCCGTCCGGACGCACTTCCAGGCGACCGGCCTGGAGCCCGAGGGCTTCTTCTACGAGAAGTTCTCACTGGCCAGTTCCTCGGCCTCCCGTGCCCACGGGGTCGAGGCGCTGGAGTCGGTGACCCGAGAGGCCGTGACCCCAGAGGCCGCGTCCCGGGAGGCCGTGGCTGCCGAGGCCCCGGTCCGAGTGGCCCCGGTGCAGGACACGGCGACCCAGGAGACGGCGGCCCAGGTGAAGGCGGAGGCCGAGGCCCGTGAGGCCGGGCTCGGCGAGGCGATCGTCGCACCGGCTGCCGTCACTCCGCAGGCGCCGATCACGCTGGACCCGACCACGCTGGACCCGAGCACAATGGCCCCGATTACGCTGGCCCCGATCACAGTGGCCCCGATCACGATGACACTGCCTGCGGGCACCGTGGCCCTGGTCACGGCCGTCGCAGGCACCGAGGCGTACGGCATCGGTGGGCTGGCCCTGTCCGGCACCGGGCAGAGCGCACCGCTCGGCTCCGGCCGGGCCGCGCTCCCGGCCGACCCGACGGCGTACGGCATCGGTGGGCTGGCCCTGTCCGGTTCCCGGGACGCCGCGGCCGAGGCCACCGTGCCGAGCACCACCGCCACGACCGCTGGTCCCGCGGCCGCCGGTCCCGGGAACGCGTACGCCATCGGCGGCACCCTGCAGCGACCGGCGGCATACGCCGCCCGGCATGACCCGGTGCTGGCCCCCGTCGTGCTGCCCGCCCCGCCGGCGGACACCGTGGCGCCGGACGGCTACGTGATCGGTGAGGAGCACCCGTCGATCCTGACGTCGGACTCGTTGTTCGACGCGCGCACCGCGCTGGAGCTGGGGGTGATGGAGCTGACGATCGGCCGGCTGAGCAGCGGGCGGATCACCGGCTTCCGGATGCTGGCCGACGCCTGCCGTCCATTCGTCGACGGCGACCGGTTCGTCGACGCGGATGCGTTCACCGACGCCAACGCGTTGTTCCACGAGTACCCGTTCACCTTCACCGGCAACGAGCACCTGCTCGCGGCCTACCAGCGGCTCGGCGTCGCCGGGCACATGCACGAGATGCTGCCGCACGGCGAGTGGTGCCACCCGGACGTGATCGGCGATCACGACCGGATCATCGATGCCTTCGAGCAGGGCGACCGTGAGCTGGCCCGCCGGCTGATCATCGAGCACGGCGAACACGGCAAGGAGACCACCCGCCGGGCGATGATCCGCGGTGGCCTGCTGGACGAGCCGGGTTTCCTCAGCCCCGGTCGGTTCGCCGGCAAGGTCGTCCTGGTCACCGGCGCCGCCCAGGGCATCGGTGAGCGGGTGGCCCGCCGGATCGCCGCCGAGGGCGGCCGGCTGGTGCTCGCCGACCGCGCCGTCATCCTCGACGAGGTGACCCGGGGGATCACCCGCAAGGGCGGCACCGCGGTCGCGGTGACCGCCGACCTCGAGACGTACGCCGGGGCGCAGGCGGTGGTCGACGCCGCGGTCGCCACGTACGGCCGGGTCGACGTCGCCATCCACGTGGTGGGCGGCACCATCTGGCGCAAGCCGTACGAGGAGTACCGGGAGGAGGAGATCGAGAAGGAGATCCGCCGTTCGCTCTTCCCCACCCTGTGGTCCTGCCGGGCGGTGCTGCCGCAGCTGTACGCGCAGGGTCACGGCACGATCGTCAACGTCTCCTCGACCGCGACGATGGGGCTCAACCGGCTGCCGTACGCCGCGGCGAAGGGTGGGGTGAACACTCTGACGAAATCGCTGGCGTTCGAGGCCGCACCGCACGGGGTCCGGGTGGTCGCCACCGCACCGGGCGGCACCGACGCCCCGCCGCGCCGCGTCCTGCGGGGCGGGGAGCCGCAGAACCCGCAGGAGGAGGCCTGGCACCAGGTCACCGTCGACCAGACGGTGGAGTCCTCGCTGCTGAAACGCTACGGCACCCTGGAGGAACAGGCGGCGGCGATCTGCTTCCTTGCCTCCGACGAAGCCTCCTACATCACCGGCTCGATCCTGCCGGTGGCGGGCGGAGACTTCGGCGGGTGAGCCCCGAGCGAAGGGTGTCCGCGCCGGGGTGGCCCACTTATGATGCAGGAATGCAGCCGGCAGAGTCGCCACTGATCGGGCGGGAGCGGGAGCTCCGGACACTGATCGCGTCGTTCGCCGGGGCCCTCGCCGGGGCACCAGCGGTGATCGTGGTGGCGGGGACTGCCCACGTGGGCACCACCGCACTGGTCGCCGAGGCCGTCCGCCGAGCACGGCGGGCGGTCCCGGGCGCCCGGGAACTGCGACTGCGGGGACTGGTCTGGGAGCGTCGACTGCCCGGCGAGTTCGCCCGTCGGCTGTGCGCCGCGGCGGACGGCCCGGCCGGCGTACGCTCCGCCGAGCCGGCACCGGCGATCGGGGCGGATCCGCAGGCGGCGACCGCGGCGATCCTGGACCGACTCCGGGACTGCTCGGCGGGTGGCCTCCTCGTCGTGGTCGAGGACGCCCAGCACGCCGACCCGGCCTCCCTGCGAGCGATCTCCTCGGCCGTGGAACGGCTCACCGACGCGCCGGTCGCGGTGGTCCTGGAGGTCACCGCCGAGGAGACCGCCGACCCGGAGCTCGCCACGGTACTACGGGCCCACCGGGCCGACACCGTGGTCGTCGGCGGCCTCGGTGCGGACGCGGTGCGCGACCTGGCCCGCTCCCGCGGCCAGTTGCTCAGCCCCGACGCGGCACGCCGGCTGGCCGCCTTCACCGGCGGTCTGCCCGGGCTGGTCGTCGAGCTGCTCGACGAGTTCCCCGGCCTGGACCGGGAAGCGTCGTACGATGCACTGCCCGCGCCGCGCAGCGTCCGCCAGGAGCTCGCCGCCGTGCTGGGCGAGGCCACCCCGGACGTCCGCGACCTGGTCACCGCGCTGGCGGTCAGCGGACCCGGCACCCCGGCGATCGAGGTCGCCGCGCTGGCCGGTCTGGCCGACATGCTGCCGGCGATCGACGAGGCACGGGCACGTGGTCTGCTGCAGGTGCGCAGCCACCAGGACCGGCTGACCCTCACCTTCACCAATCCGATGCTGGCCGCCGCCGCGTACGAGGCGCTCGACCTGGTCACCCGGCGGCGCCTGCACCTGGCGGCCGCGGACCGGGCCGGGGACGAGTTCGACCGGGCCCAACACCTGTTCGCCGCCGGTCAGGGGCCGGATGCCCCGCTCGCCGAGCGGACCGCGGCGCTGGCCGAGACGTACGCCGCCGACGGGCGCTGGCGGCGGGCCGCCGACAGCTGGGTGCTCGCCTCCCGCGGCCACCCGGACCGCGACCTCAGCCGGCGCTATCTCGTGCTGGCTCTTGACGCGATGACCGGCTCGGGCGACCTGCACGCCGCCGAGGCGCTGGCCGCCGAGGTGGAAGCCTTCCCCGGCAACGCCCGACGGGACGTCGCGCTGGGCTATCTGGCTACTCTCAAGGCCCGCCGCGGCGCGGCCGAGCAACTGCTGCACCGGGCGATGGACGAGGCCGGCGACGACCCCGAGGCGGAAGCGGTCGGCGCGCACCGACTGTCGCTGCACGCGCTGGGCGAGGTCGACGGCGAGGCGCTGGTCACCTGGGGGGAACGCTGTCTGGCGGCGGCCGACCGGCTGGGCCGACCGGGCCTGCCCGCGGCGGTCGAGGCGCACACCCTGCTCGGCCTCGGGCTGGGGATGGCCGGCCGGGTGGCCGACGCGGAGGCCGCCTACCGCCGCACCCTCGAGGCACTGGCCACCGGGGCCCAGCGGCAGCGCGCCCTGATGGGCCACGGCTGGCTGGAACTGGCCTGGGACCGGCCCCAGCAGGCGATCCAGGACTTCCAGGCCGCCATCCCCCAGGGCTTCTGGCAGGGCTCGTCCCGAGTCGCCCTGTGGGCCTCGGGCTGGCTGGCCCGCGCCCACCTCGAGGTCGGCGAGTGGGACAGCGCGATGGCCGTCGTCGAGCGGGCGCAGGATCTGCTCGACCGCACCGGGATGGACCTGATCGCCCCGCTGATCCACTGGACAGGGGCGGAGATCTGTGCCCTCCGCGGCCAGTCGGCCGAGGCCGACTGGCACGTCTCGCAGGCGCTGGCGGTGAGCTCGGAGTACATGATCACCCGGCTGCCCACCGCGATGGCCCGCACCCGGGTGGCGCAGGCCCGCTCCGACGCGGACGGCAGTCTGCATGCGATGGAACCGATCGCCACGGCCGATCGGCCGGCGAGCGTCGACGAGCCCGGCTTCTGGCCGTGGCACGACATGTGGGCCAGCGCCCTGTCGCTCACCGGACGCCTCGACGAGGCCGACAGGTTCCTGCGCCCGCACGAGGAGCGGGCCCGGCAGGCCGGCCGGCACAGCGCGATGGCCCGGCTGGCGATGGGCCGCGGTCGACTGACCTCCCTGCGCGGCGACATCGAGGAGGCCCGACGGTCGTTCGAGGAGGCGCTGGCGCTGGTCGAGGCGTCGCCCTACTTCTACCTGCGGACCCGGATCAACTTCCTCTACGGCCAGGCACTACGTCGGGCCGGCAAGCGCCGGGAGGCGGGCGTGGTGCTGCGCCGGGCCCTGGACGGCTTCTCCGCCGTCGGTGCGACGGTCTACGTGGAACGCTGTCACCGGGAACTGCAGGCCGGCGGCGCCGGCGGGACCCGGTCGGCCGGGCTCGACGTCGAGTCGCTGACCGCCCAGGAACAGGCGGTGGCCCGGCTGGTGGCCCGTGGCCTGAGCAACGCCGACGTCGCCCGGGAGCTGTTCATCTCGGTGAAGACGGTGCAGTTCCACCTGACCCGGATCTACAGCAAGCTCGGCGTACGCTCCCGTACCGAGCTCGCCGCACACCGCGGCGAACTCTCCGATTCCACCGGGTGATCCGCGCCCACCCCAGCGGGATCGTACGACCTCAGAGTGGACCGTACGACCTCAGGGTGGACCGTACGACCTCAGAGCCAGCCGACCCGCGGGGCCAGCACGGCATAGCCGACGAAGGCCACCACGTCGATCGCGGTGTGCGCCACCACCAGCGGCAGCACCCGGCCGGATCGCCGGTACCACTGGCCGAATACCAGCCCCATCACGATGTTGCCGACGAAACCGCCCCACCCCTGGTAGAGGTGATAGCTGCCACGCAGCACGGCCGAGGCCACCAGGACCAGCCACGGCGGCCAGCCCAGCCGTGGCAGCCGGTCGAAGAGGTAGCCGACGACGATGACCTCTTCGACGACACCGTTCATCAGCGCCCGGGCCACCAGCACCAGCACCGCCCAGGCGCTGGTGCCGAGCCCGGTGGCCTGGACGTCGGCGGCCAGTCCGGTGGCCCGGGCGACCAGGAACAGCCCGAGCCCGGGGACACCGATCAGCGCCGCCAGCCCCAGCCCGGCCGCCAGGTCGCGTCCCCAGCCGCGTCGACGAAGGTCCATCCCGATCGCCGCCCACGGACGGCGGTGGGAGAGACCGAGCAGGTACACCGCGAGCAGCGCCGGCACCACCGGCAGCAGGGTGTCGACGACCTGATAGATCGCGTCGAGCCAGGGCCGGTCGGCCACCACGATCGGATTGATCTGAGCGGTCTGGGCGGCCACCCCGCCCGGCCGGGTGGACATGTCGAGGATCGTCAGCACCGCGTACACCGCCGACCGGCCCAGCGAGACGAGCAGCAGCAGCGCCACCTCCGCCCCGTACGCCGCGCGCCACGCCATGGGCGTCGACTCCGTCGGGCCGTCCCCCGGCGCCGCGTCCCGCACCGGAGCCTGCGGCGGTCGCCCGGTCACGACGGCTGCGGGGCCAGCCGACCCGACTCGGCGACCCGGTCACGGGTCCAGGCGAGTGCGTCGGCGAGGATGCGCTCCCGGTCCGCCCGGCTGTCCGCGGCGCGGGTGTTGAGTTCCAGGCACAGGTCTCCGGTGTAGCCGTGGCCGAGGATATGGTGCAGGACCTGGTCGGCGTCCTGGTTGCCCGCCCCCGGAGCGAGGTGCTCGTCGCGGAACGACCCCTGGCCGTCGGTCAGGTGGACGTGCTGCAGCCGGTCGCCCCAGGCCCGGACCAGGTCGAGCGAGCGCACCTGCGCGGTCGCGGCGTGGGACAGGTCGAGGGTGAGGTGTTCGAAGGGTTCGTCGGTCGGGTCCCAGGTCGGCCGGTACGCGGCGTACTCGCCGGCCGGCGTACGCCACGGGTACATGTTCTCGACGCAGAACCGTACGCCGGTTTCCCGGCGGATCTCGGCGATGCCGGCCACGAACCCGGTGGCGTAGTCGCCCTGCCAGCGGAACGGCGGATGCACCACGACGACGTCGCAGTCCAGCGCCAATGCCATCTCGGCGCAACGGCGCAGCTTGTCCCAGTGCCCGGTGCCGCGCCAGACCAACTGGGTGACGACGAGGGTCGGGGCATGGATCGAGGTGACCGGCACCCCGTGGTAGTCCCGCAGTTTCTCCAGCGCATCGACATCCGCGGCGACCTGGTCGATGCCGACCATCACCTCGACGCCGTCGAAACCGAGCCGGGCCGCCACCTCGAACGCACTCGCGGTCGACTCGGGGAACAGCGACGAGGTGGACAGGGTCACCGGATGGTGGAGCCCCCCGCCGATCGCCGTCGCGTCCGCCTGCGTGCTGTCCATCTGTCGTTCTCCGGAGTCCTGGGGCCGACGACCGGTCGGTGGCGTACGTCCCGCCGCTGCGGGGCACGGTCCAAGAGTAGCCACGCCGTCGGACCCGCCGGGCAGGGCCGGGGACCGGTGCCGCCGGGTGGGAGACCTCCGCCGACGACCCCACCGGCGGCTCAGCCCAGCGGTGCGGCGGCGGGCGACAGGTCGGTGTCGAGGTGCTTGATGGATCGTGCCTTCAGGCCGTTGCGCTGCCAGTACTGCAGGTGGTCGAGGTAGTTGAGGATGACACCCTCGCGCAGCGCCCACGGGCACAGCTCGACCGACTCCGCACCGGTCAACTCCATCACCGCCTCGGCGACGATCGCGCCCGACAGCAGTTGCTCGGCGCGGTCCTTCGAGACCCCCGGGAGTTCCGCCCGTTCGTCCGGGGACATCTCGGCGAGTCGGTCGACCCAGCCCGACAGGTCCGCGAGTCGCAGCTGGCGCTGGATGTACGGGCCCTCGCTGGACGGGGCGGCCCCGCCGGTGATCCGGCCCAGCGAGCGGAAGGTCTTCGAGGTCGCCACCCACCGGTCGAACGGCGCCCGGCGCAGCAGGTCACCGACGACGGCACCGATCTCGGCGCGGACGTGGCGTCGGCACGCAGCGGGCCCGCCGTCGTCCTTGAACATCCGGTACATCCGGCCCGCGCCGACCGGCACCGACAGAGCCACCTCCGGCTCCTCGTCGGAGCCGCCGGCCATCTCCAGCGATCCGCCGCCGATGTCGAGCACTCCGAGGCGCCCGGCCGACCAGCCGTACCAGCGGCGGACGGCGAGGAAGGTGGCCCGCGCCTCGTCCTGCCCGGACAGCACCCGCAGCTCGACCCCGGTGCGGTCCTTGACCGTCGCCAGGACCTCCTCGGTGTTCTTCGCCTCGCGCAGCGCCGAGGTGACGAAGGGGAGCACCCGCGAGCACCCGGTGGTCTCGGCGAACTCGGTGCACTCCTGCACCATCCCCACCAGCGCTTCGGCGCCTTCCACGGAGAGCGTCTCGTCGGCGGTGATGTGCTCGGCCAGCCGCATCACCCGCTTGTGGGACGCGGCCGGGATCGGCGGACCGCCGACCCTCGCGTCCACGACCAGCAGGTGGACGGTGTTGGACCCCACATCGAGCACTCCGAGCCGCATGCGCCATACCGTAATGCACCCGCCCCTCGCCGCGCTCCCGCCGTGCGCGGAACAGGCGTACGACCACCGTCCGGCCGCGGTCCCCGGCGTCCGACCGACGGCTCCCCGCCCCTCCGGCCGACGCCTAGGATGTCCGCATGTCTGCGGCACAATCGGTCGGGTCCCGGGTCCCCGTTCAGGTCGCTGCCGGCGCTCGGCTGGCCGAGGGCGAGGTGCCGGACGGCTTCCCCCGGCTCTGGGTCGAGTTCGCCGATCCGGCCGATGACGACCAGGTGTTCCGCTGCGACCTGACCTGGCTCACCTCCCGGTGGAACTGTCTGTTCGGCGCCGGATGCCCCGGCCTCTACGCGGGCCGCCCGGACGACGGCTGCTGCACCCTGGGCGCCCACTTCAGCGGTCCCGAGGACGAGCAGCGGGTCGCCGGCTGGGTCGCCCGACTGGACTCCTCCCTGTGGCAACTCGCCGAGGTGTACGGCACCGATCCGGACGGCAGCCCGTGGTCGGCCCGGCAGGGCTGGGCAGTGGACGTGTCGGACGAGGAGGACCCCGGTGAGGTCGAGCGGGCCACCCGGCTGGTCGACGGTGCCTGTCTCTTCCTCAATCGCCCCGGGTTCGCCGGTGGCCAGGGCTGCGCCCTGCACCATCTGGCGGCCCGGGAGGGAGTGCCGATCACCGAGACCAAGCCGGACGTGTGCTGGCAGTTGCCGATCCGGCGGCTGTTCCGCGACGTCGAGCGCGGCGACGGCTCGACCTACACCGAGGTCAGCATCGGTGAGTACGTACGCTCCGGCTGGGGCGACGGCGGCCACGAGTTCGACTGGTACTGCACCTCGACCCCGGCCGCCCACCGGGCCGCCGAGCCCGTCTACCGCACACTCGCCACCGAGCTGACCGCGCTGATGGGCCCGGCCGGCTACGCCGCGCTTGCCCGGCACTGCGCGGATCTGGAGGCAGTGCGGCCGCCGCTGGTCGGTCATCCGGCGAGTCTCGCCGGACAAGACCTCTTACCACACAGGTCCTGACTTCCACGTTCGGCCCCCGGGAAAAGGAGCGGACCCCGAGGGCGCACAATAGGCCCATGCATGTAGACCACCTCTCGTACGCCGCCGGGCCGGAGGGACTCCTGGCATCGGCCCAGTTCCTCAGCGACGCGCTCGGGGTGGACTCCCGTGACGGAGGCTTCCACCCGCGGTTCGGCACCCGAAACCGCCTCATCCCGCTCGCCGACGGTCGCTACATCGAGATCGTCGAGGTGCTGGACCACCCGGCCGCCGACAAGGCGCCGTTCGGGCAGGTCGTCCGCGCCCGGTCCGAGGCCGGCGGCGGCTGGATGTCCTGGGCGGTGGCCATCGACGACCTGACCGCCTACGAGGCCAAGCTCGGTCGCGAGGCGGCGGTCGGCACCCGCCGGTTCCCTGACGGTCGCCAGCTCGAATGGCGCCAGCTCGGCATCAAGGGCCTCCAGGCCGACCCGCAGCTGCCCTTCTTCATCCGCTGGATCAGCGCCGACGAGCTGCTGCCCGCCGCGCTGTCCGAGGAGGGCCGTACGGTGTCGTTGCAGTCTCTCGAGCTGTCCGGTGATCCGGCACGGCTCACCGACTGGCTAGGGGGCGACCCGGAGGCTCTGCTGGACGGCTTCCACCTGACCTGGACCAGCCGCCACGGCCAGCCGGGCATCATGTCGGCCACCTTCGACACCCCGCGGGGAGCGGTGACCATCTGAATCCCCTGGTGCCGGCCGACCCGCCCTTCGGCGGCCGGAGGCACGCCCTGACCCGCCATCGGGTCGTCATCCACTGTGCGGGGCTGTCCCGAGGCGTGCGACACACCCTCAGGACGGCCCCGTCGTTGGCGTACAGTCAGGGACTCATCGACCTCCTAGGAGAACGCATGTCGCTGACGCTGCGCCCGCACATCGCAAGCATGCCGCCCTACCGTGCGGGTCGCTCACCGAAACCGGGCCCCGACGGCCGGGCCTGGAAGGTCTCCAGCAACGAGAACCCGTACGGTCCGCTGCCCGGAGTGCTGGAGGCGGTCTCCCGATCGTTGACGGAGATGAACCGCTACCCGGACGCCGGCAACACCGAGATCACCTCCGCCGTGGCGACCCGTCACGGGCTGGACGAGGAGCGGCTGGCGTTCGGCACCGGATCGGTGGAGGTGCTGGCGCACCTGCTCGAGGCCACCTGCGGCCCCGGCGACGAGGTGGTCTATGCCTGGCGCAGCTTCGAGGCCTACCCGCTCGCCGTCCAGGTGCTCGGCGCCTGCGCGGTGCCGGTGCCGCTGACCCCGACCGGGGAGCACGACCTGACCGCCATGCTGGCCGCGATCACCCCCCGCACCCGAGCGGTGATGGTCTGCACCCCGAACAATCCGACCGGTCCGGCGGTCCGTCACGACGACCTGGTGGCCTTCCTCGGCGCGGTCCGTGACGACATCCTGGTGATCGTCGACGAGGCGTACGTGGAGTACGTCACCGACCCGGACGCCGCCCGCGGCCTGGAGCTGCTCGACGTGCACCCGGGTGTGGTGTCCCTGCGGACGTTCTCCAAGGCGTACGGCCTGGCCGCCCTGCGGGTCGGCTGGATGGCCGCGGCCGATCCCGCGCTGGCTCACGCGGTGCGGGGCGTCACGATGCCGTTCGCGATCTCCTCCCCTGCCCAGGCCGGTGTGCTCGCCTCGCTGGAGGCCGAGCCGGAGCTGATCGGCCGGGTCCGGGTGACGGTGCACGAGCGCGACCGGATCGCCGAGCAACTGCGCCGGATGGGCCATCCGATCCCGGCCACTCAGGGCAACTTCGTCTGGTTCCCTGCCGGTGAACACACCCAGGTCTGGTTCGACGCGTTCCGGGACGCCGGTCTGATGACCCGCGCGTTCCCTGGGGAGGGCCTGCGGGTGTCGATCGCCGAGCCGGACGCCAACGACCGCCTGCTGGAGGTGGCCGGCACGCTGCTGGGCTGAGCGCCGGCATCGTATGGGCCTGGCGTACGGCCCTGGCTGGCCCGTACGGCCCCGGGTCCTCGGCCGGCGTCCGCACGGCCCACCGTCCCCGTCGGACCATCACTGCCGGTCGATGTCAGTGGTCCGTCCTAGGCTGCTGCCATGTCCCGACCGAAGGCCACCGCCACCCGTGACGCGTACGTCTGCTCCGACTGTGGATGGACCACGGCCAAATGGGTCGGCCGCTGCGGCGAGTGCCAGCAGTGGGGCACCGTCGTGGAGCAGGGGGCCCGGGCCGGATCGCTTTCCCGGGCGACCCGGCCGATCACGCCGAGCCACCAGGCGGTGCCGATCTCGGAGGTCCACGGCGAGGCCGCGCATCGTACGGTCACCGGGGTCGGCGAGCTCGACCGGGTGCTCGGCGGCGGACTCGTCCCGGGCGCGGTGGTGCTGCTGGCCGGGGAGCCCGGGGTCGGCAAGTCCACCCTGCTGCTGGAGGTCGCTGCGGCGTGGGCGCAGCGGGGCCGGCGGACCCTCTACGTCACCGGCGAGGAATCCGCCGCCCAGGTGAGGATGCGGGCCGAGCGGACCGGCGATCTCTCCGAGGAGCTCTACCTGGCGGCGGAGAGCGACCTGGGCACCGTGCTCGGCCACGTCGACCAGGTCTCCCCCACCCTGCTGGTGGTCGACTCGGTCCAGACGATGACCGCCGAGGGCGCCGACGGCACGCCGGGCGGTGTCACCCAGGTGCGGGAGGTGACCGCCGAGCTGGTCCGGGTCGCCAAGCAGCGCCACCTGGCGGTGATCATCGTCGGCCATGTCACCAAGGACGGTTCGATCGCCGGCCCTCGTACGCTCGAGCATCTGGTGGACGTGGTGTTGAGCTTCGAGGGCGACCGGCACTCGGGGTTCCGGATGGTCCGGGCGACGAAGAACCGCTTCGGTGCCGCCGACGAGGTGGGCTGCTTCGAGATGCGGGAGAACGGGATCGTCGAGGTGCCGGATCCGTCGGGGCTGTTCACCTCGACCACCGGTGGGGAGACGACGGTGCCGGGCACCTGCATCACTGTGACGGTCGAGGGGCGCCGCCCGTTGCTCGCCGAGATCCAGTCGCTGGTGGCGGCCTCGCCCCTGCAGATCCCCCGTCGGACCAACCACGGGGTCGACTCCTCCCGGGTGGCGATGCTCACCGCGGTGCTGGAGCGGCGGGCCGCCCAGCCACTGGGCAACAAGGACGTGTACGTCTCCACCGTCGGCGGGGCACGGGTCGTCGACCCGGCCGCCGACCTGGCGATCGCGCTGGCGATCGCCTCCGCCACCCGCGACATCGCCCCGCCGCCCGGGCTGATGGCCCTCGGCGAGATCGGGCTGGCCGGGGAACTGCGCCGAGTGCCGGGTGCCTCCCGGCGGGTGGCGGAAGCGATCAGGCTCGGATTCCGCACCATCCTGGTGCCGGCAGGCTCGGAGGACGATCTGGGCCGGCTGCCGGGCACCGTACGCGTCCTGGGGGTCGGCACCGTGCTGGCCGCGCTGGACCTCTTCGGCCTCGTCGGTGGCCACTGACGCGACACCGTAGACTGACCCCGACGCAGCGACAGCCACGCGACGAGGCGATACGGGGGAGAGGAACCGGTGACCGCGGAGGACCAGCAGAGCCGCACACGGCGATTCCGGGCGTTGACCGCACCAGGAACGCCGCTGCGGAACGGGCTCGACCGGATCGTCAAGGGGCGCACCGGCGGCCTCATCGTGCTCGGCCTGAACCGCGAGGTCGAGGGACTGATGACCGGGGGATTCCACCTCGATGCCCCCGTCACCCCGCAGAATCTGCGCGAGCTGTCGAAGCTCGACGGCGCCATCGTGCTGAGCGCCGACCTGTCCCGCATCGTCGCGGCCGGGGTCCATCTGATGCCCGATCCCGCGTACGACTCGGTGGAGACGGGTACCCGGCACCGGACCGCCGATCGGGTGTCGCGGCAGACCGGCGTGCCGACGATCTCGGTCTCGGCCTCCATGCAGGTGATCAGCCTGTTCGTCGACGGGGAGCGGCTCAGTTTCCCCGATCCGGGCGCCATCCTCGGCCGCGCCGACCAGGGGTTGCGTACGCTCGAGCGGTACACCAACCGGCTCGCTGAGGTGACCGACCACCTGTCCACCCTCGAGATCCGCGACCAGGTGACCGTACGCGACGTCGCGGTGGTCCTGCAGCGTCTGGAGATGGTCCACCGGATCCAGGACGAGCTGCGTGATTACGTGATCGATCTGGGCACCGAGGGGCGCTTGGTCGACCTGCAGATCCGTGAGTTGGAATCCGGGACGGACAACATCGCCGAACTGCTCATCGAGGACTACCGCGACGAGGCGAACGGAGTCGTCTTCGACCTCACCGACCTGGCGGAGTTGAGCACCACCGACCTGGTCGATCTGACGACGATCGAACGGGCGGTCGGATTCGGCACCACCGATCTGGAGGCACAGCTCTATCCGCGCGGCTACCGTCAGCTGTCCCGGATCGGTACGCTGCCGCGGGCCGTGGCGGCCCGACTGCTGGACCACTTCGGGTCACTGCAGGAGATCTTCGCCGCTTCGCTGGGCGACCTGCAGGCGGTCGACGGCGTGGGCCTGCGCCGGGCCAGGGCGATCCGCGATGCCCTGGCCTGGATGGCCGAATCGGAATTCGACGAACTCGCCTGACCGGCGGCTCGGTCCTCGACGGCCCGGATCAGCCCCATCACCGGATCAGCCCCATCACCGGATCAGCCCCATCACCGGATCAGCCCCATCACCGGATCAGCGCAGCCCCATCACCTTCTTGGCCGTCCCGGCACCCTTGTACTCGGCGGTGGCGATGTACGTTCCCGCGGAGATGTCCTTCGAGGCGAGCTTGCAGCCGGGGTAGGAACGTCGTCCGGGCCAGCTGACGGTGACCGAGGTCGACTCCCCCGCCTTGACCTCGGCCGGCCCCTTCGCCTCCAACCAGGCCTCGCAGTCGGCGGTGGACCAGATGCGGTCGCTGCCGGAGACGATCGTCAGGTCGAGGACCGACCGGTCCACTCCGATGGTGCAGGGAGTAGCCGAGCCGTTGGTCAGCTGGACGGTGAAGTCGGTCTTCTGGCCGATGGCCGTGGCACCGCCGTTGAGGGCGACCCTGATGTCGGCGGGGCCACAGGGTGTCGGAGCGGCCGGCGTCTTCGCAGCCGTCGGGGTCGCGGGGGTGGAACCGGCCGCCGGCGTGGATCCGGCTCCGGGCGTGGTGCCCGGTGTCGGGGTGTCAGTCGGCGTCGGGGTCGGAGTCGGCGTCGGCGTGCTGAGGACGAGCGGGGTCGGGCTGCCCGTGGGGGCCGCATTGCCTGCGCCCCTGCCCGGACGGGCGAACGCCACGATGACCAGCACCACCACCACCAGCACGACGCCGATCGTGGCTCGACGCATCCAGTACACCTGCGGGTCCTCCGGCCCGACCGGGTGCAGCATTCCACTCATGGGCTCACCCTACGGAAGTGGGTTGTGCCATCTCTGGAGGCGCGCCCGCAGCGATCCGCGCACCTGTCGGGCACCGCCTACGCTGGACCGGTGCCAGCCGATCCCGCCGAGACGCCGCCTGATCACCCCCCCGTCCCGGACCGTACCGACCCGGACCGTACCGACCCGGAACGCGTCGTCCCGGACCGCACCGATCCCGCGCAGGTCGTCGCCAGAGTCCTCGACTGGTACGCCGTCCACGCCCGCGACCTGCCCTGGCGCCGAGCCGAGTGCTCGGCCTGGGGGGTGATGGTGAGCGAGTTCATGTTGCAGCAGACACCGGTGGGCCGGGTTCTCGGCCCCTGGACGGCGTGGATGGAGCGGTGGCCCACGCCGGCCGCCCTGGCCGCCGCACCTGCCGGCGAGGCGATCCGGATGTGGGGGCGGCTCGGCTATCCGCGTCGTGCGCTGCGGCTGCACCGTACGGCCCAGGCACTCGTCGAGCGGCACAGCGGACGGGTCCCTGACGACGAGGCCGCACTGCGGGGCCTTCCCGGGGTCGGGGAGTACACGGCGGCCGCCGTGGCGGCGTTCGCCTACCGTCAGCGGACCGTGGTGATCGACACGAACGTACGACGGTTGCTCGCCCGTCTGGTCCGCGGGGAGGCCCAGGCGCCGACGCACCCACGGGCCGCGGACCGGTCGCTCGCCGTCGCCCATGTCCCGGACGCCCCGGAGCGCGCGGCGACCTGGGCGGTGGCCTCGATGGAGCTCGGGGCGCTCGTCTGCACGGCACGCTCCCCTCGGTGCGAGGCCTGCCCAGTGGCCGACCTGTGCGCATGGCAGCTCGCCGGCCGCCCGGACGCGACGTACGCACCCCGCACCCAGTCGTACGAGGGGACCGACCGCCAGTGCCGGGGGGCGCTGCTCGCGGTGCTCCGGGAGGCCGAGGCCCCGGTCCCGACCGCCGAGTTGCGCCGAGTGTGGCCCCCGCGCCGCGCGGCCGACCCCGAGCAGTTCGACCGCGCCCTGTCCGGTCTGGCAGCCGACGGGTTGATCGCCTCGATCGGCCGGACCGGGACCGGCACGACCCGTACGACCGGCAGGACCGACGGTGAGCATTGGACCCTGCCGACCACCTGACCGAGGCCGGGTCAGACTGACAGCATCCGGCGCAGTCCCGCCACGTCGTCAGCCACCGCCAGGGCCTGCGAGCGCTCCTCGGCGCTGCCGTACCCCCAGCCGACCAGGATGGTGTCGACACCGGAACTGGCCGCGCCCTCGACGTCGTGGATCTTGTCCCCGATCATGATCGGCGCTGACACGTCCGCACCGCCTGCGGCCAGCCGGCGCAGGGCATCCGCGACCACTGCGGCCTTGTCGCCGTTCCGGTCGCCCTCCCCCGCCCCGCTGATCACCGTGAACCGGTCGTCCAGCCCGTGGTGGACGAGCACCTCGCGGGCGTTGACCTCCTTCTTCGACGTGGCGACGGCCAGCGGCAGCCCCGACAGCGCGAGGGCATCCAGCAACGGCCGGGTCTCGGCGAACAGCGGGGATTCCAGCATCGAGGCGCCATAGACCGCCCGATAGTGGGCGACCGCCTCGTCGAGCGGAACCTCCGGCAGCAGTTCGGTCATCGCCTCTCGGATCGGCGGCCCGACATACCGCCGCAGGGATTCCGGCGCTGCCTCATGCCCGTAGTCACCCAGGGCCCGTGAGAGGGCGCCGGTGATGGCCGAGAGTGAGTCGAGCAGGGTGCCGTCCATGTCGATCAGCACCGTGGTCGGACGCGGGTCGAGCCGGCAATCGTGGGTGAGGCGGAACATGCCCGCCACCCTACCGACCGGCCCCATCGGCCCGGCGGATGGCCCGACGCGGCCGGGGATCGCGGTGACCCGCTGCAGAGGTCGTACGTGCGCGGTCCCGCCGGTGGACTCCTCTCGGTGCCACAACGCGAAAAGCCCCGGCGCAGGTTATCCCTGCGCCGGGGCCTTCGCTGTTCAGCCGTTCGGTTCAGCCGTTTCGTCGCTCGTACGTGTGACGGCTTCCGACGGTCACCGCCGGACGTACGACGGCCTCGGTCAGCTGGCGGCCTGGTCGCCCTCCGCCTGCTGGCTCTCCGACGAACCACCGTCCAGCTCCACCGGCGGGGTGTCCGGCACGTCCGACTGCGGCACGCCGCGGAAGACGAACGGATCCTCGGAACCCTTCGGTGCGACGTCGACCAGGACGACCTCGCCCGGCTTCAGGTCACCGAACAGGATCTTCTCGGCCATCGGGTCCTCCACGTCACGCTGCAGGGCTCGGCGCAGTGGCCGGGCGCCGAGCACCGGGTCGAAGCCCCGCTGGGCCACCAGGTCCTTCGCGGCCGGGGTGAGCTCGATGCCCATGTGCTTGTCGCGCAGACGCTCCTCCACCTGGGAGACCATCAGGTCGACGATCGACTTGATGTTGTCCAGGGTCAGCTGGTGGAACACGATGATCTCGTCGATGCGGTTCAGGAACTCGGGCCGGAAGTGCTGCTTGAGCTCCTCGGAGACCTTGGCCTTCATCTTGTCGTACGACGTCTCGTCGCTGGCACCGGTGGAGAAACCGAGGCTGACCGACTTGTTGATGTCACGCGAACCGAGGTTCGTCGTCATCACGATGATCGTGTTCTTGAAGTCCACGACCCGGCCCTGCGCGTCGGTGAGCCGACCCTCGTCGAGGATCTGCAGCAGCGAGTTGAAGATGTCGGGGTGGGCCTTCTCGATCTCGTCGAAGAGCACCACGGAGAACGGCTTGCGGCGCACCTTCTCGGTGAGCTGGCCGCCCTCCTCGTAGCCGACGTAGCCGGGCGGGGACCCGAACAGCCGCGAGGCGGTGTGCTTCTCGGAGTACTCGGACATGTCGAGCTGGATCAGCGCGTCCTCGTCACCGAACAGGAACTCGGTCAGCGCCTTGGTCAGCTCCGTCTTGCCGACGCCCGAGGGGCCGGCGAAGATGAACGACCCGGACGGGCGCCGCGGGTCCTTCAGACCGGCCCGGGTGCGCCGGATCGACCGGGACAGCGACCGCACCGCATCGGTCTGGCCGATGTAGCGCTTGCCGATCTCCTGCTCCATGTTGAGCAGCCGGCTCGACTCCTCCTCGGTGAGGCGGAACACCGGGATGCCGGTCGCGCTGGACAGCACCTCGGCGACCGCCTCCTCGTCGACCTGCGGGGTGACGGTGGCGTCACCGACCTTCCAGGCCTCCTCCTTGGCGGCACGCTGGGTGAGCAGCTTCTTCTCGTCGTCGCGCAGCGAGGCGGCCCGCTCGAAGTCCTGCTGGTCGATCGCCGCTTCCTTCTCGACCCGCACCTTGGCGATCCGCTCGTCGAACTCCCGCAGGTCCGGCGGCGCCGTCATCCGCTTGATCCGCAGCCGGGCGCCGGCCTCGTCGATCAGGTCGATCGCCTTGTCCGGCAGGAACCGGTCGGAGACGTAGCGGTCGGACATCGTCGCCGCCGCCACCAGGGCGTCGTCGGTGATGGTGATCCGGTGGTGCGCCTCGTACTTGTCGCGCAGCCCCTTGAGGATGTCGATGGTCTCGGCGATCGACGGCTCCGGCACCTGGATCGGCTGGAACCGGCGCTCCAGCGCGGCGTCCTTCTCGATGTACTTGCGGTACTCGTCCAGCGTGGTCGCGCCGATCGTCTGCAGTTCGCCGCGGGCCAGCATCGGCTTCAGGATGCTGGCGGCGTCGATCGCGCCCTCGGCGGCACCCGCACCCACCAGGGTGTGGATCTCGTCGATGAACAGCACGATGTCGCCGCGGGTCTTGATCTCCTTGAGCACCTTCTTCAGGCGCTCCTCGAAATCACCGCGGTAGCGCGAACCGGCGACCAGCGAGCCCAGGTCCAGGGTGTAGATCTGCTTGTCGCGCAGCGTCTCGGGGACGTCACCGCGGACCACGGCCTGGGCCAGGCCCTCGACCACCGCGGTCTTCCCGACGCCGGGCTCACCGATCAGCACCGGGTTGTTCTTCGTACGACGGGAGAGCACGGTCATCACGCGCTCCATCTCGGTGTCGCGGCCGATCACCGGGTCCAGCTTGCCCTCGCGGGCCAGCTGGGTGAGGTTGCGGCCGAACTTGTCGAGCTCGGCCGACGACGCGGGCGTCGCGGCCCCCACCCCGGCGGTCTGCGGCTCGCCGGACTCGGCGCCACCGACCTCGCGCCCTTGGTAGCCGGACAGCAGCTGCAGGACCGTCGACCGGACCCGGTTGAGGTCGGCGCCGAGCTTCACCAGCACCTGCGCGGCGACACCCTCCCCCTCGCGGATCAGGCCGAGCAGGATGTGCTCGGTGCCGATGTAGGAGTGGTTGAGCTGGAGCGCCTCCCGCAGGGACAGCTCCAGGACCTTCTTCGCACGCGGGGTGAACGGGATGTGCCCCTTCGGCGCCTGCTGCCCCTCACCGATGATCTCGACGACCTTCTCGCGCACCGCCTCCAAGGAGATGCCGAGCTGTTCCAGGGCCTTGGCGGCGACGCCCTCACCCTCGTGGATCAGGCCCAGCAGCAGGTGCTCGGTGCCGATGTAGTTGTGGTTCAGGGCGCGTGCTTCGTCTTGGGCGAGCACGACCACTCGTCGGGCTCTATCGGTGAAGCGCTCGAACATAGAATCTCCTCCGTCTGCGGCCGGCCTGGTGGCCGGAACGCCGTACACCGACCCGGGGGCCGGAGTGCGTCAAGTCTAGTAACCCGGCAGGGGCCCACAATGTTCCCGGTCGGACCGCCTGTTCGCCTCCAGCGCAATCCGAGGCGTCATCGGGCGGGGCAGGTGTGCAGAAGCCCGCCCCGACGCCCGACAGCGTACGGGACGGGCCGGCCCGGCCAATCGCCGCGCCTCCGCTCAGGAAGCGATCAGGAATGTGCTTCCTCGTACGCGGCCCGGACATTCGCCGGAACCCGGCCGCGCGCCGAAACATCGATTCCCTGCTCCTTGGCCCATTCCCGGATGTCGGTGGCCGACGGGCCCTCCGATTCCTTCGGGGCCGCAGCAGAACCCGGCCGGCGGACGGCCCGGCGGCCGCTGATACGACGGGCGTGGGAAATCCACGGGGCGACCGCCTCCTGGAGTTCCGCGTAGTGCTCGGCATTGAGGTCGATCTCGTAGGAAACGCCCTCGAAGGTGAAGGACACCTCGTGCTCCGCGGGGGTCTGGTCGACGTCATCCTCGAGGATGATCTGGGTACGGCGAGCCATCGTGTGCCTTTCTGTGGTGCCCGATGTGGGCATCGTCGTGGGGTCCATCGGCGAACGCACCCCGTGATCCGACCGTTGGCGCGTTCAACGAGACACTACGATAATACTTCCGACAATGGGCGAGCGGAATAGGCCCCTATTCCGCAATCCCCACCCGCCCGATCGATCTCAAGATTTCCCTGGCTGTGAGGTGGCTATGGATTGGCGCGACGAATGGTGGGCCGCCTCGACAGGACCGGCGGGATTCTGGTGGCATGAGGCGGCGGCCCAGCATTTCCGGACCTCGGCCGGCGAACGACGCGATCCGGCCGGGACCGAGGAAATGATCCGCGTCCTGCTCGACACGATCGACCGCCCACCGGGCAGCCCGCCCGCTGCCGACAGCAGGCCCACCGCGCCCGCGACGCCTGCAGCCCCCACGCCGGCAGTCCTCATGCCTGCCACCCCCACGCCCCGGACCGGCCCACCGGACACCGCCCGCGGAACGACGCCGATCATCGGCCTGGTCGATCTCGGGGCCGGCGACGGCTCCCTGCTGCGGGCCGTCGCTGCGGCACGCCCGGACTGGTCCCTGCTGGGCGTCGACGTACGGCAGGCTCCCAGCGACCTGCCACCGGGATGCAGCTGGCGCCGCGCCGTCTGGGACGTCCGTTCCGCGTCCTGGACCGGGCCCAGCGGGCCCCTCGGTCGCCCACCCTGGCACGATCTGGCCACCCGCGGCCCCGTGATGGTCGTCGCGCACGAGTGGCTCGACGAGCTGCCGTGCCGGATCGCGCAGCGTACGGCCGACGGTTGGGAGCTGCTCGGACCCGACGGGCCGACCGGTGACCGAGCCGCGGCGGACGAACTGGCCTGGCTGACCGAGTGGGCCGGCGCCGCGCGAGGGGTCGAGGTCGGGCTGACCCGCGACCGGGCGTGGGCGGCGGTCGCCTCCGCCCTGCCGCACGGTGGGATCCTGGTCGCCGTCGACTACGGCCACCGGCGCGCGGACCGGCCCCCGGAGGGTGGCCTGATCGGCTATCGCGACGGGCGCCGGGTGCCACCCGTGCCCGACCGGCGGACCAACCTCAGCGCCCCGGTGGCGGTCGACGCGCTGGCGGCGGCCATCGAGTCGCTGCCCCGCGTACGGCGCCACACGATCGCCCGCCAGCACGAGCTGGTCAGCCGACCCGCACCCGCCGCACCACGTGCGCCGCTCGCTGCCCTGGTCGCGGCCAACCGGCGTCGCGCGCTGGCCGATCCCGACCGCTGGGGCGCCAACTGGTGGCTGGTGCACACCGTCGATGCCGGGAACGGGTCGGCCACGTCCTAGGCTGTCGCCATGTCCTCACTGCGTGTCCTGGTCGGATCGGCCGCTGCCGGGGCACTGCCGGGTGGGGAGATCCCCGACGGCACCCTGCTGCTCGACCTCGGCCCGGACCATCCCAGCCGCGCGGGGCTGCTGGAGCTGGAGCTGTGGACCGACCCGACCGGCGAACTGGTCGACCGGGCGGACGTCCACGTCGGGGCGATGCACCGCGGGGTCGAGAAGCTGTTCGAGGTGCGCGACTACCGCCAGATCCTGATGCTGGCCGACCGGCACGACTGGCAGGCCCCCTTCGCCGCGGAACTCACCGTCGCGCTGGCCTGCGAGGAGCTGTTGGGGATGACCGTGCCGCCGCGCGCGGTGTGGCTGCGTACGCTGCTCGCCGAACACACCCGGATCGCCTCACACCTGGGCTTCCTGGGCTACCTCGCCCATCGCACCGACCCGACCGACCGACGGGTGGCCCGGCTGCGCGAGGACCTGCGTGAACAGCTGCGTACGCTCACCGGCAATCGGGTGCACCCGATGGTCACCCGGATCGGCGGGCTGGCCGCGGACGCCGATGATGCCTGGCTGGACGCGGAGCTCGCCGTCGTCGGCCGGGCCCGGGACCTGGCCGGCGCACTGCGGTCCCTGCTCGACGCGGAGTGGTCACGTGCCGACGGGGTCGCCCCGCTCGGGGCGGAGCTGGCCCGAGCGTACGGCGTGACCGGACCGGCCTGCCGTGCAGCGGGCGAGGACGTCGATCTGCGGCGGCAGCGCCCCTACCTGGCGTACGCCGACCTCGACGTGCCGGTCGCCCCAGGAGGCGGAGCGGGCGACGCGTACGCCCGGTTCGGGTTGCTGGCCGCCGAGGTGGCGACCGGGGCAGACCTGGTGGAGGCTTGTGCCGAGCAGTTACGTACGCTCGAGGGTCCGGTCGCCCAGGCCCTGCCGAAGATCATCAAGCTACCCGACGACGAGGGCTACCTGGCGACCGAGGCCCCACTGGGGCAGGCCGGGGCGCACCTGGTCTCCCGCGGCGACAAGACGCCGTGGCGGCTGCATCTGCGCACCCCGTCCTTCGCCACCGTGTCGGCACTGCCGGCGGTCCTGCCGGGCGTACGGGTCGCCGACCTCGAACTGGCGCTGGCGTCGCTGGGCTACGTGGTCGGTGACATCGACCGCTGAGGTCAGACCGCGATGCTGTGCCCACCGGCGGCCGCGGCGATCGCGGCCACCCGGGACCGCAGCCCGCTCGAGTCACGGCTGGCCTCGGTGGCGCTGCGGCGCGGCACGAGCTCCCGCAGGCGGTCCATCGCCTGACGGGACTCGGCGACCTGCTGCTCGATCCGCGGCACCAGGGTGGCGATCGAGTCCGGGAGGGCCCGGCCGGCAGCCATCGCCCGCCAGGCGTCCATCAGGTCGACCGGGATCTGCAGCAGCCCTGCGGCCTCGTCCACCTGCTGGCGGGCGTGGTTGCGGGCCTGGGAATGCTCGGCCAGCCGGGTCTCCATCTCGTCGATCCGTTCGACCAGCGCCTCGCACAGACCTCTTATTGCCGGCATGGCCCTCTCGGTGCCAGGGCCGCCGTCGATCAGCTCGACGAGGAACCGGCCGACCATCTGGGTGAACATCCGCGCCAGCGCGATCTGCATCCGGCTGTCCAACGCCCCGCCCCTGGCCGTGTCCAGGTCCTGGATCAGCGCGTTCAGCACGCTGCTGACCTCCACGCCCATCGCGGCCCACAGGTTCAGCGGCATCATCATCGGCACCCAGACGGCGTCGAGGTCGGTCACCTCGCCGATCTGGCGGGCGGTCTCCATCGACTCCCGCATGGCGTGATCGAGGTGGTCGACGGTGTCGGACATCCGTTGGGCGGAGTCGGACAGCACCGACAGGTCCGCCATCCAGGCACC
Organism: Raineyella sp. LH-20; assembly: GCF_033110965.1. NCBI lineage: Bacteria > Bacillati > Actinomycetota > Actinomycetes > Propionibacteriales > Propionibacteriaceae > Raineyella > Raineyella sp. LH-20. Next base: position 1,882,371 of record NZ_CP137003.1, on the reverse strand, counting down.
GAGCTCGTCGAACACCTGGTGCACCTCGTCGAGCATGATGGCCAACTCGCCGCGGGCCTCGGGGCGGGCCGGGATCCCCCCGATCGCCTCGTCCAGGGCGGTGACCTCCGCCGGGAGTAGTATGCGCTGCAGGTCCTGATAGCTGCTCAGACCCTGTTGCTGGAGCAGATCCCCCAGCATCTCGGCGCCTTGGACCGCTGCCTCAGCGCGCCCGACACCGGCGGCACGCAAGGCGGCCTCCCGCTCGGCGACGGGCTGGTAGACGGTGTCGACCAGCTGCAGCAGATCAGGGCGGCAGGGCCGGGAACGCACCGACAGGTATCCGCCCCGGCGCAGCGGGGTGATCGCAGCGAAGACGTCGTAACGGACGCCGTCCGCCGCGAGGTTGTGGACGTACGCCGCGAAGGGCCGACCGGCCTGCAGCGTGTCCCACATCACTCGAAAAGCAGCGCCGGGCATCTGCGGGTGCCGGATGATGTTGTGCGGTGCACCGATCAACGCGTCCCAGGAGTAGCGGGACAGACGTACGAACGTCGTGTTTGCCTCGGCGATCACGCCGCGGTCATCTGTGGTGGAGAAGAACATCTCCTCCGCGGTGAATGACCGTTCCTCCCCCGTCGGCAACACCATGCGTTCTCTCCCGTGTCTGGTCCCTATTCACAGCAAACACACGCACGGTACCCGAGCCGCCGCGGAGATACCAGGTGCCGCACAGGTCATTCGGCACACAGCGGCGAAACACATTCTACGCACAGTTGCGTACGACACGCAGTCGTATTCCGTCGTCGTCCGCACAGAACCAACAGTGCGGGCACCAGCTCCAGGCGCCCGACGCAGACATGACGGTGCAACCACGAAGGGCACACACGAAGGTGGGGCCTGCACACTGTGCAGACCCCACCGTGGGTGGTGCCGGGCTCCGGACGGAGCGGATCAGGCGTGCTTGCGCTGAACCTGCTCGTCGGTCTCGGGGTAGACGAGCGCCTTCATGTCGACGACGGTCGGGTGGTCACCGTCGGACCACAGCTCCTCGGCGGTCGGCAGCGCGGCCCACTCGGAGGCGCTCTCCTTGACCGCGCCACGACGCGGCATGGCGAAGACCTCGGCCTCGTCACCGACCAGCTTGCGCAGCTCCTGCTGGGCCTTGGCCAGCTCGGTGCGCAGGGCCAGCAGCTCCACGTCGCGCTCGGCGATGCCCTCGACCAGCTCGCCCTTGATCTTGCGCAGGCTGGCGATCTCCGCGCGCAGCGTACGGATCTCGGTGGTGAGATCGTCCACCCGGCTGGCGATCGCGGTGTTGCGCGACTCCAAGGTGTTCACCACGGACATGTTCGACCGGCGCTCGCGAGTCAGCTCGAGGCCCTGGGCGCGGGCGTTCTCGAGGTCCCGGCGAGCGACCTCCTGGCGGTCGAGGGTGGCCTCGCGCCAGGCGAGGACCACGCTGGTGACGGCGGTCACGATGGCGAGCGCCACGCCGCCGCGGACCACCCAGAGGCCACCGATGGCCAGGGCAGCCGCAACGACAGCACCCGCGACGAGGACGCCGACGGTCACCTTACGTGCGGGGGAAGAAACGGCACGACGGCCGGAAGCTGCACTACTCACGAGGACGAGACTAGTCGGCCGGGAGGGCGCCGGTCTCCCCTGACACGCGTGTCCCGCGCCGTTATCACACTGTGAGCCGCGGAGTGGGACGTCGCGACCGCCGGGAGTGCCGTCGGTGGCGACGGTAGCCGTGCCGAGCCGCGGACCACTCGGCACGGCCGTTCGTACGTCCAGCCTCGCTTACCGCCCGACCGGGTCCACTGACGTGACCGGTCAGCCCCGCCGATCGTCGTGCGTGTCCCCGTTCCGAGCGGATCCGTCGCCCTTCCGGTCGGCCCGGCGGTCCTTGTCCTGCGGGACACGGCAGGCCATCTCCAGCGCGTACCCGGCGGCGCACAGCCCGGCACTGGCCAGGGCGGCCAGCCCGGAGTTGATCGCCCGGGTCAGCCCTGCGGCGATCTCCAGCCGGGGCAGGAAGGATGCACCGAAGACCAAGTAGCCGCCGAACAGTGCGGCCCCCAGCAACGCCGCCGACTTGCCCAGCACCAGCGAGTAGAGACCCCGTTCCGGGGTCACCGGGCGTCGCCGGACGTGCACCGTACGCCACATCCGCCGGGCCAGCACCGCGACGGCGACCGCCGCGACGGCCAGCATCGCGGCGGTCGTCCAGGGCACGTGCATGGGCGTACGACCGAGGTTCTCCACCACCGGCCCGAGCAGCCACCCGACCACGGCACCGAGGAGGGCGGCGACCAACAGCACCCGCGGCGGGGTGGGCAGGATGCTCGGTTCGATCGGTTCCTCGTCCGGCTCGTCCGACCGGTCCTCCGGCGGCAGTTCCCGACTCATCCGGCGATGCTGTCCTCGAGCCGTCGGACGCCGGTGGTGTCCAGTCCGGCGAGCAGCTCGGCGATCCGGCCGCGGCCCGGGATGACGGCGTCGGGGTCGACGTCGGCCCACGGCGCCAGCACGAACGCACGCTCGTGGGCACGCGGGTGCGGCACGGTGAGATCCGGCTCGTCGATCGTCCGGTCGCCGTAGACGATGATGTCGACGTCGAGGGTCCGCGGGCCCCAGTGCACCTCGCGGGTGCGGCCGGCGGCCTCCTCGATCGCGTGGATCCGGGCGAGCATCGCCTCGGCCGACTGGGTGGTCTCCGCGACGACGACGACGTTGAGGAAGTCCGGATTGTCGGCAGGTCCGCCGACGGCGACGGTCTCGTACACCGGGGACACGGCGACGACCGTCAGTTCCGGGGTCGCCCCCAGTTGGGTGACCGCCTCATCGAGATGACCGAGGCGGTCGCCGAGATTGGCACCGAGGGAGAACACCACCGTGCGCAGCGGGCGCAGGGAGAGCGTGTCAGCGTTGATTCCGAAGGGAATGGTGGACATGTCCGTTCCTCTCGTCGTAGGAGTGGCACTTCGGCGGAGCCGGCGCATCGTTGGGCCGGGTGCTCTGGTGCCGGCCTGCGTGACGGCCGTCCGGTGGGACGCCGGGTCGCCTCAGCGGACCCGTGTGATCGTCACGCTCGTGTCCCCAAAGGGCACCGGGATGGGTGCCTCCGGCTTGTGGACGGTCACCTCCACCGCACGTACGGCCCGATGGCCCAGGCACGTCCGGGCGATCCGCTCGGCGAGCGCCTCGATGAGGTCCAACGGCTCGCCGACGATGTCGTCCCGGATCTGCCGGGCCACCGTCCCGTAGTCCACGGTGGCGGTCAGATCGTCGGAGAGTCCAGCCACCGACAGATCCAGGCCCAACGTTACATCGACCACGAAGGGCTGCCCGGAGCGCCTCTCCTCGGGGAACACCCCGTGGTGACCGATCGCCCGGATCCCGGTCACAGTGATCCGGTCCAGCTCTGGCGGGAACAGGGCCATCAGCGCGGCTCCTCGCTGTCCAGGAAGGTGCCGACCACGCGGTCGGTGACCGCGTCCCGCGGGCCCTTCCCGCGCAGCGCCTGCACCACGGCGATCGCGTCGCGTTGGGCACGGACCTCGTGGGTCCGGACGGCCCAGATGCCGCGCTCGGCCATCCAGCCGGTCACTGCCGCGGTGGCGAAGTCACGGTCCTTCGGCGACTGCTCCGGCCGGGTCCCGGCGACCACCTCGCCCAGGAACCGCTTGCGGGACACCCCGATCAACACCGGGCGTCCGAGGGCACCGAACGCGTCGACGTGGCGCAGCAGTTCCCAGTCCTGTTCGCGCGTCTTGGCGAAGCCGATGCCGGGGTCGAGGATGATGTCGTCGACCGGGACCCCGGCGGCGACGGCCAGCTCCAGCCGGGCGGCGACCTCGTCACGGACCTCGCTGACGACGTCGTGGTAGCTGCTGCGGCGGTCCATGTCGGTCGAGTGGCCGCGCCAGTGCATCAACACGTACGCGCACCCGGCCTCGGCGACGGCGTCGTACATCTCGGGATCGGCCAGGCCACCGGAGACGTCGTTGATGATCCGGGCGCCCACCGCGACGGTGGCCCGAGCCACCGAGGCCCGCATGGTGTCGACCGAGACGATCGCCCCGCGGGCAGCGAGCTGCTCGACCACCGGGACCACCCGGCGCAACTCCTCGGTCTCCGCCGTCCGCGCGATGCCCGGCCGGGTCGACTCGCCCCCGACGTCGAGCATGTCGGCGCCCTCGGCGAGCAGCCGGAGTCCGTGGCGTACGGCGGCCTCGGTGCCGAAGTGTTCGCCGCCGTCGGAGAAGGAGTCGGGGGTGACGTTGACGATCCCCATCACCTGGGTGCGTGACGCGGACGGGATCCTGGACACCGGGCGCCCGCTCAGCGGCCCAAGATGAGGCCCATGGCCTCGGCACGGGTCGCCGGGTTGCGCAGCACGCCGCGTACGGCCGAGGTGACCGTACGCGATCCCGGCTTGTGCACCCCGCGCATCGTCATGCACAGGTGCTCGCAGTCGATGACCACGATGACGCCCCGCGGATGCAGGTAGGTGACCAGGGCCTCGGCGATCTGGGTGGTCAGCCGCTCCTGGACCTGCGGGCGGCGGGCGTACACGTCGACCAGCCGGGCCAGCTTGGACAGGCCGGTCACCTGGCCGTCGGAGCCGGGGATGTAGCCGACGTGTGCGACACCGCTGAACGGCACCAGGTGGTGCTCGCACATCGACCACACCTCGATGTCCTTGACCAGGACGAGCTCGTCGTGGTTGATGTCGAACGTCGTCGACAGCACCTCGGCGCCCGAGCGGCGCATCCCGGCGAACACCTCGCCGTACATCCGGGCCACCCGCTCCGGGGTGTCGAGCAGGCCTTCTCGATCGGGGTCCTCGCCGATCCCGACCAGGATCTCCCGGACCGCGGCGACGATCCGCTCGTGGTCGAAGTCCCGGTGGGCGCTGCCCCAGGCCTCAGGATTGCCCCCGCCGTCGCGCTCAGCCACGCGGACCGTCCTGTCGCTCGTCCGGAGTCGTCGGGCCCTGCTGGCCGGGCACAGCCTGGCCGGGTGCCTGCTGACCGTCGGGGCTCTGCCACGGGGTCGGTGCACCGTTCCACGGCCCCGGCTGGGCGCCCGGCGCCGGGGGCTGCCACGGGCCGGCCGGCGGCTGCTGCGGCGCCAGGGACTGCGGGGTGCCCTGGGGCTGCGGCGCTCCCGGCGACTGCGGGGCCATCGGACCCTGTGGGGTGCCCGGAGCCTGCGGGGCGACCCAGCCGGCGGGCGGCTGGGGGGCCGGCCAGTTCGGGTCGACCGGGACAGGCGGCACCGGGACCGGTGCGATCCCACCGACCGGCAGCGGTGCCGGCACCGGTGCAGCGGTGATCGGCTTCTGCGGCGGGGTGATCGGCGGGATCTCGGACGGACGGCGGGTGTCCGAACCGGTCCAGGCACCCCGCTCGGGGTGCCGCTTCAGCGGCTCGAAGATCTTCTCCACCTCCTCGCGGCCGAGGGTCTCCTTCTCGAACAGTTGGCGGACCAACTCGTCGAGCACGGCGCGGTTCTCCTCGAGGCAGTCGAACGCCTCCTGGTGGGCGGCGCCGACCAGGTCGGCCACCTCCTGATCGACGATGCCGGCGACGTGTTCGGAGTAGTCGCGCTGGGAGCCGAAGTCACGGCCGAGGAACGGCTCGGAGTCGCCGGTGCCGAGCTTGACCGCGCCGATCCGCTGCGACATGCCGTACTCGGTCACCATCGCGCGGGCCGTCTTGGTGGCCTTGTCGATGTCGTTCGAGGCGCCGGTCGAGGGGTCGTGGAAGACCAGTTCCTCGGCGGCCCGGCCACCGAGCATGTAGGCGAGCTGGTCGAGCAGCTGACCGCGGGTCTGGGAGTACTTGTCGGCGTCCGGCATCACCATCGTGTAGCCGAGGGCGCGGCCGCGCGGCAGGATCGTCACCTTCTGCACCGGGTCGGTGCCGGGCATCGCCGCAGCCACCAGGGCGTGGCCGCCCTCGTGGTAGGCGGTGACGAGTCGCTCGTGCTCGTTCATCAGTCTGGTCCGCTTCTGCGGGCCGGCGATCACCCGGTCGATGGCCTCGTCGAGCGCCGAGTTGGTGATCATCGCGGCGTTGTTGCGGGCCGTCAGCAGGGCCGCCTCGTTCAACACGTTCGCCAGGTCCGCGCCGGTGAAGCCGGGCGTACGCTGCGCGACCGTCGAGAGGTTGACGTCGGGTGCCATCGGCTTGCCGGCGGAGTGCACCTGGAGGATCTTCTCCCGGCCCTTCATGTCCGGGGCCTCCACCGGGATCTGCCGGTCGAACCGGCCCGGGCGCAGCAGCGCCGGGTCGAGGACGTCGGGCCGGTTGGTGGCGGCGATCAGGATGACCTCGCCGTGCACGTCGAAGCCGTCCATCTCGACCAGCAACTGGTTGAGGGTCTGCTCCCTCTCGTCGTGGCCGCCGCCCATGCCCGCGCCGCGATGGCGGCCGACGGCGTCGATCTCGTCGATGAAGATGATCGCCGGGCGATTCTCCTTGGCCTGCTCGAACAGATCACGGACGCGCGAGGCGCCGACACCGACGAACATCTCGACGAAGTCCGACCCGGAGATGGAGAAGAACGGCACCCCGGCCTCGCCGGCGACGGCACGGGCGAGGAGCGTCTTGCCGGTGCCGGGCGGGCCGTAGAGCAGCACGCCCTTGGGGATCTTCGCCCCGACCCGCTGGAACTTGGCCGGCTCGGCGAGGAACTCCTTGATCTCCTGCAGCTCCTCGATCGCCTCCTCGCAGCCGGCGACGTCGGCGAAGGTGGTCTTCGGGGTGTCCTTGTTGGCGACCTTCGCCCGGGACTTGCCGAACTTCATCACCTGGGACCCGCCGCCCTGCATGGCGTTCAGCAGGAAGAAGAACAGGCCGCCGAGCAGCAGGAACGGGATCAGCGTGTTCAGCAGCCCGGCCCAGAAGCCGGGGCGCGGACTGGTCGCGTTCCACGAGGTCAAGGTCTGCTGTGCCACCCGCTCGTTGAGCCGGGCGATCATCTGGTCGTCCTGGTTGCCGGCCCAGTACGAGCTGTACTTGGTCTGCTTGGCATCGGCCATCGTGATGAGCACGCGTTGCTCACCGGTCTGCATCTCGACCGTGTCGATCTTGTCGGTGCCGTCGAGGATCTGGACGACCCTGGACGTCGGCACCTGTTGGTAGCCGGTCGACTGCCCCGCGAACTGGCTCATCAGCACCAGCGCGACGAGCACGATGATGACCCAGATCAGTGGACCCCGGAAGATTCGCTGCACAGTTGTTTCCTGCCTCAGGCTTGGACGAGCATGTTGACTCTACCCTGCACGTCCAACATCGCACAGGTCCGCGACGATCCGCCCGCCCGCCACGACGACGGACAGTCCCTGCTCCGGGACAGGCTCACGCGGAGGCGGCGCGCAGGCCCGCAGACGGGACCCCGGCCGTCGGTTCCGCTGCCGGAACTCAGGCGTAGACCCGCGGGTCGAGGATGGCGAGCCCGTCGTAGTTGCGGTACTTGCCGTCGAAGTCGAGGCCGTACCCGACGACGAACTCGCCGGGGATGTCGAAGCCGATGTACTTGCAGTCGATGGTGGCCTGCATCGCGTCCGGCTTGCGGAACATCGCCGCCACCTCGAGGCTCGCCGGGCCGCGGGAGGCCAGGTTGGACAGCAGCCAGCTCAGCGTCAGACCGGTGTCGATGATGTCCTCGACGACGAGGACGTGCCGGTCATGGATGTCGGCGGAGAGGTCCTTGAGGAACCGTACGACGCCGGAGGACTTCGTGCCCGAGCCGTACGACGAGACGGCCATCCAGTCCATCTCGCAGTGGCTCTGCATGGCGCGGCACAGGTCGGCCATCACCATCACCGCCCCGTTGAGCACCCCGACCAACAGGACGTTCTTGTCCGTGTAGTCAGCGTCGATCTGCCGCGCCATCTCCACCACCCGGGCCCGGATCTGCTCCGGGGTGTAGAGAACGGTGGCCAGGTCACCTGCGATCGTGTCAGCATCCACGTGTCACAGCTTCACACACCCGGCACCCGGACGTCACCCGGGGCCCGGCCGCGCAGCCGTCCTTCCCGGCGGACGACTCGCAGCCCGGGCAGGTCGACGCCCTGCTGGCCGCGCCAGTGCGTCACCAGCCGGCAGACCGCCGCGACGTGGCCCGCACCGGGTTCCCGGGCCCCACACCGGACCAGCCACCGGCGCACCACCCGGGTCCGCAGCGCCTCAGGCAGGAAGGCGAGTTCGGCGCAGTCCAGGTCTCCCACGCATCGCCGACCGGGGCCGGCCGGGGTGGGTCCGGTCGAGGCGACCTCGGAGGAGTCACCGATGGTGTCGGCCGCGACGGGCTCCGGGCCGGCCGGCTCGGGGGCGACCACGGCGTCCGCTTCGGCCGCCTCGGCCAACGCGTCGAGGAAGTCGGCGTCCACCCGGGCCAGCGCCGCGGTGCGGGCCAGAGCCACCGCCACGCTACCGGTGCCACCGAACTCGTCCTCCAGCACCGGCAGCACCCGATGGCGGATCCGTGCCCGGGCGTAACGGTCGTCGGCGTTGTACGGGTCCTCCCACCAGCCGAGATCGTTCTCCCGGCAGCACTCACGCAGCGTCGCCCGGGTGAGGTCGAGCAACGGCCGGACGTACGGTCCCCGTCGTGGCGCGATCCCGGCCAGCGAGCGGACACCGGAACCACGGACCAGCCCGAGCAGCACCGTCTCCGCCTGGTCGTCGCGGGTGTGGGCGAGCAGCACCTCGTGGCCGGGCGGATCGACAGCGGAATCGGTCGGTCCTGATGTCCCGGTCACGCCCGGGGTCGTGTCGATCGCGGCCAGGGCGTCCTCGAACGCCGCATAGCGCGCGGTGCGGGCGGCGGCCTCCACGCCGTCGGCGCGGATCCGGGCCGGGTCGACCCGCACCCGGCGCACCTGGACCGCCGCCTCCGGATAACCGATCCCGACCAGTTGCTCGCGGACCGTCGCGGCCACTGCCGCCGATCCCTCCTGGAGACCGTGGTCGACGATCACCGCGCCGAGCCGGTCCAGCGCATCGACCCGGCGGCAGGCCTCGTACGCCCCGACGGCCAGGGCCAGCGAGTCCGAGCCTCCCGAGCAGCCGACCAGCCACCCACCGGACCTGTCATGGGCCGGGTCCTGCCAGGCGTCCAGCACCGCCCGGGCAACGGTGAGGGTCGCCACCCCGAGGACGCGCCGGGCCATCACAGCCCCATCCGCCGGACCCACCGGTCGGGGTCTCGCACCTCGGCCAGCGTGGGCAGCGTCTCCGGGGCGTCGAACACCCGGTTGAACCCCTCGACGCCGACGGCGCGTTGCACCGACCGGCAGAACACCGCCCCCTCGCGGTACTGGGCGAGTTTCTTCTCCATGCCGAGCAATCGTCCGAGGATCCGCGCCAGGCCGGGCCGGCCCTCCCGACGCTTGTCGAAACGGGCCCGGATGGTGTGCAGGGTGGGGATGACCTGCGGGCCGACCTCGTCCATCACCACGTCGGCATGGCCCTCGACCACGCTCATCAGCGCGGTGATCCCGTCGGTCGCCCGGTCCGCCGCCGCCGGCCCGGCGCTCACCGCCGTACGTACCAGATCGGCGAGGTGCCCCGCCATCCAGGGCGCCTGGCCGTACTGCACCCGATGGGTCTCCTCGTGCAGGCAGACCCAGAGTCGGAAATCGGCCCCGACCAGCCCGAGCCGGAGGGTCAGCCCGTGGATGTTCGGCGCGACGAGCAGCAACCGGCCGTGGTCGCCTGCGCGATCGCCCGCGGCCGTCCGCGCGCTCACCCCGTGGAACACGTCGAACTGCCCCAGCACCCGCGGCGACAACGCGGACAGCACCGCCCCGGCCGCGACGCCGGCCGACACGTCGCGGGCCCTGGCCACCCCTGACGCGAGCCGCCCGAACGGTCCCGGGGAGGCGGCGAGTTCCGTGGCCCCGGTGGCCCCAGTGGCCCCAGTGGCCCAAGTGGCCCCAGCGATGCTGTCAGCCGGATCGTCGAACACCTCGGCGAAACTGGCCAGGTTGGCCCGGATCCACGACGCCCGGTCGACCACGTACGTCCATCGTCCGCCGGGCGGGGCGAGCAGGGTGAGCTCACGTACGTACGCCTGGGCCCGCACCGAGGCGTCCCGCAGGTCCGCCACCACGGCCGCGGCCTCCGCCGGCGCGGGGACGGGCCCCGCCGGGGCGAGCCGAGCGGCGGTGGCTGCGGCGGTGGCCCAATCGACGCGCGGAAGGGAAGTCATGGATCGAAGGCTAACCCGCCCCGGCCCAGACCTTTCCGGCCGCCCCTCAGCTGCCCGCCACGGCTGCGGAGGCCCGGTCCAACCAGGCCCGGGCCGCATCGTCGTTGGAGGCGTCGTTGACCACGAAGGCGTACACCACGACCCCGCCGGAGACGGTGACGGCGTAGCCGGCCAGCGCGCTGGTGCCGCTCAGGGTGCCGGTCTTGGCGCGGACCTCGCCCCGCCCGGCCTCGCTGCCCGGGCGGTTGAACCGGGAGGCCAGCGTGCCGGTGGCGCCGGCCACCGGCAGGCCGGTGAGCAGCGGCCGGAACGGCGCGTCCGAGGTGCCGAGGGCGAGCACCCCGGCCAGCATCCGCGGAGTGACCCGGTCGTCGCGGGACAGGCCCGAGCCGTCGCGCAGCACGGCGCCGTCGTCCCACACCCCGCGTGCTCGGAGCACCCGCTCGACCGCGGCGGCCCCGCCCTGGAACGACCCACCCGTCCCGGCGGCGACGCCGGCCTGGTGGGCGACGATCTCAGCCGCGTCGTTGTCGGAGGTGGTGAGCAGGTCCTGGACGATCGTCGACAGCGGCATCGACCGCACCGCGGCGAGTTCGTGGGCCTCGGCGGGGAGGGTGCCGGACAGGCCCGCGGTGCCGGTGATGGTGATCCCGCGGGCGCCCAGCGCGGCGGCGAATGCTCTCGCGGCGTCGCCCGCCGGTGTGGTGGTCCGCGGTCCGGGGCTCGCCCCGGCCAGTCGGCCCTCGTTGGTCACCAGCGCGGACACCGGGGTCACCTGGTCGGCATAGGTGGCGGGCCAGTCGGGATGCAGCGCGGGGCCGTCGAACAGGGAGGCGTCCCAGCGCAGCGCGACGGTGGTGGTGCCGCCCGCGGTCAGGGCCTCGGCCGTCGCGGTGGCGAGGTCGTCGAGGCTGGCCCGTTCCGGGTGGTCGGTGGCGACCGACCCGGAGGAGAGATAGGGATCGCCGCCGCCGACGAGCACGACGGTGCCCGGGTCGGTCTGCACCGCTCGGGTGGTGAAGACATGGTCGGGGCCGAGCAGGTCCAGGGCCGCGGTGGCGGTGAGCAGTTTCATGCTCGAGGCGGGCATCACGGCGCGGCCGGCCCCGTCGTCGTAGAGCGTCGTTCCGGTGGCCGGGTCGGTCACCGTGCCGGCGATACCGCCCTGCAGGTCCTCACGCGGCACCGCCGCGACGGCGGAGGCCACTGCGGACGGCGCGGGGACCGCGCCACCCGACACCGCCGACACGCCCATGGTGTGCCCGGCGGGCAGCGGCGCCTCGTACGGTGCCCTGGCGTCGACGTCCGGCGTCGGCGACCCGATCGCGGGGGTGCTCGTACGCTGCTCGATCCACGCGCCGGCGCCGGCCTCGGTGGCGACGGTGGCGAGCGCCACGGCGCACACCAGTGACCCGGCGACGATCAGCGGACGCGCACCGCCCGGTCGACGCATAGCAGCACACTCCTCACACCCCGTCGGCCGGTTCGGTAGTCTCGCCCTGACCGGTCCGCACACATCATAGGGAGAGCCAAAGGTGACTGACGATTACCGCGTGTCCGGTGGTTCGGCGACGCAGCCCAGTGGGTTGGAGTTCTACGTGACCATCGAGATCCCCAAGGGCACCAAGAACAAGTACGAGATGGACCACCACACCGGCCGCATCGTCCTCGACCGTACGCTCTTCACCGCGACCCAGTACCCGTCCGACTACGGGTTCATCGAGACCACCCTGGGCCAGGACGGCGACCCGCTCGACGCGATGGTGCTCGTTCCCGAGCCGACCTTCCCCGGCTGCCTGATCAAGTGCCGGGCGATCGGCATGTTCCGGATGCGCGACGAGGCCGGCGGCGACGACAAGGTGCTGTGCGTGCCGGTGGCCGACCACCGCCGCGACCACCTGCAGGACCTCGAGGACATCCCCGAGTTCCAGCTGCTGGAGATCGAGCACTTCTTCACGGTCTACAAGGACCTCGAGCCCGGCAAGTCGGTCGAGGGCGCCACCTGGGCCTCCCGCGACGATGCCGAGGCCGAGATCCGCGCCTCGATGGACCGCGCCAAGGGCACCGACTACGAGCAGCTCCAGGTCAACCACTACTGATTGATCCCGTCACCGATAGCGACCTGCGATGGCCCCATCGTCCTCGGACGATGGGGCCATCGGCGTCTCCCGGGCACGCCGGGGCCGACCCGGGCACGCCGACCTCAGGCCAGGCACGCCGACCCCGCCGGCCGACCCGAGCCTCCCGATCAGCCGGCCAGCGAGCCCACCCACAGTCCGGCCAGGGCGGCCGCCACGCCGGCGACCAGCATCCCCAGCCCGGTGCGCAGGCCCAGGCGGACGTCACCGGACAGCAGCAGACGGACCGTCTCCACACTGGCCGTGCTGAACGTGGTGTAGCCGCCCATCAGACCGGCGCCGAGCACACTCCCCCACACCGCCGGCAGGACACCGACCGCGGCCAGGCCGGTGACGACACCGAGGACGAACGACCCGGACACGTTGATCACGACGGTGCCCAGCGGGTACTGCGTCGGCACGGCCGACCTGACCCAGCCGTCGACGACGAACCGCAGGGCCGCCCCGACGCCCCCGGCCAGGCACACTCCGACGAAGACCAGCGGACTCATCGGGCACCCCCGCGGACCGTACGATCACCGACCGTACGACGCCGCATCAGCCGCCGCCCCGCCACGATGCCGAGCGCCGCGGCACCCACCCCGAGGACGACGCTGCCGAGCGCGTACGCCACGCCGAGCAGCACCCGGCCGTGGCCGAAGAGCTGGCCGGTGGCCACCGCCAGGCTGCTGTAGGTGGTGTAGCCGCCGAGGAACCCGGTGCCGGCGGTCAGCCGCAGGCCCCGGCGCCACCCTTCGTCGAGTCCGGAGCGCAGTAGTGCCTCCAGCAGCGCGCCCAGCACGAACGCGCCGGTGAGGTTGATCAGGAAGATCGCCAGCGGGAAGTCCCCGGTGGGCGGGACGACCAGCCCCAGTGCTTGGCGGGTGCCGGTGCCGAGCACCCCGCCGACGATCACCAGAGCGACCAGCCGCCCCTGCAGGTGTGCCGGCCGGGTCATCCGCGCACCACCGGGTCGGACCAGTCGACGACCTGCAGCGGGACGACGAGCACCGGACGGTGCTGGTGGTGGGTGAGGTGGAAGGCGACCGAGCCGTCGAGCAGTTCCCGCACCCGGCCGCGGACGCCGGGGGTCCGGGCGCCGACGACGAGGGTCGCGGCGTCGACCGCGCGGGCCAGGTGGGTAAGGGCCCGGTCCGGCCGGCCGGCCAGGTAGCGGAACTGCCAGGCCACGTCGGGCGCATCGGCGAGCAGCGCGGTCAATCCGGCGCGCAGGTCCTCGTCGGTCCGTCGCCAGTCGGTGGCCACCCCGTCGGGGTCCAGCGGGGTGTGCAGGACGGTGCCGTCGGGATGTTCCTCGAGCGTCACCCGCTCCGGGTCGGCGTACGCGAACCACAGCACGCCTCCGGTGGCCCGGGCCAGCGCGATCGCGGTGAGCGCCACCAGGTCGGCCTGGCCGGGCACCAGGCCGACGACGATCGGCCGGCCGGCGAACGGAGTGAGCCGGGACGGATGGGGTTGCGGGACGACGTGGGGCATCGGACCTCTTCCTGCGGGTGGCACAGACCTGCCCGCTCCGTGGATGCGAGACAGGAACCATCAGCCAGGAAGGCGGTTCGGGCGGCACGGCTGGAGGACGTACGCCCGGGCGGGATCCATCGCCCACCCAGCAGGCTACTCCCGTCGGCGAGCCGTGGGATCATTCATCCCATGCGTCTGCTCATGCTCGCCAACCCGGGTGCCAACCGTGTCTATGCCGCCCACGCCATGACGATGGCGGCCGCCGAACTGGCGGTCTGCGCACCCGGTGCCCGTGAGGTGACGCCTCGGACGGTGGCCGGCGTCAGCTACCTGGGGTTCGAGACCGACGCACTGGACGCCGACGAGGCGGACCGTACGGCGGCGCTGCGGCTGATCGCCCGGCAGTCGACCTTCCTGGCGCTGTTCGAGGAGCGCGCCGACGGGCTGCTGGCGCCGATCGAGGTCGCCGACCCGGATCTCTTCGAGGACGACCTGGTCACCATCCCGAAGTATCAGGGCAAGACCAACGAGCAGTTCACCCGGTTGCTGCTGAACGTCACGCTGGCCGCGGTGGAGCGTCCGCTGGACGAGCACGCGACCGTGCTGGACCCGCTCTGCGGGCGCGGCACCACCCTCACCACCGCGTGGACGGCCGGCCTCAACGCCGCCGGGGTGGAGGTCGACGAGAAGGCGGTGGAACAGCTGTCGGCGTTCCTCAAGACCTATCTGCGCCGCAAGCGCGTCAAGCACAAGGCCGACATGGTCCCGGTGCGCCGGGAGGGCAAGAGCCTGGGCCGCAAGTTCGAGGCCACCGTGCACCTGCCCGACCGGGACCTGACGATGGGCGTGTTCACCGGCGACACCCGCTCCTCGGCGAAGCTGTGGGGCAAGCGGCGGTTCGACGCGGTGGTGACCGACGCACCGTACGGGGTCGTGCACGGCTCACGCTCCGACGTCGTCGGCACCACCGGTAAGCGGGACCGTTCCCCGGCCGGCCTGTTGAAGGGATCACTGGGGGTCTGGGCGCACCAGCTCAAGGAGGGCGGCGCCCTGGGGCTGGCCTGGAACACCCACGGCCTGGGCCGGGACGATCTCGTCGCGATGGTCGAGGAGACCGGGCTGGTGGTGCGCAACGACGGTCCGTGGCTGGGCTTCGACCACCGTGTCGACTCCGCCATCCAGCGCGACGTCCTGGTCGCCGTCAAGCCCCTGGAGACCGACCCGGCCCACTAGGCTGGCCGCCATGGAGAAGCGCCATGCCGCGGCCGCGCGTGACACCGCCCCCGCCGCGCACGTCCTCTATCTCTTGCGACATGCCAAAGCCGAGGTGCTGCACGCCGGCGGGACCGACGACAAGCGCGAGCTGACCGCCCACGGCCGCAAGCAGGCCCACGCGGTCGGCCGCTGGCTCGCCAGGCGTGGCGACCGGGTCGATCTGGCGCTCTGCTCGGAGGCGGCGCGGACCCGCCAGACCCTCGAAGGGCTCGGCGTCGAGGCTCCGACCAGCCACCTGTGGGAGCTCTACAACTCCGGCGCCGACCGGATCCTCGCCGAGCTGCAGACGGTCGACGAGAGCGTACGTACGCTCCTCGTCGTCGGTCATGCCCCCGGGATCCCGGCACTCGCCTGGGACCTGATCGAGCCGGAGCTGTCGGACTCCGCGGCGCGGGCGACCATCGCCCACCACTTCCCACCGGCGACGATCATCCGGCTGGAGTTCGACGGCAGCTGGCACGACCTCGACCGTGCCCGGCTCACCCACGCCCGCGTCGACTGACGGCGGCATCGCGGCGTCCCTCAGCTCAGTGGCGACCTTGCCTTGGGTGAACATTGAAACGCCTTTTATTGAAGATTGAACTATTCGCTACACTGAGGGCATGCCCGATCGCATGCCTGCCATCTTCCTCAGCCACGGTGCCCCGCCGCTCGCCGACGACCCCGTCTGGCCCGGCCAGCTGCGCGCCTGGGCCGGCACGATGCCGCGCCCCGCGTCGATCCTGATGATCTCCGCCCACTGGGAGGAGGCGCCGGTCAGCGTCTCCTCGACCGTCGGCGCACCGCTGGTCTACGACTTCTGGGGCTTCCCGGAGAAGTACTACCAGGTCACGTACGACGCCCCCACCGCCCCCGAGCTCGCGGCGACCGTCCGCGGACTGCTCGGCTCGACCACCGAGGTGCAGGTGGATCAGTCCCGCGGCCTCGACCACGGGGCGTACGTCCCGCTGGCGGAGATGTATCCACAGGCCGACGTCCCGGTGCTCCAGCTCTCGCTGCCCACCCTCGACCCGCGGGCCCTCTTCGCGCTCGGCCAACAGCTGGCGCCACTGCGCGACCAGGGCGTGCTGATCGTCGGCTCCGGCTTCACCACGCACAACCTGCGGGCGATGACGCAGTACGTCGACTCCCCGCCGCTGCCGCAGCTGGCCGAGTTCGACGCCTGGGCCGCCGACGTGGTCACCCGCGGTGACGTGGACGCCATCCTGGACTTCGCCACGAAGGCGCCGGAAGCCCGGATCGCCCACCCCCGCACCGAGCACTGGGCGCCGATCCACGCCGTCCTCGGCACAGTGGTCGGCACCGGAGACGAGAAGGGTGCCACCGCGATCGACGGCAGCTGGATCGGCCTGTCGAAGAGATCCTGGACCTTCGGCTGACGCCTCGGGGCGGTCTTGGACCTTCGGCTGACGCCTCGGGGACGGCACTGGACGTTCGGCTGACGCCGCCCGATCAGTCGATCAGTCGGTGTACTGGCGGTTCCGCCAGGCCCGCCAGTGCACTTCCTGGGCGTGCTGGTAGTAGTCCAGCAGGCGTTCGGTGGCGGCCCGCCAGCCCCACTTCTCGGTCTCGGCCCGCCCGGCCAGCGCGAAGCGGTGCCGCAGGTCCGGGTCGTTCACCAGCAGCATCACCTGGTCGGCGAGCTCCTGGGCGTCCCCGGGGGCGAACAGGAACCCGTTCTCCCCGTCCGCGATGACGTCCGGGATGCCGCCGGCCCGAGCCCCGACCACCGGCACCCCGCTGGCCATCGACTCCAGCGCGACCAGCCCGAGGGTCTCGGTGGTCGACGGGAAGGCGAACACATCGGCCGAGGCGTACGCCGCCGCCAGGTCGTCACCGCTCAGGTAGCCGGTGAAGACCGTCGGCGTGCCGGCGAAGTCCTTCTCCAACTGCGTACGGGCCGGTCCCGACCCGACGATGGCGAGGCGTACGCCGGGCATCCGGTCCAGCGCACGGCGCAGCACCTCGAGCTTCTTCTCCGGGGCCACCCGACCGACGTACACGACCAACGGCTGCTCGGGATGGCCGCCGGTGAGTCGAGCCCGCATCGCGGCGCTGCGCTTGTCCGGGTGGTAGGTGACCGTGTCCACCGCCTTCGGCCACAGCCGGACCCGGCGGATGCCGATCTCCCGTGCCGCCTGGACCATCTGCGGGGAGGTGCAGAGGTTCATGTCGGCCAGGTTGTGCAGACCGCCGATGTAGCTCTTGGCGAAGCTCTGCAGGAAGCCGAGGTCCATCGCCTCGGTGTACTTCGGCAGGTCGGTGTGGAACGACGCCAGCAGCGGGATGTTGCGCCGCTTGCCGGAGAGCACCCCGTACGCCGCCAACGCCACCGGGTTGACGGCGTGCACGACATCGGGGGTGAAATCCTCCAGCGTCCGGGCGATCCGCGGCGTCGGCAGGCCGACGTGGATCTCCGGATACCACGGGCGCAGCCGCGCCGAACGCACCCGGACCACCGGATAGCCGCAGAACTCCTCCAGGTCCGAGCCAGGGGAGAAGATCACGACCTCCTGATCGAGGGCCCGCAGCTGCTCGATCGTCCGGACGAGTCGGGTGACGACGCCGTCGATCTTCGGCAGGAAGACCTCGGTGAAGATGGCGATGCGCACGGCGATGGGCCGATCCGGTCAGGCCTGGGCGCCGGCTCCCTGTCCGCCGGAGCGACCGACCCCCTCGCCGATCGACGGATCCGCCTCGTAGCCCTCCGGCACCCCGGCCCGCTGGTCCTTGGTCCACAGCGAACGGGCCGGGATCTTCGACCGGTCGTAGCGGTCGCAGTAGCGGCGGGCGATGTCGGTGACCTCCATCATCAGCCCGTCGTCCAGCATGATCGGCTGCCAGCCGTACGAGAGGAAGGTGTCGTGCGCCACCCGCAGCTCGTTCTCCTGATCCTCCTTGCGGGGATCGGGCACGAGGGCGAGCTCGGCACCGGTCATCCCGGCGACCTTCTTCGCCAGGTCGCGCACCCGCAGGGTCTCCGCCTGCTGGTTGATGATCTTCACCCGGTCGCCGGCGGCCGGCGGGTTGTCGAGGGCCATCGCGACACACTTGGTGGTGTCGACGATGTGGATGAAGGCACGCGTCTGGCCGCCGGTGCCGTGCACGGTCAGCGGGTAGCCGACCGCAGCCTGCATCAGGAAGCGGTTGAGCACGGTGCCGTAGTCGCCGTCGTAGTCGAAGCGGTTGACCAGACGCTCGTCGCGGGTGGTCTCCGGGGTGTTGGTGCCCCAGACGATGCCCTGGTGCAGGTCGGTGACCCGCAGCCGGTCGTTCTTCACGTAGTAGGCGAAGAGCAACTGGTCGAGGGTCTTGGTCATGTGGTAGACCGACCCCGGGTTCGTCGGGTAGAGGATCTGCTGCTCGACCGGCTCGCCGCCGTCCTTGCGCGGGATCTGGATGTCGAGGTAGCCCTCGGGGATCTCCATCCCGGCGGTGCCGTAGCCGTACACGCCCATCGTGCCCAGGTGCACGATGTGGATGTCCAGCCCGGACTCGACGACCGCGGCGAGCAGGTTGTGCGTCGCGTTGACGTTGTTGTCGACGGTGTAGCGCTTGTGCCCGGAGTCCTTCATCGAGTACGGGGCGGAGCGCTGCTCGGCGAAGTGGACCACGGCGTCGGGGCGCTCGGACGCCAGCAGCGCCAGCACACCCGCGTAGTCCTGGGCGAGGTCGACGTTGCGGAATCGGATGTCCTTGCCGGTCACCTCGTGCCACGCCGTGAGGCGATCACCGACGGTGGCGATCGGGGTCAGCGACTGGGCGCCCAACTCCTGGTCGATGGCACGGCGCGACAGGTTGTCGACGATGACGACGTCGTCGCCCCTGTCGGACAGGTGCAGCGCGGTCGGCCACCCACAGAATCCATCGCCGCCGAGGACCAGAACTTTCACAACGCCTCCCTGTCTCCGCCGGTCACTCACTGTCCACCGGCCGCTCGCCCCACGATAACCCACCTCTGCCACGGATCCGCGCCGCCCGGAGAAGCCTTCCTCCCCTGGTGAACGCGATGTCGACTCTCCCGGTGAACCGATCCTCCCGGTCCGATGAACGCCGAATGAACACCCGATGTCGCCGTGGCGCCGGGGGCCCCGCCCGTACGCCTCACCCGCAACGCCCCGCTCCTCCTACTCCTTTCCGTACGTACGATCCGTCCGGTGACGCCGCGCGGGCCGCGACGCATGGCGTGACAGGATGAGGGGTACACCGGACGCCACGAAGGAAGAAGCAGACGATGGCAGAACTCAAGGACCGGCTGCGCGCCGACATGAAGGCCGCCATGAAGGAACACGACCAGCAGCGGCTGGGCACGATCCGGATGGCCCTGGCCGCGATCATGAACGCCGAGGTGGAGGGCTCCGCCCACGAGCTGACCGCCGACGAGGAGCAGAAGCTGATCGCCAAGGAGGTGCGTCAGCGGCGCGATTCCGCCGAGACGTACGCCCAGGCGGGCCGCGAGGACCTGGTGGACAAGGAGACCGCCGAGGCGGAGATCCTGCAGGCCTACCTGCCCCAGCCGCTCACCCCCGAGGAGGTCGGCGCGTTGATCGATGCGGAATTCGCCACGATCGAGGCGGAGACCGGGGCAGCGCCGACGATGAAGCAGATGGGCGCCATCATGAAGGCGGTCAACGCTCGGATCGCCGGCCGCTTCGACGGTGGCGCCGTCGCCGGCATGGTCAAGGGTCGCCTGGCGGGACACTGACGCATTTTCACAGGAACCCCGGCGGATCCACGGTCCGCCGGGGTTTTCACGTCTCACGACACCATCAAACCGTTACCTTTCCGTAACCACGTCTTTATCTTCTCGTGATCTTTACCTAGGGTCGGGTCCGTTCGTACGTCCCCTATCCGGATCTCCGGGAGGAACATGACCAGCAAGACGATGACCCGCACCCTCGGTGCGCTGGTGGGGCTGTCCGCGCTCGCCCTCGGCGTGCCGGCAGCCACCGCCCACGCCGCACCGGCGCAGACCAGGTCCTCCCAGGTCAGCACGACATCCTCGTCGACCGGGACCGCCACAGCCTCGTCGAGTGCGACCGGGCGCAGCACCACGACGACCATCCGCACCGCGCGCACGACGGTCAATCTGAACGTCCGCACCGGCCCCTCGCTCGACAACCAGCGGCTGACCACCTTGCCGAAGGGGACCCGGGTCACCCTGACCGGCGCGAAGACCGAGCACTGGACCCAGATCAGCTACCAGGGCAAGCACCGCTGGGTGGCGAGCCGCTACCTGACCCCCGCCACCACGTCGGTGATCTCCACCGGGTCCAGTGCGAAGACGACCACGGCCAAGAAGTCCTCGACCTCGACCACGAAGGCGTCAGCCTCGACTACGAAGGCCACGGCGGCGACCCGCTCCGGCTCGACGACCCAGGCCGCCGCCTCGGGGTCCACCGTGTGGGACCGGCTCGCCCAGTGCGAATCCGGCGGCAACTGGTCGATCAACACCGGCAACGGCTTCTCGGGCGGGCTCCAGTTCACCCCCTCGACGTGGTCCGCGTACGGCGGCACCGGCTCGGCGAGCACCGCCAGCCGCGCCGAGCAGATCGCCGTCGCCCAGCGCGTGCAGGCCTCCCAGGGCTGGGGTGCTTGGCCCGCATGCTCCTCGAAGCTCGGCCTGCGCTGACCACGGCCCGTCCGGCGGCGCCGGACCCGGCACGCTGACCACACCCGCCGGACGGTGACGCGACACACCGACATCTCGGCACACCGGCACACCGGCACACCGGCACACCGGCACACAGGCACACAGGCACACAGGCACACAGGCACACAACGACGGTCTGTCCCCACGCCTCTCGGGCGGGGACAGACCGTCCTGTGTTCCGTACGTGCCTGCCGGTCACGGTCGGCCGACGTACACCTGCCCGGGTGCGGTGGAGCCGAGCACATCGGACGCGGTGACCAGGGCGTACCCCTTGGCCTTGAGCGTCGTGATGATGCTGGGCACGGCATCCACCGTGGTCGGGTAGAGGTCGTGCATCAGGATCAGACCGCCCGGCTGAGCCCGGGAGGTCGCGTTGTCGATCACCTTGGCGGTGACCTGGACGTCCCAGTCGGAGGTCTCCACGTTCCACAGGACCACAGCCATGCCCTGGTGGCCGGCGAGCGAGGTGACCGTCGAGTTGTACGAGCCGTACGGCGGGCGCATCAGGACCGGTCGTACGCCGACGATGGACTCGATGGCATCCGAGGTCCGCGACAGCTCGCTCGCGATGTCGCTCGGCCCGAGGGTGACCAGGTCGGGATGGTCCCAGCTGTGATTCATGATCTCGTTGCCGTTGGCGAAGGACCGCTGTGTGGTCGCCGCGAAGTTCACCACGTTCTGGCCGACCACGAAGAAGGTCGCGTTGACGTTGTTGGCGTCCAGGATGTCGACCAGCCTGCTGGTGTACTGGCTGGGGCCGTCGTCGAAAGTCATCCCGATGCACTTCAGGCGACCGCAGTCGATGATGCCGAGGTCGTTGCGCCACTTGATCAGACCACCCTGGAACGTCTGCCGACACAGCGTGCCGCCACCGCTGCCGGTGCGGCACATCTCATCGGACGTCGGATAGCCGTACCGACCACCCTCCCAGGCGTTCCGACCCCACTCCTTGCTGATCTCCCCCAGGATCCAATGCGCATCGGTCGACGGCGACCAATAGATCAGACCACCCTCGAAATGATGGCCACACCCACCTTGAGCCAGACCGCAGTACTCGTCCGAGGTCGGATAGCCGAGGAAGCCGTCCTCTCCCCCGATGCTCTCCCACTTGGCGCGGATGGCGCCCCGGACCCAGTGCGCGTCGGTCGGCGGCGACCAGTACATCGTCGCCCCCTGGAACGTCTGCCGGCATCCGCCCCGGCCGAGCCCACAGATCTCGTCGGTCAACGGATAGCCCAGCGGCCCACCTTCCCACTGTGCTCGTCCCCAGGCCGCGGAGATCGCACCCCGGATCCAGTGGGCGCCGGTCGCCGACGACCAGTAGATCAGGCCGCCCTCGAAGTGGCTGCCGCAGCCGGACTGGATCAGACCGCAGTACTCGTCGGACGTCGGGAACCCGAGGAACCCGTCCGCCCCGCGCGCACCGTCCCAGGCCGTTTGCGTCTCGACCTTCATCCAGTGCGCGTCGGTCGTCGGCGACCAGGCGATCGTTCCGTTCTCGAAGTCCGTACGACACCCGCCGCTGCCCAGTCCACAGATCTCGTCGGTGAGCGGATACCCGAGGATGCCGCCTTCCCAGGCCAGGGTGCCCCATTTCTTCAGGATGCCGCCGCGCACCCAGTGGGCTCCGGTCGTCGACGACCAGTAGATCGTGGCGTACTGATAGGTCTGCAGGCAGCCGCCCCGCACCAGATCGCACCGCACCGGCGACACCGCATCTCCCACGACGGACGCATCGGCGGCGGCCTTGGCGGCGATCGCGGCGGCACCGGACGGTGGCGGAGTCGAGGTGGTGGCCGACGGCGACGGTGCGGCCTGGGCGGTCGCCGGTGGACTGCTCGCGGACGGACCGGTCACAGCCGGCGACGGGCCGGCCGGCGGCGCGGTCGTCGTGGCGGCCGAGGTCGGGGCCGCCGCGGCCGGCGAGGACGGGGCAGGTGTCGCAGCGTCCACCGGGGACGGAGACGCGGTCGCTGTCGGTTCGAGCGGAGCGGGGGCCGATGTCGGCGGCGCGCCGCGGGCGATGCCGCCGCCCAGGCCCAGCACTGTCCCCAACAGGGCCGCAGCAAGGAACGCACCGGCGCGACGACTGACGCGGCGACGACTGAGACAACGCATCACAACCCCCTTTGCGACACTTCCACCATGTGACCTAAGCCACTGTCTGGCGACAGGCCTCAGCGTAGGGCACAGGTCCCGGCGCTGTCCGCACAGCAAAGGGATCCAAACGGTCGGCCCCTGAGCCCGTCGCTCAGCGTCTTCTCAGGGGCGTCGGCTGTACACCCGTCCTGGCTGGGGATCGCCGATGACGTCGGAGACCGACACCATCGCGTAGCCCCGGGACCTGAGGTTGCTGATGATCGAGGGCACCGCGTCCACCGTCGTCGGGTAGAGGTCGTGCATCAGGATGATGCCGCCGGGTGTCGCACTGCCGGTGGCCCGCGAGATCACCGACGCGGTGTTGCGACTCTGCCAGTCGAGCGTGTCGTTGTTCCACAGGATCACGGCCATGCCCTGCTGGCCGGCGATCGAGGTGACCGTCGAGTTGTACGAGCCGTACGGCGGGCGCATCAGGGTCGGTCGTACGCCGATGACGGACTCGATGGCGTCGGACGTACGCGACAGTTCGGACGACACACCCGAAGCGCTGAGCGTGGTCAGCTGAGGGTGGCTCCAGCTGTGGTTCATGATCTCGTTGCCGTTGACGTACGAACGGCGCAGTGTCGACGGATAGTTGCCGACGTTCTGACCGACCACGAAGAAGGTCGCGTTGACGTTGTTGGCGTCCAGGATGTCGACCAGCCTGCTGGTGTACTGGCTGGGGCCGTCGTCGAAGGTCAGCGCGATGCACTTCAGGCGACCGCAGTCGATGATGCCGAGGTCGTTGCGCCACTTGATCAGGCCACCCTGGAACGTCTGCCGGCAGAGCGTGCCGCCGCCGCTGCCGGTGCGGCACATCTCATCGGAGGTCGGGTAGCCGTACCGGCCGCCCTCCCAGGCGTTCCGGCCCCACTCCTTGCTGATCTCCCCCAAGATCCAATGCGCATCGGTCGACGGCGACCAATAGATCAGACCACCCTCGAAATGATGGCCACACCCACCTTGGGCCAAACCGCAGTACTCGTCCGAGGTCGGATAACCAAGGAATCCGCCCTCCCAGCCCTCGGTGCCCCACTTCTTCAGGATCGCGCCACGCACCCAGTGCGCATCGGTCGGCGGCGACCAGTACATCGTCGCGTCCTGGAACGTCTGCAGGCATCCTCCCCGGGCGAGCCCACAGATCTCGTCGGTGAGCGGATAGCCCAGCGGCCCGTCCTCGCCCTGGGCCCTGCCCCAGGCCGCGGAGATCGCGCCGCGGACCCAGTGGGCGCCGATCGGCGAGGTCCAGTAGATCAGGCCGCCCTCGAAACCGTTGCCGCAGCCGGACTGGATCAGGCCGCAGTACTCGTCGGACGTCGGATACCCGAGGAACCCGTTCTGGGCACCTTCGCTCTCCCACTTCGCCCGGATCGCGCCGCGCACCCAGTGCGCCTCGGTCGGGGCCGACCAGAACAGGGTCCCGTTCTCGAACTCGGCACGGCATCCGCCCCGGGCGAGCCCGCAGATCTCGTCCGACAGCGGGTATCCGAGCTCGCCGTTCTCCGCCCCCAGGGCGACCCACTTCGTCATGATCCCGCCGCGCACCCAGTGGGCGCCGGTCGTCGACGACCAGTAGATCGTGGCGTACTGATAGGTCTGCACGCAGCCACCCCGCACCAGGTCGCACCGCACCGGCGACACCGCGGATCCGACGACCGATGCATCGGCGGCCGCCTTGGCGGCGATCGCCTCAGCACCCGCAGAGGTCGGGGACGGGGATGCCGATGCCCCACCGGTCGGTGTTGCGGTCGCGTTCGCTTCGATCGGCGCGGAACTCGTCGGCGCAGCAGGTGCCGATGCGGAGGGCGCGCCGCGGGCGACGCCACCACCCAGCGCCCCTGCCGCCCCGAGCAACACGACGGCCGCGAAGACACCGACCCGATGTCGTACGGTCTGCATCACGGTTCCCCCTTGGTGACACAAAGTCGCGACTGTGACTCCTGTCACAGTTCGCGGCTGTTTCAAGAGTAGATCGAGCAGATCGCCGCCGTGGGGAAATCGCTGAACTGTGGGGAAACGAGGGGGCACCGGGCACGCCACCGAGCCGACCGCGCAGTCGTGAGCGGATGGCGACAGTGAGGTGTGCGGCCCCGAAGGTGGTGTGTGGCCCCGACAGTGATGTGCGCGGTCCGCCATGCGACATGCTCCGCGAAGCGACAGCGCCGCGGGCCACGACGTCACCCCACGGGACCTGATGGAGCCACCTACCGGGATCGAACCGGTGACCTACGCTTTACGAGAGCGTCGCTCTACCTACTGAGCTAAGGTGGCCGACCGCGCCGGGAAAGGCCCGGGCGGACAAGCGACAACTATAGCGACCCCCGCAGCAGAGCTCCAATCGCAGCACTCCTGGGCGCCACGCTCACCCGCCCACGACGACGCCGCGTGTCTCCACCGCGTTGACGGCCCACCTCGTGGATGACAACCACTTAGTCCTTGCCCCGCGAGTCGTACGCACGCCGAGCGGGGCAGACCTCGGCCTGGGGACAGCGGGTCACCTCGCCGGTGCCGTCGACCCGCACCACGACGGACTCCGAGGGGACGGAGTGGCCGATCACCCGGCCCTCGCCGTCGGGCGTACGAACCCTCGAGCCGACCTTGGGTGCCTTCTTGACGAAGTCCTGGTAGAGCGGGTGCTCGTACTTGAGGCAACACATCAACCGCCCGCACGCACCCTGCACCCGCAACGGGTTGGACGGCAGGTCCTGGTCCCTGGCGAGCCGCAGGCCGACAGGTTCGAAACGGCTGAGGTGCGTGGAGCAGCACAGGTCACGGCCGCAGTTGCCGATGCCGCCGGTGACCCGGGTCGCGTCGCGCGCGCCGATCTGGCGCAGGTCGATGCGGGCCTGGAGGGTCTTGGCCAGGTCACGGACGAGTTGTCGGAAGTCGACCCGGTGGGGAGCGGTGAAGTAGACGACGACCTGTCGATCGAACTCTGTGGAGCGGTCGAGGTAGTCGATGCCGATCACCTTCATCGGCAGCTCCTGCTCGCGGACGAGGCGATTGACGATGATGCGGGCCTGCGCCCGGAACCGACGATTCGCCTTGTCCCTCGCCAGATCAGCGTCGGTGGCCGGCCCCAGGCAGGACGGCAGCTCACCGAAGTCGGCCGCCTGGACACCCTCCGGCGCCCAGACACACAGAGCCACCTCCGGCCCCTCGCCGGTCGGCACCATCACGTGGTCACCCACGGACACCCGGTGCCCGGCCGGATCCACGTAGTGGAGCTGACCGTGCTTCTCGAACGTGACCGCCATCACCTGCTGCACCCCGCCAGCCTAACGCGGCGGGACGAGGGGGCGGCAGCCCACGATCAGATCGGGCCCCAGATCAGGACCGGGATCAGATCAGGCCGGGGTCAGATCAGCTCGGCGTCGTACCTGTCCGCCTTGCGCTGCAGCCGTCCCTTGCGGACCGCCGCGTCGATCCCCCAGCTCCCACCTCCGGCCAGAAGGAGGAGCAGGCCGAGCACGGCGAGCAACAGTTCGGTCTCACCGTGGAAGCCGGGCATCCCCGCCTCGAAGGGGCTCTTCCACCAGTACACGAAGACCAGCGCACCGACCCCGATCAGCATCGTGCCCAGGCCGGCGACCCGAGTGGCGAGGCCGAAGACCAATGCCACGGCGATCAGGACGGACGCCGACGCGGTCGCCCAGGCGAAGATCTCCGGGTACGGCAGCGCCGTCCCGGCGAACGTCGCGATCGTGCCGGGGATGTCCATCAGTTGCTGTGCGCCACGGATGCCCAGCACGGCCGCCACCGCCAGACGCAGCAGGAACATGGCAAGTGCCACCGGGAAGCGGTCGGTGGTCCGGTCGAGCGCGGTCGACGGCGGGGTCGGAACCGCCATCGGTGCCGGCTGGGGGCGGCGCTTGCCGAGCGCCCGATCCCGGTCCGCGCGACGCTCGGCCAACAGCGCCGCCTCGTCGACGGACTCATCATCCACCGGGTCGTCGTAGCGTACGGACGGCGGCGTGACTCCGCTCTGCGGATCCACGGGCGGCGCCGCCGTCGGCGGCCGCAGCGGGACCGTCCGTTGCACCTGGGTCGGCTGCTCCACCGAATCAGGCCGCTCGGCCCGCGCCATGCGTTCCCCGAGGGTCGTACGCTCAACCGGCATCGTCGCCTCCACCGGGGCCTTGCGCTCGGCCGGCGTCGTACGTTCGACCCGCGCCGTACGCTCCACGGGAGTCGGCCGTTCTGCCGGCGTCGTCGGCACAGCCGGAGCAGGCCGTTCTGCCGGAGCCGTCGGCACAGCCGGAGCAGGCCGTTCTGCCGCAACCTCACCCGCCACGGGAGTCGTACGTTCCGTCGGCGTCGTCGCCGCCGGCCGACGGGTCACCAACGGCGGGGACGCGACGGTCGTCGGCGTGACATCGTCGTCCTCGTCCTCGGCCTCACCACCGAAGACGCCCTTCGCGACGTCGCCGGAGAGCGGCGGGAGCGGACGGTCCTGCGGTGACTGCGAGCCCGCCTCATCGGCCAGTCGATCGGTGTAGCGGCGGAGATCGGCGCGGGAGATCCGGGTCACCGTCGGCTCGTTCTCACCAGCGCCGAACGTCTCGGGACGGTCGACGTCGGCACCGGCGTCGTCGGCCTCGTCGAAGTCACGAGTAGTCACGGCTCACGTCCTCAGGGTCGGGGAACACTCAAGCCATTCTGATCGCTGAGCGGCCCGCGATCCGGGAGCCCGCCGGGAGTGTCGCCACCCCGAGCCGACTCTGCAGCCGCTCCGAGCCACATTCCCGCCTCGCCCGTGCGGCGGCGCCATCCCCGCGTCGGCAGCGCGCCCGCGTCATCCCCACCTCGCCCGTCCGGGCCGGTCAGTCCACCGGCTCGTCCGCGCCGAGCCCGACCAGCATCGACTCCACAGCGAGCTGGGGGGCCACGTTCCCGGCGAGTGCCTCCCGGCAGGCCAGGATGGCGTCGATCCGCGCGATCGTACGATCCGGTGTGGCGCGCGCCGCCTCCGCCGCCACCGCATCCGCGAGCTCCACGTTGACCAGGTCGGCGCCGGTGCCCAGCTGCACGCTGAGCACGTCGCGATACCAGGTGGTGAGCTCGGTGAGGGCGCGGTCGATGGCATCGCGTTGCAGGCGCTTGACCCGCAGCTTCTGCTCGTCCTCGAGCTCCTTGAGGGCGACCGCCGCGTTGCGGGGCCGGGCCCCTCGGGTGCCCACACCGAGCGCCTGCTCCAGCTCCGCCCGCTCCTGCGCCTCCACCTCGGCGGTCTGGTCGGTCGCCTCGGCCTGGGCGGCCGACACGAGAGTCGCCGCAGCCCGCAGGCAGGCACCGATGTTGCCGAGCTGGCTGGGGATCCGCAGCACGTCGCGGCGCCGCTGTCGGGCCGCCTCGTCGCGGGCCAGGTGCCGGGCCCGGCCGATGTGGCCCTGGGCCGCCCGGGCGGCGGCATCGGCGGTGGCAGGATCGATCCCGTCACGACGTTCCAGCAACGCGGCGACGTCGCGCACCCTCGGAGTGGTCAGGGTCAGGCCCCGGGTCCGCGACCGGATGGTCGGAATGACGTCGTCCGGGGTGGGCGCGCAGAGGATCCACACGGTGCCCGGGGCGGGCTCCTCGACGCTCTTCAGCAGGGCGTTGGCCCCGGCCTCGGTGATCCGATCGGCATCCTCGACGACCACCACCTGCCAGCGGCCCACCGTGGGAGCCATCATCGAGCGGAGGGCGTAGTCCCGTACCTCCTTCACGCCGATGCTCAGCTTCTCGGTGCGGATCAGGGTGACGTCCGGGTGGGCGCCGGACAGCGACGTACGACACGCCTTGCAGACGCCGCAGCCGCCGTCGGGGCACTGGAGGGCGGCCGCGAACGCGCGTGCCGCATTGGACCGTCCCGAACCGGGCGGACCGGTGATCAGCCAGGCGTGGGTCATCGCGTGGGCGGCGCCGGAGACGGCACGGCGCAGCACCTCGACCGCCGTCGACTGGCCGACCAGGTCGGCCCACACCCCCTGGTCGGCCGCGGGGGTGGTGCGGCCGGTGGTCATCGTCACGGGGCCAGTGTGCCGTGTTCGGCAGACATCCGGGTGAGCAGGGCGTCGACCGCCGCCGCGACCCGGCCCGCGATCGCCGTCCGGTCGTGGCGGGCGGGCAGCACCAGGTAGCGATCCGGGGCGGTCTCGGCGAGCCCGAGGAACTGCTCGCGCACCCGGCGGTGGAAGTCGTCTCCGGCCCCCTCGAGCCGGTCCTTCTCGGCGATCCGGCCGACCGCTTCGCTCGGATCGAGGTCGAGCAGCACCGTCAGGTCCGGCCGCAGCCCGGAGGTGGCCCAGCCGGCGATCCTGGCGACCTCGGTCATGTCGAGCACCCGCCCGGCGCCCTGGTAGGCCAGCATCGAGTCGATGTAGCGATCACACACCACCATCGCCCCCCGGGCGAGCGCGGGACGGACGACCTCGGCGAGGTGTTGGGCCTTGTCCGCGGCATAGAGCAGGGCCTCAGCACGCGGGTCGAGATCGCCCGTCGCCGGATCCAGCAGCAGTCGACGGATCACCGCGCCCGCCGCCGTGTCACCCGGCTCGCGGGTCATCACCACCTCGTGCCCGAGATCGGTCAGGTGCCGGGCCAGCAGCGCGCCCTGGGTGGTCTTGCCCACCCCGTCGCCGCCCTCGAAGACGATGAACAGACCCCGCGGCTCACTCATCCGCCACCTCGCCCTCCAGTTCGGTGGCCGACGCGGCGGGGGCATCCCCCGTCGTCCGGTCACCTGTCGTCCGGTCACCCGCCGTTCCGTCCGCGTCCGCTGTCGGAGGGGCGGTGTCCAGCGCGTTCGGGGCGTCGACACCGAGCAGCGCCAGCAGGTCGAGACCGGCCCGCCGCACCTTGCGCCCGCTCTTGCCCCAGTGTGCGACGAACTCGGCGCGGGCCACCGACCGGCTCTCGGCCAGATCGGCGTACTGTCGGCCGATGCCGAAGGCCTCCTCCACCGAGGCGCCCTCCAGCGACGTACGCAACGCCTCGAGCTCCTCGTTGTCGCAGCCGATCAGCTCGTCGTAGAGGTCCCGGGCCCGGTCGCGGAGTCGCTTGGCCTGCTTGGGGGCCAGCAACGAGGCGAGCTCGGCGGTCGACACCAGCAGGTCGGCGGCAACCGCGGCGGCGTGCCAGCCGCCGTCGTCGGCGGCGTCCGGGGCGGCTCCGCCGGCCGACAGCATCCGCCGGGTGGCTGCCTCGACCATCTGTCCGATCTCCTCGCGGGCCGGGCGCAGGCCGATCCCCTCGGCCAGCGGGGGCGTCCGCAGGGCGTCGATCCGCTCGTAGATGCCCAGGTATTCCTCGCCGTTGAGCACCCGCTGCTGGTCGGCCCCGAAGGCGCCGTCCAGCTGGTCCGCGGCGGCATCCAGTGCCGCCACCAGGTCGTCGAGGTGCCCCGGCTCCACCACCGGGGCGAGCACCGGCAGGGCATCCGCGAAGGCCCGCAGACCACGCACCAGCGGCTGCACCTTGCGGGTGCGCCCAGAACGGACGTTCAGGTCGGCCAGCAGCACGTCGCGGGCCTCCTCGCCGACGAAGTGCGCGACGATCTCCGCCATCGATGCGTCCGCGCCCACCGATCCGCCGGCGCCCAGGGCCACCGGCGCGACGTCGGCGTCGTCGCCGGTCGGGTCCTCGATCAGCACCCGGAACCGTGCGGGCAAGGACAGATGCCGCTCCACCCGGACCGCCTCGACGCTGTGCAGGGCGTCGTCGAGCCAGTCCGTCTGGTCGCGCGACATGGCACCGGTGTCGATGTCCACCTCGCGGTAGCGGGTGACCAGAGAGCCGTCGCGGCGGACGGTGAAGACGTCGTCGACCACCGAGCCGAGCGGCTCGCGCTCGGCGGTGCGGATCAGGTAGGTGGCCCGGGTCCGGTGCTGGGTGCCGACCGGTGCCAACGCCGCATGACGCAGGAACGGTGCGAGCAACATCCGGATCTGCTGCGGCACCTCGCCGGAGGTCATCGGCTCGACGTACTCGGCCGGCAGCTGAGGGGCCCAGGTCGGCGCGGCCATCAGCCACTCCCCGACCCCGTCGGTCGACCGGTGGGCGAGCACGATCCCGGCCCGCAGCAGCCGACGGTCGGCGGTGTCGAGCACGGTCAGGTCGCACACCGCCGGCTTGGTACTGACCATCGCCGGGTTGCCCAGGTCCAGATCGGGGTTCGCGAAGCGGGGCGCGGCGGCCAGGTCACGCATCTCGTAGCGGCGCACGGTGCTGCCTTTCGGGCTCGAACGGGGATCGCTCATTATTGCACCGCCTCCCGGCATCGCGTCCGAGGACCACGCGATGCCGATCCCCCCGAAACAGGGGGTTTACCCGGAAGGTCGGCTCAGTCGCCCGCCGGATCCGCGGTGGGCGCCGTCGCGGTCTTCTTGGTCACCGTCCCCCCGGTGGTCTTCTTGGCGGCGGTCTTCGCGGCGGTGGACCGGGTGGCCGCCGCCTTCACCGTGGTCTTCTTCGTCGCCGTCTTCTTCGTCGCCGTCTTCGTGGCGGACGTCGTGGTCGTCGCCTTCGTAGCGGCCGTCTTCTTGGCCGGAGCCTTCTTGGCCGCGGTCTTCTTCGCGCTCGTCGTCTTCGTCGCCGTCGTCTTCTTGGCGGCGGTCTTCCGCGTCGACGGCCCCTTGGCCCGCTTCTCGGCGAGCAGCTCGGCGCCGCGCTCAGCGGTCAGCGTCTCCAGTGCGTCGGTCCGGCGCAGCGTGGCGTTGGTCTCCCCGTCGGTGACGTACGGTCCGAACCGGCCGTCCTTGACCACCATCGGCTTGCCGGAGACCGGGTCGGGCCCCAGTTCCTTCAACGGCGGCTTGGCCGCCGCCCGGCCACGCTGCTTGGGCTGGGCGTAGATCGCCTCCGCCTCGGCCAGGGTGATGCTGAAGATCTGGTCCTCCGACCCCAGCGACCGGGAGTCGGTGCCCTTCTTCAGGTAGGGGCCGTAGCGGCCGTTCTGCGCGGTGATCGCGGTGCCGTCCTCGGCCGTCCCGACCGTACGCGGCAGCGACAGCAGCCGCAGCGCGTCCTCCAGCGTGACCGTCTGCAGATCCATCGAGGCGAACAGCGACGCAGTCCGCGGCTTGGCGCCCTTGGCGGCGTCGTCGGGCAGCACCTCGGCGACGTACGGCCCGAACCGGCCGGCCCTCGCGACGATCGGCAGGCCGGAACCGGTGTCCAGCCCGAGCGCCCGCTCCTCGCCCATCGGCCGGGCCAGCAGGTCGCGGGCGACCTCGGCGGTCAGCTCGTCCGGCGGCAGGTCGTCGGCGACGTTGGCCCGCTTCTCGGTGGCGACCTCCTCGACGTAGGTCCCGTAGCGGCCGACGCGGACAACGATGCCGGAGTCCATGTCGCCGATCGGGAAGGTCGACAGTGCCCGGGCGTCGATGTCGCCGAGCTGGTTGACCAGGTCGTGCAGCCCGGCATGGTCGAGATGGTCGACGCCGGGCGCACCGCCCCAATAGAAGTCGTTGAGCACCTGGAGCCGCTCGGCCTCGCCGTTGGCGATCTTGTCGAGGTCCTGCTCCATCTCGGCGGTGAAGTCGTAGTCGACCAGCTTGGTGAAGTGCTCCTCCAACAGCCGGGTGACGGCGAACGCCAGCCAGGTCGGCACCAGCGCGGCGCCCTTCTTGAACACATAGTCGCGGCTGGTGATGGTGCGGATGATCGAGGCGTACGTCGAGGGCCGGCCGATCTCCAGCTCTTCCAGCTTCGCGACCAGCGAGGGCTCGGTGTAGCGGGCCGGCGGCTTGGTCTCATGGCCCTGCGGCTCGAGCGCGGCGACGTCGACCGTACGCCCCTCGGCCAGCTGCGGCAGCCGGCGCTGCGAGTCGTCGGCCATCCCGTCGTCGACGGACTCGACGTACGCCCGCAGGAAGCCGGGGAAGGTGATCGTCCGGCCGCGGGCGACGAAGGTGCAGTCCTCACCGGTGGTCGCGGTGCTGGTCAGCGTGATCGCCACCGACTCGCCGCGGGCGTCGGTCATCTGGGAGGCGACCGTCCGCATCCAGATCAGTTCGTAGAGCCGGAACCGGTCGCCGGACAGGCCGGTCTCCCGCGGCGTGCGGAAGGTCGAGCCGGCCGGGCGGATGGCCTCGTGCGCCTCCTGGGCGTTCTTCACCTTGGAGGTGTAGATCCGTGGCTTCGGCGGCACGTAGTCCGCGCCGTAGAGCTTGGTGGCCTGGGTGCGGGCGGCCCGGATCGCCTCGCCGGACAGCTCGACGGAGTCGGTACGCATGTAGGTGATGAAGCCACCCTCGTAGAGCTCCTGGGCGACCGACATCGTGCGCTGCGCGGTGAAGCCGAGCTTGCGGCCGGCCTCCTGCTGCAGGGTGGTGGTCCGGAAGGGGGCGTACGGGTGGCGGACGTACGGCTTGGCCTCGACCGCGGCGACCAGCATCGGCGTCGCCTCCAGGGCAGCGGCCAGCGCCCGGGCCCGCGCCTCGTCGAGATGGACCAGCTGCTCCGCCGCGCCCCGGCCCTTGACACCGGCCTGCAGCCGACCGCTCGCGTCGAAGTCGCGGCCCTGGGCGACCCGCAGGCCGTCGACCGTGCTGAGCCGGGCCGGGAACCGTTGCGGTTCGGCTCCCTCACCGGCGTCCAGGGTGGCCTCGATGTCCCAGTAACCGGCGGCGGTGAAGGCGATCCGCTCCCGTTCCCGGTCGACCACCAGGCGGGTCGCCACCGACTGCACCCGGCCGGCGGAAAGCCGCGGCATGACCTTCTTCCACAGCACCGGGGAGACCTCGTAGCCGTACAGCCGGTCGAGGATGCGGCGGGTCTCCTGGGCGTCGACGAGGTCGGTGTCGATGTCGCGCGGATGGGAAACGGCGTCCTTGATGGCGTCCTCGGTGATCTCGTGGAACACCATTCGACGGACCGGCACCTTGGGCTTGAGTTCCTGCTGCAGGTGCCAGGCGATCGCCTCCCCCTCGCGGTCACCGTCAGTGGCGAGATAGACGTCCTTGGCGCCCTTGAGGGCTTCCTTGAGGCCGCGCAGGGTGGCCTTCTTGTCCGCCGCGACGACGTACAGCGGATTGAAACCGCCGTCGATGTCGACGCCGGTGCGGGCCCACTTCTCACCCTTGTACTTGGCCGGCACCTCAGCGGCGCCGGTGGGTAGGTCACGGATGTGGCCGCGGCTGGATTCCACGACATAGCCCGGCCCCAGGTATCCCTGGATCTTGGTGGCCTTGGTCGGTGACTCCACAATCACCAGGCTGTGCCCCAGTTCCTGACCCGCCACAGTTCACCTCTCCGCTGTCTCGACTCCGGTCCGTCCCGGATCCGGCCGAACGCTCGTCATCGTGACCCGGATCGGCCCGGTGACAAGACTGTGTCCAGCAACGTGGCACACCATAGCCCACGGCTCCATCACCACCCGGGGCGACGGAACGGACGTGCCGAGGAACGGCGGGTGGGCAGGAGCGGTCAGGTGGTCAGGAACGGCGGGTGGTCAGGAACGGCGGGTGGTCAGGAGCGGTGAGCCGAATCTGGCGGCTCAGCGCAGGTCGTACGTGCCGACCCACGCAATGGCGCCGCGGCACCGACGCTGCCCGGACCGAGGGGTCAGATTCGGCTCACCGTCGCCACCTGATCGGCCGGCCGGACTGGCCGGACTGGCCGGACTGGCCGGTCGACCCGTTACGTCTGCCCCGCAAGCTCGGCCCGCCCGGGTTGCGCGTCCGTCGACTCGCCCCGGCGGGGCGCGGCCCGCCGACGGAACCCGGCGAACAAGGAGGCGATCAGCAGCAGGAGCCCGAGGACCGGCGTGATCGCACTGAGGATCGCCTCGGGACGGGTGTAGGCCAACTCGAGCATCCCGCCGCCCTTGAGCACCCGGTAGGGCGCGATCCACACCCAGAGCACGAAGACCGCACCGGAGAAGCCCACCGGCCGGGTCGGGTAGTGGGTCGCCAGTGCCACCGCGAGCGGCACGATCCAGACGAAATGGTGGGTCCACGAGACCGGCGAGGCGAGGGCGGTGGCGATGCCGATGACCGCGACCGCCGGGGCCTCGTGACCCCGCCGCAGCAGCACCCAGGCCGCGGCGAGGCCGACCACGATGGTGACGAGGGAGAGCAGGGTGCCGACCTCGGAGCCGAGCGACGACAGTTTGAACAGCCGCAGCGCGGCGCCCTGGAACGACTGGTTGTCGATGTAGACGGGATCCGACTCGAAGCCGACCGAGCGGGTGACGAGCAGTCGCTTCCAGTAGAAGATCGACAGCTGCGGATAGGCGAGGAACCCGATCGCGGTCAGCACCGCGGCGCTGACGGACGCCGTGATGGCCTGCTTCCAGCGGCGGTTGATCAGCAGATGGACGATGAACAGCCCGGGGGTGAGCTTGATCGCCGTCATCAGCCCGACCAGCCATCCGTCCGGCACCGGCAGCAGCTTGCGCCCGAAGAGCCGCGGACCGGGCACCAGGTCGAGGATCACCAGACAGGTGAGGATGAGCTCGATCTGGCCCAGGTCGGTGCCGAGAGTGACCGGGGTCGCTGTGGTGATGCAGGCCGCCGCGACGACGCTGGCGGGCCAACTGCGCAGGCCGAAGCGATGGACGATGGCGATGATGCCGACCCACCCGGCCAGCGCCCACAGCAGCTTCCAGACGATCAGCGGCCCGACGGTGAAGGGCAGAAACAGCAGCGCCGCGACGGGCGGGTAGACGAAGGCATCCGGACCGGTCCGATAGAGCTGACCGCCGGCCCAGGCCGTCCGCGCCCCCTCCACATAGATGTCGAAGTCGGCCATCCCGCCGTGCGGCCACCCGCCCTGGAACAGCATCGGAAGGAACCAGGACACCAGCCCGGCGAGCAGCGGCAGGGCCACCTTCGCCGTCCGGTCGATCCAGAATCCTGGGTAACGCACAGGTCGGTCGTCCACGCAGTCATCCTGTCATCCGCAGCTCTGCGCGCCGCGCAAGCGCTCACAGGCACGGCTAAGGATAGTCATCCGCGGGACCATCGCGGGGGCCCAACGCCTGGTCATCAGGGCGAGGGTCTCCTTCAGGGCGAGAGTGCCGTCAGGGCGAGAGTGTCCGTCAGGGCCGTCCCCGCAACGCGTCGATCTCCCGCCGTTCCTTCTTGGTCGGCCGGCCGGTGCCGCGATCCCGCCGGGCGACCGGGGCAGAGAGGTATGCAGGCCGTTCAGGAGAGTGGTCGACGTACGCCTTCGCGGCGATTGCCGCGCCGACACGCTTGACGATCGGCTCGACCACCTCGAACTCGCGGTCCCAGCCAGGGCTGCGGACCAGGACGCGATCGCCGGGCTTGACGTCCTGTGCGGGCTTCGCCGGCTTGCCGTTGACCCGGACGTGACCGCCCTTGCACGCATCGCTGGCCATCGTGCGGGTCTTGTAGATGCGTACGGCCCACAGCCAGGAATCGACACGTGACATGACCCAGCCTTTCCGCGCTGATGTTCCGTCCACCCTAGTCGCCGGTCGGCCGAGGTCGGTGTCGGTGTCGGTGTCGGTGTCAGCGTCGTGTGGATGTCGGCCGCTGGACGCGTCTCCCACAAACGCACCCCGTTGTAGTCATTCGTTCGTGGCCGTCCACGAACGAATGGGCACTACGGGGTGCGTCTGGCTGGTGGGGGCAGGCGACCGTCGGCCCGAGGCCGATCGGACACCAGGCCGATCAGCAACACCAGTCCGATCAGGCCTCGATGGACCGGAGGCGGCCGCGCTCCGGATCAGTCCGCGCTCCGGATCAGTCCCCGTGTGGTCAGTCCCCGGTGTGCCCGCGGCGCAGCAGCTGGAGCAGGTAATCGCCGTATCCGGACTTGCGCAGTCGCTCCGCGCGGGCGCACAACTCATCGTCGCTGAGGAATCCCATCCGCCAGGCCGCTTCCTCGGGGCAACCGACCTGGAGTCCCTGGCGTTTCTGGAGCGTGTGCACGTAGTTGGAGGCGTCGAGGAGGGAGTCGAAGGTGCCGGTGTCGAGCCAGGCGGTGCCTCTCGGCAGCACCTCGACCTGGAGGCGTCCCCGGTCGAGGTAGTGGCTGTTGACGTCGGAGATCTCGTACTCGCCGCGGGCGGAGGGCCGCAGCGACCGGGCGATCTCGACCACATCGTTGTCGTAGAAGTAGAGGCCGGGCACGGCGTAGTTGGACCGCGGCGCGGCCGGCTTCTCCTCGATCGACAGGGCCCGGCCGTCGGCGTCGAACTCCACCACGCCGTACGCGGTCGGGTCGGCCACCCAGTAGGCGAAGACCGCGGCACCCTCGATGTCACCGAAGCGCTGCAGCCGAGTGCCCAGACCGGGCCCGTAGAAGATGTTGTCGCCGAGCACGAGCGAGACCCGGTCGGCACCGATGAAGTCCGCACCGATGGTGAAGGCCTGCGCCAGACCCTTCGGCTCGGGCTGCTGGGCGTACGTGATCGAGACGCCGTACTGGGAACCGTCCCCGAGCAGCCGCTCGAACCCCGGCGCGTCGTGCGGGGTGGTGATCACCAGGATGTCCCGGATGCCGGCGAAGATCAGTGCCGACAGCGGGTAGTAGATCATCGGCTTGTCATAGACCGGTACGAGCTGCTTGCTGATGCCGAGGGTGATGGGGTTCAGCCGCGTCCCTGAGCCCCCCGCCAGGATGATTCCGCGCATGCGCCGACTGTCTCACACGCGCTCACCGCGGCCCAAGCCGCGTCAGCAATCCCGGATGATCTGGGCCTTCAGCCAGGCTGCGGACTGATAGCCGAACTCGCCCAGCCGGCCCAGGAGCGTCTGGTGGCGCGGGTAGTCCCACACGCTGACCTGCGCCGGCACGCAGCGCTCCATCAGCATCCGGGCACGCGCGGCATGCCCGGTGCTGGTGAAGACGGCGACATGGGTCCAGCCGTGCTCGCGCACCTGCGCCGCCAGCACGCGCGCCTCGCCCCGGGTGGTGTACGGCACCGGGGTCACGCAGGTGACGACGTAGCCGGCGCGTTGCTCCCCGCAGTCCGGGGGAAAGTAGGAGTGTCCGGACGCGTCGAGCGACCGGGTGACCAGGAACACCGGGGCCACCCCCTCGTCCCCCCGGGCCAGCGCCTCGGGCCACCGGGTCTCCGCCGGGCCGATGACGTACATCGCGTCGACGGGTCCGACCGGGTCGATCCGCGGGTGGACGATGTAGCGGTCGCACAGACCGAGCCAGACGGCCACCAGGACCACGCCGACGCCGACCACCACCAGGACCGTACGGATCCGCCGATGACGTGCCGCCCGTCGCCCGCGCCGGACCCGCCGCGACGGGCCCACCGGCCCGTCGGGCGGCATCGGGACCGGCCCGTCGGACGGCATCGGGACCGGCCCCTCGGACGGATCTCCGGCCCCACCGCGGGCACCCATCATTCGAGCCCGGCCCACCCGGCCAGGTAGGACCGCAGCGACTCCTCGGCCGGCCGCGGCGCGAATCCTGTCGCGCCGATCCGCTCTAACGACAGGGCGCTGTGCTCCGGCCGGGGCGCCGTCTGCCGGCCGGCGGTGTAGGTGGCGGTGCTGACCGGGGTGACGTCGGCCCGGTCCCGGCCGCACAGCGCGTACACCTCGGCGGCGATGTCGGCCCAGGACTGCACCGGCCCGTCGCCGGTGAGGTTGTAGGTGCCGTACGTCGGCCGGGTGGCCAGCAGGTGGGCGATGCCGCGGGCCAGTTCATCGGTGAAGGTGAGTCGGCCGTACTGGTCGTCGACCACCGTCGGGCTGATCCCCCGGCCGGCCAACCCGGCCATCGTCGCGACGAAGTTGGGCCCGTCGCCGATCACCCAGCTGGTCCGCACGAGGTAGTGCCGCGGCACGGTCGCCACCAGCGCGTCACCGGCGGCCTTGGTCTGCCCGTACACCCCGAGCGGGCTCGGCGCCTCGGTCTCGTCATGCAGCTCGGCGGTGCCGTCGAAGACGTAGTCCGACGAGACGTGCACCAGCGTCAGCCGGTGCTCGGTGGCGATCCGGGCCAGCCGTCCGACCGCGGTGACGTTGGCGGCCCAGGCGTCGCGACGCCCTTGCGGCGTCTCGGCGACGTCGACCTTGGTGTAGGCGGCGGCGTTGATGATCGTGTCGTAGTCCTGCCAGCGGACCGCGTCGTACGCCGCCGGGTCGGTGACGTCGAACCGGTCCCGCCCCCACGCCTCGGCGGTCGGCAGCACCGCGGCCAGCGCCCGGCCGAGCTGGCCGTTCGCACCGAGGATCAGCGTGCGTCGCGGCGGCATCGCCACCACGTCGGCCAGCAGCGGATGCCGCCGGTCGGCGTCGGAGATCTCGCACTCGGCCAGCGGGATCGGCCACGCGATCGCCAGCTGTGGATCGGCCAGGTTGACGTACGTGTACGAGGCGCGGGCCTGCGGGCTCCAGTGGTCGTTGACGAGGTAGGAGTAGGCGGTGGCCGGCTCCAGGGTCTGGTAGGAGTTGGCCACCCCGCGCGGCACGAACACCGCGGTCTCCGGCCCCAACTCGACGGTCGCCACCGCCCCGAAGGAGGGGCCCTCGCGCAGGTCGACCCACGCCCCGAAGGCCCGCCCGGTGGCCACCGAGACCAGCTTGTCCCACGGTTCGGCGTGGATCCCGCGGGTCACCCCGACCTGCGGATTGAACGACACGTTGTTCTGCACCGGCCCGAAGTCCGGCAGGCCCAGCGCCGTCATCTTCTCCCGCTGCCAGTTCTCCTTGAACCAGCCGCGGGCATCCCCATGCACCTGCAGGTCGATCACCAGCAGTCCCGGGATCGCCGTCGCGTGGACGCCCAACTCCCCCATCGTCATCTCCCTCGGTCGATCATCACTGTCCGCGCGGCGCCCCTGCCCCGATCGGCGTCGTGGTCCGGAGCCGCGCCCCGGACTCCCCAACCCCGTGTCACTGCCCGCGGGCGGCGTACGCGGCCTCGACCGCAGCCTTCTGCGGCCGCCACCACTCCTCGTGCGCGCGGTACCAGTCGATCGTCGCGGCCAGCCCGGCCTCGAAGTCGCGATACCGCGGCCGCCAGCCGAGCTCCTCGCGCAGCTTGCTCGCGTCGATCGCATACCGCAGGTCGTGACCGGAACGGTCGGCGACGTGGTCGTACGCGTCGGCCGGGTGCCCCATCAGCCGCAGGATCGTCTCGATGACCGTCTTGTTGTCCTTCTCCCCGTCGGCGCCGATCAAGTAGGTCTCGCCGATCCGACCACGCTCGATGATCGCCAGCACCGCCGCGTTGTGATCGTCGACATGGATCCAGTCACGAACGTTCAGTCCGGCCCCGTAGAGCTTCGGCCGGCCACCGTCGAGCAGGTTGGTGATCTGACGCGGAATGAACTTCTCCACATGCTGGTAGGGCCCGTAGTTGTTCGAGCAATTGCTCAGCGTCGCCGCCACCCCGAACGACCGCACCCAGGCCCGGACCAGATGGTCCGAACCGGCCTTCGACGCCGAGTACGGGCTGGACGGGCGGTACGCGGTCTCCGGAGTGAACTTCGCCGGATCATCCAGCGCCAGGTCGCCGTACACCTCGTCGGTCGACACGTGATGCAGGCGTACGTCGTGGCGTCGGCACGCCTCCAGCAGAGTGAACGTGCCCACCAGGTTGGTCCGGATGAACGGCGACGGATCCCGCAGCGAGTTGTCGTTGTGCGACTCCGCGGCGAAATGGACCACCACGTCCGAGTCCGCCACCAGCCCGTCCACCAGCTCGGCGTCGGCGACATCGCCCTGGACGAACCTCACCCGGGCGGGCGGCAGACCGGTCAACGAGTCACGATTGCCCGCGTACGTCAACGCGTCCAGCACCGTCACGTCGTGATCCGTCGTCGCCACCACCTGGCGCACGAAGTTCGAACCGATGAACCCCGCGCCCCCCGTCACCAGATACCTCGCCATGGCCCGAACGCTACCCGACGGCGGTCCCCGGCCCGGCTCGTCGACCATGCCTCCCGGCCCGATGCCCAGCACGCCGTGCCGGACCACGGGACGGGCAGAAACCGTGCAGATCGCCGTTGCGGGCATTCTCAGGAAACCCCCAGTGGCATCTTTCTCGATGTCTTTGTAGGCTGAGCGCGCGCCGATAGTCTTTCGATGCAAAACGTATGCCCGTTGTAGTTCGTTTGTAGGATCCACAGGACCCTGGGGGACTGACCATGAGCAATTCAGACAATCCGATCAAGGCGTCGGGGTCGCAGCCGTCTCGCCGCACCATCGTCAAGGGTGCGGCGTGGGCAGTCCCGGCCATCGCCGTCGCCAGCGCCACGCCCGCCATGGCCGCGTCGCCCGAGTGCCTCCAGTTCACCCTCGGTCCGTCCGCCTGCAAGTGGCCGGGCTCGGGCAACAACTGGTCGTACAACCTCGAGCTGTGCGTCCAGAACACCTGCACCGGCGGTGGCAGCGTGACCATCACCATCGAGTACCTGCAGACCAACTCCGGGGCCAGCCTCGTGCCGTGTGGGACCAGCCCGTTCCCGAAGCAGCTGGTGATCCCCGCCGGCGGCTCGGCCTGCACCGGCTCGCTGGGCGCGTTCAGCTCCACCAACTCCGCCAGCACCATCTTCATCTTCGGCAAGGTCGACGGGGGCACCACCACCAAGATCGGCGAGGCACTGGCCGGACCGAACCTCGGCGAGTGCGCCGGCAGCACTCCCTGCGCCGCCTGAGTCCTTGGCGCTGGGACCTCGTCCAGAGGTCCCGGGGAGATCGACGCTGAACTGATGCTGCTCGGGTGGATGCTCTCCACCCGAGCAGCAACTGCGTCGCCGATCTTCCGCGTCGACGCAGATGAGCGCGCCACCGCGGCCCACACCTCAGCGCGCCACCGCGGCCCACACCTCAGCGCGCCACCGCGGCCCACACCTCAGCGCGCCACCGCGGCCCACACCTCAGCGCGCCACCGCGGCCCACACCTCAGCGCGACACCGCGGCCCACACCTCAGCGTGTCCTGCGGCGCTCGCCTCCCAGGTGAACCTGCGCGACCGCCGGCGGCCCGCCGCGACCAGCGCTGCGATCGCCGGATCGTCGCTGGTCGCCCAGAGGATCCCCGCGGCGAGTTCGTCCGGCGTGGGATCGACCAGCACGCCGCTGTCTCCGACCACCTCGGGGAGGGAACTCGTGCGGGCGGCGACCACCGGGACCCCGGCCGCCATCCCTTCCAGTGCCGGCAGCCCGAAGCCCTCGTACAGCGACGGCACCACCACCGCGGACGCCGCGGCCATCAGGCCCGGCACCAGCTCGGCCGCCACCCGGCCGACCGACCGGACCCCCGTCAGGTGCCCGAAGAGTGCGGTACGTCGCGGATGGTCCGGCCCGGACAGCACCAGGGTGAGGTCGGGACGCGCGCTGTGCACCGCCGGCCAGGCCGCGGCCAGTCCCTCCAGGTTCTTCCGCCGCGACGCGCCGCCGGCGGTCAGCACGTACGACCCGCTCACACCGAGCGTCGCGAGGGTCGTACGGTCGAGCGGCGTCGGGTCGAAGAACCGCGGATCGACGCCGTTGTGGACGACGTACGGGTCGCGGATGCCGAGCAGTTCGACCGCTTCCTGGGCAGTGAACCGCGACACGCAGATCACCGCGTCCGCCCGCCGCGCCTCCTCGGCCGCCGCGGCGACCGGCGCGGACTCGTCGGAGTACTTCCAGGCGACGACGTCGTGCAGGGTGATCACGTCCGGTCCGGGAGGCGGCGGCAACTCGAGGTTCATCCGGTGCACCACGGCGTCCGGCCGGTAGACGACCCTGCCGAGGGCCCGGCGGGCGGCCGGGGACGCGTGGGTGAGCCAACCCATCGGCAGTCGACGGTTGCCGGCCAGCGGCGAGCGCAGCGAGCGGGCGATCAGACGCTCCACGGCCCAGTCCGGCGCCAGCGCGTCCAGCGCGGCGGCGGCCCGGGAAGCGATCTCCTCCTGATAGACCTGCGCCCCCATCGGCGCCTCGGTGGCAAGGGTGGCGATGCTCAGACGCGGCACTGACTCGGCTCCTGAGAAGGCGACAGATCGTACGCCCAGGTGGGGCGGACTTCTCGCTTATGATGACATGGATCTGCTCACCGGCCGCGACACCACGGGGGGAGGCACAGCTCGGTGGCACCACGCGTGGCGCTCATTTCCTCCAGTTTCGCCCCCTACCCGGGAGGCGTGGAGGAGCACACCCGGAACGTCGCACGCGCACTGCGCGACCGCGGTCACCCGGTCGAGGTGTGGACCGTCGATCGGGGCGAGCACCTCGGCACCACAGTCGTCGATGGCATCGTCGTCCGCTACCTGCCGACGCCCCTGCCGTCACGCACGCTGCGCGGGGTGGCGTCCTTCGCCCTGGCGGTCCTCCCGGCCTGGGCCGGCTGGCGCCG
This sequence comes from Raineyella sp. LH-20, assembly GCF_033110965.1. Taxonomy (NCBI): domain Bacteria; kingdom Bacillati; phylum Actinomycetota; class Actinomycetes; order Propionibacteriales; family Propionibacteriaceae; genus Raineyella; species Raineyella sp. LH-20. The sequence continues at coordinate 1,839,236 of NZ_CP137003.1, read as the reverse complement.
GGCCCGACGCGAGTTCCGCCCCGAGGTGCTGCACGTCCAGTGCTTCGGCCCCAACGGGGCGTACGCGTGGGCGCTGCACCGGATGACCGGGATCCCCCTGGTGGTCAGCGCCCACGGCGAGACCTTCATGGACGAGGAGGACGTTTTCACCCGGTCCCGGTTGATGGCCTGGAGCCTCCGGCGGGCCCTGGGCGACGCTGCCACCGTGACGGGGTGCTCACAGCTGGTCCTCGATGATCTGTCGACCCGGTTCGGCCTGCACCGCCCGGCGCTGGTGGTGCCGAACGGCATCGATCTGCTCGAGGCCGAACGGCTCGGCATCGGGCCGAGTGAACGGGACCCGGACCGGCCTCCGACCGTCGTCGCCGTGGCACGTGCTGTCCGGGTCAAGGGCCTGGACCTGCTGCTCCGCGCCTTCGCGGCTGCCGACCGCCCGCCGCGGACACGCCTGGTGATCGGTGGCGACGGTCCGGAGCTCGCCACTCTCCGGGTGCTTGCGGACGACCTCGGAGTGGCGGCGCAGGTCGATTTCCTCGGCCGCCTCGATCGGGCACAGGTGATCCAGGCGATGGCCGACGCGGACCTGATCGTGGTGCCGAGCCGGGTCGAGGCCTTCGGGATCGTCGTGCTCGAGGCGTGGCGCAGCGGGACAGCGCTGATCGCCACCTCCCACGGCGGCCCGGCCGACCTGATCACCGACGGAGTCGACGGTGTCCTTGTCGCCCCGGAGGACGGCGAGGTGTTCGCTGCCACGCTGTCGGCCCTGTTGTCGGATCGAGTCACCCTGGGCCGCCTCGGCGCCGCAGGGCGAAGGGGCGTCGCGGCCTTCACCTGGGACCGCACCGCCGACGACTACGAGGCCGTCTACGCGACGGTCCGCACCGAGGAGAGAGATGCCCGCGAAGCCTGAGCCCGCCGCGCCGTTGTCGGCCGCGCCATTGTCCGCCGCGCCGTTGTCGGCCGCGCCATTGTCCGCCGCGCCGTCGTCCCCCGCGCCGCTGACCACCGCCGTGATCATCGCGACGTACAACCGTCCCGATCGGGTGCGGGATTGCCTCGACCACCTCGCCCGGCAGTCGACCGCACCGGACCGGGTGATCGTGGTGGACAGTTCGCCGGATGCCCGGACCGAGCGGGTCGTACGCGACTTCCCGGACGTGCTCTACGCCCGCAATCCGATGGGCCGCGGCCGGACGCCGGAGTCACGCCAGATCGGCTACTCGATGACACGGGAGGACATCGTCGCCTTTCTCGACGACGATGCCAACGCCTGGCCCGACTGGCTGGAGCAGCTGTTGGCCCGCTACGACTCCCCCGAGGTCGCCGGCGTCGGGGGGTCCGCTCTCAACGGCGTTCCTGGAGAGCGACGGGCCGGGATCGGCTCGATCGGCCTGCTGCTTCCGGACGGCCGGCTCACCGGCAACTTCGCGGCGGATCCGGGGCGCGACATCGACGTCGACCATCTGCTGGGAGCGAACATGTCCTTCCGGCGTACGGCGATCGACGACATCGGTGGCATCTACGGAGACTATCCCGGCACCTGCCTACGCGAGGAGAGCGATCTGGCGCTGCGGATCAGGACCCGCGGCCACCGCCTCGTCTACACGCCCGCCGCCGTGGTCGATCACTTGCCCGGCGAGTACGCGAAGGGCAAGCGGTTCGACCGTCGCTACGTCTTCTACGCCAACCGCAACAGCGTCGTTCTGCTGTCCCGCGTCTACGGGATGGACGCCCCCATCCTGCGGCGGTTCCTGGTGACCGCTGCCCGGGAGACGCTCCACGACGTACGCCGCGCGGTCAAAGGCCTGCTGGAGATCCGGCGCACCGGCCCGGGGCGCGCCGTACGGACCTTCCTCGGCGGGCTGTCCCGGGGCGCTGTCGTCGCCGCCGGTGTCGCGGCCGGATTCCCTGCGGCACGACGTGCCATCCGGGACGATCGGGCCCGCCAGTCGGCCCTGCGTACGGACGCCTGATCCCATGCCGGTCTCCCGCGACCTGCGGTTGAACGCCTACGTCCTGGCCGCTGATCCGTGGTGGCTGGAGGAGAGCGTCCGCAGCTACTACGGTCTGGTGGATCGGATCGTCGTCTCGTACGATCAGGACGCGATCTCGTGGACCGGGACGCCGCTGCCGATCGACGACTGCCTCGCCCGTCTCAAGGCCATCGACGTCGACGGCAAGTGTGACTACCGGCCGGGCCACTTCGCCCGTCTCGAGCACGAGCCGCTGGACAACGACACCCACCAACGGACGATCGCCCTGGGACAGGCCTCGGAAGGCTGCGATTGGGTGATCCAGCTCGACACGGACGAGGTCCTGCAGGCCCCCGACGAGTTCCGTTCCTGCCTGGCGGAGGCGGCCGACAGAGGAGCCGGCGGCCTGGAGTATCCGTCGCGTTACCTGTACGCCAGGACGCGCGGGGGCGACTTCCTCGAGATGTCCTCGCGATGCTGGGGCACGATCGCCAACTACCCGGGCCCGGTGGCTGTCGTCGCCGGGACCACGCCCCGGCATGCACGGCAGGCCGACGTGGATCTGTTCCGCGTCGACTTCTCGCCCCACAACACCGATCCACGGCATCCCTTCGACGCCGTCGTCCACCGCACGGTGCCGCGCGACGCGGGCATCCTGCACTACTACTGGGTCCGCAGCGAGGAGTACATGCACCGGAAGGCCCGGTGGTCGGGGCACGCCGACACCTATTCGGAGCCGCGGCGGATGCGTGCGTGGCGCCGGCGGATGAAGCATCCCCTGCTGACGGCGCTCAGTGCACCGTTCCAGCCGCTCGACAATCGTTTCCGGATCACCAGGCTGCCCGCCGATCGCCGGTACTGGGTCGGCGAATCGTGAACATCGTCTTCGTCCTGCCCGTCGGGGAGTACTACAGCCAGGAATGGACCGGGGCCATCGCCACCATCACCCGGCATCTCGCCAGGGAACTGGACCTCCTCGGCCACCGGGCCACCGTGCTGACCCCCGACGACGGCGGCACCCTCTACGCCGAGGGCTCTCCCCGACGCCTCGCGTACGGGCCGGCGCATCCGGTGTCCACCCTGGGCAGGGCCACCTCCGGACTGCTGGCCCGAGCGGACCGCTCCGCCGGCTCCGGCGCCCACCGCCGCTACCTGCGGGCGGTCACCCGTCGTCTCGCGGAGCTGCCGGGGCCGGTCGACGCCGTGGTGGTGGCGAACGATCCCCGCGCCGCAGCACACCTCGCGCACCGGCGGGTCGGCGACCGGACCCTCCTCTGGCTGCACAACCGGCTGGAAGGGGCGGAGGCCGAGCCGTTCCGGGACCTGCCGGCCGAGGTCGGGGTCGTCGCGGTGAGTGCGGCCGTCGCCGCGTGGACCCGCGATCGCTACCTCCCCCAGCGGGAGATCCGGGTGATCCACAGCGGGGTCGATCTGCGGCAGTTCGCGCCACGGACGGACTGGCTCGACCCGCGCGATCCGGTGCGCATCGTCTGTCACGGCCGGATCGATCCCAACAAGGGGCACGAAGCAGCCGCCGAGGCCGTACGGTTGCTCCGCGAGGAAGGGCTGCCGGTCGAGTTCACCCTCATCGGGCAGGTCAGGACGTTCGGGTTCAGCAGGGAGGCCGAAGAGGCCTACCGTCGGCAGCTCGAGGCCGCGGTGGCCGCCGCGCACGGGACACGGAAGGGCTGGCTGCCCCACGCGACGCTCGCCGAGGAACTCCGCACCCACGACATCGCCTGCGTGCTGTCCCGCGTCGACGAGCCCTTCGGGCTGGTCAATCTGGAGGCGATGGCGTCCGGCTGTGCGATCGTGGCCACCCGCCGCGGTGGGATCCCCGAGGCCGTCGGGACCGCCGGCGCGTTCGTCGACGCAGATGCCCCCCGACAGGTCGCGGACGCGATCCGCCACTGGGTCCGGCACCGGGACTCCCTCGCCGCAGCGAAGCGGGACGCACGCCGGCAGGCGGAGCGGTTCCCGTGGTCGGCGACCGCCGCCGACCTGATAGAGCTCCTCCGCCCCGGGACCCGCTGATGACCGACCGGGCCGCCGGTCACAAGGTCAACGCCCCTTCCAGACACCGCCAGGTCGCCGACCACGGCAACTCGGCCGCCCGGGCGGCGGCCCGGGCCCCCCACAGGCGTCGTACGTCGGCGTCCCGGACGAGCGGTTCGAGGACGTCCGCGAGGGCCGCCGGGTCCTCCCGGGGGAACAACAGCCCGGCCCCGGCCAGCACCTCAGGCGTGCCACCGGTCGCGCTGCCCACCACCGGTTGACCGCTGGCCAGTCCCTCGAGGGTGGTCAGCCCGCAGGGCTCGTCCCACCGGGACGGCACCACATGGATGTCGGAGCCCGCCAGCGCCGCCGGGATCCGGCTGCGTGGGACATGCCCCAGCCGGCGTACGTCCACCCCCGCATCCTCCAACGCGGCGACCTGTCGGGCGACCTTTCGGGAGAAGGGATTCTCGTTGTGCTCGCCCCAGTTGGTGTCCCCGGCGAGTTGCACGGCGAACTCGGCGCCCCGCGCCTGCAGGATCAGGGCCGCGTCCAACAGGACGTCCAGGCCCTTCTCGATGCCGACCCGACCCAGGTGACCGACGACCGGGACCCGTGCCGGTCGCTCGTCGCACCGGAACGTGCCCGCATCCACGCCGTTGAGGGAGGCGTGCACGCTGAGCGGCTGCAGCCGGTAGACGTTCTCGATCGCCCTGGCCAGGTAGCGGCTCACCGCGACGGAGACGATCCCCGGATCCATGGCGTACGCGCGCCGGAATCGGTCGCTGCTGAGCTCCAGGTTGTGGAACCAGTGCACGACCCGGAGTCCGGGGAACCGTCGCCTGAGGTGGACCGCGAGCTCGGGGTCGTTGTTGAGCAGCACGGCGCGCGGCGCGATCTCCCGCAGCAACGGCACGACCCCGCGGGCGTACTGCCACTGGTCGGGTCGCGCCCAGCCGTTGAGCCGGCGACGGACGCGCTGGGCCTTCGCCACCAAGCGCGCCGGATCAGGGCCGATCGGGTCGACCAGGCGCAGCCGCGGCCAGTCGTACGTCTGCGACTCCTGGCCGTGCCGCCGGCTGATCACCACCGGGCTCGCGCCACCGGCCATCGCCGCCCGGCCGACCTCGAGGAGACACGTCGCGATGGCACCGCTGCGGGTCGGGGTGAAGGTCTCCCTGCTGTTGTTCAGAAAGACGATCGTCTCGGCGGCGCTCATCATCGGGGCTCCCTCGGCTCGAGGCTCAGATCAGATCGGCGAAGACGCGTTCGCGACTCTGGAACACCAGCACGCCCCCGAACAGCACCAGCACCCCGGCGCCGACCGCCCCGAGGATCTGCCACAGTGGCGGCATCGCGGTGCCCAGCATCGACCAGCGGAAGCACTCCATCAGCCAGGACATCGGATTCGCCAGGAACAGCCAGTGGTAGCGCCCGGGCACCGCAGTCAGGGAGTATGCCACCGGTGTCGCGTAGAGCCCGACCTGGAGGAGCCACGGCAGGACGTACGCGACGTCGCGGTATTTCACCATGATGGCGGAGGCCGCCAGGCCGATCCCGGTGCCGAAGGACAACACCAGCAGGGTCCAGACCGGGACGAGCAGGACCGGCCAGCCCGGATTCACGCGGTAGACGACCAACAGCACGATCCCGAGGACGAACGCCACCGCGAAGTCGAGAAGCACGGAGAAGAGTGTCGACAGTGGCACCAGCATCCGCGGGAAGAACACCTTCGACACCAGCGCCTGGTTGCCGACGACCGAGTTCGAGGACCGGCTGACGACACCGTTGAAGAGGGTCCAGGCGAGCATGCTGATGAAGCTGAACAGGAAGTAGGGCACCCCGTCGCTGGGCAACTTGGCGACATTGCCGAAGATCACCGAGAAGATGCCGGCCGACGCCAACGGCTGCAGCAGGACCCAGGCGACCCCGACGGCCGTCTGGCGGTAGCGCAGCACGACGTCACGCTGCCCGAAACGGTAGGCGACTTCGCGGGCCTCCCAGAGTTCCCTCCAGTGGGGAAGATTGAGCCGGCCGGGAGGAGTGATGACCGTACGGTTCACGCGCTGCTCCTCTCGTAGGTGAAGTCCGACAGCACCAGGGCGCCGCTGACGGCCTCGTCGTTGAAGGTCTCCGGATAGGGCAGCTCGGGCAGCACCTCGAAGGCCGCGGCCGCCTCCCAGGCGTCGAGGACACCTGTCCTGCAGACGAAGACGTCGACGGTGTAGCGACCGGGCCGCAGCCACAGGCCGGTCACCGTGAGCCGCACCCGCTGATCGGTGTCCGGCGCGAACCAGGCCTCGACCAGTCGCGAATCGCACTTGGTGATGAGCACACCGTTGACATCGTTGATGTGGCAGGAGACGAAATAGTCACCGGTCATCGCCGGGTTGGCCGGGACGTCGATCTCGATGACCTTGTCCTCGGCGGAGGAGAAGGACGACTCGGACAGCCGTACGTCGGCAGCGCGCAGTTCCCCGGTGCCGGGCCGCCGCTGTGCGACCCGGGTGGACTGGGCGAACGACTCGAAACTGTCGCGGTACATCGCCAGCGCGCCGTCGACCGGGCCGCTGTAGGTCAGCTTCCCCGCGTCGAGGTACAGAGCGCTCGTGCACAGTGCGGTCACCGTCGCCATCTGATGGCTGACGTAGAGGACCGTACGGCCGTCCTTGGCGACATCCCGCATCTTGGCCAAGGACTTGTTCTTGAACTCGGCGTCGCCGACGGCGAGCACCTCGTCGATGGCGAGGATCTCGGTCTCCAGATGCGCCGCAACGGAGAACGCGAGGCGTACGTACATGCCGGACGAATAGCGTTTGACCGGGGTGTCGAGGAACTTCGCGACCCCGGAGAACTCGACGATGTCGTCGAACCGTTGCCGGATCTCCTGGCGCCGCATGCCGAGCAGGGTGCCGTTGAGGTAGATGTTCTCCCGACCGGTGAGCTCAGGATGGAAGCCGGTGCCCACCTCCAACAGACTGCCGACGCGACCGCCCAGTTCGATCCGGCCGGCGGTCGGCGCGGTGATCCGGGTGAGGATCTTCAGCAGTGTCGACTTGCCAGCCCCGTTGCGACCGATGATGCCGACCGCCTCGCCGAAGGGCACCTCGACGGTGATGTCCGACAGCGCCTCGAAGACCTCGTACTCCTCCCGCCGCAGCGGATGCCGGAGGCGTTCGACGATCGCCTCGGTGGCTCGCGTCGGGCGGTATCCGGAGCGGCTGATGCGATAGGACTTGGACAGCCCCGAGACCGAGATCGCTGTGGTCGAATCCACTCATCCCCCCGCCGTGCAGCCGTGTATTCGCGGCGTCACCTTAGCATCGCCTTCCTTGTCCTCGCTCCGGTCGACAGGTCCTCAGGCGATCCGGCGCGGCACGGTGCGTCCGCCTCGTCCGTCGACCAGCCGTCGCAGCCAGCTCAACGGCGCGCTCGGAGCCGCCCGCCATGCCCAGAACATCTCCCGTACGGCGGCGGCAGGATCCCGCGAGGCGAGCGAGGCACGCGCCACGCGGGCAGCGCTCCAGAACGCGAACCGTCCGTTGGCCGCGCGGCCGACGCGGAGATCGGCGACCAGATCATCGCGACCGCACCGGATCGCCGCCCGTCGGTGCAGGTCGAGGATGCCGTCGATCGACGCCACCAGCTCGCGGTGGCACCGCGTCACGTTCCCGGCGTGGGTCCGGTAGTCGCGGACCAGCCCCGGGATGTACCGCGCCGGTCCCTCGGTGACCAACCGCAGGGACAGATCCAGGTCGGCGGCGAGGGGGAAGATCCGGTTGAATCCACCCAGCCGGACGAACGCGGCCCGGTCGACGACCATCGACCCCGCGAGCACCGCCACCTCGCGACGGAAGAAGTCGTGGATGTCCGCCTGCCGCGAGCGGTCGACTCCCAGGTCGCGTCCCTGGTCGTCGATGGAGCGCAGATCCGCGTACGTCAGCACCACCCCGGGCTGCGCCAGGTGCGCGCCGACATGCCTCTCCACCCAGTCCGGGGGGTAGCGGTCATCATCGTCGAAGAACCCGATCAGGCTGCCCCGGGCCCGGTCCACCCCGACGTTCCGCGCCACCGACACACCGGACGGCGCCTGGTGGATCACCACCAGGTCCGGATAGGAGCCGAGCACCGCGTCGAGCGACGTACGGTCCGGACAACCGTCGTCCACGACGATGACTTCGATGTCGGCGTAGGTCTGCGCCGCCATGCTCTCCAGTGACTCCACCAGATAGGAGGACACCCGGTTGGTCGCCAGGATCATCGACACCAGTGGCGCCGGCCGCCCCGTTGGCGGCGCTTCCCCTCCGGATCCTGCGGCCACTCAGACCACCCCTTCCAGTGCTTGTGTGAGGGCGGCCGCCGCAGTCGCCCAGTCGTGCGCTTCTGCGTACGCCGCGCAGGCCGCCGACGTCCGGCGCCGCAGGTCGCCGTCGTCCGCCAGCGCTGCGATCGCCGCCGCCAACTCCTCCGGGTCCCCGGGTCGGACCAGGATCCCGACACCGCGCAGGGTCTCCGGGATCCCGCCGATCTCCGATCCGATCACGGCGGCTCCCGCGGCCATCCCCTCCAACACGGTGAGCGGGCAGGGATCGGGCCACCGCGACGGGACCACCACCACGTCGGCACGCTGCAGCAGGCGCGACACCTCGGAGCGCGGGACGAACGGCCGCACCTCGGCACGGTCCCCCAGCCGTGCCATCACGGTCCGTACGTCGCGCTCGTAAGGAGTCAGCGGGTCCGCAGCGCTGAAGCCGCGGGAACCGACCAGGGTCAGACGGATGTCGGGGCGGTCGAGGCGCTCGACCGCGCGGACCAGGACGTCCGCCCCCTTGTCGGGAATCATCCGGCCGAGGAACATGACGTGGAGCGGCCCGGCCTCCTCGCCGATGGCGGGACGCCGGAAAGCGGCCGCGTCGACGCCGTTGTGCACCACCCGGATCCGTCGGCGCAGTGACGGCGGAAGATGGGACGCGGTCTGCTCGGCCAGCGCGTCGCTCACGCAGATGATCGCGGCGACCCGGTCCAGCACCCGCCGCGCCTCGCCCGTCCGATAGGTGCGGAGCACATGGTTGTGGGCGTAGAGCACCGGCACGTGCCGGCCGGCGTCGATCACCGGCACCAACTGGGGCGCATTGTGGGCGAGCACGATCGACGGCTCCCAGGCACCCTGGTCGCGTACCGCGGCCGCCAGTTCGTGGCGTACGGCCGGCCGCGGCATGCCGAGCGCGCCGAAGCCCAGGTCCAGATATTGCCGGGCACGTCCGCCACGGATCGGGAACTCGGACGCACCGTCGTACTCGATGATGTCGGCGGTGTCGTAGCGGTCCGGGTAGGTGTCGCGACGTACGACGACCGCCGGCCGCGGCGCGCCCGTGGGGGTGGCTCCGCACAGGCCGTGCACCACCGTGGGGATCGCACTGCCCGTCCGCGGGGAGAAGTGGTCCCCGGGGGTGATCACGTGGACGTGCCGGCGGCTGGTCATCGGGTCCCGTCTCCACCCCGGGTGCCGTCCTCGGCCTCGCCACCTGCTGCGTCCCCTGCACCCACCGCGCCCCCTCCGCCGGCCAGACGATCCAGCACTCCCCGCATCCGGACGACCCGGTCCTGCCAGTCGTCGACCTCGCCGTCGGCGCCCGCGGGGAACGGTGCGGCGGCCGGGATCGCGTCGGCCACAGCGGCCGGGAAGGCGGCGGGCGAGGCGACGATCACCCGCGGGTCGCCGCTGTCGCGGAAACCGGCGACCGGAGTGCTCACCACCGGACGCCCGACCGCCCGATACTCGTAGAGCTTGATCGGATCCAGGCTCTCGGTGAACGGGGTGACGAGGTGCGGCACGACGAGTGCGTCAGCGTGCTGCAGATAGCCCGGCACCTCCGTGCGGTCCTTCGCCCCCAGCAGGACCACCCCGGCCCGGACGAGCCGCGTCCGGTCGGCCGGGTCGAGCGGGGCGGGCCCGACCAGCACGAGGTGGCCACGACCGGCCAGGGCACGGGCGGTGGCCACGCACAGGTCGAGATCCATCCGGTCCCGATGGACGGTGCCGACGTAGACCGCCACCGGTCCCGGAGGCAGGTCGGAGGGTCGCGGCCGGGGACGGCGATAGTCGGCGACGTCGACGGCGTTGGGGACCAACGTCACGTCGCGGCGCGCCCCCTTGGTCGCCTGCAGGCCGGGGCTGCACACCACCACCTCGGCGCAGCGCGCCATCAGCAGCGCCTCGTCGCGCACCAGACGGTCGTGCTCGGCGGGCGTACGCTCCGCCTCCAACCAGTCGTCGGTGACGTCGTACAGTGCCGGCCACCCGGTCAGGGTCAGCACGGCGGCGCCGCCCGGGTCGTTCACCCACAGCAGCGGATCGGTCGACCCCGACCCGGCGACGACCCGACGGATCCGCCGGGCGAGACGGCGGTCGGCGGCGCGGTCCCAGCGGCGGGGCAGCAGTTTCGTCGGCCGATAGGCCCGCAGCCGGCCGTCCGGCACCCCGTCGAGCGAGACGGTCCGCGGGCGGCGGCCCCACCGCGGCCGGCGGCGGGAGACCAGGTCGTGCAGCGGATCCGCGGCCGGCTCGACGAACAGCACCCGCAAGGCAGGATCGGTGCGCAGCAGGCCGGCGACCAGGTGCTGGTTGCGTCGCCACACCCGGTCCCAGGGTTCCAGGGAGAGCACCACCAGGTCCGTCCCCGGCCTCCCCGTCGCCGCCCCTGCGGTCATCGCAGCACCTCCCGGTAGACGGCGTCGACGGCGGCGACCTGGGCCTCGACGGTGAACCTGGTGGACTGGAGCTCCCGCAGCGTCGCCCCGTACGCCGCCCGACCGGCGTCGTCGCCCGCCAACCGACCGACGAGCTCGGCGCCGACGGCCAGTGCGCCGCGAGGATAGAGGGCTCCTTCGGCGGCGGCCCCGACGGTCTCCAGGTGACCGCCCGCGGCGCAGGCGACCACGGGCAGTCCGGCGGCCATCGCCTCCAGCACGGTGAGGCCCAGTCCCTCGATGTCGCACGGCGCAAGCAGCAGCCCGGCCGTGCGCATCAGGGCCGGCACGTCCTGCCGGTGGCCGAGGAAGTCCGTCGCGGCAGCGATCCCCAGCCTGCCGGCGGTCTCCTCGAGCGCAGCCCGCTGCGCGCCGTCGCCGGCGATCGTCAGCCGCCAGCCGCGGTCCGTCAGACCGGAGCGGGCGACGATCTCCAGCGCATCCTGGGTGCGCTTCTCCGCCTCGAGCCGCTGCACCACCAGGATCGTACGGGTCCGTTCCCCCGCCGGAGCCACCGGAACGACCGGCAGGCCGGGGTGGATCACCACGCTCGCGCCCTCGACGGCGGCGGCCACGTACCCGCTGATCGCGATCTGCGCGCTGATCCGGCGCTCGATGAGCGGGGCGACCAGCCGGCCGAGCCGGGTCGCGCCACGGCGGGCGGCGAAATGCCGGGTGCTCACCACCGGACGCGACCACGCCCCGACCGCGGCCACCGCGGCGGTCTCGGCGGCCGTCATGTGCACGTGGAGCACGTCGCCGTCGCGCAGCGCGTCGAGACCACGGATCACCTCGAGGACGGTGGCAGCGGCCCGCTGCACGACCCCCGCCCCCGCCATCGCCTGTCGCATCGCCGCGGGATCTCCGCCGATCACCGCGACCCGGTGTCCGGCCCGGGACTGGCCGACCGCCAGACGTGCGATGTGGCTCTCCACCCCGGCGAACCCGTCCGAGCGGACAGCGTGCACGATCCGCATGGTCACTCCGTCCCGGCCCGGAGCGCCTCGACCAGCTCGAGATAGCGGCCCGCCACCGCATCCCAGGAGTAGCACTCGGCCGTGGCTCGGGCGGCCGTACGCCAGGAGTCCTCCGGCAGTTCGTCGAGTCGGCGCAGCGCCGTCGCCAGCGAGCCGGCGTCCCGGTCGATCAGCAGCCCGTTGCGTCCGTCGAGGAGGTCCGGGGCGAAGCCGACCCGGGTGGCGATCACCGGCAGGCCACAGGCCAGGGCCTCCAGCAGCACCAGGGCGTTCGCCTCGTACGCGCTGGGCAGGACGAAGACGTCGCCGGCCTGGATCCACGGCACCGGGTCGTCCTGCCGTCCGACGAAGTGCACCCGCTCAGCCACCCCGAGGGTCACCGCGCGGTGCCGGGCCGCCGCGATCATCGCCGGGGTGCCGCCGACCACGACCAGGTCGGTCCCGGGCCGGTCGACCAGCGCTGCCAGCGCGAGCGGGAGCCCCTTGCGGTCGAACTCGTGGCCGACGAACACGGCGAGCGTACGGTCGACCGGCAGTCCCAGCCGGCCCCGTAGGACGGCGCGCTCGGCCGGCCCGACCGGGTGGAACCGCTGGATGTCGACCCCGTTGGGGATGACGACCGCCGCGGGGCGGAGCCGCGGATAGGTGTGGACGAGGAGCCGGCGCTCCCCCTCGGTGAGATTGACCACCACCCGGTGCACGCCGCCGCGGTACCGCAGGACGTCGCGTGCGGTGGTGAACAGGTGCAGCGGGTTGCGCACCATCCGCCACGCGAACCGGCCACGGGCGCGCATCGCGGCCCGGACGATGCCGTGGTTGACGTACACCTCACCGGCCAGCACGTCGTTGTGGCACACCGCGACGGCGTCCGGCCGGCGGGCCAGGAAGCGGCGGGCCCGGATGGTGCCGACCGTGGAGAACCAGATCGTCCGCAGCGCCCGCACCACGATCCGGCCGTACTGCCCCTCGGGCAGCCTCAGCCAACCGGCACCGGCCTCGGCGAGCGTGAACCGCTCCGTGGCGACCCCGCGCCGGCGGAACGCCTGCTCCAGGGCGTACGCCACGCCCTCGACCCCGCTGCCGGCCCGCACCTCGGGGACGATCTGGACGATCCTCATCGCAGCCGCCAGCCGACGGGCATCCATCGGCCGTCGCCGGCCGCACCGTTGACCGCCATCGCCTCCCGGTCGAGCACCGCCTCCCGGTCGAGCGCCGCCTCCCGGTCGCCACCGTCGGGAACCACCTCCCGATCATTCGCCACCCCGCCGTCCGGCGGAGTCCCTCGGTCCTTCGCCAGGGCCAGCGCGCCCAGACAGATCCCCGCGATGACGAAGGGGAGCGGGGTCTGCACCGAGATCCAGAACAGGTCGAGCTGGGACTGCGCCAGGCGGGAGAGCAGCACGGCGACGGCGAGTGTGCCGTACGCCGGGTCGATCCGCCACAGGGTGCCGAGTGTCCCGAGCACCAGGATCAGGAAGGCGATCAGCCCGACGATCCCGGCGGTGGCCAGTAGCTCCAGCTCGGCGTTCGGTGGCTGGAACCCGGGCTCGCCGGGTCGGTACCAGTAGCGCAGGCCGTGGCCGAACCATGGCGACGCCGACCAGTAGCCGAGGGTGTCCTGGAACCAGCTGACCCGCTGGAAGATCGAGTTGTGGATGTTGCCGGTGGCGATCTGGTCCCGCACTGTGGTGGCGACCACCAGGAGCGCCGGGATCACCAACACGATGATGAGCTTCGACCGACGACGATGGGCGTCGCTGCGCAGCGCGACCAGGACGAGGGCGACCGCCAGACCGACCAGGGCCTGCCGCGACTGCGACATCGCCAGGGCCGCGATCAGCACCGTGAACGCCGTCAGTGCCCACCCCTTCCGCCATCCCATCCAGACCGGCCGGGCGTACGCCACCGCCGCCGCGAACCCCATCACCGTGCCGACGAAGTTCTTGTGCATGCCGTACGGCCAGGACACGAAGACCGGCCCGAAGTTGCCCTGCGCGTACTGCAGCGTGCCCTGGGCGAGGGTGACGGCGGCCAACGCGAGCGCAGTCACCAGGAACAAGGACAACCCGGCCCGGGCGTGCCCCGTCCGACCGATGGTCCAGCCGACCAGCAACGCACCGGCGACCAGCATCCAGGCGTGGAACCACTCGATGACGCCGGCGAGGAACGGATTCGCCACCACGGTGAACAGCGTGGCGAACTGGTAGAGGGCCGACAGCCACAGCAGGGTGCGCAGCGGTCGGCTGAACGGGCGGGGCGCGAAGACCAGGGCCGTCACCGTGGCGATCCCCAGCGCGGCATCGGACAGCGACAGGTCCACCTCACTGGTCCCGACCCGCTTGACCACCAGCAGCAGCGGCATGGCCATCAGCGGGATCGCCGCGGGATCCGCCACGGTCAGGCCGAGGGCCAGCACCACGCCCACCACGCCGATCGCGACCTGCGGCTGGTCCGGCACGATCCGCCCGACCCCGAGCGCCAGCCCGACGGCCAGCAGGGTGCCCACCAGCCAGACCAGGCGTCGACCCCACCGGGTCGCCATCAGCGCGCCCATCAGGTGCCCTCCCTGAGCTCGGCCTCGACCCGGACGGGTCCGCGGAGGAAAGTCCTGGCCCGGTCCGCGGCGGCGCGGGCCCGCCCACCCGACAGGACGACCGCGCGCAGCGCCGAGCCGACCACCTGCCCGACGCGGGCGACCTGCCAACCGAGGGTGCCGAAGTGCTTGCGCAGGTAGCGCTCCTGGGACGCGTGGACGTGCGCCGCGCGCGTCGCGGAGTCGGTGCTGGTGGCGGCACCGAGGTGCTCGACCGTCACGGTGGTCACCTCAGCATGGTGCCAGCCGAGCAGGTGGGCCCGGTAGGCCCAGTCCGTCTCCTCGGCATAGAGGAAGAAGCGTTCGTCGAAACCGCCGACCTGCGCCAGCGCCTCGGCCCGCAGCATCAGCACCGACCCGATCACGTACCGGTCCGGCCCCTGGAATCGGCCCAGGCCGACCGCCTCGAGCCAGGTCGAGCGTGGCGACGGGAACGGCCACGACACCCGCGACGGCCGGCCCGCCCCGTTGACCTGGGACGGTCCGACACCGGCCAGGTCCGGGTCGGCCAGCAGGGCCGCATGGAGTGCCACGACGTCGTCGGGCGACACCACGGCGTCAGGATTGAGCAGCAGCACATCGGCGTCCGGCGCCTGCCGGTGGCGCAGCGCGATGTTGACCCCGGACGCGAAGCCCCCGTTGCGTCCGGCATCGACATAGCGGCAGCCGAGATCGGCGCAGATCGTACGGATCGCCGGCAGTGACGAGTTGTCGACGACGGTGATCGGCCGGTGTCCGGCGAGCGGGGCGAGGGCACGCCGCACCAGGTCCGGCGTCCCGTACGCGACGAGGACGACCTCGACCCCGCGCCGGTCGTCGATCGGGTCGGCCGGACCCGCTGGATCGCCCCGATCCCCCGGGTCGACCGATCCGTCCGGATCGCCCCCCTCCACCGCGGCGGCCGGCCGGTGGAGCACCGTGCGATAGAGCGCCAGCAGGTCCGCGGCGACCCGGTCCCAGGAGGTCGTCGCCGCCCGCTCCAGACCTCGGGCCCGCAGATCGGCGGCCAACGCCGGGTCGGTGCCGAGGCGGAGCAGCGCGGCGCGCAGAACGGCCGGGTCGCCGGGCGGCACCAGCAGACCGGCGCCGCCCACCACGTCGGGCAGGGCGCCGCTGTCACTGGCCACCACCGGGGTGCCGCAGGCCATCGCCTCGACGGCCACCCGGCCGTACTGCTCCATCCACGAGGGCGTGGTCAGCGAGGGCACCGCCAGCATGTCCAGCCCACGGTAGAAGGCCGGCAGTCCGTGCTGGGTGACCGACCCGACGAACTCGACCCGGTCGCCCACCCCCCCGTCCGCGACGCGGCGCCGCAGGGCCTCCGCGTCGGGGCCGTCCCCGGCGATCCGCAGCCGCAACCGCGGTTCCCCGGCCACCGCGTCGATCAGCACGGCGACGCCCTTGTGTGCGGCCAGTCGACCGACGTATCCGACGACGATCTCCCTCGGGCCGTCCTCGAGCGGTCGAGACGTACGTTCGACGGGACGTACGCCCACAGCCTCCTCAGGACGTACGTCCGCACCGTCCTCGGGGTCGCCGTCCGCACCGCCGCCCGTGCGCTCACCGGGGCGTTCCTGCGGAGCGAAGTGCTCGAGGTCCAGACCGAGCGGAACGACCCGCGCCGTCCCAGGGAACCCCTTGTCCTCGCAGATCCGGCCCGCCTCCACGTTGCACACCTGGAGGCCGGCCGCATGGCGTAGGGCGAAACGTTCCGACCATCGGAACGGGATCGGGTATCGCTTGCGGATGTTCTGTGCCGAGTAGAGGACGTACGGCACCCGGCGGCGACGCACCGCCCGCAGCAGCAGGATCTCCGCGGTGGCCAGCGCAAAGGGTTCCTCATGGATGTCGAGGACGTCCCACCCCTCCCCGAGGGCCCGCCAGATCGGTCGGGGGTCATAGAGGAAGAGGGCCGGATGGTGCCCGAGCGTCGCCACTGCGCGCACCGACTCGCCCTGCCGGGACACCAGGTCGACGATCCGGCCGCCCTCGTCCCAGCGCTGTGCGCTCAGGGTGGCGACCTCGACTCCGGCCCGCACCAGGGCCCGTTCACGCTCCCGCCAGGCGTCGACGACAGCGCTGTGGAAGATACGCAGGACGCGCAACGGCCGACCCCCCTCCGGTCGAGAGACTGCAGCCACACCCTAACCGACCGGGCTGACAACCCGGACTGTCCGAGGACTGTGTGAATATGATGCCGACAGCGCCCACCGATCGACCGATGACTGGAGAGCAGCCGTGCAGTTCCGTGAGTTCCTGGCCATCCTCGGCTCCCGATGGAAGACCGTGCTGGTCAGTCTGCTCCTCGTGCTCGCCGCGAGCGTCGTGACGACGCTGCGGATCACCCCGACGTACGAGGCGAGCGCACAGGTGTTCTTCTCCGCCGAGTCCACCAAGGCCGGTGGCTACACCCTGACGACCAACGACCTGGGCACCTACCAGGATCTCGTGGGCTCTCCGGTGGTGATGGATCCGCTGCGCAACCAGCTCAAGCTCGCCCCCGGCACCACGCTGACCGTCTCGGCGAAGGCGTCCGAGGGGTCGCCGATGCTGATCATCACCGCCCGTTCGTCGTCGGCCCAGGTGGCGGCCGACGCCGCCAACGCGGTCGGCCCCCAGCTGGCCTCGATCGGCCCGGACTTCGCCCCGCTGCTGAACAGCGCGGGCCAGAGCGTCAGGGCCACCCCCGTCTCCCCCGCGGCGGTGCCATCGGCTCCGATCTCACCGAATCTCCCGCAGAACGCCGCGCTCGGTCTGCTGGCAGGCATCGCGCTCGGCATCGGCCTCGCCCTGCTGCGCCACTTCCTCGACACCCGGGTGCGCTCGGAGGCCGACCTGCGGGCCGTCTCCGACCGGCCACTGCTGGGCAAGCTCCGTCAGCTGCCGAAGGGCACCACCAACGCCGTGGTGATGAACAACGACCCGCACGGGGTGGCCGCCGAGGAGTACCGCCGGTTGCGGACCAATCTGCAGTTCGCCGACGTCACCACCGGGGGCAAGCACTCGTTCGTGATCTCCTCGGTGATGCCCGGCGAGGGCAAGACCACCACCGCGGTGAACCTCGCCATCGCGCTGGCCGATTCCGGCGCCCGGGTGCTGCTCGTCGACGGAGACCTGCGCAACCCGTCCGTCGCCACCGCGATGGGCCTGGAGGGCAACGTCGGCCTCACCACCGTGCTGCTCGGTCGGGCGACCGTCGCCGAAGCGGCCCAGAAGTGGGGGGATTCGACGCTCTATGTGCTGCCCTCCGGCGCCATTCCGCCGAATCCCAGTGAGTTGCTGGGATCCACGGCGATGGAGACCCTCTTCGGGCAGCTGCTCGCGGCGTACGACTACGTCCTGGTGGACAGCCCGCCGGTGCTGCCGGTGATCGATCCGGTGCTGATCGACCGTCTGGTCGGCGGTCTGTTGATGGTGGTCAGCGTCAACACCACGCTGAAGCGGGATCTCGCCCAGGCCATGAAGCAGCTGAAGACGGTCGAAGCGAAGGTCGCCGGCTTCGCGCTCAACCGGATGCCGAACGACGACTCCGCCAGCCGGTACGGCGGGTACTACGCGTACGGCCGCAGCAAGAAGGACAAGCGCAAGCGGACCGCGGTGGCCTCGCGGCACGGCAGCCTCGACGAGGCGATCCCGGTCACCTCGGCGGTCGTCCCTGGTTTCCCCGTCGACACTCCCCAGGACGACCCGACCGTACGCGCCCGTCGGCATCACACCGTCCCGGCGCTTCCGCCGGACGACGCCGCTCTCGCCCAGGGCGGCATCGGCGCGGCGCCGCTGGCCCAGGGCACGCCGCTGGCTGCTCCGGCGCCGGACAGGGAGACCAGGCAGACCGCCAGCGGTCTGCCACAGGGGCGCCGCTTCGCGGAATGAGACGCCGAGCGGCTCAGCGCCGCTCCAGCAGGCCGCTGCGCAACAACTCGCCCACGAATCCGGCGACCCCGTCGGTCACCGCGGACCGCTCGACCCCGCAGATGGCGGCGACACGCTCGTCGACCGTGTCCGGCGCCCCGTCCAGCAGCTCCTGCCAGATCACCGCCGCGCTCCCCGCCAGGACACGGATCGGTCCCCGTGGCAGCGGGGCCAGATAGATGACCCCGTCCACCTCGACGACGCCCACGCCGTCCGGCACGGCGTAGCCGGGTCGGTCCCGCTGTGTCCCGGCGGCTGGTGGCGTACGTTTCGCGTTCATCGGCCGTTCGCCCGTCCGACGCGGAACGCCCGGGTCTGCTCGGCGATGCCCCGCATCGGCCGCAGGACGAACTCGCGGGCGATCTCCCATCGCGTCGGGCGGCGTCCCCACAGCACGGTGAGGTGTTCGACATTCACCAACGGCGCGCTGAGGACCAGACGCAGCCGGTCACGGCGGGACGGCGCAGCGATGATCCGCGCCCGCCACTCCTCGAGGCGGGTCCCCCCGCACGACATCACCTTCCACAACCAGTACTCCCGCCGGTCGCGGTAGGCCTCCAGGCGACCGGTGGCGGCAGCGAACGCCACCTCGGCGTCGAGGGCCTTCACCAGGGCCTCGACCTCGACCCTGCGGGCGGCGGTGGCCTGTTCCCAGGCGACCTGGAGGTCACCCTTCAGCCGCTGCCCGGGGCCGGACCGCGCCGCGTTCAACACCAGGACGAGGGTCTGGCCGACGAGATCGGGCACCACGCAGTCGACCCCGCCGATCCGCCGGACCTGCCGTCTCCCCCACAGCAGTTCGAAGGCGGCGGCGGGGTCGAGACCGATGCCGGGAAAGAAGCGATGCACGTCGACGTATCCCCAGCACGGGTGGTGCAGTGTCGCGGCATGGCCGAACGGGGAGCCGGCACGAAAGCCGATCACCCGCTGCCACCCGGCGTCCTCCAGCCGCCGGAGGAAGCCGGAGACCTGTGATGGCCGGACCAGAACGTCCACATCGGTGCCGGCCCTGCCCGGGCGGACCAGCGACGGGTCGATCGCGTACCCCTTGAGGTGCAGCACCTCGATGCCCGCCAGATCGGCGACCCGCTGGACCGCCGCATGACCGAGTTGGACGACGGCCGCCAGCGGCGGCTCGGGGGACGGGTCGGTCATGGCGGCAGCTTATCCCGCTCACCCCACCCCGGTACGAGGCCGATCCCGGCGACCGACTCCGCTACCCTGAGCACCATGCCAGCCTCGACGTCGCGTCCGGACCCGCGCACCTCCGTGACGCTGCACGGCCTGGCCTGTGCCCTCACTGTGCAGCTGCTCGGCGACCGCACCGAGGAACTGGCCGCAGCCCTGGACGAGGCCTGGTCCCGGTGTCGTACGCCGCAGGACGGCGAACGTCCGGCGGAGTCGATCGCGGTCCGGCTGCGCGCCCCGGGGGCGGTCCCCGTGGCCGCGGCCCCGGCGACCCCCACCACCCCCGTTTCCTCCGCCAGCCCCGTCTCCTCCGCCACACCCGTCTCCTCCGCGACCCCGGCCACGACGGGCCCAGTTCCCGGCCCGATCCCCGACCCGAGCCCGATCGACGGGAGCCGCCTCGACACGGTGCTGCAACAGGTCACCCAGTCCGTCACCCGCGCCTTCATCGCCGCCCAGGCCGGCCGGTTGCTGATGCTGCACGCCGGCGCCTGCGCCCATCCGGAGACCGGAGCCTCGGTGGTGTTCGTGGCCCCCGGCGGGACCGGCAAGACCACCCTGTCCCGGGTGCTCGGCCAGTCCCTCGGCTACCTGACCGACGAGACGGTCGGGATCACCCCGGCCGGCCGGATCCGGCCCTACCCGAAGCCGCTGTCGATCAGGACCGGCGGCCTCACCGCCCCCAAGGCGGAGACCTCCCCGGACACGCTCGGGCTGGTGGCCGCGCCGGCCGACCCGTGGCTGCGCCGGATCGTGCTGCTCGACCGCAGCGACGACCACACCGGGGCCCCGCGCTGCGAGGAACTCGACGTCGCCGACGCGATCATCGCCCTGGCCCCCGAGACGTCGTCGCTGAGCAGCTTGGATCGCCCGCTCCACCTGGTGGCCGACCTGCTCGCCGCCGCCGGTCCGGTGCTGCGGTGGCACTACCGCGAGGCGACCGACCTCGCCCCGATCCTGTCCGGCCTGCTGGAGGCGGCATGACGACCACGCAACCCCGCCGGGTGACCAGGGTCGAGCCGGTGGACCGGCTGGAACTGGACGACGGCGTCCTGCTGCTGTACGACCGCACCGTGATCCGGCTCACCGATCTCGGCCGGGCCGTCGTCGAGATGTGCGAGCAGCCGCTGACGGAGGCGGAGATCGCCGAGCGGCTGGCCGCGGAGTTCGGCGAGCCCCCGGAGGGCGGGCTGCTGGAGGCGACCCACCGACTGGTCGAGGATCTGCTCTCCGGCGACGTGCTGCGCCGGGCCGAGGGGCGCCGGTGACCGCCGGATCACGTCCCGACGCCCACGGCGAGGACGTCCGAGACGACCACGCGGTGCGGGCCGACTCCTCGCAGACGTACGATCCCGCCGTTTCCGACGCGCCGACCGACCGCGCGGTCGACCTCAGCGGCCTGCGGATCGCCATCGCCCACGACTACCTGACCCAACGGGGCGGGGCCGAGCGGGTCGTGCTGTCGCTGCTCCGGGCCTTCCCCGGCGCGGTCGTCCACACCACGGTGTACGACCCGGAGGGCACCTTCCCCGCCTTCCGGGACGTACGGATCGTCACCTCACCGCTCAACCGGATCGGGCTGCTGCGGCGGGATCCCCGACTGGCGCTGCCGCTGCTGGCCTGGGCCAGCAGCCGGATGCGGATCGACGCCGACGTGGTGGTGGCCTCGTCCAGCGGGTGGGCCCACGCCTTCCCCACCGACGGCCGTCTCCTGGTGTACTGCCACAACCCCGCCCGCTGGCTCTACCAGACCGGCGAGTACCTCGGCGATGCCGGCCGACTGTCGCCGAAGCGACTCGTCCTGGCGCCACTGCGCGGGCCGCTGCAGGCCTGGGACCGGCGGGCCGCCCACCGGGCCGACCGCTACCTGGGCAACTCCCGGGTGGTCGTCCGGCGGATCGCCGACACGTACGGCATCGACGCCGGACTGGTCCCGCCGCCGCACAGTATCGACGCGGCGGGCCCCCAGGAGCCGGTGCCCGCCCTGGTCGACTGGCAGGACGGCTTCCACCTGGTCGTCTCCCGTCTCCAGCCGTACAAGAACGTCGACCGTGCGCTGGAAGCCTTCCGCGCCCTGCCACAGCACCGGTTGGTGGTCGTCGGGAAGGGCCCGCTCGCCGAGCAGTTGCGGGCGCTCGCCCCGGCGAACGCCCGTCTGGTCTCCGGGCTCAGCGACGCCCAGTTGCGCTGGACGTACGCCCACGCCACGGCGCTGATCGCACCGTCGTACGAGGACTTCGGCCTCACCCCGCTGGAAGCCGCGGCGTTCGGGCGCCCCACCCTCGCGCTGCACGCCGGTGGCTACCTGGACACCATCGACCCGGCGATCAACGGCGCCTTCTTCGAGACGGCCACGGCCGACGCCATCGCCGACGCCGTCACCTCGACCGCCTCCCGTCCATGGGACTCCGCAGCGATCCGCCGGCACGCCGACACCTTCTCGGAGGCCCGTTTCATCGCCAGCGTCCGCGCCGAGGTGGCTGCTCTCACCGGCCGCTGAGACCCCGGCCGGCGCCGATCCATCGGCACCAGCCCGACCTGCCGCCCGGCCGCACCGGGTCCCACCTGTCCCGCGGCCGCATCGTGCCACCCGGCCCCACCGTGCCGCTGGGCCGCACCGTGCCACCAGGCCGCACCGTGCCGCCGGGACGCATCGTGCCGCCGGGCCGCACCGACGGAAGTCCGGGACGGATCAGCGACAACCCGGCCGTCGGCGCGGGACAACCCCGGTGTTTCGTACGGCGCTCAATGGCTGGCGGATGTCATCGGTCGATGCTTCAATGGGCGAGTCAGTCGCGGGAGGCGGTCGCCGCCCCTCGACACAGGAGCCGCTCGGCGGCTCGAACGGTTCAGGTTTCGGGGGAACCATGAGCATTGAGACTCCGACCGGTCACGACGCCACGAAGCGCACCGACGCCACCTCGCCGGCCGCTGACCGGTCTGCGGCCGGGCGCACCACGCTGGTCGGACGCGGCGCATCACGCTTCGTCAGCATCGTCGCGATGGTCACCGATGTGGTGGCCATCCTGCTCGCCACGGTGGCCGGCGTGCTGGGCCGCAACTCGCTCCCCTTCTTCCCCGAGGGCGCCGATGTGACCTCGGTGGTCACTGGCCTGGCCGTGTGGGAGGTGCCGCTGTGGATCGCGATCCTGGCCGCCTGGGGGCTCTACCGGACCAAGAACATGGGCGCGGGCTCGGTGGAGTACCAGTCGATGCTGACCGCCACCGGGATCGCCGCTGGCCTCACCGCCGCCGTGCTCTATCTCAGCAAGAGCCAGCTGTCCCGCGGGTTCTTCGTGATCGAGTTCACCGTCGGCCTGACGCTGCTGTTACTCGGCCGGCTGATCGTCCGCCGCGTCGTCCAGCGGGCGCGCGCGGCTGGGATGTTGCTCAACCGGGTGGTGCTGTCCGGCGACCCGCGGCACGTCGACGAGATCGCCACGGTGATCGACCGCGAGCCCTGGCTCGGTTACCACATCGTCGGTGCGATCGTCCCGGCGACCGCTTCGTCGGCCCGTACGCCCGGCGGCATCCGGGTGATCGGCCACACCGACCGGCTCGGTGACGCCGTCCGTGCCGCGGACGTCGAGATGGTGATCTGCACCGAAGGCTCCTTCCCCGGCAGCCGCGACTTCCGACGGCTCGCCTGGGACCTCGAGAGCAGTCACACCCAGCTGATCGTCGTACCGACGATGACCGACGTCTCCGCCGAACGCCTCCAGGTCCGGCCGATCGCCGGTCTGCCGCTGGTGCACGTGGAGAAACCGCAGTCCGAGGCAGCCTCACGCTGGGGCAAGCGACTGTTCGACATCGTCGGCTCGACCGCGATGATCGTGCTCAGCACCCCGATCATGCTGCTGGTGGCACTGGCCATCAAGCTCGACGACGGCGGCCCGGTCTTCTTCCGCCAGGTGCGCGTCGGCAAGGACGGCACCCTCTTCCGCTGCTTCAAGTTCCGCTCGATGGTCGTCGACGCCGAGAAGCTCCTGGCGCAGCTGCGGGCGCAGAACGAGTCCGAGGGTGGGGTGCTGTTCAAGATGCAGAAGGACCCGCGGATCACCCGGGTCGGGCACGTCATCCGGAGGTTCTCGCTCGACGAGTTCCCGCAATTCTTCAACGTGCTCGCCGGCGAGATGAGCCTGGTCGGCCCACGCCCCGCGCTGCCGTCGGAGGTCGCTCTGTACGAGGACCACGTCCACCGTCGCCTCGACGTACGCCCCGGCATCACCGGGCTCTGGCAGGTCTCGGGACGATCCGACCTGCCGTGGACCGAGACGGTGCGGCTGGACCTCTACTACGTCGACAACTGGTCGATGGCCAAGGACGTGATGATCCTGATGCGCACCGCGCGGGCCGTCCTGGCCTCCGCCGGCGCCTACTGAGCCGCCCGGACCTGACGCCCGGCGCGCCCGCTCGGCCCAGACCCGGCGCCCGCCCGCTCACCTCGGTCCCGACAGCACCCTGGTGTCCTCTGGCGTTCCATAGGTTTGCCCTATGGAACGCCAGAGGACACCAGCTTCCCTGCGCGTCCCGAACGACCCCCGGGAACGGCCGGCAGAGCGGACGGCCTCAGGCGACCAGGAACCCGTCGACCACCAACGGTCGGATCCGCCCGACCAGCTCGGCCCGCAGTGCTTCGGCATCGGCCTCGAGCAGCTGGGCCACCGCGGTGATGATCACCCCGAGCGGCAACTCGCCGTCGCAGGCGCCGAGCACCCCCGCCAGCGCGGTGTCGGCCTCCACGGCTCGCCCGAGGCCGGCCTGCTGGCGCAGCACGATGTGCTCCGGGTCGGCCGCGCCCGGCACGCCGTACGTCTCCTGGACGGTGCCGACCAGCCGCCAGGACGTCGCGAGCAGCTCCTCGTCGCTGCGGCGGGCGAACGCCACACCGCGTTGCTGCGCCGCGAACGCGGCGCCCACCGGCTGCACGACGCTGTGCGGCCAGTCCTCGATCTGGACGTGCGGACGGTCGTGGCCGGCCCGGTGCAGGCTGACCCAGCCGAGCCCGACCGCCTCGATGCCGAGGCCGTCGAAGTACTCGAGCCACTGGGCGTATCGGCCGGCATACTCCGGTGACCCCACCAGGCCGGCGTCGTTGAGCCACAGCTCGATGTACTCGTACGGGTCCAGCACCTCCCGCTGCAGCACCAGCGCATCGCAGCCGGTCGGGTCGATCCAGCCATGGAGACGCTCGATCCAGTCCTGCCCGGCGATGTGTGCCCAGTTGGCGAGCACCTGCAGCGTGCCGCCCTCGGTGAGCATGTCGCCGGCCCCCCGCACCACCCGGGCGACCAGTTCGTCGGCGAGGAAGTCACCCTCGCGGTAGGCGAGCCGGACCCCTTCGGCACCGGGCGGTGACATCACGTACGGCGGATTGCTGACGATCAGGTCGAAGCGGTCGTCGGCCACCGGCTCGTAGAGGCTGCCCAGGCGAAGGTCGACGCGGTCCTCGACCTCGTTGAGCCGCAGCGTCAGGTCGGCCAGCCGCAGCGCTCGCGGATTGAGATCGGTGGCGACGACCCGGTCGGCGTGGGTGGCCAGGTGCAGTGACTGGACCCCGCAGCCGGTGCCCAGGTCAAGGGCCCGGCCGACCGGGCGGCGTACGGTCATCTGGGTCAGTGTTACCGACGCCGGGCTCGCCGACAGCACGAAGTCCGGCCGGGTCCGGGTCACCCTGCCGTCCAGTCCCGGCACGTGGTCGGCGACGATCCAGCCGTCCACCGCTGCCCCGGAGGCCTCGTCGGCGCCGTACGGTCGGACGTCGACCGTCGCCTCCAGCCGTCCCGCCACCTCGGTCAGCATCCCGTCGGCCAGCAACGGAGCGACCAGACCGGGCAGTGCCCGCTCGGCGGCCTCGGGGTCCACGGTCCGTTGCAGGACGAACAGCCGCAGCAGTGTTGCCTGTGAATCGTCGTCCCCGCCCAGGGCCCGCAGCGCGGCGAGCGTGGTGTTGCGGCCGAGCGCGGCGCCGGCTCGTTCGCCCAGTCGCTCGCCGACCCGGTCGACGGTGAAGTCCGCGGTGCGCAGGGCGTCGGCGAATCGGCGCGGATCCGCCGCGTACGACGGCGGGGCGACGTGGCTGGACGGGGCGCCGGAGCTGGGATCGGCAGGCATGTCCCCATCGTGGCATGCACCGGCCGAGCGGTCACTCTCCTTCCACGCCCGGCTCGCGCAGCCGTTCCGCGCGGCCCTGTTCCATCCCGCGGCGGAGGTGTCGGTGGAGGCGGAGGCGCCGACCCCGACCGCCGGCCGATCCGTCGCACACCGCGCACCCAGAGGTTTCATAGACCTGGGTCTTTCCTGTTGTCCCGGCCATATGGGGGGCTCGGAAATTTAAGATCAAAAGGCTACTGTGGCCGCATGGGGGACCCTTCGAATCCGAGCGCGAGCCTGCGAATCGTCGTACTCGACCACACCGGTGCAGTGGGGGGCGCTGAACTCGCCCTGCTCCGGTTGCTCGACCACATCGACGCCGACATCAGCGTACGCACCATCCTGTTCAGCGACGGTCCGCTCGCCCGGGCCATCGCCGACGCCGGCCACGACGTCGAGGTGTTTCCGCTCTCCCCACAGATCGCCGCAGCCGGTCGGGAAGCCTCCGGTGGCACCCGGATCACCGCACTGGTGAACGCCATCCGGGTGTTGCCGTACGCG
Organism: Raineyella sp. LH-20; assembly: GCF_033110965.1. NCBI lineage: Bacteria > Bacillati > Actinomycetota > Actinomycetes > Propionibacteriales > Propionibacteriaceae > Raineyella > Raineyella sp. LH-20. Next base: position 1,813,194 of record NZ_CP137003.1, on the reverse strand, counting down.
GTGCGGCTCGGCCTGCATCTGCGTCGGCTCGACCCCGATCTCATCCACACCACGTCGCTGAAGGCGGACCTGATCGGCCTCGTCGCCGCCCGGGTGGCCGGTCGCCCCATGGTCTGGCACATCCACGACCGGATCAGCCCCGATTACCTCCCCATGCCGCTGGTCACGCTGGTGCGCCGGCTGGCCCGCTGGGCCCCGAGCCGGGTGATCGTCAACTCCGCCGGCACCGCCGTCACTCTGCCGAAGGCCAAGGGCCTCACCATCGCCTATCCAGGATTCAGCCCTGCCCAGCTGGGCCCCTCCCCCCACAACCGGGCCCGCCCGGAGCCCCCGGTCATCGGGATCGTCGGCCGGATCAGCCCGACGAAGGGTCAGCTGTCCTTCGTCCGCGCCGCCGCGGTCGTTCAGGCTCGCCATCCCGGCGCACGATTCCGGATCGTCGGTGCCCCGCTCTTCGGAGAGGACGCGTACGAAGCCCGGGTGAAGGCGGAGGTCGAGAAGCTGGGGATGACCGACGCCGTCGAGTTCACCGGCTTCCTCGAGGACCCGACGGACGAGCTCGATCGGATGAGCGTGTGCGTGCATGCCTCCGGCCAACCGGAGCCCTTCGGCCAAGTGATCGTGGAGGCGATGGCCCGCGGCGTCCCGGTCGTGGCGACCCGCGGCGGCGGGGTGACCGAGATCGTGCACCCGTCGCCGGAGATCGAGCCGTTCGGCTGGCTGGTCCCGCGCGACGACGTGGACGCCCTCGCCGAGGCCATCATCGCGGTGTTGGATCAGCCCGAGGTGGCCCTGTCCCGGGCTCTCGCGGCGTGGCGCGAGGTCCAGGAACGCTTCTCGATCATCCGGACGGCCGACGCGATCCAGACCGTCTGGCGCGACGCTGCCCGTCCGCCACTGGCCGAGGCCCCTGCCGCGGGAGTGGACCCGGACCGCGCCGACGCTGCGGACACCGGCATCGGCGACACGGCCGTCGTCGCGCCGGCCCCCGCCCCTGCCGGCCTGCGCCCGTCGGTCTGGTCGCAGCCCGGACCGGCATCGCACTCCTGACAGGGGGTGACACCGCGCGGTCGACCGTGTTTGGATGGCTCCAAGCCACCGCCTCCGACGAGGGGATCTCCCCATGGACTGGAAACTCGAACTGGCGTTCATCCCCGTCACAGACATCGACCGCGCCATCGACTTCTACGTCAACAAGGTCGGTTTCCACCTCGACTACGACCAGCGGGTCAGTGACGACCTCCGCTTCGTCCAGATCACTCCGCCCGGCTCGGCCTGCTCGATCGCCTTCGGGCAGGGTCTGAGCGAGGTGCCACCGGGCACGGCGTCCCTGCAGATCGTCGTCGCCGACATCAACCAGGCCCACGACGAACTCGCGGCCCGCGGCGTCGATGTGACCGACGTCGAGGTCCTCGCCTGGGGTCACTTCGTGACGTTCGCGGACCCCGACGATAACCGCTGGGCCATCCAGTACCTCCCCAACCGACCGAACGGCTGAGCTCCTCGCTCGCCGGTCCCTCGCCGGTCCCTTCCGCCCGCCGGCGCCCCGCCGCGCTCCGCGGAACTGTCCGACCTGCCGCCTAGACTGACCGCGTGTTCCAGTCCACTGATGCGCGGGTGAGTCACCTCCACCGCATCCCTGCGCGCGACGGGCGTACGGTCAGCTGGCCGGACTGGGTGCCGGACGACGTCGTAGCGGCCTTCGCCGGCCTCGGCATCGGCGCGCCCTGGGAGCACCAGGCGACGGCGATGGAAGCCGTCCATGCCGGGCGCCATGTGCTGCTCAGCACCGGCACCGCGTCGGGCAAGTCCCTCGCGTACCTCGCCCCGGTCGCCACCGCGACGACCAGCGATCTCCCCCGGGAGGCCCCGCCGGGCGTACGGTCCGGCGGGGACGCCACCCCTCACCGCGACCGCACGGTCGGGCCGATCGCCCCCCACCACGACCGCCTCGCCGCCGTCACCGGCCCCGCCGTCACCACCAGCACCGCCGTCACCGGCCCCGCCGTCACCACCAGCACCGCCGTCACCACCAGCACCGCCGTCACCGGCCCCGCCGTCACCACCAGCACCGCCGTCACCACCAGCACCGCCGTCACCACCGACACCGCCGTCGTCCCCCGTCCCCGACTGACCGCCGCCCAGCTGCGGGCCGATCTCGGCGCCGGCCGGACCGGCACCGCCCTCTACCTCGCCCCGACCAAGGCGCTGGCCCACGACCAGCTGCGGGCCTGCCGCGAGCTGGGACTGGACGGCTGGCGGGTCACCACCCTCGACGGCGACTCCGACGACGCGGAGCGGGCCTGGGCCCGCGACTTCGGAACGTACGTCCTCACCAACCCCGACATGCTGCACTACTCGGTGCTGCCCGATCACGCCCGGTGGGCGCGGCTGCTCGGCTCGCTGCGCTACATCGTCCTCGACGAGTGCCATCGCTACCGGGGCGTGTTCGGCGCCCACGTGTCGGCGATCGTCCGGCGGTTGCGGCGCCTCGCCGCACTGTACGGGGCCGACCCGGTGGTGATCGCCACCTCGGCGACCGTCGACGGTGGCGCCGAGCTGCTGGTGGATCTTGCCGGGGTCGCGCCCGAGGACGTGGTCACGGTCACCGAGGACACCTCGCCGCACGGCCAGGTCGATCTGGTGCTGTGGCAGCCCGAAGGCAACCACGACACGGAGTCGGCCCACCTGTTGGCGGACTGTGTCACCGAGGGGCGTCAGACCGTCGCCTTCATCGCCTCCCGGGCGATGGCCGAAAGGGTCGCGGTCACCGCGCAGGACCTGGCCGGGCCCGCCGGCCGGATCGACGCCTACCGCGCCGGCTACCTGCCCCAGGACCGGCGTCGACTCGAGCGCGACCTGCAGACCGGTCAGCTCCACGGCGTCGCCGCCACCAACGCCCTGGAACTCGGCGTCGACATCGCGGGGCTGGACGCCGTCATCGTGTCGGGTTATCCCGGCACCAGGGCGGCCCTGTGGCAGCAGGCTGGTCGGGCCGGCCGACGCGGCAGCGATGCCCTGGTGTTCCTGGTGGCCCGGGAGAATCCGCTGGACGCCTACTTCTTCGCCCACCCCGAGGAGCTGCTGGACGGCTCGGTGGAGCGTACGGTCCTCGACCCGGCGAACCCGTACGTGCTGGGGCCGCACCTCGCGGCGGCCGCCCAGGAAGCGGCGCTGACCGCCGCCGACGCCCGGTTCTTCGGGCCGGCGATGGCCGGCATCGCCGACACGCTGGCAGCCCAGGGCGTGCTGCGCAAGCGGCGTGCGGGCTGGTACTGGACCCGACCCGAACGGGCCGCGACGATGATCGACATCCGCGGCGGTGGTGCCCGCGCGGTCGACATCGTGGACCGGGACACCGGCCGGCTGGTCGGGGTGGCCGACGTCGGCTCGGCCGACCGGGCGGTGCACCCTGAGGCCGTCTACCTGCACCAGGGCGATTCCTGGATGGTCGACACCCTCGACCTGGACAACTTCGAGGCGATCGTGCACCGCGACCGGCCCGGCTACACCACCCAACCGGTCTCCACGATGGACATCGAGGTGCTCGACACGGCGGAGAGTCGGCCGTTCGGGCGCGATTCGGGTCGTCCCGCCGGCATGGCCCGCCCGAGCGGCCCCAGCGGCCCGATCCCTACCGACGGCCCTATCGCCGACGGCCGGATCGACACCGCCGGCCGGATCGACACCGCCGGCCGGATCGACACCACCGGCCCCGACGACACCGTCGAGATCTGTCGAGGAAGCGTACGTCTCACCGGTCAGGTGATCGGCTACCTGCGTCGCGACGAACTCACCGGCGAGGTCTGGGACCGTACGCCGATGGTGATGCCGGAGCACGCGCTGGAGACCCAAGCGATGTGGATCCGCATCCCCGAGTCCGTCGTCCGGGCCACCGGGCTGACCCAGGTGCAGCTGGCCGGTGCGGTGCACGCCGCCGAGCACACTGCGATCGGCCTGCTGCCGCTGTTCGTCTCGTGTGACCGTTGGGACATCGGCGGCGTCTCCACGGTGTTCCACCCCGACACGGGCGCCGCCACGATCTTCATCCACGACGGCCAGTCCGGCGGCTCCGGCTACGCCGCCCAGGGGTATCGGATCGCCGAGCGCTGGTGGCAGGCGACGTACGAACGCCTCAGCACCTGCGGGTGCGCCGACGGCTGCCCACGCTGCGTCCAGTCACCCAAGTGCGGCAACGCCAACCAGTTCCTGGACAAGGACGCGGCCCGGGTGCTGCTGCAGCATCTCCTGCCGGCCTGAGGGCGTCCCGCCTCCGGCCTCCGGCCACAGCCGCCGGGCACCGGGCACCGGGCACCGGGCACCGGGCACCGGCCCAGCATCCCCCGACCCCACGCCCCCCGAGCCACTCCCGCGGCCGCGCGCTGGCCCCGGGACTCCCCACGATCCGGCACTGAATCAGATTCACCCCGTTGTACAGACGCACCCCGTGGTCATCATTCGTTCGTGGGCGCCCACGAACGAATGATGACCACGGGGTGCATCCGCCGGCAAAGCACCGAAAGGGGCCCGCCAGGCAAAGCACCGAAGGGCCCGCGAGCGGGGACCGCGAAAGGCCCACCAGGCCCCGCGCGGTGACGACTACGCGGCACCCCGCGAGACCCCACGGCACCCCACGAGAGGTGGGGTGTCAGGCCCCGGCGATCGCCGCCTTCAGCTGTTCGACGCGGTCCGTACGCTCCCAGGTGAACTCCGGCAGCTCGCGGCCGAAGTGACCGTACGACGACGTCGCCTTGTAGATCGGGCGCTTCAGGTCGAGCTGGTCGACGATCGCCGCCGGACGCAGGTCGAAGACGGTCCGGATCGCCTCGAGGATCCGCTCGTCGGAGACCGTGCCGGTGCCGAAGGTCTCGACGTAGATGCCGACCGGACGGGCCCGTCCGATGGCGTACGACGCCTGCACCTCGCAACGCTTGGCGAGGCCGGCGGCCACCACGTTCTTCGCCACCCAGCGCAGCGCGTACGCCGCGGACCGGTCCACCTTCGACGGGTCCTTCCCGGAGAACGCGCCCCCACCGTGCCGCGCCATGCCGCCGTACGTGTCAACGATGATCTTCCGCCCGGTCAACCCGGCGTCGCCCATCGGGCCGCCGACGACGAACCGGCCGGTCGGGTTGACCAGCAGCGCCATCCGATCGGTGGCGAGGTCGAGACCGGACCCGGCCAGCACCGGCTCCACCACCATGGTGCGGATGATCTCGGCGAGCTCCGGCTGGGTGACGTCCTCGTCGTGCTGGGTCGAGACGAGCACTGTGTCGATCCCGACCGGGCGCTCCCCGTCGTACGCGATGGTGACCTGAGTCTTGCCGTCGGGCCGCAGGCCGAGGACCAGCCCCTCCTTGCGGACTGCGGTGAGCCGCTCGGCCAGCCGATGCGCCAGGAAGACCGGCACCGGCATCAGCGTCGGGGTCTCGTCGGTCGCGTAGCCGAACATCAGGCCCTGGTCGCCCGCACCCTGCAGGTCGTACGGGTCGTGGTCGCCGCTGTCGGTGCGGAACTCCAGCGACTTGTCGACGCCCTGGGCGATGTCGGGCGACTGCTGGCCGATGGAGACGATCACCCCGCAGGAGGCGCCGTCGAAGCCCACCTTCGAGGAGGTGTAGCCGATCGACTGCAGTTCCTGGCGGATGATCTGCGGGATCTCGACGTACGCGGTGGTGGTCACCTCGCCGACGACATGCACCAGCCCGGTCGTGGTCAGGGTCTCGACGGCCACGCGCGCCTGCGGGTCCTGCTCCAGCATGGCGTCGAGGATCGCATCGGAGATCCGGTCACAGACCTTGTCCGGGTGGCCCTCGGTGACCGACTCGGAGGTGAAGAGGTGCATGGTGGTGTACGGCACGGCGACGATCCTACGGCCCGGGACCGACATCGCCGGGTGGGGTCCACCCTGCGCGTGCCCCCTCACCGCGCCAGGGCGGTCAGGAGACGTCGTTCAGAGCCTGCCCGCCAGCTCGTCACCCCAGGCGTCCACCGCCGCCCAGTCGCGGAAGTCGCCGCGCGGCGACCGGACCAGCCGCGCGGCCAGGCGCTCCCACCAACGCCGCGTCGCCGGATCGTACGAGCCCGCGAAGACCGTCGACGCCACCGGCTCGCCGGGCAACACCTCGGCGAGCTGGCCGGGATAGCTCGTGGCCTCGGCACGTCGCTCCGGATCGTCGACCAGCATGCTGAGGCAGACCACGAAGATCCCGACCGGCTTGTCGGTCAGGCCGCCGCGGTGCGCGGTGAGCCATCGGCCGGCCGGCGCGTACACGCTCCCCCCGAGGATGCCGGCGCCGACCACCACCGCGTCGTACGCTGCCGGATCAGGGTCGTCCTGCACCGACACGACCGCGACGGCATGGCCGGCCTCGGTGAGCCGGGCTCCGAGGCGCTCGGCGATCGACTGGGTGGTGCCACCCTTGGTGGCGAAGGCCACCAGCACATTGGTCATTCATCCTCCTGGGCATCACCGTCTTGGCCTGCGTACGCCCCCACCGTAGGCGGGCGGCCAGCACGGGACGATCGGGTTCTTCACCGGGCCGGCCCTGACCTGTCCCGGTCCCCGCACATCGCCACAGAAATTGTTGCGCGATATGCAACTTTGCAGTGACTGAACGAGATGTCGCGTACGCTGGTGGGCATGGCCACCACTCCCGACCGAGATGAGACCTGCGGGCTGCGCGAACGCAAGAAGCGGGAGAGTCATCGCGCGCTGCGGATCGCCGCGCTCGAGTTGGTGGCCGAACGAGGCCTGTCGGACGTACGGGTCGAGGACATCGCCCATCGGGCCGGGGTGTCCCCCAGGACGTTCTTCAACTACTTCACCAGCAAGGAGCAGGCACTGGTCGACCCCACCCCGCACCACGGGGCCGACCTGCGGGCACGCATCCTCCAGGCACCTCCCGGGCCAGAGGTCCGCGACGTCCTGCTCACCGTGCTGATCGACCACGCCCTCGAGCTGGCCTCCGACCGTACGACCTGGCGTCTGGTGAAAGAGGTGACCAGCCGCCACCCCGAACTCCTGCCGCTGGCGATGGGGTCGTCGCGGGAGATCTCCCGGGTGCTCCGCTCAGCCGTCGCGGAACGGCTGGGGACCGACCCGGAGCTGGACCCGTACCCCACCATCCTGGTCGAGGCCTCGGTGGCCACCCTGCGCGCCGCCGCCGCCCATTTCCTGCACGCCCGCACCGGCGCCGCCGGCCCGGCAGCCCTCACCGCCGACGACACGGCCGACATCCGAGCCACCCTGGAGGCGGCGGCGGCCTCGCTGCGCGCCGGTTTTCCCACGCCGGCCACGGCCACCGCCGCCTCCTGACGCGTCTCCCACGCCGACGACGGACAGCGCGGCCGCACGGGGCTACCGTCGTCCCATGACGCTCCATCCCGCGACCGTCCGCATCCTCGACGAGTGGCTGCCACGCACCCAGCGCGCCGCCCGGGTCCCGTCGCTGTCAGCGGCGGTGGCACGTGCCGGCGAGGTCGTCTGGACCGGTGCCGTCGGCGTCCGGGATCCCGCCCGCCGCACCGCCGAGTCCAGCGAGTCCGTCGCACCCAGCCAGTCCGTCGCATCCGGCTCGTCCACCGGCTCCGTCGCGTCCGGCGCGTCCACCGGCTCCGTCGAGTCCACCGGCTCCGCAGCCACCACCGACACCCGCTACCGGGTCGGGTCCATCACCAAGCCGCTGGTGGCCGTCGCCGTGCTACAGCTCGTCGCCGAGGGCCGCCTCGACCTGGAGGCCCCGATCGGCGACGTGCTGCCCGACGCCCCGTCACGGGCCGCCTCGGTCGCCGAGCACCTGGACCACACGTCCGGCCTGGCCGCCGAACCGACCGGGGCGTGGTGGGAGCGCTCCCCCGGCCCCTCGTGGGCGGAACTCGTCGCCGCCCCGCCGGCACTGCTCACCGCCCCCGGCAGGCGTCACCACTACTCCAACACCGGCTACGCCGTCCTCGGCCATCTGCTCGAGGTGCTCGACGGGGAGCCCTGGGACGTGGTGGTGCGTCGCCGCGTCCTCGATCCGCTGGGCCTGGCGCACACCGGCCCGACCGCCGACGCCTCCTCGGCGACCGGTGTGGCGGTGCACCCGTTCGCCGACGTCTGGCATCCCGAGCCGGTGATGGACCACCAGGCGATGGCTCCCGCCGGCGCGATGTGGTCGACGCCGCGCGATCTCGTCCGGTTCGGTTCCTGGACCCTGGGGAACGTCGTCGCGGACCGTACGGTGCTGCCCGCCGACCTCCTCGCCCAGATGTACGAGCCGCGGACGCTGGCCGACACCCCGGATACTCCGTGGGTGAGTGCCCACGGCCTCGGCCTGCAGATCACCAACCAGGGCGGCGCCCGACGCTGGGGGCATGGCGGCTCGGTGCCCGGCTTCACCGCGGAGCTGTGGTGCGACCCGGCGTCCGGTGACGTCGCGGCGGTGTGCGCGTCGGCGACCCATCCGGTCGGCGCCGCCCACGGACTGCTCGACCTGGTCGCCGCGACCCAGCCGGCACCCACCCGGCCGTACGTCCTCGATCCTGACCAGGCCGACGTCGCAGGGCTCTGCGGGGTCTGGTACTGGGGACCGAACCCCTACACGCTCACCGCTCTTCCGGCGCTGGCACCCGGGCGGTCGGTACGCCTCGCCCTCGCCCCGCTGACCGGCGGCCGGCGAGAGACGACGTTCGAGCGGGCGGGCTCGCGAGGGACGTGGGTGGGGGTGGTCGGCGACTACTGGCTCGGCGAGGAACTGCGCCCACTGAGCCGCGGCGACGCCGAACCGTACGCCCTCGACATCGGCACCTTTCTGTTCACCCGGGTGCCGTACGAGCCAGGGACCGGCACGCCGGGCGCCCACCCGGAGGACGCCTGGCGCTGAGGTCGACCCTGACGGAAGCGGACGCCACGCCGGCGTCCCGCACATCCAGAGCGGAGGCCACGCCGGCGTCCCGCACATCCGGGCCTTGGGGCCCTCGGCGACCTCCCAGCCCAGCAGCGCCCCCGGGGACAGGTCCGGGCAGCTGGGGCCTACCCAGGCCGATTACGCCTCGGCGCCGCCCCGGGACTCGGCCGCCTCTGCGGCCTCACGAGCCTCCCGCTCCTCGATCCGGCGCGCTCTGATGCCGTTGAGGCGACGCTTGGCCCCCTCGGCGGCGCGACGTACGGCCTCCTCGGGGTCGGGCTGCTCGACATCGCGCCGAGCCTCGGCCTCGGCCGCCTCACGGGCCTCGACCCCCGCCCGCCATTCCGCGGCGAAGTCCTCCAGGACGACCACCTCCTCGCCGACGAGGTGGTTGATGTAGTCGACACAGCGGCGCCACACCGCCTGCCAGGCGATCGGGCTGCTCGGGTAGTGCGGATCGGCTGGATCGAGCAGCGCGTCGACCTGGGACGCCCCCTCCGCACCACCGGACTTGTAGAAGAGGTGGAAGCGTCCGCCCTGGCTCCACTTTCCGTCAGGGAATAGCAGCAGGCCCGCGCCAGTGCCGAGGTTGTTCCACTCGGCGGACGGGATGCCGCTGGCATCCTCGATCCCGAGCAACGAAATGTTGGCCCACCGCCCGCTCCGCGTGCCCTGGGTGTAGATCCAAGCTCCGGCCATCGTCATCGATCCGTCATCTCCCTGTCGCCGCCCATGGGCGCCCGTGGTTCGTCCCGCCCGACGATACCGGCCCGGCGCGGTGAGCGCGCGATGAGTGACGACAGAGGGAACGCCGGGCTTCCAAGAGATCCCCCGATCGGCGCAACGGCGCGGATCAGGCCCCTTTCGTCCGGCACTGGACACCCCGATTTCACTTTTCCTTCCGACCCGCGCTATAGTTCTCGAGCTGCCTGAAACGGCAGCAGGTCACCGGAAAGAGGAACTTCCGCTTCCACCGGGCAGGCGAGATGGATCGCCGAACGGTGGGACGCAGCGGTTCGGACGACCGGATGGCCCCGTAGCGCAGTTGGTTAGCGCGCCGCCCTGTCACGGCGGAGGTCGCGGGTTCGAGTCCCGTCGGGGTCGCGGAAGCGGTGAGACGACAAATCGCTCGTGTCACCGTTTTTCTGTTGAAAGAGTCACCCCTTTCACGAAATCATTCGTATCAGGGTTGATCTTCGGCCAGGTAGCTCAGTTGGTAGTAGCGTTCGCCTGAAAAGTGAAAGGTCACCGGTTCGAACCCGGTCCTGGCCACCACAAGGGTCGCACCGATGGTGCGACCCTCTTGCTTTTCCCGGACGTACGCGTTCCACGAGGCGTACGCAGCCCGCCGCCACCCTGGACGGCTTCCACCGACTCCCGGCGGCCTCTTCCCAGCTCCGGCTCCCAGCTCCGGTCGGCGCCCATCCTCGGCTCCGGTCGGCCCCATCCTCGGCCCCGGTCGGCCCCATCCTCGGCTCCGGTCGGCCCCATCCTCAGCGGTCGGCGCTCGCCCCTCAGCTCCCGGCCACCCCGGCCGCCCGGCCCAGACCGTACGCATCGTTTCAGACCGTACGCTTCGTATGCATTCCCGCTCGGGCGACCGGGAGGGAATGCATACGACGGGTACGGTCTGGCAGGCGAGGGCGCCGATACGGCCACTGAAGCGAGGCCCAGGGTCCGACCACTGAAGGCGAGGGCGCCGATCTCACCGCTGAAGGTGCCCACGGGCCCAGCTGCCCGAGGCGAGAGCACAGGTCCGGCCACCCAGGCGACACCCGCCCCTGTCGGCCGAGCGGGCCACGGCCGCATCGCACCGCGCCGCACCCCGCCGCACCGCACCGCACCGCACCGCACCGCACCGCACCGCACCGCACCGCACCGCACCGACGATCGGGCGCACCACACCCACAGTTCCCATTTATGATCTCTGTCACATTAACTGTCATCCCACTCACGGCCCGCTAACCTACGGACCCACACTACGGCGCATGTAGGAGATCCGGCCTTCAACGGATAGGATTCCGTCATGGCGCACGAGACGTTCACCAAGGAATCCGCGACGGCACCGGAAGGTTACTTCCAGGTCGAGGCCGCGGGTCTGAGGTGGCTCTCGCTCGCCGGCGCCGGGAGCGCCCGAGTGGTCCGCGTACGCTCCGTCGAGGAGGGCCGCATCGTCCTCGACAACGTGCCCAACGCCCGCCCGTCCAAGGTGGCCGCCGAGGCGTTCGGGCACGCTCTCGCCCACACCCACGCTGCCGGGGCCGCCGCCTTCGGACAGGGACCCGACGGCTGGGACGGCGACGGGTTCATCGGCGTCCAGACGATGACGTTGCGCCCCGAGCCGACCTGGGGCGTCTTCTTCGCCGAGCAGCGGGTGCTGCCGTACGCCCAGGCCGCCCACGCCCTCGGCAATCTCTCCGATGCCGGGATGCGGACCATCGAGCGGATCGCCGCACGGCTCGCCGACGGGGTGTACGACGACGGGCGGCCCCCGGCACGCATCCACGGCGACCTGTGGGCGGGCAACGTGCTCTGGTCGCCCAAGGGAGTGGTGCTGATCGATCCCGCCGCGCACGGCGGCCACGGGCTGACCGACCTGGCGATGCTCTCGCTGTTCGGCGCGCCGCACATCGACGTCATCCTCGACGCGTACGCCGAGAGCGCCCATCTTGCGGACGGCTGGCGAGGGCTGATCGGTCTCCACCAGCTGCATCCGCTGCTGGTGCACGCCGTGACCCACTCGGCCGCGTACGGCACTCAGGCGGTCCGGCTCGCCGAGCGTTACCTCTGACCCTCACCACGGGCGCGCGCCGGCCGCTGCCCTGACCGACCTCAGTCCTCAGTGCGGGAACGTCCTGTGGCGGGCCGCCGCGGGGCGACCAGGTCACCGACGATGTTCCAGGTGTTCGCACCCCAGGCGATGTAGCGGAAGCCCAGGTTGATCATCGCGCCCACCCGGTTGCGACCCCCGAGCAGCATGAACAGGTGCACCGCGACCCACGCGACCCACGCGATGAAACCGGTGAAGGCCACCGGCTTGTTGCGGCCGGGCACGGCGACCTCGGCCACCGCCGCGTTGCGACCGATGGTGGCCATCGTGCCCTTGTCCCAGTACTCGAAGCGCTCCAGCTTGTCCCCGCGGGCCAGCGCGGCGATCTGGCCGGCGATGTGGACGCCCATCTGCATGGCCGGCTGGGCCAGCTGCGGCAGCGCCTGGTCCTCGATGATTGAGCAGTCCCCGGCGGCGAAGATCCGGTCCTGGCCCTTCACCCGCAGCATCTGGTCGACGACGATCCGGCCACCGCGCCCCAGCTCGAAGCCGAGGGACCGCACCCAGTCGAACGCGGCCACACCGGCGCCCCAGATGACGATCTCACTCTCGATCACCTCGCCGCCGCTGAGGACGACCCGGCCGTCCTCGATCTCGGCCACCGAGGTGCCGAGACGTACGTCGACGTCCCGCTTCACCATCTCGTCGTACGTGTACTCCTGCAGATCGTGCCGGAACGGGCCGAGCAGCACCGGCCCGGCCTCGATCAGATGCACCCTGATCCGCTTGCGGTCCAGCTCGGGATACATGTTCGGGACGCCGGTGGAGCGCATCTCCGCCAGCGAACCGGCCATCTCCACGCCGGTCGCGCCGCCACCGACCACCACGATGTGCAGGTCCGTCGCGGCCCGCTGCTCCTCCGGCAGGGCCGCGTAGTGCTCGAGTCGTCCGAAGACGGCGTCGCGGCAGGCCAGGGCCTGGGCACGGGTGTACATCGGCAGCGCATGCTCGGCCACGCCGGGCAGGCCGAAGAAGTTCGCGGTCACCCCGAAGCCGAGGACCAGGTAGTCGTAGCCGATCTCCCGGCCGTCGTCCAGGGAGACCGTCCGGGCCGCTGGATCGATGCCGCCGACGTTGCCGCAGACGAACCGTACGCCAGGGTTCTTGCCGGCGAAGTTGCGCAACGAGTAGGTGATGTCGCCCGGGTTCAGACCGCCGGTCGCGACCTGGTAGAGCAACGGCTGGAACGTGTTGTACGGGTGCCGGTCCACGAGGGTGACCCGGCAGCCTTCACGGGCCAGTGCCCGCGAGGCCTGGATCCCGGCGAAACCGGCACCGATGACGACGACATGTGGCCCTTGGTTCACGTGGTCATGGTGTCACAGGCCACAGTAGGCGGCCACCCACGTCCCGAGGGCGCGGAAGAACGCGGCCCGCACCGGCGCCGGGGAGAGGGTCAGATCGTGCAGGCCGTCGTGGATCCGGACCACCGTCACGTGCCGGCCCAGGTACGGGGCGCGACGGGCGATGCCGTCGGCGTCCAGCACGGTGTCGGCCCGCTCCATCTCGTCGGTCCAGGTCAGCCCGGTGGCGGAGTGGTCGGAGCAGAGCACGATCACCGGTGCCGCGATGTCGAGACCGGCGGCGACCTGCTCGTGACCGCGGACGATCGCCCGCCCCCAGCCGAGCCGGATCGGAGCGGGTGAACGCTTCCAGGCGGTGTCGAAGTCCCACTCCCCGCCCTCCGAGGCCAGGATGGTCCGACGGTAGAAGCCCTGGTCCGTCATCGGCAGGACGGTGGTGGGAGCCATCCGCGCCGCGCCCGTGACGAGCCCGGTCACCAGCTGGCGCAGCACGGCGTTGCCGGAGAGCTCCAGCCACGGCGAATTCAGCACGACCGCCTCGAAGACCCCCGGATGGGAGTCCGCGTAGAGCGCGCCGGTGAGGCCGCCGGTGGAGTGCCCCATCAACACGATCCGGTCGTGTCCCGCCGACCGGATGGTCGCCACCGCCCCGTCGATCTCCCGGGCGTAGTCCCCCAGATCGGTGATGTAGCCGAAGTACTGTCCCGGCTGCAGCGCCCGGCCGTAGCGGCGCAGGTCCAAGGCATAGAAGGCGTATCCCAGTCCCGCCCAGAAATCGGCCAGGTGGGTCTGGAAGAAGTAGTCGTTCCAGCCGTGCAGGTACAGCACCGCCGGCCGCTCGTCACCCGGAGGATCGCGACGTACGAGGACACCCCCGATGGGGGTGTCCGACTCGCCGGCGACCAAGGTGCTGCCCGGCAACAACGGGATGTCGGTGCGGGAGAAACCGTCGAGGACGTCCGGGCGCCAGACCGCAGGGACCCCCCTGGGGGCGATCACCGAAGCAAGGTCAGGACGCGGGTGTCCGGGCCATCAGCCCGACTTCCGCATGTCACCGTAGCCGCCGTAGTCATCGTCCTCATCGACGTTGTAACGAGCCGCCAGGTCCGCGTACGCGTCCGGGACATCGTTGTCGTGGGAGTCACTCCGATCATCGTCCTGATGGTACGAATCACCTCGGAGTTCACGCTCCAGCGAGGAGAAGTCCGTGTCAACCGAACGGTACTTCAACTCGCGAGCAACCTTGGTCTGCTTTGCCTTTGCACGGCCGCGCCCCATGTGGGTCGACCCCCTCGCATCTGGTAGCGCCTGCGGCTGGGCCGCGGCATGTATCTGGTAACTGTCGTGAGACACAGGCTACCCGAGCCGGTGGATGAATCAAAGTCCTCCACCGGCCGTCAGCACTCGTGTCGACGCCCAGAATCAGGCCGCGTGTCGTCCCTCGAGGATCACCGTCCCACCGTCGTCCGAGGAGGCCGTACGGACCTCTCCACAGGCCCAGGAATCCACCCCACGGGCCCGCAGGGTGGCCAGTGTCACCTCGACCCCGGAGGCCGGGACAAGGGCCATCATGCCGACGCCCATGTTGAGAGTGGCCTCGATGTCGGGCTGGGAGATCCGGCCCACCTGCTGGACCAGGCCGAAGATCGGCTGCGGGGTCCAGGTCGCCCGGTCGATCCGGACGGTGAGGTGGTCGGGGATGACCCGGGCCAGGTTGTTGGCCAGGCCGCCGCCGGTGATGTGGCTCATCGCGTGCACCTCGGTGGCCTCGGCCAGGGCGAGGCAGTCGCGGGCGTAGATCCTGGTCGGCACCAGCAGTTCGTCGCCCAGCGCACCGCCGAGTTCGGGCACCTCACGGTCCAGTGCCCAGCCGGCCTGCTCGAGCAGCACATGCCGGACCAGCGAGTACCCGTTGGAGTGCAGGCCGGACGACCGCATGGCGATGACCACGTCGCCCGGGCGGACCCGCTCCGGGCCGAGGATCCGGTCGTACTCGACCACCCCGGTGGTGGCGCCGGCGATGTCGTACTCGTCGGGGCCGAGCAGGCCCGGGTGCTCAGCGGTCTCCCCACCGAGCAGGGACGCACCGGCCAGTTCGCAGCCCCGGGCGATGCCGGCGACGATCGCGGCGATCCGCTCGGGAACGACCCGGCCGCAGGCGATGTAGTCGGTGACGAACAGCGGCTCGGCGCCGACGACCACCAGATCGTCGACGAGCATGCCGATCAGGTCCTGGCCGATGGTGTCGTGCCGGTCCATCGCCTGAGCGACGGCGACCTTGGTGCCGACCCCGTCGGTCGAGGTGGCGAGCACCGGGCGGCGGTAGCCGGCCAGGGCCGAGGCGTCGAAGAAGCCGGCGAAACCACCCAGCCCACCGAGCACCTCGGGGCGTCGGGTCGCCGCCACCGAGGCCTTCATCAGCTCGACGGCACGCTCACCCGCCTCGATGTCGACGCCGGCGGCGGCGTACGCGGAGGGAGCGGGATCGCTCAGCACCGCCCCGGCCGCAGCGGCATCAGAGCTGGTCCGTTCCTGGGTCATCGGTCCTCCGCGGAGTCGGCGGCCGCGACACCCAGCCCGGCCGGTTCGGTGCTGACGGGCACGAGGGGGTCGCCGGAGCCGCCGATCAGCGGCGGCTGGCTGCTCGGCGGGGCGACGAACCCGTCGCCGAGGATGCCGAGGGCGTGCGGCGGCGGCTCGACCGGGTAGATCCCGTCGAAGCAGGCGCGACACAGGCTGTCGCCCGGGCGCTCGGTGGCCGCCACCAGTCCGTCGAGGCTGACGTAGCCGAGGGAGTCGGCGCCGATCGAGCGGCAGATCTCCTCGACGTTCAGGCCCGAGGCGATGAGCTCGGCGCGGGTGGCGAAGTCGATGCCGAAGAAGCAGGGCCAGCGGACCGGCGGGGAGGAGATCCGTACGTGGATCTCGGCCGCCCCGGCCTCCCGCAGCATCCGGATCAGCGCCCGCTGGGTGTTGCCCCGGACGATGGAATCGTCGACGACGACCAGCCGTTTGCCCTCGATGACGTGGCGCAGCGGGTTGAGCTTGAGCCGGATACCGAGCTGGCGGATCGTCTGGGAGGGCTGGATGAACGTACGCCCGACGTAGTTGTTCTTGACCAGTCCCTCGGCGTAGCGGATGCCGGACTCCTGGGCGTAGCCGATCGCGGCCGGCACCCCCGAGGCGGGCACCGGCATCACCAGATCCGCCTCGACCGGATGTTCACGGGCCAACGTACGGCCCACCTCGACCCGCGCGGCGTGCACCGAGCGGCCGTAGATGGTGGAGTCGGGCCGGGCAATGTAGACGTACTCGAAGACGCAGCCCTTGCGTCGGGTCTCGGCGAACCGGGTGGACCGCAGCCCGTCGGCGTCGATGGCGATGCACTCACCCGGCTCGACCTCGCGGACGAAGGAGGCGCCGACGATGTCCAGGGCGCAGGTCTCCGAGGCGACGACCCAGCCGCGCTCCAGCCGGCCCAGGCACAGCGGGCGGAAGCCCTGCGGGTCGCGGGCGGCGTAGAGGGTCTTCTCGTCCATGAAGACCAGCGAGAAGGCACCCCGCAGGTGCGGCAGCACCTGCAGCGCCGCACTCCCCAACGGCAGGTCGTCGTACGTCGCCATCAGGGCGGTCACGATCGAGGTGTCGTTGGTGGAGTCCATCGTGTTCTTGTGCGGCACCTCCTCGGCCGGCCGGCGCTCGTGCAGCCACGCCTCGAGGTCGTCGGTGTTGGTGAGGTTGCCGTTGTGGGCGAGGGTGATGCCGTACGTCGAGGTGGCCCGGAAGGTCGGCTGGGCGTTGCTCCAGACGCTGGCACCGGTCGTCGAGTAGCGGGCGTGGCCGATGGCGAGGTCGCCGGTCAGCGAGTTCAGCGTGCCCTCGTCGAACACCTGGGAGACCAGGCCCATGTCCTTGAACACCATGATCCGCTCGCCGTCGGAGACGGCGATCCCGGCCGACTCCTGGCCGCGGTGCTGCAGGGCGTAGAGGCCGTAATAGGCCAGCTTCGAGACATCCTCGCCCGGCGCCCAGACGCCGAACACGCCGCATTCGTCCTGCGGGGACTTCTCCAGGGGGTCGAGCTCGGCGGTCAGCCGACCATCAGGACGTGGCACCTTGTCAGCCTAACAGTCCCGTCCGAATCCTCAACTCCTCGGACAGCAGGCGGCCGGGACCGGCGACCGACCTCCGCCGGGGTCGGCACGCTCGGCCGCCGATGTCCCGAGCCGCGAGCCGCCCGCAGGTCAGCGGCCGGACGCCCCCAGAGTGGCCAGCAACAGCGTCTCGGAGAGGCAGGCGTGGCGGAAGTCGCCCACATGCAGCGACTCGTCGATGCCGTGCGCCCGGCAGTCCGGATCCTCCACGGCGGTGACCAGCACGGTCGCCTCCGGGAAGAGCTGCTGGAAGTCGGCCACCATCGGGATGGAGCCGCCCTGGCCGATGGTCACCGGCTCGATGCCCCAGGCCGCGGTGAAGGCGGCGACGGCGGCGTCCGCGTACGGCCCCTCCAGAGGCGCCTCACCGGGCGCGCCCATCTCGCCACGGACCACCTCCACCCGGGCGCCCCACGGGGCGTGCGACTCGAGGTGCGCGACCAGGGCGTCCATTGCCGCCGTCGGGTCCTGGCCCGGGGCCAGCCGGAGGCTGATCTTGGCGCGGGCGCTCGGCGCCAGCGTGTTGGAGGCGCCGGCGACGGAGGCGGCGTCGATCCCGATCACCGAGACGGCCGGGCGGGTCCACAACCGGTCGGTGACCGGTCCGTCGCCGAGGTAGGAGACACCCGGCAGCACGCCGCTCTCCTCGGCCAGCCTGTCGGCGGGATAGTCGAGACCGGGGCCGGGACGGGAGACGAGACCCTCGACGGCGACATTGCCGACCTCGTCGTGCAGGGTGGCGAGCAACCGGCACAGTGTGGTCAGAGCGTCCGGCGCGACTCCGCCGTACTGCCCGGAGTGCAGCGCGTGGTCGAGGGTGCGTACGGTGACGACACAGTCGAGCACGCCGCGCAGGGTGGTCGTGAAGGCAGGGACGCCGACGGCCCAGTTGCCGGAGTCCGCGATGACGTACGCATCGGCGGCGAGCTCCTCGCGATGCTGTTCCAGCAGCGTCCGCAGGGTCGGTGAGCCGACCTCCTCCTCGCCCTCGATGAACAGCGTCACGCCGACCGGCGGCCGACCATCGAACGCCCGCAGGGCGGCCAGGTGGACGGCGATGCCGGCCTTGTCGTCGGAGGTGCCGCGGCCGAACAGCCGTTCACCACGCCGGGTCGCGGTGAACGGTGCGGAGGTCCACAGCGCGACGTCGCCGGTCGGCTGGACATCGTGGTGTGCGTAGAGGCAGACGGTCGGTGCACCCTCCGGCGCCGGGTAGCGCGCGAGGATCGCCGGGCCGCCGCCGGCGCGGACGATCCGGACATCGGGGCAGCCGGCGTCGGTCAGCAATGCGGCGACCGTCTCCGCGCTCGTGCGGACGTCCGCGGCGTGCGCCGGGTCGGCGCTGACCGACGGGATCGCCACCAACCGCGCCAGGTCATCGAGCACCCCGGGCAACAACTCGTCGATACGGTCGGCGAGGGCATCACGGGTCTGGGCAAGCGTGTCGGGGGCTTCGGTCATGGCAACACCCTAGGCCCTGCCACTTCGCCGGTGGCCTGGCGGCCTCCGTCTCCCGGGTCATGCGGACGATCCCGATGATGTCGACGATCCGGTCCCGGCGATCATGCCGACCACCCAGATCTCGCCCACTCCCGCATGTCGCCGGGCATGTCGCCCGTGCATGTCGACCACCGGAAGGACACCTTGGCACGGTCGAAACGCGGGGGTGTCAGGCGGGACGCCAGGCGGGGCGGGACGTCAGGCGGGGCGGCACGCCAGGGCGGGGCGGCACGCCAGGGCGGGGCGGCACGCAGCCAGGATGCTCCTCGAGCCGACTGGCGAACCGCCACGCTTCCATAGGACAGACCTATGGAAAAATTCCGGGACACTGACTCGGCGCAGACCGTGATGTCAGTCCCGCCCACAGACATCCGCCCGCAGACGTCCGCCCACAGACGTCCGTCAACAGGCGTCCGGACGCTGCACTGCCGACCGACGCGGCCCACCGAGGCGACGACCCCGACCGATGCCCGCCAGCGCGGCGATCAGGCCAGCGCCGCCGGGATCGGCGCGGTCCAGGCGGCGCGGATCTCGTCCAGACCGAGCCGGAACTGCCCCTCGACCTCGAACGCGGCGTCCTCGGTGACCTCACCGATCCGGCCCGCGGCGAGCCCGTACTCGGTGGCCAGCTGGGCCAGCCGACCGGCCTTCCCCGGCGTGACGGAGACGACGGCGCGGGCCACCGACTCGGAGAACAGCCCGACGAACGGGTCGCCCTCGAGCCGCACCCGTACGCCGACATCGTGACGCAGAGCGGACTCGACCAGGCCGACCGCAAGGCCGCCCTCGGACAGATCGTGGGCACTGGTCAACAAGCCCTCGCGGGCAGCGGCGGCCAACAGTCCGGCGAGCTGCTGCTCGGCGGCGAAGTCGACCCGCGGCGGCACGCCACCGAGGTGCTGGTGCACCACCCCGGCCCAGGCGGAGCCGTCCAGTTCCTCGTGGGTCACGCCGAGCTGCCAGACCTCGTCACCCGGCGTACGGAAGCCCATCCGGGTGTGCCGGGAGATGTCGTCGATCACACCGAGCACGCCGATCAGCGGCGTGGGCAGGATCGCGGTGTCGCCGGTCTGGTTGTAGAAGCTGACGTTGCCGCCGGTCACCGGGGTGCCCAGCGTGGCGCAGCCGTCGACGAGGCCCTTGATGGACTCCACGAAGGACCACATCACCTCCGGGTCCTCCGGCGAACCGTAGTTGAGGCAGTCGGTGATGGCGACCGGGGTGGCACCGGTGACAGCGACGTTGCGATAGGCCTCGGCGAGGGACAGCTGGGCGCCGAGGTAGGGGTTGAGCCAGGTGAACCGGCCGTTGGCGTCGGTCGACAGGGCGATCCCGAGGTTGCTGTCCTCGTCGATCCGCAGCATGCCGGAGTCCTCCGGCTGGGCGAGCACCGAGTTGCCGCGGACGTAGCGGTCGTACTGGTCGGTCACCCAGGACTTGTCGGCCTGGTTGGGCGAGCCGATCAGCTGCAGGACCGTACGCCCCAGTTCCTCGCCGTTCGCCGGGCGGGCCAGCGACGCGGTGGTGTCGGCCTCGATCCGGGCCTGGTCGGCACGCGGCCGCTGCGGTCGGTCGTAGACCGGGCCCTCGTGGGCGACGGTGCGCGGCGGGACGTCGACGACGACCTCACCGTTCCACTCGATGACCAGCCGGCCGGTGTCGGTGACCTCACCGACCACCGCGGCCTCGACATCCCACTTGGCGCAGATCTCCATGAATCGGGCGACGTCGTCGGGGTGGACGACGGCCATCATCCGCTCCTGCGACTCGCTCATCAGGATCTCTTCGGGCGACAGCGTGTGGTCGCGCAGCTGGACCGCGTTCATGTCGACCCACATGCCGCCATCCCCGGCGGAAGCGAGCTCGGAGGTGGCGCAGGACAGGCCCGCAGCGCCGAAGTCCTGGATCGAGGTGACGACGCCGGCAGCGAAGAGTTCGAGGGTGCACTCGATCAGCAGCTTCTCCATGAACGGGTCGCCGACCTGGACGGCCGGACGCTTGCCCTCGCCGCCCTCGTCGAAGGTCTCCGACGCGAGGATCGACGCACCGCCGATGCCGTCGCCGCCGGTGCGGGCGCCGTACATGATGACCTGGTTGCCGACGCCGGTGGCCTTGGCGAACTTCAGATCCTCGTGACGCAGCACGCCGACACACAGCGCATTGACCAGCGGGTTGCCGGCGTACGAGGCGTCGAACTCCACCTCGCCGCCGATGTTCGGCAGGCCGAGGCAGTTGCCGTAGTCGCCGACGCCGGAGACGACGCCGGGCAGCACCCGTGCGGTGTCCGGGGCGTCCAGCGGGCCGAAGCGCAGCGCGTCCATCACGCCGATCGGCCGGGCGCCCATCGCGAGGATGTCACGGACGATGCCGCCGACACCGGTCGCGGCGCCCTGGTGCGGCTCGACGTACGACGGGTGGTTGTGCGACTCCGCCTTGAAGGTGACCGCATAGCCCTGGCCGACATCGACCACCCCGGCGTTGTCGCCGATGCCGGCGAGCAGCGGCCCGCGGGGCGTCGTCTGGGGCAGGACGGAGAACCGCTTGAGGTGCAGCTTGGAGGACTTGTACGAGCAATGCTCCGACCACATGACGGAGTACATCGCCAGCTCACACCCGGTGGGGCGGCGTCCGAGGATCTCGCGGATGCGCTGGTACTCGTCCTCCTTCAGCCCGAGCTCAGCCCAGGGCTGCTCGACGTCGGGGGTCTCCTGCGCGTTCTTCACAGTGTCGGCCACGGGGTCAATCTATCGGTTCGGCCGCAGGGAGGGCATCCGCACCACGGATCGGAGCACCGTGGGCCCGGTCGTACGCTCCACGGCCGACCCTCAGGCCCGCGACCGACCCGGTCGTACGCCCCGCGACCGACCCTCAGGCACGCAACCGCCGGCGCTTGAGAACGGCGTACGTCACGATCCCGGCCAGCAGGCCCCAGAACGCGGCGACGATCCCGAACGGGTGGATCCCGGACAGCGAGACCACCAGCGTGACCAGCGCGGCCTCGATCACCGCCGGCCCGCAGTCACCCTCCTGCATTGTGCCGTGCAGGGCGTTCTGCGTCGGCGCGAGCAGCGCAACCCCGGCCAGGGCGGTCAACATCGCCGGCGGGATCGCCGCGAACAGGCCGACGATCATCATCGCGAGGAAGCCGCCGATGATGTAGAAGACACCGGTGGAGATCCCGGCGACGTAGCGTCGGTGCTTGTCCGGGTGCGATTCGCTGCTGGTGGCGATGGCCGCGGTGACGGCCGCCAGGTTGAGGGCGTGCGCGCCGAAGAAGGCGAAGACGATGGACGCGATCCCGGAGCCGGTGAGCAGCAGCCGGTCGTTCGGCTCGAAGCCGGAGGCGCGCATCACGATCAGCCCCGGCGCGTTCTGCCCGGCCTGGGTGACGATGAACAGCGGCACCGCGATGCCGAGGATCGATCCCACGGTGAAGTGCGGGATCAGCAGCATCGGGACGGTGATGCCGGGATGGACATCGAAGGTGCCGGTCGCACCGGTCGCGACGGAGAGGATGCCGCCCAACACCATTGCGGCGAACACCGCGTACCGCGCCAGGAAGCGACGCCCCACCAGATAGCCGACCACGATCCCGCCGGCGACCACCGGACTCGAGACGACCGCCCCGGCGACGGTGATGGCGAACGGCATCAGCACACCGGCGAGCACCGCCTGGGTGATCGGCTTCGGCACCATGGCGAGCAGCCGACCGATCAGGCCGGTGGCGCCGAGCAGCGCACTGAGCAGGCCGCAGACGATGTAGGCGCCGATCGCCTCGTTCAGCGAGTAGTCGGCGAGGCTGGCCATCAGCACCGCGGCGCCAGGGATCGACCAGGCGATCATGATCGGCTGCCGGGTGACGATGCTGCCGAGGAGGCAGGCGACGCCGGAGCCGACCGAGATCGCCCAGACCCACGAGCCGGTCAGCTCGGTGGACAGACCGGCGGCGCGGGCGGCCTGCAGGACGACGAGGAGCGGCCCGGCGTACGAGATCGCGACGGCGACGAACCCGGCGACGATCGCCGAGACGGACAGGTGGTCGCGGAATGTGCGCAACGGTCCCCGGCGCGGCCCGCTCTGCTGCGGATCCTGCGGTCGGGGCTGCGGGGCCTGCGGTCCTCCCTCAGGGGCATGCGGTCGGGGCGCCGAGGCCTGCGGTCCTCCCTCAGGGGCATCAGGTCGGGGCTGCGGGGCTTGCGGTCCTCCCTCAGGGGCATGCGGCCCGAGGGCCGCCTCACTCCCCGTTCCCTTCCCCTGCGCGGGGTCTGTCACGGTCAGCGTCGACTGGTCCATGTCACCGTCCTGGTCGTACGGCCCGAGTGGGCGACGTCGAGCACGGCGGACACCGCACCCTTGTGGCGTCGGTCACATTAGGAGTGCGGTGGCGGCCCCGACCGGGCTGTGCCGGGCTGAGGCACCCCACCGCGACGAACTGGACAGATGTCGAGGCGGTCACCGGGAATATGCCCAGGTCTGAAGGACCGTCGGCTTCGCCGGGCCCTCTGATGTTCGGCCCTCTCCTGCGGCCCGCCCCGGCGCATTCCGCGACGCCTTCCCCGACGCGTTCATTCCCCGAGGCTCCCCGAGGCTCCTCGAGACATTCCCCGAGACATTCCCCGACGATTCTCACCGGGACCGACGAATCTCCGGCAGGCCGACCTAAACCCGCGACCCCGACCGTATTTCATCGTATTTCATCGGGGCTTCTGGAGAGGATCGGGGTTCTTGCGGAAGGTCGGGGTTCTTGCGGAAGGTCGGGGTCCCTGCAAAAGGCCGGGGTCCCTGCAGAACGTCGAGGTCCCTGCAGAAGGCCGGGGTCCCTGCAGAACGTCGAGGTCCCTGCAGAAGGCCGGGGTACCGCCCGCTGACGGGACGGCCGACGAGCGACCGCCCGACCGGACACCGCCCGACCGGACACCGCCCGACCGGACCGGGCGCGGGTAAGTGCCCTCAGCCGTTCTCGGCGGCCACCGTCTCCAGCACCGCCAGTTGGGCCCGGGCGGCCCGTGCGGCGTGGTCGGCATGCTCCATCACCAGCCGCCGCAGCGCGGCCGGGGCGGCATCGTGCCAGTCCAACCAATGGCGCGCCGCAGCGATGACGGGATGCTCGGCGACCGGTCGGGTGAGGTCGACATCGACGACCGCCGGGAAGAGGCCGCCGACCAGCCGGGTGGCGATCTCGTTCGGGAACCGCTCCCACCACTGGATCAGCCGGTCCCAGTACGGCGTGGCGTACGCGGTGACCAGGTCGCGGTGGGCCGGGGTGCTCCAACCCGCCAGCGCGGCGCTGATCTCCTCGTTCGACCACACCGACGGGTGCAGCTGCACCTGCTCCCAGGCCCATTTCTTGGCCTGAGGATCGGGTCGCCCGACTCGGGCGGTGAGGTGGTGGGCCCGCGCCCGCGCGGTCGGATCGGCCGCCAGTGCGGCGTCGAGGTCGTCGTCGGTCGCCCGACCGAGCGCCGACAGGGCGATCAGGGTCCGCCAGCGCAACTCGGAGCCCATTTCGAGGCCGGGCGGCACCGGACCGTCGAGCAACATCGCGAGCCGGGCAGCGACCCCCGGGGCGTCCTGCCCGGTGACCTGCCCGCCGAGCAGCGTCGCGGCCCGCGCCCAGGCGAGCTGCTGGTCCGAGCCCGGGACGGCGGAGACCAGCCGGTCCCATGCACCGTCGAACGCGTCGGCCCAGGCGGCCTCTCGCAGGCAGCGGGGCAGGAACTCGGACACCGCGGTCACCGTGTCGCCGACGAGATGCGGCAGCAGGGTGGCAGCGCTCGCGTCGTCGTGGCCGTCGAGCCGTCCGCCGTGCTCCACCACCGCCCGGATGAACGCGGTGGCGGGCATCCGGGCGTCGCGGACGTCGTTCCACAGCGCCGCCCACACCTGGGACTGGGCGAGCGGGTCCACCATCCCGCCGGCGTACGCCAGGGCGGTGTCGCGGCTCACCGGATCGAGTCGGCTGATCGCGTAGGTGAGGTCGTCGTCGTTGGTCAGCACCAGCCGGGGCCCCTCCCCCGCTGGGTCGACGTCGGCCAGGTCGAGGTCCACCCCGTCGCCGACCAGATCGGCCTCGGCGTGGTGCGTACGGCGCAGCCGGCCGTCAGGATCGGGCAGGTAGAGGCCGACCGACAGCCGGTGCGGGCGGCGGGCGTCATCGGGGGACGTACGCCGCAGGCGGATCACCCCGTCGGGGCCCGGGCCGTCGGTGGTCAGTTCGTCGACCCCGGAGGTCTGCAGCCACTGCTCGGCCCAGGCACGCAGGTTGCGGCCGGAGACCTCCTCCAGTGCGTCGAGCAGGTCGACCAGCCGCGCCGCCCCGAAGGCGTGCCGCGCGAAGTAGCGCCGCGCACCGGCGAAGAAGGCCTCGTCGCCCACGTACGCCACCAGTTGCTTGAGCACTGCGGCGCCCTTGGCGTACGTGATGCCGTCGAAGTTCTGCCGGGCTGCTTCCAGGTCGGGGATGTCGGCGGCGACCGGATGGGTGGTGGGCAGCCGGTCGGCGGCGTACGCCCAGGCCTTGCGGGCACCCGCGAAGGTCACCCAGCCCTCGGCGTGGTCGTCGGCCTCGACACTCGTCCGTACGCCCATGTATTCGGCGAAGGACTCCTTGAGCCACAGGTCGTCCCACCACGCCGGGGTGACCAGGTCGCCGAACCACAGGTGGGCCATCTCGTGCAGCATGGTGTTCGAGCGCTGCTCGAGCTCCTGGCGGGTGGGCCGGGAGGTGAAGAGGTACTTCTCGTTGAAGGTGACGCAGCCCGGGTTCTCCATCGCGCCGATGTTGTACTCCGGGGCGAAGAGCTGGTCGTACTTGCCCCACGGGTAGGGGAAGCCGAACAGGTCGTGGTAGTGATCCAGGCCGCGCTTGGTGGTCTCGAACAGCCGGTCGGCGTCGAGATGCTCGGCCAGCGAGGCGCGGCACCACAGGCCGAGCGGGACCTCCACGGTGGTCGCCCCGATCCGCCGGGTCCACACGTCGTGGACGTGATGCCACGGTCCGGCGCACACCGCGGTGAGATAGGTCGACAGCGGCGGGGTCGGCTGGAAGGTGGTGCGGACGAAATCGCCGACCTCGACCTGGGACCCGATCGCCTGGTTCGCGACCACCGACCAGGCCGGCGGCGCGGTGACGTGCAGGATCCGCGGGGCCTTGAGATCGGGCTGTTCGAAGGTGGCGAAGACCCGCCGGGCATCGGCCGGCTCCAGATGGGAGTAGAGATAGGTCTCCCCGTCGACCGGGTCGACGAACCGGTGCAGGCCCTGACCGGTGCGCGAGTAGGCGGCGACGGCGCGGACCACCACCCGGTTCACCCGGTGTGGCACCAGACCGGTCAGGTGCAGGGCGGCACCGTCCCAGCTCGGCGTCGGGTCGAGCCGGTCGCCGTTGACCTCGACCGACTCCACCGACTCCCCGATGAAGTCGAGGCGGACGTCCTCCTCAGCAGTCAGGAAGGTGATCGTGGTGGTCGACGGGAAACCCGTGACCG
Organism: Raineyella sp. LH-20; assembly: GCF_033110965.1. NCBI lineage: Bacteria > Bacillati > Actinomycetota > Actinomycetes > Propionibacteriales > Propionibacteriaceae > Raineyella > Raineyella sp. LH-20. Next base: position 1,787,028 of record NZ_CP137003.1, on the reverse strand, counting down.
CCGGATCCGGGGCGCCCGACAGGTCCAGATCCACGTCGTACGCATGCACCTCGAGGCTCGCGGAACGCCGCTCGGCCTCGACCTTGGTCAGGTTCGCGCTGGTCACCCGATCAGCCTAACCGCGAGGTCTTTCGGGCGTACGGCCGGCACGGCCGGCACTGCAGGCACGGCCGGCACGGCAGGCACGGCGGGCACGGCAGGCCCGCCGCCGGCAGGCCACGTGGCTCACCCCCGGGAGAGGCACGGACTCGCCGACGGCGAGACCGGAGTCTGTTGCCGCTGGCATTCCATAGGGCGGCCCTATGGAACGCAGGAGGCAAGCAACCCCGCCGTCTCGACCCGCGGCTCGACCCACGCGCCTCGCCGCGTTCCTGCCTCGCCCCGGGTTCAGGCCCGCGGTGCGACGAAGCGGGTCTCCAACCGGCCCAGACCGGCCACCGCCACCTCGACGACATCGCCGGCACGGAGGAACACCTGCGGGTCCCGGGCCAGGCCGACCCCACCCGGGGTGCCGGTCAGCAGCAGGTCGCCCGCGCGCAGGGTGACGATCGACGACACGTACGCCACCAGCTTCGCCGCGGTGAAGACCAGGTCACCGGTGTTCGCCTGCTGCATCAGCTCGCCGTTGACCCGGGTGGTGATCTCCGCATCGGCCGGATCGAACTCGTCCGGGGTGACCAGCGCCGGGCCGACCGGGGTGGAGGACTGCCAGATCTTGCCCTGCAACCACTCGACCGTACGACGCTGGAAGCCGCGCATCGACACGTCGTTGACCACCGTGTAGCCCGCGATGTACGCGGCGGCGTCCTCCTCCGCCACCCGGTAGGCGTCCGCGCCGATCACCATGCCGAGCTCGCACTCCCAGTCCAGCATCGGGTCCTCGGCCGGGGCGACCACGTCGTCGTACGGCCCCGTCAGACTGTCGGCGAACTTCGCGAAGAGCGTCGGGAACTCGGGCAGTTCGCGGCCCATCTCCCGGATGTGGGTGGCGTAGTTCAGCCCGGCGCAGATCACCTTGCCCGGCGCCGGCAGCAGGGTCGCCAGGTCCGCCCCGTCGGCCGGAACCGCCGGCCCAGCGGCGCCGGCGGCGACCTCGCGCCACTCAGGATCGGCGAGGAGTTCACTGACGTCCTCGCATCCCTCGATGAGGGTGTAGGTCTCGCCGTCGAGGCGGGCGGCGGCGGTGCCGTCGGGGGTGCGGAGGGTGGCGAGGCGCATGGAGGCAGCTCCTTCGGTGTCGGGACGGACGCCTCGATCATTCCCCGCCGGACCAAGACCGGGCAACGGATTCAGTCCGTTCTCAGGCACGTCGGCCGTAGGGTTTGAGCTGTGACCAGTAGTCCGCCCGGACCCCCACCCTCCTCGATCGACGAGGCGGTGCCCCGGGCGCTGCGGGTCGCCGCCGCATGGGGGTGGCGGCTGATCGTCCTGACGGTGGTCGGCTACGGCATCTCCTGGGTGCTGCTGCAGGTCCCGGTGCTGTTGACCGCCACCATGGTCGCCCTGCTGCTCGCCGTCCTCCTCGGTCCGGTCGCGCTCTGGCTGCACCGGCGGGTCCGCCTGCACCGTGGGCTGGCGGCCGTGATCAGTGTGCTGCTGGCGGCGGCGATCGCCGGTGGTCTACTGGCGCTGGTGGGCCAGCGGATCGCCAGTGGCGTCACCCACGTCCATCTGGACCTCACCGGAGGCGTCGGGCAGGTGCAGGCCTGGCTGTCCCAGGGCCCGCTGCACCTGCGCCCCGAGCAGGTCCAGCGGGTGTTCAGCGAGATCCAGAACTGGATCAGCCAGCACACCACCAACCTCACCCAGGGCGCGTTCCGGGTCGGTTCCTCCGCCGTCGACACGGTGGTCGGGACCTTCCTGTGCCTGGTCACCACCGTCATCTTCCTGGCGGACGGCCGCCGGATCTGGACCTTCCTGATCGGCGGCGTCCCGCTCGGCGAGCGCGTCCGGATCGACACCGCCTTCCGCAGCGGCTGGCGCAGCCTGTCGGCCTACATCCACACCCAGTTCCTGGTCGCCGCTCTCGACGCGGTGCTCGTCGGCGTCGGCGCCGCGATCCTCGGCTCCCCCTTCGCCATGGCGATGGCGATCCTGGTGTTCGTCTCGGCGTTCGTGCCGGTCATCGGCGTGGTCTTCGGCGGCGGCATCGCGATCCTCGCCACGCTGGTGATCCAGGGCTGGGTGGCCGCCCTGGTGCTGCTGGCCATCGTGGTCGGCGTGCAGCAACTGGAGTCCCACGTGCTGCAACCGTTCCTGATGGGGCGCGCCGTCGCCCTGCACCCGCTCGCGGTGATCTTCGCGGTGACCGCCGGCTCGATGATGTTCGGCGTCGTGGGCGCCCTGTTCGCCGTCCCGCTCCTGGCGATGGCGAACGCCGGGATCAGGACGTACGCCCAGGTCACCGCCCGACGGCGCGTCCGGCCGACGAGCCCGTCCGACGCCCCGCCGGCCCGTCCGGGCGAGCCGCCGGTGGCCGGTGCGGGTGAGCCGCCGGTGGACGGTCCGGGCGAGCCGCCGGTGGACGGTCCGGGCGAGCCGCCGGTGGACGGTCCGGGCGAGCCGCCGGTGGACGGCGGGACATCCGCCCGGTGACGCCCTGGCAGGTGCTCGGCGCGTGCGTGGCGCTGGCTGTCGCCGGCTTCGATCCGTTCGGTGCCCTGGCGCTGCTGGCCGGGACCGCCCGAGGGGCGGGCCGACGGGCCGCCGTCGCCTTCACGGCGAGCGGTGCGGCGGTGATCCTGGTCGCGGCGATGCTGCTCGATCTGGCGGCGTACGCCGTGCTGGCGCACGGTGTGCCGCACGTCCCGGAGATCGTCTGGGGATCCGTCGAGGCGATCGCTGCCCTGGGCCTGCTCGTCTGGGGCGTACGCCGGCTGACCGGCCGGCCCGACATCGGACACCGACCGGCGGGGCAGCGACCGACCGCGGCCGCCGACCCGACCGACACACCCCGGCGCCCGACCGGCACCGGGCCGGCGGCGATGGCGGTAGCCGGAGCGGCGTACGGGCTGACCGTGCTGGGTGACCCGGGCTTCTGGGGACTGGTCGCGCTGGTCCACCGGCTGCATGCCGGGCCGGCTCTCGGCATCGCCGCGCTGTGGTGGCTGCTCAGTCAGTCGCCGCTGGTGGCGTTGACCGTGGCGATCGCCCTCGGCGCCGGCGAACCGGTCGGCAGCTGGATCCGGCGGACCTGGCGGCGGGTCGCCGGCCCGCTGGGTCGGATCGGCACCGCCGTCATCCTGTTGGTGGGTCTCCTGCTCGGCGCCGATGTCGTACTGTGGCTGTCCACGGGGGCGTTCCTGCTCGGGTGAGCCCACGTCAGGGAGGTGCCGACGCGTGCGCGTGCTGCTGGTGGAGGACGACGACTCCCTCGCCGAACTCGTCCGGCGAGGACTGGCGCCGGACGGGTTCACCGTCGAGGTGGCCCGGACCGGTCCGGACGGGCTGTGGGCGGCGACCGAACAGTCCTACGACGCCGTGGTGCTCGACATCATGCTGCCCGGGCTCAACGGCTACGACGTCCTCAAGGGAATCCGCAAGGCCGAGGTGTGGGTGCCGGTGATCATGCTCACCGCCAAGGACGGGGACCTCGACCAGGTCGACGCCTTCGACCTCGGCGCGGACGACTACCTGACCAAACCGTTCAGCCTGGCGGTGCTCGGGGCCCGGCTGCGGGCCCTGATCCGACGTGGCGCCCCACCGCGGCCGTCCGTCCTGGCGGTCGGCGACCTGACCCTGGACCCGTCCAGCGGACGGGTCTCCCGCGGCGGCACCGACATCCGGCTCACCGGCAAGGAGTTCGCCCTGCTCGAGTACCTGATGCGACGCGCCGGTGACGTGCTGTCGAAGTCCGACCTCCTCGACCATGTGTGGGACGCCGCGTTCGACGGCGACCTCAACATCGTCGAGGTGTACGTCGGCTACCTGCGCCGCAAGATCGACGAACCCTTCGGCGTACACACCATCGAGACGCTGCGCGGCCGGGGCTACCGCCTCAACACACAGCTCAGCTGACCGGCGCTCGCCAGTCGACGCTCAGCCGACCGGCAGCTCGCCGGTCCCGGCCCCGGTGCCCACCGCCGGCAGCCGGATCTCCAGCCGGGCACCGCCCCACGGGGACTCCCCGGCGGTGACCGTGCCGCCGTGGGCGGTGACGATGCTGTGCACGATCGCCAGCCCCAGGCCCGCCCCGCCGTGCGCCCGGGCACGGTCGGCATCGAGACGGACGAACCGGCCGAACACCCGGGCCCGCTCGGTCGCCGGGATCCCGGGCCCGTCGTCGTCGACCCGTACGACCACGTCCGCACCCTCCACCCCGACCGACAGGCCGATCCGGCCGCGCGCCGCCCGCGCGGCGTTGTCGACCAGGTTGCGGACCGCCCGGAACAGGTCGTCCGGCTCGCCGACGACGCGGGCCGCGGCCAGCCGGGCCTCCACGGTCAGCTCGGTGGACGCCCGCATCCGGGCCACCTCCGCGCCGACGATGTCGTCCAGGTCGACGTCGATGCTGCGCCGGTGCAGCATCCCGGCGTCGGCCCTGGCCAGCACCAGCAGTCCGTCGGTCAGGGAGGCCAGGTGCCGGGTCTCGGTCACCATCAGCGGCAGCACCTCCGGCAACTCCTCGGGACGGTGCTGGAGGATCTCCAGGCCCGCGCCGAGCGCCGCGACCGGAGACCGCAGTTCGTGGCTGGCGTCGGCGACGAAGCGACGTTGGCTGTCGCGGGAGCGCTGGATCCGGGTGAGCAGGGCGTTCATGGTGACCGCCAGTCGGCCGATCTCGTCGTGGCGCGGCGGCACCGGCACCCGGCCGGTCACGTCCGCCGCGCCGATCTCCTCGACCGCGGTCCGCAGCTCCTCGACCGGGCGCAGCGTACGCCCCACCAGCAGCCAGACCGCCCACCCACCGAGCAGCGCCAGCAGCGGCACGCCGGCCGCCAACGACGCGACGTCCTGGCGCACCGCCCGGTCCACTCCCACCAGCGACCCGCCGGTCACCACGACGTACGCCGCACCCTGCGAGGTGATGCCCCGGGCGGCCGCGAGGTAGCGCATGTCGGTGTGCGGGGCCCGGGCGCGCCGGTCGATCACCGTCACTCCCGGTGCCGGACGGGCCGTCGTCAGCGGCACGTCCCACCGGGCATCGGACGCGTACACCACCGATTCCGGGCCGGTGCGGGACGGATCGAGGACCTGCAGCGGCCCGCCGGCCCGCAGGGCATGGGCGTCGTCGGCCGCCGCCAGTCCGTCGATGCCGCGCTGCTCGACGACAGCGACCGCCTCGGTCAGCCGGGCCCGCTGGGTGTCCTCGATCCCCCGGCGCAGGGTGGTCGACAGGGCACCGACCATGATGCCGCCGCCGGTGAACAGGGCGAAGGCCAGCACCAGGACGGCGACGAGCGCTGCCTGGCCGCGGACTCCGGGAGACGCGGACATGTCCCCATCCTGCCGCACCGGGCGCTCATCACGTTCCAACACATGCACTGAGGGGGTGGCTTAGGGTGACCAGGTGTCCAGCCTCACCTCCCTATGGCTCCTCGCGCTCGTCGGCCTGCTGTTGGCCGCGCTGCTCGGGTGGGCCGTCGTCTGGCTGCCCCGGCATCGGGCCGGGGCCGTCCGGGCGGCCCTCCACCAGGCGCTGGCGCTCGCCGGCAGCATCACGTTGTCCCTGCTGCTGGTCGGCCTGGCACTCAACCGCAACAACGGCTGGTACACCACCTGGGCCGACGTGTTCGGGCTCACCTCGGCGACCAGCGTCACCCACTCCACCCGCGGCGCCGGCGACAAGGGCGTCGCAGCGGCCCCGGAGGCGGTCGGCCATCCGACCGCGCTGCAGGCGGACCCGGCGCACAACCAGGCCCTGAGCGGCTACACGGCGGACGCGGCGGGCGGACAGTACCTCACCGTGACGATCGCCGGCCCGGCATCGGGCATCTCCGAGTGCACCGACGTCGATGCCGGCCCCGACCAGGGCCTGTGGGAGACGTACGTCGACACGGACGTCCGCGGATGGGCGGTGACCACCACCCTGCAGGCCTCCGGCGGCCACCCGTGGGGCGTGTGGATGCAGGGTCTGCCGGCCGGGCTGCAGTGGCTCGGGCAGGTCTCGCCCTCCTTCGCCTGGCGCGCGGCATGACCGCGCGCGCAGCGACGACCCGCGGCATGGCCCGTCGTACGCCGACCACCCCGGGCGTCACCACACGGGCCCGCCGGATCGTCGCCGAGGTCATCACCTGGCTCTACGTCATCGCCGCGGTCGTGGCGGCGGTGGACTGGATCCGCCACCGGATCGTCCGGCACGCCCCACGGTGGGGGCTGCAGGAGTTCTTCGTCACGCTGAACATCCCAGTCACCGCCTCGCTGGTGTCGGTGGTCGGGCTGGGGCTGCTCACCGCCGCGATCATGCGGCGCAAGCGGTTCGCGTTGAGCGTGATCGGCGCCTTCCAGGTGATCGGCCTGGCCACCGACGTCACCGCCCTGGTCTTCGCGACGCGGCACCGGCCGATGCCGCCGCTGCCGTTCACCGACGTGGACCGCGGTGGACTGGCGGTGGTCAACCTGGCCATCTCCGTGGCGCTGCTGGCCACCGTCGTCTGGCTCCGACCGGCCTTCCCCGCGCGGGTGCGGCGCGGTTCCTGGGGGATCGCGATCACCCTCCTCGCCGCGGGGCTGCTGCTCGACCTCGGTCTCACTCAGCTGCTGTTGCGCACCTCGACCGAGGCCCGCGGACCGGCCTGGCAGGTGCTCGTGGTGGCCCTGTTCAACGCCGTCGGGCTGCCGATGCCGCGCGACTGGGTGGTCAGTGCGGGTCGTGTCATCCCGCAGGTCACCGGTGCCATCGCCGGTCTGTCGCTGCTGCTCGCGGTGGGGGCCTTCCTCCGGTCGGCCCGGTTCAGCGGCGGCTGGCAGCAGGAGAACGAGGTGGCACTGCGCACCCTGCTGGCCGAGTACGGCGAGGAGGACTCGCTCGGCTATTACGCCACCCGCCGCGACAAGATGCTCCATTTCTCCGACAACCGGCGGGCGGTGATCGCCTATCGGGTGATCGGCTCGGTGTGCCTGGCCAGTGGTGATCCGATCGGCGACCGGCGGCAGTGGCCCGAACTGGTCCGCTCGTGGGCGTCGTACGCCCGGACGTACGGTTGGACGCCGGCGGTGCTGGCCTGCTCCGAGGCCGGTGCCCGCGTCTACGACGCGGTGATCGGCACCGAGGTGATCAACCTCGGCGACGAGGCGATCCTGCACCCGGACCGATTCCGGCTGGACTCGACCAGCATGACGCCGGTCCGGCACGCCCAACGCCGGGCCCGCCGGGCGGGCGTCACGGTGCGGGTCCAGCGAGCCGAGGAACTCGACGAGGTGGACCTGGCCGGCCTCCATCAACTCGCCGGGGACTGGCGGGTCGGCGGCACCGAGCGCGGCTTCTCGATGGCGTTGGGCCGGGTCGGGGATCCGGCCGACGGCCGGTGCCTGGTCGTCACGGCGTACGACACCGAGGAGCAGCCGATCGCGCTGCTCACCTTCGTCCCGTGGGGTCGGCGCGGCGTGTCGCTGGACCTGATGCGACGCTCGCCCGAGGCGCCCAACGGCACCAACGAGTTGATCGTCACCGAGCTGATGGCCTGGGCGGTGGACAACGGCATCAGCCGGATCTCGCTCAACTTCGCCTTCTTCCGCCGGGTGTTCGCCGAGGCCGAGGACGTCAGCGCCGGAGCGCTGACCCGGTTCAACTCCCAGGTGTTGGGATGGATGGATCGCTACTGGCAGGTGCAGCGCCTCTACTTGTCGAACGCCAAGTACCAGCCCACCTGGCAGTCCCGCTACGTCTTCCTGCCGTCGGTCATCGACCTGGTGCCGGTCGCGCTGGCGGCCGCCCGGGCGGAAGGGTTCCTGCCGCTCTGGCCCTGGATGCGCGGTGCTGAAGGCGTCGGCGTGCTCGACGCGACCCACCTGGCCGCTGTCCGGGAGCTGGCGGACCGCCGCCCGATCGAGGGCCTGCACCCACGCCGCGACGACCAGACCCGCCACCGGCTCGCCCATCTCGAAGAGTTGACGGCGACCGGCCGATCCGGCTACCCGCTGGGCCGCACCGACGTGGCGCGGTTGTCGGCGGTCGACCGGGCGGGCCCGGCTCGGGCCGTCGTCGGACGGATCCGGCGGGTCCGCGACCACGGCGGGGTGTGCTTCGTGGATGTGGTGGATGGGCGGGTCAGTGGCCAGTTCGTCCTGGAGGCCGAGCGGCTGGGGCGCGACGCCGTGCGGGAGTTCGCCCGGCTGGTCGACGCCGGCGACCTCGTCCAGTTCGGCGCGGAACCGACCCGGACCCGCAACGGCACCCCGTCGTGGGCCGTGGACTCCTGGCGGATGCTGGCCAAATCGCTGCGGCCGGTGCCGTGGGAGGGCTTCGACGACCCCGATGCCCGGCTGCGGAACCGCTCGCTGGACCTGATCGTCCATCCCGAGGAGATCGAGGTGCTGTCGGCCCGCTCCCGCGCCATCGACGCGATCCGCGCCACCCTGCGCGACGCCGGCTACCTGGAGGTGGAGACCCCGATCCTGCAGACGATCCACGGCGGGGCGGCGGCCCGACCGTTCCAGACCGAGATCAACGCGTACCGCACAGACCTGGTGCTGCGGATCGCGCCGGAACTGATGCTGAAGCGCCTGCTGGTCGGCGGATTCGGGCCGATCTTCGAGCTGGGCCGCAACTTCCGCAACGAGGGCGCCGACGCCACCCACAACCCCGAGTTCACCGTCCTCGAGGCGTACGAACCCTTCGCCGACTACACCGACATGCGCCTGCTCACCGAACGGCTGGTGCGGGCTGCCGCGGTGGCCGTGCACGGCCGCGAGGTGATGCCGCTCGACCTCGGTGGCGACGCGGACACCGCCCCGGACACGGGCAACGCCACGGACACGGGCAACGCCACGGACACGGGCAACGCCACGAGCACCGCCGGCACCGGCACCGGCACCGGCACCGAGCTTGTCGACATCTCCGGGGAATGGCCAGTGATCACCGTGTGCGACGCGGTGTCGGCGGCCGTCGGCCGCCCGATCAGCATCGACACCGACCTCGAGACCCTGCTCGCCCTCGCCCACCAATACGGCATCCACGTCCGTGACGGCTGGGGCGCCGGCGCGCTGATCGAGGAACTGTACGGGGAGCTGGTCGAGGCGAGGACCGTGCTCCCCACCTTCTACACCGATTTCCCGGCGGAGACGTCCCCGCTGGCCGGGCCGCACCGCAGCACACCGGGCCTGGTCGAGCGGTGGGACCTGGTCGCCGGCGGGATGGAGCTCGGCACCGCCTACTCCGAGCTGACCGATCCGCTGGAGCAGCGCCGCCGCCTCGTGGAGCAGTCCTGGCGCGCCGCCGCGGGCGATCCGGATGCGATGGAGGTGGACGAGGACTTCCTCACCGCGCTCGAAGTGGGGCTGCCTCCCGCCGGTGGCCTCGGCGTCGGCATCGACCGCCTGGTGATGGCCCTGCTCGATCGCCCGATCCGCGAGGTGTTGACCTTCCCGTTCGTACGCCCCCGCCGCTGAGCTGCTGCCTGGACGCGTTCCGAGTACTCCCAGCGACCGGCCGGCGCGTCAGAGCTTCATCGGGTCCGGCAGCCGGCCCTCGTCACGCGCGGCGAACCAGGCCTCTGCGCGCCATTCCAGCCACACCGCGAGGGTGACCGAGGCGAGCCAGCCCATCACCACGCCGCCGAAGCGGGGGCTGTCCGGGGAGAGCTGCAGCAGGATGGTGCCGGAGCCGAGCGAGAGCAGGACGGTGCCGACCATGGCCGCCACCAGGGAGGCGGCCGCGGTGCCGACGAACAGCGGAGCCGCCCACGGGATCGCCTGGCGGACCCAGCTGCGCGCGGTGTCGGCGAAGGTCAGCACCGCACCACCGGCCATCAGGGCGACGCCGTACGGCACATTCGGCCACAGTGCTGCGCCGACGATGACCACCAGTCCGATGATCGCCACCAGGCTCTGCCGACGAGGTAGGCGCTCCGCCCACCAGGCGGCGATCGCCAGGGCCGCCCCGACGCAGACCCCGGACGCACCGGGCCCGGTGCCGAGCCAGTCGGGTCCCACGACCGTCGTCGAGTCCAACAGGGTGCCCCACCCGAGGACGCCAACGGCCCCCGTGACGCCCGTGATGTCGGGGATGCCCACCAGGCCCAGGTTGCCGGCCGCCGCCCAGGCCGCGGTCGCCGTGAGGCTGATCGCCGCACCGGCGATCCCTGCGGGACGCCGAGAGGTGGCGAGCAGCCGGGCCAGCCCGGCGGCGATCACCCAGGCGCCCAACAGGGTGCCGATCCCGGCCAGCACCGGCTGCCCGGTCCGGTACCACGGCACCAGTCCGCCGACCAGCAGGGCGACCGGCCACGTGGTGAGGGCGGCCGCCACCAGCGGTGCCGGCCGCCAGCGCCGCCGTAGGAGCATCGCCACCGCCGCGGCGAGCAGCGCCACGAAGACGCCGGCCGCGGTGGCCATGATCGGGCCACGCCGTTGCAGGGCCGCGGTGTCGGCGAGCAGCCGGTCAGCGGCCGTCGCGGAGACAGCGCCGGGCACCACACCGAGGTCGCCGCGAGCCGCCGCCCTCCATCGCGCCATCCCCACTGCCGATGTCCCCGGCGACGCCGCACCCGATGCGCCCGCCGCGCGGAGGTGCGCGGTGATCGCCGCGCTGACGTCGGACAGCGTGATCACGCCCGGCTCCCCGGTGGTCGCCGAGGACAGCGCACCGGGGACGACGGACGCTCCGCGCGGGTCGAGGCGGTAGGCCAGTTGCACCGACGTGAGCGTACGGCTCGCCGTCGGATCGAGTCGGAAACCGGGCGACGACAGCGCCCCGGCCGGCCCCAGCCCGACGACCAGCACGGTGGTGTCGGGCCGGTCGGCGAGTCGGCGGATCACCTGCTCGGAGCCGAGCACCGGATCGACGATGGTCACCCGGCAGTCGGCCGTGTAGCCGCCTGCGGCCCAGGCACTGGGTTCGACGTAGTGGGCGACCGAGCCGTCCGGCGCCGCGGCGGCCAGCACCGCGCCCGGCCCGACGGCGGTGATGCAGGACCGCGGATCGACCGGCTCCGCCGGCGTACCGGAGCGCTGTGGGCCCGCCCCCGAGCCCGAGACATCGCTCTGCAGCCGCCCCAGGTCGACACCGTGCGGACTGTTCAACGCGACGAGCTGGGACCAGTTGGAGACCGCCGCCCCGCCGCTGCCGGACAACCGGGCTGCGGGGGTGAGGACGATCTCGGGAGCACAGTGGTCACCGGTGCGAGCCTGCGCCGCCGCGCCCAGGCTCAGCCAGGCCGCCGAGATGCACTCGCCGTCGTCACGGCTGGAGGAGACGACGCCGTACGCCGCGGTCGCCGACCGGGAGTCGAGCAGGTCACGGTCCAGCGGCACCAGGGACGTACGCTCCCCCACCCCGATCACCACCAGGTCGCCGCCGGCCACCGGGGACGGGGTGATCTGCTGCACCGTACGGGAGAGCCCGAAGATCACCCCCAGCACGACCGCGAGGCCGATCAGGTGACGCAGCCAGCGGTACTGCCAGACGCGCCGACGTCGCGCACGACCTCGACCACCACCACGACCGTTGGGTGCGGCGGGGTCCGCACCTGCCCCGGAAGCCCCGGCAGCGGACCCCAACCCGCCGTCCGGTGTGCTCGTCGGCACGGCCTCAGGACACCTGCTGCAGGTAGTTGACCAGGCTGGTGAAGAAGGCCACCCCGTCGGTGGTCGGCGCCGCGGACGGGTCCACGTTGTGCTCCGGGTGCGGCATCAGTCCGACGACGTTGCCCCGTTCGTTGGTGACGCCGGCGATGTCGTTGACCGACCCGTTCGGGTTGTCGAGGTAGCGGAAGACGACCTGGTCGTTGTCCTCCAGACGCTTCACCGTGTCCTCGTCGGCGATGTAGTTGCCCTCGCCGGACTTCAGGACGATGGTGATCTCCTGGTCACGCTTGAACGAGTTCGTCCACACCGTGTCGCGGGTCTCGACGCGCAGCTTCTGGTCGCGGCAGACGAACGTACGCGAGGCGTTGCGCATCAGCGCGCCGGGCAGCAGATGCGCCTCGGCCAGCACCTGGAAGCCGTTGCAGATGCCGAGCACCGGCAGGCCGTCGTTCGCGGCCTTGATCAGCTCACCCATCACCGGGGAGAACCGGGCGATGGCCCCGCAGCGCAGGTAGTCGCCGTACGAGAAGCCACCGGGCAGGATGACCGCGTCGACGCCCTCGAGAGTGTCGTTGCCGTGCCACAGGGCGACCGGCTCCGAGCCGGTCAGCCGCACCGCGCGGGCGGCGTCCGAATCGTCCAGGGTGCCCGGGAAGGTGACGACGCCGATCCTGGTGGTCACTCTTCCACCCGGACGTCGAAGTTCTCGATCACGGTGTTGGCCAGCAGCCGCTCGGCGGCCTCACGGACCTCGACCAGGCGATCCTCGGTCACGTCGCCGTCCACCTCGATCTCGAACCGCTTGCCCTGGCGTACGGACAAGCCGGCGAACCCGAGGCGTCCGAGGGCGCCGGTCACGGCCTTGCCCTGGGGGTCAAGGATCTCCGGCTTGGGCATGACGTCCACAATTACTCGGGCCATGGCGCCGATCCTATCGTGTCGCCCGGCCCTCCTGCTGCGGACGGGCCGACGGCGGGCAGGCCGGCCACGGCGGTCGCAGGCAGGCCGGCCACCGACGTCGCCGGGGCGACGGCACCTGGCTGCCAGACGCACGACGGATCCGCGCCGAGCAGGTCGCCGGTCACCGCGTACGCCCGGGACCGCGAGCCACCGCACACGTCACGGAACTCGCAGCGTCCACAGCTCCCGCCGAACTCCTCCGGTCGGCGCAGCGACCGCAGGATCGGCGACTCGCGGTAGATCCGACGCAGACCGGCGTCCTTCACCGATCCGCAGCGGAACGGCAGGAATCCCGACGGGTAGACGTCACCGGTGTGGTCGACGAAGACGAAGCCGCGGCCCGCGTTGACGTCGATCGGCGGCCGCGGCACCCGGGTCGGCACGATCTCATGACCGAGCACCTCGACGGTGTCGGCGACCAGCTGGTCGTGCAGCGGTCCGGTGACGGGCAGGGGCAGGTTGCTCGCCCTGGCGGCGGCCCGCTGGATGACCACCCGGCGGTACTGCGGCGCCTCGGTGGTCTTGATCGCCACCAGCGAGGAGACGTCGGCGAGCCAGTGCAGGACGTCCTCCACCTCCTCGGCAGCCAGCGCCCCCAGGTGCTCGCCGCGCCCGGTGGGCACCAGGAAGAAGACGCTCCACAGGCCGACCCCCATCTCGAGCACGTCGCCCAGCAGCTGCGGCAACTCGTGCACGTTGTCACGGGTGACGGTGGTGTTCACCTGGAGCCGCAGGCCCTCGTCGCGCACCGTCGTGGCCGCGCGCCGAGTCGCCGCGTACGTGCCCTCGAAGCCCCGGAAGGCGTCGTGGGTCTGCGGACGGGCACCGTCCAGCGACAGCGAGACGGCCTTGGCACCGGCCCGGTGGAGCTCGGCCAGCCGCTCGGCGGTGAACTTCGGCGTCACCGACGGCGACAACGCCACGGACAGGCCCGCGGCGGTGCCGTACGCCACCAGTTCGGCGAGGTCGGCCCGTTCGAACGGGTCACCGCCGGTCAGCACCACCAGCGGGCGCGGGGTGTCCCACCGGGCGATGTCGTCCAGCAGCGCCTTGCCCTGGGCCGTCGAGAGCTGGCGCGGATCGGCTCGGGTCTGGGCGTCGGCCCGGCAGTGCTTGCAGACCAACTGGCAGGCCCGGGTCACCTCCCAGATCACGATGAAAGGCTTGTCGTCGATGTCCTGGTGCTGGGCACGGATCACCCGGCGCTGCGCGCTGCGCGATCCGGTGCGCGGTTCGGTGTTCGGCGCCGTGCGCGGTTCGGTGTTCGGCGCGCCGCTCGGGCCGATGCTTGGCGCGGTGCGCGGGCCGATGCTTGGCGCGGTGCGCGATCCAGCACTCGGCGTCACACGGCTCGGGACACTCGCAGCGGTGATCGGGCCGGTCTGGGCGGGATTCGTCATGAGGCCTCCATTCGGCCTCATTATGCACATACATCCCGTGTAAATATCCGTCGAGGCGAGTGGTGGACCGCCCCGGACGCCCCCGCCCAGACCGGGGATCAAACGAACCGGGGATCAGGCGAACCGGGGATCAGGCGAACCGCAGCCCGGTCAGCTGTTCGTACGCCCTGACGTAGCGCTCGCGGGTCTGCTCGATCACCGCAGCGGGCAGCTCCGGCGGGGCCTCACCGGAGGTGCGGTCCCAGCCGGAGTCGTGCAGCAGCCAGTCGCGGACGTACTGCTTGTCGTACGAGTCGAGCCGCCCGCCGGGCTGCCAGGTGGTGGCGTCCCAGAAGCGGGACGAGTCGGGGGTGAGCACCTCGTCGGCCAGCACGATCGTCCCGTCGGGACGTACGCCGAACTCGAACTTCGTGTCGGCCAGGATGATGCCGCGCTCGCGGGCGATCTCCTCGGCGGTGCGGTAGATCCGCAACGTCAGGTCACGGATCGCCTCGCCGGTCTCCCGCCCGATGGTGCCGACCATGGTCTCGAAGTCGACATTCTCGTCGTGCTCGCCGAGCTCGGCCTTCGTCGCCGGGGTGAAGATCGGCTCCGCGAGCCGGGACCCGTCGACCAGCCCCTCGGGCAGACCGATCCCGCAGACCGTACGTGACTGCTGGTACTCGACCCAGCCCGAGCCGGTCAGATAGCCGCGGGCGACGCACTCGACCGGGATCATCTCGAGCTTCTCGACCACCAGACCGCGCCGGTCGACCGCCGACGGCACCTCGGTGGAGATGACGTGGTTGGGGACGATGTCGCGCAGCTGGTCGAACCACCACAGCGACATCTGGGTGAGGATGGCCCCCTTGTCGGGGATCGTCGACGGCAGCACCCAGTCGAAGGCCGAGATGTTGTCGGTGGCCACCATCAGCATCCGGTCGTCCTGCGGCAGCGCGTAGAGTTCGCGCACCTTGCCCGCATGGATCAGCGGCAGTCCCAGTTCCCGGTATCGACTCACAGGATCATCCTGCCACTGCCCGCTGACAACCACGCTGACGACCACCCGACCACCCACCGGACAACCAGGCTGACGGCCAGGGCTGACAACCAGGCCCAGGATCAAGGCTGACGACCAGGCCTGACGACCAAGGCTGACGACCAAGCGACGCCCCTGCCGACGGGCGCGGGACACGGTGATCCGCAAAATTTCCATAGGCCTGCCCTATGGAAATTTTGCCGACCACACACTCCCGACGCTCCCGCAGGAACGCCACCTGCAATACGTTCCCGCGGAGACGCCCCAGCCTGATCACACGTCCCCGCAGAACGCCCCAACCCGATCACATGTCCCCGCAGAACGCCCCAGCCCGATCGCACGTTCCCGCGGGAACGTTCCGGGGCTCGGTTCAGAGCACCGAGCCAGGAACGTACGCCGCAGCGTCGGGGTGCACATCGAGGATCGTCTGGATCCGCTCGGCGATCCGGGTGACCTGCTGGCGGGCGGTGCCGGTCAGGTCCAGTGGATCGGTGACCAGCCCGGCCAGCTCCTCGCGCGACAGCCCCAGTCGGCTGTCCGAAGCGAGCCGGTCGAAGAGGTCGTTGTCCTTGCGACCGGTCTCGCGCATCTCCAGAGCCACGGCGACCGCATTCTCCTTGATCGCCTCGTGTGCGTGCTCGCGACCGACACCCTTGCGTACGGCGGCCATCAGCACCTTGGTGGTGGTGAGGAACGGCAGGTAGCGCTGCAGTTCGGCCTCGATCACGGCGGGGAAGGCACCGAAGTCGTGCAGCACGGTGAGGAAGGTCTCGAACAGTCCGTCGAGGCAGTAGAACGCGTCCGGCAGCACGACCCGGCGAACCACCGAGCAGGAGACATCGCCCTCGTTCCACTGGTTGCCGGCGACATCGGCGATCATCGTCAGGTAGCCCTTGAGGATCACCGCCATGCCGTTGACCCGCTCGCAGGACCGAGTGTTCATCTTGTGCGGCATCGCCGAGGAACCGACCTGGCCCGGCTTGAACCCCTCGGTGACCAGCTCGTTGCCGGCCATCAGGCGGATCGCGGTGGCCACGTCGGACGGTCCGGCGGCGACCTGGACCAGCGCCGACACGACGTCGAAGTCGAGGGACCGCGGGTAGACCTGGCCGGTGGACGTGAGCAGGGCCTCGAAGCCCAACCCGGACGCGACCCGAGCCTCGAGCTCGTCGAGCTTGGCCGCGTCACCGTCGAGCAGGTCGAGCATGTCCTGGCTGGTGCCGACCGGGCCCTTGATGCCGCGCAGCGGGAAGTGGGTGAGCACCTCCTCGACCCGGGCGTACGCCACCAGCAGTTCGTCGGCGCCGGTGGCGAACCGCTTGCCCAGAGTGGTGATCTGGGCGGCGACGTTGTGCGAACGCCCGGCGATCGGCTGCTCGGCGTACTGGGCGGCCAGCCGGCCGAGTTGCGCCAGGGCGGCGACGATCCGGTCCCGGATCACGCCCAGCGCCTCACGGGTCTGCCACTGCTCGACGTTCTCGGTCAGGTCGCGCGAAGTCATCCCCTTGTGGATGTGCTCGTAGCCGGCCAGCGCGCAGAACTCCTCGATCCGCGCCTTGACGTCGTGGCGGGTGACCTTCTCACGGGCGTTGATCGAGTCGAGGTCGACCTGGTCGATCACCGCCCGATAGGCCTCGATCACGGTGTCGGGGTCGTCACCGCCGAAGTCCACGCCCAGGTCGCGCTGCGCCTCCAGGACGGTGATCCACAGCCGTCGTTCGGCGATGATCTTGTTCTCCGGCGACCAGATGCGGCGCATCTGCTCGCTGGCGTAGCGGGTGGCGAGGACGTTGGGGACGGTCACAGTGATCCTTTCGACGGACGGCGGTGGGGGCGGCGGCGGGGGGCGGCCCGGCGGGGCCAGGGGCTCAGTAGGAGACCTCGCCGCGGGCCGCCCGCAGCGCGATGTCGGTGCGGAAGAAGCCGCCAGGCAGATGGACGTCCGCCAGTCGGTGGTAGGCACGGGCCCGGGCCTCGGCCAGCGAGTCGCCGGTGCCGACGACGGTGAGCACCCGGCCGCCGGCCGACACCAGCCGGCCCTGCCCGTCGAGCGCGGTCCCGGCCTGGATCACGCCACTGGTGTCGGGGGTCACCCCGATGATCACGTCGCCCTTGCGGGGGGCCTCCGGGTAGCCGTCGGCGGCCAGCACCACGCCGACCGCGAAGCCGGACCCGAACTCCAGCGGCGCCGCCGGATCGAGCGCGCCGGTGGCGGCGGCGTGCAGCACCTGGCCGAGCGGGGAGCTGAGCCGGGCCAGCAGCGGCTGGGTCTCCGGATCGCCGAACCGTACGTTGAACTCGACGACTCGCAGACCCTTCGAGGTGAGCGCCAGCCCGGCGTAGAGCAGACCGACGAACGGTGTGCCGCGGCGGGCCATCTCGTCGACGGTCGGCTGGATGACGGTGTCGACGACCTGCTGCTTGATGTCGGTCGGCGCCCACGGCAGCGGAGTGTACGCACCCATCCCGCCGGTGTTCGGGCCGCGGTCGTCGTCGCCGACCCGCTTGAAGTCCTGGGCCGGGTCGAACGGCAGCACGGTGGTGCCGTCACAGATGGCGAACAGACTGACCTCGGGGCCATCCAGGTACTCCTCGATGACGACCCGCCCGCAGGCCACCGCGTGCGCCAGGGCCGCGTCGCGGTCGGAGGTGACCACGACACCCTTACCCGCGGCAAGGCCGTCGTCCTTCACGACGTAAGGGGCACCGAACTCGTCCAGCGCAGCAGCGGCCTCCTCGGCCGTGGTGCACACCCGGGCGGCAGCCGTCGGGACACCGGCGGCAGCCATCACCTCCTTGGCGAAGGCCTTCGACCCCTCGAGCCGGGCCGCGTCCTTCGAGGGCCCGAAGCAGGGGATCCCCGCGGCCCGTACGGCATCGGCGACACCGGCGACCAGCGGTGCCTCCGGCCCGACGACCACCAGGTCGACTCCCAGCTCGGCGGCAAGGGCGGCCACGGCCGCCGGATCGTTCTGGTCGACCGGGTGGTTGACGGCGAACACCGAGGTGCCCG
The DNA here is from genome assembly GCF_033110965.1 of Raineyella sp. LH-20. Lineage (NCBI taxonomy): Bacteria > Bacillati > Actinomycetota > Actinomycetes > Propionibacteriales > Propionibacteriaceae > Raineyella > Raineyella sp. LH-20. The sequence continues at coordinate 1,768,952 of NZ_CP137003.1, read as the reverse complement.
GGTTGCCCGGCGCCACGTGGACCCGCGACACGGCGGGGTCACGACTGATGGCCAGGGCGAGGGCGTGCTCGCGGCCACCGGAGCCGATGACCAGGACTGACTGCGGCTGCTTCACCCCCTCAGCCTACCGATCGCCCGACGACCCACCCACTCGAGACGTACGGCGACCCGGTGGCCGGCCGCGAATGCCCGCCACACCTCGCGGGCGCGACGGGCATCCGGCCGTACGACCAGCACAAGCCGTACGACCAGCACAAGCCGTACGACCAGCACAGTCGTACGACCAGCACAGCCGTACGACCGGCAGGCAGTGGCTCAGACGTTCTCGCGGTCCACCGACGCCTCGATGGCCCGCGCGGGCACCGGGTCGTCCTTCGAACGGACGTTGCGGGCGATCTCGATGCCCATCGGGATGAGGGACACGACGACGATGATGATGGCGATCAGGTCGACGTGGTTGGCGATCAGCGGGACACCGCCGAGGAAGTAGCCGGCCGTCGACATCAGCCCGACCCACAGCACACCGCCGAGGGCGTTCCAGCCGATGAAGTGGCGGTACGGGTGCCGGACCATCCCGGCGACCAGCGGGACATACGTCCGGACGACCGGGACGAACCGGGCCAGCACCAGCGACCGGCCGCCGTACTTGTGGAAGAAGGCCTCGGCCCGATGCAGGTGCTCGGTCTTCAGGACGCGCGCATCGTCCTTGAACAGCCGACGGCCGAACCGACTGCCGAGGAAGTAGCCGACCTGGTCGCCGAGGAAGGCGCAGACGAAGGCGACGAGGACGAGCACCCAGATGTTGAGGCCGAGCGCCACGTGCAGCAGGGCCGCGGTGAACAGCAGCGAGTCGCCAGGAAGGAAGGGGAAGAGCAGGCCGGATTCGATGAACACCATCAGCGCGATGCCCAGCAGCGCCCAGGGCCCGAGCTGGTGCAGCAAGCCCGCGGGGTCACTGAGGTAGTGCAGTCCGGGAATCGCTTGAGGCACGAGTGTCACCAAATCCATGCCTCCCATGGTGCGACATCGATCCGAGAGGACCCGACCGCGGGCCACCCAACCGGCACATTTCAGCCAGGATGCACAGGATCTTCACAGAAACTTTTCACGTTTCCTCATCCGTCGCTCAGGACCGTTGGGCGCCGCCGTCCAGCTCCGCCAACCGTACGGCCGCATCCATCGCCCACCAGAACATCGCCTCGTGGACCGCCGCCGCGGTCGGCCAGGCCCGGGAGTCCCAGGCCTCCCCGGCCAACGAGTCCGCACCGAAGAGGATCTGGCCGAGACGGACCTGCCGGTAACGGGCCACCGCCATCATCGCCGCGGCCTCCATCTCCACCACGGCGCAGCCCTGGTCCATCCGACGCTGCACCCGACCGCGCGTCTCCCGGTAAATAGCGTCGGTGGTCCAGGTCCGTCCGGCCGAGAAGCCCACCCCGGCCTCGACCAGGGCCTCCCGGCAGGCCCGGACGCCGACCGGGTCCGCCTCGACCACCGGCGACGGCAGCAGGTACTGGCTGCTCGTCCCCTCGTCGCGCAGCGCACTGGTGACGACGAAGGGATGCCCCATCACCAGTTCGGAGCGCAGCACGCCGGCCGAGCCCACCGCGACGAACCGGCGGACGCCGAGGGCGATGAGTTCCTCCATCACCATCGCCGTGTGCGGCGCGCCCATCGACGGATAGCACCAGCCGACCCGTACGCCCCGATGCTCGCGCTCATGCAGTGGGCGCGGCTCGAGGACGTCGCTGATCGTACGGCTCAGCCGCGACCCCTCCCGCTCGCCGATCTCCTGAACGGTCTGCGGGAGGAACGCCAGCACGACGGTCGTCGGGACATCGGCGCGCGGGTAGAGCTCCGAGGGCTCGAGGAAGCCCGCCTCGTCCAGGTCCGCCGCCAGATCCGCGGAGGAATCCAGCGGGAACGGCGCCTCGGGGAGCACGCCCGGCTCAGCCAACGACCGGACCGACCAGATCGTGGATCATCACGACCTGCTCGCGCCCCGGGCCGACGCCGATGCCGGAGATCCGGCACCGGACGAGCTCCTCGAGGCGGTGGACGTAGCGCTGCGCGTTGACCGGCAGGTCCTCGAACGTACGGCAGCCGCTGATGTCCTCGCTCCAGCCGTCGAGGAACTCGTAGACCGGCTTCGCGTGGTGGAAGTCGGTCTGGTTCGCCGGCAGCGTCTCGACCCGCTCACCGTTGATGTCGTACGCCACGCAGACCGGGATCCTGTCCCAGCCGGAGAGCACGTCGAGCTTGGTGAGGAAGATGTCGGTGGCCCCGTTGTAGGTCGCCGCGGCCTCGACGACGAGCGCGTCGAACCAGCCGCAGCGGCGCTTCCGCCCGGTGGTGACGCCGTACTCGTGGCCGATCTCGCGCAGCTTGTCGCCGTCCTGGTCGAACAGCTCGGTCGGGAACGGCCCCTCGCCCACCCGGGTGGTGTAGGCCTTGGCGATGCCGATCACCCGCTCGATCCGGGTCGGGCCGACCCCGGAGCCGGTCAGCGCACCGCCGGCGGTGGGGTTGGAGGAGGTGACGTACGGGTAGGTGCCGTGGTCCACGTCGAGGTGGTGCGCCTGGGCCCCCTCGAACAGCACGGTCTTGCCCTCGTCCAGCGCACCGTTGAGGACGCGGGCGACGTCGGCGACGTGCGGGCGGACGCGCTCGGCGTACTCCAGCAGGCCCTCGGTGATCTGTTCGGCGTCCACCTCGCGGCGGTTGTACATCTTGACCAGCAGCTGGTTCTTCTGGGCCAGCGCGGCCTCCACCTTCTGGTGCAGGATCGACGCGTCGAAGAGGTCCTGGACGCGCAGGCCGAGCCGGTTGACCTTGTCCGCGTACGCCGGGCCGATGCCGCGGCCGGTGGTGCCGATCTTCCGCTTGCCGAGGAAGCGTTCGGTCACCTTGTCCATCGTCTGGTGGTACGGGGTGATCAGGTGCGCGTTGGGCGAGATGAGCAGGCGGTCGGTGTCCACCCCACGGGCGGCGAGGTCGTCGATCTCCTGGAACAGGACCGCCAGGTCGACCACGACGCCGTTGGCGATGCAGGGGATCGCGTTCTCGTTGAGGATGCCGGACGGCAGCAGGTGCATGGCGAAGGACTCGCCGTTCACCACGACGGTGTGACCGGCGTTGTTGCCGCCGGAGTAGCGGACGACGTAGTCGACCGAATCGCCGAGCTGGTCGGTCGCCTTGCCCTTGCCCTCATCACCCCACTGGGTGCCGATCACGATGATTCCGGACACGACGTGCCACCTCTCCCCGACATGCGACGTCCCCGCGCCGCGGCGCGGGTCCCTTCGACCGGGTCGTACGACGTCGTCGTTCCCGGGACGGCCCACGTTCGCCGGGCCGACCCGCTCACTCTACCGACCGGCACCGACAGCGGCCCGGCGGGACACGGGCCGGACAGGCGCGCGGGGCCGCCACCGGTTCTCGAGGGCCCCGCCGCCCGCAGTGTTTTCAGCCGACGTACGGGTTCAGCCGGCGTACGGGCTGTCCAGCACCCGGTCGGAGGGCTCGTCCTCCTCGGCGGCCCAGGCCTCGCGCTCGTCGCGGTTCGGCCCGGACATCGGGGAGCCGGTCTGCCGCTCGCCGGCCTCCTCGACCACCTCGTCCATCTGCTCGTCGGTGCCGTCACCGACACCCTCGTTGCCGGTGCCGCGGTCGACCGGCCGCTCAGCGGTGAGGACGTCGTAGCCGGCCTGCGAGCAGTCGCGGAGGAACTGGGCACAGCGCTGGAACTCGTCGTCCTCGCCGATCCGGTGCGCAGCGACCGCCAGCGCCCACAGCGCCTTGAGGAAGCCTCGGTTGGGTTCGTGCTCCCACGGCACCGCGCCGGCACCCTTCCAGCCGTTGCGACGCAGCAGGTCCAGGCCGCGGTGGTAACCGGTCCGCGCATAGGCGTACGCAGCGACGTCCCCGTCCTGCGAGCCCATGTTGAGCGAACCCTCGGCCAACAGCGCCCAGCACAGACTGGACTGCGGGTAGGCGCACACAATGTCAAGGAACCGCTCTCGACCGTGATCGGCGAGTTCGGCGACTGCCGGGTCCGTCGGCAGCCGCGTCACCGGAGCATCATCGGCCAGCAGGTTGTGGTGGGTCTCGCTCATGTCATTAGCCTAACCATTATCGACTCAGCGGGGGATCCTCCGCTGTCTGCCTGGCGTCGGGCACACCCCCCGGAAACGCCACCGGGGCTCCGGACCGATGGTCCGGAGCCCCGGTGGACGAGCGCCCCTCAGGTGTGCCCGGCGAGCCGCCCCGTCAGTGCGGGGTGGCAACGACGGTCACTTGTGGGTGCCGACCGCGTTCAGGTTCTGGCAGGCCTCGACGACGCGGGCAGCCATGCCGGCCTCGGCGGCCTTGCCCCAGGTGCGGGGGTCGTACTGCTTCTTGTTGCCGACCTCGCCGTCGATCTTCAGCACACCGTCGTAGTTGCGGAACATGTGCTCCACGACCGGGCGGGTGAAGGCGTACTGGGTGTCGGTGTCGACGTTCATCTTCACCACGCCGTACGAGACGGCGTCGGCGATCTCCTGCGGCAGCGAGCCGGAGCCACCGTGGAAGACCAGGTCGAGGCCCTTCTCGGTGCCGTACTTGGCCTGGATGGCGTCCTGGCACTGCTTGAGGATCTCCGGGCGCAGCTTGACGTTGCCCGGCTTGTAGACGCCGTGCACGTTGCCGAAGGTCAGCGCGGTCAGGTAGCGGCCCTTGTCACCGAGGCCGAGAGCCTCGACGGTCGCCAGGGCGTCCTCGGGGGTGGTGTAGAGCTTGTCGTTGATCTCGCCGACGACACCGTCCTCCTCGCCACCGACGACGCCGATCTCGACCTCGAGGATGATCCGGGCGGCGACAGCCTTGGCGAGCAGCTCCTGGGCGATCTCCAGGTTCTCGCCCAGCGGAACGGCCGAACCGTCCCACATGTGCGACTGGAAGAGCGGCTCCTTGCCCGCATCGACCCGCTCCTGGGAGACGGCGATCAGCGGACGTACGTAGGAGTCGAGCTTGTCCTTCTGGCAGTGGTCGGTGTGCAGGGCCACGTTGATCGGGTAGTTCTTGGCCACGACGTGGGCGAACTCGGCGAGGGCCACCGCACCGGTGACCTTGTCCTTCACGGTGGAGCCGGAGAGGTACTCCGCACCACCGGTGGAGATCTGGACGATGCCGTCGGACTCCGCCTCGGCGAATCCGCGCAGCGCAGCGGTCAGGGTCTGCGACGAGGTGACGTTGATGGCCGGGTAGGCGAAGCCGTTCGCCTTGGCCCGGTCCAGCATGTCGGCGTAGACCTCAGGAGTTGCGATGGGCATGTGCTCTCTTCTCTCTCATCGTGCCGACCGTCACCCTCGGGGCCCCGGACCGGTCACCGGCGTCTGCTCCCCACCGTCCGCGATCCGGACTCCATCGGCGGTATCGACGGTGGTTGTGCTCACGAGGCAAGCCTAATGTGTGCCGTTTCCGCGGCGCGGGGACCCCCGGTGGTTCGTCCGAGTGGATCGCGACGGCGCGGTGTGCGATGCCGGCTCAGCGCGGGAAGCCGACCCAGCACGCAAGGCCGCGCCAGCACGATGGCACCTCAGCAGGAAAGCGACCCAGCGATGCCGCCTCAGTGCGCGATGCCGGAGAGGTCCACGCGACAGCGGCCCCGGGAGTAGAGCCGCAGCGCCTGGTCCAGGGCGGCCGGGCTGACGGCGAGGTCGTCGATGTCGCACTCCCAGGTGCCCTCCGGCGTCGTGACGACGTAGCGGTCGCCGCGGCCACGGGTCCCGGGGACCGTCGCGACCACGGCCTCGGGGACGCCGGGCGCCGTCGCCGTCGCCGCGGCCGAAGCCACAGCCGGCTCGGCCACCCCGGCACCACCGGCTGCGACGCCTGCCGGGCCCTCCCGGCCCGTCCCGGCAGCGGCGAACCGGTCCCAGTCCCAGTAGTGGCCGGCGATCTGGATGCCCGGCCAGGAGGCGGTCACCACCTCGCCCTTGCCCACTCGGCGTCGGTGGCGTACGGCCAGGCGCCAGAGCACGAGACGTACGACCACGAGGACCACCGCGAGCCCGACCACGACGCCGGAGACCGGCCATTGGCCGGTGCCCTGCCAGGTGTCACCGTTGTAGCGGGTCCAGCCGTAGTACCCGCCCCACACCAGCAGGGTGACGACCAGGCCGCCGACCGCCGCGATGAACCGCCGCCGGGTCAGCGCGCAGCGGGTCTCGGCCGGCCGCGGGTCCCAGGCCACGTGGAGGAAGTCCTCCAGGTTCTCGGCGGGTGCGGGGCGCATGCGGCCAGTCTGCCAGGCGCCTCCCAGGATGCAGCCGCCCCGGACAGGGCCCAGTCGCCCGGGACAGGTCCTCCCGGACGTGTCCGCCGCGCTCAGGACCCGTTGGCGCCCGCCGGGGTGATCTTCATGTGGATCCGGTAGCGGTCGGCTCGATACCACGACGTGGCGAACTCCATCGTGGTGTCGCCGCTCTTCGTCACCCGTTCCTGCACCAGCAGCGGGGCCTTGCGCGGGATCTGGAGGACGTGGGCGTGGATCGCGTCGGCGGCCTCGGAGCGTACGGTCTGGTAGCCCGACGACACCACGAAGCCGTACTTCGTGGCGAAGATCTCGTAGAGCGTGTCGAGCTTCTGTTCCAGCAGGCCCGGGAACAGCGCGGACGGGTAGTAGCCCACCTCGTGCGCCATCGGTGTGCCGTCGGCGAGCCGCAGTCGCTCGACCCGGACCACCGGTCGGCCGACCGGCACGTGCAGCTTCTCGGCGACCTCGGCGTCGGCGGCCACCTGGCTCGCCGCGAGCACCTTGGTCTCGGGACGCAGGCCTCGCTCGCGCATCTCGCGGGAGAACGAGGTCAGGTGCAGTTGGGAGTCGACCTGAGGACCGGTGACGTACGTCCCCTTGCCGTGCACCCGTTCGAGTCGACCGACCTCGACCAGATCGGCGATCGCCTGGCGTACGGTCACCCGACTCACCCCGAGGGCGGCCACCAGCGCGCGTTCGGAAGGAATGGCGTCACCCGGTTTGAGCCCGGTGTCGATCAGATCCTCGAGCCTCCGGCGCACACGGACTCGCTTGGTGGCGGTCCCGCCCTCCTGGTCGGTCGAGAGCTTGGCCAAGAGATCACCGGGCGTCGTCGCCGATGGGTCCACGGGTCACCTTCCTGATGGCGGTCGATTCGCGTCCAACCCGGTCGCGCCCCACGGCCGGCCCCCTTGGGATCCTACGGGACCAGCAGGCGGAACGGATGGGGGTTCCTCGTTGAATACGCACTCAAATCCGTCCGGGGTCCCGGCCGCCGAGCCTCCGGTCCCGGCGCTTGCACCCGCGGTCCCGCCGATCTCGGTCGCTGCACCCGCGGTCCCGGCCCAGCGCAGCGCCCAGTGGTACATGGTGATCGCCGCGGCGGCCCCGGCGTTGATCGACCGGGTCGACCCATGTTGGGTGATGGCGACCAGCTGCTGGCAGGCAGCCACCATGTCGTCGGTCAGCCCCGCCCCTTCGGAGCCGAACACCAGGCAGCAGGCCCGCGGCAGGGTCGTACGCTCCAGCGGGACCGACCCGGGCAGGTTGTCGACGCCGATCAGGGGGATGCCGCCCTGTCGCGCCCAGTCGGCCAGGTCGGCGGCGTCGGGATGGTGCTGCACGTGCAGGTAGCGGTCGGTCACCATGGCGCCACGGCGGTTCCAGCGGCGGCGGCCGACGATGTGCACGCCCTCGACGTTGAAGGCGTTGGCGGTGCGCACCATCGACCCGATGTTGAAGTCGTGCTCCCAGTTCTCGATCGCGATGTGCAGCGGATGGCGCCGGGTGTCCAGGTCGGCGACGATCGCCTCGACGCTCCAGTAGCGGTAGGAGTCGACGACGTTGCGGTGGTCGCCGGCGACGAGCAGCGCCGGATCCAGCCGCGGATCATCGGGCCAGGGCCGCGGATGCGGGCCGACGCCGGGGGCGGCGGCCGGCGGGTCCTGCGGAGCGTGGCCCTCGAGTGCCGTGCCGTCGGGTAGCTGGCGCTCAGCCGCCGGGGCCTCGCTCCCGGTCGTACGCCGATCAAGCCCGGTCATCCGGCGCCGGCCGCGGTCGCATGGGCATCCACAGGCATGCTCAGCGGCGCCCCTTGCGCAGGGCGTACGCCATGTTGACCAGCACGATGCCGATCCAGACGACAAGGCCGCCGACGATGCCACTGATGCCGGCGAAGATGGCCGTGAGGGGGATCGCCAGGCTGAGCGAGACGATGCCGAGCACCATCTGGTTCTTGCTCTCCGCTGTGGCGAGCTCGTGCTGACGAACCCGCTCGGCCTCCTCCGAGGCAATCCTGGCGACCAGCGCCTCCTCGACCCGGGCGGTGAACGAATCGACGAGCGCCTGCTCCATCTCGGCCCCGAGCTCGCGGCGCGCCTCGAGAGTCGCCCGCGCATCGGCCGGGTCCACCAGCGGTGCGGCCGGGTGGTTCGAGGGAACCGAGGGGCCACCCTGGGGTGCGGTCAACGGGAGACTCGGCGGAACGAGCGGGTGGTGGTAGTCGTCGACACCAGGCGGCACGGCGTACGGGTCAGGCGGGGGCGAACCGGCGCTCATGTCCCTCACTCTAGCCGGATGGTCCCCACCAACCTCCCCACCTGGGAAAGGCCCGGCACCCTGGACGCAGACGCCGATTGTGCCTTCGCGAACAGTTCTCACCCGAAATGCCAGTGGCCCGAGCCGAAGCCCGGGCCACTGAAGGATCATCACGCGATGCGCGACCGGCGACTCACTGCTGAGGGTTCTGCGGCCACTGCGGCCCGGGCTGCCCTTGGGGGCCGGGCTGCCCCTGACCCTGCTGCCCCTGACCGGGCTGCGGCTGGTACTGCTGCTGGCCCTCGCCCTGGCCCCATCCGGTCGGCATCGCCGGGGTGCCGGACTGCTGCTGTGGCAGCGCCTGCGGCGCCCCCTGACCACGGGAGCCGATGTCGCCGAAGTTCACGTCCGGCGACGTACGTGCCGTCTCGTTGACCTCGAAGTAGGCGGCCTTCTCGAAGTGGAAGTTGCCCGCGATCATGTTCGTCGGGAACGACTCGATCTTGGTGTTGTATTCCCGTACGTTCGCGTTGTAGTAGCGGCGCCCGGCAGCGATCCGGTCCTCGGTCTCGGCCAGGGCGCGCTGGAGTTCGAGGAAGTTCGTGTTCGCCTTCAGGTTCGGGTACGCCTCGACGCTCACCATCAGGCCGCTGATGGCCCCGGACAGCTGCTCCTCGACCTCAGCCCGCCGGGCCGACGGAGTGGCGCCCCCCTGCGCGGCCAGCGACGCTGCCTGGTTGCGCAGCCGGACGATGTCCTCCAGCGTCCCCCGCTCGTGCGAGGCATACCCGCGGACCGTTTCGACGAGGTTCGGGATCAGCTCGTAGCGGCGGTTCAGCTCGACGTCGATCTGGCGCCACGACTCCTGCACCCGGTTGCGCAGACGGACCAGGCCGTTGTAGGCCCCGATCGTCCAGCCGACGACGCCGATGACGACCAGCACGAGGAGGATGAGGAAGATGATGAGCCCGTTCATGGGTCTCCTGTTCGTACGATGCAGGGGCACTGCCAGCTTAGCGGGGCTGCGGCGCAGCCCACAGGTCCTGCGCGGAGTGCGCGAAGTGCAGGGGGCGCCGGGAGCGCGAGGACCGCAGAGAGAGCAGTCCGCGTCCGCGCCGACCATGTCCGTCCTCAGACCAGCCCGAGGTCGTCCGCCGCCGACAGCGCATAGCGGTATTCCAGCCCGGCCTCGGCGACCTTCTCCGCCGCTCCGGTCCCCCGATCGACGATCACCGCCACGGCCACCACCTCGGCGCCCGCCTCCCGCAGCGCCTCGACGGCGGTCAGTGCGGACCCGCCGGTGGTGGAGGTGTCCTCGACCACCAGCACCCGCCGACCGGCGACATCGGTGCCCTCGATCCGGCGGTGCAGCCCGTGCTGCTTGGCCTCCTTGCGCACCACGAACGCGTCCAGGCGCCCGCCGTCGGCGGCCGCCGCATGCAGCATCGCGCCGGCGACCGGATCGGCTCCCAGGGTCAGTCCGCCCACGGCCTCGAAGTCGAGGTCGGCGGTCAGCGCCCGCATCACCCGGCCGACGATCGGCGCGGCCACGCCGTCCAGCGTCACCCGGCGCATGTCGACGTAGAAGTCGGCCTCCCGGCCGGAGGACAGCACGACGTGTTCCCGGACGACGGCGAGGTCGTCGACGAGACCGATCAGGGCTTCGCGATCGGCGGCGGAGATATCGGAGCGAGCCATACCCGGGACTCTAGCGAGAGTCGTCCCCCGGCAGCGATGGCGGGCACCCGCCGAGCCCAGACACCCGCCGAGCCCGGACGCCCGCCGACCCCGTCACTTCTGTCGGGTGCTCACCAGGTGGCCGAAGACGATGTAGCGGTCCGGGGAGCGGAACAGGTCGGCACAGGTGGTCAGGGTGATCAGCTTGTCGGTCGGGTGCGCGCCGGGATGGCCCGGCACCGGGTCGAGGACCCAGGTGTCGGTGTCGGTCACCGTGGTCGAGGAGTCCACGACGTACGTGTAGACGGCGTCGCGGGTCTCGACGTCGATGGTCGCGCCCTTCTGCAGGCTCTTCAACTGACGGAACGGCTGGCCGTGGGTCACCACGTGGCCGGCGACGGCGAAGTTGCCGACCTGGCCGGGACCGACGGTGTTCTCGTACCAGCCCAGGCCCCGGGCCAGCACGCCCTGGTCGGTCCCGTCGAGGATCGGCACCGCCCAGGACGCGCCGAAGGCGGGCACCCGCATGATTCCCAGGGCGTCGCCGGGGATCCGGGTCGGTGTCCCGTCGGCACGGACCTCACCGCTGCCGCCCGTCGCCTGCCCACTCGACCAGTCCTGCTGCAGCTGGGCCGTCGTGCGGTCGTACGACTGTCGGGAGAGGATCGTCGTGCCGACGTACTGGTAGCCGAACCAGCCCAGCACGACGAGGCCGATCACCAGCAGGAGGACCCCCACGGCCATGCCCACGGGGGATCCGCGGCGCGCGGTGGACTGACGGGTGGCTCTGGCACTCACGGGCCCATTCTCGCCATCGGCACGACGCACCCCAAGTCGGCGCGCCTCCCGGAGTGTCCCGGGGCGCCGTCACCGGCATCGCCGGCGCGTGCCGGCGCCCACCTGGTTCCCGGTCAGTGGCCCAGGAACAGCTCCGGCGGCATCGGGGACGGTTCGGTGTCTGCGTCGGTGTACGGCCGCGCGCCCGCGCACCAGTCAGCCAGCTCGTCCTCGTCCAGGAAGCGATAGGCGAACACCGCCGAGGCCGCCTCCCGGGCCAGTTGCCGGGTCGGCAGCGCTGCCGCCGACCCGTAGAGGATGACGTTGCCGAAGCGCCGCCCCCGCCAGGTGGACGGTTCGGCGGAGATCGCCGCATGGGCCCAGGTGGACCGTACGCCGGCGGCGACCCGCCGCGACCAGTCCATCGTGCCGACGTCGGTGACGTTGGCCAGGAACAGGCCACCCGTGACCAGGACGCGCCGGACCTCGGCGAGGAACTCCGCGGTGACCAGGTCGGCCGGCACCCGGGCCCCGTCGAACGCGTCGAGCACCACGATGTCGGCGTGGTCGGCCGGGATCTCGGCGATCCCCGAGCGGCCGTCGACCGGCCGCACCTTGATCCCGGAATGGCGCGGCAGCGGCGCCTTGTCCCGGACCTCCTGGGTGAGCGCCGCATCCGGCTCGAGCACGACCTGCGCGGAGGTCGGCCGGGTCGCGGCGACGTAGCGGGCCAGGCTCATCCCGGCCCCGCCGATGTGTACGATCCGGATCCGCTCCCCCGGCGGGGCGTACGCGTCGATCGCCTCGGCGATCCGCTGCATGTAGTCGAACTCCAGCACTGTCGGACGGTCGGGATCGATGTGTGACTGGTCGGTCGTGCCGATCCGGACGACCCAGGCGCCGGGTCGGTCCGGGTCGGGAAGGACCCGGGGCGGCGCGGCGGAGTCGGGGCCGTCCTCCGGTGCCGGATCGTACGGACGAGGTCGGCGGCGGGACATGGCCACCACCGTACGGGACTCCCCGGGGGCGACTCCCCATCGCCGGGCGCCGGTGTCCCCCATTGCACCCGGAAGACTCTCCTCATCCCTTTACGAAGGCCCGGTGAGCGGCGACGCTGGAAGGGAAGGGCGCCGCAGACGGCGCTCCACGATCACACCGGGCCCGATCGTCGGGTCCGCCAGGGGCAAGGAACCCGGAAGGAACCCGCCATGCTCGACATCGGCATCACCCGCCCGGCCGAGGGCCGTGTCATCGCCGGCGTGTGCGCCGGCCTCGGCGCCAAGTTCGGCATCCAGCCGCTCATCCTCCGCATCATCTTCGCTGTCTCGCTGTTCTGGGGCGGCGCCGGTGCGCTCGTCTACGCGATCCTCTGGGTGCTGATGCCCAGCGAGAAGTGACGGGGACCGCCATGAAGGACTGGTACCGCCCGCGCAGCAACCGCGTGATCGCCGGTGTCTGCGCCGGCATCGCCCGCAAGCTCGGCATCGGCGCCAACTGGGTGCGCCTCGCTTTCATCCTGCTGATCTGGTTCGGCGGCCTGCCGCTGTGGCTCTACCTGATCGGCTGGGTCCTGATGCCGAACGAGCCCTGATCCCCCACTCCACCGATCCCCAGCCCACCGACCGCCATCGCTGACCGCGGTGGCTCCTGATCCCCGGGCGGCGCCCCAGGTGTCCCCACCTCGTGTCCCCCTTACACTGACGCCGCCCGGCCCCCCGAAGGCCCGGAGAGCCCCTGCTCTCCGGGCCTTCGTCATGCGGGCGGCGGATCTCCCCGCCGCGGACCATCCCTCGGCGGCCCGTCCCTCGGCGGCCACGCCCGGCGCCAGGCCCCCTGCGCGACGTGCACCACCAGGCACCACGGGTCACACCACACTGGACGTCAAACTTGCACCCGACTCCCTTGCCACACTCAAACTTTAAGTTTTAAAGTTTGAGTGTGGAGTGGACACCAGCACATCTCCAGGAACTCATCTCAGACCTGCGGAGCCGCCAGGGCGACACCACCGACGTGGAGGTCAAATCCGCGGCGGGAGGATGCCCCGACCTCGGCCCGACGATCTGCGCGTTCGCCAACATGCCCGAGGGCGGCACCATCATCCTCGGCCTTGACGAGTCCGCGGGGTTCGCCCCCGTCGGGCTCGCCGACATCGCTGGTCTCAAGCAGGGCGTGGCCGCCCAGGCACGCACCGGCGTGCAACCTCCGGCGCGATGCGACTTCCAGACATTTCAGGTCAGCGGGAAGCCTGTCCTCCTGGCACGAGTTGAGGGACTCCCCCTTCACCAGCGCCCCGCCAGGCACGGGGGTCGAGCCTATTTGCGGCAGTCCGACGGCGACTATGTCATGAGCGAACAGGAGATCGCTCAACTCGAGTTGGCCAAGACCCAGGCCGTACGCCCCACGCAGCCCGACCGCCGGCCAGTGCCCAACACGTCCATCGACGATGTGGACCCCTCCCTGTTGGCCGCACTCCTAGCCGTGGCGAAGAAGGCCTCGCGGCGCTATGCGACAGCCAGCGACAACGAGGTCCTTCACTACACGGGAGTCACGACCCGCAGTGGCGAACTCACCCTGGCCGGCTTGTACGCCCTGGGTATGTCCCCCCAGTCGGTTTCACCGAGCCTGAGTATCACCGCGGCCGTCCAACTGCCACCCGGCACCGGAGCGCGCACACGCGACCTGGCACACCTGGTCGGCCCGATCCCCGACCTGCTCGAGGACGCGATGGCCTGGGTTGTCCGCAATACCCGCACCACTATGGGGTACGACCAGCGTGGCCACGGCGTCGACGAGACAGAGATCCCCATGCGAGCGGTGCGAGAGATCGTCGCCAACGCTCTGGTCCACCGCAACCTGGATCCCATCACCGACGCGAAGAGGGTGGAGATTCGATTGCTGCATGACCGCCTGGTCATCACCAGCCCTGGAGGCCTCTGGGGAGTGTCAGAGAGCCAGTTGGGCCACCCCGGGGCCAAGAGCGCGGTCAACCCCGTCCTCTACGACGTATGCAAATACGTACGCATGCCCGACGGCAGCCGGGTTATCGAAGGCGAGGGCGGCGGTATCCGGGAGGCGATCGAGGCCCTCCGTGCGGCCGGCCTGAGGCCACCCCGGTTCATCGACACGGGCGTTCAGTTCACCGTCGTGATTTCCCGGCACACCCTGGTCGACGAGGAGGATCTCGTCTGGCTGGGAGAAGTGGCCGGCGACACCGAATTGTCCAGTGAGCAACGAGCCATTCTGGTCTCGATGCGCCGCGGCGAGACCTGGAACAACAGTCGCGTTCGACACCAGTTCGCCCCGATGGACTCCGTGGCTGCGCGACGCCTGCTGCAGCAGATGGTCGACACCGGACTGGCGGAATCACACGGCGAACGAGGCAACACCAGCTACACAATCTCCGCTCGTTACCGGTTATCGGCTACCGGTCAGGAGATGCTCGTCGAGGTTTCTCCAGGAGCGCAGCAGCCTCCCTTTGACCGCCACACAGATCTCACCTCTCCCGAGGAGCCGGTGGACTCCGTCACCTCGCAGAACGAAGGATCCGGGGGCACGACCCGGCACGGCAAGGCTGTCTTGGACACGCTGACCGAGCCACGGTCCCTCGGCCAGGTTGTCACGATGAGCAGTCTCACTGAGAGCCAAGTGCGCTACGCACTCGCACAGCTCATGAGGTCGGGCGAGGTGGTCAGGTCAGGCGGACCGGGAGTGCGGGCGACGACCTACGCGCGACACACGCCGACACCGCAGTGAGGCAGTTGGGGTCATCCATCAGGCCAGCCGGCAGCTCACACCTGAAAGTTGAACTTGACACCCGAGCTGACCTCAGATTTCAAGTTTTAGTTAGGCAAATTTACACTTCCAGTCTTGAAGTTTGAGCGGGACAGCCGACGCCGGCGACCCGCCAGGTCCCCAGCGTGGCCTGATCATCCGGTGAGCTTCCAGGTGGCGTGCGGATCCTTCGCAGACTCACCGACCCACAGCACCACCCCCGCGTCCCGCAGTGCGCGCAGATGCCTGATGACGGTCGGACGCGTCAGCCCCAGCAGCTCGGCGACCTGGCCGGTGCCGAGCGGGCGGTCAGCGACGCGGAGGGCATCCAGGACCTCCAGGGCCCGCTTCGGCAGCTTCGCCCGAACGCCAGCAGGCAGCGCGTCGGCGGACGACAGCGTCAGTCGCACCGCGGCGGCGGTCTGGGTGTAGAGAGGGTCGGTCAAGCCGCGGCGACGCATCTCCGCGAAGATCCGCCGGATCCCCTCACCCGATTCTTGCGTGATGCCGAGGTCGGCGCACACCCGCGCGATCCGCGGATTGCGTGCGTGGCGGCTGATGGACAGCGGCTGGGTCGGGTCCGCCAGGCCGGGAAACCGACCGGGACTGGTGATCTCGATCCGGTTGGGAAATATCTCCGCCCGGATGCAGTCGCCGGCAATGCTGTACGAGCGGTGGACGACGGCGTTGACCAATCCCTCCAGCCAGGCGTCGCGCGGGACGATCGGCACCCCTTCGAAGCGTCCGGACTCGGCGAGCGCCCGACGCCGTGGCACCCACGCTTCCATCGCGCGCGACGCCGCGTCGATCTGTTCGGGGATCGAGCCTTCGCAGCGAAGGTCCCCTTCGTCGGCCAACGTCAGCGAACTGCCGGTGCCCCGATCCAGGCCGGTGTACCTCAACACCCGCACGTACGCGCTGGGAAAGAGGTCCTGCGGATGAGCCCCGAAGAGCAGATAGCCCGCCACATTGACCTGTCCATCGCGGGTGAGGAGGTTCCGCGCCCGCAGCATGAGTTCGGGGCTGGCCGACCCGAGCGCCTTCCGGTATGCCTCTGCAGCCTCCGCATTGAGGTCGGCGACAGCAACCCCCGCCGACGTCCCGTCATAGGGCGCGTGCCCTCGATCGAACTCGAGTTCCCGCCGCTGCGCGAAGGTCAGGCGCCTCGATTCGTCACCGACACGCAGATAGCACTCGCCCTTCGAGGTTTCATGCACCACTTCGCCCGGCTCGACCGACAGGAGAAGCAGCGTCTTTCCCGACCCCGGGTCCACGACCTCGGCGGCATGCATCCGCACGACCGGAGCCGTGAAGTCGAAAGCCACCTGGCGAAACTCATTGACTCTGGCTGCCGGCACACCATCAACATCACCGTCACTGAGGCCGACCACGACGGTCCCGCCTTCTGCGTTCGCCAGCGCAACCACTGGGACCGCGAGGTCACGCGGACTGATCCTTCCGGACTTGCGTTCGAACCACTGCCCTTCCCGGATCGCCAGCAGTCGCTGCGCTACCTGCGCCGGCGGAAGAGCCAGCGCCTCGTCGATCTCCCCTGACGACATGAACTTACTCTAACATTTTTATAGTAGTTTCCAGTGCTTGCCGGAAGGTGCCGGCCGGGCCGGGGCGACCTCTTCCCTCAGATCACAGGCAACCGAGACCAGCCCCTTCGACATGCCGACCGGGGCGACTCCCAATTGCTGGAACGCTGGGGCCGTGAAGAGACACGGCTGGATCCCGTACGTCGTCGCGCTGGGACTGCTGTGGGTGGTGCCGGC
The DNA here is from genome assembly GCF_033110965.1 of Raineyella sp. LH-20. Taxonomy (NCBI): domain Bacteria; kingdom Bacillati; phylum Actinomycetota; class Actinomycetes; order Propionibacteriales; family Propionibacteriaceae; genus Raineyella; species Raineyella sp. LH-20. The sequence goes on along the minus strand of NZ_CP137003.1, from coordinate 1,752,395 downwards.
GGTGCTCGTCTGGATCCTCCACCTGACGCTGCCCACCGTGAACGCCAACGGGCAGTGCACCGGCATCGGCTTCGGCTGCGTCCCCGCTCCGGCCGACGCGATCGTGCTCTACGGGATGTTCGCCGCGCCGATCCTGCTTATCCTCGGCATCGTGGCGATCATCGTCATTGGGGTCGTCCAACACGTCCGGCAGCGGCGCGCGCCGGGCGAGGTCTCGCCCGGCGGACGGTAGGGGTCAGACGACACCGGGGTCTCGCACATCCAACCCTGTCGACAAGAAGGCTTGCCGTTCCCGCTGCCACCGGGCCATCAAATCGACAGCAGATTCTGAAGTCAGGCGCTCGTCGAGGCCGGCGGGCGGCCACCACTCACGCTCGTCGCTGACATACTGCTCAAGGTCGTTCGTTCGCCGCCAGTAGCGGCGGCGAGCCGACGGCGTTACCGTCCTGACTTGCTCAAGTACATCACGCCAGCCGGTATCTCCTCCAGACACCTCGCGACCGTCGGCCAACGTCAGGTCCACCCGTCCGTTTCGGAGCTGAATGCGTGCTGTCGCCTGCGGTTGACTGAGGTCGTCACGCGGGTCGGACGCCTCGACGACGCCGACCTCGAATCTCCCTTGGCCGAACAAAGTGAGTACCAACTCCCCTGTCTCCGAGGCTTCCTGCAAGGCATCGATCCGCCCCGACTGCTGAAGCCGATAGGCGGCAAGAACTTCGAAGCAATCGCGCTGAAATTCCGCAGCGTCCCCAGCAGCAGCGCGACTCCGGCCGACCAGTTGCTGGTAATCGTCGCGCAACTCCTCTAGATCGACGCGATTCACCGTGACAGGAGCCGAGCGGATTCGGTGCCTGGTGTACTCACCTTCAACGCCTTCAACGTAGTAGGCATGAACGGCCTCATCACGGCGATCCTTAAGCTTGCTCACTCGAGTCAACGGCTCGAAGACGGCAGCCTGAGGCGCACCAGCTCCTTCAATGAGCTGCTTTATCTTGGAGACCTTCGCTGCCGACGAGTCGCTGCGGAGCAAGATTCTCATGACGCGCTCATCAACACCCACCACCTCGGCTGCGATAAGCATGAGCCACCAGTCAACCGCGGCATCGAACCCAGCGATTTGACCCACCAATTCATGCAACGACTCTGTCGTCATAGATCCCCCCTCGAACCCTTCATCTCTCCCCTGGCGGCCTACGAACCACCCTAGCGGCCACCCCGGGGAACATGTCGGGAAATCAGCAGTAAGGCCTTCTCAAAGAAAGTCTCGACTTGGACATCAGGGGACCCTACCCCGCAGCCGATGACCTGCCTGTCGCGGTCGTCCTTGTCACCAGAATACTCAGCCGCACACTCACCCAGCACCGAGAGCGTCACGTCAGCCCAGTGATCCCAATTGAGTACTTCGCGCGCATGATCGAGAGATCCCTGCACGAGGTGGTGCCAGAGGCCCGGCGTCGTGCAGATGCGAGTGATGGCGGACGCCGCCCGCTCCGCCAGATGGGGGCCCGGAGCGAGGAGCACTCCTGAGGTGTCGTTCCTGACGACACTGCTCACGCCTCCTATGTCCGTTGCCACCGCGGGTAAACCGAATCCGGCGACGTCGGTGAGAGTCACGCCGGCGGCATTGCTGCGAGCGAGTTCCAGCAGCACATCGTGCGAGGCGTACGCCTCGGCCATCCGGGTCCGGTCGACCCGACGAAGGCCGACAACCCCCTCCGGCAGACGCGGAACAGCGTCGCCCACCACGGTGAGTGTGGCACCGGGAATCGCCTTCCGCAGTTCGGTGAACGCCGCCAGTGCGTCCGCCCCTCCCTTACGCTCCCAATCGCTGGCGACGAGGAGGACACCCGGCCGCTCTGGGGCGAACGTGCCCCGGACCACCGGTTCAGACGGAGCGATCGCAGGGCCGAACAGCGCGACAGCGATCCGCTCACGAGCGATGTGGTCGTCGCTCATGAGTGCCTGTCGGGCTCAATCGGAGGCCGCGACGGCGAGAGACCATTCAGAACCCAACACGTTGTCGGCCACGCACCAAAAACAGCGGATCAGGGACAGCGGGGCTGGATTTGCGCCTTGACCCATGCCCCGCTTTGGTACACGACGGCCCCCGCCCAGGAGAGGGGCGTACGTCGCTCGCTGGAGGCCCACACGGACACCGGCACCGGCACACAGCGGTCCATCCACAGGCGGGTCCGGGCGATGTGGCTGGTATCGGTCATCACCGCCACCCGCGACCAGCCACGTTCCGTGGCCAGGCGTGCCAACGCTGCCGCCTCGCCCCGGGTGGTGTACGGATCAGGCTTGACGCAGACGACCTCCCAGGCCGCCGGGTCGCACATGTCCTTCGGGTAGACCTTGCCGGTTCTGGTGTCCATCGTCATCGTGACGACGAGCGTCCGCGCCTTTCCCTCCGCCATCAGCCGCCGGGCGTCGGCGATCCCGCCCTCGGCCGGTCCGATCACATACAGGGCATCCACTGTTTGCACCGCGTCGACCCGAGGGCGTGCGACGAAGGTCGCCGCCACCGTCGCGCATCCCGACAGCAGCAGCACCGCCAGCCCGGCGAGCACCGCCCGCCATCGCCGATGGCCGCGCCGGCCCCCCGCTCGCATCCGCATGCCCAGAGTCTGCCCGCGGAGTCAAGGCGTCAAGGGCTCCGCGCGTCCGGAGCAAACCAGCACGCCGCATGACCGAGTAGATAAGTTGACCTTTGAAGCGAAGGCCTGAGAGGGTGCCTCCGTGAGGACAAGCCTTGGGGAGGCACTCAGCTCCCACGACAATGCGCTCAACTTCGTGCGCCTGTGCCTGGCCTCGGCGGTCATCGTCAGCCACACCATCCCCGTCGCCGGGTACGGTGCCGGCTGGTACGACCGCCTGGAAGGCTGGGGAGGATGGGCGGTGAACGGCTTCTTCATCGCCTCGGGCTACCTCATCGCCGGAAGTCGACTGCGCACCGGACCGGTCACCTATCTGTGGCGACGGGCACTCCGCATCCTGCCAGGCTTTTGGGTGAACCTCGCCCTCACGGCCTTTCTGTTCGCGCCTTTGTCGACCTTGCTGACCGGGAACACATACTCCCCGTTGGACGGCTTCAGATACCTCGCCGCCGACTGGGCACTCCGGATGAACGTCTGGAACGTCGGCACCACCTTGGCGGACGTCCCGTATCCGAACGTCTGGAACGGATCACTCTGGACCCTCTGGTACGAGTTCGGGGCCTACCTCGTGGCGGGTGTGCTGCTGACGATTCCGTTGGCCCGGAAGCACGGTGCGGTCGTCTTCGGAACACTGACCTTCGCCACGGTGGTCGGACTCCCGTTGGCGATCGGGCCACTCGATGTCACCACGAACCTCTATCTGAACGGGCTTCGCCTGGCAGCTTTCTTCTGCACAGGGATGTTCCTGTTCTTCGTACGTGACCACATCCCGACGCATTGGTGGGTCGGAGCCACTGCACTGGGCACGGTCGCACTGCTGAGCGCGTTCGGACTCGCGCCAGCTTGGGGGCAACTCCCCTACGGCGTATTGCTTCTGTGGCTGGGTGCCCGACTGCCGGTCAGGTGGGGCGCGCGGAACGACCTCTCCTACGGCGTCTACATCTACGCCTTTCCCGTTCAGCAGTTCCTGGCGATCGTTGCGGGTGATCGTCTCCCATTCGTCGTGACCTGCCTGTTGGCGCTAGCCCTGACGATCCCGTTGGCAGCCGCCTCGTGGATCTGGGTCGAGAAGCCGGTGATGAGATTCAAAAAGGTCCGATTTCCCCGACCGTCAGCCACAAGGATTGAGACACTTGAATGAGCGTCGTCGTCATCGTCCCCGCATTCAATGCTGCCCACACCTTGCCACGCCAGTTGAGCGCCCCGGACTCCCAAACCAACCTGAATTTCCGCGTCATTGTCAGCGACAATCGCTCCTCCGACAACACGAAATCCCTCTGTGCGGGCTGGAAACCGAAGTTTCTGCAACTTGACCTGGTGGAGGCGTACGCACGGCAAGGTGTGGCACACGCAAGGAATTCGGCGATCACCGCGTCGACCGAAGATCTCATCCTCATCTGCGATGCCGATGATCGCGTCCACCCCGGATGGGTCGAGGCCATGGTCCGAGCACTGGCAACGTCATCGTCAGCAACAGGGCCGCTCCACATCATCCATCCGGACCAGCGCGATCCGATCGAGATGTGGAACACCGACGCCGTCCCGATCGCGATGAAGTTCCGCGGATACATGCCAGGCTGCAACATGGGGATGCGCCGTGAGGTGCTGACATCGGTCGGGTTGTTCGACGAGGACCTGTCGCTGGGCCAGGAGGACGTCGACTTCGGCTGGCGAATCACCGCGGCAGGCTTGGATATCACCCTGGCGCCCGAAGCCGTGGTGGACTACTACCAACGCCCCGGGCTCAGAACACTGCTGCGTCAGCAATGGCGTTATGGACGCGGCCATGTTCACCTCTACGACAAGCATCGCCACGATCCGGGGATACCAGCACCGGCCTCGATACGGACATCCCTCCGCTGGTTCTGGGAGTGGGCAAAGCAGCTCCCCGGCGTCGCACGGCGTGGCGGGCTGAGCCGGGCACTCGGCGCCGTGAGCTTCGAAGGGGCTCGCTTCTCGGAGACGATCCGGCGCCACACGTCCAGCCCTCTCTGACGGGGACATCGGTTGCGAGGCGCCGGCGTGCGCCGCGCGTCCAAGACGCCTCCGCAGTTCAAGGTGTCACCAAGGCCGTCCCCGGAACCACAGCGGCCAGCTCGCAGGATCCACAGAGCCCAGCGGCACTCCGGTCCGCCACGGTCGTGGCCAGTGGGAAGCGTCCGCGGTCCGGCAACGGTCGTCCCGGCCAGAGTCTCTCATGCCCGATAGGATGCTGGCAGCCCGTATCCACGGGGCCGAGCCAGCCATGAGGGGGAACTGGATGGGAAGCAGCGCGGAGCCCGTATCGGAAAGATCGACGGTCGCGAAACTGCGCGCAGTCTTAACGCTCGTCCCTTGGCGAATGCGCTGGCCGCTCATTCTGATGGCCTTCGTCTCGGTGATCTCCGCACTGATGGATATGCTCGCGGTCGTCGCGATGGCGCCGCTGATGCAGATCCTCACCACACCGCAGGGCTTGCCTCCAGTTGTGGAACTCTATCTCGTCCCTATCGCTCACACCAGTGATCGCAAGATTCTGTTGTTGTACACGACTCTGTTCGTAGGTTTGATGTTCATCTTCAAGAACGTCACCATGATCGCCATGCGATGGTGGAGTATCGGCGAGATGTCGAGAGCGGCTGCGGCGGCTTCAGCCGAGATGCTCCGGCGATACGTCCATGCGAGCTACTTGACGCATCGTCGCCGCATGAAGGCCGACATCATCCAGACGGTAACCGGTTCAATCACTTCAGCACTGAGTGGAATTCTGCTCAACGTGATCGGAATGATCACGGATATCGTCACGTCAGTGGTCCTTCTGGGCACACTTGTGGTTCTCGCACCCGCGTCATCCGCGGTCGCGGTGGTGGTCTTCGGAGGGGCGGCCCTTCTCATGGTTCGGGTGATCAAGCCCCACGCCCTGCGCTACGGTCTCCAAGCGCTGACCCTCAACACCCAGATGTGGGCAGCTCTCAATCCCGCCATCGAAGGCTTCCGCGAATCCCGAATCTTCGGACGCGAAGACATGTTCGCCGACCGCTTCGCCGACAATCGCCTGGCCTACGTTCATCCTGCTCGTGTGCAGCAGGTACTCGGCGAGCTGCCTCGCTACCTGATGGAAATCGTGATGATCGCCGGCGTGCTGATCATCGGCATTCTGATGTTCGGGGCCCATCCCGAAGCCGAAGCGCTCGGCCTGCTGGCCGTGTTCGCAGCGGCTTCGATCCGCATCGCGCCGGCACTCAATCGAGTCGTCGCGGCGGTCAACGGCGTACGGGCCAACCGATCGGCGCTCGACCGGGTAGTGGAGCAAATGGACGAACTGGCGTCCGCCGAATCACAAACACCCCAGGAAGCCTCACACGACATGCCCTTGCCGAGCGGCGACATCGTGGTGACGGACGTTGGCTTCTGCTATCCAGATTCCAGCACCCCGGTGTTGTCGGGTGTCTCCGTCACCATCCACCAAGGCCACACCGTGGCATTGGTGGGTTCGTCGGGTGCCGGGAAGACCACCTTTGCTGATCTCCTTCTCACCCTGTTCCACCCCACCGAGGGGACGATTACTGTCAACGGGACCAACATCTCGCAACATCCGCGGGCATGGCGGCGCACTGTGGCCGCGGTCTCCCAGAAGGTCTACCTGTGGGACGCCACCGTCCGTGACCTGATCACCTTCGGTGAACCATCGGCAGACATCGACCCGGGGGCCCTGCAGCGAGCCATTCACCAGGCCCAACTCCAGGATCTTCTCGACGCGATGCCCGATGGCCTCGACACCTTCGTCGGCGAGGGCGGCGCACGGATCTCCGGCGGGCAGGCCCAACGCATCGGCATCGCTCGTGCACTCTATTTCCGGCCCGAAGTGCTCGTGCTCGACGAGGCAACCAGTGCCCTAGACAACGAGACCGAGCACGAGATCACAGCGACGCTCGAAGCATTGCACGGCACGATGACCGTCATCGTCGTGGCACACCGACTGTCGACCGTACGGAACGCCGACGAGATCCTCTTCTTCTCCGGAGGCCGGCTCGCCGACCGAGGGACGATGTCCTCGTTGCGCGAGACGAACGCCGAGTTTGCACGGCTGGTCGAGCTCGGTCAGTTGGTCTGACGTCCCGTACGGTCGAGATCAGGCACCGCCGCACACCGAGGGTCGACCGCATGCCGACCACGGATATCGAGGGAAGGAACGGCTCGTGCGCAAGCTCATCATCCTGACCCCTGGCACCACGCGGCGGAGGGAGGACGGCTGCATAAGAATGACGAGCAAAACACTTTCCGGGCTCCGCGCCTACGCCGAATACTGGCCGGGCGAAACGATCTGGATCACCCCAGAAGAATCCCGACACACCGACTCAGTTGACGGGGAGAATCTTGGCTCACAATGGATCGACCCCAACGCCGAGAACTTTTGTTACATGCCGGCCAGCAACCCCATCTCAACGGTACGGTCTTTCGGCACCTCAGCGATCGTTGTGGCTCTGCTGCGGGTATCGAATGCACAACTGCTGACCACCGGCGCCCGGGTCGTCTATATCTCGGAGCAGTCCCTGCAGACAAGGATAGGTATTCAACTTGCCGGGAAGCCACCCGCTTCCGAGCGCCTTCGGATCTTCGGTGGGGCGGTCAAGGAAGAACTCTTGCTTCGCCGGCTAGTGAGACGCGCCGATGGACTCCAGGCCAACGGGTGGCCGACATGGCTTGCTCTTCACCGAGAATCCCCATCACCTCTGCTGTTCTTCGACACGAGGCTCCGCACTGATCAACTGCCCTCGCGTGGGCGATCCAGGCGACCGCCAGACGGACCCTTGCGCCTCGGCTTCTCCGGACGCCACATCCCGATCAAAGGCCCGCAGCATGCGGTGCAGCTCGCACGGGACCTGCAGGAAGCAGGAATCCCCTGCACACTGGACATCTTCGGCACTGGGCCGATGGAGCCTGACCTGCGCCGCGAAGCCGGCGAGGGCGTCAAGTTCCATGGGGACGTTTCGTTCGACCGCGATTGGGTCCCGTTCGTACGCGACGCCATCGACCTGATGGTCCTCCCCCACGTACAAGGTGATCCAGCGGGCACGTATTTGGAGACGGCAGGCCTCGGCGTTCCCGTCATAGGTTTCGACAACGAAGCCCTCCGCACACTGACCAAGGAGGCCGCCTTTGGATGGGTGGTCCCCATGCGCGACAGGAAATCCTTGTTGCACAAAGTCGCCGAACTCGCAGCCGATGGCGAGTCACTCACTGCAGCCTCCGCCAACGGCATCGCCTTCATGCGCAAGCATTCATTCGAGCAAGAGTTCAGACGTCGGGTAGAGCACCTCCGACAGATTGCTGGAGACTGACATTGTTCGAAAATGCCTCCGCCAACCTCTCGGCACCCCTACAGCAGACCCGAATTCTCATGATTTCGCCAAAACTGCCACACCCGAGCATCCCGCACGCCGGCGGAAGATACGTGTGGCAACTCACCGAGGTCCTTCGAGACTCCGCGGATGTAGTCGTCCTCTCCACGGAAAGCGCCGCAAATCTGGCCGCATGCGACGACGACAGCGGTCAGGTGCCGCCACACCTACTACTGAAACCGTCGACAACGGCGCAGCGTACGATCTCGGCCTTGGCGCGAAGACTTCAGGACTCCCTGTACCGGGTCGACCCAGGATGCCCAGATCTCTCCTATGTCTTCCTTTTGCTATGGAATCGAGAATCGCGGCGGTTGATGACCGGAGCCGACGTGATCGATATCCAATGGTCGGAATACGGTCGTCTGTGGCCGCTGCTGCGGATGCTGAACCCACGAGCGACGTTGATCGGAACCTTTCACGACGTCGATTCACAGCGGCTACGCCGCGTGGCAGCATCCAAAGTCGGCCGGCTTCGTCGCGCCCGATGGATGGTCGGAGCCTGGATCGCCAAGCGCTTCGAAGTGGCCGCTGCACGCCATCTGGACCACACCATCGTCTTCAGCGACAAGGACCGTCTCCTGCTGGAGAATCAGCGCGGCGTTGCCCGCCGCGAGCGTGTCGTTGTCGTCGATCCGCCGTTAGGCTCACCCGACGTACTCACGCGAAGCCCGATCATGCCCCCCACGGTGATATTCGTCGGCTTCTTCGCGCGCCGCTTCAACCTTGAGGCCGCGGAGTGGCTGCTGGCGACTGTCTGGCCGGTCGTCCAACAGGCGGAGCCTCAGGTTCGCTTGCGACTGGTCGGGGCTGACCCCGACGGGGCTGCCGCATCGTTGACGGACGGCGTCGACAACGCCTCGGCCACCGGGTTCGTTGACGACCTCTGGGGGGAGTACGCACAAGCCACGCTTGCTGTCGTCCCCTTGTTGACGGGAGCGGGGGTGAAGTTCAAGACGATCGAAGCCCTCCTCGCCGGAACGCCCGTTGTCAGCACCACCGTGGGTGCCGAAGGCATCGGAGACGGGGCCGTCCTCACGGCGGTGACCGACGATCCCGCCGAATTCGCCTCAGCGATCATCGCCGTCCTGCACGACGCGTCGGAGGCCGAACACAAGGCCGCCGCGTCGCGGCGCTGGGCCGAGGGCCGCTACGGGCAAGAGACCTTCGTCGAGAAGGTCCGGTCGATCTACCTCGCCCCCGGTTCCCACAGCCTTTCGAATGGCGAGCACGGATCGCCCGGGCTGATCTCCAGGAACGAAGCTCATTGACGTACGTTCATCTGCATCAGCATGCAACTGTCCGGACTGGGGGAAACAGAGCAATGCCCGGAACATCCGATCCGACCGTCTCCATCGTGATTCCGCACTATGGGAGCGCAGGACCGACCCAGGCATTGGTCGCGTCCCTCCGATCCCAGACGGCGACGGAGAAGCTCGAGATCATCGTGTCCGACGACGCCTCCCCGGAGCCCTATCCCGATGACGACGAGATCACCGTCGTCCGACGGCCTGTCAACGGCGGCTTCGGCAGTGCGGTCAACTCCGGGGTCCAACGGGCGACCGGCGACTGGCTGATGATTCTCAACAGCGACCTCACCGTCTCCGACCGCTTCGTCACCGACTGGCTGACCGCCGCCGCACCGTGGGGTGATGCCGTCACCGCCCCACGGATCCTGGACAGCCGAGGTGCGGAGGCGTGGCCAGGGCGCCACTTTCCGACCGTCGGTCACCAGTTCGTCGAATGGCTGATCCCTCTCGCCCGCTGGCGTCACCTGCGTCCCCTTCACGAGGCCGTCGGCCACGACACGAGGGCCACCGGTGAGGCCACCCAGGTCGTCGACTGGGTGATGGGCGCCGCGCTGCTGATGCCGACCCGGGTGTTCCGCGAGGTGGGTGGGTTCGACGAGGACTTCCATATGAACGCCGAGGAAGTCGACCTGCAACGTCGTCTGCGTGACCGCGGCATCCCGTCGGTCTATCTCGGCGGGGTGACCGCCGAGCACGAGGGCGGCGGCTCGTCCGACCCGCAGAAGCGCCGCCGGTGGCTGGTCACCTCGCGCCTGCGATACGCCGACAAGTGGTCCACCGACGGCTACCCGGGCGGACGACGTTCCTTGGTCGCCGCACTCACCGTCGCGTCGGTCATCAACCTGGCGTGGAACGCCGGACGACGCGCATCTGGCCGGGACATCACCCCGTGGGCTACATTTCGCTACGAATTGTCCCTGCTCCGGGGGGAGAGCTGACTGTGGCACGTGTGCTGCTGGTGACGCCCGCGTTCCACGGCTACTGGCGATCTGTCATCGGTGCCCTGCGTCGCCTCGGGCACGAGGCCACTGCCTTCCGCTACGACGAGCTGGCCACCGGCACAGCGAAGCTCCACCACAAGCTGCGGTACGAGCTGCCCACCAGGGTCGGTCTGCAGGGCTCCTCGGCGCTGACCGCCAGCCACACCACGGCGGCGGCCGCTGCCGTGCGTGAAGCCCGGCCGGACGTGGTCCTGACCATCAAGGGCGACACCCTCACCGAGGAGTACTGGGACGCCATCGACACAGTCGGCGCTCGATCACTGCTGTGGCTCTACGACGAGTACCGGCGCACCCGGTGGACCGACGAGCGGCTCCGTCGGGTCGGTCCGATCGCCTCGTACAGTCATCTCGATGTCGCCGCCCTGGCCGACCGCGGCTTCACCACCCATTTCCTCGCCAACGCGTACGATCCGGCTGCGGCGCTGATCCCCCACCCGGTGCCGGCGGTGACCTTCGTCGGTGCCCGCTATGCCAACCGGGAGGAGCTGCTCACCCAGCTCGCCGCCGCCGGGGTGCCCGTGCGCGCGTACGGCCGGGACTGGTCACATCACCCGATCGACCGGCTACGGACCTGGCAGTGGCACCGGCCCGCTCTTGCGGCTGGTCGCGACGTCCCGCTGGCGGAGGCCTGGGGGATCATGGCCGGCAGCACCGCCACGGTCAACATGCACCACGACCAGGACGGCTTCACCATGCGCACCTTCGAAGCCTGCGGCGTCGGCGCCGTCCAACTGCTCGACCGCCCCGACGTCACCGAGTTCTACGAGCCGGGCCGGGAGGTCGCGGTCTTCACCTCCCCTGAGGAGGCGATCGAGCTGAGCCAGCGCGCCGCCGTCGACACCGCCTGGGCCTCCGGCCTGCGGGAACAGGCCCGCCGCCGCACCCTCGCCGAGCACACCTTCGACCACCGGATGCGAGAGGTGGAGCAGTGGTGGGCCTGATCCATCCGTCCGACCTCGCCGCCTGGCAGCGCTGGCAGACCCGCCGCCGCGGAGTACGGGGCCTGATCGGCCAGCTCCGCGCCGCACGACACCCGGAGCCGGAGCGGTTCCACCTCACCGCGGGCAGTGAACACCCGCGGATCCTGATCGCCGTGGAGTCGCTGTCGTCGAGTCAGCGGGCCGCTCTGTTGGCCCCCGTACACCACCTGCCGCTGGACGAGGTGGCAGTGCTTTCTCCTGAGCCTGCCACCAGGTGGCTTCCCGACCACCCCTGGCGCGAGGAGACGATCACCGACCCTTCCGCTGATGAGACCTTGGACAGCATCGCCACGGTCCTGGCGGCCGGGCACTTTCTCCCGAGGGGAGCCGCGGCGTACGACCTCGCGTCTCGACGTGGCCTTCCCTTCGGGGTCGTGCAGCACGGGCTCCTCGTCCCGATGGCTCCGCCGCTGCCTGCCGGCGCCCACCTGCTGGCGTGGAGTGCGGCCGACGGCGACTTCTGGCGATCCGGTCGCACCGACGTGACCGTCGAGGTGATCGGCTCCCAGCTCTTCTGGGAAGCACGGGTTCCCGAGGCTGAGGCCCTGTCCCAGGAGCGGATGATCACCTGGGCCGGCCGTCGCCCGATCTACCTCGGCCAACTGCACGGTGCCGAGATCGGACGCCGGCGGATGGCCGGTGCCGCACAGCGGACCGTTCTGCGCACCACTGCGATCTACCGTCCGCATCCACAGGAACGCGACATCCTGTCACGGTCGATCCACCGGTGGTGGCAGCGGCGCGGCATCACGATCGATCGCGACGGTGGGCCCCTCCCGCAGGTCGAGGCGCCCGTCGTCGGCGTCTTCTCCACCGGGATCCTCGAGGCCGCCGCCCGCGGCATCCCGGCCTGGGTCGACTTCGGCCGGCCGCCTCGTTGGCTGATCGAATTCTGGGACCGCTACGGCATGCACAGGCTCGGCGAGGCACCCACCCCACCACCACCAGAACCTGACCGGCCACCGGCGCTCGCTGTGGGAGACTGGCTGCGGCACTCAGCGGGCTGACAGGGGAGGGACAGATGGCCGGTGGGGGGACAGCACTCTGGGTGGTGCCTGTGGGGGCCATCGGCGGCGTGGCCCGGCACGTCCTGGACGTCGTACGGACCGGGATCCCCGGGTGGCGGATCGTCGTCCTCACCCCGGCGGGTCCGCTGAGCGATCGGCTCCATGGCCTCGGGGTCCCGACGCTGGTGGAGTCGTTCGGCCCCGAGGCGGGTCTGGCGGCGTCCCGGCGAGCGCTGTCCCACGCCGTCAGCCGGCTGCGGCCGGACGTGGTGCACACCCATCTGGCCTTCGCCGACCTGACCGCCGCCACCATCGCGCGGGGCCCCGCCGCGTTGATCTCCACCGAGCACGGCATCGCCGCCGATGACCGGGTCTATCACGGCTCGTCCGTCCGCTCCGCCGCCGCGGCGGCCGCCCACCGCGCCCGACTCGCCCGGTTCGACGCCCTGATCGCCGTCTCGGCCGCCACCGCGCGGGCCATGCAGGCCAAGTGGCACCCACGCCGGCCGATCACCGTGCTGCCGAACGGTGTCGACCGTCCCGCGCCGGACCCGGCGGCCAACGACCGTGCCCCCGGACTGCGGATCACCTCCCTGGCTCGGCTCTCCCCGGAGAAGGGCCTGCCGGAACTGTTGGACGCCTTCGCCGTCGTACTGGCCGACCATCCGGACGCCCGGCTCACGGTCGCCGGGGAGGGGCCGCTCCGCGACGAGCTCGTCCGACGCAGCCGGGTCCTGGGCATCGACGATGCGGTCAAGTTCCCCGGGTTCGTCGACGCCGCCGCGCAGCTGTCCCGCACCGACGTGCTGGCCCAGCTGTCGGTGTGGGAGAACTGCTCCTACAGCCTGCTCGACGCCGTCGCAGCGGGCGTCGGTGTGGTCGCTACGCCTGTCGGCGGCAACCCGGAGATCCTCCCGGCTCGGTGCCTGGTCGGCCGCGACGACCCCGAAGCTATCGCCGCCGTCCTCGTCGACCAGGGCCTCACCATCGCCCGTCGTCCGACTCTTCCCGACTCCTGGCCGTCATGCTCCGACATGACGGCCCGTCTCGCTGGCATCTACGCGTCGGCCGCGACCGCGAAGGAGAGGCCGTGGCTGACCTGACCCTCGCCGCGAACAACGGGGCCATCGGCGGAGGCGAAGTGATGCTTCTCCTGATGGCCCAATTGGCGCGCGAGCTGGGGCTGGACGTCGCTATCGTGGCGCCGGACGCGTCCCCGGTGTTGCGGCGATCCGGCGAACTCGGCTTCCCGGCCACCGGGATCACCGGGCGCGACAGGAGCGAGTACATCCCCAACCTGCGTCGCTGGGACAGGCACGAGCGCGAAGGACTGCTGTGGTGCCATGGCTTGGTGCCCTCGCTGGCCACCACAGGTCATCCGCGTCGCGTGGTGCAATTACACCAGCGCCCGCGCGGCCTCGCAGGCCCGGCCGGATTGATCAGCGCGGCCGGCAGTGCGAAGGCCGTGGTCCCCTCGGAGTTCATGCGTTCCCGGTTGCCCGGCACCACGGCACTGCCCAACTGGACCGCCTCACTCGACGTCATCGTTCGTCGTCGCGAAGAGGATGCACCGGTGGTGCTCGGCTTCATCGGACGGCTGTCGCCTGACAAGGGCATCCTCGTGCTGGCGGAGGCCGTACGCCGCCTGGAGAAGCGCCACCCCGGCAAGGTGCGCCTGCTGCTGGCCGGCGCACCCCACTTCGTCAGCCCGGAGGACCAGCGCCTGGTCGAGCAGGCGCTCGCCCCGCTGGCCCCGATCACCGACCGGCGCGGCTGGATGGATCGCCGCGACTTCTTCGCCGCGGTGGACCTGGCAGTGTTCCCCTCGGTCCGGGCCGAGTCGTTCGGGCTTGTCGTAGCCGAGGCGATGGCGTCAGGGGTGCCGTTCGTCATCAGCGACGCCGGGGCACTGCCCGAGGTGGCCGGCCCCGACCACCCCTGGGTCGCCCGGGGCGGCGACCCGGTGAGCCTGATGGAGACCCTCGAGGACGCCGTGCCCGCCGCCCACACGACGTACGTGGCGCATGCCCGGCGCCGATGGGAGACCCACTACTCCCCCGACGCCGCCCGGGACCGCCTCGCGACCCTTCTCACCGAGCTGGGTGTGCTCCCGGCGAAAGGACAGCAATGACGCCCACCCCCGACGTCTCGATCGTCGTCCCGTCCCGGGCGGGCGCCGCACGGTTGCCGGTCCTGCTGCGGGCACTGGAGGGACAGAGCAATCGCTCCTGGGAGGCTGTCATCGTGCTCGACGGCGACATCGACGACTCCGAGCAGGTCCTGGCCTCGTACGCCCACCTGCCGGTCCGCACCATCGTCTTTCCCGAGAACCGTGGCCGGGTCAGCGCCCTCAACGCCGGCTTCGAGGCCGCGCGGGGCCGGATCCTGGCCCGCTGTGACGACGACCTGGAGCCCGGTCCGCACTACGTGGCCCGGTTGATCGCACGTCACCACGATGAGCCGGTGGGGGTGGTCGGGATCTATCTCAATTCCTTCCCCGACTCCCCCTATGCCCGCGTGTATGGACGTCCCAGCGACACACGGTTCCGGTCAGATGCCTACGCCGGTTCCCCAGACGCCGCATGGCGCTACTGGGCCGGAAATGTGTCGGTCACCCGCGGGACGTACGACCGGGTCGGACCGTACGACTCTGATTACCGGGCGTACGGCTGGGAGGACGTCGACTGGGGCTTCCGGCTGCACGAGGCCGGCGTCCGGATCGTGCTCGCCCCGGAGCTGGCCACGCCGCACCACGCCGCCGCCCAATCCGTAGAGTCGCGGGCCAAACGAGCCTTCCACTCCGGCGCCGCGCGGCGGATCTTCGAGGCCAAGCACGGCAACGAGCATCTGCCCGCAGCGATCCCGCCAGGTCGAAGCCCGTGGAACGTCCTTGTCCGGGCGATCGGACGGCTGGACAAGACACGATTGATGGCTGCGGCCGAGCGGTTGGACGGTCGGCTCGGCATGCTGCCCGATCCTCTGGCGCGAAAGCTCGTCGCCCTGACTGTGGAGGGCTCCGCTGTGTCGGGGTATGTCCACGCCGACCAGGCGCGGGCGGACTTCTGAGCCATTCCCACCTCACAGGATGTGCAGGACAGGCCAGCCGAGGCCTCGCGCTGCCGCCAGCTCAGGGGAGTGGAATACCGGTCTCTTCCCCCAG
Organism: Raineyella sp. LH-20; assembly: GCF_033110965.1. NCBI lineage: Bacteria > Bacillati > Actinomycetota > Actinomycetes > Propionibacteriales > Propionibacteriaceae > Raineyella > Raineyella sp. LH-20. The sequence continues at coordinate 1,736,902 of NZ_CP137003.1, read as the reverse complement.
CTCACCCCCGGAAGCGTCGGCGCGCCTCATCAGTGCCGCTTGCAGACCAGCCGCGACCAGCAGCGCCCAGCTCACAGTGAGGAACACTTCACCCAGCTGCCAGGCACAGACGAGCAGGGTGATGGTCGCCCCCTCCACCACCAGCTCGGTCCACGAAACGGTCGGTGCCCGGAACGGCCGAAGGGCCGCCAGCAGGGTGATGCCTACCACAAGGATCAAGGCGACATAGCCGCCCTCGACAAACAAGGTGTCGTAGGAGTTGTGGAAGAAGAACATTCCCTGCGGAATGTTCACGTAGGCCTCACCGAGCCCAAGGCCCTGGGGCGGAGTGATGGCGACTTTCTCCGTCACTGCTGTCGCGATCTGCTCCCGGAACCAGTCGGTCCCCGACCGGTCGGCGAAGATCCCGATCCTCGCAAAACGTGACTCACCGAACTGCAGACCCCAGACCAGTAGCCCACCGATCCCTAGACGGAACAGGGCCGGCAGCCTGGCGGCGAAGATGATCCACAGGGCTGCCGCCGTCATCCCAGCCATGGTCGTGCGCGAGCCGGTGAGGAAGACGAGGCTGGCAAAGACCAGGAAGACGACGATGCGTTCCCGCCGGGACTTCAGCGTTGTCAGCAGAAGAAGTCCGCCCATCGCGTACACCAGACCGGCCGTGTTCTTGTCCCCGGCGAAGCCAGTGAGGAAGTCCTGGTAAGGGTGCGGAGCGACTCCGGCATAGAACAACACGACGTTGGCCACCAAACCGGCAGCGAATCCCTTGATGATTGAGGGGAAGTGCAGGCGGCCACTCGCCAACGCTCCTACGAAGAACAGCAGGATCACCATCCGGATCAGCCGCCGTACCCAGTCGCCCGCCCCCGAGCTCTGCACCCCGGTCGCCGACACGAGCGCGTAGTAGCCGAGCAACACAGCGAACGCCCACACGTACCCGTTGAGCGGCGTCAGCGGCCACCGAGGATGTCTCATCGCGGCGACGACCAGTAGCACCCCCATGGCCAAGTAGGTCGCCGGGAACGAAACCGGGAGGCCCGGAACGGCTGTCTGGGCGAAGAGGACGATGGCCAGGAGGAACTCGAGGAGCCTGACGTCATGAAACAGGCCGCCCGTCTCCGACTCGCCGTCCGGCGAATCCGCGAGCTTTCCGACAGGCGGCACCTGCAGAGTGATTCCCGACACCGAGTGCTCCCCCTCCGTCCTCGCGACCTGCAGTTCACTCCTTCAGAACTGCGTCGCCGGACCCACAGACCGGAAACCCGGCCGACCCCACCGCACCCTAACACGCGGCGATCGACCGGGCCGGCCCGTCGTCCCCCTGCCGGAACCGGCGGTGGCGTCCGATCGGAAACCCACGGCATCCGATGTCTGGCGCCCTGCGTCAGGTCCTCCTGGCGCGTTCACGTCGTTCCGTTCCCCAGACGACAGAGAGGTCCACTGGCACAGCCTGTCAGCGCAGCGGGCTAGAGTCGTCCCGTTGAGTCGAGCGCGGGGGGCGACCGTTGAGCATTCTGTGTGTGATCCCGGCACGGGGCGGGTCGAAGGGGATCCCCCGCAAGAATCTGCGGGAAGTCGGGGGGCGTCCCCTCATCGCCTGGACCATCGAGCAGGCCCTCGCCGCCGAGGCGGACCTGCACGTCCTGGTGTCCACCGATGACGAGGAGATCGCCGACGTCGCCCGGGCCGCCGGCGCCGACGTGCCCTGGCTGCGTCCGGCCGAGCTGGCCGTCGACACCGCGGCCACCGAGCCGACCGTCGAGCACGCCATCGACCAGGTCTCCGCCGCCAGCGGCGTCGAGCCCGAGGCCGTCCTGCTGCTCCAGGCCACCTCACCGATCCGCCTGCCCGGCACCCTCGACCGGGCCGTCACCCAGTTCCGCGACACCGGGGTCGACTCGCTGATCGGCGTGATCCCCCGCTCGCCCTTCTTCTGGTGGGCCTCCGACCCGCCGCGCGCCGACTACGACCCGGACCATCGCCAACGTCGCCAGGACATGCGCCCCGAGCAGCTGCGCTACTACGAGAACGGCTCGCTCTACCTCACCCGTACGCCCATCTACCGCGAACACCACAACCGCATCGGCGGACGGATCGGCCTGTTCGTGATGAGCCAGGTCGAAGGCATCGACATCGACACCCTCGCCGACCTGCACTTGGCCGACGCCTACCTCTCGCACCCGGAATGGATCACCGCATGATCATCGAACGTCAGCTCGCGCCGTACGTCGTGTTCTCCGAGGATCCCCTGCTCACCGCGCTGCAGAAGATCACCGCCAACAAGGCCCGCCAGATCTTCTGTGTCAGCGAACACGGCCACCTCGACGGATCGCTCTCCGACGGCGACTTCCGGCGCTGGATCGTCGACCAGCCGACGCCCGACCTGGCCACCGCCACCCTCTCGGTCGCGAACACCTCGCTGACCCGGGTCGTCGAGGGCACCCCGATCCCTGACATCGAGGCGCTGTTCCGGCCCGGGATCACCCACATCCCGATCGTCGACGCCCAGGAGCGGCTGGTGGCGATCGCGGTGCAGGGCGCCGCCGAGCTGCGACTCGGCCGCCACCTGGTCGGTCCGGACGCTCCGGCGGTCGTCATCGCCGAGATCGGCAACAACCACAACGGTTCGGTCGCCCTGGCCAAGGAGCTCACCGACCTCGCGGTCGAGGCCGGTGCCGACATCGTCAAGTTCCAGCTGCGCGACATGGCAGCGCTCTACCGCCACCAGGGCGACGCGCTGACCACCGGAGAGGACCTCGGCGCCCAGTACACCCTCGATCTGCTCAGCAAGTTCTCCCTGTCGACCGAGCAGATGTACGAGGTCTTCGACCACGCCAAGGCCCGCGACATCGACGTGATGTGCACCCCGTGGGACATCCCGAGCCTCGACGCCCTCGCCGCGTACGGCGTCCCGGCGCTGAAGATCGCCTCGGCCGACCTCACCAACCACACCCTGCTGCGTGCCGCCGCCGGACACGGCCTGCCGATGGTGCTGTCGACCGGCATGTCGACCGAAGCGGAGATCCGCGAGACCGTACGTCTCGTGCGGGGCGCCGGGGTGCCGTTCGCGCTGCTGCAGTGCCAGTCCACCTACCCGGCGCCGTACGCCTCGCTTAATCTGGCCTACATGGGCCGGCTCGCCGAGATCGGCGCCTGCCCGGTCGGCTACTCCGGTCACGAGCGTGGCTGGCACGTGCCGATCGCCGCGGTCGCCCGCGGCGCGAAGATCGTCGAGAAGCACTTCACCGTCGACCGTTCGATGGAGGGCAACGACCACGTCGTGTCGCTGCTGCCCGACGAGTTCGCCGCCATGGTCCGCGAGATCCGCGAGGTCGAGGAGTCCCTCGGCAGCACCGCCCCGCGGGTGGTGTCGGCCGGTGAGGTGATGAACCGGGCCAATCTCGCCAAGAGCCTGGTCGCCACCCGCCGGATCGAGGTCGGCCAGCGGATCGACGCCGACGCCGTCGCGGTGAAGAGCCCCGGCCGCGGCCTGCAGCCGAACCGGATGGGCGAGCTGGTCGGCCGACAGAGCGTACGGGTCGTCGAGGCCGGCGACTTCTTCTATGACGGCGACGTGGACGACACCGCCGCCCGCCCTCGGCCCTACACCTTCCACCGTCCGTGGGGCGTGCCGGTGCGCTACCACGACCTCTTCCCGATCCTCGAGGCCGGCTCCAACCCGGACTTCGTCGAGTTCCACTACTCCTACAAGGACCTCGACATCGAGCCGTCCGCGGTGTTCTCCGAGCGGCTGCCGATCGGCTACACCTGCCACCTGCCCGACCTGTTCGCCGGCGACTTCATCCTCGACCTGGCCTCCTTCGACGACGCTGTCTGGGAGCGCTCCATCCACGAGATGCAGCGCTCGATCGACCGCACCCGCCAGCTGCGGCCGTACTTCACCCAGGACGAGGACCCGATCTTCGTCGCCACCCTCGGCGGCTTCACCAAGGACGGGTTCGTCGACCGCGACCGGGTGCCGGCGATGTACGAGCGGATCGCCGACGGTCTGGCCCGGGTCGACACCAGCGGCGTACGACTGTGCCCGCAGACCCTGCCGCCCTATCCGTGGCTGATGGGCGGACAGCAGTACCACAACCTGTTCCTCCACCTGGACGACACGGTCGCCTTCGCCGAGACGTACGGCTACCGCCTCACCTTCGACATCTCGCACTCCAAGCTCGCCGCCAACCACACCGGCACCCCCTGGTCGGCGTACGTCGAACAGCTCACCCCGCTCTCGGAGCATTTCCACGTCGTCGACGCCACCGGCGTGGACGGCGAGGGTGTCCAGGTCGGCGAGGGCGAGGTCGACTTCGCGGCACTGGCCGAGGCGATGGACCGGATGGCGCCGGGACGCTCGTTCATCCCGGAGATCTGGATGGGGCATGTCAACACCGGGCAGGGCTTCTGGCACGCCCTCAATCTGCTCGAGGAGTGGTTCTGACCGGATATGACGGGCGTCGGGCCGACCCACGCCCGTCGCTCACCCTGATCGAGGCGCCGCCGCGGCGGGCGATCCTGGAGGAACCGGCACCCGAGCCGACCGTACGGCCGGCCCCGAAGGCGCCCGGGCGCTTCCGGGTGGTCTACGTGTGCGCGGCCAACATCTGCCGCTCCGCCTATGCGGAGCGCCGCAGCCAGGCCCTGGTCGGGCGCCGCGGCTGGGTGCGATTCACCAGCGCCGGCACCGACGGCATCGCCGCGCAGCCGATGGACCGTCTGATGGCCGCCGAGCTGATGGCCCGCGGCGGGGACGCGAGCGGCGTCTTCGGCGTCCGCTACCGCCCCGAGGATCTGCGGACGGCCGATCTGGTGCTGCCGATGACCGACCAGCAGCGCCTCCGGCTGCTCGACGAGGTCCCGGCGTGCCATGGCCGGGTCTTCACCCTGGGCCAGTTCACCCGCGCCGCCGCCGAGGCCGGCCGACGCCTGCGGGCCGGCGACCTCGTCGAATGGGTGGCCCAGCAGCGTCCTGCCCCGGATCCGTCGGAGGACGTGCCCGATCCGTATCACCGTGGTGAGGCTGCAGCCCACGAGGCGGCACAGATCATCGACGACTACCTGATGGACCTGCTGCCCCGGTTGGGCTGAGTCGGTCGGGCCTGCCCCGCGGACCGGTCGGGCCTGCCCCACGGACCGATCGATCCACCCCGCGGACCGGATCGACCTGCCCCGCGGACCGATCTCGGCGGAAGGGACGTCTCCCTCAAACTTCCATAGGTTTCCCCTATGGAAAATTCGAGCGACACCACCCGGTCGATCAGCCCCGATGGGACACCCTCCGGTCGGTCAGCTCCGATACAACACACCATCCGGCCGGTCAGCCCGATGCCGGGCGTCTGTGTGCGCCCGGCTGACCTCACTCCGTCTCGAGGAAGCCCCAGTCCACCAACTCGGCGCAGAACGCCTCCACTGCGGGCAGCAGATCTGCGATCGCGGCGCCGTACGCCTCCGCCAGCTCGGCCGCGATCTCCTCGGCCGTCGCGTCGTCGGCGAGCTGCCAGATCGCCCCGCCGGTGCCGTCGAGGGCCTTCGGCGCGCCGTCGGGCAGCAGTGCGACGATCACGTTCTTCCCTTCGACCACGTGCCCGATCCGCTCGGGCCACCGATACCTCATCGGCTCCTCCTGACCGACCGAGCCAGCCGTACGACACCGCGACCGGCCGCCTGCCCCAGTTCCCGGGCGCCGCGGACCACACGTGAGCCGTACGCCCGGGCCACGTCCGCGCGGGTCGGCGGATGCCCCAGGTCGAGCGCCAGGTGCGCCTTGTTGACCCGCACCAGCCGGCCCAGGATGTGCCACTTCGCCCGCCAGCCGCGGGCGAGCAGGAAGCGGGCCCGCCATTCGCCCAGCCGGCTGCCGTGGCCGGTGAACGCGGTCCACATCCGCCACTCCGGGGTGCCCCGGTACTCCTCCAACCGGCCGGTCGCGGCGGCGAACCCGATCTCGGCACCCAGGTCGCGGACGAGTTGCTCGACCGCTCGCCGGGACTCCTCGTCGGCCTCGGTCCAGGCCCGGAGCATGTCGAACTTCGCGTGCGGGGAGTCCTTGCGGGCCGCGTGCAGGATCAGCACCAGCCGCTGGGCCACCACGGAGGGCACCGGACACATCCGACCGGCGATCTCGGTGGCACCGCGGTCCCGCCACAGCGTGTCGAACGCCTGCTCGTCCCCCCGCATGCCGGGAAACCGGCGGTGGACGTCGACCAGCCCCCACTCCGGGTGCCGATAGGTGGCGGCGTGCTCGAACGGGGAGCCCTCCGGGAAGTCCGCGACCAGCTCCCACCGACACCGTTCGAGCGCCGTGAGGAACACCGAAAGCTGGGAAGGGCGCACCAACACGTCCGCGTCGGTGGAGTAGCGCGGGTCGGGCGCCAGCACCGGATCGAGGGCCGGACCCTTGAGATGCAGCAGGTCCACACCGGCGTCCTCGGCCACCACCTCGAGGGCCGCGTGACCCAGATGGATCCGCTGCCAGACTGAGACGTCGATCGGAACTTGCATCCTCAGCATCCTATGATGATTCGCACAGGGGGGCGTCGACGCGCGCAGGTGTGGAGTCGCCGCGATCGATTGAGCGAAGAGGAAACACGTGACACTGCTTGATGTCATCCGGTTGACCCGAGCACACGCCAAAATGCTGCTGGTCGCCATGCTGGCCGGCCTGGTCCTGGCTGCCGGCTACACCGCACTGCAGCCGACGCTCTACACCTCCAGCTCGACCGGCGTGGTCACCGCCGGCGGCGCCGGCACCATCACCGAGGCCCAGTCCAGCTCCGGACTCGCCGCCTCCCGCGCGTCCACGTACGCTGCGCTCGCCGGTTCCCAGGGCGTACGCGACCGGATCGCCAAGGACCTGGGGACCGACCGCCTCGGCACCTACTCCGCCTCCACCAGCAACATCCCGTCGGTGATGCGTTTCACCGCGACGGCGTCGTCCCCGCAGTCCGCCCGCGACCAGGCGAACGCCCTGGCCAAGGCCACCGCCGACGAGGCCGTCGCCTTCGAGAAGATCGGCGGCCGGGCCGACCCGATCGTCCGCATCGTGCCGATGACCGACGCCAACCTGCCCGGCGCGCCCTCATCGCCCGACTGGCCCCGCAATCTGCTCGCCGGCGTCATCGCCGGCCTCGTCATCGGTTTCCTCGTGATGTTCCTGCGCCAGACCACCGATGCCCGGGTGCGGACCACCGCGGACGTCGAGCAACTGACCGGCGCCAGCGCGATGACCGTCATCCCGACGACCTCCGACCTCGCCAAGCATCACGGCGGCCCCAGCCGCCACAGCCCGGCCGCCGAAGCACTGCGCCAGCTGCGGACCAACCTGCGGTTCGTCGATGTCGACCACCCGCCGCGCAGCATCGTCGTCACCTCCGCCCAGCCCGGTGAGGGCAAGTCCACGATCGCGGGCAACCTCGGCCGGCTGCTGGCCGATTCCGGCACGCCGACCATCGTCATCGACGCCGACCTGCGGCGCCCCACGCAGGCGAAGCGGTTCGGACTCGACGGATCGGTCGGCCTCACCCAGGTGCTCGCCGGCGACGTCCGGATCGAGCAGGCGCTGCAGGAGACCGACACCCCCGGCCTGTGGCTGCTGCCGGCCGGACGGATCCCACCGAACCCCTCCGAACTGATCGGCTCGAAGCGGCTGAGCGACCTCATCGCCCAGCTCAGCGCCTCGTACATGGTGATCATCGACACCACCCCGATGCTCCCGGTCACCGATGCCGGACTGGCCACCGCGGCGGCCGACGGCGCGATCCTGGTGATGTCGGTGGGACGTACGCAGAAGGACCAGGTGCGCCACTGCGCCAAGGTGATCGCCCAGGTCGACGGCCGACTGCTCGGCTCGGTCCTCAACCGGGCCCCCAAGAAGGGCGTCGGCTCGGTGTACTACGGCGCCGGCTACGGTGGCTACGGCAAGACCGCGGACTACTACGGCTACGTCAGCCACGACGAGGAGGACAGCGGCAAGCGCAAGGGCAAGCGGGACAGGTCCAGGTCCAAGCGGTCGGCGGACAGCACGGCCGATGTCCGTCCCCCGGAGAGCCGCGTCGAGGCCCCGCCCGTCGCGCCCCACCCGGCCGAGGCCTCCCGATCCTCGTGGGCCGGCGACGAGGCCGCGTACGCCGCGCCCTCCTCGTCGAGCTTCGGCTCCCAGTCCACCTCCGGAGTGCCTGCCGCCTCCGCCGCCCCCGCCGCGAATCCGTCGTGGACCGGCTCCCCCACCGGTACGGAGCAGTGGCAGACCACCTACGCCGCGGCTCCTGCCCCTGAGCAGGCCGTCAGCTACCCCTCGCCCCGCACCGCCTGGGACGCGAACCCGCAGGCCTCCGCGTACGCGGGCTACAGCAATGAGCTGCCGGCCCAGGAGGCCGATGACCTGACCGGATCCTCCGCACCGCGCCGCGGGATCTGAGGATCTCCACGATCTGAGTGCCTCCGGCATCTGGCACCCTTCACGTGGCTCCTGCCGCCTCCTGCGAGGCGGCAGGAGCCACGTGGTGTTTCACCGCCGCCGGCGGCGCGACACCGCGGACTCGCGACACCGCCATCACGCCGTGCAGGCGGGCACCCTCCACAAGGTGTAGGGGCCGGCCTGGGCGACCTGCACGAATCCGTCGGCGGGACCGACCCGATCGATGCCGCCGTACGCCTCGAGGGTCCGCCGACCGCCGGTGATCGCGTAGTCGATCCGGTTGCGCTGGACGGCCTGACAGACCGTCGGGTCGACCCGCACCCGCGTGAGGCCTTCTGAGACCAGCGTCATGTCCGGGCTGTACGCCTTCTCCGTCGGGATGAAGGTCCGTTCCGGGCCGACGACGGCGAGGAACGCGGCCCCGGTGAACGGATCCGCAGCAACGACGGCGTCATCGGGCAACATCGCGGAGAACTGCCGCAGATCGTCGGCCTCCTCGGCGGTGATCCAGACGTTGTTCGCGCGCGGCACGTAGTAGGGCTGCAGCATCCGTACGCCGTTGACGGCCTGGACGGCGACCAGCAGTGCGAGCACGACCTGCACGACCACCACGCCGACGCGTCGCATTCGCGTCACACGCACCCTGGCCGCACCGGCGAGGAGGGCCGACATCCCGTACGCCACCAGCGGCACGCCGAACACGGCAGCGGTCCCCTGGATCCGGGCCGGCACGTTGTACCAGGGCCAGGTGAGCGGCCAGAAGCGGCCGGCCGGTTGGACGTGGGCGAGGAAGCCGAGCAGGGCCAAGCCGACCCAGCCCACCGCCAGCCACCCGCCGACCTTCCGACGGATCATCGTGACGGCGCCGAGGACGGTGACCACCAGCAGGACCGTGCCGGCGAGCGTCAGGCGCGATCGCGGCGGACCCCACAGGGTCACCGCCGCGACCAAGCCCTGGGACAGGGTCGTCCGCCCGTAGGCCGTCTCCACCATCCCCGACGGTGCGACCACCGTCAGCACGGCGAACGCCGCCACCGCCCCGAGGACGACCATGCCGAAGGGCAGCCACCGGCGGATCGCAGAGACCGGGTGCCCGCGCCGTGCCGCACCCGTGACGACCCGGGCATGACGCCAGGTCGCGGCCAGGGTGAGCAGCAGTGCACCGATCGCCGCCACAAAGAAGGCGCTGACGTGCGCCACGACGAGGCCGGGCACCATCAGCGCCAGCAGCACTACGGCGACCACGGCGGTGCTGCGGCTCATCACCTGGCGCAGGCCGATCGCGAAGATGGCCACCACCGCCGGAACGTACGCATACCCCAGCACCGTCGGCCACACCGGACCGTAGCCCAGCAAGCCGGCGGGGAAGCTCGAGAACACCCAGGAAAGCGCACCGGTGAGATAGACCAGCCGACGGTCCGCCCCCAGCACCGCGTGGACCAGGAACATCAGCCCGACGGGCCACACCAGAGCGGTCGCCGCCACCAGCACCGCGTGGAGGGCGATCGGTCCAGGAGCGTGGGTGAGCATCATCACCGAGGCCGCGAGTCCGTGCAGCAAAGCCGGATAGAAGGCCGGGGCGGTCGGATTGTTGACCGCGTCGGCCGTCGGGCTGGAGATGTTCCCGCTGTCCACGAAGGAGCGCAGGAGCGCCAGATGGTAGATCGTGTCGTTGCCCTGCGGAACATTGCCCGGCGCTCCGGCCGACAACGCGATCACGCAGGTCCCGATGAACGCCGCGGTGACAAGGCCGGCCACCACCGCCCACACCGGGGGGTCAGCAACACCCAGACCACCGATCCGCCGTCGCGATCCACGCCGGAGCGCAGTCACCAGGAGACGTACGCCCCACACGACGGCCGGCACCCCCACCAGCCAGATCAGGAAGGAGGCCGGTCGCCAGGCGACCCCCGCCCAGCCGAAGAGGACCCCGCCGACCGTCACCAGGGAACCGGTGAGCACCGGGGCGATCGCCACGGTCGGCCACCGCCCAGCCCCCAGTCCGGAGGCGAGCGCGGCCCCCGGCAGCCACAGCAGCGCGACGGCCACCAGGATCACAGGAGACGCGTCCCACCAGGTCCACTCCGGGGCAAGCACGCCGACCATCCTAACGTCAGGGCCGCGGCCGTCGCGGCGGCGAGCCCTCCGGACCCACCGAGCCCACCGGACCCACCGGACCCACCGGACCCACCGAGCCCACCGGACCCACCGAGCCCACCGAGCCCACCGAGCCCACCAGACCCACCGAGCCCACCGAGCTCATCGGACCCGGCAGTCCGGCACCGCCCACAGCGTGTACGGGTCGGCCCGCGCGACCACCCGGAAGCCGCCCTGTTCACCGACCTCGTCGATCGCCGCGTACTTGGCGTACCACTGCTCGTTGCCGGTCGTCATCGTGCCGCCGGTGATCACGTAGCCGACGCCCTGCCGCTTCACCGCGGCACAGACCGCGGGATCCGTGGTCACCCGCTTGAGCCCGTCGGAGATCTGCGAGACGTCGGAGCCGTACACCTTCTCGGTCCGGATGACGGTCCGCTGCGGTCCGAGCAGGTAGAGGAACTGGCCGCCACGCCACGGGTTGGCCGCGACGACGGCGTCGGGCGGCATCTGCGCCGACAGCGTGACCAACGCCCGGGCCTTCTCGGGCGTGATCCACGCCGCCGCACCGGCGCGACGGTAGAACGGGCTGATCAGGCGCGCCGCCGCCCGGGCCTGCACGGCGACGATGGCGAGCACCGCGGCCAGCACGAGGCCGGACGCGATGACGGCGCCAGGGCGCAGCCGCCGAGTGCCGTCCTCGCCTCCCGCCCGACTCGCGCCACCCAACCGACGGGTGCGGGCAAGCACCGCTCCGGCACCGACCACCACCAGGGCCAGGGCGTAGATGTCGGTCACCCCCTGCACCCGGAAGGCCCAGTTGTACCAGGGCCATGTCCAGGGCCAGACCGCACCGGTGCCGACGGCGTCGAGAGCACTGCCGAGCACGACGAACACCAGCCCGGTCGCCGCCAGCCACCAGTCCTTCCCACGGCGCAGACACGCGACGACGCCGACCAGGAAGAGAAGGAACAGCCCTATGCCGGCGAGCCGGGCCGGGGTCTGTGGCTCACCCCAGAACGTCACCACGCCGAGCAGGGTCTTCGTCGGCGAGAAGTCCTTCGCCCCCTGCTGGGCGAGGCCGCCCGGGGCCAGGCGCGTGGCCGCCAACGGCCCGACCACGGCCAGTGCCACGGCCCCGGCGAACGGCAACCAGCGGCGTACGCTCCGGGGCTCACGCAACGCGTGCTGCAGGGCGACGGCCACCGACAACACCAGCCCGCCGGCCGCGGCGCCGAAGGTGGCGCTGGTGTGGGCGAGGCTGATCCCCGGCACAGCGACCGCGAACAGCAGCGCCGCACTGCCCCAGTTCCTGCCGACGAAGACCTGCCGCAGGCCCCAGCCGTACACCGCGAGCAGGCCAGGGATGAAGACCGAACCGTACGCCTGCGCCCACACCGCGCCCCAGACCATCACCTTCCACGGGGAGCCGGTGAAGGCGAGCGCCAGCACGCCGGTCAGCACCACCAGTCTGCGGTCGGCCGCGACCAGCGTGTTGAGCAGCAGCATCATGCCGAGCGGGAAGACCAGACCGCAGGAGACCAGCAGCAGGCTGTTCTCCACCACCACGATCGGCGCACCGGTGAGCAGCACGACCGTCGCTGCGACATCGTGGAACGCCGCCGGGTAGAACCGCGGCGCGTCCGGATAGTTGAACCCGTCGGCGGTGAGCGAGGAGAGGTCGCCGGTGTCGAGCATCCACCGCACCAGGCCCAGGTGGTAGATCTGGTCGGACTGCTGCGGGATGTTGCCGGGGCGTACGGTGCCCGCCTGGAACACGTACGCGGCGACGACGACGGCGACGGCCAGGCCGACCGCCGCCTCCCACCACCGGACGGCCGGCGCGTCGAACCGCCAGGGTCTCCGCCCGACCCGGACCAGCACGAAACGTACGCCGCAGACCACCACGGGGACGCCGACCAGCCAGAGCAGCACCGCACCGAGCCCCCACCGGACCCCGGCCAGGGCGGTGAGGATCGCGCCCACCGATACCAGGCCGGTCGTCATCAGCGGCGCGAGGGCGAGCGAGGGCCACCGTCCGGCACCCAGTCCGAGGGCCAGTGCGCTGCCCGGGACCCACAGCAGCGCGACGATCGCGAGGACGACGGGGACCGCCGTGAACCAGGTCCAGTCGGGGGCGAGCACGGAAGTCATCCTATGGTTGCCGCCGAACTTCCATAGCCCAGTCCTATGACCCTGCAGCCCGACCGTCCGGGCCGACGGCCACAGGCCAACAGTCCGGGCCGACGACCCCAGACCGACCGTCCGGAGCGACGACCCCAGACCGACAGTCCAGAGCGCCGGCCGCGGCCCGGCAGTCCGCGGCCAGCGCCGGCACCATGCCGGCGCTCACGCCGTACGGAACGACGAGCGACCGACCACCCGCCGGTGCGCGAACTCGAACAGCACCGCCGAGCCGAGCTCGGCGGCCAGCAGCCCGACGAAGACCAGGGTCAGCTGCTGGCTGAGCACGCCCGCCATCGCCAGGCCGAAGGTCAGCACGGCCGCCACCGCCCGCAGCCCGGTCATCAGCCGGGCCCGGCCGGCCCGCCGCAGCGCGGTGAACGTGATCGTGGTGGGCAGGGATGCCGCTCGCCACGCGCTCGCCGCGAGCAGCGGCAGCAGCATCGGCGTGTTCCGCCACGCCTCGCCGAAGAGGAAGCCGAGCAGTCCGGTGACGTCGAGCACGATCAGCACCGCGACCGCCCCCACCAGCGCGATGGCAGCCAGCGCGATGTCCAGCGGAGAGTGTTCCTTCAGCAGCCGCAGCCGCATGAAGGTGAGGGGGATGGCCAGCAGGCCGGTGACGGTCGACACCGCGGTGAAGAGCACCGCCTGGGTCGGCCCGATCAGGCCCAGCAGCATCGCGTTGATCACCGGATAGGACACCCCGGTGATGGCGGTGTCCAGCAGCACCCAGTTGCGGATCGACGGGTCGGCGGGGCTCACCTCGTGATCCATCCGCCGGGCTCGGACCAGGGTGGCGAACCCGATGGCCGCGCCGACCGGGATGAACCCGAACGCGGCGAAGCCGGTGTACGCCAGCGCCAGACCCGCCAGCGCGCCGAGGCCGACCGCGAAGGAACTGATGATCTCCTGGCTGTCGCGACGTTCCGCGACCGAGACGCCGCGCCCGACCTCCAGAGCGGACAGCACGATCGGGATGCTGACGCAGACCAGCGCCGGATGCAGCGACCCGGCCATCAGGGCCACCGAGGCGACCACCCCGAGCACGACGAACCAGCGAGGGAAGATCACCCGGCGCGCCGTGCCGGGGGTGCTCAGTCGGGATTCGACGATGATGGCGAAGGACAACTGGCCGAGGAAGGTGCCGATCATCACGAACGTCGAGATGATCCCCTGGGCCTGGGTGTCGTACACCCGCGACACGATCGACAGCGTGGTGGCGGGGATGACCGCCAGCGCCGCTCCGCCGACCATCGAGCCGGCGCTGCGCAGCGCGGAACGTACGTTGATCGCTCCCAGATTGATCGCCCCGATCATCGGCGCACCGCGGTCATCGCACGCCCGTCACGCGGCCCCAGCACCCGGCCGAGGAGACCCTCGAGCCGGCCGACGAAAGCCCACCAGCCATCCACCGGCCGGTGGGTGGCGTCGTGGCGTACGCCGATCACCAGGCCCGCGGCGACGAACGCCAGTCGCCACCACAGCGGATAGGACCAGCGGCCGAGGACGCGCGAGGTGCCGCGGCTGTAGGCACGGACCTTCCGGCGGTGTTCTGCGGGGCTGAGCCCGGTCGCCTCCCCGACGCCGGCGATCGCGACGTCCGACGGTGCCCAGACGAAGTCACCGGTCAGGCCGCGGTCCATCGCCCGCAGCAGGAAGTCGGTGACCTCGCCGGCCTGCCACGGGGTGGCCGCACCGCTGCCGATCTCCGGGTCGAACCCACCGGCCGCCAGGAACACCGACCGCCGGACGAGGACGCCGACCTCCATCACGCTCCAGACGTTCCACCGATCGAGCGGCGTGCCCGGGGCCGGCAGGACGAACTTCGGGCCGTGCTCGTCGCGGAAGGTGATCGCCCCGACGCCCAGGTGTGGCGCCAGGCCACGGAGCGCGGCGGCGAAGCCCTCGGGCGCCTCACTCGTGTCGTTGGGGAACTGCAGCACCGGATCGCCCACCACGTGCTCCACCCCGACGTTGCGCCCACGAGCGGCGCCACGGCCGGAGGTGACCACCACGATCCGCGGTGCTGCGTCAGCCGGTCGTCCCTCGGTGGACGTCGGGTCGCCCGCGACGGAGTCCCCGCCGGACTGTCGATCGGCCACCGGCTGTCGATCGGCCACCAGCCGACGTACCTCGTCGACGTGGTCCTGCGCGACGATGACGACCTGGTCGCCGGCGGTCAGCTGCGGCACCAGACCGTCCAGCAGGCGCCCCAGCGGGGCGATGCGCCCGAGGGTGGTGATGACGAAGGCCAGCCGGCCGAGATCGTCCACGGGCGTGCGAGAACTCATGATGTCGGAGTCTACGGCGCTCATCGCCTTCCCCCGACCCAGGCGGAGGTGCGACACCGGCCCGCGGACCCTCGCTAAGCTGGCCGGGTCCGATGGCGCGCCACCTGGCAGTGTCCCGTCGCCGGCCCGGTCGACACGTCCCCGAGTGTGAGGTCCCGATGCGCATCGCCGTCGTCTTCGACTGCCTCTACCCCTTCACCACCGGTGGCGGGGAGAAGCAGTACCGCCAGTTCGCGGAGGAGTTCGTGAAGGCCGGACATGAGGTCGACTACCTGACCCGCCGACAATGGGACGGCCCCGATCCCGACCTCGGCGGTGTCCGGGCCCGGGCGATCGCACCGGGCTACGAGCTCTACGACGCCGACGGGGTCCGCCTGCCGATCACCGCCCTGCGGTTCGCCGTCGACGTGTTCCGCCATCTGGTGCGCCACCGCGCGACGTACGACGCAGTGATCGTGTCGGCCACCCCGGTGCTCAACGTCTTCGCCGCCCGGGCCGCGCTGCTCGGGTCACGTACGGTGCTGGCGGTCGACTGGCTCGAGGTGTGGACACGTACGCAGTGGCTGGAGTACTCCGGGCCGGTGGTCGGCCGGGTCGCCGATGCGCTGCAGCGGTTCGCGGTGCGGCTCTCCCCGCTGGCCCTGGGGCACTCGCAACACACCATCGACGGTCTGCGGGCGAACAGGGTGCCGCGGGAGCCGGTCCGCAGCCCCGGACTGATCTCGGCGGTCCGTGACGTCACGCCCCGCCTGGAGACGCCGATCGGACGCGACCCGATGGTGCTCTTCGTCGGCCGCCACATCCAGGACAAGCAGGTCGATGCTCTGCCCGCTGCGCTGGCCGAGGCCCGCGAAGAGTTCCCGGGGCTGCATGCGGTGATCTCCGGCGAGGGACCCGAACGGGAGCGAGTGGTCCGGGCCGCGGCGGACGCCGGGGTGAGCGACGCGGTGGAGTTCCCCGGGTTCGTCGAGGAGGCCGAACTGCACCGGCTGCTCGCCGAGGCCTCCTGCCTGGTCAACCCGTCGCGCCGCGAGGGCTACGGGCTGGTCGTGGTCGAAGCAGCGTCGTACGGCACCCCGTCGGTGGTGATCGACCATCCGACGAACGCGTCGACCGAGCTGATCGAGGAGGGCGTCAACGGCTTCGTCGCACCCTCCGCCGGGCCCACCGACCTCGCCGCGGCGATCGTCCGGGCGGTCCGCGACGGCGACGGACTGCGACGTACGACCCGTGCCTGGTACGAGGACGCGATCCGCACCCGGACGATCGCCAAGACGGCCGAGGGCATCCTCGCGGCCCTGGAGACGGCCCGGGCAGCCCGGGCAGCCGGCGGGATGCGGCCCCGAACGGGGACGTCTCCGACCGATGCGCCCACCCGGAAGGCCCGGAAGGCCCGCCGATGATCGTGCCCAGCGCGCACCCGACCAGGATCCTCGTCGACCTGCTCTTCTACACCGGTACCCGCGGCGGAATGGAATCGGTGGTCCGCCACCTCTACGGCGCGCTCACCCCCGCGATGCTGCAGAACGTCCAGCTCGTCGCACTGGCCTCGCGGGAGCTCGCCGCCGCGGGAGCGCCATGGTTCCCCGGCCCGGTGATCGACTCCGGCATCGCGTCGTCCGGCCGCGTCGGCTGGGCGCTCGGCGAACAGACGGTCGGTCTGCGGGCGGCCCGGCTGCGTGCGGACGTGGTGCACTGCCCGGCGAACTTCGGCCCGGCCTTCTCCCCCGTCCCGGTCGTACTGACCATCCATGACCTGATCTCGTTCCGGTTCCCCGAGTATGTCCCCGGCCGGCTCGCCGGCATCCAGCGCACCCTCCTCCGGGCGGGCGCACGGTCCGCGCGCCGGGTCCTCACGGTGAGCACCGCCACCGCCACCGATCTCGCCGAGCACCTGGCCCTGCCGTCCGAGAAGGTCACGGTCGTCCCGCCGGCCGGCAGCGGACGCCGACCTGCCGGGGTGACCCGCCGGACGGACCTGCTGTTCAGCCTGGGTAACCGGATGCCGCACAAGAACTTCGTCGGCCTGCTCGAGGCGCTCGCCCTGATCGTGCCCGCTCGCCGACCGCACCTGGTGATCACCGGCGGCGGCCCGGACGACCCACTCACCGCCGAGGTGGCACGCCTGGGCCTGGCGGACTGGGTCGACCTGGCCGGGTGGCTGCCGTCGGAGGAGGTCGATCAGCTCTACGCGGAGGCGACCCTGCTGGTCTTCCCGACACTCTTCGAGGGGTTCGGGCTGCCGGTCCTCGAGGCGATGTCCGCCGGCTGCCCGGTGCTGTGCACCGACCTGCCGGTGCTGCACGAGGTGGCCGGCGATGCGGCGGCGTACGTCGATTCGCGCGACCCGCAGGCTCTCGCCGACGCCATCGCGGCGCTGCTGGACGACCCGGCGGAGCGTGCCCGGCTGGCCGTCGCGGGCAGTGCCCGAGCGGCGGAGTTCTCCTGGGAACGTACGGCAGAGCAGACCCTGTCAGCCCTGGTCGCGGCAGCGCGGGCCTGACCGGGCAGGCCTCGGGCGGGTCGATGCCGCGCTCCGGGGGGGATGACGCGATCCCAGGGGAAAGCGCAGGTGGAGATCCCTCCGGCCGGCGAGGATGTCAGCGATCGCGACAACTTTCATAGGTTTGCCCTATGGAAGTTTCATAGGGCAAACCTATGGAAGCTGCGGGGACAACAAGCTGACCGTCCGGGTGACCGGCGCGGCGCCGCTGAGGCAGGACTACTTCTGGGGCTCTTCCCCCGGCTGACGCAGTTCCGTCCGCTCCGCCAGCTCCCGTTCGGCCGCGTCGACGGCCTTCCCCGGCTCTGCGGGGGCCTCCAGCACGTCCTCGTACCGGTTGTTCGCCTCGATCAACGCCACCCGACGGGCGAGCCGGAAGATCACGTCGCGCTGGCTCTGCGACTTCAGGTACTGGGTGAGGACATAGAAGAGGAACGCGCCGGTCACCGCGTACAGCAACAGATCGGCGCCACGGCCGATCCCCGCCAGATTGGCGATCCTCGTCATCAGCTCCGGGTTGAGCACCGTGACGATCATCGCGATGACCAACAGGACCAGCCCGACCTTCACCGAGGCACGGGCACCGTGGGAGCCGCGGGAGGCGAGGATCAGGTAGCCGAGGACGATCCCCAGGACGATGATGGCGATCTGGACGAGCATCAGCGGCTCACCTTCCTCAGCAGGGCGTCGAAGGCGATGTTGATCGCGTTCACGATCGACTGTCCCTTGCCGCGGGAGTAGTCGGTGTAGACGATCGTCACCGGCACCTCGCGGTAGCGGTACTTGCGCTTGGCGATGATCTCGAGGATCTCCGAAGCATGCGCCATGTCCGGCATGGTGATCTGCATCTCGTCGGCGACCTTGCGGTTGAAGACCCGCAGCCCGTTGTGGGTGTCGGTGAGCTTCAGTCCGGACAGGATGTTGCTGAACGAGGTCGCCAGACGCAGCACGACGCGTTTGGTCCGCGTCATCCCGACCGCCTCGGCACCGAGGAAGCGGGACCCGAGGATGATGTCGTCACCCGACTCCTCGATGGCCTCCAGCATCGCGGCGACGTCCTCGAGCCGATGCTGGCCATCGGCGTCGTACGTCACGAAGTAACGTACGCCGGGCAGCCGGCGGGCGAACTCGATGCCGGTCTGCAGCGCGGCACCCTGGCCCATGTTGATCGGGTGGTTGACCAGATAGGCACCGGTGGCGCCGATCTCGTCGGCCGAACGGTCGCGGCTGCAGTCATTGACACACACCACGTGGGTGTAGTCGCGCAGCACGTTCTCGACGACGCCACGAACGACGGTCTCCTCGTTGTACACGGGAATGATGAAGGCCACGTCCGAGCGCATCTCAACCTTTCCGGGGGTCCCTCCCCGATCCTGGGGCACCTCCCCGATCATAAGCGGTAACAGGACACCACCAGGTACCACGACAACAGTGGTGGGCGACACCGCCGGCGCGCTGACCCTCGCCGTCGTGCTGCCGATGACGTTGCTGACCGCCTTCAGCACCGGCGAGGGGGCGACTACGGGGGCCTGTGCTTCGTGCCGATCTTCATCGCCCTGGCGCCGCTGGCGTTCCACCGTCTGGACCCCGCCCCGCGAACGTACGGTCGCGAGGTCTCGGCAGGCCCAGTTTCTGTTGGCCCCGTCGCTGCAGGCACAGGTCGGTCACATCCCTGATCGCCCCACGCGGTCAGGGCAGGACGACGATCTTCCCCGGCGCGTGGCTGGACTCCAGCGCGGTGAACGCCGCCGCCACGTCGTCCAGGGGGTACGTCGCAGCGATCGGGATGACGAGTCGGCCGGCGGCGATCCGGTCGGTCAGCTCGGCCAGGTGCTTCGCCGTGCGGGCGGCGCGTTCGACGTTGCGCACTCCCAGCTCGGCGAGGGCCTTGTAGGCCGCGATGGCGGTCATCCGGTCGGTCGGGACACCGAGGTGGATCCCCGCGTCGAGCGCTTCGCGGCCGTGGCAGTCGATCACGGCGGTAAGGGTGTCGTACGGTGCGAGGCGGTCGACCAGCCCATCGCCGTACGCAACGGGCACGACGCCGAGCGACCGCAGCAGGTCGTGGTTGCGGGCGGCGGCGGTGCCGACGACCGTGGCGCCGGCGGCGACGGCCAGCTGACTGACCACGAGGCCGACCCCACCGGTGGCGCCGCCGACCAGGAGGGTGTCACCGGCACCGACCGGCACGGTGGCCAGGCAGGAGACAGCGGTGAGCCCGGCGATGTCCAGCCCGCCGGCCACCTCGACCGGCACCGTCTCGGGTCGGCGGACGACGGCGGACGCCGACGTCACGACCCGTTCGGCGACAGACCCCTCGCCGCGGCCCAGTACCTCGTCGCCGACCGCGACCGGGGTGCCGTCCCAGTAGGTCGCACCGTCGCCGACCGCGTCGACCGTCCCGGCCAGATCGAAACCGATCCGCCGCGGGAACGGGGCGTCGGAGCGCGCAAAGCCACTGCGCAGCTTCGCGTCGATCGGGTTCAGGCCTGCGGCACGTACGTGCACCGCCACCTCTCCGTGACCCGGCGCAGGATCGTCGACCTCCCCGATGAAGAGGACATCGGGATCCCCGAGCCGGTCGTACAGCGCTGCTCTGCTCATGCCCCCATTCTGTCGCGCCGGTGAACCTGCACACTGTCGCTGAGGCCCCGGCCGAGGATCACCGCCGATCCGCTGTCATGAGCACGGAGGACGGTCGAGGCGTCCTCTTTGACACTGTCCTGATCCTCCTGACGGAGACGGCGAGACCTGACAGAGACGGCGAGACCCCCTTGCATCGAGGATGCAAGGGGGTCTCGGGGTGCCTCAGACCGCGGGCTCGCTGCGGTCGATCGGCGTACGTGCAGTCGATCAGGGCTTCGCCGGGGCCACCGGGGCCGTGCCGGCAGAGGCCGCGACCGGACCGACCGCGCCACGCGCCAGGTAAAGGGTGACCAGACGGGTGTCGACCGCCTGGAGGACCGACAGACGCAGCGCCGCCACGTCGTACTCGCCTTCCTGGATCCCGGCCCAGTCGGACGGCTCCGCACCGCCGCCGGCCCGCACATTGCAGCCGACGGTCGGATCGTTCTGCGCGTTGGCGGTCAGGGACAGGATGCCCGGGACGACGAACAGCTTGGTCAGCAGCTGGTTCACGAAGGCGACCAGCTGGCTGATCGCCGCGTTGACGGTCGTGGTGAGGACCGCGTCGCCCACGAGGGTCTTGAGGGCGCCGCCGAGCTGGCCCACCAGTCCGCTGACGGTGGTGGTGACCAGCGAGGTCAGAGCGCTCAGCAGATCGCCCACGATCGGCACGCCACTGAGGAGCGACACCTTCAGGTAGAACTGCCCGTTCAGCAGGCCCCCGATGGTGACCGGGTCGGTGTTGTTCTCGCCCGCCTGCAGCTTGATCGTGGCCAGGTCGCCGCCGAGGCCGGACACCTGGATGTTGAGGTTGACCTTGATCAGGCCCACGATCGCGCCCACGATGTCCTGGCCGATCTTGCCGAGCTCGTCGACCAGGTTGGTGACGGCACTCGCGTTCACCAGGAGGCCGGTGTTCGGCGCCAGGCCGTTCAGCGCGGTGTTG
Source organism: Raineyella sp. LH-20 (assembly GCF_033110965.1). Classification (NCBI taxonomy): domain Bacteria; kingdom Bacillati; phylum Actinomycetota; class Actinomycetes; order Propionibacteriales; family Propionibacteriaceae; genus Raineyella; species Raineyella sp. LH-20. The sequence continues at coordinate 1,715,831 of NZ_CP137003.1, read as the reverse complement.
GTCCCGTCCGCCTGGTAGGCGCCGCCGAGCAGCACGCCCAGGTCGATGCCGAGGGTCTTGCCCGCGCCCAGGCCGACGTCCAGCAGATCGGAGCTCGGGAAGAGGTCACTCCCCAGCGCCGCCAACAGTGCGCTGGCGTCGAGCTCCACGGAGAGATCGGCGTTGGCACCCAGGCCGAGCGGGAGGGCGTTGACCGCGTTCTCGATCTGGTTCAGCAGCCCGCTGACGACGCTGTTCGTGCCGATCAGGCCGTTGACGGTCGTCTGGAGGCCCCCGAGGACCGGGACCAGTGCGTCGTAGATCGCCGCGAGGAGCGGCGAGGTGACGACCAACTTGAGCCAGGCGAGCAGGTAGTCACGATTGACGCAGTTCGTGCAGGTGTCCTGCCAGGCACGACCGGCGACGGCGCCGACGTCGAGCGACAGGTCCAGCAGGTTGTCCGCCACCACGTCGCCGAGGCCGGAGAGGCTGCCGCCCAGCGCCTCGTTCAGCAGGTTCCGCAGGTTGATGCTGGCCCAGGTCGTCGACCCGGCCGAGTTGCTCAGATCGATCACGCCGCTGCTGTTGTCGACCGCACCGGTCGACCCGTTGGCCGTGCCGTTGTAGGTCGCCTGGGCAAACTGGTTGACCGCACCGACCGGAGTCTTGATCAGCGAGCCGAGCTTGATCCCGGCGATGACCTCGAGCAGTTGGAGCGCCTGAAGATCGAGCTTCATCCGGTAGGCCGGGGCGTTGGCGACGGCATCGAGGCGCTCGCTGCCCGCGGCGGGGTCCACCACCGGCGCGGCCGGCGGATTCGTCGTGACCTGCAGCCCGCGAAGGTCGGCCAGCTGGAAGTCGGTCCAGGCCGGATCCAGGAAGACCTGGCTCAGTCGGGTGCCCAGCAGCGTGCCGCTGAGGAACTGGCTGGCCGCCCGCACCTGGGTGTAGGTCCAGTCGGTGCACGGCGTCGGGCTGGCGGCCCACGCGGGCACCGCCTTGACCGCCATGACCGACGGAACAGCCCAAGCGGCACCGACGACGATCGCGCGACGCGACGGCTTACGGAACGGATCAGTGGTTGCAGCGCCGGACGTCTCCGGTCCGCGCCTTGGGTCAGACATACGAACTTACCCCCCGTGGGAAGAACTGTGGATGGACTGTGACCAAGCCCAGAACCTACCCCTACGGGATCCGTAGTCACGATTCTTTCACAGTAATCAGTGGCACAATGTGCCATCCCTCGGGACATGGCAGCGCTCCACCACGAGGCCTCAGCCTGCCGATACGGGCTTCGAGCCTCGCCCGCTGAGCGGTGACACCACGATTTCACTAGGGGTGATGGGGGTTTCGTGGACCACATGGGGTTCCTGGAGGCGTTTCGCGGCTGTGGCGAACCTCACCCGCAGGCAGCCAGATGCAACTGTGACCGGGGACACATTCGCCTGTGACACGGGGCACGAAGTTGTGAAACAGATGTGAATACGTCCGAGCGGCAACCGGCCCGAGGTCCTTCTTGTGACCGTCCGACGGCAGCACGGTCGACCCGTACGGATCGATGCCAGACACAGCAGAGGGCCCGCCGCATCCGAGTGGATGCAACGGGCCCTGGTGTGCTCGGGCCGCAGCCCGAGACACGGTCGATCAGGGGGCGACGGGGGCGGCGGCAGTCGCCACGATCGGACCGACCGCGCCACGAGCCAGGTAAAGGGTGACGACGTTGGTCGACACCGACTGGAGCACGGCCAGCCGCAAGGCCGCCACGTCGTACTCGCCGGCTTCCAGCGTGGCCCAGTCGGACGGCTCCGCGCCGGCGCCCGTCGGCGGCGTGCAGGCCACCTGCGGATCGTTCTGGGCGTTGGCCGTCAGCGAGAGCACTCCCGGAGTGATGAACAGCGCGGTCAGCAGCTGGTTCACGAAGGCACCGAGGGCCGTAATCGCGCTGTTGACGGTCGAGGTGAGGACCGCGTTCACCACGAGCGTGTGAAGCGCGGCGCCGATCTGACCCACCAAGCCGGTGACAAGGGTCCCGGTGAGCACCGTGGTCAGGGCGCTCAGCAGACCACCGAGAGCGCCGGCAGCCGGAAGGAGGGTGACCTCGAAGTGGAAGTTGTTGTTCAGCAGGTCCGCGATGGAGACCGGGTTGGTGCCGCTGGCGCCGGAGTACAGCTGAATAGTGGCGACATCAGCATCGATGATTCCAAGCGCGAATGCGTGCACGCTGATGCTGAGGTTGACCTTGATCAGGTCCTCGAGAACGGCCACGATGTCCTGGCCGATCCCGCCGATCTGGTTGACCAGGTTGGTGACCGCACTGGTGTTCACCAACAGGCTGGTGTTTGGTGCCAGGCCGTTCAGGGCACTGTTGGTCCCGTCGGGCTGATAAGCGCCGCCGAGAAGGACGCCCAGATCGACCGTGAGCGTCTCGTTCGGGCCGAGGCCGAGATCCAGCAGCTTGGTGCTGGGGAACAGGTCATTGCCCAGTGCAGCCGTCGCCGCACTGGTGTCGAGCGACACGGTGATGTTCGCGGTCGCCGTCAGCTTCACAAGCCCGAGGACGTTGATGGCGTTGATCGCGTTTTCGATCTGGTTCAACAGTCCGTCAACGGTGCTGCCCGGGCCGATCAGGCCGTTGATCGTGCTCTGAAGGCCATTGATGATCGTGACCAGCGGGTTGTACAGGGCGGCCAGCAACGGCGAATCCACGACCAGCTTGGCCCACGCCAGCAGGTAGTCGCGCTTGATGCAGTTGGTGCAGGTGTCCTGCCAGGCCCGGCCCGCGATCGCGCCGAGATCCAGCGAGAGATCCGTGATGTTCGTCGCCATGCCCGTGCCGAGGCCGTTGAGGCCCCCACTCAGGGCATTGTTGAGCAGGTTCTTCAGGTTGATGCTGGCGTACGTCGTCGACCCTGCCGCAGCACTGGTGTCGATGATGCCGCTGCTGTTGTCGATCGCACCGGTCGACCCGTTGACCGTGCCGTTGTAGACCGCCTGCGCCCACTGATTGATCACACCGACCGGCGCCTTGATCAGCGAGCCGAGCTGGACACCCGCGATGACCTCCAGCGCCTGGAGCGCCGCGAGGTCGAGCTTCGTACGGTAGGCCGGCGCGTTGGCGACACCATCGAGACGCTCGCTCGCCGGCGGGGCGGGATCCGGCACCGGCGAGTTCGGCGGCACGGTCGTGACCTGGATCCCGCGGACCTGGGCCAGCGAGGCGCCGGTCCAGCTGGGATCGGAGAAGACCTGGCTCAGCCGCGTGCCCAGCAGCGTGCCGCTGAGGAACTGGCTGGCGGCGCGCAGATTCTGGTACGTCCATGCGGTGCAGGGCGTCGGGCTGGCGGCCCAGGCGGGCACCGCCTTGACCGCCATGACCGACGGAACGGCCCAGGCGGCACCGACGACGACGGCGCGACGCGACGGTTTGCGGAACGGATCTCGATTCGTGGCAGCTTCGGCGGATGGCTCCGAGCCGAGCGATGGGTCAGTCATGCGAGTACCCCCGTAGGAAAGACATAGTCAACAGACGTGCAATCGTGGCGGAATCTACCGCATCGAGGTCCACCGTCGCGGCCACGTCCATCCGCATCCCCAAAATCCGGTCCCGAAACACGGCACAAAAAGTGCCCGACGTGCCGAATCTCACGATTCGGCACGTCGGGCACCCCGGCTTCCGCCGGGACATCGGATGGGATCAGCAGTGATAAGTGTCCAGCGGGGCCTCGAAATGAAGGTCATAACCCTGCGGGACGGTCAGGCCGTACGCCTGGGACAGGCTCAGCACCTTGCGGGCACGGGCCAGTCGCGGCAGGTCCGACCCATTGCGGATCTGGGAGCCGTGGGCCTCGAATTCGGTGAGGAACTCCACCGCCCAGGACCGGTCGGCCATCGACGGGGACAGTATTTCGTTGACCGTCGGGGTCTGCTCGGGCATCAGGCAGATCTTGCCGGTCATCCCGAACTGCACGGTCACCCCGGCGGAGTCGGCGAGCTTCACGCCCAGCGCCCCGACGGCGGGTCCGTCGATCGGACCGGGCAGTCCGGCCGCCTTCGACGCGATGGTGAACTGCGAGCGCGTGTAGGCCAGCGTCAACGGGTCATCGTCGAAGCCGGTGTCACGTCGGTAGTCACCGAGCCCCAGACCGAGCCGGAAGGTGTTGCGGGTGTCGGCGATCTCGGGGAGGTTCTGCACCCCACGGGCGGTCTCCACCAAGGCGACGATCAGCGCGTTCGGCAGCAACTGGGCCGTACGTCGCACGTGTTCGGCGGTCTCGACCATGGCGAGCATGACGCCGCGCAGGCCGGGGGCCTCGGCGAGCGCCTTGAGATCCTGTTCCCACCATTCGGTGCCGAAGCCATTGACCCGCACCCAGCCCTCGTTGTCGCCGGTGGACAGCCACTCGACGGCATTGTCGCGGGCCTGGGCCTTGCCCTCGGGAGCGACGGCGTCCTCGATGTCGAGAAGTACCACGTCCGCAGCGCTGGCTACGGCCGGGGCGAACCGGTCCGGGTGAGCAGCGTTGACGAGCAGCCACGATCGGGCGAGCTCAGGTCCCACGGCGGCGGCGCGCGTGGCGGGCATGGTGATCGACATGGAGTGTTTTCCTTCCTCCCACAGAGTGACGGCGAGGATACCGCGTCCTCTCGAGACCCACGTCACGTTCGTGACGGTGGTCACATAGCATACGGTGACGTCGGGCCGCACACCACCCCCGTCATGATCGGCGTCCGTTCCGGCATCCAGAACGAGGCAAGGCTGGCCTTGGCACATTCCTGCCCCCGGCAGCATCAGGCAACCGACCTGATCACCCTGCAGCATCGAGTCACCGATCTGATCCCCCTGCAGCATCGAGTCACCGATCTGATCCCCCTGCAGCATCGAGTCACCCGACATTCCGGGAGGACATGAACGACACGGGACGGACTAGGCGGCCCAGTCGCCGAGGGCACCCTCGAGTGCTCCGAGGGCCGCGTCGACCAGGGCCCACCGCTCGCCCTCCGGGCAGCCGTGCTCGACCCAGAGCAGGCAGGCGGCATCCAGGAAGCCGTAGTAGCCCCACAGTGCGTACTCGTGGCGCAGTTCGGCGCTCGGCGACAGCAACGTACGCAACCGTTCGACGTACCGACGACGGGCCTCGACCCGGAGCTGCGCCACCGCCGACGGTTCGGCCCCGGGCGTACGCAACGGCATCGCCCAGGCGGCCGGATGGTCGGCGATGTGGTCGAGATAGACCAGCACGGCCTCGCGCAGCCGATCACGCACCGACACCCCCGCGGGCAACGCCTGCAAGGCGGCCGTCTGGCGCTCCCCCAGGTCGCGGATCGCCAGGCGTACGACCTCGGCGTAGAGGTCCTCCTTGCCACCGAAGTAGCGATACAGCAGGGCATCCGAGGCGCCGGCCCGAGAGGAGATCGCCGACATGGTCACCTCACCGTACGGGTGTTCGGCAAAGGTCGCGGCGGCCGCATCCAGGATCGCCGACCGGCGCGCGTCCGGATCCAGGCGTCGGCGGGGTTGGCGGTCGGTACGCGGCACGTCGGTCATCGTAGTTCCCCGTTTCACGCCACACGGTCCACTTCGCCAGGCCCACGCTGCCCGCCCGCCTCGTCCGGTCCGCCTGGCCACAGACCCCTTGCGCACGGTCCACCGCACACGGTCCACCTCGTCACGGACCTCTCGCACGCGTTCACTTTGCCCTGACAGCACTACTGAACTAGCCTCATCAACGTTAGTGAGTGCGATTCAGTAGGAGGTCGTGATGAACTGGCCAGACTGTGCGATCTGGTGGCACGTGTACCCGTTGGGCTTCTGCGGCGCTCCGATCCGGCAGGCCGATGCCTCGCCGACGCCGCGGTTGGGCCGACTGACGGGATGGCTGGACTATGCGATCCAGCTGGGAGCCTCGGGCCTGCTGCTGGGGCCGATCTTCGCCTCCCGTTCGCACGGCTACGACAGCCTCGACCAGTTCCGGATCGACCCGCGCCTCGGTGGCGACGCGGAGTTCGACGCCCTGGTCGCCGGATGTCGGGCCCGCGGGCTACGGCTGGTCCTGGACGGAGTGTTCAGCCATGTCGGGGTCGACCACCCAGCACTGCAACAGGTGCTGCGTGAGGGGCCGGGCAGCGAGCGGGCCGGCCTGTTCGACATCGACTGGCACGCGCCGGGCGGCCCCGCGCCGCGGACGTTCGAGGGACATCCCGGCCTGGCCCGGCTCGACCACGCCGACCCGCAGACCGTGGCCTACGCCGTGCAGGTGATGGAGCACTGGCTCGACCGTGGCATCGACGGCTGGCGTCTCGACGCCGCCTATGCGGTCGCCCCGACGTTCTGGGGCGAGGTCCTCCCGCGGGTCCGCGCACGACATCCGGAGGCGTGGTTCCTCGGCGAGGTGATCCACGGCGACTACCCCGGCTTCGCCGCCACCTCGACGATCGACTCATTGACGCAGTACGAGCTGTGGAAAGCGATCCGGTCCAGCCTGGCCGACCGCAACCTCTTCGAACTCGACTGGGCGCTGCGGCGACACAACGGCTTCCTGGAGCACTTCGTCCCGAACACCTTCGTCGGCAACCATGACGTCACCCGCATCGCGACGGCGGTCGGCGCCCAGGGAGCGGTCGCCGCGCTGGCGATCCTGATGACGGTCGGCGGCATCCCGTCGATCTACGCCGGCGACGAGCAGGCCTTCACCGGCGTCAAGGAGGATCGTCTCGGCGGCGACGACGCGATCCGGCCGGCATTCCCCGAGACCCCGGACCAGCTCGCGCCGTGGGGACAGCCGGTCCTGCGCGCCCACCAGGACCTCATCGGCCTGCGACGGCGCCACCCCTGGCTCACCGCCGCCGCCACGGAACGGGTCAGCCTGACCAACACGCGGTACGCCTACCGCACCCGGGCGCGGGACGGCGGAGCGTTCCTCGACATCGTCGTCGACCTCGGGGGTGCGCCGGCCGTCACGATCACCGACGACGCCGGACGTCGACTCTGGCAGCAGCCCGCGTAGCGGCGCCCGGTGAGGACGGATCCTGGGGCGGACAGCGAGTCGTCGTACGAACGGGACCTGTCCGCGTCACGCGGCATCCGGAGCCTCTGGCCAACCGGTCGGCATCGGACCAGACTGTCAGAAGGACCCGATCTCCGAGACCAGATCTCTGTCGTACGAGAGGCAGGCACTCCGATGACCACCGATCCCACCGCCCAGCCGGATCCCGCCCGCCGGCCCGACCCGGGCGGCGCACCGACGCCCCCTCCGGCGCCGGCCGCCGAGAGCTTCGAACCGCACCTCAGCGACGCGCGGCCGGTCACCCTGGCAGTGGTCCGCGAGATCGTCGGCATGGAGGAGTTGCCGTCGTTCTACGACCGGGCCTTCCGTACCGTCCTCGCCACTCTTCAGAAGCAGGGATCGTTCCCGGTCGGACCGCCGGTCGGCGTCTACTACGGTCAGCCGGGCGAAACGGTCGACGTCGCCGCCGGCTTCCCGGTCGGCCGCGCCATCGTTCCGGAGGGCGACGACGTACGTCCCGCGGAACTGCCGGCCGGCCCGGTGGCCGAGATGATCCACCAGGGGTCGTACGACAACCTCGCTCGCAGCTACCAGCGGCTCGAGGACTGGATGCGGGAGGAGGGCCACACCGCCGCCCTGATCATGTGGGAGACCTACCTCACCATGCCGACGCCCGAGGGTGATCCGGACGACATGCTGACCCGGTTGACCTGGCCGCTGGTCGCACCGGGCACCACGCCGCCGCCGGTCTCCACCCCGGTGGACTACTGACCCGGGCACGCCAAGGGTTCTCGCTCTGTCGAGGACAGGCACGGCGGGGCAACGAGCTGATCCGGACGGCGCCGGACGTCTCAGCGATCTTCCTCGGCCAGTTGGTCCAGAGCGATCCGCAAGTGGTCGAGCAGCTCAGCCCGACTGTTGACACCGAGGCGCTGTCGGATCCGGGCGATGTGGTGTTCGACCGTACGTTCCGACAGGAACAGCCGGGCCCCCACCTCCCGGTACGTATTGCCGGCGACGACGAGCCGGGCGACCTGACGTTCACGGCCACTCAAGTGCACCCGACCGGTGGACAACTCCACGACGCGCGCGGACGGTTCGGGATCGTCCGCCGTGCCGGGCATCAACTCGCGGGCACACTCCAGCAGCCGGGCGGTGTCCTTGCGGTCGTCAGCCCGGGCGGCGGCATGCCCGGCGAGCCGGCAGGCGTCCCACACCTGCCCGGCGTCGCGGAGCCGATGCACCGCCTGGACGACCTCACCCACCACGAACCGCTGCGCCATCACCTGCATCCACACCCGGCCGGCCTCCGCCAGGATGGCCGCGTACGGCAGGCGGGCGGAGCTGCGGACCAGGGCCTGCGCGTGCGGCGCGATATCGCGTGGTTGATTGGCCAGAATCGCCCCCTGGATGACGTCCCAGTGCAGCGCGGTGGCCCACAAGGGCGGAGAGTCGAGCCTCTCCAGGAGCGCCCAGGCCATCCTCAGATGCGGGGCGACCTTGGCCGGGTCATGCACCCGAACCGCGGCGACGTGCAACTCGCCGAGCGGCAGCAGGTCATAGAGGTCCACCGGGTGGCCGATCAGCCGCGCTCCCGCCCGGCGCCACTCCTCCGCGAGGCCACGAGTGTCGTCGCCCCGGCGGGCCAGCCCGACACCGAGCGCCAGGTCCCAGAAGGCGTCCCGGGAGGTCATCGGCCAGGACCCGGCTGCGGCCCGGCGCCGCAGGTCGGTGGCGCCGGCGACATCGCCGAGCACCATCCGGGCCCAGGCGGACAGCTGGATCAGCGGACGGCTCCACCGTGAGTCCTCGTCGACGGCGTCCACTGCCCCGTCGAGCACCGACTCGGCGACGCCGAGTTCACCGGTGTGCAGGGCGGCCAGTGCCGCCAGCATCGCCGGATGCGCAGGAAGCAGGGCGTCGTCGCCGCCTGCGGGCATGGTCTGTGCCGCCCGCACCAGGAAAGGCAATGCGTCGGCCGGCGAGTCCCCGATCGAGGCGGCCAGCCCGTTCACGACCAAGGCGAGCGCCGCTTCCCGTACGGTCGGGCGGGATGCGCTCTGGCTGTTGGCGACCACCAACTGCTCGGCACCGTCCCGGTGCCCGCGGCCGATCAGCACGGCGGCGCCGCAGGCGGTGTCACTCCCGCTCGGCCGGGGCCCCAACAGGCCCACCACCTCGCCGGCGAGCGGGCCGATCCCGGACTGGCCGAGCACCGCCAGGGCGACGCCGGCCGTACGCCGCGGTTCGGGCGGCTCGGGCAGAGCGAGAGCGGCATCGACCAGTCCGGCGGCACCGGCCAGATCACCGGTGCGGACAGCCGCCTCCGCCCGTCGGGCGAGCAGGATCTCGGCCGTCGCCCCGGCCCCCTCGGCCAGGTCGTACCACTCCAGGGCCGCCTCGGGATCGTCGGTCACCTGATCGTCGCCGAACGCGATGAGCGCCGTGACGAGCTTCGGGTCCTGGACGCCCGTGGCTGCCACACGGGCGAGCCGTGGCGGGTCGGCGGTCGGGTCCTCCGGCAGTGCCTCGAGCACCTTCCGCTGCAGCCGGCGCCGGCGGTGCAACGGCAACTCTTCGATCACGCTGCGGGCCACCGCCGGGGGAAGGTCCCCCGCACCGGTCAACAGGCCGGCGGACTCCACCTCGGCAAGCAGGTCGTCGTACTGTTCCGCAGAACTCCGGCCGGCCGTCGGGCAATCATCCAGACCGAAGCCGGCGGCCAGTTCCTCGACCAACGCACGCGCCGGCTCGGACAGGCCGCGGAAGCGGGCGACGTGCACGTCGAGGTCGACGTCGACATCGACATCGACATCTGCTCCAGTGGACACCGCACGGCTGTGGTCCACCTCCCTCAGACCTCGGTCGCGCTCGACTGGACACTGGACGGGGCAACGCTCTGCGGCACCGGGTCGGAGGTCGGTGCGGGCGGGGCGGGGTCGGGGACAGGGCCCGAAGGAGCAGGATCCGAGGACGGCAGCGCGGGATCGGTCGTCGGCGCCGGATCGCTCGGCGCCGTGGAGGGCCCACCGCCGGTCCCCGGGGCCGGATCGGTCGGCTCCGGTTGCTGGGTGGGCGTGGTGCCACCACCACTGCTGGGGGACGACGGGGTCTCCGTCGGCGGGGTGGTCGGCTCGGCACTGGCGGGGGTCCCCGGACCCGACGGGGTCCCGTTCCCGTCGCCTGTCGAGGCGGGCGAGCCGGGATCCTGGGTCGTCGGGTCTGCGCCCGGCAACAGCCGCTCGGCGAGGCTCCGCAGCGGGCTGGGGGTCTGGGTCGGGTCCGCGGCAGGGTCCTTGGCCAGTGTGGCTGCCACCGCGTCGGGGATCAGCAGGTCGGCGAGAGTCTCCAGCGGACCACGCGGCGCCCCCGGGTCGGCCTCAGCGACCAACGACCCCAGCAGACCGCCGGCGGGGGCGGACCGGGACTCGGCCGCATCGGCTGTGCCAGCAGGGTTGCCGGCGATCAGGTCAGCGAGCCCGCCGGCCAGTCCGGGCAGCGACAGAGGCGCACTGACAGCCAGCGCCACCACGGCGACACCGGCGGCCAGCCCGCTGTAACGCCCCAACGAGCGTCGGCGACGGCGCGGTCCCACCGCAGCCGGCGACGCCGTGTCCCCCATGGCGATGTCCCCCATGGCGGTCGCCTCGTCGGAGCGGCCCGGACCCTCGGACATGCCGTTGATGCCGACGCCATCCGGCGTGTCGGGCACCATCACGAACGTCGTCACCGACGATGTGTCCCCCTCGGCGGGGACGACGGTGCTCGCGAGGGCGGCACCGCGGATCGCCGCCTGGCTCGCCTCGGTCGCGACCAGCACAGGCCGACCCGTCAGCTCGGAGACCATCTCCACCAGCAGCGGCATCTGCGCCAGGCCACCGCACAGGACGACGGCGTCGACGGCCACACCGCCGTCCACCGCCGCACCATCGGCCGCGGCCGCGGCGACGGCGGCGCCGGGGACGTGGTCACCGGTGCCAGGGCCCCCGCCCGCGGGGCGTACGTCCAGCCGGAGCAGCAGGGCCGAGATCGCCGTACGCAACAGGCCACCGACCAGCAGATCCAGCTCGGCACGGACCAGCCGCAGCGGCTCACTCCGCCCCGGTGGGGTCAGCATCACCGCGGGCGCGACGGAAAGCTCCTCGCGCGCCGTCCGGCAGGCCCGGCGCAGGGCGGCACCGTCGGCAGGCAACGGCGCGGCACCGAGCCTCTCCTGGACGAAGCCGAGCAGCGCATCGTCGATGTCCCGCCCGCCGAACTCCTCCCCGGTGGCCTCCTGGACCCGCCATCCCCAGATCTCCTGCCGGTCGGCGTCAGGAAGCTCCGGAGTCCCGGCCGATCCGGACGCCGCAGCGATGTCCTCAGTCAGGACTCGGTGCACCACGGTGGCACTGATCCGACGGTCACCGCCGTCCACCACCAAGGCCGTACGCGTGTCCGTCGGCAGGTCCAGCCGCGGATCGAGCAGCGCGGCGATCGGCGCCGCGGCCAGCCGCAACGGCGTGACCTGCTGGCGCGCCAAGGCGTCGCGGACGAGCGACCGGCGGTGCGGGCCCCACTCGGCCGGCAGCACCACCACGATCTCCTCCGCCGAGGCACCACCGTGGCACTCCGTCACCTCGTCGATCCGGCGGCACAGCACGAGGGCCAGCAGGTCCTCGGGCGCGGTGGCACGACCGGCGAGCAGCAGCGGCAGATCGTCGCCGATCCGCGACAGATAGGACGCGATGCAGGTGGTCGGATCCTGGATGCCCTGTTCCCGGGCAGCCGGGCCGATCAGGAACTCGTCGTCCGGACCGTACGCCACCGGCTCGAGTTCGACCGCACGTGGCGGCGCCCCATCCGGTCCCGGACCTCTCTCCGCGAGCCAAGCGCCGGACGAGCCGATCTCTACGACGACACCGTACGGCTGGCTGTATCGAAACGTCATTGTTTGCCCCCCCGAGCAGAGCCCTTACGCGATGGCCCGACCATGAGCGTACGTCACCGAGTCCGCCCGGGGAACCCTCGGACGCCGATCACCGGGCTTCCCGAACCCCCCTCGAATCCCCTAGTGAACCCCGCAACCCCCCAGCCAGCACTGCGGACCGTCCCCGCTCCAGCAGGCCGCCGGGAGGGGGACTCCTCCCGTTCCCCCACCGCCGCGACGGCCCATAGCGTCGACGTGTGGCCGGCAGGCAGCCGGCAGACAGCGAGGGGTCCGGCGCGAGCCAACCGCATCACCTGCCCGACCGAACGAGCACCGACCGAACGGGCATCCACCGACGCGACCCGACCGACATCGCGACCGACCGAAAGGAACCGCCATGAACGCCACCATCCAGGAACTGCTGGACTACATCCTCGGCCTGCTGGGCAACCCGCAGGAGGCCGCCGCCTTCGAGGCCGACCCCGAGGGCACCCTGGCCGCCGCCGGCTTCGGCGACATCTGCTCCGCCGACGTGGACGCCATCGTCCCGGTGATCCGCGACTTCGCCCCGGTGAGCGTCGCCGCCAGCTTCGACCGCGAGTACGAGACCGGCGCCAAGGACATCTGGTCCAAGAACGAGGGCGGCCACGGCCACCACGACGACGACCACTCGCACGCCGTGCAGCAGCTGCACTCGATCGTGAACAACTACTCCTACACCGAGGTCGACGACCGCGACACCATCGCCGACTTCTCGGTGAACCAGAACATCTGGACCGAGGGTGACTTCTCCCAGTCGTTCGACAACCACGCCCAGATCGTGTCGGGTGACAATTCGGCGGCTGCCTCCGGCCTCGCGTCGATCGACCAGTCGACCACCGACAACTCGGACAACTCGGTCAACACCGAGATCGACGTCGAGATCGAGGACTCCTTCCAGGACAACACCGACAACTCGATCAACGGGTCGTTCAACGACTTCTCCGACAACTCCACCGAGGTGGACATCGAGGACTCGTTCCAGGACAACTCGACCGAGGTGGACATCGAGGACTCCTTCCAGGACAACTCCGACAACTCCACCGATGTCGACGTCGAGGTGGAGGACTCCTTCCAGGACAACTCCGACAACTCCGACAACTCGGACAACTCGACCACCACCGAGACCGATGTGGAGGTGGAGGATTCCTTCCAGGACAACTCCACCGAGGTCGAGGACTCCTTCCAGTACGAGCCGGAGGACAACTCCTACACGGACAACTCGGTCAACACCGACAACTCCACCAACGTCGATGTCGAGGTCGACGACGTCACCCTCTGATCCGGAGCGAGCTCGGATGACCCCGCACCGGCTGACCGTCGGGGCCACCGCATGACCGCGGGGCGGCTCGGCAGGTAATCCCTGCCGAGCCGCCTCCTCGTCCGGTGGCGCGACGGCGTCCGGTGGCGCGGTGGCGTCCGCTGGTGCGGTGGCGTCCGCCGGCCCCCGCGGGAACCGACGCCCGGGCATGATGGGGACCACATCGGGCCGGCAGCGCCGCCGACTGAACTGGGGGGATCCGATGAAGATCGAGGAATTCGTCGACCGTACGGTCGACCTGGCCACCGAGGCGCACCGTACGGACCTCGTCGACCGCCTGGCGCGGACGCGGCGTCGGTGGGCCGACCCTGCTGTCCGGGTGCTGGTCGTCGGGGAGTTCAAGCAGGGTAAGAGCGCCCTGGTGAACGCGCTGGTCACCGCACCGGTGTGCGCGGTCGACGCCGAGGCGGCGACCACGGTGCCGACGGTCGTCAAGTACGGCGATCCACCGGCGGCGCGGCTGGTGCTCGCCGACCACGCACCCGGGGAGGTCGGGCTCGCCGGCGCCCTGGGCGACGAGCCGACCCGCTCCCGGCCGGTGCCCCTCGACCAGCTCGCCGCCTTCGCCAGCGAGCGCGCCAACCCGGACAACACCGAGCGGGTGGCGTACGCCGAGGCGGCGATCCCGCGGACGATCCTCGACGGCGGGCTGGAACTGGTCGACACCCCCGGGGTGGGCACCCTCACCAGCGGGTATGCGGGGGCCACCGCCAGCGCCCTGCCGGCTGCGGACGCCCTGCTCTTCGTCTCCGATGCGTCCCGGGAGCTCACCGCCCCAGAGCTGGCCTTCCTGACGACTGCGCTGCGCAGCTGTCCCAACGCCGCCTGCATCATCACCAAGACCGACGCCCATGTGGACTGGGCCCAGATCGTCGAGCTCGACCGCCGACATCTGCAGCGGGCGGGCCTCGATCTGCCGGTGATCGCCGTCTCGTCGCGGCTGCGCGAGCTGGCCATCAAGCACAGCGACGCCGAGCTCCACAACGAATCGGGCTTCCCGGAGCTGGTCCGCCACCTGCGCGAGGACATCGTCGGACAGGCACGGAGACTCACCGCCCGTACGGTCGCCAACGACGTGCTGTCCGTCACCGACAACCTTCGCGCGGCCTGGCAGCCGGAGCTGTCCGCACTGGAGGATCCGAGCCGGCTGCCCGAGGTGCTGAGCACGCTGGAACAGGCGCAGGCCGAGGCCCAGGCGCTGCGCGAGCGCTCGGCGCGTTGGCAGGTCGCGCTCGGCGACGGCATGGCCGATCTGGTCTCCGATCTGGAACACGACGTCCGGGAGCGGCTCCGGGTGGTGATCCGCGACGCCGAAGCGGCCATCGACGCCGATGATCCGGCGACCATGTGGGACGAGTTCGGCGGCTGGCTCGACGAGCGGGTCAACTCGGCCCTGGCGGAGAGCTTCCTGTGGGCCGAGGAGAGCACCCGCTGGCTCGCCCAACAGGTCGCCGAGCATTTCTCCGCCTCGGCCGCTGACGCGATGCCGGTGGCGCAGATCTCCGACACGACCGGGGTGCTGGAACGGGTGCCGTCGATGTCCGAACTCGACATGCATGCAGTGCACCTGACCCAGAAGCTGCTGATCGGTATGCGCGGCTCGTACGGCGGGGTGCTGATGTTCGGCCTGATCACCGGCATGGCGGGGATGGCGTTGATCAACCCGATCTCGATCGGCGCCGGAGTGCTGCTCGGCGGCAAGGCGTACGTGGAGGATCGCCAGAACCGGCTGGCCCGACGCCGCGGGGAAGCCAAGACGATCGTCCGCCGGCGGCTCGACGACGTGCAGTTCCAAGTGCTCAAGGTGATGAAGGATCGCCTGCGGGTCGTCCAGCGTGCGATGCGTGACCACTACACCGAGGTGGCCGGCGAGTTGCAGCGGTCGATGGCCGAATCGATCGCGTCGGCCAAGGCCGTCGCCCGACAGGGCACCGCCGAGCGGGCTCAACGGATCGCGGACCTGCAACGCTTCCTGGCCACCACCGAACAACTCGCCCAGGGCGGCCGCAAGCTGATGGGACAGCCGGCATGAGCGCGCAGCCCGAGGCAACGCCGGCGCCGGTCACGCAGACCCAGGCAACGCAGGCGCCGGCAACGCAGACCCAGGCAACGCAGGCGGCGATCACGTGGACCGGGCAGCGTACGCCCTCCACTCCGGAGGCGACCCGGACTCTGCTGGCCGCGGCCGCCCGGGCGTACGCCACCGATCCCTCGGCCGCCGAAACGGTGCGACGGCTGCAGCGCCGGCTCGACGAACCGCTCCGGGTGGCGATCGCCGGCCGGCTGAAGGCCGGCAAGTCGACCCTGTTGAACGCGCTGCTCGGGGAGGAGGTCGCTGCCACCGATGCCGGCGAGTGCACGCTGGTGTCGACCTGGTACGTGCACGGGGCCACCCCGTCGGCCCGGCTGTTCCTGACCGATGGGCGTACGCAGCCGCTGGTGTTGCGGCGGGTGGAGGGACGGCTGTCCTTCGACCTGGCCGGGCACCGCCCGGACGAGGTGGCGCGGATCGAGGTGGCCTGGCCGGCGCCCGTGCTCGCGCAGATGACGCTGATCGACACCCCCGGCCTGGGGTCGCTCACCGTGGAGGCCTCCCAGCGCACTCTCGACCTGGTCACCCCGACCGGTGCGGCAGCGCCGTCGACCGGGCCGGGGGTGGATGCGCTGATCTACCTGATGCGACACCGCCAGGCCGACGACCTCGCGGTGCTGGAGGAGTTCCGGAGGCAGTCCAACCCGTCGAGCGCCGCCGAGGACCGGCCGATGAACGTCATCGGCGTGCTGTCCCGCGCCGACGAGGTCGGCGGTGGTGGTCTGGACGCCCTGATCAAGGCCAAGGACATGGCCACCACGTACGCCCGCGATCCTCGGGTGCGCCCGGTCTGCCAGGGCGTGCTGCCGCTGGCGGGTCTGGTCGCCCAGGGAGCGCAGACGTTGCGGCAGACCGAGTTCGAGAGCCTGCGACAGCTGGCGGCGATGCCCAAGGAGCGCCGCGAACTGCTGATGCTGTCGGCGCAGCGATTCGTCACCGCACCCGATCCGGACGTGGCGCCCGACGCCCGCCGGGCCCTGGTCGACCGGCTGGGACTGTTCGGGATCCGGCTGGCGATGGTGCTGTTGCCGTACGGTCACGATCAGCCGATGTCGCTGGCCGACGAGCTGCTGCGCCGCAGCGGTCTGCCCGCCCTGCAGCAGGCCGTGGTGGACACCTACGCCCGGGCCGCGGAGCTGCTCAAGGCCAGCACCGCGCTCACCGGCCTGCGCCGCCTGTTGGCCGCCGGGCCGTGCCCGGAGCCCGAGCTGCCGCGACGTTTCGAGGCCACCGTGCTGGCGGCGCACGACCTGCGAGAACTGCGCCTGGTCACCTGGCTGAGCGCCGGCGGCCCACCCGGGCTGTCCCCGGAGGAGGTCGCCGAGGCGCTGCGCCTGGCCGGAGCGTACGGGGATGCCCCGGCCACCCGGCTGGGCCTGACCGGAGCTGCCGAGGACGACCCGTCAGCGCCGGCCGGGCGTGCGGGCGACCGCGGCACCGCGCCGTCCGCTGCGGCGCCCACCGCGCAGCGCCGATCCGACCCGACCGCCGAGGACGTCCGCCGCGCAGCGCTCGAGGCGCTGGCGCGCTGGCGACGGGTGGCGGCCGACCCCCTCGCCGTGCGCGCCGTGCGGGAGTGCGCCGAGACGCTCACCCGGACCTGCGAGGCGCTGCTCCTCGATGTCGACATGGTCGCGGCGATGCCGGCCGGTCCGACGGCGCCGGGCCGCCCGGCGGTGCCCGACGGTGCACCAGCGCCGGGCACCCGCCCGGACACGCCTACGACGTCGACGCCCGCGAACGACGATGCAGCCAGCGCCCCATCGGGCGGATCCAGCTGAGCGCCACCGCCACGACGAGGACCGCGGCCTGGATGATCAGGCTCGCCTCGACGATCGTGCCCTGCCACCCCTGGCTCCGTACGACGTCACGGACCAGGAACACCACCACCAAGTGCGCCGGGACGATGATGGTGAGCGCCGGCCGGGCGCCGGCTCGCCCGGTCCCGAGACGTGCGATGAGCGCGAGCTCGACGACGAGGAGCAGCGCCAGCGCGCCGATCGACCCGTACAGCACGATGTCGGCGGCCTGCTGCTTGCTCCCCGGGTCGGCCGTCGAGCCGGCCATCGCGTCCAACAGGCCCGTTCTGCTGTCCGACCGCCAGAGGAACGCGCTGACCACGCCGACGATGCCGACGCCCACCGCGCCGTAGAACAGGCCCATCACCAGGGTCAGTACTCGGGGCCGGGCCCGCAGCGGCGAGGCCGGGGCCGGAGTACGGTCCATCCCCGGACGCTGCGGCCGGTCGGTCGTCGACTCCTCCGGCTCGCGCGGTCCCACTTGAGGCTCGCGCGGTCCCACCTCGGGCTCGCGCGGTCCCACCTCGGGCTCGCGCGGTCCCACCTCGGGCTCGCGCGGTCCCACCTCGGGCTCGCCTTGCGACATCGTTGTCCCCCTCCTGGTGTCCGGCCCCCGCCACATCCCCCGAGCGGTGCCTCGGCCGGTCCCCATCCTCTCCTGAGCGGGGCCCAGTTCACCAAGAACACGACGATCATCATGGTGAGTCAGCCGCGACGGGCTTCCCGCTCCTCACGTGGCCCTGGCCGCGACGGGGGGCCGGGGGTGAACCGGTGTGGATGGAGTCGGATCCCATCCCGACGTACCGGCTCAGACACATTCGCAGACCTCTGCACTTCGCCCGTGCATATGTGTCCGTCATTCAGCACGAACGCGTGGGCGAGGTGAAGAGCTGAGCGTTTGTGTGTGAGAAGGGGGAGGGCGCCGGAGCGTCCGCTGAGCCTGTCCGTGCAGGGAGGTGCCGTGACCACCTCGACGCGAGGAACCGCGGAACACGAGATGGCCGGGACAGCTCGCCCTTTGCCCGAGACAGTCCCGCTCACGTGAGACAGTTCGGTGGCCGAGACAGTTCGGTGGCCGAGACAGTCCCGCTCATCACCCGAGACAGTTCGGTGGCCGAGCCGGTTCAATGGACGCATGAGCACGACACGGCACCGTCCGCACTCCGGCTCGAAGTGGAGCATCGCCTCCCAGGACTCGGTCCTGTCCATCGCCTCCAAGAACTCGTTCGCCTCGATCGGTTCGGTCGGTTCGGCCTTCTCCATCGGGTCGATCGGATCGTTCGGCAGCGTGCTGTCGATCAACTCCTTCCTGTCCGCGCTGTCCATCGCCGCAGGTCTGTCCGCCGTGTCGGTGATGTCCTGGCGGGCCGTCTGCGCCCTCCAGAGCTCGGGGCGTACGTCGCGTCGGTGACGTACGACGACGAGTGGCGCCCATGGATCGACTCCACGAGCGCCCCTCGGCGCGGTATGCCCCGGCACGAGCGCCCCTCGGCGCGGGCCGCCCCGGCACGAGCGCCCTCGGCGCGGGCCGCCCAGCCGGCTGAGTCCAGCCCGCCGACCGGCCGGCCCGCTCGGGCCAGCAGGCTCAGTTCGTCCCGCCGGCCAGATCATCCCGGCGATCGGTGAGCTGGTCGCCGGTGCCGGCCACCGCCCCGGCGCCGGTCAGCGCCGATTCGACGATCTCCAGGCCCTCGTTGTCGTCCGTCACATCGAAGACGACGTTGTCGCCCTCGTGCAGCCGACCCGACAGCACCGCGCGGGCCAGCTGGTCCTCGATGGTCGACTGGATCAGCCGGCGCAGCGGGCGGGCGCCGTACACCGGGTCGAAGCCCATCAGTCCCAGCCACTCCGTCGCCGCCGGGGTGGCAGCGACGCTGATCCGACGATCGGCCATCCGCCGGTTGAGCCGGCCGAGCTGGATGTCGACGATGCGGGTCAGCTCCTCCTGGGTCAGCGGCGCGAACATCACCACCTCGTCCAGGCGGTTGAGGAACTCGGGCTTGAACGACGCACGGACGATCCCCATCACCGCCTCACGCTTGGCGTCCGCGGACAACGACTGGTCGGCGAGGAACTGCGAGCCGAGGTTCGAGGTGAGGATCAGGATCGTGTTGCGGAAGTCGACCGTACGCCCCTGACCGTCGGTCAGCCGGCCGTCGTCGAGCACCTGCAGCAGGATGTCGAACACCTCGGGGTGGGCCTTCTCGACCTCGTCGAGCAGGATCACCGAGTACGGACGGCGGCGTACGGCCTCGGTCAGCTGACCGCCCTCCTCGTAGCCGATGTACCCCGGAGGGGCACCGACGAGCCGGGCGACCGAGTGCTTCTCGGAGTACTCGCTCATGTCGATGCGGACCATGCTCTGCTCGTCATCGAAGAGGAACTCCGCGAGCGACTTCGCCAGCTCGGTCTTGCCGACGCCGGTCGGGCCGAGGAAGAGGAACGAACCGGTCGGCTTGTTCGGGTCGGAGATCCCGGCCCGCGAACGACGTACGGCATCCGCGACAGCAGTGACCGCCTCGGACTGGCCGATCAGCCGCTTGCCGAGGTACTCCTCCATGTGCAGCAGCTTCTCCGACTCCCCCTGCAGCATCTTCCCGACCGGGATGCCGGTCCAGGCCGACACCACCTCGGCGATGTCCTGCGCGGTGACCTCTTCCGAGACCATCGGCTTGGCGTTCTTCTCCGCCTCGGCGGCGGTGACCAGCTCCTTCTCCAGGGCCGGGATCTCGCCGTAGAGGATCTCCGAGGCGCGCGCCAACTCACCCTCGCGCTGCGCCCTGTCGGCGGCCACTCGCAGCTCGTCGATCTGCTGACGGATGTCACCGACCCGGTTGAGGCCCTCCTTCTCGGCCTCCCACCGCTGCTCGAGGCCGCGCAGGTGCTCCTGGGTGTCGGCCAGCTCGGCGTTCAGCCGGGCGAGCCGCTCCTGGGTGGCCGGATCGGACTCCTTCTCCAGCGCCATCTGCTCCATCGTCAGCCGGTCGACCTTGCGGCGCAGCTCGTCGATCTCCACCGGGGAGGAATCGATCTCCATCCGCAGCCGGGACGCCGCCTCGTCGACCAGGTCGATCGCCTTGTCGGGGAGCTTGCGGCCGGTGATGTAGCGGTGCGACAGGGTCGCCGCCGCGACCAGCGCCTGGTCGGTGATGGCCACCTTGTGGTGCGCCTCGTAGCGCTCCCGCAGGCCACGCAGGATCGCGATCGAGTCCTCCACGCTCGGCTCGCCGACGAACACCTGCTGGAAGCGACGCTCGAACGCCGGGTCCTTCTCGATGTTCTCCCGGTACTCGTCCAGCGTCGTGGCGCCGATCAACCGCAGCTCGCCACGGGCCAGCATCGGCTTCAGCATGTTGCCGGCGTCCATCGAGGAATCGCCGGTCGCGCCGGCGCCGATCACCGTGTGGATCTCGTCGATGAACGTGACGATCTGCCCCTCGGCGTCCTTGATCTCGGCGAGCACGCTCTTCAGCCGTTCCTCGAACTCGCCGCGGTACTTCGCGCCGGCGACCATGCCGCCGAGGTCGAGGCTGATCAGCCGTCGTCCCCTCAGGGAGTCCGGCACGTCGCCGGCGACGATGCGCTGAGCCAGCCCCTCGACCACCGCCGTCTTGCCGACGCCGGGCTCACCGATCAGCACCGGGTTGTTCTTCGTACGTCGCGCGAGCACCTGGATCACCCGCCGGATCTCCTGGTCCCGCCCGATGACCGGATCGAGCTTGCCCTCGCGGGCCGCGGCGGTCATGTCGTAGCCGTACTGCTCCAGCGCGCTCGAGGTGCCCTCCTGGCCCTCGGAGGTGACCCGCTTGGACCCGCGGGCGTCCTGGAACGCCTTCGTCAGGGCGTCGGCGGTGGCGCCCTGCGCGGTGAGGATCTGTTTCGCCGAGGAGTCGATCGCGGCGAGCGCGATCAGCAGGTGCTCGGTCGCGATATAGGTGTCGCCGAGCTTCTCGGCCCGGGTTTCGGCGTCGGCGAGGACGCGGGCCAGCGCCCCGGACAGCGTCGGCTGGGAGACCGACGATCCGGAGGCCGCCGGCAGGCGCTTGATCGCCCGCTCCGCTTCGGCATCGATCGTCCGCGGATCGGCGTCGATCGACTCCAGCAACGGCCCGACGGTGCTGTCCGGCGTGATCAGCATCGCGTGCAACAGGTGCACGGCCTCGGCACTCGGGTTGCCGTTGGTGAGCGCATTGCGTACGGCGGTCGAGTACGCGTCACGGCTCTTGGTGGTGAGCTTGTTGGCGTCCATGTGTCCTTTGTTCTCCGGCTCGGCTGGGCTCGGGAGCGAACTCCCCTCACGAGCCTGCCACTGTTCAGGGGCCGGCGCGGGCGATCAGCCCTTGCCAGCCCACCGCTCCCCCAAAGTTGAGCGACATAGGCTCAACCTCGGTCGCGAGGGGGATATTCCCGGGAGCGCGGACTTCCCGGGCGCCAATGACGCGGATCAGCGACACGCGGATCAGCGAGGCGCCCACCTGACGAGAGGACCTTCTGGACGAGAGGACCTTCTGGACCAAAGGCCCGAGCCAAACTCCGGGGGCACGGCAGATCAGTGAGCCGAATCTGGCGCGCCACAGCGGCACCTTGCCTATTCGCCCCCACCGATCGGTGTCATTGCGTGGGTCGCCGCAGCGCGTCGGAGTCGCCCTCTGGTTGAAGCGTCAGATTCGGCTCACGGTGGCTGTCGGCAGTGGCGATCACCGGGGGCGGGTGATGCCCGCACCGGCATCGATCCAGGCTCCCAACTTCGCGGGACTGCCGAAAAGCAGCGTTCGTGGGGCCTCCGGGTCCCGCGCCCAGGTCCGCATCTGTTCGCGTTTGGCCCGCCAGGTCTGGAAATGCCACCGGATGATCGAGTCGCACCCGAACGCATTGCCCCAGGTCTCGCGGTTGCCGTTGCAGATCTCCTCACCGGTGAGGAGCCGGCGGATCGTACGTCGCACGAGCCGCTGGAGGGAGAACCACCGCGGGTAGTCGAGCCCGACGATCAGCTCGACGCGTGACACCGGCGTCACGAAGCCCTCAGCGTTCCGCGTGTGCCTCGGGGTCGCCGTCGGCCAACGATCGCGCGTCGAGTTCGGCGATGAGCCGGACCGGAGCAGTCTCACGATAGGAGGCCTCGATGAGTTCGCGAACCTCCGCCCAATCGGTGTCATCGGTCAGGTCGACACCGATCCATCCACTCGGACCAAGGTAGCCGGGCCGATAACATCGTTCCTCCGCCTCGAGGGCGGCCAGCTCCGCGTCGTCCGGATGGATGACGAACGACTCCGGATGCTGGATCCATTCGCCGTCGATCTTGATCGACGCACCGTAATAGACGAAGACCTTGGTGGTGTAGAACGTCGGCCTGCCATGGCTGACCTTCTCCGCCGCCCCGGGAAAGCTCAGCGCGATCGCGCGGATCCGGTGCAACAACGGGTCGTCCGGGTCGAACATCAACGGATGCTCCATAGGGCGAGCCTAGACGGATGCTCCATTGCGCGAGCCCAGGCTGCGGTGCCGCCGGCCCGGCCTCGGCACCCGACGCCGACGCCCGACGCCCGACGCCGACGCCCGACGCAGACCGTACGCTACGTATCAGACCGTACGCTTCGTATTCATTCCCACTCGGGCGACCGGGAGGGTATGCAGACCACGGGTACGGTCTGGCAGGCGAGGGCGTCGATCCGGCCACCCAGCCGACACACCCGCCGGGCCACCCCAGCCGACACACCCCAGCCGACGCACCCGGCCCAACCGGCCCAGCGGGTCACGACTATCCGCGGACACCCCGAGCGAACGCTTGGCGGAGCTGGACCGCGATCCACTCGGGACGACCGAGATCGCTCCAGGTGATCCGTACGATGTGCCACCCGAGGGCCCGCAGCTGATCTTCGCGCCGCTTCTCCGAGATGAGGACGTCATGACCTGGGCGCCCGGAGGGGTTGCCGGCCCTATATTTCACCAATCCGTCGAACTCCAGCACGGTGTGCAGGTCCGGCCAGGCGAAATCCACCCAGGCCTTGAAGTACGGATCCTTCGGGTCGCAGATGAGGTACTGCACGATCGGGGTCGGCAGGCCGAGGGTGGAGAGAATCACCCGCACCGTCGATTCCCCACCGTTCGCGGCGCCAGCATCGGCGAAGGCGATGACACTTCGGGCGAGTTGGACGCCCTTGCAGCCGGCGAGCCGATCAGCCACCTGGATGAGGGCCAGACGGACCTCCTCGGGGCGGGCGCCCGTCCGCAGCAGCCGATCGGCGAGCGGCACGGCCTCGATGAACGGCAGCGTACGCGCGCAGTCGACGACCGTCCGAGCCACCGTCGTGATAGGGACCCCGGACAGCGTCGTGACGTCTTCCGGCGGCAACCGGGTGGCGTGGACCTTCCGCCACTTACGCGTCGCCCCGGCGCCTGAGCTCGGCCCACTCACCTGGAGCAGCGAGGGGACCAGGGACGCGTCGGAGGTCAGCCCGTGCAGCACTGCCGCCGTCTCGTGGCTCAACACCATGTCGGGTGCCAACCCAGGGGCTGCGGCGTACGCCCTGGCGACATGCCGTGCCAGCGCCTCACTTACGTCCTTCTCGAGGTACACGCCCCGGGCTACGCGAACGAGGCGGCTGGCCTTGGCCGATCGCGAAATGTCAGCGCGTGTCCGACCTTGTTGCTCCAGGATGCGCGTACGCACCAGCCGCGGCGGCGCGGGTGGTCGGAGAGGCTCGGGCCTGTTCACACCACCATCTCAGTCGCCCCGGAGGGGAACGGCCAGCCCCTGATGGAATCTGTTGACACTCGGCCCCGGTCTGCCGCGCCCTGTGGACAAGATCGCCCGCCGGAGCACCGGTCCGGCCCTTGCGACAGCCATCGAGAGGCGCCGCGGGCGGAGGGACGACCGACCACACGCCAAACCGAACCCGTCGTACGCATTCCCTCACGGGCGACCGAGCGGGAATGAACACGACAGGTACGGTCTGGGCGCTTGGAGGCTGTCGGGGGCGGGACCGCCACGGGAGGAGCGCTCTACGCGGCGCCGGCGTGGTAGATCACCGTCTGCACCCGGATCATGCCGTCGGCGAAGATGAAGGTGTCGATGCCGTCGTCGACTTTGCGGCCACCGCCGACGGCCTTCCATTCGAGGTAGAGGACATCGTCGGCGAAGACGGTGTTGAGGGCCCATTCGGCCTGAGGGACGTCGCTGAGCAATTGGACGAAGACCTGGCGGGCGCCATCCTTGCCCCGATAGACCTTGCCATTGACGATGAGGATGGCATCGTCGGAATAGTCCGCGACGATGTCGTCGAGGTTTTCGGCGCCCAGCGCCTGGCCGTGATGCGCAAACACTTCTTCTGACGTACGTGTCATGGGAATCGCTCTCCGCTCCGTCGGCGTCGTTGCCGGGAACCGGTGCCCGGCTCTGGTCGGAACCGGCACCGGCTCTGGTAGGAACCGGTGCTCGGCCCTTCTCCGAGTTTCCCCGTGATATGAATCACTGTCCAGAGCCCGTGGGTGCCACTTCGTCGATAGGCTGACCGGTGACAGCAATCGTCGGTGAGGCCTTCGGAGGCGTCATGAAAGCGGTCCGTCTGCATCAGTACGCGGTGCGTCCCGTGGTCGAGGACGTGCCGGAGCCCACGATCCGTCACCCGTACGACGTGATCGTGAAGATCGGCGGTGCCGGCCTGTGCCGCACCGACCTGCACATCGTCGAGGGTCAGTGGGCACCGAAATCCCAGGTCGCCCTGCCCTACACGCTCGGCCACGAGAACGCCGGCTGGGTGCACGCCGTCGGCTCGGCGGTCGAGCACCTGCACCCGGGCGATCCGGTGATCCTGCACCCACTGATCACCTGCGG
This sequence comes from Raineyella sp. LH-20, assembly GCF_033110965.1. NCBI lineage: Bacteria > Bacillati > Actinomycetota > Actinomycetes > Propionibacteriales > Propionibacteriaceae > Raineyella > Raineyella sp. LH-20. Next base: position 1,690,854 of record NZ_CP137003.1, on the reverse strand, counting down.
CTATTGCCGGGCATGCCGCGCCGGCGACGACGTGCACTGCGAGGCGCAGCAGTTCCCCGGCATCGACACCGACGGCGGGATGGCGGAGTACCTCCGCACCACCGCCCGCTCGGTCGTCAAGCTCCCGGCGGGGATCGAGCCGGCCGCCGTGGCCGCCCTCGCGGACGCCGGACTGACCGCCTACCACGCCGTCAAGAAGACCCTGCCGCTGCTGCACCCGGGCAGCACCTGCGTCATCATCGGCGCCGGTGGCCTGGGCCACCTCGGCCTGCAGTGCCTGCGAGCGATGAGCGCGACCCGCATCGTGGTGCTCGACCGCAACCCGGCCGCCCTCGAACTGACCGGCGCCTGGGGCGCCGATGAGACGGTGCTCGCCGACGGCACGGAGGTCGAACGCGTGCTCGAACTCACCGACGGCAAGGGCGCCGAGGTCGTCCTGGACTTCGTCGGCGAACAGGGCGCCGAGGGAGAGGGCTGGACGATGACCCGACGGGCGGGCAGCGACTTCATCATCGGGTACGGCGGCACCATCTCCATCCCGGCGATCGACGTCATCTCGACCGAACGCAACGTGGTCGGCAACCTGGTCGGCAGCTACAACGACCTGGTGGAACTGATGGCCCTCACCGCCGCCGGCCGAGTCGAGATGCTGACCCGGACCTATCCGCTGGACGCCGTCAACGACGCGATGGACGACCTGGACACCGGTCGGCTGCGCGGGCGCGGGATCCTGGTGCCCTGATCCACCGCGCCCCGAGGACCCGGTCGGGTGGTGCGAGCCAGCGGCGAACCCGGGCGGAACACCACCGGAGGTCTCGGCACGAGGTGGCGTACGCTCCCCGGTCGGACGGCCCAGGCGCACGCCAGCGTGGGAACGCAGCATGCGCCCCCGTACGTCCCCGGTCGGACGACCCAGACGGTCAGCGCCGCCCCCGCACCCCCGCTGCGCCGCGCTCCGCCACGGCGTCCACGTGGTCGGCGACCCGGCCCGGCCAGGTCGCGACGTCGGCCGGGGTGCGGGCGATCGCCAGCCGACTGTCGGGCAGCACCTCGTGCAGGGTCCGTGCCGTGGACAGCGGGTGCGAGGGGTCGTCGAGCCAGCCGAGGATCAGCGTGGGCAGGTCGAGGTCGGCCAACTCCCCGACCGTCGGCAGGTCGGTCGCCGCCGCGCCACGGTAGAGGGTCGGCAGCAGGTCCTCGGCCACGTCGGGCAGGGTGAACGGCCGGTCGGGACGTACGGCCGGCGGCAGCGGCAGCCGCTTCTCCAGCGAGGACCAGTGCCGCAGCCCTCGCCGCTCGATCAGGTCGGCGTTTCGGACGTACGCGTCGTGCTGGGCGACCCGGCTCGCCCAGGCCGTCGGCGGGATGATCAGTGTCAGCCCGGAGAACCGTTCGGGGCGCCGGACCGCGGCATGCAGCAGAGTGCCCACCCCCATCGACTTGCCGACCGCGTGCACCGGTTCGTCGGGGATGAGGTGGTCCAGCAGGTCGAGCAGGTCCTCGGCGAGCCGGGGCCAGGCGTACGCCCCGGGGATCCGCGGCCCGGTCGAGTGCCCGTGCCCGCGGGCGTCGTAGTGGATCAGACGATGGTCCGTCAGCCCGGCGATGATGTCGAGGCCGAGGAGGCGGTCGCGGGCGCGGCTCGAGGTCAATCCGTGCAGTTGGACGACCGCGGGCCCCTCCCCCTCATCGTCATAGGCGAGCGACACGGGCTCACCGGTCGTATGGTCGGTCAGGTTCCATCGGGCCATCGGGCCCTCCTGTTACGTCTTCTCGTCACATCTGTTACATCAACTCAACACACGGACCGGCGTTGTCACATGTTCTGCTTATGCTACGAGCCGTGCGCCAGACGAGCATCGGGTCGTTCCCCCTGCCGGAGCGGGGACGAGTGAGCAGTTACGTCCTCCGGGTGTCCGCGGCCGAGGGCCGCGAGCTCCCGGTATCGTTCGACCAAGGCCGCCACGTAGGTGTGGGGTCGCGTCCCGGCTCCTGGATGGGGGTCGGTTTCACGCCGCAGGTCTTCGCGCCGGGCGTCCCGGTCGACCGGGAGCTGCTGGCCGCCGCGTGGCATGCCGTCATCGCCCGGCACGGCACGCTGCGGACGGTCTTCTCCACCGATGCGGACACCGACGACGACCCGTACGACGCGGATGCCACCGATGACGCGTACAACGCGGATGCCACCGACGGCACGTACGACGCGGACAGCACCGACGACACCGGCCGCGCGACCGGCGCCGCCGACACGACCGATGCGACCACCGCCGTGCGACTGCATGAGGTCGAGGTGCTGCCCGGCAGCTGGGTCGACCATCTCCCCGCCGCGGGCCAGCGGCCCGCCGAGGTCGTCCAGTCGGTGCTGGACACCGCCTGCTCCCCGTACGAACGGCCGTCGTACCGCCTCCTGCTGGTGGAGGGTGACGGCCGGCCGACGGTGGTGATCGGGGCCGACCACGCCCATGTCGACGCCTGGTCGATGCTGGTGCTGGTCCGCGATCTCACCGCGATCCTCGACGACCTGCTCGCGGGGCGTACGCCGGGCGCGGGCCTGCCGGCTGTCCCCGCCTTCGCCGAGCACACCGCCGTGCTGGCGGCCCGGCCGCCGGCCCCGGCCGAGGTCGTCGGGCGTTGGGCGGAGATCCTGCGCCGTGCCGGCGGGGTGATGCCGGTGTTTCCGCTGTCGCTGGGCGACGTGTCCCGTCCGCGACCGGACGTGGTCGAGGTCGTCGACATCCTCGACACCGAGGAGTTGGCGGCGTACGCGGAGCGGGCCGGCGAGCTCGGCGTCCGGCTGCTCCCGCTGACCGTGTCGGTGATGACCCGGGTGACGCTCGCGCTCACCGGTGGCCCGCTGCGCGCGGTGATGCCGGTGCACAGCCGTGACGAACCGCGCTGGCGCGACGCGGTCGGCTGGTTCATCACCAACTCCGTGCTCGAGGCGGACACCCCGGACGTACGCCACTGCGCGGCCGCGGTCAGGGAGGCGGTCACGCTCGGGTCCTATCCGCTGGCGCCGATCATGGCGCCGTACGGCGGGATGCCGACCGCGCCGGGGATGTTCGCCCTGTCCTGGCTGGACAATCGCCGGCTGCCGGTGACCCTGCCGCCGGGGCTGTCGCCCTATCAGCTATCGGCGTCGCTGCCGACGCAGGGGGTGATGGTCTGGTTCCTGCTCACCGACGACGGCATGCACGTACGGTGCCGCTACCCCGATACGCCGGAGGCGTACGCCTCGGTGACTGCGTGGCTGAGCGCGGTGAGCGACGGCATCCGGGCCGAGGTGGGCCGGCCGCCGTTGCGGTTCGCGGTGGCCTGAGGTACGTCGGCGCCGCAGATGCGGTCGGGCGGGCGCCATCCCATCCGATACGGCCTATCCGGTGCCGACCCGTCCGATGCAGCCCGGATCGGACGTCGGCGCAGCTCCGTACGCTCCGGATCCGGCGCGTGTCACACCGCCGCGCTAGAACATATGTACGCTTTCCGCTGAAGCCGTGCACGCCCGTGGTGGGCGGCCGGAGGCCAGAAGGAGCGACATGGGCGGGACAGCGACGATCCAGGCGGGGACGATCCGAGTGGCGTCGACCCGGGCGGCGTCGGTCCAGGCGGAGGCGTTGTTTCCCGTGGACGTGGTGGATCGGCCGATCCGCCGTCTGGGGCCCGACGCCACCCATCTGCCCGACCTGCTCACCCTCGAGCAGCAGCGGCGACTCGTCGCCGGGGCGCGCAGCTGGGCGGGCCAGCAGATCACTGCCCGGGGCGCCACGCTGCGCCGGCACGTGACGGAGGTGCCCGACTGGGTGATCGACATCGCCCGCGGGGCTCTGCGACGCGGTCTGCCGAGCTCCACGGAGTCCGAGCCGGACCCGGACGAGTGGACGCCCGACAGCGCGCTAGTCACCCACCTGGCGCCCGGCGCGGCGCTGCGGGTCCACCGGCCGAAGGGGACGGGGCCGGTGGTGATCCTGTCGATCGGGGACTCCGGCGAGTTCCGGCTGGGGAACACGCAGACCCCGACGCGGCCCTATCGCACGGTGCTGTTGGAGTCCGGCGACGCGTTCGTGTACGGCGGCGTGGCGCGGTCGAGTTTCATCGGGATGCCGCGTACGCGCCCCGGCACCGCCCCGGACTGGTGCGGGCTCACCGAGGGGCGCATCGACATCGCACTGACGACGATTTCCCGAGCCGGCGACCGCGCCGCGGACTAGGCTCCGTGCATGGCAACGCCGCTCGACACGCGCATCCCGCCGCCGATCTGGACCCTGGGACTCGGAGTGGCCCAGTGGCTGCTGGCCGGCCGGCCGAGCTACCGGCGTCGTCCGGGCCCGGCCCGGTTCCTCGCCGCCGGCGCGATCGGCACGGCCAGTGCGGTGCTGGGGATCGCCGCGGTCGCCGAGTTCGTCCGGCGCGGCACGACGCTCCACCCGGGTGCCCCGGAGCATGCCAGTGTCCTGGTCACCGAGCGGGTCTATCGCTTCACCCGCAACCCGATGTACCTCGCCCTCACCGGTGCACTGGTCACCCACGCCGCCTGGCTCGGCTCGGCCCGCGCGATCCCGCCGATCGCGGCCCTGGCCGGGATCCTCACAGCGTTCCAGATCCTGCCCGAGGAACGGGCCTTGCAGGAGCGCTTCGGCGAGGCGTACGCCTCCTATCGTCGGCGCGTCCCACGGTGGCTCGGCGTGCCCGGACGCCCGGCCCGGTGACGCCATGACGGACTGCCACTGCACCGGCCCCCACGACCATCGGCGGGTGGCCTTCACCGGTGGGCCGGGGGCGGGCAAGACCGCCTTCCTCGAACTCGCCCGCCAGACCTTCTGCCGCCACGTGATCGTCGTGCAGGAGTCGGCCGGTGTGGTGTTCGGCGGCGGGTTCCCCCGCGACGACTCGCTGGTGTGCCGCCAGGCCGGGCAACGGGCGATCTATTACGTGCAGCGGGAACTGGAGGCGGTCGGCGAGAGCCGCGACCCGGCGATCGTGCTGTGCGATCGCGGCACCGTCGACGGCGCCGCCTACTGGCCCGGTGAGCCCGACGAGTACTGGGCAGCGGTGGGGACGACGTTGGAGCACGAGCTGGCCCGCTACGACGCGGTGATCCATCTGCGGACGCCCACCGCTCAGCAGGGCTACAACAATCGCAACCCGCTGCGGGTGGAATCGGCGGAGGCTGCGGTGGCCATCGACGAACGCATCCTGGCCGCCTGGTCGACCCATCCGCGCCGGTACGTGGTGGATCCGTCGCCGGTATTCCTGGAGAAGGTGATGCGGGCGATCGACCTGCTGCGCCTCGAAGTCCCGCGATGCTGCGGCGGCGAGGCCGACGAGGGCGATGAGGAGGACGGCTGGCGGTGACATGAAGGACGTTGGGTGCACCGTGGTTCGTAGGCCGTGGTTCGTACGCCGCAGTTCGTAGGCCGGGGTTCGTAGGCCGGGGTTCGTACGGCCCGGTGACCTCTGGACCAGCTCCTAAGCTGGGCACGAGTTCCTGTCTCCCATCGAGAGGGCATCTGGTGGCGCACCGTCTGGCTCTCACCACGCAGCATCCGACACCCGATCTGCTCCTCCGCGGCGTGCTGACGGCCGGCGCGCTGCTGGTGGTCGTGGCCGCACTGCAGCACCTGTCGCCCGCCGACGGGCGGGGGATGCGGATCACCGAGGCCGTCGCCGCCCTCCTCGCGATCCTCGCCATGCTGGGCCTGACCTCGTGGCCGCGCAATCTGTCCGCGCCGGCGCAGGCGCTGCCGAGGCGGAGCACGGCGGCGGGCCTGGTCCTCGGGCTGTTGTGGACCGTCGAGATCGCCATGAACAACGTGACGCAGCCTCCCCTGCCGCTGCGCGACATCCTCGACAACGTGTTCTGGGCACTCGTCGGGGCCGGCATCCTTGTCATGGCCGTACGGGAGGGGGCGCGCCGGCGTAGCGTACGTTCCGGCGTCACGGCGGGCCTCTGGTGCGGGCTGGCCACCGGGGCGGTGGCATGCCTGACCGGCCTGATCGTGGTGGTCGCCGGCATGCCGCTGCTGCTCGCCGACCCGCTGAACATCGCCGAATGGGCCGATCAGGGCGGCGGCACAGCTCAGGAGATGGCCACCTACTTCGCCCTCGAGACCATGGCCGGGGCGATCGGCCATCTGGTCGTACTGGGACTGGCGATGGGTGCGCTGCTGGGCGTGGTCGGCGGCGTGGCCGGGAAGGTCGTCACGCGTCGCCAGGTGGGTGTGGGTGAGCCAGAGCGTACGGTCCGCTGACGCCGGGAGCTGCTGAACCGAGACCGGCGCCCCTGCCAGACCGGCATCAACACCGCTCACGTTTGCTCACTTCAAGGCCTCACGTTTGCCACGTTGAGGGGCGTCTCAGAGAGCCCACCGAGTTCGGCCATCTCCTGGAGACCGTGGTCGGCGAAGTGTGCAGAAAGGCACCAGGGTTGGACGAGCCGTTCCCCCAGGCAGTGGCGTACCAATGACAGGGCCGAGGTCGACCTCGGCATGGAGTACGGCGACGGCCCGGTGATCGCCCTCGGGGTGAAGTCGAGTGAGCGCCCGCCTGCCTACGAGGTCGGACGCCGTCGCGAGATGCGCTGGCCCATGGTTCGTTGCCGGACCCGGTGAGCCTGCCGGGAAGTGTGTCTCAGTAAGAGAACAACCTAGACCTCACCCACGCCGCAATGAAGCCCGACAGGTACTTCATGATAACACGTGTTAGTAGGTGAGGTCTACGTACCAAGCATCAGTACTATACTGGCCTTAGACGCCGCCACACTCCGCCAGCCTGGGAGCCCACATCTGGAGGGCGACCGCCAGAGGTCCGCCCCAGGCCCCATCCATCCACTCCCACTGAGGGGAGATCGGACATGTCCACCCGCGTTTCGACGGAGCTCCGGAAGCAAGCCGTCCGGGCGGTCCTGATCCACCGTGCCAACTACCCAAGTCAGATCGCCGCGTGTCGAGCGATCGCCCCCACATTCAGCCTCGATGCAAATTCGCTGTGTCGTTGGGTTACGAACGCCCTCCGCCAACAACTCCATGAACCGGCGACGAGCCAGCGACTTCGGCCGCCGACCAGGCCCCTTAGAGACACGACGAGTAGACAACGAGACCTCCAGATGACGTCACGTTGCGACCACCGGTAGAAACCACCCCGTCGAAACCGGCTCAGGATTCGACCGTCGCCGACAATCCCTGCTTCACCGCACACTTCCAGCCACGGACTACTACGCTGACGTTGGCGTCGCAACAGGCCGACGCCTGCGAGCGAGGGATCCGTGAACGGCACCCAGTTCAGACGTCGGGGGGACGTATGACATTTGAAGGCTTCTTCCGCCAAGCGACGGGCCATCCGCCGTATGACTATCAGGCCCGGCTCGCCGAGGAGGGACTCCCGGAGACCCTCGCGGTGCCGACAGGTGCGGGGAAGACGGCCGTCATTCTGGCCTGGCTCTTTCGGCTGCTCGTGAGAACGATCCCCGGGACCGCACGATCGCTTGTGATGATGCTCCCGATGCGTACGCTCGTGGAGCAGACTGAGAGCGTCGCCAAGCGGTGGCTAGAGCACCTCGACCTCTCCGAGAAGGTCCGCGTCATCGTGCTGATGGGCGGCGGCGAAGCCGCATCCCGAGACGAACTGAATGAGTGGCGTCGCAATCCGCAGCAACCCACGATCGTCATCGGCACCGTCGACAGCGTGCTGTCGCGCGGGCTGCTACGCCCGTACGCGCAGCCGCGGACCGTGTCCCCGATCGACTTCGCCTCCATCACTGACGACGCCCATTGGGTCATCGACGAGGTACAACTGGCCCCCCAAGCGACGTCGACGGCTCGCCAGCTCGACGCCTTCCGTCACGACATGCAGACACTGCATGCAGGCCGGCTGACCTGTATGTCTGCCACGCTGCCCGAGGGCCCGCTGGACACCATCGACAACCCCTACATTCCTGGCGGCGGCATCACCCTCAGCGACGCGGACAGGACCGGCCCGTTGGCCCGGCGGCTGGAGGCCACCCGGAAGATCCGCTTCCTTGATGTCTCGAAGGCCGCCGATGTGGCGGTGGCGATCACGGAGCAGCACCGACCCGAGACACTGACTCTCGCTGTGGTCAACACGGTCGACACCGCGACGGACGTGTACAAGAGAGTACGCAAGGCCAGCCCGGATCTGGACGTGATCCTCCTCCATTCACGATTCCGGGGCGTGGATCGCGCTCCCCGCGTCGACCACCTCACCGATCCACTTCCAGCCGATGGAAGGATCGTGATCTCCACCCAGGTCGTCGAGGCAGGAGTGGACCTGGACGCGACCACACTCTTCACCGAGGTGGCGCCGTGGTCCTCGATCTGTCAGCGCGCCGGACGCTGTAATCGTGCAGGGACCACCGACAATGCACAGATCTTCTGGTTTGGCGCTCTCGGCAAGGGGCCGTACGAGTCCGATGATCTGGCAGCGTCCACTGTGGCACTGACGGAGCTGGAGGGCGTGGAGGTCACCAGCGAAGACCTGCTCAACCGCACCGTGGACCAGGCCGAAGAACTCCTGACCACTTTGCGCCGACGCGACTTCACTCGCCTCTTCGACACCTCGCCTGATCTCTCCGGTGCCGACATCGACGTGTCGATGTTCATTCGGCCATCCGAGGACACGGACCTGACGGTCGCCTGGATCGACCCCGCCGACATAGTTGATGGTCACATCGCGGAAAAGCCGCGAGACCCGTGGCGGTGCTCCGTGCCGATCAGTGCTGCTCGCAAGTGGCTCGAAGGCCCGAAGGCACCAACAGCATGGTCGTACGATCCTGCTGCCAGCAGCTGGCGGGAGGTCACACGAGCATCAGTGCTGAAGCCGAACAGCCTCGTCCTGGCCGATCGGAACGGCGGGGGTTACGTCCACGATCTCGGCTTCACCCCCGCGTCCGTCGCTCCCGTCACCACAGAAGCCCGCTCTGTCACGGCTGTCGAGCCGCGGTTCGAGGGCGCCTCCGAAGGCCCCACCGAGGACGCCGGCAGCACCGGCCAAGGCATCGGGTGGCAACTCCTTGATGACCACCTCGAGGAGGCGGGCGAACAGGCCGAAGCGCTGCTGTCCGCCGTTGCTCCTCCTGGCCTCTCCCCGGCCGTGCAGGCCGCCGTCGTCGCAGCGGCTCGCTTCCACGACCTTGGGAAAGCCCACAAAGACTGGCAAGAGGCCCTCTTGAATGCCAATTCAAGCTCGACCGGGACCCCGCCGCCGGACGGCACCGGCCCTTGGGCCAAGTCGCCCGGAACCGGCCGATTAGGCTTCGGCATGTCGCGTGTACGACGTGGATTCCGCCACGAACTGGTCTCCATCTTCCAGCTCCGTACCGACGCCGGACTCGAAGCGTTGACACGGGCGGGCGTCCCAGAGGAACAGCACGGGCTGTCCATCTACTTGGCCGGTGCCCACCACGGCCACCTCCGTGTCCAGCCACGTGATCCCATAGCCGACGGACGCAACGGGTCGACGCTGATGGGCCTGATGGACCACGAGAGCCTCCCCCCCGTCACGGTGAACGGGGCGTCGTTTCCGGAGGTCGAGGTCGATCTCTCGATCTTCGGCATGGGCAGCCCCGAGTCGTGGAGCCGTAGTGCGCTCGATCTTCTCGACACGTGGGGACCGTTCAGACTCGCCTGGCTCGAAATGATCGTACGCATGGCCGACTGGCGCAGCAGCGCCGGCGACAAGCTCCCCGAGGAGGGCTGACATGCAGCATCGGATTCCCGGCCTGCCGCCCACAGACCTACTGAGCTATCTCGTCGGGCTGGGCCTCGGCCGCGCGATCTCTCGGCAGGTGCCTGGCCACACCACCTGGGCCTGGGACAAGAACTCGGACGCCCTCCTGATAGAGACCGAGGTGGAAGACATTGCGCGCTTTCTTGTGGACGACTACCGTCCCGTCCCGATCCTGAGCCCCTGGAACAACGGCAGCGGGTTCGCTCCGCAGGACAAGAACCAGCGAGCCACGCTCACCAAGCTGCTCGACAGCGGCGCACGGCTGGCCGACTGGCGCACTGCCGACGAGGTCGGTCGTCGCGTTGTCGCTCAGGAGCATTCTCTGAACCCGTCGAAGGACTGGACGAAGGACCGCAAGGCGAAGGAACGCGCGATTCGCCAGTTGCGTAACCAATGGCCCGACAGCGCTCTGGAATGGCTCGATGCCGCGATCGTCCTGACCACCGAGGGCGCCCAGTTCCCACCGCTGCTGGGATCCGGCGGAAACGATGGGCGGCTGGATTTCTCGGCCAACTTCCACACCAACCTCCTCGCCGTACTGCCCGACGCCGGAGCCGCACACAAGCAGTCGATCTCCTGGGCGAGTGCGCTGCTCCAGGGCACGCATGCTGGCAAGCTCGATTCCCGGAGCGTCGGTCAGTTCGATGCAAGCGCAGCCGGCACGCCGCGCTCAGGCACCTTCGGCACTGGCCGCTCGCTCATCAACCCGTGGGCGTTCGTGCTGATGGTGGAGGGCGCCCTGCTGTTCGCAGCGGCACCGGCCCGTCGGCTCGGGGAAGCGCCCGGGCGGGCATCGATGCCGTTCACCGTCTTCGGCAGCCCGGATGGCCCCACCCCGGCGTCACCAGCCGAAGACTTCCGCGGCGAGCTGTGGGTCCCGGTCTGGTCCCACCTCAGCCGCCTCAACGAAGTGGAGCAGGTGTTCGCAGAGGCCCGAGCGACGTGGGACGGATCGACGGCAGTCCGGTCGGCACAGATGTACGGGGCGGTCCGCAGCTTCGGCGCCGACCGACGGATCGACAGGTTCATCCGGTACGGCCTCGCCAAACGCAACGGGCTCGCCTACATGGCGATCCCCCTCGACGACGTACGTGTCACGGCCGCCCCGAACATCGAGGCGGCGATCCCCCTTACCCACCGGGCACGTCCGCTCCGTCCACTCCACAGCAATGCGCTCGACGTCCTGCAGCGGGTCTTCGACCGACGGCTGATGGACTACCTGCGCAGAACCAGCCCCGACGACTTGTTGCAGTCTCTGGCGGCGCTCACGCGCTGGGAACTTGCCGTCATCCGTTCCCGTGCAGCCCGAGAGAAGGGACTTCACCTGCCCGCCCGCGCCAAGGCGGACGAAGTGAGGCGAATCCTCCAGGATCGACTCGATGACTCACCCGAGTTGCGGGTAGCTGCCTCGCTGGCAAGCGGAACGACACGTACGGCCACCGGTTTGGTCAGCACTCGCCAGATCCTCCTGGGCAACATCCCGGACCCGGCCGATCGGGAGTGGAGGGAGCCCGCCGTTCGCGGTCTCGGCGCCCGACCACTGGTGGACGTCCTCTGTGACGCCGCGGTGTGGTGCGAGCAGCACTCCGTCGTGAAGAGCACCAGGCCGGACTCCGACAAACCGAAGGAAGCCGTTGACCAACCGAACTCCCCGCATCAGAAAGACACGGTCGGAGGTCGATCTGCCAGCGCGTCCGACGCCGACGACGCGGCGGGCGTCACGAGCGGTACAGCCACGCGCGATCGTGGGATACGGATGGCTTCTCGACACGGATTCCGACTGCAGAAAGAGGACTTCCCACTGATCTGGCGCGATGTCCATGCGTGGGCCGGCGGCGACCTCGACGACCATTATCTCGAAATGGCCTTCCTGGCCTTCCTCGCGCTGGATTGGCGGCGACCCCGCGACCATCAGCCTCAACTTAGCCATCGAGACCTGACGCGAGCACCGCTGCCAGAGCTCGCGATCCTCGAGGCCCTCAACAGCGCTGACGTACGTCTCCCGGACGATTCCGCCGCTGAACCCCGCATCCAGGGCCTGCAACAGGGCTGGCTCCTCCGTCTGCGTGCCGACAGGACCACGGAGGTCATGGCCGAGGCCACCGCGCTACTCAACCGCAGTCACCTACTGGGCAGGTCGACCACTGCCCGGACCACCGACCAAGGGGCGCACGCCGGCTCGGTTGCCTCGCCGATCCCGACTGTCAGGGGCCCGCGTCTGGTGGCTGCCCTCATGACCACTTCCACATCCATTCCTCTCCGGATGCTGACCGTCCCGAGGGACGTGCAGAATTTCCACGACACCACCACCGATTCTTCGAGCGCCACACAGGGGGACAACGATGAGTAACCGCACCATCTACCGCATGAAGCTGACTCCGATCATCGGAACTCGTTTCCAGCCGACCGGTTTCCCCGACCTGGGACCGGCCCTTTTCCAGAGCCCGGGCGCCGACGGCGGCTGGATCGAGAGTCTGCACGTCGAATCGCCGCAGTCCATGGCCAACCATTTGGAAGCGATGACCTGGAACGATGGCGCCCGCGATCAGGTCGCCGCACTCGAAGGCCTCCCGTACGTTCGGGTGATCAGCCCCGATGGGGAGTTCCTCACCAGCTCACGGCTGGAAGCGCACCGCTTGGCCTCGGCGTACGTGATGGAAGGCATGATCGACGAGACGAAACAATCCGGAGAGCAGTGGATGGAAGCGGCTTTCCAGCTGCAGGCCGGGCGTCCTCTCAATCACCAACGCATCGCTGATCAGATCTTCCGCTGGGACCCGGTCTCACTCATCCACGGCGTGTTCTTCGCCCGCAAGGCATGGCCCTGGCAGCCGCGGATCGCCCGCGCGGTGACCGCGTTCATCGACGCGTACGACGTCCGTGCCGCCGTGTCCGGCGGGGTCAAGACCGACTCGGTCGAGATCAAGGGCGGCAACACTGACACCGGGTACGGCATGGTGCCGCACCAGCGCACCGAGTACACCGCACAGGACATCAAGGCGTTCGTCAGCGTGGATCACGATCAGATCGCCTCCTACGGCCTGGGCACTGCGAGGACCGAACTGCTGGAGACCCTCGTCGCCTTCCAGATCGCCTCGCTCTTCCGTAACGGTCTACGTCTCCGCACCGCCTGCGACCTGGAGGTGGCCGATGTCGACGGGGCCGATCTGCCTGAGGTGGACCAAGCCACCAGCGACGTACGGGCCGCCATCGCGGCCTGTGCAGGCGAGTTCTCGCCCATCGCAGTGACCTGGGGCGATCGCAAGGCCCGCAAGACGGCGTCGGAGAAGTAGTCATGGCAGTCTCCCTGGCATTCCGCTTCGTGTCGGGGGCGTACGCAGCGACGGCCTGGGACAGCAGTGCCAACTCCGGCACCGTCGAGTGGCCGCCGAGCCCATGGCGGATCAGCCGGGCACTGCTGGCCGTCGCCCACGATCGCCTTGGGCAGGAGGATCTCGGCACCGTCATGGAGGTGATCTCCGTCCTGGCCGCTGAGTATCCGTCCTACGACGTGCCCCCCACCGTCCCCCACCACACCCGTCATTACCTGCCCGATCTGGACCACCGGACCGGCGAAACCGGCGGCACAACGCTGACCTTGAACAGCATGCTGTCGGTCGACCCCACGCACGCGCTCTATGTGACGTGGCCGGAGGCCGACCTCACGCGTGATCAGGCTGACTGTCTCGCCCGTTGCGTCAGCCGACTGCCCTATCTCGGACGCGCTGACTCGCTCGTCGAGGCGAGCATGGTGGCGGACGTCCCGGCCGACAACCGGCGCCAGCGACTCACGACGGCCATGACGGACTCCGACCACGCAATGCGTCTGCTCTGCCCTACGGTGGGCATCACCCGTGAGCAGCTGGAAGTGTCGCCGGATCAGATGCGGAAGGCACGCTATCTCACACCGCCCGGCGCAGAGTGGATCGCGTACGCTGCGCCACGGGAGGAAGTCCCGAGGGTCGCACCGCGAAGCCACCGCAATCCTGATCCGACCGTCGTCCGATGGGCTTGGACCTCCACCGCCCCCCTGCGCGCCACGTACGGCGTCCTTGCGACGGACCGCCTCCGAGGCGTCCAACTGAACAAGCTGCGTCATCTCCCGGCCGAGGTGCCGGTGTCCCTCACCGGCCACTTTCCACGGTCGGCCGAGGGACAACAGTCGGTGCGCACCGACCATGGCCACGCACATTGGCTGTGGTTGGCCGACGAAAAGGACGAGGTTCACGCTTTGGTGCTGTGGGTACCGGACGGAATCATCCCCACCGCGCTACCCTCACTCGCCGGGGCGGCACGACTGAAGAATCCTGCAGACGGATACACGCCTCGCGGATTCGTTGAGGGCGACCTGCAACTGGCGGGCATCGGACGCCCCGATCAGGTCGCGCCGGAGTTGATCGCCGAAATGCCCGGCGCACGCACCTGGGAGAGCGCCTCACCCTACCTACTCACCCGCCACATGAAACGCAGCCGCGTTCTGCAGAAGCTGGTGGAGGAAGACGTACGTACGGAGTGGGCGTACCGCCATCCGGCCGGAGCCGAGATCGTGACCGTCGAGACGATGGACACGAACAAGCCCCGTGAGTACCGGCGGTATCGCTGGAAGGAAAACATGGCTGACCGGCGACAGGGGATGGACCTGCGCATCACGTTCAGAGAGCCGCAGGTCGGACCGATCCTGTTGGGCGGTCTCGCCCATTTCGGGTTCGGCCGATTCCGTCCGGTCCCGGACTCATGAACGGCGACGAGCCCGAGCTGCTCCCTGCTCGGATGCTCAACGAGTTCACGTTCTGTCCGCGTCTCTTCTACCTGGAGTGGGTGAGCGCCGAGTGGGCGCCCAATGACGACACCGCGGCCGGCGACTTCGACCACCGGGCCATCGCCAAGCCCAGCGTGCCGCTTCCTGACCCCGACCACGACGGGCCCTGGCCGGCCGTACGGGCGGTAGCCCTGTCCGACCCCGGCTGGGGGCTCACCGGCATCATCGACCGAGTGGATCACGACGACGAAACGGTGCCCGTGGACTACAAGACCGGGAGCGCGCCGCGCAACGGTCATGCCTGGCCCGCCGATCGGATCCAGATCCTCGCCCAAGCGGCTCTCCTCGAATCCGCCGGCTACCCGGTGAACCACGGGGAGCTGTACTACCGAAAGAGCCACCGCCGGGTGGACGTCGCCTGGGACGATGAGGGCCGCCGAGACCTGCGGACAGCGATCGCCAACGCCCGCAACACCGCCGCAGGGCTGCGGCCACCTCCCCCGCTGGAGGACTCGCCGAAATGCCCACGCTGCTCACTCGTCGGCATCTGCCTGCCGGATGAGCACAACCTGCTGACGGCCCGGAGCGCCCGTTCACCCCGTCGGCTCGTGCCAAGAGATCCAGACCAACGCCCCGTCTATGTGCTAGAGCAAGGTGCGTCCGTCGGGGTGGACGGCGGCCGACTGAGCATCACGCGCCAAGGCGAAGAACTGGAGTCCATCCGTCTGCTGGATGTCTCCCAGGTCAATCTCTACGGGAACGTCCAGGTCACCACCCAGGCCCTGCGGCAGCTGTGGGCACACGGTGCCCCTGTCCTGTGGCTCAGCCGCACCGGCTGGCTCGACGGGTGGTCCCAAGGGCAGCCGTCCAAGAACGTCGATCTGCGTCGCGCGCAGCTCAGTGCCCATATCGCGGGGGGCCTCGGACTCGCCCGTCCGATGATCGCTGCGAAGATCCGCAACCAACGTACGCTGCTGATGCGAAACCATCCATCCGGTGTGCCTGCCTCGGAGCTGACCTCGCTCCGCGAACTGTCTCACCAGTGTGAGAACGCCCAGCGTCGGGACGAGCTGATGGGCATTGAGGGGACCGCTGCGCGCATCTACTTCGATCACTTCGGATCCCTGATCCGCGACGAGGAGATCGCCGGCCTGTTCGACCGCCATGGCCGCACTCGCCGTCCTCCCACAGACCCAGTCAATGCGGCGCTCAGCTACGCGTACGCACTGCTCACAAAGGATGTCGTCACTGCGTGCCTCGGGGTCGGCCTGGACCCCTACCTCGGCATGCTTCATGCCGCCCGTTTCGGCCGCCCGTCCCTTGCCCTGGATCTGCAGGAGGAGTTCCGGCCGCTGATCGCGGAGTCCACGGTGCTGCGAGCCTTCAACAACGGGGAGATAGGGATCGGCAGCTTCCGCCAGACGTCGAGCGGGACCGCTTTCACCGACACTGGTCGGCGCAAATTCATCGAGTCGTACGAGCGGCGGATGGAGGAGGAACTGCGCCACCCCGTGTTCGGCTACCGGATCTCCTACCGTCGCACGCTCGAGGTCCAGGCCCGCATCCTGGCCGCAGTCCTCATCGGCGAGCTGGAAGACTACACCGCGGTGGTCACCCGGTGAGTCGTCGACGCTACCTGATCGCCTACGACATCGCGGATCCCAAACGGCTCCGTCAGGTCATCAAGATCATGGAGTCGTACGGAACCAGGCTCCAGTACTCGGTGTTCCTCTGCGATCTGAGCGGCGCAGAATCGCTGCACTGGCGTGGCGACATCCTCGACGTCATCGAGCTGAGCAAGGACTCTGTGGTCAGCATCGACCTGGGTCCCACGCTGAAGCCCGCCGAAATCAACCTCCTTGGCCTGCCCCGCCAACTACCCGCCCAAGGTGTCCACATCATCTGAGGTCGCGAGCGCTGCACTGCCACAGACTTCCCTCTGCGAGCCCTCGTTCACCATCTCACAAGGGGAGACACTGCTTCTTGACAACTGCAGAGAGTCAAGAAGTGTTCGAATTCCGACACCGGTCGCCGGCTGAGGTATCCTCCCTTGCCAGGCCCCTCAAATCTGGGGAGCTGCCGTCCCGGTCATTCTGGCCGGGCTTCATTGCGGGGATGTTACCCTGTATCTAGTGTTGGTGGCACGGTGCGCCGTCCCGGTCATTCTGGCCGGGCTTCATTGCGGGACGGTGTGCTCTGTGATCAGGTCCCGGATAGGGTGGAGGCCGTCCCGGTCATTCTGGCCGGGCTTCATTGCGGGATGAGTCCCTGATGGCGACTGATGGTCTTCGAGTACTTCACGCCGTCCCGGTCATTCTGGCCGGGCTTCATTGCGGGCAGGGCTGGCCGTCGGTGTCGGTGATCTTGTCGTCCAGCGCCGTCCCGGTCATTCTGGCCGGGCTTCATTGCGGGTGCTCTCGCCGGCGCCGCTCTCGACGCTCCAGCAGCGCCGTCCCGGTCATTCTGGCCGGGCTTCATTGCGGGGGCTGCTGTACCTCGCCGTCCCTGACCTGGTCCGTACCGCCGTCCCGGTCATTCTGGCCGGGCTTCATTGCGGGTCCACCCCGCCGACGCCGTCGCCCGCCACGGTGACGCCGTCCCGGTCATTCTGGCCGGGCTTCATTGCGGGGGCGGCTGGCCATGGGCCTCCATGCGGGTGCCGCCGCCGTCCCGGTCATTCTGGCCGGGCTTCATTGCGGGTGCACGAGCACCGTGATCGGGCGCGCTCCGGGCCCGGTAGCCGTCCCGGTCATTCTGGCCGGGCTTCATTGCGGGGCGAGGTCGCCGGTGCGGTTGTTGATGTCGCCGATAGGCCGTCCCGGTCATTCTGGCCGGGCTTCATTGCGGGAACTGGAACGGCCCTGAGGTGACGGCCGCCATGCGCGGCCGTCCCGGTCATTCTGGCCGGGCTTCATTGCGGGGCGAAGTACATCGCCGAGACGGGCGCGGAGGTGCTCGCCGTCCCGGTCATTCTGGCCGGGCTTCATTGCGGGGGTTGCTGCAGCCGGATCGTGATGTTGTACGCGTCGGTGGCCGTCCCGGTCATTCTGGCCGGGCTTCATTGCGGGAAATCGCAGCTGGCGGGGCATCCCGTCACCGTCCTCCGCCGTCCCGGTCATTCTGGCCGGGCTTCATTGCGGGGTGTAGACCCAGTCGGAGGCCGACTCGGGCCACTCGCCGCCGTCCCGGTCATTCTGGCCGGGCTTCATTGCGGGTGGATCGTCAACCGCAGCTCGTAGTCGAGCTGCGGGCGGCCGTCCCGGTCATTCTGGCCGGGCTTCATTGCGGGACGAGACCGTTCCACCTGTCGGTGACCCAGGCGACGCCGTCCCGGTCATTCTGGCCGGGCTTCATTGCGGGTTAACCAAGGATGAGGCCCGTGTATATCTCGGGAAAGCCGTCCCGGTCATTCTGGCCGGGCTTCATTGCGGGCGCGTCCGAGAGTCCGGCCGGGATCCGTACGAGGTGTCGCCGTCCCGGTCATTCTGGCCGGGCTTCATTGCGGGGCGGAGCAGACTCCCTACTGGGTAGGGTCCGTCTCTAGGCCGTCCCGGTCATTCTGGCCGGGCTTCATTGCGGGACGGATAAGCCGCAGCCTAAGTCGTGGGATTTCCGCCCACGCCGTCCCGGTCATTCTGGCCGGGCTTCATTGCGGGGCCCCGCAGGGCCTCCGGGACCCTCTGGAGGCTGGCCGCCGTCCCGGTCATTCTGGCCGGGCTTCATTGCGGGGAGTCGAGGCCAAGGGAGGCAGTGATCTTGCCCGTCGCCGTCCCGGTCATTCTGGCCGGGCTTCATTGCGGGGTGGCGTAGTAGTCGTACGATGCGCCGAGCAGGAGTGCCCGCCGTCCCGGTCATTCTGGCCGGGCTTCATTGCGGGAACTCGGGCGGCGACTATGTCCAGTAAGGCGCGTCAAGCCGTCCCGGTCATTCTGGCCGGGCTTCATTGCGGGCCGGTGATCGTCATGCGGGCGCCGGAGCCATAGGGCTCGCCGTCCCGGTCATTCTGGCCGGGCTTCATTGCGGGCTGGCATCCCAGGACATTTCCAGTCAGCAGTGACGACGCCGTCCCGGTCATTCTGGCCGGGCTTCATTGCGGGTTCGGCTGGATCGCCTGGGTGATCTTGATGTGTCCGGCCGTCCCGGTCATTCTGGCCGGGCTTCATTGCGGGGAAGGACGGCCGCGACGAACTCACCTCTGACCTGGATGCCGTCCCGGTCATTCTGGCCGGGCTTCATTGCGGGACCTGCGAAGGGAACCACCAGCCATGCTCCGGCCACACGCCGTCCCGGTCATTCTGGCCGGGCTTCATTGCGGGACCACCTCACCATCCCGGCCGCAGACGCGGCCTGAGAAAGGCCGTCCCGGTCATTCTGGCCGGGCTTCATTGCGGGTTCTGGAACGCCTCCCACGACGCTCGCAGATTACGCCGTCCCGGTCATTCTGGCCGGGCTTCATTGCGGGATCACCTCGTACAACGGATTCGCCTCCAGCCTGCATCGCCGTCCCGGTCATTCTGGCCGGGCTTCATTGCGGGATGCCGTGGGGCACCGGCACCCGGTCGTCCGGCTACAGCCGTCCCGGTCATTCTGGCCGGGCTTCATTGCGGGGACCCCTGATCGGCGAACCACCATCCGATATACGAGCCGTCCCGGTCATTCTGGCCGGGCTTCATTGCGGGGGCCAGAAGCCAGGCTCCCCATCCACCAACACGACGCCGTCCCGGTCATTCTGGCCGGGCTTCATTGCGGGCCGGGACGCCGCAGGCTGACCGGGCCGAAGCTGGTCGAGCCGTCCCGGTCATTCTGGCCGGGCTTCATTGCGGGACGTCATAGGGCGCTGAGGCGTACGGCTGCCACGGGGCCGTCCCGGTCATTCTGGCCGGGCTTCATTGCGGGGTGCTCCAGCCGGTTGTCCGTCGTCAACGTGAAGCCGCCGGCCGTCCCGGTCATTCTGGCCGGGCTTCATTGCGGGGCCTTGACCCGCTCGAGGGTCGCAGCGTACGTGTCGTGCTCGCCGTCCCGGTCATTCTGGCCGGGCTTCATTGCGGGCCGGAGTGGGAGGAGATGGGGACCGCCACCTACACGGGCCGTCCCGGTCATTCTGGCCGGGCTTCATTGCGGGGCGGGGCCGCCTCGACAGACCACGATACCGCCAGCCGGCCGTCCCGGTCATTCTGGCCGGGCTTCATTGCGGGGAACGCACGCAAGACCGCGTAGTCCCAACCGGACCGGCCGTCCCGGTCATTCTGGCCGGGCTTCATTGCGGGCGGCCGGAAGATCTGACGCTGTTGAATCGGATCGCGGAGCCGTCCCGGTCATTCTGGCCGGGCTTCATTGCGGGCGGCCGGAAGATCTGACGCTGTTGAATCGGATCGCGGGCCGTCCCGGTCATTCTGGCCGGGCTTCATTGCGGGGGGAAGGCGATCTGCCGGCGGCCGCGCGAGGCCGACGCCGTCCCGGTCATTCTGGCCGGGCTTCATTGCGGGGGGGCGATATCGGGGCGATATCGGGCGATCATCGCCCGCCGTCCCGGTCATTCTGGCCGGGCTTCATTGCGGGCTCTGACTCAGACTTCCGGTTGGGCGGCCGTTGTTGTCGCGCCGTCCCGGTCATTCTGGCCGGGCTTCATTGCGGGAACGGCGTAGGATTCAACGTCTCGGCTGCTGCCGGGGGCCGTCCCGGTCATTCTGGCCGGGCTTCATTGCGGGGTCTTGAGATTGGGATTCATCATCCGCTTGCTGGCGGAGGCCGTCCCGGTCATTCTGGCCGGGCTTCATTGCGGGTAATGCAACCGCTTGGTATCGCAATTGGACCGGTAAGCCGTCCCGGTCATTCTGGCCGGGCTTCATTGCGGGTGGTACGAGCGGATCCGCCAGCCGTCGTCCCCGTCGGCCGTCCCGGTCATTCTGGCCGGGCTTCATTGCGGGACGTCGTGACCCAGCCAACTGGGCGCCGACCGTGGCCGTCCCGGTCATTCTGGCCGGGCTTCATTGCGGGATCGACCGGCGTCGGACCATTGCCGGCCACGCCGAGGCGCCGTCCCGGTCATTCTGGCCGGGCTTCATTGCGGGGAGTGGGAGGCCCCAGGAAGCCCGCTCGAGCAGCTCCGCCGTCCCGGTCATTCTGGCCGGGCTTCATTGCGGGGGAACGACATCGGGGTGGTGACCACCCCGGTCAGGCCGTCCCGGTCATTCTGGCCGGGCTTCATTGCGGGACGGTCGGTGACCAGTTGGCCGGATCACGTCGACGCGTGGCCGTCCCGGTCATTCTGGCCGGGCTTCATTGCGGGACGAGATTCCAGAATCGGGAAGCCAAATCCTGATTGCCGTCCCGGTCATTCTGGCCGGGCTTCATTGCGGGTGGTCCCCGACAGCCGGTGGGCTCGAGCTGTCCGGGCCGTCCCGGTCATTCTGGCCGGGCTTCATTGCGGGAGGGGGCCGTCATCCGGGGTCCAGGTATCCAGGTCGGGGGCCGTCCCGGTCATTCTGGCCGGGCTTCATTGCGGGAGCCGTTCACAGTTCTTTTCAGGATGATGCTTGCCGCCGTCCCGGTCATTCTGGCCGGGCTTCATTGCGGGTCGTTGATCGCTCGCTCGCGGCGCGTCTTCGCCTCTTCTGGGCCGTCCCGGTCATTCTGGCCGGGCTTCATTGCGGGATGCGGTGCTCACATGAATCGCTGGCGAGGTGAGCGGCCGTCCCGGTCATTCTGGCCGGGCTTCATTGCGGGAGGCAGGATCATGTCGCGAGAGCGCCGAAGTCGAAGTGCCGTCCCGGTCATTCTGGCCGGGCTTCATTGCGGGCGTGCGGTTGCCCGGAGTCTTCCCGGAGCTGCGCACGCCGTCCCGGTCATTCTGGCCGGGCTTCATTGCGGGACGTTTTCGCCACGTTGCGGTTGCTGTTGTGTCGTGCCGTCCCGGTCATTCTGGCCGGGCTTCATTGCGGGTCGGCGAGCCTCGGCCCCTTGGCGCCAGCCTGGCCTGGCCGTCCCGGTCATTCTGGCCGGGCTTCATTGCGGGTTCTGCCAGTGCCCCTTGCCCCAGTAGCCGTGCTGGCGCCGTCCCGGTCATTCTGGCCGGGCTTCATTGCGGGACTATTCCCGCGAATGTCTCCCCTTTTAGGGTGAGGCCGTCCCGGTCATTCTGGCCGGGCTTCATTGCGGGCTTGTCCCAGACCATGACGCGGTCGAGCGTGCGCCACGGCCGTCCCGGTCATTCTGGCCGGGCTTCATTGCGGGGTCCGATGAAATTATGGCTGAATTGCGAGCCATGCCGGAGCCGTCCCGGTCATTCTGGCCGGGCTTCATTGCGGGGAGAACGGTAGCGTCACTAACTACGACACCTTAGATGGGTGCCGTCCCGGTCATTCTGGCCGGGCTTCATTGCGGGTCCACCATAGCGGCGATATCGGACATGTCTCGCGCCAGCCGTCCCGGTCATTCTGGCCGGGCTTCATTGCGGGCTAGTAACCGGTCGCCAGACCTAGCCTACCGACTCAGGCGCCGTCCCGGTCATTCTGGCCGGGCTTCATTGCGGGGATCGGATCGCGGAGTTGCAGGGGATGAGTCGGTCGGCGGCCGTCCCGGTCATTCTGGCCGGGCTTCATTGCGGGCTGAGTTCTCCTTCGTGATGGGTACTGGAGATAGAGGCCGTCCCGGTCATTCTGGCCGGGCTTCATTGCGGGCCCGCGTGGGCTGCCGTACGGGTGGCGTCCCGGCGCCGCCGTCCCGGTCATTCTGGCCGGGCTTCATTGCGGGGATTGTCCCGCCCGCGACTGCCCCGATAAGCTCACCGCCGTCCCGGTCATTCTGGCCGGGCTTCATTGCGGGAGGGTCGACTCTCTGACCCCCGCCTGCCTCGCCCCATCAGGCCGTCCCGGTCATTCTGGCCGGGCTTCATTGCGGGCTAGTAACCGCCGGGGTCCGATTCCTCGGCTAGCCACGCCGTCCCGGTCATTCTGGCCGGGCTTCATTGCGGGGTGTCCGGCAGAGACGCGTCGGCGTGAAACAGCGGGGGCCGTCCCGGTCATTCTGGCCGGGCTTCATTGCGGGGCGCCCTGGCCGAGCGGATCATCTCCGCCTCGGCGCCGTCCCGGTCATTCTGGCCGGGCTTCATTGCGGGCTCGACTCGCTGGAGGCCGGCACCCCGCCCGACATCGCCGTCCCGGTCATTCTGGCCGGGCTTCATTGCGGGATGAAAAGGTGGGGTACAAGTCCAAGGCATATTTCGAGGGCCGTCCCGGTCATTCTGGCCGGGCTTCATTGCGGGGCGGGCTGCTTGCGGAAGCTGTCGGGGACGAGGCCGGCGCCGTCCCGGTCATTCTGGCCGGGCTTCATTGCGGGTTCGTATTCTCGTTGACCCAGCAGAGCCCAAGGGCGGGCCGTCCCGGTCATTCTGGCCGGGCTTCATTGCGGGACGTCACGTGTCGGCGCTGTGGGACGGTCAAGCGGGGCCGTCCCGGTCATTCTGGCCGGGCTTCATTGCGGGGTTGGGTCGGTCCTCGCTGCCGTGTCGAAGGGGTTGGAGGCCGTCCCGGTCATTCTGGCCGGGCTTCATTGCGGGTCGAAGCAGGGCGTGCCCGAGCCGGCGCAGACCGGGCTGGGGCCGTCCCGGTCATTCTGGCCGGGCTTCATTGCGGGGAGGACCTGACCAGGCGTGTATCCCATGTAGACGAACGCCGTCCCGGTCATTCTGGCCGGGCTTCATTGCGGGGCCAGCCTGGGTTCCCAGTCGGCAGGTTTGCAGGGGGCCGTCCCGGTCATTCTGGCCGGGCTTCATTGCGGGCGTTGGCAAGGGCTGTCGCAAGCTCACTCTGACAGAAGCCGTCCCGGTCATTCTGGCCGGGCTTCATTGCGGGCAGGAGGCATAATCCTGCATCCTCTCGGAGATAGATGCCGTCCCGGTCATTCTGGCCGGGCTTCATTGCGGGGCCCGGCTGGAGGGCATCGGGCATCCGGTCGCGGTGCGCCGTCCCGGTCATTCTGGCCGGGCTTCATTGCGGGGTCACGATGGACTTCCTGGCCGGCGGGCGCGGCATCGCCGTCCCGGTCATTCTGGCCGGGCTTCATTGCGGGCTGGACGGTCTGGAACGCGCCGCCGATGGCGTCGCCGAGGCCGTCCCGGTCATTCTGGCCGGGCTTCATTGCGGGGCTATTATTGCACTCGCTGGTAGTCTTGTATATGTGATGCCGTCCCGGTCATTCTGGCCGGGCTTCATTGCGGGTCGATGAGCGCGGGCGGATGTTCGCTGTTGTGCTTGGCCGTCCCGGTCATTCTGGCCGGGCTTCATTGCGGGTCGATGAGCGCGGGCGGATGTTCGCTGTTGTGCTTGGCCGTCCCGGTCATTCTGGCCGGGCTTCATTGCGGGTCGATGAGCGCGGGCGGATGTTCGCTGTTGTGCTTGGCCGTCCCGGTCATTCTGGCCGGGCTTCATTGCGGGGATACTTTCCGACACCTGTTTGGAGTACGTGGTTACGCCGTCCCGGTCATTCTGGCCGGGCTTCATTGCGGGCCTAGGAGGGCCCATGACCCTGTCCACTACTGACCGTGGCCGTCCCGGTCATTCTGGCCGGGCTTCATTGCGGGTGGCCGGTCGCAGTGTGCGGCGGCACCGAGCGCAAGGCCGTCCCGGTCATTCTGGCCGGGCTTCATTGCGGGTACGGGATGCTCGCCGACGTCAAGGCGAAGGCCCACAGCCGTCCCGGTCATTCTGGCCGGGCTTCATTGCGGGTTCTCACCAGGGCGGAACAGCCCGGCACACCAGAAGCCGTCCCGGTCATTCTGGCCGGGCTTCATTGCGGGGTCTGCTCGTGGAGCAGCGCCTCGAAGTACGTCTCAGGCCGTCCCGGTCATTCTGGCCGGGCTTCATTGCGGGTACGTCTCTGCGGACCGGCAGGCGTTCGCGCTCGACGCCGTCCCGGTCATTCTGGCCGGGCTTCATTGCGGGTCGGAGTGCAGGTGACCAACGACCAGGTGTCGGAGTTGCC
The DNA here is from genome assembly GCF_033110965.1 of Raineyella sp. LH-20. Classification (NCBI taxonomy): domain Bacteria; kingdom Bacillati; phylum Actinomycetota; class Actinomycetes; order Propionibacteriales; family Propionibacteriaceae; genus Raineyella; species Raineyella sp. LH-20. Next base: position 1,666,373 of record NZ_CP137003.1, on the reverse strand, counting down.
GTCCCGGTCATTCTGGCCGGGCTTCATTGCGGGCTCTGGTACTCGATGATCCCGAGCTGCATGCACTCGGCCGTCCCGGTCATTCTGGCCGGGCTTCATTGCGGGGTAGTAGTGCGCGTAATAGCAGCCATCACGCTCCAAGCCGTCCCGGTCATTCTGGCCGGGCTTCATTGCGGGCTAGTAACCGTACTAGTTGCATTAGATACAGGTGATAGCCGTCCCGGTCATTCTGGCCGGGCTTCATTGCGGGACCATGCCCGGGGCGACGGTGGGCGGGAACTCGACGGGCCGTCCCGGTCATTCTGGCCGGGCTTCATTGCGGGCGGTTGGCCCCGGGGCGGTTCCCCGTGCTTGTGACACGCCGTCCCGGTCATTCTGGCCGGGCTTCATTGCGGGACCGTCGACGACGCGCGTGAGGCGCTGGCCGGGGCGCTGCCGTCCCGGTCATTCTGGCCGGGCTTCATTGCGGGGAATGTCTCCCACGTCGCGCCGACGTAGGTTCGGGCCCGCCGTCCCGGTCATTCTGGCCGGGCTTCATTGCGGGCAGAGGATCATAGAGTCGTCCGATTCGCTGATTACGCCGTCCCGGTCATTCTGGCCGGGCTTCATTGCGGGGACTGGCACGGCCCCGAGGTGACGGCCGCCATGCGCGGCCGTCCCGGTCATTCTGGCCGGGCTTCATTGCGGGGCGCAGGGCGACACCAATCATCCGTCATACGCCGGGCAGCCGTCCCGGTCATTCTGGCCGGGCTTCATTGCGGGCGCCGGCCGAGCTCGACGACCACTACCGCAACCACCCGCCGTCCCGGTCATTCTGGCCGGGCTTCATTGCGGGCCGGACCTGGCCGCGTACGACCAGTGGGCCGGCGTGGCCGTCCCGGTCATTCTGGCCGGGCTTCATTGCGGGACGTTGTACGCCCGCCCGGCGAAGTCGCGGTACCAGACGGAGCCGTCCCGGTCATTCTGGCCGGGCTTCATTGCGGGGGCCGTGGAAGGGCTGTCGCGGGTCGTGGGGACTCGGGGCCGTCCCGGTCATTCTGGCCGGGCTTCATTGCGGGAGGACCTCCAAGTTGACAACCGACCCGGTGACACTGTGCCGTCCCGGTCATTCTGGCCGGGCTTCATTGCGGGCTTCGGTTACGGGGTTGCCTGCGCCGACGGCGTGGGCGCCGTCCCGGTCATTCTGGCCGGGCTTCATTGCGGGAGCGAAGCCCAGATCGGCGCGTACGCCGCGGCGGTCGCCGTCCCGGTCATTCTGGCCGGGCTTCATTGCGGGGAGAAGCACTTCGCCGGGCTCGGCATCACCACTGCCCTGCCGTCCCGGTCATTCTGGCCGGGCTTCATTGCGGGTGGTCACCACCCCGGCGCCGACCGGCCCGTCGGTGGCGGCCGTCCCGGTCATTCTGGCCGGGCTTCATTGCGGGGGATCGCTGTAGGAGCGCTGGTCGGAGGCCTCGCCGTGCCGTCCCGGTCATTCTGGCTGGGCTTCATTGCGGGTGGTGCGGCTTGGGTGGCGTGGTTGTCGCACCAGCCGGGCCGTCCCGGTCATTCTGGCCGGGCTTCATTGCGGGCGGACAACTCCGGGATGTCCCCGATTCTAACCCTTAGCCGTCCCGGTCATTCTGGCCGGGCTTCATTGCGGGCTCCCGGACGAGTGGCTGAACATCGCGGCCGGTACTGGCCGTCCCGGTCATTCTGGCCGGGCTTCATTGCGGGTTTACCTAGATGTCTCGAACTGGATCAGCCTTCCACAGCGCCGTCCCGGTCATTCTGGCCGGGCTTCATTGCGGGACCGGGACGTCGCACGGCCTGCCGTCCTTCCAGTCGCCGTCCCGGTCATTCTGGCCGGGCTTCATTGCGGGACCGATAAGGCGGGCCGGAACTGGCAGCTCGGCTCCTGCCGTCCCGGTCATTCTGGCCGGGCTTCATTGCGGGCACCATGCCGTCACTGCTGCTGCCTCCGATGCTGGAGTAGCCGTCCCGGTCATTCTGGCCGGGCTTCATTGCGGGTCCAGGGAGCCGAGGACGAGCCACGGCAGGACGAGCGCGCCGTCCCGGTCATTCTGGCCGGGCTTCATTGCGGGAACGCGAAGAACGACGCGCTGCGTCAGGCCAAGACGCCGTCCCGGTCATTCTGGCCGGGCTTCATTGCGGGGGGACGCAGGCGCTCACCAACGGCAACCTGGAGACCCGTGCCGTCCCGGTCATTCTGGCCGGGCTTCATTGCGGGTGGGTGGTCCAGTCGGTGAGCATCTGGCGGGTGACCGCCGTCCCGGTCATTCTGGCCGGGCTTCATTGCGGGCTCCGACACGCCTCGCGTGCCGTGCGCGGACTGCCTCGCCGTCCCGGTCATTCTGGCCGGGCTTCATTGCGGGGGGGGGGGAGTCTCGGGGAGCTGCCTGATTCCTCTACGCGCCGCCGTCCCGGTCATTCTGGCCGGGCTTCATTGCGGGGAGGTAGCGGGTGGCGGCCGGGTAGTGGTCGTGGGCCGCCGTCCCGGTCATTCTGGCCGGGCTTCATTGCGGGCCGTCGATGGTCAGCCACACGCCGGCCGGGCTGTTGCCGTCCCGGTCATTCTGGGCTCTTCATAATCCGGGGTGTAGGTGGGGTCTGAATCCGCCGGCTTCGAGCAGGCAGCGGGCGATGTAGTTGGTGAGGTTGCGGAAGCCGAGGGCTGATCCTCGCAGGTGTTCCAGCCGACCATTGATGGCCTCGGTGGGGCCGTTGCTGGTGCCCGGGCGCTCGAAGTAGGCCAGGACGTCGGCGGCGCGCTTCTTCATCGTGCGGCCGAGGGTGATGATCTCGATCAGCGAACCGGGGACGCCGCTGCTGATGGCCTCGATCACGGCCTGCATACGGGTGCGGCCCTGGCCGGGGTCGGGGTCGCGGTAGGCCGCGATCATCCGCTGGTAGATGGCCCAGGTGGCCTCGACCTCGACGTGCTCATCGCCGGCGAACAGGGCCTGGATGCGTGTCTTCTGTTTGTCGGTGAGCAGGTCGATGCCGGTGTGCAGGGTCCGTCGGGCCGAGTAGAGCGGGTCGCCGGCCCGGCCGCGGTGACCGTGGAGGGCCTGCTGGACCCGGCGCCGGCAGGTATCGAGAGCCTCGGCGGCCAGGCGGACCACGTGGAAGGGATCCATCACGGCGATCGCGTCGGGCAGTTCCTCGCTGGTGGCGGTCTTGAACCCGCTGAAGCCGTCCATAGCGACAACCTCCACCCGGTCGCGCCAGTCCTGGTCCTGTTCGGCGAGCCAGGCCTTGAACGCCTGCTTGGAGCGGCCCTCGACCATGTCGAGCAGGCGAGCGGGACCAGTTCCGTCGCGGACCGGGGTGAGGTCGATGATCACGGTGACGTACTTGTCGCCGCGACGGGTGTGGCGCCACACGTGCTCATCGACCCCGATCGCCCGCACCCCGTCGAGGCGGGCCGGATCGGCGATCAGGACACGGCGTCCTTCGGCCAGGACCGCGGTATTCGCGGTGTTCCACGAGACCCTCAGTCCTTCGGCGACCCGTGCCATGGACAGGTGTTGGCAGACGATCCCGACCAGGGCCCACCGCAGTCCTGCACGGGAGATCTTGGCCCGCGGCTGGGCCGCCTTGGTGGTGTCCTGGCGCCACACGTGGCCACACTCGGTGCAGCGGTAGCGCCGAACGGTGACCAGCAGCGTGGTGGGGCGCCACCCGAACGGCTCGTGCGCCAACCGCCGCAGGACCGTATCGCGCGCCACGCCCTGACAGCCGCACCGCCCACACCAGTCGTCGGGCTCGACGACCCGGCAGGCCAGAACCGTGTGGTCGGACTTCAGGAGCTGGGCGGTGACTTCCAGGCCGAGGTCGTTCAGGCGAGTGAAGGTGGTCAGGTCGGGGCATGTGAAGGTAGCGTCAGGCACGTCGAGGTCTTCTGGATGGGCTGTGTGAGAACTCCCATCTTCGGAAGGCCTCGACCCCTCTCCGGCCCCGACGCGCCGCCCAGCCTCAAGCAGCCCCTACACCCTCAACTGCGAAGAGCCTCATTCTGGCCGGGCTTCATTGCGGGGATTTCCAACGCGATCAACGGGGCCCGCAACGCCGTGGCCGTCCCGGTCATTCTGGCCGGGCTTCATTGCGGGGAGGGCGATGACGGCGTGTGGTTGTGCCCCGATCAGGCCGTCCCGGTCATTCTGGCCGGGCTTCATTGCGGGATCAACGTCCAGGGCGATCTCGCCATCACGCCGGGCGAGCCGTCCCGGTCATTCTGGCCGGGCTTCATTGCGGGACCGGAGACTCGTCCGACGACAGCGCGTACACGTACGGCCGTCCCGGTCATTCTGGCCGGGCTTCATTGCGGGTAGGTGGACGACACGGTCCGCCAAAGCATCATAGGGGGGCCGTCCCGGTCATTCTGGCCGGGCTTCATTGCGGGAGACGGCCTGTCGTCAGGAGCTGCAACGGCGTCGGCGCCGTCCCGGTCATTCTGGCCGGGCTTCATTGCGGGTCCCGGTCGCCAGGCAGAATGTTGCGCGGCGTTCCCGCCGTCCCGGTCATTCTGGCCGGGCTTCATTGCGGGATCAACGTCCAGGGCGACCTCGCCGTCTCGCCGGGCGAGCCGTCCCGGTCATTCTGGCCGGGCTTCATTGCGGGGTACACGCTCCGCGCCGGGTACAAGGGCGATGCGCTCGCCGTCCCGGTCATTCTGGCCGGGCTTCATTGCGGGGTCCGTCTGGGCCGGATCACTGAGGGGATCGCGGCAAGGCCGTCCCGGTCATTCTGGCCGGGCTTCATTGCGGGACCCCCGACAAGCGCAACGGCCACGTCGTCTACTCGGCCGTCCCGGTCATTCTGGCCGGGCTTCATTGCGGGGAGCAGGCCGCCACGCCGGCAACTGACGACCTGGAGGCCGTCCCGGTCATTCTGGCCGGGCTTCATTGCGGGGCCACTGACGCCGTCGGATTGGCCGGCCTGGTTGCGCCGTCCCGGTCATTCTGGCCGGGCTTCATTGCGGGCAGCGGCCCCCAAACGGGTGTCCCGTCGACGACGTGCCGTCCCGGTCATTCTGGCCGGGCTTCATTGCGGGTCTTCGCCGCCCTCTCCACCTCCGCGGCCGCCGCGACGCCGTCCCGGTCATTCTGGCCGGGCTTCATTGCGGGCCGCCGATCAGCGGGTCCTTGTCGCTGCCGGCGATGAAGCCGTCCCGGTCATTCTGGCCGGGCTTCATTGCGGGCTGTCGTCCTCCGACGGGCCGGTGCACCCGCTGGTCAGGCCGTCCCTGTCATTCTGGCCGGGCTTCATTGCGGGCTGTCGTCCTCCGACGGGCCGGTGCACCCGCTGGTCAGGCCGTCCCTGTCATTCTGGCCGGGCTTCATTGCGGGCTTGAGCCAGGTCTTTGACCTCGGCAAGACCTTGACGACGCCGTCCCGGTCATTCTGGCCGGGCTTCATTGCGGGGAGGCGCGCGGGATCGTCGTGAGCGGCAGCGTTGCCGGCCGTCCCGGTCATTCTGGCCGGGCTTCATTGCGGGCTCCAGGGCATCCTGTGGGCGGCCCAGGACAGCAAGGGCCGTCCCGGTCATTCTGGCCGGGCTTCATTGCGGGTACAACGCCTACGCTCTCGAGGTACGCGGGATCCTGCCGTCCCGGTCATTCTGGCCGGGCTTCATTGCGGGGTGGTCCCGGTCGACAGCCACTTCCGAGCCCCAAGCGGCCGTCCCGGTCATTCTGGCCGGGCTTCATTGCGGGTCCCATTGGGACGACGACGGTGAGCCGGTCGGGAAGCGGCCGTCCCGGTCATTCTGGCCGGGCTTCATTGCGGGACCGCCACCGAGACGTCGGGCGCGATCCTGGAGCTGCCGTCCCGGTCATTCTGGCCGGGCTTCATTGCGGGACGTGTTGGCCACGGTGCGGTTGCTGTTGTGTCGTTGCCGTCCCGGTCATTCTGGCCGGGCTTCATTGCGGGGAGGATGTCGGTCCACTCCGTCAGCGGCCTCCAGAGCGGGCCGTCCCGGTCATTCTGGCCGGGCTTCATTGCGGGGGTGAATGGGTGGCCGCTGAGGGCGCCGTGTTCGCCGGCCGTCCCGGTCATTCTGGCCGGGCTTCATTGCGGGCGCATGCTCGAGCCGTCGGAGTTGGCTGCCGGGCAGGCCGTCCCGGTCATTCTGGCCGGGCTTCATTGCGGGACGTGAAACATCGGCCGACACGGAAGCGGAACGTTGCCGTCCCGGTCATTCTGGCCGGGCTTCATTGCGGGAGCCCACCGATCGCTCCGGTCAGCCCCTGGACTCGGTCGTCCCGGTCATTCTGGCCGGGCTTCATTGCGGGACCGAGGCCCAGGCCCAGGCGGTGAAGGTCAACACCGTGTCGTCCCGGTCATTCTGGCCGGGCTTCATTGCGGGGGCTCCGCGTACGGCACGCAGCGCTCATGGATCCGCGGTCGTCCCGGTCATTCTGGCCGGGCTTCATTGCGGGTGGTACGACGCCCAGACGACCGAGGGGGCACCCGAGACGTCGTCCCGGTCATTCTGGCCGGGCTTCATTGCGGGTCGGGCTGGGATCAACTCCTGGGCTGGGACCACGGAGGTCGTCCCGGTCATTCTGGCGGGGCTTCATTGCGGGAGTCCGCCGGCCATCGTCCTCGCCACCGCCGAACCAGTCGTCCCGGTCATTCTGGCCGGGCTTCATTGCGGGCCCTCGCTGGGCGAGCTGTGGCTCATCGATCATGGTCGTCCCGGTCATTCTGGCCGGGCTTCATTGCGGGTCGAGACGTGGGACGACACCAAACACGTTGTCCCCGCCGTCGTCCCGGTCATTCTGGCCGGGCTTCATTGCGGGCGTCCCATGCCGGGCGGCCTTGTCGCGGTGGCCCGGCGGTCGTCCCGGTCATTCTGGCCGGGCTTCAGGATGACCAGTTCGTCCCATATCCGCCTTTCACCCCAATGGCTCCCACCGCGGCAACGACGACCGCAGTGCCTCCAACGCGATCCCGCGCAACCACGCCTGCCCCCGCGACAGCGTCGACTCCATCCGGGTGTACGCCGCGGTCGGCGGGCTCGGCACCCGCCACGGCAGGGCATGGATGGCCAGGTCGTGACTACGCGCGAACCGTTCCGCGAAGTACCGCGGCAGCAGGCCCACCAGGTCGGTGACCTCGACCACCGACGGCACCGCCGCGTAGCTGTCCACGACCAAGTAGACCCGGTCGGCCAGACCGTGTTCGTCCACCGCCTCACGCAGGTGGGCGTGTCCAGCCCGCCCTGCCACCTCGACCAGCCGGCGTGATCGCAGCCCCTCCTCGCCGGGTGCCAACGGGTGCCCTGCCCCGGTGACAGCGACGTACTCCACGTCGTAGAAGGGCTCCCGCCACAGCCGCTCGGTGGGCAGCACGGTCATCGTGAGGGCGAGATCCACCACGCCGCGCACCAACCCCTCCTCCACCGAACCGATGTCCAGCGGCGTGACCCGCAGCCGCACCCGGGGCGCCTGCCGCCCGAACGCCGCGGCGATCGCGGGGAGCCACGACACCTCCCCCATCGACGACAGCGCCACGACGAACTCACCGCCCAGCAACGACGGATCGAAGGGGCCCGTGGTCAGCGCGGTGACCTGCTCGATGCGCGACAGCGGTTCCCGCAGCGCGTCGTACAGCAGTGCCGCCCTAGCCGTCGGCACCAACGTGTTGCCGGCCCGCCGGAACAGCTCGTCGCCGAACCTGCGCCGCAGTCGGCCGAGCGTGTAACTGACCGTCGGCTGCGACACGTGCAGCCGTTCGGCCGTCGCCGTGACGCTGCGGGTCTCGTAGAGCATCAGCAGCGTACGCAACGAGTTGAGATCCTCCGCCACACATAGAGGATATCTATATGCCCACCATCCAATATCTATTGGCTCTGGTGACGTACGTCACTTAGCCTCATCACAGGCCGGACCGCACGGACAGCGCTCCGGGGAGCACACACGCGACGCCCAGGAGACCATCGGACGGGGCCATGCCCTACCAACGACCATGCCCTACCGACGACCATGCCCTACTGACGACCACGCCTCACGGCCGACCAGACCTCACCGACGAGGAGCCCCATGACCAACTCACCCCGGCGCCGACCGGCGCTTCCCCGCGCGGAGGCGGACCGATGAGCCGCTACCAGCTGCAGCAGTGCCTGTTCGACCATCTGCGCCGGCTCGAGGAGCCGGACACGACCGCCCGCCCCGACCAGGCGCGCGTCGAGGGCTACGACCTCACCGACGCGGAGCGTACGGCCCTCACCGCCGGCGACGTGGCCGCCTTCCACACCCACGCGGTGCACCCCGTGCTGATCAACGCCTACTGCCGGGCCAACGGCTGGAAGCGGGCCGACTACCGCGTGCTCTTCCCGGCCGGCTCCGACGTCGTCACCGGCGAGACCCGCTGGCAAGGATTCGGCTCCCGGGCCGACGGCCGTCTGGACGCCTACGGCCGCTTCCACCTCGGGCAGCCCGTGGCCGCCGCGCCCGCCGCCACTGCTCCGGTCAGCACCCCGGGCACCGTCAGCGCCCCGGCCACCGTCACCGTCCCGACCACCACCGACCCGAGCCGGACCGCCAGCTCCCACCCCCAGGAGGCATGATGGCCGAGATCGTGCTGGGCTACTCGGCGTCGCACGCGCCGATGATGTCGGCCAATCCCGAGTCCGCGCCGCCGGCGATGCGCGAGCGGTTCTTCGCCGCGCTCGACGACGTCCGCCACCGCGTCGAGGCCTCCGGGGCGCAGGCCGTGGTGCTGCTGTCCGGAGAGCATTTCACCAACTTCTTCCTCGACAACCTGCCGCAGCTCTGCGTCGGTGTCGGCGAGACCCACCTCGGCCCGGTGGAGAAGTGGCTGGGCATCCCGCGGACCATCGTCCCCGGGGCCCCGGGGCTGGCCGAGGCGATCCTGACCGGGACGATGGAGCGCGGCGTCCTGCCGTCGCTGTCGCACCGCCTCACCGTCGATCACGGCTTCATGACCGTCTACCACGCACTGTCGCCCGCCGCCGATCTGCCGCTGGTCCCCATCGTGATGAACTGCACCACCCCGCCGCTGATGACGCTGCGCCAGGCGTACGACGTCGGCACCGCACTCGGCGAGGCGATCCGGGCGTACGACGGCCTGGAGCGGGTCGCGGTGGTGGGCGCCGGCGGCCTGTCGCACTTCGTCGGCGAACCACGCGTCGGCGACATCGACGAGGACTTCGACCTGTGGTTCCTGCGCCAGCTCGAGCTCGGCTGCCCGCCGGAGTTGCTCGACCTCGGCAACGAGGAACTGCTGCTGGCCGGCAACGGCACCGGCGAGGTCCGCGCCTGGGTGGCCTGTTCCGCGGCGATGCCCGGGGCGCGGACGACCGCGCTGGACTACGAGCCGATCGGTGAGTGGATCAACGGCATGGGCGTCGTCCTGCACGAACCCGTCGGCCACCAGGATTCCCCGGCCCCGGCCAGCATCTTCGTCCCCTGACCGACCACCGACGCACGGTGTCCTCCACCGTGCGTCGACCGCGCGTCTCATCACCCGTCCGTACGGCCCAAGGAGCCCCATGACCGACCCCGCGCGCCCCGCCCCGGCGCCCCCCGGCCGCCCCACTGCCCCGGTGATCGACGTCCACGCCCACGCGATGCCACTGCCGGTGCTGCAGTGGTTGGCCGCGGAGGGCCTGTGCGACCTGTCCCGTGCCGATGACCACATCGTCGTCCTCGACCCGAAGATCTCCGGAGTCGGTCCGGGCGCCCCGCTGCCGCTGGCCCGGTCGATGCACGACCCGGCCGAGCGGCTGCGCGAAATGGACGCCACCGGTGTCGACGTCGAGCTGGTGTCGCTGCCGCCGTTCCTCTTCGCCACCCAGAGCCAGGACCAAGACCTCGTCGCGCAGGTGATCCGGCGCGGCAACGACGCCCTGGCCGCCTACTGTGCCGCGGCGCCGGGCCGCCTGCTGCCGCTCGGCGCGGTGCCGCTGGGCTGGCCCGGCGCGGCAGAGGAGGCCCGCCGGTGCCTGGACGCCCTCGGCTTCGCCGGCATCGCCATCGGCTCACAAGGCGCCGGCCGCGACCTCGACGACCCGGTGAACAGCCCGCTGTGGCAGCTGCTCAGCGAGCGCGGCACCTTCGTCTTCCTGCATCCGTCCGGGATGCCCGCGCCGGCGCGGATGAAGGACTACTGGTTCCCGCAGCTCCTCGGCTACCCGATGGACACCGCGCTCGCGACGGCCCGCCTGGCGTTCAGCGGAGTGCTGGAGCGTACGCCGCTGACCCTCTGCCTGGCGCACGGCGGCGGCTGCCTCGGCGACCTGCGCAGCCGGCTCGACATGGGCTGGGACCGCAAGCCGGTCGCGCACACCACCGCGGTGCCGCCGTCGCAGCTGTTCGACCGGCTCTACTACGACACGGCCGTCTTCAGCCCCGACGCGCTGCGCCACCTCGTCGACACCGTCGGTGCCGACCATGTCCTGCTCGGCACCGACCACCCGTTCGACCTGGCCGAGAAGGACCCGGTCGGCTTCGTCGGCTCGGCCGGACTGGGAGCGGCGGAGGTCACCGCGATCCTCGGCGCGACAGCGGCCGGTCTGCTGGGGCGTACGACTCCCGCGTGACGTACGCCGGGGCGTCGGGGGGCTCCCGGGTGGACCGGTCCGGGGCGTACGACTCCCGCGTGACGCTCGACCCCACATGACGTACGCCCCGGTCCGTGTCGTACGACCAGGACATGACCTACGCCGAGCCCCGCCTCGGCGTACGCCGCTGCCGTTAGGCTGTGGAGGATGAGCGTGAGGAGGATCCGATGAGCAAGCAGAAGCGGCGGGTGGGGGTGCTGACGGCCGGCGGCGACAGCCCCGGCCTCAACGCAGCGATCCGGGGATTCGGCAAGGCGGCCATCGGCCACCACGGCATGGAGGTGATCGGCTTCCGCGACGGCATCCGCGGCCTGGCGGACAATCGCCTCCTCGATCTGGACTCGGTGGCGTTGTCCGGCATCCTCACCACCGGCGGCACCATCCTCGGCACCTCCCGGGACAAGCCGCACAAGATGAAGATCGGCGACGAGGTCGTCGACATGGTGCCCACCATCGTCGACAACTACGAGAAGGACGGGCTCGCCGCGCTGGTGTGCATCGGCGGCGGCGGGACGGCCAAGAACGCCCTGCGGCTGGCCAAGGCCGGGCTGAACATCATCCATCTGCCCAAGACGATCGACAACGACATCGCCCACACCGAGACCAGCTTCGGTTTCTCCACCGCGCTGGGCATCGCGACCGAGGCGATCGACCGGCTGCACTCGACCGCCCACTCGCACCACCGGATCATCGTGGTGGAGACGATGGGCCACAAGGCGGGCTGGCTGGCGCTGGGAGCCGGGATCGCCGGCGGCGCCGACATCATTCTGCTGCCGGAGATCCCCTACACCATCGAGTCGGTCGCGGCCTCCATCCAGGAGCGGGCCGCCGGCGGCCACAACTTCTCCGTGGTCGCGATCGCCGAGGGTGCCCGCGACATCAAGCGCACCGCCGACCTGGCCGCCGCCGAGGCGCTGATCCGCAGCGCGTCCACCCCGGAGGCGAAGGCCGCCGCCAAGAGTCACCTCAACGCCGTGGTCGCCGCCCACCGCAGCAACGCCTTCGACCTGGCCGAGGCGCTCGAGGCGGCGACCGGGCTGGAGTCGCGGGTCACCGTGCTGGGCTACGTCCAACGCGGCGGCACCCCGGACGCCGAGGACCGGCTGCTGGGCACGCTGCTCGGCGGGGCCGGTGCCGGGCTGGTGGCCGAGGGACACTTCGGGGTGACGGTCGCGGCCCAGGGGCAGGCGGCCGTGCCGGTGCCGTTGGAGGACGTCGCCGGCAACCTCAAGACGGTGCCGCTCGACCATCCCTGGCTGCTGGCCGCCCGGCACGTCGGCACCTGCATGGGCGACTGATCCGCCTGCTGGGGAGGTGACTGACCGGCCGACCTGCTGGCACCGGCGGGGCGACGGACGTACCCGCGCGCGCTTGCAGCGACCGCCGGCGGACAGATCAGGCGGCCGGGCCCGGCCCCTCCGCCGGCACGCTGCGGTCCCGCAGCGCAGCGACGACGGCGGCGATCATCACCACGATCGCCGCCAGCACCACCAGGAACGACGGGCCCCAGGCATCGAGGTGGTCGTGCACCCACCCCATCACCACCGGGCCGGTCGCGGCCACCGAGTAGCCGATCGTCTGCACCATGGCGGTCAGCCGCCGGTTGTCGTCCACGGTGCGGGTGCGGCGTACGACGATGACGAAGACCAGGGTGAAGAACGCTCCCTGGGACAGACCGCCCACCACGCTCCACACCACCCACCCCGCGGGAGCGAGCACGATGCCGACCGGCAGCGCCGCCCAGCCGACGCCGGTGAGCAGGGCCGTACGGGTGAGTGACCAGTGACGGCCGTCGACCAGCCAGGAGGTCGCGAACGGGCCGACGATGCCGGCCGCCTGGAAGATCGCCGCACCCACACCCGCCGACCCGGCACTCATCTGCCGCAGATCCACCAGCGCCAACGGCAGCCAGGAGGTCACCGCGTAGTAGGCCAGCGTGTGGCCGGAGAACGCCGCGGCCAGCAGCCAGGCGAGTGGCCAGCGCCGCAGCGCCGGACCCGGGCCCGCCGTACGCAGCGCGGCGCGGCCCTCGCGGACGGTCTGCGCCGGTGTCTCCAGGCCGAGGTGCCGGCGGAAGACCCCTCGGGCACCGCGCACGCCGGGCGGATAGACGACCAGCCAGACGGCCAGGGCGACACCACCGATGACCGTCCCCCACAGTGCCGACGACCGTTGCCAGCCGACGAACGCCGCCACCGGGACCGCGGTCGCGGTGGCGACGGTCACCGCGATGTTGATGGTCGCCGAGTAGGCGCCGGTGAGCAGGGCGGCGCGGCGGCGGTACTGGCGGCTGATCAGCATCGGCACGCCGAGGTTGCCGATGGTCAGTCCGAGCCCGATCAGCACCGTGCCGGCGTAGAGCCCGACGATCGTGCCGTCGACCCGCACCAGCGAGCCGACGACGACGGCGGCCAGACCCCAGGCGACACCGTGGTTGATCCCCAGCCAGTGCACCAGCTGCGAGACCGCCGGGGTGACCAGGCCGAAACACAGCACCGGGATGCTGGTCAGCAGCGCCGCCTGCACCGTGCCCAGATGCAGCGCGGACTGGAACTGCGGCAGCAACGGCGGCACCACTGCCACCGGCGCACGCAACACCAGGGCCAGCAGCAGCATGGCGCCGACCGGGACCAGTCCCCAGATCCGTCCCCGGCGTGACATAGTGACCACAACCCCTCTTTGTTCGGACAAATGAGAGTCTAGGGTGCAGGATCGCGACAGGACTCGGGGGGCCACGACAGGATGGCGACGACCCGAGCAGGACTCAGGGAAGGCCATGTCGTACCCGTATACCCCACCGGGGTATATGGCTACAGTGGAGGCATGCCGAGGTCAGGAGGCCCGCCCATGGTCCGGCGCACCACCCTCACGGTCACCGGTCTGCACTGGGCCACGTCCGAGGCGGCGATCGAGAAGACACTGCTGAGTCGCCCAGGCGTGGTCGGTGTGGACGCGAACGCCATGAACCAGACCGCCACCGTGACGTACGATCCCGAGTCGACCTCGGTGCGGGACTTGGCCGACTGGATCCGCGAATGCGGCTACCACTGCGCCGGCCGCTCCCTTCCGGAACACCTGTGCGAGCCGATGACCGAGCCCACCGCCTCGGCCGAGGCCACCGCTGCGGGCCACGCCGGGCAGGCCGAGCACGCCGGACACACGGGCCACGCCGCGCAGGCCGCGCAGGCCGCGCACACAGCCCACGATCTGCCGACCACCCGGCAGACGCAGACCATCAGCCCGCACAACGCGATGGGACACGGCGGACACGCCGGCATGTCCATGGCGAGCATGGTCCGCGACATGCGCAACCGGTTCCTGGTGGCCGTGGTGCTCGGCGCCCTCGTCACGCTGTGGTCGCCGATCGGGCGGGTCGTGCTGGGCTTCCCCGTCCCGGCGCCCTTCGGAGTGCGCGACGACGTCTGGCAGCTCCTGCTGAGCCTCCCGGTCGTCTTCTACTCGTCGTGGATCTTCTTCGACGGGGCGTGGCGAGCCCTGCGCAACCGCACCCTGGACATGATGGTGCTGGTCGCGGTGGCCATCGGCACCGGCTGGCTCTACAGCCTCGGGGTCACCCTCACCGGTGGCGGGGAGGTCTTCTACGAGGCCGCGGCCATCCTGGCCGCGTTCGTCCTGCTCGGGCACTGGTTCGAGATGCGCGCCCGGGGCGGCGCGAACGACGCGATCCGTACGCTCCTCGACCTGGCCCCGCCCAGGGCGACGGTGGTCCGCGAGGGGGTCGAGCAGGACGTCCCGACCGCCGACGTCCTGGTCGGCGACGTGGTCGTCATCCGGCCCGGAGGGAAGGTGCCGGTCGACGGTGTGGTCGTCGAGGGTCGCTCGGAGATCGACGAGTCGATGGTCACCGGGGAAAGCCTCCCGGTGACCAAGGCGGTCGGTGACGAGGTGATCGGGGCCTCCCTCAACACCACGGGAGCCCTGCGTATCCGCGCCACCAAGGTCGGCGCGGACACGGCCCTCGCCCAGATCGTCGTCCTGGTCCAGGAGGCGCAGAACTCCAAGGCCCCCGGGCAGCGCCTCGCCGACCGGGCCGCTTTCTGGCTGGTCCTCGTCGCCCTGGTCGGCGGCGCCGGCACCTTCGCGGTCTGGCTGCTCGCCGGAGCGCCGGTCGGGGTGGCGCTGCTGTACGCGATCACCGTCGTGGTGATCACCTGTCCCGACGCTCTGGGGTTGGCGACCCCCACGGCGATCATGGTCGGCAGCGGCCTCGGCGCGAAGCGCGGTGTGCTGTTCAAGAACGCGGCCGCGATCGAGACGGCGGCCAAGATCGACACCGTCGTGATGGACAAGACGGGCACCCTCACCAAGGGCGCCCCGGAGGTCACCGACGTGGTCGTCGCCGACGGATTCTCCGAGGCGGACCTGGTCACCCTCACCGCTGCGGTCGAGGCAGCCTCCGAACACCCCCTGGCGTCGGCGGTCGTGGCGTACGCCCGCGCGTACGTCCCCACGGGCGACCGATCCGCCACCTCCGGCGCCCGATCCGCCTCCGCGGTGCAGGACTTCGAGGCGGTCGCCGGCTACGGGGCGCTCGGCACGGTCGACGGCCGCCGGGTGGCGGTGGGCAACCGGAGACTCCTCCTCACCCAGGGCGTGGACATCGCACCGCTGCTGGCCGACCGCGACGCACTGGCATCCAGTGGCCGCACCGCCGTCCTCGTCGCCGTCGACGGGCGCCCTGCAGGCGTGATCGGTCTGGCCGACGCCCCTCGCGAGACGTCGTCCACCGCGGTCCGCGAGATGCACGACCTCGGGCTGGAGGTCGTGATGCTGAGCGGCGACAACCGCGCCACCGCCGAACGCATCGCTTCCCAGCTCGGGATCGACACCGTCATCGCCGAGGTGCTCCCCGGCGACAAGGCCGCCACGGTCGCCGCGCTGCAGCGGCAGGGCAAGCGCGTCGCCATGGTCGGCGACGGGGTCAACGACGCCCCGGCGCTCGCCCAGGCCGACCTCGGCATCGCGATCGGGGCGGGCATCGACGTCGCCATCGAGACCGCGGACGTCGTGCTGATGCGCTCCGATCCGCTCGACGTCCCGACCGCGGTGCGGATCGGCCGGGGCACCGTGGCGAAGATGCGCCAGAACCTCGGCTGGGCGGTCGGCTACAACACCATCGCCCTCCCGATCGCTGCCGGCGCGTTCGCCACGCTGGGACTGACACTGCGGCCCGAGATCGCCGCCCTCTCGATGTCCGGATCCAGCCTGATCGTCGCGGTCAACGCGCTGGCGCTCAAACGCCTGCGCCTGCCCCGGCCGCAGCCGGCGGCGCCGGCCGTCCCCTCGGCGGTGACGCCATGATGGTCGAGTCCGCCGCCTGGCTCAGCGCCGCCGACCTCAGTGCCGCCGACCTCAGCGCCGCCGACCTCAGCGCCGCCTGCCGGCGCCGAACAGCGACCGGGTGATCTCCCGCGCCGCCGACCGGGCCATCTGGCGCACCAGGGTGTTCTCGCTGATCTCCTCGATCAGCGACTTCTCCCGTCGGGGCGCCCGCGAGGGGGTCGTACGCTCCGCCTCCCGGGCCGCCGCAGCCTCCGCCTTCGCCCGCGCGGCCTCGGCCTTGGCCTGCTGCGCCTCCACCTCGGCCTGTTCGGCCGCCGCCTGTTCCGCGGCGGCCGCTGCCGCACCGGCCTGCAGCTTCGCGTTCAGCACCTCGTACGCCGATTCCCGGTCGATCGTCGTGCCGTAGCGGGCCTGCAGCGGCGAGCCCTCGACGGCCGCCGTCATCGCCGCCGCCTCGTACGGCGCCATGCTGGCCTGCGGGGCCCGCATCCGGGTCCAGGCCACCGGGGTCGGGGCGCCGTCGGGGTTGAGGACGGTGACGATCGCCTCGCCGATGCCGAGCTGCTGGAGACGTTCGGCGAGGTCGTAGTCGGTCTTCGGGTAGGTCGCCACCGCCGCCTTCAGCGCCTTCGCGTCGTTCGGGGTGTGGGCGCGCAGCTGGTGCTGCACCCGCGACCCGAGCTGGGCGAGGACGTCCTCGGGGACGTCCTTCGGCGACTGGGTGACGAAGAAGACGCCGACGCCCTTGGAGCGGATCAGCCGTACGGTCTGCTCGATCGCGTCCAGGAACGCCTTCGACGCGCCGTCGAAGAGCAGATGCGCCTCGTCGAAGAAGAAGACCAGCTTCGGCTTGTCCAGGTCACCGGCCTCGGGCAGGTGCTGGTAGAGATCGGCGAGCAGCCACATCAGGAAGGTGGAGAAGAGCGCCGGGCGCTGCGCCAGATCGGGCAGTTCCAGCAGCGAGATCAGACCGCGGCCGTCCGGTGCCGTACGCAGCAGATCCTCGGTCTCGAACTCCGGCTCGCCGAAGAACTCGTCGCCGCCCTGGGCCGACAGCGCGGCGAGCTGACGCTGAATGACACCGACGGTGGCCTTCGCCAGCCCACCGAGGTCCGCCAGCTCGGCCTTGCCCTCGTCGGAGACCAGGAACTTCAGCAGCTCGTTGAGGTCCTTGAGGTCGAGCAGCAGCAGCCCGTTGGTGTCGGCGTAGTGGAAGACCAGGGACAGCGACGACTCCTGGGTGGCGTTGAGGCCGAGCACCTTCGACAGCAGCAGCGGGCCGAACGAGGTGACGGTGGCCCGCAGCGGCACCCCGGTCCCCTGGCCGCCGAGCGCGTAGAACTCCACCGGGCAGGCCGCCGGGGTGAACTCCTGGCCGATCGCGGTGGTCCGGGCCAGCAGCTTCTCGCTCGTGGCGCCGGGGGCGGCGAGACCGGACAGGTCGCCCTTGATGTCGGCGGCGAAGACCGGCACGCCGGCGGCGGAGATCTGCTCGGCGATCAGCTGCAGGGTCTTGGTCTTGCCGGTGCCGGTGGCCCCGGCGACCAGGCCGTGCCGGTTCAGCATGCTCAGGGCGAGCCGGATCTTCACGTCGGGGACGGGCTGCCCGTCCGCCACCAGCACGCCCAGCTCGATGGCGTCACTGTCGAACGTGTATCCCTCGCGGATGGCCTCGGTGGCGTCGCTCATGAGGTCAGGCTAGCGAACGGGCGCGGGTCCCGGCACCGTACGGCACCGGGACCCCGCGTGGACTTCTTGCTGGATCGTCGTGGACTTCTTGCTCGATCGTGACGCGTGCTACGACGGCTGGCCCCCCTGCTCCGGCCCCTTGTCCTCGGGCCCCAGGTAGGGCATGCCGGCGGTCGGATCGGTGGCCTGGGCCCGGGTCGCCCGCAGCGTGTCGACGCGGTCGCGGTAGTCCTCCGGGCTGATGTCACCGGCGGCGAGGCGATTGGCGAGCGTACGCAGCGCCTCGTCCTCGGGAGCCGGCGGCGTGTGCGGGCCATGGTGGTGCGGGTAGGCGCCGGGGGCGCCCTCGGGGCGGCCCTCCGGACCCCAGCCGAACAGCGGGGTGCCGCGCCGTTCCGCCCGCTTGAAGAGGAAGATCAGGAGAAGGACCAGGAGCAGCGGGCCGAGGATCATCAGAATGCCTCCGAAGATGGGATAACCGTACGCGTGGTGGCCCATCATCGGGCCGCCGAACCCCATGTGGCCCGGCATGACCAGCGGCAGCAACGAGGTGAACATGGCTCCAGTCTGGGCCGCCGGCCCGCCGCGCACATCGGCCGGCGGGCGGCACTTCACGTACGCTCCTCGACGTACGTCGACCCGTTGACTCGACGTACGTCGTCGGGGGACGGCTACGCTCCCGCGCCGATGGTGCAGCCCGGGACGGGTACGTACGATCGGGGCATGGAACCCTCCGGCCTGGCCGCACCGGTCCCGGGCACTCCCGGGGCAGCCAGCTCCGGCCCCGACCTCCCCGGCCCGCCGCCGTGGGGTGCGCACCGACCGGGCGGACACTCCCATCCGCGGCCCCGGGCCGTCGTCACGGCGGTCAGCGCTGTCGCGGTGACCTGGCTGATGCTGCTCACCGCGCTCCCGTCGGCCGAACAGCGCACGATGCGCGCCCACATGCGCGACCAGTCGATGATGCCCGGCCGCTATGACCCGTACGACCCCCGCTACCCCGATCCGACCGGGCCGTGGGCACAGACGCTTGACTCCCCGTGGCTTCCGGTGCTGGTCGCCGCGTGCCTGGTGGTGGGCGTCGGGTTGCTGTTGCGTACGGTCCGGCCACGGCTGGCGTACGTGACGGTCGTGGTCGGCGTCGCCGGCTATCTGCTGGCCGGAGGGTCACTGCCGTTCGCGCTGCCCGCCCCGGCGCTCGCGCTGATCGCGCTGACCGGCAGCCGGCCCGGCCGGACCTGGACCGCCTGGGCGTTGGCGCTGATCCCGATGCTGTGGGCGGTCGGCTGGCGTCAGCCCTACCTTGGGCTGACCAGCGCCTGGCTCTATCCGGCGATCGTCTTCGGCTTCGCGGCGATCCTGGTGCCGACCCTGGTCACCGAGACGCGGCGCAGCCAGCTGCGCGCCCGCCGGCAGGCCTACGACGAGGAGATGCACCGGGTCGCCTACCAGGAACGGCTGCGGCTCGCCCAGGACCTGCACGACGTCGTCGGGCACAGCCTGTCGACGATCTCGCTGCAGGCGGGGGTGGCGCTGCGGTTCCTCGACGACGATCCGGCGCAGGCACGCGCGTCGCTGGAGGCGATCCGGACCAGCGCGAAGGACTCGTTGACCGACGTGCGCCGTACGCTCGGGATCCTGCGCGACCCCCAGGAGGCCGCGCCGCTCGCCCCGGGCCCGACCCTCGACCGGCTCGACGACCTGATCGCGCCGCTGGTCGCCGGGGGCGCGACGATCACGGTGCATCGCGGCCCCGGGCTGGTGTCCAGCGTGCCGACCCCGGTGCAACAGGTCGCCTACCGGATCGTCCAGGAGGGACTGACGAACGCCGTCCGGCACGCCCCGGGAACACCGGTGGAGATCCGCGTCGACCGGCTCGGGGATCGACTGCAGATCGAGGTCGCCAACGGTGGCCCGGCCCCCGCCCACCCGCTGGTGGCCGGCAACGGCCTGCGCGGCATGCGGGAACGGATCGCCACCCTCGGCGGCACCTTGACGATCCACGACGCCGGTCCGGGTGGCGTGAGGATCTCCGCCGTGCTGCCGCTCGGGGCGACGGGATCTGCGGGCGGAGCGGGAGCGGCAGGCGGAGCGGGATCCGCGGGCGGAGCGGGAGCAACCGGGGCGGCGGGCGCGGCGGGAGCAACCGGGGCGGCGGGCGCGGCGGGTGCAACACCGCCCGGACACGGGCCGGCCGCATGACTCCCCGAATCGGCCGCACGACTCCCCGACTCGGCCGCACGACTCCCCGACTCGGCCGCATGACTCCCCGATTCGACCGCCCTCATCCACGCCGCGCCGCCGTCCGAGCGAGCCCCCGTCGCGACGCGTACGTCGGAACCTCGACCACCCCCACAAACGCCGCTCGTTCAGGCAGCCGCGCTCGTTTCAGTCAACCGCGTCCTGCCCAGACCCAGGTCACCCCCACAAACGCCGCCCGTTCAGGCAGCCGCGCGCGTTTCAGTCAACCGCGGCCTGCCGGCGGGCAGCGGCTGACTGAAACCGCCGCCTCTGGCAGAAAGCGCGGCGGCTGTCGCCCCCATCGCCAGCCGAGGGCCGACCGACCAAGTCGCCAGAGGCCCGACCGACCAAGTCGCCAAGGGGCCGACCGACCAAGTCGCCAAGGGGCCGACCGACCGAGTCGCGGCCGAGGGCCCGACTGCCCGCACCAGTCACCTCACCGTCCACGCCACCCCCGACGGCATCTCGCCCCTCAGTCCCCGATCCATAGGGCAGGCCTATGACCACCCAGCCGACTCCCACCCCCGCCGCCACGCCCCTCACTGTGCTGATCGCCGACGACCAGCCGCTGGTCCGGATGGGCCTGCGGGCCTTGGTCGACGCCGAGCCCGACATGAGCGTCGTCGCCGAAGCAGGCACCGGCCTCGCCGCGGTCGAGCAGGTCCGGACGCTGCACCCCGACGTGGTGCTGATGGACATCCGGATGCCGGAACTCGACGGCATCGCCGCGCTGCGGCGGATCGGGGCCGATCCCGACTGCGCATCGACCCGGGTAGTGGTGTTGACCACCTTCGAGCTCGATGAGTACGTGTTCGCCGCGCTGCAGGCCGGGGCCGCGGGGTTCCTGGTCAAGGACTCCGACCCCGACGAGATCCTCCGGGGGATCCGGCTCGCCGCCGGCGGATCCTCGCTGCTGTCCCCGAGCGTGACGCGTACGGTGATCGCCACCTTCACCGGCGCCGCGCCGATCGTACGGTCCGACGAACGGTTGGCCGTGCTCACCGAGCGCGAGCAGGAGGTGCTTGCCCTGGTCGGTGAGGGGCTCAACAACGCCGAGATCGGCGACCGGTTGGTGGTGAGCACCGCGACCGCCCGGACCCACGTCAGTCACATCATGGCCAAGCTCGGCGCGCGGGATCGGCCCCAGTTGGTGGTGATCGCCTACCAGACCGGCCTGGTCCGCTGAGCCGAGGCGGACCAGGACAACCGGCCGAGGCGGACCAGGACAACCGGCCGAGGCGGGCCAAGACAACGGGCCGGCCCCGACCAGGGACCGGCCCGTCACGTCACGGCTCAACGGCTCAACGGCTCAACGACTCAACGACTCAACGACTCAACGACTCAACGACTGCAGCAGCCCGCTGATGAAATCCCCGTATGCGGAGACCCCACCCGGAGGCCCCACGCCCGGGTCGGCCGAGCGTGCACCCCGCTGACCGCCGCGCCGTTAGACTCTGTCCCGGTCGGCACCCGCCGGCGCTGGGAGGTTCGTCCATGCACGGGAAGCCACGAGGCTTCGACAAGGCCATACAGCTCATCGAACGCGGCGTCGACATCCCCAACCCGTGGAGTCTCGACATCGGCGACGAGGTCGACATCGACCGGATCTCCGCGGACGGCGTGACCATCCATCCCGGCTGCCGGATCCATGGCGCCGGCACGGTGATCTCCGCCGGCGTCGTCCTCGGCGAGGAGGGCCCGGTGACCCTGCAGGACTGCCGACTCGGCCCGGACGTACGCCTCAAGGCCGGCTACTTCCACCGCGCCGTGTTCCTCCAGGGCGCCTCGATGGGCCTCGGCGCACACGTCCGCGAGGGCACCCTGCTCGAGGAGCAGTCCGGCGGCGCGCACACCGTCGGGCTGAAGCAGACGATCCTGTTCCCGTACGTCACGCTGGGCAGTCTGATCAACTTCTGCGACGTCCTGATGGCCGGCGGCACCAGCCGCAAGGACCACTCCGAGGTCGGCTCGTCCTACATCCACTTCAACTTCACCCCCGACGGCAACAAGACGACCGCGTCACTCTTCGGCGACGTGCCGCGCGGGGTGATGCTGGACCAGCCGCCGATCTTCCTCGGCGGACAAGGCGGCACCGTCGGCCCGGTCCAGGTCGGCTTCGGCACCGTCGTCGGCGCCGGGTCGATCCTGCGCGACGACGTCCGGGAGGACGGCCTGCTCGTCCTCACTCCGCCGACCGACGGCGTCCGCCGCCCGAACACGCCGCGCCGCTACAAGCGACTGGCCCCGCTGCTGGAGAAGAACGTCGGCTATCTCGCCAGTCTGATCGCCCTGGAGACCTGGTACCGGACCGTACGTCGCCCGTTCTTCGCCGCCCAGGAGCTCGGCGACCTCGTCCTCGAGGGTGCGCTGGAGATGTTGGCGTGCGCCCGGGCGGAGCGTACGAAGCGCCTCGCCGCCCTGGTCGCGACGATCGAGCCGGACACCGCCGGACGCCGCCAACTGGTGGAGCGCCACGTCGAGCTGCTCGCCGCCTGCACCCCCGACCAGGTCCCCGACGCGCTGCGTACGCCCCCCTCGGTCCTGCTCGACCCGCTGGCCACGGCGGCCGCCGCGGGCACCGCCTACACCGCCGCGGTCCGCGACCTGGCGGCACCGGCGAAGGAGGCGGGCACCGCCTGGCTCCAGGCGATCATCGACGACACCGGTGCACGGGCGGCCGCCCTGGTGCCGGACATGGGCCTGTTCGAGGCCGACTGAGCCGCCACCCCGGACCGAGCAGTTGCGACCCTGCCGGGTGGACCGATCGGGCCACCCGGAGCCCGGTCGCCACGCACCGCCGGACCGACCACCGACCGGCCGGGCGGTGTCCGACCACGCAGCACACGTACGGTGGGCATCCGGGACCCACGTCGGGTGACACCGAGAGGACCCTGTCGGGTGATGAGGACCCGAGGCGTCTAATGTCTCGCGAGACGTTGGACGGTGGGTAAGACCCGTCGGGTGAGGACCCGACACCAGAAGGAGACACAGCAGATGGGCAAGTTGTTCGGCACCGACGGCATCCGCGGCCAGGCCAACCGATTCCCGATGGACGCGATCACCGCGTACCGGCTCGGGCAGGCCGTCACCCACGTGGTGCGTGAGGGCAAGCCCGCGGGCCACCGCGTCCGGATCGTCATCGGCAAGGACACCCGCATCTCCGGCGACATGCTGGAGGGCGCCCTGGAGGCCGGCGTCACCTCGATGGGCGGCAACGTCGAGCTCGTCGGTGTGCTGCCCACCCCGGGCATCGCCTACATCACCGAGTCGATGCGCGCCGACGCCGGGTTCGTCGTCTCCGCCTCGCACAACCCCTACCAGGACAACGGCATCAAGGTCTTCGCCGGCACCGGCTACAAGCTCTCCGACGAGGACGAACAGGAGATCGAGGATCTCATCCTCGGCGACGGCCTCGACGCCCTGGCCGCGGCGCCGCACGATCTCGGCCGGGCCCACCGGCTGGAGGACGCGGTCGGCCGCTACACCGTCTTCCTGAAGAACACCTTCCCGCGGGAGCTGTCGATGGAGGGCGTCAAGATCGTCCTCGACACCGGCAACGGCGCCACCTTCCAGGTCGCCCCGGCGATCTTCCGCGAGCTCGGCGCCGACGTCACGGTCATCCACGACGAGCCGGACGGCTACAACATCAACGACAACTGCGGCTCCCAGCACACCCAGGACCTGCGTGCCGCCGTGCTGGCCAGCGGCGCCCACGTCGGACTGGCGTTCGACGGCGACGGCGACCGGCTGATCGCCGTCGACGAGCGCGGCCAGGAGATCACCGGCGACCAGATCCTCATCGTCTGCGCCAACCAGCTGCACGCGGAGGGCCGACTGGCCAACGACCTGCTGGTGTCGACGGTGATGAGCAACCTGGGCCTGACCCTGGCCTGCGAAGAATACGGCTACAAGCATCACGCCGCCAAGGTCGGCGACCGTTACGTCCTGGAGGACATGCGCCGGCTCGGCGCGAACCTCGGCGGTGAGGATTCCGGCCACGTGATCTTCCTCGACCACCACACCACCGGCGACGGCGAGCTGACCGCCCTCCAGCTGGTCGCCACCATGCTGAAGACCGGCCGGACCCTGTCCGACCTCGCCGCGGCGATGGACGTCTTCCCGCAGGTGCTGGTCAACATCGAGGTCGGCCGCAAGCCCGCCATCGACACCGTCCCCGAGATCGTCGACGCGATCGAGCGGGCCGAGACCGAGCTGGCCGGCAAGGGCCGGGTGCTGGTGCGCTACTCCGGCACCCAGAACCTCTGCCGGGTGATGGTGGAGGGCCCCACCCACGAGCTGACCACCCACTACGCGGAGTCGATCGCCGAGGTCGTCCGCGGCGCCCTCGTCTGACAGTGACCGGACGCGCCGCGCTGGCGGACCGGGTGCTGCGTACGGTCTCCTTCCGCGGGCCGCTGACCGGCTCCCAGCTGCACGACGCGCTGGGGGCCGGCGGTCTCCCGCTGTGGCAGGCCTGCGTCACCGACCCACGGCTGGCACACCGGGTGATCGGCCGGCGCTACGTACGCCTCGACATCAAGCTCGACGGCTACGTACGCCTCTCGCCGTCGATCCTGCGGGAGTTCCTCACCTACACCGTCGTCGGCCCGGCCGACGACCCCGACGCCCTCGAGGCGGCGGCCGATGACCTGGCCGACCACATCGAGCAGGTCAGCCGACGCAAGCTCTACACGGCCCGCCGGATCATGGACGACATCACCCGGTCCTTCCTCGCCGACCCGGAGGTGGCCGAGCACTTCTGCGTCGCGATCGCCGGCGACATCGTCTACGGGATGGCCCACGACGTGCTGCGCCCGGAGCGGTCCACCGGGATCCTGGTGCAGGGCTCGGACCTCGACATCGTCGTCCTGGTCGGTGACGACGCCCCCGACGGGCTCGCCACCGCACTGGACGAGGCGATCTACGCGAAGAAGTACTTCTACCTGCGCAACCCCGGCTTCCGCGAGGAGCTGGACTACATCGTCAAGCCGGTGGAGACGCTGCGCGCCCAGTCCGCGATGACCGGCTTCCACGACATGGTGGCCTGCAAGGTGTGGCGGGAGAGCCGGCTGCTGTGCGGCAACGACGGGGTGTTCCGGGCCGGCAAGCAGGTGCTGGAGGCGGCCGGGGTGGGTGACCGGCTCGACGCCCTGGCCCGGGAGGCGGCGACAGCCAGGGCCGCCCATCAGCAACGCCTGCTCACCCTGCCGATCGACGCACTGCACGACGACGACCTCGGGCTCTTCTACACCGCGGAGGAGTCCGCGGAGTTCCACTGAGCCCGGGTCGGGCGGCACGGTGTCCGAACCACCACCGGGCCGAGCAGTGTCCGGACGACCACCGGAAGACGACCCTGATCGAAAGTTCCGCGGGACGGCACGCCACGCGGATGCTCCTCAGCATTCTCTCCGACTCCGCTCCGGCGACGCCCCACCGCGGCGGCGTCGTACGATCCACCGATTGGGCACATCGCCCGCGATCCGCGACACGGCGCCGGACGGCCACATGTCGAGCGCCTCTGATCACCATCCGAGAAGCGTGATCGTACGGAGACCGGGCCGAGATCTGTCCGTGATCCGCCGGCCGGCACGCCACCGGTCGTGATCCGCATCACCGCCCCCACGGAGGGGAGGAAGCACTCCGCCGGACCACCCCGGACCAGCCCCCGAACATCGGCAGAACACCGCCTGACTAGGGATGTCACCGCCTCCCACAGGGACCGCCCGGGACCCGCCGAGCGATCCGCCCCACCCCTCAGGGACACCCCTGACCCCGTTCACCACACGCCGAGGCACGTTACCGATTTGTGATCAACCGGCAGCTCGGGTTAGCGTGACAAACGCGTGGTGACACCAGGAACCACGCCGCGGGCGGTCCGCCGAGTCCTGCCGCCGTCCGTGTCCGTTGTCATCAACGTCCAGGCAGGAGCGGGGGAACCACGTGCGGCCGGCCCACCGGGCCGACCTAGGGGTGAAGCCGACGGGGATCACACCGATCCCCTGAGGCCGGGTGCCTCCCACCCGAACCCGACAGCTCACCCCACAGGCATACGGAGGCCCCCCATGTCGCAGTCCCAGTCCACCACGCCGCGCCGCAGCGCCGGTCTCGCCGTCGGCCGCACCTGGCGCGCCCATGCCGTGGCCGCCCACAGCGCAGGCTTCGCCGACACCTCGGCCGCTCGCCTGGCCGGTGTCGCCGCCGTCGCCGGTCTCGTCACCCTCGGTGGCGTCGCCGGAGCCCCGACCGCCCACGCCGAGGGTTACTCCCCGACCGGCACCACGACCACCACCGCCAAGGCCGCGTCGACCAGCTCGGCGGCCAGCCACACCACCGTCAACCTGAACGTCCGCACCGGTGCGGGCCTGCAGTTCGACCGCGTCACCACGCTGCCGAAGGGGACCTCGGTGTCCCCCACCGGCACCACCGACAACGGCTGGACCGAGATCAGCTACCAGGGCGCCAAGCGCTGGGTCGCCAGCCGTTACCTGGCCGACGGTGCCGGCTCGACCGGCTCCACCACCTCGACCGGCGTCGCGACCGCACGTCCCGCCTCGGTCGACACCTCCTCGCTGTCCGCGACCCGCGCCGCGATCGTCAAGGCCGCCTACAGCGGCATCGGCTCCGCCTACGTGTACGGCGGCACCTCGTTCGGCGGTTGGGACTGCTCCGGCTTCACCCAGTGGGTGTACGCCAAGGTCGGCATCAGCCTGCCCCGCACCGCAGCCTCCCAGCCCAGCGTTCTCCACCGCACCAGCACCCCGCAGCCCGGGGACCTGGTGCTCCAGAACGGCGGCGGCCACATCGGCATCTATGTCGGCAACGGCATGATGATCTCCGCGCTCAATCCGCGCGAGGGCACCCAGCTGCACCCGGTGAGCTGGATGCCGGTCAGCGGCTACTACTCCATCTCCTGATCCCGGCACCCGTCCCCGTGACTCGCCACGACGCCCTCGGCACCGCCGGGGGCGTCGTGCGATCCCGGGCCGATCGATCGACTACCGTGAGCGAGTGCCCGGGGTCACTCCCGGCGCCGCGCCACACCGCCCGCTCTCTGTCCCGGTCCCCGAGGTGGTCATGACCGACGTACGTCACCCGTCGCACGGAATCCCGCAACCGGCGCCCTTCGGCGACGGCCGGTCGGGCTCCGGCGCGGCAGGGACCTATCGTGCTCGGCTCCACGCTCACCGGGTCGCGGCGGCGGGCGGCGCTCCGACCGGCCCCGGCCACCGGCCCGGGCGGCACACGACGGACGGCTGGCGCCCGATCCCCACCCCACCACCGGATCGGATCCCGTCGGCCCTGGAGACCGGGCACTCCGCTCTGCCGGCGGAGCTCCTGCCGCCATCCGCGCCGGCCCGGACGACCACCCCCGACGCGTACGCCCCGCAGGCCGCAGCACTCCCCGCGGGAACAGCCCTCGCCGGCGGGGCGACACTCAGCGTGGGAACAGCCCTCGCCGGCGGGGCGGCACTCAGCGCGGGAACAGCCACCGTGCTCGCCGACCGCCCGGCCCTGTTCCCGGAACCGGTCGGGGCGGGCGTGACCGGCGGCCTCGCCGAGCGGGGCCCGCTCGGCAGGATCCTCTCCCCCGGCTTCGACCACCCCGGTGCCGCAGCCGCCCGCCACGCGTACGGTCCGGACGGGCCGGCGGACCCGCCGTCGTACGAACGGGTCGGTGAGGACCCGGAGAGCTTCGGCGACGCGGTGTCGCTGCGGTCGCACTGGTCCCACCTCGACCCGGAGACGACGCACCCCCCGCTGCGGCTGCGCGACCGCCTGCCGCGAGGCCGTCGGCTGGTCCAGCTCGCCGTCGCCGTCGTCGCCCTGGTGGTGCTGGGCTCCGGGGCCGGCGCCGGCCTGCTCTACGCCCGCACCGATCTCGACCACACCAATGCGGACTTCACCAGCAACACCACCGCCATCTACTTCGGCGACGGCAAGACCGCGCTGAGCACCCTGGCGGTGCAGAACCGCACCACCCTGCCGTACGGCGACATCCCCACCTCGATGAAGAACGCGGCGATCGCGGCGGAGAACCGGTCCTTCTGGACCGACCCCGGCATCTCGGTGCCCGGGATGGCCCGGGCGGCGGTGGCGACGATCAGCGGCAAACAGGTGCAGGGCGGGTCGACGATCACCCAGCAGTACGTCAAGCTGGTCTACCTCTCGCAGGACCGTACGCTCAGCCGCAAGATCAAGGAGATCGCGTACGCCCTGAAGCTCGACCACGACCGCTCCAAGGACCGGATCCTCGGCGACTACCTCAACACCGTCTTCTTCGGCCGCGACGCGTACGGCGTGCAGGCCGCGGCGCAGGCGTGGTTCGGCACCGACGCCAAGCACCTCACGGTCGGCCAGAGTGCCGTGCTGGCGGCGGTGATCCAGAACTCCTCGATCCTCGACCCGTCGGTCGACCAGGACAACCTGCCCCGGCTCCAGGCCCGCTACGAGTACGTGCTGTCCGGCATGCGGGAGATGGGCACCATCACGCCGGCCCAGTACGACGAGTTCCACGGCCACATGCCGGCGACACCGGTGCAGGCCGCCGGCGAGCGCTACACCGGCCCGCAGGGTTTCCTGGTCAACATGGTCGAGCAGGAGCTCACGAAGGTCGGCTTCAGCGAGGCGCAGATCAACGGCGGCGGACTGCGGGTCACCACCACCTTCGATCCCAAGGCGCAGCAGGCCGCCGAGGACGCCGCCCAGCGCTACGAGCAGAAGGCGGTGGCCGACGCCTCCGGGTCGCCGAGTCCTGACCTGCACGCCGCCATCGCCTCCGTCGACAGTCGCACCGGCGAGGTGCTGGCCCTCTACGGTGGCGACGACTTCGTGAAGAACTCCCGCAACTGGGCCACCACTCCCCGGATGACCGGCTCGACCTTCAAGGCGTTCGGCGTCGTCGCCGGACTGCGGGACGGCTTCACCCTGCAGTCGACGTTCAAGGGCAACACCTTCCAGCTGGACCGGCAACCGATGCCGGTCCGCAACGAGTTCAACACCAACTACGGCCCCGCGGTGTCGCTGCAGTACGCCACCCAGGAGTCGATCAACACCGCCTTCGTCGACATGGTCCACCAGATGCAGGACGGCCCGAAGAAGGTGATGAAGGCCGCCAACGACGCCGGCGCCCCGAGCGGCACCGGCTGGGGCAACTACGACCGGATGGTCCTCGGTGAGCCCGAGGTCAGCCCGCTGAACATGGCCACCGCGTACGCCACCATCACCAACGGCGGCACTCGCTATGCCCCGCACGTGGTCCGCGAGGTGCGTGACATGAACGGCACCGTGCTCTACAGCGCCGAGACCAAGGGCGAGCAGGCGATCGAGTCCGACATCGCCAACAACGCCACGTACGCCTTGCAGCAGGTGACCCGCGCCGGCACCGGCACCACGGCGGCGGCCCTCGGCCTCCCGGTCGCCGGCAAGACCGGCACCGCCGGCGCGGAGGACAAGATCTACGCCGCCTGGTTCATCGGCGCCACGACACGGGTCTCCACCGCAGTGATGTACGTCGCCGGCGCCGACGGCCAGTCCGACCTCGACCCGTACTCGGCACCCGGCGACCAGACCTTCTTCGGCTCGGGCTACCCGGCCAAGACCTGGCTGTCGTACATGGCCGTCGCCACCCGCGGCGACCCGGCGGAGCGGTTCGCCTCACCGTCGTACGCCACCCGACCGCGGCTGCGCGGCTGACGGCGATACCCCACCCCGGTAGACCTCGCTGACCTCATCCGCGGCCGGAACGGGTGCGGAGATGGCCTCCGAGCGGTGACCCAGGTCACTTGCATTTACCTGTGAATACCCACCGGGGGTACACCACGATTGGCGTCATTCCGCGGATCGGGCGATCCGACCTCACAGGAAAGTTGACCATTCGAATACACAGGTGTATCTCTCCTACAGAATGTCGTACTACGTCGACCGGTGATGTACTTTTCATTCGTACCCAATGCAACTCATACAACCCACTGCAACGGAGTACCCCCCAAACCAATGGAGAGGAAGAGGGACCGATCATGGAACGCGTCGTCTACGGTGTTCTGAGCAGAGTGGTGGCTGTCGTGCTGGTGGTCGTGGGCATCGCCGCCATCATCGGCGGCAACTTCGCCAACGGTTACGTGAAGGGCCAGCTGAGCCAGGAGCGGATCACGATGCCCGCCGGAGCCGCCCTCACCACCGACGAGATGAAGGCGAACCTGACCAAGTACGCCGGCACCCCGCTCGACAGTGGCCCGAAGGCCCAAGCCTACGCCAACCACTACATCCTGGTGCACATGAACGCCTCGAGCCAGGGCAAGAGCTACAGCGAGATCTCCAGCGCCGGCAGCGCACTGGCGAAGGATCCGAACGCCGATCCGGCCCAGGTGAAGAAGCTCGCCGACCTGAAGACGTCCCTCTTCCAGGGTGACATGCTGCGCGGCGCGCTGCTGAACGCCTACGCCTGGTGGCTCGTCGGCCAGATCGCTCTGTACGTCGGCATCGCCGCGATCGTCGTCGCCGTGATCCTCGGCATCCTCGGCTGGGGCCCGCTGCGCAGCAAGAAGACGAACGCCTGAGTCGGAGCCGTCACTCCGCGCCGGCAGCGCCGCCGCGACCACGCCAGCAAGCGCCACACCGGTCGCACCCGCTGCACCACAGCCGCGGATCCCGCACCACCACAGCGAAACCATCGCCGTGGCCCGGGATCCGCGGCTGTTCGTCTGCGGACGTACGGTCCCTCAGGCTGTCTGCGTACGTACGGTCCCTCAGGCGGCCAGCGGACGTACCAGCCCACCCGGGAGATCACGCAGCACCGCCGCGATCTCCGGCAACAGGTCACGGAAGACGCTGGTCCGCCGCCACAGCAGGGCGATGTCGCGGTGCGGCGCCGGCTCCTGGAAGCGCCGCAGGGCGATCCCCGGATTGGGGGTCACCGGAGCGGAGACGGCGAGCTCGGGCAGCAACGTCGCGCCGACCCCTGCGGCCACCATGTGCCGCAGCGTCTCCAGACTCGTCGCCCGGAAGCCGACGTGCTCGGTGGCCCCGGTCTCGGCGCAGATCTCCAGGGCCTGGTCGCGCAGACAGTGCCCCTCGGTCAGCAGCAGCAGGTCCTCCCCGTCCAGCGCCGCCGGATCGAGCGGCCCGTCGCCCTCGGCGACCGCGTCGCCGACCGGGGCTGCGAAGACGAAGTCCTCCCGGAAGAGCGGCTCGATGTGCAGGGTCTCATCGACCACCGGCAGCGCCACCGCGGCGGCGTCGAGCGCTCCACTGCGCAGTTCGTCCAACAGCACAGCGGTCTTCTCCTCCACCAGGAGGATCTCCAGCCCGGGGAACCGGTGACGCAGTTCGGGAACGATGTGCGGCAGCAGGTAGGGCCCCAGCGTCGGGAACAGTCCGAGCCGGATGGTGCCGGCGTGCGGCTTGCGGGCCTGTCGGGCCAGCCCCCGGATGTCCTCGGCGTCGGCGAGGATGCGGCCGGCCCGGACGACGACCGCTTCCCCGACGGCGGTGAAGATGACACTGCGCGAGCTGCGCTCGATCAGCTCCACACCGAGCTCGGCCTCCAGTTTGCGCACCTGGGTCGACAGCGTCGGCTGGCTGACGAAGCACGCCGCGGCCGCGCGGCCGAAGTGGCGATGCTCGTGCAAGGCCACGAGGTACTCGAGGTCACGCAGGTTCATCGGTGCATCAGAGTGAGGCGACGGCGGGGGCCGTGGTGCGGATCAGATGCTCGAAGGCGCTCAGCGCCGCGGTGGCACCGGACCCCTCGGCGACCACGATCTGCTTGAACGGGACCGTCGTGCAATCGCCGGCGCCGTAGATGCCCGGGATGCTCGTCTCGCCCTTCTCGTTGATGACGACCTCGCCGCGCGGGGTGAGCTCGACCGAGCCCTTCAGCCAGTCGGTGTTGGGCAGCAGGCCGATCTGGACGAACACCCCGTCGACGTCCAGGGTGCGCAGCTCCCCGCTCGTCCGGTCCTCGTACTGCAGGCCGGTCATCTGCCCACCGTCGCCGTCCACCTGGGTGGTCCGGGCCGAGGTGATCACCTCGGCGTTGGGCAGGCTGTCCAGCTTCCGCAGCAGCACCTCGTCGGCCTTGAGCTGGTCGAGGAACTCCAGGACGGTGACGCTCTCGGCGACGCCGGCCAGGTCGATCGCGGCCTCGACACCGGAGTTGCCGCCGCCGACCACGGCGATCGGCTTGCCCTTGAACAGCGGCCCGTCGCAATGCGGGCAGAACGAGACACCCTTGTTGCGGTAGTCGGCCTCGCCGGGGACGCCGAGCGTACGCCACCGGGCGCCGGCAGCCAGGATCACCATCCGCGCCCGCAGCGAGCCGCCGCCCTCGAACTCGACGGTGTGCAGGTCGCCGTCCAGGCCGGGCACCAGCCCGGTGGCCCGGACGCCGGCGATCTGGTCGATGTCGTACGCGCTCATATGCTGGCCGTACGCCGCGCCCAGGGTGGGGCCCTCGGTGCGGACCTGCGAGATGTGGTTCTCGATGGTCATCGTGTCGAGCACCTGGCCACCGATCCGCTCGCAGGCCATCCCGGTGCGGATGCCCTTGCGGGCGGCGTAGATGGCGGCCGCGGCGCCGGCCGGCCCGCCGCCGACGACCAGCACGTCGTACGGGTCGCGCTCGTCGAGCTTCGCAGCGGTGCGCGCCGCGGCGTGGTGGTCGAGACGCTCGACGAACTGCTTCATGTCCGTACGTCCCGAGCCCCACTCCTCACCGTTCAGGTAGATCGTGGGGACGGCGAGGATGCGACGCTCCTCGATCTCGTCCTGGAACAGCGACCCCTCGACGGCGGTGTGCTTGATCCGCGGGTTGAGGACAGCCATCGCGTTCAGCGCCTGGACGACGGTCGGGCAGTTCTGGCAGGTCAGCGACATGTACGTGACGAACTCGTAGTCGCCCTCGAGACCCTTGACCGCCTCGATCGTCTCGGCGTCCTCCTTGACCGGCACGCCGCCGACCTGGAGCAGGGCGAGGACCAGCGAGCTGAACTCGTGCCCCATCGGGATGCCGGCGAAGCGGATGGAGATGTCGGCGCCCGGGCGGGTGATCGCAAAGGACGGACGGCGTACGTCGTCGTCGGCCCGGCGATAGGTGACCTTGTCCGACAGCCCGGCGATCTCCTCGAGCAGTTCGGCCATCTCCCGCGACTTCGGACGGTCGTCCAGGGAGCTGACGAGCTCGATCGGCTCGGTGAGCAGGGTGAGGTACTGCCGCTGCAGCTGGTTCTTGAGGGTGGCGTCGAGCATGGGGTCCTCCAGGATGCGGGGTCGACGGATGACGCGCCGCTGGGGCGCGGAGGCGATGGTGGGAAGCCGCGACGTACGAGCGGGATCCGGCGTACGGGCGAGATCAGGCGTACGGGCGGGCGATGAGCGGGACGGTGGGTGCCCGGCCGGACCGGGCACCCACCACTCACCCTCGGCTGGTACTCAGATCGACGAGGATCAGATCTTGCCGACGAGGTCGATGCCGGGGGTGAGGGTGGCTTCGCCCTCTTCCCACTTGGCCGGGCAGACCTCACCCGGGTGGGCGGCGACGTACTGAGCGGCCTTGATCTTGCGGATCAGCTGGCCGGCCTCACGGCCGATGCCCTCGGCGGTCGTCTCGATGTACTGGATGGTGCCCTCGGGGTCGACGAGGAACGTCGCGCGGTCGGCCTGGCCGGCACCCGGACGCATGTTGTCGAAGTTGTTGGTGATGGTGCCGTTGGAGTCACCCAGCATGAAGTACTGGATCTTGCCGACCTCTTCCGACGAGTCGTGCCAGGCCTTGTGCACGAAGTGCGAGTCGGTGGACACGGAGAAGACCTCGACGCCCAGCTTCTGCAGCTCCTCGTAGTGGTCGGCCATGTCGCCGAGCTCGGTCGGGCAGACGAAGGTGAAGTCGGCCGGGTAGAAGAAGAAGACCGACCACTTGCCGGCGGTGTCCTTCTCGGAAACCTCGACGAACTTGCCCTGGTGGAAGGCCTGCGTGGTGAACGGCAGGATCTTGGTGTTCATGAGCGACATCGGGTGAACCCCTTTGAGTAGACGACTTGCTGACTGCAATACAGACCTTATATCGGTTGACCTGACTTCGATAGACGATTTCGATCGAACTTGTGCTATCGCGCCATAGGCTCCGTCTATCGCCGTGGCCCGGATCACACTGTTGGTTGCTCGGACCGCACCGTTGGTTCTCGGCCCACGCTGTTGCGTTCCGGAACGTCGGGCCCCGACGAGACCGGCGCCGCCGCGCCCGCGGTCAGCCCTCGGAGACCTCACCGGCCACGATCCGCAGCCGGCGCTGGGCGCGTGCCGCGACGGCTGAATCGTGGGTGACGATCACCATGGTCAGCTGGTTGTCGCGCCAGTAGGTCTCCAGGAGTTCCATGATCTCGTCCCGCATGGCTTCGTCCAGGTTGCCGGTCGGTTCGTCGGCGAGCAGCACCTTGGGGTCCTTGACCAGTGCCCGGGCGATCGCGACACGCTGCTGCTGCCCGCCGGACAGCTCGCCCGGCAGATGGTCCGCGCGACTGCCCAATCCCACCGCCTCGAGTGCCTCCTGGGCCCGTCGGCGCCGATCGGCCGCTGACACCCGCCCCGGGACGAGGGCGCACTCGACGTTCTCCCGGGCCGACAGGGTCGGGATCAGGTTGAACGCCTGGAAGACGAAGCCGATCTCGTCGGCGCGGACCTTGGTCAACGCCCCTTCCTTCATGGCGGCCAGGTCATCGCCCGCCATCGCCACCCGGCCGCCGGTGGGGCGGTCCAGTCCGCCGAGCATCTGCAACAGGGTCGACTTGCCTCCCCCGGTGGGTCCCTGGATGGCCACCATCTGACCGTCGGGGATCTCCAGGTCGACGTCCCTCAGCGCGACCACGGTCCGCTTGCCCTGGTAGGTCTTGTTGACGTGTGACAGCTGGTACATCGTTGTGCTCCTCAATCCATGCTTCGCAGGGCGACGGCGGGGCTCAATCGGGCCGCGCGTGATCCGCCGATCAGTCCGGCCAGCAGGCCGCCGATGACGGCCGCCGCGAGACCGAGGGCCAGCACGACCGGCTGGACCGGACTGTGCAGGATCACCTGGACCGCGTTGGCGGTGGTCCCGGCGGCCGCACCGACCGGCTGCCCGCCGGCGGCCGCCGCGCTCGCGATGCCACCGGGCATTCTCGGCATGCCGCCCCCGCCGCCGGGTCGGCCGAATCCGAGACCTGCCGATCCGGACAGGGTGATCCCGACGGTGTTGAGGATCTCGATGCTGCCGATGCCGAGCACGATGCCGACCAGTCCGCCGATCGCGGCACGTACGGCCGCCTCGCCGGTGATCTGCCCGATCACCCGGTTGTTCGACCAGCCGATGGCCTTCAGGGTGCCGAGCTCACGGGTGCGGCGGTTGACACCCGACAGGGTGAAGAGGATCGCCAGTAGGAAGGCGAGCACCAGGGTGGCCACGGAGACCCACTGGCCCAATCCCTCGGTCAGCTTCGCGGCGGAGGCCAGCGATCCGGAGACCGACGAGGCGAGGTCCGACTGGGTCGAGACGGTCGTCGAGGGCAGCGCCGCGCGCAGCGCGGCCGCAGCGGCGTCCACCTGGCTGGCGGAGGTGGCGCGTACGTAGATCTCGTTCACCTTGCCGGTCTCCCCCGAAGCGCTCTGGGCGAAGCCGAGTGGCAGGTAGATGTCCGACAGGGTGGTCGAGTCGGAGGAGGCGATCCCGACCACCTTGACCGTGCTGGTGCCGATGGTGATCGTGCTGTCGACGTTCAGGCTCTGTGTGCTGGCGTAGGTCGCGCTGATCACGGCGACGGCCTGGTCGTTGTCCGAGGCTGCGAGCGCTCGGCCCGAGGTGATGGTGGCCGAGGCCAGCGGGCCGAGCTCGGTCGAGGCCGGGTCGACACCCGACACCGAGGTCTGCTGGAAGCCGAAGCTGCCGCCGCCGAACCCGCCGCCGGGCGTCCCTCCCTGGGCGGTCCTCGAGCCCTGTGCCGGCACCGACGAGGTGCCGGTCGGCAGCTCACCGGAGAAGTTCATCAGGTTGAGGTTGAGCACGCCGGCCGCCGCGAACACCCCGGTGGCCCCGCGCGCCGTGTCGACCGTGGCGGCGTCGAGCGTCGAACTGCCTCGCGACGTCTCCAGCCGGCTGGACTGCAGCGAGGTGGTGCCGTTCTGGGTGGAGCCCTGGCCGCGGTCGAACTCGAACCGCTGGCCCGGGGTTGCGCCACTCCCGGGAGCAGCGACCTGGCGTACGGTGATGTCGGTCCCCACCCCGTACAGCGACTGGAGCACGTGGGACTGACCGCTGCGTATCCCCGCCGAGACACCGCTCAGGACGATCAGCAGCGCGGTGGCCACCGCCATCCCGAGCGCGATGATGATCGTTTCCTTGCGCCGTCGGGTCAATTCCCGACGGACCGTCAGACCGAACATGGTCCTCCTTACGAAGCCGGTAGTAGTGAATCGACGGTAGGAAGGACCGCTAGTGCGGTGATGTCACGGTTCTGTGCCGACGCTGTGCCGGAGGGTCGACCAGATCACATCGACAGCCGGGCTGGCCAGGTCACATCGATAGCCGGGTCGACCAGGTCACCTCGACAGCCGGGCCGGCCAGGTCACCTCGACAGCCGGGCCGGCCAGGTCACCTCGACAGCCGGGCCGGCCAGGTCACCTCGACAGCCGGGCCGGCCGGATCCGCGCCCCGACTACGCTGATCGGCATGGCGCGCTTCTACCTGGACAAGTCCGATCCCGCGAGCTGGGCCGCTGGCAACGCCTGGTCCGACACCATCCAGCGTGCGGTGCACGCGGCCGGCATCCAGTTGGCCGTGATCGAACTGATGAATCTGCGGATCTCACAGCTCAACGGCTGCGCCTACTGCCTCGACGTCCACGCCCGCAAGGCCGCCGGCGCCGGCATCACCGCCCAACAGCTCGCCGTGCTGTCCGCCTGGCGGGAGGCGGGCGAGTTGTTCACCGACTTCGAACGCGCCGCCCTGGCCATCGGCGAAGCGGCCACCCTGCTGCCCGACCCGGACGTACGCAAGGCCGAGTTGGCTCGCGCCCGTGACGTGCTGACCGATGAACAGTTCTCCGCGCTGCAGTGGTCGGCGATCAGGATGAACGTCTACAACCGTGTCTCGATCCTGAGCGAGCATCCGGTCCGGCCCCGGGAGTGACGTACGCCGCGTCGGCTGCCTGATCGGACACCCCCGATCGGACACCCCCCGACCAGACACCCACCGACCGGACACCCACTGACCGGGCCATCTGATCGAACCGGGCCATCTGATCGAACCGGGCCATCGGGCGACAACCCCAGGCCGGTCGCCGATACCTGCCACCGGGGCCACCCCGGCACGGTTCCTCACGTCGAGTTGGCCATGGGACCTCGCTGCGCGGCCTCCCTCACACACAAACGCTCAGCTCTTCACCTCGCCCGTACGTTTGTGCTGAATGACAGACACATCTGCACGGGCGAGAGGCAGAGGTCGTCGACGTCGTGGAGATACCGCGTTCACGGCGTGGAGCGGGTCGATCCGAAGGCCCTGGGTGACGTCGTTCTGCCGCAGACGCGCGGGTGTCTGCCAGCCGCCGCGCCTTCAGTCAGCCGTCGCCCTCGCAGACGCACGGGTGTCTGCCAGCCGCCGCGCCTTCAGTCAGCCGTCGCCCTCGCAGACGCGCGGGTGTCTGCCAGCCGCCGCGCCTTCAGTCAGCCGTCGCCCTCGCAGACGCGCGGGTGTCTGCCAGCCGCCGCGCCTTCAGTCAGCTGCGGCCTGCCGGCGGGCCGCAGCTGACTGAAACAGCCGCGGCTGGCAGAAGGGGCCGCATCTGCGGCGGGCCACACCAGGATTCCCGCCATGCCAAGGGACGCACCCAAGCCCAGCGGCTGACACCTTGTCGACAATCACGTCCGGGGTATTGCCACAGACGCACCCAAGCCCCTCGCGGGCCGACACACCCGATGATCGCCGACCCGATGTCGAGGATCCCGGCTCCGCGACGTAGTATTCCGGTCGAAAGGGAGTAGTCCCCAACAGTCGCGTCGACACACTGGCTCCTGCCCGGCGCGACCGGCCATCTCCGATGGCGGACGAGACTTTCGGCCGTTTGCCCCACCCATCGGAGGGACGGTCGGAGTCATCCCTTGCCCGGGTGCCTGCGGCCGCCCGGAGAGGACACCCCCGTGTACGCCCTGCTTCTCAGCATCGCCGTCATCTTCGTCGCCGAGCTCGGCGACAAGAGCCAGTTGATGGCGATGACCTTCGCCGCCCGTTACCGTCCCCGCGACGTGCTGATCGGCATCAGCATCGCGACCGCCGTGGTCCACCTGGTGTCGGTCGGGATCGGCTTCTTCGTCGGCGACGTGTTCGGTCAGTGGCAGGGCTCCATCGCGGTGGTGGCCGGCATCGCCTTCCTGATCTTCGCCGTGTGGACGCTGCGCGGCGACGAACTCACCGATGCCGAGGCCGACAAGGCCCGTAACGCGAAGGGCTTCTCGCTGGTCGCCGTCGGCACCGCCTTCTTCCTCGCCGAACTCGGTGACAAGACCATGCTCGCCACCATCACCCTGGCCACCCAGGAGAACTGGTTCTGGACCTGGATCGGGTCGACCGTCGGCATGGTCGCCGCCGATGCCCTGGCCATCCTGGTCGGCTTCATCCTCAAGCGGAAGCTTCCCGAGAAGGCGATCAAGTACGGCGCCGCCGCCTTGTTCGTGCTCTTCGGCCTGCTGTTGATCGGCGAGGGCACCGGCGTCCTCGGCGCCTGAACCGCACGATGGCGAACCGCCTGCCGGCCGACGTGCCGGATGGCATGATGCTGCGGTGACGACGCCCGCCGACCTGCCGACCCGCAACTGGTGCGGGACCTCGATCCTCGCCCTGCCGGAGCATTCGTACGCCGTGCAGGGTGCCGGCGGTCTCGCCGCCCTGCTGGCCACCCACCCGGAGGCCCGGGTGCAGCTGCTGGGCTCGCGGTTCAGCTACCCGACGCTGATCGACGGCACCGACGGCCTCGCCGTCCACCTGCGCAGCATCGGCCCGCGGATCCTCCGGCTGGACCGGGATTCGGTGACCGTGACGGCCGACTGCACCCTCGGCGAGGTCTGGGAACACGTCCGCGAGTGGGGCCTGACCCTGCCGGTCTGCCCGCCGGTGATCACCGAGCAGACGGTGGCCGGGGCGCTCGGCACCGGCACGCATGCCCAGGGTCTGGGCGAGGGGCTGCTGGCCGACGCCGTCCTCGCGCTGACGTACGTGGCGGCCGACGGCACCGAGCACACGGTGACCGCCGAGGACGACGAGTTCGGGGCGTTCCTGCTGCACCTCGGCGGTCTCGGCGCGCTCACCACGGTGACCCTGGCCGTCCGCCCCAACGCCCGCTACCACTGCACCAAATACACGACCTCCGGCACGGAGCTGCGCGACGGCTTCACGGCCTGGAACCACCGCTCGGCCCACGTGAAGGCCTGGTGGTGGGTCGAGGAGGATCGCGTCCACGTCTGGGAGGTACGCCCGCTGGCGCCGTACGGCACATCGACTCACCCGGACTGCCACTCGACCACCCCGCACACCGACCTCAACCCTCTCCTCGAGGCGACCCAGGCCCGGCTCGGCGACGACACCGGCGACCACGACAACGATGCCGCCCCGCAGCGTACGGTCGGGCGGTTCTTCGACTACTCCGACACCACCGGCGACCTGGTCGAGATCTTCCGCAACGGCATCCCGGCTCCGCAGATCAACATGGAGGTGGGCGTCCCGCTGGACCGGTTCGACGCCGCAGCGGCCGACCTGCACCGAGTGATCGCCGCCTCGCCGTTCCGGATGCACTACCCGGTCATCCTGCGCCCCACCGGTCCGTCGCGGGCCTGGTTGTCGTCGGCGTACGCGCGGGAGGTGGTCTGGTTCGGTTTCGTGGTCTACCAGCGCCCGGACGGCTCGGTCCCGGACGGCTCGGTCACCCTGCTGCGCGACATCCAGCGGGTCCTCGCCGCCCACGGCGGCCTGCCGCACTGGGGCAAGTACTTCGACGCCGACCTGTTCGACCTCACCACGCTGCCGCGCTTCGAGGAGTTCCGTACGGTGCGGGCCCGGCTGGATCCGCAGGGCCGGTTCCTCAGCCCTCGGCTCGCCGAGGTGCTGGGACCTGAACCGGCGCGTTCCGCAACGGCCGGCTGACCTCGGAGTCCAGCACCGTACGGGCGTCGGGCCGCACGGTCGGGCGAGAGCCGGAGCCCACCGCTGCTCCGGGACGGGGATCCACCGCCGGCCCCGGGCCGGAGGCCGTCGTCGGTCCGGGGGCACTGAGACCCGGAGGGCGCGGAAGCCCCCGACTGCGCGGGCCCTGGACGGCGCGGTCGCCCCGGACGACCCGGACTGCGCGGGCGAACCGTACGCCGACCGCCTCCAGCCCGCTCACCGGCCAGCCGGTCGCCGCGGGCCGTCGGAGGAACACCGGTCCGATCGCGAAGCCGATGGCGGCCGCGAGGGCATGTCCTGACGCGGTGAATCCGGGCGCGGTGAACACTCCCTGCACCACGTACGCCAGGACGACCCCGGCCCAGCCGAGGCGCCATCGGCCGCGCAGACCGTACGTGCCCACCGCGGCGAGGCAGAAGAACGCATAGCTCGCGCCGACATCGATGGTGTTCGCGACGGTCGCGGGGACCCGCCCAGAACTGACCCCGATCGAGAGCAGCACGGCGACGATCAGGGTCGCCCCGATGTGGCCGGCCCAGAAGACCACCAGCCAGGCACGGGTGCCGAGCCAGTGTTCGACGGGTGCGGCGACCAGGGTGAACAGCACCAGCCAGCCGATCATCTCGGTCGGGGTGGCCCAGAAGGCACTGCGCACCAGCACGGTCATCGGCTGGGACTGCAGCTGGTGCAGGTTGGTGCTCATGTCGCGCAGCAGCGCGGTGGTGAGCCGGTTGCCCGTGCCGGCCAGGATCCAGGTGGTCACCCCGAGGACGGCCAGCGTGACGAAAGTGGCCGGCGCGGTGCGTACGTAACGGCCGATCGCCGGTCCCCGGCGCAGCCACACGGCGTGCAGCCGTCGGGTGCCGGGCCAGTCACGGCCCACGGCGAAGGTCACCAGACCGATGACCAGGGCGACGACGAGCGTGACCACGAGCGCTCCCGGATGCTGACAGGACGGAACGCCTCCATCGTGCTCACTGCGACCAAGCGTCCGATGAGGGATCCACGTGCGGACGCTGTGCGACGGGCGGGGGGCCGCCGGATCAGGCACCGCAGCACGTCGGCGCGGGACTGCGCCGGCGCGGAGGGGAGGATCCCCCAGGGCACCCGGAGCAGGTCGTCGCCGAGCACCCAGAAGTCCCCGATCCACCGCTCCGACAGGACCGCTGAGCCGTGGCACGGCCTAGCCTTGAACCAACGCAGCCGGTCCGCCCGGCAGGACGATCACGGGAGCACTGACATGGGATTCAACTTCGACGAGGCCAAGAAGAAGCTCAACCTGGACGAGACGCTCGACAAGGTGGCCAAAGTCGTCAAGGAGACCGTCGACCAGATCGACGACGTCATCGAGAAGGGCCGCGAGACCCTGAGCGAGAAGCTGGAGAAGCACGAGGGTGACGAGCCGACCTCGCCGGCCGAAACCACGACCGAGGAGGCCCCCGCCGCGGACACACCCGAGCAGGCCGCCGGGTCCGCCGCTCCCGACGAGACCACCCCGTCCGACCAGCCGAAGCCGGGCGACTTCACCATCTGACCCCCACCATCTGACCGCCACCCTCCGACCTCCCCTTCTCCCTCCGACCGATCCGGCGGGCGACATCATCCGGTGTCGCCCGCCGGACCTCGTCACGGCCCACCTGGGGCCCGGGCCTACCATCGGCCCATGGCTCCCGTGGTCCGTGACGACGTCACCCCCCTTGATTCCTCAGCTGCCCCGGGCACGTCCGGGCCGGTGGTCATCCGCGACGCCGTCCCCTCCGACGCGGCGGCCTGTGCCGCGATCTACGCCCCCTATGTCGACGGCACCACCATCACGTTCGAGGAGGTCGCACCGTCCGCCGAGGAGATGGCCGGCCGGATGGCGAAGGCTGCCGAGCACTGGGTCTGGCTCGTCGCCGAGGTCGACGGCCAGGTGCTGGGCTACGCGTACGCCGGGCGCTTCAAGGAGCGGGTCGCCTTCCGCTGGTCGTGCGAGACCAGCGTCTATCTGGCCGCCGGCACCCGCGGACAGGGCATCGGCTCGCGCCTCTACAGCACCCTGCTCGACCGGCTGACGCAACGCGGCTACCGGACCGCCGTCGCGGTGATCACCCAGCCCAACGACGCCAGCATGGCGCTGCACCGGGCGTTCGGCTTCACCCAGGTCGCCCTGCTCCCGTCGATCGGGTTCAAGCACGGCGCCTGGCGGGACGTGGTGTGGCTGGTCCGGCCGCTCGGCGACGGCCCGGTCGCCGGCCAGGCCCCGTCCGAACCGCACTGATTCCCGGCGCACACCGCTCGGCAGACGCACCGGACCACCCTCGGGACGCCGTGCCACACGGAACGCCGTACGGTGCGGGGGGCGGCGGCGACATCGGCAGCCGTCGCCCTCGCTCAGGAGTCCAGCTCCAGCGGCCGACCTTCGAAGTCCGCAAGGCGCTGCGCCTCGGCCAGGATGGCCGCCCGCTGGTCGGACGACACCGACGGGCTGAGGTCGAGGGTGACCCGAGTCGTCGCTCCGGTGGCCCGTCGCTGCCAGAGCCCGACCTCCGCCAGATCGCAGATCACCACTCCGCCGCCGACCCGGGCGTACGTCGGCGGCTGATTGCCCTTGGGGTGGCCGGGGACCCGTTCCCACGAGGGCGCCAGGTAACTCAGGGTGGCCTCGTCGAAGGTCGGCAGCAGGTGTGCCCGCCGCGGCCGGGTCTCCGCCACCTCCGCGGCCGGATCCCACCACAGCTCCACCCCCTCCACCGTCGCCGAGGACAGACCCAGCTCCCCGAGCGCGGCCCGCACCTCGGCTTGGGTGACCGCCGCCCAGCGAGTGAGTTCCCGGACGCTCGCCGGACCGTGGCCGGCGAAGAACCGTGCGGCGAGCTCGCGCACCAGATCCTCGCGCGGCCGCTCCGGCGTGGCAGGGACGAGACCGTCCATCAACACGTACGTGTGCTGACCGTCTGCCGACGGACCGGACACGATCAGTTCGCGCAGCTCGGCCACCATCAGCAGGTGTCCCACCACCTGGCCCTGCTCCGGAAAGCCGGTGGTCGGCAGCAGCGGGTGCAGCTGCCGGCGGGTCGACGGTCCCTGCTCGGTGAGCACCCCGCGCAGCACCGCGAACGCCTCGTCCAGCACCGGCTCGGTGATCCGCAGTTGGCGGTGCCGTGCCCCCATCGACCGCTCGATCCGGGCGGCGCTGACCGCCAACAGCCAGCGCAGGTCCTCGGGACGTACGTAGTGCCAGGTGGGGCGCAGCACGTGGGTGCGGACCAGCCGCCCCTGGTCCACCGCGCGGGCGACGACATCGTCATCGACGGCC
Source organism: Raineyella sp. LH-20 (assembly GCF_033110965.1). NCBI lineage: Bacteria > Bacillati > Actinomycetota > Actinomycetes > Propionibacteriales > Propionibacteriaceae > Raineyella > Raineyella sp. LH-20. The sequence goes on along the minus strand of NZ_CP137003.1, from coordinate 1,623,075 downwards.
GACCGCATCCCGATCGACCAGCGCGCCATCGGGGCGTCCTGCGCCTGGACGGCGAGCGCCTCGCCGACGACCCGCACCGGATCGACAGGGTCCGCGGTCAGCCGTTGGGTGGCCAGGCGCTGGGTCAGCAGGCTCGTACGATCCACCCGGCTCTCCCTCCCGGAAAGGCTCCGTCCCCGACGGCTCCACAGGCGCCGTTCCCCTCGACCCACCCCCGTCGGATGGGTCAGTCCTGCTCGACCTGCTCCTGCTCGCCGCGGCTGTGGCCCTTGTAGAGCAGGTCCAGATAGTCGGGATGACGATGCATCCAGCCGTTGATGAACGGGCAGATGGCCAGCACCTCCCGATCCCCCTCGGCTCGTACGTCGTTGAGCGCGGTCTCCGCCAGGGCCGAGCCCACCCCCTTGCCCTCGAAGGCAGGCAGGGTCTCGGTGTGGCTGAAGACGATCAGGTTCGTGGCGAGCTGGAACTCCGCGAACCCCGCGAGCGCGCCGTCGACGCGGGCCTCGTAGCGCCCTTCGGCATCGTTGCGGGTGACAGTGACCTCGGTCATGCGCCACATCCTAGCCACCGGCTCCGACACCACTCCGGCGTCGGCGACGACCATGACCTCACAGCACCGGCACAGGCTGCGTACGCCCCCGACACACCATCCGCAGGTGCCATGGTGGACGGCCACTGTCCGCATCGCCGGCCGGGGCCGGAACCTAGACTGGCATCACCACCCGCCGCCGTACGCGGCCCGATCGTTGGGGACGGCATGAGCACACACCACAACTTCGCCGCACTCGCCGACGCGCTGCCGACGCTGAGTCATCCCGACGGCTCACCGATCCGGGCCCTGGTCGTCGATGACGAGGCGGTCCTGGCCGACCTCGTCGCGATGGGTCTGCGGATGTGCCAGTGGGACGTCCGGGTCTCCCACGACGGCTACGACGCGGTCGAGCAGGCCCGGACGTACGCCCCCGACGTCCTCGTCCTCGACTGGATGCTGCCGGGCCTGGAGGGTGACCAGGTGCTGGCCCGGATCCGGCAGCACTTCCCCGACGTCCCCTGCCTGTTCCTCACCGCGAAGGACAGCGTCGAGGACCGGATCACCGGCCTGGTCCGCGGCGGCGACGACTACGTCACCAAGCCGTTCGCGATCGAGGAAGTGCTGCTGCGGCTGCACCGGCTGGTGGAGCGGTCCGGAGCCGCAGCCCAGGACGCGGCCGAACTGGTCGTCGGCGACCTGACGATGAACGTGGAGACCCGCGAGGTGACCCGCGGCGGGGACGACATCGACCTGACCGCGACCCAGTTCGAGTTGCTGCGCTACCTGATGGAGAACCCCAAGGTGGTGCTCACTCGCGGCCAGATCCTCGACAACGTCTGGCACTACGACTTCGCCGGCCAGGCGAACATCGTCGAGCTCTACATCTCCTACCTCCGCAAGAAGATCGACGCCGGCCGCGAGCCGATGATCCACACCGTCCGGGGCGTCGGCTACGTGTTGAAGCCCGCGGTGTGATGGCGGCTGACCCGACCCTCACCGCCGGCCCGTCCGGCTCCTCCCCCGTGCCCACCCCGGCCGCCGTCCGGCACCCCGGCGTACGCCCCGCCCCCCGGCGCCGACTCAGCCTGACGACCCGGTTGGTCGCCGTCATCCTGGTGATCATGGCCGCCGTGCTCGGTGCCTTCGGTGCCGCCACCGTCGCGGTGATGCACCGCAACCTCGCCCAGCGGCTCGACTCCGACGTCCAGCAGGCGGCGCTGCGCTCCCTGACGTACGCGCGGACGAACGACCGCGACGACGAGCACGACCGCAACCCGATCGACGCCCCCGGCCAACCGACCCGGGTGCTCACCCTGGTCCGGGACCCCTCCGGTGCGATCGCGGCGTTCTACCGCGTTCCGGACGGCTCCGCCACCGCCCTGCGGGTGGCCGACGTGCAGACCATCGCCGACGCCGGGCTGCTCACGGCGGGCGCGGGGACGCTGCGGCAGAGCGATGCCGAGAACGACTCCCATCAGGCCGGCCTGCAGACCGTACGTCTCTCGATCGGTGAGTACCGGATGCTGCCGATCACTGTGGTCGACCCGTCGACCGGGGCCGCCCAGGTGGTGGTGACCGGTCTGCCGACGTCCACCGTCGACGGGCCGGTGGCCCTGCTCACCGTCACCGAGCTGATCGGCGGCGCCTCGGCGCTGGCGCTGGCCGGCCTGGTCGCCGCACTGGCCATCACCCGTTCCCTACGGCCGCTGGCACGGATCTCGACAGTGGCGACCGAGGTCGCGGCGATGCCGCTGGAGACCGGCCCCGTCGATCTCAGCGGGCGCCGGGTGCCCGCCGACCTGGCCGAGCCCGGCACCGAGGTGGGCAATGTCGGCCACGCCCTCAACCTGCTCATCGACAACGTCGACGAGGCGCTCGCCGCCCGCTCCCGCACCGAGCGCCAGCTCCGCGCGTTCGTCGCCGATGCCTCCCACGAGTTGCGTACGCCGCTCGCCGCGGTCCGCGGCTACACCGACATCCTGCGGCTCACCGAGGACCTCAGTCCCGAGGGGCGTACGTCGCTGGGCCGGGTGGAGTCGCAGGCGGACCGGATGACGGCCCTGGTCGAGGACCTGCTGATGCTGGCCCGGCTCGACGAGGGACGTACGCCCACGTTCGTCGACCTCGACCTCAGCGAACTCGCCGTCGAGGCCGTCCTCGACGCCACCGCGGCGGGCCCCGACCACACCTTCACCTGCGACGTCCCCGACGACGCGATGACCGTGCACGGCGACGGCCGCCAGCTGTCCCAGGTGCTGGCCAATCTGCTCTCCAACGCCCGCAAGCACACCCCGGCGGGCAGCACGGTCCGCACCGTCGTCCGTCGTGGCGGGGACGGCTTCGTCGAGGCGACGGTGACCGACGACGGGCGGGGCATCGCCGCGGACTTCCTGCCGCACCTGTTCGACCGTTTCGCCCGCGGGGACAGCTCCCGCAAGTCGACCGAGGGCAGCACCGGGCTCGGCCTGGCGATCGTCCGCGCCGTCGTCGAGGCGCACGGCGGCACGGTCGGGTGCACCTCCCGGCCCGGGGAGACGGTGTTCACCGTACGGCTCCCTCCGGCCGGCAGCCTCGCCGTCAGGCCCTGAGACCCGGTGCCCGGCCTGAGGCCCGGCACCAGCCCGGCCCTGAGGCCCGCCGCCGGGTCGTTGAGCAGTCACTCCCCCTCCGTGAGCCGTCACACCGGCCCGTCACGCCAGGGTGGTCACTCCCTGATCCGTTCGGCCGTGAGCCCCTTGGCGTACGCCGTCGCGTGCCGCGGCTGGTAGAGCAGCATGTCCTCGGCGCCCGGCACCTGGAGGGTCACCGCCAGGCCCCAGCCCAGGTCCTGCGCCTCACCGAGGAACACCGCGCCGCGCCCTTCGAGCTCGGCCATGGTGTCGGCGAGGTCGTCACACATCAAGGCGATGCTGTGGTGCTGCGGCGACTCGTAGGTCAGCCTCTCGTTCTCGGCGCGGGTCGGGTGCACGGCGAGCTCGCAGGGCCCGGCCGCGAAGATCAGCCAGTCGTCCGCCGAGGCCTCCTCCGGCTCGGCACCGCGGGCGGACACCGACTCCAGCAACAGCACGTCGCGCAGGAAGGTCCGCGTCGCTGCGGCGTCGTCGGAGTAGATGAGCAGGTGCATCGCCGTGATCATGGGCTCATCGTGCCCGCTCGCGATGAGCCGCGCCAGAGAACGGCACAGGCTCGCCCCGTTCTGCGAATGTGAGACGCATCACACCACCGACTCGATTCAGCACTGCACCCGTTGACCCTGAGCCGCGGAGTGGCGAAGACTGCAGAAGTGACTCGCGGCGGAACCCGACATCTGACGATCCCTCTTCTCGCGGTGATCCTGGTGGCCGCCACCGCCGGCTGCGCACCCCTCGGCCGGTTCGGGCTGAACACGCAGGTCACCGCCCTCGTCCAGGGCCTGACCCGCGGATCGATGGCCGGCCTGCGGACGTCCAACGGCGTCGACGCGAACGCCGACCTGGCCGCGCTGACCAGTGGGATGGACGGGATCAGGCCGCAGGTCACCCCCGGCGCGGCCATCGTCGACGGGTCGAAAGCGTCCGTCCCGCTCAGTTACGACTGGGTGTTCCCGGCCGGCACCTGGCACTACACGGCCACCGCCACCTACTCCCGCACCACCGAGGGCTGGGCGCTGGACTGGACGGCGACCACCCTGCACCCCGCGCTCACCGAGGACACGCGACTGGTCCACCAGCGGACGACGGCCGACCGCGGCCAGATCCTCGGTGCCGACGGGACCCCCCTGGTCAAGGACCGCGACGTGTTCATCCTCGGGCTGGACAAGTCGACCATCGGCAGCGAGCAGGTCGACGCGTCGGCGAAGGCCATCGCCACGGCGCTGGACATCGACCAGCAGGGCTATCTCGACCGGGTCCACGCCGCCGGGCCGATCGCCTTCGTCGAGGCGCTGACCATCCGGGCCGACCAGGCCCAGGTGCCCAGCGCCTTCCTCAACGCGCCCGGGGCGCGGATCCAGAAGGACACCCGCCCACTGGCTCCGACCGCCACCTTCGCCCAGGGTCTGTTGGGCACCGTCGGCGCCGCCGACGCGAAGACCGCGCAGGCATCCGGCGGGAAGGTGCTCGAGGGCGACACCGTGGGTGTCAGCGGCCTCCAGCAGCGCTTCGACGACCAACTGCGCGGCACCCCGGGCGATCGGGTCATCGTCGTGCCGCGGAGCCTCCCTGCCGGCCGGGCCGCCAACCCGCCGACGCTGTTCTCGGCGACCCCTACCGCCGGGGCTGCGCTCCGCACCACCCTCGACCAGGCACGACAGACCCGGGCCGAGCAGGCACTCGCCTCGGTCAAGGGTTCGGCGGCCCTCGTCGCCGTCGACACCTCCAGCGGTGCGATCCTCGCCGCGGCCACCTCGACGGCCGACGGCGCGAACCCGACAGCGACGTACGGCCGGGTCGCCCCCGGCTCGACCTTCAAGGTGGTCACCTCCCTGGCGCTGCTCCGTGCGGGCCTCACCCCCGACAGTCCGGTCACCTGCAGCCCCACCCTGACCGTCGACGGACGGACCTTCACCAACTACTCCGATCTGCCCACCAGCGCACTCGGGCCGACCACACTGCGCAAGGCCGTGGCCAATTCCTGCAACACCGCAGTGATCAGCCAGCACGACAGGATCACCCCGCAACAACTCGCCGAGGCAGCCGCCAGCCTGGGCCTCGGGAAGGACTACGACGCCGGTTTCCCCGCCTTCTACGGCTCCGTCCCGCCGCCGGCGAACACCGTCGGCGGCGCTGAGGCGATGATCGGGCAGGGGCTGATCGAAGCTTCTCCGATGGCGATGGCCGGGGTCGCCGCCTCGGTGGCCAGCGGGCACACGGTCATCCCCCACCTGGTCGCCTCCCAGCAGCCCACCCCCGCCGCGGCCCCGCTCACCCCGCAGGAGGCGACCCAGCTGCAGTCGATCATGCAGGCCGTGGTGGCCGAGGGGACCGGCTCCGGGATGCGGGGCACGCTCACCGGCGCGAAGACAGGCACCGCCGAGTACGGCACCGCCACGCCACCGAAGACACACGCCTGGATGATCGGTTACCGTGACGGCATCGCGGTGGCCGTCTACGTCGGGGACGGGCCGTCCGGGTCGGCCAGCGCCGGCCCGCTCATGAAGGCCTTCTTCGGCTCCTGACCCACATCCAGCCCACAGGCGCGCAATACGATGACGTATCGTTCGGCCGGAAAGGGTGGCCTAAGCTGGTGGACATGACGTCGGCCTGCCTGTGCTCGATCACCCTCGGGGTCCGCGACCGCGCCCGTTCCCAGGCCTTCTATCGTGCGGTCGGCTTCCGACCGTTGGCCGAGGACGAGCTGGGTGCCATCCTGGTCCGCGACGGCGTCCACCTGGTCCTCCGCAACTGGGCCGCCCTCGCCCAGGACACCGGCGTGGCGCCCGAAGCCAGTGGGTTCCGCGGCAGCCACCTGACGCTCTACTTCAGCGACAAGGCCGCGGTCGACGCGACGTACGGCACCTGGATCGCCGCCGGGGCGATCGGCGTCCGCCAGCCGAGCACCAGGTCCTGGGGCGGATACGCCGGCATCGCGGCCGACCCTGACGGTCACCTGTCGGGGATGTGTTTCGCACCCCGCCTCCAGACGGCGCTGGCCTTTCCCGAGGAGCAGCACACGTGATCCCTCGCCGCCGCCCCCGATGGGCCGCCGGAGCTACGGTGATCGCATGAAACCGCACCTGTCGATCGTGACGCTCGGGGTGAAGGACCTGGAGCGGTCGGCGCAGTTCTACGAGGCTGTCGGTTTCGAAGCGCACCGCCGGTCGCCGGAGGTGGTCTACTTCCAGACCCTCGGGCCGATCCTGGCGCTGACGAGCTGGGACGCTCTCGCCGGCAACGCCCAGCTGTCCCCCTGCGGCGCCGGGTTCCGCGGGCAGCGTCTGATGTCCAACTTCCGCACTGCCGCGCAGGTCCGCGAGGCGTACGAGGAGTGGCTGGCGGCGGGAGGCTACTCCGTCCGCCCGCCGGCCGACCGCGAGTGGGGTGGCTACACCGCCGTCGTCGCCGACCTCGACGCCCATCTGTGGGAGTTCATCTACACCCCCCACGAGGATTTCGTGCGGTTCAACAAGTTCGGGCAGCTCGAGCTGAGCTGATCGGCGTTGATCGACGCCCCGTCCGGCACCGGCCGGGCAGCACACATGTCGAGTGACCGGGCCCGCTGAGGGACCCGGGCAGGAGGTGATCGCGTGGATGCCGATGTCATCGTGATCGGGGCCGGAGTGGCCGGTCTGCGCTGCGCCCGGGCGCTGGAGGACGCCGGACTGCAGGTCCTCACCGTGGACGCCGGGCAGACCGTCGGCGGCAGGATCCGATCGTCGCGGATCGACGGCTTCACCTGCGACTGGGGGCTGATGACGGTCAACCCGCAGATGCCAGCGGTGCGCCGATGGGTGGATCTGGCCCGGCTCGACCTGCGTCTCCCGTTGGCCGCTCTCCTGGTGCGCCGCACCGACGGACCGCAGCTGGTCGGCGACCCGCGTCGGGTCCCTCGGCTGCTGCCGTCGATGGTCCGCAGCCGGATGATCTCGGCGACCGACCTCACCGCCCTCGTCCGTTGGTCGTCCAGCGGACTGGTCGGCGGACGGGTGCTCGACTCCGACAACGACACCACCCTGGTGGCTTCCCTGGACGAGTTCACGGTGCGTGGCGCACTGCGCGAGGAACTGCTGCTGCCGGTGCTCTCTGCCATGCTCGCCGACAGCAGCGGGACGACCTCGGCTGCGTACGCCAAGTGGGTGCTGCACTCGATCCTGGCCGGCACCCCCGGACTGCCGGCCGACGGCATGCAAGCGCTACCGGAACTGCTCGCCTCACAGCTGCGCGCACCGGTCCGGCTGGAGATGCACGCCTCGGCCGTGCTGGAGACCGGCGGCGGCGTGGAGGTGCACACCTGGGGTGACACCCTGCGGGCCCGCAAGGCGGTGGTGGCGGTGAGCCCGGAGGCGGTCAACCAGCTGCTCCCGGTGCGCCGCCCGCGGATGCAGGGCGTCGCCACTTGGTGGTTCCGGGCCCCGGCGGCACCGTTCCCGCTGCCGGTCTTCGCCCTCGACGGGCGCGGGCCCATCGGGCCGGTGTGGACGGCGGTCGAGGTGACCAGCTTCGCCCCCTCGTACGCTCCGCCGAACTGCCATCTGGTGGCCGCGAAGACGTTGCTCGACCGGTTCGACGGGCGGGCCAGCGCCCGGGTCGTCCGCCGTCACCTGTCCGCGATCTACGGTGTGCCGACCGACGACTGGGAGGTGGTCGCGCACTTCGAGCTGCCGAACGCGATCCCGACGCACCGGCCGCCGCTGTCGGACCGCCAGCAGGTGCGGATCTGGGACGACGTGTACGTCGCCGGCGACCACCGCAAGACCGGCTCGATCCACGGAGCGATGGTGTCCGGCCAGCGCGCCGCGGAGGCGGTGCTGGCCGACCTCGGCATCACCGGGACGCACCGCCAGGGGTGATCAGCCCGATCACACCGATCGCACCGATCGCACCGATCGCGGCACTCGCGGCGGTCAGCGCACGGTCAGGGCGCGGGGCGGACGACCCACCGAGGAGCCCATCCGTACGCTGCCCGACGGATCGGCGGTGAAGAACCGGGACCCGGCAGGGGCGGCCAGCGCCTCCCGGAGCCGTTCCTCCAGGGCCTGCACCTGGCCCTGCAGCTCATCGACCAGATCCTGCATCTGGAGGATCCGGCGGATCCCCTCCAGGTTGATCCCCTCGACCTGGCTGAGGTGTTGGATCAACCGCAGCCGCTCGACATCACGGGGCGAGTAGCGCCGCCCCCGCCCGGACGTACGCCGTGGGGACACCAGGCCCAGGCGGTCGTACGTCCGCAGCGTCTGCGGGTGCATGCCGGCGAGTCGGGCCGCGACGGAGATGGCGAAGATCGGCGCATCCCGGTCGATCCGTTCCGGGAGCCGGCTCGACTCGGCGGCCATCAGGGCTCCCGGGCGAAGAGGGCCACCCGCGGGTCGGTCTCGCCGGCCTCGTCGGCGTAGATCAGCAGGGCGTTGCGGGCCTTGTCGGTGAGGTGCGCCGGGACGGTCACCTCGATGGTCACCAGCAGGTCACCCTTCGAGCCGTCCTTGCGGACCACGCCCCGGCCGCGGACCCGGAACGTACGACCGTTCGGCGTCCCGGCGGGGATCCGCAGCCGGACGTGCTGCCCGTGCAGCGTCGGCACCTCGATCTCGGCGCCCAGCGCCGCCTCGGTGAAGGTCACCGGTGCGGTGATGGTGAGGTTGGTGCCGCTGCGGCCGAAGAGCTTGTGCGGGGTGACGTGGACGTCCACGTAGAGGTCGCCGGGGCCGCCGCCGTGCTCGCCCTGGGAGCCCTTGCCCTTGAGCCGGATCCGTTGGCCGTCCTCGACGCCGGCGGGGATCCGCACCTGCATGGTCCGGGTCGACCGGCCGCGTCCGGAACCGCCGCAGACCGGGCACGGGTCGTCGACGATCAGGCCGCGGCCGTGGCAGTCCTGGCACGGCTCGGTCACCTGGAACACGCCGCCGGAGGTGGCCGTACGCATCCCGGAGCCCTGGCAGGTCGGGCAGACCCGCGGCACCGTGCCGGACTTGGCGCCGGTGCCGGAGCAGGCCTGGCAGGGGGCGTCGGAGACCATCTGCATGGAGACGGTGGTGCCCTCGACCGACTGGTCGAAGTCGATCGTCACGTCGCCCTCGACGTCGGCGCCGCGGCGGGGACTGCGGCTGGTGGCCCGCCGGACCCCGCCGGACCCGCCGAACAGGCCGCCGAGCAGGTCGGAGAACTCCCCCGCGCCGGAGGAGGCGCCGCGGAACAGGTCGTCGACGTTCGGCGTCGCCTGGCCCTGGCCGCGGTTGAACCGGAAGCCACCGCCGAACAGGCTGCGCTGCTGGTCGTACTCCTTGCGCTTCTTGGGGTCGGAGAGCACGTCGTTCGCTTCCGAGACGGCCTTGAACCGCTCGGCCTTGTCGGCGTTGCCGGGGTTGGCGTCGGGGTGGTTCTCGCGCGCCAGCTTGCGGAAGGCCTTCTTGATGTCGTCCTGGGTGGCGTCCTTCGAGACGCCCAGGACCTTGTAGTAGTCCTTCTCGAGCCAGTCCTTCGTGCTCACCGGCGCGGCCTCTCATCCGTGGTGTGGGTGGTGTGGAGTGTTCGTCGTGCCACGCTGCAGCGGGCGGTTCCGCCCTGCGGCGCTGCGTCGTTCAGGAATCGGCGGGCGGTCGGGCGAGGGATCGGCGGTCCGGACGAACACTCCGGGACCGGACCGCCGATCCCTCTGCCACCCGTGGTGACGGCTCAGGCCCCGGTGACGGCCACCCGGGCCGGCCGCAGCACGCGCTCGCCGATCCGGTAGCCGGGCTGCAGCACCGCGACAACGGTCGGCCCGTCGACCTCGGTGCCCTCCGGCGCCGGCTGGTGCATCAGCGCCTCGTGGACCTGCGGGTCGAAGGCCTCGCCGGCAACGCCGTACGCCTCGAGACCATGCTTGGCAGCGACCTTCTCGATCTCCTCGGCGACAGCCTTGAAGCCACCGGTGAGGTCCTCGTGGGCGCGGGCCGCACGCAGGTCGTCGAGGACGGCCAGCAGGTCACCCAGCACCGACTCGATCCCGTTCTGTCGGGACACGTCCCGGTCCCGGTCGACCCGGCGCTTGTAGTTGACGTACTCGGCCTGCAGGCGCTGCAGGTCCTCGGTGCGTTCGCGCACCTGCGACTCCAGCTCCACCACCCGGACGTCCTCCACGAGTTCGCTCGCGTCGTCGGGCACCACGAACTCGCCGGGCACCTCACCCTCCTCGGATTCGCTGTCGGCCTCGTCGGCCGTCACGGGCTCGTCGACCGGTCGGCCCGGCTCCCCGGCGGCCTGCTCGGCCGCCGGGGTCGGGACGCGACGTTCGTACGTCTCGGGATCGAAACGACGCTTGTCGGAGATGTGCAGGCCCTCCTGCTCCTCCGGCTCGCCGTTCACGCTCTCGGGATCGGTCACTTCTTGTCCTTGTCGTTCTCGTCGTCGACGATCTCGGCGTCGACCACGTCGTCGTCCTGGGCGGAGGAACCGGCCCCCTCGGACGAGGCGGCCTGCTGCTCCTGCGCGGCCTGGGCCTGGGCTGCGGCGTACATCGCCTGGCCCATCGCGGCGGAGGTGGTGTTGAGCTTCTCCATGCCGGCCTTGATCGCGTCGATGTCCTCGCCCTCGAGCGCGGTCTTCAGCTCCTTCAGCGCCTCGTCGACCGGAGCCTTGGTGTCCTCGCCGATCTTGTCGGCGTTGTCCTTGAGCAGCTTCTCGGTGCGGAAGACCAGGGCCTCGGCCTCGTTGCGGGTGTCGACCTCTTCACGACGCTTGCGGTCCTCCTCGGCGTGCGCCTCGGCCTGCTTGACCATGTCGTTGATCTCGTCCTTGCCGAGCGCCGAGCCGCCGGTGACGGTCATCGACTGCTCCTTGCCGGTCGCCATGTCCTTGGCGTTGACGTGGACGATGCCGTTGGCGTCGATGTCGAAGGTGACCTCGATCTGCGGCACGCCGCGCGGGGCGGGCATCAGACCGGTCAGCTCGAAGTTGCCGAGCGACTTGTTGTCGCGGGCGAACTCGCGCTCGCCCTGGTACACCTGGATCATCACCGACGGCTGGTTGTCCTCGGCCGTGGTGAACACCTCGGAGCGCTTGGTCGGGATGGTGGTGTTGCGCTCGATGATCTTCGTCATCACGCCGCCCTTGGTCTCGATGCCCAGGCTCAGCGGGGTGACGTCGAGCAGCAGGACGTCCTTGACCTCACCCTTCAGCACACCGGCCTGCAGGGAGGCACCCAGCGCGACGACCTCGTCGGGGTTGACCGACTTGTTCGGCTCCTTGCCGCCGGTCAGCTCCTTGACCAGGTCGACGACGGCGGGCATCCGGGTGGAGCCACCGACCAGGATGACCTGGTCGATCTTGGCGACCGGGATGCTGGCGTCCTGGAGCACCGAGTTGAACGGGGCGCGGCAGCGGTCGAGCAGGTCCAGGGTCATCTTCTGGAACTCGGCGCGGGACAGCTTCTCCTCGAGGTGCAGCGGCCCGGACTCGCCCAGCGTGATGTAAGGCAGGTTGATCGAGGTCTCGGACGCGGCGGACAGCTCGATCTTCGCCTTCTCGGCGGCCTCCTGGAGGCGCTGGCGGGCGATCTTGTCCTGGCCGAGGTCGACGCCGTTCTTGTTCTTGAACTGCTTGATCATCCACTCGACGACCCGATTGTCCCAGTCGTCACCGCCGAGGCGGTTGTCACCCTTGGTGGCCTTGACCTCGAACACGCCGTCGGAGATGTCCAGCAGGGAGACGTCGAAGGTGCCACCGCCGAGGTCGAAGACCAGCACGGTCTGCTCCTGGTCGGCCTTGTCCAGGCCGTACGCCAGGGCGGCGGCGGTGGGCTCGTTGATGATCCGGTCGACGGTCAGACCGGCGATCTCACCGGCCTCCTTGGTGGCCTGGCGCTCGGCGTCGGAGAAGTAGGCGGGGACGGTGATCACGGCGTTGGTGACCGTCTCACCCAGGTACGCCTCGGCGTCCCGCTTCAGCTTCTGCAGCACGAACGCGGAGATCTGCTGCGGCTTGTAGGTCTTGTCGTCGATCTTCGTCGTCCAGGTGGTGCCCATGTGGCGCTTCACCGAGCGGATCGTACGGTCGACGTTGGTGACGGCCTGGCGCTTGGCGACCTCACCGACCAGGACCTCGCCGCTCTTGGAGAAGGCGACGACGGACGGGGTCGTACGGGCACCCTCGGCGTTCGGGATGACCGTCGGCTCGCCGCCCTCGAGGACGGCGACGACAGAGTTGGTGGTGCCGAGGTCGATGCCTACTGCACGAGCCATGTGATGTACCTCCGTGTGTTGTCCGAGTGGTGCCGGTGCCCGGTGCCGACGGCACCGGTCCACGCGGACCAGGAACTGCTGTTGAGTTGAGTCTAACCGGCTCAAGGTCGACCTTGAGCCGCATCCACTCAACCATGCCCCGCGGGGGTGTATTCCCACCATGGGGGACTTCCCTGAAGTTCCGGTCCGTCCGGGCGCCCGATCGCCCGGGGCCCTCGGCGGCCGGACCCTCAGCGGCCGAGCCCTCAGCGGCCGAGCCCTCGGGCGGGCCGGTCAGCCCGGCAACCTCGATCACCCGGTCACCCCGGCGGAGCTTGCTAGGATCGTCGACGGAGCCTCACCCGGGCTCGCGGACGAGGGAGCAGTACCCGCACGGACAAGACTGACTCGGACAGGTCTGTCATGGCGTGGTTGATTCTCGTCGCGGCCGGAGTGATGGAGGCGGTGTGGGCCAGCGCGCTGGATGCCTCCGGTGGCTTCCGCCGACCGGCGCCCACCGTCGTCTTCGTGGTCTCCCTCGCCGTCAGCATGGCCGGCCTCGCCGTCGCGATGGCCGATCTCCCAGCGGGCACCTGCTACGCCGTCTGGGTGGGGATCGGTGCGACCCTCACCGTGCTGCGCGGCGTCGTCACCGGGGCTGAACGGCTCACCGTCGCTCGTACGCTCCTGCTGGTGCTGCTGATCGGGTCGGTCGCCGGCCTGAAGGTGGTGAGCTGACGATGGCCTGGGTCACCCTGCTGGTCAGCGCCGTGCTCGAGGCCGTCTGGGCGACCGCCCTCGGCCGGTCGGACGGGCTCTCCCGACCGGTGCCCGGCATCGTCTTCGGTCTGGCGCTGATCGCCAGCATGGTCGGCCTGAGCCGCGCCACCCGCCAGATCCCGATCGGCACGGCGTACGCCGTCTGGGTGGGGGTCGGCACGGCGCTGACCGTCGGGTGGGCGATGGCCACCGGCGCTGAACCGGTCTCCGGGTGGCGACTGTTGTTCCTCGGCGGCATCGTGGCGGCGGCGACCGGCCTGAAGCTCGTGCCGGGAGTCCCCCGACGGCCGAAGGTCACGCCCGAGGCAGGCTCGGCCGACGTTCCGGCCGCCGACGTCCCGATCGACGGAGCGGCGCCTCGGACGACCCGGACGGAAAGCACGGAGACGACCGCCGAGACCGAGACCGACACCGACACCGACACCGACACCGGCCGTACGGTCCGCGACGTTTCAGCGCGGTGACGCCGGCCGGCTGACCGGGGGCCTCCCGGGGGCGGCAGCGAACAGTCGTGTTCCGGTCCTGTGAACACCCCCGTCCTGGCTGGGGCGACGCCTGCTCGATCGGCCAAGATCGTCACATCCCGACCCGGGCTGACGACAGGAGGAGGACCTACGATGGTCGACACCGCACCCCTTCCCGACCTGATCGCAGAGCGCCGGCTGTCCCGGCAGGTCGCCGCCCGGGCGGCCGCCGCACACGGCTTCGGCAGCGCCGCGACGATCGACCTGCTCCAGGTGTCGGAGAACGCCACCTTCCTGGTCACCGAACGCTGCTCGTACGGCGAGCGGTCGGCGGTGATCCGCGTGCACCGCGCCGACAACCGGGACCGTGAGGCGATCGAATCGGAATTGGTCTGGCTCGACGTCCTGCACGACCGGGGCATCCTCGCGGCGGCACATCCCCTCCCCACCCCCACCGGCGAGCGGGTGCTGGCGTTCCCGGTCGGCGGCACGGTCCGCCACGCCGTGGCGTTCGCGACGATCGCCGGCACCACCACCGACGAGACCCTGCTGCGGACCGCCGATGTCCGACGGCTCGGCCGGATCGCCGCGACGCTGCACGAGAGCGTGCGGCACATCCACCGCCCCATCTCCCGGTTCTCCTGGGACTGGGAGCACACTCTCGGCGCCGCGGCCCGATGGGGCCGGTGGGAGGACGGGCCGGGGATGCGCCCCGAGCTGGTCGCCGACATCGCTCCGGCGGTCCGGCTGCTGGAGAATCGGCTGGCGGTGTACGGCCGCGACCCGCGCCGGTTCGGGCTGATCCACGCCGATCTTCGGGTGGCCAACCTGGTCGGTGACGGCGAGACGTACACGGTCGTCGATTTCGATGACTGCGGCTTCGGCTGGTTCATGTACGACTTCGCCGCCGCGATGTCCTTCATGGAGACCGATCCGCGGTTGTGCACCTGGCAGGACGCCTGGACCGCCGGCTATCGCGAGGTGCGCCCGTTGTCCCGCAAGGACGAGGTGATGCTGCCGAGCTTCGTGATGATGCGCCGGCTGATGCTGCAGGCCTGGCTGGGCAGCCACCCCGACGCCGCGGAAACCGTCCGGCTCGGCGACACGTACGCCGAGGGCACCGCGGAGCTGGCCCGGATCTACCTGGCCAACGCCGGCCGTCTGTTCGCCGCGGCCTGACCCCCGCTCAGCCGCCGCCCTTCGCCGCACCGTTCTTCGCGGCGCCGCCCTTTCCGTCGGACGCTTGCTCGGCGGCGGTGGTGGCGATCCGGGTCACCGGCCCGGAGAGCACCCCGACAGCGATCACCGTCACCATCGCCCCGAGCAACAGGGCGGCGTCCTCGCCGGGGGCGAGCACACCGAGGTTCGTGCCCAGGGTCGCCGCGGCCACCGGGACGCCCATCTGGGCGGCGGTGAGCGCGGCCATCGGCAACGGCTGGCGGGTCACCGCCATCGCGCCGTGGACGATCAGGGCCCCGACGCCGAGGGCCAGTCCCAGCCCGATCGCCGTCGGGTGGGCGCCGAGCTGGCGCAGGTCGAGCGACGCCCCCAGCCAGACGAAGAAGATCGGTGAGAACAGCCCCTCGGTGACGGCGAAGATCTGGTGGGAGAGCCGCCGGGGTTCTCCGATCGCGGCGTACGCCAGGCCCAGTGCGAAGCCCGCCAGCATGATCGAGATGTGCAGGGTCGCGGCCAGCGCCGCCAGCGCGAACAACAGGGTGAGGGCCAGGCGCAGTTCGATCGCCAGGCTGTGGTCCTGGGAGAGGTCGTGGATGGCTTTGCGTCGACCCGTACGTTCCAACCAGCGCAGGAAGAGGAAGATCACCGCGGCCGCCAGCAGCACCGCACCGGCGCCGATCGCGGCACGCATCACGTGGGCGGGGTCGATGACCAGCGGCAGCAACACGATCGAGGCGGCGTCGGCCAGGGCGACCTGGGGCAGCAGCTGGACGACGGCCCGTCCGTCCAGCGGCACCCCGTTGAGGGTCGGCATCACCATGGCGGCCGACGACGAGGCCAGCACCACCGCGTAGAGGGCGCCGTGCCCGGTCCCGAAGACCAGCCCGAGGCCACCCCCGAGCAGCGCGGCGAGCACCCCCACGCACACGGCCCGGGCCGCGCCGACCAGCAGTCCGGCCCGCAGCGCCGGATCGCGCACCGGGACGTGGGAGCCGGCGACGAACATCACCAGTCCGAAACCGATCTCGGCCAGAAAGGAGAAGGTGTGGTCGGAGGCCGGCAGCACCCGCAGCCCGGTGGCGCCCAGTGCCAACCCGACCGCCAGTTCGCCGACCACCACCGGCAGGTGCGAGGCCCGGGTGAGGCTCAGCACCGGTCCGGCGAGAGCCACCAGGCACAGCAGGGCCAGGACGGCGAAACTCATCGTCGGGTGGGGTCGACGATCCGGACCGGGATGTCGGTGTTCTCGTCGGTCAGGTAGCTGGCGCACACCCGGTGGTAGCCGTCGGCGATCAGCGCCGGACGGCCCTCGTGCAGGTCACCGCGCACCATCAGGACCGGCGACAGCGGCGTGCCGTCAGCGATCTTGCGCAGGTCGGAGGCGACATGGGGGTTGGTCAGCGGCAGCAGTGCGAGCCGGGCCGACCGCAGGATGTCCTTGGCCTTGAAGTGCTCCGGCGAGGCTTCCCGCAGGGCGATCACCGTGCCGTGGGCCACCTCGGGGTCGGTCAGCAGGCACAGGTAGGACTCGGCGGCAGGATAGTCGTGCTCCTCGGGATCCAGGATCCACCGTACGGTCGGGGCGTCCCCCGGCGAGGAGCCGTTCTCGTGATGGCCTCGCGCCGCCCGTGTCGCCGCGTCCTTCGACCGCTTCTTCGAACCCTTCGAGGTGGCCATGGTGCGTCCTTCCGTGCCGGCACTTCCCCCCAGAGTGGCCCAGCCGGCGGCCGAAGGGAAGCACTTCTGCGGGCACGGCCCGGTGTGAGGCGGGCAGGCGGGGCAGACGCGCCAGGCCGGCCCGTCCAGGTACGCATCCGTCCAGGTACGCATCCGTCCACGTACGCATCGAGCACGTACGCATCGAGCACGGCCGGCACGGTTCCGTCCGAACGACCTGCAGCGGCGCCGGCGGCGGATCGTACGACGGCCGACCCGCGGGATCAGGACGGTCGGGCGACCGACCTGCGATGCCCCCGACAGGCCGCCGTTGGCCCCTTGACTCACTAGGATCCCCGACATGTCTTCGCCTGCCTTCCCCACGCCCGGGGACATCCCCGCGCCCGGGGCGCTCCCCCGCCGTCCCCTGTCCTTGGGTGACGTCCTGTCGGCGACCTTCAGCTTCTACGGGCGGCGCTTCGGCCAGCTCATCGTCATCGCCCTGATCCCGACCCTGGCCGGGTTGGCCGTCGGCGCACTCGCCGCGTTGATGATCATCAGCTCGTTGCTCCGGATGTTCCAGGGCATCGCCCTGAGCGGCGAGCCGACCTTCGATCCAGGGTCGGTGGGCATGCTCCTCGGCGGGATACTGCTGGTCCTCCTCGCAGGGCTGGTCGTGGCGCTGGTGCAGATCAAGTGCCAGGGCATGATGGCGCTCGCCGGGCGGGACATCGAGGACGGCCGCCCGTCCACCATCGGCGAGCTGTGGCGGCGCACCCACGGTCTGGCCGGCCGGGCGGTCCTGCTGGTGCTGCTCGCGCTGGTCGCTGCGCTGGCCGTCGGCGGAGTGATCACACTGCTCGCCCTGTGGGTGGGCAGCGCGTCGGATTCAGGCCCTGCACCCGCACTGATGGCCCTGGTGGTCATCGTCGTCATCCTCGGATCGATCTACCTGGGGATCCGGTGGGCCTTCATCGTGCAGACCCTGGCGATCGAGGGGGACGGCCCGCTGGCCGCCCTGGGACGCTCCTGGAACGTCTCCCGGGGTGCGTTCTGGCGGATCTTCGGCTACCTCATCGTCGCAAGCCTGCTCGTCTCCATCGCCAGCAGCGCGGTCTCCGGCATCTCGCAGGCGTTCCTGACGCCCCAACTGACCGGCTTGGAGGAGACCGAGGATCCGGCGCAGATCCTCGCCCAGATGGCGGCACTGCTCCCGCTGATCCTCATCAGCACCGTGGGCTCCCAAGTGGTCGCCTGGCTCGCCGCGCCGTTCCAGGCGCTGTTCACGACGATCCTCTACATCGACCAGAATCGTCGACAGGGGCTGGAGACCGTGCCGGAAGGCCCCACGCCCTGGGACCCGGGGTACGCCGCCGGCTACCCCGGCCAGCCTGGCTATTCGACCCAGCCCGGCTACCCGCCCCAGCCTGGCTACCCCGGTCAGCCCGGATACCAGACCCGGCCTGGCTACCCGGATCAGCCCGGCTACCCGCCCCACCCCAGCAACCCTGGTCAGCCCGGCAACCCCGGACAGCCCGGATACCAGACCCAACCCGGCTACCCCGGCTACCCCGGTCCCACCCAGCCTGATCCGAACCAGCCCGGTGGCCCAGGTCAGCCCGGTGGCCCCGGTCAGCCGGGCGGCGGCCCGGACCAGCCCGGCCCCGGTCAGCCGGGCGGATCCAGCTACCCGTACGGAGGCTGACCCGACGGCACGCCGAGGCGACATCTCCGCGGTTCCTCACATCGACTCAGCCGCGGAACCTCGCTGCGCAGCCTCACCGCGGTACACCGCCGCCCTCACACACAAACGCTCAGCTCTGCACCTCGCCCGTGCGTTTCTGCTGAATGACAGACACATCTGCACGGACGAGGTGCAGAGGTCTACGAATGTGTTTAGGCCGGTGCGGCGGGAGGACCTACTCCGAGCCGCCCTCACCCGTCGGGGCTAGATGCGCTCACGAGCCACCGCAGGATTTCCGCCACGCTAAGGGACTCACCCCGTGACGATGAGCGGGTGTGCTCGGGCGAGGATACGTCGTGGTCGTGGTCGGGCGGCTGGCCAGCGCGGTCTTGAGGCAGCGCGGTCTTGAGGCAGCGCGGTCTTGAGAGCCGCCTCCGCCGCAGACGCGAGGGTGTCTGCCAGCCGCTGCGCTTCCAACAGGCCGTCGCCACCACAGGCGCGCGGGTTTCAGTCAGCCGCCGCGCTTTCAGTCACCTGCGGCCTGCCGGCGGGCCGCAGATGACTGAAGCGGCGGCGGCTGGCAGAAGGAGCCGCATCTGCGGCGATGTGACGATGAGGTCCTGCATGCCGGGCCCGGAGCAGGCGGCGGAAGACCCGGTCGTGCGACAGGTCGGGATCGTCGAGCGGTTCTGCGATCAGGGCCGACAGGCCAGACCGAGGCTCACGGCCACCGCAGGGCTCCCGCCACGCTGAGAGACTCACTCCGCGGCTACGACCACGTGAGGAATGGGAGCCCGCGGCGACCACACGAGGAATGGGAGCCCGCGGCGACCACACGAGAGCGGCAAGCCCATCGCTGCCACCACCCATATGATCGCCGCTCGCTTGCTGCTGGCCCGGCGTCGGCCTAACGTGCCCGGCATGGACCGACCTGTAGCCCTCATCACCGGCGCCAGCCGCGGCATCGGCCGCGGCATCGCGGACGTGCTCGCCGACACCCACCACCTGCTGATCGGCGGGCGGTCCGCCGCAGACGTCGCCCGGGTGGTGGCGGCCCTGCCGTCGGCCGAACCGTTCGTGGCGGACCTCACCGATGCCGCCTCCACCGCGGCGGCCGTCCGGGGGATCGAGCGGCTCGATGTCCTGGTCCACTCGGCCGGTCGGGACGCTCCCCGCTTCATCGAGGAAATGACCCGGAATGACTGGCGGGACCTGATGGAGCTCAACGTCATTGCGGTGGCCGACCTCACCCGCCTGCTCCTCCCCGCCCTGCGGACCGCCGGCGGGATGGTGATCATGATCAACTCCGGCGCCGGACAGCGCGTCGGTGGTTCGCCGGCGTACTCCGCCTCCAAGTTCGCACTGCGGGCGCTGGCCGACGGCCTGCGCGAGGACGAGCGAGGACGCGTACGCGTCACGACCGTCTACCCCGGCCGCGTCGACACCGACATGCAGCGCCACCTCCAGGCCGAATCCGGCCGCAGCTACAACCCCGACGAGCACCTGCGGGTCGCCTCGGTCGCCGCCGTCGTACGGACCGCCGTAGACGCCACCCCGGAGGGGATGGTCGAGGAGATCGCCGTCCGACCGATCACTCGGGTGCCGAAGGGCTGACCGCGCGGCACCACGCTGTGGTCGTACGCGGCCTGTGGTCATACGTCGCCGCCGTATCCGCCCAGACCGTACCGGTGGTAGTCATTCCCACTCGGGCGACCGGGTCCGAATACACACCACGGGTACGGTCTGCCGACCATCGCCCGGCACGCGCGCCGCGTACGCCACCGATGCATCGACGCCGACTCTGGTGCACGGCCCCAGGCTGCGGCAGGCTGGTGCCAGCAGGAGGGCGCCGAGCCTCGCGGCGGCGATCCGCCCGCTGACCCGAGTTATCGATCCGACTCATCGGAGGAGCCATCATGGCCAGCTCAGCCCGCCCCATGCACTTCGAGATCCAGGCCGACGACATCGACCGTGCGAAGGCCTTCTACACCGAAGTCTTCGGTTGGGCCTTCACCGACTGGTCGGGGCCGACCGGCGGCGCCACCTACTGGGGGATCACCACCGGCGAAGAGGGCACCCCGGGCATCGACGGAGGGCTGCTCCCCCGGATGACCGGCACCCCGGCGATCGACCAGCCGGTGAACGCGTACGTCGTGACGATGGTGGTCGACGACTACGACGTGTACGAGGAGCGGATCCTGGCCCACGGCGGCGAGGTGACCATGCCCAAGGCCGCGCTCGCCGGGATGGCCTGGCAGGGCTACTTCAAGGACACCGAGGGCAACCTCTTCGGCCTGCACCAGCCCGACCCGAACGCTGCGTGAGGTCCGACCGTGCAGATGCCCACGCACACCGAGGAGGACAAGGCCCGGTTCCGGGCGCTGGTTCCGCTCCTCGACGGGGTCGCGGTCAAGCCGATGTTCGGCTCGGTCGGCGCGTTCGTGAACGGCAACATGTTCGCCGGCCTGTTCGGCACCGACCTCGGGGTCAAGCTGGACGAGCCGGGCAGGGCGGCCCTGCAGGCACTGCCCGGGTCGGGTCCGTTCGGCCCGGCCGAGCGGCCGATGGGCGGTTGGCTGGCGCTGCCGGAGGGGCTCTCCGACGAGGAGGCCACCGCCTGGTTCGAGCGGGCGTACGCGTACGTCGTGACGCTGCCGCCCAAGGAGCCGAAGCCTCGACGGACGAAGGGCTGAGCCACCGCGCGAGGGCCGATCCGACGGCCGACGTGTGACTGCCGACGTGTGACTGCCGACGTGTGACTGCCGACGTGTGACTGCCGACGTGTGACGGCCGACGTGTGACGGCCGACGTGTGACTGCCGACGTGTGACTGCCGACGTGTGACTGCCGACGTGTAACGGCCGACGTGTAACGGCCGATCCGACGGCCGATGCCTGGCGGCCGCCCGCGACCGTCACGCACGGTGCGACCCGCCGCCCCGATCAGGTCAGCCGTCGAGACCGAGGAACTCCTCCCAGGCCGGCAGTTCGCGGCGCACCTGGGCAAGTCCTTGTTCGTGGGCCACACGCAGCTTCGCCACGTCGCGTTCGCCGTTGGTGACCGGCATCGCCTCCGGCACGAAGAGCATCGCCCTGCCCTCCCGCTCCAGTTCGAAGAGCTCCTCGCGGGTGCTGTTATAACGCCCCGGGCGCCGGATCAGTGCATCGACCACCGCCGGCGTCCGGCGGAACCAGCTGCCGAAGAACCGCTCGTTCTTCAGCTGCGGCTTCACGTACCCGCGCGGCTGGGTGAGAACGACGAGGAACTTCTCGTAGCCGGCCGCCCGGGCCGCGTCGAGGGCGAACCCGCCGGTGGGGCCGAGCGCCCCGTCGAGGTAGTCGACGCCGTCGATCGTCACGGCCGGCATCAGCACCGGCATGGTCGAGCTGGCCCGGACCCGCTTCATCAGGGACGGCAGGTCAGGGGTGTCGTCCTTGCCCCAGTAGACCATCGCGCCGTCGCTCATCCGGAACGACCCGATCGCCATCGTCGCGGGGTTGGCGACGTACGTGGCGAAGTCGAAGGGCAGCGCCTGGTCGGGGTAGCCGGAGGTCTCGTAGATGTACTCGGCGTTGAACAGGCCCTTGCCCCGCAGCCAGGTGCCGAAGTTGCCCATCCGGGGGTCGGCGGAGAACTCGACGAAGGACGTCCGGGCGCGCTCGGCGTCGCGGACCAGGTAGTTCACCGTGTTGGAGGCTCCGGCGGAGATGCCGCCGACCCAGTCGACGTGGATGCCGGCGGCGAGCAGCGCGACGACGACCGCAGAGGTGTAGCTGGCCCGCATGCCACCACCCTCGAAGATCAGGGCGGTGTCGGTGACGTTGCTGGTCATCCGTACGCCGACGGTCCGTTCGTCGCTGCGCCTCTGTTCGGTCATCACCCGTCCTCCCGTCCACGACCCGTACGGTCCGCCGACACAGTAACCCCGCCTCGTGTCGAGGTGACCGGCATGATCTCCGTCATACCTGCCCGATGGCCCGTCACCCCGCCGTCGCAGCACCCGATCACGACATCCCACGTCGTACGAAAGCAACACTGCTCGAACCCACCAGTCGGTGCCGAAGGAGCCTTGTGTTCGACAGACGCACACGTAGCTCACAGGCAGAAATTTACCCACACCTGCGCAACAAAACCCGACACGCCCGTAACCACGGGCCGGATCGAACGAACCAGGAGGAAATTTCGGGTAGCGGAGCATCCACCGTCAGGTTACGATTGTGTTCGTTCGATGGAACCGAATGCTCGGGCCCTCCGTCGGACACGAGCGGAGCCAAAGTCGGCTCCACTGGTCGCACGAAGAGAGAGAACCCAGATGGCGAGTTCATCAGCCCGCGACATCGTGAAGGGCGTGGGGGGCGCTGGAAACATCCAGAGCTTCAGCCATTGCGCCACACGCCTTCGTTTCCAACTCAAGGACGGCGCCAGGGTCGACACCGCCGCCGTCGAGGCGATCCCCGCCGTGATGGGGGCCGTGCCCCAGGCGGGAGACCGTTACCAGGTGGTCATCGGCGGTGCGGTGACCCAGGTCTTCGAGGACATCCAGAACCTCCCGGAGATGGCGAAGGTCTCCAGCGGCGAGGAGTCCGACGCCGACGTCAAGGCCGCGGCCCGCGCCCGAGGCCCGCGCGGAAAGTTCGCCTGGCTGGACACCTTCTTCGAGTTCCTCTCGGACTCGTTCCGCCCGACCATCGGTGCCCTGCTGGGCGCCTCGCTGTTCATCACCTTCATGGCCTTGATGAGCACCCTGGGGATCATCGGCAACTGGGCCGATCCCCGCACCGCGCTGCCGCCGTCGTGGGCGTTCGTCAACCTGGCCTGGCAGTGTGTCTTCGTCTTCCTGCCGCTGATGGTGGCCTACAATGCGACCAAGAAGCTCGGCGCGGATCCGTGGGTCGGCTTCGCCGTGATGGCCGTCGTGATGCTGCCCGGCTTCACCGCGCTGGGCGATGCCGCCACGAAGATGCAGTTCGCCGGCAGCGAGATCGACGTGGTGAGCATCTTCGGCGTCCCGCTGACGATCTTCAACTACAGCTCGCAGGTGTTCCCGCCGCTGCTGATGGCCGGCGTCCTCGGCCCGTTGACCAAGCTGCTGCGCCGGATCATCCCGGAGAACCTCCAGTTGATCTTCGTGCCGTTCCTGTCGATGCTGATCATGATCCCGCTGACCGCCTTCCTGATCGGCCCGCTGGGTGTGTACGCCGGCGCCGGCCTGGCCAACGCGCTGCGTGCGGTCAACGACTTCTCCCCGCTGATCTTCGCCATCCTGGTCCCGCTGGCCTACCCCTTCATGGTCCCGCTGGGCCTGCACTGGCCGATCAACGCGATCATGCTGCTCAATATCCAGAGCCTGGGCTACGACTTCATCCAGGGGCCGATGGGTGCGTGGAACTTCGCTGCCTTCGGTGCCACCGCCGGTGTCCTCTTCCTGTCCATCCGTGACAAGGACCCGATGATGCGCCAGACCGCGACCGGTGCCCTCGCCGCGGGTCTGCTGGGCGGCATCTCCGAACCGTCCCTCTACGGCATCCACCTGCGCTACAAGCGGATCTACCCGCGGATGCTGATCGGCTGCTTCCTCGGTGGTCTGATCATCGGCATCGGCGGCGGCCTGAAGACCAGCGCGTTCGTCTTCACCTCGCTGCTGACCATCCCGGCGTTCAACAACATCCCGCTGTACGCGCTGGCCATCGGCGTCGCCTTCTTCACCGCGATGATCCTGGTCATCGTCTCCGACTACCGCACCCCGGAACAGCGCGCCCAGGCGGCCGCGATCCGTGAGGCGGAGGAGACCGTCCACGCCGCCGCGGTCGAGGCCGCAGCCGAGCAGGCCCCGGCCGTCGAGGCGGGGACACCGGCCCCCACCGGGCGTCCGGTCAAGCCCGCGATGCGCCCCGGCGCCATCACCCAGATCACCGCCCCGCTGGCGGGCGCCGTGATCCCGCTGGAGCACATCCCCGATCCCGTCTTCAGCCGCGGCACCGTCGGAGCGGGCGTGGGCATCATGCCCACCGGTGACACCGTGGTGTCCCCGGCCGCCGGCAAGCTCCTGGTCGCCCACGAGACCGGCCACGCGTTCGGCATCCGTCTCGACAGCGGGATCGAACTGCTGATCCACGTCGGCATCGACACCGTCAACCTCGAAGGACGCGGCTTCGACGTCAAGGTCACCACCGGTCAGCGGGTCGAGGCGGGCACCCCGCTGGTCACCTTCGACCGGGAACTCATCGAGGAGGCCGGCTACTCGCTGGCGACCCCGGTGCTGGTGACGAACGGCAAGAAGTTCGGCCCCATCGCCCAGGCCATCTCCGGTGAGGTGGCGATCGGCACTCCGGTGATCATCGTCAACGCCAAGGTCCCCGAGACCGCGACGGAAGCGTCGGAGGGCGTGCCCGTCCCCGCGGCGGACTGACCTCCCGCTCCCCCATCACCGGCCCCGTCCTCCGGACCCTCTCGGTCCGGAGGACGGGGCCGTTTCGGACCGTACGTCCTACAGTGACATCGGCTCCGCGGCCCGGCCGGCGGGTGCTCGCCAGGCGGGTGCGCTCGCTAGGCTTCCGCCATGGACGGGCTGCGGTGGACAGAGATCGCGACCCCGTTCGGCGGGTTCGTCGTGGCATGGACCGGCAACGAACAGCCGGTGGTCCGGGCGGCCGGATTCGCCTCCGTGACCGAGGTGCTGTCGCGACTCCCCGCCAGTGGCCAGCACGCCCCGAGGCGTACGTCGGCGTCCGACCTGCCCCGCAGCCTCACCGCGCGTGGCGTCTCCACACTCCCGGTGATCCGCGATGATGGGGCGAGCGTCGTACGTTCCGCGGTGCTCGCCCATCTCGACGGCGACCGGGAGGCGTACGACCGACTGCAGGTCGACCAGCCGGGGCCGGACTTCCACCACGCCTGCTGGGAGGCGATCCGGGAGACCCGGTTCGGCGAACGGCTCAGCTACGGGCAGGTGGCCCGCGCGGCCGGCGCTCCCCGCGGCGCCCGGGCCGCCGCCAACGCCTGCGCGGCCACCCGGGTCTCCTGGATCATCCCGGTCCACCGGGTGATCATGGCCGACGGGTCACTCGGCGGGTACGGCGGTCGCGAGGACCTCAAGGAAGCGCTGCTGGACTGGGAGGCGTCGCTGCTCTGACGCATCATGGTGGCAGGCGCCGCCGGGCACACCACCCGACGGTGGACCGAGAGGGGCTCCGCCGTGACGGTCTTCGAACACACCGCGACCTACCCGCATCCGCGCGACGAGGTGTTCGCCTGGCATGAACGCCCCGGGGCGTTCGTCCGGCTGAGCCCGCCGGGCGCGATCGTCACCGTCGACGGCCCGAGCGACGGGCTGCACGTCGGGTCGCGCCGCGCCCTGCGCATCTCCTCACCGCTGCTCACCGCCCTGTGGCCGGGACGTACGATGCCGAGCGCCGTCCGGACCGGGCCCGGGCTGCGCTGGCTGGTCGAACATGTCGCGTACGAGTCGGGTCGTCTGTTCGTCGACGAGCAGGTCCGCGGGCCGCTGCGCCACTGGCGCCACGAGCACCTCTTCGAGGACGCCGAGGGCGGCGGCACCCGGATCACCGACCGGGTGACGTACGAGCTGCCGCCGGCCCTGGCCGGGTCGGTCGGCGAGCGGTGGATGCACCGCTATCTGGAGGGGTTGTTCCGGTTCCGGGAGGACCAGCTGCGGGCCGACCTCGCCCTGCACCAGCGGCTGGCGCGGACGCCCCGGACGATCGCCATCGCGGGCGCCTCCGGAACCATCGGCACTCAGCTGACCGCACTGCTGGCCACCGGCGGGCACACGGTGCTCCGGTTGGTGCGACGGCCCGCCCAGGGGACGGACGAGATCAGCTGGGCCCCGGAACTGGGCGATCTCGACCCGGCCCGACTCGCCGGCGTCGACACCGTGGTGAACCTCTCCGGCCGCCCGATCGTCACCCGCTACACCCCGACCACCAAACACGAGATCCTCTGGTCGCGGCTCGACGCCACCCAGACCTTGACCCGGGCGATCGTCGCGGCCCGGCGGGCCGGTGACGGACCGGCTGCCCTGGTGCAGGCGAACGCCGTGGGCTATTACGGCGGCCGCCGCCCCGGCGAGGTGCTCACCGAGGACTCCCCCGCCGGCACCGACTTCCTCGCCGATGTCGCCCGGCAGTGGGAGGAGGCCTCCCACCGGGTCGCGGAGGACGGCGCCCGGCTGGTGGTGCTGCGCACCGGGACGGTGCTCGGCCCGGCGGCCGGGATGCTGGCCATGGAGCTGCCGCTGTTCCTGGTCGGTGCCGGCGGGCGGCTCACCTCCCCGCAGGCGATGGTCAGCTGGATCGGGCTGGACGACATCACCCGGGCGTACGCGCACGTCATCCTCGAGGGATCCTGCCGGGGCCCGTACAACGCCGTCGCCCCCGGGGTGGTCACCGCCGGGGCCTTCGCCAGCCGCCTCGGAGAGGTGCTGCACCGGCCCTCGCTGATCCCGACGCCGGGCTTCGGCCCCGCGCTGCTGCTCGGCCGGGAGGCGGCCGCGATCCTGGTGCACACCGACCTGAACGTGTCCTCGGCGAGGCTGCGGACCACCGGATTCCGCTTCAGCCATCCGGAGCTGGTGCCGGCGCTGCGGCACGCCCTGACCCGGTGAGCCGATCCCGCCGCCTCAGGGCTCGCGTCAGGTGTCAGGCGTCGGGCGACGCCTTGGCCGCCGTGGGCGACGCCTTGGCCGCCGTGGGCGACGCCTTGGCCGCCTTGGCCGCCTTGGCCTTCGCCTTCATCTCCTTCTTGAACGCGCGGACCTCGGCCAGGCTCCGCTCGTCCACCACGTCGGCGATGGAGCGCCGCGAGCCATCGACGGCGTAGTCGCCGGCGGCCTCCCGCCAGCCCGGCGCCTGCAGGTCGAACTGCTTGCCGAGCAGGGCGAGGAAGATCTTCGCCTTCTGCTCGCCGAACCCGGGCAGCCGCTTCAGCCGTGCGAGGATCTCGGCCCCGGTCGGGTCGCCGGCGGTCCAGATCGTCTCCGTGCGGCCGCCGTAGGTCGCGACCACCTCGGTGGCCAGGGCCTGCACCCGCTCGGCCATCGCCCGCGGGAACCGGTGCACCGCCGGGCGCTCGGCGAACGCCGCGAGGAACTCCTCCGGATCCATCACCGCGATCGCCGCCGGATCGACGGTCCCGATCCGGTCGAGCAGCTTGGCCGGGCCGGAGAACGCGACCTCCATCGGCACCTGTTGATCGAGGAGCATCCCGGTCAGCAGGGCGAACGGTTCGCTGCCGAGCAGCGCGTCGGCCTTCTCCTCGCCGACGAGGTGGAGCGTACGCGTCATGCCGCCATGGTGCCACGATCCGCGGCGCCCGGCGCCCCCTCGCGGGCGTGCTCCCCACGCCGGGCCCGGAGCAGCACCCACAGTGCGGCCACGGTGGCCAGCCCGGTGGCTGCGGCCCCGACACCCAGCGTGGCGCGGGCCCCGAACTGGGCACCGACCCAGCCGATCAGCGGGGCGCCGATCGGCGTGCCGCCCATGAACACCATCATGTAGAGCGCCATCACCCGGCCACGCATGGCCGGATCGACGGAGAGCTGCACGGTCGCGTTGGCGCTGGTCATCACCGTCAGTGAGGTGAGGCCGACGAGGATCAACAGCAGGACGTAGACGAGGTACGACGGGGCGACGGTGAGGCCGATCATCCCGACGGTGAAGCCGCCCAGCGCGGCGACCAGCACCACCATCCGCGGCTGCTTGCGAGACGCCGCCATCAGGGCCGCGCCGAGCGTGCCGACGCCCATCACGGTGCCCATCAGGCCGTACTGTTCGGGCCCGACGCGGAACACCTGGGTGGCCATCAGGGCGTTGGTGACCTGGAAGTTCAGCCCGAACGTGCCGAGCATGAACACCATGAACATCACCAGCAGGACGTCCGGGCGGTGCGCCACGTACGCCATGCCGGCCCGCACCGAGCCCCGGCCGCGGGTCTTCGGCGCGCCGTGCAGGTCGACCGGATCCATCAGCACCAGGGCGGCCAGGGTCGCGGCATAGCTGATCGCGTTGACCAGGATGGCCGGGCCGACCCCGGCGACACCGATCATCAGACCGGCGAGGCCGGGACCGAGCAACCGGGACATGTTGAAGGTGGTGGCGTTCAGACCGACGGCGTTGACCAGGTAGGACTCGGGGACCAGCTCGGAGACGAACGCCTGGCGGGCCGGGTTGTCGAACGAGGCGACCACACCACCCAACGCGGCGAGCAGATAGACGTGCCACAGCTGCACGGTGCCGGTCAGCACCAGGACCGCCTGCACCAGAGCGACCAGCCCGGCCGCGGCCTGGGTGACCATCAGCAGCTTGCGCTGGTCGAACCTGTCGGCGATCGCCCCGCCGTACGCGGAGAGCAGCAGGACCGGCAGGAACTGCAGGCCGGTGATCGTGCCCAGCGCCAACGACGAGTGCTGGGTGAGCTGGGTCAGCACCAGCCAGTCCTGGGCCACCCGGAACATCCACAGCCCGATGTTCGACAGCAGCATGCCGAAGAAGTAGAGACGGTAGTTGCGCAGGTGGAGCGAGGCGAAGATGCCGTGCGGGGTGGCCGGGAGCGGCCGGCGCGAGCGACGCCGGGACGCGGCGGCCGACGTCCGGGCCGACGAGGCTGTGGCCCCGACCGACGAGCGGGCGGACGAGGCCGTGGGCGACGTACGATCGCCGGCCTCGGATGTGCGGTCGAGAGCCTCGGCCGGAGTGGCGGTGCGGCTCATCGGGCGAGCACCCCCTGCAGCACCGTGGTGGCGGCGGCCAGGACGGCGCGCTCCTCGTCGGAGAGTTCCGAGAGGCGCTGCATCATCCAGGTGTCGCGGGCGTTGATCGTACGATCGACGACGTCCTCCCCCGCGGGGGTGAGGTGCAGGACGCGCTGGCGGCCGTCGTCGGGGTTGCCGACCTTCTCGACCAGCCCGAGCTCGCACAGGCAGTTGACCGTCCGGGTCATGCTCGGCGGGCTCACCCGCTCGGCCTCCGCCAGCTCGCCCGGCGTCCACCGGCGGTTCCTCAGCTTCACCAGGACGCTGAACTGGTGCGGCGCCACGTCGGTGCCGCTCTCGAAGCGCACCCGGCGGCTGATCTGCTGGCAGACCAGCCGGACATCATTGGCGAGGCTCAACAGGGCCTCGGAGTCGGGGGTCGGCATCTCCGCGCCGGTCGGCGCCGGATCCTCCGCGCTGTGCGGGTCGACGCCCGACCTGTTCGTGGTGCGCCTGTCCATGCTGCGGCTGTCTCGTCCGTCCATGCCGTCCCTGTCCGTGCTGTGCGTGAGTCGTCCTCCGCCTGTTCCGGTCCGGCACTCGTCGGGCCCTGCCGTCTCACGGAGCCGGGCAGTTCGATCGGTCATCCGGCTCGATCAGCCGGGTGTCGCCGTCCGTCGGAACCAGCCCCGTCGTGACACCGATCACCCGGCGTCACATCGTTAGCATAGTTCATTACCCAAGCTAATCAATGCTCGCGACCGCGCCGGCGGAACGGTGCGCTGGCAGAATTGCCACATGCACCGTTCTGTGATCCGCCCGGTGACGCTCAAGGACGCGCCCGTCCTGGCGGCGCTCTACCGCCGCAATCGCACCTTCCTGCAGCCCTGGGAGCCGCAGCGCGACGAGTCCTGGTTCACCGTTCCGGGGCAGCAGGCCTACCTGGCCGAGGCGCTGCGCGAACGCGACGCCGGGCTGGTCGCCCCGTTCGTCATCCTCGACGGCGAGGAGCCGGTCGGCCGGATCACCATCTCCCGGATCACCCGCGGCGCGTTCCTGTCCGGCGGGATCGGCTACTGGGTGTCACTGGACCACACCGGCCGAGGTCTGGCCACCGCGGCGGTCAGCGCCGTCAAGGCGTACGCCTTCGGGGACCTGCGCCTGCACCGCCTGGAGGCGGCCACCCTGCCGCACAACATCGCCTCCCAGCATGTCCTCATCACGAACGGTTTCGTCCGGATCGGCCGGGCTCCGCAGTACCTGCAGATCAACGGACGCTGGCAGGACCACGTCCTGTTCCAGGTCCTCGCCGGCTGAGATCAGGCTGTGCCGACAGCGGCCGCTGCCCACAGGTCGTACGCGTCTCCACAGGCCACGCCGTCATCCCGCGGGCACCGACGAAGGCTCCCGGAGACCCGCGGACCGTCGCCGCGTCAGCCCATCCCGCACCGACCCGGTAACCATTAGAGTGATGGACGTGCCACCCCGGCCACCACCGGGACTCGTGCACGAGGCGTCCTGGCATTCCCGCCTGACGCGGCATGACACGGAAGGAGCCATCATGACCGAGTTCGAGATGGGTGCCACCAAGACCCGCGACCCCAAGCTGGTCAAGCAGGCTGCCACCATCTGGGCCGAGGCCACCGCGCACCGCGACCTGGTCGACGCGAGCGATGTGAAGATCAACGATTCCATCCCGCTGATCGAGGAGGTGCTGGCCGCCTCCGAGCACTCGTTCCTCCTGGCGATCGCCGATGACGAAGAGGCCATCATCTCCTTCGCCGCCGTCGAGCCCGAGCGCGAGGCCACCCAGGAGGGCCGCGGCGAGCTGCGCTTCCTCGGCGTCGCCCCCGAGCACTGGGGCGAGGGCTGGGCCCGCCGCCTGCTGATCGCCCTTCCCGAGGCCTGCCGCGAGGAGGGCTTCACCGACATCATCCTGTGGGTGTACGCCGACAACACCCGGGCCATCTGGGTCTACGAGGCGATGGGCTGGAACGCCACCGGCCGCACCCGCAAGCACGAGGTCACCGGCCGTCTCGAGGCCGAGTACCGCATCAAGCTGGGCTGAGGATCCCCTCGGGGCACCCGCGGTGCGGGCATCCGGCACTACTACAGTGGGCCGCATGCCCGCACCGCTCCATGATCCGACCCGCCACGGTTTCGCGTCCGACAACATCTCCGGGGTCCATCCCGAGGTGATCGAAGCGCTCGTGGCGGCCAACGGCGGCCACGTGGTCAGCTACGGCGAGGATCCCTACACCGAACGGCTCCAGCAGGTCATCCGACGCCACTTCGGCGACCGCGCCGTCGCCTACCCCGTCTTCAACGGGACCGGCGCCAACATCATGTCGCTGGCGACCCTCACCGAGCGGTGGGACGCCGTGATCTGCGCCGAGACCGCCCACATCCACGTGGACGAGTGCGGCGCCCCGGAGAAGCTGGTCGGCGTCAAGACGTTGACCGTGCCGAGCCCGGACGGCAAGCTCACCCCTGCCCTCATCGACCGGGTCGCCCACGGTTTCGGTGAGGCACATCACGCGCAGCCCGCGGTGGTGAGCGTGGCGCAGTGCACCGAGGTGGGCACCGTCTACACCCCCGACGAGCTGCGGGCGTTGGCCGACCACGCCCACGCACTGGGGATGCAGCTGCACATCGACGGCTCCCGGCTGGCCAACGCGGCCGTCTCGCTGGGGTGCGGGCTCGGTGACATCACCACCGCCATCGGGGCGGACGTGCTCAGCCTCGGCGGCACCAAGAACGGCCTGATGGGCGCCGAGGCGGTGGTCGTGCTCAACCCCGACGCCGTCCGCGGACCCCAGTACGTCCGCAAGTTCCTCACCCAGCTGCCGAGCAAGATGCGGTTCATCTCGGCCCAGTTGCTCGCCCTGTACGACGGCGACCTGTGGCGGCGCTCGGCCGGACATGCCAACGCGATGGCCACCCGGCTGGCCGCCGGCGTCCGCGACCTGCCGGACGTACGCATCACCCAGTCCGTCGACGCCGACGCGGTGTTCGCGATCCTGCCGAAGGAGGCCGCCGAGCGGCTGCGGGAGCGGTTCTTCTTCTACGACTGGGACGAGGCCGCCGGCGAGGTCCGGTGGATGTGCACCTTCGACACCACCGAGGCCGACGTCGACGCCTTCGTGGCGACGCTGACCGACGCGCTGGCGGCGGTCCCCGCCTGAGTCGCCCGGTGGCGGTCCGGCCGCCATCCGGGCCGCGCGCGCTACCCTCGCTGCAACACGACGCAGGAGGAGCGATGGGCAGCGGACCCGACTGGACGAGGTGGGAGCGCAGCGAGTGGAAGCGCTGGCACCTGATGCGGGAGAGAGGCCTCGCCGCACCCCACGGTTGGCTGTCGATCACCGCCCTGCACTGGCTGGACGAGGAGCCCCGCCCGATCGAGGGGTTCCCCGGACTGTGGTCCGGTGACGAGGTCGAGGTGCGGGTCGAGTTGGCGGACGAGGACGCCGTGCTGCGCTACGACGCACCGGTCAGCGGATCGGTCGACATCCCGCTGGAGGAGGACGAGTCCGACGACTCCCTCGTCCACGACGGGATCGTCGCGGAGGCCGGGGTCCGGGGCGGGCGGCCGATGGTGCGGTTGCGCGACCCGCAGGCGCCGACCCGGACCGACTTCACCGGCGTGCCCACGTACGACTGGGATCCGGGATGGATCGTCCCGGCGCACTTCGACCGGTTCCCGACCGACCTGGTCCGTGAGGTGGAGACCGCCCAGCCGGACGTACGCCAGCCGATGACGTTCTGGGGCGAGGTGTGGTTCACCCGCGACGGACAGGACGTCCAACTGCTGGTCAGCGGTGGCCACGGGGACGCGTACGTCGTCTTCCACGACCCCACCAACGGCGTCGACACCGCCGACTGGCGGTTCGTGGCGCTGGGCGAGGTCGATCCCGAGGGTGGCACCTCGATGGACTTCAACCGCGCGCTCAATTTCCCGGCCGCCTTCGTGCCCTCGTACGCCATCTGCCCGCGGCCGGTGGCCGAGAACGTCATCCCCTTTCCGGTGACCGCCGGGGAACGCCGACCCGACGCCGACTGACGTACGCTCGACGCGTGCTCGACCGCCTCACCACCCTGCTGCCCTCCCGACGCTGGCTCGTGCTGACCGGCGCCGGGATGAGCACGGCGTCCGGCATCCCGGACTACCGGGACCCGGACGGCACCCGGCGGGTCCAGCCGATGCGGATCGACGAGTTCCGTACGTCGTCCGAGGCGCGCCGCCGCTACTGGGCCCGGTCGTACGTGGGCTGGCAGAACCTGCGCCGGGCCCGGCCGAACCCGGGCCACCTGGCGCTGACCGCACTGCAGCGGGCCGGCATCACCGGCGCGGTGATCACCCAGAACGTCGACGGGCTGCACCAGGCGGCCGGCAGCACCGACGTCACCGAACTGCACGGGTCACTCGCCCGCGTGGTCTGCGAGGCGTGCGGCGAGGTCACTGACCGCGCCACCCTCGACGCCCGGATGGCCGCAGCCAACCCGGGCTTCGTCGGCGCCGGCACCGAGATCCGCCCCGACGGCGACGCGGTGCTCTCCGCGATGGCGGTCGACGACTTCCGGGCGCCGCTGTGCACCCGCTGTTCGGCCGACCGGCTGCGGCCGGACGTGGTGTTCTTCGGCGACGTGGTGCCCCGGCCCCGGGTCGACCACTGCTTCGACCTCGTCGAACGGGCCGAGGGACTGCTGGTGCTGGGCAGCTCGCTGCAGGTGATGAGCGGCCTGCGGTTCGTCCGACGCGCCGCCAAGCAGGACCTGCCGATCGTGCTGATCACCCGCGGGCGGACCCGGGCCGACGACCTGGTCACCCTCCGGTGGGAGGCGCCCCTGCAGGAGGCGCTGCCCACGCTGGCCGAACGATTGGCCGGCGTCCCCGCGTCGGCCTGACGCGGGCGGAGCGCCGAGCGACCAGCACACCACAGCTTTACTTATGGGCGACTTTGCATCAGCTTATTTAGCGTTGTATGGTTTCACCCCGTGAGCCACACCCAACTCGACCCGACACCGTCCGACCCGACGTCGACCACACCCGCCGACCGGCCCGGCACCACCCCCGCCGGACCCGCCACGCGGCGCTTCCACCTCTCGTTCAGCACCCAGGTGCTGATCGGCCTCGCCCTGGGCATCATCCTGGGCCTGGTGGCCCTCCGGATGGGGCCCGCGGGCCACGCGCCCGACGGCAGCGCCGTCCCCAACTGGCTGGGCGCGACCCTGAAGACGATCGGCACGATCTTCGTCACCCTGCTGAAGGCCGTGGTCCCGCCGCTGATCTTCCTGGCGATCGTGTCCTCCATCTCCCACCTGCGGGAGGTCGCCAACGCCGCCCGACTCGCCGTCCAGACCTTGATCTGGTTCGCGATCACCGCGCTGATCGCCGTGCTGATCGGCATCGGCCTGGGCACCCTCACCTCCCCGGGCGCCCGCACCACCGTGGCGGCCACCGCGGCGAAGGCCTCCAGCACCCAGGGCACCTGGCTGGACTTCCTCAACGGCCTGGTGCCGCAGAACTTCCTCGGCCTCGAGGTCACCACCCACGGCAGCACCTCCACCGTCGGCTTCAACGCCCTGCAGATCCTCGTCATCGCCATCGTCGTCGGCGCCGCCGCACTGCGTGCCGGACACAAGGCCGAGCCGTTCCTCGCCCTGGTCAACTCCGCGTTGAAGATCGTCCAGCGGGTGCTCTGGTGGATCATCAGGCTCGCCCCGATCGGCACCGTCGGTCTGCTCGGCAACGCCGTCGCCTCGTACGGTTGGGGAGCGGTGGGATCGCTGGGCGTCTTCGTCCTCGACGTGATCGTCGGCTGCCTCATCGTCGGCCTCATCGTCTACCCGCTGATCCTGAAGAGCCACGGCCTGCGCATCGCCCCGTTCTTCCGCGGCGTGTGGCCGGCCACCCAGCTCGGCCTGGTGTCGCGCTCGTCGATGGGCACCATGCCAGTGACCCGCGAGGTGACCATCCGCAACCTCGGCGTCCCGTCCTCGTACGCCTCCTTCGCCGTGCCGCTCGGCTCGACGACCAAGATGGACGGCTGCGCCGCGATCTACCCGGCGCTGGCCTCGATCTTCGTGGCGAACTTCTTCCACGTGCAGCTCACCCTGGTCGACTACCTGCTGATCGCCGTGGTCGCCGTGCTCGGTTCGGCCGCCACCGCCGGGATGACCGGCGCGACGGTGATGCTGACCCTGACCCTGTCGACCCTGGGTCTGCCGCTGGAGGGCGTCGGTCTGCTGTTGGCGATCGACCCGATCATCGACATGGTCCGCACCGCGCTGAACGTGACCGGTCAGGCGCTGGTCCCGGTCATCGTGTCGAAGCGTGAGGGCATCCTCGACCAGGCGGCGTACGACGCCCCGAAGCAGGAGTTGGCGCTGGCCACCGCCTGAGCCGACTGCCCGGGTCGGCCGTCCGGGTCGACGGTCCGAGGCCCTGTTCGACGCCTGCCGAGTCAGTCGTCGAGCAGGGCCTCGTCGGCGCGGACGTGGGGCAACCCGTGTGCGTCGGCGACGGCGGTGTTGGTGACCATGCCGCGGTGGACGTTGAGGCCGGTGCGGAGCGCATGGTCGGTGAGCAGCCCGTCGACGCCCCCGTTGGCCAGACGTACCAGGTAGGGCTGGGTGGCGTTGGCCAGCGCCCGGGTGGCGGTGGCCGCGACCGCGCTGGGCATGTTGGCGACGCAGTAGTGCAGCACGTGACCGGCCCAGTAGGTCGGGTCGTGGTGGGTGGTGGGGTGGCTCGTCGCGAAGCATCCGCCCTGGTCGATCGCCACGTCGACCACCGCCGATCCGGCCGGCATCAGGTCGAGCTGTTCGGAGGAGACCAACTGCGGCGTACGGGCCCCCGGCACCAGCGCCGCCCCGATCACCAGGTCGGCCCTGGCCAGTGACTCCTCGACCGCCAGCCGGGAGGAGTGCCGAGTGGTCAACGCCGCGCCGAACCGGGCGTCCAGGTGGGCCAGGATGTCCAGGTCGACGTCCAGCACGGTCACGTCGGCCCCCATCCCCAGGGCCACCCGGATGGCGTTGCTGCCCACCACCCCCGCGCCGAGCACCAGCACCCGGGCGGCCGGCACGCCCGGCACACCGCCCATCAGCAGGCCGCGACCACCGTGGATCCCCTCCAGCAGCCGCGCCCCGACCTGGGCCGACAGCCGTCCGGCGACCGCCGACATCGGCGCCAGCAGCGGCCGCCGCCCGCGGTCGTCGGTGACGGTCTCGTACGCCACACAGCTGGCTCCGGACGCCATCAGCGCACGGGTCTGCGCCTCGTCCGGCGCCAGGTGCAGGTAGGCGAAGAGCAGCTGCCCTTCGCGCAGCCGGGCGATCTCGGTCGGCTGGGGCTCCTTCACCTTGCAGATCAGGCCCGCCTCGTGCCACAGCGCATCGACGTCATCGGTCAGCCGTGCGCCGACCCGCCGGTAGTCCTCGTCGGAGATGTCGGACGCCTGCCCGGCGCCGGACTGGATGACCACCTGGTGGCCGTCGGCCAGCAACTCCCGGACACCGGCAGGGGTGACGGCGACCCGGTACTCCTCGGACTTGATCTCGGTCGGCACCGCGATGAGCATCGTCGCTCCTTCGGCCATCCTGCAGGGACGGGACCGATTCTGCCCCGGCACCCCCTGTCGCCGCGGGGGTTTCCGTGGTTACCGTGGAGCATGCGTACGGTCTTCTACACCGCGAGCACGCTCAACGGTTTCCTCGCCGGCCCCGACGACGACCTGCAGTGGCTGTTCGACGTCGAGGGCGAGGAGGGACCCGATCCGCTGGAGTTCATCGCCACCGCCCGGGCCGGTGTCTGCGGCTCCACGACGTACGAGTGGGTGCTGCACCACGAGGAGATGCTGGAGCACCCCGAGCGCTGGGCACCCACGATGGGCACCAACCCCCTGTTCGTCTTCACCCACCGCGACCTGCCGGTGCCGGCCGGCGTCGACGTACGGTTCCTCTCCGGCCCGGTCGCCGACCACCTGTCGACACTGGCGGAGGTGGTCGGCGACGGCATCCTGTGGGTGGTCGGCGGCGGCGACCTGGCCGGGCAGTTCCTGGACGCTGGCGCGCTGGACGAGCTCCAGGTGTCGATCGCACCGGCAACGCTGGCCGGCGGGAAACCACTGCTCCCCCGCGACGTCGGCCCACAGCGCCTGCACCTGGTGTCGGCACAGCGCTACGGCCAGTTCGCCCACCTGACGTACGCGGTGCGGCCCGGCCGGGTGTGACCGGCCCCGGGCGCCGCCGGCGAGGGCAGCGCCGCCGGCGAGGGCAGCGCCCCGGCGAGGGCAGCGCCGCCGGCGAGGGCAGCGCCCCGGCGAGGGCAGCGCCCCGGCGAGGGCAGCGGAGGAGCCCACCCCCGGACGGGTCCGCTCCAGGTCAGCCGGGCGAGCCCGCCGTGGCCCCCGCCGAGGCCGACCCCGCCGGCCCCAAGGACGCCGCAGCCCGGTGTACCGCCGCGGTGAGCCGCTCCAGCCGCGAGGAGCCGAGCTTCCAGACCTGCCAGTAGAGCGGCACGTCGCGTTCGCTGTCCGGCACCACGATCCGCAGTGACCCGTCGTCGAGCGCCCACCGCATCTGGACCTCGGGGACGAGGCCCCAACCGAGCCCGGCGCGGGCGGCTTCCAGATAGGCCTCCGAGGACGGGATCTGGTGGGCGACCGGCAGCTGCTCGACGCCCCGGGCGCGAAGGAACTTGTTCTGCAGGTCGTCCTTGGGCCCGTAGCGCAGCACCGGCATCCGGCTCCACTCGACGATCCGCCGTCCGCCGCGCAGCCGGGTGTGCCGCTCCAGCAGATCGGGCGAGGCGACCGGCTGGTAGCGGATCACGCCGAGCTTCTCCGTACGACATCCGGCGACCACCCGCGGCGCGGCGGTGACCGCTCCGACCACGTCCCCACCACGGAGCAGATCGCTGGTGTGTTCCTCGTCCTCCAACTGCAGCCGCAGGATGGTGTCGCGCCAGTCGGCGGCCTCCCGCAGCACCGGCCGGAACCAGGTGGCCAGCGAGTCGGCGTTGACCGCCAACGGCAGCATCGCCCGACCGGGGACCGCCTGTCCCGGGCCCTCCAGACCCGGATCGTCGGCTCCCAGTGCCTCCCGCGTCTCGATCTCCAGCAGGGCGACCTGGCGCGCCATCCGGAGCACCACCGCGCCCGCCTCGGTGGCCGTGCAGGGCACCGTACGCCGCACGACGACGTGGCCGACCGAGGCCTCCAACGCCTTGATCCGTTGGCTGATCGCCGACGGCGAGACGCGCAACTCGTCTGCGGCCGCCTCGAACGTGCCCTCGTCGACCACCGCCAACAGGGCCCTGAGTTGCTCGAAGTTCATGAAGAAATTCTAATGCAGCTGCAGAATCACACGTTTGTCTTACTCTTCGGGCCGCTCTAGCGTCGGATCTGGGACCTGACGGGGAACCCGGTCGGCCGGCCGCTCCGGCGCGGAACGACGGAGGTGCAGGATGATCGGGATCGGCGTCTGGGCGACCGGGTTCGTGGCGAGTTTCACGCTCGTCGCGATGATCGGTGCGCAGAACACGATGGTGATGCGGCAGGGGATCCGCCGTGACCACGTGGGTCTGGTCGTGCTCGTCTGCATCCTCAGCGAGATCGTGCTGATCACCTCGGGCACCGCCGGGGTCGGCGTGCTCGCCGCCGCGCACCCGCTGGTGATGGAGGTGCTCGCCTGGGTCGGGGCGGCCTATCTGCTCGGCTATGCGGTGATGTCGTTCCGCTCCGCCGCCCGACCGAAGGCGATGGTGGCCACCGGCACGGGGACGACACGTACGGTCCTGCTGGCGATCCTCGCCGCGACCTACCTCAACCCGCAGGCTTACCTGGACACCATGGTGCTGCTCGGCAACCTGGCCAACCGGTTCGGCGACCCGGGGCGGTGGATCTTCACCGCTGGCGCCGTGTCGGCCAGCATCCTGTGGTTCGTCATCCTCGGCTTCGGTGCCCGGGCGCTGTCCGGGCCGCTGAGCCGGCCGACGACCTGGCGGTGGATCGACGCCGGGGTAGGCGTGATGATGCTCGGCCTGGCCGGCAAGCTGGCGCTCGCGGCCTGACGCACGGATTTCGGCGGCGGTCGCCCGCCAGACACACAATCCCGCGACGAGTGCCCGCCGAACGCGCGATCCCGCGACGAGTGCCCGCCGAACGTGAGCCGAATCTGGCGGCTCGATCCGACCGGCGGCCCGCTCCGTGCGGAGAAACCGCGCCATGGCGCGGATCGGCCGGATCCCGCTCTCGGTCGCACGCGCTGAGGTGTCAGATTCGGCTCACCGAGATGATGCACGCGCCGGCTGTGGGCAGAATCGGTCCATGAGCCCACTGCGCCGCCTCGCCGTCTTCGCCGCCGCCAGCGACGGCACCGACCCCGCGCTACGGAGCGCGGCGTACGACGTCGGGGCCGAGCTGGCCCGCCGCGGCATCGGGCTGGTCTACGGCGCCGGTGGGGCCGGTCTGATGGGCGCCCTGTCGCAGGGCGCGCTCGATGCGGGCGGTGAGGTGATCGGCGTCATCCCCGAGGCGATGATCCAGCGGGAGTGGGGCCGCCACGACCTCACCCAACTGCGCGTGGTCGGGACGATGCACGAGCGCAAGGCACTGATGGCCGAGCTCTCCGATGCATTCCTGGCGATCCCGGGCGGGCTGGGCACCCTGGAGGAGATCGTCGAGGTGTGGAGCTGGAGCTACCTCGGCGTGCTGGACGAGCCGGTCGGCTTCCTCAACCTCGGCGGCTTCTGGGACCCGTTCCTGGCCAGTGTCCGGGGGATGGCCGAGGCCGGCTTCATCCGCGGAGCGGCGGTGCAGCGGCTCGTGGTGGCCCCCGACCTGGACCAGGCGCTGGCCGGACTGGAGGCGCTGGCCGGCTGATCGACACGCCCTGCGGCCCGACCCGGGAGGGTCGCCTCAGGCGTGCCGGACCGCGATGTCGGTCCCCCGAGGCAGGATGGGCGCATGGCTGAGACGATGCGCGCGATGACGTACGACACCTACGGCGGACCCGAGGTGCTGCGCCTGGTGGACATGCCGCTGCCCAAGGTCGGGCCCGGCGAGGTGCTGGTGCGGGTGAAGGCGGCCGGGGTCAACCCGGTGGATTGGAAGCTGATGGCGGGTGGCCTGGACGGCCTGATGGACATCCGGTTCCCGGTGGTGCCGGGCTGGGACGTCGCCGGCGTGGTCGAGCGGGTGGGCATCGACGTGCCCGAGTACGCCGTCGGGGACGAGGTCATCGGCTACGCCCGCAAGGACTACGTGCACGGCGGCACGATGGCGGAGTACGTCACGGTCGCCGTCCGCCACCTCGCCCGCAAGCCCGCCGGGCTGTCCTGGCCCGAGGCGGCGGGGGTACCGCTGGCCGGCCTCACCGCCTACCAGACACTGACCCGGCTGGGTCTGCAGCGCGGCGAGACGGTGCTGATCCACAACGCCGCCGGCGGCGTCGGGTCGGCCGCCGTCCAGATCGCCCATGCCCTGAGCGCCCGGGTGCTGGCCAGCTGCTCCCCGGCGAGCGCGGAGCGGGTGCGGGCGCTCGGCGCCGAGCCGGTGGCGTACGGGGACGGGCTGGCCGATGCGGTCCGCGCCCTGGTCCCGGGCGGGGTCGACGTGGTCGCGGACTTCATCGGCGGCGTGCTCGACGCGACCCTCGCGGTCCTCGCCGAAGGCGGGCGGCACGCCTCGATCGCGGACGCCGGGGTGCTGGCCGAGGGCGGCCAGTGGATCTGGGTGCGCCCGGACGCCGACGACCTCGCCACCCTGGCGACGATGCTGGAGGATGGCCGGCTGCGGGTGGACGTTGCCGAGACGTTCCCGCTGGAACGTCTGGCCGATGCCTTCCGGCTCAGCATGACCGGCCACGTCCGCGGCAAGATCGCCATCACGATCGACTGACGGGCACGGGCCGACAGGACGGGCCGAAGGGATAGCCCCGACGGGATTGCACCCGACGGGGCTCAGTCCGTCCCGTCGGCCCGCTTGACCCCGGCCTGGACGGCGGCCCGGTCGGCCAGGCTGTCGCCCGCGCCGTCGTACAGGTGGAACACCGCCTCCACCCCCAGCTCCCGGATCTCGCGGACATCGTCGTCGTTGTGCGCGACGACGGCGACGGTGCCGTCGTACCCGCTGCCCTCGAGCAGGTGCAGCGCGTAGACGTTCGAGCCGTGCTCGGGCATCGCCAGCACCACGATCGCCACGGTCCGACCGGGGTGCAGGCGTTGCCAGAACTCCGCGTCGGTGGCATCGGCGACGATGACGTTCATCCCCCGGCGCTGCAGGTCGGCGGCCCGGTCGAGGTCGTTCTCCACCCCCACCACACTCAGCCCGTACCCGCGGGAGAGATGGCCGTACGCCGATGCGCCGATCCGGCCCATGCCGAGCACGATCGCCCGGACGTCGCCGAGGGCGACCGGGCGGTCCTCGGGAATGATCCGCACCGTGGCGCGGGTCGGCAGCGCGTCGGCGAGCCAGGCGATCAGCCGGGTGCCGCGGCGGTTCGCGATCGAGGCGACGATGAAGCTGCCCGCGACGGCGATCGACAGAGCGGTCAGCCAGTCCTCGCCGAGCACGCCCTGGCCGACCACGTACGAGGCGACGATCAGCCCGAACTCGGAGAAGGTGCCGAGGATGAATCCCGACAGCACAGCGGTGCGGTTGCGCAGCCCGAAGAGCCGCTGCAGGAGGACGTAGAGCAATGCCTGGACCGGGAGCAGCACCAGCAGCGCCAGGCCCATCAGCACCGCTGGCAGAGTGAGCGGATGCAGGGTGCCGATAGTCAGGAAGAAGCCGACCAGCAGCACCTCCTTGATGCTGAACAGGGCGGCGGCCAGCCCGGTGGCCCGCTTCGAGGGGGCGAGCAGCAGGCCGATCACCAGCGCACCGAGGTCACCGCTGACACCGGCCCATGCGAACAGCCAAGCTCCCGGCACCAGCGCGACGGCGATGCCGAAGAGCACCTGGAGCTCGTCGTGGCCCACCCGGTCCCACAGCCGGCGCAGCAGCAGGGTCGCCGGCCACAACAGCACCAGCACGAGGATCCGCGGGTCGGGCTGCCACCCCTCCCGGGCCGCCAGGAAGCCGACCGCCACGATGTCCTGCAACACCAGGATCGCGAGCGCCGTACGCCCGTACAGGGAGCCGTCCTCGGAGCGCTCCTCGAGCAGCTTGGCCGCGAACACCGTGCTGGAGAACGACAGGGAGAAGCCGAGCAGCAACAGCGGCCGGGCGTCGGCCCCGCGCAGCATCGGCGCCCCGATCAGGGCCAGCAGTCCGAGGAACCCCGCCCCGATCAGAGTGCTGAAGACCATGTGCGGCAGCGCGGTCCCCCAGGCCACCTTCCGCAGCAGGGTGCGTACGTCGAGCTTGAGGCCGATGGTGAACATCAGCATCATCACGCCCAGGTCGGAGAGCACCGGCAGCGCAGGCAGCACACCGACCCCCAGCGCACGGAGCACGAACCCGGCGGCGAGGAAGCCGACCAGTGGGGGCAGCCGCACGGCCGTCGCCCCGAAACCCAGTGCGAAGGTGATCGCCAGGTAGATGACCGCCGTGTCCATCCCTGCGCACCCCCACTCCGAGGAGGCCGCCGGGGCCACGGG
Organism: Raineyella sp. LH-20; assembly: GCF_033110965.1. Taxonomy (NCBI): domain Bacteria; kingdom Bacillati; phylum Actinomycetota; class Actinomycetes; order Propionibacteriales; family Propionibacteriaceae; genus Raineyella; species Raineyella sp. LH-20. The sequence continues at coordinate 1,580,631 of NZ_CP137003.1, read as the reverse complement.
CGGCGGGCCGACGACGCCGGCCGGCCAGGATGCCACCCGGTGCTCCATTCTATGGGTTCGGGTACGTCGGCTCCATGGGCTCAGGTCCGCCGGCTCCATGGGCTCAGGTCCGCCGGATCCATGGGCTCAGGTCCACCGGCTCCATGGGCTCAGGCCGGCCGGCGCCCATACACCCTGCGCCGGCGGGCCCGGACCGCCGCACCGCGCGTCCGGTCACGTACGGCCGGTGGCAGGATGGCGGGCATGGATCGCCGAGCCCGCCCGACACCGGCGTGGGCCCCGACCCTCGTGCTCGGCTCGATCCTCTCGGTGCAGTTCGGCGGTGCTCTGGCCGTGACGCTGATCCCGCTGGCCGGCGTGATGGGGTCGGTGCTGCTCCGACTCACCCTGGCAGCGGTGATCCTGGCGGTCGCCGTACGTCCCTCCTGGCGCGGCCACCGGGCCCGCGACTGGTGGGTGGTCCTCTGGTTCGGGCTGAGTCTGGCCGCCATGAACTCGGCCTTCTACGGTGCGGTCGCCCGACTGCCGATGGGAGTCGCGGTGACGCTGGAGTTCCTCGGCCCGCTGACCCTGGCCGCGGCGACCTCGCGGAGCGTACGCGACCTGCTCGCGGTGGCGCTGGCGCTGGCCGGGGTGCTGCTGATCTCCGGAGCACTGTGGACCCCGTGGACGCAGCTGGACCTGGTCGGCATCGGCCTGGCGTTGCTGGCGGGGGCCGGCTGGGCGATGTACATCCTCGCGTCGGGGCACACGGCCCGGCACTTCGAGGGGATCGACGGGGTGGCCTGGGCGATGCTGATCGCCGCGGTGCTGGTGACCCCCTGGGGGCTGGTCGATGCCGGCGGCCGACTGCTCGGCGGGCAGGTGCTGGGCCGAGGCCTGGGTGTCGCGCTGCTCTCCTCGGTGGTCCCGTACTCGTTGGAGAACATCGCCCTGCGCTGGATCGCACCGAACGTCTTCGGCGTCCTGATGTCGTTGGAGCCTGCCGTCGCCGCGATGGCCGGGCTGGTGGTGCTGGGCCAGCGACTGGTCGGGACCGAATGGGCCGGCATCGCGCTGGTCATTGCGGCGAGCATCGTGATCCGGGTGGCCATCCCCGGACGCCGGGCGTTGCGCAGCCCATGACATCCACCCCGCACCCGTCTCGACCTGCGGTCATCGAGTCAGCAGAATGGGATCGCCAGCACCACCCCGCCACCAGGAGGCCCGACATGTCCACCACCAGGAGCCTGGAGGCGACCACCCTGGCCACCCCGTTCGGGGCGTTCACGGCCTTCTGGACCCCGGATGACGAGGTGCTGCGGGCCTGCGGCTTCGGCGAGTTCGGCGACGTCGCACCGGTGCTCCCCCGCAGCGCCCGACGCCTGCGGATCCGGCCCAACGACGGCGACAGCGCCGTCCGACGCGCGGTGGGCGACGTCCTCGACGGCGATCTCACCGCCTTCGCCTCGCTGCGGGTCAACCAGCCTGGCACCCCGTTCCGGCAGAGTTGTTGGTCCTCCTTACGCGCCAGCGCCGCCGGCGAGCGGATGACCTACCGCGAGCTCGCGGAACGGGCCGGGCGCCCCCGGTCGGTCCGCGGCGCGACCCGGGCCTGCCTGCTCAACCGGCTGGCCTGGGTGGTGCCGTGCCACCGGGTGGTCCGCTCGGCCGCCGGGTTGGGCGACTACCGGTACGGAGCGGCGATCAAGGCGTCCCTGCTGGACTGGGAGTCCGACCACCGCTGACACCTCGCCTCCCCGTAGGATGTGCGACGACACGACGTAGTACGTGTGTCGTAGGAACTGCCGGTCCCTGGGAGCACCGAGGGAGCGTGGATCCCACCGACGCGTACGGCCGTGTGTGACCGAGCACCTCGTCCTGCGGAGACCTCAGTGAACGACAGCCCCACCCCCGCGACCGCCACCGTCACGCTCTATCGCGTGGCGGCCGTCCTCACCTTCGCCGCCGTGGCGTTGGGCTCGCTGGTCTGCGCGACCGACTCCAGCGCGGCCTGCCCGAACTGGCCCGGCTGCTACGTGGGTCAGCTGATGCCGCGGGTGGCCCTGAACCCGATCATCGAGTTCGTCCATCGGGTGGTCGCCGTCAGCACCGGACCGGCCCTGTTGGCCGCCGCCCTGGTCGGGCTGCGCCGGCGTCGCGACCTCACCGTCGCGGTGCTGCCGTGGGTGGCTCTGGCCGGCGCGATCGCCGCGGGAGTCTTCGGCATGCTGGCGATCCGGGTGGGGCTGACCACCGCACAGGGCGCCACCGACCTGGGCGCCTCGCTGATCGCGATGATCGCGATGACCACGGCGGCGGTCGCGCTGGCCCGGACGCCGCGTACGACCTACCGCACAGTGACCGGGACGTCCGCCTGGGCGGCCGTCGGCACCCTGTGGCTGGTGCACGTGACGGGGGTCTTCGCGGCCGGCAAGGGCTCGCTGACCCGCTGCGTGAGCTGCCCGGTGTGGAGAGTCGTCCCGATCGACGGCCCGGTCTGGCTGCAGGGGGCCCGGATGGTGCTGGCGGTCGTCGCCATCGCGTTCGTCGTCGTGGCGGTGGTCACCGGGGTGCGGACGCCGCGGCTGCGGGCGACCGCCGTCGTCGCGGCCGCCCTGCTGGTGATCGAACTGGGCGTCGGCCTGGTGATCCTCGCCCGCGGCACGAACCCCGCGCTGTCCTCGGTCTACGCGCTGACGATGGTGTGCCTGCTGTGGACCACGACGCTGCTCGCCGGCCGGGCGACCTTCGTCCCGGCACCGCAGGACGGCGGAGGACACCGATTCGTCGAGGAGGCGGCGGCCGCCGCCTGAGCGGGCCCGCCACGGGTACGTTGGAGGCATGAGGACTGCGCCCAGCACCGACTTCACCCGCCGTCTGCGTGAGGAGTGCGCGGAGGACTGGGATGCCGCGACGGGGCACCGCTTCGTCGAGGAACTGTTCGCCGGGACGCTGCCCGACCCGGTGCTGCTGGACTATCTGGTGCAGGACTACCAGTTCTTCGACCCGTTCCTGCGCCTGCTCGGCGAAGCGGTGGCGACGGCGCCGACCGCCACCGCACGGCTGCGGCTGGGCCGTCAGCTGGGCATGTTGACCACCGAGGAGAACGGCTACTTCGAGCGGACACTGAACGCCTTCGACGTCAGTCTGGAGGACCGTCTGCACCCGGCGCTGAGCTGCGCGACGGTCGACATGCTGGACCTGATGTACGAGGCGATCGGATCACACTCCTGGCCGCACGTGCTGTCGGTGCTGCTGGTGCTGGAGTGGGTCTACCTCGACTGGGCCGAGGCCCCGGGGCGTACGGTGCGGACCACCCGGCGCGAACACAGCGAGTGGATCGACCTGCACAGGGGCCACGAGTTCCGCGACTGGGTGCGCTTCCTGCGCCAGCAACTGGACGACGCGGAGCCGAGCAGCGAGCAGGCTGCGGTGAGCTGCCGGTCGCTGTTCCGTCGGGCCGTACGGGCCGAGGTGGGCTTCTTCGACGCCGCGTACGCCAACGCCACTCCGTGCGACGAGGCCCCGCTGACCGGGCCGATCGGCGATCTGGACACCGACTTCACCCGGATTACCCCGTCGACCGAGGAGTGACGCCCGGGCGGTGAGCGTCAGACCCCGGCCAGTACCTCGGCGATCGCCCGCAGCTCGACGCGCAGCTCCTCCGGCTCGACCACGGTGAACACCTCCGGGAGCAGCAGCAGTTGGCGGGCGATCCGGGTGGTGCTGGTGCCGCTGATCACCACCCGGGACCGGCCGTCGTCGAGCGGCTCGATGAAACCGACCCCGTCGGGCAGCCCCGCCCGCACCCGCGCCGGCGACGCCTGCACCTCGACGACAGCGACGACGGGGGCGGGCAGGTCGTCGGGGACCATCTCCCGGGCCCGGCGGGGCCGACGGTGTCGCTCGGCGTCGAACGGCACGTCGGTGACCTGCGGATCGACGATCTTCTCCACCGGCCAGGTGGCGATCCGGCGCAGCTGCCGGTCATGGCCGATCAGGAACCACTGGCCCATCCGGGCCCTGACGACCATCGGCTCGACCCGGTGCACCGGCCCGGGCGCGGGATCGGTCGAGACGGCGAACCGCAGCAGGTGGCTGTCCCGCAGCGCGGCGGTGATCACGGCCAGCGTCCCGGTCAGCTGCTCCCCCAGCACGGTCTGCTCGGTCTCGTGGGCGTCCACCGCGGCGCGGACCCTGGCCGGCAGCACCTGTTCGACCGTGGCGAGGGCCCGCAGCGTGCCGTCCTCGGTCAGCGGTGTCGGGGCCAGCAGCGAGCGGCGCAGCGCGAGCGCCGTGGCGGCCGCCTCCTCGTCGTCGAGGAAGAGCGGCGGCATCACCCGGCCGGCGGCGAGCCGGTAGCCGCCGTTCGGGCCGGTCTCGTGGGCGATCCCCAGGCCGAGATCGCGCAGCCGCGCGACGTAGCGGCGGATCGTCGGTGCGGTGACACCGAGCGCCGCCGCGAGATCGGTCGACGACCACCGCGTCCGCGACTCCAGCAGACGCAGCAGGGTGGTGAGGTTGTCAGTCAGGTCCCCCATGACTCCATGATGGCCGCGGCCTCTGACATTCCTCGGACGACCGGCGGCTCGCCGTCAGGTCCGGCGCAGCCGGATCGCCTTCGGCGACGTGTAGGCACCGGCCTCGACCAGGGCGGATCGCACCGTGGCGGGCGCACCGGCCACCGCGATCGCCGGCTCGCCGTTCACCGTCTCGATCGAGAGCGTGTCGACCGCGCCGCGCTGCACCCCGGCGGCGAGGGCGGCGGCGGCCTGCGCCAGACGCTGCCGGTCCTCGTCGAAAGCGAGCACCGTACGTCCGCCGCGCTCCAGGTAGAGCACCGGGGCTCCCGCGACCAGGACGACCAGGGCCCCGGACCGCCGCCCTGGCCGCGCCCCACCGGCGGCGTCGCCGGGGACGTCCGGCCAGGCCAGCGCCGCACCGTACGGGTTGGCCGGATCGGTCGCCGCCAGCAGCACCACACCCGGCGCCTCGGCGCGGCGCAACAGATCGACGGTGCCGGCCTCGGCGAACTGCGCCGGTCCCAGGTCGGCGACGAAGTAGCCGCGCCGGCACCGGCCGTTCTCCTCCAGCGCGGTCAGCACCCGGTAGAGCGCGGCGAACCCGCCGGGCAGGCCCTCCATCTCCACCCCGCCCCGAGTCACCACGCCGTGCCGGTCGAGCAGCAATTGGGCGACTTCGGTCGCCCGGACCGTGTCGTCCAGCGGGCGCGGGCCGAGCGCCGACCACCGCCCCGGCAGCAGGGAGCGCACCGCGAGCGGGCGCAGCCGGCCGGGCCGCCCGGGCCGGCCGCGGACCGGGGCGGACGGAGCCCGATGGGTGCCCTGCCCGGCCCGCAGCATCGCCCGCACCGAGGCGTACGTATCGGAGGTGACCAGCCCCGACCAGGCCAGCGTGGTGACCGCCTCGGCGACCGCCGCGACCGTCAACGGTGCCCGACCGCCGACCGGAGCCGAAGTGTCCTGGGCCGCCGGTGCGCCGCGCTCCGCGTCCTGCCGCTCCAGGGCAGCCAGGATCTCCTCCACCAGGAAGGCACCGCCGCGCTCCTGCAGCAGCGCATGGATCCGCCGGGCCAACGGGTCGGTGAGCGCCTCGGCACGTTCCGCCAGGTCCTGCGGCAGGGTGAGGTCGCCGGCCTCTGCAAGGTGCAGGGTGAGCCAGCCGTCCCCGCCGGCGACCGCGCCGTCGCCCGCCCAGAGCACCTCGCCGGACGCCACCAGACCGTCGAGCAGACCGGGGCTCCAGTCGTCGATCCGCGCCGGCAGCACCAGCGACTCCCAGGCGGAGGCGGGCAGCCGGACCCCGGCGAGCTGATCGACCACCGTGAGCAGGCCGTCGACCCCGGAGAGCCGCTCGGCGCCGCCGACGTGCTGCCACACCTGGAGGAAGGCGGCGTACCGGTCCGCGGCGACCGGTCGGACCTGCGACCGCAGCGCCGCCAGCGAGCGCCGCCGGACCACCCGCAGCACCTCGGCGTCGACGTACTGCGAGGAGGCGTACGCCTCAGGGGTCGCCGGCCGGCGACGGAACTCGCCGGCCACCAGCCGGCCCTCCTCGACCAGCCGGTGCACCGTACGCTGCACGACGGCGGCCCCCACCCCCAGTGCGGCGGCCACCTCCGGGACGAGGAACGGCCCATGGGTGCGGGCGAACCGCGCGACCAGGTCGCCGACCGGGTCGGCCACCGCGACCAGGTGGGCGGCGGGGATCCCCGCCGGCAGTACGGTGCCCAGCGCGTCCCGCAGCCGGGCGGCGTCCTCCACCGCTGCGATCCGCGGCCGGCCGCCGACGTCCACCCGGATCGCCCGGCCGGCGTCCACCAGCGCGGTGGCGTACGACACGGCGGCCTCGCCCGCGGAACCGGGGACGACCTCGTCCTCGCCCGCGACGTCGGCCGGCACTGCGATCCGTCCGGCGATCTCCTCGATGGGGAGCGGGCCGAGCATCCGCAGCAGGTCCGCCACGCCCTCGACACCGCGCAGCTGCCGGTCGGCGGCGGTGTGCTGGAGCTCGGCCGCCACCCGGTCGATCACCGCCGGGTCGAGCAGATCGGCCAGATCGTCACTGCCCAGCAGCTCACCGAGCAGTTTCTGGTCCAGCCCGAGCGCGGCGGCCCGGCGCTCGGCCAGCGGCACGTCCCCGTCGTAGAGGAACTGGCCGACGTACCCCAGCAGCAGCGACGCGGCGAACGGCGACGGCTTCGCCGTCTCGACCGTCACCAGGGCGACCTCGCGGCGCTCGAGCCGTTCGTGGAGGGCGCGCAGCGCCGGCATGTCGTACGCGTCGAGGAGGACCTCCCGCAACGCCTCCAGGACGATCGGGAAGGCCGGATAGCGGGCCGCGACCCTCAGCAGCTGGGCCGACCGGTGCCGCTGCTGCCACAACGGGGACCGTTTGCCGGGGTCGCGGTGCGGCAGCAGCAGCGCCCGGGCGGCGCACTCCCGGAACCGGGCTGCGAACAGCGCCGAGTGCTCCGTCTCGGCGGTGACCGCCCGCGCCAGCTCGTCGGGGTCGAAGCGGAACAACGACTCGTCGGGCGGGGTGGCGTCGGTCGCCGCGACCCGCAGCACGATGCCGTCGTCAGCTGCCATCACCTGCGGGTCGACCCCGTACCGTTCCCGCACCCGGCGGGCCACCGCCAGCGCCCAGGGGGCGTTGACCGGCTTGCCGTACGGGCTGTGGCAGACCACCCGCCAGTCACCCAGTTCGTCGCGGAACCGCTCCACCACCAGCCGGTCGTCGGCCGGCACCACCCCGGTGGCCCGGCGCTGATCACGCAGGTAGTCGAGCAGGTTGTCCGCGGCCCAGGCGTCCATGCCGGCCTCGCGCAGCTCCCCGCGGACGGCGGTCTCCCCTGCCGCCGTCACCCGACCGTCGAGCTCCCGGACGTACGCCCCCATCGCCGCCCCCAGCACGGCGGGCCGCCCGTCGTCCTCGCCGTGCCAGAACGGCAACCGGCCCGGGATGCCCGGCGCCGGCAGCACCGAGACCCGGTCCGGGGTGATCTCCTCGATCCGCCAACTGGTGGCACCCAGGGCGATGATGTCGCCGACCCGCGACTCGTACACCATCTCCTCGTCGAGCTCGCCGACCCGGCGCGGGCCACGCGTCTCGTCGCCGGCCAGCAGGTAGACCGGGTAGAGGCCGCGGTCCGGGATGGTGCCGCCGCTGGTGACCGCCAGCCGCTGCGAACCGGGCCGGCCGGTCAACGTGCCGTGGTCGCGGTCCCAGACCAGTCGGGGGCGCAGCTCGGCGAACTCGTCGGAGGGGTAGCGGCCGGACAGCAGGTCGAGGGTCGCCTCGAAGGCGCTGCGCGGCAGATCGGTGAACGGTGCGGCCCGACGGACCGTGGTCCACCACTCTTCGACCTCGATCGGGCCGAGCGCGCAGGCGGCGACGGTCTGCTGGGCGAGGATGTCGAGCGGGCCGGTGACGACGTGCACCGGTTCGATGGCGCCGGTGAGCATCCGCCGCCCGACGACGGCGGCGTGGACGAGGTCGGCGCGGTGGGTGGGGAAGATGATGCCGCGGGACACCTCGCCGACCCGGTGTCCGGCGCGGCCGACCCGTTGCAGCGCGGAGGCGACGGAGAACGGCGCGGCCACCTGGATGACCAGGTCGATCGCGCCCATGTCGATGCCGAGCTCGAGTGAACTGGTGGCCACCACGCAGCGCAACCGGCCCGCTTTGAGGTCGCCCTCGATCCGGGCCCGCTGCTCCTTGGCGACCGAGCCATGGTGCGATCGGGCGAGCACCGGTGGGTCCTCGTCGTCGCCGAGGTCGCCGGCGGCGCGCAGCCGCTCGGCGTACAGCTCGTTCATCCGGGTGGTGATCTTCTCCGCGGAGCGCCGGGAATTGGCGAAGACCAGGGTGGAGGCGTGGGCCAGGACGTGGTCGACCAGCCGCTCCTCGATGTCGGGCCAGATGGAGTGGATCCGCTCCGGGTCGTCGTCGGCCGTACGGTCCCGGGAGAGATCGGCCATGTCCGGCACCGGCACCGTGATGGTGAGGTCCCAGGCCTTGTCGGAGGGCGGTCGGACGATCTCGACCGGCGCCCCGCCGGCGAGGAAGCGGGCCACTTCGGCGGCGGGCTCGACGGTGGCGGACAGGCCGATCCGTTGCGCCGGGGTGTCCAGCAGGTCGTCGAGCCGCTCCAGGGAGAGGGCCAGGTGGGCGCCGCGCTTGGTGCCGGCGACGGCGTGCACCTCGTCGATCACCACCGTCGCGACGTCGGTCAGGGTCTCGCGTGCCGAGGAGGTCAGCATCAGGTAGAGCGACTCGGGGGTGGTGATCAGGATGTCGGGCGGGTCGCGCACCAGCCGACGGCGGTCGGCAGGCAGTGTGTCGCCGGACCGTACGCCCACTCGTACGTCGCGGACCGCCTCACCACGCTCGGCGGCGACCCTGGCGATCCCGGCGAGGGGCCGGCGCAGGTTACGTTCGACATCGACGCCGAGTGCCTTGAGCGGGGAGACGTAGAGGATCCGGGTCGGCCGTCGGTCGGGATCAGGCTCGGCCGACGGATCCCCGGTGGGGTGATCGGCCCCAGCCGGGTGATCGGCCCCAGCCGGGTCATCGGCTTCGACGGGTGCAGGTCCTTGCGCCGGTGCGGCGGACGCACCCACCATCAGCCGATCGAGCGCCCAGAGAAACGCTGCCAGGGTCTTGCCGGAGCCGGTCGGGGCGATCACCAGGGCATGCTGTCCCGAACTGATCGCCACCCAGGCGCCCTCCTGGGCGGCGGTCGGCCGGCCGAACTCCCCCGCGAACCACGCACGGGTCGCGGGGGCGAAACGGTCGAGCGCGGACATGGGTTCAGTGTTGCACCTGGCTGTGACAGCGGGCGCAGGACAGGGTTTGGGGCTCGGAACCGCACCAGAGGGCCGGAAGCGTGGCACGCTGGGAAGCAATGCATCCCGACGAGACATCCGCACTGTTGGACCGGGCCCGTGCCGGAGACGAAGACGCGTTCCGCGATCTCACCGCTCCGCACCGCCGCGAGCTCGCAGCTCACTGCTATCGCATCCTCGGCTCGGTCCCCGATGCCGACGACGCCGTGCAGGAGACGATGCTGGCCGCGTGGAAGGGGCTTGGCGGTTTCGCGGGCCGCAGTTCGCTGCGCACCTGGCTGTACACGATCGCCACGAGGGCGAGTCTGCGCCTGGCGGAACAGAGACCGCCGAGGATGCTGTCGTGGGACGCTCATCCGGCCGGTGATCCGCTCGGCGATCTCGGCGGGGTGGACACCGAGACGGCCTGGCTCGATCCGTGGATCGAGCCCGCGGACGACCCCGCGGAGCTGGTCGAGCATCGCGAGACGATCTCGCTCGCGTTCCTCGCCGCACTGCAGCGCCTCCCGCCGAACCAGCGGGCGGTGCTGATCCTGCGCGATGTCCTCGGCTTCTCGGCTGTGGAGACCGCCGAGCAGCTCGGAACGAGCGTCGCCTCGGTGACGAGCGCGCTGCAGCGTGCCCGAGTGACGATCGGGACCGGGGCACCGTCCCCGATGGAGCGGCCGCCCGATGATCCCGACGTACGACGCACGGTGGACCGATTCGTGGCCGCGTTCGATGCCGGCGACGTGACCGGGATCGTGGAGCTGCTGACGGTGGACGTACGGTTCACGATGCCTCCGCTGCCCGCCTGGTTCGACGGGGTGGACGCGGTGACCGCGTTCTTCGCCCACCGGTCGCTGGTCACGCCGTGGCGGGTCCGACGCCGCCTGCGGGTCAACGGGTGCGCCGCGGTGCTCGCCGACCGGTCGATCGACGGGAAGTGGCGGCCGGCCGCTCTGATGGTGTTCACCGTGGAGGGGGACGGCATCCGCTGGATCGCGTCCTTCCTCGATCCTCGGCTCCTCGCAGCGGCCGACCGCTGAGATCTTTCCCTCTCGACCGATGAGTTCGCCGCGCGGCGTGTCTCTCAACGAATGAAGGCATCCCGCCGACACGAAAGGACCCATCATGCGATCACTCATCGTCGCCAACGCCGTCACCCTCGACGGATTCTTCGCCGGCCCCGGCGGCAACCCCCTCGTTCTCAACCTCGACGCCGCCTTCGACGCGCACAACCTCGAGCTCATGTGTGGTGCGGGCACCGTCCTGCTCGGGCGGGCCTCCTTCGAGCTGTTCAGCTCGTTCTGGCCCATGATCGCCGATGCCCCCGACGACCCGTCGAACCCCGCGCTCAGCGAGACGAACCGCGAGTTCAGCCGTCGCTACCGCGACATCCCGAAGATCGTGGTCAGCGACCGCTACGAGGTCCCGGACGACAACCCGTGGAAGACCACCACACGCGTCATTCCCGCCACGCACCTGAGCGAAGCGGTGCGCGACGAGAAGACGGGCGACGGTGGCGACATCATCGTCTACGCGAGCCATCTCCTGTGGAATCGACTGCTCGCCGACGGGCTCGTCGACCGCCTCGACCTGATCGTCGGTCCGGATTCCATCGGAGAGGGGGTGCCCGCGTTCACCGCGCCCACGTCCCTGACACCGATCGCGTCCCGGGTGCTGCCCGGCTCCCGCAACGTTCTCGTCCAGTACGTGCCCACCGCGAAGGCTCCGCGGTGATGCCCAGGGACGTCACCGCGTGAGTCCCTCGGGACCGGGCGTGGCGGGACGGAGTGGCCGCCGACGGTGGGCGGCGGCTCACGCCGGGACGTGCTCCCCGGCGCCGAGGTCCCGCAGCGCCGCGCGCAGTGCGGCGGCGGCGCGGTCCATCTCCGCCTCGGACACGTCGATCGCCCGCAGGTCGTAGCCCCGCATGTCGTCGGCGCCGAACACGTGGATGTGCAGGTGGGACACCTCGAACCCGGCGATCAGCAGGCCGGCGCGGGCGGCCCCGGTGACGGTGACCATGGCCCGGCCGACCAGCCGCGACACCTCGTTGAGGTGCGCCCAGAGCACCGGGTCGGCGTCGATCCACTGGTCGACCTCCTGCACCGGCACGACCAGGGTGTGGCCCCAGGCGACCGGCCCGGCGGACAGGAACGCGACCACCGTGTCGTCGCGGTAGACGAAGCGGCCGGGCAGGTCACCGTTGATGATGCGCGTGAAGACAGTTGCCATGGCCCGAGCCTACGGCCCGGGGGCACCGCCCCACGGTCGCGGGCCGTGATCGGCCGTCCGGGATCCGTGGCGTGGGACCCGTGGCGTGGGACCCCCGTGGCGTGGGACCCGTCGGGCGGCACCGGGTGGCGACACCGCCGACGGCTTGCCCGTACGGTGACCAGCGACGTACGCCGCAGACCGCGCCGCCCCGGCGCCCGACGACGGAGGAACCGTGACCGCAACCCCTCGCCGTGAGGCGACTGAGAGTCCTCGCCGTGAGGCGATTGAGAGTCCTCGCCGTGAGGCCGCACACCCTCGCCACGAGGCGATCATGCCCAGCTCGCTCCCCGCGGCCCCCGCAGTGAACAACACGTACGCCTACGGCGTCCGGGCCGGCGACATGCTGCACATCGCCGGGATGGTGTCCTTCGCCACCGACGGGACGATCGTCGGCGAGGGCGACATCGCCGCCCAGGTCGACCAGGCGCTGCGGAACATGGCGGAGGTGGTCACTGCGGCCGGCGGCACGATGGACGACATCGTCGCCACCACGACCTACCTGGTGGATGTGACGGACGCCCCGGTGGTCAGCGCGGCCCGGGCACAGTGGTTCACCGGGGAGGTGAAGCCGACCCACACCGTGGTCGGGGTGGCCGCGCTGGGGCGCCCGCAGTTCCTCGTCGAGATCGAGGCGACCGCCTACCTGGGCTGACTGTGAGGATGGCGGTGCAGCCGATCTGGTGATGGGCTGCGGGGACGCCGGTCAGTCGCGCGGCGCGATCAGCGCGACGGCCTCACGGGCATCGGCGGCACGGGCCGGCAGCACCGGGATCCCCATCTTGCCGAGGGTGTGCAACATGCCCTGTCCCATGTGGTCGACGACGACGGCCTCCACGGCGTTCTCCCGAAGGAACCGTACGATCCGGGCGTGGTGGGATCCTTCGGTGCCCTGGTCGTGGGCGACGTCCCAGCCGACCTGGTGAACCACCCAGTCGGTGACCTGACCGGACTCGACGGTGGCGACCGCCACCATCGGCGCACGTCCCCACCGGGGCTCGACCTGACCGTCGGCGGTGACCGGGATCGCGATGTTCATGGCGCCAACTCTAATGACGGTCCGCACCGCCGGATCCGTAGCTCCCGCCGTGGTCCACCCACCTGCATGATCCTTCAACCACCAGGCCGGCGGACGCTAGCCTGACCATCATGTCCTCGCCGAGCACCCCTGCGCGTCCGCGCGTCTGGCCGTTGTACGTCGGGGGCTTCCTCGGACCGTTCGGTGGTGCGGTGACGAACACGATGCTCCCCGAGCTGGCACAGGCCCTGCACACCGACCTGACCGCGGCATCCTCGGCGGTGACCTGGTACATGCTGCCGTTCTGCGTCACCCTGCTGGTCTCCGGTTCGCTCGCCCAACGGTGGGGACGGGGACGTACGATCCGCGGCGGTTTCGGGCTCTACCTGGTGGGGTCGCTGGTGTGCGTCCTCGCCCAGCAGCTGCCCGTCGCCGCGGAGGTGCCCGCATTCATGGCCGGGCGGGCCGTGCAGGGCATGGGCAATGCGTTCACCACGCCGGTGATGGTGCTGCTGCTGAGCGAGTTCGTCGCCGGGCAGCGACTCGGCGGCGCACTGGGGCTGTTCGCCTCCATGCAGGCCGCCGGTCAGGCGTTCAGTCCGCTGGTCGGCGGCGCGGCTGCCGACACCGACTACCGGCTGGCGTTCGCGTTCACCGGCCTGGCGGCGCTGCTATTGGCCGTCGTCACCCCGGTCGGCCGGGCCGGCGGCGACCGGAGCACCCCCACGAGCTGGCGGGCGCTGGCGAACCCCCGGGTCGCCCAGTCCTCGGCGGTCGCTTTCGCCGCCCAGGTCACCGCCACCGGCATCACCGTGCTGGCGGCGCTGGTCGCCACCGACCGGTTCGGGCTCTCCCCGACCGCCCGCGGTCTGGTGGTGGCGTTCTACGGCGTCGCCGGCCTGGTCAGCGGCCGCTTCGCCGGCCGCCTCGCCGACCGTTGGGGGATGCGGCGGTTCGGCATCGTCGCGCTGCTCGTGCTGGGGGTCGCGATGGCGCTGGTCGGGCTCACTCCCGCGGTGGTGCCACTGGTGGCGCTGCTGGCGGTGATCGGCGCCGCCGGCACGGCAGGTCGGATCCTCACCAACACCATGGCGCTGCGCAGCACGCCGGAGAATCCGGGCGGAGCGACCTCGGTGACGATGGCGATCCAGTTCCTCGGCTCGGCGGCGGTGCCCGCGCTGCTCCCGCTGTACGCCGTGGACCCGTTGCTGGCCACCGCAACGGCCGGCGGCGTCTCCGCGCTCGGCGCCCTGGTCGCCGCCCTCCCGGTGCGCCCCGCGGCGGACCGCCCGGCCCGCTGAACGCCCGCGGCCCCGCCCCAGCACCCCGAAAAGCGACTCCAGAGCCCCTCAGACCCTGCAGATCGGCGTGTCTGCGCGGTTCTTCATTGCAGAGGCCGCCGACGATCACTAGCATCCTGCGTTGTTACGACATGTGCGTTGTGTCGATGCGCAGCGCCGAACCGTGCCGGGGTCGTCCGCGACCACGTCTCGGACCATCACTGAAGGAGACACATGAACCGCACCGAACTCGTGGCGGCCGTCGCCGAGCGCGCCGGACTGTCCAAGGAAGACGCCAACCGCGCCATCACCGCCCTCGACGACGTCCTCCAGGACGCCGCCCGCGGCGGCCAGAAGGTCCAGATCCCCGGCCTGCTGACCCTCGAGGTCGTCGATCGCGCCGCCCGCAGCGGCCGTAACCCCCGCACCGGCGAGACCATGGAGATCGCCGCCAAGCGGGCCGTCCGCCTCACCCCCGGCGCCGCGCTGAAGCGCGCCGCCAACGGCGAGGACTGATCCCCGCAGGCGTCACACCGACGCTTGCTTCCGATCCCCCAACGCGGCGGCGGTCTGCATCATCGTGCGGCCCGCCGCCGCAGCCTCATCGTGCGGCACCGCCTCATCATGCGGCACAGCACCGTCATGCGGCACAGCCTCATCGTGCGGCACAGCAGCGTCATGCGGCACCCTCATCGTGCGACCCGCCGCCGCAGGGTCGGCGCCGCCGTCACCGCCACCAGTACGGCGAGCACGGCCCCGGCCAGCGTCACGGCGAAACCGCCCGTCGATCCGGCGCGGTCCAGCCCGAGGCCGGCCAGACTGGACCCCAGCGACACCCCGGCATTGATCGACGTCGCGACCCAGGCGAATCCCTCGGTGACCCGTTCGGCCGGCACCAGGTGCTGCACCAGCGTCTGCCCGGCGACGAAGGTCGGCGACAGCATCAGCCCGGTGAGGAACATCAACCCGGCCAGCACCTCGATCGAGGTCGCGAAGAAGAACGATCCGGCCCCCAGCCCGATCAGCACGGTCCCGGCCGCGAAGTGCTGCCACGGCGCGCCGCGCCACCGACGGGCACCGTAGACGAACCCGGCGACGAACGAACCGAGGGAGAACACCAGCAGCGCCGGTCCCGCCGCGGAGGGCCGGCCGAGTTCCGTGGCGTACGCCACCGTGGACACGTCCACCCCGCCGAAGACGATCCCCAGCATCAGGTACGCCGCGAAGACCAGCCAGAGCACCCGGATCCGCAGCAACGACCCGGCCCCGTCTCCCCGCACCGGGGCGCCGGCGGGCGGTGGTTCGGTCTCCCGCTGGGCGAGGAAGGCCCAGCCGCCGACGATCTGGACGCCCGACGCAAGGACCAGCGGCAGCCAGGGGGCGACCGCGCTGGCCAACCCGGTGGCCAGCACCGGCCCCACCATGAAGGCGATCTCGTCCAACGCGGCTTCCATCGCGAACGCGGTGTGCAGTTGGCTCGCCGAGCGCGCCACGTGGGTCCACCGGGCCCGCACCAGCGTGGGCATCGAGCCCTGCGCCCCGCCGGCGACCAGGGCCAGGACGACCAGCACCGCCCCCGGCGCGTGATGGGCGGCGGCGTACGCCACGCCGAGGCCGGCCAGCCCGGACAAGGTGACCGCGGGCAGCATCACCCGGGACTGCCCGTGCCGGTCCACGGCCCGCGACAGCTGGGGCGCCCCGATCGCCACCGCGAGCACGTACGCTGCGGTCGTTGCTCCGCCGAGGGCATATGATCCGTATCCGGACGAGATCAGTATGACCATCGCCAGGCCGGTCATGCCGATCGGAAGGCGGGCCATCACCCCCGCCAGGGAGAATCGCCACGCACCGGGCAGACCAAGGACTTCTCGGTATCGATCGAGCACCACGACATGGTGCCACCGCGGCGATCCACCACCCGACGTCCTCCCCCGGCCCCGGTCACCCCGGGTGCCCGTACGATGCGGCGATCCTGCGTCCTCCGGGGAGGGTGCCAGCGTCCGCTCTGCCTTTTCCCTTCCCGGGCCGCCGCACCGTCGTTGTCGCGGCGTCCCGACGACGACAGGAGCCGTCATGTCCCCCACCCGCGACGCGGGTCAGAAACTGAAGACCGACCCGTCCCTGCCCCCGGTCGCGGTGATCGAACCGTCGGGCATCTCCACCGGCCAGAAGATCCTCTTCACCGTCCTCGGCATCATCGGCGCGATCGCCTGGTACTTCATCGCCTCGCTGCGGGACGAACACGTGAGCGCGGTGTGGTTCGTGCTCGCCGCGGTCTGCACGTACCTGATCTTCCTGCGCTTCTACTCCACGCTGATCGAACGCAAGATCCACCGCCCGGACGACACCCGGGCGACCCCCGCCGAGGAGTACGCCAACGGGCGCGACTTCGAGCCGACCAACCGGTCGGTCCTCTTCGGCCACCACTTCGCCGCCATCGCCGGCGCCGGGCCGCTGGTCGGGCCGGTCCTTGCCGCCCAGATGGGCTACCTGCCGGGCACGATCTGGATCATCGTCGGCGTGGTGCTCGCCGGCGCGGTCCAGGACTACATGGTGCTGCACCTGTCGATCCGGCGGAACGGCCGCTCGCTCGGCCAGATGGCCCGCGACGAACTCGGCACCGTCGGCGGTTGGTTCGCGATCATCGGCGTCCTCACCATCATGATCATCCTGATCGCGGTGCTCGCGATCGTCATCATCGGCGCCTTGGCGTCGTCCCCGTGGGGCGTCTTCTCCATCGCGATGACCATCCCGATCGCCTTCCTGATGGGCCTCTACATGCGCTATCTGCGGCCCGGCAAGGTCGGCGAGGCATCGCTGATCGGCGTGGTGCTGCTGGTGGCGGCCATCGCCGGCGGGTCGCTGGTCAACTCCCACCCGGTGCTGGCGCAGATCTTCACCCTGACCCCGGTCCAGTTGGCGTACGCCATCGCCATCTACGGCTTCCTCGCCGCGATCCTGCCGGTGTGGCTGTTGCTCGCCCCGCGCGACTACCTGTCCACCTTCATGAAGGTCGGCACGATCGTCTTCCTGGCGCTGGCGATCCTGGTCGTCCGCCCGGTGATGTCGATGCCGGCGGTCACCCACTTCGCCCTGGACGGCACCGGCCCGGCGTTCGCCGGCAACCTGTTCCCGTTCCTGTTCATCACCATCGCCTGCGGCGCACTGTCCGGTTTCCACTCGCTGATCTCCTCGGGCACCACCCCGAAGATGATCCAGAAGGAGTCGCAGGCGCGGATCATCGGCTACGGCGGCATGCTCACCGAGTCGTTCGTGGCGATCTCCGCGCTGATCACTGCGGCGGTGATCGACCAACACCTCTACTTCGGCATGAACGCCCCGCTCGGCCTGACCGGCGGCAGCCCGGCCAGCGCCGCGGCGTACACCAACGGCCTGCAGCTGACCACCGGCACCGGCGCACCGCTGGCCCCGGCCACCCCGGACCTGTTCGCCCGGGCGGCAGCAGAGGTCGGGGAGAAGTCGATCATCTCCCGGACCGGCGGCGCACCGACCCTCGCCCTCGGGATGGCGCACATCCTCAGCCAGATCCCGATCGTCGGCGCGGCGAAGGCCTTCTGGTACCACTTCGCGGTGATGTTCGAGGCGCTGTTCATCCTCACCACGGTCGATGCCGGCACCCGGGTGGCCCGCTTCATGCTGTCCGACTCGCTGGCCAACATCCCCGGCTGGCGACGATTCCGCGATCCGTCCTGGCGGCCGGGGGCGTGGCTCTGCACCGCCCTGGTGGTGCTCGGCTGGGGTTCCATCGTGGTGATGGGCGTCACCGACCCGTTGGGCGGCATCAACATGCTCTTCCCGCTCTTCGGCATCGCGAACCAGCTGCTCGCGGCGATCGCGCTCACCGTGGTGTTCACCGTGGTGATGAAGAAGGGGCTGTTCCGCTGGGCCTGGATCCCCGCGCTGCCGCTGCTGTGGGACCTCTTCATCACGATGTGGGCGTCCTGGCAGAAGATCTTCTCCGCCGACCCGAAGATCGGCTACTGGGCGCTGAACGCGGCGGCCCGCGCCGCCCGGGCCAAGGGTGCGCAGACCTTCCAGACCGCGAAGACCCCGCACGAGATCGACATGGTCATCCGCAACACCACGGTCCAGGGCACCCTGTCGATCCTGTACGCCGGGCTGGTGCTGATCGTCTTCGCGGTCGGCGTGGCGATCGCCGTCCGGGCGGTCCGACGGGGCGGCCTGCCCGACGCCGAGGCCGAGGGCGTGCCGTCGCGGATCTTCGCGCCGGCCGGGTTCGTGCCCACCGCGCTGGAGAAGGAGGTGCTGGCCGAGTGGCAGGTCGCCGGTCTCGACCCGTCCGGCGATGACCGGCTGCCGGGCATGCACCACACCAGCCGCCAGGAGATCGTCCAGGAGGAGAACCAGCTGTGACCGGCGCCCGGTTCGCCGTCAGCACGGAACCGGCACGGGGCGACGGTTCCACGCCGACCCGCCCGACCGGGGACGGCACGGTCGTCCGGCGCGCCTGGCGGGGCGCGGTGGCGATCGTGCGTGGCCTGTCCGGACTCGACAAGTACGACCGCTATGTCGAGCACCGGCGGCGCACCCATCCCGACGAGCCGATGCTCTCCGAGGCCGAGTTCTGGCGGTGCTCGTGGGAGGCCGAGGGCCGGGACCCCTCCGCGCGCTGCTGCTGAGGCGGCGTACCGGCTGTGAGGGTCGTACGGTCGGTGCCCGCCGGGGTGCCGACCGTACGCCGCCGGGCGATGTCACCGGGATGTCGCCCGTGGTTTACTTTCCGCATGTCGTCGACCAATGAAGGTTCTCCGGAGGGTTTCGGCCCCGGTGGTTCGCAGTCGGCGCTGCGCAGCGCCAACGAGGCCCGGGTCCTGGAGGCGCTGCGCAGCCGCGGCGCACTGACCCAGGCAGAGCTGGCCCGACGGACGTCGCTGGCCCCCTCGACCGTCTCCAAGATCGTGCACACCCTGCTCGAGGCGGGCGTGGTGGACATGGAGACCGACAAACAGGGCCGGCGCGGCCAGTTGGTCGCCCTGTCGTCCTCCGCCGGGCTGGTCGCCGGGATCGACATGGGCCGTGACCACGTGCACGTCGCCCTGGCGGACCTGGCCCACCAGGTGGTCGCGGAGCAGCACCGTACGCTCCCCCATGGTCATTCGCTCACCAAGGGGCTCGGCGCCGCCGACGACATCCTCACCTCCCTGCTGGACGGGCTCGGGCAGCCTCGCACCCGGGTGATCAGCGCCTGTCTGTCGATCCCCGCTCCGGTGGACGCCGACGGGTCGATCAGCGCCTCCACCCTGATGCCCGGCTGGAACGGGGTCAACCTGGCCAGCAGCGCCGAGGAGGTGCTCGGCCTGCCGGTGCTGGTCGAGAACGATGCCAACCTGGGCGCGGTCGGCGAGGCCACCTGGGGCGCCGGCCGCGACATCCGCAACCTCGTCTACCTCAAGATGGCCAACGGCATCGGCGCCGGGCTGATCCTCAACGGGGAGATCTTCCGCGGCGCGACCGGGTCGGCCGGCGAGCTCGGCCACACCACGGTCGTCGAGTCCGGCGCGATGTGTCAGTGCGGCAACCGCGGCTGCCTGGAGACGGTGGCCAGCTCGGCCCACGTCATCGACCTGCTTGCCCCCACCCGCGGCCGGATGACCATCCCGCGGATCGTCGAGCTCGCCCGCGAGGGCGACCCCGGCTGCCGGCGGGTGCTCGGCGACACCGGCCGGGTGGCCGGCCTGGCCGTCGCCAACCTCTGCAACATCGTCAACCCGCAGTTGCTCATCGTGGGCGGCGAGCTGTCCGCCGCCGAGGAGCTGCTGCTGGACCCGATGCGGCAGTCCGTACGCCTGCATGGGATCCCCGGCGCCGTACGCTCCCTGGAGATCGTCCGGGCCGAGCTGGGCGCCCGCGCCCACGTGCTCGGCGCGGTGGCGCACGCGCTGGCGAACGTCACCCCCGAGGCCCTCACGGCCACATCCTGAAAGCCCCCGCAACGAGAGATTCATCACATCGCGCGGCGTGCCATCCGGCCGCCACCAGCCCGCGGGATCCGTCCGGCACGACCCCCGGAGGCCGTCGGCGGACAAACTGTGAATTGTCCGCAAACCTGTGTGCCAAGAGGTACGACAGTCAGTAGTAATGTGGCGCCATGCAGAGCCGCAAGGACGTCACCAAGCTCCCCGACCTCGGCGCTACGCAAGGACGGGTCACCCCCCAGCGATCTCGCCGACCGGTCTATGTGGACCTGCTCCCCCCGTGCAATGCGGGCTGCCCCGCCGGTGAGAACATCCAGAACTGGCTGTATCTGATCAAGCAGGACCGGGCGTACGACGCCTGGCGCCAGCTGACGGACGACAACCCCTTCCCGGCCATCCACGGCCGCGTGTGTTACCACCCGTGTGAGGTCGCCTGCAATCGGGCGGAGCTCGACCAATCCGTCTCGATCCACGCCGTCGAGCGCTATCTCGGCGACCTGGCGATCGAACGCGGGTGGAACTTCGACAGACCGAGCCATCCCAGTGGCAACAAGGTGCTGGTGATCGGTGCCGGCCCGTCCGGGCTCTCCGCCGCCTATCACCTGGCCCGGCTCGGCCACCATGTCGAGATCCGCGACGCCTCCGACAAGCCCGGCGGCATGATGCGCTGGGGCATCCCGGAGTACCGGCTGCCCCGCGACGTCCTGGACGCCGAGATCGCCCGGCTGGTCACCCTGGGCGTCACCATCAGCTGCAACCACCCGGTGCACGACCTGGCCCTGGAGATGGCCGAGGGCGGGTTCGACGCCTGCTTCATCGCGATCGGCGCCCACCTGTCCAAGAAGGTCGACATCCCGGCCCAGGACACCTCCAAGATGGTCGACGCGGTCTCCTTCCTGCGCGATGTGGCCGGCGGCGGACGGCCGCTGATCGGCCGCAAGGTGGCCGTCTACGGCGGCGGCAACACCGCCATGGACGCGGCCCGCACGGCCCGCCGGCTCGGTGCCGACGAGACCACGATCATCTACCGCCGCACCCGCGAGCAGATGCCGGCGCACGCCGACGAGGCGGAGGCCGCCGAGCGCGAGGGCGTCCGGATCAACTGGCTGCAGACCATCACCGAGGTGGGGGACGACCTCACCGTCGAGATCATGGAACTCGGCGACGACGGCCGCCCGCGCGGCACCGGCCGGTTCGAGAAGCTCGACGCCGACACCGTCATCATGGCCGTCGGCCAGAAGCCGGACACCGGCTTCCTGCACAACATCCGCGGCCTGCGGTTCGAGGACGACACGCTGCAGGTCGACCCGCAGACGCTGATGTCCGACGTCCCCGGCATCTTCGCCGGCGGCGACGCGGTCCCCTCGGAGCGTACGGTCACCGTCGGCACCGGCCACGGCAAGCGGGCCGCGCACAACATCCACATGTACCTCACCCAGGGACAGGTCGCCGACGCCCCCAAGCACCCGAAGGCCACCTTCGACAAGCTCAACCTGTGGTACTTCCGCGACAGCGACTCCCAGCGCACCCAGCCGGAACTCGACGCGGAGACCCGGCTGTCCGACTTCGGTGAGATCGTCGGCGGGCTGACCCCCGACCAGGCGTTGTTCGAGGCGCAGCGCTGCCTGTCCTGCGGCAACTGCTTCGAGTGCAACGGCTGCCTGGGCGCCTGCCCCGAGGACGCCGTGATCCGGCTCGGCAAGGGCCACCGCTACCGCTTCGACTACGACAAGTGCACGGGCTGCGCCACCTGCGTCGAGCAGTGCCCGGTCCATGCGATCGAGATGGTGCCCGAGGGGGTCGCGCTGCCGCCCGACCTGGCGGCCGCCGCACAGTCCCACGAGGCCTCGACCAGGATTGGACTCTGATGCGCAAGATCATCGACGGTAACGAGGCCGCCGCCTCGGTGGCCTACCGACTCAACGAACTCTGTTCCATCTACCCGATCACCCCGTCGTCGACGATGGCCGAACTGTGCGACGAATGGTCCGCGAAGGGCCTGCGCAACGTCTGGGACACCGTGCCCAGCGTGATCGAGATGCAGTCCGAGGGCGGCGCCGCCGGCGCCATGCACGGCGCCCTGCAGGGCGGTGCGATGAGCACCACCTTCACTGCCTCGCAGGGCCTGCTGCTGATGATCCCGAACATGTACAAGATCGCCGGCGAGCTGACCTCCACGGTCTTCCACGTCGCCGCCCGGGCGCTCGCCACCCAGGGCCTGTCGATCTTCGGTGACCACCAGGACGTGATGGCGGTCCGGCAGACCGGCTTCGCGCTGCTCGCCTCCTGCTCCCCACAGGAGGCCCACGACATGGCGGCGGTCGCCGAGATCGCCACGCTGCGCTCCCGGGTGCCGTTCCTGCACTTCTTCGACGGGTTCCGTACGTCGCACGAGCTGAACACCGTCGAGATGCTCTCCG
This sequence comes from Raineyella sp. LH-20, assembly GCF_033110965.1. NCBI lineage: Bacteria > Bacillati > Actinomycetota > Actinomycetes > Propionibacteriales > Propionibacteriaceae > Raineyella > Raineyella sp. LH-20. The sequence goes on along the minus strand of NZ_CP137003.1, from coordinate 1,558,344 downwards.
ACGACGACCTGCGCGCCCTGGTGCCCAAGGAGCTCGTCCGCGAGCACCGCCGCCGCGCCCTCGACCCGGAGCACCCGTTCATCCGCGGCACCGCGCAGAACCCGGACGTCTACTTCCAGGCCCGGGAGTCGTCGAACAGCTACTACCAGGCGGTGCCCGGCATCGTCGCCGCGGCGATGGACGAGTTCGCCGAGCGGATCGGTCGTCGCTACGACCTGGTGGAGTACACCGGCGCGCCCGACGCCGACCGGGTGATCGTGCTGATGGGCTCGGCGGTGCACACCGCCCGGGCCACCGCCGAGTACCTCAACGCGCACGGCCAGAAGGTCGGCGTGATCAACGTCCGGCTCTACCGGCCGTTCCCGACCGCCGAACTGCTCGCCGCGATCCCGGCGACCGCCCAGCGGATCGCCGTGCTGGACCGCACCAAGGAGCCCGGCTCCAACGGTGAGCCGTTGTTCCTCGACGTGGTCACCGCGCTCGGCGAGGCGTACGCCACCGGCGCCCGGGCCACCATGCCGCGGGTCCACGGCGGCCGCTACGGCCTGGGCTCCAAGGACGTCACCCCGGCGATGCTGGTCGGCGTCTTCGACGAGCTGGCCGCCGACGAGCCGCGGCCGCGGTTCACCGTCGGCATCGACGACGACGTCACCCACCTGTCCGTGGCGTACGACGCCGACCTCGACATCGAGGACCCGCAGACCCGCCGCGCGGTGTTCTACGGCATCGGCTCCGACGGCACCGTCGGCGCGAACAAGAACACCATCAAGATCCTCGGTGCCGATGACGACCGCTACGCCCAGGGCTACTTCGTCTACGACTCGAAGAAGTCCGGCTCGCGGACCACCTCCCACCTGCGCTTCGGCCCCAAGCCGATCGACGCGCCGTACCTGGTGGCCAAGGCCGACTTCATCGGCATCCACCATTGGTCGATCCTGGAGAACGTCGACACCCTGACCTTCGCCCGGCGCGGCACCGTACTGCTGCTCAACAGCCCGTACGGCGTCGACGAGGTCTGGGACCGGCTGCCGAAGCCGATGCAGGAGACGATCCTGGCCAAGGACCTCGAGGTGTACGTCATCGACGCCACCGCGGTGGCCCGCAGCGCCGGCATGGGCAACCGGACCAACACCGTCCTGCAGGCCTGCTACTTCGCGATCTCCGGGGTGCTGCCGAGGGACGAGGCGCTCACCCGGATCAAGGCGTCGATCACCAAGACCTACTCCCGCAAGGGCGAGGACGTGGTGAAGAAGAACCACGCCGCGGTCGACATGGCCGTGGAGCATCTGCACAAGGTGACGATCCACGGCCAGGTCACCTCCGACCACGGTCTGCGCAACCCGATCCCTGCCGACGCGCCGGAGTTCGTCCGTACGGTCACTTCGGTGATGATGGCCGACCGCGGTGACACGCTGCCGGTCAGCGCGCTGCCGGTCGACGGCACCTACCCGTCGGGGACCACGCAGTACGAGAAGCGCAACGTCTCCGAGATCGTCGCCGAGTGGGACCCGGAGACCTGCATCCAGTGCGGCAACTGCTCGATCGTGTGCCCTCACGGTGTGATCCGGTCGAAGTTCTACGCCCCCGAGCTGCTGGAGAACGCCCCGGAGGGCTTCCAGTCCGCCGAGCTGGCCGCCGCCGGCCTGCCGAACACCCGCTTCACCCTGCAGGTGTTCGCCGAGGACTGCACCGGCTGTGGGCTGTGCACCGAGGCCTGCCCGGTCTCCCCGCTGGGTCAGCCGCAGAAGAAGGCGATCAACCTCACCCACGTGCTGCCGCGGCTGGAGCAGGAGAAGGAGAACATCGAGTTCTTCAAGACGCTGCCGACCAACAACCGCACCCGGGTGGACTTCGGGACCGTCCGCGGCACCCAGTTCCTGGAGCCGCTGTTCGAGTTCTCCGGAGCCTGCAGCGGCTGCGGCGAGACGCCGTACGTCAAGCTGCTCACCCAGCTCTTCGGTGACCGGGCGACCGTCGCCAACGCCACCGGCTGTTCGTCGATCTACGGCGGCAACCTGCCGACCACCCCGTGGGCGAAGAACGCCGAGGGCCGCGGCCCCGCCTGGTCGAACAGCCTGTTCGAGGACAATGCGGAGTTCGGTCTGGGGCTGCGGTTGGCCGCGGACGTGCACACCGCCCAGGCCCGCAAGATGACCGGCGAGCTGCGCGAGCTGGCCGGCGGCGACCTGGTCGACTCCCTGCTCGAGGCACCGCAGTTCAGCGAGTCCGACTTCGCCTCCCAGCGCGCCCGGGTGGACCTGCTGAAGGCCCGCCTCGACGAGCTGGAGGCCGGCGGACTGGACGCCTACCACCAGGAGAAGGTCGACAATCTGCGGTCGGTGGTCGATCACCTGATCCGCCGGTCGGTGTGGATCGTCGGCGGTGACGGCTGGGCCTTCGACATCGGATCGGGCGGTCTGGACCATGTGCTGGCCTCCGGGCGCGACGTCAACGTCCTGGTGCTCGACACCGAGGTCTACTCCAACACCGGCGGCCAGGCCTCGAAGGCCTCCCCGCTGGGCGCGGTGGCGAAGTTCGCCACGGCCGGCAAGGTGACCCAGTCGAAGGACCTGGCGATGCAGGCGATCGCGTACGGCAACGTGTACGTCGCCCGGGTCGCGATGGGTGCCGACCCGCAGCAGACACTGCGGGCGTTCCGTGAGGCGGAGGCCTACAACGGCCCGTCGCTGATCCTGGCGTACAGCCACTGCATCGCGCACGGCATCGACATGCGCAAGGGCCTCGACCAGCAGTATCTTGCGGTGAACACCGGTCACTGGCCGCTGATGCGTTACAACCCGGTGATCCGCGACGAGGGTGGCAACCCGTTCCTGCTCGACTCCCAGCGCCCGCGGATCCCGCTGCGGGAGTACCGCTCCAAGGAACTGCGCTTCCGGATGTTGCAGAAGTCCGACCCCGCGGAGGCCGAGCGGCTGCTCGAGCTCGGCCAGGAGTCGGCCGACCGACGCTGGCAGTCGTACGAGGAAATGGCCACCCGCGGCGCCGACCGGTTCGCCGCGGACGCACGAAAGGGATGATGAGATGAACCTCAGCACGACGTACCTCGGGCTGCCGCTGCGCAACCCGCTGGTCGCCTCGGCCGGTCCGCTGTCGCAGACGGTGGACGGGATCCGGCGCCTCGCTGACGGCGGGGTCGGTGCGGTCGTGCTCTACTCGGTGTTCGAGGAGCAGATCCGGCGGCAGGCCGAGCTGGACCTGGCCCTCGAGGAGCAGCACGCCGATGCCTTCGGGGAGGCCCTGTCGTACTTCCCCGACCTGCCCGGGGTGGCCGGCGATGACGTGCCGTCGGCCTACCTGCGGCTCCTCGAGGAGGGCGCGACGGTGGCGGGGGTGCCGGTCATCGGGTCGATCAACGGGTCGACCCAGGGCGGCTGGACGCAGTACGCGCGCCAGCTGCAGGACGCCGGTGCCGCCGCGATCGAGCTCAACATCTACTTCGTGGTGGGCGACCTGTCGCTGTCCGGCCGCGACGTGGAGGAGCGCCACCTGGACATCGTCCGGTCGGTGAAGCAGGCGGTGTCGATCCCGGTCGCGGTGAAGCTGTCGCCGTACTTCAGCTCGGTCGGCAACATGTGCCTGCAGCTGGCCGACGCCGGTGCGGACGGTCTGGTGCTGTTCAACCGCTTCCTGCAGCCGGAGATCGACATCGACGCCGTCGACGTCGAGCCGGACGTGGTGTTGTCGTCGCAGTACGAGGGCCGGCTGCCGCGCACCTGGATCGCCGCGCTGCGCGGCCGGGTGGGCTGCTCGTTGGCCGCCACCTCGGGCGTACGCGACGCGGACGACCTGGTCCGCAACCTGCTGGCCGGGGCCGACGTGGTGATGAGCACCTCCGCCCTGGTGCGCAACGGCTCCGAATACGGCCGCCAGTTGCTCAACGGCCTGGAGGACTGGATGGAGACCAAGGGCTTCGACTCCCTCGACGCGTTCCGCGGTCAGCTGTCGGTGCGCCACGACGACGAGAACGCCTACCAGCGGGCCGGCTACATCACCGCTCTGGAGAAGGCCAGGACCGTCTACGGGGCGCTCTGACGGTCGCTCCGTGAGGTGTGCACGTCGGGCCCGGCGCCGGGATTTCCTGGTGACCGGGCCCGACGTGCGTGAGCCCTGACCAGGGGGCTCGCAGATCACGCGGTCGCCTGTCCAGGCCCAAGAATGTGGCACAGACCATACAACCCTCCAGGTGGACCTATTGTCACTCACGTGTGGGCTCGTCCGAAGGGACGGCCCCACACGTGGGTGCGGTGCGGGCTACCGCGACACGGGCGTCGGCCACGCGGCCTGCTGCTCGATCGACAGCGCCGGGACCGCATCGGCAGGGGTGCCGCCCCAAGCACGCCGACGCCGGCGACGGTAGCTGCCGCCGAAGATCGCCTTGAGGGCGAGCTCCTGCACCTTGGACACGTTCGCCATGATGATCGCGGCGTCGTCGGGGGTCTGGGAGTCGACGAGCCACAGACCGTACGCCGCACGCTGGGCCGGGGACAGATCATCGACCCAGGCACGTCGCTCCATCTCGTGCCACCGGGCATGGGTCACCGATCGGCTGACCAACGGCATCGCCTCTCGTTCTTCTCGGGCCAGATGGGACAGCAAGGGCGCCTCCAACGCCGTGATCGCCGCCAGCACCTCGGACGCCGACGCCCGGCCGTCGGCGAACCGGCCGGCCACATCGGTCAACACGTCCATGGGCGGGTGGATCACCTCGTGTTCCTCGCCCATCCGCCGGATCAGGTCACGCGCCAGCGGGTCGTCGGCCGGCAGGTTGGGGTAGATCTCCCTGTCCTCCCCGGCGTGATGGTGGAGGATGAACTCCACCAGCCATTGCAGCTCGAAGGCCACGGCGCGGCGGCGCTGCTGCGTCAGCGTCCCGGGGGTGGCGAGGACGAGTCGGGCCCGGACCAGCGTGCGGCGCATCGCCGAATGAGCGATGGTCATGCTGCGGGTGTCGGTAGGCCCTGATGGATCGATGGTCATGATGTCCCCTGGTTGTCGAGGGTCTCCTCGAGGAGGCTCAGATGGATGGGATCATCGACGTCCGGCGGGTGCGGCAAGAGCACCGTGTCGTACGTCGGAGGGGCGTCAGAAGGTGACGCGAGCGTCGCCCAGGGCGCGAGCAAGAGGCGGCGGAACTGTGTCGAGCCAGCCGGATCCTGCCTCGCGGCCGGACAGGTGGCGGAGGAAGGCGACGACGTCGAGGACCACGACCGGAACCGGACCGCCGCCGCCCAGCAGGAACGTGTCACCACCCGAGCCGACCAGCTCCAGCTGAACGGCAGGCCCGGCCCAGCGACGCGCGAGATCACGCACCACCTGGGCGACGATCTCGGTGTCCGAGTGATCAGGTGTCACGACTCCCCCGGTGGCGCGGGCGATGTCCTGGCGATGCATCCACACGTCGCGCGGTTCGATCACGTACTGGAGGTAGTAGATGTCGGACCCAGGTGGGAGCGAGCCGTCGTTGACGAGCACGCGGTGCAGGCCCTTGGGGAAGAAGGCGGTCGGCGCCAACCTCTCGGCATCCGCAAGGACCGAGTCGACGGGCGCCCAGCGACGGTCGTCGATCTGGGCTTCGTTCATGGCATCCAGCAGTCCCCTGCCCCGATGCCGGATGAGCCCCACAGCGGCGTGGTAGACGAACAACTGAGGATGGCGGTGCTCGTCCATGGCCGCCACCACATGGCAGACCATGTCCCGGACTCGCCACAGCGGGCACTCCGTGGGCACCAGCCACTGCTCGGGGCTGAGCGCACGGAGCTCCTCCAGCAGGCGCGTCCGTTGGGCGAGGACGACGGACCTGCCGAGGTCGAGACCGGTCAGCGGGACCTCCTCCGCGCGACGTCCACCGGCATTCATGGACGACTCCTGACATACGGACTCACGATGTGCGTGATGAGGTACGGGAGGACCGGGGCGATCGGCCCGTCCTCGTACGGAGCGCCGGGCTCGTTGACGACCTTGCGTGTCATCACGCCGGCGATGACCGTGATGATCGCCTCGGCCAGCAGGTCCGGGTCGACGAGCGGATCCAGGCAGCCGGCGGAGATCCAGGCACGGATCTCCTCCCGGGCGACCTGAGCGACGCGGAGCGACGGGGCGTACGCCTCGACGGATGGGGTGAACTGCGGCACGGGACGCCAGAACATCAACTGCCCGAGCGCATGGTTCGTCACCCCCCATCGGGTGATGACCTCCGCGAGGGTCACCGCCCGGGAGACCGGGTCGGTCTCCCGGGTGACCGGTCCGAGGTCGACACGGACATCGTTGAGAGCGGCCAGGGTGGCTTCCCACCCCCGTCGGAACAGCTCGTCGTAGAGCGCATCCTTGGAGCTCACGTAGGTGTACAGGGACGGTGTACGGACGCCCATCCGACGCGCGATCTCTCCCAGGGACAGACCCGCGACGCCATCGGTCGTCATGATGTCCACGGCATGGCCGACGATCTCGTCGATGGTGGCCTGACGTCGGAGCTGACGGCGCTGACCAGATGTGACGCTCACCACATTCACCTCCTACATGTAGAAGGTAAACCTCACACCATTAGGAAACAAGAGCCTCTCAGAAGGTCGACGCGTCGATCGCGAAGCGGTACTTGATGTCCGACTGCATCATCCGGTCGTACGCCTCGTTGACCTGATCGGCCGCGATCACCTCGACCTGGGCGCCGATCCGGTTCTCCGCGCAGAAGTCGAGCATCTCCTGGGTCTCGGCGATGCCACCGATCAGCGACCCGACGAACGAGCGGCGGTGATTGGTGAACATCCGCACCGGCGCCTGGAACGGCTCCTGCGGCAGGGCCACGTTGCACATCACGCCGTCGACGCGGACGGTGTTGAGGTAGGCGGCGAAGTCGAGCGGCGCGGCGACGGTGTTGAGGACGAAGTCGAAGCGGCCGCGGGCGCCGGCGAGGGCGCCGTCCTGCGAGGTGGCGACGTAGTCGGCGGCGCCGAAGCGCAGCGCGTCGGCCTTCTTCGCGGGGCTGTGCGACAGCACGGTGACCTCGGCGCCCATCGCCGCGGCGATCTGGACGCCCATGTGTCCCAGGCCGCCCATGCCGACGACGGCGACCCGGCTGCCCTCGCCGACGCCCCAGTGGTGCAGCGGAGAATACGTGGTGATGCCGGCGCACAGCAGCGGCGCGGCGTTCTCCCGCGGCATGGTCTCCGGGACATGCAGGGCGAACGCCTCGCGGACCACGATCTGCTGGGCGTAGCCGCCCTGGGTGTACTCCCCGTCCGGCATCGTCTGGCCGTACGTGAGCACCTTGCGGTCGCAGAACTGTTCGTCGCCCGCCAGGCAGTACTCGCACTCACCACAGCTGTCGACCATGCAGCCGACACCCGCGACGTCACCCACCTGGAACTGCGTCACCGCCGCGCCGACCGCGGACACCACGCCGACGATCTCGTGGCCGGGCGCCAGCGGCCACTGCCGGTCGCCCCACTCCCCGGTGACGGTGCTGACGTCGGAATGGCAGATGCCGCAATAGGAGATGTCGATCTGCACGTCGTCGGGACGCAGATCACGGCGCTCCACGGTGAACGGCTCGAGCGGCTTGCCGGCCCCGGGAGCTCCCCAGGCACGTACGGTGGTGGACATCTGACCTCCTTGTTGATGCGGACACCCTGCACGGTAGTCACCCAGCGGTAAGAGCCGACAGGCTCCCCTGTCAGCCGCGCCAGGGCCCGAGGACGTCCTCCAGGTACGCCCGGGCACCGACCATCGCCGGGCCGTACCAGGTGATGGCGCGGCCGTCGAGGCAGACGGTGGGCACCGCATCGGCCCCACCGCGGAACATCTCCGGGCCGTCGTCGGGGCCGAAGGCGTACGGTTCGTCGGGCAGCACCACCAGGTCCGCCGCCGCACGGATCGCCGCGACCTCGACATGCGGGTAGCGGTCGACCGCCTCGCCGAAGGCGTTGTCGAAGCCGAGCCGGTCGACCAGGTCGGCCGTGTACGTACGACTCCCGACCACCATCCACGGGTCGCGCCAGATCGCGATGGCGACCCGGGGCCGAGCGGCGGAGGGCCCGCCAGACACCGATCCGATCTCCCACGCGCGGGCGGCCTCGACCAGCCAGCCGGGTTCACCGACCCCGAGACCTGCCACGAACAGCCGTCGCATCGAGCTGATCGCCTGCTCCACCGACTCGATCACGGTCACCCAGACCGGGATCCCGCGCTCCCGCAGCCGCTCGACATCGAGGCGCCGGTTCTCCTCCTGGTTGCACACCACCAGGTCCGGTTCGAGGGCAGCGATGGCGGCGAGATCGGGGTTCTTGGTGCCCCGGACCCGCGCCACCCGAAGGTCCGCGGGCCGGATGCACCAGTCGGTGGCACCGACCAGACGGTCGGGGACGGTCACCGCGAGCGCCTCGGTGAGGGACGGGACCAGCGACACGATCCGGCGCGGTCCGTCGGCCGGCAGCCGGACAGGCGATCCGAGGTCGTCGAGGAGCGTACGTACCGTGGCGGTCATGCCGCCACCCTAGGCCGCGGCTGGACAATGGGCGCATGCAGCACAGTCCCGACCCGCACCGCCCAGACCCACACGACCCAGACCGGCACAGCCCCGACCCACACGGCCCGGCCGGCCAGGCCCCTGACGCGCCGGCGATCCGTCTCGGGCAGTTCCTCAAGCTGGCCGATCTGGTCGACACCGGCGGCGAGGCCCGCACGCTGATCCAGGGCGGCCACGTACGCGTCGACGGCGAGGTGGAGACCCGCCGGGGACGTCAGCTGCAGCTCGGCCAACGCGTCACCGTGGCCCTGCCGGGGCGGAAGCCGATCACGGTCGTCGTCGCGGACCACTGAGGGTCGGCCGCACCGACGGACGCACCGGACGACGGGCCTACGGCTCGACGGACCCGGCCTCGGTCGCTCCCGGACGGTCGACGGCCTCGGCGGCCGCCAGGCCGTCACCGGTCACCGCGATCGCCTCGTCCTCGTTGCCGAGCACCCCGGTCTCGTTGCCGAGCACCCCGGTCCGGCGCAGCCGGTCGACGTACTGCTTGGCCTCGGCGAGCCCCGCCCCGGTCCGTTCGCGGTAGAGCATCACGGCATCGATGTAGCTGCGCTGGACCAGCGCATCGTGCACCGCCTCGTCGAGTGACTTCTCGGCGGCCTCGCGACCGGCATTGTCCAGCAGCCAGGCGACCTGCTGCTCGAGCTCGTAGACGCGGTCGCGCAGACGCTCGATCTCGGCACGTACGTCGAACATCTCTCCCGGTCCAGAAATCTCCACGGGCCCACATTAGAGGCGGCCGGTTCCGTCGGCAGCCTTTCGAGCTGTGGCGGAACCCCGCAACCCCTCAGACACACATGCCATTCACAGCTGACACACAGATTTAATGACTCCACCCATCGATCAGCGTGGCAGTCTCATGACTATGACCGACCGTTCCCACGGCACCCTCTCCCGCCCCGACGGCTCCCCCATCCGCATCCTCGCGGTGGACGACGAACCGGCGCTGACCGAGCTGCTGTCGATGGCCATGCGTTATGAGGGGTGGGAGGTGTGGACCGCGGCAAGCGGTCAGGAGGCCGTGCAGGTGGCCCACGAGGTCCGTCCCGACGCCGCGGTGCTCGACATCATGCTGCCCGACTTCGACGGCCTCGAGGTGATGCGCCGCATCCACGCCGACCAACCGGACCTGCCGGTGATTTTCCTGACCGCCCGCGACGCGGTCGCCGACCGGATCGAGGGGCTCACCAGCGGGGCGGACGACTACGTCACCAAGCCGTTCAGCCTCGAGGAGGTGATCGCCCGGCTCCGCGCCCTGCTGCGGCGCACCGGCGCCTCCCAGGCGGTCAACACCTCGACCCTGGTGGTCGGCGACCTGACCCTGGACGAGGACTCCCACGAGGTCACCCGCGGTGGCGACTCCATCCACCTCACCGCCACCGAGTTCGAGCTGCTGCGCTACCTGATGCACAATCCGCGCCGGGTGCTCAGCAAGGCCCAGATCCTCGACCGGGTGTGGAACTACGACTTCGGCGGCCAGGCGAACATCGTCGAGCTCTACATCTCGTACCTGCGCAAGAAGATTGACGTCGGTCGCCAGCCGATGATCCACACCCTGCGCGGCGCGGGGTACATGTTGCGCCCGGCCGATGAGTGACGTGCCCGCGCCGCCGCCGCAACCTCCCCCGGCGGCCCTCGGCGGGCTGGTGGGCGGCCGGCGTCGGCGGCGCACCGGCACCCGGTCCGCCGGTGCCGTGCTGGACCCGTCCGCGTCCGGCGGACCACCGGCCCGCGCCCACCCGGACACCGCCGCCCCGCACCGGGTGGGCGCCGGCCCGCTGCCCGCCCGAGGCACCCTGACCCGGAACCTGGTGGTGCAGGTCAGCGGCATCATCGCGGTCGTCGCGATCGCTCTCGGCCTGGTCACGACGCTCGTTGCCCACGGCGTGTTGATGCGACAGTTCGACGCCCGCCTCACCAGTGCCCTGGCCCGTCAACAGAACGCGGCGAACAACCCCGGTGAGGCCTTCCCCGGCGGCATCGACCTGCCGGGCCAGCCGATCGGCACCGTGGTGGTCGTCATCACCGACGAGGTGGCCGCCGACGGCAAGGTCACCACCATCGCCCAGAACGGCATGCTCGCCACCGACGGCATCCACCCGGTGCCCAGCAACGCCGCCCTGCGAGCCCTCTACAACCTGCCCGTCGGCACCGGCGCCCACAACGTCGACCTCGAACTGCTCGGCCCCTACCGTGCGATGGCGGTCAAGGACGGCACCGATCGCGTCATCATCGGCCTGCCGCTGACCGAGACCCGGACCGCGGTGGTCACCCTGGTCTGGACGGTGGCGATCCTCTCGCTGCTCGCGGTGGCCGTCAGTGTCGTCACCGTCTACGTCATCGTCGTACGCAAGACGCGCCCGCTCACCGATCTGGCGGCGGTCGCCCGCGAGGTGTCGACGATGCCGCTGGAGCACGGCAACGTCGACCTGGGCCGCGGCGTCTCGCCACCGCGCTCCGCCCACGCCGCCGAGGTGAGCGACGTCGCGGAGGCGATCAACCAGATGCTGGGCCACGTCGAGGCGGCCCTGAAGGCCCGACAGGCGTCCGAGTCGGGGGTCCGCCGGTTCGTCGCCGATGCCTCCCACGAGCTGCGCAACCCGCTGGCGGTGATCCGCGGCTACGCTGAGCTCACCCGCCGGGAGCGGGGCACGATGTCCCCGCAGACCGCCCGCTCGCTCGACCGGATCGACGCCGAGGCCGCCCGGATGTCGGCCATGGTGGAGGACCTGTTGCTGCTGGCCAGGCTCGACAACAGGTCCGCTCCCGCCGCCGAGCCTGTCGACCTCACCGAGATCGTGGTCAACGCCGTCGCCGACGCCCACGCGGCCGGCCCCGACCACCGCTGGTCCCTCGACGTCCCGCCCGAGCCGGTGGTCGTCATCGGCGACCGCAACCAGCTCCACCAGGTGGTGGTGAACCTGCTGGCCAACGCGCGCACCCACACCCCGCCCGACACCCTGGTGACGGCGGGGGTGGCCGTCACCTCCGTACCGTCCCGGTGGGGCGCCCAGGAGGCGATCCTCACCGTCCACGACAACGGGCAGGGCATTCCCAGCGCGGTGATCGGGCAGGTCTTCGACCGGTTCGTCCGTGCCGACTCCTCGCGGTCCAGGATCCGTGACGCCTCGGCCCCCAACGGCAGCACCGGCCTCGGTCTGTCGATCGTCGCCGCCGTGGTGGCCGCACACAACGGCCAGGTCACGGTGACCTCGCGGTGCGCCGACGACCTCGCCGGAGCCGAGGCCGAGGACCCGGACACCTGGACCACCTTCACCGTCCTGCTGCCGCTGGCCCCTGCCTAGGGCGGGCTGATGAACGGAGCGAGGGGGCTCGAGGACGGATCGCGTCAGGCACGCCGCAGGCGGCGCTCTTCCTCGGCGAGGTTGGCCTGCGCAGGATCGGTCCACCAGGCCTGACCGGACCGCGTACGGTACAACGGATCGAGCCCGGCCAGATGGTGCAGCACGGCGAGCCGGCCCCGCCGGAAGTCCTCGGCCGGAACGTCCTGGTACTCGGCCCGGACCTGCCGGGTGTACTCCAGGTAGCGGGCCTCGTCGGCGCCGAGGATCGCCAGGTCCCCGTCGACGAGCACGTCACCGGCCGGGTCGCCGTCGGCGGGCCGATGGGCCGCGGTGAGCCGCACCAGCCGCGCCACCTCCTCGACCTCGCGGGCCGGCACCAGCCCATCCAGCGACCGTTCCGCGAGGACGGCCGACGCCTCCTCGTCGTCCCCCGGACGGCCCTCGTACACCGCGTCGTGGAACCAGGCGGCCAGCCGGAGCGTACGCCCCGGGTCGGTGCCACGACGCAGGTCGGCGACCAGTTCCTCCATCGCCCGATGCAGCTCGGCCAGGTGCTGCGGGGTGTGGTAGCGCCGGTGCGGCTCCGACCAGCGGCCCAACAGGTCCTCGCCGAGATCGACGGCGCGGGGCAGCAGCGCGGCCCACTGGGCCCGGAGCAGGTCGTCGCGGCGCCGTTCGGCGGCCAGCGCCTGGGGCTTGGTCCGCCGCAACCCGGCCCGGCGCAGCGCCCGGACCACCTCGGTCGGGCTCACCTCGCGTGCCCCGGCGGCGACCGCGTCGGCATAGCGCGACGCGGGCAGGTCGTAGTGGTCCCGGTCGAAGGCCCGCACGGGCAGCCCGAGGACGTCGGCGAAACCGTGCAGTTCGGCCAGCGAGGTGTCGGACACCAGGTGGGCGAACAGGGTGCCGTGGGCCGGCCACAGCGGAGGATCGACGAGGAGCATCGGAGCCAACCTACCCGGCGGCCCGTCAGCCGAACCAGACCAGCTTGACCACGGCCACCACACTGACCAGCACGATGAACGCCCGCAGCACGGCCGGCGGCAGGCGACGGCCGATCCGGGCCCCCAGCCAGCCGCCGCCGAGCGCCCCGATCGCTAGCAGTCCGGCGACCGCCCAGCGCACCTGGTGCCAGGCGACGACCACGAACACCAGGGCGGCGAGGAAGTTCGCCGCCGGCGCCAGGATGTTCTTCACCACGTTGATCCTCAGCAGCGACAGGCCGGTGAGGGCGCTGAGCAGCCCGATCAGCAGGACGCCCTGGGCGGCGCCGAAATAGCCCCCGTACGCGCCGGTGAAGAGAGCACCGACGAGCAGGCCCACCCGGCGGCCGCCCGACAAGGGGGCATCGGCCCGGTGCAGGCCGAGCCAGCCGTTGATCCGACGGCCGAGGACCACCAGCAGTGCGGCGAGAACGATCAGCACCGGCACGATCGCGGTGAATGCCTCCGGCGGCAGCACGAGCAGCAGCCCGGCGCCGAGGGCCGACCCGAGGAGCTGGGCCGGCAGCATCAGACGGACCACCGGCCCCACCGCATCCATCTCGGCCCGGGCACCCTGGGTCGCGGTCAGGCCGCTGAAACTGAGCCCGAGGCTGTTGGAGATGTTGGCCGCGACGGGCGGATAGCCGAGGAACAGCAGCGTCGGAAAGGTGATCAGCGTGCCGGACCCGACGACGGTGTTGATGGTGCCCGCGGCGAGGCCGGCCACGATGATCACGATCACGTCAAGGGGCGCCACCGGACCCACGGTAGACCGCCCGGACCGTACGGTCGCTGCGCAACGCTCGGGGCCGACCGTGCTGCCTCGGCCCGACCGTGCTGCCTCGGCCCGACCGTGCTGACCCTGCCCGACCGTGCTGACCCTGCCCGACCGTGCTGCCTCGGCCATCCGTGCTGCCGCCGGCCGTCGCGTGTAGAATCGCCCCTCGGAATACTCGCGTTCCGGGGAAGCCGGTGAGAAGCCGGCGCTGACCCGCAACCGTTAGTCCCGCTGCCGCGGGCGAGCCGGAACACCGGAACGGGAGCCGCTCAATCACTCGTCGTGGACTGCGAGAGAGCCGGCCGTCCTGGCCCGCGCGCATCCACATCGTCGCCAGGAGGCCCGATGTCCGTCCGTCATCACCCGTCCCGCCATCGCTGGGCGCTCGTCACTCTTGCCGCGCTCGCCCTCTTCGTGGCGCCGCTCGGCACCGGGGTGGCTCGTGCCGAGGACGGCTACCGCTACTGGGGCTTCTATCAGGCGGACAACGGCCAGTGGACGTTCTCCCAGACCGCCCCGGGCACCACCACCCCGGCCGACGGATCGGTCCAGGGCTGGCGATTCGCCGTCTCCGGCGCCACCAGCTCCCGCCCGCCGCGGACGATCCCGCCGTTCAACGAGATCTGCGGCAAGGTGCGCCCGGTCGACGGGCAGAAGCGGGTCGGGCTGATCATCGACCCGGGCACGGCGGAGGATGCCCCGCAGGGCACGACCCCCGGCCAGGTGACGGCGACGTGCGTGGTCGCCCCGACCGACGCGACCGCCACCCAGGTGCTGCAGGCCGCGACCGACGTACGGACCGACTCCAGCGGGATGGTCTGTGGCGTCGCGGGCTTCCCGGCCACCGGCTGCGGTGACCCGGTCGCCGACATCACCGTGCCGTCGACCGAGCCGGCCGTCGTCCCGTCGCTGACCGCCGCGGCCGGCAACGCCGCCCCGGCCACCCCGGTGTGGGCCTGGGTCACCGTCGGCGTGATCGTCGTCCTCCTCGCCGGCGCCGGCGTCGTCGTCGCCCGCCGGCGTCGTACGGCCTGACCTGCTGGCACGACCGTCCCCCGATCGAATCGCCTCTCGTGACCGTCGGCCGCCGTACGAGCGCCCACGACCCACGCCACCCGCGGGACCTGCACCCGGTGGCGTGGTGGTGGTGGGCGCTCGGCCTCGGCATCGCGGCGAGCCGTACGGACAACCCGGTGCTGCTCGTCCTGCTGGCGCTGGTCGCCGGCCTGGTGGTGACGTTGAAGCGCTCCGACGCACCGTGGGCGCGGGCGTACGCCCTGTTCGTCCGGATCGCCCTGGTGGTGCTGGGGCTGCGGGTGGTGATCCAGGCGGTCCTCGCCACCCAGACCCAGGGCACCCACGTCCTGGTCACCCTGCCGCTCGTGCCGCTGCCGGACTGGGTGGTGGGGATCAAGCTCGGCGGCCCGGTCACCTGGGAGGCGCTGCTGTCGTCGGTGTACGCCGGCGGGCAGCTGGCGGTGATCCTGATCTGCTTCGGCGCGGCGAACGCGCTGGCCGCGCCGCGCCGGATGCTGCGGCTCGCCCCGGCCGCCCTGTACGAGGTGCAGGTCGCCCTGGTGGTGGCGCTGTCCTTCGCTCCGCAGCTGGTGATCGATGCGCGGCGGGTGCACCACGCCCGCCGGCTGCGCGGCCGCCGGGTGCGGGCCCGGGACTTCTTCCGGACCACGGCGATGCCGGTGCTCGAGTCCGCCCTCGACCGCTCGGTCGACCTGGCCGCCGCGATGGATGCCCGCGGCTACGGCCGGATGCGGCAGCTGGCCGGCCCGCGGCGCCGGATGATCAGCGCCCTCAGCCTGCTCGGCGCGCTGGGCCTGCTGGTCGGCCTGTACGGCCTGCTGTCGGCGTCGATCGGGCCGGCCCTGTCGCTGGGCGCGGTCATCGCGGGCGTCGCCCTCGTCACCGGCGCGCTGCTGGCCGGCCGCACCCGGGCCGTCCGGACCCGCTACCGGCCCGACCCGTGGGCGCTGCCGGAATGGCTCGTCGCCGGCTCCGGGGCGCTGGTCGCCGGGGTGCTGGTCTGGTGCTCGCTGCGCGGCGTCGGCGGGCTCACCATGCCGGGCGCCCTGGCGGTCCCGCCGCTGCATCCGCTGCCCCTGGTCGCCGTCCTGGTCGGGCTGCTGCCCGCGGTCGCGGCGCCGTACGCCCCGGGCACTGCACCGTACGCTCCGGATGCTGCACCTTACGCCCCGGGTACCGTGCCCGATCCCGTTCCTCCCGCCACCGAACCGCCCACGGAGATGGTCTCGTGATGATCGATTTCGACCACGTGTCCCTGCGCTACGCCGGTGCACCGGCGCTCACCCTCGACGACGTCGACCTGCACGTCGAGGAGGGTGAACTGGCACTGCTGGTCGGCCCCACCGGCTCGGGGAAGTCCACCCTGCTGCGCGCCGCGAACGGGCTGGTGCCGCACTTCACCGGCGGTCTGCTCAGCGGCCGGGTCCGGGTCGACGGGCGGGACACTGCGCAGTGGCAGCCCCGCGACCTCGCCGACGTGGTGGGCCTGGTCGGCCAGGACCCGGCCGCGACGTTCGTCACCGACACCGTCGAGGACGAACTCGCCTACACCATGGAGTCCCTCGGGGTGGGGCCGCAGACCATGCGGGTCCGGGTCGAGGAGACCCTCGACCTGCTCGGCCTGGCCGCCCTGCGCCGCCGCCCGCTCACCGCGCTGTCCGGTGGGCAGGCGCAGCGCGTCGCGATCGGCGCCGCGCTGACCGCGCATCCACGGGTCCTGGTCCTCGACGAGCCGACCTCGGCACTCGACCCGCAGGCCGCCGAGGAGGTCCTCGCGGCGATCCGCCGGCTGGTGGACGACCTCGGGATGACCGTCCTGATGGCCGAGCACCGGCTGGAGCGGGTCATCCAGTACGCCGACACGATCGCCGAGATCGCCGCCGGCCGGCTGCTCCGCTCCGGCGATCCGCATCAGGTGATGGCTGAGGCCACCGTCGTCCCGCCGATCGTCCGGCTCGGCCGGCTCGCCGGCTGGGAGCCGCTGCCGCTGTCCGTCCGCGATGCCCGCCGACGGGCCCGTACGCTCCGCGCCGAACTCCCCGACCTGCCGCCGCAGCGCCTCGCCGGCACCGCCACACCCGGCCGGACGCTGGCCGCTGCCAGCGGGCTGACCGTACGGTACGGGCGGGTGGAGGCCCTGCGGGGTCTCGACTTCACCGCGCGGGCCGGCGAGGTGTGCGCGCTGATGGGCCGCAACGGCGCCGGAAAGTCCACCCTGCTGTCGGTGCTCGCCGGGCTGATCGCCCCGACCTCGGGGTCGGTCGACGTCGACGGTCTGGAGCCCCGCCGGGCCGCCCCACACGAGTTGGTACGGCGCGTCGGGATGGTCCCCCAGGATCCGGCCGACCTGCTCTACGCCTCGACCGTCGCCGAGGAGTGCGCCACCGCCGACCGGGACTTCTCCGTCCCGCCGGGCACCTGTGCGGCGCTGCTCGCGGAACTCGCGCCCGATGTCCCCGCCGACCGTCACCCGCGTGACCTGTCGGAAGGGCAGCGGATGTGCCTGGCGCTGGCCGTGGTGCTCAGCGGGGCGCCCGCGCTGGTGGTCCTCGACGAGCCGACCCGGGGGCTGGACTATGCCGCGAAGGAACGGCTGTGCGCCGAGCTGACCCGTCTGGCGGCCGAGGGGCACGGGATCCTGCTGTCCACCCACGATGTCGAGGTGGTCGCGGCGGTGGCCGACCGGGTCGTCGTGCTCGCCGACGGGGAGGCGGTGGCCGACGGACCGGCGCAGCGGGTCGTCACCGGCTCCCCGATGTTCGCTCCGCAGGTCGCCAAGGTGCTCGCCCCGCTCCCGTACCTGACGGTGGGCCAGGTGACCGCGGCCCGGGCGGCGGCATGACCGGGGGCCAGGGCAACGCTCGACAGGGCGGGGCCCGCCCGGGCGAAGCTCGACGGGGCGGGGCCCGGCGTCCGCTGGTGGCGCTCGGCCGCCGGTCGGTCGCGGTGCTGGTCGCCGCGTCGCTGGTCGGGCTGCTCGGCTTCGCCTGGCCGTTCCTCACGCCGGTCGTCCAGGCCGGCGGGGCGAGCGCGGTGAGCCACACCCAGGACGCGCCGTGGCTGTTCGTGCTGGTGCTGCCGCTGCTGGCGGGGGTGGTGCTGGCCCAGCTGTCCGAGGGCGGGATGGATGCGAAGGTCGTCGCCCTGCTCGGCATGCTCACCGCGGTCGGCGCCGGACTGCGGGCCATTTCGCCCGGTGTGGCGGGGCTGGAACCGAGCTTCTTCCTGCTGGTCCTCGCCGGTTACGCGTTCGGACCGGGATTCGGGTTCGTCCTCGGCGCACTCGCCATCGTCGCCGGCGGCCTGATCACCGCCGGCGTGGGGCCGTGGCTGCCGTTCCAGATGTTCGCGGCGGGCTGGGTGGGGGCCTTCGCCGGTCTGCTGCCGGGCGCCGGAGGAGGACGGCATGGCACGGTCGGGAGCGGCACCGGCGGGCACAACGGCGTCATCGAGCACAGCGGCACCATCGGCGCAGTGCGGCTGGCGCTGCTGGCCGGTTACGGGCTGGTCGCCGGCCTCGCGTACGGCCTGGTGATGAACCTGTGGTTCTGGCCGTTCACCACCAACGGCACCGGCCTGTCGTACGTCGCCGGGGATCCGCTGGCGACGAATGTGAGTCGCTATGCGGCGTTCTGGCTGACCACGTCGCTCGGCTGGGACCTGCCGCGCGGCGTGGTGACCGCGGTCCTGGTGCTGGCCTTCGGGCGTGGGCTGCTGCGGGCCTTCGCCCGGGTGACCCGGCGGGCGGCGTTCGGGGCGCCGGCGGGTTTCGAGGCGCCGGCGGGGCCCGAAGGAGCGCCGATCAAGAATCCTGACACCACCCCTCGATCCGATCGGGGGGTCGATTGACTGTCTGACCGTTGCTCTGCCGCGTCGCCCAGAGCACGTGTGCAAGTCGCACGTGTGCAAGTCGTAGGTGCCACTTCAAGCGCTGTGCCGTCGCCCCGTCACCCCGCCAGGCTCGATCTCGCCCGACCCGCGGATGATCAGCTGGGTCGGCAGGATTGTTCGTGTTGGGCCCGAGGCTGCCGGTTCCCCGCTGATGCGCGCGAACACCATTTCTGCGGCCGTTCGGCCCATCTCCTCCACCTCTTGCGTGATCACACTCACCGGAGGGCTCAGCAGGTCCGCGGTGTCGAAGTCGTCGAATCCGACGAGTGCGATCTGATGGGACAGCCCCGCGGCTTGCAGGGCACGGACGACTCCGATGGTGCAGACATTGTTGAGCGCAAACAGGGCGGTCGGCGGGTCCGGCAGCGCCAACAGTTGGTCACATGCTTGCCGGGCTCCCGCTTGGCCCTTGGCGTCGAGACGCATGAGGTTCTCGTCGAGCGGCGCCGTCCCTTTCAACGCGTCACGGTAGCCACGTACCCGTTCCTTCGGCGCGAATGCCGAGTGGTCGGGTCCGATCACGCCGATGCGCCGATGCCCGTGAGCGATCAAGTGCTTGGTGGCGGCGTAGCCACCGGAAGCGTTGTCGGCAAGCACCGTGTCGGCGCTGATGCCCTTGGCCGGCCTGTCGACGAAGACCATCGGCATCCCGGTGGCTTCCTCGGCGCGCAGATACGACTGATCGCTGCTCGAAGGCACGATGATCAGCCCGTCAACCCGCCGAGAGGACAGTGCGAGCACCGCTGACCGCTCGCGTTCGACACCCGGCGTTGTCGCCGTCAGCACCAGCGCGCCGTGGCGATCGGCCACCTCATCGATGCCGCGGATCAAACTGTCGTAGAACCGGGTGGAGGCCTGCCGAATCACCACACCGATGGTCTCGGTGCCAACGTGCAGACGCAGACCGCGGGCCAGGTCGTTACGGCGAAACCCCAGCTCACGGGCCACCGCCCGCACCTCTTCGGCCCTCGCTTCAGACACCCCCGGATCGCCATTGAGCACCCGGGACACGCTCTTGATACTCAAGCCGACCTGGTCGGCGATGTCTCGCATCGTCGGCCGGGCCGGAACCTGGTGGCTGTCCACGCTCAGATCCTCCCTGGCGGCTGTCGTCGCCCCACGCGGCCCATCATCTGTCGGCGACGGACCGGACTCAACCAATGGACGCACTGCGCCGCGTCGTCTACGTCACTTCGACGGCATCTTGACAGCGCTTACAGCCCATGATCCACTATCCTACGTCAACGTTGACGGTCAACGTTGACGTAGCACAGCACCCTATCGCCGGCCGCAGTTCCGAAACCATGCCTGGGACGCCTGTCGGGAGGACTGTGCCAGTGCGTTCTAGCCAAAGGAGGTCAGACGCATGAAACTCACTGACTTGTACGATTCCCGGCTGGTCCGGATCAGGTTGCCCGGCCGAACGAAGACCGAGATCCTCCGCTCCATGGCCGCCCTGTTCGTCGAGGCGGGGAAGGTCACCGATCTCGAACGGTTCATAGCGGATCTGCAGGCGCGCGAGCTGTCGTTCTCGACCGGAGTCGGTCGGGGCTTGGCGATTCCGCATGGGAAGTCCGAGGTCGTTTCGACAGCCGCCTATGCGGTCGCCACGCTGTCGGATCCGTTCCTGTGGGACGCCGATGATGACGAGACCACGAATCTGGTCGTGATGCTGGCCGTTCCTGCGCGCGAAGCCGGAACCACCCACCTGAAGATGCTGTCGACCTTTGCTGCTGCGCTCATGGACGACGGCTTCCGAACCGCTCTGGTCAATGCCACAACCGAAGCCGACATCCGATCGGCCCTTCAAACCCGAGGAGCATAACATGTTCATCGTCGCAGTAACCTCATGTCCAACTGGTGTTGCGCACACCTACATGGCGCGCGAAAACCTCATCAAGGCCGCGGCGAAACGTGGCATCGAGATCAAGGTGGAAACCCAGGGGTGCACCGGCAGAGAGAACGAAATCACCGCCCAGGACATCGCCCGCGCTGACGCCGTGATCATCGCGTCCGATGTCAGCATCGCCGGCGCTGAACGGTTCGAGCCCGTACCCACCTTGGAATGCTCGCTGTCGGAAGCCATCAAGAAGTCGGTTCGCGTGATCGACGAAGTCGTCGAGGCGGTGAAGTGAACCATGGCCAAGATTGAGCGCAAGAAAAAGCAGACCGTCTGGCACGAGATGTACAAGGGGATCTTGACCGGGGTCTCGTACATCATTCCGGCTCTTCGCAGTTGAGGGTGTAGGGGCTGCTTGAGGCTGGGCGGCGCGTCGGGGCCGGAGAGGGGTCGAGGCCTTCCGAAGATGGGAGTTCTCACACAGCCCATCCAGAAGACCTCGACGTGCCTGACGCTACCTTCACATGCCCCGACCTGACCACCTTCACTCGCCTGAACGACCTCGGCCTGGAAGTCACCGCCCAGCTCCTGAAGTCCGACCACACGGTTCTGGCCTGCCGGGTCGTCGAGCCCGACGACTGGTGTGGGCGGTGCGGCTGTCAGGGCGTGGCGCGCGATACGGTCCTGCGGCGGTTGGCGCACGAGCCGTTCGGGTGGCGCCCCACCACGCTGCTGGTCACCGTTCGGCGCTACCGCTGCACCGAGTGTGGCCACGTGTGGCGCCAGGACACCACCAAGGCGGCCCAGCCGCGGGCCAAGATCTCCCGTGCAGGACTGCGGTGGGCCCTGGTCGGGATCGTCTGCCAACACCTGTCCATGGCACGGGTCGCCGAAGGACTGAGGGTCTCGTGGAACACCGCGAATACCGCGGTCCTGGCCGAAGGACGCCGTGTCCTGATCGCCGATCCGGCCCGCCTCGACGGGGTGCGGGCGATCGGGGTCGATGAGCACGTGTGGCGCCACACCCGTCGCGGCGACAAGTACGTCACCGTGATCATCGACCTCACCCCGGTCCGCGACGGAACTGGTCCCGCTCGCCTGCTCGACATGGTCGAGGGCCGCTCCAAGCAGGCGTTCAAGGCCTGGCTCGCCGAACAGGACCAGGACTGGCGCGACCGGGTGGAGGTTGTCGCTATGGACGGCTTCAGCGGGTTCAAGACCGCCACCAGCGAGGAACTGCCCGACGCGATCGCCGTGATGGATCCCTTCCACGTGGTCCGCCTGGCCGCCGAGGCTCTCGATACCTGCCGGCGCCGGGTCCAGCAGGCCCTCCACGGTCACCGCGGCCGGGCCGGCGACCCGCTCTACTCGGCCCGACGGACCCTGCACACCGGCATCGACCTGCTCACCGACAAACAGAAGACACGCATCCAGGCCCTGTTCGCCGGCGATGAGCACGTCGAGGTCGAGGCCACCTGGGCCATCTACCAGCGGATGATCGCGGCCTACCGCGACCCCGACCCCGGCCAGGGCCGCACCCGTATGCAGGCCGTGATCGAGGCCATCAGCAGCGGCGTCCCCGGTTCGCTGATCGAGATCATCACCCTCGGCCGCACGATGAAGAAGCGCGCCGCCGACGTCCTGGCCTACTTCGAGCGCCCGGGCACCAGCAACGGCCCCACCGAGGCCATCAATGGTCGGCTGGAACACCTGCGAGGATCAGCCCTCGGCTTCCGCAACCTCACCAACTACATCGCCCGCTGCCTGCTCGAAGCCGGCGGATTCAGACCCCACCTACACCCCGGATTATGAAGAGCCATCATTCCCTTGGTCGTCGCAGGCGGTCTGCTGCAGTCGATCACCACACTGATCTACGGGCCGGCGGGCGCGAACACGGCGGGCACGCCGCAGGACCAGATCAGGCTGTTGGGGGCATCCTTGATGGTCCTGCTCGTGCCGATGCTGGCCGCCTACATCGCGTACGGCATCGCCGACAAGGCCGCGCTGATTCCGGGCCTGGTCGGCGGAATCGCCGCCCAAGGAGTGCCGGTCGGGATCGCCGCCTCGATCTCGGCAGGCAAGGCCACCACGGTGGAAGGCCTGGTCGCGGCCGTGAACGCCCACGTATATCCGGTTGGCTCGGGATTCATCGGGGGTGTGATCGCCGGCTTGGCCGCCGGCTATCTGATCAAGTACTTGAAGAAGATCCCCTACCCGCAGTCATTCGCCGGCATCGTGACCCTGGTCTTCTACCCGTTGATCGGCTCGTTCGTGATTGGCGCGCTGATGCTGTTCCTGCTCGGCGGACCGGCCGCTGCCGTCACGACCGCCCTGACCGCGTTCCTCAAGGGCCTCCAGGGTGGCAGCCTGATCGTGCTCGGCCTCGTGCTGGGCGCAGTGGCCTGCACCGACATGGGCGGCCCGATCAACAAGTCGGGCTACCTGTTCGCTGTCTACGCGCTCGCCGAGGGCAACGGTGCACCGTATGCGGCGTTCGCCGCTGCCAAGTGCATCCCGCCGATCGCGGTGGCGCTGTCCTCCATCTTCGCGGCGAAGGGGTTCACCGACGACGAACGCGACACCGCCAAGGGCGTCTGGTTGCTCGGCATGTTCGGCATCACCGAGGGGGCGATCCCCTTCGCCTTGCGTGACCCAATCCGCATCATCGCGCCGTCCATGATCGGCGGTGGGATCGCGGCTGCAATCTCCTTGACCGGCGGTTCGTCACTGCCGTCGACCGGCGGTTCGGTCATCACCATCCCGATCACCCAGCACCCACTCAACTGGATTGCCGCGCTGGTCGCGGGTCTGCTTATCACCACGGTGGGGATCGTGGTCACCAAGCGCATGAAGGTTCGCAAGCACGGACCCGATCGGGCCGTCGAGGAGGTCGAGCCCGAAAGTGTCCTGACCCACGCCGAACGCATCTGAGGGAGAAGCACATCATGGGCAACAAGGTCTACGTGGTCCCCCACACCCACTGGGATCGAGAGTGGTATTTCACGATTGAAGAATCTCGCTCCCTGCTTATGCACGACCTGGAGGAAATCCTCACCCACCTGGAAGACAACCCGGACTTCGGCTACTTCGTGCTCGACGGCCAAGCCATCGTGGTCGAGGATTACCTGAAGACCCGACCTCAGGACCACGACCGCATCCGGGCGCTGGCCGCGGCGGGACGGCTCAAGCTCGGGCCCTGGCTCACGCAGACCGACTCCCAGGTGGTCTCGGCCGAGTCGATGGTCCGAAACCTCACCTATGGGCTGCAGACCGCCGAACGCGCCGGCGGGGCGATGAGAACCGGCTACATTCCGGACTCGTTCGGACAGAGCGCGAGCATCCCGCAACTGTTGAACGGCTTCGGCATCCAGTCGGCCGTCTTCTGGCGTGGAAGGACCGAACGCCACACCCGGGACGTCAACTTCCGGTGGAGAAGCCCAGATGGCAGCCAGGTCAACGCCACCAACATCGCCATGGGCTATCAGGTCGCCAAGTACCTCGAGTCCGATCCCGAGGTACTTCAGGAACGGATGCAGAACATCCTGGCGCACCTGGGGTGCGACTCGACATCGGACAATGTCCTTCTGCCTGCCGGCCATGACCAGATGCCGATCCAGAAGAATCTGCCGACCCTGCTCGCCGGACTGGAGAAGGCCAACTGCGGCGACTCCTACCGCATCAGCACGATCGAGGACTACATCGCCGACACGTTCGCCGATGCCGATGGCCTCGAGGTGTACGAGGGAGAGTTCATCGAAGGCAAGTACATGCGGGTGCATCGCTCGATCTACTCGACCCGCATGGACATCAAGATGGCGAACGCGGCGGCCGAAGCCGGGCTCACGAACAGATTGGAGCCGTTGCTGTCGGTGGCGAGCCTGCTCGGGTTCGACTACTCGCCATCGCTGGTCGCCCAAGCGTGGAGGACTATCCTTCAGTGCCACGCTCACGACAGCATGGGCTGCTGCAACAGCGACCGTGTCAACGCCGATATCAAGCACCGGTTCGTCAAGGCCCGCGAGGTCATCGACGCCCACACCAACATGACCCTGCGCCTGATGGCCAGCAGCATCGACAAGAGCGACGATGAGGACCTGCTCCTGGTCTTCAACGCCGTCGCGTCACCCGCGGTTCGTCTGGTGGAGCAGGAACTGTTCGTCGGCACCCGCGACTTCGCTCTTCTCGACGTCGACGGCAACGAGGTGCCGTACTCGGTGGTCGACGTCGAGGCGTACGACGCCCAGAAGCTCGACCGGCAGATCGCCCACCTGAACCAGCACATCCCGATGTTCCGGGTGGTGATCTCCTTCAACGCGACGTTCGACGGCCTGGGCTACACCACCTATCGCATCGTGCCTGGCCGCGCGGCGGCGGTGGTGGAAACGCGCAGACCGCTCGGCGCCCGCATCGGGAACGACATGCTGGCTGCCGACGTGACGGCCGACGGGATCCGGCTGACCCGCGGCGACGGGTCTGAAGTCCTCGCCACGCTTGAAGAATCGGGCGACGAGGGAGACAGCTACGACTACTCACCGCCGCCCAACGACCTCGTACTGCAGGACTTCGTCTTCCAGCCGCAGGGGGTGACAGCCGTCGAAGGGGTCCAGCGGCTCGCGTTCCGTGCCGAAAGGAAGGTACCGGCAGACCTCGACGAGCGAGCAAGTGGCGCCCTCAGTGTGGCAGCGGTCTTCACCGGAACCGTGGAGCTGCGGGATGCCGAAAGCTTCGCCCGCCTTCATCTCAGCCACGACAACAATGCCGAGAACCATCGGGTCCGTCTCAAGGTCATCACCGATCTGGAGCCTGAGTATTCCATCGCCGACAACCAGTTCGGCATCATCAGGCGCGAGCTGGAACACCCCGAGGCCTCCTGCTTCGAGGAACTGGGCTGGCACGAACGACCGGACCCCATCTACCCGATGCTCAGCTTCTGCGCGCTGACGCAGGACACCATGGGCACCTTCGTCGCCACCAAGGGGTTGCGCGAGTACGAAGCGTCCGGCGACGCCCACAACGAGCTCAACGTCACCCTCTACCGGTCCTACGGCGAGATCGGCAAGGATGACCTGACGCGTCGACCGGGCCGCGCCTCCGGCATCAAGGTGCCATCGCCCGACGGACAACTCAAACAGCACGTGGAATTCGATCTCGCCGTCGGTTTCGTGGACGGCGAGGACGGCATTCTTCAGGCAAGCCAGGCCGCCCACCTGCTGAACACCGACGACTGCACCTTCCAGGTCAAGAGGTACAACGACTTCCGGCTCAACCCCACCGGTAAGCGGATCCCACCCAGCTATTCACTGTTCACGCTCGACTCCTCCGTCGTGCTCAGCACCGTCAAGATGACTGAGTCGGGGTGCGGCTACGCCGTGCGCTTCTTCAACCCCACCTGGAGCGCGGTGACGGTGGAAACACCAACAATCCAGGGCCACATCGCACACATGAGCAGGCTCGACGAGGAGGTCGGCACCCAAGCAGAAGAACAGCTGACCGTGCCCGCCTGCGGCGCCATCACCCTGGTCTACCTGTCGACGCACGCAGACCCAGCCTGACAGGTTCACCGGCGCCATCGTGACCGTTTCGGGGAGATCCGCGCGACGGGACCGATCGCGGACCTTGACCAAGCCCCGGTGGTCCATCCGTATGTCCCCTCCACCCGGAACGCCCTGGCCCAGGTGGAGGGGCACAGGCCACTCGGCCGCACCACCTTCGTCGGACCCGACTTGCGCCACCCTGCCTGTTTTTGAGGACCGATGTGCTGGTGACTAGGGCTTACGTCTCGGGAAGTGTGCACTAAGAAGTCGCCCCGGTAGCCTGTCGGGGTGGGGTCGTTCGTGCGGAAGGTGAAGACCGCGTCCGGAGCGACCGCGGTCCAGATCGTGCACAAGCGCGGTAAGCAGCGCCTCGGTATCGACCACATCGGCTCGGCCCATGACCAGGCCGAACTCGAGTTGCTGTTGCAGGTCGCCCGCGAACGATTGGCGCTGGGCCAGGACCAGCTCGATCTAGGCTGGGAGCCTGCGGGTCGCCCGCCCGGCCAAGCAGTGGTCGAGTCGACCGCTTCCACGGTGTTGTGGGAAGCGCTCGTCGGGGTCTACGACCACCTCGGGTTCGACGTCCTGGCCGATGAGTGTTTCCGCCAGCTGGTCCTGGCGAGGGTCGTGGAACCGACCAGCAAGGCCGATTCGATCCGGGTCCTGGAGGGGCTGGGCATCACGCCGGCCTCGCTGCGCACGATCACCCGGGCTCTGCCGCGGATCAACAAGGGCGACTACCGCGACCAGCTTGCGACGGCCTGCTGGAGCCACGTCAGCGCCCATGGTGCTGTGGCCTTGGTCATGTATGACGTGACCACGCTGTACTTCGAGGCCGAGAACGAGGACTCGCTGCGCAAGGTCGGCATGTCCAAGGAACGCCGCGTCGACCCGCAGATCACCGTCGGACTACTGGTCGACCCCTCCGGCTTTCCCCTCGACCTGCACGTCTTCGAGGGCAACAAAGCAGAGACGACCACCCTCCTGCCCGTCATCGAAGCGTTCCAGGCCCGCCACCAGGTCAGTGATCTGGTCGTGGTCGCCGACGCCGGCATGCTGTCGGCGGCGAACCTGAACGCGCTGGAGGACGCCGGCTTCTCCTTCATCGTCGCCGCCCGGCAATCGAAGGCTCCCGCGGAGCTGGAGGACCATTTCGAGGCCCACGGCAACTACCTGGCCGACGGTGCGACGTTCGAGGTCACCCGCCCGATGGGTGTCGGGAAGGACCGGCGCGACCGCCGGGTCGTCTGGCACTACCTCGCCGCCAGGGCCCGGCGCGACCAGCAAACGCTGAATAAGCAGATCGAACGCGCCGAGAAGATCGCCACCGGCAAAGCACCCATCGGAAAACACCGCTTCATCAAGCTCGAGGGCGCCACCAAGGGCGTGGACTGGCCCCTGGTCGAGCGCGCCCGCGCAGCCGCGGGTTTCAAAGGGTACGTCTCAAACATCCCTGCCGTGACGCTGGACGGGCCGGCGGTCGTCGCGGCCTATCGGGACCTGTGGCACGTCGAGGCGTCGTTCAGGATGGCCAAATCCGACCTGGCCGCCCGCCCGATCTTCCACCACACCCGCGACTCGATCGAGGCCCACCTCACCGTCGTGTTCGCCGCCCTCGCCATCGCCCGCACGATCCAGGCCCGGACCGGTGTCTCGGTCAAGAAGTTCCTGCAGATCCTGCGGCCCCTGCACTCAGCGGTCATCAACACCGGCACCCAAACCATCACCATCCCGCCCGCCATCCCACCCGATGCCCAAGAAATCCTCGATACTCTCCAGGGTGGTCACTAAAGTGGCGCAACTCGGGTCGGACTTCTCACCACTGCCGGTTCCGGCTGACCCCCTGATCAACCACGGCACCATCCGCCACCGCGAATGAACCGCCACCGTCAATGAACCGCCACCGTCAATGAACCGGCCGGGCGAAGGAATGGGCCCCGGTGACGCCGATCAGCTGATCGGCGTCCGGTGGAAGTTGACGAAGGAGCGGCTCGGGGTCGGCCCCCGCTGGCCCTGGTAGCGCGATCCGTACTTCTTCGAGCCGTACGGCTCCACCGCCGGCGACGACAGCCGGAAGAAGCACAGCTGTCCGATCTTCATGCCCGGCCACAGCTTGATCGGCAGGGTCGCGACGTTCGACAGCTCGAGGGTCACGTGTCCACTGAACCCCGGATCGACGAAGCCCGCCGTGGAGTGGGTGAGCAGGCCGAGACGCCCCAGTGACGACTTGCCCTCCAACCGGGCAGCGAGGGTGGTACCGAGGGTGACCACCTCGTACGTCGAGGCGAGGACGAACTCACCCGGATGCAGGATGAACGGCTCGTCGGGCCCCTCAGGCTCCACCAGCCGGGTCAGCTCGGCCTGTTCGACGGCGGGGTCGATGTTCGGATAGCGGTGGTTCTGGAAGATCCGGAAGAACTTGTCCAGGCGTACGTCGACGCTCGCCGGCTGGATCATCGCGGGATCATAGGGATCCAGACGGATCTGGCCCGATGCGATCTCCGCGGCGATATCTCCGTCCGACAGCAGCATGGCCCGAGCCTAGCGCCACACCGACGCGCCGGAGTCCGCGCCCCCCATCGTGGGCGCCGTCACGTCGTTCCCGCGTCCACCGGTGACCGTACCCGAGCCGCCGGCCGGCCGATCGTCCTCCCGGCCCTCGCCGCGCAGCCACCGCGCCGGGTCGAGGATCACCCGGTCCAAGGCCTCGTACGCCGCACCGGTCGCCGCCGGCGCCGTCCCCACCGGAGCGAGCACCACTTCGGGAGCCGCCAACGCGTCGGACAACAGCCGGTGCCGCATCTCCTCGGCGATCGGGCCACGCAGATGTCCACCGATCACGGCCAGGTCACCGCCGAGCACCAGAGTCGGCAGGTCCAGCAGGTTGACAACGCTGGAGAGGACCGACCCGAGCGCGTGCCCGGCGGCGTTCACCGCCCGCGCCGCGGCCGGCTCCCCGCTCTCCAGCCTGGTGAGCAAGGTGTGGATCGAGGCGCGCGGCGGCAGACCCGCGGCCTGCAGCAGGCTGAGCCGGCCGACATACTGCTCGAGGCACCCGTGCGAACCGCAGCGGCACTCGGGACCGGCCGGATCAACCGTCATGTGGCCGATCTCCCCGGCCCAGCCGTGGGCCCCGAGGAACTCCCGCCCGTCCAGCCGGATCGCCGCGCCGACGCCGATATCGCCGTGCAGGTAGACGAAGCTGGGCCACGGCCCGGGGCGCCCCGGCCGGGTCTGGGCGACCGCACGGGCCGCCAGGTTCGCCGAGTTGCCGACGCGGAAGCCGACCTGCGGGCCGATCACCGCGGACAGCACTGGGTAGGGGTCGACATCGGTCCAGCCGAGGTTCGGCGCCACCAGCAGCCGTCGACCGTCGCGATCCACCAGCCCAGGCACCGACAGGGTCGCCCCGGCCAGCAGCAACCCGGGGGCCAGATCGTCGAGGATCTCGCGGACCATCACGCCGAGGTGACGCAACAACTTGCCCGGCTCCGCGCCGGCCACGGCCGTCTCGTCGAGGCTCTCGGCCAGGACGCGGCCGGACAGGTCGACCAACCGCGCTGCGAGCAGGCCCACGCCGATCTCCAGACCGAGCCCGACGTACGAGTTGCGGGCCGGGATCAGCGGCACGGCCGGGCGGCCCCGCCCGGCACTGTTGATCGGCGGCAGCGCCTCGAGGATCCGCCCCTCGATCAGCGCGTCGACCAGCCGCGAGGAGGTCGATCGGGTCAGCCGTGCCTCCTCGGCCAGCCGGGCCCGCGAGATCGGCACGGCGTCGTCACTGTGCGCGAAGACGTGCCGGGTGATCAGCTCGAGATTGGCCTCCCGCAAGGACCCCTGCCGCACCCCCCGGTCCACGCGGTGGCGTTCACCGGTCACGTCAGGCGCGGTCGATCAGGATCGTCACACCGTCGCCGAGATCCAGGATCCATCCGGGCTGCACCGCCACCGGCTCACCGGGGACCAGCTGGTGCCGCTGGCCGGCCAGCGACGGGTCCCCGCCGATCGGGCCGGTGATCAGCACGGTGCCGTTGGTGGAGTGCAGGTCGGTGACCTGCACCGTACGCCCCACCGGCTCGACCTTCACGTGCGTACGGCTGATGTCGTGCGACGGGCTGGGGACGGTCATCAGCTTCGGCACGACGCCGGCGCCGGCGCGATCCGGGCTCGGCGCCCGGCCGATCAACACCATCCGGTCGACGGCGACCGGTGCACCGGTGATCGGGCGCAGCAGGGCCATCACCGGCGACGGGCCGCCGGCACCCTGCATCGCATGGTCCTGCGCGCCCGCGGACGACGGCGCGGCAGGGGGCACCGGCATGGCAGGTGCGGGGGCCGGCGTGCCGATCAGCTGGGTGGTCTCCGCGGCGGCAGCGCCGATCACCTGGGTCGCGGCGTCCGGGCCGACGACCGGCGGGGCTGCCGAGACCGGCGGGACAGCGGCCGGAGGGGCGGAGACGGGAGGCGCCGGGACCGGAGCAGCGACGAGATGGGCGGCCTCGTCGTGCTCGGGATGCATCGGGTCGTAGACCTGCCCGTGGACCGGCTCAGCCACCGGCGGACGGTCGGCGGGCGGCCGGGCGCCGGCGACATGGGGCGCCGCGACGGGCGCGGCGACGAGACGGTCGGGGCTGGTCTCGACCAGCAGCGAGTGGGCGCGCACCGCACCGACGACCAGCGGCAGGCGGAGCGCGTCGGGCGCCGGGCCCCCGTCGACGGCCTCGATACGGACGGAGCCCACGCCGCCGAGCCCGCTCTCGCTCCAGGTCCGTACGCCCTCCCCGCTGGCGATGACCTCACCCGAGGCGGTGTCGACGACCCGCAGCCGGCCGCGGATCAGGCTGTGCATCGACCCGGCATCCCAGAACAACGCGGCCATGTCGGGCATGTCGGTGACCCCGGCGCGACCCAGCTGCGCCACCAGGTCGTCGATCGACGCGGCCGGGACGATGCTCTCCCAGACCGAGGTGACGAACTCCTCCACCCGCGCGGGTGCCGGGGGCATCACGACCAGCGCATCGGGGCCGGCGAGCACCACCCACTCCCCCGGCGCGTACGTCACGCGCCAGGTGCCGATCGTCTCGGCGCCCTCGGGGGCACCGGCCTGCCGCGGGTCCTGAACCATCAACGCCCATCCTGTACATCGACAACAACTACCGACACATTGTCACGTGCACCGTAACCCAACGCCAGATCAAGCAGAGTCTGACAGGCCGGTTCGGTCTCGGTCCGGCCGATCAGCACGCCCTCGATCTCGGTCATCGGGACGGCGTTCACGAGTCCGTCGGTGCAGAGCATCAGCCGCTGTCCGGGCACCACCGGCAGCCACCGTACGTCCGCCTCCGACTCCTGCTCCGAACCCATCGCCCGGGTGATGACGTTGCGCAGTGGCATCCCCTCGGCGTCGGCCGGGTCGAGGACGCCGGCATCGATCAGCTCCTGCACCAGCGAGTGATCGACCGTCACCTGGCTCACCATCCGCCGCGTCCCGTCCTCGTGGACGTCGTCGTGCACCAGGTAGCAGCGGGAGTCGCCGACGTTGAGCACCATCCACCGATCCTCGCCGTCGACATGTACGGCGACGACCGCGCACAGCGTGCTGCCCGCCCCCGGCATCTCGGCGTGCAGTGCGAGCACCCGCTGGTGGGCGGCGCGTACGGCGGCCGACACGGTCTCGACATCGAGCTCGCGACCGGCCAGCGTCTGGAACTCCTCGACGATGGCCCGGCTGGCGAGTCCGCCGCCCGCCTGGCCGCCGATCCCGTCGGCGACGAGGAACACCGGCGGCTCCGCCAGGACGGCGTCCTGGTTCTCCGGGCGCACCGGCCCCTTGTCGGTGCGGGCGGCGTAACTCAGGGTCTCCACTCCAGTGATCCTAGTGAAGACAGCCCTCCGACCGCCCGATGACCGCGCCGTGACGCCGAAAGGTCGCCCCTGTCGCCCCTCGCACGAAAGGCCCGAGCGGCCGCTGGCGGCGGGCGGCGGGCGGCTGGCGGCGGGCGGTTCCGAAGAAATTTCCATAGGGCAGGCCTATAGAAGTTTTCTGGAACACCACCGTCGTCTGCCCACGCCAACCACGCCAACCACGCCAACAGCATGGCGCCGCCCGTGCCAGTTTCCCGGCCGGTGCGGCCGACGACAAGCCACGTCGACAAGCCACGTCGACAAGCCCGACGACTGGGCCTACGACACGCCTCGGGCGGCTGCCCTCAGGCGCGCTGCCCCAGCGCCGCGCGGGCAGCGGCCAGACGGGCGATCGGCACCCGGAACGGGGAGCAGGACACGTAGTTCATCCCGATCTCGTTGAACAGTTCGATCGACTGGGGGTCGCCACCGTGCTCGCCGCAGACACCGGTCTTCAGACCGGCCTTCTTGGCGCGGCCCTTCTCGACGCCGATCCGGACCAGCTCGCCGACACCGTCGCGGTCGATCTGGGCGAACGGGTTGGCCGGGATGATGTCGTTGTCGATGTAGGCGTTGAGGAAGGATCCCTCGGCGTCGTCACGCGACAGGCCGATGCCGGTCTGGGTCAGGTCGTTGGTGCCGAAGCTGAAGTAGTCGGCGTAGTCGGCGATCTGGTCGGCGACCAGGGCAGCCCGCGGCAGCTCGATCATCGTGCCGACCGTGTACTCCAGCGGCACACCGGCAGCGGCGATCTCCTCGTCGGCGACCCGGACGATGATCTCCCGCAGCCGCTTCAGCTCCTCCGGGTAGGCGACCAGCGGCACCATGATCTCCATGATCGGCTCGAAGCCGCGCTGCTTCACCGCGATGGCGGCCCGTACGATCGCCTTCGTCTGCATGTCCGGGATCTCCGGGTAGAGCAGCGACAGGCGGCAGCCACGGGTGCCGAGCATCGGGTTGGCCTCGGACAGCTTCTTCACCCGGGCCAGCAGCGCCTCCTCGCGGAGCAGGTCCTCGGTGGCGGCACCGGTGAGCTTCATCTCCTGGACCTTGAGGTTCTGCTCGACCAGGCCGGGCAGGAACTCGTGCAGCGGCGGGTCGAGCAGCCGGATGTTGACCGGCAGACCGCTCATCGCCTCGAAGATCGCCTCGAAGTCGGACTGCTGCAGCGGCAGGATCTCGGTCAGCGCCGCGGCCCGGTCGGCCTCGTTGTCGGCGAGGATCATCCGCTGCACGGCGGGCAGCCGCACCTCGTCCATGAACATGTGCTCGGTCCGGCACAAGCCGATGCCCTGGGCACCGAACTCGCGGGCCTTCGCGGCGTCCGGGCCGTTGTCGGCGTTGGCCCGTACGGTCAGCGACCGCACCTCGTCGGCCCAACCGATGATCCGCTCGAAGTCGTCGCTCATCGACGGCGGGATCAGCTTCACCGCACCGTCGAACACCTCGCCGGTCGACCCGTCGATGGAGATGACGTCACCCTCGTGCCAGGTCCGGCCGTTGATCATGAAGACCTTGTTGGCCGCGTCGATCGACAGCTCGTGGGCACCGGCGACACACGGTCGGCCCATGCCGCGCGCGACGACGGCCGCGTGCGAGGTCATGCCGCCGTGCGAGGTCAGCACGCCTTGGGCCTGGATCACGCCGTGGATGTCGTCCGGGGTGGTCTCCCACCGGACCAGCACGACGTCCTCGCCGGCCTTGCCGCGCTCCTCGGCGGTGTCGGCGTCGAAGACGACCGCGCCGACCGCGGCCCCCGGGGAGGCGTTCAGGCCGACGGTGACCGGCTCGGGCTTGGCCTCCGGGTCGATGCCGGGGTGCATCAGCTGGTCGAGCTGGCCCGGGTCGATCCGGCGGACCGCCTCCTGCTTGTCGATGATGCCCTCGTCGACGAGGTCGCCGGCGACCTTGATCGCCGCCCGGGCGGTCCGCTTCCCGTTGCGGGTCTGCAGCATGTAGAGCTTCTCGTCCTGGACGGTGAACTCCATGTCCTGCATGTCCCGGTAGTGCTTCTCCATCCGGTCCATGGTGTCGATCAGCTGGCGGTAGGCGTCGGGGAGCACCTGCTCCATCTCCTCCAGCGGCCGTGGCGTACGGATGCCGGCGACGACGTCCTCGCCCTGCGCGTTGGTGAGGAACTCGCCGTAGAGCTCCTTCGCGCCGGTGGAGGGGTTGCGGGTGAAGCACACGCCGGTGGCCGAGGTGTCACCCATGTTGCCGAACACCATCTGCATCACATTGACCGCGGTGCCCAGCTCGGCGGAGATGTTGTTGGCCCGGCGGTAGACCTCGGCGCGCGGGTTGTTCCAGGACTTGAAGACGGCGTCGACCGCGCGGCGCAGCTGCTCCATCGGATCGGTCGACCAGGCGCCGCCCAGCGCCTGCGCGGACAGCTCCTTGAACTCGGCGACCAGCTCCCGCAGGTCCTCGGTGGTCAGGTCGGTGTCGCTGGCCGCCCCCTTGGCCTGCTTCATCGCGGTCAGGGCGTCCTCGTAGATGTGCGGGGCGATGCCCTCCACGACCTCGCCGTACATCTGGATGAAGCGACGGTAGGAGTCCCAGGCGAACCGGGCGTTGCCGGCCTCGGCGCCGAGCGCCTCGACCGAGGTGTCGTTGATGCCGAGGTTGAGGATGGTGTCCATCATGCCGGGCATCGACTGCACGGCGCCGGAGCGTACGGAGACCAGCAGCGGCTTCTCCGCACCACCGAGGGTGCGCCCGGTACGTGCCTCGAGGCGGTGCAT
Source organism: Raineyella sp. LH-20 (assembly GCF_033110965.1). NCBI lineage: Bacteria > Bacillati > Actinomycetota > Actinomycetes > Propionibacteriales > Propionibacteriaceae > Raineyella > Raineyella sp. LH-20. Next base: position 1,523,782 of record NZ_CP137003.1, on the reverse strand, counting down.
GGCGTCCTCGATCTCGGTCCACAGGGTGGCCGGCCACACGCCGGTCCTCATGGTCTCCACGCACGCGGTGGTGGTGACGGTGAACGCATCAGGGACCGGGACACCGATCCGGTGCATCTCGGCCACACCGGCGCCCTTGCCGCCGAGGAGGGGCTTCATCTCAGCGTTGCCCTCGGCGAGATCGTAGATGTAGTGGCTGTGGGGGGCCTGTTCAGTCATCAACTTCTCCTCGTTCGTGTCGGACCTCGATGTCCGGCGACGTTCAACTCGGTGGTCAGCCGGTGATCGGCACTCTAGGCGAGTGCCGGACCATGCCCCTTGCGGGGCGGTAGGAGGGCGCCGGGCGGCACCGGAGGGGTGTCCGGAGCAGCGGCGCCCGGGGCTCCCCGGACGACCGACACCGCGGACCGCGGAGTGGCCCGCGGCTCTCCGGCGATCTCCCGCAGGTGGCCGCCGGCCTGGCGGGCGCGCTGCTCGACGATCTCGATGATCTTGGCGGCGCTCTCCTCCAGGGCCACCGAAGTGGTGTTGACCACCACGGCGCCGAGTCGGCGTTCCATCGCGACGATCTGGTCGACCTCGTCGTACACCCGGACGAGGTCGGCGTATCCGTCCTTGCGGGACCGCAGGCCGGTGCCCAGCCCGAGCCGGCCGATCCGCTCGCGCCGGATCTCGACCAGCCGTTCGGGGTCCATCGTCAGGCCGACCAGTCGCCAGCGGTCCACCAGGGCGAGCTGGGCGGGCGGCTCGATGCCGAGCACGAGCGGGATGTTGGCGGTGCGGTAGCCGAGGTAGCCCAGGTACATCGACAGTGGCGTCTTGCCGCTGCGCGAGGCGCCGAGCAGGATGATGTCGGCCTGGCCGAGCCCTTCGAGATGCTGGCCGTCGTCCTGCTGGATGACGTACTGCATCGCCGAGATGCGGGTGAAATAGTCCGCCTCGACGCCGACCGGCCGCATCGGCACCAGATCGGCCTCGGTGCCGGTGATCTCCTCGATCGCGGCAAGGGTCGGGCCGAGCAGATCGGAGTGGCTGATGCCCAGGCTGCGGCAGGCCCGGCCGACCAGTTCACGCAGGTCGGGGTTGACCAGGGTGGAGATGACGATCTTGTCCGTGGTCGGCGCCTTGAGGCTCTCCACCACCGCGACGACGCTCTCGACGGAGGTGATCCGCGGGTGGCGGATGATCCGGAAACGGCGGGACGGGAACTGCGCCTGGGCCGCGCGGGCAAGGCGAGCCGCCGTCTCCCCTGTGGAGTCGGCAATGACATGGACCTCGAGGACTTCGCCCGCCACGGTCAGAACCCTAGCGCTCCCCCTTCAGTGGTCTGCAGGTGGATACCAGTTGAGGAACAGGCTGCTCGGCGGCGGCCCGATAGGCTGGCGACCGTGCTCACCCTGGATGCCGTCGACGACCTGATCCTGGCCGAGGCGGCCACCGTCGAGGCCGGCTCCGCCGTCCCCGCCGCCGTCGCCGTCGCCGCCGTCGGCTCCGGGCGGGCCCCGGTGCTCGTCCTCGACGCGCCGGCCCTCGCCGCCGAGCTCGCCCGTCAGGGTCGTACGGTGCTGCACCGCGCCGATCTGCTGGCCGACGAGGAGCCCCTGGGCGAGGCGATCCCCGGCGGCGTCGTCGAGTCCTGGGACGATCTGCGACTGGGCGACGTACGCCTCGTGCTGCTGCGGCTGCCCGCCAATCTGAACGCCCTGGACGAGCTCGCCGAGGCGGTCGCCGCGCACTGCCACCCGGAGGTCCGGCTGGTCGCCGGTGCCCGGGTGAAGCACATGACCCGTGGCATGAACGAGGTGCTCGCCGGTCACTTCGCCGAGGTGCGGGCGAGCCTGGGGGTGCGCAAGTGCCGGGTGCTGCACGCCGCGTCCCCACTGCCGGCGGCACGGGCGACCGGCGCCGCGCCGAGCTGGCCCCGGACCGCGGTGCTGCCCGCGTCGGAGGTGGGCGCAGCAGAACCGAACAGGCCGGCGCCGAACGGAACAGCACCCACCGGAACAGCACCGAACGCGACAGCGCCCCACGGGGCGGACCTCACCGTCGTGGCGTACGGCGCCACCTTCGCCGGCAACCGGCTCGACCTCGGCACCCGGCTGCTGCTGGACCGGATCGCGTCGCTGTGTCCCCGCGACGGCGCCGACCGGGCGGTGGATCTGGGCTGCGGGTCGGGCATCCTGGCCGCGGTGTTGGCCCGCAACGGCTGGCATGTCACCGGCGTCGACACCTCCCGGGCAGCCGTCGCCGCCACCGCGGCCACCGCCGCCGCGAACGGCCTGACGATCGACGTACGCCGCGCCGACGCCCTCACCGACTGGCCGGCGGCCGACCTCGACCTGGTGGTGTGCAATCCGCCCTTCCACGTCGGCACGGCGAAGGACTCCAGCCCGGCGTTCCGGATGATCCGCACCGCTGCCCGCGCGCTGCGCCCCGGCGGTGAGCTGTGGTGCGTCTACAACGCCCACCTGCCCTACCTGCCGGCCCTGCGCCGCGATGTCGGCCCCACCGAGATCATCACGCGCGACCGCAGCTACCTGGTCACCCGGAGCATCCGCGCGGCACGGTGAGACGACGCCGTGAGAAGGCCTCGACGTTCCCGCGGGAACGTCGATCCGGACAGCGCGGATCGACCGCTCGGCGCCTCGGGAGAACGATCCACAACGTTTCCTCCGGCACGATCAGGTTTAATGATCCGGTGAGCACCGCACCCTCGACCCGCACCCGTCGCCACCGCACGGGCGGCTGGGTGCCCAACCAACACGGCGCCTGGGCGATGGTCGTCATCCCGTGGTCCCTGGGCACCTGGCAGCGGTTCCGGGACGGTGAGGGCGCCGCGTACGCCCTGCTCTTGGGACTGTTCTGGGTGGTCGGCTACTTCGCCTTCCACGCCACTTCCCTGTGGCTGAAGTCGCGCCGCCAGCACCGCTACCTGCGCCCGACGGTGACGTACGCCGCAGCGGCCGCCGTCCTCGGGGTGGCGACCTGGTGGTCGGCCGGTCCGGCGCTGATCGGCTGGGCGGTGCCCTTCGTCCCCGTCCTGGCCGTCGCCCTGCTGCTCGCGGCCCGCCGCCGTGAGCGCGCGCTGATCGGCGGGCTGCTGACCGTGGCCGCGGCGAGCCTGGTGGTGCTCGTCGCCCGGTTCGCCTCCCCGCTGGAGGTGGTCGACGGCTGGGGCACCCCGACGGTCGGCCGGGCGGTGGGGCTGGCGCTGATCTGCCTGGGCTATTTCGGCGGCACCGTGTTCTTCGTGAAGTCGATGATCCGCGAGCGCGGCAACGCCGGTTTCCTCGCCCTCTCGGTCGGCTGGCACGTCGCCGCGACGGCGGTGGCGGTCCTGGCCACCCTGCTCGCCCACGCCGCACCGTGGTGGGCCGTCTTCTTCGGCCTGACGACCGTACGCTCCCTCGCGCTGCCGCTGATCGGGCCGATGCGCCCCAGCGGGCCGGCCTTCACTCCCCGACAGCTCGGCTTGGCCGAGGCGATGTTCAGCGTGGCGCTGGTCGGCCTCGCCCTGGCGACGGCCTGAGGGGGACCGGCAGGGCCTCACCGCTGCGCCCGACGGCGCGGCAGCCTCAGCTGTCCGCCACGTCCACCAGATACAGCCCTTGGGCGAGCGCCATCCGTACGACGGCCGAGCGTCCGGACAGCCCCAGACGCACGAGGATATGTTCGACGTGGGTGGTCACCGTGCGTGGACTGACCTGGAGTCTGCGCGCGATCTCCTGGTTCGAAAGACCGTCCGCGACCGCGGCGACGACGTCCAGCTGCCGGCGTGTCAGTGCGTGCGGCGGCGCCACCTCCTGCCAGACGACCAACATGCTGTCACCGTCGGCAGATCCCAGCGAAAGCGAGACGTGGGTGGGTTGCGGCTCGCTCTCCGGCCACACCAGGAACCGGGCGAGGCGCTCACCGGACATCAGGACCTTGCCGACCGCCAGCTGAACATGCTCGGGGACGTCAACACCCGAGCTCAGCTCGGAGCTGAACGACAACGACGCGTCGACGACCGCGATCTGATCACTCGTACGCTGCGCCTGCCCTGCGTCGGGGCCTGCCAAACGCCCGACGAGGCGGGTCAGCACCGGCACGAGCTGGTCGGTGACCGCTTTGGCCTCAGGAGTGGGGAACGTCCACGAGTCGGTGTTGAGCGTGAGCATCCCACGGTACTGACCGTCGGACGACATCAACGGCGTGTACATCCCCTCGACAAGACCGTTGGGGACCAGGACGTTCGAATAGAATTCCGAGATACCCGGGTCGAAAGTCATATCCTTCCAGGACAACGTGCGACGGTCGCGATGGAGTTCCGGCCAGCAGATGTCATCGACGAACATGCGGCCATTGAGGTGATCAAGCACATCACCCGGGTAATCGACCTGCACAAGGGTCCGGTGCACACTGCAAGCGGCATCCCACCGTGCGAACTCGATTCCTGACCACGGCACCAGGCGACGGAATTCAGTCAGCACCTCGAAGGCCTGCTGCTCAACCGACACAGCACGCTCTTCGCCCGCAGCGGAGGAGATGGCGAGCGCCGCCTGCACGTACTCAGCGGTCCTCATGCGGAAAGACTAGTCAGCACACGCCGACCCCGAGCCACCCGAAACACGTCCTTAACGATTACCAGAGTGATGAAACCGGGTCGAAACATCCCTGTAGATCCCGAGTCACAAAGCCCGCACGGTTACGTAAAAGAGCGTATTCAACCGAGATCCGCTCCGCACATAGAGTCCTTTCAACGCAAAGCGCTGACCCGACGACGAGTCACCTGACAGTCGTCGGGTCAGCGCTGTGCGTTCACCACCCTCCCGGCAGACAAGGACCCCAGATCACATGAGCGGAATCCGACGTACATCGCTGGCACGCCGAGTGGCCGGCGTGGCAGCTGTGGCCCTCGCGGCGACTCTCGCCCTCAGCGGGTGCTCCGGCGCAGCCTCCGGTTCCAACAACGCAGCTGCGCAGCAGACCCTCGTCATCGGGATCGAGTCCGAAGCGGACATCCTCGACCCACAGGTCGCCGGCGGCTGGGTGACCTGGCGCATCAACAGCCAGATCTTCGAGCCCCTGGTGACCGAGGACCTCACCACCCCGTCCGACAAGGCCGCCGTACCTGCCCTGAAGCCGGCCCTCGCCGAGTCCTGGGACATCTCCGAGGACGGCAAGACCTACACGTTCCACATCCGTCAGGGCGTGAAGTTCCAGGACGGCACGCCGCTCGACGCCGCCGCGGTGGTCTACAACATCGACCGCATGTGGAAGAAGGACTCCCCGGAGTACAACGCCAAGGCCGCGGGTCAGACCAGCTTCATCTGGCAGTACGTCACCGGCGTCGAGGCGACCGATGACAAGACCGTCGTCGTGTCACTCAGCCAGCCGTTCTCGCCGTTCCTCCGGATGCTCGCCCAGGGTGGCAACGGGTCGACGGCGATCATCAGTCCGACCGCACTGAAGAAGTACGGCAACGACATCGCCGATCACCCGGTCGGCACGGGTCCGTTCACGTTCGTGGAGCGGGTACGGGGCGAGCGCATCGTCCTTGACCGCAACGAGGACTACTGGGGGACCAAGCCCAAGCTGGAGGGTGTCGTGTTCCGCCCGGTTCCCGACGCCTCGGCGCGAGTGGCCGCGCTGCGTTCCGGCGACGTCGACATGATCGCGGTGCCGAGCCCCGATTCCGTCGATGGTCTGGCCAAGGCCGGCTTCCAGGTCTCCGAGGGCACACCGCCCCACGTCTGGTACCTGAGCTTCAACATGACGGACAAGTACACCTCGATCCCGGAGGTCCGTAAGGCGATCAACCTCGCCATCGACCGCGAAGGCATGTCGCACGACCTGCTGCGCGACACGACGAACGCGGCGTACGACATCCAGGCGCCGGCCAACAGCGCGTACACCAAGCGGACCGCGGCGTACGCCCGCAACATCGAGGAGGCCAAGAGGCTTCTCGCCTCGGTCGGCCTGCAGGACGGCTTCACCACGACGCTGACGACCTCGGTCGACGGCTCCGGCCAGATCATCCCGAAGGACATGGCCGAGTACCTCCAGCGGAACCTCGCCGATATCGGCATCACGGTGAACGTACAGACCCAGGAGTGGATCTCCTATCTCGGGACGTGGGCGCAGGGTTCGCCCGAGGGCACCGGCATGGCGCAGATGTCCTGGGGCATGACCACGCCGTACTGGCTCTACATCGTCACCTCATGCACCCTCCAGGCGCCGAACGGTCCCAATGTCGGCCACTACTGCAGCCAGCCGCTGATGGACACGATGAACAAGGCGATCACGGCCACCGACGAGGCCACGGCCGACAAGTTCTGGCAGCAGGCCAACGACATCGTGGTGGCGGACAACGCCCTGGCGCCGGTCGTCAACGACAAGGCGCCGTACGTCCTCGCTCCGTACGTGAAGGGCTTCGTGTCCCCGAGCGAGGAGTGGTACGACCTCACGAGCGTCAGCATCGACAAGGGGTGACCCGGATGGTGTTCATCGGCAAGCGGCTGCTCTCCACCCTCCTGGTGCTCTTCGGCGTCAGCCTGGTCGTCTTCCTCCTGATCCAGCTCGTCCCAGGGGACCCGGCCCGCGCCATCCTCGGGATGGGGGCGACGAAAGAGGCGGTCATCGAGGTCCGCCGCCAGCTCGGCCTCGACAGGCCTCTGCCCGTTCAGTTCGTCCAGTACATCGTCAATCTGCTGCACGGCGATCTCGGCCGCTCGCTGACGGTGAACAAGGACGTGTCGGAGGTGATCGTCCCCAGGTTCGGGAACACGATCATCCTCAGCGTCGCTGCGCTGGTGCTGTGCATCGTGGTCGGGGTCCCGCTCGGGATCATCGCCGCCCGATATCAGCACAGCATCTTCGACCGGGTGGCGATGTTCATCTCGCTGGCCGGCGCCAGCGTCCCGGTCTACTGGTTCGGACTCGTCCTCATCGGTGTCTTCGGGGTCACGCTCGACTGGTTCCCGACCTCCGGGATGTACAACAGCCGCTTTCCCGGCGGCACGCCCGACCTGTTGCTGCATCTGGTGATGCCTGCGATCGCGGCGGCGCTGGTGCCGCTCGCCGTGATCGCACGGATGTCCCGGAGCGCCATGGTGGATGTCCTCTCCCAGGACTACATCAGGACGCTGCGCGCATCCGGTCTGCCCGAGCGGTCGCTGCTGTGGAAGCACGGCCTTCGCAACGCCCTTCCGCCGATCGCCACGGTGATCGGTCTGCAGGTCGGCTACCTGCTCGGTGGGGTCATCTTCGTCGAGGTCGTGTTCGGCTGGCCCGGGCTCGGGCAGCAGCTCTACACGTCCATCACCCAGCGCGACATCCCGGTGGTGCAGGCCGGAGTCCTGTTCATCGCCCTGGTCTTCGTGCTGATCAACCTGCTGACCGACGTTGCAGTCACCTTCCTTGACCCGCGTACGAGAAGGAGGGCGGGCGCATGACCGCCGCAGAAATCTCCATCGACACCCCGGTCGTGCTCCGCCGGCACCGGGTGTCCCGGCTCCAGCTCGGGCTCCGCGCGTTCGCGAAGGACCGCCTGGCGGTGATCTCGGCGATCGTCCTGATCGTCGTGGCACTCGCCGCCATCGCGGCCCCGCTGCTCACGCCGTACGCCCCGACGGTGGGCGACTCCACCCAGCGGTTGTCGGGGATCGGCACTCCCGGCCACCCGCTGGGCCTGGACGGACAAGGGCGGGACATCCTGTCCCGGCTCCTCTTCGGGGGACGCCTTTCGCTGACCGTCGCGGTGGTGCCGGTCGCGGTCGTCTTCCCGATCGCCCTGATGATCGGACTACTGGCCGGCTATGCGAAAGGCGTCGGGAGCGAGATCCTGATGCGAGTCCTCGACGTCCTGTTCGCGTTCCCGCTGGTGCTCCTTGCCATCGCGCTCGGGGCCGTCCTCGGTGCCGGGCTGGGCAACATCATGCTGGCCATCGGGATCACCCTGATCCCCTACATGGCCCGCGTCGCCTACACGGCGGCGGTGCAGGAGTCACAGAAGGAGTACATCGAAGCCGCTCGCGCCTACGGCGCCACGACGTCCGAGTTGCTCTTCCGCGAACTCGCCCCGAACGTGGTCACGGCACTCGTGGTGTACGCCACGACGCTGTGCGGCCTGATGATCGTCGTGGCGTCCGGTCTGTCGTTCCTCGGGGTCGGCGTCGTCCCGCCCACACCGGACTGGGGAATCATGACGTCCGACGGAGCAAGCGTCCTTCTCGAGGGGAAGTTCCACGTCGCCACGATCCCCGGCCTGATGATCCTCATCGTCGCACTCGCCTTCAACCTCGTCGGCGATGGCGTACGTGACGCCCTCGACCCCAGGAAGCAGACGAGCTGACATGCCGTTCACACCCCAGTCTCACGAGCCCCTGCTCGAGGTCAAGGACCTCAGCGTCGACTTCCACACCGACACCGGAATCGTCCACGCGGTCAGGAACGTCAACCTGACCGTCGAGCGCGGATCGATCCTCGGCCTCGTCGGCGAGTCGGGGTCGGGCAAGTCCGTCACCTCGCTCACCGTGCTCGGTCTCCTCGGGACGCGTCGGGCCCGGGTCACCAGCGGGCAGATCCTGTTCCGCGGTGAGGACCTGCTGCTGAAGTCCGAAGCCGAACTGCAGCAGATCCGCGGCAACCACATCGGCATGGTGTCGCAGAACGCGCTGAGCGCGCTCGACCCGTCCTTCACGATCGGCGCACAACTCATCGAGGTCTTCCGCCTGCACGGTGTCAACGTGCCGACCGCGAGGGCGATGGCGCTCGACGCCCTCGAGAAGGTCGCCCTCCCTGACCCGGAACGGCGGATGAAGGCCTACCCGCACGAGCTGTCCGGCGGCCAGCGCCAGCGGGTCGTCATCGCGATGGCCCTGGCCGGCCAGCCGGAGCTGCTCTTCGCTGATGAGCCCACGACGGCGCTGGACGCCACCGTCCAGAAGCAGATCCTCGACCTGCTCCTCACGATCAACGACGAGCTCAAGACATCGATTCTCATCGTGACCCACGACTTCGGCGTCGTCGCACACGTGTGCACTCACGTGGCGGTGATGCGACGCGGCCAGATCCTGGAGAACGGACCTGCCCAGGACATCTTGCTGGCTCCGCAGCATCCGTACACCCAAGGCCTGATGAAGGCCGTCCCGCGCCTCTCGCTGAGCGACGACGCGCGGGCGGTGCCCCGTTCCGAGCGTCGGCTGATCGAATTCGCGGGCTGAAAGGAGACCCGACCATGACGCACACAGGCAACCCCGACGCGCTCCTGCGGGTCCGGGAGCTGACCAAGCTGTATCGCGTGACGGGCGAGGGCGGGAAGAAGGTCGACTTCACCGCGGTCGACAGGATCTCGTTCGACGTCCTCAAGGGCGAGACCTATGGATTGATCGGCGAGTCCGGCTCCGGAAAGACCACCACCGGGCGCGCCGTCCTCGGACTGATCTCCGCCTCGTCCGGGACCATCCACCTGGGCGACGACGAGATCACCGGCATGGGCGCCGCCCAGCTGCGTCCGCTGCGCAAGCACATGCAGATCGTCTTCCAGGATTCCGGCTCCGCCTTCAACCCGAGGCGCCGGGTCGGAGCCCAGGTCGGGTACGCCCTGAAGAAGTTCGACCTGTGCCCCGGACATGAGATCGAGGACCGGGTCATCCAGATGCTCGAACGCGTCGGACTGGATGCTGCACACTACGACCGCTATATCCACGAGTTCTCCGGGGGCCAGCGCCAGCGCCTCGGCATCGCACGGGCCCTGATCACGTCTCCCGAGTTCATCGTGCTCGACGAACCGACGGCCGCCCTCGACGTGTCGGTGCAGGCCCAGATCCTCAACCTGCTCAAGGACCTGCAGCAGGAGCGCGGCCTGACGATGCTCCTCATCACGCACAACCTCGCGCTCGTCGAGCACATGTGTGACAACGCGGGCGTGCTGGACCACGGGAAGCTCGTCGAGGCCGGCGCAGTGGACGATTTGCTGCACCATCCTCGGACCGAGATCACCAAGAAACTGGTCGACGCGGTGCTCGAGCCCGAGGCCGTGCTCGAGCCCGAGGCCGTGCTCGAGCCCGAGGCGGTGGCCGGATGACCGCGGCCACGGCCGACACCGGGGCCACGGCCGACACCGGGGCACGCCCGTCGTGGGGCACGGCCGCCCTGACGCTGCGGGGCGTGCCGGACATCATCGTCGGCGGCGCGGCGGCCGATCTCGCCGCCCGGACAGTCGACCTGATGGCGACGCGGCTCGGCGCCGCAGCCCAGGGCTCGGGCCCACAGGGTCCGTTCTTCACCGCCGCGACCGAGGTCGCATCGTGAGCATCTCTCTCGACCCCAGCCTGCTCAGCGTGGCGGAGCTGCACCGTGCCGTGGAGGCCGGCGACCTCGACCCGGTCGAGGTCGTGCTCGCCCACCTCACCCACATCAGGGCCGTCGACGGCTCCATCCAGGCGGTCGTCGACCTGTACGAGGACGACGCGGTCGCGGCCGCGGCCGCGCAGCGTGAGCAGATCGCGAGCGGACACCCCGGTGGTCCGCTGCGCGGCGTGCCGGTGATGGCCAAGGACCTCTACGACATCGAGGGTCGGCCGACGCGCTCGGGGTCTCTGGCATCTCCGGCAGGCCCGGTTCCCGAGTCGTCCGGCGCGATCCACCACCTGGTCGATTCCGGGGCGATACTGCTCGGGAAGACCACGACACACGAATATGCGTACGGCGTCACGACTCCTCCCACGCGCAACCCATGGAACCTGGAGCACGTGCCGGGCGGATCGAGCGGTGGCTCCGGCGCCCTTGTGGCCGCCGGGGGCGTACGGATCGCGCTCGGCACCGACACCGGCGGCTCGATCCGCATCCCGGCCGCCTTGTGCGGAGTCGTGGGGATCAAACCGACCTACGGCCGGGTGAGCAAGCGCGGAGTGTCCGTGTGCAGCTACACCCTCGATCACGCCGGGCCGCTGGCGTCCACCGTCGAGGATGCCGCTGTCGCGCTCAACGCCCTGTCCGGGTACGACCCACGCGACCCGTTCAGCGCCGATGTTCCCGTCGATGACTACCTGGCGGAACTCGGTCGCGGCATCGCCGGGCTGCGGCTCGGCGTCTCGGAAGACTATTTCTGTGACCGGCTGGCGCCCGACGTCGCTGCCGCTTTCGAAGGCGCGCTGCGGACGCTCGAGACGGCAGGCGCGACGATCGTCGGCGTCTCCATCCCTTCCGTCTGGTCGGCCCCGGACGTGGTGACCGCGATCGCGAGCGTGGAAGCGGCGTCCTATCACCGGGAGCGGTTCGAGACCTGCCCGGAGCTTCTTGGGGAGGACGTGGCCGCGGCGATCCGCGAGGGCCTGCTCGTCAGCGGCGTCACGTACGTGGACGCGCACCGCGTCCGCGCGAGGGTCATCAGTGATTTCGAGCGCCTGTTCACGCAGGTCGACGCACTGGTGTCGCCGACCGTCGCGATGACGGCTCCGAGGTTCGGCTCGACGAGGGCACCGCTCGGCAGCACGGAGACCGATGTGCTCTCCGCGCTCAACGCTCTCACCGTGCCGGCGAACGTCACGGGCATGCCGGCACTCACCGTGCCGGCCGGGCTCGGGACGGACGGACTGCCGATCGGCCTGCAGGTCATGACTCCCCGCTGGGGCGAGTCACTCGCACTGCGCATCGGTGCGGCATTCGAACGCCTCACGGCCGAGGGCGGCCCCGCCCGCCCGGTGCTCGGCACGTGAGCACAACAACCGGATTCACAGCCAGACGACCAACGAAGGAGGACTGATGTCCACCAGCCCCATCACCAAGGAGCGGCTCGCCGCCGCTTTCGAGTACGCCGGCATCGCAGTGACGCCGGAACGCCTGGAAGAGAAACTGCCCGAGTACGTCGGGTTCCTCGAGCTGATCCGCGGTGCCAACGTGCCCGGCCTCGGCGAGACGGTCCCCCAGACGGCATTCAAGGCGAGCTGGGAGTGATCACGATGACGAACGAGTTGTTGTCCCTGTCCCTGTCCGAGATCTCCGGCAAGGTGGCCGCCAAGGAGATCAGCCCCGTCGAGTTGGCCCACGCCTCGCTCGATCGTCTCGAAGAGGTCGAGCCGGCGCTCACCGCCTTCGTCACTGTGACGCCCGAGCTGCTGCTGGAACAGGCCAAGGCCGCCGAGGCCGAGATCGCCCGGGGCGACTACCGGGGCCCGCTGCACGGCATCCCGATGGCGGTGAAGGACCTGTACGACACGGCGGGCATCCGTACGACGTCGAGCTCGGCGCAGCGTGCGGACCATGTCCCAGCGACCGACTCGGCGGCGGTCGCGAAGCTCTACGACGCGGGCATGACCCTGATCGGCAAGACCCACACGCACGAATTCGCCTACGGCGCCACCACGCCGACGACCGGCAATCCGTGGGACCCGACCCGCACGCCCGGCGGTTCGTCGGGCGGCTCGGGTGCGGCCGTCGGCGCCGGTGTTGTGCACGTGGCCCTCGGCTCCGACACGGGCGGTTCGATCCGCATCCCCGCGGCGCTGTGCGGGACGGTCGGTCTGAAACCGACGTACGGTCGTGCTTCCCGCGCGGGGGTCGCCTCCTTGTCCTGGTCGCTGGACCATGTGGGCCCGCTGACCCGCAACGTCACCGACGCAGGCATCGTGCTCGCCGCCATGTCCGGGTACGACCGGCGAGACCCCGCGTCCGTCGACCTGCCGGTGCCCGACCTGGTCACCGGGATCGACGCCGGCATCGCGGGCAAGAAGGTCGGGATCCCCACGAACTTCTACACGCACCACATCCAGCCCGAGGTGGTGACCGCGTGGAAGGACACAGCGGCGAAGCTGGAATCCCTGGGTGCGCAGCTGGTGGAGATCGAGATCCCCTTCGCTGAGTACCTCCTATCGGTCGAGTGGGCGATCCTGTGCCCGGAGGCCACCGCGTACCACCGCGACTACACCCGCAACACTCCCCAGCTGTTCACCGACGAGGTGCGCACCCTCAACGAGATGGGTGAGGCGGTGCTGGCGACCGACTACCTCCAGGCGCTGCGGCTGCGCACCCGGATCCAGCAGGGTTTCAAGGAGCTGTACGAGGGACTCGACGTGATCCTGGCGCCGGGCGTGGCCGCCACTGCCGCCAAGCGCGACGACCCGTACATCACGTGGGAGGACGGCGTGGTCGAGAGCGCCACCAGCGTGTACTCACGGATGTCGGCACCGGCGAATGTCACCGGTCTGCCGTCGCTGGTCGTGCCGTCGGCCTTCTCGTCCGAGGGCCTGCCGATCGCGGTGCAGATCATCGGGAAGCCGTTCGCGGAGCGCGAGATCCTCCAGGTCGGGTACGCCCTGGAACAGCACTCCGACGTGGTGGGCCGCATCGCCCCCGTGATCGCGGCCGAGGCCGCGGTGTGACAGCCCGGCGGGGCCGCCATCCGCCGGCTCGCGGATCGCGCGGCCCCGCCGCCTGCCCATCCCGTCACTGTGGTCCCGATGTGAAGTGGAGTTGACATGTCGTCCGATGCCCCTGAGCTCATCGAGCCCGCGCCGACGACGGCCGGCCCGCGCCTGCTGTGCTCGATCCTCGGACATGAGACCGAGGCAGAGATCGCCGCGGCCCTGCATCACCTCCGGCATCACGGCGCAGTGGAGTACCTCCGCCTGACGGCGCCCGATCTGGAGCGGCGCCGGCTCCGGGTCAGGAGCGACGGCGGGACCGAGTACGCCATCGTGCTGCCCCGGGATCAGGCACTCACCGACGGAGCTGTGCTGGCCCTCGACGACCACGGTGCCGTCGTCGTACGCGCCGGCACCCGACGCACGCTGACCTTCCGGGCCACCACCGTGCAGAGTGGGCTGCGCCTGGGCTTCCTGGCCGGGCACCTGCACTGGGCATCGTCCTTCGACGGTGACCAGGTCACGGTGACGGTCGAAGGCGCCGACTCCGACTATCTCGACCGAGTGGCTGACCTCATCGCATCGCGCGAGGTCACCCCGGTCGAGCGGACCTTCGCCGGGCCGGACGTGACCGCATGAAGGCGGCCCAGCTGCGGCTGCTCAGGCTCGCCGACTCTGCGTTTCCTGCCGGCGGGTTCGCGTTCTCCTCCGGGCTGGAAGGCGCACACGCCGACGGCCTGGTGACCTCGGAGGCCGACCTGACGGCCTTCGTCCACGAGCACGTGGCGCTGCGATGGCACCGTCAGGACCGGGTGCTGTTGCGCCGCGCCTGGCCGGCGACCCGGGCAACCGATGATGTCGAGGTTGAAGCGGCCTGGGATGCCGCCGACCGTCTCGCCGAGGCCACCACCGGCCTCGCTCGGCTCCGTGAGGCCTCGCGCCGAGCCGGCCGGGCGCTGCTCGGCACATTCGCCGCGCTCGGCTGTGCCCCCGCGGAACGGCTCCAGGCGAGAGTGACGTCCGGCCTCCTGCACGGCCACCTGCCCGTGGCGCAGGCCGTGTGCTTGCGTGCTTCCGGCGTCGAGCGCGCCGACGCAGAGATGCTGACGGCGTGGCAGGCCGCGTCCGCCATCGTCTCCGCCGGCCTGCGCCTGGGCCTCGTGGGGCACGTGGGCGCACAGCGCGTCCTCACCGCGCTCGAGTGTCCCGTCGCCGACATCCTGGCGACGATCCCGCCGGCCGAACCGGGCGGCTTCTCGGCATTCGCCGAGATCGCTTCATGCCGATCCCACACCACCCCCCGGCTGTTCGCCAGCTGAAGGAGGACCACAGATGAACCTGACACCGACCGAGATCGAACGCGTCCTGCTGTACGCCGCAGCCGAACTCGCCCGCCGCAACCTGCGCGAGGGCGTGCCGCTGAGCCATCCCGAGGCGGTCTCCTACATCGCGGACGAGATACTGCTGGCCGCGCGCAAGGACCTGCCGTTCGAGGAGGTGCGCGACCTCGCCGCGGGCCTGCTCACCGCCGACCAGGTCATGCCGGGCGTGCCGGAGATGATCCGGACAATCACGGTGGACGCGCCGTTCGCCGACGGCACCAAACTCGTCGCCGTGTTCGACCCCATCCCGCCCGGGGAGCACGGGCTGGTCCCCGGCGAGATCATTCCCGCTGCCGAGCCCGTCGTGCTCTTCAACGGTGCACCGACCAGACGACTGGTCGTGGTCAACACCGGTGATCGCGACATCCAGGTGCGCAGCCAGACGCATTTCTTCGATGCCAACCCCGCTCTGGAGTTCGACCGGCGGGCGGCCTGGGGCTACAAGCTTGCGGTGGCCTCGGGAACGGGGGTGCGGTTCGAGCCCGGGATCCCCCTGGAGGTCGAGCTCGTACGCATCGCCGGCCGGGCCTGGGACGGCGTGGACGCGCAGGGATCCGACGAGGAAGGCAAGGAGTCCGCATGACCGCGATCGATCGGGCGGCTTATGTCCGGATGTTCGGCCCGACGACGGGCGATCTGGTGCGGCTGGCCGACTCAGAGCTCTTCATCGAGGTCGAGAACGACCTCACTGTGCCCGGGTACGAGCTCCTGGCAGGAGCCGGCAAGTCGGTCCGCGACGCCGAGGGATATCACCCTGCGGTCAAGCACTCCGACGGTGCGCTGGACTTTGTGATCACGAACGCGCTGATCATCGACCCGGTGCTGGGGATCATCAAGGCCGACATCGGCATCCGCGACGGCAGGATCGTCGGCGTCGGCAAGGCGGGCAACCCCGACGTGATGCCCGGCGTGACTCCGGGTCTGGTGGTCGGGCACACGACCACACCGATCCCCGCCGAGGGCGCGATCGTCACCGCGGGCGCGATCGAGACCCACGCCCACGTGATCTCGCCTGAACAGGTCCAGCACGCCCTGTCGACGGGCACGACCACGCTGATCGGTGGCTCTCCGGGGCCGGCTTTCGAGGTGGGTTCGGGTAGCACGACCGGTCTGGGGCTGTATCTGCAGGCCTCCGACGCCAGCCCGATCAACATCGTGGCGTTCGGGCGCGGCTCATCGGACCCGGCCGCAGTGATCGAGTCGGTTGCTGCGGGGGCCGGCGCGGTCAAGATTCACGAGGACTTCGGTGCCTCTCCGGCCGTCATCGACGCAACGCTGCGCGCCGCGGACGAGCACGACTTCGCCGTGCATCTGCACACCGACTCGATCAACGAGTTCGGATTCTCCGAGCGCACGCTCGCGACCATCGGCGACCGGACCATCCACATGTACCACGTCGAGGGAGCCGGCGGTGGCCACGCCCCGGACATCCTCCGGTGCGTCAGTCTGCCCAACGTCATCCCCGGCTCGACGAACCCCACCAACCCGGCCACCACCGGCGGGCTCGAGGAGGGGGTGCCGATGACGATGCTCGCCCACCTGATGAACCCCGAGGTCCCGGAGGACGTGCTGTTCGCCGAAGGTCGCATCCGCCCTCAGACCATGCTGGCCGAGGACTACCTGCACGACCTCGGCGCGATCTCGATCTTCGGGTCCGACACCCAGGGGATGGGTCGCCTGGCGGAGAACATCGCGAACTGCTGGCAGCTCGCAGCCGTGATGAAACGCCGTGTCGGCCGGCTCCCCGAGGAGACCACCCGGTGCGCCGACAACGAACGGGTCAAGCGCTACCTCGCCAAGCTCACGATCAACCCGGCGATCTCCATCGGTGCCGGCGCGCACCTCGGTTCGATCGAGACCGGCAAGATCGCCGACCTGGTCATCTGGCCCACGGCAAGCTTCGGCGTCAAACCTCGGCTCGTCATCAAACGGGGGTACGTCGCGTGGGCGGCGATGGGCGATGCGGCAGGCAGCATCCCGACATCCGAACCAGTGCTGCAGCGACCGAGCTGGGGTGCGCTCGGGCAGGCCGCATCCCGCCTGGGGCTCGTGTTCATGTCGGAACTGGCGATCGCCGCCGGTGTGCCCGAACGCCTCGGACTGGCAAAGGACGTGCTCCAGATCTCCTCGACCCGGGCGCTCCGCAAGGAGCACATGGTGCGCAACACGGCCACACCCGAGGTCGAGGTCGATCCACGTACGTTCGCCGTCACGATCAATGGGACCCTGCTCCGGGCGGAGCCCGCCGAGGACCTGCCGTTCTCCCGGAGGTATCTGCTGCGATGACCGCGCCCACGACATCGACGCCAGCTGCCCGGATCGGCATCGGCGGGCCCGTCGGCTCGGGAAAGACCGCCCTCGTCGAGCGACTCGCCGAGGGCTTCCAGGCACGCGGTCGCGGCCTCGTCGTCATCACCAACGATCTGCTCACCACGGAGGACGCCGATCGCATCAAGCGCTCCGGGGTGATCGATCCCGAGCGCGTCGTCGGAGTCGAGGCAGGTGGCTGCCCGCACACTGTGATCCGCGAGGACCCTTCCCTCAACCTCGCTGCGACCACCGACCTCGAGGCACGTTTCCCCGGGACCGACCTCGTGCTGCTCGAGAGCGGCGGAGACAACCTCGCCTCGACGTTCTCGCGCGATCTGGTCGACTACTGGCTGTTCGTCATCGACGTCGCCGGTGGAGACGACATCCCACGCAAGCGTGGCCCCGGCGTCGTGCGTTGCGATCTACTCGTCGTCAACAAGGTCGACCTCGCCCCGTACGTCGGTGCCGATATCGACCGGATGGTGCGAGAAGCCCACCAGGTGCGCGACGGGCGACCGGTGCTCTGCACGAATGCCCGTACGGGCGGCGGAGTTGATGCCCTCATCAGCCACCTGGAGCGCGAGGTGCTGTTCGTGTGAGCATGCCCACCCGGCCGACCACCGGGGTCCTCGACCTGGCGTGGACCTCGGTGCACGGCCGCGTCACCTACCGGCGCCACCGCTACCGCTGGCCGTACGTCGTGCACAGACTGTTCCGGCCGTCGGCGGCCGATCCCTCGCAGGCAGTCGTCATGGTGCAGGGCGCGGGCGCCGGGCTGCAGCCCGGAGACGAGCTGCGAGCCCGCCTCGAGGCGACAGACGGTGTGCGCGTCGACGTCCGCGGTCAGGGCGCCACGTACGTCTCAGGGGCCCCCGGGGGATCGGCCGCTCACGAGTCCTTCCTGGTGCGAGCCGCGGCAGCATCATCGGTCATCGTCGACCTCGGTCCGCGGATCCTCACCCCCCATGCGTGGCTCACCCAGGACTGCGACATCGTCGTCGAGCACGGCGGGGCCGTGGCGCTGGTCGAGTCGTTCGTGCTGCACCCCGACGCCCTGCACACGCCCGACATCCGGTTCCTGTCGTGCACGCAGGTGCGGGTCGCCGACGCGGCCGCCCCACTCGCCATCGAACGGCAGTCCTTCGACGACATCGCGCTGCTGCCGGTCGGATTCCGAGCATTCGCCTCCGTCGTCGTTGCCGCCCCCGGCCACATGTCGTGCCCCAGCTGCCTCGCCCGGCTGACCGTGGCCGGCGACTCGACCGGTGCGTACGCAGCCGCATCCGAGCTGCCTGCGGGAGCGGGACTCACTCTCCGGCTCGCCGCCACCGACGGACTGGCGCTCCGCCGAGCGCTGGCAGCGCTCCACGCCACGATCGTCGACGTCGTCCACCACGCAAGCTCCGCTCCCGTTTCCGAGATCACTGCGCTGCCGGACGTCGCACGGTGACGATGCCCGGGTCGCCCGCCGGCATGGGGGCCGGACCGGGTCACCGGAACCGGGTCTTCCCGGGAACGGGCATTTCGCTCCCCTGGGCCACCCCTGCTACTTTCGAAGTAATCGTGGGGGAGTATCCCGACACATCAGACGTCAGCACGTCCGGCCCCGGGCCGGACCGGATGGTGTGGTCGGCGGCGGGCATCCAGCCCTCGGCCGGCGGAGAGACTCGCGAGACCGGCATCCGCCGTCTCCGAAAGGACCCCTCATGGAGGTCTCCGCCCTCGTCTGGACGCTCACCGTCGCCCTCATCGTCGCCATGTTGGTGTTCGACTTCTTCTTCCACGCCCGTACGCCCCACGTGCCGAACATCCAGGAGTCCGCGCTCTGGTCGGCGGCGTACGTCGGGATCGCGCTGGCGTTCGGCCTGTTCGTCTGGGCCACCGCCGGCGGCGACTTCGCCGGGCAGTATTACGCCGGCTACCTCACCGAGAAGGCGCTGAGCGTCGACAACCTCTTCGTCTTCCTCATCATCATGGCCTCGTTCGCCGTGCCACGGCAGTACCAGGAGGAGGTGCTGCTCTTCGGCATCGCCTTCTCCCTGGTCGCCCGGACCGGCCTGATCCTCGTCGGCGCCGGCCTGATCAACGCCTTCGCCTGGGTCTTCTACATCTTCGGGGCCATCCTGTTGGTCACCGCCGGCAGCACGCTCAAGGGCGCCATCTCCCCCGACGAGGACGAGGGCGAGAGCACCGTCACCCGGCTGGTCCGCCGGGTCTTCCACACCTCCGACACGTACGACGGCAACAGGTTGTTCACCCGGATCGACGGTGTGCGGGTGATGACCCCGATGCTGCTGGTGATGATCGCGATCGGCGGCACCGACCTGCTGTTCGCCCTCGACTCCATCCCGGCGATCTTCGGGCTGACCCAGGAGACCTACCTCGTCTTCACCGCGGTCGCGTTCTCCCTGCTCGGCCTCAAGCAGCTCTACTTCCTGATCGACGGTCTGCTCGACCGACTGATCTACCTGTCGTACGGCCTGTCGGCGATCCTCGCCTTCATCGCGGTCAAGCTCGGCCTGCACGCCCTGCATGAGAACAACCTCCCGTTCGTCAACAACGGCGAGCCGGTGCAGGTGGTCGAGATCTCCACCCAGCTGTCTCTCGGCGTGATCGTCGGGGTGCTGGGCGCGACCGTCGCGGCCTCACTGCTCAGTCGGCGCGGCCGGGCGGTGGCGGCGATCGCGGCCACCGAGTCGCTGTCCGAGCGCTACCTGGCCCTCGAGGAGGACGCGGACGAGGCCCACCGGCTGGCGATCCGCCACCGCCTCGCCCAGCAGCTGGAGCGGATGCCTGCCATCCCCGACGACCTCAAGCAGGAACTGATCGCCGACAAGCGCCACTTCCTCGACCTGCTCGAACGGGTGCACGGCACCGGGCTGGACACCAGCGGCGCCCTGCCCCCGCGACACCGTTCCCGACCCGACACGGACCACCCCGGATAGCCCCTCCGACCGCCCTTCCGTGACCGGGGGCCCACCGCGGATGCGCCGTCGCCCGCCGACCCGATTGGTAGACTCCAAGGGTTCCGCAGCGCGAGGGCCCAGCGGCACCCGAGTCGCGGGACCGGCGGTCGACGGCCACCGCCGGGGCGTTCCCGGACCGCCCACCTTCCCCTGAAAGGACCCGCATGGAGGTTTCCGGCCTCACCTGGACGCTCACCACCCTTTTCGTGGTGGGGATGCTGCTGTTCGACTTCCTCTTCCACGCCCGCAGACCACACACCCCCGGCATCAGGGAATCCGCCCTGTGGTCCGCGCTGTACGTGGCGATCGCTCTGTCGTTCGGCCTGTTCGTCCTCGCCACCTGGGGCGGCCACGCCGCCACCCAGTTCTACGCCGGCTACATCACCGAGCTGTCGCTGAGTGTCGACAACCTCTTCGTCTTCCTCATCATCATGGCCTCGTTCAAGGTGCCCCGGCAGTCCCAGCAGGAGGTGCTGCTCTTCGGCATCGTCGTCTCGCTGATCTTCCGGTCGGCACTGATCTTCGTCGGTGCCGGCCTGATCAACGCCTTCGCCTGGGTCTTCTACATCTTCGGCGTGATCCTGCTGGTGACGGCCGGTTCGACCCTCAAGGAGGCCCTCTCCGACGAGGAGGAGGAGAGCGAGAACTTCTTCGTCCGGCTGGTCCGGCGGGTCTTCCACACCTCCGACACGTACGACGGCAACAAGCTGTTCACCGTCGTCGACGGCCGCCGAGCACTCACCCCGATGCTGCTGGTGATGGTCGCGATCGGCGGCACCGACGTGCTCTTCGCCCTCGACTCGATCCCGGCGATCTTCGGGCTGACCCAGGAGGTGTTCCTGGTCTTCACCGCCGTGGTGTTCTCGCTGATGGGGCTCAAGCAGCTCTACTTCCTGATCGACGGGCTGCTCGACCGACTGATCTACCTGTCGTACGGCCTGGCGGGGATCCTCGGGTTCATCGCGGTCAAGCTGATCCTGCACGCCCTGCACGAGAACAATCTCCCGTTCATCAACGACGGCGAGCCCGTCCGCGTCGTCGAGATCACCACCCAGATGTCGCTGGTCGTCATCGTCGGTGTCCTGGCGGTCACGATCGCCAGCTCACTGCTCAGCCCCCGCGGCCGGGCCATGGCGATCATCCGGGCCACCGAGGACCTGGCCGAACGCTACCTGGCACTGCCCGCCGAGGCGCCCGTCGAGGAGCGTACGAAGATCAACAACCAGCTGGCCGGCAAGCTCGGCAAGATGCCGCAGATCCCCGATCACCTCAAGTCCGAGCTGATCGAGAACGAGCAGCACTACCGCGATCTGGTCCGCCGCGCGCACGGCGAGCACGAGCAGTACATGGCCCAGGAGGCCCGCCGGTCCCGCTGACCCACACCCTTGGTTCCGCTCCGCGGCACGACGCCGATCCGGGTGAGAGCCGGATCACCGAAAGGCGACCATCCGTTACGTGCGATGCACGCCAGATCGAGGGGTCGTGTGGCGTACGACACACTCGCATCGGTTGGCCCGACCCCAGGGGTCGGGCAGGATACCTTCCCAGTAAGTTTGGACTGCAAAGCCGCACCTGACTTGGAGGACATTTCATGGGCAATCGGATCCACAACGCTGCGTACCAGAGCAAGGTGATGAGCGCTGAGGACGCCGCCGCGCTGGTCAATGACGGAGACATGATCGGTGTCTCCGGCTTCACCGGCTCCGGATACCCGAAGGCGGTGCCGATCGCCCTGGCCACACGCGCCAAGGCGCTGCACGCAGCGGGCAAGCCGTTCCGCGTCAGCCTCGGCACCGGCGCCTCGACCGCGCCCGAGCTGGACGGCGAGCTGGCAGAGGCCAACGCGGTCGACTTCCGGACGCCGTACCAGTCCGATCCGGAGACCCGCAAGAAGATCAACACCGGCGACATCAACTACTCCGATGTCCACCTGTCGCACATCGCGCCGCAGTTCCGCAACGGATTCCACGGCAACATGGACCTGGCGATCATCGAGCTCAGCGCCATCAAGGCCGACGGCTCGCTCGTGCCGTCCTCCTCCGTCGGCAACAACCAGGCCTGGCTCGACCTGGCCGACAAGGTCATCCTCGAGGTCAACTCCTGGCAGTCCGAGGACCTCGAGGGCATGCACGACATCCTGGGCAACATCCACAAGGTGCCGCTCGACTTCGCCCTGCCGATCTACCACTCCGGTGACCGCGCCGGCTCGAAGTACCTGAGCGTCGACCCGGCCAAGGTCGTCGCCGTCGTCGAGAACGACAGCCCGGACCGCAACTCGCCGTTCAAGCCGCTGGACGACATCTCCAAGTCGATCGCCGGGCACCTGCTCGACTTCCTCGACCTCGAGGCGAAGGCGGGCCGGCTGCCCGACCCGATGCCGGCGATGCAGTCCGGTGTCGGCAACGTCGCCAACGCGGTGCTCGCCGGACTGCTGCACGGCCAGTTCGAGAACCTCACCTCCTACACCGAGGTGATCCAGGACGGCATGGTCGACCTGATCGACGCCGGCAAGCTCGAGGTGGCCTCCGCCACCGCGTTCTCGCTGTCGCCGGAGTACGCGACCAAGATGAACGACAACGCGAAGTTCTACCGCGAGAAGATCATCCTGCGTAACCAGGAGGTCTCGAACAACCCCGAGGTCATCCGTCGTCTCGGCGTGATCGCGATGAACGGCATGATCGAGGCCGACCTCTACGGCAACGTGAACTCCACCCACATCATGGGCTCGCGGATGCAGAACGGCATCGGTGGCTCCGGCGACTTCGCCCGCAACGCTGCACTGACCGTCTTCGTCAGCCCGTCGACCGCCAAGGGCGGCGCGATCTCGGCGATCGTCCCGATGGTGTCGCACGTCGACCACACCGAGCACGACACCGACCTGGTGATCACCGAGTACGGCGTCGCGGACCTGCGGGGCAAGTCGCCGCGTCAGCGCGTTCCCGAGATGATCAAGGTGGCGCATCCCGACTACCGCGCGATGCTGAAGGACTACTACGCCGTCGCCGTCAAGGTCGCCAACGGCCAGCACACCCCGCACGACCTGTCCCAGGCGCTGTCCTGGCACCAGCGGATGCTGTCCACCGGCACCATGAAGGCCTGATCGCCGACACCACCTGGTGACGGCCGCCAAGCCACGTACGACCGCCTGGGGCGGGATCCGAGTCCGGGTCCCGCCCCAGGCGACGTCCAGGCCGGCGTACCGACGGCTTTGTCCGGTCGATCGGCACCGGGCTGATCACCTGCCTGGCAACGGACTACGCTGTCGGAGGACATCGGGCCATGGACGACACGACCACCCCGAGGGCAACAGGCGCCTGACGGCGAGCCGAGTCCCCGAGCACACATGACCCACGGCCCGCGCCGGGTGACGCGAGCCCGTACGACCCCCGGAGGCAGGATGGCCAGGAGCATCTTCCAGATCGAACTCGCCAAGGCCACCGACCCGCTCGTCCTGGCGATCGACATCGGCAGCACCGCGAGCCGGGGCTCGCTCTACGACGCCCACGGCCGCCCGGCCGGCCAGCGGGTCAAGGTGGCCCACACCTTCACCGCCCGCGCCGACGGGACCTCCACCATCGACCCGGACCGGGTGCTGGCCGAGGTGATCGAGATCATCGACGGCCTGGCCACCAAGGACCTGAAGGGCCGCCTCAAGGGCGTCGCCCTCGACACCTTCGCCTCCTCGCTGATCGGCATCGACCGGCAGGGGATGGCGCTGACCCCCTGCTACACGTACGCCGACGCCCGCTCCGGCCAGCAGGTCGACGAACTGCGCAAACTCGTCGACGAGGACGCCATCCACGAGCGGACCGGCGTCCGCCTGCACGCCTCCTATCTGCCGGCGCGGCTGCGCTGGCTGTCGTCGACCGATCCGCGGACCTTCGACAAGGTCGACCGGTGGATCAGCCTCGGCGAATACCTCCACCTGCACCTCCTCGGCCGGACGGCCGTCGGCACCTCCGCCGCCTCGTGGAGCGGCCTGCTCGACCGGCGCACCGGCCAGTGGGATCCCGAGATGCTCGACCTGTGCGGGATCGGCGCCGCCCAACTGTCGGCCGTCCGCGACCCCGACCAGCCACTGGAGGCGGCGGACAACCGCCTGGACGCCCGCTGGCCGGCACTGCGCGGCGCCCGGTGGTTCCCGACGATCGCCGACGGGCTGGGCGCCAGCGTGGGCGCCGGGGCGACCGACAACCGTACGATCGGCGCCTCCGCCGCCACCTCGGGGGCGCTGCGGGTGATGGTGTCCGGCCCGCTGGAGCAGGTGCCGACCGGGCTGTGGTGCTACCGGGTGGATCGCCGCCGCTCGCTGCTCGGCGGCGCCGTCAACGACGTCGGCCGGGCCCTCAGCTGGGCCGCGAACACCCTCGCCCTGCCGCCCGAACCGGCGCTCGGTCGGGCGCTGCTGGCCGAGCCGTCCGAGCAGACCCCGCTGGTGCTGCCGTTCTTCAGCGGCGAGCGGTCCACCGGCTGGGCCTCCCACGCCACCGCCCTGATGACCGGAGTGCACGCCACCACTGATCCGGTCGCGCTCTACCGCGGGGTGGTCGAGGGGGTCGGGCTGTCCTACCGCCGGATCGCCGTCCAGCTCGTCGCGCACGCCCCCGGGGCGGTGCGGATCCTCGCCCAGGGCCGGGTCACCCAGGACCGCCCCGAACTGCTGCAGATCCTTGCCGACGTGATGGGCCGCCCGGTCGCGCCGGTGACGATCAAACGCGCGACGCTGCACGGATCGGCGCTGCTGGCACTCGAGATGCTGGCGCCGGGCGTGGAGCGTACGCCCCCCGACCTGGGCCCGATCGCCGAACCGCACCCGCGCCGGACCGCCTACTACTCCGAGCGGCTGGCGCAGTTCTCCGAGCTGTACGACAAGGTGATCGCCGAGCGCTGGTGACGGTGCCGAGGCGTTCCCGCGGGAACGTCCGAGGAGCGTCCGAACCGTCGCGAGGTGACCGGAGACACGTCCGGCGTGCCGTCGTCCGGTGCATCGGGACCTGTCCGGCTGCCGACGCCCCTCGGCGGGGGAACAATGCGCCTGTGAGCGAGACCGGCAGACTGACCCTGGAGACCCGCGGCGCGACCGCCCTGATCACCATCGACCACCCACGCAAGCGCAACGCGATGACCACTCCGATGTGGTCGGCCTGGCCGGCGCTGATGGAGCGGGTGGTGGCGGACGACGACGTACGGGTCGTGGTCATCACCGGTGCCTCCGGGCACTTCTGCGCCGGCGCCGACATCAGCGAACTCGACACCATCCTCGACAACGACCGGCCGACCAACGCCCACGAGGCGATCGCCCGCTGTCCCAAGCCGACCATCGCGGCGATCAACGGTTCGTGCGTCGGCGGCGGAGTGCTGATGGCCGGCGCCTGCGACATCCGGATCGCCGGCCTGTCGGCCCGCTTCGGGGTGCCGCCGGCCAACCTCGGCCTGGTCTACCCGCCGATCCCGCTGGAGCGCCTGGTCCGGCTGATCGGCCCGGCCGCCACGAAGTACCTGATCTTCACCGCAGGCCTGATCGGCGGCGAACGAGCCCGCCACATCGGGTTCGTCGACGAACTGCTGCCCGACGACGTCGTGCTGCACCGCGCCCTGGCGCTGGCCGACGACATCGCCAAGCGCTCGCAGCTGTCGATCCAGGCGACCAAGGACCTGGTGGACCGGATGGTCGACCGTACGCTCACCGCGCAGCGGGTCGACGCCTGGATGGAGCAGGTGGCGAACAGTCCCGACCTCGCCGACGGGACGGCGGCCTTCCTGGAGCGGCGGCCCGCACGGTTCAGCTGGAACGGCGCCGGCCTGCCGGACTGAGGGCACCGGCCTGCCCGACCGAGGGCACCGGCCTGCCGGACCGAGGGGGTCGCGACGGTCGTTCCGTCCAACCCTGTGAGGCCACCGACGTACGACGCACAGGTGCGGACCAGTCACCGAGGATTCTTCGCGATTCGTGCCCCCGATGCCCGGACGAAGCCCGTCGAAGGACCCTCCGGATCGAGGTTCCTTCGGTTTTGCGCCCCGAACCTCCCTGTGTGCGTCTGTCCATTCGAGACTCACTCCATCGGTGCCGCGGAGGGTCCGCGGCACAGCCGAAATCGGAGGTCTCCCATGAGGATTTCAGTCCCCACCGAGGTCAAGAACAACGAGTACCGCGTCGCGATGACGCCGTCGGGCGTCCATGAGTTGGTCCGCCACGGTCACCAGGTGTTCGTGCAGGCCGGCGCCGGTGCCGGCTCGTCCTTCGCCGACGCGGAGTACGCCGAACAGGGTGCCACCATCGTCGAGGGTGCCGAGGCCACCTGGGCGGCGGGCGAGATGGTGATGAAGGTCAAGGAGCCCGTCCCGCAGGAGTACGGCCTGCTGCGCGACGACCTGCTGCTGTTCACCTACCTGCACCTGGCCGCCGACCGGCCGCAGACCGAGGCGCTGCTCGCCGCCGGGACGACCGCGATCGCGTACGAGACGGTGCAGCTGCCCAGCGGGATGCTCCCGTTGCTCTACCCGATGTCCGAGGTCGCCGGCTGCCTGGCCCCGCAGGTCGGTGCCCACGCGCTGATGAAGCCGTACGGCGGCCGTGGCGTCCTGCTGGGTGACGTCGGCGGCGTACAGAACGCCAAGGTCGTCGTCCTCGGTGGCGGCACCGCCGGACAGAACGCGGCGAACGTCGCGCTCGGCATGGGCGCCAACGTGACCGTCCTGGACACCGACCTCGACAAGCTGCGGATGACGTTCTGGCGCTACGGCAACCGGGTCCAGGGCATCACGTCGACGGCCCTCGCCGTCCGCGAGCAGGTGCTGGCCGCAGACATGGTCATCGGCACCGTGCTCATCCCCGGCGCGAAGGCGCCGAAGCTGGTCACCAACGAGATGGTCGCCCAGATGAAGCCCGGCTCGGTGCTCGTCGACGTGGCCATCGACCAGGGCGGCTGCTTCGAGGACTCGCACGCGACCACCCACGACAACCCGACCTTCCAGGTGCACAACTCCACCTTCTACTGCGTGGCGAACATGCCCGGCGCAGTCCCGAACACCTCCACCTGGGCGCTGGCCAACGCGACACTGCCGTACGCGATCAAGCTGGCCGACAAGGGATGGAAGCAGGCCTGCCTCGACGACAGCGCCCTCGCCAAGGGCCTGAACACCACCGCCGGGCTGCTCACCTGCCGCCCGGTGGCGGAGGCCTTCTCGATCGAGTCCGTCGCCGTCCAGTACGTTCTCACTGCCTGACACAGGCACCCGGGGGGTGGGCGTACGGCGCCCACCCCCACTGCATCCCCGCGGAGAAACATCCACCGGAGACAAAGGAGTCCCGACATGACCTCCACAGCATCCACGGCACCCGGCCACTCCCCCACCACCGCAGCCCGCGTGTCCGCCTCCACCACCCACTCCCTGACCACCGCGGCCGAACAGGCCGCGCCCACCCGCTCCCGCACCGGCACTCCGACCCAGGAGGGACCGCACCTGAGCCGCGGCCTGCGGAACCGCCACCTGCAGCTGATCGCCATCGGCGGCGCCATCGGCACCGGCCTGTTCCTCGGCTCCGGACGTACGATCCACCTCGCCGGACCGTCGATCCTCCTCGTCTACGCCATCATCGGCTTCTTCCTCTTCTTCGTGATGCGGGCGATGGGCGAGCTGCTGCTGTCCAACCTCGCCTACAAGTCGTTCGCCGACTTCGCCACCGACCTGATCGGGCCCTGGGCAGGCTTCTACATCGGCTGGACGTACTGGATGTGCTGGGTGGTCATCGGCATCGCCGACACCACCGCCATCACCGGCTACCTCGGGCTCTGGTTCCCCGACCTGCCCAAGTGGATCCCGGCCCTGGGCGTCATCCTGCTGCTGACCGGCCTGAACATGGTCGCGGTCAAGGTCTTCGGCGAGCTGGAGTTCTGGTTCGCGATGATCAAGATCGTCACGATCGTCGCGCTGGTCGTCGTCGGCGGCTACCTGGCCATCACGGCGTTCACGCCCCCCACCGCCGGCGCACCGGCGGCCTCCTTCGCCCACCTGTGGGACCGCGGCGGCTTCTTCCCGACCGGCGGGATGGGCTTCCTGGCGGGCTTCCAGATCGCGATCTTCTCGTTCCAGGGCATCGAGATGGCCGGCACCGCCGCCGCCGAGACCGCCGATCCGCAGAAGAACCTCCCCAAGGCGATCGACGCGATCCCCGCCCGGGTGCTGATCTTCTACGTCCTCGCGCTCGCCGTGATCATGTCGGTCCAGCCCTGGGACCTGATCAACCCCGACATGAGCCCGTTCGTCGAGATGTTCAGCTTCATCGGCATCCTGATCGCCTTCCACGTCGTCAACTTCGTGGTGCTCACCTCCGCGGCCTCGTCCGCCAACTCGGGCGTCTTCTCGACCTCCCGCGTGATGTACGGGCTGGCCCGCGAGAAGAACGCGCCAGGGGTGTTCGAGGGCCTCTCCTCGCACCACATTCCGCGCAACGCCCTGATCCTGACCGCGCTGTGCATCTCCCCGGCCATCGCATTGGTGATGCTCAGCGACACGGTGATGGACGCCTTCAGCCTCGTCGCCGGCGTCTCCTCGGTGCTCTACCTCTCGGTCTGGGGCCTGATCATGGTCAGCTACCTCGCCTTCCTCCGCAAGCACCCCGAGCGGCACGCCGAGTCGACCTTCAAGATGCCCGGCGGCGCGGCGATGTCGTGGGCGACCCTGGTGTTCTTCCTGCTCATCTTCGTGGCACTGGGGCTGTCCAAGGACTCCCGGATCTCCCTGTTGGCCGCGCCGATCTGGATCGCGTTCATGGCGATCGTCTGGCGGCTGATGCGCAACACCCGCAGCGGCGCCGCGCCCATCGACTTCGATGCCGAGCGGGTCCGGGCGGCCGAGGAAGTGCGGACGGCCGAGGAAGCGCGCACGTAGCCCTCCCGGTGCGTACGTAGCCTTCCCGGTGCGTACGTACCTGGCCCTCCCTGTGCGTCCGTACGTGGCCTTCCCGAGGGCGAGCCGCGGAGCGTACTGTTTTCCCGTGGCAAAGCAGCCGAACCCTCGCCCTGTCCCGCAGCCCGGCAAGGGGCACCGACACAGGCAGCTCGACGCCATCGACCACCAGATCCTCCGGCTCCTGATGGAGAACGGCCGGATGAGCAACGCAGCCCTCGCGGCCGCCACGGCGACCGCGGAGTCCACCAGCCATTCCCGGATCCAGGCCCTCGTCGACGCGGGCGTGATCACCGGGTTCCATGCGGAGGTGAACACCGCGGCCGTCGGGCGGCCGCTGCTGGCGCTCATCTCGGTCCGCATCCATCCGGGCATGCGCGACGAGATCGAGCAGCAGGCCCAGCGGCTGGCGAAATCACCCTCTGTCCTGCACGTGTTCTTCACCTCCGGCCACTCCGATCTCATCGTCTGGGTGGCCGTGCCGGATTCCCAGGCGCTGCGGGACTTCGTGGTCACCGATCTGAACTCCCACAAGGAGATCGCCGGCACCGACACGAGCGTGGTGCTGCAGAGCTGGCGCGGCGACTTCGATCCGATTCCCTGAGCGGCGCCGGCTCGGGCCGGGGATCACCCCAGCGCCCTCATACTCCAGCGACCTCATACTCCAGCGACCACGAGGTCAGGACGGCGTCAGCGACCCGACCCCGGCAGTTCCCCGAAGCGGAAGCTGGAAGAATCGATCGCACCCATGAACTCGTGCTCGTGGTAGATGCGTACGCCGGCCTCGGTCTCGGCGGCACCCACCGCGACCATCAGCGGGATCAGGTGATCCTCGGCCGGGTGACTCGCCCGCGCACCGGGCGCAGCGTCCCAGTGCAGCAGGCGCTGCGTACGCTCCTCGACCGGCCCCTCGACCAAGGTCGTGTTGAGCCAGTCGCCGAACGCCGTCGAGGCGGGGCCGGCGCTCGGGCCGAAGGCGGCGAGGTTGTGGTAGCTGAATCCGCTGCCCATGATCAGCACGCCCTCGTCGCGCAGCGGGGCCAGCGCCCGGCCGGCGGCGAGGTGGGCGGCCGGGTCGTAGCCGCTTCTCAGGGAGAGCTGCAGGATCGGGACGTCGGCCTGCGGGTAGATGACGTACAGCGGGGCGAACAGCCCATGGTCGTAGCCACGCTGCGCGTCGTAGCGGGTGGTGATGCCGGCGTCCTCGAGCAGCTGGCCGACCCGGGCTGCGACGTTCGGTGCCCCCGGCGCCGGGTACTGGATGCGGTAGGTGAACGCGGGGAAGCCGCCGTAGTCGTAGATCATCGGCGGGTGGGCGCTGGTCTGGACCGTGAACTCAGGCTCCTCCCAGTGGCCCGAGATGACGAGCACCGCCCGCGGTGTGAGGCCGAGCTCGGTGGGGATGGACCGGAGCGAGGCCTCGAGCTTCTCCATCCCCGGCATCATGTCCTTGATCCACGGCCACGGCCCACCGCCGTGGGAGACGAAATAGGTGGGCAGCCGGGTGCTCATGGATGCTCCTTGGTCCGCGGGCCGCCGCCGGGGCCGATCCCTCGGCCGACCCCCTCCAGAGTAGAAGGATTTAGTTCAACGATCAACCAGTCCTTCGGTGTCGGCGGCACCCATCATCCGACGTTGAGCCGACCGGCCAGCTGGTCTGCCGCGAGATCCAGCAGGGCGAGGTAGCCGGTGAGAGTCCAGGCCGCCCGCCCGACGAACACACCACCGACCCCCGGGACACCGAGGATGTCGGTCAGGTTCTCCCGGTTGACCGACCCCCCGTACAGGACTGATCCCACCCGATCCCCGACGTGGTCGGCGATCGCCCCCACCGTCGCGACGATGTCCTCGGGCGTCGCCTCCCGGCCGTGCTCCCCGATGGCCCAGATCGGCTCATAGGCGACGAGCGGCGCCTGTCCCTCTCCCGGGGCGACGCCGGCCAGCGCGGAGGAGACCTGGGCGGTCACCACCTCGACGGAGCGGCCGGCGGCGAAATCCTCGGCCGACTCGCCGACGCAGACCAGCGGTCGCAGGCCCGCCCGCAGGGTCGCCAGGACCTTCCGATGGACCACCTCATCGGTGTCACCGAACCACGCCCGGCGCTCGGAGTGCCCGATCTCCACGAGCGTCGCCCCGGCGTCGGCGACCTGCTCGACCGACAGTTCACCGGTCCACGCGCCTCGCTGTTCCCAGTGCGCGTTCTGGGCACCGACGATGATCCCGCTGGCCGGCCGGAGCACCTCACTCACCACGGCCAACGCCGTGGCCGGCGGGATGAGGAACGGCTGGATCCCGGGCCACCCCGCGGCGGCGCGTGCCCGCAATCCGGTGGCGTACGCCCGGGCGAACGCCAGCGAGCCGTTCATCTTCCAGCTGGTGCCGATCCAGGTGAGCGGCTCGTCCACCGTCATCGCACTCCCTCCGCCTCGAAGGCCACGATGGCGTTGACCGTGGACGTGGATCGGGACGATGGATCGCAGGTGTGGTCGACGTCGTAGTCGGCCAGCACCCGGCCGATCTCGGCCATCACCAGGGCGAACGAGACGGCCCCCGGATCCGGGGTGCCGATCGAGTCGTCGCCGTGGGTGCGGGCCCGGCCCAGCCGGGCCGGGATGAGCGCCGTACGGGTGGCGGCCTCGGTGGCCCGGCCGGCGGCCTCGGTCCAGGCCCGGGGAAGGTCGGGGTCGTCGGCGTACGTCTCGACGAGCCGCTCCACGAAAGGAACGACGGCGTCGACCATGGTCTTGTCCCCGACGGCGGCGCCACCCAGGTCCTGGATCGCCCGCCCGCCGGCAACGACCGCCGCGATCAGCTCCGCGCCGTCACGGGCATCCTGGTCGCTGAGCCCGGTCGCGACGGTGCCCAGGGCAGCGCCCCACAGCGCGCCGGAGGTGCCGCCGGCCCCTTCCGCCCAGGCTGCCCCGGCCCGGGAGAGGACTGTCCGGGCGCCGGCACCCTCGCCGAGCGCGGCCCGGCCGGCCCGGGCGGCCGCCGCCGAGCCGAGCACCATCCCCTGCCCGTGGTCGCCATCCCCGGCCACCGCGTCGATCCGGCCCAGTTCGGTCTCGACCCGCCGGGCGAGATCGGCCACCCGATCGAGCACGGCGACGACGGCCTCCGCCTGGCCACGGGATTCCGCCGATCCCTCGACCACCGGCGCCGCCGCGCGGTCCTCGGGGACGATCCGTCGGCTGGTCCCGGCCGGCACCGCACCGCGGCGGAAGGCCGGGGTGTCGGCGGGTGCGGTCCACAGCTCCTCGAGTTCGGGGTCGAGGAACATCAGGGAGAGCGAACAGCCGGCCATGTCCAAGCTGGTGACCTGCTCACCGACCTCCGGGGCGACGATGACGATGCCCCGTTCCGTCAGCAGGTCGGCGACCGAGCCGTAGAGCACGAAGAGTTCCTCGTACGTGGTGGCCCCCAGCCCGTTGAGCAGGACGGCGGCGCGCCGCTGGTAGCCGGCCACGCCGGGCGTCGGTTCCTCAGCGAGCAGAGTGTCCACCATGGTCCGGGCGATCTCCGTCGCCGGGACCATCGGTGCGACGGAGAGTCCCTGCTCGCCGTGGATGCCCAGACCGAGAGCGTAGCCACCGGCCGGCACGCCGAACAGCGGCTCCCGGGATCCCGGCAGCGTGCAGCCGGTGAAGGCCACCCCCACCGAGCGGGTCCGGGCGTTGGCCCGCTCAGCGACGGCGACGACCCGGTCGAGGTCGCGGCCCGTCGCCGCGGCGGCACCGGCGGCCTTGACGACCAGGAGATCCCCGGCGATACCGCGCCGCCCCCGCCACTCCGCGACCGGGCGGGACGCCACGTCGTCGCTGATCGCGATCTCGCGCACGTCGGCGCCCTCGGCCCGGCAGTGCACCGCGCCTTGTCCGAAGTGCAGCACATCCCCGGCGTAGTTGCCGTAGAGCAGGACGGTGCCACCGCTGTTGTCGGCCGCACGGACCACCGCCTGCACCTGGGAGGCGGAGGGCGAGGCGAACACGTTGCCGCAGACGGCTCCGTGCGCCATGCCGGGTCCGACCCAGCCGGCGAACGCGGGGTAGTGCCCCGCGCCGCCGCCGACGACGACCGAGACCTCACCCGAGGGCGAGCCGGTGGCCCGGACGACGCCGCCGTGGACCGGTTGGACGTACGTCGGATGGGCGGCGACGAAGCCCCTCAGACTGTCGGTGGCGAAGGTGGTGGGGTCATTGACGAGGTGGGTCATCGGGATCTCCTGGTGGCTGCCTGCTGCCGGCGGTCAGACTGTGGCGGGCTGCGGGGCGTGGACCTCGGGGTGGTGGTTGACGGCCTCGATGCCGAGCATCTTGCAGATCACGATCTCCAGGTCGTCGTCGTTGAAGATCCGCTCCCAGTCGTCCTTGATCAGCGCCTCCCGGCCGTAGTCCATGGCCAGCAGGCAGGCGTCGGAGAAGGGGTTGGAGCCGCGCAGGGCGTTGGTCAGCGCGATGTAGACGTGGCCGTAGAACATCGCCTTCACGGTGTCCTCGTCCATGTCGGTCTTCTCGACCGTGGTGTCCATGGCGTCCTTGAGGAACTGCCCGATCATGCAGCCGATGGTCTCGTTGAGGGTCGGCTCGAGGACCGCGAGATCGTGGACCGAGGCCCAGTAGACGCCGTCGACGGGGCCGTACATCGTGGCGATGATCTCCTCGGCCAGCGGCTTGATCGACTCGTCGCCCTGCTGCAGGGCGGCGACGGAGTTCTGCGCGGCGGCGATCCCGCCGAAGGTGTCGGCCCACTCCTCGGCGGTGGTCCGCTCGAGGAACACCGACGGGTGGGTCGGGTGGGCGACGACGTAGTCGAGGTCGGCGCGCAGGTAGAGCAGCCCGGCGTACGCAGCGGCCGGATCCAGGGTGAGCACCATGGACCCGCCCTTCTGCAGCGGCACGGTGGCGGTGGTGACGGCCTCCAGAGCGACGTCCGGCACGGCGTAGATGACGATGTCGGCACCGGGCACGGCCTCTTCGTTCGGGGTCACCGCCAGGCCGGCGTCGCGCACCCGCTGCTGGCCGGCCGGGCTGGTCTCGCAGTAGTACACGGTGTGATCGGTACGCCGCAGGTTGTTCGACACGCGCTGGCCCATCTTGCCGCCGGCGCCGATCACTGCGATGGTCAGGTTCTCGGTCATGGTTGGATCCGTTCCCTTGCGTAGGTGAGTGTTCGTTCGGTCCATCGCCGTTCCTCGGCGATGGTGGTCTGTGGGTCGCCCTGCCAGACGAGCCAGTGCTCGACGATCTGGTTGATGCCGCGCTCGAGCGGGCGGACGGCGTCGAGCTCGTGGGCGTAGTCGAGGAGTCCCTCCCCCATCGGCGCCCCGGCGTAGCTGAACCCGACCCAGCCGGCCTGCCGGCTGAAGGCGAAGTCCTTGACGTGCAGGTCGAGGGTGTACGGCGCGCAGCGGTCGATCACGTCGTCGGGGTGCTCGAGCGCGGCGACACAGTTGGCCGGGTCGAGAGCGATGCCGATCCGCGGGTGCTCCGCCCGCTCGACGATGTCGACCAGGGTGGCCGACGGCAGCTGTTCGTACGTCTCCAGAGCCAGGTCCACCCCCAGGGCGTCGAGGTCACCGCGGAGGTCCCGCAGCGTCGTCACCACCCGGTCGAGGCTCGGCGTCCCGGGACCGACCTGGACCATCGACCGCAGCACGCGCGCCCCGAGCAGGTCGCACCGGTGCAGATAGCGGCGGAGGTGCTCCGGGTCCGTCCCGCGGGTCCCGAGCTCCAGCTCGACCCCCAGATCCTCGGCGGTCGCCCGCAGGTCGCGCAGCCGCGCGTCCCCGTACGTCTCGAGCGCCGGATAGTCGCAGATCTGGAAGACGTCGGCGTCCAGATCGCGGGTGCGCCGCAGCATGCCCGGCAGGTCGATCGGGTCGGGGGCACGGTCCGACCACTCCCAGAAGAGGGCGTAGGTGCCGAGTCCGAGGCTCACGCGAGGACCTTCCCGGCGGGCGCGTCGGCGTCGGTGGTGGTGACACTGCCGCGCGAGGCCAACAGGACCAGCAGGATCCCGGAGAGGATCATGAAGCCGCCGACGACCATCATCGGCACGAGGTAACCGTTGGTCAGATCGTGCACCCAGCCGGTGATGTAGCCGGCGGAGAAGCCGGCCAGGTTGCCGATCGTGTTGATCAGCGCCACGCCGCCGGCTGCGGCGGCACCGGTGAGGAACTTGGTCGGCAGGGTCCAGAAGTTGGGCAGCACGGCGAAGATCGAGGAGGCGGTGACGGAGACGATGGCGATGGTCAGCACCGGGTGGGAGGTGAACAGGGCCAGCGGGATGCTGATGCCACCGACCACCGCCGGGACGACGATGTGCCAGGTCCGCAGACCGCGTGACTGCACGTCGCGCGACCACAGGTACATCACGACCGCGGCGATGACGTACGGCACGGCCGTGATCAGGCCCTGCAGCGACGGGGTCATCTCGCCCAGCTGCGCCTTGAATCCGGCCACGATGGTCGGCAGGAAGAAGCCGAGGGCGTAGAGGCCGTAGATGAAGCCGAAGTAGACGAAGGAGAGCACCCACACCCGACCGGAGGCGAACATCTGGCGTACGCCGATCCGCTCGGTCTCCTCCTTGGCCCGCTCCTCCGAGGCGAGCGCACCGGTCAGCCAGTCTTGCTCGGCGGGGGTGAGCCAGGCCGCGTCCCGCGGCTTGTCCTTGAGGTAGAACCAACACAGGACGCCGACGAGGATGGCCGGGGCGCCGACGAAGAGGTACATCACTCGCCAGCCCTCGAGGCCCCACAGGCCGTGCAGCTGGATCAGGGCACCGGCCAGCGGCGCACCGATCGCGGTGGTCAGTGGCTGGGCGAGATAGAAGAGCATCAGCACCCGGGGACGATGCTTGGCCGGTACCCACATGGACAGGAACAGGATGGCGCCGGGGAAGAAGCCGGCCTCCATGACGCCGAGGAAGAACCGCAGCCAGTAGAGCTGGCCCGTCGTCTGCACCCAGGTGAAGAGCACCGCGACGACGCCCCAGGAGACCATGATCCTGGCCAACCACTTGCGTGCTCCGAACCGGTGCAGGGCCAGGTTCGAGGGGATCTCCAGGATGATGTAGCCGATGAAGAAGACGCCCGAGGCGAAGCCGAACTGGGCGGCGGTCATCGCCAGATCCGTCCGCATCCCGTTCGGCGCGGCGAAGGAGATGGCGGTCCGGTCGAGGTAGTTGATGAAGAACATCAGTGCCACGAAGGGCACGAGTCGGAACGACACCTTGCGAACAGCCGATCGCTCCAGGACATCGGCTTCGCTCCGATGAGCCGCCGCAGCGGCCTGTGCAGAATCCACATTGACTCCTTCAGGGACACCGGGCCGCGACGCTGGGGGCCCGGTCGCCGACCACTCTGTCGACGGCACCATCATGGAATACGCGAAGCAGATTGGTCAACCGGTTGACCTGTTGGGTGATCCGATTCACGCTCCGGCGCCGACACGAGCTCCCGCCCGGCCCGGCGCCGCGAGGTCGGTCGCTCCGGCTCGTACCATGGGCCCATGTCGACGCCGGAGCCCCGTATCGCCCTGGAGACGAGCGAACCGGCGATGATCCGCGGCGCCTCCTTCGCCGCCCAGACCGCCCAGGCCCTGTTGACCCGGCTGACCTCGGCGGACTTCGCGATCGGCGAGCGGCTGCCCAGCGAGCGGACCCTCGCGCAGGAACTGGGAGTAGGTCGGTCGGCCGTACGGGAGGCCCTGGCCGCGCTGGAGATCCTCGGCATCGTCGAGATCCGGCCAGGCTCCGGCACCTATCTACGGGACACCACCTCCGAACTGCTGCCGCGCACCCTCCAATGGGGGATCCTGCTCAACGCCGACCGGATCGACGAGTTGCTGTCGGTCCGCCGAGCGTTGGAGACCCATGCCGTACGCCTGGCGACGGACCGGTTCAGCCCCGACCACGAGCGGGCGCTGCGGCAAGCCCTTGAAGCCCAGGAACACACTCTCGGCGAGGAGGCGTTCGTCGAGGCGGACCTGCGCTTCCACGTCGCCCTGGCCGACGCCGCCGAGAACGCCACCCTGATGGAACTGCTCGGGACGATCCGGGCGCTGCTGCGGATCTGGATGGAACACCACATCCAGGACAAGGAGCAGATGCGCACGGCCTTCCTCGAGCACCGGCAGATCCTCGACGCGATGGCCCAGGGGGACGCCGACGCCGCAGTGGCCCAGATGAACCAGCACATGGACACCGCCGACGCGCGGCTGCGGGCTGCCGCACGGAGCTGATCCGGCCGACCCCACGCCATGTTCGGCCGGGCCGCGTTCCCGCGGGAACGTCCGGGCTCAGTGGTTGCGGGAGCACCTCCGCCCTCAGAAGCCGCCGAGCCCCCGGACCCGCAGTTCGTCGGCGACCGCCGCCGGGATGCCGGCCTGGGCGGCCAGCCGGGGCCAGGCCCGGCGCAGGACCTGGCGTACGTCACGGACGTCGAGACGTGCCAGTGCCGCGAGGGGAGCGCCGGCAGGGGCGGAGGGGCAGTCGAGCAGCAGGTCGGCCCATTCCTCCGCCGGCAGTCCCCGCCAGGTCGCCAGCCGGGAGCGTACGTCCGCCGGGGTCGTGCCGGGGTCGGCGGCCACCTCCGCGAGGGCCGCGTCGAGCCCGGCGACGAATGCCGGATGGTCCGCGGCGAGCCGGGCGAGGTCTGCCGGGGCGTCGGTCCAGCCGGTGAGCCAGGACACCACGGCGGCGTCGACGACCGGGCTCCACTCCTCGGTCAGCACCCGCCACTCGTACGCCTCGAGCGGGCCAGCCAGCCCGGCCAACGCGGAGGCCAGCCTGCGGTCCGCGACCACCGGCCGGTAGTCCGCCGCGTCACGGCCCAGCGGCCGGGCGACGAGGCGGACGAGATTGCGGGAGTCCATCGTGGTGCAGATCACCCGCTGGGCCCGGGCCTGGGTCTCCGGGTCGGCCTGCACCGGCCCGAACCAGGCGAACATCGCGTCGGTCAGCGCAGGGACGGCGGTCCACAGGGTGCGGTACGGCAGCCGGCGACGGGCCCGGACGATCTCGGCGAGCCGGGCCATCGCGTGCGGGCCGGCGAGCAGCCGGGCGAAGATCGACGGGCCCACCTCCGCGGCCAGCAGGTCCATGCCGCGCTCGTCGAGCGGGAGCGCCGGGTCGACGACCAGGGCGTCCAGTCCGGCGCTGAACGCGTCGGCCCCGTCCGCCTCCGCCGCCCGCTCCGGCTGGTCCAGGTAGCTGCGGAGCAGAGCACGGGCACGGTCGTCGGTCGGCACCGGCCCGCGGTCGAGATCGATGACCTCCCCGGTCGATTCCGGCAGGCCGGCCCGCCCCGGCGGATCGGCCCGGCCCAGCGGATCGGCCCGCCCGGCCAGGTCCAGCCGGACCGGCGCGCCGAAGGCGTCCGGCTCCGCTGCCCCGGTCGCCGAGAACGGCGGCACCACCAGCCCCACACCCGGCCCACCGACCTCCGCCGGGTCGTCCGGCTGGGCGACGAAGGTGGACCACCACAGGTCCG
Source organism: Raineyella sp. LH-20 (assembly GCF_033110965.1). Lineage (NCBI taxonomy): Bacteria > Bacillati > Actinomycetota > Actinomycetes > Propionibacteriales > Propionibacteriaceae > Raineyella > Raineyella sp. LH-20. Next base: position 1,485,378 of record NZ_CP137003.1, on the reverse strand, counting down.
CCGCGACCTTCCGCGGCAGCGCGTGGGCCAGTGCCGACAGGGTCTCCACCCCGCCGCCCCGGTCGGCCGTCCGCAGCAGCAGCGGCGTACGGTCCGCGAGGTGCGCCAACAGCAGGGCGAGCAGGTCGGCCGGGACGCCGCCCGGCTCGGGCCGGGTGCGGCGGGCGGGCAGGCCGAGCACCTCGAGGGTGCCGCCGACGGGCTGTTCCTCGCGGCGCAGCAACACGCCGTCGCGGGCCAGCTCCAACAGGTCGTGGGCGCACTGCCGGCCGGTCGGGTCGAGCAGGCAGTGCGCGGTGAAGGTGCCCGGCCGGCCGACCCGGCCGAGGTAGACCTTGGAGACCAGCAGGGTGCCGTGCTCGGTGGGCCGGGCCTCGAGCCCGCAGGGCGGTTCGGTGCCGCGCATCACCTCGGCGTCGGAACCGCGGGGCAGGAACGTCCGCGCGGCGTCCGGCAGCCACGGCAGACCGTCGATCGTCGGCCACCCGACCGAGGCGCCGAGCACCCCCAGCCCGTTGCTGGTCGGGCCCCAGCCGATGACGGCCTGCTGGATCTCAGCCATGGACCCGCTCCGGCCCGTACAGCGCGGTCGCCCCGACCAGCAGACCCATGTCGTGCAGCAGCCCGAGCAGCGGTTCGTGCACCCGGACCGGCGCGATGGTGTCGAACATCCCCAGGTTGTTCACCGGGCTGCCGGTCGCCGACACCGCGTGGTAGCGGGTCAGCAGCGAGAACCGCTCGGCCTCGGCCAGGATCGCCTGTCCGTGCGCGGCCAGCAGTTCGTACGGCCAGCGGGACTGCCGGCGCAGGTAGGCGTCCTCGTGTCCGTAGAACAGCCGGGCGTCCAGCGGGATCGCCTGGCCCGGGTGCGGCTGGCGGGCCTCCAGCGGGGCGAGCTCGTCGCACTTGGCGACCACGACGCCGGTCGGCACCGGGTCGCGTCGACCGTCCGCGACCGTACGGGCCGACTGCAACGCCGCGACCACCGTGCCCGCTCCCGGCGCGGTCGCCCCCTCGATCCCGGGTGCGAGCGCGAACCCGGTCTCCGGGCCGAAGGCCAGGTTGACCGGCGAGCAGAACACCAGAGCGCCGGCCATCACCGACAGGTACGGGTTGAGGTCGGCGCTGGACCGGGCGTCGCGATATCCCTCCCCCGCGGCGTCGAAGAACAGCAAGTTGACGTCCTCGTCGGCGGCCCAGTCCCGGTGCATCCGGACCACCAGCGGCGACGTACGTTCCAGCCGGGTCTGCTCGGGCGGGCGGCGCATCGCCAGCGGGGTGACGTAGTCGCGCTGGTAGATGCCCTTGGAACGCTCCTCGACGGTGAAGGTGAGGCCCATCGGGGCGAGGTCGGTCATCCCGACGATCCGCTGCAGCAACACCGCCAGATAGGTCGACTTCGACACCGAGGACGGCCCGATCAGGCCGATCGGCAGGGTCTCCCGGCGGAGGAACTCGGCCGGCATCACATGGCCGCGCGGACACCGGTGGTGCACGCCGAGGCGCAGCATCTCCAGGTGCTCGGCCCGCGCCCGGTCGTGGTCCGCGACGGTGACGCCGAGCAGGGTCCGCACCCCACGGACCAGAGTGCTCATCGCGTCGCGATGCGGCGGGGCCCACCGCTCACTCTGCGCGGTGTAGGTGGTGAACTCGTTCGCCCGGTAGTGCACCGCGCACTGGGGACACAGATAGCGGGTCATCAGTGGATCACCACGAACAGGGCGACCAGCACCGCGACGACCAGCCCGACCGATCGCAGGATCCGCACCCGACGGGTGTAGCGGAGCAGGGCAGCATGCCGGGCAAGCCGCGCCAGCCGGCGCCGCTCGGCCTCGTCGAAGGAGGACACGCTCACGGGACCACCACCCTTCCGAGGGCCAGCAGGACCACGCCCACCAGCACGCCCACCACGCCGCCGGCGAACACCGCCGCGACCAGATAGCCGACCCAGTGACCGGGGCCGAACCGCTCCGCGCCGAGATAGCCCTCGACGGCGAACACTTGCCGCCACCACGCGCCGAGCTGGGCCGGCACCGAGTCCGGATCGGCCGTGTCGGCCAACAGCCCCGCGCGGGGCCAGGCCACCGGTGGAGGCGGTTCCTCCGCCGCCAGCGGCAGGTAGACCGCCCGGGTGGGCGCCACCCGGGTCCCGTCGTCGTACGCAGCGGTCACGCCGGCCTGCGGCGCGGTCACGCCGGGGTACGGGGCCGTCGTCCCGCCGGCCGACGGGGCGGCGGGCGGCAGGGCGTAGGACCGCAGGGCGGTCGCATCCGGGTCCTCCGGATCGCGGCGGGGCAGCTCGAAGGTCGTCGTCGGCGCCTGCACCGGGCCGGCCGGGCGGGCGGTGCTGCCCGAGGTGAGCCGGCTGTAGAGGGCGCGGGCGCTGGGCCGGTTGTCGGACCGTACGGTCAGCGCGAGACGGACGCACTCACGCACCACCGGGTCGGTGATCGCGGCGAGCACCGCCTCGTCGGCGCTGCGTCCGGTGCCGTACGCGTCCTCGTACTCCCGCGGATCGTCCAGCCCGCCGACGAACGGGTGGCGGTTGGGGGCGTACATGTCGAGGACGGTCAGCCCCCAGGAGAAGACGTCGGAGGCCTGGTCGATCCGCGGCGAGAGGAAGTGCTCCGGACTGGCGAACTGGAACGTCGCGTGCCGCCACGCCGGGCCCTCGTCACCCGTCGCGCCGCCCGACTCGTAGTCGATCAGCTCCACCCCGGTGATCTCCCGGCCGGAGACCTGGACGATGACGTTCGCCGGCTTGATGTCGCCGTGGTAGAGCGGGTGGCCGTTGTAGGTGCGGGTGTGCAGCTCGACGATCCGCTCCAGCATCAGCCGGGCCAGCACCGCCCGGTTGCCCTCCAGGCCGCCCTGAGTGCGGGTCTGGGTGAGGGTGAGACCGTGGATGTAGCGCCGCACCACCCAGGCGTACCCGCCGCCGACCCCGGTGGCCGGCACACCGTCGGGCAGCAGCCCGTTGCGCCGGGCCGCCTCCTCCTCATTCGCCAGCAGCCGGGCGGCCTGCGGGCCGACCATCGGGGCGCCGGCGTCGGGCCGGCCGGGCGGCGTGGTGCCGGCCAGGATCACCTTGATGACGTACGCCTCGGGACTCTGGCCCGGCCGCAGCTGGCCCCAGTAGCCGAGGAACGGGGTGAGCTTCTTCTCGTCGATCGGGGTCGAGGCCGGTCGCAGCCGGCGGGTCAGGTCGATCACCGGCTGGCGTCCGGCGGCGTCGACCAGCGCGCCCGGATCGTCCGGGCGGGGCTCGAAGAGCACCCCGGTGGCCTCGACCGTGGTGGTCTGTCCGGCGACCATGCGCCCCGTCTCCTCCCCCTGGTACGGCTCCCGGGACCCCGGCGGGTCCCGTCCCCGCCACGCGGGTGGGGCCAGTCTAGGTTCGTCGGTGGCACCGATCGAGCGTTCGCGGCGCGGCGCCGGGCTCTCGGGGGACCGTTCAGGGATGCCCCCCGACCCCGCTCGGGGACCCTCACGGGCGTTCACCAGATACCGCGGCCGTTCACAAGAAACCGAGGGGAGCCGACACAGATCGGGCACAGGATCCGGCGGTCCTGTGGAGTCATGCAGCAGCCCACGTACGCACCGGGCCCGATGACCGCCCCGACCGCCCCGCACACCCCGACCGCCGAGACCGCGCGCCGACCACGGCGTACGCCGCTGACGGTCGAGGCCGCACAGGACAACGCGAACGGCCGGGTGGCGAGCTGGTTCCTCGCCGCGGTCGGTGCGCTCGGCGGCGTGGTGCTGGGCCTGACCATCCAGGCCGTGCTCCCGCTCACCGGGACGCTGTCCAACGTGCTGTACGTCGTCTCCGTGCTGGCCGCCTCGATCGGCACGTACGGCGTCCTCCTGCTGTTGCTGCTGATCTCCCGACTGCCGGTGCTGGAGCGGGCGATCGGTCAGGACCACCTGGTCAGCTGGCACAAGCGGATCGCCCCCTGGGCGATGTCGCTGGTGCTGGTCCACCTCGTGCTGGTGGTGGCCAGCTACGGGATGGACGCGCGGACCAACTGGTTCGCCGAACTGTGGGACCTCACCCGCACCACCCCGTGGATCCTGCCGGCGCTGGCCGGGACGCTGGCGCTCCTCGCCGCCGGGGCCACCTCGTGGAAGCGGGTCCGACGCACGATCAAGCACGAGACGTGGTGGACGGTCCACCTGTACACCTATCTCGGCGTCGCGTTGGCCTTCGCGCACCAGATCACCGCCGGCGGACCGTTCCTCTCCGGTTGGTCGCGGGCCCTGTGGGTCGGCCTCTACCTCGTCGTGTTCGGCGCGATCGTCGGTTACCGGGTGCTGCTGCCGCTGGTCCGCTCGCTGCGCCACGGTCTGCGGGTGGCGGCGGTCGTCCCCGAGGCACCCGGCGTGACCAGCATCTGGGTGCGCGGCCGGGATCTGCCGAGGCTCGGCGCCCGGGAGGGACAGTTCTTCAACTGGCGCTTCCTGCACCCCGGGCTCGGCTACGAGGCGCACCCGTACTCGATCTCGGCGATCCGCGGCGACATGATGCGGCTCACCGTCAAGGCGCTCGGCGACGCGTCGGCAGCGATGGCCGGCCTGCGGGTCGGCACCCGGGTGCTGGTGGAGGGGCCGTACGGGGCGATCACCCCCGGCCGGGTGGCCCCCGATCCGGCGGACCGGACCCGTCGTACGGTGCTCGTCGCCGGCGGCGTCGGGGTCGGCCCGGTGGCCGCCCTGGCCGACCGGGTGGCCGGCGAGGCACCGCTGGACATCATCTACCGGTCCCAGTCGATGGACCACATGGCGCACCGCGACGAGCTGTGGCGTCTGCAGGCCCGGCCGCGGGTCCGGGTGCACCTGATGCCCGGCCACCGACGGGCCTACCCGCTGAGTCCCGAGCACCTGCGGGCCACCGTCGGCCGGCTCGACGACGCCCAGGTCTACGTCTGCGGGCCGGCGGCGCTCAACCGCCAAGTGGTCCGCTCCGCCCGGGCCCTGGGGGCCCGCCCCGAGAACATCCATCACGAGATCTTCGACCTGTGAGGCAGCGATGAAGCCTGCGATCACCACCGCCCTCGTCCTCGGGGCCACCGTCGCCGGGGTGGCCGGCGTGCTGGTCCTCAACCCCGCCCGCGCCACCCTGACCGGCACCGGGCAGCTCCCCGGCACCGGCCAGCTCCCCGGCGCCAGTCCGTCCGGCGGCGCGTCGGCGTCCACCCGGCAGTCCGGCCCACTGGCCGTCCCCGAACTGTTCCGGGGCGACGACGAGGGGGAGGACGAGGCGTACGACCACGGCGACCGCCACGGCGACGACGAACACGACGGCCGGCGCCTCGGCGGACAGACCGGCCTCGGGTCGACCGGCCCCGGAAGCACTGGCTCCGGATCGACGGGATCGGGCACGACGGGATCGGGCACGACGGGATCGGGCACGACGGGATCGGGCACGGCCGGGTCCGGGTCCACCGGGTCCGGGTCCGGCGGCACGGCAACGGGCACCGGGTACGCCGGGACGACCTACCAGTCGCCGTACGGCCCGATGCAGGTCACCATCACCGTCTCCGGCACCACCATCACCGGCATCCAGTGGACCCAGCTCCCGATGAGCGCCGGCCACTCGAACCGGATCAACAGCTATGCCGCGCCGCTGCTCGTCGACCAGGCAATGGCCGCGCAGTCCGCCACCGTCGACGGCGTCTCCGGCGCCACCTACACCACCGAGGGCTTCCGTACGTCCCTCGCCTCAGCGATCCAGAAGGCAGGTCTGTGATGTCCGACGCCGTCCCCACTCCCGCCCCCGGCACCCCAGTCCCCAGCAGCGCCGTCCCCGACAGCGCCGTCCCCGACAGCCCCGGCTCGCAGGCCTCCGCCCGCCCCGAGGTGACCCGCCGCCGCCCAGACGCCCGCCACTACACCCATCTGCAGGAGATGTGGGGCACGGTCGTGGTGATCGACCTGGTCGAGGGCACCCGGCCGTGGCCGTCCGACGAGGAGCTGGCGGCGACGATCCACGAGGCGGTCGACCTGATGCACTGGGTCGACGCCGTGTTCTCCCCCTTCCGTGAGACGTCCCTGGTCAGCGCCCTGCGCGCCGGCCGGCTCGCCGAGACGGACCTGCGGGCCGCCGATCCCGACCACGCCGCGATGATGGAGGTGATCGCCGCCTGCCGCTGGGGCCGCGAGGTCACCGGCGGCCGCTTCGACCCGTGGGCGGTGCCCGGCGGCTTCGACCCGTCCGGCTATGTCAAGGGCTGGGCGGCCGAACTGGTCGCCGATCTGCTCGTCGAGCGCGGCCTCGACAACGTCTGCGTCAACGCCGGCGGCGACATCGTCACCCGCGGCCACCCCGTCCCCGGCCAGCCGTGGCGGATCGGCATCCGCCACCCCGACGACCCGGAGGCGATCGTCCGGGTCGAGGAGCTGGAGGACGCGGCGATCGCCACCTCCGGGGCGTACGAACGCGGCGACCACATCGTCGACCCGCGCACCCACCGCCCGGCCCACGGCGCCCGGTCCGCCACAGTCGTCGCGCTCAACGCCGGCCTGGCCGAGATCCTGTCCACCGCCCTCATCGTCGCCGGCCGCGACGGTGCGATCTGGGCGGCCGGCGAGCGCGGCTGCCGGGCGTACGTGGTGGATCCGGCGCCGGCGGACACCGCCTGGTCGACCTCCTGGGTCGGCGACCGGCTGCCCAAGGCCAGCTGATCCGGGCCCGCCGTTCCCCGTTCCCGTCCCCCCCGTCCACCGGTCAGTGCCCGCGGTACACCCGTACCTGTTGGGCCTTGACCACGAACCACAGGTGTCGCCCCGGCGCGACCGCCAGCTCGGCGGCCGCCGCGGGGGTGATGTCCGCGGCGAGGCGTACGTCCGGTCCCCTTTCCGAGACGTCCGACAGACCGCGGATCCCGCCATCGCGAGGGCCCACAGGGCCCAGAGGAGGCCCATCGGACGTCACACCCCGGGCCACCACCCGCAGCTGCCCGCCCCGAGGTTCCATCCCTTCGACCTCGACCGGCCAGCAGTTGCGGGGGCTCCCCTCCGGGGCCTCGCGATGGAGGCTCACCGCCGCCGGATCCACCAGGGCCACTGCACGGGCCCCGGGGCCGGCGGCGGTGTCGTCCTCCCACAGGCCGGCGACCGGGCCCAACGCCGTCTGCAGCACCACCCCGTCACCGCGCCCCGCCGTCCCGTCACCGGGCGCCACGGTCCCCGCCAACAGCACCCGGCCGGCCAGCTCCGCGGCGAACCGGCTGTGCGGGCGCTCCACCAGATCGCGGACACTGCGATCCTCGACGACCCGGCCGGCCCCCAGCACCACCGTGCGCTCCGCCAGCGTGACCACGTCGACCAGGTCGTGGGTGACGACCAGCGTCGTACGTCCCTCGACCACCTCCCGCAACACCCCGCGCAGCTGCGGGGCGACCGCCACATCGAGGGCTGCGAGGGGCTCGTCGAGCAGCAGCACCTGGGGGTCGGCGGCCAGCGCCCGGGCGATCGCCACCCGCTGGGCCTGGCCGCCGGACAGCTGCCCCGGCCGCCGGTCGGCGTAGCCGGACATGCCGACGGTCTCCAGCCGTTCCCCGGCCAGAGCGCGGGCGGCGGCCCGGCCGAGTCCGGCGGCGCGCGGGGCGAAGGCGACGTTCTCCAGCACGCTCAGGTGCGGGAAGAGCAGCGGCTGCTGGGCGAGCAGCGCCACCCTGCGGCGGTACGGCGGCAGCCGGGTGACGTCCCTGCCGCCGATCAGCACCCGGCCGGAGGTCGGCGCCAGGGTGCCGGCGAGCAGTCCCAGCAGGGTGGACTTGCCGGCGCCGTTCGGGCCGAGGACGGCGACCGCCTCGCCCTCGGCCACCTCGAGGTCCACCGCCACCTGCCGGGCCGCCAGCGTCACGTCGAGTCGTACGTCAGCCACGGTCACCCCCGAGGGCCCGCGCCCCGACGGTCAGCACGACGAGCGCCCCGACGGCGACGAGCACCAACGACAGGGCCACCGCCGCAGCCGGGTCGACCTCGCGCTGCAGATAGACCTCCAACGGCAGGGTCCGGGTGGTGCCCTGCAGCGAACCGGCGAAAGTCAGTGTGGCGCCGAACTCCCCCAGCGCCCGGGCGAACGCCAACACCGCCCCGGAGGCCAGTCCCGGCGCGACGAGCGGCAGGGTGATCCGCCGCAGCACCAGGCCGGGCCGGGCGCCGAGGGTGGCCGCGACCCGTTCGTACGCCTCGGTGCCGGAGCGCAGCGCCCCCTCCAGCGAGATCACCAGGAACGGCATCGCGACGAACGTCTGGGCGAGCACCACCGCAGTGGTGCTGAACGCGATGTGGATGCCGGCGACCTCCAGCCACCGGCCGAGCAGACCGGTGCGGCCGTACGTGAGCAGCAGGGCCAGACCGCCGACGACCGGCGGAAGGACGAGCGGCAGCATCACCAGTGCGCGCAGTTGGCGGTGGCCGCGCGGCCGGGCGCGGGCCAGCACGACCGCCAGCGGGGTGCCGAAGACCATGCTGAGCACGGTGGCCGCCGCGGCGGTGCGCAAGGACAACCACAGCGCGATCCGAGCCGACGGCGAGGTGACCAGGACGCCGAAGTGGCGCCAGTCGGTGCCGAGCACCATCGCCGCGAGCGGCAGCGCGAGGAAGAGCAGGCCGACCACCGCAGGGACCCACAGCCAGCCGGGGACCGCGTACCGGTCGACGGGGTGCTCCGGCCGGCGCCCGCGATCCCCGTTCGACGTACGACCCCCGTCAGACGTACGACCCCCGTCAGACGTACGACCCCCGTCAGACGTACGACCCCGACGGGCCTCCTCAGCGGAACTCATGGACGGTTCACGGCTTGCCGAAACCCGCCCTGGCCAGGATCGCCTGCCCCTCCGCACCGGTCACGTACGCCACGTACGCCCGGGCGACGTCGGCGTTCGCACCGGATGCACCGCCCGCGGTCACGCCGATCGGGTAGCGGTTGGGTGTCTGCTCGACGCCCAACGGGACCCCGGTGCCGGTGCCGGCGGCCTCGGCCTTGGCGACGTCGGTGGCGTAGACGACTGCGGCGTCGGCCTGGCCGGAGGTGACCTTGCCGGCGGTGTCGGTGACGTTGGCTTCCTCGCTCACCGGCGTGATGGGGATCCCGGCGGCCTGCAGGGCGCGCTCGGTGGCCGCACCGCAGGGCACCTGGGGGGCACACACGACGACCTTCAGTCCGGAACGGGCGAGGTCCTTGGCTCCGGTGATGCCCAGGGGGTTGTGCGGGGCGACCAGGATGGCCAGCTGGTTGGTGGCGAACAGTGTCGACTGCGGCACCAACGCCTTGTCCCGGGCCTGCTGCATGGTCCGCTCGTCAGCGGTGGCCAGCACGTCGGCCGGCGCCCCGGCCGCGAGCTGACTGACCAGATCGGACGAACCGCCGTAGCTGTAGCGGACGGTGACCCCGGGGTGCGCGGCGCCGAAAGCGGTGCCGATCTCGTCGAACGGGCCGGCCAACGACGCGGCGGCGAAGACGGTGAGGGTGACCCGCGGTGTCGAACCACCCTGCGCGGCCGACGTAACGCCCGACGGCCCGGACGTCGAACGCGCTGCGGACCCGCAGCCACCGAGCCCGAGCAGGGCGGCCAGGACCAGCACGATGCCGATCACGGATGCGATTGGTCGCGGATGCCTCATGGCCCACAGCTTAGAGCTGGGGCTTCGGCCGCTCCCAGGGCGATGTCGGTCGCCCGAGAGCGTCCGGCAGTCGGAGCGGCCGCAGCGGCCGCAGCGGCCGACCCTGGGCGAGACCGGATGCCCGGTCCGAGGCTGGGTCCCTGGGATGTCGGGCCCGGGATGTCAGACCCCTGAGCGATGTCAGACCCCTGAGCGATGTCAGACCCCTGAGCGACCATGGAAACGTCCAATATCGAACACCTGTCCACATGGGGGGATCATGGGGGACCGACCGCAGAGCGACAGCACCGAGCAGATGCCGCAGGACCGGGCCGAGGACGTCGGCCTCGGCATCCAGGGCGCGGCCACCGCCCAGGCATGCTGCGACGCCCGTCTGCTGGAGTTGATCGGTGAGTTCGACGCCGGGACCGGATGGGCCTGGTTCAACGGGATCCTCTCCTGCGCACACTGGCTCGCCTGGGCCTGCTCGATGAGTCCCGGCACCGCCAGGGAACACCTCCGCGTCGCCCGGGCGCTGCGTTCCATGCCCACCCTGGCTGCACGCTTCGCCAACGGCGAGTTCACCTACTCGAAGGTACGGGAGCTGACCCGGCTGGCGGGCCGGGTCGACGAGGTCGAACTGTGCGACCTCGCGAGCCTGCAGACGGCCTCACAACTGGCCCGCACCGTCCGCAGCTACCGCGCCCAGGACGGCACCCACCTCGCGCAGGTCGCGCGTCGGAGACTGTCGTGGCACGACACCGACGACGGAATGGTACGGCTCAGCGTCACCCTTCTCCCCGAGGAGGCAGCCGTCCTCCGCGGGGCCGTCGACGCCGCCGTCGACCGGCAGCTCGACACCCTCGGCACCCAGGGGATGGAGCCCAGCGCCCCGGGTCCCCACGAGGGAGTGCCCACCGAAGCAGTGCCCACCGAGGCAGTTTCCGGGGACGCGGTGCCCAGGGAGGCGACGATCGACCCGGTCACCGGACTGTGCGAGGTAGCTCGTGGGTACCTGGCCTCCAGCCCGGCCAGCTTCACCGACGATCCCCATCTCGTCGTCGTCCACGTCGACGCCGAACTCCTCGCCGGCACCGCGGCCACCGACAGACCTGCCCCGGGCCGGACAGCGCCCAAGGTTCCCAACCTCCCCGACATGTCCGAGGGGTCCGAACTGTCCGAACTGTCCGACCTGCCCGAGGTGGCCGACCTGCCCGAGGTGCTCGACCCGCCCATGGGTCCCGGCGTCGGCCGGGTTCCTGACATCCCGGACGTTCCCGCGGGAACGCTCGTACAGCCCGACGTCGTCCCCCCGCCGTACGACAGGAGGCTTCAGGATGGGCCCCACCCTGACCGGCCGCGCACCGCCCACGCCTGGATCGAACGCGGTGGCCCGATCGAGGCCGCCACCGCCGCCCGGCACGCCTGCGACGCCACCATCGTCGGGATGATCATCGACCGACACGGCGACATCCTGGCCATGGGCCGCACCCGACGCCTCGCCAGTCCGGCCCAACGTCGCGCACTCCGCGTACGCGACGGATCCTGTCAGTTCCCCGGCTGCGCCCAGCATCGACGTCTCAAGGCCCACCACGTCGTGGCCTGGGCCCAGGGCGGCGCGACCGACCTGACGAACCTGATCCTGCTGTGCCAGACCCACCACACGTACGTTCATGAAGGAGGCGTACGCCTCACCGGCCGACCCGGAGCGTGGCGGTTCGTCCTGCCGGACGGCACGACGGTCAGCTCCGTTTGTCCCGAACCCTCACCCGACCGGATCGACGAGATCGTCCGCCGGGCGGCGGAGACCGCGGCGATCTGCCCGGATCAGATCTTCCCCGCCGGAGCGGGCGAGGGCTTCCGGCTCAATGAGTGTGCCGCACGGCTGTTCGCTATCGAGTTGCCGACTGCGGCCTGAACCGGCCTCTGCCACACTGTGCGCCATGGCGAAACGATGGCGTGCCCAGGAACTGGTCGATCTCGTGGTGGATCCGGGGTCTCAGCAGTCCTGGGACGAGCCGATCGACATCAGTGGCTACCCGCCGGACTATCGCGACCAGATCCTCGCCGCCCGGGAGAAGTCGGGCCTGGATGAGGCGGTGATCACCGGCCGCGCCACCATCGAGGGCCGGCCAATGGCCTACATCGTCGGTGACTTCCGGTTCCTCGGCGGCTCCATCGGCCGCGACACCTCGATCCGGATCGAAGCCGCCATCCGTCGGGCGACGGCCGAGAAACTCCCGCTGATCGCCTCGACCTCGTCGGGTGGCACCCGGATGCAGGAGGGTACGCCGGCCTTCGTCCGGATGGTGTCGATCTCCCGAGCGGTGATCGCCCACAAGGACGCCGGCCTGCCGTACATCGTCTACCAGCGCCACCCCACGACCGGCGGAGTGTTCGCCTCCTGGGGATCGCTCGGGCACATCACGGTGGCCGAGCCGGAGGCGATGCTCGGCTTCCTCGGCCCGCGTGTCTACGAGGTGCTCAACGACCGGCCGTTCCCCGAGGGTGTCCAGGTCGCCGAGAACCTCGTCGACCACGGCATCATCGACGCCATCGTCGCGCCGGAGGACCTGCGTACGCTCGCCGCGACCACCCTGCGTCTCCTCACCCCGGTCGACCTCGGCGCGCCCTGCGAGAAGGACGCTCCCGAACCGCTGCCGGCCCGGGAGGGATCGGTCTGGGACTCCATCGAACTCACCCGCCGCGGTGACCGACCGGGCATCCGCGAGCTGTTGCGGTACGGCGCGACCGATGTGCTGTCGCTGTCCGGCACCGGTGCAGAGCACGGCCCCGGCATGCTGCTGGCACTGGCCCGGCTGGACGGCCTGCCGTGTGTCGTCGTCGGGCAGGACCGGCGGATCCAGATGACCGGTGGCCCGCTCGGCCCGGCGGGTCTGCGGGCCGCCCAGCGCGGCATCCGTCTGGCCGAGATGCTGGGCCTGCCACTGGTCACCGTCGTCGACACCCCCGGCGCGGACCTGTCCCCGGAGGCGGAGGAGGGCGGCTTGGCCGGCGAGATCTCCCGTACGCTCGCCTGGCTGGCCCGCACCACCGTCCCCTCGGTGTCGATGATCCTCGGGCAGGGCACCGGCGGCGGTGCGCTGGCGATGCTGCCGGCGGACCGGATGATCGCCATGGAGCACGGCTGGCTCTCCCCGCTGCCGCCCGAGGGCGCCAGCGCGATCGTCTACAAGGACGGCGACCATGCCCGGGAGCTGTCCGAGCTGCAGCGGGTCGGGGCCGAGGAGCTGCTGGAGGACGGCATCATCCACCGCATCGTCCCCGAACCGGCCGATCCGGCGGCGAATCCCCGGGAGTTCGCCCGCCGCGCGGTCGCGGCGATCACCGAGGAACTGCGCGAGGTGGCCGCCCAGAAGGCCCACTGGCGCGCCGGCCTGCGCCCCTAGACTCTCGTCCCCCTACACTGAGCTCCGGCCGGGGCGCGGCCCGGCCGGAGCCGGCCCCCGACGCCGTCCCTCTCCACGTCTTCCCCACCGTTCTTTTCCACGCCTTCGTCTGCCCAGCCTTCGTCTGCCCAGCATTCGTTCCCCAGCATTCGCTTCCTCACCACTCGAACGGAGTGCACGTCGCGTGCCCGACCTCCAGTCGCCGCCTCTCGATCCGACGTACCCGAGGCCGGGCGAACAGGCGGCCGAGGACGAACCGGGGCGCGGCGACCCGGCGGCCGACGCGCGACCCCGCCCGGGCAGCCCCCGCCCCGACAGCCGCTGGGCAGCGGCCTCGGCGAGCTACTACCCGTCGTTCACCCACGCCGCGCCGTCGGCGCACGCGGTGACCACGGCCCGGTTCGCCGCCGGGCTCACCGCGGCGCTGTGGCTTGCGGTCGTCCTCGACACCCTGCGGCTGATGGGCCCCCACCCGTCGACGCTGCGGCTGACCTCGGTCGCGGTGCTCCTGCTCGCCGTGACCGGCCTGTGCGTCTCCGCCGTGCTCCACCAGGTGGGTCGGGCCGCGACGCTGCGGGCGCTGCGTACGCACCGCCGGACGGCGCGGACGGAACTGGACCGGCACTTCCGGTTCTCGCATGCCGCGCTGACGGTGCTGGTGCCGACGTACGCCGAGGGGTTGGCGGCGATCCGAGCGACGCTGTGGTCGGCGGCCCTGCAGGAGTTCCCGCGTCTCCGGCTGGTCCTGCTCATCGACGACCAGCCGTTCCCGGCCGCACCGGCCGCCCGCGCCCGGCTGCAGGCGATGCGCCGGCTCCCGGGCGAGATCGCCCTGCAGTTGGAGGAACCGCGACGGTTCTGCACCGCGGCGCTGGAACGGTTCCGGGCCGCGCCCGGGCCCGAGGTGACCGTCGGGGAGGTCCGCCGACTGGTCGACGCGTACGAACAGGCCGCACTGTGGCTGCGTGATCTGGCCGCCGACGAGGCGACGGACGACCCCACCGGCACCTTCCTCGTCGACCAGGTGTTCCTCGGGCTGGCCGAGGACCTGCTGGGAGACGCCGAAAGTCTCCGGGAGGGTCTCGCGCGGGGGACGCGGCCCGGTGCGGTCGAGATGCTCGACCGGCACCGGCGGCTGGTCCGGCTCTTCTCGGTCGAGACCGACTCCTTCGAACGGCGGCGCTACGCGTCGCTCTCGCAGGTGCCGGGCATGGCGACGAACCTCAACTGCTACCTGTCCCTGATGGGCCGAGCCTGGCGGATCGTCCGGACCCGTACGGCGGAGGTGCTGGTGCCGGCCGCCGAGGGCGAGGCGGCGGACCGCGTCGTCCCCGACGCCGACTATGTGCTGCCGCTCGAGGTCGGCTCGCTGCTGGTGCGCGATCACTGCCTGCGACTGGCACACGAGATGGAGCAGCCGGGCAACACGGACGTCGCGCTGATCCAGGCCCCGTCCTGCGCGATCCCCGGCGCCACCACGACGGTCGGTCAGGTCGCCGGCGCCACCACCGACCTGCGCCACCTCGATGACCTGGGCCGGACCGCCCTCGACGCCGCCCTGTGGAACGGCGGGAGCGCCGTGATCCGCCGGCCCGCTCTCGACGAAGTGGCCACCGAGCGCCCCGAACGCGGCTTCCGGGTGCGGGCCTATCTCCAGGACCGTACGGCGACCGCGGACACCGAGACCAGCATGGACCTCGCGGCGCGGGGCTGGCGGGTGGCGAACTACCCGGAACGCCTCAGCTACCGGCAGGCCCCCTCCGACATCGGCGCACTGGTGACCCAGCGGCGGCGACGGGCCCGCGGCGGGTCGGCCCTGGTGCCGCGGATCCGCGACGTCGTCGTGGCTCGCCGGGTGCGTGGGCAGCGGGTGGACCGGGTCGGCGTGCTGCTGCAGGTGGACCGACTCGCGGCGCCCGCCTGGACCTGCCCGGCGGTGATCCTGCCGCTGGTGCTGATCGCCGTGGGCACGCCGGTGAGTCCCCTGGCGGTGCTCGCGACGGCGCCGTTCCTCGTCGCGCGGGCGGCGGACCTGCGTCGGGTCGGCCATCAGGCGGTTGACCTGCTGTGGGTGCAACTGCTGGATCTGGCGCTGCTGCCGGTGGAGTTCGCCGGCGCACTGACAGCGCGGCGGCGGGGGCGTACGCCGTCGTCCCGTACGCGGTCCTCCCGTACGCTCAGACGATCGACGCGGGCAACACCGAGATCACGAAGGTCAGCGTCCCGACACTGAGCAGGGTGCTGAGCGCGACGGCACTGGCCGCGGTCTCCGGGTCGGAGCCGTACTCCCGAGCGAGCATGAACGCATTGACCGCCGTCGGCATGGCACACGCCAGCAGCAGGCTGCTGGTCGACATGGCGTCCATCCGCAGCAGGGCGGCGACGGCGAACGCGAGGAGCGGGAAGGCGACCACCCGCAGGCCGACCGCGGCGAGCACCGGCCGGGTGAGGTGCAGCCGACGAGACTGGGTGAGCTGCACCCCCAGCGCCAGCAGGACCATCGGGACAGCTGCGCCGGCGAGCAGTTCGATCCCGCGGGAGACCCCGATCGGCAGCTGCCAGTGCAGCAGCCGCAGCACCCCGGCCAGTGCCATCGCCCAGGTCACCGGCAGGGCGGCGAAGGTCTTCAGACCGGTCAACAGCCCGCCGCCGGAGCCCATCAGGATCGGCCCCACGGTGAACATCACCACCAGAGAGACCACGAAGAGGATCATCGCCTGGTCCATCCCGACCTGGCCGAGCGCCAGCAGGGCGATCGGCAGGCCGAAGTTGCCGTTGTTGCCGAGGACCACCGCCCCGACGACCCCGGCCTGAGTGCTCCGCGGCGAGCGGAACGTCACAGCCCAGGCGAGCAGGGCACCAAGTGCCGACACCAGCAGCAGTGCCCCGCCGAGGACCAGCCCCTCGCCGAGGGTGACCTTGGTCTTCATCAACGAGTCGAACGCCAGCGGCGCGGTCAACCCGTACAGATTGATCTTGCCGATGGTGTCCGGATCCAGGACGAACTTCCGCGCCAGCACCATGCCGACCAGGGCCACGATCGCCACCGGCAGGACCACCTGGAGCAGAGCGGCGAGCACGGGGACCTCCTGGACGATGGTGGGGCGAGTGGTGAGCGATGAGCGGGACGCGGTGGCGGGTGAGCGGGTGAGCGGGTGAGGCAACGGCACCCGATGGCGTACGGGCCGGTGCGTGTCCCTCCGGACGGGAGGGCGTCCCCCACCGGTCCATCGGCGTGATCCTACGGTCCCCGCCGGATCGCGGCGATCACGGACCGCCCCTGCGGAACCGCGAAGGTCCGGACAGACCCCGATGCCGAGCAACAGACCCCGATGAGCGACAGACCCCGATGTCAAGCGACAGACCGATGCCGAGCGACAGACCGATGCCGAGCGACAGACCGATGCCGAGCGACAGACCGATGCCGAGCGACAGACCGATGCCGAGCGACAGACCGATGCCACCGACATGACCCGGCCGATGTGCCTGTCGGCTCAGACCGCGGCTCCGCCCCGGGCCACCGCCACGACCTGGCCGGTCTGGGCGCTGTGCTGCGCGGCGTCGAGGATCTCGGCGATGTGCACGACGTCGTCCGGCGGCACGGGCAGGTGGGCCATCGGGTCGGGCCCGCGCAGGTCGGCGAACAGCAGCCGATAGAAGTCGGCCGAGTCCCCCGCGGATCGTACGACCGGCTCGCGCTCCTGCGGCCCACGGTAGAGCCAGCCGCACGCACCGGGGGCGTCGGCCAGATCGGGGTAGATCGGCACCACCTTGCCGTTATCGGTGAAGTCGTTGTGGACGTACGTTCCGGCACTGCCGATCAGCCGCAGCCGCGGCCCCGGTGCCGCAACCAGCGAACCGATGTCCAGATGGCTCACCCGCCCGTCGGTGTGCCGCAGGGCCAGGTGGGTGTCGTCGTCGGAGACCTGACGATGCGCGGCCATCTCGGCGTACACGGACGCCACCGGCCCGAACAGCTGGACCGCCAGGTCGACCATGTGCGGCCCGAAGTCGAGCAGTTGTCCGCCGCCGCGCGACGCGGGGGTGTCCTCGCGCCACCGATGCCTCGGCTCCGGGCGCCAGCGCTCCCAGCGGTATTCCAGCCGCCACAGGTCGCCGAGCGTCCCCTCGGCGGCGAGCCGACGGACGACGAGGTGGGCCGGATCCCAGCGACGCTGCAGGAACACCGTCAACGGCACCCCGGCGGCCCGCGACGCCGCGACGACCTCGCGCACCTCACCCGCGTGGACCCCGAGCGGCTTCTCCACCACGACGGGCACCCCCGCCTCGATCACCTGGAGGGCGTGGGCGTGGTGCATCCCGCTGGGCGTGCTCAACACGACGAGATCGAGGTCCGGCAGCCGCAGCAGGGCGTTCAGGTCGTCGACGATCCGTACGCCCGGGGTGTCGGCCGCCGCTTGGGCGCGACGTTCGGGGTGTCGGGTGGCGACCGCGGAGACCTGACCGCCGGCCGCCACGATCGGCCCGACGTGCAGCCAACTGGCCGAGGCATATCCGGCGAGGCCGACGCGCAATACCGGAGCGGAGGCGGGGACGGTGCTGGCTCCAGGTACAGGAGCCTCGGTCGGGACCGGGTGGGACATGTGCTGGGACATGGACTCATTCTGTGCCCGGGACCGCCGCCGGGCACGGATTCGTGGTGTCGGAGCGGTGAGGCAGAATCGACCCCATGATCTTCAGCGTCCCTCCGACCGGTCCGTGCCGAGCACCGGCGCTCAGGCAGGGCCGGTGCACCCGTCGCGATGCCGTCGCGGGGACGGTGGCCGCATGACGCGCTCTGAGCGGAAGCAGGGCGGGCAGGGCGCGAAGGCCACGAGTCCCAAGCGGGGCGGGTGGAGCGTGATGCGATCGCTCCTCACCCCGCACAAGGCACGGATCGCCTGGCTGTCCCTCGCCTCCTTCGCCAGCGCACTGCTCGAGGCGCTGTTCATCGTGCTGCTGACCGGGATCGGGATGGCGCTGGTCGGCGGGAAGAACGACGTCGGCCCGGCGTTCGGGCGCTATCTGCCGATGGACACCGCCCTCGTCGTCGCGTCCAGCAGCCTCGTCCTGCGGGTCGTCCTCAGCCTGATCGCCGTCCACCTGTCGGCGGCGCTGACCGCGGTCGTGTCGACCGAGCAGCGGCAGCGGCTGTCCCATGCGTTCCTGCAGACCAGCTGGTCGGTGCAGCAGACCGAGCCCGCCGGACGACTTCAGGAGCTGCTCACCTCGTTCGTCAGCCGGATCACCCAGGCGGTGTCCGTCCTCGCCACCGCGATCACCGCGGGGCTGAGCCTGGTGGCGTTCCTGGCCGCCGGCGTCGCGGTCGACCCGGTGTCCACCGCCGCGGTCCTGTTCGCCCTCGGCCTGGTCGGCAGCGTGCTGTCGCCGATGCGCCGCGCCATCCGCCGCCGTTCCGCCAAGAACGCCCGGGCCGGCCTCGACTTCGCCAACGCCGTCTCCGAGCTCGGTGCGCTGGGCCTGGAGATGCAGACGTACGGCGCCCAGCACGCCTTCGCCGGCCGGATCGACGAGCTGACCGAGGAATCGACCATCACCCAGCGGCGCACCCAGGTGCTGCAGGGCGCCCAGCCGCAGATCTACACCTCCCTGGCGTACGGCGCGGTGCTGGCCGGCCTCGCGGTGCTGTCACTGGTCGGCTTCCGGGACCTGGCGGTGATCGGCGCCGTGATGCTGCTGATGCTGCGCTCGCTCAGCTACGGCCAGCAGTTGTCCAACGCCTCTGCCTCGATCTCCGGATTCCTGCCCTTCCTGGAGTGGGTCGACGAGGTCGTCAAGGGTTACGCCGGCTCCCCCGCACCGGGCGGTGACGTACGCCCCGCCGGCGTGGTCCCTTTCGAGGCCGAGGACGTGTCGTACGCGTACACCCCGGAGCGGACCGCCCTGGCGGACGTCACTTTCCGGCTGGAGCCGGGCGAGGCGCTTGGCGTGATCGGCCCGTCGGGTGCCGGCAAGTCGACCCTGGCCCAGCTCCTGCTCGGCCTGCGGCCGCCGACGACCGGCACCCTGCAGGCCGCCGGCGTGCCGCTGGAGGACATCGACCGCCGGTGGTGGAGCGAACGGGTGGCGTTCGTCGCCCAGGACGCCCGGCTGTTCACCGGCACGGTCGCCGAGAACATCCGGTTCTTCCGGGACGGGATCGGTGAGGCCGAGCTGCGCACCGCCGCCCGCCAGGCCAACATCCTCGACGACATCGAGGCGCTCCCGCAGGGCTTCGACACCCACCTGGGCGAACGCGGCAGCCAGCTTTCCGGCGGCCAGCGCCAGCGCCTGTCGATCGCCCGCGCACTGGTCGGCAAGCCCGAACTGCTGATCCTCGACGAGCCGACCTCGGCGCTGGACGGGATGAGCGAATCGCTGATCCGCACCACGCTGGCCGACCTGCACGGCCGGCTGACCGTGGTGATCATCGCGCACCGGATGTCGACCCTCGACATCTGCGACCGGATCATGGTGATCGAGGGGGGCCGGATGACGGCGCTCGACACCCCCACCGCGCTGCGCGCCGACAGTGAGTTCTACCGCACCGCGTTGACGGTGGCCGGCATCGCCTGAGAGGGCATCGCCTGAGAGCACGGCGGGTGGGGCGCCGGCTCAGGGGAACGCCCGGGGCGGCCATCGCCACCAGTTCTTGCAGCGGTCGTGCCCGCCCCGGACAAACCAGCCGAGGTGGCTGTGGAAGAAGACCGGTTCTGATCTGGCACGTATCTGGCACGCGGTGGGTACGGTTGGCCGGAATCGAACGGTCGGCCGTCTGAATCGTGCTCTGACTAGACCATTTGTGTGGAGCGGATGACGGGAATCGAACCCGCGTTCTCAGCTTGGGAAGCTGATGTTCTACCATTAAACTACATCCGCGAAACTGCTGGGACAGCTTAGCAGCCCCCGGCAGGAGTTGCATCTCGGGGCGGCGAAGAGACGGACGGGTCACCGCCCGCTTCGCGGGCGCGCGCCCCAATTCCGGCGCCCCACCGACCGATCACGGCGCCACCGCCCACGGGTCCGGGCCGAGCGTGAGCCGAATCTGGCGGCTCAGCATCGTGGTCACTCGGAGTGATCACCTCGATCGTCGCAACGGCGCGGTTCGGGCAGCGCCCCATCGACGATCTCGGAGCTGAGCCGCCAGATTCAGCTCATCGCCGCACCCTGACCCGGTGCCCCGACACCCCCGCAGCCCCGACACCCCCGACACCTCACCCGGCCAGATGGTTCTTGATCTCCCTCAGCAGGTCGTCCGGAGCCAGCCACATCGACGGGTACTCGCCGTACCACCGCTGTTGCCCCGCCGCGTCGATCAGCACGAAGCTGTGGCCGGGCAGCCCAGGGTGCATCCCCTTGCCGAGGGTGCCGTACGCCTTGGAGACGGTGCCGTCGTCCAGCAGGAACGGTGTCGTCACGTTGTTCGCCGCCATGTCGGCCATGATCTGGTCGCGGGAGTTCATCACGATCGGCAACACGACCACGCCGGCGGCGTCGAAGTCCGCCTTCCGCTTCTCGATCTCGCCCATCTGGACCAGGCAGATCTGGCAGCCGGCGCCCTCGCTGAAGTAGAGCACGACGTTCTTGCCGCGCAGGTCCGCCAGCCGATGGGTCACCCCGGCAGTGTCGGTCAGGGTGAAGTCCGGCGCCTGCTGTGCTCCGTCGGATCGGGTCGGCAGGCTGGTGACGATGCCCGCCGCCACCAGGGCGACGGCCACCACGATGCCGATGCCCCAGGCGATCAGCCGATTGCGATGCCGCCGGGCGTCGCGACGCTCCAGTTCGGCCAGCTTCTGTCGCGCCTGCGCCTGGTGGGAGGTCGGTGTCGGGGACGTGCGGGTCTTCGTGCTCATGTGGTCACACCTCGTCGTACGAGTCGGATGGTCCGTGCCTGGAGGCCGGGGGCGTCAGTGGCAGGAGGGCCTGTTGGAGTGCGCGGCAGAGGCAGCCGCGGCGGACTCCGGCGTTGGGCGAGCGGCCCCGGACGTTCCCGCGGGAACGTCCCCAGCCGCGTCCCCCGCGTCCGCGTCCCCGTCGGACCTGTTTCCGTCGTCCGCCTCTCCATCGGACGTTCCCGCGGGAACGTCCCCGTCGAACGCATCGGGGGCCGGCGCGGGACGCCGATCGCGCAGCGTGGCGACGACGAACACCGCCACCAGGGCGAGCAGCACGAGCCCGAGCACGGCCTCCGGGACCGGCCGGGTCCAGATCTCGATCTGCCGGAACACCGCGGCGACGCCCTTGCCGATGGCGACCTGGAAGCCCGGTCCCTCGGTCATCGTCCCGCTGTTGGCCAACTGGATCACGAAGCCGCCCATCACCGCGAAGGCGATCGCCACCACGATGTTCACCACGTTGGTATGGACGGTCCACCGGCCCAGCCGCAGGGTGACCGGCCGGGCCCGCAGGAAGCGGCGATCCGCCAGCCGCAACCGGTCCCACAGCAGGGCCATCACGAACAGCGGGAAGACCATCCCGAAGACGTACGCCAAGCCGAGGGCCAGCCCGCCGACGGGGCTGGCGGACAGCGCCGACAGGGTCATCACGCCGGCGAGCACCGGGGCGCAACACGCGGACGCGACCCCGGAGAACACGCCGAGCGAGAAGAAGCTGGCCGAGTCGCCGCGCCGGGTGTCCGGGGCGCGCAGGATCGACGGCAGCGACCACATCCGCCCGGTCAGCGACCAGACGGCCAACAGGATCATCAGCAGGCCGCCGGCGTAGTAGAGCACCCGGTGGTAGTGGGCGATCGCCCCGGACAGCAGGCCCATGCCCAAGGTCAGCGGCAGCATCACCAGCGCCAGACCGGCGGCGAAGACGAAGGTCAGCGGCAGCAGCCGCCAGCGACGGTTCTTGGCCGCGGCGGCCAGGTAACTGGGGGCCAGGAAGACGATGCAGCAGGGCGCGAAGAGCGCCACCCCACCGGCGAAGAAAGCCGCCAGCACCGAGCCGGTGGTGAGCAGGTCACCCATCCGTCAGGCCGCCTTCCGCACCCGGGTGCGCAGCAGTCGGCGCAGCCGGCGGCGCGACAGGCGCCCGGAGCCGACGTACGCCCCGTCGAGGAGCACCAGCGGGGTCATCGGTGCCCGGAAATCCTGGAGCAACGCCCGCCCTTCCCCGGAGCGGGCGTCGATCCGCTCGACCACCAGCGGGAACTCGCGGCCCGCCTCGGCGACGACGGTCTCCGCCTCGGCGCAGAAATGGCAGGCCTCGGCGGTCACCATGGTCACGACGGCCGCATCGGGTGCCGGCTCCTGCTCGTCTTCCATCACGTTCACGAGCCTGCCCCGGCGATGTCGAGACCTTCGCCGGGAACGGTGAAGATCCGATCAAGAAGGCCGGTCAGGCGACGGGGCGGCGAGGGCCCGGATCAGTCGGGCCTTGCCGAGCGTCGTACGGCGGAGTCCGTCGACGGCGCTGACCTCGATCCGCAGACCGGTGGCTCCCCCGACACCGACACCGACACCGACACCGACACCGACGGACTCCAGTGCCTCGGCCACCCGACGCTGGGCGGCCGCCAGGTCCAGCACCCGGGCCGGGTCGACGACGAAGATGTCGAGCCCGGTCGGGGTCTGTTCCACCTGCCACCCGTGCACCGCCAGGGCGGCGAGCGCGTCATGGAACACGATCGGATGCACCGCGACGGGGAGGCCGGCGTGGCCCGGCAGGGTCAGCGTGTCGTCGGTGCGCCCGCCGACCTCGGCCAGGCATCGGAACGGCAATCCGCACGCACAGGGCTCGGTGGCGAGCCGTACGGTGTCGGTCAGCTCGTAGCGGATCAGCGGCAGTGTCCGGCTGAACAGCACGGTCACCAGCACCCGATCCGCCAACTCACCGTCGGGCACCGGCTGGTAGTCCTGGTCGACCGGCTCCACGATGACGAAGTCCTCGTAGAGGTGCAGCGACCCCAGCGGGCACGTCGAGGCGATGGTGGCGGTCTCGGTGGCAGCGTACGTGGCGACGATCGGCACGCCCCACGCCTCGAGCGCAGCCGCGCGGGCCGCCGGCGGGGTCTCCTCGGACGCGGTGATCACCCGCTCCGGGCCGACCCGCAGCCGGCCGGCGAGCTGTTCCTCCGCCAGCGGTCCGAGCATCGAGGCGTAGCAGACCAGCAGCCTCGGCCGGAACGTGTTGAGGGCCGCCACGATCTCGTCGAGCGGACGGGTGGCGTCCAACCGCAGCGTGGGCACCAGCGGGTTGCGCAGGGTGGCGCCCACCACGGCCGACTGATGGCTGGGGCGAGTGGTGCTGACGATCGCCGTCGGCAACCGACGCCGGACCCCCACCTCGACCCCGGCCCAATCGTTCACCCGGGCGTACGAGGCCAACACCTGCAGCCATTCGGCGGGGCCCCAGACGAACACCCCGCGCTGCCCGGTGGAGCCGGCCGTCGCCGCCATCCGCCACCGCCCCCGCCAGGCGCTGCCGGCGTCCCCGCCGACCTCGTCCACCTGGGCCAGCCGCTGCTCGACGTCGGCGAGCCGCAGACCCGGAGCCGTCGCCACGTCGTCCCACGAGGACATCAGCGTCCCCTTCGTCACCGGTGGGAGCTGCGCGAGCGGTACGGCCGTCAGGTCGCGATGCAGCGACTGATAGAGCGTCCGGTAGAAGGAGGACCGCTGGCGGGCGAAGGCCAGGAGCTCGTCAAGCCGTCGCCGCTGGTAGGTGGCCACCTGCTCGGGGCGCCACCGGTCACGTCGACGTACGCGTCCCCGGGCCACCAGCAGTTCGGCCACCAGCGGAACGTTGACCTGCCCCCGCCCCTGCGCCTGTCCTCGCCCCCAGCGAGTGGCCCGGGCCCGGCCAACTGCCGCCGATACGTTCGCACTGACCATCTCGGCCACCTCCTCCGGACCACCCCGCATCTCCATGCTGCGTCGGTGCGGTCGGGAGCGGACCGACACCGAGTCAAGAAGTCGACAAGGATCCGAGGCGGTGCGCCCGCCCGGACGCCGGTCAGGCGGTGGCCTTCAGCAGGGTCATCATCCCGGCCTCGGCGTGGTAGATGTTGTG
Organism: Raineyella sp. LH-20; assembly: GCF_033110965.1. Lineage (NCBI taxonomy): Bacteria > Bacillati > Actinomycetota > Actinomycetes > Propionibacteriales > Propionibacteriaceae > Raineyella > Raineyella sp. LH-20. The sequence goes on along the minus strand of NZ_CP137003.1, from coordinate 1,461,340 downwards.
ACAGTGGACCGCCCAGTCGCCGGCATCGGGATCCAGGTCGATCGCCCGCGACTCCATCGGGGCGAGCAGCACGGTGTCCTTGCGCAGGCCACTGTCGGCCAGCGCGAACGCCGGCCCGTGCAGGTGCAGCGGGTGGGTCATCATCGTCTGGTTGGCCACCTGGATCCTCAGCCGCCGGCCCGCTGTGGCGGTCAGTGGCGTGTTCTTGCCGAACGGTGCGCCGTTGATGCCCCAGGCGTACGGCTGCATCTGGCCGTTGAGGGTCAGGTCGAGCGTGGTGTCGGGGGTCCGCTCCGGGAGGCGTACGGCGTCGGCGGGCTGCAGCGTCGACCCGACCAGCACGTCACCGTCCAGTTCGGACGGCTTCGCGTCGGCGGTGGGGGCGGCTCCGGCGCCGGTGCGGACGATCGCCATCGCCCGGCCGGTCTTGCCGTACGGCTGCGCGACCAGCGGGAAGGCGCCGTCACCGAGGGTGACGACCACGTCGTAGCGCTCGCCCATCCCGATCCAGAACGCGCCGGCGTCGGTGGGGCGCACCGGATGCCCGTCGGTGTGCGTGACGGTCAGCCGGTGCCCGCCGAGGGCGACGCTGAAGAGAGTGTCGGAGGCGGCGTTGATCACCCGGATCCGGACCCGCTGGCCGGGCTTCGCGGTGAACGTCTCCGGATCGGCCGGCACCCTGCCATTGACCAGGAAGTGCGGGTAGGTGACGTCGCCGCCGTCACCCCACGGCGAGGGGCCCATCATCATCGCGCCGGAGGAGGACGTCGAGGCGCCGCCCATCATCCCGGACCCCGTCGTGCCGTGTCCCATCGACCCGTGGTCCATGCCGCCGTTGCCACTCATCCCGCCCATCGATCCGCCGTCGGCGAGCAACTTCTTCAGCACCTCGTCGGGGGTCGTCCCGGTGCCGTCGATCCAGTCGTCCAGCACGACGACCCACTCCGCGTCGTACGCCCCGGGCTCCTGCGGATCGTCGATGATCAGCGGCGCGTAGAGGCCACGGTCGAGCTGGACCCCGGAATGCGGGTGGAAGAAGTAGGTGCCCGGATCGGGCACAGTGAACTCGTAGACGTACTGCGTCCCGGGCTTGATCGGATCCTGGGTCACCCCGGGCACGCCGTCGGCGGCGTTGCGGAGGCGTACGCCGTGCCAGTGCACCGACGTGTCCACCGGCAACTGGTTGTCCACGGTGACGCGCAGGAAGTCGCCGGCGGCCGCCCGGATCAGCTGCCCGGGCGCCGCATCGCCGTACGCCCAGGTCTGCACGCTCGTGCCCGCGAGATCGAGGGTCGTCGGCTTCGGGGTCAGCGCGGCGGTCACCAGCCGCTGACCGGGGGCCGGTGAGGCGCTCGGGACCGGGCCGATCGCTCCTCCGAGCGGGGTGGCGGTCCGGGAGCAGGCTGCGAGGGCGCCGCTCCCCGCCAGGCCGAGGCCGGCGAGCAGGAGCGTACGGCGGGTCAGGTGGGGTGAGCTCATGCGGCCAGTCTGACCGGCGGTCCCCCGGCGAACGGGTCAGGATGGCACAAAGATCCGGTCAAGAGGGTGCGGCATCAAGCCCTACCGGCTCTGCCCGCCGTGACCGCCATGCCCGCCGTGACCACCGAGACCCAGGTGCATCACCAGCATCATGCCGACGCACATCAGGGCCGGCAGGAGGGTGCTGAGGCTGGCCTGCCGGAAGACGATGAGATAGCCGGCCACAGCGACCATCGGCACGCACATCAGCATCATCATCCACTTGTGTCCGCCGTGCCCACCGTGCCCGTCGCGAGCCGGGCGGTCGCCGGCCGGCGCCCCGTCGTGCTGCGCGCAGTGGTCGTGCTGCGCCGGGTCGTCCGCAGCCACGTACGTCACGGGATCGCGCGGGCTGTCGGAGCGATCGGAGGTCTGGACAGGGTGGGACATGGGGTCTCCTGAGCGGTGAGAGGGTTAGCGGGATGAGGGTGCGGTGGATCGGACGGCGGTGGATCGGACGGCGGTGAAGCGGCGGAGTTGGCGGCAGGGGTCAGGACGGATGGTGGGCGGCATGGTCCGCCTGGGAGATCGCGGGCACCGGCGGCGTGGGGTCGGGGCGGATGACGTCGTTGATCAGCGGGGCGACCCAGAGCGTGGACGCGGTGAACATCACCGCATAGATGACCGTGGCAACGGCGGGCGCCCACCAGGTGCCGAACCGCCGCCGCAGCCGGAGCAGGAAGGGCACGCTGGCGGCGAACCCCAGCGCGGCGAACAGGATCGTCCCGCCCGCGCCGGCCACCAGAGCGGCTCCCAGCAGCGGGGTGACGTGGTGCAGCACGTGCGGCGCAGCGCCGGAGACGACGCCCAGCGCCCCGGTGAGGGCGGTCAGCGGGCCCTTGCGCCGCGGCGTCGGTCGGGTCGATGCCGCAGCGACGGCATGACTCGGGCACTCAGTCGCCCGCACCGCGGCGGCGGCAGGGTCCGGGACGTCGATGGGCGCGTCGTCGGGGGCGGTGGCGGCCTCGGCGGGGCCGGCGGAAGTGACCATGCGTCGAGCGTGCCGCACGGATTCCGGCGGAACGGCGAAGGCGCCGTCAAGGTTTCCTGAACGCTGGACGAGGCCCGGCACGACGACCCGACCGGTGCGGCCCTGACCCGACCGGTGCGGTCTTGACCCGACCTTGACCCTCCGCTCTGGTGTCCCGGTCGTCGGACGACTACGCTCAAGGCATACCCCCAGGGGGTATGTGCAGGACTGCAGGAACGGCGCCCGTCGGCGTGCGCCACTGCGGGACCGCGTCCCCCGCACGAAGGCACCCTCGGCAGAGAGGATTGCCTGGAAGGAGGCAGAAGATGAGCGCACTGGCCATCGTCACGATCCTCGCCGCACTCGCCCTGACCGCAGGGGCGCTGTGGTTCTTCTTCGGGCCCCGTACGTCCCGACGGGCTGCCCTCAGTGAGGGCGTCCAGGTGATCGACGTCCGGGTGCAGGGCGGCTACTCCCCCGACCTGCTGCAGGTCCGCAAGGACCTGCCGGTCCGCATCCTGTTCGACCGCCGGGAGACCGGCGAGTGCACCTCACACGTGGTGTTCCCCGACTTCGGGATCAACCAGGCACTGCCGGCGTACGCCACCACGGCGGTCGAGTTCACCCCGACGCAGGCCGGACAGTTCGAGTTCGCCTGCGGGATGAACATGATCCACGGCCGGCTCGACGTCCTCGACGAACCGTCCGCCGGGACGGGCACGGTACGCACCGCCGAGGGCACCGCGCCTGCCGGCACGGCCACCTCGACGCTGGCACCGGTCCGCGACATCGGATCCGGGAGGACCGGCGGACAGCCGGCCGCCGCCACGCTCTCCCCGGAGGACGCCGCGTCCGCGGAACAGGCCGAGATGGCCGAGCGCCGGGCCGAGATCCGCGACCTGACCCGCCGGGTGATCATCGGTGCGGTGCTCACCGCCCCGGTGCTCTTCGCGGTGATGGCGGCCGAACTGTTCCGGGTGGACTGGGTGCCGATGGTGCTGATGAACCACTGGGTCCAGCTCGCCCTGATCGCGCCGGTGATGGTCTACACCGGCTGGCCGATCCACAAGACCGGCTGGCTCTCGCTGGCCCACCGGTCGGCGGAGATGAACGCCCTGATCACCCTCGGCACCACAGCGGCCTTCCTCTACAGCCTGGTCGTCACGATCGCCCCCGGCGTGCTGCCCGGCGACCTGCAGCAGGTGTACTACGAAGCGGTCGGGGTGATCCTGACCCTGATCCTGCTCGGCCGTCTGCTCGAGGCCCGCGCCAAGGCCGGCACCGGCGAGGCGATCCGGGCACTGATCGGCCTGCAGCCACACACCGCCCACGTGGTCCGCGAGCGCGTGGAGCGCGACCTGCCGATCGAGGAGGTGGTCGCCGGGGACATCGTCGTCGTACGTCCCGGAGAGAAGCTCCCGGTGGACGGCGAGGTGGTCGACGGGTCCTCCGCGGTGGACGAGTCGATGGTCACCGGTGAACCGATCCCGGTGACCAAGCGCACCGGCGACACCGTGATCGGTGCCACCATCAACGGCACCGGCAGCTTCACCTACCGGGCGACGAAGGTCGGCGCGGACACCCTGCTCGCCCAGATCATCACCATGGTCCGCCAGGCCCAGGGCTCCAAGGCGCCGATCCAGCGGCTGGCCGACAAGGTGTCGAGCTACTTCGTGCCGGCCGTCGTGCTGATCGCGATCTGGACGTTCGTGGTCTGGCTGCTGGTCGGCCCACCGCCGACCGTGGTGTTCGCGTTGGTCGCCTCGGTCTCGGTGCTGATCATCGCCTGCCCCTGCGCCCTCGGCCTGGCCACACCGCTCTCCATCACCACCGGCACCGGCAAGGCCGCCCAGCACGGCATCCTGATCCGGTCGGCGGAGGCACTGGAGACCGCACACCGGCTCGACACCGTCGTGCTGGACAAGACCGGCACCATCACCGAGGGAACCCCCGCCCTGACCGACGTGGTCGCGGTCGGACCGTACGCCGAGGACGAGCTGCTGTCCGCCGTCGCCACCGTCGAACGCTCCTCGGAGCACCCGCTGGCAGCGGCCATCGTGGCCGGTGCGCAGGACCGCGGGATCGCTCTCCGACCGGTCACCGGATTCGACTCGATCACCGGTCAGGGCGTCCGCGGCATCATCGGCGGAGCCGAGAGCCCGGTGACCGGCACCGAAGTGCTGGTCGGCAACGCCCGGCTGCTCGCCGGGGCCGGCATCGACCCGGGCCCGCTGGCAGCGGACGCCGAACGACTGGCGGCCGACGGCAAGAGCCCGATGCTGGTCGCCATCGCCGGGCACCCCGCCGGGGTGATCGGCGTCGCCGACACGGTCAAGGAAGGGGCCGCCGAAGCCATCGCCGCGCTGCGGCAGCGAGGCCTCGAGGTGGTCATGATGACCGGCGACAACCGCGCCACCGCGGCCTCGATCGCGAGCCAGGTCGGCATCACCCGGGTGGTCGCCGAGGTCCTTCCCGAGCACAAGGCCGGCGAGGTCCGCCGGCTGCAGGCGGAGGGACGGGTCGTCGGGATGGTCGGCGACGGCATCAACGACGCGCCGGCACTGGCCCAGGCCGACGTGGGCTCCGCGATCGGCACCGGCACCGACGTCGCCATCGAGTCCTCCGACATCACCCTGATCTCGGGTGCGCTGTCGGGCCTGGTGACGGCGATCGACCTGTCCCGGGCGACGATGCGCAACATCCGACAGAACCTCGGCTTCGCGTTCATCTACAACGCCATCGGCATCCCGATCGCGGCCGGCGTGCTCTACCCGGTCGCCGGACTCCTGCTGAGCCCGATGATCGCGGCAGCGGCGATGGCCCTGTCGTCACTGTCGGTGGTCACCAACGCCAATCGCCTGCGCGGCTACCGGGCCCCGCAGCCCACCACCTCGACCGGCCCCACCATCGCGACCGGCCCGGCGACCACCCCGGTGGTCGAGATCGGCGGCCAGACCGTCGCCGGTGCGTCACCGCATGAGCAGCCGCACCCGACCGAGCAGCACGTCGGGCACGAGCTGCCCGAGCACGTTCACCACGAGCACGACCAGCACACTCAACACCACGACCACGACACGGAAGGACCCCGCCCGATGACCACCACCGATCCAGTCTGCGGCATGACCATCGACCCCGCGACCGCCGCCGGCTCCGCCGAGCACAACGGGCAGACGTACTACTTCTGCTCGCCGGGCTGCCGCAAGGCGTTCCTCGCCGATCCCGAGAAGTACGTCGGCGGGGCCACGGCGGCACATCACCACTGACGCTGCCGCAGACGAGAGCCAACGGTCCGCCGCCCCCACACACCGTCTATCTGACACCCCGTCACGACCAGGGCGTGCGGGGCCGGGGCTGGGGTTCGCCGTCGATGGTCAGGTCGAGCCGCTCGGTGAAGAACGCGATCAGGCCGCGGACGGGGGCGGCGTCGTGCAGCGGATCCTCGTACGACCAGGCGATGTCGGGCAGGACGGTCTCGCCGGCACGGGCCGTCCAGTAGGACGCCAGGCCCTTGTAGGCGCAGACCGTGTGGGTGGACGTCGGCTCGAGCAGTTCCATGGCCACCTCCTCGCGCGGAAGGTAGAACCGGGTCGGCAGCGGGGTCTCGAACAGCAGCGTCGGCCGGGTGGTGTCGGCCAGGGTGACGCCGTTGAACGAGATCTGGACGTGGCGGCTCGAGCGCAGGCAATCGATCCGGTCGAACGGGTCGTGGGGGTGGCCCATGACGGGCTCGTCCTCCTCGTACCACTGGGAGAAGGCGGCCCAGTCCAGGATCACGTAGCCGGCCAGGTCGGGGTCGTCGGCGCGGAACGCGGCTCCCGGCAGGTCACCGTCCGGCGTCCGGATCGTCAGGGAGGTTCCCGGGGTGGTGTGGGCGGTGAATGGCGTGTGCGGGTCGAGGACGGGCGGCCCGTCCTCCATCGACACCGGATTCTCCGCCGCTGCCTCGCCGCGGTCCGGAACGAGCTCGCCGTCGAGGTCGGTCTCGGGAACGGCGTACGAGCCGACCACCCGACGCGGCTCCCAGACGAGTCGGGCGTTCCGGGTGTCGGCGATGGTGCGGTCCCGGGAGACGGCCCGGATCCACTTGCGGACCGGATGAACCCGCAGGTCGCCGATCACGCTCCACAGCAGGTGCCTCAGCTGGATGGCCATAGCCACCAGTGTGATCCCGCACCCGCCAGATGACGACCCCTTCTACAGCCGGAGGCCGGATGGCTACGGGGCCCTGAGCGCCACCCTGGGCGATCGCCCCGAGGTCGCTGATGCAGCCCGTGCGGTGGACCCCATGGGCGTCTGGGAGCCTTCCCGGAACCGGTGCGGGAGGGGTGGCGAGGCCCGGATCGAGCCGCGAGGATGCGGCCATGAGCACCCCCTCACTCTCCTCGCCGGCACCGACCAGCCCACACACGATGATCAGCCGGTATCGCCACCCGGTGGCCTTCTACGTCCTCGCGACCGCGATCCCCTGGGCGCTGTGGTTCACCGCCGCCTGGCTGTCCCGCCAGCCCGAACCCGCGCCGACCACCCTGGTCCTGATCGCCGGACTCGGCCTTGCCGGACTGGCCGCGCCGGCCGCCGCGGCAGCTTGGTTCCTCCACCGGGACGGCCTCATCCGCGACGCCCTCAGCCGCCTGCTCATCCCGCGCGGCACCCGGTCATGGGTATGGATCGCGGCCGTCGGACTGCTTCCCGCGTCCCTGCTGGTCGCCACCGCGGTCTCGGTCGCGCTCGGCTACGACCCATCCCAATTCCAGTTCCGGGCCGGCTTCTCCTTCACGACCGGGCTGATCCCGGCCTGGATCACCCTCGCCCTGGCCCCCGTCCTCGAAGAACTCGCCTGGCACTCCTACGGGACCGACGCGCTGGCAGCCCGGATGAACATCCTGTGGACGTCGCTGGTGTTCGGCGTCATCTGGGTGCTGTGGCACGTCCCGCTCGGCTTCATCAACGGCTACTACCAGGCCGAGGTAGTCGAGCAGGGCCCGATCCACACGGTCAACTTCGCCCTGTCGATGGTGCCGTTCGTGATCCTGATGAACTGGCTCTACTACCGCGGCGGCCGCAGCGTCCTGCTCGCGATCCTCTTCCACCTCACCGCCAACTTCGGCAACGAGATCCTGCTCACCCACCCAGACACCAAGGTGATCCAGACGGGCCTGCTCCTGGTCGTGTCCGCCGTCGTGGTCTGGGCGGAGCGCGACCTGTTCTTCACCCGGCCGGTCAACCGGCCAGAGTCCGTCCTCCTGGCCGTGGGAAGGTAGCGGCCCGGCCGGCAGCGAGTCTTGACCGAATCTTGGCCGTCTCCCGACGGTCCCGCAGCAGGAATCCCCTAGCGTGAGGCATACCCCCCTGGGGTACTGGAGGTGCTGTCCGATGCACCCTGAGTCGAGAGGCTGGAATCCCATGACCACCACAGCTGTCGATCCCGTCTGCGGGATGGATGTCGAGGTCTCCCCGTCGACCCCCACCGCGGAGGTGGATGCCCGGACCTACTACTTCTGCGCGCCGGGATGCCGCAAAGCGTTCGTCAAGGATCCGGCATCCTTCCTCGGGGAGAAGGCCGGGTCGGGACACGGCTGTGGACACTGCGGCGACCACCACCACGATCATCACTGACGGGATCATCACTGACGGGATCATCACTGACGGGATCATCACTGACGGGTGACACCCCGCGACCGGTAGGACACGCGTGTCCCACCGGCGCCCGCGGCGTCCGCAACGCTTGGCGCCGAGACGAGAGGACGGGTGCCCACGATGACCTCGCCCATCGCGGTGCCGATCTCATCATCGAGGTCGCCCGGCTCTTCGCCTCCCTGGCACGGCACGATCCCGTCGCGGACCGGTTCTGCCGGTGACGAGACAGCGGACCAGCCTGTCAGCCGGACCGCCACCGTCGTAGTAGTCCGGCAGGCCACCGTCGGCCGAGAAACAGCGGGCTTCGTCCTCCGGGAGTACGTGGTCGCGTGCCATCTCGTCGCTCCTTTCGGCGTCGGGTCGAGTGCCCGTCTCGTCACTGAGGTGCCCGTCTCCTCCGACGTCAGCTCTCCCGTGGCAGGTGGCACGGGGCGACGGGATCAAACTTCCGTCAAGGATCCGGCCGTCAAGGATCCGGGACTGCTCCGTTCCGACGCCCCGTGTCCCGTCACAGCCGTGGGTCGCTCGCCGTCCCCGGTCACTTGGTGGCCGGCGCCAGCGGTTCGGCACCCGCGGCGATCAGTAGCTCCTCCAGCGGCCCGGCGATCACCGGGTTGCAGGCGAGGTAGAACGACTCGCCCGGGCCCGCGCCCCGCAGCCCGCTGACGTGTGCACCGGCCTCGCGGGCGACCACGGTGCCCCCGGCCAGGTCCCACGGGTGCAGGCCCACCTCGTAGTAGGCGTCGAGGCGCTCGGCGCCGACCGCGCAGATGTCCAGGCTCGCCGCCCCGGCGCGGCGGATGTCCCGTACGGTCCCCAACAGCTGGGTGACCACCCGGGCCTGCGCTATCCGTCGCTCCGGCAGGTAGCCGAACCCGGTGCCGACCAGGGTGCGAGGCAGGTCGACGTCCTTGGCGATGTGCAGCGTACGACCGTTGAGGCGGGCGCCGCCGCCGTCGTACGCCTCCCAGGTCTCGTCGGCCGCCGGGTTGATCACGACACCTGCCAGGCCGGTCCAGGTCGCCGGATCGGGGTCTCCCTCGACGACGGCGACCGACACCGCCCAGGCCGGGATGGCGTACGCGTAGTTGACGGTGCCGTCGATCGGGTCGACCACCCAGGTGAGTCCGGAGGCCGACCCGGCCTGGTCGGTCTCCTCGCCGAGGAACCCGTCCTGGGGCCGGGCCCGGGCGATCGCATCGCGGATCGCGGTCTCGACCGCCCGGTCGGCCTCGGTGACGATGTCGGCGACCGAGGACTTGCGGTCGGCGATGGCCACCCCGGCGTCCCGCATCTCCTTCGCCATCCGGGCCCCCTCCTCGGCGACGGTGAGGGCGAGGCGGTGCAGTTCGGTCACTGCGGCGGTGGTCATGTCAGTCACTCCAAGGGGTCGAAGGGGTGTGCGAGGCCGCCGTACGACGCCGATCGGGCGCGTGGGCGGGGTCGAGCTGGTCCAGCGGCGGCAGGGTGACCCCGGAGAAGTCGTCGGTGAGGCTGCGCACCATCGTCACCGTCGCCCAGTCCCGGGCCAGCAGGTAGTGGTCGCTGCCCGGCTCGTCGCGGGCCAGCGCCGGCTCGTACGTCAGGGCCGCGCGGCGCAGGTCCGGCCGGCCGGCGGTCGGGAACGCGATGTCGGGCGCCTGCAGCTCCCCGAACGCGGCCAGCGGCGCCGCCCGCAGCCCCCGCAGCCGGTCCAACGGGACATCGGGGATGTTGAGGTTGAGCACCCGGCCGTCACAGGCCTGGAACTCCAGCCACTCCATCATCCGCAGGGTGATCTCCTCGGCCGCATCCCAATGCCGCGGCGCGTGGCCGGCCAGCGACACCGCCATCGCCCGGATCCCGAGCACGGCGGCGGTCAGCGCGGCCCCGACGGTGCCGGAATGCAGGATCGCCCGGCCGGTGTTCGCCCCGCTGTTGATCCCGCTCAGCACCATCCGGGGCACCTCGCCGTACTCCCCCTGGACCGCCAGATAGACGATCTGGGCGGGCGTCGCTTCCGCCACCAGGCAGCGCACCCCCGCCGGCATGCCCTCGGGATGCTCCTCCTGGACGACGATCGACTCGGTGGGCGTACGCATGCCCAGGGCGGAGCTGACTCCGGAGGACGGGTGATCCGGCGCCGCCACGAGCACCGTGTGCCCGCGCCGCGCCGCCGCCCGCGCCATCGCCGCCAGCCCCGGAGCGTCGATGCCGTCGTCGTTCGTGATCAGGATCTGCATGCGGAGGCCTTGCGCTCGCCGTTCGGTCGGAGCTTCAGCCTAGCCCGCCACGCTGTCACTCAGCTGGGTCCGGTCAGCGGCGCCGGCCGCTACGCCTCCGGGTCGGCGTCCGACGGTCCGGGGCACGGCTCCTCGAGGACCGTACGACCGGCCGGTACGAGCACCCCCTCGCCGCGGGTCAGCGCGGCGACGAGTGGTCCGAGGCCGGCCCGGTCCTGCGTCGCCAGGGTGAGGCGTACGCCGTCGGCGACGTACGCGACGTCGTGGACCGCGACGCCGCGACCGCGCAGTTCCGACTCGATCCGCCCCGCCTCGGCGTGCGGCAGCAGCAAGGACCACAGCTCGGAGGTGACCAGGAGCACCCGGGGCGCCTGGTCGAGCGCCGAGGCGACGGCGTCGGAATAGGCCCGGACCAGACCGCCGGTGCCCAGCAGCGTGCCGCCGAAGTAGCGGACGACCACCGCCGCCACGTCGGTCAGGCCCGAACCGAGCAGGACGTCGAGCATCGGCCGGCCGGCGGTGCCGCTGGGCTCGCCGTCGTCGGAGGAGTGCCACAGCGGCTGCGCGTCGGGGACCGAGACGACCCAGGCACTGCAGTGGTGGCGGGCGTCCGGGAAGACGTCGCGGGCCTCGGCGAGCAGGGCCCGGGCCGCCGCCTCGTCGTCGACCCGGCGCAGCAGGGTGATGAACCGCGACCGCTTCACCTCCAGCTCGGTGGTGACGTCGACCCCATGCGGAATGGTCACCCTGGGCTGCGTCGACATGGCCCCAGCGTACGGCCCCGCAGTCGCCGGGCCGCTCGGTCGCCGCCTCCGCGGCCGGGCCGCTCGGTCGCCGGGCTCAGTCGCGGTCGCAGTCGCCGGGTTGCTCAGTCGCGGTCGCAGGTCCCGGCCGGCAGCTGGTCCAGGTGGGCCTCGAGCCACTCGGAGATCGCGTTGAGGTCGGCGGTGCCGTCACCGGAGGGATTGATCACCGCCACGGTGACCACGACGGCCGGGCTGTCGTCGAGGCTGCCGTCGACCGGGACCAGGCCCATCTGGCGGCTGGTGTAGGTGCTCTCGTAGAGGCCCCAGCCGCCCTTGAAGTGCGCTCCGTCGAGGTGGCCGAGGCCCCAGGACTGGTCGTCGACCACCTGACCCATCCGGGTGATCACCGGCGCCCCCGCGTCAGTGCAGTCCAGCCCGGCGAGGAAGGTCGCCTGGTCGTCCAGGTCCCAGGTGGTGTAGCCGAAGGTCGTACGCCCCAACGTACGGTTCTGACCGACCCGGGTCTCCCCGTCGCCGGCCGCGGTGAGCACCTTGTCCGTCGCGGCGCGGGCCTGGTTGGACGATCCGAGGCCGATCCACAGATCCTCGGCTGCGTCGTTCGACGACTGGGTGATCGCCTGCTGGACGAGCGACCCGGTCTGCGAGGAGCCGGGGTGGGCCTCCAGGGCGGCCACCGCGATCGGCACCTTGATCGTCGACCACGCCATCGCCGTGGTCACCTCACCGAGGGCGATCGCCTCGTCCCCGTCGCCGCCGACCGGCATCACCACCAGTCCGGCCGTGCCACTGAGCCCCTTCTCGAGGTCGGCCCACGACGCCCGCAGCGCCTCCGGATCGACCGAGGGCGTTGGGGTGGGCGTCGGAGTCGGGGTGGGCGTCGGAGTGGCGGTGGGGGCCGGGGCCGGCGCCGTCGCGACACCGGCGCCCGCTCCGGAGCATCCGCCGGCGAGGACGAGGAGGGTCAGCCCGCCGGCCAAGATCAGCGATCGTCGCACGCGCCGATTCTGTCCCTCCATCCTGTACGTGCCGCACATGTCCGTGGTGAGAGCCTCAGCCCGGACCGGTGGGATGCTCAGGCCGGTGCGGTGCTCGGGCCGGCGGGGTCGGGCCAGCCGCCCGGTGGGATGCTCGGGCCGGCCGCCGGTGGGGTGCTCGAGCCGGCCGCCCGGCTGGCGATGCGGGTGGGAGACGGACCGTCGGGACATGGGAGAATGGCGGCCATGTCCTCCCTTGTAGCCACATTGAGTGAACGGTTCGCGGCGGTGACCGGCGGCGTCGATCCCGAGCTGCGGCCGGCCACCAAGCCCCGGTTCGGCCACTTCCAGTGCAATGTGGCGATGCGGCTGGCCAAGGACGAGGGCGCGAAGCCGCGCGACATCGCCCAGCGGATCGTCGACGAGATCCGGATCGACGACCTGTGCGAGCCGCTGGAGATCGCCGGCCCCGGCTTCATCAACATCCGGCTGAAGAACTCCGTGCTGGCCGCGGAGGCCAACGCCCTGATGGCCGATCCGCACCGCGGAGTCCCGCAGGACCCGCACCCGCGGCGTACGATCATCGACTACTCCTCGCCCAACGTCGCCAAGCAGATGCACGTCGGCCACCTGCGCTCGACGATCATCGGCGACTGCTTCTCCCGGGTGCTCGGGGCGACCGGCTCGGAGGTGATCCGACAGAACCACATCGGCGACTGGGGCACCCAGTTCGGCCAGTTGGTCGAGCAGATCCTCGAGGAGGGGATCGATGCAAGCACGCTGGACCTGGCCGGGGCCGAGGCGCTCTACAAGCGGGCCGCGGCGCACTTCAAGTCCGACGAGGAGTTCGCCGACCGGGCCCGCCGCCGCGTGGTGGCCCTGCAGTCGGGCGACGAGCAGACCCGTACGATCTGGCGCCAGCTGATCGACGTGTCGCTGGCCGGTTTCAACGCCACCTACCGTCGGATGAACATCCTGCTCACCGACGACGACCTGGCCGGCGAGTCCACCTACAACGAGGGCTTGGTCCGGGTCGTCGAGGACCTGACGGCGATGGGCCTGGCCGTCGAGGACGCCGGCGCCCTGGTGGTCTGGGTCGAGGGCTTCGAGGCGCCGATGATCGTGCAGAAGCGCGACGGCGGCTTCGGTTACGACGCCACCGACCTGGCCGCCATCCGGCACCGCGTCGACGAGCTGGGCGCCGAACGGATCGTGTACGTCACCGACGCCCGCCAGGCCCAGCACTTCGCGATGGTCTTCGCCGTCGCCCGCAAGGCCGGTTGGCTGCCGGAGACCGTGACCGCCGAGCACATCGGCTTCGGCATGGTGCTCGGCTCCGACGGCAAACCGTTCAAGACCCGCGACGGATCCGCTGTCACGCTGTCCTCACTGCTCGACGCGGCCGAGGAGATCGCCGCCCCGCCGATCGCGCTGGCCGCGATCAAGTACGCCGACCTGTCCAACGGGCTGAACAAGGACTACGTGTTCGACGCCGAGCGGATGGTGCAGACCACCGGCGACACCGGCCCCTACCTGCAGTACGCCCACGCCCGCACCTGCGCGGTGATGCGGGAAGCGGAAGCCAAGGGCCTGGCCCTCGACACCGAGGTGAGCGTGTTGGACGAGCCGACCGAACAGGCACTGGCCCTGGCGCTGTCCGGCTTCGGCGAGGTGGTGGCCGAGGTGGCCAGCACGCTGCAGCCGCACAAGCTGTGCACGTACCTGTACGAACTGGCCCAGCACTACTCGGCCTTCTACCAGCAGTGCCCGATCCTGAAGTCCGAGGGCGCGGTGCGAGACTCGCGACTGGGCCTGTGCCGGGCCGTACGTACGGTGCTGGCCGCCGGCCTGGGCATGCTGGGGATCGAGGCGCTCGAGCGGATGTGACACGGGGACCGGGATTCCCTGTGGGCATCCCGGCCGCCGTGTCCGCCCGGCCCATTCCGCCACATTCACCGCGCCTTCCTGCAGGCGCCGCCTTTCCGCGCAGGCGCCGCACTTCCACGCAACCGCGGCCTGCCGACGAGCCGCATCTGACCGAAAGCGCGGCGGATGTCTGAACAAGCGGCAGATATCGCAGACTCCCAGGCGGCCCAGGACTCCCAGGCGGCCCAATTTTCGACCGGCAGCGACAAGCCCCCTACGGGCGGTTGATACCGCTCCCCGACCGGTGTCGACCGTCGTCGACTCCCTGGGATGGTGTAGCCGGACCACGATCGACCCACGGCCGGCGCCGCAGGGACGCCCCGACCCGCCCCTCAGCTTCGGCCGGCCAGCACGTCGCGAAGACGCCGACCGAGCTGATCCGGACGGGTCAGGTCCTCCCAGGTCCAGCGCACAACGAGCCACCCCGCTGCCCGGATGGCGTCCTCCCGGACCTTCTCCCGGAAGACCACGTCGCCAGGGGTCTCGCCCCGACGTCGATATCGCTCGTACTTGGTCCTGCCGTCGAACTCACCGATCACTTTCTGCCGTTCCCAGGCGAAGTCCGTACGGTAGGTCTGTCGTCTTCCGCCGGGCATGGAAAGCGTCAGACGGTACTGCAGCTGCGGGATCGGCACATGCTGCTCACTGAGGACGATACGACTCAGTGACTCGCCGGGACTCTCGGCCGCGCCGGTCGCGAACAACGCCATGCGACGTGCCTCACCGATCCCCGAGGCTCCCTTGAGTCGGCCGATCGATACTCTCATGGCGCCCATCAGACCTTCCGGATCCGGACTGAGGCGAAGGGCGTGATCCGCCATCACCACTCCCGGACGGAAGCCTTCAGTGCGGGCGACGTCCACCAGGGTCCTGGCCAGACCGGTGATCCGGATCCCCTGTCGAACCACGATCTCCTCCGGCAGAAGCGCACCTGGATGCTGATGGACCATCGCCCGGCGACATCCATGTGCCGTGCGGGGCACCGTGACATGGATCGTCTCCGAAGGATCCCCGAGAAACGGCAGCCCCCACAAGGCGGCCGCGGTGGCGTGGCTGAAGACGTGCCCGTCGCCGAGCCGGATCGCGGCGGCGGCAACCCTTGGCGCAAGGGTCTCCGATCCCCGCTCCCCTGACGCCTTCCCCGCTTGGGTCCCCTCCCCGTCGGCCGGCACCCCATCGCCGTAACAGCCCCGACGGATCCTGACCAAGGTTCCGGCCGCCAAGGCGTGACGGATCTCGTTGTCGCAGAGTCCGGTGTCCAGGATGGCCTGTCGCGTACGGATCACAGGCAACGTGAAATCGGGGTCCATGAAGCCATGAAACCCAAGGACGAGGCGGATCGGAACCGCCTGAGGAGAACGGACAACACCTCGGGGCGAACGGACAACACCCCGGGGCGAACGGACAACACCTCGGGGCGGGCGGACAACACCTCGGACCGCCGATTCCCCCGACAGACCGCCTCAGACAACGGCCATCCCCGGCGTTATCCGCCGCGCTTCCGTCTATCCGCCGCGCTTCCATGCAGCCGCCCGCGGTCCAGTCACCCGCGGCCTGCCGACGCGCCGCATCTGGCTGAAGGTGCGGCATCTGGCTGAAGGTGCGGCGGATGGCTGAAGGTGCGGCGGATGGCCGGACCACCCGCTCCGACACCAGGAATCACCGACCGCCGCGTACGCCACTGCGACCGCGGCCACCCGGTCGCAGCCACCCCCTGGGCGGTCACTCCTCCGCGGCGGACTCCAGCACGGCCTGATCGTCGGGCAGGACCTGGTCGGATTCGTCGGCGACTCGGACGAGGGTCGTACGCTCCGCGGCGTGCCGCAATGCGCGTTCGGTGGCCGCCTCCACGGTCAGGTCGCTGACACCGTCCTCGTCCTGGTGGGCGGCCAGCCAGGCCGCACCGATGATGCCGGCGCGGTTGCGCAGTTCGGCCGGCACGATGGCCGTCTGGAGGCGCAGTTTCGGCAGGAACTTGTCCGCGTCGCGGCTGATGCCGCCGCCGACGACGATGAGGTCGGGCCACAGCAGGGCCTCGACGACCTGGAAGTAGCGCTCGATCCGCGGGATCCACTCCTTGTAGGACAGTCCCAGCCGGTCCTTGACGCCGGAGGAGGCCTGCGTCTCGGCGTCGTGGCCGTCGATCTCGACGTGGCCGAACTCGCTGTTGGGGATCAGCACGCCGCGGTGGACCAGCGCGGTGCCGATGCCGGTGCCGAGGGTCGCCAAGAGGACCAGGCCCGGGTGGTCCTTGGCGGCTCCGAAGTGTGCCTCGGCCAGCCCGGCGGCGTCGGCGTCGTTGACGACCAGGACGTGGCGGCCGAGCAGGTCCTCGAACATCTTCTGGGCCTCGAACCCGATCCACGACTTGTCGATGTTGGCGGCCGATCGGGTGACACCGTGGGTGACCACCGCCGGGATGGTGATCCCCACCGGACCATCGCCGATCAGGTCCGCGAAATGCGTCACGATCTCGGCGACCGCCGCGCCCACCTTCTTCGGTGTGGACTTCTTCGGCGTCGGGATCCGCAGCCGATCCGTCGCGAAGTCGCCGACCTCCAGATCGACCGGGGCTCCCTTGATCCCCGACCCACCGATGTCGATGCCGAGCACTGGTCGCACTGTCATGTACCGAGATTACGAGGCCGGGCTCCGGATGTCAGGACCCGGGTGGTGGCGACTGCGGAGTGTCCGGTGTCGGCTCCGACATCGGCTCACGTGTCGGCTCCGAGATCGGCTCCGGTCGCCGCCCCGCACCCGGCCCCGACAGCGGCGCGACGGACTCCGAACCGAGGGGCCCAGCACCGGGGTCCTGCGCCTGGCGGGCCTGCGCTCCCCAGGTCAGCACCGTACGAGCGTACGTACGGGCCTCGTCCGCCGGCAGGTGGCGGGCCACGAAATGGACCGGGCCGGGGGTGGTGTCGATGTGCACGCTGGCCACGCCCAGCCATCGTTGCAGCGGGCCCTGGGTGAGGCGTACGGACTGGAACTTCCGCAGCGGCACGATCGCCCCGCGCCGGTGGAAGACCCCGTGGTCGGCGATGGCCACCTGCGGGCTGGCGCCCCACCGCAGCGTGTGTGAGTCGATCCAGCGGATCAGCCGGACCCGGCGCGGCACCCCGCGCAGGGGCACGGCGTCCAGGTCGATCCCGGGCAGCACCTGGCGCAGGATGAAGGCGAGCTCGGCGCCGGTCCCGGCGGGCAGGACGGTCGATTCGCGCCGGTCGTTGTCCTCGGCGTTGCGTCCACGGGCCAGCCCCACCATGTCGATGTCGACCTGCCACCAGCCCGGGATCCGCCACAGCAGCGGCTGGCGGATCCGTACGCCCTGGATGCGGTCCATCGGCAGGGTCTGGGAGACCAGCCGGGTCAGCCCGGAGGTGACCCGCAGCCCACCGGACGGCGTACGGAGCAGTTTGAAGTTGAACTGCTGGTTGAACCGGCGGGAGAGCATCGAGAAGAACGCCAGCACCATCGGTAGCAGCGCCGCGAGCGAGAACGCGCCGGCCCCCGCGGCCCAGGTGATCACGACGAGACCGAAGCTGATCACCACCGACCACCACAGCTCGCTGGACAGCAGGAAGGCGCCGATGATCCGGCCTGCTTCCATCGTCAGCAGCAACTCGTCCGCCGCCGAGGCGTCGACCATCACCCCGGGCCGCGGCTGCAGGCCGACGGCGGCGACGCTGGTCCGTTCGCCGACCGCGCGACGCAGCAGGTAGTCGCGCAGATCGTACGCACGGCCGCGGGACAGGTACCGCAGCCGGGTCGCCGCCTCACCGGCGCCGGCCTCGATGCGCAGTTCGGCCAGGCCGAAGAGCCGCGCGATCAGCGGCTGGTCGACGTCGACGGACTGGATCCGTTCGAACGCGACCCGGCGGGACCGGCGCTGCAGCCAGCCCGTCTCGACCCGGACCTCGTGCTCGTCGATGACGAACCGGGTGAACCACCAGGTGGCCCAGCCGGCGACAGCGGCGATCAGGGCGATGACGAGGATGATCCCGGCGATCACCCAGCCGTTGGGCAGGCCGCCGCGTTGTCCACCGGCGGTCCGGTCGACCCCGTCGCGCAGCACCGCGTAGGCACCCGCGACGAGGACGATCCAGCCGCGGACCATCGGGGTGAGTGGGTGCGGCCGCTCCATCACCGGGTGACCGTCGGTCGGCTCGGCCACACCACCCGATCGGTCCACACCGCCCGGCAGGTCCACACCACCAGGACGGTCCACACCGCTGTTCGGCTCGGTGCCGGGCTCCGCCGGATCGCTCACAGACCCGACCTCCGCGGATCGCTGTGCGACGTCAGGACGTCACGCAGCCGCGCCGCCTCGGCCGCGGGCAGCCCGGGGATCCGCGCATCGGTGTCGGCGGACGCGGTCACCAGGGTGACGGTCGCCAGACCGAAGGAACGCTCCAGCGGCCCGGCGTTCACGTCGATCACCTGCAGCCGGCCGTACGGCACCACGGTCAACGCACGGAACATCACCCCGTGACGCACCCACAGCTCGTCGGCCGTCTCCGCATACCCCCAGCGGGGCCACCGACGCCCGATCAGCACGGCGTTCCACCCCCACACCAGAGCGACCACCACCAGCGGGATCACGGTGAAGAGCCACTCGCCGAACACCAATTGCGCCACGACCGCGAGCACCACCCCGACGAGGAGCGCGACCAGCCCGGACGTCAGCCAGGAGAGCTGACGCCACCGTCGGTCGATGCCGTGCCAGTCGACATCGGGCCCGTCGAAGAGGAGGGCAGCACCGGCCCCCTGCGGCGCGGTGTCACTCATCGGAGGGCTTCATCGTGACGGCGACGCCCCCGAAAGCGGCGAGACCGCGCAGGATGACCGTCGGGGCGTTCGGGTCGGCGCACCGCGCCTGGGACGACGCGCCACCGAAGATGGGGAACACCTGGTTGACGACGCGTACGCCGTCCGGCACCACCACCTCCAGACCGCCGAACACCGCGTACGCGTCGATGGTGATCGTCCGGGACTCGAAGACCGCCTCGCGCAGGTCGATCGACGCCCCACCGAACAGGGCGATCGCGGTGGTGCCGCGGGGGACACGGAGCACGCCCTTGCGTTCGGCGCCGCTGAACACCGCGACGACCGTGTCCCGCGGGCTCTCCGTCGACGGGTCGACCACCACACCCCAGGGACGGGCCACCGCGCCCGGCTCGGTCGGGATGGGCATCGCGCCGGCGTCACTGACCGCCGGCAGCCCGGCCGGCCCCGTCCCGTATGTGTCGGCCGGTCCGCCGGCCGCCCCTCCCGCGGGCATCCCGAGATCGGCGGTCAGCGGACCCAGCTCGGCGAACGTCCGCGCCGCGAGCGCGTGGGCGACGCGTTCCCGGTGCTCCTCCAGAGTCAGCCGACCGTCCGCGTACGCCGCATCGAGGAGGTCGGTGACGCGGGCTCGGTCGATATCCGACGCCCGGATGTTGTCGGGCATTCCAGCGCTCATGCGCCCAGCGTACGAGGCCGCGGTGGCCGCCCGTAGCCCGCCGCTCGGTTGACCGCCACGGCGCTCAGCAGTGGGCCAGCACGCCGTCGGCCACGGCGCGGAAGCGTCGCTCGTCCAGCCGGGCGGCGGTGCGGCGTACGGCGGCCGGGTCGATCCGGATGATCCGGTTCAGTCGGACCTCGCTGGGGCGTCCCTCCCGGTCCCACGGGCCGGCGCCGATGTCCATCCAGTAGCGGCCGACCGAGGCCTCCTGGGCGGCGTCCCGATCGTGGTCCTTGGAGGTCATCTGCACGCCGAGCAGCCACTGCCCGTCGGCACCGATCAGCAGCACCGGCCGGTCCTTGCCCCGGCTCGGGTCCTCCTCGTACGGCACCCAGGTCCACACCACCTCGCCCGGGTCGGGTCGGCCGTCCTCGGCGGGGCGGTAGCTGATCGCCGGGCGGCCGGTGAAGTCACCCGGGTACGCACTGCCGGCCGCCGCGGTCCGGGCCGCTGCATCAGCGGAGGCAGCGGCCGGAACGGCTCGCTCGCCAGTGGCCTGTCGCCCCTCGCGCACCTGTGGAGGCATGATCCGCGGGGTGGTGACACCAACGGCGGTCCCTGACAACGTAGTCGCATCCGAACGCCGGCCCGCGCCCCGCAGGGCATCACCGACAACGCGCCATAGTGCACGTAGGAATCCATCACCCCCACCAACCATGCGCTCACGGTACCCCAGCCGCTATGAGCTTCACCGCATGCGGCGGCCTCCGTCCGAGAGGTTGATCAGGACAGGCGGCGAGGACCCCTGCCTGAGCTCGACGACAGCTGGAACATCACCGGAGACGTCGGGGTCGCCGACCGGGACGCCCTCGGCCCTGGCTGCGGCGTCTGCTCCCCACTGGTCAGGATCCACGCTGTCCTCTACGTCCACCTGCGCCACGTACGGCGTCGATCCCACCCCGTACACGGTCCCCGACCGAGTCCCTCGCACCCCGCGCAACAGCGCGGCGTAGGCTGCCGGCGGGTTCCCGGCAGGGCCACGCTGCGGAGTCCAGCTCAAACTCGCCGAGGGATCGATCACGAAGTTCGCGTACGCCACCTCGAAGTGCGGCGCGGTGACCAGGCGCGCCCGTCTCCGCGACTCCGCGACCAGTGTGTCGCTGACAGTCTGGAGCTGCTGCGCGCTCAAGTCCTCGCGGACGAGGACGCGACGCCCCTCACACGCCACCACCCCCGGGACGTCAGCCGCAGCCGCTCTGAACGCGGCCCCCCGCATCCACCAGTCGACTCCAGCCACCACCGCCACACCTGCAAGAACAACCACGAACCACAGTCTCTTCGCCGACCGTCCGCGCCGCATGGCTCTCACCTCACGACCGCAACGTCACCGGATGACTCAAGGCCCACACCCCGCCAGACCACCGTCGGCGGCCTACTCGACAGGATCGTCCTCCGGTGTCCGCCGCAGCTCCCCGGGATGCAACTCGGCACCGGCCGGGGCAGAGGCCGGGGAGGCCGACTCGAGGCTGGTCCCGCGCCACCGGGCGATCCCCCGCATCACGTGGTAGACCGCGATCGCGCTGAAGGCGCCCAGGGCGATGCCGTTGAACACCACGCCGCCGACCTGCTGGCCGTTGACGACCTGGCCGCCGACCGTCCAGGTGTAGTTCGCGATGCCGACGATCAGGGAGATGGCCGCGGTGTTGAGGTTGACCGGATCGGAGAAGTCGACCCGATTCTGCACCCAGATCCGTACGCCCAGCATGCCGATCATGCCGTAGAGCACCGTCGCCGCCCCGCCGAGCACGCCGGCGGGGATGGTGGCGATCAGCGCACCGAACTTCGGCACCATCGACAGCAGCAGCGCGAACAGGCCGGCCACCAGATAGGCGGCGGTCGAGTAGACCCGGGTCGCCGCCATCACGCCGATGTTCTCGGCGTACGTGGTGGTGCCGGAGCCGCCGCCGACGCCGGCCAGCACCGTCGACAGGCCGTCGGCGAAGAGCGCCCGGCCGGTGACGTCGTCCAGGTCGTCGCCGGTCATCGCCGACACCGACTTCACGTGGCCGATGTTCTCGGCGATCAGCACCACGACCACCGGCAGGAACATCGCCAGCACCGACGGTTCCCAGGTCGGGGCGTGGAAGGTCGGCAGGCCGATCCAGGCGGCCTTGTCGATGGCGGAGAAGTCGACCTCGCCACGGACCACCGCGGTGAGGTAGCCGATCAGGACGCCGACGAGGATCGACAACCGGCCGAGCATGCCGCGGAAGAGCACGGTGACCAGGATGATCGCGACGATCGTCACGACGGAGGTGACCGGGGCGGTCTGGACGTTGGTCCACGCCGACGGGGCCAGGTTGAAACCGATCAGCGCGACGATCGCCCCGGTGACGGTCGGCGGCATCACCCGGTTGATCCAGCGGGCACCGGCGAAGTGGACGACCACGC
The DNA here is from genome assembly GCF_033110965.1 of Raineyella sp. LH-20. Taxonomy (NCBI): domain Bacteria; kingdom Bacillati; phylum Actinomycetota; class Actinomycetes; order Propionibacteriales; family Propionibacteriaceae; genus Raineyella; species Raineyella sp. LH-20. Next base: position 1,439,429 of record NZ_CP137003.1, on the reverse strand, counting down.
CGACCAGGGCGAGCAGCGCGCCGACGGCGATCACGCCACCGAGCGCCGACCCCATGCCGTGCGAAGCGGTGGCCGCGGTGATCGGGGCGATCAGGGCGAAGCTCGAGCCGAGATAGCTGGGCACCCGGCCGGCGGTGATGACCAGGAACAGCAGGGTGCCGACGGCGGAGAAGAACAGCGTGGTCGACGGCGGGAAGCCGGTGATCAGCGGCACCAGGAAGGTGGCACCGAACATCGCCACGACGTGCTGTGCGCCGATGCCGATCGTCGCCGGCCAGGCCAGCCGCTCGGACGGCCGGACCACCTCGCCCGGAGCGATCCGGTAGCCGTCGCCGTGCACCGTCCATCCCAGGAACGAGCGCGACGCCTTCGGTTGCGGGGTGTTGGGCTGCGGGGTGTTGGATGTGTTGGCCACGGTCCCTCCGATCCACGGCATACTCGGCGTACGCCGCGGACCATCGTAAACGGTCGGTGTTGCGGCGCCGTTGCGGGCCGCCGGAGCGGCCGCCGTCAGCGCGGACCGTCAGCCGCGGACCGTCAGCCGCAGGCCGGCGTGTCCAGGATGGTGAGCCCCGGCGCGACCGAGACCTCGACCAGGCCGGCACTCAGCAGCGCCGCCTTGTTCTCCCAGTAGCCCGGGGACGCCGCGGTGTACACCACGTGGACGCACTCCCGGGTCCCGCGCTCCTGCAAGGCCTGGAGCTCCCCGGTGGGGATCTCCGTGTCGTAGTAGATGCGGCGCGGTGCGTGCTCGACGAGGCGATCGCACCGCAGGGCGATCAGTCCGTCGGAGTCCGACATCAGCACACCGCCGGGCAGCACGCTGCAGTCGAACGATGCCGGCCCGACCATCGTGTCGTCCCGCGACGGCCATTCCACCGCGTTCACCAGGGCACCGATCGCCAGCAGGACAGCGATCACGGTGGCCCACCACCGTCGCCCGACGGCATCCCAGCCGAGCACCAGCGCCACCGCCAGCAGCGGCACCACCGGCGACAGCAGCCGGTCGTCCAGCTGGTCCATCGGGGTGAAGATCTTCGCCGCCACCGTGCCCAGCAGCAGCCCGGCCAGGTACACCGTGGTGAGGACACCGGTCCTGTCCCGGCACGAGAGGGCGGCCAGGCCCAACGCCAGCACGACCAGCACCACGCTGAGCGCGGTCGGATCGGCGAGCCGCACGGGCGCGAACCATCCTCCGACGACGCGGACCGCGTCCATCACCATCTTCGCGACGTCGTCCATCGGCTTGGACCGATCGCCCGCGGCGTTGCCGGAGAGCAGCAGGTTGACGACGGCCCACCCGACGGGCAGCGCCACCGCGGGCACCGCGGCCACGACGGAGCGCCACCACTGCCGACGCAGCAGGTAGCCGAGGATCATCGCCGCCCCGGCGAAGGTGCCGGCCGTACGCACCAGGCCGGCGACCCCGAGCACCAGTCCGACGAGGACGGGCAGCCACCATCGACCCCGGGTCTCCCGATCGGACACCTGCAGCACGAGCGCGACCATGATCAGCGCGATGGCGAGCGGCTCGGACCAGATGAAACCGTTGATGAACATCAGCGCCGGGCCCGCGCCGGCGAGCGCGGCGGTGACCACCCGGACCCACAGTGGGACGGAACGGAGCAGGGCTCCCGTCGCCCAGGCGATCGCGGCGGCGGAGAGGACATTGACCAGCGCCGCGGCGGCGAAGACGCTGATCGGGGTGAGCAGGTCGATGAGGGCCAGCACGGCCGAGTATCCCGGCGGATAGAGCGTCTGGTGTACGCCGGCCGGATCCAGGAACCCCTGGCCGCGGGTCAGCGACCGGGCCCCGAGGAGATACATCAACGAGTCGGGGCTCGCTCCCATCCCCCCGTGGCGCGCGATCGCGATGACCACGAGCAGGACAGGGATCGGGACGGGAGCCAGTTCGGGAGCCAGCCGCCGGAGGAAGGGGCGCACCGCCAAAGGCTATCAATGCGAGCCACCCGGCCCGGCCGACGACCGCGGGGCCAGCCACCCGGCCCGGCCGACGACCGCGGCCCCGGTCCCCCACCCGCCCCGGGGCCGCCGCGCTCAGACCGCGAACCGCAGGTGGGCCACCGCCGTCCCGTTCCAGACCGGCGACGTCACCTCGGCGTCGCGCACCGGGATGATCCGGCCGCCCCGCCGGACCACCTCCACCACGATCCGGGAGACCAGGTCGTAGCCGTTCTCGTCGAGGGTGATCTCGCCGGTCGCCTCGTCGAAGGTGCCGAGCACGTCGACGGTGAACTCGTAGACCAGCACGTCGACCGCCCCCTGCACCGCCGCCCGGGCGATGTCGGCCAGCTCGGTGACGACCAGTCCCTGGGCGGTGTCGTCGGCGATCCGGGCGAGCTGGTCGCTGATCCGGCGGGCGTTCAGGTCGGGCAACCGGTCGCGGACCGTACGATCCACCTGGTCGGCGCCGGCCTCGTCGGGCGTCCCGGGGACCCGGACCACCGGACGACGCTCGTCGGCGGGCCGGACCCGCGACAGCAGCGGCTCCGCGGCCAGCAGGAACAGCGGCACGTCGGCCGACGGGTCGGCCTTCAGCAGCGTCGCATCGACCAGTTCGGTGACCCGCGAGGCGTACGTCTCCAGCAGCTGCGTACGCCCCTCGTCGCCGGACCACTGGCGGTCCTCCCGGGCGTCGCGCAGCGAGTCGCGGTTGGTGGCCGCGGCCGCGTCGGCGATCGCCTCGGCCCCGGCCACGGTCAGCTTCTCGGCCCGCCGGGTGGGCGTCGCCTCCCACAGCGCCCAGCGGTTCACCGACAGGGTGAGCACGTACGCGTGCTGTTCGCCGGCGAACGCCCGGACCAGCTGGCCCAGGTCGAACCAGCTCGACGCCTGCCACTGGCTGACCAGCTTGTTCGGCAGCACCCATTCGGTGTGGAACTCCGGGGTGAGGAAGACGGCCAGCGACGAGGACAACGCCCCCCACACCTCCGGGTCGGCCTCCAGCTCGTCCTGCTGGGCCCGCAGGCCGCTCTCCAGCGCGGGAGTCAGCTGGCCGGTCTCCCGGAACCGTCCGATCGCCGCGGTGATCGCACTGTGCACGGCCGTACGGGTCTCGGCCCTGCCGATCACCGTGGGAGCCGACGGCAGGTACACGGTGACGGCCAGCTGATGGGGCGCGGCGAGCTCCATCAGGTCATCCAGGGTGGGCAACTCCTTGTGGACGGACACGATGCCTCCGATGTGTGCTCGAGTCGGGATGTCTGCTCAAGTCGGATGGGATCGGCCGCGCCGGCGCCGACGATCGGCCGTGTCCCCAGGCTACGCATTCCTGCCCGGACGAGGAGGCTGATCGGGCAGTTCCAGCCGATAACCCATGCCGGCCTCGGTGAGCAGGTAGCGCGGCAGGTGCGGATCGGGCTCGAGTTTCTTGCGCAGCTGGGAGATGTAGAGGCGCAGGTAGCCGGTGTCGGCGACGTGGTCCGACCCCCAGATCTGGGTGAGCAGGGTCTGGCGGGTCACCAGCCGGCCGGGGTTGCGGACGAGGAGCTCGAGCACCCGCCACTCCGTCGGCGTGAGGCGTACGTGGTGGGTCTCGCCACGGACGGTCCGGGTCACGCTGCGGGCGGTCAGGTCGATCGACACGTCGCCGATCCGTACGATCGGCTCGGGTTCGGCGCTCGGCACCCGCCGGGTCAGGGCGCGCACCCGGGCGAGCAGCTCCTGGATGGAGAACGGCTTGGTCACGTAGTCGTCGGCGCCGGCGTCCAGGGCCTCCACCTTGTCCGCCGCCCCGGTCCGCCCGGAGACGACCAGCACGGGGATCTGGGTCCAGCCGCGCAGGGCATGGATGACGTCGATGCCGTCGAGGCCCGGCATGCCCAGGTCGAGCAGGACGAGATCGGGCTGATGGTCGACCGCGGCCTGGATGGCCCGAGCGCCGTCGGGCGCGGCGACGATCTGGTAGCCCTCCGCGCCGAGGGTGATCCGCAGGGCGCGGACGAGCTGCGGATCGTCGTCAGCGATCAGGATCTTCATCGTCGGTCAGTCCCCCTCCGGCCGTGCCGGGTCGGCAACCGGCAACGACACCACCATGGTCAGCCCGCCGCCGGGGGTGTCTTCCGGTGTCAGTGTCCCACCCATCCCCTCGGTGAAGCCCTTGGACAGTGCGAGTCCCAGCCCGAGGCCGGTGGTGTTGTCGGTGTCGCCCAGCCGCTGGAAGGGGACGAAGACGTCGTCGAGCCGTTCCGGCGGGATGCCCGGACCGTGATCGACGACCCGGATCTGCACGGTGGCGCCGAACGAGCTCGCCGCGATCCGTACCCGCGTCCCGGGCGGGGCATGGCGGGTCGCGTTCAGCAGCAGGTTGACCAGCACCCGCTGCAGCAGCACCGGATCGGCCAGCAGGGGCGGACAGTCCGGCGCCAGGTCGATCTCCACCCGGTCGGGGCCGACGCCGACCTCGTCGAGGGCCGGCACGATCACCTCCGCGGGGTCGGTCGGGCTCAGCGACACCGCGATCACCCCGGCCTGCAGCCGGCTGACGTCGAGCAGGTCGGTGACCACCGACGACAGGGTCGCCAGGCTCTCGTCGGCGGTGGAGAGGAGCTCGTCGCGGTCGTCGGCGCTGAGATGGTCGTACGCCGCCCGCAACCCGCTGACCGCCGCGACGGCCGCCGCCAGGGGGCGGCGCAGGTCGTGGCCGACCGCCGACAACAGGGCACTGCGGACCCGCTCGGAGGCCGCCAGCGGGGCGACCTCGCTGGCCACCTCCTCGAGGTCGCGGTGTTCCAGGGCCGCCTCGAGCTGGGCGATGATGACGGCCAGCAGACGCCGCTCGGAGGCCTGCAGGTCGCCGCCGTAGAGCTCGAGGACGGCGTGGTCCCCGACCGGGAGGGCGGTCGGCACCTCGGTCGGCGCCGGGTCACCGTCAGCGGCCACCACGCTGTCGTCCTGCACCAGCCGGACCGCGCTCAGCCCGAAGGCCTCCCGGGTCTCGGTGATCAGCGCGGGCACCGCCTGCTGACCGCGCAGCACGCTGCCGGCGATGGACTGCAGCAGCTCCGACTCGATGCCCGAGCGGCGGGCGGAGCGGGACCGGCGAGCGGCCCGGTCGACCAGATAACTGACCAGCAACGCGTTGACCACGTAGAGGCCGACCGCCATCAGATGCACCGGCTTGGCGATGGTGATGGTCCCCACCGGCTCCATGAAGAAGAAGTCCACCGAGACACCGGACAGCAGCGCGGCGAACAGCCCCGGCCAGATCCCGCCGAGCAGGGCGACCAGGATGACCAGCAACTGGTAGGCCAGCACGTCGGCGGTGATCGCGTCCGGGGTGCGTACGTTGACCAACAGCGCGGTGAGCGCCGGGCCGCCGAGCAGCGCCAACACGAACCCGGCGATCCGACGCTGCAGGCTGAGCGCCCGGCCCAGCCGCGGCAGCTGGAACCGGCCGCCGGCGGCGGCATGGTTGACGATGTGCACGTCGATGCTGCCGACGTCACGGATGACGGTCGCGCCGATGCCGGGCCCGGTGAGCGCGGCCTGGACGCGACCCCGTCGGCTGACGCCCATCACCAACTGGGTGGCGTTGACCGAGCGGGCGAACTCGACCAGGGCCTCGGGGATGTCCTCGCCGACCACCTGGTGGTAGCTGCCGCCGAGCTTCTCGACCAGGGCGCGTTGCCGGGCCAACGCCTCGGGGCGTCCGGCGCGCAGGCCGTCCTGGCTGGTGACGTGGACGGCGATCAGTTCACCGCCGACGGAGCGGGCGGAGATCCGGGCACCGCGCCGCAGCAGCGTCTCCCCCTCGGGCCCGCCCGACAGACTGACCACCACCCGCTCCCGGGCCTCCCAGGTGTTGCTGATGCCGTGTTCCTCGCGGTAGGTCAGCAGCGCCTGGTCGACCTCGTCGGCCAGCCAGAGCAGGGCCAGCTCCCGCAGCGCGGTCAGGTTGCCGAGCCGGAAGTAGTTGGACAGCGCGGCGTCGATCCGGTCGGCCGGATAGACGAACCCGCCGGACAGCCGGTCCCGCAGCGCCTGGGGGGCGAGGTCGACGACCTCGATCTGGTCGGCGGCCCGCAGGATGTGGTCGGGGATGGTCTCCCGCTGGGGGACGCCGGTGATCTGCTCGACGACGTCGTTGAGTGACTCGATGTGCTGGATGTTCACCGTGGAGATGACGTCGATGCCGGCGTCGAGCAGCACCTGCACGTCCTGCCAGCGCTTCTCGTGCACCGATCCCGGCACGTTGGTGTGGGCCAACTCGTCGACCAGCGCCAGCTCGGGACGCCGGGCGAGCACCGCGTCGAGGTCCATCTCGGTCAGTTCCACCCCGCGGTAGGACACCGTACGACGCGGCACGGTCTCCAGTCCCGCGGCCTTGGCGGCGGTCGCCGCGCGGCCGTGGCTCTCCACCACGGCCACCACGACGTCGCGGCCCTCGTCCTGCAGCCGGAGCCCCTCCTCCAGCATGGAGAAGGTCTTGCCCACGCCGGGGGCGGCCCCGAGCAGGACCCGCAGCCGCCCCCGATCAGTCATCGGTCATCCCTTCCACGTGTCCAGGGCCAGGTTGAGCTGCAGGACGTTCACCCGCGGCTCGCCCAGGTAGCCGAGGTCACGGCCCCTGGTGTGCTGTTGGACCAGGGATCGTACGACGTCCGGGGCCAGACCACGAGCCCTGGCGACCCGATCGACCTGGATCGCGGCGTTGGCGGGGCTGATGTCGGGATCGAGCCCGGACGCCGAGGCGGTGACCGCGTCGGCCGGCACCTGGTCGGGTGCGACCTGGTCGAAGGCCGCCACCTGGTCGATCCGGGTGCGGATCTCCTCGGCCAGCGTCGGATTCTCCGGGCCGAGGTTGGAGCCGGCGGAGGCGGCGGCGTCGTAGCCGTTCTCCCCCGCCGCCGAGGGCCGCGGCTGGAAGTACTGCGGCAGCGGATCGCCGTGGGCGTCGGCGTACGACTGGCCGATCAGGGCCGACCCGACGAGCCGGCCGTCCGCGGCGCGGACCAGCGAGCCGTGTGCCTGGGCGGGCGCGACGACCTGGCCGACCCCGGTGACGACCAGCGGGTAGACGATGCCGAGCAGCACCGTGAGGAGCAGCATGGCGCGCAGCGCCGCCCAGAGGGTGCGTCCGGTGACGCGAGTGGTGGTGTTCATGTCCGACCTCCTGTCGGTCAGAATCCCGGGATCAGGCGGACCAACTGGTCGATCAGCCAGATCCCGATGAACGGTGCGATGATGCCGCCCAGCCCGTAGACGAGCAGATTGCGGTTGAGGGTCTGCGCGGCGCCGAGCGCGCGGTACCGTACGCCGCGCAGCGCCAGCGGCACCAGCAGCACGATGATGATCGCGTTGAAGACGATCGCGGACAGCACGGCCGAGGCCGGCGAGTGCAACTGCATGACGTTCAGCGCCGCCAGCCCGGGGAAGACGCCCATGAACATCGCCGGGATGATCGCGAAGTACTTCGCGATGTCGTTGGCGATGGAGAACGTCGTCAGCGCGCCGCGGGTGATCAACAGCTGCTTGCCGATCCGGACGATGTCGATCAGCTTGGTCGGATCGGAGTCGAGGTCGACCATGTTGCCGGCCTCCTTGGCGGCCGACGTGCCGGAGTTCATCGCCACCCCGACATCGGCCTGGGCGAGCGCCGGCGCGTCGTTGGTGCCGTCGCCGGTCATCGCCACCAGCCGGCCGCCCTGCTGCTCGGAACGGATCAGCGCGAGCTTGTCCTCGGGCACCGCCTCGGCGACGAAGTCGTCGACCCCGGCTTCCTTGGCGATCGCCGCGGCGGTCAGCGGGTTGTCGCCGGTGATCATCACCGTACGGATCCCCATCGCCCGCAGTTCGGCGAACCGCTCGGTCAGGCCCTCCTTGACGATGTCCTTGAGGTGCACCAGGCCGAGCACCCGGCCCCGTCCGGCGGCGTCGCGCTCGGCGACGACCAGCGGGGTGCCGCCGCTGCGGGAGATGTGCTCGGTGTGTTCCTGCACCTCGGTGAGAGCACGGCTGGGGATCCTCCCCTCCTCCTGCAACCAGCGGGTGATCGCCGAGGCGGCCCCCTTGCGGATCATCGTCCCGTCCGGCAGGTCCAGGCCCGACATCCGGGTCTGCGCGGTGAACGGCACGATGACACCCGGCTCGGCGCCGGGATCGGCCCGGAACCCCTCCGCGGCGGCGAGCTCGACGATCGAGGTGCCCTCCGGGGTGGGGTCGGCCAGCGAGGACAGCGCCGCGGCCCGGACCAGCTCGGTGTCCGCCACCCCGCCGAGCGGGATCAGGGCGGTGGCGCGCCGATTGCCGAGGGTGATGGTGCCGGTCTTGTCCAGCAGCAGGGTGGTGACATCGCCCGCCGCTTCGACCGCGCGGCCGGACATGGCGAGCACGTTGCGTTGCACCAGCCGATCCATCCCGGCGATGCCGATGGCCGACAGCAGGGCGCCGATGGTGGTCGGGATCAGGCAGACCAGCAGGGCGACCAGCACGGTGACGCTGACCGGACTGGCGGCGAACGAAGCCGCCGGGTCGAGGGTCAGGATGACGACCACGAAGATGATCGACAGCGACGCCAGCAGGATCGACAGCGCGATCTCGTTCGGGGTCTTCTGCCGCGACGCCCCTTCGACCAGGGCGATCATCCGGTCGACGAACGTCTCCCCGGGCTTCGAGGTGATCCGTACGACGATCCGGTCGGACAGCACCCGGGTGCCGCCGGTGACGGCCGAACGATCGCCGCCCGACTCGCGGATCACCGGGGCCGACTCGCCGGTGATCGCCGACTCGTCGACCGAGGCGATGCCCCAGATGATGTCCCCGTCGCCGGGGATCAGCTCCCCGGCGGAGACCACGACGACGTCGTGCTGGCGCAGGTCGGAGGAGGTCACCTCCTCGGTGCCGGCCCGTTCGGCCCCGGGGTCGGTGGCCTCGTCGTGCCGCAGCACCCGGTGGGCCGTGGTGTCGGTGCGGGTGCGCCGCAGCGAGTCGGCCTGGGCCTTGCCCCGGCCCTCCGCGACGGCCTCGGCGAGGTTGGCGAAGAGCACGGTGAGCCACAGCCAGCCGGCGATCGCCCAGGTGAAGGAGCGCGGCACCTCGGACCCGCCGGAGGCGGCCGGACCGCCCTGGAACAGTTCGACGACGGCCAGGACGGTCGTCAGCGCGGCGCCGATCCAGACCAGGAACATCACCGGGTTGCGCCACTGGACGCGGGGGTCGAGCTTGCCGACGGCGCCGGGCAGCGAGGTCCACAGCTGCTGCCAGGAGAAGGCGCCGCGCGGCGTACGGGGGTGCTTCGGGTGTCCGCCGGACGGTGTCGCGGACGCCGCCGGTGTCGCGGACGTTGGAGTGGTGGTGGGAGTGGACATGGTGTCAGAGCAACCCTTCTGCCAACGGGCCCAGGGTGAGGACGGGGAAGAACGTCAGGGCGCTCACGATCAACACGACGAAGACCAGCAGCCCGACGAACTGGAGTCGGTGGGTGGGCAGCGTCCCGGCGGTCACCGGGACCTTGTCCTGGGCCGCCAGCGAGCCGGCCAGGGCCAGCACGACGACGATCGGCACGAACCGGCCGATCAGGATCGCCAGCCCCAGCGAGGTGTCCAGCCACGGGGTGCTGGCCGTCAGCCCGGCGAAGGCCGAGCCGTTGTTGTTGGCGGCCGAGGTGAAGGCGTACAGCACCTCGGAGAAGCCGTGCGGACCGGGGTTGAGGATCGAGGTGCCGGTGACGCTCTCCCGGACGCCGGGCAGCGCGAAGCTGAGCGCCGTTCCGGCGAGGATCACCACGGGCACGACGAGGATGTAGAGGCTGGCCAGCTTCATCTCCCGCGGCCCGATCTTCTTGCCGAGGTATTCCGGCGTACGACCGATCAACAGGCCGGCGATGAAGACCGCGATGACCGCCACGACGAGCATGCCGTACAGGCCCGAGCCGACCCCGCCGGGAGCGACCTCGCCGAGCATCATGTTGATCATCGTCAGCATCCCGCCGAGCGCGGTGTACGAGTCGTGCATGGCATCGACGGCGCCGGTCGAGGTGGTGGTGCTGGTGGTGGAGAACAGCGTGGAGCCGATGATGCCGAACCGCTGTTCCTTGCCCTCCATCGCGGCACCGGCGAGTTGCGGCGCGGTCCCTGCCCCATGCGCCTCGAGGGCGGTCAGGATCGCGAAGGACGCGACGTAGAGGACGGCCATCGCGGCGAGGATCGTGTAGCCCTGGCGCCGGTCGCCGACCATCGTGCCGAAGGTCCGCGGCAGCGAGAACGGGATGACCAGCATCAACAGGACCTCGAGGACGTTGGTCCAGGCCGACGGGTTCTCGAACGGGTGGGCGGAGTTGGCGTTGAAGAAGCCGCCGCCGTTGGTGCCCAGCAGCTTGATCACCTCCTGCGAGGCCACCGGGCCACCGGGCACACTCTGCGATGCCCCGGCGAGAGTGGTGATGCCGGTGAACCCGTCGACGTTCTGCACCACGCCGCCGACCAGCAGCACGAGTGCGCCGATCACCGAGATCGGCAGCAGCAGGCGCAGGGTGCAACGGAGCAGGTCGACCCAGAAGTTGCCGATCGTGGTGGACGTACGTCGCGCCAGGCCCCGGACGAGGGCGACGGCGACGGCGATCCCGACCGCCGCGGACACGAAGTTCTGCACCGCCAGGCCGGCCAGTTGCACGGTGTAGCCGAGGGTCGACTCCGGGGCGTACGACTGCCAGTTGGTGTTGCCGACGAAGGAGGCCGCCGTGTTGAACGCCAGGTGCGGCGACGGGGCGCCCAGCCCCAGCGAGTACGGCAGCCACTGCTGGAGGCGCTGCAGCAGGTAGAGCAGCAGCAGGCCGACCAGCGAGAAGGCGAGCAGGGCCCGCAGGTAAGCGCGCCAGGTCTGTTCCGACCGGGGGTCGACGCCGATCAGCCGGTACAGGGCGGTCTCGACCCGCCAGTCCTTCGGCGAGGTGAAGATCCAGGCCATGTAGTCGCCCAGCGGGCGGTGCAGGACGGCCAGGACGACCACCACGGTGAGCAGTGCCGCGACGGTGTAGAGGGCCGTCATCAGAACCACTCCGGCTTCAGCAACGCGACGACGAGGTAGGCCAGGGCCGCCACGCCGAGGACGGCGGCGACGAGGTCGACGACGATCACAGTCGCTCCACCGCCTTGCCGAGCAGGGCGAACAGGGCGAAGAGCACGATCATCCCCACGATGAAGATGACGTCGAGCATGGGAGCTCCTTGACGAAGGGCCGGGTCCCGGTCAGGACCCGGGCGTCGATGGACGCACCCCCGATGGAACCCGCGTCAGCCCCTCACCGGTCGGTCCCCTAACAGAACCCATACGACAACCCTGCGGGCCCCGACTCGTACAGGCCGACGACTCTGCGACCCCCGACTCGTACAGGCCGACGACTCTGCGGGCCCCGACTCGTACGGGCCGACGACTCTGCGGGCCCGCCACCCAGGTTGGTGTCCTCCAAACTTTCATAGGGCAGGCCTATGGAAGTTTGGAGGACACATGCCTTCCCCGCGCGACGCGCCGAGCACACCAGGACACTCCCCGTGGACGGACTCGCCGCACGCGGGACGGACTCGCCCGCACGTTCCCGCCGAGCAAACAGGCAGAAACGCGCGGGCGAAGGGTGCCACCGGGAGTCGAGGGCCGCAGAGACCGAGGCGATGCCTCAGTGGCGCCGCTCCGCGCGGTAGTAGCGGATCAGCGCCCGGGTCGACGGATCCTGGGCCTCGATCGCCGTCTCGTCGCCGGCCACCGCACCGGTCAGTTCCTTGGCCATGGCCTTGCCGAGTTCGACGCCCCACTGATCGAACGAGTCGATGCCCCAGACGGTGCCCTGGGTGAAGGTGATGTGCTCGTACAGCGCGATCAGCTGGCCCAGCACCGACGGAGACAGCTCGGGCGCCATGATCGAGGTGGTCGGCTTGTTGCCGGGGAACTCCCGGGCCGTCACGATCTCCTCACGGGTGCCCTCGGCCCGCACCTCGTCGGCCGTCTTGCCGAACGCCAGCGCCTTGGTCTGGGCGAAGAAGTTGCCGAGGAACATCTCGTGCACGTCGTTCTCGCCGTCCCGAGTCGGGTTCGCCGGATTGGCGACCGCGATGAAGTCGGCGGGGATCAGCCGGGTGCCCTGGTGGATCAGCTGGTAGAAGGCGTGCTGGCCGTTCGTCCCCGGCTCGCCCCAGAAGATCTCGCCGGTGTCGGAGGTCACCGGGGTCCCGTCCGACCGCACCCGCTTGCCGTTCGACTCCATGGTCAGCTGCTGCAGGTAGGCCGGGAAGCGGTGCAGGTACTGGGCGTACGGCAGCACGGCGTGCGACTGGGCGCCGTGGAAGTTGGTGTACCAGATGTTCAGCAGGCCCATCAGCGCCGGGACGTTGCGCTCGATCGGCGTCGTACGGAAGTGCTCGTCCATCGCGTGGAAGCCGGCGAGGAAGGCCTCGAAGTTCTCCGGGCCGATGTAGACGGCCAGTGCGGTGCCGACGGCCGAGTCGACCGAGTAGCGCCCGCCGACCCATTCCCAGAAGCCGAAGGCATTCGCCGGGTCGATGCCGAAGGCGGCGACCTTGTCGAGGGCGGTCGACACCGCGACGAAGTGCTTCGCGACCGCCTCACCCTCCTGGCCCTCGACGATCGCGCCGCGGTCCTTGAGGCTGGAGATCAGCCAGTTGCGTACGGTCCGGGCGTTGGTCAGCGTCTCCAGCGTGGAGAACGTCTTCGACGCCACGATGACCAGCGTGGTCTCCGGGTCGAGCAGGAAGGTCTTCTCGGCCGCGTCGGTCGGGTCGATGTTGGAGATGAACCGGCACTCCAGGCCCAGCTGGCCGTACGGCTTCAGCGCCTCGTACGCCATCACGGGGCCGAGGTCGGAGCCGCCGATGCCGATGTTGACGATCGTCCGGATGGTCTTGCCGGTGACGCCGCGCCACTCCCCGGAACGGATCCGGCGGGCGAAGGCGTAGATCCGCTCCAGCTCGCCGTGGACGTCGGTCACCACGTCCTTGCCGTCGACGATCAGCGACTGGCCGGCCGGCTTGCGCAACGCGGTGTGCAGCACCGAACGGTCCTCGGTGACGTTGATCCGGTCACCGCGGAACATCGCGTCGATCCGGTCGGTCAGCTGCACCTGGTCGGCGAGATCGACCAGCGCCGACAGGACGGTCCCGTCGAGCCAGTTCTTGGACAGGTCGACGAAGAGGTCGCCGGCGGTGAAGGAGAATCGCTCGGTGCGTCCCGGGTCCTCGGCGAACCACGTACGCATGTTCGGTCGGTAGTCGTGGGCGAGGGAGCTCAGCCGCTCCCAGGCCTCGGTGGCGGTGGCATCAACGGGAGACTGCATGAGGCAAGACTATGGCCGCAGGCCCGCCCCGTCCGGCCGGGCCGCCCCCTCACCGACCGGCCGTCCCCTCATCCACCGGCCGAACCCTCACCCACCGGGCCGCATCCTCGCCCACCGGGCGCTCCACCGGCTACCGTGACGCCATGGACAAGTCTGAGCTGCCCGACGGTGTCACCCTCGAGGCGGGCCGCGGAGGTCTGCCGATGGTGCGAGTCGCCATCGATTCGTGCACGGCGGAGGCGTACCTGCAGGGAGGTCACCTCACCGGGTGGCAGCCGGCCGGACAGGACCCGGTCGTCTGGCTGAGCCGGAAGTCCCGCTTCGAGGATGGTGCGGCGATCCGCGGCGGCGTCCCGCTGTGCTTCCCCTGGTTCGGCGCCGGCCGCGACGGGCGACACTACCCGCCGCACGGCGTCGCCCGGCTGACCCCGTGGCGGCTCGCCGAAGCCACCCCGGTGGCGGACAGCGTCCGGCTGCGGTTCCACCTCGACGGCCACGACGTCGACCTCGAGGGCATCGAGGACCTCGACCGGGACTGGTCCGCCGACATCACCTACACCGTGGGCCAGGTGCTCGACATCGACCTGAAGGTCCAGACCTCCGCCCGCCGCACCACCCCGTTCACGTACGAGGAGGCGGTGCACACCTACCTGCACGTCGGCGACGCCCGCCGGATCACCGTCGACGGGCTCGACGGCTGCGGCTACCACGACAAGGTGCTCGAGGGCGACTACCAGCAGCGCGGCTCGCTGGTGGTCGTCGGCGAGACCGACCGGATCTACCGGCACGCCGGCGACGTCACGGTCAAGGACCCGACGCTGCGCAGGACCCTGGGGATCAACAAGCGCGGCTCGGCACAGACCGTGGTGTGGAACCCGTTCGTCGGCAAGTCGGTGAAGATGGGCGACTTCGGCAACGACGAATGGCAGGAGATGCTGTGCGTCGAGGCCGCCAACATCGGCTCCTCGGCGATCACCCTGGCCCCCGGCCAGTCGCACACCCTGCACCAGCGGATCGCCGTCGACCGTACCCAACGGCCGGCCGGGGCCAGGCGAAGCCTGGCCTGAGCACAGGCCCGGCCGGAGGACACCGCATGTCGACACGTACGGATCGGGCCCGGGCCGAGATCGGCGTCCCCCGGCCACTCGCGGCGGGCACCGACTCGGAGTTCCGGGTCGACCTGGAACGGATCCGCTTCTCGCCCGCGTTCTCCCGGCTGGCCGAGGTCACCCAGGTGGTCTCCGCCGGCACCACCGGCGGCATCGTGCACAACCGGCTGACGCACACCATCAAGGTCACCGCGGTGGCGCGGGCGATCGCCGTACGCCTCGAAGAAGCCAGCGCGCCGGAGCGGATCGCCGCCCGCGGCGGGCTGCACCACGTGGTCGCGCAAGCGGGCGCCTGCTCCCACGACCTCGGCCATCCGCCGTTCGGCCACCTCGGCGAACAGGAGCTCGACCGGCAGGCGCGGACCCGCTTCGGGCTGAACGACGGCTTCGAGGGCAACGCCCAGACCTTCCGGGTGCTCACCGAGCTGGAGGTGCACGGACCCGGCGACCAGGGCCTCAACCTGACCTCCGCGGTCCGCGCGTCGGTGCTCAAGTACCCGTGGGGGCGCCACCACTGGCCGGATCCGCATCCGCGCAGCTGGCCGCAGCAGCCCCGCGGAGCCCGGCCCGACATCAGCGGCGGGTCGTACAAGTTCAACGCGTACGTCCCCGACCTGGACGAATTGATCGCCGTCCGGGCGGCCTTCCCCGACGTACGCCGCGACCAACAGACGCTGGACTGCGCGGTGATGGACCTGGCCGACGACGTCGCCTACTCGCTGCACGACCTGGAGGACTTCCATCGGGCCGGGGTGCTGCAGTTCTCCGCGGTGTCCAGCGAGTTCCGCACCTGGGCCGGGGAACGCGACGAGTTCGCGATGATCACCGACTCCCGGCTCGCCGCGATGACCCGGGCACCGGGCGCGGGGCTGGAGTCGCTGCGGCGCCGGCTGGCCGCCCGGGACGCCTGGATGTTCGACGAGGACGCCTATCTCGAGGCGGTGCTGCGGGTCGGCCAGGAGTTCGTCGAGGGGGTGCTGGCGATCCCGTACGACGGCTCGATGGCCGCCGACCGGTCGCTGTCCGGCTTCACGTCCACCTGGATCGACGCCCTGGTCGACTCGGTCCGTCTGGTCGACGACCCGCCGGTCCGGGGCTCCTCGGTGGAGCTCTCCCAGGGCGCCTGGCACCAGGTGCAGGTGCTGAAGTTCATCCACCAGTACTTCGTGCTGCACCGCCCCGACCTCACCCTGATGCAGCGCGGGCAGGCGAACGTCGTACGCCAGATCGTCGAGGCCTTCGACGACTGGCTGTCCGACCGGCTGGACGCCACCCGGGCGCCGCGGCGGCTGCTCGACCTGGTCGCCACCGCCACCGAGGGTTACCGCCGGGTGGCACGACGTCACCCGGACTGGCTGGACGGGATGACCTCCCGCGAGGACGTGCTCCGGATGGGGCGTGGCCGCGGGATCATCGACTACGTCGCGGGGATGACCGACCACCAGGCGGAGGCGACCGCGTCCCGGTTGCGCGGTGGTTCCGGTCTGCTGTGGGGGGGCGGCTCCGTCTGACGGAAGGGCACCCGGGGTTCCGGGCCTTCCAGGGGAAGCGTCGTCCGGTCTTCACCGGCGCGCGCTGAGGGGCGTCCGTAGGCTGGCTTGCCGCAGACACCAGACTGGGGGCGTGGACTCCGTCACCGCGCTCCTCCATCGCGCCCTGCTCAGCCAACCGCTGCCCGCCCCCGAGGTGGTGGTGGGGCTCGGTGCCGCCGCGCTCGTCCTGGTGCTGTTCCGGCCACTGTGGCCGACGACCCGGATGCTGGTGACGATCACCCACGAAGCGGGCCATGCCGTGGTGGGACGGCTGTGCGGCCGGGAGCTGGAGGGGATCCGGCTCAACGCCGACACCTCTGGAGTGACGGTCACCCGCGGACGGCCGCGCGGGCCCGGGATGGTCGCCACCCTGCTCGCCGGCTACACGGCGCCGGCGGTCGTCGGAGTGGGCGCCGCGGCGATCCTCGGGACCGGCCGGGCCAGCGCCCTGCTGTGGGCGTTCCTGCTCGTCCTGGCGCTGATGCTGCTGGCGATCCGCAACCTCTACGGCCTGGCGGTGATCGTGGTGGTCGGCGGCGGCCTGGGACTCGCCACCTGGTACCTGCCGGTGGAGCTCCAGGGTTGGCTCGGCTACCTGCTGTGCTGGGTGCTGCTGTTCGGTGCCGTACGCCCCACTCTGGAGCTCGCTGGCTCCCGCGACCGGGGCTCGGACGCCGCCCAGCTGGCCCGGCTCACCCACCTGCCCCAGCCGCTGTGGACCGGGCTGTTCCTGGTCGTCGCCGTGCTCGGGCTCGGGGTCGGCGGCTGGATGCTGCTCGGCGCCGCAGGGTTGGTCCCACCCCTGATGCCGGTAGGCTCACCGGCATGACTGACATCCCCGAGATCGATCCGCCCGAGGGCCCCGCGCCCACCGAGCTGCAGATCGTCGACGAGATCATCGGCGACGGCACCGAGGCCAAGGCCGGCGACGTCGTCGACGTCCACTACGTCGGCGTCGCCTTCTCCTCCGGCGAGGAGTTCGACTCCTCCTACCGCCGCGGCACCCCGCTGGCCTTCCAGCTCGGTGTCGGCCAGGTGATCCAGGGCTGGGACCAGGGCGTCCAGGGCATGAAGGTCGGCGGACGGCGCAAGCTGGTCATCCCGCCGCACCTGGCCTACGGCGACCGTGGTGCCGGCGGCGTGATCCAGCCCGGCGAGACCCTGATCTTCGTCTGCGACCTGGTCAACATCCGCTGACCCCACCCCGGCAACTCGCGCTTCGACTCCCCAGATGCGCGGGTTTCTGCCACACGCCGCGGTTTCAGTCAGATGCGGCCCGCCGACGCGCGGCGGCTGACTGAAATCGCGGCGGCTGACTGACATCGCGGCGGCTGACTGAGGGAGCGGCGGCTGCGCGAAACGGCGGCGGCTGAGGGAGCCCCGATCGAGACCGGCGCGGTGGCGCCGGACCTCAGCTGACCGTCACGTGGACGTGGTCCATGTGGTTGGCGGTCGCCGACCCGCGGTCGGCCATCGGGCGCCAGCCCTCCGAGGAGCGCTGCGTGGTCCAGATCTTCTGCTGGTAGATCACCTCGGTGACCCCGAGCTTGGACGCATTGGCGCGCATGTAGTTCGCGATGTCCCAGCCCCGCGAACCGGAGACCATGATGTCGACCGCATGGCCGGTGCCGTGCTCGCCCGGGTCGCCCGGACGGGCGCCGCCGTAGGAGGTGACGTACGGGAAGTTGGCGCAGCTGGCCTGGTAGACCTTCATGCCGTTGGGCGCCAGCCAGCCGGTCAGCGTGCCGCACTTGGCCGTCGAGGCGGTGCTGGTGGTCGCCTTGCGGGTGGCCGTCGGCTTCGAGGTCGCCGACGGGCGCGGGGACGCGGGAGCCGGCGACGCCGTCGGGGTGGCCGAGGCCATCGCCGAGGCGCTCGGGGTCTGCGACGCCTCCGGTCGCAGGCCCCGTTCGGAGCGGCTCACGCCACCCATCTCGCGCAGCGAGATGTCCTGGGGCACCGCCGCCGGGACGGCTTCCATCCCGCTGCCGCGGTGCGCACCGAGGACGACGCCCGCGGTGCCGACGGCGACCACGGTGGCGGCCACGCCGGGCACCAGCAGTCGTCGTACGCCGGACCTGGTCGGCTCATCGGGGTCGATCAGCGCCCGTTCGGGCGTCGGGGCCGACATCCCGTGGTGTGCCCTGGTGCCCCGCTGAGCGGGTCGGTGACGGATGGTGTCGCGGACGGACTCCCAAGGATGACGCTGTACCGCGCGGCGTGCCTGGGTCACGAGCCATGCCTTCCGGTGGGGGACGGTGGTAAGGATCCGAAGACTGAGAAGGATCCTAGAGGGGACACGAGAAAGATCACAAATCGGTCACGCAGCCCGCGGAACCTGTGGATAACCTGTCATCCCCGGCACCTCCATACCCGGCGGAGCCTACGCGGACGTCCGGTGGCGGGCAGGCCGTACGACCGCCACCGGGCGGTGGGCCACTCGTCACGGACGGAAACCCAGACCGTACGCCACCTCGTCGGCGGGCAATGTGCCCAAGGTCACGACAGGGAATGGCACGCCCTGACATGATCGGAGAGACACCGGAACACCCTCCCCTCGTCCACCGTGGGCGAGGGGGCATCCCTTCGAAGGAGCAGAGGATGACCACGGACTGGATCGCCGACGTCAAGAAGTACGCCCCGACGGCCGACGAGGCCGTACTGCAGAACATGCTCAGCACCTACCGTCTGGTCCTGAGCCACCCCGACAGCGCCCTCGTGTCGTTCGGTGACGCCGAGGAGCTGAAGACCGTCCGGGAGAGCTTCCTCAAGAAGAAGCTCGGACTCACCGCCGACAACGCCACCCTCGACGCCGCCATCAAGGAGGTCGGCGCGGCGATGAAGGACGGCACCCGCAACGGCCGGCTGGCCGTCTACTACCTGCTGGCGGAGAAGTTCGACAAGCTCGACCTGTTCCGGTGACCCGGCAGGCCGATCAGTCCATCCGGGAGAACGACTCGGTGACCACCACCGGCTCGCCCGCCTCGTCACTGGCCCGCAGGTGCACCGTGGCGAGGATCGACCAGTCGTGGTTGCCGGCCGGGTCGTCGATGACCTGACGGACCTCCCAGACGCCCTGCTTCGGCTTCTGGTCCACCATCAGCAGCGACGGGCCGCGGGCCGCCGGTCCGTCGCCGAGGGTCTCGTGCTCGTCCCAGTAGTCGCCGAGGGCGTCCTCCCAGGCCGCCTCGTTCATCGGCGGATGTCCGCCGAGCAGGCCGGTGGCGTACGCGTCGAGCGCGGCCAGCTGGGCGAACCGGTCGTCGGCCGCCAACCGGACCCGCTGGAACATCGCGTTGCGCACCATCACCCCGAACGCCCGCGCGTTGCCGGTGATCGGGCGGGTCGGGGCGAGCTGCTCGCCGGCGGCGACCCTGGCGGCGGCCTCGGCCACCTTCTCCGGATCGGTCAGTGCCTCCCACTCGTCGAGCAGCGAGGAGTCGGTCTGCCGGACGGTCTCGCCGAGCCATTCGAGCAGGTCGTCGAGTTCCTCGGTCCGCCGCGCCTCCGGCACGGTCTGGCGCAGCGTACGGTACGCATCCGACAGGTAGCGCAGCACCAGGCCCTCGCTGCGGGCCACCCCGTAGTGGCTGACGAACTCGGTGAAGGTCTGGCCACGCTCGTACATGTCGCGGACCACCGCCTTCGGCGACAGCTGGTCGGCGGACACCCACGGATGGGTCTGCGCGAAGATCTCCAGCGCCGCCTCCAGCAGCTCGGCCAACGGGCGGGGCCAGGTGATGTCCTCGACCAGCCGCATCCGCTCGTCGTAGTCGATGCCGTCGGCCTTCATCTCGGCGATCGCCTCGCCGCGCGCCTTGTGCTGCTGTTCGGACAGCACCGGGAACGGGTCGTCCAGGATCGACTCGACGATCGACACCATGTCGAGGGCGTACGTCTCCGACTCCGGGTCGAGCAGGTCGAGGGCCGCCAGTGCGAACGGGGCCAGCGGCTGGTTGAGGGCGAAGTCGTCCTGCAACTCCGGGGCGATCTCGTAGCGGCGCCCGGTCGGGTCGGGCACCGGCAGCCGCACCAGCACGCCCGACTCCAGCAAGCCACGGGTCAGCCGCAGCGCCCGGCGGACCAGCCGGCGCTTGCCGCGCTCGTCCTCGTGACAACCGAGCAGCAGCTCGCGCATGTTGACGAACGGGTCGCCGCGACGGGCGACGACGTTGAGGATCAAGGCCTCGTTGGCCCGCATCCGGGACACCAGTGCCTCGGGCTCGGCGGCCTTCAGCCGGTCGAAGGTCTCCTCGGTCCACGAGACGAAGCCCTCCGGCGCCTTCTTGCGGACCACCTTGCGACGCTTCTTCGGGTCGTCCCCGACCTTGGCGAGCGCCCGCTCGTTCTCGATGACGTGCTCGGGCGCCTGGCAGATGACGTGCCCCGACGTGTCGAAACCCGCCCGCCCCGCCCGCCCGGCGATCTGATGGAACTCGCGCGCCTTGAGCAGCCGGTGGCGGGTGCCGTCGAACTTCGTCAGGCCGGTGAAAACGACCGTACGGATCGGCACGTTGATCCCCACCCCGAGGGTGTCGGTGCCGCAGATCACCTTGAGCAGACCGGCCTGGGCGAGCTGTTCGACCAGCCGGCGGTAGCGCGGCAGCATGCCGGCGTGGTGCACCCCGATACCAGCGCGGACCAGTTTCGAGAGGGTCCGGCCGAAGCCGGCGTGGAACCGGAAGGCGCCGATCTCGGCGGCGATCCGTTCCTTCTCCTCCTTGGACGCGAGTTTCGCCGACAGCAGCGCCTGAGCGGTCTCCAGGGCCGACTTCTGGGTGAAGTGCACGACGTACGCCGGCGCCTGGTGGGTGGTGACGAGCTCCTCGAGCAGCTCGTGCATCGGGTCGATCGACCAGGCGTACGACAACGGCACGGGCCGTTCGGCCTGGTCGACCACCGCGGTGGGCCGCCCGGTCCGCTCGGTGAGGTCTTTGCGGAAGAAGTCCACCTCGCCCAGGGTCGCCGACATCAGCAGGAACTGCGCCTGCGGCAGGCACAGCAGCGGCACCTGCCAGGCCCAGCCGCGGTCGGGCTCGGAGTAGAAGTGGAACTCGTCCATCACCACCTGGGTGATGTCGGCCCACCGCCCCTCCCGCAGGGCGATGTTGGCGAGCACCTCGGCGGTGCAGGCGATGATCGGGGCGTCGGCGTTGACCGAGGCGTCGCCGGTGAGCATGCCGACGTTCTCGGCGCCGAAGATCTCGCACAGCGCGAAGAACTTCTCCGAGACCAGCGCCTTGATCGGCGCGGTGTAGAAGCTGACGCCGTCCTGGGCGAGGGCGGCGAACTGGGCCGCGGTGGCGACCAGCGTCTTGCCCGATCCAGTCGGTGTGGCAAGAATCACGTTGTTGCCGGAGAACAGCTCGATCGCCGACTCGTCCTGGTGCGGGTAGAGGGAGATGCCACGCCCCTCCACCCACCCGGTGAACGCCTCGTAGAGGGAATCCGGATCGGGGTCGGCAGGGATCAGGTCGGTGAGCATCATCGGCGCTATCCTCTCAGGTCGCAGTGACACTGCCGCGCAGACGTGCCCGCCGGGCCCGTCGTCAGGCCGCGACAGTGCCGCGCGCGCCAATGGCGTGCCGTTGTACGGTCGTTCCGACGCCGATCGGTGCGGCGGGGCGTATACCGCCGAACCGTGACACAATGTCCGGCGGGATGGCGACGAGGAGGACAGCGATGGGACTGGCACTGCGACGCCTCGGCGCGTCGGCGGTGGCTCTCGGTGTAGTCACGCTCGGGATCGCGGGGCCGGTGCTGCCGGCCGCCGCCGAGACGAACACGGACAATCCCTCGCGTACGAACCCCCGCTCGGCGAACTATCAGCGGCCGGTGCCGCCGGTACTGGCCACCGACCAGCCCCCGCAGCCGACCGGCACGGCAGGTCCGACGGCGTCGGCCGAGGCCTCGGTCACCGACCCGGTGCCCTTGATCGCCCTGCCGCCCCAGCCGGGGCATGACGGCACCGGCGCGGTCCCTTCGGCGACCGCCTCGGACACGCCCTCGCCGTCCGCTTCGGCGCTGCCGCCCGGCTTCGCCGCCACCCAGGTCGACAGCTTCGCGGGATCGGGCAACGGATCGGACCTGGCCGGCACCGGCGGCACCTGGTGGGCCATCGCGGGGATCGGCGCCCTGGCCCTGGGCGGCGGCGGTTTCGTGGTGCTGCGCCGCCGTTGACCCAGGCTCAGCGCCGCCGGCCGCCCTCGAACTTCCGCAGCCGCATCGAGTTCGTCACCACGAACACCGACGACAGCGACATCGCCAGGCCGGAGATCAGCGGGTTGAGCAGTCCGGCCGCCGCGAGCGGGATCGCCGCGACGTTGTAGGCGAAAGCCCAGACGAGGTTGCCCCGGATCGTCCGGAGCGTACGCCGCGACAGGGCGATCGCGTCGGGCACCACCTCGAGGTTCTTGCGGACCAGGATGATGTCGGCCGACTTCATCGCGACATCGGTGCCGGTGACCACGGCCAGCCCGAGATTGGCCGTCGCGAGCGCGGCGGCGTCGTTGATGCCGTCGCCGACCATCGCGACCCGGCGGCCCTCGGCCTGCAGACGTTCGATCGTCGCCGCCTTGTCGGTCGGCAGCACCTCGGCGATCACCTCGTCCACGCCGACCCGGTCACCGACCGCCCGGGCAGCCCGTGCGTGGTCGCCGGTGAGCAGCACCGTACGCAGCCCCATCGCCTTGAGCTGGGCGACCGCAGCAGCCGCGGACTCCTTGATCCGGTCGCTGACGACGAAGGCGCCGGCGACCCGACCGTCCACGGCGAGGACGACCCCGGTCCGGCCCTCCTCGGCAGCGGCCTCCAGCGCGGCGGCGATGTCGTCGGGCAGGTCCGCCCCCAGATCGGCCATCAAGCCAGGGGCGCCGATGTGCACCTCCGAGGTGACACCGTCGTGCACCAGGCGGGCGCGAGCGCCCATCCCGGGCAGGGCCGCGGCCTCGACGATCTCCCCCAGGCCGGGGCGTACGGCCGCGGCGGCCTCGACCCGGCTCTCCAGCTCGGCGTGCGCCTCGACCCGGGCTCCCAGCTCGGCGTGCGCCTCGGCCCGGCTTTCCAGCTCGGCGTGTGCCTCGACCACGGCGCGGGCGATCGGGTGCTCCGAGTGGCGTTCCACCGTCGCCGCCAGGGCCAGCAGGGCGGCGTCGTCGGCCAGCGGGCCACCGGCGGCACGGACCGTACGTTCCAGCGCCATCCGGCCGGTGGTCAGCGTGCCGGTCTTGTCCAGCACCACGGTGTCGATCCGGCCGCTGGCCTCCAGCGCGTCGGGGCCCTTGATCAGGATGCCGAGCTGGCCGCCGCGGCCGACGCCGACCATCAGGGCGGTCGGGGTGGCCAGGCCGAGGGCGCACGGGCAGGCGATGATCAGCACCGACAGGGCGGCGCTGAACGACGTCCGCGGCCCGGCGCCGGAGAGGAACCAGGCGGCGAGGGTGACCAGGGCGATGCCGAGCACGGTCGGCACGAAGATCGCCACCACCCGGTCGACGAGGGTCTGCACCCGGGCCTTGCGGGCCTGCGCCTGGTCGGCGGTGGCCGCCATCTGGGCCAGCTGGGTGTGGGCGCCGACCTGGCGGGCCTCGACGATCAGCGCGCCGGTGGTGTTGATGGTGCCGCCGAGCACCCGGTCGCCCTCGGTGACCTGCTCCGGGATCGGTTCGCCGGTCATCATCGAGGTGTCGACCGCGGAGTGGCCGACGACGACCGCCCCGTCGGTGGCGATCCGCTCTCCCGGCCGGACGAGGAACCGCTCCCCGACCCGCAGGTCGCCGAGCGGCACGACCGTCTCCTGGCCGTCGCGGATCACCCGTACGGTCCGCGGGGCGAGGTCGGCCAGGGCGGAGAGCACGCTACGGGCCGAGCGCTTCGAGCGCGCCTCGAAGTAGCGCCCCGCGAGCAGGAAGGTGGTCACTGCGGAGGCGACCTCGAGGTAGAGCGAGTCGGCGCCCGCGGGCGTGATGCCGTAGACCAGCCAGTAGCCCTCCCGGTCCTGTGAACCGAGCAGGATCGACACCACCGACCAGGTGAACGCGGCCAGGACACCGAGGGAGACCAGCGTGTCCATGCTGGTCGAGCCGTGCCGCAGGTTGCGCCACGCCGCCTTGTGGAACGGCAGCGCCGCCCAGAAGACCACCGGCAGGGACAACACGACCAGCAGCCACTCCCAGCCGGGGAACCGCATGTGCGGGGTCAGCGCCAGCACGATCGCGACGTCGCCGAGCGGCACGGTGAGGAAGGCCGCGACGATCAGCCGGTTGCGCAGCATCCGCACCCGGTCGTCCGCGCCGCGGGACTCCTCGCCCTCGGTGACCTCGGTGGCCCCGTAGCCGGCCTTCTCGACCGTGGCGATCGCTTCGGCCGCCCGGTCGGCGCCCAGCCCGGTGACCACCGCTCGTTCGGTGGCGTAGTTGACGGTGGCGCGTACGCCGTCCATCTTGTTGAGCTTGCGCTCGATCCGGCCGGCGCAGGCGGCGCAGGTCATCCCGGAGATGTCGAATTCCAGCCGCTGCTCGAGGCCGTCGTACGCCAGCAGGGCGGGGCCCGAGGAGGTGGCGCCGGCGGGAGTGGTGTCCGTGCTCACCGCTGCAGCTTCCGTTCGTCCGTCGTCCGATCGCGGTCGCGCTCGGCGAGCTCGCGCAGCATCTCGTTGTAGACCTCGTACGAGTCGTCCAGGCCGGAGTCCTGCGCCCGGTCGAGGCGCTTCGCGTCGCGGGAGTCGGCCTGGAACCACTGGATGCTCAGCGCGAGGATCACGATCAGCAGCGGCAGTTCACCGACGATCCAGGTGATCTGGCCGGCGATCACCTGGTCGGCCAACAGGTCCGGGATCCACGGGATGTCGATCGCCCGGTAGAAGTCCTCGCCGATCACCTGGGTGGCCTGCAGGATGAACACCGCGAACAGGGCGTGGAACGGCATCACGCCGATGACCAGGGCCAACCGGCCGATGTGCGGCAGGTTGGTCCACTTGTCGATGCCGGCGACCATGTCGAAGAACAGGTAGCCGGTGAGCATGAACCACAGCAGCATCAGCTGGTGGGCCCAGTGGTAGCGCATCAGCCAGGGGAACACGGGCGTCAGGTAGACGAAGAAGAGCGAGCCGGCGTACAGCACCCAGACCACCAGCGGGTTGATCACCCGGCGCAACGGACGGTGGTCGTGCAGCGCGACCGTGACGTCGCGCGGGCCGAGCAGCTGCCCCTTCGGATGCGGACGGCCGGCGGCCTGCACCAGCGTGATCGGGCCGCCGAGCAGACAGAGCACCGGGACGAGCATGTTCACCGTCATGTGCACGAGCATGTGCCAGGAGTACTGGACGGTGGAGTACTCCCACAGCCCGGCGGTGGCGAGGTAGAGCACCAGCACCCAGCCGAGGGTCCAGAACAGCGTCCGGACGATCGGCCAGTGGCCGCCCCTGGCCCGGACCCGGTGGACACCCCAGTAGTAGGCGGCCAACGCCACGACGGTGAGCCCGACCCACAGCAGGTTCGGCCGGCCGAGTGCGGCGATCCGGGCCGCGGTCGACGGGATGTCGACCTGGTAGCCGAGGTAGTTGACCTGGATCGACTGCGGGACGAGGAAGCGGGGCGGCGGCAGGTGGTTCTCGGCCGCCCGGAAGGTGACGTACGCCAGCGCGATCAGCACGTCGCGCAGCGCGGAGCGGGCGGCGATCGCCGGGGTGGTCCGGGCCGGGTCGGCCTCCCCACGGAGCAGCCGCCACAGCCAGCTCAGCGCGTACAGGACGAGGGTGGCGAAGAGACCGAGGGGCGCCCAGCCGTACGCGCTGGCGGTGAACGGATGGCCGGCGAGCTGCTGCCATGCGACGACGGCATGGCCGGCGACGACGATCAGGAGCAGCAGCGGCACCGCCTTCTGGTAGCGGCGCAGCCGGTTCACCGCGGCGGTCGCCGAGTCCGGGCCGGTGAGGTCGTTCGCCCGCAGCACCACGGCCACCGCCGCGGCGCCGAGCGGCGCCCAGGCCAGCGAGAGCCAGATGGCGGAGTCGGTGGCCCAGTCGTGGTTCTGGCCGACCGACACGTTGCCGGTGGCGGTGACGAACACGGTCGCCAGGGTGCCGGCGAGGAAGAGCAGCAGGTAGGAGGCGTACGCCCGGGAGGTGTAGGCCACGATGACAATGACCAGGGCGACCACAGTCGAGACGAACCAGGCCAGCGCCGCCGTGGTGCTGGTGATGAACGTCCACCACGCGCCGGGCGTCAGGGCGTAGACCAGCGGCACGCCGTTGACGTACGCCGCATTGGCCGCGGTCTGCACCAAGGAGGCCCAGAACCACACCTGGGCGGCACGGCCGACCCAGCGGCGCAGCCGGTCACCGACCGGGGTGAGCCGATAGTGCCCGGCGACCGGGGTGAAGCCGATGATCGCCATCAGACCACCGAGGGTGGCCAGCGCCGCGAACCGGGCGGCGACATCGCCGAGCCCGGACACGAATCCGGTGAACGGGTCGGTCTCCGGGCGGGCGGGCAGCGGCGGCTGACCAGCGAGGTAGCGCATCACGAGCCACATCGCGACGACCCCGGCGAGGGCAGCGACCCCGGCGGCGACCCTGGCGATCGGTCCCAGTGCGGTCGGTGCCAGCGCAGTCGGTCCCAGCGCGGTCGCGGGGGCCGAGGCGTCCGGAGCGGCCGGGGTGGAGGGGTGGGGTGCGGGCACGGTGTCTCTTCCTGACGAGTCAAAGCTGCCGACAGGCTACCCCGGGGCACCCACACCGGCGGTCCACGGCCGCCGACCGCAGCCCTCGCCGTGCCGCAGCTCGGAGCAGGAGGGCGTACGGGCGTCGGAGGCCGGCCACCTCCACCGGCCACTCCCACCGGCCACTTCCACCGGCCACTTCCACCATCGACGGCCTGACGGCGAATCTCACGAACGCCAGGTGGTTGTCGACAAATTTTCCATAGGCCCGCCCTATGGAAAATTCTTCGACCACCGACCCGCGCAGCCGGGGACCTACGGCCTTCCGTCCCAGGCACGCTGTACGGCGGAGTGGGTGCGCACGCTACGCCGGCGTCACGGGCCCCAGCCCCTCCCCCGGACACCGCGCGGCGGCCTCCACCACCATCCAGGCCCCCACCTGCACCGACAGATCCCGCTCCGGCACCGCCGCGGACCCCACCCCGGCCGCCGAGGCACCGCCGGCCAGGGCGTCCGCCCGTCGCGGGATGGTCGCCGGCACCCGAGGGTCGGGCCCGAACCACATCTGTGGACCCGGCACCGCCTCCGGACCCAGCACCGCCTCCGGGCCCAGCACAGCCCGATGCTCCCAGCAGGCCGCGGCCGTCGTCTGCACCAGCGTGGCGGCGAGCCGGCGGGCGGACACGGCATCGGCGCTGTCACCCGGGAGATCGGTCACGACCACAGCGAGGTAGCGGGCGAGGATTCCGCGGAAGATCCCCTCGTCGCCGCCCTGCTCGGCGCGCCCCTGATACCCGACCAGGACGTGCCTGTCGGCCATCCATCGATCGATGGCTTCCACCAGCCGCAGGACCCGGGCGGCTGTGTCGCGGATATCAGCCCTGCCGCCGAGCCTGCGGTCGAGGGAGGCGCGGAGTACGGCGACCTCAGCCCCCAGCATGACCCCCTGGTTGTAGGTGTAGAACACGCGGTCGACCAGCCAGGGCGCTGTCCGGGACGGGTCGGGGCGAACGCCGTCGACGACCAGGCCGGTCGCCGGATCGAGGTAGTGCTCCCGCATCCAGACCAGCGCCTCGCGGGCCCGGCCGAGCCGGCCACGGCGCGCCAAGAGGATGGTCATCGGCCCGTTGGCCGGGGCGTTGCGGAAGGCATCGCCCACCCGCCAGGGCACACCACCGCCGAGCGGACGCTCGTCCCAGCCGGCCTCCAACCGCGCGATGATCCGGTCCACCGCGAGCTCCCGGCCCCGACCGGTGGGGACGGGAAGACCGAGCTCGCGCTCCATCCGGTCGACCGCCAGGCCCAGCCAGGCGATGTCGTCGTAGTAGTCGCGGAGCCATCCACGGTTGTGCACCGCCATCGATGCCGGCCAGCGGGCGATCATCCGCCGGCGCGCCGGCGACGGGGCCCGCCGCTCAGCGTCGAGGAGGCAGTCGAGGACCTGCGCCTGCCACCAGTAGTGCAGAGTGACGAACGACCGGGCGGAGAGGGTCGGCGGGTACGCCGTCCAGGCCAGCCGCGCCCACGGCGTGAGCCAGGGTCGGTGCAGGTGACGTCCGCCGACGGATCGCTCCGCGGCGGCCGCCCGCGCCGCCCACGAGGCCAGTCCCGAGGTCCGCGCGGCACTCACCGCGTCACGCCCGGGCGAGCCACTCGCTGAGGGCGTCACTCGCGGCCGGCACGACGCCTTCCAGCCGCGCCACCTCCTCAGCGCTGAGCGCGGGGGCGGTGGCGCCTTCCATCACCCGGACCAACTGCTCGGCCGTGTCCACCCCAACGACGAGGGCGGTGACCCAGGGTTGGGCCGCGGCGTACGCCAGGCACAGGTCGACCGGATCGGTCCGGCCCAGCGCGACCGCAGCATCGGCCACGGCGGCCCGCAGCGTCGCCACCTCGTCGGCCACGGCGGTGCGCAGCGCCGGCGTCGCGCCAACCAGGTCCGGCGCGACCGGGGCGAGGGCCGTGCGGGTGGTCAGCACGCCCTGACCGAACACCCCGTGCACCGTGATGATGACTCCGGCAGCAGCCAGCCGGGCGAGATCGGCGGCGTACGCGGTGACCCGCCGGTCGACCACGGAGAGTGGGACGGCGACGTGTCCGAGGCCGGGCAGGTCCGCGATCCGGCCGAGCTGGGCCGGATCGGTCAGCACCACGCCGGCCCGTCCGACGACGCCGTCCGCGCAATAGGCCGCCAGCCGTGCCCAGGCCGCTCCGCCACCGGCGAGGGCATCGTCGGGCGAAGCGAAGAGCACGGCATCGGCCCGCCGGCGGCCGAGCTCGGCGAAGGAGCGCTCCAGGGAGGCCTCCACCGCGTACGCCACGGCGTCCGCCGGCACCTCGTCCAACGCATGGAGGGTGGTGATCACCCCGACCCGCTGGCGCAGCGCCGGATCGTACGCCACCCGGACCGCCGCCTCGGAGTCGCCGTCGTCGCGGCCGGTGACGACGTGGGTGATGCCGCGGGCGACCGCCGCGGAGAGGATCGAGCGGGCCTCGGCGGCATCGGGGCGGTGACGTTCGATCGCCCCGGTGGCCCGGCCGAGCGGGGAGGTGCCGAGCAGCAGCCGGGACAGGGTCAGGCCGCCGTGGCCGGTCCGGGGCAGTGCCGGGCCGGTGATCGCGACCTCGCGGACGATGTCACCGATCAGGGCGCGCCAGGACACCCCGATCGCGTCGTCGTGACGGTCGAAGAGCCGGGCGACCCGGACGTAGTCGGCGAGCGAGTCGACGGTGCAGCGGTAGGCGACGATGTCGAAGGTGATGCCCTCGGGGGCGTACGGCAGTTCGCCGAGGTGACGGCGGATCCATGGGGTGACGTGCTCGTGGTCGTACGCCGTGGTGGCCTCGGCCGCGGCCCGTCGCAGGTCGGCGGCGGTGAAGACCTCGACCCCCAGGCCCTCGGACACCCGGGCCAGGTCGATCCGACCGTACGAGTGCTCCGACGCCTCGACGGCGGCGATGAGCTCGTCGACCAGCTCGGCGTCGACCACCGGGTTGTCCCCGGTGAGCCGGACCACCCGGTCGGTGTCGTCCAGGTCCTCGGTGGCCGCGACGAACCGGGCCAGCACGTCGTCCAGCGGGCCGCGGAGCACCCGGATGCCCTGCCGGGTGAGGTGGTCGGCGATCCGCTGGTCGTACTCCTCCCGGCTGGTCGCCACGACGACCTCGTGACCGCCCCGGCTGGCCCGCCGGGCGACCAGCTCGATCAGGGGCATCCCGCCGATCATCATCATCGCCTTGCCCGGCAACCGGGACGAGTTGAGGCGGGACTGGATGACGACACGGGTACGCACACGGACCTCCTGGCTGACGTAGCCGTCACGATACGGCAGGCCACCGACACCGGACGTCGGGTCCGCCCGGCTCAGGCGGTCGGGTGTTCGGAAGTCAGGAGAACCCGATCAGCCGATCAGCCGATCAGCTCGAGGATCGCGTCGACCACCCGGACCCGGCCGTCGCCGTCGACCAGTGCCGCACCGCGGGCACCGAGGCCGTCCCGCCAGGTCCTGTCGGTGGTGAACCGCCGCAGCACCTCGGTCGCCGCGGCGCGGGCCGACGGATCGTCGCGCAGGTCGTCGAGTTGCCCGACCGGCGCGACCAGTCCGGTGCCGAGGACCGCCTGGTAGCCGACCAACTGGTTGGCGGTGACGGCGACCAGCGCCGTCGGCAGGCCGAGGCAGAAGAACTCCCAGACCGACGTTCCCGCCGCGCTCACCACGCCGTCACAGCCGGCCGCCAGTCCGGGCAGGTCGTCGACCGGGGCCACCACGTCGAGCCGCTGCCCCGGCCCGAGCGGGAGGCCGGCGAGTTCGGCGGCGATCTGCTCCCGGCCGGCCACCACGACCACCTCCAGGGGCGCTGCGGTCCCCAGCAGCAACGACACCACCGTGGGCGCGGCGCCGTACGCGTCGGTGCCGCCGAAGACGCACAACAGGCGTGGCGACACCGGATCACGGGTCTCGCCCGCCGGACCTGCGAGGTCACCGGTCTCCCCGCGAGCCGTGCCGACCGGCTCCGCCCCGACGCGCCCGGTCCGCCCGCGTCCGATCCGCCCACGCCGGGACCGCACGATGTCGCGGAGCAGCGCGTACTCGATCCCGGCCAGGAATCGGCGGTCGGCGGGGACCGCGGCGGGACGTACGGCCCCGAGGTTCTGGTCGATGTAGAGGTCGGCGTCCTGGTGCAGTCCGAAGACGCCGTCGACCATGGCCGCCACCGGGACGCCCGCTCCGCGGAGCGCGGCACCGAGATCCACCGGCAGCTGGTAGCCGTCCAGCATCACCGCGTCGAGTCGGCGCCGCCGGACCTCGGTCAGCAGCGCCGCCGGCCCCGCGTCCACCGGCACCATCGTCAGACCGTGCGCGGCGAGCAGCCGATCGACCAGTCCGGAGCCCTCGACCCGACCGAGCAGAGTGACCCCGATCCTTCGGGAACGAAGCTCCTCCGCCAGGGCGAGCTGACGCAGGATGTGGCCGACCCCCATCCGTGGGCCCCCATCGCAGCGGACCCCGATCCGGCGGTCATCGTTCGTCATGGGCTCACCCTAACGAGCACGCCAGCAGGCACCGCGATGTGTGCGGGATCACCCGCGGCGGGTCGTTTGCACGTGTCCGAAAGGCGTAGTAGTTTTACGGAGTCGGTCCGTGCGCACCCCCCAAGCGTGCGGGCCGGCTTGTTTCTTGGTGCACCACCAGCATTGTTGTCCGTGCACCACCAGCATGGTTGTCCGTGCACCACAAACACGGTGCGCCGGCGGTCGAGTGTTAGCCTGAGGGACGCCAGTCCCTGGGTGCGCTGCGTACTGCGTACGGCACGCAGGATCAGCCCGGAGCGCGGGGCGCTCCACCATCTGCGGAGCATTCGTGAGCATTCTGTCGGGTTCGTCGATCCTGATCACCGGTGGCACCGGCTCGTTCGGCAAGGCCTTCATCACCAAGCTGCTGAACGACGTGGACCCGAAGCGGGTCGTGGTCTACTCACGCGACGAACTCAAGCAGTACGAATGCCGCCAGCTGTTCGGCGACGACAAGCGGCTGCGCTGGTTCCTCGGCGACATCCGCGACCTGCCGCGGCTCAACCGGGCGATGCACGGTGTCGACTACGTCGTCCACGCCGCGGCGTACAAGCAGGTGGACACCGCCGAGTACAACCCGTACGAGTTCGTGAAGACGAACGTGATCGGCTCGCAGAACGTCATCGAGGCCTCGATCGACGCGGGTGTCAAGAAGGTCGTGGCACTGTCCACCGACAAGGCCTCCTCGCCGATCAACCTGTACGGCGCCACCAAGCTGGCTGCCGACAAGCTCTTCATCAACGGCAACCACTACGCCGCCGCCTACCCGACCCGGTTCTCGGTCGTGCGCTACGGCAATGTGATGGCCTCCCGCGGCTCGGTGATCCCGAAGTGGCGCCAGCTCGGCGCGGAGGGCAAGCCGCTGCCGATCACCGACGAGCGGATGACCCGGTTCTGGATCACCCTGCCGCAGGCGGTCGACTTCGTCCTGAACAGCTTCGAGCTGATGAGCGGCGGCGAACTCTACGTGCCGCGGATCCCGTCGATGAAGCTGACCGACCTGGCCGAGGCCCTGGTGCCGGGCGCCGCCCTCGAACACATCGGTCTGCGACCGGGCGAGAAGCTGCACGAGGAGATGATCTCCATCGACGAGGGGCGTCGCGTCCTGCGCCTGGGCGATCGCTACGTGATGCAGCCCGACCTCGCCACCTGGGGCTACCAGCCGCCGGCCGACGGCGTCCCGGTGCCGGACGGCTTCCGGCTCGACTCGGGCACCAACGACCTGTGGTACAGCGTGGCGGACATCCGAGCGATGTTGCCGGAGGACTGAGTGATGCTGCCGTACGGTCGCCAGTGGATCGACGAGGCGGACGTCGCCGCGGTCACCGAGGTGCTGACCTCCGACTGGCTGACCACCGGCCCGTGGGTACGGGACTTCGAGCACGCCCTCGCCGCCCGCGCCGGCGTCGCTCATGCGGTGAGCTGCACCTCCGGCACCGCCGCGCTGCACATCGCGTACGCCGCCGCCGGGATCGGTCCCGGCGATGAGGTGATCACCACCCCGATGACGTACGTCGCGACCGCCTCCGGCGCGATGCACCACGGGGCGACCGTCGTCTTCGCCGACATCGAGGAGGACACCGGCAACATCGATCCGGCCGCGGTCGAGGCCGTCGTCTCCGAACGGACCAGGGTGATCGCCGGCGTCGACTACGCCGGGCAACCGGTCGACATCGACCGGCTGAACACGATCGCCCACCGGGTCGGGGCGGTGACCGTCGAGGACGCCGCGCACTCGGTCGGCTCCACGGACAAGGGGCGCCCGGTCGGCGCGCTGGCCGATCTGACCACCTTCTCGTTCTTCCCGACCAAGAACATGACCACTGCCGAGGGCGGCGCGGTGCTCACCGACGACGACGCGCTGGCGCTGCGCGCCGACGAGTTCCACAAGATCGGTGTCTCCCGGGACCGCTCGACCTACCGCCACCCCGACGAGGGCGCCTGGTGGTACGAAGTGCCGTCGATCGGCCTCAACTACCGGTTGTCCGACGTCCACGCCGCGCTGGGGCTGAGTCAGTTGGGCAAGCTGGACGACTTCAAGGCCCGCCGCACGGCGCTGTTCGCTCGCTACCAGGAGGCGCTGGCCGGCGTCGACGGGCTGCGGGTGCCGACCGTACGCTCCTGGGTCGATCCGACCTGGCACCTGTATCCGGTGCGGATCCTCGGTGGGCGGCGCCGCGAGGTGTTCGAGAAGCTGCGCGCGGCCGGCATCGGGGTGCAGGTCAACTACATCCCGGTCTACTGGCATCCGGTGTTCGAGGACCTCGGCTACCGGCGGGGCCTGTGCCCGAACGCCGAGCGGTTCTACGAGGAGGAGATCTCGCTGCCGATGTTCGCCCGCCTGTCGTACGACGAGCAGGATCGGGTGATCGACACGCTGCGGGGCATTCTCGGCGCCTGACGCCTCGCGCGTGCGGGGCAGACGGGATCAGGCCGTCCGACGGCGCTGGCGCACCACCAGCTGCCCCGTCCAGCCGACCGTGAGCTCGACGACGCGGTCGCCGGCCTCGCCCCGGGCCCCGTCACCGGCGAGGAGCACCGGCACCCGCGGTCCTTCCGGGAGCTGCAGGCCGACCGCCCGTTCGGCGACCCCGGTCACCGGGTCGTCCGCCGGGTCGTCCGCGAGCAGCGCCGCGGCGCTGAGCCGGACCTCGCCCACCGTCCGTTCGCCCGATCCGCCGACCACGCCGGCCGCCCCGACCGGGGCGACGCTGACCGGGGCGACGACGTCGGCCGTCGGGTCCGGCCGGGCCACGACGAGCTGTCCGCCGGAGGCGGGGACCCCGGCCACGGTGAGCACGAACTCCTCGCCGTCCTGCCGGATCGACGTGACCGTGGGAAGGTCCGCCCAGCGGACGACGGCGAGATCGCGTCCGCCGGCATCCGGGGCGGGGTCGGCGACCGGACCACCCAGCCCGGCCAGGGTGCCGTCGGCGAGGCGGGACGCCGCAGGCAGTGAGGTCGGTGTGTAGCGGACGTCTCCGGTCCACCGGAAGGCGCCGGCCCGCAGTCGCAGGGCCAGCACCCCGCGGGCCAGCACCCCGCCGGTGATCTGCCCACGATCCGCCGGACCGCCCAGCCCCGCCGGGCCGCCGAGCCGCGCCAGCACCTCGGGGCCCAGGTCGATGTTCCACCGCAGCCCGTCGCTGCCGGGCGTGACCTGCGCAGGGACCTCGAGGTCCTCGCCGCTGCCCGTCCCGAGCCGCAGGACGGCGCGCGGCGTGACCCGCGCCGCCCACCGACCGCGCAGCGCGGAGTCGATCTCCAGGTGCAGCGTCTCCCGCTGCCACGCGGCGCTCACCAGGATGGAGCGCAGCCGCCGACGCAGCGGGTGCTGCGGCCGCGTCCGCGGCGCGACAGCCCGGGCGATGGCCGGCAGCTTCACCAGCAGGCGCGGCACCGTCCGGAGATCCGCGACCAGCTGACGCACGCCCGCACCACCGCGCCGGCGCGCCAGCAGCCGGACCGTCGCCAGGTCGCCGGAGCGTACGGAGCGGTGGATCTGGCGGGCCAGCCGAGTGGCGAGCCGATCGGCCCGCGGGTCCAGCCGATCGGCCAGGCCGGTCGCCAACGCCGCCAGGGCCGGCAGATCGTCGGTCGGCGCGGCGAGCAGGGCCTCGGCGAGCGCCACCAGGTCGACGTCGATGAAGTAGGCGTGCACCCGCGTACGCACCTCGGCATGGTCGGCCGAGCGGTCCAGCACGTCCAGCACGGCGAGCGCCGAGGCGACCCGGTCCCGCACGTTGTCGAGCCGGAAGGTCTGCTGGGTGATCGAGTCGCCCGACTCGCGGTCGCGCCAGTAGTAGACGTGGTCGGCGAGGACGTCCACCGACCGCGCCCGCAGGTAGGCGGGCAGAGTGACCGGATAGTCCTCGTAGCGGATCGCCGGGAAGGCGAGCCCCTCGGCGTCCCAGAAGGCGCGCCGGTAGACCTTGTTCCACACCATCCGGTCGCGCATCAGCGCCGGGAACGCATCGATCGTGGTCGCGAGCCGGGTCGTCGCGAACGGCTCCTCGTGGGTCCACGACTGGTAGGCGCCGCGCGCCGCGCTGAACCTGTAGGCGTTGCCGCCGGCGAGGTCGGAGCCGGTCGCCTCCAGCGAGCCGATCAGCAGGGAGTAGGCCCGCGGCGCGACGAGGTCGTCGCTGTCGACGAAGGTGAGGTAGCGACCGGTGGCGTGGGCGGTGCCGGTGTTGCGGGCCGGGCCGAGCCCCTGGTTCTCCTGGCGGACCAGCCGGAAGCGCGGGTCACGGGCGACGTACGCCTCGGCCACCTGCAGCGACCCGTCACGGGAGCCGTCGTCGACCAGGATCACCTCGAGGTCGGTGAGGGTCTGCACCCGCAGCGACTCCAGGCAGGCGCCGATGTAGTCCTGCACGTTGTAGAACGGCACGACGACACTCAGCAGCGGCGCGTACGACGACGACTCACCCTTCGGCGGCACCTCGGACATCGACAGTCCTCCCCTCGGTCAGCGGCGGCCGGGATCAGATCAGGTCCCAGGACAGCGCGGTGCCCCGGGCGACATCCTGGCGGAACGTACGCCCCTCGACCACCGCGTACAGGTCGGGCGCCAGGCCGAGGGCGGGACGTACGGAGCGTACGTTGTCCGGGCCGACCACCTCGCCGGCCGCCACGTCGCGGGTGACGTAGAGCGAGCGGCGGAACCTCAGTCCCTCGGCCTCGACGTCACGGGCGCCGATCACCGGCTCCCCCATCGCCTGCCAGGCGGTCCGGGTCTCGCGGACCAGTGCGGCCAACTCGGGGCCCTCGAGGGAGAAGGCGGAGTCGACGCCGCCGGAGGACCGGTCGGTGGTGACGTGCTTCTCGACCAGCACCGCACCGAGGGCGACCGAGGCGACCGCCGCACCGATGCCGAGGGTGTGGTCGGACAGGCCGATCATCGTGCCGAACGCGTCGCGCATCACCGGGATCGCCCGCAGATTGGAGTCGCGCGGGTCGGCCGGGTAGGAGGTGGTGCAGGACAGCACGACGATCTGCTCGTTGCCGACCGACCGGGCCGCCTCGACCGCGGCGTTGATCTCGCCGAGGGAGGCCATCCCGGTGGAGATGATGATCGGCTTGCCGCACGCGGCGGCCCGGCGGATCAGCGGCAGGTCGACGATCTCGGAGGAAGCGATCTTGTACGCCGGGGCCCCGAGCGACTCGAGGAAGTCGACGGCCGTGGGGTCGAACGGGCTGGAGAAGGCCAGCAGGCCCCGCTCGGCGGCCCGTTCGAAGATCGGCCGGTGCCACTCCCAGGGGGTGTGCGCTTCCTCGTACAGGTCGTAGAGGCGCCGGCCACCCCACAGCTCATGGTCGTCCTTCAGCCGGAAGTCGGGGCTGTCGACGTCGAGAGTGATGGTGTCGGCGGTGTAGGTCTGCAGCTTGAGCGCGTGCGCGCCGGCGTCCGCGGCCATGTCGACGATGGCCAGTGCCTTGTCCAGGGAGCCGTCGTGGTTGCCGGACATCTCAGCGATGATGAACGGCTCGTGGCCCGGGCCGATCGCGGTGTGGCCGATGCGGATCTCGTCGAGCATGTTCACTTCTCCTCGGGCTGGGCGGACTGGGTGGTCGGTGCCGGCTGGGTGATCGGTGCCGGCCGGGTCCGGCGGACGTGGTGGACCAGGACGGTGCGGCCGTCGATCTCGCGGTCGTACGTCTCGATGTCGGCGAAGCCCTGGCGCTTGTTGAACGAGCGGACGGCCTCGTTGGCGTCGAGGACCTCGGCCTCCATCACCGTGATCGCCCGCTCCCCGTCACGGAGCGCGTCGACGTACCTCAGCGCGTCGCGCTGGATCTGGATCCAGGCGGGCAGCAGTTCGCCGCGGGCGCTGAGTCCGGCGTTGTCGAGGTAGTAGCCCCACCACAGGCTGCCGGCGTCCCAGTCGATGTCCCACAACGACACCACCCCGGCGGGGATGCCGCCGCGTTCGTAGATCAGCACCGTACGGGTCGGGTCGGCCGCCACCCGCTGCCACCAGGCGGCGTGCTCGGCGGCGCCGATCTCGTGCTGGGTCAGCGACACGGCGCGTACGTCCGGGTGGTTGCGCCAGATCCGGACAGGCTCCCGGTCCTCGTCGGTGGCGGGACGCAGCATGATGACCTCCTGGCAGGGCGGACCGGCGGCCCGACGCCCTACGGTAGCGCGGGGCCGTGGGTGAGCACCGCACGA
Organism: Raineyella sp. LH-20; assembly: GCF_033110965.1. Lineage (NCBI taxonomy): Bacteria > Bacillati > Actinomycetota > Actinomycetes > Propionibacteriales > Propionibacteriaceae > Raineyella > Raineyella sp. LH-20. Next base: position 1,402,079 of record NZ_CP137003.1, on the reverse strand, counting down.
CCGTCGGCGTCGCGGCCCCAGCGGAGCCGCCGGCCGCCGAGCCCCGCACCCTCGCGGCCCGGCAGCCCCGCGCCCTCGCGGCCCGGCAGCCCCGCACCCTCGCGGCCCGCAACCACGGTCGCGATCCCGGGGCCGGACAGCACGGCCGGTTCGGCCTCGGCGGATCCGTCGCGGCGGACCAGCACCCGCCGGGTCGCCGTACGCCCGACCGGGTCGTCGGCGGGATCGTCGGACAGCAGTGCGTCCACCGCGATCAGGGCGACGTGGTCGATGATCGGCGCCTCGACGGGCGGGGTCGGCCAGGGGCGTTCCACGACGACAGCGCCCGACGACTGGACGGTGTGCACCCGGACCGTCGCGTCACCGAGGTCGAGCCGGTCGATCACCGGCACCCGGCGGACCCGGGAGAACGCCAGGGCGCCGTCGCGGAGGACCGCCTGCACCCAGTAGCCGGCGCGGCGTACGCCATGCAGCTGGTCCTCGGTGACGGCCACGCCACCCGCCCAGGACAGCGGCCCGGCCTGCACGGCGATCCGCAGTGGCGTGATGGCGGCGAGCCGGGCCAGGTCAGCGGTGTCGACGGTGACGTCGAGCTGCAGGCCACCCGGCAGGGGCGAGGCTTTCACCGCGGGTCGTACGGACCCGATGGTCACCCGGGCGGTGGCGACCATCGCCAGCGGCTTCGGCAGCGGCACGGTGAGCCGGTAATGAAAGGCGTGCGGCAGGACGGTGAGGTCGGCGAGCCGGGCCTGCCGTGGCCGGGACGGGACGGCGCGCCGGGCGACCCGGAGCCCCGTGTGGACCGCCCGGGCCGGCAGTGGGCGGACCGTCTTTCCGGCGGCGGCGAGCACCTCGGGGGCCCGGTCGCCGGCGCGGTACCGGCCGATCGCCAGCGCCTGCTCGACGTCTCCCATCCGCAGCGCGACGTACGCCCGGCGCAGGTCCGGCACCGCCAGGGCGACCTGCTCGGGGTCGATCCGGTCGACCAACTCGGCGGCGAGCGGGCGCATCGCCGACCGGTCGGCCGGGGCGGCGGCCACCAGCGAGCCGAGCACCTCCCGGACGTCCACGTCGACGAAGTGGCTGTGGACCAGTTCACGCAGTTCGTCGTCGCCGCGCTCGTCGACAAGGTCCAGTACGGCGACCGCGGCCGTCACCCGGTCACGGACGTTGTGCACCTGGTCGCCCTGCTGGGAGATCGAATCGCCGGACGGGCGCTCCCGCCAGACGTAGACCGGGTCGGGCAGCAGGTCGACGGCGGCGGCCTCGAGGTGGGCCCGCATCGCGATCGGGTAGTCCTCGAAGAGCATCGCCGGGAAGGCGAACCCGTGGTCGTCCCAGAACGTACGACGCCACATCTTGTTCCACACCATCCGGTCGCGCATCAGCAGCGGCACCTCGCGGATGCTGGTCCGCTGCAGCCGCTCGGCGAACGGCTCGCGGTGCGCCCAGGACGTCTCCAGCCCGCGCTGCAGGCCGAGCCGCCACACGTGGGCGCCGGCGACGTCGGACCCGGACTCCTCCAGGCTGGTGGCGAGTTGCGCGAACGCGCGGGGGGCGAGCAAGTCGTCGCTGTCGACGAACATCAGGTAGCGGCCGGTCGCCTGCCCGACGCCCAGATTGCGGGCCGGGCCGGGGCCGCCGCGTTCCTGACTGACCATCCGGAACCGCGAGTCGGCGGCACAGACCTCGGCGGCGATCTCTGCCGACCGGTCGCGCGAGCCGTCGTCGACGAGGACCACCTCGAAGTCGGTGAGGGTCTGGCGGCGGATCGAGTCCAGGCAGGGCCGGATGTACTCCTCGACCCCGCAGAACGGCACGACGGCGCTCACCAGTGGGCTCACGGGACCTCCTCGCAGCGGATGCCTGCATCGTAGTGGCGCGCGGCCGCGCCGATGGACGCCGTGCTGACAGAGGCCGTGCTGACAGAGGCCGTGCTGATGGACGCCGTGCTGATGGACGCCGTGCCGGCAAGGGCCGCGCTGATAAAGTCGGCGCGAAACAGGCGTCACCGTCCGGAGGTAGCAGCAGCGTGGACCAGACCAATCATTGGTACGGTCACGCGCACATCCTCGCCGAGTACGCCGGCCTCGACCCGCAGAGCCCGCCGCCGATCCGCGGGCTGGTCCAGCACGGCTGGACCTTCGTCCACGGCTTCGGCTATCACAACGCCGACTGGAGCATGGCCAAGTACGCCTGGTCCGACGTCTGCCGGCGCCGCGGCGAGGCGATCGGCTGGCGCAACTACCTGGTGATCGGGGCGCCGTACCTCTACCTGCTGGATCTCCTCGAGGATCCGCACGAGGAACGCGTCGGGACGATCTGGTATCCGTTCCACGGGACGCGGGACTACGAATCGGTGCAGGGCAGCCACCAAGCGCTGATCGACGAGATCCGCGACACCGAGGAGGGCCCGGTGACGATGTGCCTCTATTTCGTGGAGTACGAGGACCCCGAGATCCGCGGACTGTACGAGGACGCCGGCTTCCGGGTGATCACCCACGGACATCGCGGCCGGATGTGGCAGGGCACCGACCGGTTCTTCCTCTTCCGGCAGTTGGCCGAGGTACGCCGACACCGCCGGGTCGCCTCCAACCGGCTGACCACCGCCGTGCTGTACGGGGTGGCCGCCGGGTGTGAACCTGCCGTGTACGGCGACCCGATGGAGTTCGTCGGGGCGAAGGCGGGGTTCGACGGCACCGGCTTGTTGGAGGCGACGCTGCCGAACCTGTTCGGCAAGGAGATCGACCTCGACCTCGCCCGGGCGGTGACCCGTACGGAGCTGGGATCGGACTACGTGATGTCGCCGGAAGAGTTGCGCTACGTGTTGGGATGGCAGGAACCATGGCTCGCATCGTCGAACTGACCTATCCGGCCAACGTCACCCTGCTGCCCGGGGCGACGCAGAACTGGCGGGACCTGCCGGAGCAGCCGGCCCCGGAGGCCGCAGCGGCGACGGTGGAGGCGGACGCCGCTGCTCCCATCGACGCGGCGCCCACCGACGCGGCGCCCACCGACGCGGCGCCCACCACCAGCGCGCCGGCCTATCCACCGGCCGAGGAGTCCGCGGACACCTACCTCGATCCGCACACCGGCGACATCCCCGGTCCCGGCGCCACCTCCGCACTGCTGCACGGGCTCGTCGACCGGCTGGTCGGCGGTCTGCCCGGGGGTCGGCGACGGATCCTCGTGGTCGGGCCGCACGATCCGCGACTGTTGGCCCGGCTCGCCGAGGTCGGCGATCTCACCGTGGTGGTCCGCGCGATCCCCGACGCCGCAGCCATCGGGACGGCGCTGCCCGCCGCGGCAGTGTTCTGCGGCAATCTCGCCGACGCCCGGCGACACAGCGGAACGTACGATCTGGTCCTTGCTCTGGACGACGTGACCCGGGTGCATTCGTTGGAGGACGCCCCGCGCACCTGGCGCGAGCTGGCCGATGAAGTGGTGGCCTGCGTCGCCGACGGTGGCACCCTGGCGCTCGGGGTGGAGAACGACCTGGGCCTGCACCGGCTGCTCGCCGCCCGGTCGGAGGAGTCCCGCGACCTGGACGCCAACTGGTCGCCGCTGATGACCTGGGACGCGACCCGGCCACGGACCGGGCGGCAGATCGCCGAGTTCGCGGCCGCCGTCGGGGAGACGCTGGTCGGTCCGGCGGATCGTACGAACGCCACCTGCTACCAGCTCTTTCCGGACTGGCGGGCTCCGCACACCGCGGGCACCCGGCTGGACGAGGCCGCCCGGTCGCTGCGCGACCTGCTGGCTGGGCTCGCCGGACGCCCGGTCGCCGACCGGCCGGCCGCCCCAGGGCTACTGCAGCGACGCGCCATCGCGATGGCCGACCGCTGGCCCGAGGTCTGCGCCGGATGGGTACTGGTCTGGGGGCCCGCCGCCCCCGCCGAGGAGGCCCCGGCCGTCCTGCAGGCGCGCGGCGACGGTCGTACGCTCCGCTGGCTGGCCGCGCCGGACGGCCGCGTCACCGCGACCGACGGCGACGGCGACGACAACGACAACGGCAACGGCAACGGCAACGGCAACGGCAACGGCAACGGCGTGACGATCGCCGGCCCGCTGACCGTGCCGCCACAGGGCCGGACGCTGCTTCTCGAGCTGACCGAGGCCGCGATCGCCTCCGACACCCCGAGTCTGCGCCGGATCCTCGCTCAGTGGCGCGACTGGTCGGGCACGAAGGCGGATACCGCCGGATGGCTGCCCACGGCGTACGCCGAGCTGCGGTTCGGCACCCTGCTGGCAGGCTCGCCGAATGCCAACAACCCGGCGACCCCGGAGCCGACGCCGCTGGAGCCGACGCCGCTGGAGTCGACCGGCGTTCCCGCGCGACTGGATGAAGCCCGGTGGCGGGCCCTCGGCGACCTGTTGGCGACGTGGCGCGCAGCAGGCATCCGGACGCCCTGGCCCAGCTCGATGCATCCGCACACAGTGTTCCGGGCGCTGGCCGCGATGGCCGGCGTCGCCGCGCCCGACGACGTGGCCCCTTACTGGCCGGGTGCCGAGGTTGCAGACGATCGCCCGATGACCGGCCAGGAGATGGCCGCGGTGATCGAACGCCAGCGCGAACAACTGCGCGGCGCCTGGTCGCGGTTCCACTGGGACGAGAAGCAGTACCTCACCTTCCGCGCCGAGAACCTCACCGGACGGATCGTCCGCAAGCTCCGTCGGGAGACGATCGGCCGGATCCGTCCCCCCGCCGGGCCGCAAGCGTAGCGGCGGTCTGTCCAGCGTCCGTACGACGATCCGAGCAGTCCTTCGCCCGTGTCGGTCATGGGCCCTGCGCGCCCGTCTCGCGCGAGACGGAGGCCTCGCCGTCGGCCGGGTCTGCCCGGTCAGGCGGGTCTGCACGGTCAGGAGGGTCTGCACGATCGGCTGGGTCTGCGCGGCCGGGAGGCCCGCAGTCGGGATGCAGCACCCGGTAACGGGAGTTGCGCAACACTCGCCGGCCACCACCGCCCCGACCCACCGGCGCAAGGAAATCGGGAATGCCGTCCGGCCCCATCCGGACCTCCCAACGCGTCCCCGGCCGCGACCGCGGATCCGGCTCGACGAGAGCATGATGGCGCCGACACAACAACACCAGGTTGTCCACAGCAGTCACTCCACCCGCCGCCCACGGCACCACATGGTGCCCCTCGCACTGACGCGGCGGCTGGTCACACCCCGGAAAAGCACACCCCCTGTCCCGCAGATGCAGCGCCTGACGCAGATCCCCACCAACCAGCCGGACCGTCCGCCCGACATCCAACGGCTGCCCCGCCCCACCCAACACCGCGGGCAGAACATCCGCATCACAGGCCAGCCGCCGCCACGCCGACGCCGACACCGGCTCCCCCGAATCCAGCACCACTCCCGGACCGGACCGATCCACCACAGCAGCCGGATCGAGCAGGATCGTCACACGCGGCCGATCACCACCATGAACCGGCGCACTCCCCACCGCCTTCGCCGCATCGACGATCGCCACCAAAGCATCAGCCCGCAACTGAGCCACCGACAACGCCACATGGCCGGGATCGGCAACAGCCTCCTCCCGCTGCTGCCGCAACGCCGCCCCCGTGTGAGCCCCGACCAGCGAGATCAACTCCTCACCCTCCAGCGTCGGCAGCTTCGCCCGGAAACACACCGATCCCGCACCATCCCGCGACCACACCAGCCGACGCGTCAGCCGGGCCCGCGCCTCCACCCCCTCCAGCCGCCGCCGATCCACCTCCTCGGCCACCGCCGGAGCAACCACCTCCACCGCATGGTTCGCCAGCCTGCGCAACTCATCAGGATCCTGACCCACATGACCGGCCAGATGCTCCTCGACCGCATCGGCCTGACCAGGGTCGAACAGACCAGCGACCTGCGGATCATCCAGGAACGCCAGCCCCGCCAGTACCCCCTCACACTGCTCGATCGACATCTGCCCCGACGCCAGCGCGGCAGCGACATGCGGGTGCGCGGCCATCGCCTCGGCCTGCCGTAATCGCCCTTTCGCCTGCCGCGGCGTCAGTCCTGTGGTCGTACGCAACCACGCCTGCGTCGACAGTCCCTCCACCGCACTCGTCGCCCCACGAGCCTCCAGACCCGCGATCACCGCAAGCTCGCCCGCCCGCACCATCGACCCCAACACCGCCAACCGCGCCGCAGCCGCCAACAGATCCGCATCCCCCAACCGATCCACCCCGTCGGCAAGAAACCCCTCCAGCTCCTCCCCGGCACGCACCAGACCCACCGGCAGGCAACCCTCAGAACGACCGGTCGTACGACCAGTCACCCCCGGAACGGCCCAGCCGCCCGACACCTCCCCCATACCCTCAACGCTACGGCACCCCTCAGACACTTTTCGAACGTATGAACGGTTCACGCGCGCATCGCGCGGACCCGCGCCGGGCGGCCTGTCAGATGGCCGACCGATGGCCGATCCACCGCGTACGCCGACGCGGAGCCGCGACAGGCAGCGCTCGGTAGAGTGGGCGCGTCATCCGTACGACACTCAGGAAGCCGAGAGCATGAGCCGACTCAGCCGCGACCAGATCCGCACCATGATGGCCGAGGTGCTGACGAACCAGGGCAAGGAACTGCCCGCCGACGACGCCGCGGCACTGGACGCGATCGGCTTCCGCTCCCTCGACTTCTCCGAGCTGGCACTGTCCGTGGAGGACGAACTGGGCACCGAGCTGAACTTCGACGCCCCCGGCCTGCGGTCGATCACCACGGTCTCCGACGTTCTGGACTTCATCGAGCAGCTGCAGAGCGCCTGATGCCCGCGGACATCTCCGAGCCGAACGCCGCCGGGCCGAACGCCGCGGCGTCGGTTCCCGCCGAACCGACGGCCTCCGGGACCACCTCCCCGACACCACCCGGCGCCGGCAACCGGATCGTGGCGCGCGGCTTCACCGGCACCTGGGCCGACCTGGGGACGTACGATCTGCCGCCGGCCGCCGCGGTGTTCGTCGCCGACCACGCGGAGGCGGCCCGTACGGTCTGGACCCACGCGACCACCCGACGGGAGACCCTGGTCGCGTCGGCGAGCCGCGCCGAGGACGGCCTGCTCGCCGACCTGCGCAGCAACGGCCTGGCCATCGCCCGCACCGCCGGTGAACAGGTCGCGCTGGAGTCCGCCAACGCCTCCTCACGCCCCGCCGACCCAGGCCGGCTCTGGCTGCTCACCTCCGGCTCGACCGGCCGGCCGAAGCGGGTCGCGCACACCCTCGCCTCGCTCACCACGGTCACCGGCGACCAGCCGCCCCGCACCTGGCTGTGCCCGTACACCCCCGGTGCGTACGCCTGGTGGCAGCTGGTCACCCTGTCCTTGGCGCACCCGAGCAACGACCTCGTCTTCGTCGAGCCCGACCAGCTCGAGGACTGGCCGGAGCTCGCGCTCGAGCACGGCGTCACCGCCGCCTCCGGCACCCCGACCTTCTGGCGACAGGCGATCGTACGGTCCGGCGACACGATGGCCCGGCTGCCGCTGGAACAGGTCACCCTCGGTGGCGAGCCCGTGGACCAGGCGATCCTCGACCGGCTGCACGAGGTCTACCCTGCGGCCCGCATCTCCTGGATCTACGCCTCCTCCGAGGCCGGCGCGTCAATCGCCGTGCACGACGGGCGCGCCGGGTTCCCGGTCGCCTGGCTGGAGCGGCACGCCGAGGGCCGGCCCCGGCTGAGCGTCGTCGACGACGAACTGGTGATCGGTTCCCCGTTCCGTGCCGAGGGGATGGATCCCGACCTGCACACCGGCGACCGGGTCGAGATCCGCGACGGGCGCGTGCTCATCGTCGGCCGGCTCGCCTCCGACGAGATCAACGTCGGCGGCTCGAAGGTCTCCGCTGCGGCGGTGCGGACCACTCTGTTGGGCCACCCGGCGGTCGCCTGGGCCGCCGTCCGCGGCCGCAAGGCGCCGATCGTCGGCCACATGGTCACCGCCGAGGTCGTGCTGTCCCCCGGGGCCGGAGCGACGACCGAGGAACTCGCCGCCTGGTGCGCGGCCCGGCTGCCCGACTACGCCGTGCCGCGCCGGCTGAAGATACTGCCCGAGATCCCGCTCAAGGAGAGCCTGAAGTCCGATGTCTGAACCTGTCGATCCCGTCGCCGTGACTCCGGCCGCCACCCCCACCGACACCGTGCCCTCCGACACCGTGCCGTCCGGCACCGTGCCGTCCGGCGACACCGCCGTCCCACCGGCGCAGGTCGTGCTGGTCTCCGGCGGGTCGCGGGGCCTCGGCCTGGCGCTGGTCCGGATGGTCCTCGCCGCCGGCGCCCGCGTCGCCACCTTCGCCCGGACGATCACCCCCGAGCTGCAGGCCCTCGCCGCCGCGTTCCCCGAGCGTACGTACGTCGCGTCGGTCGACATCACCGACACCGCGGCCGTCACTGCCTTCGTCAAGGAGGCGAGCGCCCGGCTCGGCCGGATCGACGGCCTGGTCAACAACGCGGCCGTCGGGCAGGACTCGATGCACCTGCAGACCTCGCCGGAGGACATCGCCCGGATCGTCGCGACCAACCTCACCGCACCGCTGGTCCTCACCCGCGCCGTGCTGCGGACGATGATCCGCCGCAACGGGCGCGGCCGGATCGTGATGATCACCTCGGTCGGCGCGCAGCGCGGCTACGCCGGGCTCACCACGTACGCCGCGACGAAGGGCGGTCTGGACGCGGCGATGCGTACGCTGGCCCGGGAGATGCACGGCCGGGTGCTGGTCAACTCCATCGCCCCCGGCTTCTTCGCCTCCGAGATGAGTTCGGTGCTCGGCGCCGACCAACTGGACGCGATCACCCGGCGGACGCCGTCCGGCCGGCTGGTCGAGCCGGAGAACATCGTGCCGATCGCCCGGATGCTGCTCTTCGACGACACCAACCTCAACGGCCAGGTGATCACCGTCGACGGCGGCAGCTCCATCTGATCGACGTCACCTCCCAGGGCCGGGGCGGTACGCCGGCGCCGCCGAGGCGGGCGACAGCCCCACCAGGTCGGATGCTCCCGGGAACCGGGCGTCGCCCCGGGCCGCCGTCACGGTCGCGACGTCGACCGTGTACTGCCGGTAGAGGAAGCCCGGGCGCCACATCGGCTCGCTCGGCAACGCGATCTCCTGATAGGTGTCGTAGATCTCCCTCTTCAGCGCCAGATCGTCCCCGAAGACATTGCGCGGCCGTTGCTGCGACGGGTAGCCCTGATAGCTGAGGATCGTGTGGTCGACATGTGCCAGCCGACTGGCATCCCGGGTCAGGTAGGCGACCGCGTGGTGGTCGCCATGGTCTCCGTCGCCCAAGGGGTGGACGTAGTCGGTGGTGCGGATCAGCGTCGGCCGCGTCGCGTCGATCAGGGCCACCAGTTCGTCACGCAGGCCGACGGCCGAGTACTCGGTCGAGCCGTCGACGGCGCTGATCCGGGTGATCCGCCCGTCGAGGAGCTTGGGCAGACTCTGTCGGCCGTACAGGGCCGTGCCGCTGCCGTCCGGGAACCCGTCCGGCAGCCGTAGGAAGACCAGCGAGATCGATCGCCGCGGGACCAGGCTCCGCACCAGCACCGGGTGGCCCCCGAAGGATGCGGAGCTGGTCTCCCACCGGTTCTCCACCATCGCCGCCTTCGCGTACGCGGCCTCCATCCCGGCTTCCCGGGCCCGCCAGTAGTCCGGGCCTTTGCCCGCATCGCCCGCAGTGACGTACGCCGTCCGGAAGCACTGATCGGCGCGGGTGCGCAGGTCGGACAGCAGGTCAGGAGTCATGAAGAACAGGTCGTCGTCCTGGTGCGCCACCACCTGCAGAGCGCCCCCAGTGCAGGCCGGCGTCGAAGGAGCGGGCGCCTGGTCGGGGACCTGCCGAGCAGGCGGAGCGACCTTCAGCAGCACCAGCGCCACGACGATCACCGCCACTCCCCAGGCACTGGCCCAGCCGATCGGTCGCCGGCGCCCGGCGGCGCGCTTCCCGTCGTCGATCATCGGGTCCCCTCTCGCTGTGCCTCCGGAGGATCCGTGACGGCCGACCAGGACTCTATCCGCACCCGACGCCCCGGCCATGGACGCCGCGACGGCGGCGACCTTCGCCAGCGTCACCACGAAGATCCCGACCTCCACCGCGGTGGTCGGGAACAGCGCGATCAGGAACGTCCAGGGGCCGCCGAGGTAGGCCGCGTAGCCGGGCAGGAACGGTTGCCCCAGGCCGACGAACCAGGTGAACTGGGCGTCGATCGCCGGGTGTCCGTGCAGCAGGTCGTGGAACATGGCGTAGGAGGGCACGAACTGCGCGAAGTAGTCGTCGTAGTTCCGGGTCTTCGCGCCGAACGGGTACTCGTGGTTGGCCACGTACTGCAGCACCACGATGGCGATCGAGAACGCACCGGCCGACGCGGCAGCGACAGCGGTGGAACGGGCCGACCCGACGGCGCGGGTCTCCCGCTCCCGATCGGTCCACATTTCGCCCTGCCTCCTGACCTCAAGGCCGCGCCGCGGCGGCTGTGCGGCGATCGGACCCGCCGATGCCTCCCGGAAACTATCCGCTCGATACTGATCGCATCCTGAACGAGCCGCTCACCGAGGAGAGACCCGCGGCGGCGCCCTGGTTCGCGGTGCCCTGGTTCGCGGTGCCCTGGTTCGCGGTGCCCTAGCATGCTCCCCGTGCAGCCCCCCGCAGTCGCGAACCCCGGCACCGGCGCCCCGACGGCCCCCGCCGGGGTGCTGACGGCGCCTCGACGTGCCGACTGCCCACCCGGGACCCGGCTCCGGGCCGCGGTGGTCGCCGCGGTACTCGCGGTGGCGGCCCAGGTCGCCGGCATGGCGATGGCGAGTGTCTTTCCGTTCGGCAAACGGCCGTGGGCGGTGAACGACGCCTACAACCAGCTGTTGCCCCAGAAGGCGTACGTACGAGACCTGCTGCTGCACCCGGCCGGCCCGAACTCCCTGCTCTTCAATTGGCACAGCGCCCTCGGTGCGCCCTACCTCGGCGATTTTGCGACGTACGCCGCGAGCCCGTTCAACCTCCTCCTGGTGCTGGTCCCGCGCGACCGACTGACCGTCGGGGTGCAGCTGATCACCGGGCTGCAGATCGCGGTCGCCGCCGCAGCGATGGCCCTGGTGTTGCTGTGCCTGCACCGGCGCGCCGGCTGGGGGGTGGCCGCCGCGCTCGGGGCCGGCTACGCCTGCTGCGGCTGGGTCACCGGCGACGCGATGGTGGTGCTGTCCTGGCTGGACGGCCTGATCGCGTTCCCGCTGCTACTGTGGGCCGCGCTGCGGCTGGCCCGACGCCGGGGAATCGTCCTGCCGGTGCTGGTGGTCGCGCTGTGCTGGACAGCGAACTACTACACGGCGGTGATGGCCACTCTCGGGGTGGGGCTGGTGCTCCTCGCGCTGCTGGTCGTCGACCGGGCCGGCTGGGCGGCGTCCGGCGCGGCGTTGGGCCGGGTGATCGGCGGGTTCGCGCTCGGCATCGCGATGATCAGTTGGCTGATCCTGCCGGTGCTGGCCGCCGTCGCCGCAGCCGCCCCGGTGCCGGGCGCCGCGCTCTACCAGATGCCCTGGGACATCACCCTGGCCCGGCTCTTCCCGGGCAACTGGACGCTGGGGTCCGCCGGCATCTTCGCCGGCCTGGGCACCCTCGTGCTGGTCGCGGCGGCGCCGTGGCACCGTGAGCTGAGCGTACGGTCCCGGGTGGCGCTGGCGGTGCTGCCGGTGGCGGCAGTGGTCAGCATGCAGGTGCCGGCCACCCAGCTCGCCTGGCACAGCTTCGCCGCGCCCAACGGGAGCGGCTACCGGGAGGCGTTCGTGGTGGCCGGCATCCTCGTCGTCACCGCCTGGCTGGGACTGGCCGCGGGCTTGCCGGGCCGTCGGCCCCTGCTCGCCGGCACGCTGAGCGTCGCCGTGCTCGGGGCGCTGGTGGTGGGCCGGCTGTCCACGCTCACCATCGTGCTCACCGTCGCCACCCTCGTCCTGCTCGGTGCCGCGGCGGCGTTCGACCGGCGCCGGTGGGTGGCCCTGGTCCTCCTGGTGACCGTGCTGGCGGAGAGCGCCTATACGGCCGGGGCGATCTACCGGGACAAGGCGAAATACCACGGCGCACCGACCACCCTGAGTGCGTCGTTCCTGGCGGCACGGCTGGCCGAGGTGCCGGCGGTGACCGCGGGTGAACGGACCCGGGTGCCGCACAGTTCGGACAACGACCCGCTGCTGCTCGACTACAACGGGATCGACTACTACTCCAGCGCCATCCCGCGGATCACCACCGACGCGCTGTCCGGACTCGGGCTGCCGTACGCCCGGCGGCGGATCGGCCTCGACGTGGACGACCCGGCGGCCCGGGCCCTGCTGGGCATCCACACCACGGCGGATCAGGCCGGCGCCGGCGACCGGGTGAACGCTCCGGTCACCGTGCTGCCGGCCGGCCCAGTGGCCGCCGACCCAGTGGCCGCCGACCCAGTGGCCGCCGACCCGGCGGCGCCGGGCACCGTCTGGGCCGCCCGGGACACCCTCGCGGGTGCCCGCCTCTACACGGTCCCGGCCCTCGACCTGGCCGGGGCCGGTCGCGCCGGCCGGGGCACCGGATCCACGCCGGGCACCGGCCGGGTCGACGTCACCGCCCGGTGCACGCCCGGCAGCATCCTCCAGGTCCGCACCGGCTCCGAGCAGCGCCCGCCCCGAGGATCGATCACCTGGCAGGACCGTACGGTCGCCCTGGGCACCCCCGAGGTGCTCACCCTGGGCCCGGTCCCGGCGGACGGCCGGGTGGCGTTCACCGTGCTGGCTGACTCCGGCGGCCGCCCGGACGTACGCTCCGGTGACGTCGGCTGCCTGGACCCGGCAGCGCTGGATCGGGTGGTCGCCGGCTCCCGGGCTCAGGGGGCGACCGTACGGTTCGCGCCATCGCAGGTCGCGGTCAGCTGGCCGGCTCCGCAGACCGGCGACGCGGTGGTGCTGACCACCGCGCTGCCCGGCTGGTCGTGCCGTACGGACGCCGGGCCGGCCACCGTCACGGCACGGGCGGGGATGCTGACCGTCCCGGTGCACGGGGTCACCCGGTTGACCTGCACCTACCGGCAGCAGGGCCTGGCGCCGGGGCTGGGGATCGCCGCGGCCGCCTTGATGCTCACGATCGCCATCGAGCTGTTCCGGCGTCGCCGGGCGCGCCGTCCTCACTGACCGCGGCCTCACCGACCACAGCCTCATCGACCGCACCGGCCGAATCCGGCTCCTGCTTCCCCCGACCGACCAGCAGCAGCCGGGCCAACAGGTAGCTGAACGGCACGGCCGCCAGGCCGGCGATCAACGGGGCGAGCCTCTCCCCGACGTGGAACACCTCGATCAGCAGCACCACCCCGAAGGTGGTGAAGAGCACATTGGGCAGGCTGGAGAGCGGGTACACCAGCAGCTTCCGCCAGGTCGGCCGCACCCGGTAGGTGAACACGCAGTTGAGCAGGTACGACACCACCACCGAGACGGTCCAGCCGATCAGATGCGCCACCGGATAGGGCAGGAACCGGAGGACCACCAGATAGACGCCGTAGTAGACCCCGGTGTTGACCACTCCGACGAGGCAGAACTTCACCAGCGGCCACAGGCGCAGCCACCAGACCCGGGCGAACCCCACCATCAGGCCCCGTCGGCCGGCAGGCTCGGCCCAGCCCGGAACGCGTCGGTCGTCCCCGGAACGCCGGCTCCGCGGACGGCGGCTCCCGGGAGCCCCGCGGCGGCCTCCGCCGTGTCCACCCGGAGCAGGTAGGCAGGCCGGCGCTTCACCTCGGAGTAGATCCGGCCCACGTACTCCCCGATCACCCCGGTGACGATCAGCTGGACACCGGCCAGCAGGACCACCGCGGCCACGGTCGTCACGTAGCCCGGCGTCTGGACGCCGAATGCGGCGACGCCGACGACCAGCCAGACCACGTACGCCAGCATCAGTCCGACCATCCACAGGCCGATCCAGATCGCCACCCGCAGGGGTTTGGTGTTGAACGACAGAATGCCGTCGATGGCGTAGTCGAGGAGTTTGTGCAGGGTCCAGCTGGACCGGCCGGCGTCGCGTCGTACGTTCGTGTAGTCGAGAACGGCGGTGGGGAAGCCGATCCAGCTGTAGAGGCCCTTGGAGAAGCGGTTCGTCTCCCGCAGCGCCACCAGGGCGTCGACCGCCCGGCGGCTCAGCAATCGGAAATCGCCCGCCCCGTCATCGAGCGGCACATCGATCAGGGGGTTGACCAGCCGGTAGAAGACCCGGGACAGGGCGGTCCGCAGCCGCGGGTCGGCCCGCCGATCACGCCGCGCGATCACCTGGTCGTACCCGTCGAGGTGCCGGCGGACCAGCGCGGGGATCATCGCGACCGGGTGCTGCAGGTCGCCGTCCATCAGCACCACCGCGTCACCGCGGGCGTGCTCGAGGCCGGCGAGCATCGCCGCCTCCTTGCCGAAGTTCCGGGAGAAGGACAGGAACTGGACGTACGGGTCGCGGGCGGCCAGCTCGAGACCGATCCGCTCGGTGCCGTCGGTGCTGCCGTCGTCGACCAGAACGATCTGCCAGGTCCGGGCCACCTCGGGCAGGGTCGCGGCGAGCCCGCGGTGCAGTTCCTCCAGATTGGCCGCCTCGTTGTGACAGGGGACCACCACACTGAGGAAAGCACAGCGCTCCGTCGGCGCCGCCGGGGGGTTGCCCATGCCGGAACTATAACGCTGCGTGATCGTCCGCCGCCGTGCCCGTCACGGCCGGCGTCCTCAGTGGTCCTTCAGGTGGCTCGGGTGCCCGGGACGCTCCGCCAGGTGCTCCCCCGCCGCCATCGCCGCCGCAGCGGCCGCCTCGGCCCGATGGACCGGGCCGAGGAGGATGGTCCGGGCGATGCCGTAGCTCACCGGAACCGCCAGCACGGTCGCGATCAACGGCGCGATCCGCTGGTCCCAGCCGAACACCTCGACCATCAGCAGCACCCCGGCCGACGACAGCACGATGTTGGGGACGCACGAGTCCCACCCCTGCCGCCCCCACCACCAACACGTTAGGAGACACACCTTAGGCCCGCAGATACTGACGGTCTGCGTCAGGGCCGGGCCGGCGGGCCGGGTCGGGGTAGCCTGAGCGGTCCCGGGAAGGGAGCCAACGACTGACGACCAGAGGAACCAGACTGACGACGATCGGGGTGAATATTCCTCCCCAGTAGTAGGCCCATTCGCCGTGACTGAACCGGAAGAGGAAGAACAACATCAGGACCAGCGTGACGGCCAGCGTCGCACGGTGCCAAGCCTGCCGCAAGGTCAACGCGCCGGCGAGCGCGAGCACACTGAGGGCGGGCACCACATAGGTGCGGAACTGGACGTGATACCAGCCGAACTGGAGCGCCCTCTGGAGTGTCGCCGGCCCACCGTGCAGCCAGTGTGCCAGCCCCAGTGTGCTGGACGGTGTCCTTTCGAGGAACCCGGACGCCAACCACATATGGAGCAGCAACACAAGAACGGGCACGACGACTGCACCCACCGGTATCCACCAGGTGCGCCGGCGGCCGACCGGCCGCTGCCCCACAAACCATGCCACCAGCCAAGCGGGGATCAGCAGCACCATGAACTCGCGGGTCGCGACTGCGCACCAGAGGAGAGCCAAGCTCGCCAGCCATCGGCGGCGCAGTAGGAGGGCGAGGGCGAAGATGGCCACGAAGCCCGCCCAGACTTCCATCATGGTGAACCAGGGTCCTTCACCATAGGAATACGACCACCAGAAGAAATACAGCCACGAGGTCATCAGGACCGGTGCGACCAATGCCGGTCCGGGTTCCACAAAAGTGCGCGCGAGGAGGTAAGCGCCGGCGATCGCGAGGAGGCTGAAAGCGATGAACCAGCCCAACAGGTGGTATGGCAATTCGCCGGGCAGTATCCTCCACAGCTCGAAGAGGAGAGGCTGCCGAATGTTGAAGGGGCTCTCGACGATGGTCCGGTGGGCCGGCGAGTCGTCCCTGAGGGCTTGGGTGATCGCGGAGTAGAACGGCTGGCCCTGGATCATGAGGTCGCGGGCCCGCAAATAGGTCCAACCATCGAAGGCGTAGTGCAGAGGGACCGGTTGCGACGCCAGGTCGACGAACCGCTTCGCTGCGACTTCGTCCGAGGGCCGCCAGGGTGTCCAACCCGCCAGGGCGATCGCGCTGACAAGCACAACGCCCAGGCTCCCGAGGCCCAGTGTGCTCGTCTTGACCTTTCGGGACAGGCGAGTCAGCGCCCATACCACCACGATCCCCGTCACGACCGTGAACGCCCCGGCCAACAGTAACGCCGTGTCCAGATGTACCCTACGAGCGCTCACGGCCCCGGTGATCAAACTGGCGATGCACCCTGCGAGGACAGCCCAAGGAGCACGCAGGGCCCGGTCAGCGGTGACTCCCACCACGAGACCGACGAAGAGACCTCGGATCGTGCCGTCGAGTGCAGCCGCGGGCAGGGTACCCAGCCCGAGATGAGTGTGGAGGACTGCAACGAACACGCCTACCAAGGTCGCCATGAGCGTTGCGATGGTGAATCGAACCCTCGATGAGGTCGTCACTCGAGCGATTCCATCGCGTCTGGTGTGCATGGTCTCCAGTTCCCCGTGATCCGTCGCCGTCAAGGCCGATCGCCGACAAGCGTTGCCCGGATTCGCACTCGTGGCAAGGGTCGGAGCTGCCGCGTAGTCCTGCTCAAAGCAGCGGATCTTGAAGTGCCGCCCGTTCGCTGGCGTCCCCGTATGAACTCGGGCTCAGCATATCTCCCCGGAGGCCATCCTGAGAATCGGTACCTCCCTCCCATCGACGGGCGAATCGTCGTTGGGCCGCCTTCTTGGCTCGCTGCGAGTACGAGGCAGTCGTGACTTGGCCCGGCACTCACCGACACCCTGGCGCCTAGGCCCAGGAGCGCAGCCACAACCGCGACAGCCAGTCCTGGTAGAGCATCAGCCGGTCGGTCAGCACGGGGTAGATGTAGACGAAGTCCAGTGCCACGACAACGATCACGGCGCCGACGATCACGGCGCCGACGAGCGCGGCGCGCCATCGCCGTCCAAGCCGGCCCGGTGGCCCCAGGACCAGCCCGAGCACCAAAGTCCGACGTATGGAAGGCATAGATATCGCGGTGGAACTGCACGAAAGACGCCAACCGCGTCCCCAAGGTCACCGTCAACGGAGCGGACGGGTGGTCCTCTCCCCAGGAGCGATCCCAACCGCCATCGGTCGCAAGCAGCCCCACCACGCCACCACACCATCGGCCCGTACGACCCCCGCAGTCGAGGGTGAGCAACAGCCCGGCAATCGCGCCGATCAACGTCGAGCGGAACAGCCGCCGGGACAGCCGGACAGTGAACAACACCAGCAGCGCGCCGAACACCACCGAGGAGAACCGCCAGCCGAAGCCGGTCATGCCGAACAACTGCTCACCGACCCGATCAGCCACTTGCCCAGGGGGATGGACGACGAACGCCGCCTGATCGGTGAAAATGTCGACCTCGCCGACAGCGACCTTCGGATCTGCGATTTGCCGGTCGGGTCAGGTCGTTCATGGCCGGAGTCTTCCGTACCAGCGGGCCGGGTCGGGCCGCTAGGCTGGCTGCCGTCGTCCCTGGAGGTCCGCATGCCACTGCCCACCGTCGCCGCCGTCGTGCTGTCCCAGGGCACCCGCCCCACCGAGCTCGCCACGGCATTGGAGACACTGCTGGCGCAGACCGGGGTCGAGCTCGACGTGCTGGTCGTCGGCAACGCCTGGGAACCGACCGGTCTGCCCGACGGGGTGCGGACGCACCACGAGCCGGAGAACCTCGGCATCCCCGAGGGCCGCAACGTGGGCGCCCGGCTGGCGAAGGGCGACTACATCCTCTTCTACGACGACGACGCCTGGCTGCCCGAACCGGACACCCTGGCCCGGATGGTGGCGGTGATGGAGTCCGATCCGCACATCGGGATCGTCCAGCCCCGGCCGACCGATCCCGACGGCAAGCCGGGGCCGCGACGCTGGGTCCCCCGCCTCGACGCCCGGACCGCCGACCGCGGCGGCGACACGGTGGTCTTCTGGGAGGGCGTCCACCTGGAGCGGCGGGCCGCGTTCGAGCAGGTCGGCGGCTGGCCGGGGCACTTCTTCTACGGCCACGAGGGCATCGACCTGGCGATGCGGATGATGGACGCGGGCTGGCGGATCACCTACACGCCGGGCATCCGGGTGCACCATCCGGCGCTGCCGGCCAGCCGGCACGCGGTGTTCTACCGGATGAACGCCCGCAACCGGGTCTGGGTCGCCCGCCGCAACCTGCCCCGCCCGCTCGGCTGGGCGTACGTGGCGACCTGGGTGCTGATCACCCTCGCCCGGGTGCATGACCGGGCGGCGCTGAGGATCTGGTTCCAGGGGCTGCGGGAGGGCTGGACCACCGACCCCGGCCCGCGCCACCCGATCTCCTGGCGCACCGTGGCCCGGATGACGGCCCTCGGCCGGCCGCCGATCATCTGAGCGACCCGATGGCCGATCACCCCGACGGGCCCGACGGCCCCGACCGTCCCCCGGAGCCGGCCGAGATCGTCCTCTCCACCGAGCACCCGGCGCGGCCCCGTGGCCCGCAGGGGGGCAGCCGGCCGCCGTACGGTGCGCCGACCCGCACCCATCTGCCCGACGACACCGTGCTGTCCTGGCGGCCCGCCGACCTCTCCGGGATCGCGCGCTATGCCCTGGACGCCGAATACGCCGACCGGCCGGTGCCGGTCGCCCTGGCGCGGAGGTTCGGGGGCGAGGACTTCTGGGCCCGATGGACCCGGGCGGAGGTCTGCGCGAAGCTCACCGACACCCCGATCCTGGTGTGGATCCGACTGCACGGGCTGCCGACGGACCCGGCGGCGGGCACCGGGCTGCGGGTGCACACCCTCGACCTGGCGACGCCCGGCGGTCGGACGATCCGGGTGAGCACCGGCACGGCCGGACGACCGCCCGCCGACCGGGGACCGGTAGCCTGACGCGGTGAGCCACCAGGAGGTACGCCGATGACCGACCGGCCGGTCGCCGTGACCCTGTCCGGGGTGCGCAACCGCACCCACCTCGTCCATTGCGCGTCGTACGTCCGGCACCTGCTCGACACCCGGGCCGGCGAGGTGGTCGTGCGGAGCCTGGGCACCGGCGGGTTCCTGGGGCGGACCACGGTGGCGGCGCAGGACGTGACCGGCTTCCTGCCCGACGATCCGCGGCTCACCGTGCGGACCGACCCCGATCCGGCGGCGATGCGCCCGGGCCGCGGGGTCGACTGGATCTACCTGGCGGTCGGCGCCCCGGGCATCAAGCCGTGGGCCCGGATGGTCGCCCACCAGCCGCTGCACCGTCCGCACGTGGTGGTGGTCGACGAAGGACTGGGGACGTACGGCACCTGGCGGACCCGGCGGGACGCCTGGGTGCGGCAGGGTGGCGGTCGGATCTGGCCGACCGTCCGCGCGGTGGCGGTGACGACCGCCGTCGCCCGGCTCACCGACGAACGGTGGCCGCTCTATCTGCGGGAGGAGCCCGATCCCGGCACGACGCCCGGCCCCGGCACGACGCCCGGCCCGGCGCGCTGGCGACTCAACCCGCCGGTAGCCGACGAGTTCCGCGGCCGGGTGCCGGCGCCCGGGGAACGTACGGAGCGGGCGGTCTACCTCGCGCAGCCGTGGGTCGCCCTGGGGCTGCTGCCGGCCGCGGACTATCTCACCCATCTGCGGGAGGTCGGCGCGGCAGCCGCCGCGGCCGGTCTCGACTTCGTGGTGCGCCCCCATCCTGCCGACCCGGTCGAGCTGTATCGGGGCCTGCCGGTCGCCGAGGGACACGGCCCGGCCGAGATGGATCCCGAGGTGGTCGCCGCCCGGGTGGCGCTCGGCGCGAACAGCACGGCTCTGCTCAACCTCGCCGCCCTCTACGGCACCACGGCCGTCCGGGTCCGTCACCCGCTGCTGGCCCACCTCGACCGCGAGCTGGGGCCCGACCAGCGCGCGCTGCTCGACCAGTTCGTGCCGCTGACCGCGGGCACCGAGGACCTGGCGGCCCTGCTGGCCCGGTGACCGGCGGATCCCCGCAGGGCGGATCCCCGCACGCCAGATCCACAGCACGTCAGATCCCCCCACGTCAGATCCCCCCACGTCAGATCCACAGCAAGTCATAGGAACCCGCCGGTCGGCACCCCGCGATCGCTCCCCGCGCGGCCCCGATCCGACGGCCGGGGCGGCGGGCCGGGGATCGTCCGGTGTGTCGCCGTGACGACCGGTCGACGCCCACGTCAGCGCGGCATTCCGGGGTGCCGGGGCCGCTCCGGACGGCCACGTCCGCGGGGCGTCCCGGCCGGGCGGACCCGACCCGCCCGACGGCGTACGACGGTCTCCCGGGCGCTGTCGCCGACAGGGCACGTACGGCGTGGCAACCGCCCGGAGACGGCCCCGGACCGCCGTTTCCGGCGCGCACCTCGGTTAGAGTCGGCCCCAAGTCGGACCGGGATACCGGGTCGGTGGGGCACCCCTCGCGAGGGAATGGTCGGCCCCCGGTGTCCACCGCACAGGCGTGCGCACCACATGACACGGCTGGGCGGGGGCCATGTCCGACGGCCCGACCAGCACGCCGGGTCGCCTGCCCCGGACGCCTCCGGCGAGGACCGGAGACCCGCGGCCCTCTCGATACAGGACGGACGATGATCCAGGACACGAACCAGACCGGACCGTACGACCCGCAGGGTCCGGACGGCTATCGCTACCGCTCCCAGCAGCCGCAGGGCGCGGCCGATTCCCCGTCGGCCGGTCCGGAGGACCCGACCCACATCTGGGGCGACGGCATCGGTCTGAGTGGTGAGGACCGCACCGGCGGCTCGTCCGGCGCGTCCGGCGCGCCCACCGGTTACGCCGCCGCCGGCCGGCCGACCGGACAGGCGTCCCCCCGTCAGTCGTACGCTCCGGCGTCTCCCGAACAGCCGTACGACAACCGTCCCCAGCCCTACCCGAGCCCCGGCTACGCCGACCGGGCCCAGCCGGGGCAGGGCTACCCCGGCAGCCCGTACGCCGGGCAGGGCTACGACCAGTCCGCCCAGAGCTACCCCGACAGCGGGTACGCCGGCCGCGGCTACGACCAGTCCCGGTCCGGCCCGGGCTACCTGAGCGGCTACCCCGGTCAGGCGCAGAGCTACGCCGACCACGCCTATCCCGGGCAGGCGCAGGACTACCCGACCCAGATCACCGGCGCCCAGCCGAGCGGCCAGGCCCCCGGTGGTCAGGCCTACGGCGAGCCGGCGTTCGGCCAGTCGGCGCCCTCCGATGGCGTGGGCGGGCCGTACGCCTCAGTGTCCGCCGACCCGCACGCCGAGGACTCCCAGCCGCTGTCCTTCCTGCAGTCGCGCGGTTTCGGCCGGACGACCGACGCGACTCCGCGCGAGAAGAAGGCGCCGTCCGAGAGCCCGTTCAGCGGGTTGCGGGACCTGTCCTTCGCCGAGCCGGTCGCCCCCCAGGTGACCAAGCACCTCTACGTGCTGCTGATCGTCGTCGGGGTGCTCGCCTGGATCAGCACGACGGTCTCCGGCTTCTCGGCCGGCGGCGCGGCGGGCCTCACCGCCTTGGTGGTCGGCGGCGTCGCGGTGGCGGCGTGGATCCTCCTCGTCCGGATCGTCCTGGAGGTCGCCCTGTCGGTGATCCGCCTCGGCGCGGACGCCCGGGAGATCCGCACCCGGCTCGCCGCCACGGAGCAGTCCGACGAGACGTCCGACGACGAACCGGCCGCGGCGGCCGAGGAGACGTCGGACGACGCCGACGCCCCCTCTACCACCACGGCGTAGCTCCCGCCCGACCTCAGAAGAGCAGCGCCAGCGCGGGATCGGCCAGCAGCCGGGCGACGTCCGCGAGGAACCGGGAGCCGCCCTCGCCGTCGACCAGCCGGTGGTCGAAGGACACCGCCAGGGTGGTGACCCAGCGCGGTTCGATCCGCTCCTCCGCGCCGCGCCCGACGACCCACGGCCGCCGCGTGATGGCTCCGAGGCAGAGGATCCCCGACTCGCCGTTGTTGAGGATCGGCGTGCCGGCATCCACCCCGAAGACCCCGACGTTGGTGATCGTGAACGTGCCGCCACGCAGGTCGGCGGGAGGCGTACGACCGTCCCGTGCCGTCCGGGTCAACTCGCCGAAGTGCCGGGCCAGCTCGAGCAGACCCATCTGGTCGGCGCCCTTGATGTTGGGCACCAACAGCCCCCGCGGGGTCGCCGCGGCCACGCCGAGATTGACATCGCCGTAGTAGATGATCTCCTGCGCGTCCTCGTCCCACCGTGCGTTGAGCTCGGGGTTGGTCCGCAGCGCCAGGCACACCGCCTTGGCCACCACCAGCATCGGCGAGACCCGTACGTCGCTGAACTCCCGGGCGTCCCGGAGCCGTTCGACCAGATCCATCGTCGCGCTGACGTCGCAGGTCAGCCATTCGGTGACGTGCGGGGCGGTGAACAGCGACTTCGTCACCGCCTGGGCGGTCGCCTTCCGGACGCCGCGCACCGGCACCCGACCGTACGACAGCTTGGGCGGTCCGGCGAGGTATTCGTGCTCCGGGCCGGCGACCTGGGCCACCACCGGCACCGGCGGTTCCACCCGCGGCGCCGCCTCGACCGGCCGGCTGCCGGCGGCGAGCCAGGCGTCCACGTCGGCGTACGTGATCGTGCCGCCGGGGCCGGTGCCGGGGACCTCGCGGAGGCGTACGCCGCGGTCCCGGGCGTACTTGCGGACCGGCGGCTTGGCCATCGCCGCGCCCGGCTTGCGGGGGCGGCGCACGGTGGCGGCGGCCTCGGGCCCGTAGCCGACGAGGTTCGCGGACGCCGCGCCGGGCGCCTCGTCGGTGCTGGCGGCCTCGGCGGCCGTCTCTCCGCCGAGCACGTCGCCCGCCACGACGGCAGCGGCCTCGCCGCCGCCGAGATCCTGCTCCGTGTCGTCCTCGGAGCGGTCGTCGATCACGATGATCGGCGTGCCCACCTCGACGGTCTGCCCCACCTCGACCAGCAGGGCGTCCACCCGGCCGGCCCACGGACTGGGCAGCTCGACCAGGGACTTGCTCGTCTCGACCTCGACGATCGGATCGTTGACCGCGACCTCGTCGCCGACGGCGACCAGCCAGCTGACGATCTCGGCCTCGGTGAGACCCTCACCGGGATCGGGCAAGGGGAAACGCTTCATGGGATGTCCTTTGCGCTCAGTAGTCGAGGGATCGGTCGACGGCGTCGAGGATGCGGTCCAGGTCGGGCAGTTGGTGGCGCTCGACCTTGCTCGGCGGGTAGGGCACGTCGAAGCCGGTGACCCGCAGCACCGGCGCCTCCAGCGACCAGAAGCAGCGCTCCTGGATCCGGGCGGCGACCTCGGCGCCCAGGCCGAGGGTCTGCGGTGCCTCGTGCACCACGACCAGCCGGCCGGTCTTGCGTACGGAGGCCTCCACCGGCCCGAGGTCGAGCGGGGACAGCGTCCGCAGGTCGATCACCTCGATGTCGGTGCCCTCCGCGGCCGCGGCGTCGGCGGCTTCCCGGCAGGTGGTCAGCGTCGAGCCGTACGACACGACGGTGACGTCGCTGCCCGGACGGACGACGGCCGACTCGAAGAGCCCGCGCGGCGGCGCGGCCGGGTCGACCTCGCCCTTGACGTGGTAGCGCCGCTTCGGCTCCAGGAAGATCACCGGGTCGTCGGCGGCGACGGCCTGCTGGATCATCCAGTACGCGTCGTGCGGCGTCGACGGGCTGACCACCTTGAGGCCCGGGGTGTGCACGAAGTAGCTCTCCACCGACTCCGAGTGGTGCTCGATCGCCCCGATCCCGCCCTGGAACGGGATGCGTACGACGACCGGCATCGGCAGCCGCCCGCCGCTGCGGGAGTGGATGTGGGCCAGCTGGGTGGTGATCTGGTTGAACGCCGGGAAGACGAACCCGTCGAACTGGATCTCCAGCACCGGGCGCCAGCCGCGCATCGCCATCCCGATGGCGGTGCCGACGATGCCCGACTCGCCCAGCGGGGTGTCGCGGACCCGGTCGGCGCCGAACTCGTCGAGCAGTCCTTCGGTGATCCGGAAGACCCCGCCGAGCGTGCCGACGTCCTCGCCGGCCAGCACCACCTTGTCGTCGGCCGCCATCGCGGCGCGCAGGCCGGCGGTCAGTGCCTTGCCGAAGGTCAGCGTGGTCGGGGCGTCGAGCACCGGCGCGCGACGGGCGGCCTGGGTGCCACGGGGTGGCGGGGTCATCGGCGTCCCTCCTGCTTCTCGGCGTGCTCCTCGAAGGAGGCCGCGTACGCCCGGAAGGCGTGCTGCTGGTCGGCCAGCTCCTGGGTCTGTTCGGCATAGACGACGTCGAACCAGTCGGCGAAGTCCGGCGGATCGAGCGCGATCGTCCGGGCCCGCAGGTCGGCGGCGAACGCGTCCGCCTCGGTCTGCAGCGCCGCCAGCCAGCCGTCGTCGATCGCCCCGACACGCTGCAGGTAGGTGCGCACCCGGTCGATCGGGTCCTTCGCGCGCCAGCGCTCCTCCTCGGCGTGGGAGCGGTACTTGGTCGGGTCGTCCGAGGTGGTGTGGGCACCCATCCGGTAGGTGAACATCTCGATCAACTGCGGCCCCTCCCCCGACCGGGCCTGGTCGAGCGCGGCCTCGGTGACCGCCTGGACGGCGAGCACGTCGTTGCCGTCGACACGTACGCCAGGGATGCCGAACCCCTCGCCGCGGCGGGCGAGCGGCACCACGGCCTGGCGGGTGGACGGCACCGAGATGGCCCACTGGTTGTTGGTCACCACGAAGACGACCGGGACGTGGTAGCTGGCCGCCCAGACGAGCGCCTCGTTGACGTCGCCCTCGGAGCTGGCCCCGTCACCGAAGAACGCCAGCACGGCCGCGTCGTCGGGGCCGCCGGCGCCGGTCGCCCCCTCGGCCTGCAGGGCCATCGCCCAGCCGACCGCGTGCAGCGGGTGGGAGCCGATGACGATCGAGTAGTGGTTGAAGCGGGTCGCGATCGGGTCCCAGCCGCCCATGTCGACGCCACGCCACAGCGACATGATGTCGAGCGGGTCGACCCCGCGGACCAGCGCCGCGCCGTGTTCGCGGTAGGAGGGGAAGCACATGTCGGCCGGCTTCATCGCTCGCATCGTCCCGGCGCCGACCGCCTCCTGACCCAGGGTCGGCGGCCACAGCCCCAGCTGGCCCTGCCGCTGCAGAGCGGTGCCCTCGGCGTCCAGTCGGCGGGTCAGCACCATGTCACGGAGCAGCTGGGCGATGTCCGCATCGGTCCCGCCGTACGCGTGGTCGGGGTCGGTGACGCGGACACCGTCGACGCCCAGCAGGCTGATCATCCGGACCTCGGTGCCGTGCGGCGTGGCCCGTCCCGATGCCCCCGATGGGGTCGCCCGCCCGTGTCGGGCAGGGGTCTGCACGGCCATGAGGCCTCCTTCGTACGTCCGGCAGCCCGGAAACCTACGTTTCCGTAGCCTTGTTTGGGAGCGACCTTACGCGACCGTAGGTTGCCGAGTCAGGAAGGGGGTGCCACAGAATGTCCCGAGTCCCTGTTGGCGGATCTCCACAATCACCGACCCCACCGTTCCGTGATCCGGATCACGTCTGTCCCCATCGTGACACCGGCGGGCGCCCGACGGGGAGCGATGCTGACGATTCCGCCCGCCCGACCGGATCCAGCCCCGTACGGGCACCGTGGCATCCCACCGGTTAATCTGCAGACATGGAGACCCCTGCGCCCGCGACCGCCCCCGTCCCCGCTGAGGAGACCATCGCGAGCGGCGGTCACCGTCGGTCCGGACACGTCATCGTCGTCGGCGGCGGGGTCGCCGGGCTGGTGACCGCCCGGGACCTCGCCCGGGCCGGGGTCCGGGTCTCCGTGATGGAGTCCTCCGACCGGCTCGGCGGCCAGGTCAGGACGATCGACTTCGCCGACCGCCGGGTCGACGTGGGTGCCGAGGCGATCCACGCGACACCGCCGCACCTGTCCGCCCTGCTCCGCGAGCTCGGCCTGTGGGACGCGCCGCTCGGCTCGCACCAGGGACACAGCCTGCTCGGCCACCCGCGCGGTGCACAGCCGATGCCGGCCGGCCTCGGACCCTCCGGGCCGACCCGGATCCGTCCGGTGCTGGAGTCGGGCATGCTGTCGCTGCCCGGGCTGGTCCGCGCCGGCCTGGAGCCTCTGCTGGCGAAGCTCACCCCGCCACTGGCGCCCGACCAGGACATCAGTGTCGGCGACTTCCTTGCCGGCCGCTTCGGCCATGAGGTCGTCCGCCGGTTCGTGGACCCGATGTTGGGCAGCCTGCACAGCGGTGACGTCTACCGGTTGTCGCTGCGCGGCACTGCCCCGCAGTTGGTCGCCGCCGCGGAACACCGGACCTCGCTGATGCGTCGCAGCGCCCCGCGGCCGACGACGAACGGGCCAACCTTCGTCAGCTGGGCCGACGGCCTGCAGACCTTCGTCGACGCCCTGGCCGCCGACATCGAGGGGCACGGCGGCCGGATCGCCCGCGGCATCGCGGTGCGCGAGATCGTCCGGGCCGGTGGACGCTGGCAGGTGCGGACGTCCGAGGGCGGCTTCGAGACCGACGGCGTTGTGCTGGCCACCCCCACCCCGGCGACCATCACCCTGCTCTCCCCGCTGACCCGCGCCGCGGAGACGCTGCGGGAGCAGCGGTTCGCCTCCGTGGTCAACGTCCTGCTCGCACTGCGGGCCGACCAGGTCTTCCAGCACGACGCCGGCGACCGGTTCCCGCTGCGGGCGACGCCGGAGACCAACGGCATCCTGATGCCCTCCGACGCCCCATGGACGATGAAGGCCGCCACCTTCCTCGGCACCAAGTGGCCACACCTGCGTCGCACCGCGGACGGGCGGGACGACAACGCGTTCCTGGTGCGGGTGTCGGCGGGGCGGGTCGGTCTGCACGTCGTCGACGGGCTCGACGACGAGGAGCTGACCGCCCGCCTGCTGGACGATCTGCACCGCATCACCGGGGTGCACGCCGACGTGCTCGACTCGACGGTGATCCGGTGGCCCGCGATGCCGCAGTGCGAGGTGGGTCATCCGGCCCGGGTCGCCGCGCTGCGGGCCGAACTGGCCACCGCGTACCCGCGGCTGGCGCTGGCCGGCGCCGGGGTCGACGGGATGGGGATGGCCGCGGTCGTCCGTTCCGGTCAGGCGGCCGCCGCCTCGCTGATCGCCGCGCTGTCCTGATGGCCGGCCTGCTGGTCGCCGGGACGTCGTCGGACGCCGGCAAGTCGCTGCTGGTCACCGGACTGTGTCGCGCCGCGGCGCGGCGGGGCGTCCGCGTCGCGCCGTACAAGGCGCAGAACATGTCCAACAACTCGATGGTCGTCGCCGGCCCGGACGGTCGCGCCGGGGAGATCGGCCGGGCCCAGTGGCTGCAGGCACGGGCCGCTCGGGTCACCCCGACCGTCGACATGAACCCGGTGCTGCTCAAGCCGTCCACCGACCGCCGTTCGCACGTGGTGCTGCGCGGGCAGCCGTACGGCACGCTGGAGGCCGGCGAGTACGCGCACGGCCGCGGTGCGCTGATCGAGGCGTCCCGTGCGGCGTACGAGGCGCTCGATGCGACGTACGACCTGATCGTCTGCGAGGGCGCCGGATCGCCCGCGGAGATCAACCTGCGCGAGGGCGACTACGTGAACATGGGGCTGGCCCGGCACTTCGGGCTGCCCGTCGCCCTGGTCGGCGACATCGACCGGGGCGGCATGCTGGCGGCGGTGTACGGCACCTGGGGGCTGCTCGAGGAGGCCGACCGTACGCTGCTCGCCGGCTACCTGGTGAACAAGTTCCGTGGTGACGTGGCGGTGCTGCGGCCCGGCCTGGAGACGCTGACGCAGCGCACCGGGCTGCCCTGCTTCGGCGTGGTGCCGTGGCTGTCGGGGGTCTGGCTGGACAGCGAGGACACCCTGCTGGTGGGCACGCCGACGGCGACCGCGCGTGACACCGGGCCGCGGCTCACCGTCGCGGTCGTCCGGTTGCCGCGGGTCTCCAACGCCACCGACATCGACGCACTGGCCGCCGAACCGGGCATCGACCTGACGGTGACCACGCGCCCGGACGTGCTGGCCGCGGCCGACCTGGTGGTCGTGCCGGGCAGCCGCTCGACGGTCGGCGACCTGTCCTGGCTGCGGGAGACCGGCATCGGCGCGGTGCTCGAGGCCCGCGCCGCGGCCGACCGGCCAGTGCTGGGCATCTGCGGCGGCTACCAGGTGCTGGGGCGTACGATCGCCGATCCCGACGGGGTCGAGGCGAAGCGGACGACGGCTCCGGCAGCGGCCGGCGGGACCGGTGCCGACCGCGCCCACGCGACCGATCCCGACCGCTCCCACGGGAACGATCCCGACCTGATCCGCGGGCTCGGACTGCTGCCGGTCGACACCGTGTTCCGCGCCGAGAAGTCCCTCGGCCGACCGACCGGGACCTGGCACGGCCGTACGGTCACCGGATACGAGATCCACCACGGCGTGGCGACGGTCGCGGACGGGGCGGAGGGTGCCGGCGTCGAGCCCTTCCTCGACGGCGCCCGGGCCGGGGCGGTGTTCGGCACGATGTGGCACGGGACGATGGAGGACGACGCGTTCCGCCGGGCCTTCCTGACCGAGGCGGCCGAGGTGGCAGGGGCGACGTGGCGGCCGGATCCCACGGCGCCCGGTTTCGACGCCCGCCGCGAGACGATGATCGACACGCTGGCCGATGCGGTGGAGGAACACGCCCCGGCGCTGCTGGACCTGGCGCTGAGTCGGGTCGACTGAGAAACGCCCGCTGGACAGCCCTGGACTCGCCGAGTATTGGTTGAACGCTGCATTATTCGGGCGCTGCCTTTTGGGCGCTGCCTTAATTGGCCACCGCCTACCTGCCCTGCACTGTCGACCGTCACCTGAGGAGTCCCGATGTCCCGGATCACCACCGCCGCCTGGTCCCGCCCGGAGGCGGAGCGCCCCGGCACCACCCTCGTCGTCGCCCTGCACGGTCGTGGCAGTGACGAGTCGTCCATGCTCGCCCTGGCAGCGCTGCTGCCCGAGTCGGCCACCCTGGTCGCTCCGCGCGGCCCGATCCCGGTCGGTGGCGGCTGGACCTGGTTCGAGAACAAGGGCATCGGCCGTCCCCTGGAGGCCTCCATCAAGGAGACCGCGGCGGCCCTGCTGGCGTGGCTGGCGACGGTCGAGCAGGACCACACCCGGGTCGTCCTGCTGGGCTTCTCCGGCGGCACCGCGATGTCGGGCGGCTTGCTGTTCAGCGCCGCCGACCGGTTCGCCGGCGCGGTCCTGCTGTCCGGGACGCTTCCGTGGGACGCGGGCCTGGACGCGCCGGAGGGACTGCTGTCCGGGATGCCGATCTTCTGGGGCAACGATCCCGCCGACCCGGTCATCCCGGCCGACCTGATGTCACGCAGCCATCGGTGGCTGGTCGAGGACTCCGGCGCGGCCCTCGAGGACCGCAGCTACCCGGGCATGGGCCACGGGATCAGCGCCGAGGAGGCCCGCGACATCAGCACGTTCCTGGGGCGGGTCGCCGAGGACTGAGGTCCGAGGTCCGGCCCTACCAGACGGCGGGCCGACCGGCCCACTGACCCCGGCCGACGACCCGATCCACGGGTGGCAGGATGACCCCCATGGTCAGCACAATCTGGGTGATCGGCATCGGCACGGGCGATCCGGGCCTCGTCACGTACGAGGCGGCGGAGGCCCTCCGTACGGTCGACGTCTTCCTCGTCGCCGACAAGGGCGAGGTCAAGCACGATCTGGTCGAGGCCCGCCAGGCCCTGTGCGAACGCTTCATCGGCGACTCCCACCCGTACCGCTTCGTCGAGGTGCCCGATCCGCGCCGCGGGCCCGACGCCGAGCGTGACACCGCGGCGTACACCGAGGGGGTCCGGGACTGGTACGACGCCCGGGTCCGCGCGTACGCCGACATCATCGAGGGGCTGCCCGCCGACGCCCAGGTCGGGTTCCTGGTGTGGGGCGACCCGGCGTTCTACGACTCCACCCTGCGCGTGGTCGACCGGCTGCGCCCGGTGTGCGGCCCCTTCGACGTACGGGTGATCCCCGGCATCAGCGCCCCGCAGCTGCTGGCGGCGCGGCACGCCATCGCGCTGAACCGGATCGGCACCTCGATCCACGTCACCACCGGCCGCCGGCTGGTCGAGGAGTACGTCCCCGACCTCGGCGACGTCGTCGTGATGCTGGACGGCTACCTCACCTGCCGCGAACTGGTCGACCGCTACCCCGACCTGACCATCTACTGGGGTGCCTATCTCGGCGGCCCGCACGAGGTGCTGCTCAGCGGACGTCTGGCCGACGTGATCGACGACCTGGTGGCGCTGCGGGCCAGGCTCCGCGAGGAGCACGGCTGGGTGATGGACACCTACCTGTTGCGCCCCTAGTCGCCCGGTCCAGGGACGACGAGATGAACCGCGACGAGCACGCCAGCGACAGGCGTCCGATCGAGCCGGAGAGGCGCCCGGGACGTCCGGCCGACCCCGAGGTGCGCGCCTATCGGCTGCGCGATATCCGGGAGCAGTGTCACCTGACCCAGGTCCGGGTCGCCGAGCACCTCGACGTGAGCCAGAAGCGGGTGTCGCGCATCGAGAGCGGCGACATCGAGCACACCCAGGTCGACACGCTTCGCCGTTATGTGGCGGCGATCGGCGGGAAACTCCGCGTCGAGGTCGAGATCGGCGACGAGACGTTCAGGATCGCCTGATCGCCGGCCGGACTCCTCGGATCACCGGCGAAGGCCCACCCCCAGGTCGGTCCGAGGAAAGCCCAGCCTTACCGTGGGGCGGTGGACACCTCCGACCCCGATGCAGAACCGCCGTTCGACGAACACGAGCACGAGGATGCCCTGGAGCCGCGCCACCTGATCCGCCGCTCGGACGTGGTGCTCCGCGCCGGCATCATGATGCTGGTCGCCGGCACTTCCGGCCTGCGGGTGCGCGAGGTGATGCAGGCGGTGGCGCGTACGGTCGGGATCGGCCGGATCAGGGCGCAGGTGACCTACACCGACATCGTCCTCACCGTGCAGCGGCGCGACATCTTCCGCACCCAGGTCGCCGAGATCAGCGCGCCGGGCGTGAACGCCCACCGGATCGCGATGATGCAGGAGCTGGCCCACAGTCTGCCGTCGCGCGCGAGTGTGGCCGAGGTCAACGCGATGCTGGACGACGTCGAACGGACCCCCCGGCTCTACCCGACCTGGGGGCTGGTGCTGCTCGTCGCGCTGGCCTGCGGTTCGGTCACGGTGCTCAGCAACGGCGGGTGGCGCGAGGTCCTCGCCGTGCTGCCCGCCTCCGCCCTGGCGTACTGGCTGCACCGTACGCTCAGCCGCTGGCAGCTCAACCACCTGGCTGTGGTGATGGCCTCGGCCGCCACCGCGACCGGACTGTACGTCGGCTTCACCGACCTGCTCGACCTGGCCCTGGGCGGCCCGAGTGAACGGATGGCGGCCGGGCTGGTCTGCGCGGCGATCTTTCTGATCCCGGGTTTCCCGCTGGTCACCGCCGGCCTCGATCTGACCCGGATCGACCTGGTGACCGGCATCCCGCGCCTGATGTACGCCGCGATGGTGCTGCTGGCGATGGCGATCGGCGTGTGGGGCGTCGCGACCCTCAGCGGTGTCTCCCCCGCCGCCGTGCCTCCGCTGGCCGGCGACCCGGTGGCCGTCTGGGCGGCCCTGCTGGCGGCGAGCTTCTTCGCAGTGTTCGGCTGGGCGACGATGTTCAACTCGCCGTGGCGGATGGCGCTGGCCTCTGCGGTCGTCGCGATCCTCGGCAACACGCCCCGGCTGCTGATGCTGCAGGCCGGCGTGAAGCCGCATGTGGCGACGTTCGTCGGCTGCTTCCTGATGGGACTGCTGTGCGCCGGGGCCGCCCGGCTCTTCTCGATGGAGAAGATCATCATGACCGTCCCGACCGTGCTGGTGTCGATCCCCGGGTCGGCCGCGCTGCGGACGCTGCTCTACTTCGACCAGGCCGACGTCGTCCAGGCGATGCAGAACGGCGTGTCGACCCTGCTCGTGGTGATCGCCATGGTGGCCGGGCTCTCCGGCGCCCGGATGCTCACCGACCCGGAGTGGGCCTTCACCCGCGCCGATCCGCCGACCACGTGGCATCTGGTGGGGCGGATCCTGCGGCATCACCGGGAGCACTGACGTCAGGGTCGGCCCACCGATCTCGTACGCGACAGGAGTGGCCACCGCAACACGAGCCGAATCTGGGGTCACTCCTCCAGATCGCCCTCCACGTCCAGGTAGACCTGCTGCATCCGGGCCAGCAGCTCGGGGTCCGGCTGCTCCCACAGGCCGCGGTCGGCCGCCTCGTGGAGCTTCTCGATGATCCCGTTCAGCGCCCACGGGTTCGCGTGCCGCAGGAACCGCTGGGTGTCCTCGTCCAGCACGTACGCCCCGGCCAGTTGCTCGTACATCCAGTCGTCCACCACCCCGGCGGTGGCGTCGAAGCCGAACAGGTAGTCCACCGTCGCGGCCAGCTCGAACGCCCCCTTGTAGCCATGGCGCTGCATCGCGGCGATCCAACGCGGGTTGACCACCCGGGAGCGGAACACCCGAGCGGTCTCCTCGGCCAGGGACCGGGTACGGACCGCGTCGGGCACCGTCGAATCACCGACGTACGCCTTGGGATCGGCGCCGGTCAGCGCCCGGACCGTGGCGACCATGCCGCCGTGGTACTGGAAGTAGTCGTCGGAATCGGCGATGTCGTGCTCGCGGGTGTCGACGTTCTTCGCGGCGACCTGGATCCGGCGGTAGTTCGTCTCCATGTCGTCGCGGGCCGGTCGGCCGTCCATGTCGCGGCCGTACGCATACCCGCCCCAGGTGGTGTAGACCTCGGCGAGATCGGCGTCGGTGCGCCAGTTGCCCGCCTCGATCAGCGGCAGGATGCCGGCGCCGTACGATCCGGGCTTCGAGCCGAAGATCCGGGTGGTGGCCCGGCGCTCGTCGCCGTGCGCGACCCGATCGGCCCGGGTGTGGGCGCGGACGTAGTTGTCCTCGTCGGCCTCGTCGAGCCCGGCGACCAGTCGCACCGCGTCGTCGAGCATCGCGATGACGTGTGGGAAAGCGTCGCGGAAGAAGCCGGAGATGCGTACGGTCACGTCGATCCGGGGGCGGCCCAGCTCGGCCAGCGGCACCACGTCCAAGCCGGTGACCCGCCGGGACGCCTCGTCCCAGCGGGGCAGCACGCCCATCAGGGCGAGGACCTCGGCGACGTCGTCCCCGGAGGTCCGCATCGCCGAGGTGCCCCAGACCGACAGGCCGACCGACTGGGGATACTCGCCGGTCTCCTCGCGGTAGCGGGTGACGACCGACTCCGCCATCGCCGAGCCGGTCTCGTACGCCAGCCGGGACGGGATCGCCTTCGGGTCGACGGAGTAGAAGTTCCGGCCGGTCGGCAACACGTTGACCAGGCCGCGCAGCGGCGACCCGGACGGGCCGGCCGGGACGTAGCCGCCGTCGAGGGCGTGCAGCACCGCGTCGATCTCGCCGGCCGTGCCGAGCAGCCGGGGGACGACCTCCTCGCAGGCGAACCGCAGCGACGCGGCCACCACGGCCCGGTCAAAGGCCGAGACCGTGGCAACGGCCCGAGAGGCCGCACCGTCCGCGGCGGCCGTGGCATCCGCGGTGTCCACGGCGGTCTCACCGTCCGCGGCGCCCAGCACCTCGGCCACCACTTCGTCGACAGCCGCCACCTCCCAGCCGCGCGCGGCCAGCCCGGCGACCAGCGCATGTGCCAGCCCCTCCACCCGGTCGACCTCGGTCAGCGCCGCATCGTCGGCGAGACCGAGCGCCCGGCGCAGCCCCGGCACAGCGTTCACCGCACCGCCGAACACCTGGCCGGCGCGCAGCACGGCCAGCACCAGGTTGATCAGTTCCTCCCCTTCGGGCACCCGGCCGAGGACGTGCAGGCCGTCGCGGATCTGCACGTCCTTGATCTCGCACAGCCAGCCGTCGACGTGCGCCACGAAATCGTCGAAGGCATCCCCTTCGGGACGGTCGTCCAGGCCGAGTTCGGCGTCCATCCGGGCGGCCCGGATCAACGTCCAGATCTCCGCCTGCAGGGCCGGGGCCTTGGCCGGGTCCATCGCCCGTACGTTGCCGTACTCGTCCAGCAGTTGCTCCAGCCGGGCGATGTCGCCGTACGTCTCGGCCCTGGCCATCGGCGGGATCAGGTGATCGACGATCGTGGCGTGGGCGCGCCGCTTCGCCTGGGTGCCCTCGCCGGGATCGTTGACCAGGAACGGGTAGACCACCGGCAGCGAGCCCAGCGCCGCGTCGGGCCCGTCGGCCGCGGACAGCGCGAGGTTCTTGCCGGGCAGCCACTCCAGGTTGCCGTGCTTGCCGAGGTGGACGATCGCGTCGGCGCCGAAATCCTCGGCCAGCCAGCGGTAGGTCGCGAGGTAGTGGTGGGTCGGCGGCAGGTCCGGGTCGTGGTAGATCGCGATCGGGTTCTCCCCGAAGCCGCGCGGCGGCTGCACCAGGATGACCACGTTGCCGGCGCGCAGGGCGGCCGAAACGATCTCGCCGTCCGGGTCGCCGGAGTCCGGGCTCGTACGATCCACGAAGAGCTCACCCGGCGCCTGGCCCCAGGCCCCGGTGACCGCCTCCCGCAGTCCGGCGGGGAAGCCGGCGAACCACTCCCGGTAGCGGGCCGCCGGGATCCGGATCGGCTGGCCGGACAGCTGCTCGGCGGTCAGCCAGTCCTCGTCCTGGCCGCCGGCCGCGATGATGGCGTGGATCAGCGCGTTGCCGCGGGTGGTGTCCTCGGTCTCCCCCGCGGGCACGGCGCCGACCCGGGCCGCCAGATCGGCGTACGCCTCGGTGCCGGGGATGTCGCCGGGCGCACCGAGGTCGTAGCCGGCCGCCCGCAGCGCCGCCAGCAGCCGGATCAGCGAGACCGGGGTGTCCAGGCCGACGGCGTTGCCGATCCGGGCGTGCTTGGTCGGGTAGGCCGACAGCACGATGGCGATCCGACGCTGGGCGGGCGGGATATGCCGCAGCCGGGCGTGGTGGACGGCGAGTTCGGCGACCCGGCGGGTGCGCTCCGGGTCGGCGACGTAGTGCGGCAGCCCGTCGGCGTCGGCCTCCTTGAAGGAGAAGGCGACGGTGATGATCCGCCCGTCGAACTCCGGCACCGCCACCTGCGAGGCGACGTCCAGCGGCGTCATCCCCTCGTCGGAGGCGGCCCATGCCGCCCTGCTCCAGGTCAGGCAGAGTCCCTGCAGGATCGGCACGTCGAGCCGGGCCAGCGCGTCGACGTCCCACGATTCGTCATCCCCGCCGGCCTGGGCGGTCGCCGCGCGGGTGCCGCCGGCGGCGAGCACGGTGGTGACCAGGGCGTCGTACGTCCCCAGGTGCGCCAGCAGATCGGCCGGAGCCTCCCGCAACGAGGCGGCGAAGATCGGCACCCCGGTCCCGCCGGCCGCGTCGATCGCGTCGGCGAGTGCCTCGGCGTACGCCACGTTCCCCGCAGCCCACTGGGCCCGGTAGAAGAGGATGCCGATCCGCGGCCGGGGGCTCGGGGCGTCGGTGCCGGCGGGCGACCCAGCCGAGCCGGGGGACGCAGCCGGCTCCACCTCCCGCAGCACCCCCCAGAGCGGCTGCTCGGCCGGCGGTTCGAAGCCCTCCCCGGTCAACAGCACGGTGTCGGACAGGAAGCCGTGCACCTGCCGCAGGTTCTCGGCGCCGCCCTGGGCCAGGTAGACGTGGGTCTGCGCCGCGACCCCGATCGGCACCGTCGACAGCGCCATCAGGGCGGCGTCCGGGCGCTGTTCACCGCCGAGCACCACCAGCGGCCGGCCGGCGGCGCGGGCGGCGGCGTACGTCGCCGGCAGCTCCTGGGGGCCGCCGAGGAAGCGGAAGACGATCAGATCCGCGGCCGCGGTCAGCCGGGCCACCTCGGCCTCGTCGGCCCGGGTCGGATTCGCCCAGACCCAATCCGCGCCGCTGGCCCGGGCGGACAGCAGGTCGGTGTCGGAGGTGGACAACAGGGCGATGGTCGTCACGGGATTCGGGCTCCTCGGCGGGGGGGGTGGACCTGTTGGTCACGACGGGCGGCCGCCCTCTCGGCGGGCCGCGCTCGCGGCGCGGACGGGCTTTTGCGACCCGCGGATGTGATCCGCGGCACGCCCGCCCAGCCTAGCCATCCCGGCACCCCTCGGCCCGCGGCAGACGACCGCCGCGCAGACCTCGTCTACGGCGCACGTAGGATAGCGCCCATGAGTGACCCTCGTCCCCTGATCGACCGCTGCCCGGGGCTCACCCGACCGTTCCGGGCCAGCGACGGAGCCATTGTCCGCGTACGCCGTCCCGGGGGCCGGCTGCCCACCGCCGTCCTGCGTCACCTGCTCGGAATCGCCGAGCGGTGGGGTGACGGACGTGTGCAGGTGACCACGCGCACCAACCTGCAGGTCCGCGCACTGCCGATCGAGGAGGACGGCGCGGTCCCCGACGAGATCGCCGACGCGGTCCGGGCGACCGGCCTGATCCCGCCGACGCACGAGCTGGTCCGCAACATCCTGTGCTCCCCGCTGGGTGCGATCGACCTGCAGCCGATGGTCGCCGAACTGGACGAGGAGCTCCAGGAGATCCCGCTGCTGGAGCAGTTGGCCGGCCGCTTCATGTGGGCCTTCGACAACGGCACCGGCGACGTCGCCGGGGAGCCGTGGGACGTCTGCTACCAGGCGCTGGACGAAGAGCGCGGGATCGTCGCCCTCGACAACGGCCGGGCCTGGGAGGTCTCCCGCACCGATGCGGTGTCGACCATGCTCGCCCTGGCCCAGGAGGTCCAGTTGGCCCGGACCGAGACCGAGCGGCCGGTCTGGCACTCCCGCGAGCTGGCCTACCACCTCGGCGACGACATCCCTGACCCGACCGATCGGCCGCTGCAGGTGACCGGCCCGCTGGCGGTCGGAACGTACGGTGACGCTCTGCTGGCCGGTGTGCCGCTCGGGCTGTTCACCGCCGAGATGATCCGTGCCCTGCCGGTGCTGGCCGACGTCACGCTGACCCCGTGGCGCCAGGTGCTGGTGCCGGGCGCCGCACGGGACGCCGAGGCGTACGCCGCTGCCGGCTACGTCGTCGACGCGGCCGATCCGTGGGCGTCGGTCAGCGCCTGCACCGGCCTGCCGAACTGTGTGAAGTCCAGCATCGACACGGTGGCCGCGGCCGAACGGCTCGTCGAGGCCGCCCGGAAGGATCCCTCGTTGGTCCACCGCCCGGTGCACATCTCCGGCTGCGACCGCCGCTGCGGCAAGCCGCACGGGGAGCACGTCGACCTGCTGGCGCCGGCCGATCCGGCCGCCGCGCTGTCCGCGCTGCGGGAGGTGACCGTGGCATGACCATCCCCGCCCGTCCCCCGAAGCTCTACGACTACGACACCGACGGCGCCTCGATCTACCGGGCGTCCTTCGGGATGATCCGGGCCGAGGCCGATCTGTCCCGCTTCACCGCGGCGCAGTCCACCGTCGCGGTCCGGATGATCCACTCCGCCGGGGACCCGGCGCTGGCTCCGCAGATCGCCTTCTCCGACGGTCTCGTCGACGCCGCGCGCGAGGCACTCCGCGCCGGGGCACCGATCTACACCGACGCGACGATGATCGCCTCGGGGATCATCCGACGCCGGCTGCCGGCCGACAACGACGTGATCTGTGCCCTGCACGACCCTCGGGTGCTGGAGATCGCCACGGCCTGGCAGACCACCAAGACCGCGGCCGCGGTGTCCTTGTGGGACCGCCTCGAGGGGGCGGTGGTCGCCATCGGCAACGCCCCGACCGCGCTGTTCCAGCTGCTCGAGGTGGTCGCAGCGGGCGGGCCGCGGCCGGCCGCGGTGATCGGCATCCCGGTCGGGTTCGTCGGATCGCCCGAGTCGAAGCAGGCGCTGGCGGAGAATCCGTACGGTCTGGAATGGCTGGTCGTCCACGGTCGACGCGGCGGCTCGGCACTGGCCACGTCGGCGATCAACGCCTTGGCTCAGGAGCAAGAGATCTGACCGGGGCGAGGAGAATACACGGCGTGGGGTTCCCTTCAGTTGGATCGAAAGCCTAAGATCCGCACTGTGCCGAGTCTCGACACGCCCCCCGACAGGTCCCCCGGCCTGACCCGCCCCTACCGCGCCAAGGACGGCGGTCTCGTCCGCCTGCGCATTCCCGGTGGACGCATCTCCTCCCGGACGTTGCGGCAGCTGTCGGAGATCTCCGCGACGTACGCGGACGGCCTGCTCCAGCTGACCGTCCGCGGCAACATCCAGCTGCGGTCGATGGCGCTGGATTCGCGCGGGGCGATCAGTGCCGACGCGATCAACGCGTTCCTCGCCACCGACGTCGTCCCACTCAGCCACGAGCGGGTCCGCAGCATCCTGTGCTCCCCGCTGCCGTCGGAGAAATACCCGGACCTGCACCCGATGGTCGCCGATCTGGACGCGGCGATCCAGGCCGACCCGCAGCTGGAGGACCTGCCCGGCAGCTTCGTCTGGGCCCTGGACAACGGCCGCGGCGACATCGCCGCCGAGCACTGGGACCTGCTCTACCAGGCGGTCACCCCCGCCGCCGGCATCGTGGCCACCAACACCGGCGAGACCTGGGACGTGCTGGCCCGCCAGGCGGTGGAGACGATGACCTGGCTGGCTCAGGAGTTCGCCCGGCTGCGCGTGAAGGAGGACCCGCCGCCGCTGCACCCCTACCAGCTCGGTTTCCGCTCCCGGTCGAAATTCGGCGCGAAGCTGTCGGTGCAGCTCGGGCCGGGCTCATCCCGGCCGGTCCACCGCGGTCGGCGCCGGCTGGTCGGACCGGTCGGTGAGGACCTGCTGGTGGGGGTCCCGCTGGGCCTGCTCACCCCCGAGATGGTCGACGTGCTGCCCCGCGGCGAGGTCACCATCACCCCGTGGCGGCAGCTGCTGATCACCGCCGGGATGTACGACATGGCGTCCTTCCGGGCGGCCGGCTTCGCCATCGACCCGACCGAACCGTGGGCGCACGTGAGCGCCTGCCCTGGCACGATCGGGTGCGTCCGGACCGAGGTCGATACTCTTGCGATGGCCGAGCGCCTGGTGGACGCCGCCACGAACGGGCAGGTGATCCTCACCGAGGACGTGCACATCTCGGGGTGCGAGCGCCGCTGCGGCGCCCCCCGCGGGACGTACGTCGACGTGGTGGCCCCGCGCCACGTGGTCTCGGTCATCGATGCGATCGAGGAGAGGCGACTGATGAGCACGGACGAGGGCAGCACGGAGACGACCCGATGACGGCTGGCGTCGGGCACCTGTGGGGTGTCGGCGTGGGTCCTGGCGACCCCGAGCTGATCACCCGCAAGGCGGCCCGGCTGATCGCCGCGGCTGACGTGATCGCCTACCACTCGGGGCCGAAGGGCGACTCGATCGCCCGGCGGATCGCCGACGATCTGGTCCCCACGGGTGTGATCGAGGAACTGCTCCGCTACCCGGTGACCACCGGCGTCTCCGTGCACCCGCTGGGCTACTACGGCGAGATCGGCGCGTTCTACGACGCTGCGGCCGAGCGGCTGGCGGCCCATCTGGCGGCCGGACGTGACGTCGTGGTGCTCGCCGAGGGCGATCCGTTGTTCTACGGCTCCTACATGTATCTGCACGACCGGCTGGCCGACCGGTTCCCCAGCGAGGTGGTGCCGGGGGTCCCGGCCCTGGCCGCGGCGACCGCGGCGGCCGGCACCGGCCTGGCCCGCCACGAGGACGTCCTCACCGTGCTGCCGGGCACCCTGCCGGTGCCCGAGCTGGCCCGTCGGCTCGCGGACACCCAGGCTGCGGTGATCATGAAACTGGGGCGTACGTTCCCCGGTGTCATCGAGGCGCTGCGCCAGGCCGGCCGGCTGGCCGATGCCTGGTACGTCGAGCGGGCCAGTGGTGCCGACCAGGTGGTCGCCCGGGTCGCCGACGTCGACCCGGCCCGAGTGCCGTACATGTCGATGGTGCTGGTGCCCGGCCCGGACACCCGTGCGGACGCCGCCGGCCGGGCCACCGGCAGTGCCGTACGCCGGGATGCCGACGACGCCCCGGGATCGGACAGCGCCGACCGGATCGCACCGGCCGCACCGGCCGCACCGGGGCAGGACGCCGCCACGCACGCCGAAGTGGTGGTCGTCGGGCTGGGCCCGGGCCCGGACCACTGGCTGACCCCCGAGGCATCGGCCGCGCTCGCCTCGGTCGACCACATCGTCGGCTACGGGCCGTACGTCAACCGGGTGCCGCAGCGGGAAGGACTGCAGCGGCACGCCTCGGGCAACACCGTCGAGGTCGACCGGGCCCGGTTCGCCCTGGACCTGGCCCGGCGCGGTGAACGGGTGGCTGTGGTGTCCGGCGGCGATGCGGGCGTGTTCGGGATGGCCGCGGCGGTGTTCGAGGCGGCCGAGGACGAGGCGTACGCCGGCGTCCCGATCCGGGTGCTGCCGGGGGTGACCGCTGCCCAGGCGGTGGCTGCGCGGGCCGGCGCGCCGATGGGCGCCGACTTCGCGATCGTGTCGCTGTCCGACCGGCTCAAGCCGTGGTCGGTGATCGAGGACCGGCTGCGGCACATCAGCCGCGCCGACCTGGTGCTGTCCCTCTACAACCCGCGGTCCAAGGCCCGACCGGAGCAGCTCTTCGCCGCCCGCGACATCCTGCTCGACGAGCGGGGGCCGGAGACCGTCGTGGTGATCGGCCGCGACGTCGGCCGCGCTGGGGAGTCCCTGCGGGTGACCACCCTCGGGGCGTGGGACCCGGCCGAGGTGGACATGAAGTGCCTGGTGATGATCGGTGCCCGCTCCACCCGGGTGACGCCGGGCGGGCAGGTCTGGACGCCGCGGTTCGTCGAGGACTGAGCGGGGTAGGCAGTGGCCAGGTCGGCGGCGGTGTCGCCGGCCGCCGTCCAGACCACCCGCCAGATGCACCCCAGGTCGGGTGGCCGAGGGGTCCGGGCCAGGAATCCTGAGCCCGCACTGATCACAGACCGGCGTCGCGCAGCACCATCGCCGCCGACACGCGGTTGTCGACGCCGACCTTGGTGAAGATCCGGGTGACGTGGGCCTTCACCGTGGCCAGGCTCATCGCCAGCCTGCCGCCGATCTCGGCGTTGGTCCGCCCGGCCAGCAGCAGCCGGGCCACCTCGCGTTCCCGGTCGGTGAGGTCGGCGACCATCGCCACCGCCGTCGGGTCGGTCGTCGGGGCCGCGGTGGCCGCCCGGATCACCGTCGCTGTCACCGACGGCGACAGCACCGGCTCGCCGCGGTGGGCGGCTTTGACTGCCGCGATCATCTCGGTGGGGTCGGCGTCCTTGAGCAGGAAGCCCCGCGCGCCCGCCGCCAGGGCCCGCAGCACGTAGTCGTCGGTGTCGAAGGTGGTCAGCACGACGACGGCGGGAGCGTCGGCGCGGCCCTGGAGTCGTTGCAGCACGCCCAGCCCGTCCAGCTCCGGCATCCGTACGTCGAGCAGCACCACGTCGGGCCGCAGCTCGCCGATCCGGGCCAGCGCCTCCTCGCCGTCGGCCGCCTCCCCGGCGAGGGCGAGATCGACGTCGAGGCCGAGGATCATCCGCAGCCCGGTGCGGACCAGCGGATCGTCGTCGACCACCAGCACGGTGATCATGCCAACCCCTTCGTCATGCCAGCACCGTCCAGGGCAGCGAGGCGGTGAGTTCGTACCGCCCCTCCCGGATCCCGTGGGTGACCGACCCGCCGAGCAGCGCGACCCGCTCGGCGATGCCGACCAGTCCGAGCCTGCTGCCGGTCGTGTCGGGCGGGGCGAGGTCGGTCAGCGGATTGGTGACGGCGACGGCCAGCCGACTGCCGGAGCGCCCGGTCACCTCGACGGTGACCGGCACACCCGGGGCGTGCTTGCGCGCATTGGTGAGGCCCTCCTGGACGATCCGGTAGGCCTGCCGGCTGAGTCGGGGCGGCACCTCGTCGGCGACGACGGACAGGGCGAGGTCGATCCGCTGGCCGGCCTGCCGGTTGTCGGCCACCAGCCGGGGCAGGTCGGCCAGCGTGGGCTGGGGCGGCTCGGGCGGGGCGTCGGCGCCCCGCGGGCCTGCGGCGCGGTCGGTGCCGGGCGGTTCGCTGCCACGTACGCCCACATCTCCCCCGCCACCGCCTCGTACGCCAGGGGGATCCTCGTCGCGCAGATCGGCGAGGACGACCCGCAACTCGGCCAGCGCCTCCCGGGCGTTCGACTGGATGAGTCGCGCCGTCTCCCGGCCACTGTCGTCGACGGCCGTGTGGGCGAGGACACCCGCGTGCATCGCCACCAGCGAGATCCGGTGGGCGACCACGTCGTGCATCTCCCTCGCGATCCGGGCCCGCTCCGCCAGCCGCGCCTCGGCCAGCCGGGCCTCTTCTGCCGCGATCCGCGCCCGTGCCGTCTCCTGCTCGGCCCGCTCGGACGCGGCCCGGCTCACCTCCTCCTCTTCCTGACTGCGTCGCAGCCGGCCGGAGAGGGTGGCGATCACCAGGCCGGCGATGAGCAGCAGGAGTTCGAACCCGACCGCCGAGGAACGTACGGGTTGCCGAGTCACGACGGCGTAGACGGCCACTTCCACGACCTTGACCGCCAGCAGGCCGCCCGCCGACAGCAGGACCGGGACGAACCGGCGCATGCGGTGGGCGAGGCTGACCTGGGCGACCAGGACGGCGCCGGTGGCCGTGGCGGTCACCATCAGGCAGGCGCCGGTGAGGACGACCGTCGCGACCGGGCGCCGATGACGGAGGGTGAGGGCGGCGAGGGCCGCCAGCCCGGGCAGGCCGGCTACCAGCGCGAAGGTCCACCGATCGGGGCGTACGACGACCGGCGACAGGTAGTACAGCCAGAAGAGCACCGCGACCATCCAGCCGATCGCGGCGTCCTGCCGGGTGACCGCGGATGGACTGACCGCGGATGGACTGACCGGGGAGGCGGTGGACATGACCTGAGTCTCCCAGGCCGCACGCTCGGCGACGAGCGACCTTCGGCCACAGACCGCTGGCCCATCGGCTGGTCGAGTGACCCCGGTCCGTGGCCGATGGTCCGGAGCGGCGCGGCCGCTCTGCCGATGTGCCGACCCGGCCGGATCCGCTGGAGTGGAGCCATGATCGAGTTCAGCCACCTCACCGTCCACTACCCCGGCGTGGATGCGCTCACCGATGTCTCGTTCAGCGTCGCACCGGGCTCGGTGACCGGCGTCCTCGGGCCGAACGGCGCCGGGAAGTCCACCGCCCTGCGGATCCTGCTCGGGCTCGGGCACGCCGACTCCGGGCATGCCCACGTCGCCGGGCGCCGCTACGCCGAGCTGCCCGCCCCTGGGCGGGTCGTCGGTGGCCTGGTGGATGCCGACGCGTTCCATCCGGG
Source organism: Raineyella sp. LH-20 (assembly GCF_033110965.1). Classification (NCBI taxonomy): domain Bacteria; kingdom Bacillati; phylum Actinomycetota; class Actinomycetes; order Propionibacteriales; family Propionibacteriaceae; genus Raineyella; species Raineyella sp. LH-20. The sequence continues at coordinate 1,358,809 of NZ_CP137003.1, read as the reverse complement.
GCGTACGGGGCGCGAGTCGCTGCGGCTGGCCTGCTGGACCATCGGCCTGCCCGCCAGCCGCGCCGAGGAGGTGCTCGCCGAGGTCGGCCTCACCCCGGCCGCCGGGCGGCGGGTCGGCGGCTACTCGCTGGGGATGCGGCAGCGGCTCGGCATCGCGCAGGCGCTGCTCGGCGATCCGGTGGCCCTGGTGCTCGACGAGCCCGCCAACGGCCTCGACCCGCAGGGGCAGCGCTGGCTCGCCGACCTGCTGCGCGCCCGCGCCGAGCGCGGCTGTGCCGTCCTGCTGTCCAGCCACGCCCTGAGCGAGGTCGAACGGGTCGCGGACCGTCTCGTCATCATCGGCGCCGGCCGGGTGCTCGCCGACGACCGGCTGGACGTCCTCCGCACCCGGCACGCCTCGGTCGAGGACCTCTACTTCGACCTCACCGCCTAACCATCCGCCACGGACGGAGCCCTGTGATGACCACACGTCCCCTCGATCCCCTCGACCGTCCCGGTCGCCTCGATCCCCTCAGCAGCCCCGATGCCCTCGACGCCCGGCTCGGATCGGCCGTCCCCGGCGCGGCCCGCAGCTGGCTGGTCGAACTGCGCAAGCTCGTCGACACCCGCTCCGGGATCGCCCTGGTGGTCACCGCGGCCGCGCTCGCCGGTGTCTTCGGCGGCGGCACGGTGCTCTACCGCGACCCGGTCACCTTCACCGATGTCGTCACCATGAGCGGCGTGCCCGGCGGCACCCTCGCGGCCGTGGCGGCCGTCCTGCTGGTGACCGGCGAGCGGGCCCATCGGACCGCCCTGACCACGTACGCCCTCACGCCGCGCCGTGGCCGGGTGATCGCCGCCAAGGCCGCGGCCGCGGCCGCCGTCGCCCTGGTCGTCACGGTGGCGGCGCTGGTCGCCGCGCTGGTCATCGCCCCGGTGGGGGCGACGCTCACCGGCCACCAGGTGGTGTGGACCGTCGACTGGCGCACGCTCGCGGCGTTCACCGTCGCGAACATCGCGCTGGCGCTGAGCGGCTGGGCCCTGGCATACCTGTGCGGCAACGCTCCCGCACCGATCGTGATCCTCCTGGTGTGGCCGATGCTCGCCAGCCTCATCGCGCAGGCCGGCCCGACCGCCGCGGAGGTGCTCAGCTGGCTGGATCCGGCGGCCGCCGCCCGGCTGGCCCAGGACACCACCGGGACCGACCTCGGCCGGATCGCCGTGAGCCTCCTGGTCTGGGTCGTCGCGCCGGCCGCCGTCGGCGTCGCTCGCGAGATACGGGCGGAGATCCGATGAGGACCGTACGATCCCGGGCCTGGCGGCGTACGGTCGGCATCCTCCTCGCCGTGGTGGTCGTCGCGGCCGCTGGCGTCGGTCGGCGGGCCTGGACGACCCGGGCCCAGGGAGAACCGCAGGCGGTCGAGTTCACCGCGGCCGCCCTCGGGCCGCAGCTGACCGGCGCGACCGTGCTGGCGCTCGGCGAGGCCACCCACGGCAACGCCGAGTTCCAGACGCTGCGGACGGAGCTGGCCCGCAAACTGCCGCAGTTCCGCACCATCGTGCTGGAGGAGGACGTCGGTTCGGTGGCGATGGTCGACCGGTTCGTGCAGGGCGGGCCGGGCACCGCCCGCGAGGCCGCCCTGCGCTTCGGCTTCCGACTGAACAAGACCCGACAGGTCGCGGACTTCCTGCAAGTCCTCCGCGATCGGAACGCGACGCTGCCCGCGGGGGAGCGCACCCACCTGGTCGGGATGGACGTGCAGCGCGTGGACGCCAACAAGCGGCTCGCCCTCGGCCGGCTGGCAGCGTACGATCCGGCCGCTGCGGCACGCCTGTCCGACACCCTGGCGGGACTGACCGACGAGCACCGTACGGCCGCCGACTACCGCGCGATCGCGCCGGCGTTGGACGAGCTGGCGGCCGCGGTCGAGGCCACCGGGGCCACCGATCCCACCGGCCGGATCGCCCTGGACGCCGCACAAGCACTGCAACAGGGCCGCGACCTGCAGCAGCACGGCGCCGACTACATGGCGACCCGGGCGCAGGTGATGTACGCCAACCTCGACCGCGCGGTCGCGCGCGACAGTACGGGCGCCGCGGGCGCCGCGGACACCGGGGCCCACGTCCTGCTGTTCGCCCACGACGGCCACGTCGACAAGGCCAGTGCCGCCTATCGTCACGACGACCTCGGCACGCTCGCCGCGCGGCGGTGGGGCGACGGCTATCGGGTGATCGGCACCGATTTCATCCGGACCCGGTTCCTCGCCGACGGCGGTGCGGGGCGACGCGAGTTCGTCATCGACCACCCCACTCCGCTGCGCGGCATGTTCGCGGGGACACGGCAGGGCTACCTGGAGGTGGGCACCGCCAGCCCCGCCAACGCCGCCCTGCTGCGCCGGAGCGTGCCGATGGGCAGTGCCGGCGACAGCTTCGCGGCCTGGCAGGCCTGGGTGCCGCCGCTGGTGACGGTGCCGACCGTTCCGGCCGATGCGTACGACGCGCTGGTCCTGGTGGCCGACGCCACGCCGGTCACACCGTCGTGATCGTGGCGGACTGGTCAGGGGGTGACGTTGTCGGTGCAGGAAGAGTTGAGGCCGAGGAGACCGGTGTCGACTTTCGAGTACCTGGACTCGGACGTCCATGTCCCATCCATCGTCCTCGCCTCGATGTAGAACGTGCTCCCGGTGAGCGCATCCCACAACGCTCCCAGGACTGACTCGAGGAGACCACGACTGAACTTGGCACGGTAAGCGTTGCCGTTTGGGGTGACTGCGGGAGTGACCGTAGCCAGACTCGTGGTGCTCTTCCCGGTGCGCCACGTGATGTCGTCCTTGGTGTATCCGGCGGGAGGAGCGAAATCGACCCAGGCGTCCGTGAACACCAATGTGATCAATACAGTGTCAACGCCGCAGGGATGGGACACCGTGGGAGGCGGCACCGTCTTCGCGGTGAAGCTCCCCTCGCCGTACTCGCTGCCGGCCCAGGAGGCTTCCGTCTGGCCGGCCGATGCGCCGAGCCCGGCCGGCAGCACCATCAACAGCGCACACAGGACGGCCATGATCCGGGCCCGGGTCGAGCGGCGTACGCGTCGAGTCCCGCTCGTCCGGCGTACTGCTCGAGTCCCGTACGTCGGGCGAACTGCTCCCTCGCCCGACCGGCGAGCTGCCCGGCTCCCGCCCGACCGGCGTGCGCGTCGACTCACGACCGGACCCCGGTCCTGTCGGCGTCACCGAGGTGGCGTCGGTTCGGTCGCCTCGCCCACAGGGTCAGCGTGAGACCAGCGGCGAGCGCCGCGACGGCCAGCAGCAGCGGCCAGCGGGCGCTCGGACCACCGGTGCCGGCGAGACCACCCGGCCCGACCGCCAGCGAGTCGCCGTGGCCGGAGGCGTGCACCAGCGCCGACACGCCGGCGCCGGGGCTGGGTCGAGCCGTGGCCGGCATCGTGACGGCCAGCAACACCCACCGTTCCTCGCCGGACGGCATCGTGAGCAACGCGTGTTCGGCCCCGTCGATCGGCAGCGGGTCGAGAGCGGGCAACGGCCAGGACCGGCCGGCGCACACCCCGTCGACCCATGCGACCGAACAGGCCGTCGCGGCGGCGGTCAGCCCCATGCTGGCGTTGCCGGTGGCCGACAGGCCGATGTCGACAGTGCCCGGGTCGGGCGCGTCGACGGAGATTCCCACCTGCCAGTGGACGGTCTCCCCGGGGCCCATCGTGGCCATCCGGGGATCAGGGACCGAGACCAGGGTGAGGTATCTGCCGCGTACGGTCTGCGGCTGCGCCGCCGCAGCCGGGAGGGTGACCGCGAGCGCGGCCAGGCCACCGACCACCAGTGCCAGAGCGATCAGCACCGTCACCACCAGGCCGGCGCGGCGGGGGCGGCGGTGGCCGCGGGGACCGGGCGCGGAGTCGACCGCAGACCGGCCGGCACGTCGCGGACCGCTGCGCGGGGACTCGACCGCATGCCGAGGGGGGACGTGCCCGGGCGGCGACCAGGGCCCCGGGATCGCCCGCTCGCCGCGAACCGGGCCCTTGCCCAGGATCGCCCCCTCGTCCGAGGTCGACGCCTCACCCAAGCCCGCGCCCTCCCGTCGGATCAACCCCTCGCCCGAGTCACCCGACGCCCGCCCACCGCCCGCCGGGGGCTCCTTGTCCCCGGACCCGCCGTCGCGCGGCCAGAACGCCCAGGTGACCAGCAGGGACGCCCCGATAGTGATCGCGCCGAGCACATAGGGATTCGACATCCGGACGATCACCCGCGCCAGCCCGGGCACCGAGGCGAGAGTGATGCGTACGGTCGAGACGGTGTACGGGGCCGCATCCTCCGCTTCGTTCGCGTCGCCCTTCAGGGTGAGGACCCGCTGGTCGGGGGCCGGGCCCGGCCTCACCGAGGTGACCCGGTGGGTCACCGGCAACTGTCCGGCACGGTCGACGGTGACGACGTCGCCGACCTTCACCGCCGAGGCAGGGATCTTGCGGACGACCGCGACCGAACCGGCCGGAATGGTCGGGCTCATCGATCCGGTCTTGAACATGATCAGCGTGACGTCGAAGACCAACGCCAGCACGACCAGCACCAGACACAGGGCACCGAGGATCGATAGGACGGTCAGCACCACCTCTTCGGTGGCGCGCGCGATGCGTCGTACGGCGCCCATGTCACCTCCTCTCAGCTGGACGAGGTCGCCAGGAAGCCCCAGGTGAGCGTGCCGCTGGTCCCTTGGTAAGTGTTGGGGGCCCCCGTGGTGACGCGGACGTCGAAGCAGTAGCGCAGGGTGTTGGCGGCGCCGGCCGACAGGGCGGTGTTCGGCGGAGTGGTGGGCATCGTGCCCCCAGCGAGGTACGTGCTCGCGCCACCCGCGACCCAGGTCGGCGAGCCGGAGAAGGCGGCGGCGTTGCAGGTGGCGGTCGAGCCGATGAGCACCGTGCGGTATTCGAGAACAGCGGCGAGGGTGCCCGTCTTGCTGGCCGAGTCGAGCGCGACTGCCCCGCCCACCGTGCTCGCCGCGGTGGTCCGGACGTCCAAGTACGCGTAGTGCGACACGGTCGGCGACATCGTGGCGGCGGCGAAATCGAGCGTGGCGGGTGAGCCCTGGGTGGTGCTCACCCAGATCGCTCCGCTGTTGGACCTGGACTCGGTGGCGAACGTGCTCGCCGCGAACTGGCCGGCGGCGTACTCGCTGTCGTTCCAGGCGGCGAGGGTGAGCGTCGCCCCGATCCCGAACACCAGCCCGCCGGCCAGTACGGCGCGCAGACGTCTCCACAGCCCTGCGCGCCGCGACCATCCCGCCGACTCACGGCTCATCCGTCAGCCCTCCATCGCCCGCCGTCCTCCCGGACGGTCCTCACGTGCCCGTGGCGCTGCTGCGCCGGTCACCGATCAGCTGACGCTGGTGGCCTTGAACTCCCAGACGGTCGAGGCGGGGCCGCCCTGCACGAGACTGCCCTCGGGGCCGGCGGTGACCTTGACGCAGAGCTGCACGGCGGTGCCCGCGGTCCCGGTGGTGGCGCCCTTGGTGAGGTGGATGGTGGGCGGGATGGCCGGACGAGCGCTCAGCGTGGCGCCGGACCACACGGCTGTCGCCGTGCTGACCGTGGCGGCGTCGCAGGTGTCGCCGGCGGCGAGCTGGTAGATGTCGTACGAAAGATGGTCCGCATTGGTGCCGGTCGTCGGATCCGGCGTCGTCGTCGCGAGCCCCAGCGTCGCATCGCTCGTGGTGGCGCTGTCGAGGCGCACCCAGAAGGCCTTGTAGAGCACGTCGTCGGGCGTGATGTTCCCGCTGTATGTCGTCGAGTCGAACACGAGCGCGGCAGCGGCGGACGTGCTGTGCTGGGCGTAGGTCGTGCCGTCGGTGCTGCCCTCCAGATTGAACGTGCCCGCCGTGAAGTCGCCCTGCGCGAATTCCGAGTCGTTCCAGGCGGCCAGGGTGACGGCCGCTCCGACACCGAGCACGACTCCACCGGCGAGGAGAGCGCGAATCTTGTGGCTGCGGGTCCAGCGGGTCGAGGTGTTGTCGGACATCGTGTGCCCCTCTCAGAAGTGGTCGTGCAATCCCTGTCGGGACAGCCTGTCCACCACCTGTCCCCCACCTGTGTGGGCCGCCCCGCAAACAGGCTAGCCCACAGGTTTCACACAGCGGCACACATGTGACGAGTATCACACCTAGTCCGACACATCTGCGCCTCACGCGAGCAGATCGTCAGCCACCCGGCCGATCAAGCCCTTCCCGTTGGCGACGTCCAGGATCGACCCGGACGTGGTGATCCCGTACTTCCGGGAGGCCAGCAGGACGTACGCCCCGGCGTAGTCCACCGCCTCGGGACAGCGGCGCAGCGCGGACTTCCGCGCCACCATGCCGGCCATGTCGAAGCCGCTCACCGAGGTGTCGGCCAGACCCATCGACGCCGGCCCGCGCAGATCGCTGACCATCCCGGCCGGCGCCACACCGTTGACCCGTACGTCGGGGGCCAGTTCGTACGCCAGCTGCTTCACCAGACCCGCGCCGGCGTGCTTGCTGGAGATGTAGAGCGCCCCGCCGCCCCCGGGATAGAGCGCGGCATTGGACAGGGTGACGATCAGCGAGCCGTTGCTGGCCCGCAGCGCGTCCAGGGCCGCCTTCGCGGCCAGCAGCGGACCCTTGACGTTGAGCCGGTAGAGCTCGTCGAAGCCGCGCTCCAGGTCCTCCGGCGACATCTCGTCGAGCGTACGGCCGAAGTCCCACAGCCCGGCGTTGGCGATGAAGGTGTCCAGCCGGCCCCACCGGGAGACCGCCAGGTCGACGGCCTGCCGGTTCGCGGCGTACGTCCCCGCATCGCCTGCCAGCACGGCGACCCGGTCGGGGTCGCACTCGGCCTCCAGCGCCCGGCACTTGTCGGGGGAATACTCCAGCACGACGACCCGGGCGCCTTCCTCCAGCAAGGTGTCGACCAGTGCCCGGCCGAGCCCCGAGCCGCCGCCGGTGAGCACCGCGACCTGTCCGTCCAACCAACCCATCCTGAGTCCTCCTCCGCCGCGGCCCGCTCAGCGGGTCCGGGCCGCCATCACACCGAAACCGGCGATGTACTCCGGGATCGGCTCGTAGTAGTCGTACGTCGTCTCGTACGGTCCGGCGGCGGCCAGCGCGCTGAACGCGGCCACCCAGGCACGGACCTCGTGCGAGGAGTGACCGGCGTCGGCGGTCATCGCCTCGGCCTCGTACGCATCGAAACGGCTCGGCTCCCCGGACGCGCAGTCGGCCATGAAGGCCCGGTCCCAGACCGGATTGAGGTCGCGGATCGACGCCTCGCCGCGGGCGAACGCCGCAGCCCCCTCGATCACCCGACGCTGGCGCGCCGCGCGGGCCTCCGCCGTGGGGTGGCGGCCGTCGATCAGCCCTTCCTGGACCGGCGCCGAGGCGGTGTCCCACTGCGGCACCGGCGGGTCGTGCGACAGGCCGCCGGAGGCGATCACCAGCACCCGCTCGTCGAGGGTGGACAGGTAGTCGCCGATCGCCTGACCCATCGCCCGGATCCGCCGCATCGGGACGAACGGCCCGGCGACACCGTTGACGAAGACCGGCACGACCGGCCGGGCGGTCAGCCCGCCGAAGAGGGTCTCCAGCGGCTGGACGGCACCGTGGTCGACCTCCATCCGTCGGGACAGCGCCATGTCGATGTCGGCCTGCTGGACGTGCTGCACGACGGCCAGTGCGTGCGCCTCGTCGACCGACAGCGGGCCGGCCGCGGTGTCGTAGTCACCGATGCCGGCGGCGGACAGACCGACACAGAACGGTGGCATCAGGTCGTAGAAGAAGCCGTTGTAGTGGTCCGGGGCGAAGACGACGACCAGGGTCGGATCGTACGCCCGGGCGACCTCGCGGATCCGGTCGAACGCCGCGTCGACCCGGGCACGAACCTCGGGGGCGGGCGGTAGTTCCGCGGTGTGCAGCAGCGGACTGTGGGACATCGCGATCAGGGCGAGCGACATGAGGGGTCCTTCGAGAAACGTCGGAGTGCTCACTCGCTCCCCTCGCGGCCGGGCGCCCTCCGGCCGTGAACGGTGATCCGAGGCTAGGTGGCCGGGCCGGACAGGTCAACCCCGGCGGGTCGGCCGAGCACCAGCGTCTCGATGCCGGCGGCCCGCTCCCGGAAGAACTCCGGCACCGGCTCACCGACCTCCTCGCAGGCCAGCGTGACCATCCGAGCCATCACCGCGGTGGCCACCGCCGTGATGAACGCCTCGTCGCGCGGCGTGCCGGCCACCCGGGAGAGGATGCAGCCCTCGACGGTGGCCAGGGAGAAGTCAGCCATCCGTACCGGCAGTTCCGGCACCTCCGCCAGCACCCGCGGGGGCACCAGGTCGAGCCAGGCGCTGGTCAACGCACGCTGGGTGATCTCGCGCAGCGTACGGATCTCCTCGGCGGTCTTCGACTGCTGCATGTCCGCGTCGAGCATCAGTTGGACGTTGAACCGCCACAGCCCGTGACGGGCCGGATTGTCCACGATGGAGTCGAGCACGACCTTCACCGGATTGGCGGCGTCGCCGGGGCCGAGGTGGTCCACCATCGGGCGGGACTCGGCGTACGCATAGCGCACCAGCGCGGCGAACAGCGCGTCCTTGTCCTCGAAGTGCCAGTAGAAGGATCCCGGGTGGACGCCGGCCTCCTTCTGGATCATCGCCAACGTGGTGCCCTTGTAGCCGCGTTCGGCGGAGATCCGGCGCGCGGCGTCGAGGATCCGCTGCCGGGTGGAGCGGGGATCGCCGGGGGTCCTGGCCACTCGTGTCCTTCCTGGTGGAACGGTCTCTGTCGATCGTACGCCAGGGCCCCCTAACGTGATGCCCACCACAGACTTGAGTGCTCACTCAAGAGCGGGTCACACCAGACCTGCTCCACGTCACACCGCTCAGTTCAGAACCGCACCTCGCAGGCTCCGGAGGCGGACGCCCTCGGCCGTTCGTCGGCCGACCGTCACCAGAGCCGACACCGCCGGTCCGTTGACAAGGGAGTTTCCATGACCGACACCGCGTCATCCATTGACATCGCCTCACTCATCGACATCGAGAACGGCCGGCTCTCCGGCAAGATCTTCACCGACGAGGAGATCTACGAGCAGGAGCTGGAGAAGGTCTGGAAGCGCGCCTGGGTGATGCTCGCCCACGACTCGATGATCCCCAGGAAGGGCGACTTCCTGCAGACCTACATCGGCGAGGACCCGGTGATGGTCGTCCGCCAGAAGGACGGCGGCGTCAAGGCGTTCCTCAACCAGTGCCGGCACCGCGGGATGCGCATCTGCCGGGTCGACAAGGGCACCGCCAAGGCCTTCACCTGCACCTTCCACGGCTGGGCGTACGACCTGGCGGGCGACCTGATCCAGGTCCCGCGCCAGGACACCGCCTACCCGGAGACCTTCGAGCGCGGCCGGTTCGGCGCCGTGAAGGTCCCGCGGGTGCAGTACTACAAGGGCTTCTGGTTCGGCACCTGGGACGAGGACGCCCCCGACTTCGAGGAGTACCTCGGGTCGGCCAAGTACTACCTCGACGGCTACATCGACCGCTGGGACGGCGGCATGGAGCAGGTGGCCTTCCACCGCTGGGTGCTGCCGAACAACTGGAAGTTCATGGCCGAGCAGCCCACCTCGGACATGCAGCACTCCGAGATCACCCACGTCTCCGCCGCCACCGTGCTGAACAAGGGCTCGGACGCCGCCGACCGCACCAAGCGCGGCACCAACCCGACCGGCCGGCAGTTCTTCTCCGATTACGGCCACGGCGGCGCCTGGTACGGCGAGAAGGGCGCCGAGGTGCCGAACACCGGCCAGGCGATGCAGCGCTACGAAGCCCAGCCGGAGATCGCCGAGATGATCGCCCGCCGCCTCGGCGACGACCGCGAGATCCGCGGCCATCTGAACATCTGGCCGACCTTCATGGTGCTGGGCAACTACACCATCCGGGTCACCCACCCGCGCGGCCCGCACGAGATGGAGGTCTGGGCCTGGACCTTCGTCCCGAAGGACGCCCCGGAGGACATCAAGGACTCGATCCGCCGCGACGTGCTGCGTACGTTCACCCCCGCCGGCATGTTCGAGGCCGACGACGCCCTGAACTGGGAAGAGATGCAGCACGTGCTGAAGGGCCGGGTGGCTCGCGACACCGGCTACCTCTACCAGATGGTCGGCGCGCCGATCCAGTGGGACGAGGGCTGCTACCCCGGTGGCTCCTCGGCGCACGTCTTCTCCGACAACGCCGCGATCAACATGTACGCGACCTACCTCGACATGATGACCTCCGACTCCTGGGAAGAACTCATGGAGAAGCGCGCCCAGCACCGGATGGGCCTGGCGCCCGTCTCCGCTGCCGGCGACCGGGCCGAGGCCTGAGCGCCCGTACGATCCCGCCGCCGTACGAGCCGACCCCCGTACGACCCACCACCAGACCCGACGCACGACGAGGTGTGACCCATGACCGTGACCACTGACACCCAGACCACCGATATCCAGACCGCCGATATCCAGACCGCCGGCACCGAGATCCCGTTCGGCGACCCCGGCGCCGCCGCCCGCCCGGTCACCGCGACGACCGACCGGCTGACCGCCCTGCTCGCCGACATCGACCCGGCCGTCGAGCGCGCCCTCACCCGCTTCCTCTATGAGGAGGTGCAGGTGCTGGACGATTGGGACTGGGGTGCCTGGCTCGACTTCTTCGCCGACGACGCCATGTACTGGGCGCCCACCCAGGAGGACCGGCTGTCCCGCGAGCGCAGCCAGCGCATCAACGACTTCCGGACCTCGGCCTACTTCGAAGAGACCACGGTCCAGTTGAAGCAGCGGGTCGACCGCCTGCTGACCAACCAGGCCTGGGGCGAGGAGCCGCCGTCGCGGTCCCGCCACATCATCGCCAACATCCGGGTGACCAAGGGCCTCGCCGACGACGAGTACGTGGTGAAGTCCAACTTCTACGACTACCGCTCCAACGGCCAGCGCTCCCAGGACTCGATCACCGGTGAGCGGATCGACCGGATCGTCCGCGATCCCTCGTCGCCGTGGGGCTACCTGATCCGCGAGCGCCGGGTCCTCTTCGACATGTCGACGATCCTCAACAAGAACCTCAGCCTGTTCTACTGAGCCGTTCCATAGGGCGGCCCTATGGAACCGCAACGAGACACCGTTCCCCGCTCGCCTTGTCCACCGCAGGACCGGGGAAGGCTGTCCACCGCAGGACCGCGGAACCCTGCCCACCAGATGACCGGGAGAGGAGAGACATGAAGATCACGACCCTGGAGAAGGTCGGCGTGGTGGTCCGCGACCTGGACCGCGCCATGCACCAGCACGCCACCGTCCTCGACACCACCGTGTGGACGCTCAACGACCACCCTGCCGACCGGCTGTCGGCGATGGTGTCGTACGGCCGACGCAGTGCGGGCACCTACCGCACCGCGTACGGCCGGGCGCAGGGCGTCGTCCCGTTCGAGCTGGTCCAACCGACCGGCGGCGAGACACCGTTCAACGAGTTCCTCCTCTCCCGGGGCGAGGGCATCGGCTACCTCACCGTCCGCGCCGAGGGCGCCGACGCGGCGGCGATCGCCGCCCACTTCGCCGCCCTGGGCATCCCGGCGGCGCACTCCCACGTCGTCGACGGGGACGTCCGCCGGACGTTCTGGGACACCCGGCGGGCGCTCGGCGGCTACCTGCTGGAGGTGCTGCCAACGGCGTACGTTCCCCTCGGCGAGACCCGGACGCTGGACGGCGCCGCTCTGCGCGGCGGCCGGCCAGCGCTGCCGGTGCAGGGCGTCAGGCACGTGGGGGTGGTGGTGGACGACACCATGGCCGCCCTGGAGCACTACCACCGGATCCTCGGCATCGACCGGTTCGCGGTGAAGACCTGGCAGACCGAGCCCGGCCGGCTTGACAACCCCTTCTACCGCGACATCTCCCCGGTGCAGCACGGCTACTTCACCGCCCAGGGCGCCGCCGGCGACGTCGGCTTCGAGATCATCCAGTGCACGTACGGTCCCTCGCACTACAACCGCGAGTTCACCGACCAGCGCGGCCCGGGGATCCACCACCTGTTCCCCTACCTCACCACCGACGCCGGCGACTGGGCGGCGACGGTCGAATCGATGACCGCGCTCGGCGCGCCGCTGTGCATGGGCTCCGACCTGCGCGGTGGCGCCTCGGAGTACGGCTACTTCGACACCTTCGACCGGCTCGGCGGTTTCCTCATCGAGGGGGTGCACCGGCGTTTCCCGGCGGAGGATAGGTACATGGCCCCCGACTGGGAGGTCGATTTCAGCACCCTCGTCGAGAAGGACTGACATGCTCCGCGTCCTGCACGAATTCCACGACCTCCCCGACCCCGGCCCGTTGCGCGAGGAGACGGCGGTGCTGCGCCGGGCCCCCGGCTGCGCCAGCGCCGAGCTGTACGCCAGCCTGGACGGCAGCGCCTTCCACGTGCTCACCATGCTGTGGGAGACCGAGGAGGCGTACGACGCGTTCTGGCGCCGGGCCCTGGCCGGGGACTACCCGGTGCTCACCGATCTGGTCACCGGGGCGTACGCCGACACGTCGGTGACCACGGAGTTCTACCGGCGGGAGATCTTCGCACTCCGCAACGGGGTGTGGGAGCCGGAGCGGCTCGGTGAGTCGCACCGGGCGATCCGCTGGCCGGCCGTCGGCGCGGTACGGGTGGTGATCCAGCACGCGGTGCAGGCGACGCCGGCGATGTACGAGCGGATCGGCGCCGAGGTCGCCGAGACCCGCCGCGAGGAGGGCTGCCTGGTCTACCACTGGTGCGAGGACGTCGACCTGCCCGGGCACCTGCTGCTCGTCGAACTGTGGGCCGACCAGGTCATCTACGACCGGCACTGGGCCCTGCGCGGGGCCACCGCCGCGTTCCGCGGCGACACCCTGCGGATCCCCGCCCGGCCGCAACGCGGACCGGAGACCCGCGAGTTCTACCGCCGGCAGAGATTCCGGCACCTTTACGAGCGCTGGCTCCCGGCCGACTCGTACGCTTACGCCACCACCGTGTCCTGGCCTGCCGGCTGAGCGGCCCGACACACCGAGGAAGGACCCACCATGAGCACGCAGATCGAGCCGATCAAGGTCGCCGACGTCGGGGACATCGAGGACGAGGAGGCCCTCGTCGTCGACGGGGCGGCCAACGGCACCGGCCGCGACATCGCCGTCTTCTTCTCCGACGGCCAGTACTACGCCCTCGACGACACCTGCACCCATGAGGAGGCCTCGCTGGCCGACGGCTGGATCGAGGGCGAGGAGGTCGAGTGCCCGATCCACTCGGCCCGGTTCTCGCTGTGCACCGGCGCCGCGCTGTGCCTGCCGGCGAGCATCCCGGCCCGGACCCACAAGGTGGAGCTCCGCGGTGACGAGATCTGGCTGCACCCGGGAGTCCCCGTCGAGGGGGCCGTCACCGAGGTCACCGCCTGATGTCCGGCACCGTCGCGCCCGGTGCGGGCGGCAACGTCGTGATCGTCGGCGGCGGGCTGGCCGGCTTCACCACCGCCCAGGACCTGCGCAAGCACGGCTTCGACGGCCGGGTCACCATCATCGACCCGGAGGGCATCCCGTACGACCGGCCGCCGCTGAGCAAGGAGTACCTCGACGGCTCGCTGCCGGCCGCGAAGCTGTCCTTCGTCCCCGACGACTGGTACCGCGACAACGCGGTGGAGCTGATCACCGACCGGGTGGTTGCCCTGAACCCGGACGAGGGGCTGCTCGAGCTGGGCGGCGGGAGGACGGTCAGCGCCGCCACCACCGTGCTGGCGCTCGGCGGCCGGCCCCGTACGTTGCCGATCCCCGGCGGTGACCTGCCGGGCCTGCTGACGCTGCGGACGAAGGACGACGCGGACCGACTGCGGGACCTGCTGGTGCCCGGGCTGCGGCTGGCGATCATCGGCGCCGGCCTGATCGGCGCCGAGGTGGCCGCCACCGCCGTCAAGGACGGCGCCACCGTCACCCTGATCGACCCGGTGCCGGTGCCGCTGGTCCCGCTGGTCGGCGCCGAACTGGCGGTCCGCCTGCACGCGATGCACGCCGCGCACGGTGTCGACGTACGGTGCGCGATGACCACCGGCATCTCGCTGGCCGGCGAGGAGTACACCGTCACCCTCAACGACGGCAGTAGCGTCGCCGCCGACGCGGTGCTGGTGGCGGTCGGGATCGTCCCGGAGACCCACCTGGCGGAGGCCGCCGGGCTGGCCACCGACCAGGGCATCATCGTCGACCCGACCCAGCGCACCACCCATCCTGGGGTCTACGCCGCCGGCGACGTGGCCCGGATCCGGCTGGCCGACGGCACGCTGATCCGCCGCCACGAGCACTGGGAGTCGGCGATGAACGCCGGCCGCACCGTCGCCGCGGCGATCGCCGGGGTGCCGCTGCCGGCACACGGCGCCTCGTGGATGTGGTCCGATCGCTACGGTGTCCACGTCGAGTCCGTCGGCGACCTGGTCAACGGCACCCCGATCGTCCGGTCGGTGGACGGGGCGCCGGTGGCCGCCTTCCGGATGGAGGCCGACGGCCGGATGATCGGCGCCGCCACCATCGACGGCGGTACGGCTGTCCGGGCCGCCCGCCGGATCATCGACCGGGGCCTGGTCATCGATCCGCTCAAGCTCGCCGATCCGTCGATCGAGCTCAAGAAGCTCGCCCGCTGAGGCCCCCGTGGCCCGCATGCAGAAAGGACTGCCATGGAGTTGACGTACGAGAACACCAGCCGGTTCGTGGACACCCCCTCGGGGCGGATCCACATCAACGAGGCCGGCCCGGCCGGCGGGGAGCCGCTGGTCCTGTTGCACGGCTCCGGGCCGGGCGCCACCGGCTGGACGAACTTCTCCAACAACATCCCGGTCTTCGCCGAGAAGTACCACGTCGTCGCGGCGGACATGCCCGGCTGGGGCGAGTCCGACCCGGTCACCTGGCAGCAGCGCAACCATCCGCAGGCCGTCGCCGACCTGCTGGACGCGCTGGGCATCGAGCAGGCCACCCTGATCGGCAACTCGATGGGCGGCGGCACCACCATCCGGTTCGGCTACGAACACCCGGAGCGGGTGCGGCGGCTGATCACCATGGGCTCGTCCTCCGGGTCGACCACGCTGTTCGGCCCGGCCGGCCTCACCGAGGGGCTGAAGATCCTCCAGCGGGGCTACCGCGAGCCGTCCTTCGCGGTGATGAAGGAACTCGTCGACGTGATGACGTACGACTCGACCTTCGCCACCGACGCGCTGATCCAGGGCCGCGCCGACATGGTCGCCGCCCACCCGGAGCACAACAAGAACTTCCTCGACGCCGTCGGCAAGCGCGCGGTGGTCGAGCTGGACCAGGCGAAGGTGCGGACGATCCAGGCGCCGACGCTGCTGTTCCACGGTCGCGACGATCGGGTGGTGCACTTCGAGCACAGCCTGCGGCTCACCTCGCTGATCCCGGACAGCCGGCTGGTGCTGATCAACCGCTGCGGCCACTGGCTGCAGATCGAGCACGCCGCCGAGTTCAACCGCCTCGTCGACGAGTTCATCACGAACAACTGAGCCGCGGATCGCGGATCATGACCGACAGCGCCCGGCGAGGGCCATCGCCTGCACGATGGCTCCGCCGGGCGCTGGGCCGGTCACCCTCCGTACCAGCGCCGCCGGAGGCGTCGCTGCCGCCGATCCGCGTCGCCGCGGTCGGTGACCTGGCCGAGGGCCATGCCCTGGTCGTCGACGGCATGGTCAACGGGACCGGCCGCGACATCGCGGTGTTCCGCAGCGGCGGGCGTTTCTATGCCCTGGACGACATCTGCACCCACCAGTACGCCTCGCTGGCCGACGGCTGGATCGAGGACGGCTGGGTGCAGTGCCCGGTGCACGCCGCCCGGTTCTCGCTGGCCACCGGGGAGGCGCTGCGCCCGCCCGCGACGGTGCCGGAACGGACCCATCGGGTGGAACTGCGCGGCGACGGGATCTGGCTCTGGCCCGGGACACCGGCCGCCGCCGGCAGCGGCAGCCCGACCGTCGACCGGGACTGATGACCGGCGCCGGACCGACCACCCGGTTGACCGGCCGGGCATGCTGAACCCGTGACCGAGACCCCCTCCCCCGGCGCCCGGCGCGCGCTGGATGCCATTGACCGCACCGGCGTGACGTACGCGGTCCGTACGCACCTGCCGAGCACCAGCCTGGAGGAGCACGCCGCCGCGATCGGGGTGCCGCCGTCGGACCTCACCAAGACCCTGGTCGTCCGGCGCCGCGGGGGCGACTACTTCTTCCTGCTCGTCCCGGGCGGCCGGAAGGTGTCCTGGAAACGGGTGCGGGCCGCCCTCGGGGTGAACCGGCTGACCATGCCCGACCCGGAGGAGGCCCGGGAGGCCAGCGGCTACGAGCGGGGCACCATCACCCCGTTCGGTGCCACCCATCCTTGGCCGGTCTATGCGGACCGTACGCTCGTCGATCCGCCGGGCCGCCAGGTGTCGATCGGCGGCGGTGACCACGCGACGGCGCTGGTGCTGGCGGCCGACGACCTGGTCCGGGTGCTGGCGGCGACGGTGCTGGACGTCACCGAACCGGAGTGACGCCGGCGGCCGCAGCCCCTGCACCCCAGCCCGCTCCGCAGCCGCTCTCCCTGCTGTCGGAGGGCCCGTGGGGGCGGCCGTGTTAGCGTGGCGCAGAGCAACGCACTCGGGCTCCGAGGAAGCCGGTGGGAATCCGGCACGGTCGCGCCACTGTGAGTCAAGTCAGGAACTCGGCCCGAGAGCGCACACCCAGCATCGGGACGCGTCATCCCGGAAGGACACACCGTGCACATCGCCGAGGGGTTCCTCCCCGCCTCACACTGCATCGCCTGGGCCGTCGCCTCGGCGCCGTTCGTCGTCCACGGCGTCCGGTCGACCGTCCGTCAGGTCCGCGAACACCCGGAGAACCGCGTGCTGCTCGCCGCCGCGGGCGCCTTCACCTTCATCCTGTCGGCGCTGAAGATGCCGTCGGTGACCGGTTCCTCCTCCCACCCGACCGGCACCGGCGTCGGCGCCGTCCTCTTCAGACCACCCGTGATGGCGTTCCTCGGGGCGGTGGTGCTGCTCTTCCAGGCGCTGCTGCTGGCCCACGGCGGCATCACCACGCTCGGCGCCAACATCTTCTCGATGGCGATCGTCGGCCCGTGGGTCGGCTACGGGGCGTACGTCGCGCTGCGGACGCTGCGGACGCCGCTGGAGGTGCAGGTGTTCTTCGCGATGACCCTGGCCGACCTGGCGACGTACGTCGTCACGTCGGTGCAGCTCGCGCTGGCGTACGCCACCCCGACGTTCGGCGCCGCGGTGGGCAAGTTCCTCACCATCTTCGCGGTGACCCAGATCCCGCTGGCCATCATCGAGGGGCTGGTGGGTGTCGTGCTGTTCCGGGTGCTGCGGTCCATCGCCCGGCCCGAGCTGGTCGGTCTCGGCGTGCTGCCCGCCGAGCGTACGGTCGCGCCGGTGCCGGGGGCCGCTCATGTCTGAGCCCCGCCACCCCGATCGCCCCCATGCTGATCTCTCCCACCCCGAGGCGCATCGGCCGGCCCAGCGCGGCTGGGTGACCTGGGCGCTGGCCGGGCTGGTCGTGGTGTTGCTCGCCGTGACCTTCGCCATCGCGCGCACCCACTCCCCCGACGCCCAGTTCGGCGGGGCGGACAGCAACGCCGTCGCCGCCCTGGAGGAACAGGGCGTCACGCCGTGGTTCCACCCGGTCCTCGTCCTCAACAGCCCCGAGCTGGAGTCCGGGCTCTTCGCCGCCCAGGCCGCGCTCGGCGGTGCCGTGCTGGGCTGGGCCGTCGGCCGGCTCCAGTCGCGCCGCGAGATCCGCCGGCTCCGGGAGAGCCGGCGCGCGGACGTCGACGATGCTGCCGACGACACCGTGCACCGGGACGGTCCCGGGGACGGGGTCTGATGGCGTTCTCGATCGACGGCGCCGCCTGGGGCAGCCCTTGGCGGGACGTCGCCGTGGCGGACAAGGCGCTGTTGATGCTCGGCACCCTCTTCGTCGGACTGTCGCTGCCTGCCTGGCCGGTCGGACCGGTGATCGCGGTCGGCCTCAGCGTCGCCGCGCTGACCCTGGCCAAGGTCCCCTGGGGGACCTGGCTCGGAGCGCTGCTGTTGCCGCTCACCTTCGTCGTCACCGGCGTGGTGTCCATCGCGCTGCAGGTCGGCGGTGTCGCGGACGCGTCGACCGTGTGGTGGAGTGCCGGCCCGTTCGCCGTCACCGCGGAGTCGGTGGCGCGGGCCGGCACGGTGCTGGGCCGCAGCATCGCGGGCACCTGCGCGGTGATCCTGTTCGCCGTGTCCACCCCGATGGTCGATCTGGTGGACGCCGGGCGACGGATGCGGATCCCCGGGCCCGCCCTGGACGTCGCCGCACTCACCTACCGCCTGCTGTTCGTGCTGTGGGAGTCGGCGGTCACCATCCGGTCGGCCCAGGCGGCCCGGCTGGGCTACGTCGGATTCCGCCGCTCGGTGCGCTCCTTCGGCTCGCTCGCCGCCGGCGTCCTGGTCCGGGCCTGGGAGCGCTCCCGACGGCTGGAACAGGGCCTGGCCGGCCGCGGCTACACCGACGACCTGCGAACACTGCACCACGTACGCCCCCATTCCCCGGCCTTCCTGGCCCTCACCACCACCTGGCTGCTGGCCCTGGTCGCCGTCGGGACGCACGGATTCGGACTACTGCCATGAGCCTCACTGCGCGCCACCTCGCCGCCGGCTACCCCTCCCGCGGCCGCGTCCTGCACGGCGTGGACGTCGAGATCCGCCCGGGCCACCGGACCGCCCTGCTCGGCGCCAACGGCTGCGGCAAGACGACGCTGCTCGGCTGCCTGGCCGGCGGGATCGTCCCCGACGAGGGTGAGGTGGTCGTCGACGGCGCGCCGCTGGCACACCACCGGCGGGGCCTGATCGCCCACCGCCGCCGGGTGCAGCTGGTGCTCCAGGACCCCGACGACCAGCTGTTCAGCGCCGACGTCACCCAGGACGTGTCCTTCGGCCCGCTCAACCTCGGCCTGTCCGAGGACGCGGCGCGAGCCCGGGTGGAGGAGGCGCTGGCACTGCTCGGGGTCACGCATCTGGCGGCCCGAGCCACCCACCAGCTGTCGTACGGCGAGAAGAAGCGGGTCGCGGTGGCCGGTGCGGTGGCCATGCGTCCCGACTACCTGCTGCTCGACGAACCGACCGCGGGCCTCGACCCGGACGCGGTGGAGGACATGCTCACCGCCATCACCCGCCTCGAGGCGTCCGGCACCACAGTGATCATGGCCACCCACGACGTGGACCTGGCGCTCGCCTGGGCCACCACGGCGATCATCGTCACCGGCGGCCGGACCACCCAAGGCCCGGTCGACGAACTGCTCGGCGACGCACAGTTGGTCGCCGAGGCCCATCTGCGGATCCCGTGGCCGCTGCAGCTGGCCGCCCGACTCGGCTGGTCGGAACGCCCCCGCGGGGTGGCCGAGGTGATCGACCGGCTGCTGGCGGAGGCCTGAGGGGCAGGCCCGGACTCAGTCCGACATCACGCCGGCACTCGGCAGCGCGGGACGGCAGGTGATCATCGCCTGGTCCAGCCGCAGCACCTGGCGCCGGGCGCCGGCCTCGGCCCGGGCCCGGAGCGCCTCGGCCTGGTCCAACGTCAGTTCCGCGGGCGCCTCCAGCACCGCCTCCAGCCGGTAGGCGTGCCCCACCGCGCGCAGCCGCAGCTCCCGTACGTCCCGGACGCCGGGCACCCCGGCCAGTTCGGCGCGGACCCGCTCCACCAGCGCCGGGTCGACCCCATCCATCAGGCGTACGCCGATCTCGCCGGCCGTACGCCACAGGATGGCGAGGATCATCACCGAGATGACCAGCCCGATGATCGGGTCGGCCAGCGGGAAGCCGAGCCAAGCACCGGCCGCGCCGACCACCACAGCCAACGAGGTGAACCCGTCGGTGCGGGCGTGCAGGCCGTCCGCCACCAGGGCCGCCGAACCGATCCGACGCCCGACCCGCAGGCGGTAACGGGCGACCAGTTCGTTGCCGAGGAAGCCGACCGCACCGGCGACCGCGATCCACGCCAGGTGCTCGAGTGGGCGGGGCGTGATCAGCCGGTCGACCGCCTGCCATGCCGCGACCACCGCGGACGCGGCGATCATCGCGATGATGAACAGCCCGGCGAGGTCCTCGGCCCGCCCCAGGCCGTACGTGAACCGTCGGGTCGGGGCGCGGCGGGACAGCACGAAGGCGATCCACAGCGGGACCGCGGTCAGCGCATCGGAGAAGTTGTGGATGGTGTCGGCGAGCAGCGCGACCGATCCGCTGATCGCCACGATCAGGCACTGCACCACGGCGGTGAGGAGCATCAGCACGAGGCTCGTCCGGACCGCACGGATGCCCTCGCCACTGGCGGTCAGGGCGTCATCGACCCGTTCGGCCGCATCGTGGCTGTGCGGCACGAAGGTCTCGTACAGGGCTCCGCGCCAACCACCGTGTGGATGGTGATGGTCGTGGTCGTGATCGTGATCGTGGCCATCGTCGTGGGGGTGGTCGTGGGGGTGGTCGTGGGGGTGGTCGTGGGGGTGATGATCATGCGGAAAGGTGTGACCGTTCCCGATCGCCTCGCGCTCGACGTCCGGCGCGGTCATCGCCGCACCTCCGCGCGGTCCGCGACGACGTCGGCCGACGGTGTGGACCCGGCGCTCCGGGTGACCGCTGCCGTCCCGAGCCCCGCTGTCTGCGCCCGGTGGTGGGCCGGCACGTCGGACGCGGCGTGTTCGGCCTGTTCCAGGGCGGCCCGCACCAGGAGCTCGACGTGCTCGTTGGCCAGCCGGTAGTGGACGTACGTCCCCTCCTGACGGCCGACGACGATGCGGGCCAACCGCAGCTTCGCGAGATGCTGCGACACTGCGGCCGGAGACTTGTGGACGCGCTTGGAGAGCTCGCCCACGGACATCTCGTCGTGGCTGACCAGTGCCACCACGATCCGCACCCTGGTGACGTCGGCGAGCATGCTGAAGATCTCGGCCGCCAGCACGACGTTCGGATTGTCCGGATCCATACAACTATCTGCATGCATATGCAGATAGTAGGACGATCTCGCGGCACACTCCATCCGGCCTGCCTCGTCCCGGACGGCGCGGCCGGCTGATCAGCGGATATGCCGGGTGCGGTAGAGGTGCGATTCCGGGAAGTCTTCGGCGTCCAGCGCCCAGCCGACGATGATGATCGCCGCCTGCCGCAGGCCGTGCGTCTCGACGGCGTCGGCGAAATCCGCGAGGGTCCCGCGGATGATCAGCTCGTCGGGCTGTTCGGCGCGGGAGACGACCACCACCGGGCAGTCCGCCCCGTACTCCGGGATCAGCGTCTCCTGCAACTCACGGACGAATCGGATCGCCAGGTGCAGCACGAGGGTGGCATGGGTCTTCGCCAGCTCGCGGAGCGATTCCTCGGGTGGCATCTTCGTCGAATCACGCTGGGCACGGGTCAGGATGACCGTCTGGGCGACCTCTGGCACGGACAGTTCCTTGCCGACCAGCGCCGCCGCCGCGGCGTACGCCGGGACACCGGGGGTGACATCCCAGTCGACGCCCTCGGCGTCGAGGCGGCGGGTCTGTTCGGCGATCGCAGAGTAGATCGACGGGTCGCCGGAGCACAGCCGCGCGACATCACGGCCCTGCTCGGTGGCCCGCTTCATGATGGCGACCTGCTCGTCGAGGTTGACCACGGCGGTGTCGACCAACTCGACACCGTCCGGGCAGTGGGCCAGCATCTCCTCGGTGACGTACGTCCCGGCGTAGAGGCAGACCGGGCTGGCACCCATCAGGGCAGCGCCGCGGAACGTGAGCAGATCGGCGGCGCCGGGGCCGGCGCCGATGAAGTGGACGGTCACGCATTCTCCTGGTTCTTGGTGGCGGCCCATTGCACCACGGGGCGGGCCGGCTTCCAGCCGGTGAACCGCCCGATGGGCTGGGTCACCTCGATCGACAGCCGGGTGAGCTCGCCACCGTGGCGCTGCCAAGCATCGATGACGACCCGCTCGGTCTCCAGAGTGACGGTGTGCACCACCAGTCGGCCGCCAGTGCGCAGAGCGCCCCAGCAGGCCTCGATCGTCTCCTCCGTCGCCCCGCCGCCGATGAACACGGCGTCGGGCGTCGGCAGCTCGGCCACCCCGGTGAGCGCATCGGCCTGCACCACCTGCAGCTCGGGGACACCCAGCCGGGCCGCGTTGCGCCGGATCCTGGCGGCCCGCTCCGGGTCGCGTTCGACGGCGATCGTACGGTTGCGGCGGTCGAGCCGGGACCACTCGATGCCGATCGAACCGGCACCGGCGCCGACATCCCACAGCAGTTCGCCGGGGCAGGGCCGCAGGTGGGCCAGTGCCGAGGCCCGGACGTCGCGCTTGGACAACTGTCCGTCGTGCGTGAAGTCCTCGTCGGGCAGGCCGGGTGCCAGCGACAGCCCGACCGGTCGGGCACCCGGGGTCACTGCGACATCCAGGCAGAGCACGTTGAGCGGCGGGACGGTGACGTACGGCCAGTCCTCGGCGACGCCGTCGAACCGCGCCTGATCCGCCGATCCGAGGTCGGACAGCACCGTCATCCGGGTCGCCCCGAAGCCTTCCGACCGCAGCATCTCGGCGAGCGCGGCCGGTGTCCGGGCGCCGCCGGACAGGGCGATCACCCTGTTGCCCGGCGCCAGATGGCGGCGCAGCCGGTCGAGATCGCGCCCGACCAGGCTGACGAAGTCGCAGGTCTCCTCCGGCCAGCGCATCTCGGCGCGGGCCAGCGCGAGCGACGAGGCGGCGGGCCGGATCCGGACCGCCTCCGGACCGAGCAGCCGGACCAGGGTGGAGCCGATGCCGGAGACCATCGGGTCGCCCGAGGCGAGCACGACCACCCGTCGGTCGGCGACCGACGCCAGCAGGCCGGGCAGCGCGGGACGCATCGGCGACGGCCAGGGGATCAGTTCGGCGTCGACCCCGAGGGCGCGTGCCATGGCGAGGTGGCGTTCACCGCCGAGCACCACCTCGGCCTCCGCCAGCAGTTCGCGAGCCGCCTCGTCCGGCCCGTCCGCCCTCACTCCCACGACCTCGATCACGGGCTACACCCTAATCGCGCACCTCCCCCGGGCCACGCGGCGGGCGGGAAGCGTACGTGTGGCCGGTCGGCGTCACCAGCCGGATCACCTGGCCGGGCCCGGGCTCGACGTTCGCCGACCAGCCGTCGATCTGCTTCGTGTGATTGCACCGCTCGCACAGACCCTGCGCATTGTCCAGGTCGGTCGGGCCGCCCTCTGCGTGGCCGACCACATGGTCGGCGTGCCGGATCGGGGCATCGCACCAGGGTGTCCGGCAGTGCTGGTCGCGGGCCCGGATCAGGTGTTGCATCCCGCGGGTGAAGAATCGACCGGCGCTCTTCGTCGCCATCAACCCGTCCGGCTCCCGGAACAACCGGCGGACCTGCACCCGTGTCTCCGGGTCCTCGATGGATCCCAGCATCCGGCGAACCCAGCCGGCGGGCGCCGGTCCGACACCATCGACCTCCGCGGCCCCGTCATCTTCCGCGAACAGCGATCGATCGGTGATCAGCACGTCGAGGTGGACGTCGCACGGCCGCTCCGCGGGGTGTCCGGTGACCCGCTCCACCAGGGTGTCGGCCATCAGCTGTCCGCGGCTGCGAGCGTCACCGTCGGCACGAGCGGCGTCAGCCACCTGGGCCAGCGCAGCGAACACCGCGACCCCTTGCTGCAGCGGCAGCAGCGCTGTCACGTACGTCATCCCGTCGGGGGCAGGACGGCAGGTCACCCGACGGCCCTTCACGGCACCGTCGAGCCGTCGGACGTACGCCTCGGCATCCCGCTCGTACGCCAGTCGCCGCACCGCATCGGCGACCGCCCGGTCGCCCATCGACGGGCGGGAGGCCAGGATCCGGCCGAACTCCTCGTCCACCGCACCTCGGTCCTCGACCGACAGACACGCACTCTCCCGGACCGCGAGGGTCGCCCGCCATTCGCTGAGCCGTCCATCGGCCAATGCCTCGAGCGTGTGCGGCATCTCCCGCACCCACGCCTGGGACGCCCCGAGGAACCGACCACCCTTGGCCGGCGATTCATGACGGGCGAGGGCCACCTGGGCGGCCACCCCCTCGCCGAGCCGATCCGCCGGCACCCCGGCCTCCTGCTGCAGCCGGCGCTGTGTCCGGTCGAACCGTTCGGTCACCCGTGCCTGGGCGGCCGCCGCGGCACACTTGAGCCGCTCCAGCGCCGTGATCACCTCGATGCAGCGCGTCGAGACATCCTCGGCCGTGCCGTCCGTCGCCCCGAACGCCTCCGGATCCCCCAGCCACCGGGCCCATTGCCGCAGGTCGGGCAGATCCACCTCGGTCGCCCGCAGCGGCCCCGGCGGGTCGCCGAACAGGTCGTCCGGCCAGGGCGGATCATCACCTGACCGCTCCGCCACCACCCACGCGGGCACCTTCGCCCACGCCGGCGGAGCCACCGACATCGTCGTCATCGTTTCCCCCTCACGCCTCGCCCGGACCGACCGACGACCCACTCCGAGTCGCCCTTCCGGACATCCATCACGCTAGGGCCACCCACTGACACTTTTCGAACACCTCACCGATTCTCGCAGCCCCGGCCATCGCCGGCGGCGCAGCCCTCCCGACGGCCGCTAGGATCGGGCCTGCACCCGGCGTGGAATCCGGTGAGAATCCGGAACGGTCCCGCCACTGTGAGACCCGTCGTGTCGACAGGCCGAGTCAGGGCATCGCCGGGCGCCGGGACGTGCGCCTCCGCGTACGCCCGTCCCACGACCACGCGGGCGAGGCACCCGCAGGGAGGCTGCATGCGTACGTTCCCGTTCTCGGCCGTCGTCGGCTCCGACGACATGCGCCTGGCGCTGGTGCTGACCACGGTGTCGCCGGCGATCGGCGGCGTCCTGGTCCGCGGCGAGAAGGGCACCGCCAAGTCGACCACCGTCCGCGCACTGGCCGAGCTGCTGCCCGCCCAGCGGATCATCGACGGCTGCCGCTTCGGCTGCGACCCGGTCGCCCCCGACCCCCGCTGCCCGGACGGCCCGCACGACGCCGACGAGCCGACCGGCACCCGCCCCGCCCGGCTCGTCGAGCTCCCCGTGGGGGCCACCGAGGACCGCGTGATCGGCTCCCTCGACCTCGAACAGGCGCTCGGCGCCGGCCGGGTCCGCTACGAACCGGGGCTGCTCGCCGAGGCCAACCGCGGCCTGCTCTACGTCGACGAGGTCAATCTGCTGCACGATCACCTGGTCGACCTGCTCCTCGACGCGGCGGCGATGGGCCGCAACACCGTCGAACGCGACGGCGTGTCGATCTCGCATGCCGCCCGGATCGTCCTGGTCGGCACGATGAACCCCGAGGAGGGCGAGCTGCGCCCGCAGCTGCTGGACCGCTTCGGGCTGACCGTCGAGGTCGCCGCGCCGCGTGACCCGCAGTTGCGCGCCGAGGTGGTCCGCCGACGGCTGGCGTACGACGCCGATCCCGAGGCCTTTGCGGCGGCGTACGACACCGAACAGCAGGCCACCCGGGCCCGACTGACCGCCGCCCGGGAACTGCTCGACCACGTCACCCTCGGTGATCGGGCGCTGCTGAAGATCGCCGAGATCTGCGCCGCCTTCGAGGTCGACGGGATGCGCGCCGACATCGTCACGGCCCGCACCGCGGCGGCCCACGCCGCCTGGAACGGGCGCGACCGGGTCACCAAGGAGGACCTGCGGGCCGCCGCCCGGCTGGCGCTGCCGCACCGCCGCCGGCGCAACCCGTTCGATGCCCCGGGCCTGGACGAGGACCTGCTGGACCGTCTGCTCGACGACCTGGACGACGATCCCGACCCGGACGACCGTCCCGACGATCCGGCTCCGCAGCCCGACGACACCCTGCCCGACGAGACCGGGTCGGCCGGCTCCGACACGTCATCCGCCGATCCGGCGCCGGACAGTCCGACGCCCCCGGCCGCGCGCCGGGACACCGGCACCGACGGCACCGGCTCAGGCCCTGCGGATGCCGACCCCGCCACCGACCCCACCGCTCACTCGACCGAGGACGACCCCGGCCGGCCCTCCGACCCCGCCCCGACAATGCTGTTCGCGACCGCCGGCCGCCCCTACCGCACCCGTCGGTTGGAGGCCCGGGGCATCGGCGCGGGCGAGGCCGGCCGCCGTTCCCGGGCACGGACCGCCCAGGGGCGGGCGGTCGGCGCCGGCGACGAGGGACGTACGCTCCACCTGCCCGCCACGATCCGCGCCGCCGCGCCGCACCAGGCGACCCGCGGCCGCTCCACCGGCGCCCTTCGTCTGGCCCCGAGCGACCTGCGCCGCACCGTCGCCGAGGGCCGCGAGTCCAACCTGGTCCTGCTGGTCGTCGACGCGTCCGGCTCGATGGCGGCCCGGCGGCGGATGGAGGCGGTCAAGACGGCTGTCCTCAGCCTGCTGCTCGACGCCTACCAGCGCCGCGACAAGGTCGGCCTGGTCACCTTCCGCGGCGCCGAGGCGACGCTGGTCCTGCCGCCGACCTCCTCGGTCGACGCGGCTGCGCGCCGTCTCGACGAGCTGCCCGCCGGGGGGCGTACGCCGCTGGCCGAAGGTCTGGCGACCGCCGCCGAGGTGTTGCGGCGCGAACGGATCCGCGACCCGCGCCGTCGGCCGCTGCTGGTCGTCCTCACCGACGGGCGGGCCACTTCCGGTCCGGACGCCCTGCCCCGCGCCCGCCGGGTCGCCGAGTTCCTGTCCGGGTACGACGCCGTGGTGATCGACTGCGAGACCGGACGGTTCCGGCTGGGCCTGGCCGGCCGACTTGCCGCCGCGATGGGCGCCGACCTGGTGGAGCTCGGCGAGATCGGCCGTGATCAGGTGTCGGCGGCCGGTCGTACCATCGTGACCACCGTCCAGGACCGCCTCCCAGACCCCCGACGAAAGGCAGCCTGACATGCAGGGCAAGCCACTGACCGTGCCCGAGGACGGGCTGACCACCAAGCAGCGCCGCAACCGGCCGCTGGTGGTCGTGCACACCGGCCCCGGCAAGGGCAAGTCCACCGCCGCGTTCGGGCTGGCCCTGCGCGGCTGGAACCAGGGGTGGGACATCGGTGTCTTCCAGTTCGTGAAGTCCGCGAAATGGCGGATCGGCGAGCAGACCGCCCTCGAAGCCTTGGCCACCGTGCACGAGACCACCGGCCAGGGCGGCCCGATCGAGTGGCACAAGATGGGCTCGGGCTGGTCCTGGTCGCGCAAGGAGGGCTCCGCGGAGGATCATGCGCTGGCCGCTCAGGAGGGCTGGGCGGAGATCAAGCGCCGCCTCGCCGACGAGCGCCACACGCTCTACGTGCTCGACGAGTTCACCTATCCGATGACCTGGGGGTGGATCGACCCGGTCGACGTCGCGGAGACGCTGCGGGCCCGCCCCGGCACCCAGCACGTGGTGATCACCGGCCGCGACTGCGCCCCGGAGGTGCTCGAGGTCGCCGACCTGGTGACCGAGATGACCAAGGTCAAACACCCCTTCGACACCGGCCAGAAGGGCCAGAAGGGCATCGAATGGTGATCGACCCCAGCACCCCCGGAACCACCGACACCCCCACCGCCGAGCGCCCGACCACCGCGCTGGCCCGGGTGGTGATCGGCGCGCCCGCCTCCGGTCAGGGCAAGACGACCGTGGCGACGGGTCTGATGGCGGCGCTGTCGCGCGAGCCGTACGGCCTCGACGTGGCCGGCTTCAAGGTCGGCCCGGACTACATCGACCCCGGCTACCACCAGCTCGCCACCGGCCGTCCCGGCCGCAACCTCGACCCGTGGCTGCAGGGTGAGGAGCGGATCGCCCCGCTGCTGCTGCACGGCGCACTGCACACCACCGCCCAGCACCCGACACCGGCCCGGATCGCCATCATCGAGGGCGTGATGGGGCTGTTCGACGGCAAAGCGGAGACCGAGGGCTTCGCCTCCACCGCCCATGTCGTGGAGCTCACCGAGTCCCCGGTCATCCTCACCGTCGACATCTCCCACGCCTCCCGGACGATCGCCGCGACGGTCGGCGGCCTGGCGGCGTTCGAGGAGGGCGTGAAGGTCGAGGGCATCATCCTCAACAAGGCCGGCTCGCCCCGCCACGCCGACGAGGTGCGCCGCGCGCTGCGCCGGCTGGGCATTCCGGTGCTCGGGGTGCTGCCGCGCGACGAGGCGATCCACGTCCCGTCGCGACACCTCGGCCTGGTGCCCGCCGCCGAGCGGGACGAAGCGCTGGAGGCCCTCGACGCCCTCGCCCGGCGGATCTCCGACGAGGTCGACCTGGCCCGGGTGGTGAAGATCGCGATGACCGCCCCGCGACTGTCCGCACGGCCCTGGGACCCGGCTGCCGTGGTGCACCCGCCCGAGGCGTACGCCGCTCTCCCCGACGCCACCGTCGCCGCACCGGACACCGCCGGGACCGACCATCCCGCCCGGCCGCGGATCGCCGTCGCCGGCGGCCGCGCCTTCACCTTCCGCTACGCCGAGACGACTGAGCTGATGGAGGCGGCCGGCTGCGAGCCGGTGGAGTTCGACCCGCTGGAGGACGTGGCGCTGCCGCCCGACACCGCCGGCCTCTACCTGGGCGGCGGTTTCCCCGAGGTGCACGCCGAGGGGCTGTCCGGCAATGCGTCGATGATCGCCTCGATCCGTGAAGCGATCGCCGCGGGCACGCCGACCGTCGGGGAGTGCGCCGGCCTGCTCTACCTGTGCCGCGAGGTCGACGGCCACCCGATGGTCGGCGCGGTCGACGCCACCGCGGCGATGGGCCCGAAGCTGACGCTCGGCTACCGCGACGTCGACGGGACGCACGGCCACGAGTTCCACCGGACGACCACCGACCCGGCGGCCCCGACGATGCCCGCCACCGTTCACGCCTCCTACTTGCACGTGCACTGGGCGGGGGCACCGGAGCTGGCCCAGGAGTTCTGCGACGCCGCGCACACGTATGCCGCCTCTCGACCCGACCTGCAGCACCACGGCGACACCGAGGTGGGTGACGGGCTGGTCGACCTGGCGGTCAACGTACGTCTCCCCGGCCCGCCGGACTGGATGCTGGCACAGATCACCGCCACCCTGACCGGGCTGGGCGCCTACCCGGATCCGACCGCGGCCCGCGAGGCCCTGGCGGCGTACCACGGGGTCACCCCGGACATGGTGTTGCCGACCTCGGGCGGTGCGGAGGCGTTCACCCTGATCGCCCGGGCCGTCCCGGGCGAGCGACCGGTGGTCGTGCACCCGCAGTTCACCGAGCCGGAGGCGGCCCTGCTCGCCGCCGGTCGTACGCCGCACCGGCACGTCCTGGCCCCGCCGTTCACCCTCGACACCGCGGCGCTGCCCGACACGGACCTGCTGCTGGTCGGCAACCCGACCAACCCGACCAGCGTCCTGCACGACGGGGAGGCGTTGCGCGGCCTGGCCCGACCGGGGCGGATCGTGGTGATCGACGAGGCGTTCATGGACGCCGTTCCCGGTGAGCACGAGACCCAGATCGACGCTGAGATGACCGACCTGCTGGTCGTCCGTTCCCTCACCAAGACCTGGGGCCTGGCCGGGCTGCGGGCCGGCTACGTCGTCGGCGACCCCCGGCTGATCGCCCGGCTCGCCGCCCAGCAGCCGCCGTGGTCGGTCTCCGCCCCGGCGCTCGCCGCGATGATCGCCGCCACCTCCGACCGAGCCCGGATCGAGTCCCAGCTCGCGGTGATCGGCACCACTGCTGACCGCGACCACCTCGTGGAGGCCCTCACCGGCCTGGGGTGGGACGTCGTCACGCCGGCCTCCGGACCGTTCGTGCTGGCCGACACCCACGATCCGACGACCCGCGCGCGGCTGCGGGCACGCGGGTTCGCGGTCCGCCGCGGCGACACGTTCCCCGGTCTCGGTCCCGGCTGGGTCCGGGTCGCCGTCCGCCCGCCCGCCGTCATCGATGCCCTCGTGGAGGCCGCCCGTGTTTGAGATCGACGTCACCGACCGCCGGGTGCTGATCACCGGTCTGGACGCCACCATGCCCGCGCACATTGCCGCCCTGCTCCGCGGCGGGGCCCGGGTCACCCTCGCCGTCGAAGAACTCCCCACCGCCCTGAAGGACCTGGTGCAGCGCGGGCTGGTCACCCACGCCCCCGAGCCGCCGGCCGCCGACCACCGGGGAACGTACGACCTGGTTCTCGGTCCGCGCCCGGACCGGGCCGACCCGGCCGCCCCCCGCCCCGCCCCCGAGCCCGGCACCGGACGGGTCACCCTGGTCGGCGGCGGACCCGGCGATCCCGGGCTGATCACCGTCGCCGGGCTGCAGGCACTGCGCCAGGCCGACGTCGTGGTGACCGACCGGCTCGCCCCGCAGGAGTGCCTGGCCGAGATCCCCGCCCACGCCGAGGTGATCGACGTGGCGAAGATCCCGCGCGGCGAGCAGACCTCCCAGGAGACGATCAACGCCCTGCTGATCGACCGTGCCCGCCGCGGCGCGCACGTCGTCCGGTTCAAAGGCGGCGACCCGTACGTCTTCGGCCGTGGCGGCGAGGAGGTGGTCGCCCTCACCGAGGCCGGTGTCCCGGTGACCGTCATCCCCGGGGTGACCTCCTCGATCGCCGCCCCGGAGCTCGCCGGCATCCCGGTCACCCACCGCGGACTGAGCCAGGGCTTCACCGTGGTGTCCGGCCACGTCGCCCCCGGCGACCCGCGCTCGGGCGTCGACTGGGCGGCGCTGGCCCGTTCCGGCACCACCCTGGTGATCCTGATGGGCGTGCACACCTTGCGCCGGATCTGCACCCGACTGCTCGCCGACGGCATGGACCCCGCCCTCCCGGCGGCCACCATCGCCGACGCAGGCCTGGCAGGTCAGCGGGTCGTCCGCTCCACCCTCGCCGCCCTGCCGGACGCGGTCGAGGCCGCCGGGATCGGCTCGCCGGCGGTCACCGTGATCGGTGCCGTCGCCGGTGGCGAACTGCCGGGGACGAGCGCACTGGCCGAGAGGGGCCTGGTCAGATGACCGTGCTGATCCTCGGCGGCACCCGGGAGGCGCGCACCCTGGCGATCCTACTGGTCGACCGCGGCCTCGACGTCATCTCCTCCCTCGCGGGACGGGTGACCACTCCGGCGCTGCCGGCCGGCGAGGTGCGGGTCGGCGGTTTCGGTGGCGTCGAGGGTCTGGTGGCGTACGAGCGCGACCATGGCATCACCGCGGTCGTCGACGCGACCCACCCGTTCGCCGCCCGGATCAGCGCCAACGCCGCGGCGGCCCACCAGGAGACCGGGATCCCGCTGTTGCGGCTGCAACGGCCCGGCTGGGAGACCCGCCCCGAGGCGGCCGACTGGCACTGGGTGGACAGCACCGCCGAGGCCGTGACGACCGCTGAACGGCTCGGCACGCGGGTGTTCGTCACCACCGGCCGCAAGTCGCTGCGGGCGTACGCCGGCTGGACCGACCGCTACGTCCTGGTCCGGCTGGTCGAGCCGGCGGACTGGTGGGTGCCGACCAACTGGGAGGTGCTGGTCGACCGCGGACCGTACGACCTGGAGTCGGAAACGGCGCTGATGCGGGACCGGCGGATCGACGTGCTCACCACGAAGAACTCCGGCGGTTCCCTGACCGAGGCCAAGCTGCAGGCCGCCGCCGACCTCGGCATCGCCGTGGTGATCGTCCGCCGGCCCGCCGCACCGGAGGGCATCGAGCAGGTGGAGGCGCCGGAGGAGGCCGCCGACTGGGTGCTCACCCACGCGTGAGCCCGACGAGCACCCCAGCCGTCGGCGTCACAGCTTCCAGCTCCGCGGGATGTTGCGCATGTTCGAGCGGGCCATCGACACCACTTCACCGGCGCCCCCGTTGAGGACGGTCCTGCTCATCGCGGTCGCGAAACCGATCAGTTGCTCGCCGGTCACCGCCGGCGGGAGGGACAGCGCGTCCGGATCGGTGATCACCTCGACCAGCGAGGGGCCGCGATGGGCCAGCGCCGCCTTCAGCGCCGGCTCGATCTGCTTCGGCTCGGACACGGTGGCGGCGTGGTAGCCGATGGCCTTCGCGACCTGCGCGTAGCTGACCGGCGGCACGTCGGTGCCGTATCCGGGCATCCCGTCGACCAGCATCTCCAGCTTGACCATGCCGAGGGTCGAGTTGTTGAACACCACCACGGTGATCGGCAGCTGGTACATCTGCGCGGTCACCAGCTCGCCGAGCAACATCCCCAGGCCACCGTCGCCGGACACCGAGATCACCTGCCGGTCCGGGTAGGCGAACTGCGCCCCGATCGCGTGCGGCAGTGCGTTCGCCATCGACCCGTGCAGGAAGGAGCCGATCAACCGACGGCGACCGTTCGGGTTGATGTAGCGCGCGGTCCACACGTTGCACATGCCGGTGTCGGCGGTGAAGATCGCGTCCTCGGCGGCGACCTCGTCGAGCAGATTCGCGACGTACTCCGGGTGGATCGGGCGCTTGCGGGCCGGCTTGTGGGCGTACGCCCCGACCGTGGAGGTCATCAACTTCTCGTGCTTCTTCAGCATCTCCTGGAGGAACGCCCGCCGGGTCTTCCGCTCGACCAGCGGTTGCAGCGCCCGCAGGGTGGGCACCATGTCGCCCTGCACGGCCAGGTCCACGCCCGTCCGCCGGCCCATGGTGGCCGCGTTGCGGTCGATCTGGGCCGTCCGGGTGTCGGGCAGGAACTGGTCGTACGGGAAGTCGGTGCCGAGCAGCAGGAGCAGGTCGGCCCCCTCCATCCCCGCGGCCGCCGCCCCGTAGCCGAGCAGGCCGGTCATCCCGACGTCGTACGGGTTGTCGTACTGGATGAAGTCCTTGCCGCGCAGCGAATGCCCGATCGGGGCGGCGATCTTCTCGGCCAGCTCGATCACCTCGTCGTGCGCCCCCTCGACGCCGGCGCCGGCGAAGACGGCCACCGTCTCGGCGGCGTTGATCAGGTCCGCCAGCTCCTGCACCGCGGCCGGGTCGGGAGTCAGGCTGGCCTCGCGGACGTCATGCCAGGCCGGCGTCGGCACCGTCGCGTCCCGGTCGGCGACGTCACCGGGGATCGTGAGGACGGCGACACCGCGCTCGGCGATCGCGTGGTGCATGGCGGAGTCCACCAGCCGCGGGAACACCGTCGGGTCGGTGACCAGCTCGTTGAAGACCGAGCACTCGGTGAACAGCCGGTCCGGGTGGGTCTCCTGGAAGTACTCGGTGCCGATCTGCTGGCTGGGAATGTGGGAGGCGATGGCCAGGACGGGGGCACCGGAGCGGTTCGCATCGTAGAGACCGTTGATCAGGTGCAGATTGCCCGGGCCGCAGGAGCCGGCACAGACCGCCAGTTCACCGGTGAGTTGGGCGTCCGCGGCGGCGGCGAACGCGGCCGCCTCCTCGTGCCGGACGTGGACCCAGTCGATGCCGCCGGCAGCCGAGCCACCGGAGCGGCGGACGGCATCGACGATGGGATTGAGCGAGTCTCCGACGATCCCGTAGATCCGTCGGACGCCGGCCTGTCGGAGCTGGGCGACGAGTTGTTCGGCGAGCTTCACGGTGCACCTCCCGAGGTCCTTGTGGGACCCGCAGCAAGAAATCGACACTCCACTGATAGTTGATGCTTCTACGGTATGCCGCCGTGGCGGATCCGGGAACACAGGCTCCCGGCCCCGCACTGACCCGCCCCCTCCGAAAGGCGTCGCGAGGGCGGCTGGAATACTGCTGGAGACATCCGCCGCCGCCCCGAGGAGGGCCCGATGCACGACACCCCCGTCCACAGCTGGCTCACCGACATGGACGGTGTCCTGGTCCACGAGAACCAGGCGATTCCCGGAGCGGCCGAGTTCATCGAGGCGCTCAAGCGCACCGAGCGGCGCTTCCTCGTGCTGACGAACAACTCGATCTTCACCCCGCGCGACCTGCGTGCCCGGCTCGCCCGCAGCGGCATCGACCTGCCGGAGGAGAACATCTGGACCTCCGCCCTGTCGACCGCAGCGTTCCTCGCCGACCAGTCGCCGGGGGCGACGGCGTACGTGCTCGGCGAGGCCGGCCTGACCACGGCGCTGCACGAGTCGGGGATGATCCTCTCCGACACCGAGGCCGAGTACGTGGTCCTCGGCGAGACGCGGGCCTGGTCGTTGCCGGCGATCACCCGGGCGATCAACCTGATCCTCGGCGGGGCGAAGTTCATCGCCACCAACCCGGACCCGACCGGCCCGTCACCCGACGGCATCCTGCCGGCGACCGGCGCCGTCGCCGCGCTGATCACCAAGGCGACCGGCATCGAGCCGTACTACTGCGGCAAGCCCAACCCGTACATGATGCGCTCGGGCCTGAACGCGATCGGCGCCCACTCCGAGACCACCGTGATGATCGGCGACCGGATGGACACCGACGTGATCTCCGGCCTGGAGGCCGGCATGCGGACCATCCTCGTGCTCTCCGGCATCACCCAGCGGGAGGACATCGCCCGGTTCCCGTTCCGGCCGAGCCGGGTGCTGGCCTCGGTGGCTGACATCGTTCCGCTGGTCGAGCAGTTCGCCTGAGGGCGCTCGTCGCCTCGTCCGGGCCCGACCCCCGACGCTCTACTGTGGGCCGTACCACGGCCGATGGGGCCGGCTGACGTCGAAGGGGCCCACATGCGCGCACTCATCACGGCATTCCTCGCGAGCCTCCTGCTCGTGGCGGGTGCCTCACCGGCTCATGCCATCACGCACGGCAGTCTCGACGGCGACGACCACCCGTACGTCGGGATGATGGTGACGTACGACGTCGCGACCCGGACCGAGCTGAGGTGCAGCGGCACGCTGATCTCGGCGCGGGTCTTCCTCACCGCGGGGCACTGCACGAGCGGCCAGTTGATGTACACCACGGTGTGGTTCGACGCCGTCCCCACCCCGCAGAGCCCCGGCGCCGTCGGAGGGACGCCGTACGCCCATCCGGCGTACGACCCCGACGCGTTCTACACCCACGACGTCGGCGTCGTCATCCTCGATCGCCCCGTGCCGATGGCGACGTACGGCCGGCTTCCCGCGGCGGACCAGCTCGACGCGCTGCGGCCCGGCGGCCGCACCACCTTCACCTCGGTGGGTTACGGCCTGCAGGCATCCTTCCCTGAGGCCGCGTCCTGGAAGAACCAGGACGACGTGGCGCGCCGGGTCGCCCACCCGCGCCTGCTCCAGATCAACACCGGGATGCCCGAGGTCGGCGACTTCGGGATGCTGCTCTCCGCGAACGCCGACACCGGCGGCACCTGCACGGGCGACTCGGGCGGTCCGAACTTCCTCGGCACCAGCACCGTCATCGCCGGCGTCACCTCCTACACCCGCAACCCCGCCTGCGCAGGCTCGTCCGGCGTGCTGCGCCTCGACCGCCCCGACATCCTCGACTGGATCGGTGCCATGGAGGCCTCCGCCGGCCAGTGAGCCGGGACGGCGGCGAGGGCGACGCGACCGCGAGCCGCCACGCAGCACACCGGACCAGAATTACTTCAATGTTTAACGTCTAACGTACGATGGGCCCATGGAGCCGGAGCAGACGAACGCACCCCAGTGGCTGACCGCCGAGGAACGGCGTGCCTGGTTGGCCCTCGGCGGCGTGGTGCTGCGCCTGCCGACCGCGCTCGACGGCCAACTGCGACGCGACGCCGGACTGCGGTTCTTCGAGTACATGGTGTTGGCCGGGCTGTCCGAGGCGCCGGATCGTACGCGGCGGATGAGCGAGCTCGCCGCCTTCGCCGAGGGTTCGCTGTCGCGACTCTCCCAGGTCGTCGCCAAGCTCGAGCACCGTGGCCTGGTGGTCCGCTCGCCCGATCCGGAGGACCGCCGCGCGACCCTGGCGACGCTGACCGACGCGGGGTGGGATCTCGTCGTCCGGACCGCGCCTGGCCATGTCGAGGCCGTACGGACGTACGTGTTCGACGCGCTGACCGACGCCCAGGTGCCCCAGCTGACCGCCGTCGCCGAGCAGATCCTGCAGCGGACCGATCCCCAGCACGAGCGGCCCGCGGACCGCTGACCAGCCACGGTCGCCCTGCCCGAGCACCCGGCACCCGGCACCCGGCACCCGGCACCCGGCACCCGGCACCCGGCACCCGGCACCCGGCACCGAAGACCGTGGCCCACCCCCGGGCAGGGAGCGGGCCACGATCGTACGGTCCAAGACGTGTTGGCAGCGCCGACTCAGAGGATGGCGCCGGTGACGGCGTCCACCTTCACCATCGTGGTGCCCTCGGGCGTGGTCACCGCGACATCGAAGCGCTTGGCGCCCTGCGAGGCACCGAACGCGCGGACGACCTCGACGGCGGCGGTGGTGCGGCCGACCGAGGCGACGGCGGCCTGGGCCGCCTCGCTGTCGGAGAGGAACTCACCGTCGTTGCCGGTGGTGTTCATGGTGACGCCGAAGGCGTTGGTGAAGGAGATGCCGTTGTCGCCGATCAGCTGGGCGCGGACGTAGTTGTCCACCGAGGCCGAGACGTCGTCCAGGTCGAGGGTGTTGCCGGTGGCGATCACCTTGCCGTCGGCGATCCATTCGATCCGGTGGTAGCCGGCACCCTGGATGGTGATGCTGTCGGCGGTCTGATCGACGGCGATGCTGCTGATCGTCGGGGCCGGCTCGGTGCGGTCACCCTTGAAGCCGGAGCCGAGCTCACGCTTGGCGACCAGGGCGCTGGAGTACCAGGCGCCCGAGGTCATGGCGTCGTGCACGGCCTGCTCGGAGAGCTCCGGCATCAGCAGCTGGTTGTAGTCGTAGCCGAGGGCGCCCGTGCTGTGCGCGTCGTCGTTGCTGAAGCCGTAGACGTTCCGCTCGGGCATGGTCTCGGCCAGCACGCTGTCCCACAGGATGCGGTCGGAGTAGGAGTCCCCGTCGCTGACCTTGTTGACGATCTCCATGCCGACCAGCGAGTCCGGGTACTGCTCGAACAGGCCGACGTACCGGGCGACCTTCGCCGGGTCGGTCGCCGCCAGCCCGCCGAGATCCTCACCGTTCGGGCCCAGCTTCGTGGTGCTGCCGCCGTAGTAGCGGCCGGGGTGGTTGATGTGCATCAGCGGGGAGGGCTGTCCGGTCATCCCGTCGACGTGCTCGATCTTCGATTCCAGCGTGGCGGATCCCGAGTTGTTCCACGGAGTCCAGAAGGTGTTCAGGTGGTCGGCGATCGACTGCTCGTCGGTGTTGGGGACACCCAACAGGCCCGGCTTGCCGTCCCGGCCCTCACCGGCCAGCATCGCGTCGACCTCGGCCTGGGTGTAGTAGTAGTTCGCCTTCGGCTGCTCGCCGGAGCCGAGCGGGCCCTCCTTGTAGTCGCCGACCCAGTCCTCCATGTGGAAGTTGTGGTCGGTGGCGGCGTAGACATTGAAGCCCAGGGCGTACGCCTGGTCGATCATCTCGCGCAGGCTGTTGCCGCCATCGGATTCGGTGGTGTGGTTGTGAAACCCGGCCTTGTACTGGGTCCAGCCCCAGTCGACGTCGGCGTACGGGCTGTCGATCGCGTAGTCGATCGAGTCGGTGGTGGCGTGCGCCACGCCGGGCATGGCGGCCAGCATCAGTGAGCCGGTGATGGCGGTGGCAGCGATGACACCCTTGCGGAACGGAGTCACGTCTCTCCCTCTCCTCTGGTCCGTCCGACCTGACGTCGGCCGCCACGCGGCGGCAGGGTTCCCGTCACCCGGACGGCTCCATGGAATCGACGGGCAATGTCAACCAGATCAATTCAGGGAAAACTCAGGATTAACTCTTACTGTGCGTCGTACTACGCCCGAAATAGTCAATTAAGCCTCACCTCGCTAAAATTAGATAAGGCATATCGAAGATTGGTTCGAGATTCTCGGACAATGTGGCCGACGCCATATTCTCGACTCTTGCCAATGTGGACATTCCCTGCATGTGGAACACCTCGCATCCTCACAGCCGGACGGCATCCCGACGGGAGCGCCACGCAAGGGCGTACGCCGACGCCACCTCAGCCACCCGCAACAGCTATACAGGGCTGCCGCCCACCCCACCACCACACCGACCACCACACCCAGACGCACACGCCGCCAGAGGCGCCTTTCAGGACGCACCCCGCCCACAGCCGCGGGACCGAGGCAAACCTGCAACGAAGTCACCCGCAGATGGGGAACCCCGGAGACTCGAAGGAACCCAGGAACCGGCCAGTCCTAGCGGTCATCCCGCGCATTGGGATGGGAGTGGGCGAGGGAGGACGGGGGTGCGGCCTTCCGATGACGGAGGTCCCGGCAACGCTCGTCCGACGGGCCCACGCGCACTCGTCCGCGTCTGGGCCAAGCCTGCGGCGCCCCGACCCAGACCGTACGCCGCGTAGCAGACCGTACGCTTCGTATTCATTCCCGCTCGGGCGACCGGGAGGGAATGAACACCACGGGTACGGTCTGGCAGGCAAGGGCTCCGGTCCGACCACCCAAGCGACGCACCCCAGCCCGAGCCACCCCCAGGCGACGCACCCCCGGTCCGGCCACCCCAACGCCACCCGCCGGGCCACCCCAGCCAGCACCCCCGCCCGCGCCACGCCACGTCCGCCGGCCCACCCGGCCCAGCGGTTACGACTGTCCGCGGGTGCCCCGAGCGAACGCTCGGCGGATCCCGACCTCGACCCCCTCGTCCGTGAAGAGCCGGACAACGCCGACCACGCAGCAGAGTCGAGACACGCGACATCACGAGACGAAAAACGCCCGACCTCCAAGGCCGGGCGTCCAGGATGCCGTAGGGCATCAATTGGTGCGCGAGAGAGGATTTGAACCTCCACGTCCCAAGGGACACTGGCACCTGAAGCCAGCGCGTCTGCCGTTCCGCCACTCGCGCAAGAGTGATCCGAGCAAGTCTCCCTGCCCGTAGCAACCGGAGAACCATAGCACACCCGCCGCCGGGCCCGTCAACTCGGCCGATCGACCCTCGATTCCGGGGGCTCACCCCGCCCGGCGGTCAGCGTACCGCCACGGCCGACGCATAAGATCAGAGGTGCGATACCCGTTACCGTCGGCCGGAAGGAACTGAAGGTGGGAGTCTTCGACCGCTTCGAAAGGAAGCTCGAGGGTGCCGTCAGCGGTGCCTTCGCCCGCGCTTTCAAGGGCGACGTGCAGCCGGTGGAGATCGCCGCCCGCCTGCAGCGGGAGCTCGATGCCGAGGCCAAGGTCGTTTCCCGCGACCGCCGTCTGGTGCCCAACGAGTTCACTGTCTTCCTGTCCCAACACGATTACGAACGCCTGACCCCGTACGGCAAGACGTTGAGCCGCGAGATCGTCCCCGAGCTCAAGCAGCACGCGTCCAGCCAGGGATACATCTTCAACGGCCCGATCTCCATCACGTACGAGCTCGACACCTCGCTGCCGACCGGCAAGTTCACCGTCGTCTCCCAGGCGGTGGCCGGCGGGACAGCCGGCGGCGGGCCGGCACCGGCCGCCGGCCAGGGCTCGCCCACCCCGCTGCACCGCACCCGGCTGGTGCTGGAGGTCAACGGGATGCGTCACCCGCTCACCCCGCCCGGCTTCATCATCGGCCGCGGCACCAGCGCCGACCTGCGGATCAACGACCCGGGCATCTCCCGCCAGCACGCCGAGATCAAGGTCTCCGGCACCGGCGACGACCAGCAGGTGACCATCGTCGACCTCGGCTCGACCAACGGCATCATCGTCAACGGCCAGCGGGTCGCCCAGGCCATCCTCACCGAAGGCTCCCGGATCGAGATCGGCTCGACCCGGATGCTCATCCATTCACCCAGCACGGATCAGTGATGTCCGACATCCTCCTCACGGCGCTGAAGATCGGCTACCTCGCACTGCTGTGGCTGTTCATCCTGCTCGCGGCCAACGTCATCCGCACCGATCTCTTCGGCCGACGGATGCCGACCTCCGAGCTCCCGGCCGCCTCCGCACCGCGTCCGGGTGACGGGCGACGCGGTGGGGTGCCCCGGGCCGCCGCACCGATCGCCCCGCCGCCCGCGCCGCCGGCCCGGCTGGTGGTCACCAACGGCCCGCACCTGGGCATGGCGGCGGAGGTCGACCAAGCCGGCACGTACGTGATGATCGGCCGATCACCGGAGTGTGCCATCGTGCTCGAGGACGACTTCGTCTCCACCCGCCACGCCCGGGTGGTCAACGGGGACGCCGGCCTCTATCTGGAGGACCTCGGCTCGACCAACGGCACGTTCGTCAACGGGATCCGGATCACCGGTGCGACGATCATCGGGCCGGCCGACGAGATCAGGATCGGGCGGACGATCCTGAAACTGGAGTCTTGAGCATGCCGTTGTCCCTCCGTTTCACGGCACACTCCGAGATCGGGCTGGTCCGCAAGAACAACCAGGACTCCGGCTATGCCTCCGGGCACCTCCTCCTGGTGGCCGACGGGATGGGCGGTGCGGCCGCCGGCGACCTGGCCTCCGCCGTCGCGGTGACCCAGTTGCGCGCGCTCGACGAGGAGTTGTCGACCCTCCCGGCGCCACCACGCGGGGAGGACCTGCTGAGCCGGGTCACCCAACGGGTCCACGACGCCAACGAGCTGATCGCCGACTTGGACGCGGACAATCCCGCGCTGGATGGGATGGGCACCACTGTCACCGCGGCCGCGTTCGATGGGACCGACCTGGCCGTCGTCCACATCGGCGATTCCCGGATGTACCGGTTGCGCCACAACAGTCTGGTCCGGGTCACCCACGACCACTCGTGGGTGCAGTCACTGGTCGACGAGGGCCGCCTGACCCCCGACCAGGCCGCCACCCACCCGCACCGTTCGCTGCTGCTGCGGGTGCTGAACGGCACCCCGAACAACGATCCGGACATCGGCCTGGTCGACGCCCTCCCCGGCGACCGCCTGCTGCTGTGCTCCGACGGCCTGTGCGGGCTGGTCGACGACACCGATCTGGCCCGGATGGTCGCGATCCCCGACCGTGCCCAGGCCCTCGACCAGCTGATCGCCGCCGCGCACGCCGCCGGCGGCTCGGACAACATCACGATCATCCTCGCCGACGTGGTCGCCGAGCCGGCGGACGCGGCACCGCCGGTCACTGTCGGCGCCGCCGCGACCCGCCAGATCCCCCCGGTCTCGGAGCGTACGCAGGAGATCCCGCTCGATCCCGCGCAGTTCGTCGCGCCGCTGCTGGTCGACGCGGAGGGCCTGCCGGTGCCGGAGGACGTCGCCAGCCAGGCGCAGGCACTGGAGATGCGGCAACGCCACGACATCGACCCCACCCCTGCGGTCCTGGCGCCCTCGACCACCCGGCGCCGGCCGGTCCTGGCGGAGGACGAGCGCTATGCGCCCCGGGAGGACCCGTCATGGGGTCGCCGGGCCGTCGTCCTGCTGATCTCGCTGCTGGTGGCCGTCCTGCTGATCGGCGGCGCGGTCGCCGGCACCTGGGTGGTGTGGCGCAACAGCTACTTCATCGGTGCGGACGGCGCGAAGGTCGCGCTCTACCGCGGGTTCGACACGACGATCGGGTCCTGGCGACTGAACCGGATCGTCCAGGGTGAGGACATCACCATCGCCGATCTCTCCCCCCGCTACCAGCAGCAGGTGCACGAGGGCATCACCGTCGAGTCACTGTCCGCCGCGCAGGCCAGCATGACCGAGCTCTCCCAGAACGCCGCCTACTGCCGTACGGTCCGGACCAAGGCTGACGCGGCGGCCGCCGAGGAACAAGCCCGCCAGGCGGCCGCGCAGGCCCAACCGCAGTCGCCCTCCCCGACGCCGGCCGCCCCGCCGACGCCGGTCGTCCCCGACTACGGGGAGTGCTGATGCCCGACGCCACCGATTCCGTCGTCGTCTACCGCAAACGACGCAACGTCGAGCTCGCGATGATCCTCGTCGCCCAGTTCATCGGGCTGTCCGGCTACGCCCTCACCCACCTCAACCTGGACGGTCGGCTCCCACCGGAGATGCTGTCGGTCGCGATGGTGTGGGTGGGGCTCGGGCTGGCCCTGCACATGGCCGTACGCTGGCGGGCCCCGTACGCCGACCCGCTGCTGCTGCCGTGCGCCCTGCTGCTCAACGGAGTCGGGCTGGCGATGATCCACCGGATCGATCTGATCGCCGAGCCGCCACGCCACGACGTGCTCACCCAGCTGGTCTGGACCGGGCTGGGGATGGCGCTGGCGGTGGCGATCATCGTGGTGCTGCGCGACCACCGGCCGCTGCAGGGCTACACGTACACCCTGTTCCTGGTCGGCCTGGTGCTGATGATGCTCCCGATGGTGCCGGGCCTGGGCACGGAACTCAACGGCTCGCGGGTGTGGATCCGGGTGTGGAGATACTCCTTCCAGCCGGCCGAGGCGGCGAAGTTCGTGATGACGATCGCGTTCGCCTCCTACCTGGTCGACAAGCGCGACGCGCTGGCGGTGGCCGGCCCCCGGTTCCTCGGCATCACCTTCCCCCGCCCGCGTGACCTCGCGCCGCTGGGCGTGATGCTGGCGATCGCCATGACGGTGCTGGTCACCCAGAAGGACCTCGGCATGTCGATGCTCTTCTTCGGCCTGTTCGTGATGATGCTCTACGTCTCCACCGAACGACCGGCCTGGCTGGTGCTCGGCGGGGTGTCCTTCGCCGGTGCCGCGCTCGCCGCCTCGGCGGTCTTCCACCACGTGCAGGTGCGGATCGACGCCTGGCTGCACCCGTTCCAGCACTACGACCAGAACCTGCAGATCATCAGCGCCCAGTTCGGCTTCGCCTGGGGCGGCCTGCTCGGCCGCGGCTGGGGGCTGGG
Source organism: Raineyella sp. LH-20 (assembly GCF_033110965.1). Lineage (NCBI taxonomy): Bacteria > Bacillati > Actinomycetota > Actinomycetes > Propionibacteriales > Propionibacteriaceae > Raineyella > Raineyella sp. LH-20. The sequence goes on along the minus strand of NZ_CP137003.1, from coordinate 1,316,192 downwards.
CAGGCCCGGCCTGACACCACTGTCCAAGTCCGACTTCATTGCTGCGGCGATCGGTGAGGAACTCGGCGTCACCGGACTGATGGCGCTGATCATGGTCTACGCATTGTTCGCCTTCCGCGGCCTGCGCACCGCGCTGGCCGCCCGCGACGACTTCTCCACCCTGCTGGCCACCGGGCTGTCCTTCGTGTTCGCCCTCCAGGTGTTCCTGATCGTCGGCGGTGTCACCCGGCTCACCCCGATGACCGGCCTGACTACCCCGTTCATGACCCATGGCGGCTCGTCGATGGTGGTCAACTGGATGATCGTCGGACTGCTGCTGGTGATCTCCCACCAGGTCCGCCGGCCGGTGGCCGCTCCGAGCGAGCTGACGATGGCCGACGACAGCACCCAGCTGATCGCCGTCCCCACCGGGGAGGCTCGCCGGTGAACAAGCCGATCCGCCGCATCGCGGTGCTCACCATGGTGCTCTTCGTGGCGCTGCTGCTGAACGTCTCGCAGATCGTCGTCTTCCAGCAGGACTCGCTGAACGCCAATCCGCAGAACCGGCGGGTCCGCGACGAACAATTCGGCGGCAACCGCGGCTCCATCGTCGCGGGCAAGACCGTCCTGGCCATCTCCGACACCAGCCCGCAGGGCAGCCAGTTCGCCTACCGCCGCAACTACCCGCAGGGCAGCCTCTACGCCCCGGTCACCGGCTACTTCTCGTACGACCGGGGCACCACCGGGCTGGAGGGCGCCTACAACGCCGAGCTGGCCGGCACCTCCAACTCGCTGTTCGTCCGCCGCCTGGTGGACGTCGTCACCGGCCGCTCCCCGCAGGGGGCCACCGTCGAGACGACGCTCGACCCGAAGGCCCAGGCCGCCGCCGCCCAGGCGCTCGGCCACCAGCACGGTGCGGTGGTGGCGATGGACGCTGAGACCGGCGCGGTGCTGGCGATGGTCTCCAGCCCCTCGTACGATCCGTCGACGCTGTCCACCACCGACATCCAGAGCGCCGGCCAGGCGTACGGTGCGCTGCTCGACGACCCCGACTCACCACTGACGAACCGCGCCGCCGGCGAGATCTACCCGCCCGGCTCGACGTTCAAACTGGTCACCGCCGCGGCGGCGCTGGAGAACGGCATGCAGCCGAGCACGATGGTCGACACCCCGGCGAAGCTGACCCTGCCCGGGACCACCACCCAGCTGCCGAACGAGAGCCAGTGCGGCAACGGCCAGCAGTCGCTCGACCGGGCGCTGCAGCTGTCCTGCAACACCGCGTTCGCCAACGTCGCGATCAAGCTCGGACCCGACGCCCTGCGCAAGCAGGCGGAGAAGTTCGGCTGGGACTACAAGCTCAGCGACGTCAACGGCGTCGCGGCCCGGTTCCCTGCTGACCCCGATCCGGCCCAGACCGGACTGAGCGGCATCGGCCAGTACGATGTGGCCTCCAACCCCTTGCACATGGCGATGGTCTCGGCAGCCATCGCCAACGACGGCAAACTGATGACGCCGTACGTCGTGCAGACCGTCCGCGCCCCCGATCTGACCGCAGTGAGCACCACGAAACCCAAGGAGCTGTCCCAGGCCATGAGCGCCGCGAACGCCCAACAGCTGCAGGGCATGATGGTCAACGTCGTCAGCAAAGGCACCGGCACGAACGCCCAGATCAACGGCGCTCGGGTCGGCGGCAAGACCGGCACCGCCCAGACGACGCCGGACAAGCCTCCGTACGCCTGGTTCACGGCGTTCGCCGAGAAGGACAACCGGAAGATCGCTGTCGCTGTCTTCGTCGAATCCGCCAACGTCCCGCGATCGGAGGTCGGTGGCAACGTGGTTGCCGCACCGATCGCCAAGAGCGTGATGCAGGCACTCCTGTGAGCCCGGAAGGTCAACTGTCAATGGACATCCAACCCACGATCCTCGGTGGCCGCTACCAGCTCGGCCCGACACTGGGGCGCGGCGGCATGGCCGAGGTCAACAGGGCCCGCGACCTGCGTCTGCAGCGCGAGGTGGCGATCAAGCGGCTGCGGATCGACCTCGCCTCCGACCCGACGTTCCAGGCCCGCTTCCGCCGGGAGGCCCATTCGGCGGCCGGTCTGAACCATCCGAACATCGTCGCCGTCTACGACACCGACGAGCAGCACGATCCGGTCTCCGGCCAGGTGGTGCCCTACATCGTGATGGAGCTCGTCGAGGGCCGTACGCTGCGCCAGGTGATGAACTCCGGGGAGGCGTTCACCTCCGAGCGGGCCCTGGAGATCACCCAGGGTGTGCTCGATGCGCTGGGCTACTCCCACCGCGCCGGGATCGTGCACCGCGACATCAAGCCGGGCAACGTCATGCTGACCGACCTCGGCGGCCAGGTGAAGGTGATGGACTTCGGCATCGCCCGCGCCGTCGCCGACACCCAGGCGACGATGACGCAGACCGCTGCGGTGATCGGCACCGCCCAGTACCTCTCCCCCGAACAGGCGCGCGGCGAGAAGGTCGGCTTCCGGTCCGACCTCTACTCCACCGGCTGCCTGCTCTACGAGCTGCTCACCGGCCGGCCGCCGTTCGTCGGTGATTCGCCGGTCTCGGTCGCCTACCAGCACGTCCGTGAGCACGCCGCCGCTCCGTCGGCCATCGTGCCGACGATCAGCCCCAGCATCGACGCGGTGGTGCTGAAGGCCCTGGAGAAGGACCCCGACCGGCGCTACCAGAACGCCCGGGAGTTCCACGACGACATCGCCCGGGTGCTGGCCGGACAGGCTCCGCTCGCCCTGGCCGGCGCTGTGGCCGCACCGACCGCGGCGATGACCGCCACCGCGGTCGGCGGGATGGCCCCGGTGGAGGCTGCCATGCCCACTCGTGCGATGGGCGCCCTGCCGCAGGGCGAGGAGGCCGCCCTGGCCACCAGCCCGCAGCGGGCCATGGTCGACCCGGACGCCGACGAGGCGGACGACCTCGCCCGCCGACGCCGACGTCGCAACATCTGGATCGTCGTCGCCGCCGTGCTCGTCGTGCTGCTCACCGGCGGTGGCATCTTCGCCGCCAACGGCGGCCTGACGCCGAAGCAGCCCGTTCCGGACGTGCGGGGCAAGACCCAGGTGGTCGCCGAGGAGCTGATCAAGGCCCAGGGGCTGACCTCCACGGTCAACGTCACCGAGGGTCCGGCCGGGCCGACCGTCGGCACTGTCACCGCCCAGGACCCGCCCGGCGGGACCCGACTGGCCAACGGCGGCGTGGTCACTCTGACCGTCAACGGCGGCCCGTCGACGACGGCGATCCCCGACGGGTTGGTCGGCCAACAGCTGTCCAAGGTCCAGTCCCAGCTGAAGTCCGCCGGGTTCACCAACGTCACGACGGTCGCCGCCGAGTCGTCGCGGCCCGCCAACGAGGTGCTCAGCATCAACCCGCCGTCCGGCTCCAAGGTGGTGCCGGACGCGCCGATCCAGGTGACGTACGCCTCGGGAAAAGTAACGATGCCGGACTGGTCGGGCTTCAACCGGCAGGCGGTGATGACCGACGCGGCCGGCATCGGACTGACCAACGTCACCTTCACTGAACAGGCCTCCAATGCCGCGGTGGGCACGGTGATCTCCCAGAGCCCCGCTGCGGGCAGCAAGGTCTCCCGTGACGCGGCGATCACCGTGATTCTCGCCAAGGCCCCCCAGGCGACCCCGCCGCCGACCTCCGGCGGGCCGTCGACGCCGACGACGACGCCCGCCAGCCCGGCCAGCGACACCCCCGCCGGGCGGGACAAGGGCAATGGCTGATCCGACCGGCGTCCACGTCCTCGTCGTGGACAACTACGACTCCTTCGTCTACAACATCGTCCAGTACCTCGCCCGGATCGGGGCCGAGGTGACGGTGTGGCGCAACGACGACCGTCGACTGGACGACGCCGGCTGGGCCGATCCCTTCGACGGCATCCTGCTCTCGCCCGGCCCCGGCACCCCGGCCGCTGCCGGACAGTGCATCCCGATCATCCGCGAGCAGGCCGGGCGGACGCCGATCTTCGGCGTCTGCCTGGGCATGCAGGCGATCGGCGAGGCGTACGGCGCCACGGTCGACCGGGCCCCCGAGCTGCGCCACGGGAAGACCTCGCCGATCCACCACCACGGCGCGGGCTGCCTGGCCGGCCTGCCGGAGCCGTTCACGGCGACGCGCTACCACTCGCTGGCCGTGCTGCCGCCGACCGTCCCGGACGTCCTCGAGGTCACCGCGACCACCGAGGATGGTGTGGTGATGGCGCTGCGGCACCGCGAGTTCGCCGTCGAGGGCACCCAGTTCCACCCCGAGTCGGTGCTCAGCGAGGGCGGCTACCGGATCTTCGCCAACTGGCTGGCGGTCTGCGGTGACACCGAGGCCCCCGACCGCGCGGCCGGACTGACGCCGCTGGTCGACCTGGCCTGAGTCCCTGCGCTCAGCGCGGCGTGGGGGTGGCCGTCGGCGATGGGATCGCCGACGCGAACGACAGCTCTGTGCCGCCGGTGTAGGCGGGCAGCTTCAGAGCGTCCTCGCGACGCTCCTGGTAGCCCAGCCCGTACGCCGCGACGTAGTCCTGGTAGTTGCGGACGTACGTCGACGACGTCAACGCCGCTTCCAGGATCGCCGGGTCGCCGATCGCCTGGATCCGATAGGGCGGGGCGTACGGGATGCCCTGCAGCACCACGGTGTTGCCGACGCACTTGATGCCGGTGGTCGAGATCACCCGCTGCCCCTGGATCATCATCCCCTCGGCACCGCCCTCCCACAGGGCGTTGACGACGGCCTGGATGTCCTGCTGGTGCACCACCAGCAGGTCGGGATCGACCCCCGGCGGGGACACCGAGGCGGGCGCGTCGTCGAGCACCACGGTCACCCCGGGACCGATCAGCGGCACGGTCTGGGCCGTCTGGGCGGCATCGGCGAGCTGGGCGGGGTCCACCCCGGTGCCTGCTCGGTTGGTCAGCCGGTCGACCTCGGCCCGGGTGGTGGAGACCTGCTGGGCGAGGGCCGCGTTGCGCTGCGAGCCGGTCTGCACCATCGAGATCAGGTCGGTGTTGCGGCCGCCGCGCAGGTCGGTGCCCCGGGCGAGCGCGCCGCTCACGCCGATCAGGTAGCCGGCCAACACGCAGATCGCCACCGTGGCGGTGCCGGAGACGACCATCCGGCGCGTACGTCGCGACCGGGGGCCTCGCGTCGCCCGGCGTGCGAACAGCGTACGGAGCCGACGGGCGCCGATGCGCACCATGTCCAGCAGGGTCGGTTCGGTCACCGTCCATCTCCTCCGGTCCGCCGATCGGGCCTCCAGGCGTCGTCGACTAGGCTACCGGCATAGCCAACCAGAACGCCGTACGAGGAGTGGTCGTGGCCGAGACCAAGCAGCGCAAGTCCGTCGCCGATCGCCGCAAGGGTGATCGGGGCACCGCAGACCGGCGCTCGGCGGGCCGCAAGGCCGAGGCGACGACCAAGCCCGACGCCCAGCCCGACGCCGGGACCGAGTCCGGGAGCGCCCGGCGACGCACCGCCGCACCGGGCACCGCCCCCTGGGTGGTGCCAACCATGGTCACTCTGCTGCTGCTCGGCGTCGCCTGGATCGTGGTGTTCTACGTGGCGGGCTACCTGATCCCGTTCATGGCCGCGATGGGCAACTGGAACCTGGCGGTCGGGATGGGCCTGATCGCGGCCTCCTTCGTCGTCGCCACCCAGTGGAAGTGACGTCGACCCGACAGGGCTGACAGTCTCGCTGGGTGACCGCCCAGTGACCGCGACCGCCCAGTGACCGCGACCGCCCAGTGACCGCGACCGCCCAGTGACCGCGACCGCCCAGTGACCGCGACCGCCGGGCCACGAGGTCGGCTATCCGGCGGCGAGCGCGGCCTCGGCCAGCGCCAGGGCGCCGAGCCGGCCGGACCGCTCCCCCAGGCCCGGCGGGACGAGGTAGTCGTCGATCCGGTCCGTCACGGCCGGGGAGGACACGTAACCGGCCAACAGCTCGCGGGTCCGCTGCCGCATCATCGGGAACAGGCCGGGCCCCGCCATCACCCCGCCGCCGAACACGATCCGGCGTGGTGACAGGGTGCAGACCAGTCCGGCGGCCAGTTCGGCGAGGTAGGAGGCCTCCAGCTCCCAGGCCGGGTGACCGGCCGGCAGGGTCTGCGCCGGCGCACCCCACCGCCGTTCCATCGCCGGCCCCGAGGCCAGGCCCTCCAGACAGTCGTCGTGGAACGGGCAGCCGCCGGGGAACGGGTCGAGTCCCCGATCGTGGCGCACCCGTACGTGGCCCATCTCCGGGTGCACCAGGCCGTGCAGTGGTGCGCCGTTGACGATCGCGCCGCCACCGATCCCGGTGCCGACGGTGACGTAGACGAACGGGTCCATGCCCTGTCCGGCGCCCCAGCGGGCCTCGCCGAGAGCCGCCCCGTTGACATCGGTGTCGAAGCCGACCGGGACACCCAGCGCGGCCCGGAGGACGCCCGCCACGTCGGTGCCGGCCCAGCCGGGCTTCGGGGTGGTGGTGATGTGGCCGTACGTCGCCGAGGCGGGGTCGAGATCCACCGGCCCGAAGCAGGCGACACCCACCGCGGCCGGGCGCGCCCCCTCCGCCGCAGCGGCAGAAGCCGCGCCTGAGCCGCCGGCCTCCCGGAAGGCAGAGGCCGCGCCTCGACCGGCGGCCTCCCGGAAGAACGCCACGACCCGGCCGAGGGTCTCCTCCGGCGTGGTGGTGGGGAACCGCACCTCGGCGCGGATGTCGTCGGGGCCGGTGCCCAGGCAGCAGACGAACTTCGTGCCGCCGGCCTCGACGCCGCCGTACACCGCCTCACCGCCGACCATCAGCCTGCCTCCGTACGCCGCCGTCGCCTGTTGCCCCGTACGCTGCTCAGCCGAGCGGCTTGAGCAGCGGGAAGAGGATCGTCTCGCGGATGCCGACCCCGGTGAAGAGCATCACCAGCCGGTCGACGCCGAGCCCCAGGCCACCCATCGGCGGGGCGCCGAACTCGAGCGCCTGCAGGAAGTCCTCGTCGAGCTGCATCGCCTCGACATCACCGGCCGCCCGGGCCAGCGACTGCGCAGTCAGCCGCTCGCGCTGGATCACCGGGTCGATCAGCTCGGAGAAGCCGGTGCCGCGCTCCATGCCGCCGATGATCAGGTCCCAGGCCTCGATCTTGTTCGGCTCGGAGCGGTGCGGCCGGGCCAGCGGCTGGGCGACCGGCGGGTAGTCGCAGACGAAGGTCGGCTGCAGCAGGTGCGGCTCGACCAGCTCGCCGAACAGTTCGACGACCATCTTCTCCGGGCCCCACAGCGCGTCGTACTCGACCTCGAAGAGCTCGGCGATCGACCGCAGCCGGTCCAGCGGGGTGTCCGGGGTGATCTCGTCGCCGACCTTGTCGGACAGACCGGGGTAGACGCCGAGCCACTTCCACTCGCCGTCCAGGTCGATGACGCCCTTCTCGGTCTCGATCTGGCGCATCCCGACGACGTCGGCCGCGTCGAGGATGATCTGCTTGATCAGCGCTGCGATGGTGGTCTGGTCGCCCCAGGCCTGGTAGGCCTCGAGCATGGTGAACTCGGCGGAGTGCGAGGAGTCGATGCCCTCGTTGCGGAAGACGCGGCCCAACTCGTACACCTTCTCGGCTCCGCCGACCATCACCCGCTTGAGGTAGAGCTCCAGGGCGATCCGCAGGCTCATCGAAATGTCGAAGGCGTTGAGATGGGTGGAGAACGGCCGGGCCGTCGCGCCGCCGTGCACCAGCTGCAGGGTCGGAGTCTCGACCTCCAGATAGCCGTCACCGTGCAGCGTCTCGCGGATCGACCGGGTGATCGCGGACCGGGCCCGCAGCACGTTCTGGGCCTCGGGGCGGACCACCAGGTCGGCGTAGCGCTGCCGCACCCGGGTCTCCTCGGACAGTTCGTGGTGCAGTGTCGGCATCGGCCGCAGCGACTTCGACGCGATCTCCCAGCGGTCGGCCATCACCGACAGCTCGCCGCGCTTGGACCGGATCACCCGGCCATGGATGAAGACCCAGTCGCCCAGGTCGACGTCGGCCTTCCAGGCGGCCAGCGCCTCGTCGCCGACCTCGGCCTTCGAGAGCATCACCTGCAGGCGCGGGGCGTCGTGCTCGGCGGTGAAGCCGCCCTGGAGGGTGGCGAAGCACAGCTTGCCGGTGTTGCGCAGGAAGACGACCCGGCCACCGACCCCGACCTCGTCCTGGGTCTCCTCACCGGTCTCCAGGTGGTCCCACCGGCGGCGGACCTCGTCAAGGGTGTGGGTACGATCCAGCCAGACCGGATAGGGGGGACGCCCCTCCTCCAGCAGCCGCGCCCGCTTCTCGAGGCGGACCTGCATCTGCTCGGACACCTCGTGGTCAGGAAGCTCGGCCGGCGGATTCTGCTCAGTACTCACCGGGACATGCTACCGACACCCGCCCGGACCGACCGAGTCGGAATCACCGCGCCGGCCGAGCTCGCGGGGTCAGCGACCACAGCCGCCGCGCGGTCGACGATCCGCCGCGCGTTCGACGATCCGCCGCGCGTTCGACGATCCGCCGCGCGTTCAGTTCGATGCGGCCCGTCGGCAGGCCGCGGTTGCGTGGAAGCGCGGCGGCTGAACAGAAGCGCGGCGGCTGAACAGAAGCGCGGCGGACGCGGTGCCGGGGACGAGGGGATGGCCGCACCACCGTGTTACGGAGCGGTGAACGGACGGTCGACAGCGCTCCCGGACGTACCTGGTGCAATAGGGTTCCGGATATGGCAGACATGGTCGCCCACTACCGTCCGGGCGCGGCGTTCGACGAGATGGTAGGGCCGTACGGCACCGTCCGCGAACCGTACGCCCGCCTGGCCGACATGCTCGGCCGGATGGCGCCGGGCGACCTGAAGGCGATCGCCGAGACCCTGTCCAACAGCTATCTCGCCGCAGGCGTCACCTTCGACGTCGGCGGGGTCGAGCGGCCGTTCCCGCTGGACGCCATCCCGCGGATCATCACCGCCCGGGACTGGGACATCATCGACCGGGGCGTACGCCAGCGGGTCCGGGCGCTGGAGGCGTTCCTCGACGACGCCTACAACGACCAACGGGCAGTGGCCGACGGGGTGGTTCCCCGATCGCTGATCACCACCTCGAAGCACTTCCACCGGGTGCTGCACGGGATGAACCCGTCCAACGGCGCGCGGGTCCAGGTGGCCGGCATCGACCTGATCCGCACCCCGGCCGGCGACATGCGGGTGCTGGAGGACAACGTCCGGGTGCCCTCGGGGGTGTCGTACGTGATGACGAACCGTACGGCGATGGCCTCGGTGATGCCCGAGGTGATGGCCGAGCAGCGGGTCCGGCCGGTGAGCGACTACGCCCAGCACCTGCTGCGGGCGCTGCGGGCCGCCGCCCCGGACGGCATCGAGGACCCGACGGTCGTCGTGCTCACCCCGGGCGTCTACAACTCGGCCTACTTCGAGCACACCCTGCTGGCCCGGACGATGGGCGTCGAGCTGGTCGAGGGATCCGACCTGGAGTGCCGGCGCGGCAAGGTCTACATGCGCACCACCCGCGGCCTGCAGCCGGTGCATGTGATCTACCGGCGGATCGACGACGACTTCATCGACCCGGTGCACTTCCGCCGCGACTCCCTGCTCGGCATCCCCGGCATCGTCAACGCGGTCCGCTCCGGCGGGGTCGCGTTGTGCAACGCGTTGGGCAACGGGGTCGCCGACGACAAGCTGGTCTACACCTACGTCCCCGACCTGATCCGCTACTTCCTCGCCGAGGAGCCGGTGCTGAAGAACGTCGACACCTGGCGGCTGGCCGAGGCGGCCGCCCGGGAAGAGGTGATGGACCGGCTGGAGGAGCTGGTCGTCAAGCCGGTCGACGGCTCGGGCGGCAAGGGCATCGTGATCGGGCCGTTCGCGACCCCCGAGCAGGTCACCGCGCTACGGCACCGGGTCGAGGCCGACCCGCGCGGCTGGATCGCCCAGCCGCTGATCCAGCTGTCGACGGTGCCGACCTTCGTCGACGACGCGCTGGGGCCGCGGCACGTCGACCTGCGGCCGTTCGCGGTCAACGACGGCAGCGACGTGTGGGTGCTGCCCGGCGGACTGACTCGGGTGGCGCTGCCGGAGGGCGAGATGATCGTCAACTCCTCCCAGGGCGGCGGTTCCAAGGACACCTGGGTGATCGCCGGACCGCCGTCGGTGCCGACCGCGACGACCGACGGGACGGAAGCGGCCGAGTCGGCACCCGTCGACTCAGCCATCGAGACCGGGCCGCTCGCCGAGCCCGGACCGCTCGCCGAGCCGGCGCCGAGCACCCCCGCCGAGACGGCCGGCCACGCCGAGTCGGGCCCGCACACCGAGACCACCGAACTCGCCGACCTGGCGGCGCTGCCGGTGCCGACCCAGCGCCCGCCGGACCAGCTGCCGGCCCGCAAGACCCAGCAGGAGCAACAGCAGCAGGCCGGCCGTACGCCACCGCACCGTCTCACGGCCCGGGCCGCCGCGGAGATCACCAGGACCGAGGGGGTCGACCGATGCTGAGCCGGATCGCCGAGTCGCTGTTCTGGATCGGCCGTTACGTCGAGCGCGCCGAGGACACCGCCCGGCTGCTCCAGGTGCAGCTGCGGCTGTTCGTCGAGGAGCCGGCGGTGCCCACCCACACCGCCTGCAGCAACCTGCTCACCCTGCTCGGCGTGCCGAGCGCGACGTACGAGCCGCTGTTGGTGCGGACCGATCCCCGCGCGGCCCATGAGGCGCTGGTCGGGCTGCTGGCGTACGACCGCCACCAGCCGTCGTCGATCGCGTACAGCTGGGAACAGACCCGCGACAACGCCCGCCGGGCTCGGGAGGTGATCCCGTCGCCCGTCTGGGAGGTGGTCAACACCACCTGGCAGGCGCTGCCCCGCACCACGCCGCGGGCGATCCGCTCCCAGCACGGCTACCTGGACTGGGCCCGGGAACGGTCCGCGCTCTTCTACGGCCTGGCCCGCGGCTCGATGGTCCGCGACGAGGGCTGGCAGTTCCTCCAGCTCGGCCGCAGCCTGGAACAGGCCGACATGACCGCCCGGCTGGTCACCGCGACGACCTTCGCCCACGGGGCCATCCCGTGGTCGGCGGCGCTGCGCGGCTGCGACGCCCACGACGCCTTCCTGCGCACCTACCGCGGCTGGCACGCCTCGGCCCAGGCACTGGAGTTCCTGGTGCAGGACGCCGCCTTCCCGCGCTCGGTGATGCACGGACTGACCCGGGCCACCGAGGCGCTGACCGGCATCACCGGCCGGGCCCACGGGGTCGGGCTGCCCGGCGAGGCCCGCTACGAGCTCGGCCGGCTCACCGAGGAGTTGGCCTACCTGCCGACCGAGGCGCTGGTGGACGACCTGGCCGGCCGGATGGCCCAGGTGCAGCGGACCTGCCAGCGGGTCACCGCGGCGATCACCCACCGCTTCTTCGCCGCGGCCACCGAGGTGGCCTGGACGACCGAGGAGACGCACTGACATGAGGCCGTCCGACACGAGGCAGGACTGACATGCGGCTGAGCATCGACCACGTCACCGGGTTCCGCTACGCCTCCCCGGTCCGGGCGTCCTACAACGAGGCGCGGATGACTCCTGTCTCCACCCCGACCCAGGTGGTCTGGACCTCCCGGCTCACCATCACCCCGCATGCCTGGCGCACCGCCTACACCGACTACTGGGGCACCCCGGTGACCTGTTTCGAGGTGCACGAGCCGCATGACCGCCTCCAGATCGAGGCCCGGGCACTGGTCGAGACCCGCCCGGTGCGCGACGCCGGCCAGGACGAGCGCCGGGTGCCCGCCGACGACCTCGACTGGGCCACACTGCGCGGCCCGGCGGTGCGGGATGCGATGAGCGAGTATCTGCTCAACACCGGACGGACCGCGCCCCACGAGGAGCTGGCCGCGCTGGCCGCCGAGCTCACCGACCGGCCGTCCCGGCTGGCCGCACTGGACGTCTGCGCCCTGGTGCACGACCGGATGGCGTACGAGGCGGGCGCCACCGGGGTGACCTCGACCGCCGCGGAGGCCTGGGCGGGCGGCCGCGGCGTCTGCCAGGACTTCAGCCACGTCACCTGCGGGGCGCTGCGCAGTCTCGGCATCCCGGCCCGGTACGTGTCCGGCTACCTGCACCCGTCCGGGCCGGACGCCGTCCGCGGCGACACCGTCGAGGGCGAGTCCCACTCCTGGGTGGAGTTCTGGTGCGGATCGTGGCAGACGTACGATCCGACGGCGATGCACCGGGTGGACGAGTCGTACGTCCGGATCGGGCACGGCCGCGACTACTCCGACGTGTCTCCACTACGCGGGACGTACGCCGGTGGCGACTCGGAAATGTTTGTCAAGGTCACCATAACGGCGCTTTCGTGACCTCTGACCACTAGGGTTACTGGCATGAACCAGCCGCCGACCGCATGGAGTCCGCCGCCCGCGGGCGCGCCCGTGGGCCCACCGGTCCAGGCACCGCCGGTCGCCCCAGCGGTCCAGAACCCTCTGCTCCAGGGCACGACCCCGGGCCCCGGCCAGCCGCCGACCAGCCACCCGCAGCCCGCCCGCACCGGCGGACCGGTGCCGAGCACACCCGGATCGGGGATCGCCACCCCGCAGTTGAGTCCGGTGCCGCAGCACGCCGCGCCGCCCTCCCAGCCGGCGCGCCCGGGACAGACCGCTCAACCCACCCCGACCAGTGTCGAGGCCCCTGCCCCGACCCCGCCGGGACGGGTCGACCACGGTCTGCCGGTCACCACGACCGACGCGATGCCCGGCCGCACCATCACCGGGGTGATCGGCGACGTGATGGGGGTGGTCTCCCGCTCCCGCGAGCTGGGCGGCAACCGCGAGATCCAGGCGCGGACGCTGCTCACCGAGCGGCAGCAGGCGGTCACCCGGATGGTCCGGATGGCGCTCGGGGCCCATGCCGACGCCGTGGTGGGGATGCGTTTCGACACCTGCCAGGTCAGTGCCGAGGTGATCGAGGTCGTGGCGTACGGCACTGCGGTGCGGCTCGCCGAGACCTCGGGGTTCAGCGCGCCCGGGATCGACCTGCCGCGGCCGTCCGTCGGCGGTAGCGCCAGCCACCCGCAGACCCCCACCGCCGGCTGACAGCCGACGCCGGGCGGTAGCCCCGCCGTCGGTGGCCGACGCCGGGCGGCGGCTACCGACGGCTGACTTGCACCCGGCCACCGTCGAGGCGGAGCCCGAGGTGACTCAGGTCGGGCACCACGACGTCGGCCAGTGCGGTGAGCTGTTCCGCGGGGTGTGTCGTGGTCACCGCGACGGTCGCCATCCCGGCGGCCCGGGCCGCCCGCAGGCCGTTCGGGGCGTCCTCGGCGACCAGGCAGTCCGCCGGAACGGCCGCCAGCCCGGCCGCCGCGGCCAGGAAGATCTGCGGATCGGGCTTGGCCCGGACCACGTCGCTGGCGGTGACCAGCACCGCGGGCATCGGCAGCCCGGCGGCCCCGAGCCGGGCGTACGCCATCTCCCGGCTCGCCGAGGTGGCGACCGCGCCCCGCGGACCCGCCGCCTGCAGCGCCTCGGCTGCGCCGGGCAGGGCCACCACCCCGTCCTGGTCGGCCAGCTCGTGCTCGGTGATCCAGGCCATCGCCTCGTCGCGGACGTCGGCCCGGACGTACTGGTCGATGATCCAGCGGGTGGACCGGCCGAGCAGCCGCGTCGGCTCGTCGACGGTCAGCCCGTAGCGGTCCGCGAACGCCGACCAGACCCGCACGATCGCCGGCATCGAGTCCACCAGTGTCGAGTCCATGTCGAAGATGACACCGTCGAACGTACGTCCCGTCATCGCCCCTCCTCCGCGTCGGTCGGCCGCTGTTTCCCCCCAACCTAGTCGCCGCCCGGACCGGACGCCCCCGGGCGGCCGCGACCCCTCACCCCGACGCCCCCATCCCGACGCCCCTCACCCCGGCACTCCGTCAGCGGCGTACGGCGCCCGCGCGGGGCACATCTCCCGATCACCCCGCGCTTGATGAGTGAACACTCACTCACTACACTCGCGGAGTGACCAGAGCACGACCACTGCCCCCGTCAGCCCGGCGCGACGCCATCATCGCCGCGACCATGCCGCTGCTCGCCGAGTCGGGGCCCGAGGTGTCGACCCGGCAGATCGCCACCGCCTGTGGCATCGCCGAGGGCACCCTGTTCCGGGTCTTCCCGACCAAGCACGACCTGCTCGAGGCGACGCTGCGGGCCTCACTCGACCCCAGCGCCGACATCGCCCGGCTCCGGACGATCGATCAGACGCTGCCGTTGGACGCCCGGCTGCGACAGGTCGTCGACGTCCTCGCGGCGCGGAGCCGGCGGGTGAGTGGCCTGTTCGCCGCCTTGCACCGTCCCCGGCCCGGCCGCGAGACCGCCGCGGGCGAGGCCGCCCGTGACCTCCCCGGACCGCCAGACCCGCACGCCGACCACCGCCATCACCACCCCGGCCCGCCCGACCTGCACGACCGCCAGCTGCTCACCGCAGCCGTCGCCGACGTGCTGGCCGCCGGCGACGGGGCCGACCTCGACCCCGATCCGGCCACCGCCGCCGCGTTCGTACGATCGGTGGTGACCGCGACCCTGCACCCGATCCTGGGCGACGCTCTGCTGGCGGATCCGGACCTCCTCACCCACCTGCTCCTGAAGGCACTCCAGAAGGACTTGACGTGAAGCATCCCCTCAATCGGCTCCTGGTGCGCCATCTGCGCCCCTACTCCGGCCAGTTGGTCGGGGTCGTCGCGCTGCAGTTCGCCGCGACGATCGCCTCCCTCTTCCTGCCCACCCTCAACGCCTCGATCATCGACGACGGCGTGGCGAAGGGCGACACCCCCTTCATCTGGAGCCACGGCGCCATCATGCTGGCGGTCAGCCTGGTCCAGGTGATCTGCCAGATCGGTGCCGTGTTGCTCGGCAGCATGGTCGCGATGCGTTTCGGCCGCGACACCCGAGCGGCGATCTTCTCCCGGGTGCTCTCCTTCTCCTCGCGCGAGGTCAACCGGTTCGGCGCACCGTCGCTGATCACCCGCAACACCAACGACGTCCAGCAGGTCCAGATGCTGGTGCTGATGACCTGCATCATGATCCTCGGCGCACCGATCACCATGGTCGGCGGCGTGGTGATGGCGCTGCGCAGCGACTGGCACATGTCCTGGCTGATCGTCGTCGCGGTGGTCGTCCTGGGCGCCAGCATCGGAGCGCTGGTGAGCCGGATGGTGCCGCTCTTCCAGTCCATGCAGCAGCGGATCGACGTCCTCAACCGCGTGCTGCGCGAGCAGATCTCCGGCATCCGGGTGGTGCGGGCGTTCGTCCGCGAGCCGTACGAGACCGAACGGTTCGCCGCCGCGAACGGCGACCTGACCGGCACCGCCGTGGCAGTCGGCCGGCTGATGGCCAGCATGTTCCCGGTGGTGATGCTGATCCTCAACGTGTCCAGCGTCGCCGTGCTGTGGTTCGGCGCCTACCAGATCGACGCCGGGCGCATCCAGGTCGGCGGCCTGACGGCGTTCCTGCAGTACCTGATGCAGATCCTGATGAGCGGCATGATGGCCGTGATGATGATCGTCATGGTGCCCCGCGCCGCGGTCTGCGCGGAGCGCATCATGGAGGTCCTCGACACCGAGAGCAGCGTCGCGCCGCCGGCCGAGCCGGTCCGTACGGTGACCACCCACGGCACAGTCACGCTGACCGGCGCCGGCTTCACCTACCCCGGCGCGGACTCGCCGGTGCTGCAGGACATCAGCTTCTCGATGGCCCCAGGGCGGACCACCGCGATCATCGGCTCCACCGGCTCGGGCAAGACCACCCTGGTCAACCTGCTCCCCCGGCTGCACGACGCGACCGAGGGCACGGTCGAGGTGGACGGTGTCGACGTACGACGGCTCGACCCGGAGCTGCTGTGGAGCCGGATCGGGCTGGTCCCGCAGAAGCCGTACCTGTTCACCGGGACGGTGGCCAGCAACCTGCGCTACGGCAACCCGGAGGCGACCGACGAGGAGCTGTGGCACGCCCTCGACGTCGCCCAGGCGCGCGACTTCGTCGAGGAGATGCCGGGCGGCCTCGACGCACCGATCGCCCAGGGCGGCACGAACGTCTCCGGCGGCCAGCGACAACGGCTGTCCATCGCCCGGGCGCTGGTCCGCAAACCTGATCTCTACATCTTCGATGACTCGTTCTCGGCCCTGGACGTGGCCACCGACGCCCGGCTCCGGGCGGCCCTGGAGCGGGAGATCGTGGACGAGGCGGTGCTGATCGTCGGCCAGCGGGTGTCGACGATCGCCGGTGCCGACCAGATCCTGGTGCTCGAGGACGGCCGGATCGTCGGCCGCGGCACCCACGAGGAACTGCTCGCCGACAACCCCACCTACCGCGAGATCGTCGAGTCCCAGATGAGCGCCGAGGAGGCCGCAGCATGAGCACCGCCCAGTCCTCCCCGAAGGCCGCCCCGCAGCGCCCCGCGTTCGGTCCCGGCGGGGCCGGCCGCGGCCCGGGCGGCCACATGGCCGGGCGCCCGACGGAGAAGGCGACGAACTTCGGCCCCTCGCTGCGCCGGCTGCTCGGGCACCTGCGGCCCGAGCGGGCGCTGATCGGCCTGGTCGTGGTGATGGCCGCGGCCGGCGTCGCCTTCACCGTCGTCGGCCCCAAGCTGATCGGCCGGGCCACCGACATCATCTTCGCCGGCGTGATCGGCAAGTCCCTGCCGGCCACCGTCACCGTGGCGGGGCGCACCGTCGCAGTCACCAAGGACATGGTGATCGAGGGTCTGCGGTCGTACGCCCAGGGCGGTCCGGCGATGCCGGGGCTCAGCGGCGGCGCGGTCACCCCGGCCACCGCCGGCCGGTTCGCCGACATGCTGCAGGGGATGAACGTGGTCCCCGGGCAGGGCATCCAGTTCACCGCACTGGGCACCGTGCTGGGGCTGGCGCTCGGCCTCTATCTGCTGTCCGGCCTGCTGATGTGGGGCCAGGCGTACATCCTCAACGGTGTCGTCCAGCGCTCCGTCTACCGGCTCCGCGAGGAGGTCGCCGGCAAGATCAACCGGCTGCCGCTGTCCTACTTCGACCGCCAGCCCCGCGGAGAGCTGCTCAGCCGGGTCACCAACGACATCGACAACATCGCCCAGACCCTGCAGCAGACCCTCTCCCAGCTGCTCAACGGACTGCTGACGATCCTCGGCGTCGGGGTGATGATGTTCGTCGTCTCCCCGGTGCTGGGGGCGATCGCGATCGCCGCGATCCCGGTCTCGGTGGTGCTGGTCTCCATCATCGGCAAGCAGTCACAGAAGCAGTTCGTGCTCAACTGGCGCTACACCGGCGAGCTCAACGGCCGGATCGAGGAGGCCTACACCGGTCACTCGCTGGTCACCGTCTTCGGTCGGCGCCACGAGGCGGAGGCGGCCTTCGCCGAGAGCAACGACCAGCTCTACGGCGCCGGCTTCCGGGCCCAGTTCATCTCCGGCATCATCATGCCGACGATGTTCTTCGTCGGGAACCTGTCGTACGTCGCGGTCGCCGTCGTCGGCGGCCTGCGGGTGGCCAGCGGCCAGATGCAGCTGGGCGACGTGCAGGCCTTCATCCAGTACAGCCGGATGTTCACCCAGCCGATCACCCAGGTGGCCTCGATGGCCAATCTGCTCCAGTCCGGGGTGGCCTCGGCGGAGCGGGTCTTCGAGGTGCTCGACGCCACGGAGGAGTCGGCGGACGCCCCCGGGCAGCTCAACCCGACCCGTGGGCGGGTCGAGTTCGAGTCGATCGACTTCTCGTACGATCCGCAGAAGCCGCTGATCACCGACCTCTCGCTGGTGGCCGAGCCCGGCCACACCATCGCGATCGTCGGCCCCACCGGGGCGGGCAAGACCACTCTGGTCAACCTGATCATGCGGTTCTACGAGCTGCAGGCCGGCCGGATCACCCTCGACGGGGTCGACATCACCTCCGTCCCCCGTCACGCACTGCGCCAGAACATCGGCATGGTGCTCCAGGACACCTGGCTGTTCCACGGCACGATCCGCGACAACATCGCGTACGGCAATCCCGACGCCAGCGAGGGCGAGATCCTGGCGGCGGCCCGGGCGACGTACGTCGACCGGTTCGTGCACTCGCTGCCGGACGGCTACGACACGGTGATCGACGAGGAGGGCAGCAACATCTCCGCCGGCGAGAAGCAGCTGCTGACCATCGCCCGGGCCTTCCTCGCCGACCCGGCCCTGCTGATCCTCGACGAGGCGACCAGCTCGGTCGACACCCGCACCGAGCTGCTGGTGCAGCGCGCGATGAACGCTCTGCGCAAGGATCGTACGAGCTTCGTGATCGCCCACCGGCTCAGCACGATCCGCGACGCGGACACCATCCTGGTGATGGAGCACGGCCGGATCGTCGAACAGGGCGACCACCAGGAGCTGCTCGCCCGGGAGGGCGCGTACTACCGGCTGTACCGGTCGCAGTTCGAGGGGGCGATCGAGGCGGAGGTCGCCTGAGCCCACCTCCTCCTTGCCCGACCGCGTCATCGGCCACGACATGACTGACCGGCCACCCCGCCGCCGTCACGATCCGGCCCCGACGGCGTGGCGACCCACGGCCCGGGACACTCGTCGAGTGTCCCGGGCCGTGCCACCCTCCGGGTCACCTCGATTTGCACCTGAATACCCCCGGGGGCATCATGGTGGATGTTTCCAGCCCCTCCACGAAGGAGAATCCCTCATGTGCCGTCCCGTCACCTGCTCGTCCTGCGGCAAGACCACCTGGGCCGGCTGTGGCCAGCACATCGACGCGGTCAAGGCCACCGTCCCGGCCGGCCAGTGGTGCACCTGTGACCGGAACGCCGGTGCCGGCTCGTCGGCCTCCGGCTCGTTCATGTCCTTCTTCCGCCGTTGAGCACGGAGCGCACCGCCACCATGCCCGAGCACTCCGGCCAGCCCGAACAGTCCCGCAAGCCCGGACACTCCCGCAAGGTCGTCATCGTCGGTGGCGTCGCCGGCGGCATGTCCGCCGCGACCCGGCTGCGCCGGCTCGACGAGACATGCGAGATCATCGTCTTCGAGCGCAGCTGGTACGTCTCGTTCGCCAACTGCGGCCTGCCTTACCACGTGGGCGGCGTGATCGAGGACCGCCAGGCGCTGCTGCTGCAGACGCCGGAGTCGCTCGGTCGCCGCTTCGGCATCGACGTCCGCGTCGGCCACGAGGTCGTCTCGATCGACCGGGCCGCCCAGCAGGTGACGGTGCGCAACCTCAACACCGACCGGATCACCACCGAGTCGTACGACACCCTGGTGCTCTCCCCCGGCGCGTCGCCGTTCGTCCCGGACATCCCGGGCAAGGAGCGGGCGCTCACCCTGCGCAACATCGCCGACGTCGACGCGATGGTCGCCGCGGTGGCCCGCCGGCCGCAGACCGCGGTGGTGATCGGCGGCGGCTTCATCGGCGTCGAGCTGGCCGAGAACCTGCAGCACCGTGGGATCGACGTGACGGTCATCGAACTGGCCGACCAGATCCTGCCCCCGCTCGACCCGGAGATGGCCGCGTACGTCGCCCAGGAGCTGGTCGACAACGGCATCGACGTGCTGACCGGGGCCCAGGTGACCGCAATCGGCGAGCGGACCGTCACGCTGGACTCCGGCGCGGAGATCCCGGCCGACCTGGTGGTGATGTCGATCGGGGTCCGGCCGGACTCGCACCTGGCGAAGGACGCCGGCCTGGAGGTCAACCCGCGCGGTGGGATCGTCGTCGACGACAGCCAGCGCACCTCCGACCCGGCCATCTTCGCCGTCGGCGACGCCGCCGAGAAGCGCGACGCGCTCACCGGCGAGGCCGCCATGGTGCCGCTGGCGCAGACCGCCAACCGGCACGGTCGGCTGGTCGCCGACGTGATCGCCGGACGTACGACGGCGTCGCAGCCGGTGCTCGGCACCGCCATCGTCGGCGTCTTCGACCTGATGGCCGCCTCGGTCGGCTGGAACGAGAAGCGGCTGCGGGCCGCCGGCCGCACCTACCGGGCGATCCACGCCCACCCGGGCTCGCACGCCGGCTACTACCCCGGCGCCGAGACGCTGCACCTGAAGCTGCTGGTCGACGCGGACACCGACGAGATCCTCGGCGCCCAGGCGATCGGTCGCGACGGCGCCGACAAGCGGATCGACGTCATCGCCACGGCGATGCGCGGCGGACTCAGGGCGGCCGACCTGGCCGACCTCGAGCTGGCGTACGCCCCGCAGTTCGGCTCCGCCAAGGATCCGATCAACATGCTCGGCTTCATCGACGACAACGTGGTGACGGGTCAGTCCGAGCTGATCCAGTGGCACGAGGTGGAGGCCGTCCACCGGGCCGGCACGCCACTGATCGACGTACGGACCACTGGCGAGTTCCATCGCGGCCACATCCCCGGCTCGATCAACATCCCGGTCGACGAGCTGCGTGACCGCCTCGACGAGGTGCCCGCCGGGGAACTGGTGATCACCTGCCAGGTGGGGCTGCGCGGCCACGTGGCCGAGCGGATCCTGCGCCAGGCCGGCCATCGGGTCCGCAACCTGACCGGTGGCTACCAGACCTGGTCCACCGCCACCCGGCCGATCGCCCGGCCGGCCTGGAGCGAGACGCCCGCCGAGGTCGAGGCGGCTCGCTGACCGATCCGGGTGGGGCACCGCACACCACTCCGCTGCCCTGCGGTGCCCCACCTTCGCCCCTCGATCAGGCCTGTTCCGCGGGCCGTACGGCGTGCCCGCCGAACTGCGCCCGCAAGGCCGACACCATCCGCATCGTCGGGCTGTTGTCCTGCCGCGACGTGAACCGGGCGAACAGCGCTGCTGCGGTGACCGGCATCGGCACCGCGTGGTCCACCGCCTCGTGCAGGGTCCAGCGGCCCTCACCCGAGTCGGTGGCGTACGCCTCGATGCCCGCCAGACCGGGGTCGGCCGCCAGGGCCTTCACCAGCAGATCGAGCAGCCAGGAGCGGACCACGGTGCCCCGAGTCCAGGCCTTGAAGCAGCCGGCCACGTCGTCGACCACGTCGGTCGCGTCCAACAGCTCCCAGCCCTCGGCGTACGCCTGCATCAGGCCGTACTCGATGCCGTTGTGCACCATCTTGGCGTAGTGGCCGGCGCCGACTCCGCCGGCATGGACGAAGCCCTCGTCCCGCGGCCCCTCCGGGCGCAGCGCGTCGAAGATCGGCATCGCCCGTTCGACGAGTTCGGGGGCGCCACCGACCATCAGGCCATAACCGTTGTCGAGGCCCCACACCCCACCGGAGACACCGCAGTCCAGGTAGCCGATGCCCCGCTCGGCCAGCTGCCCGGCGTGCTCGGTGTCGTCGGTGTGGCGCGAGTTGCCGCCGTCGATGACCAGGTCGCCGGGCTCCAGCAGCGTGGCGAGCCGGGCGACGGTGTCCTGGGTCGGCGCGCCGGCCGGCACCATCACCCAGACGGTCCGCGGTGCGGTGAGCCGGCTGACCAGGTCGGCCAGGTCGCGGGTGTCGGAGATCTCCGGGTCGCGGTCGTAGCCGATGACGTCATGGCCGGCACAGCTGATCCGCTCGCCCATCGCACGGCCCATCCGGCCCAGGCCGACCAGTCCCAGTTGCATGTGTTTCCTCTTTCCGATAGTCCGCGGCGCCCTGTCGTACGGACCGGATCATCGGCCCGTACGGGCGGGGCGCCGCGGAGTGTGGCGTACGGTCGGCCGATGTTCAGGACGGCCGTGGGGACGTCGGGTCAGACGACGAGGCTGAGCCCCATCACTGCGATGATCCCGACGACGGACAGCACGGTCTCCATCAACGACCAGGTTTTGAAGGTCTCCCCCACTGTCATGCCGAAGTACTCCTTCACCATCCAGAAGCCCGCGTCGTTGACGTGGCTGAAGAAGACCGAGCCGGCGCCGATGGCGAGCACCATCAGGGCGGTGTGGGCCGGCGAGAGGCCGACGGCGAGCGGGGCGACGATGCCGGACGCAGTGATGGTGGCCACGGTGGCCGAGCCGGTCGCGAGCCGGATGACGACGGCCACCAGCCAGCCGGCCAGCAGCGGCGGGAGGGCGGCGGCGAGCAGGCCCTTGGCGAGCATGTCGGCGATGTGGGAGTCGACCAGGGTCTGCTTGAAGCCACCGCCGGCGGCGACGATCAGCAGGATGCCGGCGATCGGGCCGAACGCGGAGCCGACGAGCTTGTCGACCTCCTTGCGGGACTTCCGCAGCCCGTAGCCGAAGACGAACATCGCGACGACGGTGGTGATGATCAGGGCGATCAGCGGGGTGCCGACGAAGCCGAGGAACGCGCCCACCGGATTCTTGGTGCCGAAGGTCATCTCGGCAATGGTCGCGGCCAGCATCAGGACGACGGGGAGCAGGACGACGGTCAGTGAGGCGCCGAAGCCGGGGCGCTTCACACCCTCGGCCGGACTGTGCCCGAGGAAGTCCTCACGGACCTCGTGCGGCACCCAACGGGCCATCATCCGGCCGAGCACCGGACCGGAGAGGACCACGCACGGGACGGCGACGATCAGGCCGAAGGCGAGGGTCAGGCCGAGGTTGGCCTTCAGCGCCGAGATCGCGATCAGCGGGCCCGGGTGCGGCGGGATCAGCCCGTGCAGGGCGGACAGGCCGGCCAGCGCCGGGATACCGAAGAGGACCACCGGCACCTTCGCCCGTCGGGCGGCGAACATCACCACAGGGATGAGGATCACCACACCGACCTCGAAGAACAGCGGGATGCCGACGATGAAGGCGATCAGCGCCATCGCCCAGGGCAGCCGCCGGACCGGGGTCTTGCTGAGGATGGTGTCGACGATGACATCGGCACCGCCGGAGGACACCAGCAGGGTGCCGATGATCGACCCCAGCACGATCAGCAGGCCGACGCCGGAGATGGTCGACCCGAGACCCGTGGTGAAGCTGCTGAAGAGCTTCTCCAGCGGGACACCGGCGGCCAGCGCCATCACGGCGGAGCCGGCCATCAGGGACAGGAACGGGTGGATCTTGAGCCAGACGATCAGCAGGACGATCGTGGCGATGCCGGCGAGAGCGGCGAGGACGAGTCCGGTCATTCTGCACACCCCTTGACCTCACGGTCGCCGGAGACGAGAGCGGCGACGATGCAGTCGAGCATCTGCTCGACGTTCTGCTCGATGTCGATCACGACGCCGTCCTCGTCGGAGTCGAGCGGCTCCAGAGTCGCCAGCTGGGACGGCAGCAGCGAGGCGGGCATGAAGTGGTCCGTACGGGCGGCGAGACGGGCCGCCAGCAGCTCGGGGGAACCGACCAGGTGGACGAAGACGGTCCGTCCGGGAGCCGTCCGCAGCCGGTCACGGTAGACCCGGCGGAGGGCGGAGCAGGTGACCAGGGTGGAGCGTCCGGCCTCGTCCTGCGCGGCGGTCCAGGCGGCGATGCTGTCCAGCCAGGGCCACCGATCCTCATCGGTGAGCGGATGGCCGCCTGTCATCTTGGCAATGTTCTCGGCCGAGTGGAAGTCGTCCCCCTCGGCCACCGGCCAGCCGAGCCGATCGGCCAGTCCGTGGGCGATGGTCGACTTGCCGCTGCCGGCGACTCCCATCACCACCACATGTGTTTCAGTCATCCTTGACCTCTCTTGAGAAGCACCCTTGCCTCATTGCAGATGATGCTACACCTTTTAAAGAGTCTCTCAACTCGCGGTGTGACGCAGCGAACGGCACCGGGGAGCCTTCAGGGCCCGATGCGACTAGGCTCGCTCCAAGGACGCCCTGAGGAGGCAGCGATGACGACGAACTCCGAGCGGCCGTTGATGCACCATGGAGTGGCCCGCGAGCTCGGCACCGAGATCATCGAGGGGCAGTGGCCGGTCGGCGAAGCGCGGACACTGGAGGAGATCCAGGAACGGTTCGGCGTCTCACGTACGGTCGCCCGGGAGGCATCCCGACTGCTGGAGTCGATGGGGCTGACGGAGACCGTACGTCGCCGCGGAATCGTCGCGCTGGCGGCGTCGGCGTGGCACGTCCTCGACACCACGCTGATCGACTGGCGGCTGCACTCCGGTCGACGGCGCGAGCAGCTGCGGTCACTGACTCAGCTGCGGATGGCCGTCGAACCGGCCGCCGTCTACGGGATGGCGCGCTGCGCCTCGATCCACGACCGGGCCCTGCTGCTGCCGCTGGCCGCGGAACTGCGGCGGACCGGCGAGGGCGGCCTGCGCCAGGAGTTCCTGCAGCTCGACATCGAGTTCCACCGATTGATCCTCACCACCAGCGGCAACGAACTGTTCGCCGCACTGAGTGACCAGATCGCGTCGGTGCTCGCCGGGCGCGAAGAAATCGGTCTGATGCCGTCGCCGCCCAAGCCCGAGGCCCTCGACGGTCACGAGGCGGTAGCCGAGGCGGTCTTCCACGGCGACGCAAAGGCGGCCCGGGCCGCGATGCAATTGATCCTCGACGAGGTCGACCAGGCCCTGGACGAGGCGGACTGAGCCGGCCCAGGGGGCCGAGCTTGGCACGAGGCAGGCCGACACAAAGCCAGGCCGACACAAAGCCAGGCCGGCAGGATGCGGGGCGGCCGGGAGGCGGGTCAGGCCAGGGAGAGGAAGAGCTTCTCCATCTTGGAGGTGTCCAGGCCCTCATCGGCCAGCACGCACTGGCGCATCCCGGCGGCGACGACGGCGAACCCGGCGCGATCCAGCGCCTTCGCCACGGCGGCGATCTGCGTGACGACCTCCTCGCAGTCGCGGCCCTCCTCCAGCATGTCGATGATGCCGTTGAGCTGGCCCCGGGCCCGCTTCAGCCGATTGACGACCGGGCGCAAGTCCTCGCTGGGCAATTCCATGGCGCCCTCCTTCTCGTACTGCTCTGGCCTCGAATAATACCCCCACGGGGATATGCGCTACCACGCCCGTCCGCCACCCGTGCCGGAAGCGCCCACCCGGCACGGGCGGCGGATGGGCCCACGCCGGCCGGCGCGGCGCCGCCCGGCGGGGACGGACCTCGACGTCCCCGCCGCACGGACCAGTCGGCCGGCGTGGTTCTCCCCCCCGGCAGGACGGCCGCTGCCTGCGCAGCCGCCGCCCCGTCGATCACCGCGTCGGGACCGCAGCCCCCGAGGCGTACGCGGACAGGTCGACGACCCGATCACAGGCGTCGCGGACCGCCGGGTCGTGGGTGATCACCAGCACCGCAGCGCCTGCGGTGGCCGCCCACAGATCGGCGACCAGGGCGGCCGCGGTCTCCTCGTCGAGGTGTTCGGTCGGCTCGTCCAGGATCACCACGTTCGCGTCCCCGACGAACAACCGGGCGGCCGCGAGCCGTCGGGCCTCTCCGCCGGACAGCCGGCCGCCGTGCTCGCCCACCGTCCGTTCCGGGGCCAGGTCGAGGCCCGCCAGGTGCAGCGCGTCGACCACCTCGTCCGGGGTGGCGTCCCGCCGGCCGATCCGTACGTTCTCGTCGACGGAGGTGTCGAAGACGTGGGCGTCCTGGGCCAGGTAGCCCACCGTGCCGTGCACCTCGACCTCACCGGCCCGCGGCGGGAGCAGCCCCATCACGGTCGCGGCGACCGTGGTCTTGCCCAGACCGCTGCGGCCCACCAGGGCGACCCGCTCGCCGGCACCGACGTGCAGGTCGAGACCGGTCACCACCGGGTCGGCGCCGGGCCAGCCGGCGGCCAGCCCGCGCAGGTCGAGGGACGGGCCGCCGACCAGTCGCTCGGGGCCGGTCTCGCGCCCGGTCGGCGGGGTGGCGAGCACCTCGTCGACCCGCCGCAGCGAGGACCGCACCCGAGTCCAGGTCTGGGCCGCCTCGGCCAGCGGTTCCAGGGCCTCGTGCAGGGCGAGCGGGGTGAGCACCAGCACGGCCAGTTGGACGACCGGCAGGGTGCCCCCCGCGGCAGCCGGGGCACCGACGATCAGCGACCCGAGCACTGCCACCCCGGCGGCCGGCACCTGCAAGGCACCGGACAGTCCGCGGACTCGTGCCGCCCGCTCCTCGGCAGCGGTGAGCCGGGCGTTGAGGGTGTCGATCCGGGCGAGTGCCGCGTCCTGCACTCCGTACGCCACCAGATCGGGGGCCGTACGATGCAGCGCGGCCACCGCGTCGGCCAGTTCGCCGCGCAACGGCGCCAGCGAGGCGTCCGCCCGCCGGGAGGCCGCGCCGGCCAGCCACGGGATGAGGACTCCGGCCAGCACCGCGCTGGCGCCGAGCAGGATCCCCGCCGGCACGGAGAACAGGGTGATGATCACCGTGGTGGCCACCGCGACCAGGCCGGCGGCGGCCGCGGGCACGACGACCCTGACCACCGCGTCCATCACGGCCCGGACGTCGTCGACGATCCGGATCAGCAGGTCGCCGCGGCGCCGGCCGAGGAGCGTGGTCCGGCTGAGCACGTCGTACACGCGCAGCCGCAGCGCGCTCTGCATCCGCAGCGCCAGGTCGTGTCCGAGGAGGCGTTCGGCGTAGCGGAACGCCCCGCGGGAGATGCCGAAGGTGCGGACGGCGGTGATCGCGACCATCAGGTAGAGGATCGGCGGGTGCTGCGCCGCGCGGGACAACAACCAGGCTGAGGTGCCGAGCAGGCCCACTGCTGCGCCGGACGCACAGGCGGCGAGGACCACCGACGCGAGCACCCGGCCACGGCCCTCGGGCAGGGTGCGCACCAGGCCGGACAGCAGGCCGACGGGGCCGGCGGGGGAAGCCCCCGCGACGTCGGAGCGGGCCCGGGATCCGGCCGGGGAGCCTCCAGCGACGTCGCGGGAACGGTCGGACGTACGTGCGGTCATGCCGCCACCTCCATCGCACCGACGGTGACCACGCGATCACAGGCGGCCACCACGGCCGGCCGGTGGGTGACCACCAGGGCGCTCGTGCTGGGGTCGGCGTCGCGCAGGGCGGCCAGCACCCGCCGTTCGGTGTCCGGGTCGAGACCGGCGGTCGGCTCGTCGAGGATCAGCAGGTGACCGCCACCGTGGCTCAGCCGCAGCAGGGCCCGGGCCAGCCCGACCCGTCGCCGTTCACCGTCCGAGAGCCCCTCCGACTCGTCGCCGACTTCGTGGTCGAGGGTCAGTTCGGCGGCACCGGCCCGGTCCAGCGCAGCCCGGATCGCCCCCACCGGGGCGTCCGGCGCCCCGAGGGCGACGTTCGCGCCGACCGTACGTTCCGGCAGTCCGGGAGTCTGACCGACCCAGGCGACGCGGCGACGCCAGGCCGCCAGGTCGACCCGGTCGATCGGCACCCCGCCGAGCAGCACCTCGCCGGCGGAGGGGCGGACGAAGCCCATCAGGGTCGCCAGCAGGGTGGACTTCCCCCCACCGCTGGGGCCGACGACGGCGACGAATTCACCGGGCGCCAGGTCGAGGTCGAGGCTGCGCAACGCGGGGGTCCCGGCACCGGGGTAGGTGACCTGCAGGTCCCGGATCTGCACCGTCGGCGCGGTGGGATCGACCATCGGGGTCTCCGATCCCGGGGTCTGGGACGGGCCGGCCCCGATCCGGGGGGCGTCGATCTCGGCGAAGGCCCGGTCGGCGGCCGCGACGCCCTCGGCGGAGTCGTGGTAGTGGACGCCGACCTCGCGCAGCGGCAGATAGACCTCGGGGGCGAGGACGAGCAGGAACAGGCCGGCGGCAAGGTCCATCTCGCCGTTGACGGTCCGGATGCCGATCGACACGGCGATGATCGCCACCGACAGCGTCGACAGCAGTTCCAGGGTCATCGAGGAGAGGAAGGAGATCCGCAGCGTGCCCATCGTCTCGGCCCGGTTGCGGGCCTCGATCCGCTGCAGTCCGATCGCCTGGGCACGGGCCCGGCCGAACACCTGGAGGGTCGGCAGACCGGCGACCAGGTCGGCGAAGTGGTGGGCGAGGCGGGCCTGGACGTCCCAGCGACGGGCCATCCGGCGTTCCGTGGCCCAGCCGATCAGCGCCATGAAGAACGGGATCAGCGGCACGGTGAGCACCAGGACCAGGGCGGACCAGAGGTCGGAGCTGAGGATCGCCACCCCGACCACCAGCGGCACGGTGACCGCCAACAGGAGCTGCGGGAGGTACTTGGCGTAGTAGCCGTCGAGCGCGTCGAGCCCGTGGGTGACCAGGTCGACCAGGCCGCCGGTGTCCGTACGCGGATCGAGCGGCCGGCCCAGCCGGGCCTCCACCACCTCGTGGCGGAGCTGACCCTTGACCAGGGCGGCGGCGCGCTGGCCCAGCCACGGGTTGATCCCGCGCAGTGCCGCGCGGCCGAGCAGGACCAGGGCAAGCAGCCCGACGGTCCGGCCCAGGCCGTCGAGGCGACCGGTGTCGAACACCCCGGCGATCTGGTGCGACAGCAGCCAGGCCTGGGCGACGACGAGGAACGCGGTCAACGTGCCGACGAGGACCCCGGCGACGAGGTAGATCCTCGTCGCCCGGGCCCTCGCCAGCAGGTTGCGGTGAACAGGTCCCGGCATCAGCCAGCGACGGGACCGGGGATCGCGGCGACGACCGACTCGTCGGCCGGGATGTCCTTGACCGACAGGCGCTTGCGGAACACCCAGTAGGTCCAGGCCTGGTAGGCCAGCACGATCGGCGTCATCACGCACGCGGCGATCGTCATGATCGTCAGCGTGTACGGGCTGGAGGCCGCCTGGAAGACGGTCAGCCCGTTCGCCGGGTCGAGGGTGGACGGGATCGCGTACGGGAACATCGCCGCGAAGACGTTCACCATCAGGGCGAGGACCGCGACGCCGCCACCGATGAAGGCCCAGCCTTCCCGACCACGGGTGTTCATCAGCCACAGCACCACCGTACCGAGCACGGCCAGCAGAGCGGCCGGCCACAGCGACAGTGCCGGAGCAGCCCCCTCCACGCCGCGAGCGGCCCCGGAGAAGCCGAGGTTCATCCAGACCACCAGAGCGGCCATCGCGACGATGGTCACGATGCCGGTGCGTGAACCGATCGTCCTGGCCCGGTCACGGAGCTCGCCGGAGGTCTTGAGAGCGACGAAGGCGGCACCGTGGGTGAGGAACAGGGCCACGAAGGTGATCCCACCGAGCAGGGCGAACGGGGTGAACAGACCGAAGAAGCTGCCGACGGTCTGGTGGATCGTACGGGTGGCGTCGATCGGCAGGCCGCGGACGAAGTTGGCGAAGGCGACGCCGAAGACGAGCGAGGCGACGTACGCCGAGCCGATGATGCAGGCGTCCCAGCCGCGCTTCCAGGAGACCTCACCGCGCTGGTGGCGGTACTCGAAGGAGACCCCGCGCAGGATCAGCGCGAGCAGGACGAGGAACAGCGGCAGGTAGAGGCCGGAGAAGAGGCTGGCGTACCACTCCGGGAAGGCGGCGAAGGTCGCACCGCCGGCGGTGAGCAGCCAGACCTCGTTACCGTCCCAGACCGGGCCGATGGTGTTGAGCAGCACGCGCCGCTCGCGGTCGTCCTTGGCGAGGAACGGCATCAGCATGCCGACCCCGAAGTCGAAACCTTCCAGGACGAAGAAGCCGGTCCACAGGACGGCGATCAGCAGGAACCAGACGATCGGAAGTGCGGTTTCCATGGTGGGCATCCCCTCAGTACGCGAACGACAGCGGCGCGTCGCTCTCGGCGCCGGCCGGTTGGACGGATGGGACCGGCGCGAGACCCTTGCGGATGGCGCGTAGCATCAGCCGGACCTCGATCACAGCGAGGACGCCGTAGATCAGAGTGAAGCCGATCATCGTGATCAGGACCTGGACGGCCGGCACACCGATGGAGACGGCGGGGGCGGTCGGCATCAGACCGAAGACGATCCAGGGCTGGCGACCCATCTCGGTGAAGATCCAGCCGAACGAGTTGGCGATCAGCGGCAGCAGCGGGGCCGCCACCATCATCAGGGTCCAGAACCAGCCGGCGCGCACCGGAGGCAGCTTGCCGCCGCGCACCAGGACGAGGGCGATGATGCCCACGGCGATCGCGAGCATGCCCAGACCGATCATCAGTCGGAAGGACCAGTAGCTGACCGGGACCGACGGGGTGTAGGTCATCGAGTTGGCGACCTCGTCGCCGTAGCGCTCGCGGATCATCTGGGTGTACTGGGCGTCGTACTGCTCACGCAGCGGATTGATGCCCTGCACCGTGCCGTTGAAGGAGCCGGTGGCCAGGAAGGAGGTCACGCCGGGCACCTTGATGGAGAAGACCTCTCGGGAGCCGTCGAGGGTGCCGATGGTGAACAGCGAGAACGAGGCAGGCGTCTCGGTCTCCCAGATCGCCTCGGCGGCAGCCATCTTCATCGGCTGCACGTCGGTCATCACCTTGCCCTGCACGTCACCGGAGATCGCGACCAGAGCGCCGGCGATGATCAGGACCCAGGCGCCGAACTTGGTCGCCCAGCTGTAGCCCTCGGCGTCGTCGGCCGCGTCACCGCTCAGTTCGGTGATGGTCGCCGCCCTGTTGGCCCGGGCGATCCGCAGCAGATGCCAGCCGGCCACGCCGAGGATGAAGGCGGCGCCGGTCATGAACGCGGCGGTCAGGGTGTGCGCGATGGTGGTGAGCGCCACCGGGTTGGTGAGCACCGCCAGGAAGTCGGTCATCTCCGCCCGACCGGTGGTCGGGTTGTAGGTGAAGCCGACCGGGTGCTGCATGAAGGAGTTGGCGACCAGGATGAACAGGGCGCTCAGCATGGTGCCGATGCCGGCGAGCCAGATGGACGCCAGGTGGACGCCCTTGGGCAGCCGGTCACGGCCGAAGATCCAGATGCCCAGGAAGGTCGACTCGAGGAAGAAGGCCACCAGCGCCTCGAAGGCGAGCGGGGCTCCGAAGATGTCGCCGACCATGCGGGAGTACTCGGACCAGTTCATGCCGAACTGGAACTCCTGCACGATGCCGGTGACGACGCCCATCGCGAAGTTGATCAGGAAGAGCTTCCCGAAGAAGTCGGTCAGGCGACGGTAGGACTCCTTGCCGGTGCGGTGATGCATGGTCTGCATCACCGCTACGAGGAGTGACAGCGAAATGGTGAGGGGGACGAAGAGAAAGTGGTACACGGTGGTAATGCCGAATTGCCACCGGGCCAGCAAGACCGGATCCATGAGGCGAATGTAACGGCACGCCCCCTTGACCGCCTCTGTCGAGGCCCACGTCACATACGACGCTGTGTCGTTGCAAAGCGTGACCTGTGCGAGCCGTTCCATTTTTGCTACGCGGGCTGTAGTACTAAGGCCCTCGTTGCTCTAGGATGGCAGCATGCCGAACCTTGGTGACCTCGAACTCCAGGTCATGGAGGTGTTGTGGCGTTCCGACCACGCGATGTCGGTCAGGGAGGTACTTGCCGAGCTGACTCGCGATCGGGACCTCGCTTACACCACCGTGATGACCGTACTCGACCGATTGGCGAAGAAGGACCGGGTGACCCGTGACCTCGACGGGCGCGCCTGGTACTACCGACCCGCCGAGTCGCGCGCGACGCTGATCGCCGAGGAGATGCGGGCCGCCCTGGTCGGCACCTCCGTGCAGCGCCGCGACGCCCTCCGCGAGTTCGTCGACGGGCTCGACCACCAGGACGCCGTCGCGCTGGCCGCACTGCTCACCGCCCGCGCCCGGGACTGACCGGCTGACCGACCGGCCCTTTCCGCGGGCCGGCGGCACCGCCCGGGTAACCTGCCAGACATGTTCGCCCGCCTGCGCCTCGACCCGTTCCTGCTGGCCATCGTCACCTCGGCGATCGTCGCCACGCTGGTGCCGGCCCGAGGCGCGGGCGCGACGGCACTGTCGAACGCGGTCACCGTCGGCATTGCCCTGCTGTTCTTCCTGTACGGCGCCCGGATGCATCCGCGCGACACCCTGGACGGCCTCAGGCACTGGCGGCTGCACGTGGTGATCCTCGGCTTCACGTACGTCCTGTTTCCGCTGATCGGGCTGGCGCTCGGCTTCCTGGTGCCGCTGGGGGTGCTCACCCCGGCGCTCTACGTCGGCCTGCTCTACACCACCCTGTTGCCGTCCACGGTGCAGTCGTCGGTGACCTTCACCTCGATCGCCCGCGGCAACGTCGCGGGCGCCGTGGTCTCCGCCTCGATGTCCAATCTGATCGGGGTGTTCCTCACCCCACTGCTGGTGATCGCGCTGATGAACACCACCGGGCATGCCTCGGTGCATCCCGAGGCGGTCCTCGACATCGTCCTGCAGATCCTGGTGCCGTACGTGCTCGGCCAGCTCTCCCGGCGCTGGACGGCGGCGTACGTCACGAAGCACAAGAAGCCACTGCGCCTGGTGGACCAGGGCATCATCGTGCTCGTCGTCTACTCCGCGTTCTCCGCCGGGCGCCGCGAGCACATGTGGGCGCAGGTCTCGCTGCTCCAGGTGCTCGCCCTGGTCGCCACCTGCCTGGTGGTGCTGGCCGTGGTGCTGGGGCTGACCTGGTGGCTGGCGGGCCGGCTCGGCTTCAGCCATGAAGACCGGATCGCGATCCAGTTCTGCGGCTCGAAGAAGTCCCTGGCGACCGGTCTGCCGATGGCCGCGGTGCTCTTCGCCGGCCAGCCGATCGGTCTGGTGGCCCTGCCTCTGATGGTGTTCCACCAGGCCCAGCTGATGGCCTGCTCGGCGTTGGCCCAACGCTATGCCCGGTCCGGAGCACCGGTCGACGCGGCGGCTGACCCGACCACCTGACACTCTCCCGTCCCGACACCCCGTCCGGCGACGCCCCATCTGAGGCCCGGGAGGTCGTGGCTACATCCGCCGTCCCGTTCCCACCCGGTAGCGCAGGAACAGTTCGTCGCCGGCGCCAAGCACCTCCAGCAGCTGCAGCGGGACGGGGGCGTCGTAGCCGTCGGTCCGCAGGATCCGCGGCCCGTCCCCGCCGACCAGCACCGGCGAGACGGTGAGGAACAGTTCGTCGACCACCCCGGCACCGATCAGGCTGCCGAGGACCGCCGGGCCGCCCTCGCTGAGCACCCGCACCATGCCCGCCGCCCGCAGCGCGGCGACCGCGCCGGGCAGCGACGGGCGGCCGTCCGGCCCGGGCTCGACCTCCAGGAAGTGGGCGTACGGGGCGAGCCGGGCCCGCCGCCCAGGATCGGCCCCGGGCACGGTGACCACCCAGGGCAGCGCATCCGGCCCCTGCGCCGCGGCATCGGCGAAGGCCGGCAGGGCCGGGTCGAGGTCGAGGCTGCCGGAGACGATCGCGAGCAGCGGCCGGGGCG
The DNA here is from genome assembly GCF_033110965.1 of Raineyella sp. LH-20. Lineage (NCBI taxonomy): Bacteria > Bacillati > Actinomycetota > Actinomycetes > Propionibacteriales > Propionibacteriaceae > Raineyella > Raineyella sp. LH-20. The sequence continues at coordinate 1,283,174 of NZ_CP137003.1, read as the reverse complement.
TACGCCTGCGGGAGAGCCGCCAGTCGCGGACCGGGGCCGGCAGGTCGAGCAGGCCGTAGCCCTCGGCACGGACCGTACCCGCGCCGACCAGCAGGACGTCGCACCACCCCCGCAACGCCGCCAGCAGCGCCTGGTCGGCGGCACCGGTGAGGGCACCGACCCGGCCGGCGATGGTGGCGTGACCGTCGACCGACTCGACCATGTTGGCCCGTACGCCCGGTTCCTCCCCCAGTGCCCGGACCAGGTCGAGGTCACCCAGGGCGGGCTCGGTGCCGGTCAGCCGGCGGATCGGTGGCCTGCCGGGACCCGGGCTCATCGGCGCTTCGGGGCTCATCGGCGCCTCCGGGCTCATCGGCGCCTCCGGGCTCATCGGCGCCTCCGGGCTCATCGGATCGGCCTGGTCTCGCGGAGGCGTACGGCCACCTGGCCCCTCGAGGTGACGCCGAACTTCGCCAGGATGTGCTCCACGTGCCCGTCGACGGTGCGGGTGGAGATGGTGAGCCGGGTGGCGATCTGCTTGTTGCTGAGCCCCTCGGCCACCAACTCGGCGACCTGGGCCTCGCGCTTCGTCAGGCCCGCCTCCGCCGGTGTCGTCACCGGGGTGAGGGCGAGTTCGGCAAGCCCCACCTCGATCGCCTGGCGCAGGTCCAGATCGGCGGTCTCCGCCATCAGCGCCTCGGCCTCCTCACGGCCGAGCACCCGCAGGATCCGCTCGCGGCTCTCCCGGGCGTCTCCGGCCAGACCGGGTCCGAACGCGTCGATGCCGGTGCCCTGGGCCCGCCACAGGGCGTCCGCGGCGCCCTGCAATCGGGCCGCCCGGCGCACCTCGCCGCCTGCCATCACCACCTGGCAGGCAAGTAGGAGGACGTGCGGGGTGCAGATGCCGTCCTCGAAGACCTCCTGCAGCCGCAGGGCGTCCGTGGCGTACGCCCGCACCCCGGCCAGGTCGCCCTGTCGCCAGCGGACGATGCCGCTCACCCACAGGGCGTACGCCTTGACCCAGGCCTCACCGTTGCGGCGGCTCTCGGCGAGGATCTCCGCACACGTCTCCCCGCCGCCGGTCGGATCGCCGGAGTAGATCTGGCACAGCGCGAGCTGGAACATGGCCGTCTGCATCGCGGCGATGTCGCCGACCTCTCGCAGCACCGCGATGCCACGCCGGTAGAGCTCGACGCCCCGGGCCGGTTCGCCCTCGAAGAGGCAGTAGAGGCCGTTCCAGGTGTCGACCTCGGCCAGCCGTCGCCGGTCGCCCAGCTCGGTCGCCAGGTCGTACGCCTCCGCCAACGTACGGGCCGCGTCCGCGTGGTCACCCTGCAGCATCGCCACCCAGGAGACGACCAGCAGGCACTCGCAGCGCAGCGGCGCGGCGACGTCGGGCAGCGCCAGCACCCGCTCCAGTCGGTAGCGGCCGGCGGCCATGGTGTGGCCGCCGGCCCAGAAGTAGCGCAGGTTGGCGGCGATCGCCGCGGCGGTGTCGTGGGCCGCCGGATCGGCGATCCCCCAGTCCATCGCCGCCACCACCTCGGCGACGTCGCGGCGGGCCCGGCGCAGCCACTGCGCCTGGTGTGGCCCGGCCCATTCCCGGTGCATCTGGCCGCTGCGCTCGAGGACGAGCCGGGCGTGGCGTCGGCGCAGGTCCTCCCACTCGTCGGCGCGGACCGCGACACGGGCCCCGTAGTCGCGCATGGTGACCAGTTGACGGTAGTGGGTGCCGCCGTCGACGGGTTCGGCGATCAGCACCGATTTGGCGACCAGACCGTCGAGCAGGTCGATCACGTCGGCCGGGTCGATCGCGCCGTACCCGGCGACGGTCTCGACGGCGTCCAGGTCGGCGCCGCCGCGGAACACTGACAGCCGCGACCAGAGCAGTCGTTCGGCGGGGGTGCACAGCTCGTAGCTCCAGTCGACCAGCGCCTCGAGCGTACGGTGCCGGGGCAGGATGTCGCGGGGCGACCCCTTGAGCAGGGAGAACCGCTGGTCGAGCCGGTCCAGCAGGTCCCCCACGCCGAGCGCCCGCAGCCGGGCGGCGGCCAGCTCGATCGCCAACGGCATCCCGTCCAGGTGGCTGCACAACTCGACGACCTGCGCGCAGTTGTCCGGCCCCACGATGAGCCGGACACCGGCCCGATCGGCCCGATCGACCAGCAGCAGGACCGCCTCCGACTCCCGGACGACGTCCAGGTCGGCACAGGAGGCGGGCACCTGCAGCGGCGGCACCACCTGCACCTGTTCACCCCGGATCCCCAGCGGTTCGCGGGAGGTCGCCAGGATCCGGACCCCGGGACACTCCTGGAGGATCACCCGGGCCAGCTCGGCGGCGGCCTCGAGCAGGTGCTCACAGTTGTCGAGGACGAGCAGCAGGCTGCGCGGACGCAGGTGGCCGAGCACCTGTTCCACCGGGTCCTGCACCGACTGGTCGACCGGCTGCACCGCCGAGGCGGTGCGCCAGGGCACGTCCGCCGGGTCGGAGATGGCGTCCAGGGTGACGACGGCTGTCCCGTCGGGGAAGTCCTGGTCCAGCCGGGTGCACAGCTCGGCCGCCAGCCGGGTCTTGCCGATGCCGCCCGGCCCGACCAGGGTCACCAACCGGCGCTGCCGGACCAGGTCCACCAGATGGCACACCAGTTCCTCGCGGCCGATGAAGGACGTCAGCGGTGTCGCCGGCGCCGGTGATAGCGACAGTTCGGTCACGGGTGGCTCCTCGACGGCGAGATTCTCCCCAGCGTAACGCGCGCGGACGCCGGACCACGGGTCACCAGGGCCGACCCGGTCCGCCCCGCACCCGGCACGGGGGATCGCCCGGGCCCGTCGGCACCCGCGCCGCGGGGGCGGATACGGGTAGTTCTACGGATACCGAGCAATCTGTGACCCACCTTACATTCATGGCCACGGACACGACTCAAGGAGGAGTCCATGACGTTCTTCATGCACCGGCTCGCCGAGGTGCTCGGGGCACCGGAGCCCCAGGAGGCCCCGCAGCCCGCGCTGCGTCCCGCGCTCCCCCTCGCCCGCAACGAGGGCACGGATCGCCAGGTCGCCCTGCGGTCGCTGGCCGAGCAGCTGGTCTGCGAGGCCAACGCGGTCATCGAGGACCCGGACTCCCACCTGTCGCTGGACGACGAACTGGGCGGGGAGGATCTCGCCTTCACCATCACCTGCCGCGACCACCGTGCCCGCGTCTCCACCCACTACACCGGCGGTCGGACGGTGGGCCGGATCCTCTCGGCCGACCTGCCCCAGGGCGAACCGCAGGAACTGGTCGGGCCGGAGTCGCTGCCCGACCTGCTGGTCCGGCTGGTCGTCGCCGCCGGTCTGCACAACGACCGGCAGGTCCACATCAGCTGAGCCCGGCGACACCGCGATCGTACGGTCGGCCCCAGCGACTCCCGGCCGGCGACTCCCACCAGCCCGCCGCCCCACCCCACCGCACCACTCGGTGCGCACCCCCGACCCCGGTCGACGAGGACCGGTCCACACAGGAAGGAGGTCAGTCACGTGCAGTACGAGCTGAAGACCCAGATCATCGAGCCGCTTCGCCAGACTTTCACGCCACTGATCGAGCGCTACGGCGACAAGCCCGCCACCCGCTACCAGGAGGGGACCATCGGCCTGCAGGCCGTGGAGAACTTCCACTACCGCCCGACCTGGGACTCCGAGCGTGAGCTCTATGACCCGGACTACAGCGCTCTCAAGCTGACCGACCCGTACTCCTACACCGACCCGCGGCAGTACTACTACACGCCGTACGTCACCAACCGGGCCGCCATGCACGAGGCCTTCGGCAAGACGCTCGACTACGTGACCGACCACGGCCTGCTGGACCGTACGCCGCAGACCTGGCAGCAGCTGATCGCCGAGGTGATCATCCCGCTGCGCCACTACGAGTCCGGCGCACAGATGCTCTACTCCAACGCCTGCCGCTTCGGCTACGGCGCCTCCATCACCCAGTGCTGCGCGTACGAGGGCTTCGACCGGGCCGGCAACGCCCAGCTGATCTCCCGGGTCGGGATCGCCCTGGGCGCCGAGAGCGCCGCCGTGCTGAAGACCGCCAAGGCCCAGTGGATCGACGCCCCGCACCTCCAAGGGCTGCGGGAGGTCGAGGAGAAGCTGCTGGTCGAGCAGGACTGGGCGGTCGCGGTGATCGGGCTGGACCTGGTCGACGAGCTGCTCGACGCGCTGGTCTATCGCCACCTCGACGAGGAGGCGATCCTCTCCGGCGCCGGCGCGTACTCGCTGCTCGCCCAGCACATCGGCACCTGGTGGACCGAGCACCGCAAGTGGCTCGACCCGCTGTACAAGGCGTGGCTCGCCGACGAGCAGTACGGCGAGGCCAACAAGGCCGCCATCGCCGCCGCCGTCACCGGGTGGCTGCCGCGGGCGCTGGCTGCCGTCGAGCCGCTGGCCGCGCGGGCCGCCGAGCTGGCCGGCACCGACTCGGTCGCCGCCGTCCGTACGCACGCCGCCGTGGTCGCCGACAAGTTCCGCGCCCTCGGCCTCCCGATCGACACCGTCCTCGACACCCAGGGAGCCTGAGATGACCGAGAACATCCTGGACAACCGGCCGGTCAGCATCGACCTGCAGGAGACCGAGAACAACCGGGCGCTGATCACCGCGATCGAGGGCGACAACCCGGACCTGATCATCAACCACTTCCCGGGCCTGGTGAAGCTGCAGGCCCCCGGCCGTCTGGAGATCAACCGCGAGAGCGTCGAGGCCCAGCTCGGCCGCTTGTGGGAGACCCACGAGTTCCAGATGGCGATCGTGACCCTGGCCGGCAACATCTCCGAGTGGGACGAGGACCGCATCGTCATCTCGTGGGGCCCCAAGGTCGAGGACGACGAGGAAGACGAGGACTGACCCATGACCACCATCACTCCCAACAGCGCTGCGCCCGACCAGCCGCAGGCCCAGTCCCCGAAGCCGGCCGGCAAGCCGAAGAAGCTGTCGATGAAGGCGCGCTACAGCGCCCTCACCCGTGACCTCGACTGGCAGCCGTCGTACGTCTCCGAGGAGGAGATGTACCCCCACACCACGTACGAGGGCATCAAGATCCACGACTGGTCCAAGTGGGACGACCCGTTCCGGCTGACCGTCGACGCCTACTACCGCTACCAGGCGGAGAAGGACAAGCGGCTCTACTCGGTCCTCGACGGCTTCGCACAGGGCCAGGGCCACCTCACCCTCGCCCACGCCAGCTACCTCAACGCGATGAAGATCTTCCTCGGTGGGGTGACCCCGCTGGAGTACCAGGCGCACCGCCACTTCGCGTATCTGGCGCGCCAGTTCAACGGCCCGGGCCCGCGGTTCGCGGCACTGTGCCAGTCGGTCGACGAGATCCGCCACGCGCAGACCGAGATCCACACGCTGTCGAACTACAACAAGTACTACAGCGGCTTCCACAACTTCACCACCCAGCACGACCGGGTCTGGTACCTGTCGGTGACCAAGTCGTACTTCGACGACGCCCTGTCGGCCGGCCCGTTCGAGTTCATGATCGCGATCGGGTTCTCCTTCGAGTACCTGCTCACCAACCTGCTGTTCGTGCCGTTCATGTCGGCCGCCAGCTTCAACGGCGATCTGCCGACGATGACCTTCGGCTTCTCCGCGCAGTCCGACGAGTCCCGGCACATGACGCTGGGCCTGGAGGCGATCAAGTTCATCCTCGAGCAGGACGAGGCCAACGTGCCGATCGTCCAGGAGTGGGTGGACAAGTGGTTCTGGCGGGGCTACCGGGTCACCGGCCTGGTCGCCGCGATGCTCGACTACATGCTGCCGCGCCCGGTGATGAGCTGGAAGGAGGCCTTTGAGCTCTACTTCGAGCAGCAGATGATGAAGGGCCTCTTCCCGGACCTGGCGCTCTACGGCATCCGCCCGCCGAAGCACGTCGAGCAGGCGGTCTGGGAGAAGGACCACCTCTCCCACTGGCTGTACGACGTCCTCTACCAGTTCAGCCACGCCGCGAACTTCACCACCACGGTGCCCGACGCAGAGCACATGGACTGGCTGTCGCAGGCCTACCCGGACACCTTCGACCAGGAGTACCGGGCCAAGTGGGACGAGATGCGGGCCCTGGACGAGGCCGGCAAGCGCTTCACCTATCCGGGTCTGCCGGAGCTGTGCCAGACCTGTCAGATCCCGATGGCCTTCAAGGTGCACGGCGACTCGGCCCACATCGCGCAGTTCCACTCCGACCACGAGGGGGAGCACTACAACTTCTGCTCCGAGGCCTGCAAGTGGATCTTCGACCGTGAGCCGGAGAAGTACCGCCAGGCGTGGCTGCCGGTGCACCAGATCTACCAGGGGAATTGCGGCGGCCCGACCATCCCCGACGTGCTGGCCTGGTACGGCTACCAGGAGGGCGACAACGGGGAGTTCGTCGGCAGCGTCGACGACGTCAACTGGCAGAAGTGGCACCAGCAGATCGAGGACAAGCTCGGAAAGGACGCCTGACCATGGCGATCAAGGCTCTCTACGACTACACCTACCCGTCCCGGTCGGCACAGTCCTTCTACGGCGACGACATGCTGGTCAACCTGTGGCAGATCGACGACCGGTGGTTCTGCTCGCCGGCCACCGTCCGGGTGCCCCGGGCGATGACCTGGAAGGACTTCTACCAGACCCAGTTCCTGCCGTACGTCTCCGCCAACCCGCACACCACGGGTGACGAATCGTACGCCTGGACCCTGGTCGACGACGCCTTCAGCCCGCAGGACGACCAGACCCTCGAGGAGCTCGGCGTCCGGCACAAGAACACCCTGGGCTTCACCCGGGCCTGACCGACGACCGCTGGGAGGGGCCGGGACGACCCCGGCCCCTCCCGGCATCCCCAGCCCAACGGTCCGATCGCCGACCGATCTCGACCGATCCACCCCATTCCGCCACCCGTCAGAGAGAACCGCAGGGACACCATGAGCCACACCGTCACCGTTGAACCGCTCGGCCGCGAGGTCGAGGTCGCCGACGACCAGACCATCCTCGAGGCCTGCCTGCGGGCCGGTGTCTGGCTGCCCCACTCCTGCACCCACGGCACCTGCGCCACCTGCAAGGTGGACGTCCTCGACGGCGAGGTCGACCACGGCGAGGCGTCCAGCTTCGCGCTGATGGACTTCGAGCGCGAGGAGGGCAAGACCCTCACCTGCTGCGCCCGGCCGCAGAGCGACGTCACCATCGAGGCCGACATCGACATCGACGAGGAGCTGGAGATCCACCCGGTGCAGGACTACACCGGCACCATCGTCGAGATCACCGACATCGCCCACGAGATCAAGCGGCTGCGGATCGAGCTGGACCGCGACCTCTTCTTCAACGCCGGGCAGTACCTGCGCGTCGTGGTGCCGGGCACCGACGGCATCGACCGGACCTGGTCGATGGCCAACCCACCCACCGAGCACCGGGTGGTCGAGTTCCAGGTGCGCAATGTCCCGGGCGGTGTGGCCACCGACGGCTGGCTGTTCAAGGACGCCGCGGTCGGCGACACGGTGCAACTCTCCGGTCCGTACGGCCGCTTCGTGCTGCGCACCTGGGAGGAGGACACCCCGGTGATCATGCTCGGCGGCGGCACCGGCCTGGCCCCGCTCGCGTCGATGGTCAAGCACGCCCTGGTCGACGAGGCGTACGACGGCCACATCACCCTCTACGCGGGTGGCCGCACCGTGGCGGACCTCTACGACGTGGACGTCTTCCGTGAGCTGGCCGAGGAGTACCCCGACCAGTTCACCTTCCACCCGTGTGTCTCCGACGAGACGGCACCGGACGGCTACCGCACCGGCTTCGTCAGCACGGCGATGGAGGAGGACTTCGACAAGCTGATCGGCTACCAGGGCTACATGTGCGGGTCGCCACGGATGGTCGAGGGCTGCCTGAAGTCGTTCATGAGCCGGCGGCTGTTCCCGCGCGACATCTTCCACGAGGACTTCTTCAACGAGGGCGACAAGCAGGCCGGGGTGAACTCCCCACTGATCAAGCGCTGAGGCCGACGGAGCGGTCGGCCGGCGGTCGGGCAATTCGTGGTCGGCGACCGGCGGTCGGCGCTACACCCCGGGTCCGGGACCCAAGCTGTGGAGTCGTACGGCCGCACCGGGCCGACTCCGCTCGGAAGGTCTTCCGCTCGGTCCGTGAATGGCTACGGTGGGCACATGCTCGTCGCCTTCTCCGTGGCCCCCTCCGGTGGGGACAACCCCGACGCCTCCCTGCACGAGGCGGTCGCGGCCGCTGTCCGCGTCGTCCGCGAGTCCGGCCTGCCCAACCACACCGACGCGATGTTCACCACGATCGAGGGTGAGTGGGACGAGGTGATGGACGTGGTCAAGCGGGCCACCGAAGCGGTCGGGGCGTACGGCACCCGGGTCTCCTTGGTGCTGAAGGCCGACATCCGTCCCGGCCACAGCGGCGAACTCACCGGCAAGGTCGCCCGGGTCGAGGCGACGCTGGCGGCCGAGACGAAGGGCACCGCCTCGGACGTCACCGCACCGGACGCCACCGAAACACACACCGCCGAAGCACACACCACCGGCTCGAGCACCGCCGAAGCGCACACCACCGAAGAACACACCGCCGGGAGCGACGGTGGCGGGGTCGGCGGTGCGGGCTCATGAGGCGACTCCCGCTGTTCCCGCTCGGGGTGGTCCTGTTTCCGGGCATGCCCCTGCAGCTGCAGGTGTTCGAGCCCCGCTACCTGCGCCTTCTGGAGGATCTGGCCGAGCAGGATCCGCAGGAGCGGGAGTTCGGCGTGGTCGCGATCCGCGAGGGCTCCGAGGTCGGCACCCGCCGGGTCCACAGCGTGCACAGTGTCGGTTGCGCGGCCCGGCTGGCCTCCGCACGCTCCCTCGGGGAGCGCTTCGTGATCCGGGTGATGGGCACCTGGCGGTTCCGGCTGGACGGGATCGACGCGGCGGCCGAGACGCCGTACGCCACCGGTCTGGTGACGCCGCTGTCGGAGATGCGGGGCAGCGCGACCCGGGTGGCCGAGCACGCCCGCGAGGTGCGCCGGGCATTGGAGACGTACGCCACTGCGCTGAACGGGGAGATCCCGCCGCTGCCGGAGGATCCGGACGAGCTGGCCTACACGGTGGGGGCACTGGTCCCGCTCAGCATTCCCGACCAACAAGAGCTGCTGGCGGCAGCGACCACCGAGGAACGGCTGGTGGTGGCGCGGGACCGGTTGCGGCGCGAGGCGGGGCTGATCCGGGCCACGCATTCGCTGCCGTTCCGGCGCAACGTCGGCGACATCTCGCCGAACTGAGCCGGTCGCCGGGCTGAGGCAGGGCCCGGGGCGAACCACGAGGCGTCACTGGGACCCGGCGGCGGGCCGCGATGGACTATACGGTCGACCCCGGGCATACGGTCGACCCGGGCATGCGATCGGGATCAGTGATTCGGCCAAGCCCGGGGGTGCAGCCGGCCCGGCCGATGGGCCAGGATCCGGGGTGACGTCTGATCCGGAGTGAAGCCAGGATCCGGCGGGCCTCAGGCCGGGACGACCGTGTAGCCCGCCTCGTCCACCGCCGCGGCGATGGCCTCGAAGGTGATCATGGTGTCGGCGGTGACGACCATCCGGCCGGACTCCAGGTCCACGTCGACCGCGGTGACGCCGTCGACGGCGCTGACCTCCTCGGTCACCGAGGTGACGCAGTGGCCGCAGCTCATGCCGGAGACGGTGTAGGCGGTGGTGGCCATGGAAGTCCTCCCGTGGAGTCGGCGTCGCGGCGAACGGGCGCCACGGCGGTTGTGCTGGTGAGAAGCGTACGCCGCACCGGCCGGGCCGGACGACTCGCTCAGCGGAGGCGTGCCACCCTCAGCAGCACCGTCGGGGTCAGGACCGGACGAGCCGGGCGATCGCCGCGGAGGCCTCGGCCAACTTCTGGTCGGCCTCCTCACCGCCGGCCTCGATCGCGTGCATGACGCAGTGCGAGAGGTGCTCGTCGAGCAGCCGCAGCGCGGTCGATTCCAGGGCTTTGGTGACAGCAGAGATCTGGGTCAGGATGTCGATGCAGTACTGATCCTCGTCGACCATCCGCTGCAGGCCGCGGACCTGGCCCTCGATCCGGCGCAGTCGACGGACGTAGTCCTGCTTGCTGTCGGCGTAGCCCCACGGGTTGTCGGTGGCGCAGCAGCCGGCGGCACCCTCCTGTGCGGCGGGAGCGTCGGTCACGACGGCCTCGTCCTCGGCATCGACCACCGCTGAGACGTCCGTACGTTCCTCGAGGGTCAGGGCGACCACCCGGGCGGGATCCGCAACGGTCGTCCGGTGGCCGCCACAGCAGCTCGGCGCCGACCCGACCGAGGTCGTGGCGTCCGTCGATCCGGCGACTGCCGTCGTCTCGGCTTCCATCATGAACCTCCTCCGTTCACCCCCATGATGCCCGGTGGGGTATCCACCCGGCCCCCGATCCGCATACTGGGGGGATCGTCCCCCCAGACTACCCGCCGAACACCGGGGACAGCCGCTCGGTGGCACGGTATACAAAAGGTCACGACGGGATCACGGCGGCGCAACATCTCTTGATTCGTTCGCCGTAGTCACGCCCCGATCGAACCGCCACGGATCGAAAGAGTTATACACAACGCGTGTGGAAATGCCACATTCCAAGGCCGCTGTCAACCTGCCAGACCAGCGATGCCACTGGTCTGACGATTGCCTTGAAAGAAACTTCATCCACCGCGAGCCAAGATTAAAAGCCCTTGTCAGGGCTATGTCGGCAAAGGTCGGACCGATCCCGGACCGAGGCAGTCCACAAGTTGTCCCCCTACCCAGAGACAGTCTCCACAAGCATCCCCCGGTTGTCCACATGGCCTGTGGATAACCGGTCTGGCGAGCGGGCCTGCGAGCGTCTACGGTGGAGCTCCGCCGGTCCGGAGGACCGGGCGGAGACGAACCCCGACGGCCGAGAGGGACGGTCCGGCGGCAGGTTCTATGCGCCGTCATCCGGCAGTGAACGTACGTCGCACAGCGGTCGTACGCGCAGTGTCAGAGCCTGCGCCTAGGGTCGGTCCCAGCAATGGGCGCAGCGTCGGAAAAGGGGGAGTCATGGGTGTCGTCGGGCTGGAACAGGCCTGGAACGCCGACCATCGGGAGCCTGACCGCCCTGGGCCCGGTCCCGATCGCCAGCCGCCGCAGGATCTGGTTGCCGAGCAGAGCGTGCTGGGCGCGATGATGATCTCCAAGGACGCGATCGCCGAGGTCATCGAGCTCGTCCGCAGCGACGACTTCTACAAGCCCGCCCATGAGCTGATCTTCGACGCGATCATCCACCTGTACTCCCTCGGCGAGCCCGCCGACGCCATCACCGTGGCCGAGCAACTGACCAAGCGCGGCGACATCGCCCGCGTCGGCGGCCACACCTACCTGTACGACCTGGTCGCCTCGGTGTCCGTCGCCGCGAACGCCGGCTACTACGCCCAGATCGTCCGCGACAAGGCCGTCCTGCGCCGCCTCGTACAGGCCTCGATCAAGATCGCCCAACTCGGCTACAACGCCGAGGGCGACGTGGACGACATCGTCGACGAGGCCCAGGCCACGATGTTCGCCGTCGCCGATCGGCGGACGACGGAGGACTACAAGCCGCTGGAGCAGCTGATCGAGCCGACGATGGACCAGATGGAGCTGATCGAGGCCCAGGGCGGCGTGATGAGCGGCGTCCCCACCGGCTTCGCCGAGCTCGACGAGCTGACCGCCGGCCTGCACGCGGGCCAGATGATCATCATCGCGGCCCGACCGGGCATGGGGAAGGCGCTCGCTCTCGACACCCCGCTGCCCACCCCGACCGGGTGGACCACCATGGGTGACGTACGCGTCGGCGACCGGCTGCTCGACGCGAACGGCCTTCCGACGACCGTGGTCGCGGCGACCGAGGTGATGACCGAACGCCCGTGCTACCGGATCACGTTCTCCGACGGCACGACCGTGGTGGCCGATGCCGAGCACGAGTGGAATGCCACGAACCGCACTATCCGACGCTGGGGGCCCGCTTCGGATCGTCGCGCGGAAGACCCGCGAGTGGCCTCCCTGGCCGCCCTCGTCAGTGCCGGCACTGGCGAACCGGACCGTCAGGTGACCATGGCTGATCTGCTTAACGAGGTCGGCGATGAATACCGCAATACGCTCCACGCCGTCGGCCGCGGGCGCGTGCAGGGCCGTCTCCCCGTCCAGGTCCAGGGCCCCTCGCGCTCGTACACCTGGGGCGCGCCTGCCTACTCCCGACGCGAGATGCTGACCCGGCTGCACGCACGCACGGCCCCCGTGCCCGCCCACACAACCGACCCGATCACAGTCACCACTGAGGTGATGGCCGCGTCTGTCCGATGCGCCGACGGTCGCGCCAACTGGGCCGTACGCACCTGTGCACCGCTCGATCTTCCTGAAGCGCAGCTCCCGGTCCCTCCATACGCCTTGGGGGTGTGGTTGGGAGACGGCCACACGGACGGGGCTCGCTTCGTCACGGCGGACCAGGAAATTGTTGACGCTCTGCGCGCCACCGGTCTGGTGATCGAACGTCGGACTGGTCTGAACCACAGCCTGCGTCGGGAATCGCGTACGGAGTCCGTCCAGGCAGATCTGCGGACCTTGGGAGTCTTGGGCAACAAGCACATTCCCGATGCCTACCAGCGAGCTTCCGCTGCCCAGCGTCTGGAACTGCTGCGCGGTTTGATGGACACCGACGGCACAGTCACGAATGCCGGCGCCTGCCAGTTCGTCGTCACCGACGAGCAACTCGCGGACGACGTTCGCGAACTGGTCGTGAGCCTCGGATGGCGCTGCACCGCGCGGACGAAAGCGGTCCGTGGTCGTGACGCGGCGCGGAGCACCGCCTATCTCCTGAACTTCACGCCTGACGCCCGGGTCTTCCACCTCTCGCGCAAGGCAGCACTGCAGGCTCCGGTCAGCCGGCGCACATCCCGCACCGACACGCGGTACGTCACGGCGGTCGAGCGCATCGACTCAGTGCCCGTACGCTGCGTGCAGGTCGACAATGCCGAGCATCTCTACCTGGCGACCGAGTCGATGATTCCGACCCACAACAGCACGCTGGGGCTGGACATCTGCCGGTCTGCCTCGATCAAGCACGGCCTGACCTCGTGCATCTTCTCCCTCGAGATGAACCAGACCGAGATCACCATGCGGATGCTCTCGGCCGAGGCGTCGGTGCCGCTGTCGCACATGCGCCAGGGCACCATGTCGAGTGACGAGTGGGACCGGGTCTCCGGCAAGGCGAGCCTGATCGGGTCGGCGCCGCTGTTTGTGGACGACTCCCCCAACCTGACGATGATGGAGATCCGCGCCAAGGCCCGCCGGCTCAAGCAGCAGCACGACCTGAAGCTGATCGTGCTCGACTACCTGCAGCTGATGAGCTCCGGCAAGAAGGTCGAGTCCCGACAGTTGGAGGTCTCCGAGTTCTCCCGGCAGATGAAGCTGCTGGCCAAGGAGCTGGAGCTGCCGGTGATCGCGATCTCGCAGCTGAACCGTAACCCGGAGAAGCGCGACGACAAGCGCCCGTCGGTCTCCGACCTGCGTGAGTCCGGCTCGCTGGAGCAGGACGCGGACGTGATCATCCTCGTCCACCGCGACGACTACTACAACAAGGACGACTCCAGCCGCGTCGGTGAGGCCGACATCATCGTCGCCAAGCACCGTAACGGCCCGACCAAGACGGTGACGGTGGCCTTCCAGGGCCACTACTCCCGGTTCACCGACATGGCGCACTGAACGGACTCCTCATGGTTGAGGCGGTAGCGCGGGTCTGAAGCCTCCTGCTTCGAGCATGCTGCGCGCAATGTCGTTCGTGAGGTTGCGGAAGCCGAGGGCGGAGCCGCCGTCAAGAATGCTAGTGTGCTAGCGCTCTACTTCACTGCAATCGTGCGAACACTGCAATCGTGCGAACACTGCACCCGTGCGAAGGATCCAGGGGTTAGGGGGGAGATCCTGGCCCGTTTCGGTCCGGCAGCTGTCAGTGCGTTGTGTGGAGCCGACTTCGACTGGAGACAGCATGGGAAGCGCAGATCGTGGGCGGAAGCGGGCACAGGTAGTCGAACGCGCCCAACCTTTCTCGGCCATCCTGCTGACGGCGTTCGGGATCGTTCTGGTCGTGATCGGGATGTACTTCGCAGCCTTCCGCCCGTCGCTCCTGCCGGAAGACGCGCGGTACGTCGGTGCATCGCTCTCACAGATCCAGGCGGTGGCTCCGGCGATTGCCACGTGGCTCAGGCAGGTCTTCTGGGTGCTCGGCGGATACGTGATCGCGACCGGTGTCCTGACTGTCTATGTCGCGCAGTCGGGGATCCGACGGCGCTCGCCGGCCGCCGCTGTCGTCACAGCGATCGCCGGGGCCGCTTCGATCGGAACGATGGCGGTCGTGAATGTGCTCATCGACTCGGATTTCAAGTGGCCGCTCCTCGCCATCGCCGGGGTCTGGGGCGTGGCTGAGCTCCTCTACCTGTTCGGTCGCTGAGCCGTTGAGTCCGCGTCGCGATGCGGTTGTTGCCGGTGACATCTCCTGATCCGTTGTGGGTGTCAGCGAGCGCGTGAACCAATCACCGACCAGCGCGGCGGCTTGTCGAGGGTGGGAGAGCATCCGATAGACCCTGCCGTTGAATGTGGGGTCGGTCGCCAGGACGTAGTGGCTCATCCAATAGTCCGGTGCCTTCATGATCATCTCGTCACGCCCGGTAGAGCCTGGCACCCGCTTCTCAGGCGCCCGCTCCACCGTCGACCGGGAGGATCGCGCCGGTCACGAACGAGGCGCGGTCACTGAGGAGCCATGCGGCGGCCTCGGCGACCTCCCGGGGCTCGGCCATCCGTCCCAGCGGGATGGTCGCGCTGATCCGCTCGATGGTCCCCGGGGCGGCCGCTTCCCACTCGTCGACCATGTCCGTGGAGGTGCCGCCAGGCGTGATGCCGTTGACCCGGATGCCGGCGGGGGCCAGGTCGACCGCGGCGGTCTCGGTGAGACTGTTGAGCGCGCGCTTCATGGCCCCGTAGGCGGCCAGGCCGGAGTTGGCGCGGCGGGCGCCGATGCTGGAGGTGTTGACGATCGCCCCGCCGCCACTACGCCGCATGAGCGCGACCTCGGCGTTCATGGCGGTCCAGTGCGACCGGAAGTTCACGGTGAACTGGGTGTCGATGTCCTCGTCGCTGGTCGCGTCGACCGGGCCGGGCTGCTGGGCCACGCCCGCATTGTTGAAGGCGCCGTCCAACCGCCCGTGCAGGTCGTCGACGCGCTCGACCGCCGCGCGGATGCTCGCCCGGTCGGCCAGGTCCAGGGTGACGGCGTCGGCGGTGCCGCCGCCGGCGCGGATCTCGGTCACGATGCGCTCGAGGGCATCGGTGCTGCGTGCGGCGAGCACGACCGTGGCGCCCTCGGCGGCGAAGAGCCGGGCGGCGGCTTCCCCGATGCCGCGGCTGGCGCCGGTGATGAAGATGACCTTGCCGGCCAGTAGCCCGACGGGCGCGCTGACGGCGGTGTTCGTGGTGTGTGCCATGCCTCCAGCGTCCGTCAGGCTGCCCGTCGGAGACAGGCACAGGCGGTACCACCCTCCGCAGCCTCGGCCGCGTACACACTGGGCATATGGACAAGCAGGATCTCGGGGCATTCCTTCGCAGCCGCCGCGAGCGGCTGCGTCCGCAGGATGTGGGCCTGCCCTCGGGCCCGCGACGTCGTACGCCGGGCCTGCGTCGGGAGGAGGTCGCGGTCCTGGCACACATCTCCACCGAGTACTACGTCCGTCTCGAGCAGGGGCGCGCGCCACGACCCTCGGCCGACGTCCTGGCCGCGATCGCCGGCGCGCTGCGGCTCACCGACGCCGAGTCCGACCACCTCCACGTCCTGGCGGGGACCGCACCGAACCGGACCGGGCTGCACCGGCGCGACGTACGTCCGAGCATCCGCGCCCTGCTCGAGCGGCTGCCGCAGACGGCCGGCATCGTGACGTCCGCTGCGTTCGAGGTGCTCGCCTGGAACGATCTCGCAGCGGCACTGATGGAGGACTTCGCCCCGCTCGCCCCAGCCGACCGCAACCTCGCACGCCGGGCCTTTCTCGGCCCGCAGGGCACCGGTGCCGCACTGTACGGGGTGTCCGACATCGCCGAGTTCCGCCTGAGCGTGGTGATGCAGCTGCGCACCACACTCGCCCGCTACCCGGCGGACCCGGCCGTACGTGGCCTCGTCGACGACCTCCGCGACGGCAGCACCGACTTCGCTCGGCTCTGGGACCGGCACGACGTGCAGGCACCGCCGATGCTCACCAAGACCTTCCGCCACCCGGTCGTCGGGGACGTCACGCTCGACTGCGACACCCTCATGCTCGCCGACAGCGACCAGCATCTCGTGCTCTACAGCGCGCAACCGGGCTCTCCCAGCGCCGAGGCGCTGGCCCTGCTCAACGTCTTGGGAACAGAGGCCGGCCAGTACGCGCGGTGACGCCACGGCCAGCCATCTGGAGCGTCGGGCACTCCGCAACGGGTCCCGCAGGCGTGGACGTACAGTCGCTCGCATGATGCGTACTGCGGATCGGCTCATCGCCGTCATCGCCACCGGGGGCACGATCGCCAGCCGGCGGAGTGCCGACGGCACGAGCGCCCCGGCCCTCGGGGGGCACGACCTGCTCGCCCTCTTCCCGGCGGCTTCGGCCGACCTCCGCCTGGTCGATCTGATGGCGAAGGACTCCTCGGCCCTGACGCTGCGTGACATGCAGCGGATCAGCGATGCCGTCGGCGAACAGCTCGCCGACGACGCTGTGGACGGGGTCATCGTCCTGCACGGCACCGATGCGATGGAGGAGACCGCACTGCTGGTCGACCTTCAGCACCGCAGCCCGAAGCCCGTCGTGTTCACCGGCGCGCAACGTACGGCGGACCATCCGCAGCCGGACGGCCCACGCAACGTCGCGGCGGCGATCAGGGCCATCACGGATCACCCCGCGGGAGAGCCGGCTGTGGTCATCGCCTTCGGTGACCGTCTGCTGCCGGCGTGGACGGCGTACAAGCACAGCACGGACGAGTCGGACGCCTTCCGGGTCGCCGGGTCGCCCACTCCCGCCGGGTCGCCCACTCCCCCCATCGGGTCGCCCACGCCTCCCACGGGCCGGCACGACACTCCCGCCGGGTCGCAGACTCTCGCTGGCCGACCACATTTGCCCGGCTCGGTCGCCGCTGTCCGGATCGACATCGTGGCCGTCCATCCCGGCGTCGACGCGCTGCACCTCGAGACGAGTCTCCGGGCAGGCGCCGACGGAGTGGTGCTCGCCGCCCTGGGATCGGGCAACGCCTCCCCCGAGGTCGTCGAGGGCGTACGCCGTTGCACTGCTGCCGGCGTGCCGGTGGTGGTGTCCAGTCGAGTGCCCGAAGGGCCGCTGGTCGCCAGCTACGGCGGCGGTGGCGGCGGCGCCGATCTTGCCGCCGCGGGCGCCATCCACTCGCGCTCCCTGCGTCCGGGCCAGGCCAGGATCCTGCTGGCCGCGCTCTGCGCCTCCGGACGGCCCCGGGCGGAGATCGCCGCAGCGTTCAGCGACGGTCGACTGGTCGAATCGACCGTCGTCCCCACCGGGGCAGCCGGCTCGATCGGCTGACATTGCGCCGGCCTCACACCGCCCGCGACCGGCCGGGCTCAGGGGACCCGCAGCACGTCCTCCAGCGCCCGGCGGGGGCTCGGGGCTGCGGTGCGCACCGGGTGCCCGAGGCGGAACGAGAGCAGTCCCTCGGCGGCGGGCAGGCCGGTGGCGTCGGCCCACCGGGCGGAGAACCGATCGGGCGCCCCGGTGGTGGTGTCCCGGGCGATCCGTTCGGTGATCTGGTTCATGTGGTGCAGGCCCAGCCCGGCCGCGGTGGCGACGAGGTGGAGGTGTTCCAGCAGCCGCCCAGCAGCCAGGCGGGCGGCCGGATCGGTGGTGTCAGTCACCCGGATGATGCCGTACGCCACGGCGGTGGCGGTGTGCACGTCGCGGGTGGAGTTCACCCAGAACCGGTCGCCGGCCGTGCGCGACTGTGCCGGGAGGATCTTGGCCATCGCCAGGGTGGCGTCGTCCAACCCCTGGCAGTCCAGGGTCAGCCCGTCGCGGTGCGCGTCGATGGCCGAGCGGTCGTTGCGGAACCACGAGAACGCCTCCACCGACATCGGTTCGTCGTCGACGATTGCCTGGGTCGCCTCGACGTAGAGGGCGCCGAGCGCCGCGAGCCGAGGCGGTGCGGTCACCCAGTGGACGGCGGCGCCGGACGGGGCATCCACGGTCAGTGCGGCCAGGGTCCCCGCGTCGAGGGGACGGTCGGCGTACGGTCCGCGGTTCGTGTGCCGGGCGGAGATCGCCGCAGCCAACTCACGCTCGCGTACGGTCGGCGCAGGGCCCGGTCCGAGACGGAGCCGCGCGGCAGGGCCGGCCGGGTCGCCACCGGGCCAGACCTCGACGGTGGCCGCGAGTCCGCGGGCCCGGGCGGCGATCACCATGTTCTGCACGGCGCAGCCGAGGCCGGCGACCCGTTCCCGGCCGTCAGGATCGCAGGTCGGCGTCGCCCGGGCAGGATCGTCGACGAGGTCGATCGTGGCCGTCCCCTCGGCCGCTCCCGGGACGGTGTCCACCGCGCCCTCATCGAGGGTGAAGGTCCACGGCTGCAGATTGTGCGGGTTGGCGGCGAGCACCCCGGCCGCCACCACCGCCGCCGGGCCGGGCACGTCCTGCCAGCTCGACCACAGCGCGTACGGCGCCCCCTTGCCCTGCGCCCACACGCCGTTCGCCGCTCCGCGGATGCCGGCCCCGGCCACAGCGGTCAGCGCGACCGCGCCAGTGCCGATCCCGAGACCTCTGAGAACGGTGCGGCGCGAGATCCGCACTGGCTCGGCCGACGGGGAGACGCCAGGGCGTGGGTCAGCGGGCTGCGGCATGAGGTCCTCCGGTCGGGCGGTCATGGTCGGGACTCGGGGTCGGTCGGAGCGGATGCGGGGTCGGCCGGGGTGGCGGCGGGATCGGACGGGCCGGAGGCAGGATCGGACGGGTCGGCGGCGGGGTCGGACGGGTCGGCGAGAGCCAGCGCCCGGCGCCCGGCGTCGGTCAACGACGGCCCGATCACCGCCCGGGCGAGTCGGGTGGCATCGAGGCCACCGTCCCCGGTCGCCCGGGCGAACGGCCCGGCGGTCTCGGCGACCAGCCACAGCACCTCGACCAGCACACGGACGGTGGCCGGAGGCCGCGGGGGTCGCAGCAGTCCGGCGGCGATGACCTGCTCGGTGAGTTCGACGAGCAGATCGACCCGCGCCGCGTGGTTGCGGCGGTACTCCGCGGCGAGGGCTGGTTCGGCGTGGAGCAGCGGCAGCAGTTCGCGCTGGAAGAAGGCGTAGTCCTCGTTGATCCGGTGCTGGGCCGGGATCCGTCCCCACAGCAGCGCCAGGATGTCCGCCGGATCGGGGGACGGGTCCTGGCCGAGGTCGGCGGGCAGTCCGGAATCGGCGATCCACTGGGCGAACAGTTCGTGGACGATCTCGGTCCTGGAACCGAACCAGTAATAGAGGTTCCCCGGGCTGATCCCCGCCTCCTTGGCGATCCGCCCCGGCGTGACCGGGCCGATCCCCTCCTCCGCGAACAGCCGGCGGGCCGTCCGGAGGATGTCGGCGCGGCGGCGTGCCGCGCGCTGCGGCACCCGTGCAGGCACTGTCATGGCACCTACCCTACCATTATTAGACAAATCCCTCTAATAGATCTGATCGATCACGCTCCGGCGCCCCCTCCGAGGTCCCCTTGCCCCAAGGCCCACCTTGAGCACTCCCCGCGGTCACCATGGGCACCCCCGAGGTCACCGTGGCCCACGCCGACACGACCTTCGAGCCGCCGTGATCCAGATCACCGATCGCCCCACGTACGTCCCGCCGGGTTTCTATCCTGAAAGGGATCAGCCCCGCCGCCGGCCGCGATGACGGAGCATCCCCACTCCGTGCGGGCCCGGCCCCTCACGGGCTGGCTGTGCCCGAGGAGGCGAATCATCATGCGAACCATCGTGGTGACCGGGGCGGCATCCGGCATCGGCAAGACCTTGGCGAGGATCCTCACCGAACGAGGTGAGCGCGTCATCGGTGTCGACCTGCATGACGCTGATGTCACCGTGGACCTGACCACGACCGAGGGACGTACGGCGCTGGTCGACGGAGTCCGGGAACTGACCGGCGGCAGCATCGACGCGATCGTGGCGAACGCCGGGCTTGCGCTGCCCATCCCGAAGACCGTGGCGGTGAATTTCTTCGGCGCGCTCGCCACCCTCGAGGGGCTGCGGCCACTGTTGGCCGGATCGGCGGCGCCACGGGCTTCGGTGACCTGTTCGATGGCCTCGCTCTACCCACCGGACGCCGAACTACTCGACGCACTGCTCGCCGAGGACGAGCCGGCGGCCCTCGCCCGGGCCGAGGAGCTGGCGGCGGACACCCAGACCGGGACGCTGATCTACGGCACCACGAAGCAGGCGCTCGCCAAGTGGATCCGCCGCCATGCGACCGGCCCGCAGTGGGCCGGCGCACACATCCCGCTGAACGGGATCGCGCCCGGCATCGTGGTGACCCCGATGACCCATGACCTGATGGCGACCAAGGAGGCGGTCGACGCCCTGCTGCAGCAGGTCCCGATGCCGCTGAACGGGCCGATGGAGCCGGAAGTCCCGGCCCACCTGCACGCCTGGCTGGTCTCGGAGGAGAACAGCCACCTGTGCGGGCAGATCGTCTTCGTGGACGGCGGCTCCGACGTGGCGATCCGCGGCGACGCCACCTGGTGAGCCACGACGACGGTGGCGACCGCCAGGCCGGCCGCTACCGCCGGGCCGGCGCCCATGCCTGGGTCGCGACCTGCACCGCGTCCCACGGCGATCCGAGCGGCGGGGTGTAGCTGAGGTCGAGCTCGGAGACCTGGTCAACGGTCAGGCCGGCGTAGAGCGCCGTGGCGTACGTGTCGACGCGCTTGGCCACCTCGGTGCCGAGCCGGCCCACCAGCTGAGCCCCCAGCAGCCGACCATCCCGCTCGTCACCGGTGATCCGAAAAGCGATCGGATGCGCGCCCGGGAAGTACCGCTTGTGGTCGTCGGCGGCGGCCGCGGAGGTGACCGGCGCGAACCCGGCCCGGACGGCCTCCCGGTCCCGCAGCCCGGTCCGTGCCGCGACGAGGTCGAAGACCTTGACCACCTGGGTGCCGACCGATCCGGCGAACCGGGCGTCGCCGCCGACCGCGTTCTCCCCGGCAACGCGTCCCTGCTTGTGCGCCGTGGTGCCCAGCGGCAGGTAGCTGACGCCGAGCAACCGGTGGTGGGTCACCGTCCCGTCGCCCGCCGAGAAGATGTGCGGCAGCCCGGTGCGCATCCGCTCGTCGACGGCGACCGCGCCACCCGCGCCGAGAGTGGCTCCCGCGTGGGCCAGCAAGGCCGTGTTGGGCCGTACGCCGACCACCACCAGGACCAGATCGGCCGATCGGGTGAACGGAGCACCCTGGTGCACGCCGGACACCTGCAGCCCCGCCCCGCACCGCTCGACCCCAGTCACCGTGGTGTCGACCAGCACCTCGACGCCGTGCGCGGACAGCTCGGCGTGCACCTGTGCCCCGAGCTGCGGATCGAGGGTCGACAGCACCTCGTGACCGCGCTGGAGCTGGGTGACCCGGATGCCGCGGACGGTGAACGCTTCGGCCATCTCGAGTCCGACGTAGCCGGCGCCGACGATGATCGCAGTCTGCGGGGCCCGCTCGGCGAGGTGGCGATCGAGGGCGAAGGTGTCCCCCATCGAGTGCATCACGTGCAGCCCGTCGTCCGGGCCGAGCCGGTCCAGTCCGGCGATGCCGGCACCGGAGGGCAGCGCGCCGGTGGCGACCACCAGCTCGTCGTACGCCACCTCGGTGGCGCCGCCGGGCCCGCGTACGCTCAGCCGCCGGCCCGTCACGTCGATGGCCTCGGCCCGGGTGTCCAGCAGGAGGCGTACGCCGGCGGCCTCGAGATCGGCGATGGTGCGGTGGGCCAGCGACTGCCACGGCGTGACGTCACCGGAGACGTAGTACGGGATGCCACAGATGGAGTAGTTCGGGTAGCGATCGGCCACCACCACGGTGACCTCTGCACTCGGATCGAGTTCGCGGGCCCGGAGTGCGGCGGAGATGCCGGCGTCGGAGCCGCCGACAGCGATCAGATGGGGCACGAGGGGATCCTCTCAGGGCCAGGGGTCGGTCGGAACGGAGCGCCGAGCGGACGTCAGGCGAGGGCGCTGTGGAGCGTGATCCCGGGAGTGGCCCGGTCATCGGCGGTCAGCGGGACCTGGACGGCGCGGGCACTCGCTCGGCCGACCCGGTCGAGCGGGCCGCGCTCGGCGGCCTGCCTCCTACGCAGCAGGGGGTCGGTGGTCGGGTTGCCGGTGAGGGTCTGGTTGACCACCCACGCCCACGGATGGATGTCGGCGCGTTCGAGATCGGCCTGGAGTTGCTCGGCCTCGAGGACGGGGGTGGTCTCGGCCAGCGTGACGAGGATGACCTTGGTGTAGTCGGGGTCCTGAAGGCGCATCATCGGTGTCGTGAAGCGGGTGCCCGGCGCCATGTTGCGGGCGACGTCGTGGTGGTAGGAGCCGGTGGCGTCCAGCAGGAGCAGGGTGTGACCGGTCGGGGCGGTGTCCATGATCACGAAGCGTCGACGCGCGTCGAGGACCGCCTGGGAGAAGGCCTGGAAGACCGCGACCTCCTCGGTACACGGAGATCTGAGGTCCTCGGCGAGTTGCGCGCGCCCGTCGTCGTCGAGGGTGGCGCCCTTGGTGGCCATCACGTGGGCCCGGTAGTCGGCGACGGCCTGTCCGGGGTTGATGCTGGACACCCGCATGCCCTCGCGTGCCAGGGAGAGGTCGAGATGGGCGGCCGGGTCCGTGGTGGTCAGGTGAACGTCCTTGCCCCGGGCGACCAGCCCGCGCGCGATCGCGGTGGCGATGGTCGTCTTGCCGACGCCACCCTTCCCCATGCACATCACCAGCCCGTGCTCCTGTTCCGCCAGGACGTCGACCAGGGAGTCAAGGCCGGGCAGCACAGGATCGGCGGTGCTCGAGTCTTCGGCCGCCGAGAGGGTCACGGCGGCGCTCTCCTCGCAGAGGAGATCCCGCAGGGCCGGCATTCCGACCACGTCGGTGCCGCGCAGCGGGAGGAGGTCGAGGGTCAGGTCGGCGAGCCGGGGGGACATCGCCGCCAGCGCGGCCTCCTCACGCCGGTGGATGGCGTCGGCCAGCGGATCATGGTCGGGACCCGGTGGCAGGATCGCATTGACCACCAGGTGAGTGGCGCGTACGCCGGCCTCGCCGAGTTCATCGACCGTACGGGCGGCCTCGGTCAGGGCACCGATCTGGGCGCGGGCGACGAGGACAAGACGGGTCCGGGCGGGGTCGGCCAGCGCGGTGAGGGCGTCACCGTACGTGGCCCGGGACTTCTCCAGCCCCGACATCGGGCCGAGGCACGAGGTGTCACCCAAGCCGTCGTCGATGAACCGGGTCCATTGGCCAGGTAGTTGGAGCAGCCGGATGGTGTGGCCGGTCGGGGCGGTGTCGAAGACGACGTGATCGTAGCCGCGGGTCAGGTCGCTGTCGGCGAGAAGATCGGTGAACTCGTTGAACGAGGCGATCTCGGTCGTGCAGGCGCCGGAGAGTTGTTCGGTGACCGACGCCAGATCCGCCGCCGAGAGGAAGCCCTTCAGGGGCGCCACGGTGCGTTCGCGGTAGTCGGCCGCGGCCTGCTCGGGGTCGATCTCCAGGGCGTCCAGACCCGGAGCGGCCACCACCGGCGTGATCCGGTTGCCGATCGTCTGGCCGAAGACCTGGCCGACGTTGGACGCCGGGTCGGTGGAGACGAGCAGCACCCGCCGGCCCCGGTCGATCAGGTCGACGGCGGTCGCGCAGGCGACGCTGGTCTTGCCGACCCCACCTTTGCCGGTGAAGAAGAGGTAACGGGGAACGCCATCGAGATACCGCATGGCTCGCCTCAGCAGCAGGATCGGGTGGGGGCGGAGATCTGCAGGACCTGCGGCGCCGGGCTACAACATCCCGACGCCTGATCATCGGCGCCACAGCAGGAGGACTCGGTCGCCGCCGCAGGTGCCGACGCGGGCGCGGCCAGGCCGGCGAAGCGCGCCAGTTCGGCCCGTGAGGGGTAGCGGCCGGTGAGGACGGTGATCCCGTCCACCACGACCAGAGGCAGTGCCTCGGCACCGGCCACCCGGACGAACGCGCGGGCGGAGGGGTCCTCGGCGAACGCCGCGGGGTCCTGGGCGAGGTTGGCCCGGGTGACCTCGACGCCCTGGGTGGCGAGCCAGCGGGCATCGGCGGTGAAGTCGACCAGCGCCTGTTCCGGATCCGGCCCGCAGACACCGGTGTTGCAGCACAACGGCCCTTCAAAGACCTTCAACGCCACCATGAACAACCCCTCACATCGAAAACTGTCGATGTGAGTCAATCACTTGCATTGACCGGCGTCAATATGGCGTCAGCAACACCGGGCGTCGGTGACGATCGGCTCGGCAAGGAAGCCCTGAGCGACACCCAGAGCGTCGGCGACGGCGGTGTAGTGTGCCCACCGCCCCCGCTGTTCGCGGACAACCAACCCCGCATCCACCAACTTCTTCAGGTGATGCGACAGGGTGGGCTGACTGATCCCCAGGATCTCAGGAAGGTGACAGGCGCAGGCGGTGCCGTGTTCGGACGAACGGATGTGCGCCAGGAGGCGCACCCGGGTCGGATCCGCGAGCGCCTTGAAGATCTCGGCCAGCCCTGCGGCTCGCTCGGACGACATGAGCGCCGACCCCTCGATACAGACCTCGTCGGACTCGACGAGGGGAGTCCTGTCCAGTTCAACCTGCGTCATCCCCCCAGCCTACCGGCCGCATTGACAACTGTCGATACATGCCTCACCATCCTCATATTGAGATCCGTCGATGTTGTGGAGTGGTCGTCGTTCGGTGCGTGTGAGCCCGGAGAGATTCAATGCAGCCATCAGAGCGGTGCTCCCGCCTGCTGCCCCTGACCTCGTCGGCCACATTGACAAATGTCAATCACTAAGCCAGGCTCCCATTGAGGATCATCGATATGAAGAGAGGGTTTCCGTGTCGCAGACCGTCATCCCCGAAAGGTCGGCCCACCACAGGTCGGTCGCGGGACAGCTCAGCCTGCTCGACCGTTTCCTGCCGGCCTGGATCCTCGCGGCGATGGTCGTCGGGCTGCTGCTCGGCCGGTTCGTCCCCGGGCTGTCCGCCGCCTTGGACGCGGTGAAGATCGGTTCGGTCTCGCTGCCGATCGCCATCGGCCTGCTGGTGATGATGTATCCCGTCCTGGCCAAGGTGCGCTACGACGAGACCCGCCGGGTCGCCGCCGACCGACGCCTGATGGGCCTCTCGCTGGTGCTCAACTGGATCATCGGGCCGGCGGTGATGTTCACCCTCGCCTGGCTGCTGCTGCCCGACCTGCCGGAGTACCGTACGGGCCTGATCATCGTCGGCCTGGCCCGTTGCATCGCCATGGTGCTGATCTGGAACGATCTCGCCTGTGGCGATCGGGAAACGGCCGCGGTGCTCGTGGCGATCAACTCCGTCTTCCAGGTGATCGCCTTCTCCGCCCTCGGCTGGTTCTACCTGCAGGTGCTGCCCGGTTGGCTGGGACTGCCGACCACCTCGGCGGGCTTCTCCTTCGGGGCGATCTTCGTCTCCGTCCTCGTCTTCCTCGGCATCCCGCTGGTCGCCGGGTTCCTCACCCGACACCTCGGGGAGCGGGCGAAGGGCCGCACCTGGTACGAGCAGCGCTTCCTGCCCCGGATCGGCCCACTCGCCCTCTACGGGCTCCTCTTCACGATCGTCCTACTGTTCGCCCTACAGGGTGACCAGATCACCAGCCGCCCGTGGGACGTCGCCCGGATCGCGGTGCCGATGGTCGTCTACTTCGCGATCATGTGGCTCGGCGGTCTGCTGCTGTCCCGCGCCACCGGGCTGGACTATGCCCACTCCACCACCGTCGCTTTCACGGCCGCGGGCAACAACTTCGAGCTCGCCATCGCCGTGGCCATCGGCACCTTCGGCGTCACCTCCGGCCAGGCCCTGGCCGGTGTGGTCGGTCCGCTGATCGAGGTGCCGGTCCTGGTCGGCCTGGTGTACGTCGCGCTTTGGCTCGCCCCCCGGCTGTTCCCGAACGACCCCACTCTCCCCACCCGTTGACGCCGTCCTCACCCCACTCCGATGAACCCCACTCCGATGAAAGGCGTGCTATGACCACCCCGTCCGACCACCAGGCATCCGTGATGTTCGTCTGCGTACACAACGCCGGCCGCTCCCAGATGGGCGCTGCGTACGCCCACCACCTGTCCGGCGGCATGGTCGAGGTCCGCTCCGCCGGCTCGGCTCCGGCCGATTCCATCAATCCGGCGGTCCGCGAAGCCCTGCTCGAGGAGGGCATCGACATCTCCGCGGAGAAGCCGAAGATCCTCACCCCCGAGGCCGTCCAGGCCTCGGACGTGGTGATCACGATGGGCTGCGGCGACACCTGCCCGTACTACCCGGGCAAGCGTTACGAAGACTGGGTCCTGGAGGACCCGGCCGGCCAGGGCGTCGAGGCCGTACGGCCGATCCGCGACGAGATCCGTCGCCGGGTCACCGCGTTGCTCGTCGACCTGGGTGTCGAGGTGCAGCCCACGCCCGCCGAAGCCGCCCGGCGCGACTGAGCCGGGCCGAGCGATCCCTGCAAGGAGCCTCACTCGGCAGGCTTATCAGGGCTCCGTCACACAGCCCCGCTCTCAATGGAGTGATCCGCGGGCATGCGGCCTGCGCCCTCAGGGGAAGGAGCCACCACCCAGAGGGAGTGCCCCAGCACACGCGGTCACCCCTGGCACGGTGGACGCCGGATCCATCCCTGTGGAGTGCCCCAGCACACGCGGTCACCCCTGGCACGGTGGACGCCGGGTCCATCCCCGTGGAGTGCCCCAGGACACACGGTCACCCCAGGCACGGTGGACGCCGGGTCCATCCCCGTGGAGTGCCCCAGCACACACGGTCACCGCTGGCACGGTGGACGCCGGATCCATCCCCGTGGAGTGCCCCAGCACACACGGTCACCCCAGTGATGCGTTGTGCTCATGCGTTGGTGCTGGATGACACGCAGGAACGCATGAACACAACGCATGAGCGGCCCGCGCAAGGCAGATGGGGCTGCGCCGCTCACACCTCGCCCGGCCCACCCGTCCCCTCGAGCAGTTCCCGGAGTGCCGCCACATGCCCGAGATAGGCCGTACGCCCCTCAGGCGTGAGGCGGATCCAGGTCCGCGGCCGACCGAAGGGCTGCGGCCGCTTCTCCAGGACGACGTACCGGGCATCGGCGAGGAGCCGCAAGTGCTTGGACAGCAGGGAGGTGGAGATCCCCAGCGACTCCTCCAGGGCACCGAACTCCAGGTCTCGTGTCGCCGCCAACGCGGCGGTGATCCGCAACCGGACCGGCACGTGGATGAGGTCGTCGAACCGGGCGACGATCGACCCCCAGCTCATCGCGGACCCCGGTTTACGACAGTATCTGATTCACCAGCAGCCGGGTTCACGGGCACGCGGTTCACGAGCACCCGGATCCACGACGGCCGGAATACACACCCAGGGACGCTACGAGCCCCGTTCACAGCAGGTCGTAGCGGTGGTAATCGCCGGCAGCGATGCGCCGGGCCTGATATCGCTCCTCCCAGCGCAACCAGGCGAACACACCGATCGCGGCGAACAGACCGACCCCGAGCGCATACCAGGGCTGCCAGGCCGCCGGAGCGCGGAACTGCAGGAGGACGAAGATCGCGCCGTACACCAGGGCGTACGGCAGGGTGCGGGCGCCCAGTGCCCGGGTATCGAGGATCCTGCCTCGCCGCCGGGTGAACTTTCGGTCGGCCAGCACGCCGGCGACCGAACCGACGACGAGCACGATGGCGGCGACGACCCACTGGCCGAGCAGGGCCACCGGGATCGTCATCCCCATCGTGAGAGCCAGGATCGCGTCGATCCAGGCCGGCCGGCGGGTGCCGTCGACCGCCGTGCGGCGAGCGTCGGCAGCCTTCTCGAGTGCGGCCTGGGCGCCGTCCGGGTCAGGAAGCGGGTCGACACCCATGATCGCTCCTCAGTTACTTGACGATGCTTCAAGCATCCGAGTTGCTTTCTCCTCAGTCAAGTAACTCGAGTCCACCCTCCCAGCCGGCGCAGGTCACCTCGCGCCCGGAGGCCGGATCAGGAACGAGTGGTCCGGCGGGCCAACCAGGCGGCACCGAGCAGCACCAACAGCATGCCGGGCACCGACGGCCACGGGTCGAAGGCGGCGAAACCATCGGGGTAAATCTGCACGGTGTTGAGCATCGCGTGGACCGCGCAGGCCAGTGCCAAGCCGCCACCACTGTGTCGGTACAGCAACACCATCAGGATCCGGGCCAGCACACTCACCAGGAACTGGCCCGCGAGCCACGACCAGGTGTGTCCCTGGGCGAGATAGGGCACCGAGTGCCACAACTGCCAGGCCGCACCGATGATCACCCCGGCCCCGAGCACCCCGTGGTCAGCGGTCAACCGCGCGGTCAGATAGCCCGTCCAGCCGACCTCCTCGGGGATGGCGCCGAGGAAGAACACGACGAAGAGGAGCGGCGTCAGGTACCAGGGAACCGCCGGGGCGTCACCGGGACGGGGGCCGATGAGCCAGCCCAGCGCCGCCGCGACGGGGGCGGCGCCCAGACCGACCGTCCACCACCACCGCGGCCGTACCCGGGCGACGTCGACCAACCCGGACCACACCGCGTGTAGTCCGGTCCACCCTTCCTCACGCCAGGCCAGGACGCTGGCGAGGGCCGCAGGGATGACGATCCCCACCACGGCGACCGGCAGCCCGAGGACCAACGCCCGACCGCCGGTGGCGACGGTTGCCCACCAGAGCGGGAGGACCAGCACCATGACAAGGACGAGGAACAGCCACGGCCGCCGACGGCGGGAGGCTGCGACGAGGACGGTGGCCACCCGTCCAGGCTACGTGGGGGCACGCCGGGCAGGGGTGGGGCACCTCCTGTTGAGGCCCACCCCCTTGCTTGCGACCATGGAGGGACAGCAATCAAGGGACTCCGGATGAAGACACTGCACACCGCCTATCGCGTCACCGATCTCGACACGTCACTCGACTTCTACCGGGTGCTCGGCTACCGCGAACTGGGACGCGTCGACCTCGGCGAGGGCTCGCTGCTGCTCGTGCTCGCCTTCCCCGGTGAGCAGGTGGCGAGTCTGGAACTGGCATACCGGCCCACCGACGGCCCGGTGGACCTCGGCACCGGATTCCATCACCTGGTCGTCCAGGTCCATGACCTCGAGGCGTCGATCGCGGCGCTCACCCTCGCCGGGCTGCGGCCGAGCACGCCGGAGCTCCCCGGCGGACCGGACGGTCCTCGGACGGCCTGGATCTCGGACCCGGACGGCTACCGGATCGAGCTGGTGGAATGGCCGCGCGGACACCCCGACGGGCTCACCGCCGACGACTTCCCCCGAAACTGAGCACGCCGGGTGACGGCACCTCGTCCGCCCGTCCCGATGTCCCGCCCACGCCAACCCTCAGTCCGCGGGCATCGCATCCAACGAGGCGGCGATCTCCCGGGCCCACTCCTCGATCGCCTGCCAATCGCGGAAATCGCCGGCAGGCAGGGAGTCCTTGGCGGCCGGCATCCGCTTGAGCATGCGCTCGCCGAAGCCCACCGGATCGGCGTCCGGGTCGTACGCCCCGAAGAACACCCGGTCACCTCGCGGATGCAGAGCGGACAGGTCCTCGAACTCCTTGGGTCGGGATCCCTCGAACACGTCCCGCCCCTTGTCGTCCACCGTCCGGCCGGCGTCGTCCACCGTCGTCGCCCCGACGGGACCGCTGCTGAACAGCCACAACGGCCGCTCCGCGAGCGCACCCCGGTGCCGCCGGGCGAACTGGACCGCCGGCTTCAGCCAGTGATACATGTACGCAGCCGATCCCAGGACCACCGCCGCGTAATCGTCAAGAGTCGTGACCTGATCGACCGGCGACGCGGTCGCCTGATGACCGGCCGCGGTCAGCGTCTCGGCGATCCGGGACGCGATCCCGGCCGTCGCTCCATGGCGGGTCGCGTATGCCACCAGAACCTTCATCGCGCCTCCTGCGTCGACGTCGGAGACTCGGGGTGAAGACCTGGGTCTCAGGGTGGCCCGGGACCCGGAGCTGTGCACCGGGAGTCGTGGGCCTACACAGAACCGGCCCGGCGGATCCCTTTGGAAGTGAACGATACCCAGCGGCAGAGCGGTTGACGATGGCGGCCGGCATGACGTCCACCACGGCTGCGGCGATACCGAGACCTCCGGCGCGCGTACGACCGCCCTGGCGGCGACGCGGCGTACGACCCGGCGGTGACGGCGACGCGGCGTACGACCTCACATCAAATGTGACCCAGCTAACAGAAATCCCTTGACCACCCAACCCAGATGGGAATAATGGTTATGCCATTAGCAGAATCTGGAGGGACCCATGGATGCATCGACGCCACGCCGAGGACGCCTGACGGAGTTCGCCCACAGTCTGAGCTCGCGGGATCGACGAAGCCTGGGCGGCATGCTCCTGGTGGTCGCCATCCTCCACCTCCTCGGATTCGGCATCCTGCTGGGATTCGTCACCCCGGCACAGCTCCACCTCGGCGGCGACCACCCCGTCTTCACCGTCGCCGTGGGACTGCTGGCCTACACCTTCGGCCTGCGCCACGCGTTCGACGCCGACCACATCGCAGCCGTCGACAACGTCACCCGGAAACTGATCGCCGACCGGGCGCGGACCGGCACGATCGACGGGATCCAGTCGCCACAACCACTCTCGGTGGGGTTCTGGTTCTCCCTCGGACACTCCACGATCGTCTTCGGCCTCTCGGCCTTCCTCGCCGTCGGGATCCGTACGCTCGCCACCCAGCTCGGTGACGACTCCTCCCTCCTGCACCAGCTGACCGGCATCATCGGCCCCCTCGTCTCCGGGGTGTTCCTGCTGGCGATCGGCCTGCTCAACCTCGGCTCACTGGTCGGGATCGGCCGGGTCTTCCGCGACATGAGGGCCGGCACCTTCGACGAAGCCGAGTTGGAGAGGCACCTGGACTCGAGGGGATTCTTCAATCGCCTGCTGCGCCGATTGACCCATCTGGTCCGCAAGCCCTGGCACATCTACCCGGTCGGCGTCCTGTTCGGCCTGGGGTTCGACACCGCCACCGAGGTCGGGCTGCTGGTCCTTGCCGGCGGCGCGGCGGCGTTCAACCTCCCCTGGTACGCGATCATGGTGCTCCCCGTGCTCTTCGCCGCCGCAATGAGCCTGGCGGACACGGTCGACGGGGTGTTCATGAACGCGGCGTACGGCTGGGCCTTCTCCCAGCCCGTCCGCAAGGTCTACTACAACCTCACCATCA
Source organism: Raineyella sp. LH-20 (assembly GCF_033110965.1). Lineage (NCBI taxonomy): Bacteria > Bacillati > Actinomycetota > Actinomycetes > Propionibacteriales > Propionibacteriaceae > Raineyella > Raineyella sp. LH-20. Next base: position 1,251,766 of record NZ_CP137003.1, on the reverse strand, counting down.
CCGTGATCTCCGTCCTGGTCGCCCTGGTGATCGGCGGCATCGAGTTGCTGGGGGTCGTCGCGAACCAGCTCGAGATCTCCACCGGCCCACTGGCCGTCATCGCCGGGATCGACCTGGACTACGCCGGCTTCGCCATCGTCGGGCTCTTCGCCGCGGCCTGGATCCTCGCCCTCGGTGTATGGAAGTTCGGCCGGATCGAGCAGCGCTGGGCGACGGTCCCTCTCACCGGCCAGGACGACCCCCAGCGCCGGGAGCGGGACGTCTCACCAATCCGTTGACACTGTGATTTGGCTAACAGTACAATGATTAGACCATTACCAAGGAGGTTCGATCCGATGCCCCAGATCTCGTACGTCAGCGCCGACGGCGACACCACGGTCGTCACCGCTGAAGTCGGTGACTCGGTCATGTCCGCTGCCTTGCGCCATGGCGTGGCCGGCATCATCGGCGAGTGCGGCGGGAACAATTCCTGCGCCACCTGCCATGTGTGGGTCCGGGACCCGTTCCGAGGGCTCGTCGGCCAACCCGGCGACCTCGAAGCCGACATCATCGACCTGGGCGTCGCCGAGCCGCGCGACTGCAGCCGACTCGGATGCCAGATCATCCTCAACGACGAACTCGACGGCCTGGTCGTCGACGTCCCGCCCACCCAGTACTGAGTCCCCGGATCCGGGCCACCTGAGTCCTCCGGGGTCCGGACTCCAGCCGCTCCGCCCCAGCCAGACCGAAAGGATCCGCCGCAATGTTGCGCCCTGAGATCAATCAACTGTTGTCCCAAACAGGCCCGGACGCCCCGATGGGCAAGCTGTTCCGCCGCTACTGGCAGCCCGTGCTGCTCGCCGAGGAACTGCCCGAGAACGACTGCCCGCCGGTACGAGTCAAGATCCTCTCCGAGCGGCTGATCGCCTTCCGGGACACCGAGGGCCGCTACGGTCTGATGGACGAGTTCTGCGCCCACCGTGGCGCCTCGATGTGGTTCGGCCGCAACGAGGAGAACGGTCTGCGCTGCCCCTACCACGGCTGGAAGTTCGATGTCACCGGCCAGGCCGTCGACGTCCCCAGCGAGGCCGACAACAGCAACTTCTGCGCCAGCGTCAAGCTCAAGTCCTACCCGATGGTCCAGCGCGGCCCGGTGCTGTGGGCCTACCTGGGCGACCCGGAGCAGCAGCCGCCGCTGCCCGAGTGGGAGTTCGCGACCGTGCCCGAGGAGCAGGCGTTCTGTTCCAAGAGGCTGCAGGAGTGCAACTGGCTGCAGGCCCTCGAGGGCGGCATCGACTCCAGCCACGTCACCTTCCTGCACGGCGGCAACGTCGACACCGACCCCCTGTTCAAGAGCGCGGCCGGCGGCGCCAACGCGTACAACAAGGGTGATCTCAAGCCCTTCTTCGAGGTCATCGACCACGAGGGCGGGCTGCTCATCGGTGCGCGTCGCAACGCCCAGGAGGACAGCTACTACTGGCGGATCACCCCCTGGGTGCTGCCCAACTTCACCATGGTCCCCCCGCGTGCGGACAACCCGGTGCACGGCCACTTCTGGGTGCCGATCGACGACGAGCACTGCTGGGCGTTCAGCTACGACTACCACCCGACCCGCCCACTGACCGCCGACGAGGTCCAGGCGATGCGCGACGGCTACGGCGTGCACAGCGCCAACGACGCCGCCACGATCTGCACCGAGACGCCGTGGTCGAGGCTGCAGATGGCCTGAAGATGGACGCCCTTGCTCGAGGCGAGCAGCAGCGCGCTGGAGGAGAGGGTGGCGAACTGGATGCTGTGGCTCTGCAGCGCGGCGGTGGTCTGGCTGCTGCCCTCGAGCAGCTGCGATTTGACGGTGACACCGGCGTCCTCGAAGTAGCCCATCTCCTGGGCGACGTCGATGGCGGAGAAGCCGATCGTGTCGACGGCCTTCCCGATCGTGACGGACGGCGTTTCCACGCTGGATGGCGGACTGGCTTGCGAACTGCCGGCGCACGCGGTCAGACCGAGTGCGACCGACAGGAGGACGGAGCACAGCGCTACCGGGTGGCGGCGCCGGCTGCGGGGACGATACGTCATTGGAACTCCCTGCGGTCAGCCTGAAACGGGTTCGTGGTGGAGCCGAGGCGACCCACCTCTTAGGCGACGACGGTAGTGGCCCAGATCACATTGGTCAATCCATTGATCCTCAGTTCAACTTGTGCACGGTCACCAGCGTGCGAGCCTGACCGGCCGTCTCGTCGTCGGCATTCGCGGTGCGCGAAGACGACGACGCCGTACGAACGATCTCGTTCGTACGGCGTCGTCCGGCGACCTTGCGACGCAGGTCCTCCGTCAGGATCGGCGAGTCGGGCTCAGGTGCCCCGGATCATTCCGCGGGCAGTGTGCGGACCCGGTCCGCCGTACGACCCAGATGACGCGTCATCACCGTCCGCGCGGCCTCGAGATCCCGCCGCTTGATGGCCTCGGCGATCTCCCGGTGCTCGGCCACGCCCCGCATGGTCATCGGCGCCGCCGCGTGCGAGGTCTCGATCGACATGCGCATCGGACCATGGAAGCTCTGCATCAGCATCTCGACGGCAGGATTGTGGGCGCAGTGGGCGATCCGTACGTGGAAGTCGGCGGAGAGCTGGACGCGGTAGTCACCCGCTGCGACCGCTGCCTCGCCCTCCTCCACCATGGCGAAGAGCGCCTCGATGTCCTCCTCGGTGGCCCTCTCGACCGCCAGGGGCAGGGTGCCGAGCTCCACGATGAAGCGGGCCTCGGTGATGTCCGCGGCGGTCAGCGGCGCCAAGGAGATGAGCTCGGCAAGTCCCTCCCCGAGTCGTTCCGCAGTCGGCGCGGTGAGGAAGGCGCCGCCGTGGGAACCGACCCGGATCGTCAGCATGCCGTTCGACTCCAGGACCCGGAACGCCTCACGGACCGTGACACGGCTGACGCCGAAGCGCTCGCAGAGGTCCCGCTCGCTGGGCAGGCGGTCGCCCACCTGCAGCTTCCCCTCACGCGCGAGCAGCTTGATCTGATCGACGATGATCTGCGATGCGCGATTGACGTGGACGGCAGAAAACAGCTCAGAACTCTTGCTGGCCATGGTGCCCCTTTCGGCCGTACGGTGGAGCGGGTCGAATCCGGCAGGATAGCCGGTGCGCCGGCATTCCGCACCCTCTCACATAGGTATGACCTATGGTATCGACTCGGCAGAGCCCGAGCCCGCACGAGCAGGCCGACGCGGCCGGGTCCGGGCGCTGCTCGGCCATGGGGTGCAGCAGGCCGCCAGCCACCGGAGCCTTGGCCCTGGTCGGCCAGCTCCGCCGGGGCCTTGGTCCTGGTCGGCCAGCTCCGCCGGGGGCCTTGGTCCTAGTCGGCCAGCTCCGCCGGCACCACCACCGTGTCGACCAGCGCCCCGTTACGCAGCACCGTGATCTCCAGGCGCCTGCCGATGGCGTCCTCGAAGAGCAGCCGCTGCAGCGACTGGGCGTCGCCGAGCTGACGGCCCTGGACCGCCAGGACGAGATCGTACGGAAGGATGCCGCTGGACGCCGACGGGCTGCCGGGGACCACCTCCATCACCCGCAGGGCCGTACGACGCCCCGTCCGTTCGGCCCATCGCGGTGGCAGGACCGCCGGCGAGGTGACCAACCCGAGGTAGGCCCGGCGGACCCGGCCGTCGTGCATCAGGGCAGCGATGATGCGCCGGGTCGTCGCGTTGACCGGGACCGCCAGACCCACGCCGAGGCCGGCGACAGCGGTGTTGATGCCGATCACCCGGCCCGCCGAGTCGGCGAGCGCACCCCCGGAGTTGCCCGGATTGAGCGAGGCGTCGGTCTGGATGACGTCCTCGATCAGCCGCATCCCGCTGCGGGTCTGCACCGGCAGCGACCGGCCCAGCCCGCTGACCACCCCGGCGGTGACGCTGCCGGTCAGGCCCAGCGGGTTGCCCACCGCCACGACCAGGGAGCCGATCCGCAGATCGTCGACGTCGCGGTAGGTCGGCGGGGCCAACAGTTCGCGTTCGGCGCGCAGCAGCGCGAGGTCGGCCAGCCGATCCCGACCGACGACCTCGACGGGCGAGGTGCTGCCGTCGGCGAAGAGTGCCTCCCCGGCGGGCGCCCGGCCGACGACGTGGGCGTTGGTGAGCAGGTGCCCTTCGGCGGTGAGGACGACCGCCGAGCCCTCCGACTCTCTTCCGCGGGTGTCGCGGATGCGGACCGCCGCCACCCGCGGGAGCAGGTGTTCGGCGACCGTGGTGACGACCCGGGAGTAGGCGTCCAGGGCCTCGCCGTCAGTCCCGTCGGTCCCGTCGTCCGCGGCCCCGCGGGCTCCGGGCCCCTGGTCGGCGGACCGCCGATCGTCACCTTCCCGATCGTCACGTTCCCGATCGTCACGTCCCTGGTCGCCGGGTTCCTGGTCGCCGGGTTCCTGGTCGACAGGTCTCTGGTCATTGGGTTCCATGACCCGCCTCCGATCGCTGCTGGAGTGTCCTGGAGTGTCAACGCCGGCGGAGCGGTCACCCTTCCCCGATGGTCACTCGTCCGCGCCGACCAACCGCAGCGTCACCGCGACCGGGTCGCCCTCGCCGAGTCCCTCGGCGCGGCGTACGGCCTGTTTCACCGGCAGCAGGTAGGTGTCCCGGCCGCCGTCGGGGAACAGCGACGTACGCCACGTCGTCGCACCGACGGTGACCTCGACGCGCACCGAACCGAAGGCCTTCCGCGGCCCCGCGAGCATCCGTACGTCGTCGGTCAGTTCCTCGGGGAGCGCGACGAAATGCCACGGGCTCTCCCCGGGCCAGCGCCACAGCGGCGCGGTGAAGGTGAAGTCAGTCATCCCAGGTCGCGGATCGACTCGCCGGCCGCGAGCAGTTCGACCAGGCGGGCGGTGAATCGGGCCGCCGGCGCACCGTCGATCACGTCATGGTCGAACGCCAGGGTGAGGTGGGCGACTTCCTGGCGGGTCAGCGCATCGGCCACCAGCCCTGGGCGGGTGGTGATGCCGCCGATCGACACGCCCAGCGTCCCCGCTCCGGGGGCGAGGCCCCAGCCGGCGACCGAGGCGCCCATGCCGAGGTTGTTCACCCCGACCACACCGAGGCGGAGCACCCAGCGGGGGCTGTGACTCATGTACTCCATCAGCGGTCGGGTCAGGAAGCTCGGCACCAGGTCCAGCCAGCGTTGCCCGGCGATGGTCTGCGGTCGGGAGGCCTGTCCGGCCCGGATCTCGTCGTGCACCGCCCGCAGCGACTTGGTGTCGGCGTGCCGGATCGGCAGGTATCCCACCGCCGGCTGGCCGTCGATGGTCCGTTCCAGCAGCACCTCGACGATGATCTCGTCCAGGAACACCAGGGAGCGGCCTCGGCGGAAGGCGTTGACCGCCGGGAACTCGGCCAGCGCGGCGGCCACGCAGGTCACCACGTACGCCGTCAACGACAGCCGTTCCCCGGTGGCGTCGCGGTGGTCGCGGAGCAGCCGGCGTGGGATGGTCAGGTCGGCCTCGACCAGCCCGAACATGGTGTGTTTGCGGCGGGCAGCCTCCTGGCCCACCGCCAGCGCCCGTCGGGCGCGGCTCATCGGCACCACCCGGTAGCCACGGGACGCGCTGGACGGCCCAGCGCCGGGCGGCGGGGGCGTGGAACGCGGTCCGGTCACCTGTGCTCCTTCCGCCGCCGGTTCCTGGCCGAGGGCAGCCGTCGCCAGACCCGGATCGGCTTGAGGTGGTAGGCCTCGGGCAGCTGCCAGTTGCGCCACCGCGACATCAGCACCAGACCGGCGCCGATGAACGTTCCGACCACCAGTCCGACGGTGGGGTGCCCCAGCCAGTCCAGCAGCACCAGGGCGCCGCTGGCGAGCAGCGCAGGTGTGGCGTACAGCGTGTTGCCACCGAAGACGGAGGGAACGTGCCGCAGCAGGATCTCGCGGACCGCACCCCCGCCGACCGCGGTCACCGCGCCGAGCAGCACCGCGGGCAGCGGGCCGAGACCGACGGTCAGCGTCTTCGTGGCGCCCGCGACCGCCCAGGTGCCCAGGGCGAGGGCGTCGACCCAGGGGAAGACCAGGTTCCAGCTGCGGCCGGCCACCGGGATCAGGAAGGCGATCGCCGCGCCGATCAGCGCGATCACCATGTAGGCCGGGTCGGTCAGCGCGATCGGGGTGCCCTTCTGGAGCAGCACGTCGCGGATCAGGCCGCCGCCCAGCCCGGACACGATCGCCAGCATGGCGAAGCCGATGGCATCGAATCGCTCGTTGCGTGCCACCACACCGCCGAGGATGGCGTTGGACAGCACGCCGATCAGGTCGAGGAACCGCGACGCCTCGACCACCGCGCCCGTGAGATCCGACACCCCTACCGCCTTCGACGTCCGCCACCGATTCAGTCTCGGGAGCGCGCCGCGGGACCACCCCTCCTCGGGCTCCTCTCCCGGCCATCAGTATGGGGCAGGCCGGTCCGGCCCGGCCACCGTACGCTCCTCGGGCCCGGCCGCCTGACCGTCTGACTTCCTGACCGCCCGACCGCCCGACCGCCCAGCCGCCGGACCTGCCGCCGCCGGCTCAGCGCACCTGTCGCCCGCAGCGGTAGACGGCCTCGACGCCGAGGCCGCGCCCGAGGACCACCAGGTCGGCGTACGTCCCGGGGGCGATCCGGCCGATGTCGTCGCGCCCGAAGACGGTGGCGGGGGTCAGCGTCGCGGCGCGTACGGCGTCGACCAGGTCGATCCCGGCGTGCTCGACGCAGAAACGTACGGCCCGGTCCAGGGTGAGGGTGCTGCCGGCGATGGCTCCACCACCGGCCAGCCGGGCGACACCGTCGCGGACCTCGACCTTGAGCGGCCCGAGGTCGTAGTCGCCGTCGGCGCTGCCGGCGGCGGCCATCGCGTCGGTGACCAGGACGAACTGCCGCGGCTTGAGCCGGGCGATGTCGCCGACCATCGCCGCGTGCAGGTGCACCCCGTCGGCGATTATCTCGACCACCACCTCGGGGCGTTCCAGCAGGGCGACGATCAGCCCGGGTTCGCGGTGGTGGATCGGGCGTTCGGCGTTGAACAGGTGGGTGGCGACGCGGGCGCCCCCGTTGATGGCGAGATTGGCCTCGGCGTACGTCGCATGGGAGTGGCCGGGGGCGACGACGACGCCGGACTCCACCAGGTGGCGTACGGCCGGCTGACCGCCCAACAGTTCGACGGCCAGGGTGACCATCCGGATGGTGCCCTCACCGGCCGCCAGCAGGGCGTCGACGTCGTGGCGCACCGGGTCGCGGAGCAGGTCGGGGTCGTGGGCACCGCAGTGCAGCTCGGACAGCCACGGCCCCTCCAGGTGGATGCCCAGCAACTCCCGGTCGCGGACCAGTGGCACGAGGTCGCGCACCTGGCGCTCCAGCACGTCGATCGTGTCGGTGACCAGGGAGGCCATCGCCGAGGTGGTGCCGTGGGCGAGATGGGTGGCCAACGCCGTCCGGGCCGCCTCGGCGCCGTCGGTGTACGCCGCGCCTCCGCCGCCGTGGGAGTGGATGTCGACGAACCCGGGCACCAGCAGCCGATCGCCCAGGTCCACCACCTCGGCCGCGCCGCCCGACACATCACCCACGCCGGCCGAACCACCCGATCCACCCGTTCTGACGGCACCGGTCGGAGCCGGCCCGGTGCCGACCTCGACGATCCGCTCGCCCTCGACCCGCACCCAGGCGTCCTCCAGCGGTTCGGGGGTGAGCACCCGGGCGGCCCGGAAGATCGTGGTCATTCCTGCCACCCGGGCTTGTCGGCGTACACGTCCAGGTAGTAGTCGTGCAACGCCAGGCGCGAGGCCGCGGCCTCGTCGACGATCACCGTGGCATGGGGATGCCACTGCAGCGCCGTGCCGGTCCACATCGCCGAGACCGGTCCCTCGACCATCTGGTGGACCGCCTCCGCCTTGCGTTCCCCGTCGGCGAGGAGCACGACACGGCGAGCGGCCATGATCGTGCCGACGCCCTGGGTGAGGCAGTGCGTCGGCACCTGGTCGACGTCACCGCCGAAGAACCGCGCGTTGTCGATCCGGGTCTGCCGGGCGAGGGTCTTGATCCGGGTCCGCGAGCCGAGCGAGGAGGTCGGCTCGTTGAAGCCGATGTGCCCGTCCGCACCGATGCCGAGGATCTGCAGGTCGACGCCCCCGGCGTCGCTGATCGCCTGCTCGTACGCCGCACAGGCGGCGGGGATGTCCTCGGCCAGACCGTCCGGCCCCATCACGTGGGCGCTGGGGAGGTCCGTACGGGCCACGAGTTCGCGCTCGATGAAGTTGCGGTAGCGCTCCGGATGGTCGGCCGCCAGCCCGACGTACTCGTCGAGCATGAAGGCCCGGCAGTCGGCGAGCGACAGCTGTCCTGCGGCCACCCGGCGCCCCAGTTCGGCGTAGAGACCGACCGGGCTGGATCCGGTGGCGACCCCGAGCACGGCCGCCGGCTTGTCGTGCACCAGCCGCTGAACGATGTCGGCGGCCACCGGTGCGAGGTCGTCTGCTGCGGGTTTGATGATGACTTCCACGTCACGTTCCGTTCGGGTTGAGGGGGGCCACCCCGAGCTTTCCCCGGGGAGGCCACGTCGGTGGGACGGCCGGCGACCGCCCGACCCGGCGCGGTGCACCGGGTCGGGCGATCACGGTCGGGGTCGCTCAGGCGCGGGTCGGGTCGGAGTCGGCGGCGTTGGCGTCCGTCGGGTCCTCCCGTCCCGGGGTCTTCAGGTTCATCCGCTTGATGATGAAGCTGAACAGGAAGTAGTAGAGGACGCCGTACGCCAGTCCGATGACCAGCAACCACAGCGGCTTGGAGGCGATGTTGAAGTTGAGGATGTAGTCGAACAGGCCCGCCGAGAAGGTGAAGCCGTCGTGGATGCCGAGCCCGTTGACCAACGCCAACGAGGTGCCGGTGAGGACCGCGTGCACGATGTACAGCGGCCAAGCGACGAACATGAAGGAGAACTCCAGCGGCTCGGTGACGCCGGTGAGGAACGCGGTGAGGGCGGTCGAGACCATCAGGCCACCGGTGATCTTGCGGGTCTCCGGGCGGGCGTTGCGCCAGATGGCCAGCGCCGCGCCGGGCAGGGCGAACATCATGATCGGGAAGAAGCCGGTCATGAAGGTGCCGCCCTGGCCACCCGCGGTGGCGAAGAAGCAGGTCAGGTCGCCGTGGGCGACGGCGCCGGCCTTCAGGCAGTCACCGACCTGGAACCAGACCGTGGTGTTGATGATGTGGTGCAGGCCCAGCGGGATGAGCAGACGGTTGGCGGTGCCGTAGACGAAACCACCGAGGACCGGGTTCTGCGCGGTCCACTGGCCCAGACCGGACAGGCCGGTGTTGAAGGCCGGGTAGATGAAGGCCATCAGCACGGCGAGCACCAGGGTGGCGAACGCGGTGATGATCGGGACGAACCGGCGACCGCCGAAGAACGCGAGGTACGGAGGCAGCTTGACCCGGTGGAACCGCTGCCACAGGTAGCCGGCGATGATGCCGACGAGGATGCCGCCGAGCACGCCGTAGTTGATCTTCTCCTGGACGCCGTCGGCCATCGGCAGGCCGATCAGCGGCGACATCGCGTCACCCACGGCCTTGAAGACGAGGTAGCCGACCAGGCCGGCCATCGCGGTCGACCCGTCGGCCTTCTTGGCCATGCCGATCGAGACGCCCAGGGCGAACAGGATGGGGAGGTTGTCGAAGAGGGTGCCGCCGGCGGCACCGATCACGGAGGCGACGGCGTTCCAGTGCAGACCGTTCTTTCCGAGGAGGTCGTCCTGGCCCAGTCGCAGCATGAGGCCCGCGACCGGGAGGGACGCGATGGGCAGCATCAGGCTGCGGCCGAGCTTCTGGAGCCAGGCGAGCCAGGCCCTGTTCTTGCCGGCGTCGGCGCCAACGCCTTCGGTGGCAGTGGACATGAGGTGTTCCTTTCGTGGCCGCACCTGCGGCCGCCAATGGGCCATGGGGTGTCCAGGCCCTGGGGTGAGAGAGAGAAGTGTTCGAGGGAGTCGGGGGTGGGTCGTACGTGTCGGAGTGGGGCGTACGTCGCGGGGGCCGTACGTCGTTCGGGGGTGGTCCTGGGGGTCGGTGGCTGTTCAGGGGAGGCGGTCGAGGAGTGGGGTGCTCAGGCCTCCATCGAGGTGTCGAGGCTCATGTGCACCCGGTAGCGGTCGGCGCGGTACCAGGAACGCACTGATTCGATCGGGCGGCCGCGGCTGCTGGAGACCCGGTCGAAGACCAGCAGAGCCTGGCCGACCTCCACGTCGAGCAGTTCGGCGAGGCGGTCGTCGGCGTTGATCCCCCACATCGTCTGTTCGGCCGCGTCGACCGGGCAGTCGTAGTCCTCGGCGAGGGTGGCGTAGACCGAGCCGCGCAGGTCCTTGGTGCCCAGGTCGGGCGCGTACCGGGGGTTGATCCACTGCTCCTCGTACGCCATCGGCTCGTCGTCGGCGCTCCGGACGCGTTCGAGGTGCCAGGCCGGGGCGGAGGAGCCGAAGTATTGGGCGACGTCCTCGTCCGGGGTGGCCAGCTGCATGGACAGCACCGCAGTGGACGGCACCCGCCCGCGCTGGGTCATGTCCTGGGTGAAGGAGGCGAGGTGCAGGTTGGTCTGCACCTTGGGCTCGGCGACGAAGGTGCCCTGGCCGGCCCGCCGGACCAGCACCCCGTCGTTGACCAGGTCGGCGATTGCCCGGCGCACCGTGGCGCGGCTGACGCCGTACGTCTCCATCAGCGAGCGCTCCGACTCGATCGGCTCACCCGGTTCGAGGTCGGCCACATAAGCCAGGAGCTGGGTCTCCAACTGGGCGTACTTCGGCACGGCGCCCAGTTTCAGCACCTTGGTCTGGCTCACGTGATCCTCCTCGATCGCACGAGGTCCGGGACGCTCCGGGGAGTCCCTGATGGACCTCTGGCCCGCACCGGTTCGGTCTGGTACAGTCCGGTACGTACCACGAAGTCTTCATCCGCGACGGCACTCCTGTCAAGCGGCGCGAGACACACTCGTCAGGTGACAATGGAGACGCTCGCCGACTGCGGTTCGGCGGCGGACACGACCACACCCGGTCAGGGCTGACCGGGACACAGAAAGGGACAGCCATGAGCAAGGCTGAAGCGCTCCTCGCCGGCCTCGGCGGCGCCGACAACATCGCTGAGATGGAAGCGTGCATCACCCGACTCCGCACGGAGGTCAACGACCCCTCGCTGGTCAACGAGGCCGCCCTGCGCGCCGCCGGCGCCATGGGAGTGGTCAAGCAGGGCCGGATCGTCCAGGTCGTGGTCGGCCCCGAGGCCGACACGATCGCCGAGGACATGCAGGACCTGATGTGAAGGTCGTCGCCCCTGTCCCCGGCACCGTCGGACCGCTGAGCGAAGCGCCCGACCCGGTCTTCGCCGCCGAGATGGTCGGCTCGGGCGTGCTGATCGACCCGGATCGTACGCCCGGCATCGCCGTCGCGCCGGTCTCCGGCAAGATCGCCAAAGTCCACCCGCACGCGTACGCCATCGCCACCCCCGACGGCCTCGGGCTGCTGGTCCACCTCGGCATCGACACCGTGAAGCTGGACGGCGCAGGCTTCGAGATCGTCGGCCCGGTCAAGGGCGAGGTGGTCGCCGGCCAGGAGATGATCCGCTGGGATCCGACTGACGTCGAGGCCCGCGGGCTGTCCCCGGTGGTGCTGGTCTGCGTGCTCGACACCGCCCCCGGCAGCATCGCCTCGGACCTGCTCGGCCAGCACGTGACGACCGGCGAGCCGCTCTTCGACGCCCCCGAGGGCACCGCACGGCGGGGCCGGCGCGCATCGTCCTGACGGCGCGCGGCCCGATGGCCCGCGTCCTGACGGCCCGCGGCCCGATGGCCCGCGCCCTGACGGCCCGGTGGGAGCGGCGCCTGTCCCGCGCCGCTCCCGCCGGGGCCGTCCGCCGGGCCGCTCACTCCCGGCCACTCACTCCCGGCCACTCGCCTTGGCCGACCCACCCGAGCCGCTCGCGCTGAGCACAGCCCGACAGGAGGGCGATCGGTGACCATCGAGATCCACCCGGCGACCGAGGACCGGTTCGCCGACCTCGCCACGATGCTCGGCCCCAAGAACCCCGCCTCATCCGTCTGCTGGTGTCTCAGCCACCGGCTCGACGCGAAGACGAACCGTTCCCTCGTCGGGCCGGATCGGGGTGCGTACGCGCATCGGCTGACGACCCGTCCGGTGGCGCCGGGGGTGCTGGCGTACGACGCGGACGAGGTGGTCGGCTGGGCGGCGGTGGCGCCGCGCGCCGAGCTGCCGTTCGAGCACTCGCGCAAGATCCCCCACGTCGACGACCTGCCGGTCTGGTCGATCTGGTGCATCCGGGTCCGGTCCGGCCATCGGCGGCAGGGCATCTCCCATGCTCTGCTCGCCGGCGCCGTGGCGTACGCCGCCTCCCACAGCGCCCCCGCGGTCGAGGGCTATCCGGTGGACAACCGCGGCGAGAAGGTCGACCTGACCATGGCGTACGTGGGCACCCGGGGGCTGTTCGAGGCCGAGGGGTTCCACTGGGCGGCGGACACCGACTCGGTCTCCGGCGGCTTCCCGCGCGTGGTGATGCGGCGGACGCTGGGCTGAGCACGTCGGCGTGGTCCGGCTGCCCCGAGCGGCGCGGGCCTGGATGCCCGATCGCCCCGATCCACGACCATCCCCATCCCCCTTCGTCCCACCCCACCCGGGCGTACTGTGATCAGAGTCACATGCGCACGGATCGAGGACGACCATGCCGGACATCAAGCCCCGCAGCCGCGCTGTCACCGACGGCCTGCACGCCACCGCCAGCCGCGGCATGCTCCGCGCCGTCGGGATGGGCGACCAGGACTGGGACAAACCGCAGATCGGCGTCGCCAGCTCCTGGAACGAGATCACCCCCTGCAACCTCTCGCTCGATCGGCTGGCCCGCGCCGCCAAGGAGGGGGTGCACGCCGGCGGCGGCTATCCACTGGAGTTCGGCACCATCTCGGTCTCCGACGGCATCTCGATGGGCCACGAGGGCATGCACTTCTCGCTGGTGTCGCGCGAGGTGATCGCCGACTCGGTGGAGACGGTGATGGCCGCCGAGCGGCTGGACGGCGCGGTCCTGCTGGCCGGCTGCGACAAGTCGCTGCCCGGCATGCTGATGGCCGCCGCCCGGCTCGACCTGGCCGCCGTCCTTCTCTACGCCGGGTCGATCGCCCCCGGGACGGCGCTGCTGAGTGACGGCACCGTACGGGAGGTGACGTTGATCGACGGCTTCGAGGCGGCCGGTGCCTGCCGGGCCGGGCTGCTCAGCCGTGAGGACCTCGACACGATCGAACGTGCCATCTGCCCGGGCGAGGGTGCCTGCGGCGGCATGTACACCGCGAACACGATGGCCTCGATGGCCGAAGCGCTCGGGATGAGCCTGCCCGGGTCGGCGGCACCCCCGGCGGCCGACCGGCGCCGCGACACGTACGCCCATCGCTCCGGCGAGGCCGTGGTGGATCTGTTGCGGCAGGGCATCACGGCCCGCGACATCCTCACCCGCGACGCCTTCGAGAACGCGATCACCCTGCTGATGGCGCTGGGCGGGTCGACCAACGCGGTGCTGCACCTGCTCGCCATCGCGCACGAGGCGGACGTGGACCTGGAGCTGGCCGACTTCAACCGGATCGGCGACCGGGTGCCGCACCTGGCCGACATGAAGCCCTTCGGCCGCTACGTGATGGCCGACCTGGACCTGCACGGCGGCATCCCGGTGGTGCTGGCCGCGCTCCTCGACGCCGGTCTGCTGCACGGCGATGCCCTCACCGTCACCGGCCGTACGCTCGCCGAGGACCTGGAGCGGATCGCGCCGCGCCCGCTCGACGGCACGGTGATCCGGCCGATGGACCGGCCGCTGCACCCGACCGGCGGGATCACCGTGCTGCACGGGACGCTGGCGCCGGACGGTGCGGTGGTGAAGTCGGCCGGGTTCGAGGCCGAGGTGTTCGAGGGGCCGGCACGGGTGTTCGACCGCGAGCAGCAGGCGATGGACGCCCTCGACCAGGGCCTGCTGCGGGCGGGCGACGTGGTGGTGATCCGCTACGAAGGGCCGAAGGGCGGGCCGGGGATGCGGGAGATGCTCGCCATCACCGGCGCGATCAAGGGCGCCGGGCTGGGTCGGGACGTGCTGCTGCTCACCGACGGCCGGTTCTCCGGCGGGACGACCGGGCTGTGCATCGGCCACCTGGCGCCGGAGGCGGTGGACGGTGGCCCGATCGCCTTCGTCCGCGACGGCGACCCGATCCGGGTGGATCTGGCCGCTCGTACGCTCGACCTGCTGGTCGCCCCCGACGAGCTCGCCGTACGGCGCGCGGGCTGGCGGCCGCTGCCGCACCGCTACACCCGCGGGGTGCTGGCGAAGTACACCCGCCTGGTGCACTCGGCCTCGGACGGGGCGGTGACCGGCTGAACGGTGAGCCCAGAATCACACCGGATGTCCGGCCCCGGTTCCGGCGGAATGTCATAACCCCCTCCTAATGTCCCTCCGGAGCGCGGCCCCAGGGCGACGATGTCCGTCGCCGGTGATGCGGCCGCCCGGAGGGGAAGACCATGGGCCTCGATTTCGTGGCGATCGACTTCGAGACGGCGAATTCCTCGCGCGCCTCCGCCTGCGCGGTAGGCCTGGCCGTGGTGGAAGGCGGCCTCGTCACGGCCCAGCAGGGGTGGCTGATCCGGCCGCCGGCGAGCGCCTGCCGGTTCGAGCGCCGCAACATCGCGATCCACGGCATCACGGCCGCCGACTGCGCCGCCCGCGGGCTCACCTGGACGGAGACGGCCCGTCGGCTGGAGGCGATGACCGACGGGCGCGTCGCAGTGGCCCACAATGCACCGTTCGACCGGTCCGTCTGGGCTGCAGCCAACGCCGAGAGCGGGATCGCGACGGGGACCGCGCCGTTCGTCTGCACCCTCGACCTGGCCCGCCGAGCCTTCCCCCACCTGCACCGGCCGCTGCCGAACTACAAGCTGGACACTGTCGCCATGGCCCTGGCCCTGCCGGCGTTCCACCACCACGACGCCGAGGACGACGCGGTCACCGCAGCGATGATCGTGATCGAACTCGCTCGTCGCGTCGGCCGCGACGATATGGCTCAGCTGTGGCCCGGCGGCCCCACACCGCCGGTGACGTCCCCGGGCCGGTGTACAGGTGCACGAAGTTAAGCTGATTTGAACGATCCCCTAAGCCGATGTTATGTTCTTCGCGCGGTGCTCCCAGCAGTGCATCACGCGAGCCGCCCGGCGTCCCGGGCGCAGGAAGGGGTCTGACATGAGCCGATCCATCGGTGGCCTGAGCCATCTGACGGTGCCCGTCATCATGACCCGCAGCTGTTGTCGCCGCCGACACCGCATGCCGAGCGCGGGCTGACCCGTCACCCTGAGCCCACCAGCGGGGTGCGCCCGGCTCGGGCTCTCCGAGCGCTGGACCGCATTCCCGCCGGCCCCGGTCGCGCCGTCCCCTGCTCGTGACATGTCAGCGAGAGCCGGCACACCCCAGGGCCGCAAGGCCACAGGGCCACAGATGACCGTCGCCCGTCGGCCAGGGACTCACCTCGGCCCTGAGCCGAAGGACACACAAACCGCCCACAGGCCCAGCACCGAACCAGCCATCGCCCGCGTATCACGCTGACGGCGCTCTCACCAAAGCCTTCAGGCCGCCCGAGATCATCAATTCCTACTTTTTCTACAGTTGTTCTCGCCAATGATTCAGGAGATTCACATGGCAGTGCAGACCACCGCCGCCCCCGGCACCCCCGCACGCCCCGGTCAGCCCCCCGCGGACCGACGATCCGCCTTCACCGCTCTCCTGCGCGGTGACTCGGCCCCACAACACGGCGACGAGGCCCTGCACGACGACCCACCGCGACGCTTCCTCACCAGTGCCTGGCAGCACTTCGTCGGCGAGGAGTACGACCCCGTACGCTTCGCCACCGCGACCGTCGAGTTCAATCGGACCTGGGACTGGGACTGGGTGAAGATCAACCCCCGCGCCGTCTACTACGCGGAGGCCTGGGGCGCGATCTACGACCCCGCGCACTACGTGGGCGTGATCCCCCGGCTCGTCGCACCGGCGATCACCGGTGTCGCCGACCTGGCGACGATCCGTCCGCTCGATCCGACGACCAACCCGGTCCTGGCCGAGCACCTCACCTCGGCGACCCTCATCCGCGAGCAGCTCCCCGACCGGGCACTGCTCCAGACGGTCTTCTCGCCGTTGTCGGTGCTGCTGCAGCTGGCCGGCCTGCCGCTCTACCCGGGCGACGTCGTCCCCGGCGCCACCGTCGAGTTCTCGGCCGACGAGCTGCTGACGAGCGACCCCGCCGCGACCCACCAGGCCCTGGCGGCGATCGCCCAGACCCTCAGCGACTACGCCAGACACCTGACCTCACCGATCACCGCGGGAGGCTCCGGGCTCGACGGCATCTTCTACGCCGTCACCGGCACGGCGAACAACGGCCTCATCGAGGAGCGGGCGTTCGAGGAGTTCTCCCGGCCGTACGACCAGCAGGTGCTCGACGCCGTCGGGGACAGCCTCGTGGTCCTCCACACCTGCGGGCCCGACTCGCACCCGGAGCGGTTCACCGACCTCCGCATCGATGCCCTGCACTGGGACCAGTTCCAGCCGGGCAATCCGCCGCTCGACACCCCGGTCGGCGTGACGGTCGTCGGTGGGGCGAACAAGGACCTGTTCGGTGTCGACGCCGACCCCACGGCGGTCGCCGCCCAGCTGGGGGCGACGCTCGCCGCGGCGCCCGACCGCCCCTTCCTGCTCGCGCCGAGCTGCACCGTCCCCACCCCGGCCGCCGCCGACGCCCTGAAACGACTGCGCGAGGTTGTCTGACCCGGCGAGAGCCAACGACCGACCCCGGTCCCACTCACACCGCCGATCCTGCGACACACCTGGCCGCACTGACATCACCCCACCCCGACACCACCAAGGACCCCACCATGACGTTCCCCACGACCATCGGGCGGCGAGTCGCCGCCCTCGTCCTCACCGCGGCCACCCTGGCCACAGCGGCCTGCTCCTCGTCGGCCTCCGCCGGCGGCGGCTCCGGCACCGCCCCTGTCTACTTCGGCGTCTCCTCGGCGACCACCGGCCAATACGCGCAGTACGGACAGCAGTTCAAGCAGGCGTTCGACCTGGCCGTCGAACAGGTGAACGCCGAGGGCGGCATCAACGGTCGTCCGGTGGCCCTCAAGTACGAGGACTCCCAGTCCGATCCCAAGCAGTCGGTGACTGTCGCCCAGAAGTTCGTCTCCGACAAGGACGTGATCCTGGCATTCGGTGACTACTCCTCCGCGGCTTCGATCCCCGCCTCGCCGATCTACACCTCCGGCAAACTCGTGCAGTACGGATTCAACAACTCCAACCCGGCCTTCACCGAGAAGGGCTCGGAGTATCAGTGGTCGACAGCGATCACCACGACCGCGAACTACCGGTGGACCGCCGACTACATCAAGAGCCAGGGCGTCACGTCCGTCGGTGTCAGCTATCTCAACACCGCCGACTGGGGCATCCCGGCCTTCCAGGCCTTCAAGGCCGAGGCCGAGAAGGTCGGCCTGACCATCACCGATGCCGAAGGTGTGCTGGACACATCCGACGACTACCGCCCGTCGCTGACCAAGGCGGTGGCCGGCAAGCCCGAGGCCTTCGTCCACATCGGCTACGGCCCGGACGCCGCCAAGCTGGTGACCCAGCTGCGTGCGATCGGCTACCAGGGCACCTTCTACGGGGGCCAGGACGAGAAGTCGTTCGACGGCACGCCCGACGCCGCCGGCTCGATCATCGCTGCACAGTTCGTGGAGACCAGCACCGATCCGGCGGTGAAGGCGTTCGTCGATGCCTTCAAGCAGAAGTACCCCGCCGAGCAGCACGTCACGCTTTTCGAGGCCACCGCGTACGACGCGCTGCACGTCGCCGTGGCCGCAGCCAAGCAGGGTGGCACCACCCGGGAAGGCATCCTCAAGGGCTTCCGTGAGGTCAAGGACGTCCCGAGCGTCGTCTACGGCGCGGTCAGCTTCGACCCGGCCACCCGGCGCGTGCAGGATCCCAAGCTCACCCCGACCATCCTTAAGGATGGCAAGTGGGTCGAGTACAAGAAGGCCTGAAAGGTCCGTCTGCTCATCATGGTCGACACCCTGATCGCCGGCCTGCTCCGAGGAAACGTGTATGCCCTCGGAGCGGTCGGCATCTCTCTCGTCTTCGGCGTCATGAACGTCATCAACTTCGCCCAGTTCTCCTTCTTCGGACTGGGTGCCATGCTCGCCTGGTTCTTCGTGGCACAGCTGGGCCTGTCCTTCGGCATCGCTCTGCCCCTCGTGATCGTCATCTGCGCGGGGCTGGGGCTGCTGATCAACCTCATCGTGGTGCGGCCGCTGGCCCAGTTCCTGCCGCTGGCGGCCATGCTGTCCACGTACGCGGTTTCGCAGATCCTCGACAACGCCTCGCAGATCGCCTTCACCGCCCAGTTCCGGGTCTTTCCCCAGGTGCTGCCCACCTCCAACCTGCACCTCGGGACCATGCGGTTCGGCACGTCAGACCTCGTGATGCTGGCCGTCACCGCCGTCGTCATGGTCGCCATCAGTGCCTTCCTCAAGTACGGGAAGGTCGGTCAGGCGATCCGCGCCACCGCCCAGGACCAGGAGGCCGCGCTCCAGATGGGCATCCCGGTGGGACTGGTCCAGCACGTGGCTTTCGTCATCGCCTCCGCGCTCGGCGGCCTGGCCGGTGTCTTCATCGCCCTGTACGTCGGCGTCGCCAACCCGACCTCGGGCCTCAACACCGGCATGACCGCGTTCGTCGCCGCCACCCTCGGCGGGCTGGGATCGCTGCTCGGGGCGGTCGTCGGTGGCTTCGCCCTGGGCATCCTGGAGGCCTTCGGGATCCACTTCTTCGGTGACTCGGCCCGCGAGATCATCACCTTCGCCATCCTGATCGTCGTGCTCATCGTCAGGCCGGGCGGCCTGCTCGGCAAGGTGCCGTTGATCTCCACCGAACCGCTCACCGGCACCTTCCTCGGCAAGGGCCGCCCACTGCAGCTGCCCCGCTGGGTGTGGCCGGCCGCGCTCGTCGTCGGCGGCCTCGTCATCCCGCTCGTGGCCGGGGACTATGTGCTCACCACCGGCACCCAGGTGCTCATCTACGCGATCATCGCCGCCGGTTTCACGGTCACCGCGGGGCAGGCCGGGGTGATGGCACTCGGCCAGGCCGGCCCGATCGCCATCGGTGCCTACGCGTCGGCCCTGCTGACGTTGCACACGCCGGTCTCGTTCTGGGTCGCCGTCCCCCTCGCCGGGCTCGTCGCGGCGATCATCTCGTCGATCCTGGCCTCACCCGTCTGGGGCGTGAAAGGGCATTACATCTCGATCGCCACCCTCGGCGTCGGGACGGTCATCGTGGCCGTCATCCGGTTGGCGGTGCCACAGGGCATCTACGGCATCCCGATGCCCTCGTGGGGCGGCACACCGCTCGCGACGCCACGCGCCTACTACCTGATCGACTTCGCGGTGCTCGTCCTCACCCTGCTGGTGATGTGGCGGATCCGCCGGTCCCACCTGGGCAAGGTGATCTCCTCGGTGGGCGCTGACGACGTCGCGGCCCTGGCCTCCGGCGTCCGCGTACGGGACTACAAGGCCCTCGCCTTCGCCGTCTCGGCGTTCTTCGCCGGTGTCGGGGGCTCGCTGCTGGCCCACCAGTACACCTACATCGACCCGACGATCTTCACGATGCTGATGTCGCTGCTGGTGGTCACGATCGTCATCATGGGCGGGGTCAGCCTGCCGTACGGGGCGGTCGTGGGGGCCATTGTCCTGATCGGCGCGATGGAACTGCTGCGGTTCACCCCCGAGCTGCGGATCATCGTCTACGGCCTGGTGCTGATCCTCGTGGTGAGGTTCCGTCCGGGCGGAATCCTGGTGAGGAATTCATGAGCGACACGCTGCTGGAACACGATGCACCACAGAGAAGCGATGCACCACAAAGGAACGATGTGTTGCTCGAGGTCGACCATCTCAGGCGCCAGTTCGACGGCCTCACGGCGGTGGACGGGATCTCGTTCACGGTGGCACCGCGGGAGGTGGTGTCCATCATCGGCCCGAACGGCTCGGGCAAGACCACGACACTCAACCTGGTGACCGGCACCATCCCTCCGCACGGCGGGCGGATCGCCCTCGACGGCGTCCCCATCGACCAGGCCGAGCCCGCGCGGATCGCCGAGCACGGCGTCGCCCGTACGTTCCAGAACGGTCGGGTCTTCGCCACCCTCTCAGTGGCGGACAACGTCGAGGTGGGGATCCACTCGACGCTGCAGGCGCACCGGCCGTTCCGTGGGCTGTCGCACCTGTTCCTGCTGCGCTGGATCGCCCTGCTCGGCGAGCTGTTCATCGCGATCATCGGCACCCCGGCCTCGCGACGGGAGCGCCGGCAGATCGAGGCCACCGTCGACACCGAGATCCGCCGCTTCGAGGACCGGCTGGGGTCGCGCCGCGACGACCCGGCCTATTCGCTCAGCTACGCCAACCGGCGTCGGACCGAGATCGCCCGGGCGCTGGCACTGAAGCCCAAGCTGCTCGTCCTCGACGAGCCGACCGCGGGGATGAATCCGTCCGAGACCGCCGAGGTGCTCGAACAGCTGCTCGACCTCAAGGCAGAGGGGCAGGCCATCCTCCTGGTGGAGCACAAGCTCGACCTGGTGATGGCGGTCTCCGACCGGATCATCGTGATGGACGGCGGCCGGATCATCGCCCAGGGGCCACCCGAGGCGGTGCGCCACGATCCGGCGGTGGTGGAGGCCTACCTCGGGCGCCGTCGCGGACTCGGAAGAGAGGTACTCGCATGAGCGGATCCGGCGTGAGTGACCTGCTGGCACTCACCGACGTGAACGTCTATTACGGCCCGTTCCACGCCCTGCGTGGCAACTCGCTGCGGGTGCGGCAGGGGGAGATCGTCTCCCTGCTCGGAGGCAACGCCAGCGGCAAGTCGACCACGATGAAGACGATCCTCGGGCTGGTCACAGTGAGGTCCGGAACCGTCCACTTCGAGGGTGAGGACATCACCCACACCTCGACGAGCCACCGGGTCAGGACGGGCATCGCCTCGGTCCCCGAGGCACGACGGGTGTTCCCGCAGATGACCGTCGACGAGAACCTCCTCGCCGGCGCCTACACCCGACGGGACAAGGCCGGTGTCGCCGAGGACCTCGAGCGGATGCGTGATCACTTCCCGCGCCTGGCCGAGCGGCGACGCCAGGCGGCCGGCACGCTGTCGGGCGGGGAGCAGCAGATGCTCGCCTTCGCCCGGGCCCTGATGAGCCGCCCGAAGCTCGTCTGCATGGATGAGCCCACGATGGGGCTGTCCCCGAAGCTCGTCGACCAGGTGCTCGACGAGATCGTACGGATCAACCGGGATCTCGGCGTGGCGGTGCTGTTCGTCGAGCAACAGGCGGAACTCGCGCTCTCCATCGCCTCCCGCGGCTATGTACTGGCGACCGGGCAGATCGTGCTCCACGGGGCGGCGACCGAACTGCTCGACAACCCGCAAGTGCAGAAGGCCTACCTCGGGAAGGCCGTACGAACGTGACGGCCCCCGGCCGGCGGCCCACCTCTCAGGGCACCCGCACCGGGATCCGTTGTCCCCGGGCTTCACCAGCACGATCACCGAAGTGCCCGGGCACCGCCGTACGACACTCCGGACAGCGGCCCTCGGAGGTGAGCCGATAGCGCTGGATGGTCAGGCCGCGCTCGATCAGCACGGCACCGCAGGACGGGCATCGAGTGGTCCGCCCGCCGGGAACGGCGAGGTCGTCGGTGTAGACGTAGCGCAGTCCGGCGTCCATCGCGATCTCCCGCGCCCGCGCCACGTCGACCCAGCCTGGAGAGGCCGGGCGGACTCCCGAGGGACCCGAAGGTGAGCCGGCGGAGCCCGCCGGATCGGGCAGGCCCGCCGAGCCGGACGCCCCTCCTGAGGGACCCGCCGATGATGCCCCCGGCCGCCGCAGTGCCACCGGCGCCGAGAAGTGCAGCGGCACGTCCCGGCCCAGTTCGGCACGGATCCAGGTGCACATCGCCCGGAGCTGCAGGGGATCGTCGTTCAGGCCCGGCAGCAGCACGGTGCTGATCTCCAACCAGGTGTCGTGGCGGTGCGCGACATGGCTCAGGGTGTCCAGGACGGTGAGCAGGCTGCCGCCGGCGTAGCGCTGATGCGCCTCCTCGTCGAAGACCTTCAGTTCGATCACCGCGGCATCCATCACGCCGAAGAAGTCGCGACGTACGACCGGCGACAGGAATCCGGCGGTCACCGCGATCGTCCGCAGGCCGGCCACGTGGGCGGCCCGGGCCACGGCGATGGCGTACTCCGCGTACACGACGGGGTCGTTGTAGGTGAAGGCGATGCTGCTGCACCGCCATTCGGTCGCCAGCCCGGCCGCTGCCCGGGGCGAGGCGTCCTCGAGCAGCCCGGAGACCTGGGCGACGGTCTCCGGGCGCCACACCCGGCAGCTGCGGCAGGACAGGTTGCAGCCGGCGGTGCCCAGGCACATCACCGGTGTCCCGGGAAGGAAGTGGTAGAGCGGCCGCCGTTCGATCGCGTCGACGCAGAACCCGGCCCCGCGCCCGTAGGTGGTGAGGACCATCCGGTCGCCCTCACGCACCCGCACCGCGCAGGATCCCGCCTCCCCGTCGGCCAGCGCGCAGGCCTTCGGGCAGACGTCGCAGACCAGGCGGTCGTCGGCGCCGACATGCCACCAACGAGCAGGGAAGGGCTGGCCGGGCAGGTGCTGGGTCACTCCTCCTCCCAGGCCTGGACGGTGTAGCGGAGGATCCGGGCCGGCTCGTCCCAGTCCGGCCCCAGGCCGGCCTTCTGCCGCAGCCGGGCGAGGAAGTCGTACGGTGACGGCAGGTGCCCCCACACCTGGGGCAGGAACGTCGCGCGATGCGGTCCGGAGCGGAGGATCACCCCGTCGACGCCGGGGCGCAGCAGGGCGACCGCCTCCGCCGCGGACCGTACGTCGCCGACGGGTGTGGGGGTGGACAGCACCGAGACCTCGATGCAGATCAGGTCGAACTCCCGGGCCGACAGCGGGTCGAACCGGGGGTCGCGGAAGGCCGCGTTGATCGCGTTGATCCGGACGTCCTCGCCCAACGGGCGGAAGGCCTCGAGGGTGCCGATGCAGCCGCGGAGATCCCCGCCGATCCGCAGCGTCACGAACGCGGCGCCGGGGGCACCGAGCCAGGCCGGGTGTTCGTCGAGCAGCCGGACCCGGCTCCCCGGCGTGGGGGACTCGGCCTCGAAACCGTCCTCGACCCCTGCCTCGAGACGCAGGTGCCCGGCGATGGCGCCGCGGGCCCACGGCAACAGCACCCGGCCGGCGTCGGCCGGCAGCCGTCCCCCGGACACGGCGTCGTCCGCGGACCGGCCCGCCTGCTCGTCGGATCCGCTGGTCATGCGGCCTCGGTCCCGGGCTGAGCCTCCTGGAAGCCGATCGCCGCGTACCCCACGACCCGATCCTTGTCGCCGGCGGTGTCACCGGAGGTCCGCCGGTCGTACAGCACCGGGTGCATCCCACGCCGCCGGGCGAACTCCAACAGCCCGTTCGCCGGCGAGGCGCCGCAGGCCTGGCGCGACTCCAGCGGTCCCTCGAGCGCCAGGATCCGCTCGACGGTGGCGACGTCCACCCCGTTCGCGGCAGCGTAGCGCAGGTAGTGCGACAGGTCCGAGCTGACGACCACGACCGTCTCCGGTCCGCCCCACAGCGCCTCGATCACCTGGCCGGCCGCGGTCGGGGTGACCTGTCCGACGACCAGTGGCACCACCGTGAACTCCTCCAGCACCGTCTGCAGGAACGGCAACTGGACCTCCAGCGAATGCTCCCAGCGATGCGCCTCGGCGTCGGTCCCGACCTGGCGGAACCGGCCGAGCGCCTCCGGCACCTCGACAGGCACGTCGCCGAGTGGGGTCCGCAGCGTGCTGGCGCCGGGCAGTGCAAGGCCGCGGATCGGCACATGGTGGACGGGGCCGAGCAGCACGACGCGGCGTACGACGTCGCGGGCGGGTTCGAGGCGTACGTACCCCCGGGCGGCCGTCGGGCCGGAGTAGACGTATCCGGCGTGCGGGGAGATCAGCGCCTTCGGCACCTGGCCCAGGTCATCCGGTCCGAGCTCGGCGCGGGCGTCGGAGAGCAACCGGGCGATCATCGTCGCGAGGGCGTCCCGGTCGCCGGGGTAGAAGGTGCCGGCCACTGCCGGCGGGCGGACGGTCTCCATGAGGTCCTCCACGGACGGCTGTGCGGTCAGTCTACCGAGCGACCGGCCGTCGGGAGGGTCGTACGGTCGGGCACTTCGGCCCCACAGATTGGGGCCCCTGATCTGCGCACGGCGGGAGTCACGCCGCTCCGCCACGCCGGGCTCAGCCCTTCAATGCCCGGTCCACCCAGCTGCGCAGCCGGTTCAGCGGCATGGCGCCGGTCTGCCGCGCTACCTGCTTGCCCTTGCGGAAGATCATCAGCGTCGGGATCGACTGCACGCCGTACCGAGCCTGGGTGCGCGGCGCGTTGTCGACGTTGACCTTGACCAGCTTCAATTCGCCGGCCCGCTCCCGGGCCAGGGTCTCGAGCGCCGGCGAGACCATCCGGCAGGGGCCGCACCAGGGCGCCCACAGATCGAGGATGACCGGCACCGTCGAGGACTCGATCACCCGCTGCAGGGTCTCGTCATCGGCGGTGGCGATCCAGGGCAGCGGCTGATGGCACTGAGAACACCGCGGGATGCCCTTGGCGGCGGCCGGCACCCGGTTGCGGGTGCCGCACGACGGACAGGTGATCACGTTGCTGCTCATGCGCTCCATCCTCGCCGACCACAGGGGCCACGCCAGCCCCACGGTGCGACCGACCGCCGATGGCCGCCTGTGCATCCGGCCAGGGCAGCTCGCGCCGGACTCTTACGACCGCTTCTTGCGCGGCCGTGCCTCGGGAACGACGAGTTCGGGCATCGCCCGCAGCAGGAACTGATCGAAATGGGGAACGGTGAACGCCGCGTAGCCGTGTTCGGGGGTGTACAGAAGGCCCATATTGATCAGACTGGCTCGCGTCGGACCGAGCTGGGTCGACTGTCGCCGGAGCACCGCAGCGACATCGGCCGCCTTCTGCGGCTCGGGACCAAGACTTGCCATCGCCCGCAGGTACGCACGCTCGAGCTCCGTCGCGCGGTCCAACCGCACCCTGAAGAACGACGCATCAAGCTTGGACTCGTAGACCGGGATCGTACGTTCCACGTCTGCGGCCGAGATCTGCTCGCTCTGCGCCTCTCTCCACACCGCATACCCGAGTTCCTGGATGAAGTACGGATAACCACCGGTCAGCTCAACTGCCCGATCGAGTGCCTGCTCGGTGAAGCAAGCCCCCTCCGACTCCGCCGGCTCTGCCAAGGCCCGCCGAGCATCCTGGTCCGACAGACGACCGATCTCCGGGAATTTGAACAGACGTTCCGCGTAGGACTTGGCGTCTCCCGCCAGCTCGGCGATCTGGGGCAGGCCGGCACCCACAAGGGTCACCGGAAGCTCGCGCTGGACGACCTTGTGGAGCGCAGCGATGAGGGCCTCCATCTGCCCACGGTTGAGGAACTGGATCTCGTCGAAGAGCAGCACCACTCCGCGGCGGACGGATTGCGCTGCCTCCCCGACCGCCACCAACAGATCAGTCAGGTCCAGAAGGAGGTCCCCGTGGTCGGCGAAACCCTCCGCCACGGGCCCCGGCCCCAGGCCCAGCGACAGCGACCCCGACTGGTCGATGGACACGGTGAAGGACCGCAACACTGACAGAGCGTGGTCGAAACGCTGGTTCCAGCGTGCTTTGGGGGACAGTTCCAGCAGCGCGGTCCGCAGGCGCGAGGCGATCTCGAGTCGGAACCGACCGTCGTCGTGCTTGCTGACCTCGAGTTCCACCACCACCCAGTCCGCCGTCAGCGCCTTGGACCGGAACTGCCCCAGGAGCACGGTCTTCCCGACCCCCCGCAGGCCGGTGATGATCATGGACTGCTCAGTGCGCCCCAGCTTCAGTCGACGGAGCAGCAGATCGAACGATTCCAATTGGTCGTCGCGTCCCACGATGGCTTGCGGCTTCGCCCCGGCGTTGGGTGTGTACGGGTTCCGTACGGGATCCATGTCCTCACCTTACAAGCTTTACCCACCTTTATCCACCATGAATAAACCACCCTAAAATCCCTAAGACCCCACCACCACCCTCGCTGTCGAGCCCGCACGAGTGGAAGAATGTCCTACAAAGCGTCGTAGGAAGATGGGTGATCGGGAGCGATGGCGGTTCAGGAGCACGAGGCCGAGGATCAGACCGAAGAAGCAGTCGTCCACGCCACCGTGGAGGGCAATGAGGCGGTCGCCCGGATCGCCCACGCGCTCAGCGAGGTCATCGCGATCTACCCGATCACCCCGTCCTCCGGGATGGGTGAGCTGGCTGACCAGTGGTCGGCCCAGGGGCGTACGAACCTCTGGGGCCAGGTGCCGGAGGTGATCGAGATGCAGTCCGAAGGCGGCGCGGCCGGCGCGCTGCACGGCGCTCTCACCAAGGGGTCGCTGGCCACAACGTTCACGGCCTCCCAGGGCCTGCTGCTGATGATCCCGAACATGTACAAGATCGCCGGGGAGCTCAGCCCGGCGGTGATCCATGTCGCGGCCCGGGCGGTCGCGACGCACGCGCTGAGCATCTTCGGTGACCATTCCGACGTGATGGCCGTCCGCCAGACCGGCTGGGCGATGCTGTGCAGCGGCGGCGTGCAGGAGGCCCAGGACCTCGCAGCCGTCGCGCATGCGGCGACGTTGCGCACGCGGGTGCCGTTCGTCCACTTCTTCGACGGGTTCCGTACGTCGCACGAGATCTCCACCATCGACCTGCTGCCGTACGACACGGTGCGGTCGCTGGTCCGCGACGAGGACGTCGAGCCGCACCGGGCCCGCGGCCTCTCCCCCGACCACCCGACCGTCCGCGGCACGGCGGAGAATCCGGACACCTTCTTCCAGGCCGCCGAGGCGGCGAACCCGTTCCACGACGCGGTGCCGGCGACGGTGCAGCAGGTGTTCGACGAGTTCGCCGCGCTGACCGGCCGGGCCTATCACCTGGTCGAGTACACCGGCGCCCCCGACGCCGACCGGGTGGTCGTGGTGATGGGGTCGGCCGCCGGCACCGTCGCCGAGGCCGCGGCCGCGCTCAACGCCCGCGGCGAGAAGGTCGGTGTGGTCACCGTCCGGCTCTACCGGCCGTTCCCGGTGGACGCCTTCCTCGCCGCGTTGCCGCCGACGGTGCGTGGCATCGCCGTGCTGGATCGTACGAAGGAGCCGGGTGCACCGGCCGAGCCGCTGCTCGCCGACGTGCTCACCGCGCTGGCCGACGGCCTGCCGGTGGCGGGAAGCGACGTGAGCTCCACGGGCGCCGACACCGACACCAACACCACCGGCACCACCGACACCACCGACACCACCGACACCACCGACACCACCGACACCACCGACACCACCGCGGATCGTCCGCACCCGCGGGTGATCGGCGGCCGCTACGGGCTGTCCAGCAAGGAGTTCGATCCGCGGATGGCCAAGGCCGTCTTCGACGAGCTGGCCGCCCCCACCCCGAAGCGGCGGTTCACCGTCGGCATCGTCGACGATGTCACCCGCCTGTCGCTGACTCTCGATCCGACCTTCGAGCTGCCCGCCACCGGCCGGGCCGCGGTGTTCTACGGGCTGGGCTCCGACGGCACGGTCGGCGCGTCGAAGAACACCGTCAAGATCCTCGGCGAGCGGCCCGGCACCTGGGCCCAGGGCTACTTCGTCTACGACTCCCGCAAGTCCGGCGCCACCACGGTGTCGCACCTGCGGTTCAGCCGCGCGCCGATCCATGCCAGCTACCTGGTGCAGGAGGCGGACTTCGTCGGCGTCCACCAGTTCGGCCTGCTCGCCGCGATGCGCACCCTCGACATCGCCCGGCCGGGCGCGACGGTGCTGCTCAACTCGCCGTACGGCCCCGAGGGCACCTGGGACCGGCTGCCGGTCGAGGTGCAGCAGCTCATCGTCGACCGCGACCTGCACCCGTACGTCATCGACGCCGAAACGGTCGCCCGTGACGTCGGCATGGGCCGGCGGATCAACACGGTGATGCAGACCTGCTTCTTCTACCTCTCCGGGGTGCTGGAGCCGGCCGAGGCGATCGCCGCGATCAAGGCCTCTGTCTCGACGACGTACGCCAAGCGGGGCCGCACCGTGATCGAGCGCAACCACCAGGCGATCGACGCCGCGGTCGAGCACCTGTCGCGGCTGCCGGTCGGCGCGGTGACCGGCACGGAGCACCGCCAGACGCCCGTGCCCGCGCAGGCCCCTGACTTCGTCAAGCGGGTCACCCAGGCGATGCTGCACGGCCGTGGCGACGAGCTGCCGGTCTCCGCACTGCCGGTGGACGGCACTTGGCCGACCGCCACCTCGCAGTGGGAGAAGCGGGCGATCGCCCCCGAGATCCCGATCTGGGACCCG
The DNA here is from genome assembly GCF_033110965.1 of Raineyella sp. LH-20. Classification (NCBI taxonomy): domain Bacteria; kingdom Bacillati; phylum Actinomycetota; class Actinomycetes; order Propionibacteriales; family Propionibacteriaceae; genus Raineyella; species Raineyella sp. LH-20. Next base: position 1,223,275 of record NZ_CP137003.1, on the reverse strand, counting down.
AGCATCTGCATCGACTGCGGCAAGTGCGCGATCACCTGCCCGCACGCCGCGATCCGGGTCAAGGTGATGCCCGAGTCGGCACTGGAGGGTGCGCCGGAGACACTACAGTCCAAGCCGTACAAGGACCGTACGCTGAAGGACCACCGGCTGATCGTCCAGGTCGCGCCGGACGACTGCACCGGCTGCGGGATCTGCGTCGACGTCTGCCCGGCCCGGTCGAAGACCGAGGTCAAGCACAAGTCGATCAACCTGGAGCCGGCCCGCGAGCACCGCGACGTGGAGCGGGCCAACTTCGAGTTCTTCCTCGGCATCCCGGAGATCGACCGTTCCCTGGTGCGCCACGACCAGGTGAAGGGGGCGGCGCAGCTGCAGCCGCTGTTCGAGTTCTCGCTGGCCTGCGCCGGCTGCGGGGAGACGCCGTACATCCGTACGCTCACCCAGCTCTTCGGCGACCGGATGATCATCGCCAACGCCACCGGCTGTTCGTCGATCTACGGGGCGAACATGCCGACGGTGCCGTACGCCCAGGATCCGCGCGGACGGGGCCCGGCCTGGTCGAACTCGCTGTTCGAGGACAACGCGGAGTTCGGACTGGGGATGCGGCTGGCCTGGGAGCAGCAGCACGCCGAGGCCCGCCGGCTGGTCGGGCTGTGCCGCGACCTGCTCGGCGACGAGCTGACCGATGGACTGCTCGACGCCGACCAGTCCACCGAGACGGGCATCGCCGCCCAGCGCGCCCGGGTGGCGCAACTGCGCGAGGTGCTGGCCGGGCACCCGGCGGATCCGGTGGCCCGCCGGCTGGCGACGCTGGCCGACGAGTTGGTCGAGAAGACGGTGTGGATCGTCGGCGGCGACGGCTGGGCGTACGACATCGGCTCCGGTGGTCTGGACCACGTGCTCGCCTCGGGCCGCAACGTCAACATCCTGGTGCTGGACACCGAGGTCTACTCCAACACCGGCGGGCAGGCGTCGAAGGCGACGCCGCGGGCGGCCGCGGCGAAGTTCGCCGCCTCCGGCAAGGGCCGGCCGAAGAAGGACCTCGGCCTGCTGGCGCAGTCGTACGGCAACGTGTACGTGGCCCAGCTCGCGATCGGCGCGAACCAGCAGCAGACGATCCGGGCGATGCTCGAGGCGCAGGCCTGGGACGGGCCGTCGCTGCTGATCGCGTACAGCACCTGCATCGCCCACGGCATCGACATGGAGACGTCGATGACCCACCAGGCCGATGCGGTGGCCAGCGCCTACTGGCCGCTCTACCGGTTCCGCCCGGACGCCACCGAGGGCGGGCACCCGCTGCGCCTGGATTCGAAGGCGCCGACGAAGCCGGTCACCGACTTCATGCGGGGCGAGACGCGGTTCTCCATGCTGACGCGGTCGGATCCGCAGCGGGCTGCGGAACTCGCTACTCTGGCCCAAGCCGATGCGGATGAGCGGTGGCGCTACTACTCTCAACTGGCCGGGATGGAGCGTACGGTCGTCGTCGATGGCGATGACGACCCTGACGCGCCTGCCGACCACCCCGCCGCGACCGACGGCGCCGCGCCCCTGCGGACGATCCACGATGAAGGGAACGACCGATGACCACCGAGCCCGTCCTCGCCACCAGCTATCTCGGCCTGCCACTGAGCGGCCCGGTGATCGCCTCCGCGGGTCCGAACACCCGCTCCGTCGAGTCGCTGCTGGCACTGCAGGAGGCCGGCGCCGCGGCCGTCGTGCTGCCCAGCCTGTTCGAGGAGGACGTGCTGGCGGAGGAGCTGCGGCTGGTGGACGCGATGGAGGCCGGCGACGACTTCGCCGAGTTCACCGCCGGGCCGCTGCCGACCATCGAGCTGCCCGAGCTCGGGGCGGACCGGCACCTGCGGCTGCTCGAGCGGGCGAAGGCGGCGCTGGACATCCCGGTGATCGGCTCGCTCAACGCCACCCGGCACGGATCGTGGGAGCGCTACGCGACGATGATGGCCGCGGCGGGGGCGGACGCCCTGGAGCTCAACCTCTACACTGTCGCGGCCGACCCGACGGAGTCCGCCGCCGACGTGGAGGCGCGCCAACTCGAGGTCATCTCGTCCGTACGGTCCTCGTTGGAGGTCCCGCTCGCGGTGAAGCTGTCGCCGTTCTACTCGTCGTTCGCCCAGTTCGCCGGTGCCGCCAGCCGGTCCGGGGCAGACGGCCTGGTGGTGTTCAACCGGTTCTACGCGCCCGACATCGATCTGGACGCGATGGCGGTGGCACCGCAGCTGGCGCTGTCCGCGTCGGCGGACCTGCGGATCGCGCTGCGGTGGCTCGGCATCCTCCGCGCCCAGCTGCCCGGCACCGGCCTCGCCGCGACCGGCGGGGTGCACGGCTGGGAGGACGTCGTCAAGGCGCTGCTGGTCGGGGCGGACGTGGCGTGTACGACGGCGGCGGTGATCCAGGACGGTCCGGCGGCGATCACCCGGATGCTGTCCGGGCTGCGCGACTGGCTGGCCGAGCACGACTACGCGTCGGTGGACCAGCTGCGCGGCTCGATGTCGGCGGCGTCGGTGCCCGACCCGTCGGCGTACGAGCGCAGCCAGTACCGGGAGATCGTCGGCCGCTGAGCCGTCCGCTAGGACGCCGGGTCGGCGAGCCGGTGCACGACCCGACCGCTGGCCCAGGCCGGGGGTGATCCCCAGTCGGGGCGGAAGCCCAGCGCCCGGGCGGTCCGGAAGGCGGCCTCGTGGCGGGCGTCGGTGGCCACCACGAGACGGTCGGTGAGGTCCTCCCGGCGGGCCCAGTCGACCCAGACGCGGCCCGCCTCGACGCCGTAACCGCGCCGCTGACGGTCCCGGGCGATGAGGAAGTCCAGCTGGATGTCGTCCCACGGTTCGCGGACCTGCAGCCCGACCAGGCCGACGAAGTCTCCGGTGACCCGTTCGATCACGGCGCTGCGGCCGAAGCCGTAGACCTCCCAGTGCTTCTCGATCGCGGCGAGGTGGGCCCGGGTGCGGTCGAGGGAGGGCGGCCGGCCGCCGGTGCTCCAGCCCTCAGCACCCAGGAAGTGCAGCACGGAGGGCACCGAGTAGAGCTCGGCGAGATGGTCGAGATCCGTGTGCACGATCCGACGCAGGTCGAGCCGGTCGGTGGAGAACTCCGCCGGGGTGGTGTGGACGACCTCCATGACTCCGGACGCTACCAGGCGATCCGGCCGCTCCAGGGAGACCGGCCGACTCGCCCTGGGTCTGCGGCGACTAGACTCGCGTTGGTGGCGTTTCGGCCACTGCCCGCATCCGCGGCCTGTCGTCATCGAGGTCACGTACGCCTGGGCGACGGGCCCCAGGGCGTGACCACCGGACAGAGGACAGCTCACACGATGAAGATCGCAATCTGCGGACTCGGGTACGTCGGGATGGCGAACGCCGTCCTGCTGGCGCAGCACCACACGGTGGTGGCCATCGACATCGACCGGGAGCGCGTCGACCAGGTCAACGCCCGCCGCAGCCCGATCGTCGACGCCGAGCTGGAGGACTACCTGTCCCACCGCCAGCTGGACCTGTGCGCGACCACCGACCCGGTCGTGGCGTACGCCGGCGCCGACTTCGCCGTGATCGCCGCACCGACGAACTATGACGAGCAGACGAACTTCTTCGACACCTCGATCGTCGAATCGGTCATCGCCCAGATCGCCGAGATCTCCCCGGAGACCGTGATCGTGATCAAGTCGACGATCCCGGTGGGCTTCACCGAGCGGGTGCGTACGGAGTTCCCCGACCAGGCGATCCTTTTCTCCCCTGAGTTCCTGCGGGAAGGCAAGGCGCTCTACGACAACCTGCATCCGTCGCGGATCATCGTGGCCGATCCGTCACCGGAGGGGGAGCGTTTCGCCGGGCTGCTCTGCGAGGGATCGCTGGACGAGGACACGCCGGTGCTGCTGGTCGGGGCGACCGAGGCCGAGGCGATCAAGCTCTTTGCCAACACCTACCTGGCGATGCGGGTGGCGTACTTCAACGAGGTGGACACCTTCGCCGCCCGTTTCGGCCTGTCGACCCGCCAGATCATCGACGGCGTCGGCCTCGACCCGCGGATCGGCACGCACTACAACAACCCCTCGTTCGGGTACGGCGGCTACTGCCTGCCGAAGGACACCCGGCAGCTGCTGGCCAACTACGACCAGGTGCCGCAGACACTGATCCAGGCGATCGTCGACTCCAACTCCACCCGCAAGGACTTCATCGCCGACGACATCCTCGCCCGCGAGCCGCGGACCGTCGGCATCTACCGACTGGCGATGAAGGCCGGCTCGGACAACTTCCGCCAGTCCTCCATCCAAGGGATCATGAAGCGGATCAAAGCCAAGGGCATCACGGTGCTGCTGTACGAGCCGCTGTACGACGGTGACGCCTTCTTCCACAGCGAGGTCGTACGCGACCTGGACGACTTCAAACGGCGGTCGGACGTGATCGTCGCCAACCGGCGGTCCGCGAAGCTGGCCGATGTGGCCGACAAGGTCTACACCAGGGATCTTTTCGGGAGCGACTGACTGGGCCGCGCCTCGAGCCACGCGAGCGCGTCGGGCAGCTGGCCGTAAGCCCGTTAGCCTGCCCCTTTCATGCGGGGGCGTCTTGAGGGCTGGGCTGGAGATGTGAAAGTGCTCCTGGCTAGGGAGAATGGGAGTGTCTCGATCACATTCCTGCCCGTAGCAAGGAGCACCTCTGCGGTGAAGACTACCGGCTCCTACCCACGCGTCCATATTGACCGGACCAGCGTCCCAGCGGTCGGGCAGGCAGGCGGCCTGCTGCTCGTCGAAACCGTCCGGGCGACGGGTCTGGACCGGGCCCTCTCGACAGAGCTGGCGGGCTGGCGCAAACCGTTGGCGGTGCACGACCCGGGCAAGATCCTCTGCGACCTGGCACTCACGTTGGCGTTGGGTGGTGACTGTCTGGCCGACCTCGCCCAGCTGCGCGACGAGCCGGGCCTTTACGGCCTGACGCGCCCTGGGTCTGATGGAGACTCGCGCTATTTGATACCGACCGGCTCTTTGCGGTCGGCTTGGACAGCATAGAACGCCGTCTCGAACTCGACGGGCGGGACATCGCCGAGGTAGCCGTGGAGGCGCTGCGTGTTGTGCCAGTGCACCCAGCCGAGCGTGGCGAGCTCGAGATCCTCGACCGTCTTCCAGGGTCCGGGTCGTGCGGGACCGCGGACGAGTTCGGCCTTGTAGTAGCCGTTCATCGTCTCGGCCAGGGCGTTGTCATAGCTGTCGCCGACGGTCCCGATCGACGGCGTCGCGCCGATCTCCGCGAGCCGTTCGCCGTAGCGAATCGAGGTGAATTGACTGCCTGCGTCGGACCCGAGTTGCGCCACTTTAGTGACCACCCTGGAGAGTATCGAGGATTTCTTGGGCATCGGGTGGGATGGCGGGCGGGATGGTGATGGTTTGGGTGCCGGTGTTGATGACCGCTGAGTGCAGGGGCCGCAGGATCTGCAGGAACTTCTTGACCGAGACACCGGTCCGGGCCTGGATCGTGCGGGCGATGGCGAGGGCGGCGAACACGACGGTGAGGTGGGCCTCGATCGAGTCGCGGGTGTGGTGGAAGATCGGGCGGGCGGCCAGGTCGGATTTGGCCATCCTGAACGACGCCTCGACGTGCCACAGGTCCCGATAGGCCGCGACGACCGCCGGCCCGTCCAGCGTCACGGCAGGGATGTTTGAGACGTACCCTTTGAAACCCGCGGCTGCGCGGGCGCGCTCGACCAGGGGCCAGTCCACGCCCTTGGTGGCGCCCTCGAGCTTGATGAAGCGGTGTTTTCCGATGGGTGCTTTGCCGGTGGCGATCTTCTCGGCGCGTTCGATCTGCTTATTCAGCGTTTGCTGGTCGCGCCGGGCCCTGGCGGCGAGGTAGTGCCAGACGACCCGGCGGTCGCGCCGGTCCTTCCCGACACCCATCGGGCGGGTGACCTCGAACGTCGCACCGTCGGCCAGGTAGTTGCCGTGGGCCTCGAAATGGTCCTCCAGCTCCGCGGGAGCCTTCGATTGCCGGGCGGCGACGATGAAGGAGAAGCCGGCGTCCTCCAGCGCGTTCAGGTTCGCCGCCGACAGCATGCCGGCGTCGGCGACCACGACCAGATCACTGACCTGGTGGCGGGCCTGGAACGCTTCGATGACGGGCAGGAGGGTGGTCGTCTCTGCTTTGTTGCCCTCGAAGACGTGCAGGTCGAGGGGAAAGCCGGAGGGGTCGACCAGTAGTCCGACGGTGATCTGCGGGTCGACGCGGCGTTCCTTGGACATGCCGACCTTGCGCAGCGAGTCCTCGTTCTCGGCCTCGAAGTACAGCGTGGTCACGTCATACATGACCAAGGCCACAGCACCATGGGCGCTGACGTGGCTCCAGCAGGCCGTCGCAAGCTGGTCGCGGTAGTCGCCCTTGTTGATCCGCGGCAGAGCCCGGGTGATCGTGCGCAGCGAGGCCGGCGTGATGCCCAGCCCCTCCAGGACCCGGATCGAATCGGCCTTGCTGGTCGGTTCCACGACCCTCGCCAGGACCAGCTGGCGGAAACACTCATCGGCCAGGACGTCGAACCCGAGGTGGTCGTAGACCCCGACGAGCGCTTCCCACAACACCGTGGAAGCGGTCGACTCGACCACTGCTTGGCCGGGCGGGCGACCCGCAGGCTCCCAGCCTAGATCGAGCTGGTCCTGGCCCAGCGCCAATCGTTCGCGGGCGACCTGCAACAGCAACTCGAGTTCGGCCTGGTCATGGGCCGAGCCGATGTGGTCGATACCGAGGCGCTGCTTACCGCGCTTGTGCACGATCTGGACCGCGGTCGCTCCGGACGCGGTCTTCACCTTCCGCACGAACGACCCCACCCCGACAGGCTACCGGGGCGACTTCTTAGTGCACACTTCCCGAGACGTAAGCCCTAGTCACCAGCACATCGGTCCTCAAAAACAGGCAGGGTGGCGCAAGTCGGGTCGGAATGACATCGCAGGTCGTCGTGGCGGCGGCCGCGGGACCAGCGGGCCATCTCGATCGCGTCGAGCACCATCTCGGTGCGCATGTGCGACGCGACCCGCCACCCCACGATCATGCGGGAGAACGCGTCGACGATGAAGCACACGTACGCGACGCCGGCCCAGGTCGCCACGAACGTCAGGTCGGTCACCCAGAGCCGGTTCGGGGCGGTCGCGGTGAACTCCCGCTGCACCAGATCCGGGTGTCTGGCCGAGGCTGGGTCGGGTCTGGTGGTCTTCACCCGCTTCGACCGTCTGGCGCCCTCGATCCCCGCGGCGCGCATCAGCCGGGCTGTCTGATCCCGCCCGATCAGGAGCCCGGCGCGGCGGGCGGCCCTCCACAGTTTGCGGACGCCGTAGACCCGATAGTTCGCCTCCCAGAGCCCGACCAGCTGCGGGATCAGCTCCTCGTCGCGCACCGCGCGCGCCGAGGGCGCGCGGGTCTTGGCGGAGTAGTAGCTGCTCGGAGCCACCTGCAGCAGCCTGCAGATGAGCTCGACTCCGAGCCGGCGACCGTCCACGACGTCGTCCTTGTTCGCGTCGATGAACACGACTACTTCCGGTAGTGGCGGTCGAGCTCCGCCCCGAAGAAAGACGCAGCCCGCTTGAGCACCTCGTTGGCGCGGCGAAGCTCCCGGTTCTCTTGCTCCAACTCCCGCAACCGAGCCGACTCGGCCGTGCTCACGCCCGGGGCGACGCCGTCATCGATGTCGGCCTGCTTCACCCACATCCGCACCGACTCCACCCCGTAACCGAGCTGCGTCGCGACCCGCTGCACCGTCCCCTGCGTGACACCCAGCTCGGCCCGCAGCGTCCTCACCATCCGCACTGCAGCGGCCTTCTCCTCGCTCGAGTAGCGACGCGTCGTCGGCTTCCCCGACGCCAGTTCCTTCGGCATAACTCCATCCTCGTTTCCAAGGTCAGGAGCCTCCAACAAACTCAGGGCGCTTCAGCCGGGTCGCGTCCGACCCGACGGTCTCGCGGCTGATCAGCCTGCTCGCGAGGGATGCGAAGCGGGCGGTCGCCGCGATCGGGCGGGTCCGCAAGATCGCCCGATAAACAGCCTGGCAGTTGGCCGGTGAGGCGTCCCCGGCCCGGCGGGCGACAGTGGCGGATCCGCTGGTCATTGACCTGGACGCGACCCTGGTCACCGCCCACAGCGAGAAGGAGCGGGCGCGTCCGACGTTCAAGAAGGGCTATGGCTTCCACCCGTTGTGCGCGTTCGCCGACCACGGCCCCGACGGGGCTGGGGAGCCGTTGACGATCCTGCTGCGCCCCGGCAATGCCGGGTCCAACACGGCCGCCGACCACCGCACGGTGATCGCGGACGCGCTGGACCAGATCGGTCTGGGGCCACGGCCCGGACGCAAGGTGCTGGTAAGGATCGACGGGGCCGGGTCGACGAAGGACACCATCGGCACGCTGACAAACCGGCGGGTGGCGTACTCGGTCGGGTTCACCCTGCCGATGAACACCCCCGAGCTCTACCGGCTCGTCCCCGATCGGGTGTGGGAGTCGGGCCTACAACACCGACGGCCAGCCCCCTGACGGCCCCGACGTCGCCGAGTTCACCGATCTGCTCGACCTGGCCGGATGGCCCGCCGGGATGCGGGTCATCGTGCGGCGCGAGCGCCCCCATCGGGGCGCCCAACTGCGGTTCGACGACGTCGAACGGCTACCGCCTCACCGCGTTCGCCACGAACACCCGCACCGGTCAGTTGGCTGATCTGGAGGTCCGTCACCGCCTTCGGGCCAGGTGCGAGGACAGGATCCGCAACGCGAAGGACACCGGCCTGACGAACCTGCCGTTGCACGGGTTCGACCAGAACCGGATCTGGTGCCAGATCGTCGCGCTCGCCGGCGAGATCACCGCCTGGATGGGACTACTCGCCCATCCGCCCACGAGGCCCGACGTTGGGAACCGAAACGGCTGCGCTACCGCCTCTTCACGGTCCCGGCGACGCTGGTCCGCAGATCGCGACGGCTCGTGGTGCATGTCTCGGCCCGGCACCGGTGGTCCGGGCTCGTCGCCGAAGCGATCGGCAGGCTGCGGGGCCTACCCGCGCCGGCCGGCTGACGCCGGCCCTACCCGCTGACCGCCACCACCTGAAGGACCCCCTGCCGGCCTGGACCGCCCGCCACCGCGTCGCCACGCGGCCCGTCGTCAAACCCACGTGCCAGAATCAGGCCTGGAGGCGGAGATCCCAGCCCCGACAACGTCGCGAGCACGACCGGTGAAAGATTGAGGCCAGTCACTATCATTCGACGGAATCGGCCCGATTCTAACCACTCAAACACAGCTAGCCTCCGTACCGGCGCGCTGCCAAACGCACGACTACCAATCCGACAAGCCCCCGACCCATCTGCGATGCAGCAACTGACATGAGCGCCCCTGCCACGCCCAGTACCGGCACTAGTACGAGCGACGTCGCTGAAACGATGACCAATGAGAATAGGTTGATCAGCGGCAACCAACGATAGAGCCGCGCCAAGGTGATTGACGCCCCGGCAGAATACACCAGAGGGAAGGCGGCGGACAGCACTACCACCGCCAGCGCAGAAGCCGCGTCGAGCGTGAAGGTTGGCCCCAGAACGCGTGGGGCAAGAAGCCAATAGCCTGCGGACCCCAGTATTCCTGCTGGCACTGAAAAAAGTGCCCAACGCAACCCAGAATTGATAACGAAAGTCACTGCGTTGGCAGGTGAGAGGCCTCCCAGTCGACCGATCGCGGACTGCGACTGTGCGTTAAGCAACATCTCAATGGCGGTGCCAATATAAAGAATTGAAGCCAGTCTAGCCACATCTCCCGGCCCGAAATGAGCAAACAGGAAATACTGCGGGACATTGACGAGAAGACCAACCACGGCGTACCCGACGCCGGTCGGCACCCCCGCCGCAACAATCGGGCGAACTCCGCCCTCTGCTCCTTGGCGCCCCAGAACAGCAGACCACCTCTGAATCAGCATTGCACCGACGCCTCCGCCAACCACCAACGGTCCGGCAAGCGACCACCCCTCCCCGACGCCAATCGCCCAGGTCACGCAAATGGCGACGACGGAAGCGAGAAGCTGTGCAACATATGCAAGAGCCATCCTGCGGGTTCGATTCACGTCCTGAAGTACCGCAGCACCCAGGTCCATCACACCGTCAAGCCACTTGCCTACAGCCACAGCAAGAACGGCCAATGCCGGAAACCCGAGCGGCAAAAAGACGCCCGCCGCGGACAGGACTAAGGCAACGGTTGAGGAAAGAAACCTCACACGCCGAAAACTGGCGATCCCCAGATCCGGGCCGAGCGTGAAGTACAAGTTCCGCAACCCCAACCCAAAAAGAATGAAGACCGGGGAGGTAACCGCAATCGCGAATGCCAAGCGGCCGGCAGCGTCAGCGCCGAATCGGACAGACAGCGACCATAAGACAAGAAACTGAGCAGCATAACGCGATAAATTTCCTGCCAGGATCCACGCCGTAGTTCCGATATGCAATGAATGCTTAGTGACCAGATTTAGACTCATTGCCACACCTCACCGCGTATTCGAGCTCATCGATGGGCCCGAACGAACGATTCCAAGGGTGACGTGATACTGCTAATCTCGGATGGCCGCATACGGAGGACCTTCTCAGTAGCGGCCGCCTTTAGGAGTGTTTCTGCCATCGGAAGACGGTCGACGCGAAACACGGCATCATTCACGCCGAACAAACTGGAGATTCCCTCCAGCTTCGCATCATAATATTCATCGTACGACAACCCGATGACAGGCACGCCTTCCGACAGAGCAAACACCATCGGATGATACCGTGTAGTGAATAGACACATTCCCAGCCCCAAAGCAGCACGTACGAGCTGCGGATTTCCCCGGTGTCGCCACACTTGAACATTCTTCCTCGTGGCTGGCGTGCACCGTCGAAGTAGCAGATCGGCCGTCTTGCGATCATCCGAATACCCGTGGCCGGTCATATTTGGGACAAATATGACCGTCGCACCGGAAGCATCCGCACATCTCGACACATCGTCGAGAAACACGGCCAATTCCTTGAGCCGTCTACCTGAACCATATCCACGTCGATGGAACGAGACTCCGACAAACGGCTTCCCACCGCTCAGAGCATTCACATGGTTAAGCGCCGCAAGTCTGACTTCCGGAGAAGGCTTAAGGGGAATCGCCCAGTCCGGTGTCACCACCAGTTTGGCAGCCGGCACACCGACTTCTTCTGCACACGTCGCGCTTGAGCACGAACGGACTCCTACCCGTTCCGCCGCGCAGAGCATACGAGCCGCGACCTGCCGCACCCGATCGTCTGCCAACGGTCCGATGCCTTCACCGATGAACAAGATCGGCACGCCCTGAGCACGCGCGTATTCCACTGCAAGCGACCAACCGAAGACCCCATGTACGGCATAGTCGTCGCATATGGCGCCCGAGCCAGCCAAGACAAGTCCCTTCGCGGAACGGATCGCATCTGCCCAGAGCTTCGACGAACCTACTGGGTGATCAACAAGCCAGGAGGCGCGTCGGGCGGCGTAATCTAGAGCCCACGGCTTAGATACGGCGGATCCGAGTAGCCCCGGGAAAGCGCGCCCACGACGCAGCGCCAGATGCAGATGGGGAAGTATCCCGACATTCGAGACGAACGGGTCAAAGTCGCCATACCCTTCAGTCAGAATCCGAGCCTCCGGATCAAGCTCACGAACAATTTGAGCCGCCGCCAGCCACATCGATTCGTCACCTAGATTGGAGGTTCCGTTTCCCCCGCCCAGAACCACCCAATGTCCGCTCATCTAGTCCACCCCGGGACGTGAGTATCCGACACGATCCGAACCATCTTCCGATATCCCTCAACAGCATTTCCCGGAAGTTTCAAAATATGCCTGCGGTGAACGTATGGCCACACGTAACGCCCGACCGTGGAATAGACCAGTTCCTTCGCATATGAATTACCCAGAAATCTCGCTCTGCCTAACGGACTGAGGAACTCCTTTGTATACGGCCGCGTGCCCAAGCGATCACCGCGCGTTCCGTTGACGGCCTTGCCTGGATTGAACTCGGTTTCCACTCGATAGAAGAGAACTGGATCAACATCTTTGTCGAAGACCGACGACCGAAAAGTCCGCAGCCAGAGTTCCTTGTCTTCTGCCCGCGTAATCTCTCGGTATGGGTTAGCACGAAACCAATCGGTCCGACCTGTCACCGTCGGATGCGTGAAGACGTTCGACCGTAGATAGCCCACCGGTTCGACGGGGAGGGGCCGTTCGGTGTATAGACCAAGGACCTTGTCGTGACCATCAATCGCTACAGCACGCCCCCCGAGAACGTCGCATTCCGGATTCCTGCGAAAACGTTCAATCTGACGTGATAGCCGATCAGGAAACATAATGTCGTCGGCATCCATCCGTGCAAGCAATGGTGTTTCGGACAAACCAGCGATCTGATTCAACCTGGTCACCAAGCCCCGATTAACTCCGTCGTTAAAATGTGTCACGCGGCTGTCGGCAATACTGTCGGCAACCTCAGATAGCTCTGGCGAGGCGCCGTCGTTCACGAGAAGCAGGAGCCAGTCCGTACAATCCTGGGCAAATACCGAACGCACAGCCTGGCGGAAGGCGTCAAGGTTCGCGCCAGTGAACGGGATAGCCACAGTCACCGTCATTATTTCATCACCTCACGAGTAACTAATCTCGAGTGCCGTCAATTACTTCAACACAGAAGAAAATTATCCACATCGTCGCCGAAATCGCGACTTAGGAAATCTGTCCATCTCCGATGAACATCGGCTCTCGCAAAATATGCCTCCACTATCTCACGCCCCGAATCAGCCAGACGTCGGGCTGCCTCAGGATCATCCAATAGACGTTCTAAAGCGTCTTCCAATGCAACCGGATCGTCAATCGGAACAAGGAGTCCAGTCCTGCCATCAGTCACCAGATCTACAACGCCGGTAGCCCGTGTGGCCACAACAGGAACGCCCGCGGCAAATGCCTCAAGGATTACCGTCGGAAGACCCTCCCGTCTGCTCGGGAGACACAGCACGTCTGCCACTGCCAGGTACGGTGCCACGTCGTCTACGTTTCCCGTGAAAGTCACCCTCGAAGCGGCCTCAGTCAGCGTTCTGACTCCCGCCTTCCCCGACTCGTCATCCACGGGACCAACAATCAGAAACTGAACTGGCCGTGCGGCGGAAAGAATTCCCGCCGCAGCCGACAGAGCAGCCAAGCCCTTATCTTCTGTTAGTCGTCCCACGAAGATTACCACGGGTATGCCTGAGTCGAGATCTAGTCTTTGTCGTATTCGGTTCTTGAGGCTCTCATCGCATACGACAGTGGCGAAATGACTGATATCGACCCCGCCGGGACTTCCGTGTCCGAGAATCCTGATTTTCGTTTCCGCCGTGATCTTCTCGTTCGCCATTGCCTCCGCCAAGGAGCGACTCACCGGGACCACGTCGGTTGCAAGCCGACAGGTAATTCTCTCCAGCAGTGAGAGAAATCTCCGAGACAACCCCGAGGCGCTCTCTAAACGCAGCCCATGAACCTCATAGATCCTACGAGGAACGCCGCAAATGCTCGAAGCGAACATCCCGAGGAGAGCCGCTTTTGGTGTGCCCAGCAGCACGACGCTGGGCCGCAGTTTCCGAATGAGTTTTACCCATTTTCCAAGAGCGACAAGATCACGGAATGTATTAGGGCTGCGATCCATGTGAACTTCGTGAATGCTGGCGACGTTCCTCGCAGCGAGATCGGCTTGAGTCGCCCCGGGACTGCTAACGATATGAACCTCCCAGCCATCGTCGACCAAATACTCTTCTAGCCCTTGATGGTACCTCAACTGGTAGTCAATGGTGACACCCATGACAATTGTCTTCGTATGGAAACGTCGTCGCACCCTACCTACCCTCATTCGTCAGGACTCTCTGAATATGCGTCCTGTTGCTGCTTACCTCAATAGGAGAGTTGAGATCTTGCGCCTGTCCAAACCACATTAGTTCCAAACGTCGCAGAGGCCCTACGACTCGAGGAAAAATACGGCTAAGAATATGCCCCGACCGCAAAATTGATCGGCAAATCCAGGCCGGAAGCACCGCAGGTCTTCGCCCACCAGCCAAGGCCATTACGTCGAGAACGCTCAGCCCTTCCCACGGCTGAAGCAGAATCTGGGGCATCGCCTCCTTCGATTCTCCAACGCGTTCCACAAAATCTACCAGTCCGTCTAGACTACTTACTACGGTAGGGTAGTCACCCGGAGCCGCGACGCTTGCCAACGGCGAGCGCGCGACTCGTCGAAGATTCTCGGTAGTGCGTCGCCCATGACCTTGAACCGACGTCGCCCGTATAAGGAGCAAGTCCGTCTCTTTAAACGTCTCCAATCTTGACATTCCTGCCGCCAACAGTGCGAATTCCCCCAGCGCCTTCGACTTAGAATAGGGAGAAAATGGCCGGACTTCCGTAGAGGCGTCTAGCATGGGACGAGTTCCTTGGACCGCGGCGGAACTCAGATGAATACAGCGCCCGACGCCGGCTCTCATGGCGGCGTGAGCGACGATCGCAGGAAGTAGGCCGTTCGCTCCGTATAGACTCGGACTTGCCTCGCCGTCGGGGACAGCCATACCAGCTGCATTGACCACTACATCGACTCCGATCAGAGAGCGCGCCATCGCATCAGTGGCAGCGTGCCCCTCAGCCGCGGACGCGACTACCTGGGGGTCAGTTGAGGTTCGGTCGAGCGTCACCCGCGGTGCAACGATTGGCACCACTTCCACACCATTCGATCTCAGATGATCAACCACTGCCGTTCCGATGAACCCTGATGCCCCCACTACCGCCCACCGAGACGGAGCCCAAGCCTCTCGTGGCGAGATGACTTCGACATCAGGTCTCCAAGCATGAAGCGTCTTCGCCGTGGCGACCCCACGGCGCCGCCACAGGCTCGGCAGCGAGAGATAGCCGACTGCAATCCCGACGATAGATATTCCGGCAAACCAAGCCCAGCCTCGATTGATCAGCACCATCAGGCTGATTCCACTCGTGATCAATGTAAGCACTGCGATCAGACCCGCTATGCTCATGTGAGAAATGCCTGCATCGACCAAGCGCTGGTAGGTATGATTTCGATGCGCGTCGAAGATACGCTCGTGTTTCCTTGCGCGTCGGTACAAAGTCGACAGCGGATCTACCAGGTACAACGTCAGGGGAGCCAGGGCGACTAGGAACGGAACGCCTGATACCATCGAATTAATTGCACATCCGCCAAGTACCGCCCCTAGGAGGTAACTTCCCACGTCGCCTAAGAATAGCCTTGGTGGCGATATGTTCCAGGGAAGAAAGACTGCGAATGCTACCGCTGTCATCAATCCGATGAGAACCAGCCAATCACGTTGCGCCATGACACCTATAACGGCATAGGAAAGCCCTGCAGCTAGCCCGTAAAGGCTAGATATTCCGTCAATTCCGTCCATGAAGTTAGCGAAGTTCACAAAAGCCGCGAATCCGATGGCGACGACCGGAGTCCACAGCAGCGCCAAGCCGCCGGAAATGTACAGGACCAGGCCCAACCCGGCTCCGACGACTACCTGCAGACCAGCGCGAGAGAGTACAGATAGTCCCCGAACGTCTTCCAAGAGGCCGACGCCGGACATTATCATTCCGGTCGCAATGATGGAGATGATAGGAAAAACTGACCTGTTCGCTAAACCACTGGACCCAACAAGGATTAGAACTGCTCCAACAAGAAGGCCGAAAAGTGGGCCGAGCCCGCCACCTCGAAGAGTCGTTCGAGTATGGGAGGATCTTTCGTTAGGAACATCGACCACTGACAGAAGCCGCAGAAGGGGCCTCCATAGCGCCGGGCTAAGGCCGGCCGCCAGTCCTACCACTATGACAGAAATCCAGATTGCCAGATCCATTTCTTCTCATTCTCCCGTGACGGCCGTGTCGGCAACCTGAAGAACCTGGTACCGCGGGGCTTGCTCTGATTCCTCTCTTGAGCCCAGGCGGACGGTCTTCCTCTGCCACGTTATGTCCCATATTCCCATGCCGTCTCGCTCCAGTTCACTCAGGTCGAACCGCTGTTTCTGCCGAATCGGCATGTAGCTGCCTGCGGTGCCCGCTACCCACATGTCGCCAAGACGGATCCAGAACAGCCGCCAGAATTCCCAAGACCATCCACAGGACTCTGGCGTTGTTCAGAGAGACAGAGAACGACCCAACTAGTAGAACCACGCACACGTCACGAGCGGTCCTCCAGGTTCGAAACTGGCGGTCGTCGACGGGCTTGCGTAGCAGAGTGATCAACACCCAAAGCAGGAATAGCGCGGCAAGTGGCAATCCCCACTCCGCCGCGATCTGGAGGTATGTGTTGTGGGCGACGAGGACGCTCCCGTTAACGGCACTATCGATATCTTCATAGGCGCCGGCGCCAACACCGACAATAGGAGACATCTGGATGACGGTAAGCGCGTTGGTCCAGGTATCATCGCGCCCAGACCCATCTTGTCGTATCGCTGAGCCGAAGTCGGTCAACAGCGGCATCACGCGCTGAATGGCCGGGTTCGATTGTGTCGAAAGGGTCAGGCGCGTGGCGGCACCTTGCCAAGCCGAAGAGAGAACGACCGCGACCATCCCGACCGCTAGGAGTACGAATACCGGACGCCAGGTTGACCAAATTCCGCTGCGTCGTTCGCGACCTGCGTGATCGAGTAATCGCCAAGTCGCTAAGGCGGTAAGCACAATAAGGCCCGTTTTCGACCCGGAAAGTAGTACGGCCGAGATCAGGACAGTAGAACTAGCGATACGCAAGACTCGACGTCTCGAGGTGTCGCGCCAAACTACGGCCAACGCTGCAATTGAGAGCACGGCGAAGTAATTCGGGTCATTCATAAGGCCTTTGAAACGGAAGCCCCCCATATACAGTCCAAGCAACTCGGATAAACTTGGAAAGAATATCAAGATGGAAACTGCGGATCCGGCATAGGCAAATATTCGGAGAATCGGAAGGGCCTGACTAGATCTGGTGAAATTTACTCCGAGGATGAAGTATGCGAATGCCACTGCAAGTTTTATCTGCCCGGCTGCCACTTCTCTCAGCGGAACCGGTGTCGACAACCATTGGGGATCGAAGAAGAGCACTGCGGCCGTCGATGTGGCCGCGACCGCCAAGAGAAAACCAAGGGCCTTCTCCGGAACCCAGAGCCTGCCATCGATGGCTGCAACTACCAACGCTACCAGTGCAGTAATGTCGGCGAGTGATAGGTTTACCCCTAACACGATGTTCGATTGATTCAATGCTGCGGCAAGGAACGCTAGATAGAGCGGGAGACGGAGTCGGCCCGAGGTGGCGATTCGCTCAGTTCCGTATTGCCAGCGCCCAAGATCGTCGCCACCAATATCTGGCCTCAGCGCGGCCTTCTTTGCCGAAAGGATCATGGAGTTACCTATTTCGGTGGGCGGCCACAAGCGGATGATCGGCACGCAAGCACTCCTGGTTGGCCGGGCAGATTCGGCACCCCGGACACGCGCCTAGACCTTTGTACTGGAGAAGGAGGCCGCCTTGATCATCGCCAACGGTTGATCCGACAGCCGTTGGCGTGAAAAGACCTCATGCACCGCGTTCCAATCCTGCGGATCAGTCGCGCGGATCTCGCCCGGAGTCATCTCAGGCACCGTGACCCTGTTGATCAGCGGATGAGCGCTGGGGATGCCCTCCTCCCGCGCGCTGAAGAGCACCTCGTGCAGCTTCTCGCCGTGTCGCAGCCCGGTGTATTCGATGCGTACGTCGTCGCGGTGAGACTCCTCGATCAGGCGCCGGGCCACATCGACGATGCGGATCGGCTCTCCCATGTCCAGCACCATGACGTCGCTCGGATCACCGATCGCGCCGGCCTGGAGCACCAGCTCGCACGCCTCGGGGATGGTCATGAAGTAGCGCGTGACGTCGGGATGGGTGACCGTGATCGGGCCGCCACGCTCGATCTGGGCCCGGAAGGTGTAGAGCACCGATCCGCGGGAGCCCAGGACGTTGCCGAAGCGCACCGACAGATAGCGCACGCCGTGCTGGCGGGCGTACCAGGACGTCAGCCGCTCGGCGATCCGCTTGGACTGGCCCAGGACGCTGGAGGGGTCCGCCGCCTTGTCGGTGGAGATGTTCACCAGGGTCTCCACACCGACGCCATGCGCCGCCTCGAGAACATTGAGGGAGCCGAGGACGTTGGTCTTCCAGCCCTCGAGTGGGTACATCTCCAGCATCGGCAGGTGCTTCAGCGCCGCCGCATGGAAGACGACCTCGGGACGGTGCTTCCGGAAGACCTCTCGCAGTGCCGCGCGGTCGCGGATGTCACACAGCACCATGTCATCGGTGTCGAGCAGCCCCACGCCGTACAACGACAGCTGCAGGGCGTGCAGCGCGGATTCGTCCCGATCCAGCACGACGAGTTTGCGAGGCTTCAGCTGGTGGACCTGGCGAGCCAGCTCGGAACCGATGGATCCACCCGCGCCGGTCACCAGGACGACCTTGTCCGCCACGTAATCGGAGATCGCCCCGAGATCGGTGTGGATCGGGCGTCGGCCGAGAAGGTCGGCCACGTTGAACTCACGCAGTTCGTGCAGACGGACCCGGCCGCCGATCCGCTCCCGCACCGGCGGCACGGTGACGAACTTGAGGCCCTCGGCCCGGCACTCGGTGGCGACACGATCCATCAGGTCACGCGACGCGCCGCTGATCGCGAGGATGACGACCTCGGCCTCCGA
The DNA here is from genome assembly GCF_033110965.1 of Raineyella sp. LH-20. Classification (NCBI taxonomy): domain Bacteria; kingdom Bacillati; phylum Actinomycetota; class Actinomycetes; order Propionibacteriales; family Propionibacteriaceae; genus Raineyella; species Raineyella sp. LH-20. Next base: position 1,204,571 of record NZ_CP137003.1, on the reverse strand, counting down.
GGCCCGGGCAGCCTCCACCAGATCGGTCCCCTGACCGAGCACCCGATAGGAACGGATCCGACGGTGCTTCTTCTCCAGATCATCGTCGAGAAAGCCGACGATCCGATACGGGGGTTCCTCGGCGAAATCCACCAACCTCGCTACGTCGTGGCCGTCGTTACCCGCTCCGTACACGAGCGCCCGAGGCGCTGCTCCTACTCCCGCATCGCCTGTGCGGGTCGCGAGCCGGCGGCGCCGCTGGCTGAAGAAGTTCCGGAACGCCCACCGACCGAACCCCATGAAGACCAACGCCAGTGGGGGAAGCAGCAGGGCGATCCCCCTCGGGAAATTCGGAACGAAGAAGCTGAACCCTCCCAGGAGGAGCGCCACCGCGATCACGAGCAGGCCCAGCGCTGTCGCCTCAGCGAAACTGCCCACCCTGGACCGCCCCATATAAAGGTGAAAACTGTACCCGCCGACCGCCGTCGCCAGGATCGCCACCAATGCGTACTCGAGCGCTGCCACCCATTGGGGATCAGTCAGGTTCAGGTCATAACGAATCGTCACAAAGACCGCGAAAGCGATCATCCACGACACTGCGTCCCAACTCGCCAGGACGAACCGGCGCCAGAAAATTGAATGCGACCTCATGCTGCAACTCCAATGGTTCTGCAGATGCCTGTTTCTTGAGTCATCTTTCCCCCAAAGACTCTTGGACCCGCTGGACCGCGCGTCTCCTGTGCTCAGGCCGTCTCACGTTGCCGAGCCACCGGCTCCTCAGCGGTGGCTCGCCGGGCGGTAGGCCGATGATCCTCCGCGCCTTGCCCGTGATGCCCGTAGTGGCCGTAGTGCCCGTAGTAGCTCCCGTACCCGGAGGTTCCCCGGCGCAGCTTGTTCAGCACGAGGCCCAGCACCCGGCCGTCGACCGACTCCAGGCTCTCCAGTGCCCCGGCCAGCTGCGGCGTACGGACGTCGCCGCTGCCGACCACCACCAGCGCTCCGCTGGTGATCCGCGACAGGATCGCCGCGTCGGTGACCGGGAGCAGCGGAGGAGCGTCGATCACGACGGCGTCGTACTGGGCGGTGACCGTCTCCAACAGCCGCGACATCGCAGCCGATCCGAGCAGCTCGGACGGGTTGGGAGGCACCTGTCCGGACGTCACGACATGGAACTCGGGCACGCCGGCGCCCTGGAGCACGTCGCGGAGCTGGGCCCGCCCGATCAGCAAGGTGCTCAGCCCCACGGCATCTTCCAGCCCGAGAGCGCGACCGACGCTCGGTTTGCGCATGTCCGCATCGAGCAGCAGCACATGGAGACCGGCAGCAGCGAGCGTGGCAGCGATGTTGACCGAGGTGCTGGTCTTGCCCTCATCAGCGATCGACGAGGTGATCACGAAGGAGCGCCGGCCTTGACCGGCATCGAGATACTGCAGGTTCGTCCGCAGCCTGCGGAAGCCCTCGGCGCGGACCGTGTCCCGTCCGTCCACCGCCGCACCGGGCCGGCCGACGATCGTCTTGTCGAAGGGGATCCGGCCGACGACCGGGGCGTCGGTCACCGTCGCCACGTCCTCGGTCGACCAGATCCGGGTGTCCAGCGCCGCCCGCAGGATCGCCTGCCCGACGCCGAGGAACAAGCCCAGCAAGAGGCCGAGCGCCAGGTTCTGCGCGACCTTCGGGGTGGTCGGCGAGGACGGCACCGTCGCCGGCGTGATCACTGTGGCCACGACGGTCTTCTGGCCCCGACTGTCGTCCGGCGAGAGATCGTGCACGGTCGAGACGAGCTGAGTGCCGACGGCGTCGGCGATCGCCGCGGCCGTCGCTGGATCGCGGTCCACGACCTCGACCGTGATCACCGACGTGTTCGTGGGCACGCCGACCTTGATCTGCTTGGCCAGGGCGGCCGGGGTGGTGGCCAGCGGGACCTTCGCAATCACCGGCTGCAGGACGAGCGGGGAGGTGGCCACCTCGACGTACGACTCGACCTGCTTCTGCGTGAACGTGGTGCCCTGCGCGAGATCACTCGCCGAGGTCGCGCCGTTCACCGAAAAGAAAAGCGCCGTCCTCGAGGTGTAGGTCGGCGCCGAAAAGAAATTGAAAGCTGTCGCGCCGAGTACGGCGAAAAGAGTGACGGCAACCGTACTCCGCCAATACTTACGCAGCACCGCGATGTAATCCCGCAGTTCCACTCGTGACCCCTGTCTCGACTCATCCCACTCGCCGCCTGCGGGGTCACGATATCCCGGCACACAGGTCACACCTAGGTAGCCAAAAGTATCAAATGTCTCCTGCTGTGCCTTGATCACAGACTGCAGGGCGAATTGGCAGGGTTCCCGGTGTGGCGCGGATCACATCTATGATCTCGATCTCCACACCCCTAGTGGTGTAGCTCTACACCACTAGGGGTCTATCTGTGTGCCGAAAGTCACGTATCCAGAATGGAACAAGCCCTGCTGAGCTGCTCGGAGATGACCCCTCCCGAGGCCGAAGAATGTCCGGCCTCAGTGACCCGACCGTGTGGTGCCTCGTCGTGGTGGCGCGGTCAACGGATCCTCCGGCCACGGATGTTTCGGATAACGACCGCGATTCTCGGCGCGCACCTGGGGATAGACATTCCGCCAGAACGACGCCAGGTCGTCGGTGATCGCCAACGGTCGCCGCGCCGGAGACAGCAGGTGCAGCAGCAAAGGCACCCGTCCCTCGCAGATCCGCGGGGTCTGGGTCAGGCCGAAGCACTCCTGCAGCTTCACCGCCAGCACGGGCCGCCCGTCGGGTTCGTCGACCGCCGGGTAGTCGACCCGGATGTGCGACCCGGTCGGCACCTCGACCCGCTCGGGCGCCAACTCGTCCAGCCGCCCGGCCAGGCGCCAGGGCAACAGCCGGCGCAGTGCACCGGTCAGGTCGAGCCGGGAGGCCGGAGTGCCGGCGATCAGGGCGTCGACCTCCGGCACCAACCAGTCCTGCCAGTGGCCCAACAGCGTCGCCTCGTCCATCGCCGGCCACGGATCGCCGTACACGCGGTGCAGCAGCGCCAGCCGACCGGCAAGCGTGCGGGCCGCCTCCGTCCAGCCGAACACCCCGCCGTCGCTGGTCAGGCCGAGCCCGCGGTCGGCCAGGGCCGTACGGACCGCAGCCCGACCGGCGTCGGCCGAGGGGCGTACGTTCACCACGGACAGCTCGATCGCGCCGAGCCGCCGCACCCAACGCGCACTGACCTTGTGCCCGGTCCACTCGGCGACCTCCTCCTCGACCAGCAGCGGCGCCGCCGCGACCCGTACGGTCGCCTCGTCGACCGCGGCAGCGGCCCGGATCACCGCACCGGTCGCTCCCGCGGCGGCCGACCGCTCCACCTGGGCGACGGCCAACCAGTCCTGGCCCACCAGGGCCGAGCCCCGCTCGAGCACCGCCCCGGTCCCGGAGGCGAGCAGATAGGCCGGGTCGTCGCGGCCCGGCCGCCGCCGCGCCACCCGGTCCGGGAACGCCAGCGCCACCACCAGGCCGAGGGCAGCGTCCCGGGACGAGACGGCGCCGGGTCGGCCCTCGGCACCGGGCCCGCCGCTGCCGGCGTGTCCGGCGACTCCGGATCGCCCATCATCGCCGTCCCGCGCCAACCGTTCGAACCGCTCCGCCTCCCGCCGCCATCGCCGGGCCGTCGGGGTGTCACCCCGACGCAGGGCCCGCCACTGCGCGGCCAGATCACCGCCGGGCGGGCGCTCGTCGCCGGCGACCAGGGCGACGATCTCCGCCGCGGTGGCCGCCCCCACCTGGGGAGCGGCATCGAGCAGCGCCCGGGCCAGCCGGGGATCGGCCGGCACCGCCGCCATCGCCCGGCCACGGTCCGTCGCCCGGCCGTCCCGCAACGCCCCGAGATCGGTCAGCGTCTCGACGGCTGCCGCCATCGCGGCGTCCGGCGGCGGGTCGGGCAGCGCGAGGCCCTCACCACCAGGAGCTCCCCAGCAGGCGATGTCGAGCGCGAATCCCGTCAGGTCGGCGGTGGCGATCTCCGGCGGCGCGTACGCCACCATCCGGGCCCAGTCCTCCTCGGCGAAGCAGCGTACGACCACCCCTGGGCCCAGCCGGGCCGCCCGGCCGGCCCGCTGGTCGGCGGAGGCGCGCGATTCGGTCACCGTGACCAGACCGGACATGCCGCGCAACGTGTCGTAGCGCGGCTGGCGGTCCAGGCCGGCGTCGACGACGAGGCGTACGCCCGGGACGGTCAGCGAGGATTCGGCGACCGACGTGGTGACGACCACCCGTCGGCGCGGTCCCGGCGCCAGCGCCCGGTCCTGGTCGCGCGGACTCAACCGCCCGTGCAGGGGCAGCACATCGACGGCGTCGTACGCCCCGGACAGCCGCGTCACCACCTGGCCGACCTCCCATGCGCCGGGCAGGAACACCAGTGCGTCCCCCTCGGGGTGTGCGTCGAGCGCACGTCGGGTGGTCCGCGCGACGTGATCGAGGAAGTCGTACGTCACGCCACGGGCGTCCAACCGGGACACTCCGGGCGGCACCGGGGCCCACTCCCCGGTCAGCGCGTGGCGGTCGGCCTCGGCCGCCACGACCGGGACCGGCGGGTCGCCGAGCAGCGACGCCCACCGGCCGGCGTCGAGGGTCGCCGACATCGCCACCACCAGCAGGTCGTCGCGCAGGTCGGACACCTCGCGGGTCATCGCGACGGCGAGGTCGGAGTCGAGGTGGCGTTCGTGCACCTCGTCGAGGACGACCGCACCGACGCCGGGCAGGTCCGGGTCGCGGAGCAGCCGACGGACCAGCACACCGGTGGTGACGAACTCGACCCGGGTCGCTGCTCCGGTGCGCTGTTCGCCGCGGACGGTGTAGCCCACCTCGTGGCCGAGCCGGGTGGCGGTCAGTGCGGCGAGCCGGCGGGCGGCGGCGCGAGCCGCGATCCGGCGCGGCTGGGTGACGACGACGCGGTCACCGGTGAGCGAGGCCACCGCCGGCGGCACCACGGTGGTCTTGCCGGTGCCCGGCGGGGCCTGGACCACCGCCGCCCTACGATCGGCGAGGGCCGCCGTCAGGGCGGGCACGAGGTGCGCGGCCGGCAGGCCGGCGCCGATGCTCGCGAGGTCGAAGGAGGACACCCGACCAGTGTCCCGCACCGCTTCACACCGCTGCCTGGCAGAATCGACCAGGGAAAGCGGACGGGGACAACGAGGAGGTGCGATGAGCAGCTGGGAACGACTGTCGGACACTCTGGCGGAGCGTCTGACGACGGGATCAGGTGCGATCACGCTCGGTTGGGCCGAGCTGGAGGAACTCACCGGCGGCCTGCCCACCGAGGCTCGTACGTCCGACTCCTGGTGGTTGGCCGGCATCGCGGAACGACCGGAGTCTGCGGCCTGGATCGACGCGGGACTGCGGATCTCCGCCATCAGGCCCGGCAGCTCGATCACATTCGTCGCCGGGCCGTCGCCGTGGGCGGTCTCCGTGACGCCACCGCCGCTGGCCGCGGATCTGGCCGATCCCGAGCCGGAGCCGGAGTACGAGCCGGTGCCTGCGTACGAGCCCCTGCCTGCGTACGAGCCGGTGTCGGAGGTCGCGCCGGTGCCTGAGGGCTCGGTGGGGACTGTGGGCACGCCGGAGGTCGAAGCCGAACCGGAGTCCGGGTCTGAGCCGGAGTACGAGCCGGAGCCCCGGCCCAGGCACGGATTCGAGCCGGAGCCCGAGGTGGCGCCGGAACCGAAGCTCGCGGTCGAGGCGGAACCCGAGGTCGAGGCGGAACCCGAGGCGGGGATCGTGCCCACCCCGGAGTCCGCGCCCGAGCCGGAGATCGTCGGCACGCCGGAGTCCGAACAGGTGTCGGAGACCGTCGCGGCACCGGACGTCACGCTCGAAGGCGCCGCCACACCGCCGGCGGCCGCCCCGGCCGAAGCCGTTTCCGAGCCGCCATCCCACGACGTTTCCGCGCCATCCGAGCCCGCTGCTGCCCTCTCCGAGCCGACTGATGTCCCGTCCGCGCCCACGTCCGAGCCGCCCGCGACACCGGCGGCATCGACACCGGCGGCATCGACACCGGCGACATCGACACCGGCGACATCGACACCGGCACCATCGGCGGCGGCAGAAGCCGCACCCACGTCGGCGGCGCCGATCGCTGCGGAGGCGCCCGCCGCCCGGTCGGCCGCGAGCCGCACCGCCTCGGCCCGCACCACGTTCACCGGCTCCACCGCGGCCCGCACCACCGCGGCCGCCTCGGACCAGACCCGCACCATGGCGACCCGCCCCGACATCGTCCTCATCGAGGCCGGCCGCGAACAGGCCACCGAAGCCGCGCCGGCCGAGGACCTCTACACCGGCCAACTGTTCGCCCGCCAGAAGGCCTATGCCCGGTGGACCGGCGCGCCGTGGTACATCCTGTCCGGCGAGTTCGGACTGCTCGCCCCGGACCAGGTCATCGGACCGTACGAACGGCGCCTGCTCACCGGTTCCGCGGAGTACCGCACCGCCTGGGGCGCCTGGACCGTCGCCCGTCTCGAACTCGCCGCCGGCTCGCTGCGCCGGGCCCGGGTCGAGTTGCACGCCCCGACGCCGGCCGTCTCCGACGCGCTCCGGCCCCATCTGTTGGGCTACGGGGCGTACGTGCTGGAGCCGCTGCGCGGCCTGTCGGTGCCCGACCGGATCGCCTGGTACGACGGCACGGTCCCACGCACCGCGGGGCTCGCCAGCCACCCGGCGGACGCCGACGGCGACCCGATCATCGCCGCCCTGGGCGACGCGTCCCGGGCCGCCCGCCCCTCCGACCTGCTCGCCGGGATCGACCCGACGCTGCGCCGTCCCGGCATCTACAGCTGGTTCGTCGACGACGCCGGCGCCACCCAGCTCAGCGCCGGGCTCGGCTGCCGGATCGCCCCCGGTCTGATCTGGATCGGCCAGGCGGGCGCCGTACGTCCCGGCAGTGGCCTCAGCGCCACCACCACCCTGCGCAACCAGATCGCCTGGGTGCACCTCGGCCGATCCGTACGACTCTCGCCGCTGCGACGCGTGCTCGGCGCAATCCTGGTCCGCGGCCCCGAGCCGGCGGTGACCAACGAGGACGCCCTGACCGACTGGATGCGGACCCACCTCCGGGTCGCGATCGTGGCGCCCGAGGACACCGAGCGGCTGGCCGAGGAGGCGGCCCGGGCCACGGCGAAGCTCGCACCCCAGCTCAGCGGCGACAACCCCGACCCGATCGTCCGTACGCTCCTGAAGGAGGCGAAGGCAGGCTTCGACGGCTTCGGGGGCTGAGGCTGCTCTCCTTCGGCACCGGATTAGGCTGCCGGGCATGAACGCGACGTCCTCGTCGCCGGACGGTCTCACGCCCGACGCGCTCCTGGATCTTGCCCGTCACGGGGAGACCACCGCCCTGATGACAGCCCTGGATGCGGGGCATCCGATCGAAGCGGCCAGCCACGACGGCGCGACCCTGCTCAACCTGGCCGCGTTCTACGGCAACGCCGAGCTGGTGGCCGCCCTGGTCGCCCGGGGCGCGAAACTCGACGTGGTCGACCACCGGGGGCGTACGGCGCTGTCGGGGGCGATCTTCAAGGGTGAGGAGCGGGTCGCCCGGCTCCTCCTCGCGGTCGGCGCCAACCCCGACCTCGGCACCCCATCGGCCCGGGAGACCGCCGTGCAATGCCACCAGGAGCGGGTGTTCCACTCCGATCCTGAACTGGACGCCGAGCTGCGCAGCCAGTTGGGGCACCCCGGCCGCTAGGACCGTCCGAGCCCGACGGCCGCGCCCGCATCGGCAGCCCGGATCGCCCGGTGGCCCGGTGCTGCCAGGGCCTAGGACACCACGTCGATCACGACGACGGCCTCGGGCGTACGCTCCCCCAACAGCTCCCGGGCCCGGTCGACCGCCCCGACGACGGCCACCGCGAGCCCGTACTTGCTCCTGATCGCGGCCTTGGCCTCGTCGAAGACCGGTCCCTCGGTGACCACCGACGCCCGTCCCTCGAGCACCGGCTCCTCCAGCTTGGGCTTGCCGGCGCGGGAGCACGGCCGCACACTCACCACCGGACCGGCCGCGAAGCGTTCGGCCACCCCGGCACCGTCCGGCAACCAGTAGGCCAGCCGCAGATCGGACAGCGCGGCGACCCGCTCGACGCTGATGACCGGGTCCGCATGCGGCGGGTAGGAGGTCACCTGGATGTAGTCGGCCTCGGCGGCGTCGGTCACGCCTCGCCCCCGTCGGTCGGTCCCGCCTGACCGGTCGGATCGTTCGGGCCGGGCGCCGGCGAATTGCCCTGGCCGGTGGCCGGGGTCTCGCCCCGGCCACCCGCCGCACGCCGCCGGATGTCCGCCTCACGCGCCGCAGCCGACGACTCGAGGGTCTCCTTGCGGATCCGCCCGGCCGTACGCCGCGGCAGGCCCAGGCCCAGGCCGAGGACCAGCCCGCTGACCAGACACAGGCCGAGCGCGAGGATCATTTCCTGCTGCGGATTGGGCTGCGGAGTGCTGCGCATCGACTCGGCCGCGGCGACGAGCCGCTGCAGATCGAGCCAGCCGAGGTAGCTGTAGATGATGGCGCCGATGAGCGCGGCGACGCCGACAAGCACGAGAAGCCACTTCAGGACCTTCATGGTCCAACCCTAGGGGCAACGGGTCCCGCGCGGGCGAATCCGCCGCGCCATCAACCAACCGCCGCGTGCTCAGGCAGCTGCCGCCCGCCGACGGGCCGCGGTTGACCGGACGGGCCGCGGTTGACCGGACGAGCCGCGGCGACCGGACGGGCCGCGGCTACCGGTCCGTCGGAGCACTGACGCCTCCGGCCGTCCGAGCAACTGCGCCGGACCGCGCCGGCTGACTTGGTTCCGGACCGACCACCTCGTACGATAGTTGACAGTTCAACCGAAAGGGTTTGTCATGCAGTTCGGCGTCTTCACGATCGGTGATGTCACCCCCGACCCGGCCACCGGACGGGCGCCCACCGAGCACGAACGCATCCTGTCGATGATGGCCATCGCCGAGCACGCCGAAGAGGTCGGCCTCGACGTCTTCGCCACCGGCGAGCACCACAATCCGCCATTCGTCCCGTCCAGCCCGACCACGATGCTGGGCTACCTCGCGGGACGTACGAAGAACATCGTCCTCTCCACCTCGACGACGCTGATCACCACCAACGATCCGGTGAAGATCGCCGAGGACTACGCCATGCTGCAGCACCTCGCCGGCGGGCGGGTCGACCTGATGATGGGCCGCGGCAACACCGGCCCGGTCTACCCCTGGTTCGGCAAGGACATCCGCCAGGGCATCCCCCTCGCGATCGAGAACTACCACCTGCTGCGCCGGCTGTGGCGCGAGCCGGTGGTCGACTGGAAGGGCGAGTTCCGTACGCCACTGCGCGGCTACACCTCGACCCCGGCGCCGCTGGACGACACCCCGCCGTTCGTCTGGCACGGGTCGATCCGCTCCCCCGAGATCGCCGAGCAGGCCGCCTTCTACGGGGACGGCTTCTTCCACAACAACATCTTCTGGGACAAGGGCCACGTCGCCCAGATGGTCGACTTCTATCGGCAGCGGTTCGAGCACTACGGTCATGGCCGCGCCGACCAGGCGATCGTCGGGCTCGGTGGCCAGGTCTTCATGCGCCGCAACTCCCAGGACGCCGTCCGGGAATTCCGCCCCTACTTCGACAACGCTCCGGTCTACGGCCACGGCCCGTCGCTGGAGGAGTACATGAACCTCACCCCGCTGACCGCCGGTTCCCCCCAACAGGTGATCGAGAAGTACCTGACGTACGCCGACGTGGTGGGCGACTACCAGCGCCAGCTGTTCCTGATGGACCACGCCGGGCTCCCGCTGACGACCGTCCTGGAGCAGATCGACCTGCTCGCCGAGGAGGTCGTGCCGGTGCTGCGGCGCGAGTTCGAGGCTCGCCGCCCGGCCGACGTGCCGTCGGATCCGCCGACGCACGCCTCGCTGGTCGCCCAGGGACCTGAGGGCAGGCACCACCTGGTCCAACCGGCCACCCTGCCGGAGGACCGCACCGCGACCGGACACACCGGCGCCGAGACCACCACCCGGGAGAACGCATGACCCGCCGACTCGCCGTCATCAGCGCAGGGGTCGGCACCCCGTCATCCAGCCGGCTGCTCGCCGACCGGATCACCGACGCCGTCCGCAGCCAGGTCGGCGCCCGGGGCGAGGACGTCCGGGTCGACGTGATCGAGGTCCGCGAGCTCGCCGCGTCCCTCGCCACGATGACCACAGCGGCCGGCCTGCCGATCGCCGAGGTCGAGCACGCCCACGACATCGTCCGGACCGCCGACGGGGTGGTCGCGGTGACCCCGGTGTTCTCGGCGAGCTACGCCGGGATCTTCAAGATGTTCTGGGACACCTTCCAACCCGACGACCTGGACGGCATCCCCGTGCTGATCGGGGCGACAGCCGGCACCCCGCGGCACTCCCTGGTGCTGGACCACGCGATGCGCCCGCTGTTCACCTACTTCCGGATGCGGGTGGTCCCTACCGGCGTCTTCGCGGCCACCGAGGATTTCGGCGCCGGGGCGGGCGGGGAGCAGCTGACCCGCCGGATCGTACGGGCCGCCACCGAGCTCGCCGGACTGATGGTCACCACCGCCGATGCGGTGGAGGGGTTCGTGCCGACCGGGCCGGCTGCCCACGGCAATCGAGGCGCCCGCAGCAACGTCCGCGACGGATACGACATCAGCTCGATCACCCCGTTCACCCACCTCCTGGCGGGCCACGACGGCAACTGAGCGAGACTGACGGGGTCCGGAGGCCCATCCCCCGGACCCCGGTCGGGCGCCACAAGGATTCTTTCCTATAATCCTCATCGGTTAGCCCTCGTTTAAGTTGTCCTTATGGACAGCCGTCCCCCGGAGCCGCCCATGCCCGACACCGCGCGCCTCACCGCCCGCCACGCCCGCCCGCGGACGTGGCGCGTCCGGCCACGTCTCCTGTCACCGCGTCTCCGGTCACACCTGCTGCCGCAGGCATCCCGACAACGTCCGCTGTCAGCGCGCCGCGCGCTGCTGCTGAGCTGCGTACTGGTCCTCGTCACGCTGACCGGCTGCGCAGGGGGGTCGAGCGACGTGCCCGGCGCCGCACCGGCCCCGGCCGGCGGTCAGGTGCTCAACCTGTACGGCTTCTCGGTCGCCAAGCCGGGGTTCGAGGCGCTCGCCGAGGCGTACGCCGCGACCCCGCAGGGATCCCGGGTTACCGTGCTCAGTTCGTACGGTGCCTCCGGTGACCAGTCCCGCAAGGTCGTCGCCGGCGCGCCGGCCGACGTGGTGACCTTCTCCATCACCCCCGACCTCACCCGACTGGTGAAGGCGGGCATGGTCGACAAGGCGTGGTCCGCTGGCCCCGACCAGGGCACCCCGATCAGCTCGGTGGTGGTGATGGTGGTCCGCAAGGGCAACCCGAAGGGCATCCACGACTGGAACGACCTGCTGCGCCCCGGCATCGACGTGGTCACCCCCAACCCGCTGAGCTCCGGCTCGGCCCAATGGAACCTGATGGCGCCGTACGCCGCCGAGAGCAACGGCGGCACCGACCGGCAGGCGGGCCTGGACTACGTACGTTCCCTGGTGCACGACCACGTGACGACGCGGCCGTCGTCCGGCTCGGAAGCCACCGAGACGTTCCGGCAGGGTCACGGTGACGTGCTGCTCAGCTACGAGAACGAGGCGATCGCCGCGATCCGCAACGGCGACGAGTTCGAGTACGTCGTCCCGCCGCAGACCGTACGCATCGACTGCCCGGTGGCGGCCGTCAGCGTCTCCCCGAACCACGTGGAGGCGCAGCGGTTCGTCGACTTCGTCGCCACCCCGGCCGGCCAGGAGGCCCTCGCGGGAGCCGGCTACCGGCCCGTCGACCCGGTCGTGGCCGCCGCCCACGCCGGGGACTTCCCGGCGATCGGCACGCTGTGGACGGTCGCCGACCTCGGCGGCTGGAGCGCGGTGACCTCGGAGCTGTTCGCCAAGGACACCGGCGCGATCACCGCGATCTACAGTGAGGCGACGAAGTGACCCCGCGATCCGTACGCCCCGCACGCCGGATGCGGGAACGCTTCCGCCTCGGCGGCGTCAGCCCGGCCGCCCTCGGCGTCGTCGTGCTGTGGGTCAGCGTGCTGGTCGCGCTGCCCATCGCCGCCCTCGTCGCCACCAGCCTCACCGGCGGTCCGCGCGGCTTCCTCGCCGCAGTCTCCCGGCCGAGCGCCCTGAACACCCTGGTCCTCACCCTCGCCCTCGCCGCCGGCGTGAGCCTGCTCAACGCGGTCGCCGGCACGGTGATCGCCTGGGTGCTGGTCCGCGACGACTTCCGCGGCAAACAGGTCATCGACGCCCTGATCGACCTGCCCTTCGCGCTGCCGACGATCGTGGCCAGCATCGTGTTGCTGTCCCTCTACGGCCCGGAGAGCCCCATCGGCGTGCACCTGTCCGGCACCCGCGCCGGAGTGGTGCTGGCGCTGGCCTTCGTCACGCTGCCGTTCGTGGTCCGGGCGGTGCAGCCGGTGATGAGGGAACTCGACACCGATGCCGAGGAGGCCGCCGCCTCACTGGGCGCCCCGGGCTGGACGATCTTCCGCCAGATCGTCTGGCCGGTGCTGCTGCCCGCCGTCGCCAGCGGCACCGGGCTGTCGTTCGCCCGGGCGATCGGCGAGTTCGGCTCCGTCGTGCTGATCGGCGGCAACCTGCCGGGACGTACGCAGATCGCCTCCCAGTACATCCAGCAGCTGATCGAGGTCGGTGACCCGGCGTCCGCCGCGGCCGTCTCGGTGGTCCTGCTGGTGGTCTCGTTCGTCGTCCTCACCACGCTGCGCGGCGTGTCGAGCCGGATGCAGCAGCGCGAGGAGGCGTCATGAGACAGACCCGTACGTTGCGGTGGAGTCTGCGGATCCTGGCCGTCGCCTACCTGGGCGTGCTGGTCGCCGTCCCGGTCGGGATGATCCTGATCCGTACGTTCGGGGCCGGCCTGCGCACCTGGTGGTCGTGGGTCACCACCCCGGCGGCCGTCTCGGCGCTCAACCTCACCCTGCTGATCATCGCCATCGTCATCCCGTTGAACATCGTCTTCGGCGTGATCACCGCCCTCGCGCTCGCCCGCGGACGATTCCCCGGCAAGGCGCTGCTGCAGACCGTCGTCGACCTGCCGTTCGCCGTCTCCCCGGTGGTCGCCGGCGTGGCGATGATCGCCCTGTGGGGCGTCTCGGGGTGGTTCGGCTGGCTGCCCCAGCACGGCATCCGGATCGTCTACGCGCTGCCCGGGATGGTGCTGGCCACCGCCTTCGTGACGATGCCGTTCGTCGTCCGGGAGGTCGAGCCGGTGATCCGCGAGATCGGTCGTGACCAGGAGCAGGCTGCCGCGACCCTGGGCGCCGGGCGGTCGCAGATCTTCTGGCGGATCACCCTGCCCGGCATCCGGTGGGGGCTGACGTACGGCACCGTGTTGACCATCTCCCGGGCCCTGGGCGAGTACGGCGCGGTGCTGCTGGTCTCGTCCAACCTTCCCGGTGTCTCCCAGACGCTGACCCTGCTGGTGCACGCCCGCTTCATCGAGGACCACAACCTCTACGGGGCGTACGCCGCCTCGACGGTCCTGATGGGGCTGGCGCTGCTCACCCTCGTCGCCACCACGCTGCTCGACCACTGGAGGAAGCAACGATGATCACCGTCACCCATGCGGTCAAGCACTACGGGGACTTCCGTGCCCTCGACGATGTCAGCCTGGACGTGCCGGACGGCTCCCTGACCGCACTGCTCGGCCCGTCCGGGTCGGGCAAGTCGACCCTGCTGCGGGCGATCGCCGGGCTGGAGCTCCTCGACTCCGGCCGGATCGAGATCGAGGGCCGCGACGTCACCGACGTCCCGCCGCAGCGACGCGGGATCGGCTTCGTCTTCCAGCACTACGCCGCGTTCCGGCACATGACGGTGCGCGACAACGTCGGTTTCGGGCTGAAGATCCGCAAGGAGCCGAAGGCGCTGATCCGCTCCCGGGTGGACGAGCTGCTCGACCTGGTCGGCCTCGGCGGGCTGCAGGACCGCTACCCGGCCCAGTTGTCCGGCGGCCAGCGGCAACGGATGGCGCTGGCCCGGGCGCTGGCGATCCAGCCGCAGGTGATGCTGCTCGACGAGCCGTTCGGCGCCCTCGACGCGAAGGTCCGCGCCGAACTGCGCGACTGGCTGCGCCGGCTGCACGACGAGGTGCACGTGACGACCATCCTGGTCACCCACGACCAGGAGGAGGCCCTCGACGTCGCCGACCACATCGCCGTGCTCAACCAGGGTCGGCTGGAGCAGGTCGGCGAACCGACCGAGCTCTACGACCACCCGGCGAACCCGTTCGTGATGGGCTTCCTCGGCTCGGTGTCGCGGATCGGCGACGCCCTGGTCCGCCCGCAACACATCCAGCTGCACAAGGTGGACGCCGACGAGGCCAGCGGTGGGCCGGGCGGAGCGGCCGACGCGGTCACCGAGCACGCCGTGGTGGAGCGGGTGACCCACCTGGGCTTCGAGACCCGGGTGGAGCTGGTCACCATCGGCACCGGGGAGAGCTTCACCGTCGCGCTGACCCGGGCCGACGCCAACGAGCTCGGTCTGGCCGTCGGCGATCGGGTGGTCGCCACCGCTCGTCCGGACGCGTCGACCGCGGACTTCGACGACTGGGTCATCTGAGCGGGAGTACGCCGTATCTCCGGGTGGCCGGGGCCTCGGTCACCTGACCGGCGCCCCGGCTTCACCAATGGCACGCCTGGTTCCATCGGGCGGTGCGACGGTGTGAAATCACCCACAAACAGGAGTTCGAGGTTCCTCTTCAGGACTAGGTAAGGCTAGCCTTACCAATGTCGGCGGCGATGCCGATCCCCAGCACTCTTCCCGAGGTAGCCGCATGTCCCAGATCACCGCCACACTGTCCCAGCGCCAGGTCGACCGCCCCCTTGACACCGACGCCGACCACACCCTCCGCGGGATGGCCGAACTCCACGAGGGCGCACCGGCGGTCATCGTACGGGTCTGCGACGGCCCCGACGCCGCATGCGCGCGCCGGCTGTTCGATCTGGGCTTCGTGCCGGGGGCACGCGTGGAGAAGGTCCGCCGGGCTCCCTTCGGTGGTCCCGCCGTCTACCGCATCGCCGACTACGAGATCGCCCTGCGGCCGGCCCAGGCCCTGACCATCCTGGTCGACACCGAGGCGTCCGACCTGACCGTCGAGGCCGAGTCCGCGCGGTCGTCGGCGGCATGAGTCACGAGCACCACGGCGGCGGGGGCGGCCCGGTCGCCGTCGCCGAGGGCACCCCGCGGATCGCGCTGGTCGGTAGCCCCAACTCCGGCAAGTCCACCCTCTTCAACGCTCTCAGCGGCCTGCACGCCAAGACCGGCAACTACCCCGGGGTGACCGTCGCCCGCTACGAGGGCCTGGTCCAGACTCCGGCCGGACCGGTCGTCGTCGAGGACCTGCCCGGGGCCTACAGCCTCGACCCGATCAGCCCCGACGAGCAGGTCGTCGACGACGTCCTCGACCCCGAGCGGCAGATCCCGGCCACGCCGGACGCGGTCCTGGCCACCGTCGACGCGACCACGCTGCGCCGCTCGCTCGGCCTGATCGCACAGGTGCTGAGTGTCGGCCTGCCGACCACCGTGGTCGTCACCTTCACCGACGAACTCGCCCGCCGGCACGGCCGCCTCGACCTCGTCGCCCTGGAACGTGCGCTCGGTGTCCCGGTGCGCGGCATCGCCGCCGGGGACCCCCGCGCCGTCGTCGAGCTCCGCGCCCACCTCAACCACACCCACCACTGGGACCGCCCGGTGATCCCCCCGCCGACCGACCCGGACGAGGTCAGCGGCTGGGTGTCCTCGGTGCTGGAGTCCGCCGACTACCGGGTGCCGGACATCGACGGTCGTACGCAGAAGATCGACGGTGTCCTGCTGCATCCGGTGTGGGGGACGATCGTCTTCTTCGTGACGATGTTCCTGTTCTTCCAGGTGATCTTCACCGTCGCGGCGCCGGTGCAGGGCCTGGTCCAGTCGTTCTTCGACTGGCTGGCGGGGCTGGTGCAGGCGTACGTGCCGATCGGTTGGCTGGCCGGGCTGCTCGGCCAGGGCATCATCGGCGGCGTCGGATCGGTGCTGGTCTTCCTGCCGCAGATCGCCCTGCTGTTCATCGTGATCTCGTTGCTCGAGGGCACCGGCTACATGTCCCGGGCGGCGTTCCTGATGGACCGGGTGATGGCCAAGGTCGGGCTGGAGGGGCGGGCGTTCGTCGCGCTGCTGTCCTCGCTGGCGTGTGCCATCCCGGGCATCATGGCGACCCGCTCGCTGCCGAGTGCCAAGGACCGGCTCGCGACGATGCTCGCGGCGCCGCTGATGACGTGTTCGGCCCGACTGCCGGTGTACGTGATGCTGATCAGCCTGCTGGTGCCTTCCGACGTACGTTTCGGGCCGGTCGGCGCGCAGGGTGCGGTGATGTTCCTGCTCTACCTCGGCGGTGCTTTCGCCTCGATGGGGACCGCGTGGTTCTTCAGCAGGGTGACCGGCCGCCGCCAGGGGCAGTTGCCGTTCTACATGGAGATGCCGCCCTATCGGATGCCGCGACTGGCGACCGTCGTCCACGCCGTGTGGGACGCGTGCGCCGCGTTCCTGAAGAAGATGTCGACGGTGATCCTCAGCGCGACGGTGGTGATGTGGCTGCTGCTCAGTCTGCCCATGCCATCGGCGGCGCGCCTCGATGCGGCCGGCATCAACCCCGCCGACAGCGGAGCCGTGGCGACGTACACGCTGGAGCACTCGGCCGCGGCCGCCGTCGGCAAGGCGATCGAGCCGGTCTTCACGCCCCTCGGCTTCGACTGGCGCATCAACATCGGCGTCATCTCTTCGCTGACGGCCCGCGAGACGTTCGTCTCGACGATGGGACAGGTCGCGGCGGCGTCGGACCCGTCGAATCCGGGTGACGCCCTCACCACGATGACCGTCGACCACGGCCCCCGGGCCGGGGAACCGCTCTTCACCCCGCCGGTGGTGGCGTCGCTGATGGTGTTCTTCCTGTTCGCCCTGCAGTGCATGGCAACCATGGCGGCGATGCGCCGCGAGACCGGCACCTGGAAATGGCCGCTGATCGCGTGGGCGTACATGTTCACGCTCGCCTGGGTGATGGGCTTCCTGACGCATCTGGTGGTGGGGGCGTTCGTCTGATGGCCGAGGCGGCATCCACCGCGCCGATCGCCGTCCACCCCGAGGCGACCGCGGACCCGCGGACCGTCCGCTGGGTCGTTCCCGCGGGAACGTTCGACTTCGTCGGGGTGCCGCAGGTCGTCCCGGCGCCGCTCCAGGCGCTGCTCGATGACGGCACCCTCGCGTCACTGACCGTTGAACCGGCTGCGGTGCTGACCACCGCGGCGTACGACGGCCAGTGGCGTACGCTCGGGCCCCGCGTGCGGACGGCACTGATCGACGCCCTGACCGAGCCCGCCGAGTGGCGGACCGCCGACGACGGATCGGTCCTGGCTGCGGCTGTCGAGCAGGTCATCGCCGGGGACGTCGGAGCGTACGTACGCTCCCACGGTGGCACCGCCCGACTGGTACGGATCGAGGGCAGTGTCGCGACGATCGCCCTGGACGGCGCCTGCTCGGACTGCCCGGCACGCGGCGCGACGCTGGGGCTGCGGTTCGGAAGGGCCGTGGAGGCACTGTGCCCCGGCGCCGACGTCGTGCTGGAGGAGAACGGGAAGCCGCTGCTGCTGCGCTGGGGCCGGCGGTAGGGCGCACCGACAGGCCGCAACCGGCCCTCGGCGGGAGTATCGATCGACGGTGACTCGAGCCCGATCAACCACGTACCCGGGTGCCCCTCACTCTGTCGAGCCCAACTCTGCGACTTTCTGGCGCTGACTCTGCCTCTCGGTGAGTCAGAGATCAAGTCAGAGATTGAAACTCTGAGTCGATCTCTGACTCAGAATCTCTTCTCTCGTACACTTCAACTGTGACTCTGACGGTGGACGAGCTCCAGTCCTTGATCACTGCACTGCGCACACGAGGAAGTGACAGGACCGAAGTCGAAGTGAAGAGGGCTGCAGGCGGCGCACCTGACTTGACCCAAACCCTGTGCGCGTTCGGAAACATGCCCGGCGGCGGCCTGATCATCCTGGGTCTTGACGAGGCGGACGACTTCGCGGCTACGGGGGTCGACTCCGTCGGGAGACTTGAGGCGGCCATCGCAAGTCAGGCCCGCCAAGCCGTCATTCCGCCGGTGCAGGTCGCGTTCGATGAGGCCGAGGTGGATGGGCAGACTGTTCTCCTCGCTCAGGTCTCCGGGCTGGCCACCTCGGTGAAACCATGCATGACAGGCGGAAAGGCATACCTACGCCAGTCGGACGGCGACTACCAGATGTCTGAACAGGAAGTAGCTCAGCTGCTGGCAGTCCGCGACCGCCCACGGTTCGACAGGCAACCGGTCGACGGCTCGAAGATCAACGATCTCGACCAGGATCTGCTGGCACAGTTCTTGGCTGCGGCTCGCGCATCGTCGAGGCGGTTGGGGGCTCAGATCGACACCGAAATCCTCCGCAGCAAGGGCGCTCTCGAAGCCGAAGGTGACCGACTCACGGTCGCAGGTCTGTATGCCTTGGGCGCATACCCCCAACGCTTCGCGCCTTCACTCTCCATCACCGCTGCCGTGGTCGGTCGCGGTCAGGAGCGGTCGCGTGACCTGGTGCACCTGGACGGACCTCTTCCTGAGTTGCTCGACCAGGCGATGGACTGGGTCCAGCGCAACACCCGGACGACGATCCGCTTCGGTTCGGACGGGCATGGGCGGGACGAACCCGAGATCCCGATGGTGGCGATCAGGGAACTCATCGCCAACGCCCTGGTGCATCGAGACCTCAGCCCACACACGCAGACGAAGCGCGTCGAGGTGCGACTGAAGGATGACGTCCTCGTCATCACCAACCCCGGCGGATTGTGGGGAATCAGTCGAAAGCAACTCGGCCGACCGGGAGGCAAATCCGCAGTCAACGAGTTCCTGTACGAGATCTGCAAACTCACCCGTACTACGGCCGGAGCGCGAGTGATCGAGGGCGAGGGCGGCGGCATCCGGGAAGTCCGATCCGCTCTGGAGGCGGCAGGCATGAGCCAGCCGAAGTTCTCCGACTCAGGCGTCATGTTCACGGCCATCATCCCTCGCCACGCGTTGCTCCCCGCGAAAGATCTCGAATGGCTCAGCGAGAATGCCGATCCGGCTGGCCTGACCGATATGCAGCGAAGCATTCTTGTCTCGATGCGACACGGGGAGGTCTGGACCAATGGACGAGTGCGAGACCAGTATTCCCCCATCGACTCCCGGGATGCTCGCACCGCCCTACAGGGGCTTGTGAACGCAGGGTTCGCCACCACGGACGGCGAGCGCGGACAGACGTCCTACCAGATTCGTCCAGAATTTGCCACGCCCGCGACGTCGACCCATCTTCCCAAGGTCGTCCTCCGCTCCGCGCTCGATACCGAGGAGGCATCGCCCGATCAAGACACCCTGCCTGAGGAGGACTCAACCGCGGAATCCGCGGCGCGCCGATCGGACACGAAGAACGGCCCCCTGGTGCTCCAGGCCCTTGCGGACGGTCCACTGAAAAAGGCCGACATCGTCGCTCGGACGGGACTCACCAGCGGACAGGTCGGCTACGCACTCAAACCGTTGATCGAGGCAGATCGGGTCGTCATGCTCGGCCGGTGGGGCGACAGGAACACGCGCTACCGGCAGGCCTGAGGTGCGGTGGGAACGAGCGCTCCCCTCAGCCCCTACTCCTCGATCTTCGGCAGCTCCGAGGTCTGCAGCGACGCATCGGGGTCGATCCAGCCCTCGCCGTCGGGCCGGTCGGTCGGGCCGGCGAGGATCGGGATCACCCGCGGCCACAGGCCCATCGCCCGCTCCTCGGCCAGCCGATCGGCCGTACGCAGCCGTTCCTCGGCCTCCAACTCGCTGATGATCTGATGCAGCACCCCGAGGATCGACCCGCGCAGCAGCCACAGCCCCTGTTCCTTGGCCGGGTCGACGGTCATCAGATCGGTGAGCATCGCGCGGGCCTCGCCGACCTGGGTCAGCGCCTCGTCGAGTTCCCGCTCGGCATCGGCACCCGCATGGGTGACCACGGCCGCCGGGCCCCGCCGGGCGGGGCGCTCGCCCTCCACCTCGGCCTCGACGAACCGGCCGTACGCCGCGACCGCCTCGGCGAGGGTCTCCAGCACCCAGGCGAAGGCGGGCCGTACGTCCTCGCCGTAGCCGTCGTCGGGGGTCTCGTGCACCGGCGCCTCGATCGTCACCACGTGCAGCAGATTGCGGATGTCGAGGACGATCCGTTCCATCGTCTCCACGCCCAGTTCCAGCACGGGGCCCACATCGGTGGTGCCGAACGCCCGGGCATTCATCCGGCGCGCCTCCCGGGCCTCGGCCACTGCCACCCCGGCCCGCGACACCTGCGTGCTCAACGCCCGAGCCTCGGTCAGCCAGGACGCCGCGCGGGCCCGGGTGATCGGCTCGGACCGCATCGACTCGGCCACCCGGGTCAACAGCGTGGACGTGCCGCCGGCCGCCCGCCGGACCAGCCGCGCGGCCAGTCGCGACGGCACCGGGGAGGGCAGCATGACGACGAACAGGAAGCCGATCGCCGCCCCGATCAGGGTGGTGAGGACCCGGTTCTCCACCGCGACCTGCTGGCCCTGCACCGCCAGGATCAGCATCGCGCTGATCGGCGTCTCGAGGGACTGCTCGCCGAGCCGGAACACCTTCGCCGACCCGAGCGACAGCGCGACCACGATCGCCAGGCTCCACCACGACAGTCCGACGAACTGGGAGACCAGCACGGCGAGCATCACCCCGGTGACCACCGCGCCGATCCGTACGACCATGCTGCGCAGGGTGCCCAGATTGGTGCCCTGCACGACCAGCAGGGCGGTCAGTGGGCCGGTCAGGTCGGGCGGGCCCTGCACGATCGGCATGCTCGCCAGGTAGGCGAGCACGGTGGCCGTGGTGAGCCGCAGGATCCACACCCCGGTGACCCGGAGACGTCCGGGCACGTCGCGCCAGCGGCGCGGGTGGGTCGGCCACAACCACGCCACCACCGCCGATCCGAGTGCCTGCGCCCGGGACATGCCGCCAGAGTAGTGGGGCCGCCTCGAGCGTCTTTCGGCGACCCGACGACGCTCGCCGTCGACCACGGAACGGCGTCATTGCGCCGCGTCCACGGTGCACGAGATCACACCCCACAGGTTCTACGGAAGGGGTAGTACTCAGATACCCGCCGGGGTATCCTCACAGCATGAGACGGCTCCTCATCCTCGGTGCCGGTACCGCCGGCACCATGCTCGCCAACATCCTCCGTCGCGAGCTTCCTGACGACTGGTCGATCACTGTGGTCGACAAAGACAACGACCATCCGTACCAGCCGGGCTACCTCTTCATCCCGTTCGGCACCTCGACGCCCGAACGGGTGGTCAAGCCCCGTACACAGTTCCTCCCGAAGGGGGTGGACTTCGTCCAGACGGGCATCCGCAAGGTCCGCGCCGCCGACAACGAAGTCGACCTCGAGGACGGTCGTACGCTGCCGTACGACTGGCTGCTGATCGCCACCGGCGCGGTGCCCCGACCCGACCTGACCCCCGGGATGGCCGACGGCAAGCTCTGGTACAAGAAGGTCTTCGACTTCTACACCCTGGAGGGCTCCACCAGGCTCCACGATGCGCTCGAGACGTTCCAGGGCGGCAAGCTCCTGGTGCAGCTCACCGACATGCCGATCAAGTGCCCGGTCGCGCCGCTGGAGTTCGTCCTGCTGGTCGAGGACTACTTCCGCACCCGCCGGATCCGCCACAAGGTCGACATCACGTACGTCACGCCGCTGGACGGCGCCTTCACCAAGCCGATCGCCTCCCGCGAACTGGGCCACCTGCTCACCGACCGCTCGATCCGCCAGGTCACCGACTTCGCCCTGGAGCGGATCGACAACGACCGCCAGGTGCTGGTGTCGTACGACGGCCGCGAACAGCCCTTCGACCTCCTGGTCACCATCCCGCTGCACACCGGCCAGCAGTACGTCTTCGACTCGGGCCTCGGCGACGACGCCGGCTTCATCCCGGTCGACAAGAAGACCCTGCGGTCCACCGCGTACGACAACATCTTCGTGCTCGGTGACGCGAGCAACATCCCCACCTCCAAGGCCGGGGCGGTGGCCCACTTCGCGGTCGAGACGTTCGTCCCGAACTTCCTGGCGCTGATCGACGGCCGACCGATGCCCAACTCCTTCGACGGGCACGCCAACTGCTTCGTCGAGTCCGGCCGCGGCCAGGCGTTGCTGCTCGACTTCAACTACGACACCCAGCCGTTGACCGGCACCTTCCCGTTGGCCGGCGTCGGCCCGATGAAGCTGCTCGGCCGTTCCCGGCTCAACCATCTGGGCAAGCTCGCCTTCGAGCAGATCTACTGGAAGGTGCTGCTGCCCGGCCACAAGCTGCCCGTCCCGACCCTGATGTCCATGGCCGGCAAGCACGAGGAGGACTGACGTGCCCACCAACACCCTCAACGACCGTACGTTCCAGGTGAACGACGAGGGCTTCTTCACCGACCGCGACGAGTGGAGCGAGGAGCTGGCCACCGACCTGGCCCAGCTCATCGGCATCGAGATGGACGAGGAGCACTGGGCCCCGATCCGTTTCATGCGCGAGGACTCCGCGAAGAACGGGCCGACCCCCACGCTGCGCCGGATGCAGACCGTGGGCGGCTTCGACATCAAGGAGCTCTACCGCCTCTACCCCGGCAAGCCGGCCAAGAAGATGGCCTGGATCGCCGGCCTGCCCAAGCCCGTCGGCTGCGTCTAGTCGCCCGCGTCACGTCGACTGTGTCAAGGAGACCCAGATCATGACTGCCACCACCACGGAGGCCCGCACCAGCCCCGCCCGGATCCCCGACGGGTTCATCATGCCGGACTTCGGCCGTGCCCCCGCTCCTGCCGGCACCACCGCCGGCCCCGCCGGCACCACCGCCCCCGCCGAGGCGTACGCCGGAGCCACCCCCGCGTACGCCGGGCCGCGCAAGATCGCCTTCATCTGTTCCAAGGGCAATCTCGACATGGCCTACCCCGCGCTGATCATGGGCAACGCCGCCCTCAGCGAGGGCTGCGAGGTGCACATCTTCTTCACCTTCTGGGGCCTCGACATGGTCAACCAGAAGACCAACCAGAACCTGAAGTTCACCATCTCGGGCAACACCGCCATGCACATGCCGGCGTTGGGCAACGTACGTCCGGGGCTCGAGCACTTCTCGGTGCCCCAACAGCTCGGCGGCCTGCCGGGCATGGGCGCGTACGCCACGCGCTACTTCAAGAAGGAGATGGCCGAGCTCGACATCCCCGATGTCCCGGAGTTCCTCGACCTGATGGCCGCCCAGGGCGCACACCTGTACGCCTGCCGGCTGACCTTCGACATGATGAAGCTGCTCGAGGCCGATCTGCACCCGGCCGTCGAGGGCGTCATCTCGGCCGCCGACTTCATCGTGATCAGCGAGGGGGCCCAGGTCATCTTCATCTGAGGTTTCCTCTGAGGTGCGGGGCGGGGGCGCCGGGGCGTTCGACTGGCGCCCCGGCGGCGTCCTGTGCCGCGTTCGGCGTGAGGCAGGGTGCGCGACATGACGCACGGGTCCGACATGACGCACGGGTCCGACATGACGCACGGGTCCGACATGACGCACGGGTCCGACATGACGCACGGGTCCGACATGACGCACGCTGTCCGCCGCGACACACGGGTCCGAACCCCGTCGTGGACCGCACCATCACCGCCCGACCCCGGTCCTGGACCGCACCATCGCCGCCCGACCCCGGTCCTGGACCGCACCATCGCCGCTCGACCCCGGTCCTGGACCGCACCATCGCCGCCCGACCCCGGTTATGCGTTGTGCTGATGCGTTGGTGCGTGAAGACACACATGAACGCATCAGCACAACGCATGACCGCATCGCGCGGGCGGGCACGAGTGCCTGTCCGGACTCGTTGGCACGCGTTGGCATCCGCACAACCGTGCCGACCTCGGATTCGACGCCAAGGCCGCACGCCGTACCGGACTGGCACCGCCCACCGCATGCCGAGCTGACCCTCACCAGGCACGCGCGCACCCAGCGCCTCCACCACGGGTGCACCGCACATCGCGCACCGCGGCTGAACACCCATGCCTCGGACCGGCACTGCCTACCGCGGCCCCCTCACACCAGTGGCCACCCGAGGCAGCCTCACACCAGTGGCCACCCGAGGCACCTCACACCAGTGGCCACCCGAAGCAGCCTCACACCAGTGGCCACCCGAAGCAGCCTCACACCAGTGGCCACCCGAGGCACCTCACACCAGTGGCCCTGCAGGGCTGGCGGCGTGGCGTTGCCGGCCTTACATTCGCGGCGTGAGCACTGTGCGGACATCCTGCGACGTGCTGGTGGTCGGCGCCGGCATCGTCGGCCTCGCCCACGCCGCCGCGGCCCACGACCTGGGGCTCGACGTCGTCGTCATCGACCGCGACCACCGGGCCGTCGGGGAGTCCGTGCGCAACTTCGGCCACTGCTGCGTGACGGCTCAGTCCGGCGACCTGCTGGATCTCGCCCGCGTCGCCCGACAACGCTGGCTGGACCTCTCCCGCCGCGCAGGGTTCTGGGCGGTCGCCTCCGGCGGACTGGTAGCGGCGCGCAGCCCCGAGGAACTGGCGGTCCTCGAGGAGTACGCCGCGGTCCGCAGGGCTGGTGCCGAAGACAGCACCAGTGCCGAAGACAGCACCAGTTCCGAAGACAGCACCAGTGCCGGAGACAGGGCAAGTGCCAGAGGCGACACCGGATGGGGCTCCGTTCCTGCACGTGGCACTGACGCCAGGCCGGGCGCAGGCGCCGGACCAGGCCCTGATGTCGTACGTGCCGACGAGGTCGCCCTGCTCACCGCCGCCGAGACCCGTGACCGGCTCGGCGGGGCCGCCACCTCCGTCGTCGGCGGGCTCGCCCTGCACGCCGATCTGCGGGTCGATCCGCGTGAGGCGGTCGGCCGCCTCGCCGCCTGGTTGGAGGCCGACGGCGTCCGCTTCCTGTGGAACACGACCTCGCTCGGTACCGAGGGCGCGGTGACCACCACCAGCCGGGGGATGATCCGGGCCGAGCGGACGGTGACCTGTGTGGGCCCCGACCTCGACCGGCTGCTGCCACAGATCGCCGACGACG
This sequence comes from Raineyella sp. LH-20, assembly GCF_033110965.1. NCBI lineage: Bacteria > Bacillati > Actinomycetota > Actinomycetes > Propionibacteriales > Propionibacteriaceae > Raineyella > Raineyella sp. LH-20. The sequence goes on along the minus strand of NZ_CP137003.1, from coordinate 1,179,404 downwards.
CGGGACTGGAGCGCTGCGTGCTGCAGATGACGCTGCTCGCCGATCCCGGCCTCCGGATCGGGCCGGCGGTGCTCAGCGGCACCTCCTTGCTGCACTACGCCGCGTTCGCCGATCTGGCCACGCTCACGCCGCTGCGCGCCCGTCTGGCGGAGCGGCGCCCCGACCTGCTGGCGATCGAGGCGAACGTCATGGCCACCCAGCGGCCCGACGGGACGATTCTCGCCGGCGACACGCACACGTACGCTCCGACGCCGACGCCCTTCCTCGACGAGGGTGCGACCGACCTGGTGCTGGCCGAGGTCACCGACCTCCTCGGACTGGGTGCGCCCCGGGTCCTGCAGCGGTGGCGTGGCGTCCACGCCCAGGGCCCTGACCCGTACCTGCTGGTCGACCGAGGCGACGGGCACCTCGTCTGCGCCGTCACGGACACCGTCGGCATGACCATCGCCTTCGGCCTCGCCGCGCGCACCTTCCCACCGCCGCGCGCGGCGTGACCGACGACCGGCGTCACTCCGACGGTACGATCCCCTCCGGACGGACCGTCATCGCCAGCACGTCCAGCGCCTCGTCCAGTTGCTGCTCGGTCAGCAGCCCCCGGTCGACGAAACCCTGCTCCAGCACCACCTGGCGGATCGTCTTGTTCTCCTTCAGTGCGGTCTTCGCGACCGTCGCGGCGTGCTCGTAACCGATCCAGCGGTTCAGCGGCGTGACGATCGAGGCGGACGACTCGGCGTACGTCCGGCAGCGCTCGACGTCGGCGACGATCCCGGCGACCGTACGGTCCGCGAAGAGCCGCGACACGTTGGCCAACAGCCGGATCGACTGGAGCAGGTTGTTGCCCATCATCGGGATCATCACGTTGAGCTCGAAGACACCGGTCGTGCCGGCGTACGCCACCGCCGCATCGTTGCCGATCACCTGGCCGCCGACCTGGATCATCGCCTCGCAGAGCACCGGATTGACCTTGCCCGGCATGATCGACGACCCGGGCTGCAGGTCCGGCAGGTGGATCTCGGCCAGGCCGGCGCGCGGGCCGGACCCCATCCAGCGGATGTCGTTGGCGATCTTGGTCAGCGACACCGCGATGGTCCGCAGCACGCCGGACGCCTCGACCAGCCCGTCGCGCGCCGACTGGGCCTCGAAGTGGTTGCGGGCCTCGCGCAGCGGCAGGTCGGTCTCCCGGGCCAGCGCGGTGATCACCTTCTGGGCGAAGCCGGGCGGGGTGTTGATCCCGGTCCCGACGGCGGTGCCGCCCAGCGGCAGCTCGGCGACCCGATCCAGGCACGCCCAGATCCGCTCGATGCCGAGGTTGACCTGGGTGGCATAGCCGCCGAACTCCTGGCCGAGCGTCACCGGGGTGGCGTCCATCAGGTGCGTACGCCCCGACTTCACCACGGTGCTGAACTCTTCCGCCTTCCCGGACAGCACCGTCGCCAGGTGCTGCAGCGCCGGATAGAGCTGGTGCTTCAGCGCCCAGGCGACGGCCACGTGCACCGCGGTCGGGAAGACGTCGTTGGACGACTGGGAGGCGTTGACGTGGTCGTTGGGGTGCACCCGGCGGCCCAGCCGGTGCGACGCCAGGGTGGCCAGCACCTCGTTGGTGTTCATGTTCGAGGAGGTGCCCGAGCCGGTCTGGAAGACGTCGACCGGGAACTCGCCGAGGTGCTCCCCGCCGATGATCTCGTCCGCGGCGTCACGGATCGCCAGAGCGGTGTCGGGGTCAAGCACGCCGAGCGACTGGTTGGCGCCCGCGGCGGCCTTCTTCACCCGGGCGAGGGCGACGACGAGGGCGGGTTCGAGAGTGCTGCCGGAGATCGGGAAGTTCTCGACGGCGCGCTGGGTCTGGGCCTGGTAGAGCGCCCGGGCGGGCACCTTCACTTCGCCCATGGTGTCGTGTTCGATGCGGAAGTCATCGGTGTCACTCATGGCACCAGTGTCTCTCCCGGAGTCCCACCGCTTCATCGGACCGTACGGCTTCATCGGACCGTACGGCTTCATCGGACCGTACGGCCGCTCCGGGCGCATCCGGACTCCTAGACTGGGGCCATGTCCGAAGGCACCAGCGGTTCCCGTCCTGTCATCGTGGGCTACGACTCCTCCGAGATGGCCAGCGGGGCGGTGTTGTGGGCCGCCGGCACCGCGGAGCGGCTCGGGCTCCCCCTGACCGTGCTGTCGGCCCGGGAGAACGAGGCGGCGCCACTGCGCAGCGCCGAGGCGGTGCAGCGGGTGCACCAGACCCATCCCGCGCTGGCCGTCACCGGTGTGGACCGCACCGGCTCCGGTGCCGGGGTGATGGTGCGGGCCGGTGACGAGGCCGCCATGCTGGTGCTCGGCAACCGTGGCCGTGGCCGGATCACCTCGGCCCTGCTCGGCACCGTCTCGATGACCACCGCCCAGCACGCCGCCTGCCCGGTCGTCATCGTCCACGGCGACGACGTCACCGACGCCGCGCCGACCTCGGTCGTGGTGGGGGCTGACGGTTCGACGTCGAGCACCGCGGCGCTGGACTTCGCCCTCGATCTGGTCGCCGACGGCGGCACCGTCACGCTGATGCTGTGCTGGTCGACGATGCCGCAGGACTCGACCGACCCGGTCCCCGCAGTGGCGCACGCAATGCTGGAGCAGACCCTTGCGGGGCGTACGAGGCCCGGGGTCACCATCGACCTGCAGGCGCGTCCCGGCCATCCCCGCGACGTCCTGGTCAAGGCCAGCGAGAAGGCCGATCTGCTCGTCGTCGGCCGCCGTGGTCAGGAGGGCTTCAAGGGACTGAAGCTCGGCAGCGTCGCCCAGCACGCACTGTACGGCGCGAAGTGCCCGGTCGCCGTGGTCACGCCGGTCCGCTGACGCCCGGTCCGGCCAGACCCTCCTGGAACGTACGGATCCGGCGCAACGCCTCGGCCACGGCGGGCGCCCCGGCCGACAGCGACAACCGGATCGTCCGGTCCCCGTGGAGACTGTCGAAGTCCAGCCCCGGGGTGACGGCGACGTGCTGCTGGTCCAGCAGCGCCGCGCACCACTCGCGCGAGCCGGCGTACGGCCCGAGCACCGGACTGATGTCGGCGTAGAGATAGAACGCGCCGTCCGGCGGGGCGACGGTGCCCCAGCCCATGTCGACGCCCAGGGCCACCTTGCGGGCGGCGGCGAAGTCGGCGACGGCGCGGTCGGCCGCGGCGTACGCCTCGGGGGTGAACGCCTCGACGGCCGCCCACTGCGCCGGGGCTGGCGCGCAGAGGAAGAGATTGCCGGTGAGCCGGTCGACCGGATCGACCAGGTCCTCGGGCAACAGCATCCAGCCGAGCCGCCAGCCGGTCATCGACCAGTACTTCGAGAACGAGGAGATGACCACCGCCGACGGGTCGTACGTCCAGGCGCACTCGCCACGGCTGCCGGTGAAGCTGATCCCGTGGTAGATCTCGTCGCTGATCAGCCGGACGTCGTTCTCCCGGCACCAGGTGGCGAGCGCGGCCATCCGCGCCGCGTCGAGCATCGTCCCGGTGGGGTTGGCCGGCGAGGCGAGCACCACGCCGGCCAGCGGCGACTCGGCGTGGGCGGCGGCAAGCAGTTCGGGGGTGGGCTGGAACCGTTCGGCCGGGCCACAGTCCAGCTCGACCACCTCGCAGCCGAGCGCGCGCAGGTCGTTGGTGTACGCCGGGTACGTCGGCCGTCCCACCGCCACCCGGTCCCCGACGTCGAAGCAGGCCAGGAAGGCCAGCAGGAACGCGCCCGACGAGCCGATGGTGACGCACACCCGCGCCGGGTCGACGTCGACGCCGTACCAGTCGGCGTAGTGCCGTGCGATCGCCGCCCGCAGCGGCCCGAGCCCGAAGCCGGGCGTGTAGCCCAGGTCGGTGCCGTCGGTCGCCACCTGCGCCAGCCGCGCCCGGACCGGCCGAGGGGCTCCCTGACAGGGTTCACCGACGCTGAGCAGCAGAACGTCCTGACCCGCCGCCTGCATCGTGGCAACCTTCTGTTGGATGGTCATCACCTCGAAGGCCTGGATGCCCGAACGCCGGGAGATCTTCATGCAGCGACCTTAGACCCAGGGGGTGAGGATGCGGATCAACGAGCAGCTCACCGCGGTCGAGGCCACCGTCCTTGCCCTGGCGGGCCGACTGTTGCCCCGGCCGAGCGACGCGCACCCGACGCTGCTGGCGATCGCTGAGGCGCTGGGCGGGCCGCCGCACGAGGTGCACGGGCCACAGGCGCGGTTCCGCTGGTTGCTCGACGACGTGATGGTCGAGGCAGGGGTCGACCGGTTCTACGACGAGTGGGAGATCGGCGTCCGCGCCTTCCCGTACGAACCTGACGTCAGTCGACGGGAACGGCAGGCTTTCGAGGCGGCCGGTCCGGAGCTGTCCCCGCCCTACCTGTGGTCCTTCTCCCCCGCGGAGGGACCGGCGCCGGCCTGGCAGCCGGGGCCGTTCCAGCTGCCGACCTGGTCGGACGTGGCGACCGAGATCGGCTTCCTGCTGGCCCTGCTGCCCACCGATCTGGCGACGATCCCGCCGTCGTGGTTCGGCCAGCCGGTGGTGCTCGGCAGCCGTCTGGGAGGTCGGGAGGTCACCGCCCGGGCCGACTCGGACAGCCTGACGATCAGCGTCGACGGCATGGAGGCGACCCTCGATCCGGAGCAGGCCCGGCGCGCCGGCAAGGTCATCGGGCGGGTCTGGGCGACCAGCTACCGCGACCACCGGCCCGGCGACCTGACGATCGACGTCAGTCCGACCAGCCCGCCGTTCCGACTGTTGCCGGCCCCGGGCGGTGAGCCACCGGCCGGGCCGGACGGCACGGTCGTGCCGGAGCAGCCGCCCGAACCGGCCACCGTCATCGACCTGCTGCCGTTCACCGCCCCGGTCCCCGCCGTCGAGCCGTCGCCCCGGACGAGGGGCGCCTATCTGACGGCGTACGTCTCGCCGGAGGAGACGGTCGGGCTGATCGACGAGGTGGTGCGGGTGGGCGTGGCCCGCTTCATCGAGCACCACGAGCTGGTCGCCGCGGCGAACCGCTACGGCATCCCCGAGCTGCGGTCGGGGGCGGGCTGGCGGGTCCGGGTGCGGGCCGGGACCATCGACCTGACGGTGCTGGAGGCCTGGCGGTCGGCCGGCGCCGTCCGCACGTATGCCGGGGAGCTGCTGGGCCTGTTGGCCGTGGCGTACGGCGAGCCGTGGGGCTGCGCATGCGACTCCCGCGGTCGGGTCAACCGGACCTGGCGGATCGACGACCTCGCCGTACGGGCCGGATCGTCCGGGACCGCGGTGGTGATCGAGGTGACCCACTTCGCCGACCTGATCGTCTACCACTTCGGCTGACGCCGTTCCATTTCCGCTACTCACCGGGGGTATCAGCGGGTTCGCGGCGACCTAGCCTGGTCCACCGAGCGTCGTCCCAGCGTTGCCGTGTCCCTCCCACACGACTCGACCCGATGACATCCGTTCGTCCCGTCAGTCGTCCTCCAGGAGGTCCGTCGTGTTCACGCTCGCCGACACACCGGTGAAATTCATCGTCCTGTTCGTCCTGTTCGTGTGGTGCACCGCGTGGTCGGTCTACGAACTGACCCGCCCGCAGGATCGATCCCAGCGGGTGTCCAATGTGCTGCACCTGGTGATGTCCCTTGTCATGGTGCTGATGGTGTCGACGGTGACCTGGAAGCCGTTCGTCGGCCTGGTCACCGGCCCGGTGCTGATCGCGGTCTTCGGCCTCGCCACCGCCTGGTTCGTCGGGCTGGCGGTGGCCCGGCGTGGGACGCGCGGCCACTTCTTCGGCCACGCCGCGATGTTCGGCGCGATGGCCTGGCACCTGGTCGGCATGGTGACGAAGATGCCGCTGATGGCCGCGAGCATGCAGCAGGGCTCCATGGCGGGCATGCAGCACGGCGGAGCGCAGCCGGGCGCCGCGATGGGCGGCATGCAGCAGGGCATGGGCGGCATGGGCACGTCCGGCATGACGGGCATGACCGGCATGGGCAGCATGGGCGGCATGACTCCCGTCCAGGCGGCCTCGCAGCCGGGCGGCTCGATGTGGATCATCGCCCTGGTCGGCATCCCATTCATGGTCTACCTACTGATCGCCGCGGTCCGGGAGCTCGTCGCGGCCGTACGCCCCGCGGTGGCCGGCCACGAGCACGTCCACACCGACGCCACGGCCACCTCCGCCGCCACCGCTATTGGCACCGCCACCAAGGACACAGACGCGGGCGCGGCCGGCTCCGCCGTCGGACACGGCTCGACGCAGACGATGCCCGCCACCCGCACTGTCGAACAGACCGCCGCCGCTGCGGCCACCTGCCACGAGGTGCGTCCGGTCGGGTCGGCCGCCTTCCGGCTGTCCGCTCTGGCCGGCTTCGCGATGAACTTCGGCATGTTCTGGATGTCGACCGGCCTGCTCACGCCGATCCTGCCGTGGATGAAGCTGCTGTCCTTCTGAGCACAGCTGTCCAGATGAGACAGCTGTCCAGATGACAACAGCCGAGCTGCCGGGTGGCCCTGCAACGGCGCAGGCCTGCTGAGCCCGGCCCGTAGGATCCGGCGTCCCGTCGCGGTTGTCACCGCGACGGGACGCCGGATCGTTGTTGTCAAGGACAGCTCACCGTACGGGCACCGGTCACCTGGCGGGTGCCGACGCCGACGGACGCCGTACGGTCAGAGCGCCTGGCCGATCCGCTCGGAGAACTCCACGAGCCGGTTGGAGAAGCCCCACTCGTTGTCGTACCAACCGAGCACCTTGACCTGGCGGCCGACGGCCTGGGTCAGCGGGGCGTCGTAGATCGACGAGTGCGGGTTGCCGACGATGTCGTGCGACACCAGCGGCGCCTCCGAGTACTGGAGCACGTGGGACATCGGGCCGTTCGCGGCGGCCTCCCGGAACGCGGCGTTGACCTCCTCGACGGTCGCTTCCCGATTCAGTACGACGGTCAGGTCGGTGATCGAGCCCACCGGCACCGGCACCCGCAGTGCGAATCCGGTCAGCCGTCCGTCGAGCTCGGGGATGACCTTGCCGATCGCCTTCGCGGCGCCCGAGGAGGTCGGGATGGTCGACACGGCTGCGGCGCGCGCCCGACGCAGATCCTTGTGCGGGGCGTCGTGCAGGCGCTGGTCGCCGGTGTAGGCGTGCACCGTGGTCATCAGGCCGCTCTCGACGCCGAAGGTGTCGTTGAGCACCTTGGCGAGCGGGGCGAGGGAGTTCGTCGTGCAGGAGCCGTTGGAGAAGACGTCACTGGCCGCCGGGTCGAGGGTGTCGTCGTTCACGCCGAGCACGAACGTCGGCACGTCGCCCTTCGCCGGGGCGGAGATGATGACCTTGCGGGCACCACCCTCCAGATGCGCCAGCGCCTTGCCGCCGTCGGTGAAGTGCCCGGTGGACTCGATCACCACGTCGGCGCCGACGTCGCCCCAGGGGATGCCGGCCGGGTGCGCCTCGGAGAACACCCGCACCACGTGGTCACCGACCCGCAAGTCGCCACCGTGGACGGAGACGTCGTCGAGATGACCGCTGACCGAGTCCCACTCGAGGAGGGTGGCCAGCGTGTCGGCGTCGGTGAGGTCGTTGACGGCGACCACCTCGACGTCGGCGTTGTTGGCGAGCGCGGCGCGCAGGTAGGTGCGGCCGATCCGGCCGAATCCGTTGATACCGATACGTACGGTCATGGCCGTACCTTTCTGTGGGTAGGGGTGGTGGGAGTAGGGGCGCTGGGGGCAGAGGTGTCCGGGGCGTCCTGGCTCGGAGCGACCGGGACCGGAGCGCCGGCGGCCGGAGTGGTGGCAGGCGCGACCGGCACCGGCGCGACGGGGACCGGGGTGCCGACGGTCGGAGGGTCGGCGGTCGGAGTGTCGGCGGTCGGAGTGTCGGCGGGCGCGACGGAAACGGGCGCCGCCGCCCGCAACAGGTCCACCGCGCCGGCGATCGCCTCGTCGTACGGGGCGCGGTCCTGCTGGGCGATGGCGAGCACGTAGCCGCCCTGGATGGTGGCCTGAAGGAGCGAGGCGATCCGGTCGGGATCGAGGTCGTCGCGCAGCTCCCCGGCGTCGATCGCCTCACGGATCACGCCGACCAGGACGACGTGCACCCGCTCGAAGGCGTCGGCGACCGGGGCGAGCAGGCCCGGATCGGCGGCGACCAGCGGGTCCTGGGTCATCCGGCCGACCTTGCAGCCCTTGAGGGCCTCGCGCGGCTTGGTCATGTGCACCGCGAGCTTCTCCAGCGGGTCGCCCGGGGCGCTGAGCGGGTCCTCGGTGTCGGGCAGCAACTCCTGGCAGTTACGTTCCAGCGCGGCCAGGGCGAGGTCTCGCTTGCTCGGGAAGTGGTGGTACATGCTGCCCTGCCCGACACCGGAGCGGGCACGGACCTCACGGGGACTGGTGGCGGCGTAGCCGCGTTCCCACATCAGCTCGCTCATCGCCACGATGAGCCGTTCCCGTGAGTCGCCCCGTTCCCGCGTATCCATGGTTCGAGTGTACATACCTCTAGGTACAGAGGCGAGGGGGGAGGCGGAGGTACAGGGGCGAGGGTGCGACGATCAATCATCCACTCGGCATGACCCGTCGAGCGACGGGAACACGTGAGGAACCGCGACCGACGTCGCGACCGGGACCCGACGGGGACAAGAGAGGCTGGTCTGGCTCGGAACAGCAGCTGCCGCTGCACCGGCTCAGACACATTCGACGACCTCTGCACTTCGCCCGTGCAGAGGTGTCTGTCATTCAGCACGAACGCGTGGGTGAGGTGAAGAGCCGAGCGTTTGTACGAGTCAAGTCCCTTGGCGGGGTGAGTCGTGTGGGGTGGGGTGAGTCCCTCGGCGGGGTGAGTCGTTTCGCTGGAGGGAATCCTGTGGCCCGGAGGGCGTCCTTGAGTGTCGGGTGCGGGGATGGGTCACCGTGGATTCGGAGTGACGACCGTGACACCTTGAAGGATGCCCACGATGATCCATCAGCCCCGGTCTGCCTGTCGACCCCGGTCACAGGACTGCTCGCCGATCCCGGCCTGTCCCACGACCAGGTTTTCGGCTGCCGCCTACTCGGCGCGGGGCGCTAGGCCGGCAGGCCAGGACGTGGGACGTGATCGTCATGCCGCCGCAGATGCGGCCCCTTCTGCCAGCCGCGGCTGTTTCAGCGATCCGCGGCCCGCGGGTAGGCCGCAGCTGACTGAAGACGCGGCGGCTGGCAGACACCCGCGCGTCTGCGGGGCGGCGGCCCCTCACGACGGCGGTCAGCCGCACGACCACGACGACCACCACCACGAATCCTCGCGCGACGGCGCTCAACTCGGATTGAGGAACCGCGGGGGGTGCCGTGAACTCCGCAGGTGTGGCTCAGCCCCAGGGTCCCGTCCCGTACGCGGCCTCAGCCCCGAGCGGCCCTCTCCCGCAGCGACAGCACGGCGTACATCAAGGCGTGGCGCGGCGTCGGCACGTCCAGCTGGCGCCCGATCCGCACCACGGCGCCGACCTGGCCGTCCAGTTCGGAGGGCCGGCCGGCCAGCAGGTCGCGCTGCAGCGAGGCGGTGGCCTCGGCCGGCTGCTGGTCGATGAAGGCGAGCGTACGGGCCACCGCATCGGGCGGCAGCGCCACGCCACGGGCCCGGCCGATCGCGTCGATCTCGGTGATGCAGGCGGTCAGTTCGTCCCGCAGTGCGGTGCGCAACTCCCCGAGCGGCTCCCCGCTGAGCGCGCCGAGGGCACCGGTCGGGATGATGAACATCGCCTTGTTCCACAGGTCCACCCAGATGTCGGCGGGCTCGGGAGCGTGGATTCCGACGCCCTCGAAGGCGGCCCGAGCGGCCTCGACCAGGGGCGTCTCCACGTTGTCCCAGCCGGCGAAGGTGATGCTGTCCGGCCCGCCGTGATGGCTGATCCGTCCGGGCTCGTCGAGTTGGGTGAAGACGCGTACGACCCCGGGGGCCACGTGGTCGCGGCCGACCGTCGCGGCGACGACATCGGGGGCGTCGACACCGTTCTGCATGGTGATCACCAGGGTGTCCGGCCCGACCAGCGGCGGCAGCTGGTGGGCGATGTCGGGCAGCTGGCCGGCCTTGACGGCGACCAGCACGACATCGACGTGCCCGATGGTCCGCGCGTCGTCGGTGGCCTCGACCCGGTCGAGCCGGGCCAGGAACCCGCCGCTGACGCTCAGTCCGGAGGTGTGCAGGGTGTGCAACGTACGTCCCCGGACGACGAAGTGGACCTCGTGGCCGCCGGCCGCGAGCAACCCACCGAAGAACCCGCCGAGGCCCCCCGCCCCGATCACCGCGTACCGCACTGTTCCTCCTCATCGTCAGGGTCGATCACGTGTCCCCCTCGACATCCTTGTGTCCCCCGTCGACATCCTTGCCCCGATCGGCGATCCCCGGGGCCGATCAGCCGGATCGACCGCGAGGAGCACCGCCCGGGGATGCCGGCTCAGCTGAGCTGTTCGAACTTCCGGGCCCAGGCCGACCGGATCGGGTTGGCGTCGGCGACCAGCGCATCGAACCGGGCGTCGGCGATATGGCCGACCTCGGCGATGGCGGTGGCCAGTTCGCGCACCGGGGAGCTGGCCACGCGATGCCAGCCGTCGCCGACGAGTTGGTCACGGCTGGCCAGATTGGCCAGACAGACCACCCAAGGCATGCCGTGCTTCTCCCGGTAGGCCTCGCTGAGGGCCGCGATCTCCGTACGATCCCGGTCGTCGAGGCGGTCGACGGCGAGCGATCCGGTCTCCTGGAGGGCCCGGACGTCTTCGGTGGCCTCCTCGGGGTCGGTGAGGACGAGCTCGGAGATGTCGTGGTAGCTGTCGATCAGCGCGCGCTGCTCGTCCGGCTCCGCCGACAGGACGACCTGCTGGAAGGCCTCCCGCAACTCCTCGGTGCTCTCGAACGGTCGGTCCTCCCAAGCCCGGGCGACCGGCCAGCTGACCGGGAACAGGCCACCGAAGGCGGCGACGAATTCCTTCTTGGTCATCGCGTTCACCTCGTCCAGGCGGACCGGTTTGCCGTGTGCCACCGCGACATCGGGGCCGCGCCGCCGGCCGACGTGGAAGAACAGCAGATTGAGGACGATCGCGACGATCGAGCCGAGGGTGACACCGGAGCCGAAGAGGATCTGCAGCCACGCCGGCACGGACTGCGCGATCGTCGGCTGCAGGGTGACCAGCATCGCCAGCCCGATGGAGGTGGACACGATCACCGCGTTGCGGTTGTCGTGCATGTCGACCTTGCCGAGGGTCTGGATGCCGACGACGGCGACGTTGGCGAACATCGCCAGCGAGGCCCCGCCCAGCACCGGCGCCGGGATGGCCGCAACGAGCGCGCCGGCCTTCGGCAGCACGCCGAGGATGATCATGAGCACACCGGCCGCGGTGACCACCCAGCGCGACTTCACCCGGGTGAGCCGGACCAGCCCGACGTTCTGGGCGAAACAGGTGTAGGGGAACGAGTTGAGGACACCGCCGAGGGTGGTGGACAGGCCGTCGGCACGCAGTGCGGCGGCGATGTGCCGCGGGGTGATCCGCCGGCCGACGACCTCGCCGGTGGCGAACACGTCACCGGTGGTCTCCACCGCGGTGATCGCCATCACGATGATCATCGAGATGGCGCCGGTGAGGGAGAACGCCGGCCAGCCGAAGAAGAACGGCGAGGTGACGCCGAGCGGAGCGGCGCTCGCCACCCCGGAGAAGTCGGCGTGGCCCAGCACGGCCGCCACCGCGGTGCCGAGCACCAGGCCGATGAGCACCGAGATGGTCGCCAGGAAACCCTTGAAGATGCGCTGGACGAGGACGATCACGGCCAGCGTGCCGAGCGCATAGAGCAGCCCGGGCACCATCGTCGCCGGATCGGCCTGCCCCCAGCGGACCACGTCGCCCGCGGCGACGCCGATCAGCGTCGTGCCCATCACCGTGAGCAGCGTGCCGGTGACGACCGGCGGGAAGTACTTCAGCAGCCGCGCGAAGTACGGCGCGCCGAAGAAGGTCGCCAGGCCGGCGATGATGATCGACCCGTAGACCGCGGCCAGGCCGTGGGTGCCACCGCCGGAGGCCAGCCCGATGGCGATGATCGGCGACACGGCAGTGAAGGTCACGCCCTGCAGCAGCGGGAGTCGTACGCCGATCCGCCGGCCCAGTCCGGCGGATTGGATGATCGACGCGATGCCGCAGGTGAACAGGTCGGCGTTGATCAGGTGGATGGTGTCCTGCTGGGAGAGGCCGAGGCCCTGGGAGATGACCAGCGGCACGATGACGGCCCCGGCGTAGAACGCCAGGACGTGCTGGACGCCGAGGACCGTCAGCTTCGGGATCGGCGGGACGGCATCGACCGGGTCGACCGGACGTGCGGGGGCTGTCGTGGATGTCACGGACCGATCCTAAGGATTCGCCGTCGACCGGTCCCAGGCACCCACGCTCAGGGACTGACGCACGGGCTCAGGGCTGACGGTCAGCGGAGACGGTCAGGCGGTGACGGTCAGGGTCGACGCGCCGTCGGCACGCCGTCGCACACTGATCCGCTCCGGGATGCGGTCCTTCATGTCGGCGACATGGCTGATCACGCCGACCGTACGGCCCCCTGCCCGCAGACCGTCGAGGACCGCCATCACGTTCTCCAGGGCGGACGGGTCGAGTGACCCGAAGCCCTCGTCGATGAACAGCGTGTCGAGATCCACTCCGCCGGCCTCCGCACGGACGATGTCGGCCAGGCCGAGGGCGAGCGCCAGCGACACGTAGAACGTCTCGCCGCCGGACAGGGTGCCGGGCGACCGCGGCCGGTCGGTGAGCTGGTCGAGCACCTGCAGGCCCAGTCCGAGCTTGTGGGAGCGCTGTCCGGCCTCGTCGTCGACCCGTTCCAGCAGGTAGCGGCCGTCGGACATCACCTGCAATCGGTCGTTGGCCGCGGCGACGACCTCCTCGAAGCGGCGCACCAGCACCCAGGTCACCAGTTCGGTCCGGATCAGTGACTGGGATCCCGCCTTGGCCAGGTCGGACACCCGCAGCAGCGCCCGGCCGCTGTCGGCAGCCCGGGCGTACGCCGCCATCGCGTCCTCCAGGGCGGTGCGGGCCTCGGCCACGTCGGCGGCCAGTGTCGCGGCAGCGTCAGCGGCCGAGGTGGCGCTCCGGGCCGCGGCGTGGGCCTCGTCAGCTGCCAGCTTGCACTCGTCCAGCCGGGGATCCTCGTCGCCGGTGAGCCCGGACAGGTCGGCGAGTCCGCTGTCGACCGCGTCGCGTTCCTTGTCGTACGCCCGCACCCGGCGCTGGGCCTGGGCCTCGGCGGTCCGCTCCAGCCGAGCGGCCAGGGCGTCGGCGGGATCGGCGAAGGGGGAATCGGCCAGGGCGGCGTCGAGGGCGAGGCGGGCGGTGTGCTCTTCGGCGCGGGCGCGGACCACGGCCCGCGCCGTGTCGGCCCGGTGACGGGCGGCCGTGGCCTGCTGGCGTAGCGCGGCGACACGGTCGGCGACCGACTCCTCCGCACCGCGCACCTCGGCGCACCGAGCAGTGTCCTGTTCGAGCCGGGCGGCATCGTGGGCGAGGTCCTGGTCGGCATGGTCCCAGCTCTGTTGGTCCCGGGTCCACGCCGCCTCCAGCCGTTGGGTGTCGGCCCGGAAAGCGCGCAGCGCCTGTTCCCCGGCGGCGATCTCGTCATGCCGGAGGACGATCTGCCGTTGCCGTTCCTCGGCCTCGCCCAGCGCCGTGGTGGCCGTGACGACGTCGAGTCCACCGGCCTCGGCACGCCGGGCGGCGAGCCGGGCCTCCAACGCGCTGAGGGCCTTCTGGTGGGCGGTGACCGCGGCCACGGCCCGGGTCCGCTCCTCTTCGGCTGCTTCGACGGCCTCGGCCGAGACGTGCGCGGCATCCTGCTGGGCGGGGGCCGGGTGCTCGATCGCACCGCAGACCGGGCACGCCTCGCCGTCGCGCAGAGCGGCGGCCATCTCTCCGGCCATCCCGGCGAACCGGGCGAGCCGGCGCTGTCGCGCCGTCTCGTCAGCCCGCTCCTGGGCCGCCAGCAGGCGGGCGAACATGGTCGCCGACTCAGCGACCTGCCGGTCGAGCGTCTCCGCATCGGTCGCCGCGGCCACGGCGCTGCGAGCGCGAGCGGTGTCCCGCTCAGCCGCGGCGAGGTCCCCGGCGTCCTGCCGCAGCGCGGACAGTCGCGCGTCCAGCGTGGCGTCCGCGTCGGGGCGGGCGTCCAGCTCGGCGCGGCGCCGGGTGAGGGTCTCCCGCTGGGCGAGCAGCCGGTCGCGCCGAGTGGCCAGGCCCTGCCGGCGGGACGGCAGGCCGGCCTCAGTGCCGGCCCACGGCTCCAGCTCCCCGACAGCCCTGGTGCAGACGGCATGCCGATCGTCCTCGCAATCGGCCAGCGCGAGGAGCTCGTCGGCGGCGCCACTCCCCTGGGTCAGCGGCAGACCTGCTGCCTCGCCATCGGCCAACGCTGCGGCCAGGACGGCGGCCGCCTGCTCCGCGGGCGGCACCAGCGGCACCACCGAGGCGGCGCCGGCATGTCGGTCGAGCCGTTCTCGCAGCGCGGCGATCTCTGCGGCCCCGGCAGTCAGTGCGCGATCGCGAGCCAGCAGGTCCGCCCGCCGCCGGAGCGCCTCCGCCAGCTTCTCGGCGCCGTCCAGCGCGCCGCGCGCCGCGGCCTCGACGACCTCCGCACCCTCGGCGACGGCCGCGGTCCGGGCCACCTCGGCGGCCAGCCGGGCCGCATCGGCTTCCAGACGCGGGGCGACGGCCTCGCGGCCTTCGATCGCCGTGGTCTCCAACGTGGCCGTGTCCGCGGTCTCGGCCCCGAGCCGGCTCCCGTAGACGGCGACAGCCTTCCCGATCGCCCCCCGGTGGCCCTCCAAGGTCTTCCGCAGGGCATTGGCCCCGTCGATCAGCCGCTTCTGCACCCGGTCGTACACCTCGGTGCCGAACACCTGCTGCAGCACGGTCCGTCGGTCATCGGGCTTCGAGCGCAGGAACGTGGCGAACTTCCCCTGCGGCAGCAGCACGGTCTGGGTGAACTGGTCCTTGGTCAGCCCGGTCAGCGCCGGGATCTCGGCGCCGACCTCCTGGGCACGGTTGGAGATCAGGCGTCCCGCCTCACCGCCGCCGAGCACCTCCTCCAGCTCGCCGGGGCTGAGCCGCCACAGCTTCACCTGCTGGTTCTGCGTGGTGGTGCCGGTGCCCCGCTGCTTGGGACGCTCGTACTTCGGCTGGCGCCAGATCCGGAAGTCACCCGCCCCGGTGGAGAACACCAGCTCGACGTACGGCTCCACCTCCGGGCCGGCATGCGCGGAGTGCAGCCGCTCGTCGCTGGCGGCGGAGTCGGCCAGACCGCCGTAGAGGGCGAACGTGACCGCGTCGAGCAGGGTCGACTTGCCCGAGCCGGTGGGCCCCTCGATCAGGAACAGACCACCCGCCCCGAGCGCGTCGAGGTCGATCACACACTCGTCGGGGAACGGCCCGATGCCCCGCAGGGCCAGCCGGTGCAGCTGCATGTCAGGCCACCGCCAACGTCCGGACGGCTTCGTACGCCTCACGGAGCACCTGCTCCTCGTCGGCGGTGGCGACCCTACCGCCCGCGTCCGCGACGAAGTCGGTCAGCACCTCCAGCGGGTCGACCGCAGCGGTGATCCGGGACGGGCCGTCGGAGACCCGATCGGCGGGCTGGTGGGCGAAGGTCAGCAGGTGCGGGAAGCACGCCCGGGCCCGGGCCATCATGTCGGCGGTCCGGATCGGGTCGGTCACCATCACCTCGGCCCAGGCGTCCCGGTCGGCATCCCAAGCCGACGACTCCAACTCGGCCAGCGTGCCGCGGACCCGGACCAGGCGGCGCGGCACCGGCGCGGGCACGGTCTGCACCGCCGGAGCCGAACCGTCGAAATCGACGATCACGCTGGACTTCACCTGGCCCGCCTCGGAGAAGGAGAAGGCCAGTGGGGACCCGGCGTAACGCATCAGCGGGTCGCGCTCCGGGTCGCCGGTCCGCTGCGCCCGGTGCAGATGACCCAGCGCGACGTACGCCGGGTCGGCCGTCCGGAACACCGCCGACGGCACCGAGTCGATCCCGCCGACCCGGATGTCCCGCTCGGAGTCGGAGGTCTCGCCGGTCCCGACGAACTCGTGGGCCAGGACCGCCACCGGCACCGCGGGGTCGCGCCGGGCGCGGTCCTCGACGATCCGCTCCATGGCGGCACCGACCACGGCGGCATGGGTCCGCTCCACCCCGCCCAACTCCTGGCGGGTGCCGTCCGGATCGAGGTAGGGCACCGGGTAGACGACCAGACCGGCGTGCCCGTCGGCGGCCGGCACGACGACCGGTCGGCCGACCTCGGCGACCCGGGTGCGGACGCTGAGTCGGTCCTGGAACATCCCGGCGCCGAAGCCCAGCCGGACCGCGGAGTCGTGGTTGCCCGAGGTGATCACCACCCGGGTGCGCGCGGTCAGCCGGGCCAGCGTGTCGCCGAGCAACGCGACCGACTCGACCGGCGGGATGGCCCGGTCGTACACGTCGCCGGCCACCAGCACGGCGTCGATCTGCTCGGCCTCGACCACCTCGACCAGGTGGTCGGCGAACGTCTCGTGGGCGGTCTGCAGGCTCTCGCCGTGCAAGGTCCGCCCGAGGTGCCAGTCAGCGGTGTGCAGGATGCGCATGCCTGAACGCTAGGACCGGCCTCTGACATCGCCCCGCAGACGCTCCGGCGACGGCCTATTCGGCCACCGTCGCACCCCGCAGGTAGCGGCCGAAGTGCGGCACCGTGAACTGCACCTTGCCGCGCTCGCCGGAGTAGACCAGCCCCTTCTTCAGCAGCGAATCACGGGCCGGGGACAGGCTCTGCGGCTTGCGGTCCAGGTGCGCGGCGACCTCGGCGGTGCCCACCGGGTCCTCACCGCCGATCTCGGCCATCGCCCGCAGGTACTCCCGTTCCGCCGGGGTGGCCCGCTCGTAGCGCGAACCGAAGAAGCCGACGGCCAGCTCGGACTCGGCCTGCGGCACCGCCACGGCGACGTCGTCCGGGCCGATCGGCGAGGACGGCGCCGCGTCCCAGACCGCCTTGCCGTACGCCTGGATGAAGTACGGATAGCCGCCGGTGGCCCGGTACAGCGCCGCCAGCGCCTCCGGAGCGTACGCCGCCCCCTCCTCGGCGGCCGGCTCGACGAGTGCGGCGTCGGCCGCCTCGCGGGGCAGCCGGTCGATCCGTACGTAGCGGAACAGCCGCTCCGAGTACGACTTCGAGGCCGACAGCACCGCGGGCAGGTGCGGCAGTCCGGCACCGACGACGATCAGCGGCAGCCCCTGCTGGCTGAGCTCGTGGCAGGCGGCGCAGACCGCCGAGACGTCCGGCGGTTCGAGATCCTGCATCTCGTCGATGTGCAGCGCCACGCCGGTCCCGAGGTCCAGCGCCAGCCCGCCGATGTCGGTGAGCACCTCGACCAGGTCGATCTCGATGTCGCCGGAGTCGGCCCGGCCCCTGGTCGGCGGCACGTTGATGCCCGGGTTCCACCGGTCCCGCAGCTTGGCTCCGGGCTTCGCGTCCGCCTCGACGAAGGATCGTACGGTGCCGAGGACGGTCTCGGTCTGCGACGGGTGACCGAGCTCGCGGACGGCCATGTGCAGCGCGGCGCCGAGCGGGCGGCGCAGGGACTGGCCGGGCCGGGCCTCCAGCTTGCCGGTGCCCCAGCCGGCGCGGACCGCCGAGGAGCGCAGGGTGTTGAGCAGCACGGTCTTGCCGACGCCGCGCAGTCCGGTGAGCACCATCGACCGCTCGGGGCGGCCCTTCGCCACGCGGGCGAGGACGACGTCGAACGCCGCCAACTCGTCGTCACGACCGGTCAGGGCGGGCGGTCGTTGCCCGGCCCCCGGTGCGTACGGGTTCTGGATCGGGTCCACGATGACACTCTATGGCGCCATCTACTGATCACCCGAGATCCGCGCAGATGTCGCTGCAATATCGTCGGGGCATGCCGTCCGCAGCCACCACGTCCGTCGTCCCGTCCGCCCTCGCCGCCGCCCTGGAGCAGTTCCGCGCCACCGTCCCGCTGGTGCACTGCCTCACCAACTCCGTGGTGACCAATTTCACCGCGAACGTCGTCCTCGCCGCCGGCGGCGCTCCCGCGATGGTCGACAACCCGCAGGAAGCCGGCGAGTTCGCCGCCGTCGCGGGTGGCGTGCTGATCAATCTCGGCACCCCGCAGGAGCACACCGTCGCCGCGATGCGGTTGGCCGCGGCGTCGGCCCACGAGCACGCCGTGCCGTGGGTGCTGGATCCGGTCGCAGCGGGTGCCATCGGATGGCGTACGCAGGTCGCGGTGGAGCTGCTCGCAGCGCATCCGGCCATCGTCCGGGGCAACGCCTCGGAGATCCTCGCGCTGCGCGGCGGAACCGGCGGCAGGGGCGTCGAGTCCACCCACTCCTCCGACGACGCGGTGGAGTCGGCCCGCCGGCTGGCCACCGACCTCGGCACCGTGGTCGCCGTCAGCGGCCCGACCGACTACCTCACCGACGGCAGCCGGGTGCTGGCACTGAGCAACGGGCACCAGTTGATGACCAAGGTCACCGGGGTCGGCTGCGCCCTCGGCTCCCTGATGGCAGGCTTCGCCGCGGTCACCGAGGACCGGCTGATCGCCGCGGCCACGGCCACCACGCTGCTCTGCCTGGCCGCCGAGGAGGCGCCGAAGAACGGCGCCGGCTCTTTCGCCGTCGGCCTGCTGGACGCGCTCGGGTCGATCACCCCGGACAAGCTCGCGGCCCGCGTCGCGCTGGCGGAGCGATGACCCTCCCCCGCGACGCCCGGCCGCGCCGCCACCACTCGCCGCACCCCGACTACCGGCCCCTCCCCGACTACCGGCTCTACCTCGTCACCGACCCATCGATGACCGCCGAGCACGGTCTGGTGCGTACGGTCCTGGAGGCGGTCGACGGCGGCGTGACGCTGGTGCAGCTGCGCGACACCGAGGTGGACGACGACGAGTTCGTCCGGATCGGCCGTACGCTGCACACCGCGCTGGCCGGCCGGGTGCCGCTGATCGTCAATGACCGGGTGCACCTGGTGGCGGCGATCGGCGCCGAGGGCGCCCACGTCGGCCAGGGCGACCTGCCGATCGACCAGGCTCGCGCGCTGCTCGGCCCCGACCGGCTGCTCGGCCTGTCGGTGCAGACCACCCGACACCTCGAGGTGGCGCGCGCACTCGGCGAGGACCTGATCGACTACGTCGGCATCGGCCCGGTCTGGGACACCGCGACCAAACCGGACGCCGCCGAGGCCGGCGGCCCGGAGCGTACGACCGCGATCGCCGCCGCCAGCCCGTGGCCGAGCGTCGCGATCGGCGGGATCAGCCTGGACCGGGTCCCCCGGGTGCGGGCCACCGGCGTGGACGGGATCAGTGTGGTGTCGGCGATCTGCGGCCGGCCGTCGCCCCGGGACGCCGCCGCGGCCCTGCTGGCCGCATGGAGCTCGTGACGCGTACGCCGAGCTCGTGACCGACCGCCCGTGACGGGCTGTCTGAGGTCCGTGGCAGGATCGACCCGAGCCCAGATCGGAGGTTGACGGTGCCCTGGACGATTCCCGAGCAATGGATCAACAACGCCGGCGTGATCGTGGTGACCGTGCTGGTCGCCCTGATCGTCCGCGGCCTGCTCGTCCGGGCGATCCGCCGGATCACCCGGATGCTCATCAAGGACGCCAGCGGCAAGCGGATCCGGGCCACCGAGATCCTCCGCCGGGCCGCGGACATGTCGGACGAGCGCTACGCCGCCCGGGCGAACACCACCGCGAGCCTGCTGCGCAACGTCACCGACATCGTGATGGTGATCATCGTGGTGATGACGGTGATGAACGTGGTCGGCGTCCCGCTGGCCCCGCTGCTGGCCAGCGCCAGCATCGGCGGCGTCGCGCTCGGCTTCGGCGCCCAGTCGCTGGTGAAGGACTACCTGTCGGGGATCTTCATGATCTCCGAGGACCAGTTCGGGGTCGGCGACTGGGTGCAGGTCAACGACAAGATCTCCGGCCGGGTGGAGGAGGTCGGCCTGCGGGTGACCCGGCTGCGCGCCTTCTCCGGCGTGGTCTGGTACGTCCGCAACGGTGACATCACCGAGCTGGGCAACTCCTCCCAGGGCACCTCGACGGCGATCATCGACGTGCCGATCGCGCTGACCGCCGACCCGGGGGCCGCGATCGAGATCATGCAACAGGTGCTGACCGAGATGGCGGCCCTGGAGGAGTGGCAGCAGGTGTTGATCGCCGACCCGGTCGTGCTGGGCGTCGACAGCATGGACGCGGTGCAGACCAAGCTACGCGCGACCGCCGACACCCTCGCCAACCAACAGTGGGGCTTCCAGCGCGAGGCGCTCAGCCGGATCCGTACGGCCCTGCACATCGCCGGCATCGAGGATCCGTCGATCCCACCCACCGCACTGGACCAGCAGTCCTAGGGCCGGGTGCGGCCTGACCGACGTCCCCGCCTCACCCGAAGTCGAGGTCGCAGCCGTCGCAGCCGTCCCCCAGGCTGTCCAGACCGCCGGTGGAGTCGACGAAGTCGGCCACCCCGCCGCTGAACGCCTCCAGACCGCCGCCGACCGCATCGGCGATCCCCGAGACGTCGAGGTCGCCGACCAGTTCGGCCACTCCCTCTCCGAGCAGCAGGGCGAGCTCAGGCACGTCGAGCAGATCGGCCAGGATCACCATGTCGATCCAGTCCAGACCGAAGTCCAGCGTGTCGTAGCCTGCGATCTGGGCCTTGGCCGCCACCTCACCGAACACCTTCGCCCAGTGGTCCGCCACGCCGAACACGATGGCGTACGGCAGGTAGCGGGAGAAGATGGCGGCCGCCTCCTCGAACGTGATCTGGTCCGCCTCGGCGGTCCGCAGGTACTCCTCGAAGGCCAACGCCTGGATCCGTACGGCGGTGCCTTCCGCGGTCCGTCCGGGGCGTACGCGTCCCCACCGGGCCCAGGCGCCGGCCGACCCCAGGGTGAGCAGCCCGCCGACGATCCCGCCCAGTGCGCCACCACCGACCGCGGCGACGACGACCATCACCAGCGCACCACCGACGGCCAGCCCCCACAGGGCGGCACCGCTCAGACCGTTCCTGGCGCGCGGGTGGCGGCGGTACCAGCCGCGGTGCACGACCTCGGTGTAGAGCGCCTGGACGGCCTCGCGCATCACCTGGCCGAAGTCACCGGTCAACTGCGAGATGCGCACCGAGGGGCCGTACGCGAACATGCCGTTGAGCAGGTGGGCCTCCATCACCGACAGCTCGTCACCGGCGGGCGGGTCCTGGGCGACGATCTCCCAGTCCGGCCGGGGCTTGCCGCCGCGGCCGCCGTCCGGGCGCTGCCGCCCCCGCGACGGAGCGACCCCCTCGGCCTCGACCGCGGTGATCTTCACGTAACCCCGCACCGCCAGGTCGACGATCGTGGCAGTGACGTCACGGCTCTCCGCGACCCCGTCGAAGACCGTGCCGACCAGTCCGGGGCGCAGGCCCTTGGGCGGGGTGAACTGCACGGCGACGGCCTTGGTGTACTCCCCGTCAGTCACCCGTCGGGTGAGGGCCGGCTGGCCCGGCGCGGGGAGTTGGCCAGGGGTGACCCCCTGGTAGATCTCGTCGAGGCCGGTGCGGCGGGACCGTACGATCGCCAGCACGGTGATGGCGGTCACCACGAGACCGATGACCAGCATGAGGACGGAGGCGGGAGTCACGCCCCCAGCGTACGGACCCGCGGAACCTGCCGCTGCCGGTGCCGAGGTGGCCGGACTGCTGCGGCCGGGAGCCCGATGCGCCCGGCAAGACCCAGAGGCCCGATGCCCGGTGAAACCCAACAGTGGTCGACCACCGAGGTGGCCGACCACTGGGGTTTGTCGCAGCGCTGGCGTACGGGGGGGATGATGTCAGCGTGCGACGACCTTGCAGGGGCACCCTGCATGCACCTGCGGCGAGTTTAGTCGAAAGGTTACCCTAACCACAAGGTTTCACAGGGAACTTTAAGGTTGTATGACTCTGACAGCTCCGATCGCCGACCGCACGGTCCGTGCCGTGGCGGTCGGCGATCGAGAGCAGCGTACGCCCGGAGGGGTCAGTGGTCGATCGCGCCGCCCGCACCGGCACCGGTGAGGGAGCGGACCTCCATCTCCACAGCCTTCTCCTCGTTGTGCTCCGAGGAGGTGATCGAGCCGAGCCAGCCGAGGATGAAGCCGAGCGGCACCGACACCAGCGCCGGGTTGTCCAGCGGGAACCAGGCGAAGTGGGCGTGCGGGAACATCGCCGCAGCGTTACCGGAGACGGCCGGCGAGAAGATGATCAGCACCATGCCGGAGATCAAGCCGCCATAGATGCTCCACAGGGCGCCGCGGGTGTTGAACCGCTTCCAGTAGAGCGTGTAGAGGATCGACGGCAGGTTGGCCGAGGCAGCCAGCGCGAAGGCCAGCGACACCAGGAAGGCGATGTTCTGGCCGTTGGCGATCACGCCGCCGACGATCGAGATCAGACCGATGACGATCGAGGTGATCCGGGCGACACGGAGCTCCTGCCGGGGATCGGCCTTGCCCTCCTTGATCACCGAGTTGTAGATGTCGTGCGCGAACGACGCCGAGGCGGTGATGGTCAGGCCGGCGACGACCGCGAGGATGGTCGCGAACGCCACGCCGGAGATGAGCGCCATCAGGATGGTGCCGCCCAGCTCGAAGGCCAGCGCGGGTGCGGCCGCGTTGGCGCCACCAGGCATCTTCGCGATGTTCTCCGCACCCACCAGCCAGGCGGCGCCGTAGCCGAGGACCATCGTCAGCAGGTAGAACAGGCCGATCAGGACGATCGCCCAGGTGACGCTGCGACGCGCCTCCTTGGCGGTCGGCACGGTGTAGAAGCGCATCAGCACGTGCGGCAGGCCGGAGGCACCGAGCACCAGGGCGATCGACAGCGAGATGAAGCCGAGCTTGTTGGTGCCGTACTTGCCCATCGGGGAGAGCAGTCCCTCGCCCTTGCCGGGCTTGACCGAGTTGACGTGGTCGATGGCCTGCTGCATCAGCTCGGACAGGTTGAACCCGACGCGCGCCATCACCCACACCGACATCACGATGACACCGATGATCAGCAGGATCGCCTTGATCATCTGCACCCAGGTGGTGCCCTTCATGCCACCGATGAGAACGTACGCCACCATCAGCAGACCGACGATGACGATGACGAGGTTCTGGCCGACAGGGCTCGAGATGCCGAGCAGCAGGGCCACCAGGCCGCCGGCGCCGGCCATCTGGGCGAGCAGGTAGAAGAAGGACACCAGCAGGGTCGAGATCGCCGCGGCCATCCGGACCGGGCGGTCCTTCACCCGGAAGGAGATCACGTCGGCCATCGTGTAGCGACCGGTGTTGCGCAGCGGCTCGGCAACGAGCAGCAGGGCGACCAGCCAGGCCACGAAGAAGCCGACGGAGTAGAGCAGGCCGTCGTAGCCGTAGAAGGCCACGGCGCCGACGATGCCGAGGAAGGACGCCGCCGACAGGTAGTCGCCGGCGATGGCGAACCCGTTCTGGCGCCCGGAGAAGGACGCGCCGCCGGTGTAGAAGTCGCCGGAGCGCTTCAGGCCACCGCGGGTCACCATGATGACGACCGCCATGGTGATGACGACGAAGGTGACGAAGATGGCGATGTTGACTCTGGGATCGCCCAGCGTGGCGAGCGGAATCACAGGTCGCTCCCTTCCATGTCGGCTTCGAGGTCGGCCTTGAGCTTCGAGGACAGCGGATCGAGCTTGGTGTTGGCGTGGCGGATGTACAGCCAGGTGATCAGGAAGGTCGAGACGAACTGCAGCAGGGAGATGATCAGACCGATGGTGATGGTGCCGAAGACGCGAGTACTCATCCAGGCGGTGGCGTACACCGACAGCAGGATGTAGAGGAAGTACCAGACGAGGAAGGCAACGGTCATCGGGAACGCGAAGCTGCGGAACCTCTTCCGCAATTCGACGAACTCAGCCGACTGCTCTACCTCTCTGTAGTGGGCGGGGCTGGGCATGGGATCGCTCCTGGAGTGAAACGGCTCACAGGGTTGTGAGACCGTCGTCACCCTAGCGATTCGGTGGCGTACCCGTAAGAGGAAAGACGACCACAATTCGGTCACCCAAGGTAACGGTTCGATAACCAAACACCGCCCCACCACCCCACCCACACAGCAAGAGATGTAACCTACGTCACACCTCGGAGATGTCGTCAGGCGATCCGGGCGATCACGGAGCCCTGGACGACCTCCTCTCCCTCCGCCACCAGCAGGGTGATGGTGCCCGCGGCGGGCGCCATCACCTCGGCGTCCACCTTGTCCATCTGCACGTCGGCGAGCAGCTGTCCTTCAGCCACCTGCTCCCCCTCGGCGGCGTACCAGGTGGCGACGACGCCGGTGGCTTCCCGGCGCTCCTCGCTCATCAACGGGAACGGCACGTCGGTCACGCCAGCACCTCCCGCACCAGCGCCTCGATCCGCTCCGGCCGCGGCAGTGCCGCGTACTCCAACACATGGGCGTACGGGATGGGGATGTCCGGCATCGCCAGGCGTCTGGGGGCGGCGGTGAGCAGACCGGGGTCGGCCTCGACGACCGAGGCGATCACCTCACCGGACAGGCCGTACGACAGGTAGTCCTCGTCGACGACCACCAGCCGACCGGTCTTGGCGACCGAGGCGACGATGGTCTCCCGGTCGAGCGGCACCACCGAGCGCAGGTCGATGACCTCGACGCCGATCCCCTCCCCGGCGAGCTTCTCGGCGACGTCCAGGGCGTGGTGCACCGACAGGCCGAGGGTGACCACGGTGACGTCGGCGCCTTCGTGGGCGACCGCCGCCGTGCCGATCGGCACCAGATACTCCCCCTCGGGCACCGGGCCGATGGAGCGCTGGTTCTTCGCCATCCAGGCCAGGCCCATCACGCCCTTGTGGTACATGTACACGACCGGCCCGTCGTCGCGGATCGCGGCGGTCATCAGGCCCTTCGCGTCGGCCGGGTTGGACGGCACGACCACCTTCATCCCGGGCAGGTGCCCGAAGGTGCCCCACAGGCACTGGCTGTGCTGGGCGCCGTCGGAGTAGCCGCCGCCGACGCCGGTGGTGAGCACCATCGGGACCTTGACGTGGCCGCCGGACTCGAAGTGGATCTTGGCCATGTGGTTGTAGATCTGGTCGAGGCAGACGCCCATGAAGTCGGCGAACATCAGTTCGACGATCGGGCGCATGCCCTCGACAGCAGCCCCGATGCCGAGGCCGATGAAGGCGGTCTCCGAGATCGGCGTGTCGATGATCCGGGTGGGGCCGAACTCGTCGAGCAGGCCGACGGTGGAGCTGAAGATGCCGCCGTAGCTGCCGACATCCTCGCCGAGGTAGATCACCTCGGGGTTGGCGCGCATCTCCTGGGCGATCGCCTCAGCCATCGCCTTGGAGGTGTTGAGCCGGCGGACCGGGGTGCTGGGTGCGGTGGTCATCTCAGGCCTCCTCGGCGAATGCGTACTTGAGCACGTCGGCCGGGTCGGGCAGCGGGCTCTCCTTGGCGAAGGTGATCGCGGCCTCGACCCGCGCGGCGGCGGAGGTGGCGATCCGGGCGATGGCGTCCTCGTCGAGGATGCCGGCGTCCTGCAGGCGCCGGGCGTACGCCGGGATGGGGTCGTGGCTGGCCACCTCGGCGAGCTCGGGCCGGTAGCCCTGCGCGTCGCCCTCGAAGTGGCCGAGCATGCGCAGAGTGGCGACCTCGAGCAGGGTCGGTCCCTGCCCGGCGCGGGCCCGGGCGATCGCCTCGCCGGCGGCAGCGTAGACGGCGTCGACGTCGTTGTCCTCGACACGTACGCCGGGGATGCCGTACGCCGCGGCGCGGACGGCGTTGGAGGAGACCGCGGTGGAGGCGCTGCGCGGCACCGAGATGCCCCAGGCGTTGTCCTCGACGACGAAAAGGACGGGCAGCTTCCACAGGGCGGCGAGGTTGAGGGACTCGTGGAAGGCACCCTGGTTGGCGGCGCCCTCGCCGGTGACGGCGACGGCGACATTGCCGGTGCCACGGGTCTTGAAGGCGTACGCCTGGCCGAGCGCCGGCGGGTAGCCCTCGGCGATGATGCCGGAGCAGGAGAAGTGGGTGGACGGGTCGAAGAGGTGCATGTGGCCGCCGCGGCCACGGCCCAGGCCGGTCTCCCGGCCGAAGATCTCGGCGGTCATCCGGTTGAGGTCGACGCCGTGGGCGATGGCGAAGTGGTGGGGGCGGTGGGTGGCGGTGACGGCGTCGTCGACCATCAGGTGGGCGCAGACGCCGGCGGCGACGGGCTCCTGGCCGGCGGCGAGGTGCATCTCGCCGGGGACGAGCCCCTTGCCGATGTCGAAGCCGGGACCCTTGTCGGCGTGATACTCGCGTTGGATGGCGAGCTCGTAGGTGCGGGCCAGCACCATGGTGGAGTAGAGATCGAGCCGTACGGCGTCGGGGACCCGCGCGGGCTCGGTGGATGGATCGGTCATCGTTGACCTCCGGAGATGAGACGGGTGTGTCCATCATCACCACCCGACGTCCCCGGTGTCAGCCGATCGCCGGGGTCAGCCGATCGCCGGGGTCAGCCGATCGCCGGTGTCTAGCGCGACGCCTGCAGGTAGCGGTAGACGTTCCACTGCTTGCCGAGCCGGGTCGCCGTCGTGACCAGATCGTCCGAGAGTTCCTCGATCCGTTCGCGGCTCAGACGCACGGACGGACCAGCGATGCTGATCGTTCCGACGGCCTGCCCGGAACCTCCGTTGCCGGAAATGATCGGAGCTGCGCCGGCGTTGACGCCGACCTCCATCTCCTCGACCACCACCGCATAGCCACGCTGACGGGTGAGCACCAGCTCGTCGAGGAGAGCATCGAGTGAGGTGATGGTCCTGTTGGTGAAGGCCTCGAGTCCTCGCTCGGTGACGATCTCCCGCACCGTCGCCTCGGGCAGCGTGGACAGGTAGGCCTTCCCTGATGCCGTCGCGCCGAGTGCCAGCTCGGGGCGCAACGGGCTGTGCACGATGAGCGACGAGTTCGCTCCCTGTGCCTGCGCAACGAACCGGAGTCGGTGATCACTCACCATCGCGAGACGGACCAATTCTCCCGAGCTTCGGGCGAGAGCACCGAGTTCGTCCTGCGACCAGTCCACGATGCCGGACGACTCGAGCTGCCGCAAACCCAGGCTGCCGAGGGCGAAAGTGGCTCGATATCGCTCGGAGTCCGGGTCCTGGATCGCGTACCCGAGCTGGACCAACTCAGTCAGGAGCCGAAAGGGAATCGCGCGATTGAGACCCATCGTGGTCGCCACGTCGCTGACACGTACGCCGTCGGGCTCGTCGGCCATCAGTTCAAGCACTTCGATGGCCCGGCTCAGGTTCGACACGTCAGTGCCTCTCGTCGGTGGGTTGTGGTTGATCGCGATGCTAGACCGCCGAGCGTGTCCGCAGTGTCGCGACCGGCGGGCCGAACCGCCGCCTCAGCGGCGAGCGGGCATGACACCGGGCGTCGGTGCGCCACCGCAGGCGATGACGCACCGACGCCGGAGCGCGTCTCCTTCCTACTGCTTGATGTCCAGAACGGCGCGGTCACGGCGGAGGAACACCAGGGTGACCAGACCGATGAAGCAGGTGGCCGCCACGAAGTAGTACGGCGAGCGCAGATCGCCGGTGAGGGAGATCAGCAGCGTGCCGATGAACGGCGCGGTGCCGCCGGCAATGACGACGGCCATGTTGGTCACGAGTGCGGTGCCGGTGTAGCGGACCGCATCCGGGAAGAGACGGGGCGTCAAGGTGAAGGAGGCCACCTGCAGGAACGACATGTTCACGATGATCAGGATGTACGCGAGCGTGGCGAGGGCGAGGTTGTGGAGGTTCATCAGGATGAGAGCCGGGTAGGTCAGCGCGGCATATCCGATGATCCCGGTGAAGGCGACCGGCAGAACGCCGATCCGATCCGCGAGGCGTCCGGTGAGCGGCATCAGCAGGACCGCGACGAGAGTGACGCCCGCGGTCACCCAGAAGACGGCCCGCTTGGGGTAGCCGAGATCTGCGACGAGGTAGATGGCGATGAACGTGGAGCCGATGAAGGCGCCGCCCTGAACGGCGATGCCCAGGCCCAGTCCCTTGAGCAGAGCGCCGGGGTAGGTGCGGAACGCCGAGAAGAGCGGGAAGGTGTGCGAGCCGCTGTGCTCGACCTCCTTGTCGATGTCCGGGATGGTGCGCCGGACGAAGTAGCAGAAGATCGTCAGCGGCAGGGTGATGAGGAACGGGATCCGCCATCCCCAGCTGTTCAGGTCTCCGTCGCCGAGCAGTGCTCCGACCATGCCGATCGCGGCCGACGCGAGCGCGTACCCGCCGTTGGTGCCCATCGGAACGTACGCGCCGTACCGCGTTCGCTTGCCCGCCGGCGCGTTCTCGGAGATCACCGTGGCGGCGCCACCGAGTTCGCCTCCGGCGAAGAAGCCCTGGGCCAGTCGGACGAGGAACAGGAGGATCGGGGCCAGCAGACCGATGGAGGCGTACGTGGGCAGTACGCCGACCAGGGTCGTGGCCACCCCGACACCGAGGATGGTGATCAGGAGGGCCTGTCGCCGGCCGAGGCGGTCGCCCACCCATCCGAACACGATGCCGCCGACCGGCCGGATGACGTACGAGAGGGCGAAGACGGCGAGGGTGGACAACAGGGCCGCGACCGGGTCCTCGTTCGGGAAGAAGAGGGGCGCGATGATCGTCGATGCATATCCGAACAGCGCGTAGTCGTAGTACTCGATGACGGTGCCGATCCCACCGGCGAGCGCTACGCGGCGGACCGCGGACTCGGTCATCACGGCTTCTTTGGGCGGTGCGGCTGCTGTGCTCTGGAGCGTCATTGCTCGTTCCTTTCGGAGTGAAGCGGTCTTCCATGCCCGCTGTCGCGAGCACGGTCGGTGTGGAGAGCGGCGCGATGTGTCGATCCGCTCGATCGGCCGGCCGTGGTCCGAAGGGATCCGCGGCACGGTGGGGGTGGAGTGGTGAGTGGTTGGACGGGGCGGCGCGCGCCGAGGATCACCAGGTCGCGGGTGCACCGGCCGTCTGCCGGTCGTGTTCGTCGCCGACGACGCCTTCGGCCTTGAGCCGGGCGATCTCGGCGGGCTCGAGCCCGAGTTCGGCGAGGACGTCGTCGTTGTGCTGGCCGAGGGTCGGCGGGATCATCCGGACCCGGCCGGGGGTGTCGGACAGTTTGACCGGGATGCCGACGAACTTGACCGGGCCCACACCGGGGACCTCGGCGTCGAGCACCATCTCGTTGTGCAGGACCTGGGGGTCGACGAAGACCTCGGGGTACTGGTTGACCGGGGTGGCCAGGACGTCCTCCGCCGCGAACCGGCCCATCAGTTCGTCGCGGTCGAAGCGGAGACTGGCCTCCCGTACGATCCGCACCGTCTCCTCCGTGTGGGCCAGCAGGCCGTCGTTGGTCTGGAAACGCGGGTCGTTCACGATCTCCGGGGCGAGCCCGAGCGCCCTCGCGCACTGCTGCCACGGATGGGCGATGTAGAACTCGCCGATCAGTGTCAGCCACCGCCCGTCGCGGCACTGATAGGTCCCGTAGAGGGCCGTGTTGTGTGCGTGGGCGATGCCGGCGGTGGGTCGGGGATATTCCTGGCCATGGGTGAGGAAGGTGGTCCCTTCCTGCAGGTGACTGGCGACGGCCGCGTTCAGGAGGCAGGAGTCGACGACCTGTCCCCGGCCGGTCCGCTCGCGGGCCGCGAGGGCGATCATCATCCCCTGGGCGAACTGCATCGACGCGAGGTAGTCGATCATGAAGGTCCCTGACGGTGTCGGAGGCCCGTCGACGGCGCCGGTGAGCGCCATCAGGCCGGAGAGGGCCTGCGCGGCGAGGTCCTGACCCCGGCGTTGGGCATACGGGCCGGTCTGGCCGTAGCCGGAGGCGTACGCCACGATGATCCGCGGATTCACCGCGGACAACTCGTCCCAGCCCAGACCGAGCTTCTCCATCACGCCGGGACGGAAGTTGCTGGCGACGATGTCGGCCTCCTTGGCCAAGGCCAGGATGAGCCCGCGGCCTTCAGGATGCTTGAGATCGACCGAGATCGAGCGCTTGTTGCGGTTGGTCGCGGACCAGTGGGGCGAGTACCCGTTGATCGTGGGGAACTGACCTCGGCCGATCTCGCCGGCGCCGATACGCTCGACCTTGATGACGTCGGCGCCGAAGTCGGCGAGGACCTGGGTGGCGCTCGGGCCCTGCTCGAGCTGGGTGAAATCCAGGATGCGGATCCCGCTGAACGCGTCGATCATGCGCGGGCCTCCCTTTCATGTGTGGGGGACGCCATGGCGGTGTCCCGACGCGGAAGCACCAGCCCGGTCGGGCCGGGGCGGAACAGGCGAGCGTCCATCGGGCGCGGCGGTTCGGGCATGGCGGGGGTGAACGGGAGCAGCGCCAGCAGGTCGTCGACCAGGTCCACTCCCGGAGCCAGTTCGACCAGGGTCAGGCCTTCGTCGCGCAGCTCGAACACAGCGCGTTCGGTCACGTACAGCACGCGTTGGCCGGTGCGCAGGGCGTGACGGGCCGAGAACGAGATCGCGTCGACACTGTCGACGAACTTGCCGTAACGTCCCTCCGTCTCGATCCGCAGGGCGCCGTCCTCGACGACCGTACGCAGACCACCGCCGGTGAACGTGCCGCAGAACACCACGGTGCCGGCCTTCTGCGCGATGTCGATGAACCCGCCCGGGCCGATCACCGTCCGGCCGGCGCGGGTGACGTTGACATTCCCGGCGCGGTCGATCTGGGCGT
The DNA here is from genome assembly GCF_033110965.1 of Raineyella sp. LH-20. Lineage (NCBI taxonomy): Bacteria > Bacillati > Actinomycetota > Actinomycetes > Propionibacteriales > Propionibacteriaceae > Raineyella > Raineyella sp. LH-20. The sequence continues at coordinate 1,148,697 of NZ_CP137003.1, read as the reverse complement.
ACGCCAGGCCGGCGAAGTCGAGTGCGCCGCCGTCGTACAGATCGAATTGGGCGGACATGTCGATGATGGCCGCCGGGTCGACGGCGGTGCCAGAGTCCAGCCCGATGCCGGGGACTCCGCCGTAGATGCCCTGCTCGACGGTGAACGTGACGTCGTCGATCCGGTCTTCTTCGTGCACGACGTAGGAGATGCCGTTGGCCATGCCGACGCCGAGGTTGACCAGGTCACCGGGATGCAGCTCCATCGCGGCCCGCCGGGCGACGACTTTGCGGTGGTCGAGCGCGATCGGCGCGATCCGGCCGGTGCCCGGTGGCACCGTGCCGGTCCGGCTCCGGTCGAGGCGGGTCAGCGGGGTCTGCCAGGGGTGTTCGGTGATCACGACGTGGTCGACCAGCACGCCCGGCACCTGGACGGTCGCACCGGGCAGCGTCCTGCGGGGCACGACCCGCCGCACCTCGGCGATCACCAGACCGCCGCTGTTGTGCGCCGCCTGCGCGATCGCGAGGTTGTCGCTGAACGCCGCCTCGTCGGTCATCGTCAGGTTGCCGTCCTCGTCGGCGACCGACGCTCGGATCAGCGCCACGTCGATCGGGAAGGTGGGATAGTGCAGCCACTCCCGGCCACCGAGCTCGATGACCTGGGAGAGGGCACCACTGGTCGTCTCGCTGATCCGGCCGCCGTGCTGGCGCGGATCGACATGGGTCTCGATGCCGATGTCGGTCGTCAGGCCGGGCCTGCCGGCGGCGATCTCCCGGTAGAGCAGGGTGATCGTGCCGGCAGGCAGCGCGAAGGCCTCGACCTGTCCGTCGGCGATCAACGCCTGCTGACGCGGGCTCAGCACGAAATGCGATCCGATGAATCGGCGGACCAGACCTGGCCGAGCCAGGTGGTCGGTGCCCCGGCCCTGATGGTCGCCCAGGCCCATGACGTGCACCACCTGAAGGTCACGGGGTGCGTGGGTGCGCTCGAAGCGATCACCCAACGCCCCGAGCAGAGACTCCGGGACCTGCAGGAGCGAGCCACTGCCCCCGACCACGACGGTGACGCCGTCGCCGACCAGCGCGGCCGCCTCGTCGAGCGAGATCTGCAATCCGTCGCGCTTCACAACATCACGTCCCCTCCGCAGACGTGGAGGCATTCACCGGTGATGTAGGAGGCGTCCGGCGAGAGCAGGAATGCGGTCGCAGCGGCGACGTCTTCCGGCGTGCCGGCCCGACGCAGCGGGACGGCGGCGACCCGCTGGCGGCGGGCCACCCCGGGCTCCTGCCCTCGCATCGCGGAGAGCGCCTGGTCGGCACGCTCCCAGATCTCCGTCTCGACGATCCCGGGGGCGACGGCGTTGACCCGGATCCCGCGCTCGGCGAGTTCGGCGGCGAACGATTTCACCAGGCTCAGGATCGCCGCCTTCGATGCCGAGTAGTGCGGGTAGAAGGGGCCAGGCAGGCGAGCCTGGATGGACGCCATCGCCACCACGGCCGGTGCTCCCGCGCTGCCGGGGACGGCGGCAGTCATCGCCCGACCGGCGAGCTGGAGGGAGTAGAGGACTCCACGCGCGTTCACGTCGAGGACGGAGTCCCACTCCTCGGTGGTGAGTTCGGTGCCCCGGGTCCAGGTCTGGATGCCCGCGTTGCAGACCATCAGGTCGAAGGACGATCCGAACGCCTGCCGGACGTGTTCGGGGATCGCCTCGACGCTCGCCTTGTCGGTGACATCGACCTCCGCCGGTGCCGCCGCCGGCCCGAGACGGGTCGCCGTTGTGGCGGCCGCGGCCCGATCTCGGTCCGTGACGAGCACGCGGGCACCCTCGTCGACCAGCCGACCAGCGACCGCGGCCCCGATTCCCTGGGCCGCACCGGTGACGACGGCGACACGACCCGCGAAGCGTCCGTTCATCGTGCCGCGCCGGCTTCGCCCGCGGCGACGGCCGCGAGCGGCACCTTCGAGCACAGCAAGGCCTTCGTGCCACGCTGCACCACGTCACCGTGCTGGTTGACCACCTGGACGTCGAAGGTCGCGATCGCCTGGTCGGGCTTGGAGCGGCTGTCCCGGAGTTCGGCGATCGTGTAGTCGACGAAGATCGTGTCACCGACGAAGATCGGCCCGACGAACCGCCAGTCGCCGATGCCGAGGAAGGCGATCGCCGTCTGCCTCAGTTCTCCGGTGCGTGCCCACATCAGCCCGTGGGCGTACGCGAGGCCGAGCATGCCGTGCGCCACGCGGCGCCCGAATTGGCTGGCCTTGGCGTACACGTCGGAGGTGTGCAGTTCCGAGAAGTCGCCGGTGAGACCGGCGAATCCGACGAGGTCGGCGTCGGTGATCGTCCGCCCCGGACTGCGGAACCGGAGTCCCTCGTGCAGGTCGGCGTACGTGTAACCCATATGTGCTGTCATTCTTCTTCTCCTGGGTCTTCTTTGACGTGGAGTGGTTGGTTGTCCTGGGGAGGGATGTCTGCCCCGCTCCCCACCAGCTCCGGGGAGCAGTCTCCCCGGGTGCGTCACCCGGCGGTCGGCCAGGTCGGGAGCGACCGCCAGAGCGACAGCGCGCGTCAGCGGACGGCAGGGTCGACTCGGCGCGCTCCTGCGGCGCCGAGGGCTGCCTGCAGTCGTCGGGTGCTCTCCGCGAAGCCGACGGCCGGCTCGGGAAGATCCTGCGGATTCCACCGGTACTCGTACTCCAGAGAGTAGGAGCCGTCGTAGCCGGTCGCGACGAGCGCGGTCAGGACGGCTGTCCAGTCGAGCACGCCCTCACCGATCATCCGGGACCGGTGCACCCGGTCCTCGTCCTGGATGTGGCTCACCGTCGGCGTGCTCAGTCGCCGGTTCGGGTCGATGAACTCGAGGTCCTTGACGTGGACGTGCTTGATCCACGGCGCTTGCAGCGCGATGGCCTCGCGGTATTCCTCGTCATGGGTGAAGGTGAGGTTCGCCTGGTCGTAGAGGATCCCCACCGCCGGGTGGGAGACGGCCTGCATGAGGCGCACCGATTGCTTCGCGGAGACCGTCATCGTGCTGAAGTGGTTCTCGACGCACAGTGTCACGCCCCGCTGGGCGGCGTACTGGCCGAGTTCGCCGAGGGACTCGACGAGACGGTCCCACATGGCATCAGCGTTCGCACGGTGCTGTTCGGTGGAGAACGCCCCGGCGTACACCCGGATGCGCGGGCAGCCCAGGGCGGCGGCGTCGTCGATGCACCAACTGAGCCGCTGGACATCGTGCCGCCGCTCGTCCTCGTCGAGGGAGTTGATCCCGGTGACGTACGGGGTCAGCGCGCCGATGACCAGGCCACGCTCATCCGCCATGCGGCCCACGGCGGTGAGATCGACGGCGCCACGAGGCTCGGGGAGAGCCGATGAGTATCCGTCCTGCCAGATGATCTCCGCCCCGTCCGCGCCCGCGTCGCGGAACAGGTCCAATGCCTGTTCAAGCGTGCGGTCGGGCGTGCCGAGGGTGTGGCCAAGAATCGTGGACATCACGTGTTCCTTCGTTCAGAGAGTTGACGGTGCCGCTCACCGGCGCACACGGCCTGAGCCGTCGCCCTGCACGAGACTCTCGATCTCCTGCAGGTCCACAAGATTGAAGTCGCCCGGGATCGAGTGCTTGAGGCAGGAGGCCGCGGCCGCGAACTCCACCACACGCTGGAGGGGCCAGCCGTTCAGGAGCCCGAAGATGACTCCGCCCGCGTACGAGTCGCCGCCGCCGACGCGGTCGACGATCGGGTTGATCTCGTACGTGCGGCTGAGTGCGTGGTCGGTGCCGTCGTAGATCATCCCGGCCCACCTGTTCACGGAGGCCGAGATGCTCGTCCGGAGGCTGGTCGCCACGGCACGGAACCCGTAGCGCTCGGTGAGCTGCTCGGCCACCTGCCGGTAGGAGTCGACGGGAAGGGCGCCTTGGTGCACGTCGCTGCCGGCTGCGCGGATGCCGAACACCTTGGCGGTGTCCTCCTCGTTGCCGAAGAGCACGTCGATCAGCGGCGCGAACTCCTCCATCACGGCCTGCTGATCGTTGTTCGTCCACAGTCGGGCGCGGTAGTTGAGGTCGCAGCTGACCGTGACGCCCCGTGCGCGGGCCGTACGGAGCGCGTCGCGCAGCACGCGGCGGACCGGCTCGCCGAGCGCCGGCGCCGTGCCGGAGAAGTGCAGCCAGCCGGCGCCCGCAAGGATCTCGTCCCAGTCGTACTCCTCCGCGGCCGCCGTGGCGAATGACGTGTGGAGCCGGTCGTAGACGACCGTGGAGGCGCGCTGTGCGGCGCCGGTCTCGAGGTAGAAGATCCCGAGCCGTTCCCCGCCGCGGGCGATGTGGGTGGTGTCGACGCCGAAGCGGCGAAGCGAGTTGACGCACGCCTGGCCGACCGGGTTGTCCGGGACACGGGACACCACCCGGCTCGGCACGCCCAACTGGGAGAGCATGACCGCCGCGTTGGCCTCCGCCCCGGTGTACATCACGTCGAACGACGACGCCTGGACGATGCGCTGCTTGTCGGGAGTCTGGAGCCTCATCAGCAGGTCGCCGAAGCCGACGAAGGAGGCTGTCTGGTCGCTCATCTGCTCAGCCTCGCTTCGCCTGGTCGATGGCCTCACGGAAGCGCCGGGCGCGAGCGGTCACCGTGCCCCAATCGCCGTCGGCAACGGCCACCGGGTCGACCAGGGCCTTCCCGACCCCGACGCCCACGGCGCCCGCCGCGATGTACTGGGGCGCCGTCTCAAGGTCGACGTTGCCGGTGGGCATGAGTCGAGCGGTCGGCAGCGGCCCGAGGATGTCGCGGAAGTAGCCGGGCGTGGCGACCCGACCGGGGAACATCTTGACGATGTCGGCTCCGAGCACGAGGGCCTTTTGCACCTCGGTGGGAGTCAGCGCACCGGCGACAACGGGGCGTCCGGCCTCCTTGGCAGTGGCGATCACCTCCGGGGACACCGTGGGGCCGACGATGAAGTCAGCGCCGGCGGCGATGGCGGCCGCCGCCTGGTCCGCGTCCAGGACCGTGCCGGCGCCGACGACGAACTCCGGGCCCATCGCGTCACGAACGGATCGGATCGCCTCGAGTGCGCCAGGCATCGTCAGGGTGATCTCGATGGCGGCCACCCCGCCCTCGTCGAGGGCGTGGGCCAGCGGGATCATGCCCGTGCTCTCCCGGAGCCGGACGACGGCGACGATGCCCGTCGCCAGGATGCGGTCGAGGACGACCGCGTCGGTGAGGGTCTGCTTGTCCATGATGTCCTCCCTAGACCGTCTCGCCGCCGTCGATCACCAGCACCTGCCCGGTCACATGGTCCGAGGCCGGCGTGGTGAGGTAGGCAAAGGCACCGGCCAGGTCGCCGAGCTGGGCGAACCGACCGAGCGGGATCGCGCTGAGGAACTCCGCTTCGCGCTCGGAGTGGATGTAGTCGTACGTCATCGGCGTCTCGACGTAGCCGGGAGCGATCGCGTTGATGCGTACGCCGTGCGGCGCCATCTCGACCGCGGAGCTCCGGGTGTACTGAGCGAGGGCACCCTTGGTGATCGCGTACATGGTCTTGTCCACGAGACCGACGAACGAGCCGATCGAGCACAGGTGGACCACCTTGCCGTAGCCCTTGGCGACCATCTGGGGCAGCAGCGCCTGGGTCATCGCGAACACACCCGCGACGTTCACCGACCAAAGATAGTCGAGGTCCTCCGACGTCGCCTCCAGCAGGGGGCGCCTCCGCTGGGTGCCGATCGAGTCCACAAGGATGTCGACTCCGCCGAGTGAGCGGGACAGTTCAGCCACGTCCTCGACGTGGTGCTGGTCACGGCAGTCCCCCGCCGCGACGACGGACACTCTGCCGTCGCTCGGCAGGGATGCTCGGACCTGATCAAGCTTCTCGACCGAATGGCCCGACAGCACGACGTTGGCTCCCAGTGCGTGCAGGGTGCGGGCGGCTTCGCTGCCGATGGCGCCAGAGGCCCCCAGCACGACGGCGACCTTGCCGCTGAGTGAGAAGAGGTCTTCCAGTAGTGGCGTCACAAATCCTCCTTTGGTGTAACGCTGTTACACCTAGAGTGGACGCACCGCCCGCCGCTGTCAAGGCGAGGCTGATCACCTGGCGCAGGTGTCTGTCTGTCCTGAGCGGTCGAGCAGCGGGTGACGGTGCGACGGACGGCACCGCCGGGCGGCCTCGTGCATCACAACGACCACGGTGAAGACCGAGGTGCCCGCCTGACGTTGCCAGTGCGTCGGCCAGTATTGGCGTCCCGGCATCGCTCCCGCGGATACACGGAGACACCAGGCTGCAGGGTGCCCGAGGGAGTCACCTGGACCGGCAGTCCCCCAAGCTCGAGCGGCAGCCTTCAGGATCGTGGACGCGTACGAAGCGCCCGTACGGTCTCTCCCACTCAGGATGTCGACGACCGAGTGCCGCGGGCCACGGCCCCGCGGGACCCCGGCGCGCTCGCGACGTTTCCGTTGGGAACATCACAGCCCCGCGTTCCCGCGGGAACGTCCCGGCCCGCGTCACCGGGGGAAAACATCCCAGCCCGCGTCCCCACAGGAAACATCCCAGCCCGCGTTCCCGCGGGAACGTCGCGAACCCAACTGGACACCCCTGTACCCATTGGCCTCACCGGCGACGACTCTCGCCGAGGGTCTCGGACCGGATGCCCAGGTCGTGGGCCACGCCGAGTTCGACGACGGCCAGTCCTCGAGTCAGGAAGTCGACGGGGCACGGGCCAGATAGTCGGTGTCGATGGCGCAGATCTGATCGACGAGCAGGCACCGGGTGCGACCGCGATCTTGCAGGTCGGCCGGAAGACGCGGGCCTGGCCTGTGTCGATGTCGGGATGACAACGCCGGTCGACAACGGAGGGTCCGTGGTCGAGCAACCGAGGGTACGACGCGTGTGTCCGAGTGGACTCCCGGGGAGCGCTGGCGCTCGCAGGATCCGCTCGTTCTCTTCTGTCGGACGACATCCGATGGTCCCGGTCATGGATCGAGGAAACGCCACCGGGACACACCTGTTGGACACCCTGCTCGACGGACCCGCTTCTTCCGCCGGAGCCGCAGGCCGCTGTCCCCCGCTTTCTAGACCGCCGTCCGCCGCGACCCACTGGCCGATCGGCCTCTGATCCGTCCCTCCAGGACCTCCTGCATCGTGGCGACGGTCTCGGGGAGCAGATCGATACCGAGGATGTGCGCCTGCTTGTTCAGCGTGAACACCAACCGTTCCACCTCGCGGGTGTTGCCCGACCGGTGCTCGGCGACCAGCAACTGGCGCAGCAGCAGTTCGTCGGCCGGGGCGGCCACCAGACCTCGGCCGACCGCCCACTTGGCGAGGTCGAGCTTCCTCTCCTCCAACGCTCGATCGGCGAGTTCGTAGGCCACGTCACGGATGGCGCAGGCGGACTCGATCCGCAGCTCCTCGGCCCAGGCCCAGTCACCGGGCGGGGCGTCGGCGAGCGGGGCGCCCCGGACCATGTCGAGGATCGAGGCCAGTGTGGCACTGCTGGTCCGGGCGATCCCTTGCCCGAGCAGGAGTTGTACCTCCTGCCAGTCGGATCGCACCGCCGGGTGCAGCCGGATCCGGCCCGAGTAGGCCTCCGGAAGGTACGGCCGGTCGTCGGCGGCGTGGCCCAGCCAACCGCGCAACCGGCTCATGTTGGACCGGCGCGTGCTCTCCGCCACCAGCAGCGCGCGGGTCATCTCCACCGAGCTGGCGTTCGGGTGTTCCAGGAGCCAGGCGCAGTACTCGAGGCACTGGCGCGGCGCTCGTCTCGGCGGTTCCCCTCGGGCGCCCTCGAGCTCGATCGGGCCCAGCAGCAGGAGCCTCGGATCGTCTGACATCGGAGGCTCCTCCTCGACGGTGGTGTCGATGTCGGCCGGCGCAGTGAACGGCGTGACATCCGGGTGCTCGTCGGCCCATGGCGCGGGGACGAGCGCTTCGGGGGCGGTGACCCGGTGCAGGTGGATCACGTCGTCCCGGGTCTGGCGGGCGACCCGCTGCGGGCTCAGGTCGAGTCCGGTGGGTTCGAACCGTGCCCGCAGCGGCGCCTCGTCGACGACCAGCGTCGCCTCGCCACCGGGGTGTTCGGAGACGAGGACGATCGGTCCTCGGTGGGTGCGGCCGAACCGTTCGTTGAGTCGGCGCCGCTGTGCGGGGGTGATGTCCGCCAGAAGGATGAGGACCTGCGGCGACCAGGCCTCCGCGAAGTCGGGATCCAGTCGCAGTAAGGGCACCGGGGTGTCAGCGACGGCGACCAGGGACTGCTGGGTGGCCGCGGTGGTCTCCCAGCAGGTGATGATGTCGTCGAGTGCATCGACGTGGCGTACGTGGTCGACCCCGCTGACGTCGACCAGACCGCCGTCGTCGCCCACCACGGTGACCCGGGCCCCGCCTGACCAGGGACTGGCGATCAGATCCAGGACCTGGGAGGTGAGGACCTCGCCGGCACGCTCGGCCGTTTCGGCCTGCACGCTCAGGCGACCCCACCGTTCGAGGTCGATCAGGTAGGTGCCCTCGTCGTCCGCGCCGAGGGTGACCAGGGCGGGCCACGGGCGCAGCACGTCCTCCTCGACCGAGGCTCGACGATCGGCCAGCACCTCGGCGTGGGACACCACCCAGGACGACCCCGTGTCGACGAACGGCTCCGGAGCAGGACCCGGCGATCCGGCAGCCCAGGGCAATCCGGTCGGTCGGTCGTCCCAGACGAATTCCAGTTCGGCTTCGCCGACCCGCAAGCGATCGATACCGCCGATCGTTCCGGTCCGCAGCGCGTGGCGAGCCACCATGTGGACAGCCCACTCCAGCACGTCGACGTCATCGGAGACCTGGCTGGCCGCCAGAACGCTGCGAAGACGTTCGGCGCCCTGTTCGGGACGCTGCGGGACCTGCCCGACCGGCCGCTGGACGAGCTGCAGGCGCCGGCGGCCGGCCAGCCCCGCCACGACCGTGGTGGCGGTGAGGGCGCCGATGCCGCCCAGGAGCAACCTCCGCTCCCGCTCGGGGTCCAGAGGGGACGCCGCCGCTTCGGACGCCGTCTCCGCCGCTTCGGACGCCGTCTCCGCCGCTTCGGACGCCGTCTTCGCCGCTTCAGACTCCGTCTCCTCGGGCGCAGTCTCCGTCGGTCCGGACGGGGCCTCTTCAGCGGTCGCGCCGGGGGCCGGCACCGTTGCCACGACTGGTGATTCCACCGGGGCAGGGTCATCGGTCTCCACCGCCGAGGTCCTTCCCGGCGCCTCGACCGCGGTCGGAACAGAGGTCTCAGCCCCCAAGGTCTGCTCCGGCGGCCCGGACGGCGTCGGATGGGGCAACGGCATGGTGAGCACCCACCCCACCTCGAGATGGTCAGGGTCGTGGCGCAGGAGTGCCTGGTTGAGATCACGGATCCGGCGCCACTGCAGACCGTCGCCGAGGTAGGTCTCCGCCAGACTCCACAAGTCGTCACCGCGCTGCACCCGGTACTCGAAGGTCTCCGGCAGCATCGCTGTCGCGTCGGTCACGACCGGTTTCGACCGCGTGGCGTCCAGAGCCCCCGACTCCGTCCCATCGGTCGGCCGCTCCGGGACGTTGTTCGGCCCTCCCGGCGGCTCAGCGAGGAGCGGTTCCGGCTGTTGGGCGGCGACCGGCTCCGGCGGAGCGGCGTACGCCACCGCGACGGCAACTCCCTGGGATGCGCCCGTGAGATCGTCGTTCCCCACGGAGGGAGGCCGCGACCGCTGCCCCACGCCGAGCATCAGCAGCACCGCCACCAGCAGCGTCCCGGACACCAGTTGCATCCACCGCAGGCCGGGGAGCCGTACGGCGCGTCCCCCGAGGATGCCGACCAGGTCCGCGCCGACGGACAGGGTGAACAGCAGCCAGACCACCCACCCGATCCCGGTCACCAGCCACAACAACACCCGCCCGTCGTCGGGAGTCAACAGGAGCCGATCCACGGTGAGGTCGCCCGGCGCCGGGTAGCGTCCCCAGGTGAGGAGCAGCCAAGGCACGGCGATCACCGATCCCAGCAGCACTGTCAGGGCGATCAGCCCTCGTACGGTCCGCATCATCGCCCCCGATATCGGTCCACGGCACTGGCCGCGTTCGCTTGCAGGGTCAGCTCGCCCGGCAGGCCCGGCAGCACCAGATCGCTGAACGTCACGGTGCAGCCGACCGTCACCCCGACCGTTCCCGGCGTCCCCGGCGGGCGATGCAGGGCAGACGCGTCGACGCTCACCGTCGACTCCCGACAGGGCACGTCGACGAGATTGGCCCGGGCGGCAGCCTCGGCCGCCCCGACAGCGCTGCGGGCGTCGGAGAGCACGGTGGCAGTCCTGGCGCCACGGTGGGCGGCCTCGTCGACCGTCGCCCGGGCGGTCCAGATCCGGGCGCTGCCGACGACCAACCCGACCAGCATCATCAGCACCGGCACCAGGAGGACCAGTTCGAGGGCTACGGCACCACGATCCGACCGCGACCGCGTCGTCATCGTGCCACCTCCCGCGGAGCGGCGGCGCTGACCTCGAGTCGGGACAGGCCCAGATCGATGACCAGCGGGGCGGTGCCGCGCACCACGACGTCGACCTGTCGTGGCCCACGGCTGGCGCTGACCGTGACGGACTCGACGCCGCCGGCGGCCGCCACACGCTGGGCTGCTGCTTCTGCCGACGTGGGACTCGTCCCCTCGACACTCAGCAGGTCGGCGGCGGTGGCGGCCGCGGCGCCGAGAGTGAGGCGAGCATGCCACCAGACACCCAGTTGCACAGTGCCGAGCACGAGCAGCATCACCAGCGGCCACAGCAGCGCCCACTGCAGACTCTCGGTGAGCCCTCGCTCGTCACCGGCATGCCATCGGGCGGGAATCAGGTCGGCATGTGGGCACGCACATAGGCGGTCACCGCGGTGATCACGATCGTCGCAACGGCCACTGCACCGGCCAGGAGGATGGCGTTCTCCGTGCTCTGTGACAGCCCCCGCTCGTCGCGGGCGCGGGGGCCGATGGTCAGCAGGAACAGTGTGGTGAACAGGGTGGTCAGGGCCCGCATCGGGTCTCCTCAGGTCGGATAAGGCGGACAGGTCGGATGGGTCGGGAAGGTCGAGTCGTCGGGAGCGGTCGGAGCGGTCGGAGCGGTCGATCATGGGACACCTCCGTCGCCGGTCAGGCGGAGCAGGGGCGGTATGAGGAAGGCGAGGGCGAACACCATCGACGGGACGACCATGAAGACGGTCATCTGCTCCGAGACCTTCGCCGCCGCGATCTTCCGCGCGCTCAGATGGGCGTCGCGCAACTCGCGGACCCGGGCGCGCAGGGCCCCGGTGAGCGAGGCACCGGACTCCTCCAGTTGCATCACATCGGCGATGTCGGCCAGTTCCGGCAGGTCCAAGTGGCCGGCGAGCGCGCGAAGATGGGCGTACGGAGGGCGCTGCTCCAGCCGGGCCCGCTCCAGCGCCGCACGGATCTGCAGGAACAACGGCGCGTCGGACACCGCCGCCGCAGCGGTGAGCGCCTGCGTCGCCGACCGATTGGCCAGTCGCTCCAGGGTGACCAGGTCGAAGAAGGTGAACAGCGCTTCCGCCAGGTCCTCGCGGATCGCCGGCGCCCGCCGCTGCAGCGTGAGGTCCGGCAAGAACCAGCCGACCACGGCACCGGCCACCGCGACCCCCACCGGCACCATCGGGGTCCAGCCGGCGAGGAACCCGACGCAGCCGGCGACGACGCCGGGCGTCACCGCGCCGATCAGGGCGTACGCGGCCTTCTCCGACATGAAATCGCTCACCGCGACGCCGCGGGCATCGAGGGCCCGACGCTGTGCGGCCGGCAGGGGTGTGAGCGGATGGGTCGCCAACCATCGTCCGACCCGATCCGTCAGGGATTCCCTCGGCGCGGCCGGAGTCGACCCGACCACGTCCTTCTCCGCCGGGGGGACGGGAGCGGTGTCGAGCAGTGCCAAGCCGTCCTTCAAGGTGGGGACCGCCGGACGCATCCCGCGGAGCAGAGAGATGCATCCCACGCCGACGACCGCGCCCAGCAGCGCGACGAGCAGGATCCAGGTGGGGGCGGTCACGACGGACCTCCCGCAAGGATCCGCTGGCGAGGTCGTGGCCGGGTCAGCCGCCGTAACATCGCCAGCGAACCGAGGTAGGCAGCGACCAGTCCGAGCAGCAGCACCTGGCCGACCCCGGTGGCGTACGGGGCGAAGAAGTCCCGGCCGAACACCAGGGCGATCGCCAGCATGCCGAGGGTGATCGCCGTGACCTGACGGACGACGATGCGCGGCTTCGCGCGTTCTGCCTCGATCTCGCGCAGGGCCGCCAAGGTCTGCTGGAGTGATCCGGACAGCGCCTCGAGTGTCGCCGTCGCGCCGGTACCACCCCGGTGCGCCGCCAGCCCGAGGGCCGCGAGGACGGCGTCCGCCTCCGGGACAGCCAGCGCATCGGCCATCTCGCGCAGCGCGTCGCGGACGGTCCAGCGCTGGTCGAGGCGGCGGATGACCCGATCGAGGTACGGGGCCAACGAGGCCGGGGCGGTTCGTCGCGACGTCCGGATGGCATCGCCGATCGACTGACCGGTCGGCAGGGTCGCCACCAGGCTGTGCACCCACCGGTCCAGCGCACCGAGCCGCTCGATGGTGAGCGCCGGCGGGTCGGCGAGGAGGTAGGGCAGGGCGATCACTGTCAACGGGACGATCACCAGCCAGACGACCCACCCGGTGAGTGCGTACGCCACCAAGCCGCCCAGGACTCCGGCCAGCAGGCGGGCGTCACGACGTCGCCCGGCCCTTCCCGGTGGACGCCGGGTGAGCGCCGCCCACTGCTCGGGCAGGCTCTGCGCCGCCGTCCGGCCGGCAGCGCGGGTGACGGGTCGACCTGTCGCGGGCACGTCACCCGGGATGAGGCCCGCGACGACCAGCCACAGGCCGGCGGCGAGCAGCGCGCCGCACAACGCCATCAGGGCCGTCATCGGACACCTGGCCAGGCCGAGCGGTAACGCTCGAGTTCGGCACCGAGGGACGGCTCGGGATCGAAGACCGCCGGTGTCAGCGCGGTCGGCAGGGCGTTGTAGAGGAGATGGGTCACCGGCCGCCCGTTCTCGAGGGCACCGGTCACCTGACGTACCTCACTGACCAGACGTCGCCGGGTCCCTCCACGCCAGGTGTCGTCGATCAGCCGCAGGTGCACGAAAAGGTCGATGTTGTGCGCGATCTGGCGATAGGCCTCCTCGACGGTGAGCACTCCGCCCTGAGCCACCCGGCCGGCGAGTCGATCCATCGTCGAGGCTGCGGAATGCGAGTGGGTCGTGCTCATCGTCCCGGCGCCGGACTGCATCGCCTCGAACATCGCGCCCGCTTCGGCCCCGCGCACCTCACCCACAACGATCCTGGACAGGTTCTGCCGCAATGCCTCGGGCACCAGGTCGGCGACGGTCACCTCGCCGACTCGGCGCCCGCCGACCACCTCCCCCTGGCCGACGCGGGCCTGCAGCGCGACCATGTTGCGTCGGTGCGGCAGCAGGTGGGTGAGCAGTTCGTAGTCGGTCTCCAACGTGCCGAAGCGCTCGTTGGCCGGGATTGCCGCGATCAGCGCCCGCAGCAGGGTCGTCTTGCCGGCGCCCTGGTCACCCGAGATGACGAGCGAACGGCGCGCCATCACCGCGGCGTGCAGATGCCGGGCCAGCTCCTCCGGCAGCATGCCGCCGGCCACCAGGTCCGGCAGTGTGACGTCGGTGAGCAGGTGCTGGCGGATCGTGATCGCCGGGCGGAAGGACAGGCCGAAGCCGATCGCGTGGAGGCGGAAGCGGTCACCGAGAGCCAGCGTCATGCTGGGGTGAGCGTCGTCGAACGGGCGGCTAGGACGCGCCTGCTCACCGAGGAACCGGATCGCCTCGACAAGCTCCTCGTCGGAGTCGGCGACGGGCGGGTGCTCTTCCCGGTGGCCGTCGCCGTACTGGATGACGACGGAGTCCCAGCCATGCAACTCCACGTTCTCGGCCGTCGGGATCTCGAACAGCGGCTGGAGTCGGCCGTAGCCGAAGACCGCGCTGGACACCGCGCGGACGTACGCCTCCTCGTCGTCGAGGTCCCACAGGGCGGTCCCCGCAGCCTGGAGCTGTTCGGCGTAGGCCCGGACCACCTGACGGATCACGGCGCGCCCCATCAGCCGACGGTCGGCCTCGGGCATCGTCCGACCGTACTGGTCGTGGTGGTGCTGCACCCGGTCGCTGATCTCGGCGGCGGCCTGCCGACGCAGCGTCACCACGACACCCCAGTCGACCGTGGTCGGACCGCCCGGACGGGCGTCGGGGGCGGTGTCGAGCCCTGCGACAGTCTCGTAAGCGAGGCTCGGACGGGGAAGGTTGTCGCCCTCGAACGTCCGGTCGACCACGTCGGTGACGGGACGTCGGCCCCACAACGGGACCTGGTCCAGCGGGAGGTGGTCGGTCATGCGGGCACCTGCTCGAAGCATCGCAACGCGTCCAGCAGCGGGGATCGTTCCCACCGCCGCGGTGGGGGCGCCCCGTCGGAGAGGACGGCGGCATGGTCAGGAAGGTAGGGCAGCACCAGGTCGACGGGCCAACCGAACTGTTCGGTCACCTCCCGGCGGTCGTACGGCATCCCCTCCCCGACGAGGGCGAGACCGGCGTGGGTGGCCCGCGGAGACCTCCGGAGCATCTCGTCCACCGCGTCGCAGACCGGGCGGGCCGCAGCGAGGTGACGCAGACTGGTGCGGGTCACCACCAGCACCTGGTCGGCGATGCGCAGCAACGGTTCGACGGGCCGTACGGAGCTGAGCCGTCCGCCGTCCACCACGACCTCGGTGCCGGCGTCGGCGGTCTGGTGCAGCAGATCTGCGAGTGCCGGCCAGCTGGGCTCGAACAGGTCGACGGCCGCCAGGTGTCCGAATCCGGGCAGGAACCGTCGAGTCCCTGCGTCGTCCAGCGGCAGTCCGGCCGTCTCAAGGTCGAACGGCGCGCCCATGCGCCGACGTCGGGCGAACTCCTCCAGCCCCGTCCCGGTGGCGACGGTGCCGCGCAGGTAGCCGGCCAGCGGCGCCTGCGCCGCGTCCCGGGCGGCATCGACCAGCAGGGTGGGGGCAGGAAGATGGAGCGCCAGGCCGATCGCGGTCGTGGTGACTCCCGGTGATCCGGCGGATCCGAGCAGAAGACGTACGGTCATGTCAGCTTCCCCGCACCAGGACGATCCGGTCCGCTGCGGCCAGCCGCGCGACCTCTTCGGCATCACGTCGGGCGACCGCGACGTCGACCAGCACGGCCACCTGGTCGGAGCTGGTCTCGACAGGGCGATGGATCTCCGCACGGAACGCCCGGGCCCCACCTTTGGCGCCGGTCTGGTCGGAGGCCGCTTCCACCAGCACCACCGACGACCCCGGCTCGAGGGGGATCCGTGGCACTCGGCCCTCGTCCAACCGAAGCCCGACCACTGCGGTGCCGGCCGGGAGGTCCGCCGGGCCCACGGAGGCGGTGGTCAGCAGACCGCCTGCTGCGATGTCGGTCCGGGCGGGCTTGCCGACCACCGTGTCGACCGCGTCCGCGGGCACCACGTCGAGACCGTTGAGTCGGCCGACGGTGACCGGGCTGAGATCCCGGGCCTGGATGATCTCGCCGCGGTAGACGGTCCGGTTGAGCCGGAGCACCGACGACGTGTCAGCCACCCGGGTCCAGAGCACCACCGATCCCAGGGCGCCGATCACCATGGCGAGCACGCCGGCGAGGATCCAGCGTGGCCGGCGCCGACGCACGGCAGGCAGTGGTCGTCCGGCGGGGAGGCCCGGCGGACGCACACTCTCGGCGGTGGAAGGGACCGGGGCAGGCGCGGCAGCGGCGTACGGGGTGGGTGTCTTCAGGGGCAGCATCGTCATTCCAAGGCGTCGTCGGCTCGGGTGTTGCCCCTGAGGCTAGGAGTCGTGGTGTCAACAGCAGGCCGCTGTGGATGAACACATCGGGAACACGGGGCGCGGCGTATCGAACAACGGAACACGGCACCCATCGTCGCGATCCGGTGTTGTCCCCGGTGTTGTCCGCAACACCCCTAGTGTTGGCCGGTTTCATGGCCTCCCGGGCCGAGTTGATGAGCCTTACCTAAGATGTGGCGATCGCCACACCGGCACGGTGGTAGCCAAAAGGTGACTACGGAGTACTCTGGAGTCAATCTCGTAGCGAGAGCACAGAATCCCCAGGGGCCGTCAGGTGTCGTACCGGCGGCCCCTGGTGTATGTTCCGGCGGGCACATGTTCCGGCAGCTCCGAAGGACACAGCGTGTCGGACCGCGATCGACACCGGATCCAGGACCGGGCGACCGACCGCGGCGGACAGCCGCTCGGCCACCGGCCCGAGCCCGGAGCAGCCGAGGCAGAGGCAGGCCGCGCCCGACGCCACCAACCGCTCGGCCGCCTGCGTGATCCTGTCCCAGTGCCCCCACAGGTCGGCGTCCAGCGCGGCCACCCCCACGCCGATCGCCCCCACGCCGACACATGCCGAGCTGAGCCGGTAGCGGTCGACCAGGTCCGTCATCAGGCCGACGGCCTCCTCGGAGGCGGCCAGGATGCCGAAGGTCCCGTAGGTCGCCGCCGCATGGTCCAGTGTCGTCCGGGCAATACCGATCACCGGCACCGCGGTCCGCTCACCGATCTCCTCGACACCGGGATCGCCGAAGCAGGCGACGACCACGACGTCCGGTGTCCCCGCGCCGGTCGGGATGGCCGGGGAGGCGAGCATCGCGGTGACGGCTGCCCGCTCCTCCTCCGGCGTGTCGATCGCCGCCGGCGCACCGGGAGTGCTCACCACCTCCAGCTCGGTGTCCGCCGGTGCGGCGCCGGTCGCCGACCGTCGGATCGTGGCCGTCATCGTCTCGCTGCAGTTGGGGTTGATCACCAGGATGCGGGTCATCGCCGAGCCAGGCCGCTCAGCCGACGGTGGCGCGGAGGAGGAAGCGCCCTCGCCCGGCACGGTTGCCGGCCTCGGTCGGGCGCCCCTGCTCGGCGACCAGTTCGCCGCGCGACCAGACCTGGTCGAATCGGCCGTGTGCGGTCACGTCCTCCCACAGCGTGTAGTCGATGTTCTGGAGCTGCGACGCGGCAGAGATGTGGGTGGTGCCCGCGGGGTCGAGGACGACGATATCGGCGTCCGACCCGGGTGCCAGCACACCCTTGCGAGGGTAGAGCCCGAACCGCCTGGCCGGTTCGGCGGCGGTGATCGAGACGAACCTGCCCAGGTCGATCCGTCCCCCGTGCACGCCCTCGGAATACGTCACCAGCATCCGGTGCTCCACCCCGGGCCCTCCGTTGGGGATCTTCCGGAAGTCGTCGCGCCCGTCGGTCTTCTGGGTGGCGAAACAGTATGGGCAGTGGTCGGAGCTGACGATGCCGAGCACCCCGGACGACAGTCCCCGCCACAGGGCGTTGCGGTGCGGCTCCTCGCGCAGCGGCGGCGTGAGGACGGCCCTGGCGCCGCCGAAGTCGGGCCGGTAGTACTCGTCGGGCCCCAAAGACAGGTAATGCGTGCAGGTCTCGCCGCCGATCGGCCACCCGCCGACCCGCGCCTCACCGATCAGGTCGACCGACTCCGAGGTCGACATGTGCACGAAGTAGAGCGGCGCCTCGGCCATCCGCGAGATCCGGATCGCGCGGGCGACCGCCTCCGACTCGGTCGACGGCGGTCGGGACAGCAGGTGGCCCTCCGGGCCTCGTACGCCTCGGGCGACGAGGTCGGCCGCCAGGACGTCGATGATGTCGCCGTTCTCCGCATGGACGCACACCTGCATGCCGGCCGAACCGGCCCGGGACAGCACCCGGAACAGTTCGCCGTCGTCGATCATCAGGGTGCCCCGATAGGCCATGTACGTCTTGACGCTGGTGATCCCGTCGCCGGCGAGCGTACGGAACTCCTTGTCGAAGCCGTCGTAGAGCCGGGTGACGGCGGCATGCAGGCCGAAATCGATGACGGCCTTCCCGGCGGCCGACCCGGCGTGTCGAGCGACGGACTCGGACACCGTCAGCCCCGGCAACTGCGAGGCATAGTCGATGATCGTGGTGGTGCCCCCGACCGCGGCGGCCCGGGTCCCGGTGAAGAAGTCGTCGGACGTCCGCTGCTCGAACGAGCCGGACTCCATGTGGGTGTGCACGTCGATGCCGCCCGGCAGCAGCACCCGCCCGGTGCAGTCGACGATCCGCGCGGCGGTGAGGTTCCAGGCGTCGGACATCCCGACACCGACGATGACCCCGTCGCGAACGAGGACGTCCGCGGGACGGCTGCCGGACTCGTCGGCGATCTCCCCGCCGACGAAGGCGATCAGCTCACTCATGCCGGCAGCTCCGCCCTGCCGGTGCCGGCCGCGATCCGTTCCCACTCCGCGACCATCTCGTCCTCGTCCAGGACGTCCGGGCGCACCCCCAGATCGCCGAGCGACTGGGCCACCTGGGTGATCACCGGCGGCATCAGATCGGCCCGGGCGATGTCATCGGCACGGCTCAGCACCTCGCGGGTGGAGCCGTCGATGATCACCCTGCCCGCCGTCATCGCGACCACCCGATGGGCGAACTCGGCGACGATGTCCATGTCGTGGGTGATCACGATGATGGTGTGGCCGTGCTGCTCGTTGAGCTCCTTGAGGAACGTCATCACCTCCATCGACTGCCGGTAGTCCTGGCCGGTGGTGGGCTCGTCCACGATGATGATCTTCGGGCGCAGCGACAGGATCGAGGCGATCGCGATCCGCTGACGGATGCCTTTCGGCTGGAAGAACGGGTGTTCGTCGAAGAGGTCCGCACCGATCCCGGCGGTCCGGGCCGCCTCCCGCACCCGGCGATCCACCTCCGCCTCGTCGAGGCCGAGGTTGCGCGGCGCGTACGCGATCTCGTCGCGGATCGTGGCATTGAAGAGCTGGTGGTCAGGGTTCTGGAAGACGTAACCGATGCTGCCGATCAGGTCCGACGTGCGGGTGTCGCGCCCGATGGCCCGGCCGTCGACGGTGACCGAGCCGCGGGTGACCTTGAGGATGCCGTTGAGGCACTTCGACAGGGTGGTCTTGCCGCTACCGTTGGTGCCGATCAGAGCGAGGAACTCCCCCGACCGTACGCTCAGGTCGATCTCGGTCAGCGCCTCGGTGCCGTCCTCGTAGTGGAAGGCCGCCCCGCGGACATCGATGATGGGTGCCGTGGCGCTGTTCATGCGTGTGCTCCTGACGTGATGAGGCGGCGGGCCGCGGCTGCCACCTGAGGAACCGTGACCGCCCCGCCGCTGCCGTCGCGGCGTACCCTGCCGAGGAAGCCGATCGACGACGGCACACGGATGCTGCGTCGGTCGTCCTCGTCGAGGAGGTCGAAGAAGGTCCGGGTGGGGGCGTCGACGCGGACCCCGCCGTCGGTGACGAGCACCAGCCGGTCGCAGACCTCGACCAGGCGCTCAAGGTTGTGCTCGACGACGAGGATGGTGAGGCGGCGACGCTCCTTGAGGTCGGCCAGCAGGCGATAGACCATCGTCTTCGACCGCGGATCGAGCATGGATGTCGGCTCGTCGAGGATCAGGATCCTGGGCTCCATCGCCAGCACCGACGCGATCGCGACGCGCTGCTTCTGGCCACCGGACAGTTCGTGCGGGGACTTCTCCAGCAGGTCCGCGAGGTCCGCCAGCGCGGCGACGGAGGCCAGTCGACGGTGGATCTCGGGCAGCGGGACACCGAGGTTCTCCATGCCGAAGGTGATCTCCTCCTCGACGCTCATCGAGGTGAACTGGGCGTCCGGATCGGCGAACACCATCCCCACCGCACCGGCCGCCTCGAGCGTCGACAGGCTGCGCACCTCACGTCCGAAGACCTCGACGACGCCGCGGTAGACCCCGTGGTGATTCTCCGGGATGATGCCCTTGATCGCGGAGACCAGTGTCGTCTTGCCGGCCTCGTTCGGGCCGACGATCCCGACGAATTCCCCCTCCCGGACGGTGAGGTCCACGTCGCTGAGCGCGAACCGCTTCGCGTCCTGGTACTTCCAGGAGAACTCGGAGAACCTGATGGCCGGAGGGTCGTGGGGGGAGGTCATGGATGTTCCTGCCTTCGAGGGGACGGGCGGGTGGTCAGAGCAGGCCGAGGAGGCCGGAGTACACGGCGGAATGGGTCAGGCCGAGCCAGGGGGTGGCCGACCGCAGGGCGATCACGCCGGCCAGCGTCACCAGCAGCAGGATGACGAGGACCCGATCCCTCGCCCGGATGACGAAGCGGGAGCGCAGGTAGTCGGGGCGGCGCACGCCGTTGACCCGGCCGCTGAGCCGCGTGCCCTTGGCGTAGAGACCGATGCTGATGTCGTCACTGCGCCGGATCGACAGGGTGAACAACGGCACCAGGTTCATCGCGAAGTGCCGGATCCGTCCGATCGGGCCGAGGGTGCGGGTGTCCAGTCCGCGGGCGATCTCGGCCTCGCGAATCACCGCGTAGTCCTCCAGGAAGATCCCGACGGACCGCAGGGTCAGACCGACGAAGTAGGAGACCACGAAGGGCACGCCGAAGGTCCGCAACGCCACCAGGATGTCGCTCTCCCGGTTGGTGGAGAAGTAGAAGATCGAGGCCAGGACGAGGGCGATGATCCGGCAGTAGGTCGCGAACGCCCACATCAGGGAGTCGAAGTGACCGGTGACAGGGCCGACGGCGAAGAGCACCGCCGAGTCGGTCTCGAAACGTCGAGGGAAGACCGTGTAGGTCAGGCCGAGGATGACGAAGACCGTGGCGAACATCGGCAGGAACATCCTCAGCCGAGCGAGCTTCACATTGGCGTACGCGAACAGGCCCAGGCTCAGCAGGACCACCAGGATGTTCACCTCCGGCGCCTCGATGAAGAGGGGGATGACCGAAGTCACCAGGTAGAGGACCAGCCGGGAGGCCGGGTGCAGGTGATACATCGGCGACTGGGCCGGGATGTACCCGACGATCGTCTTGCGCAGTGCGCGCTCCCGTGGCCGGGTGACCTCGAGGGGCGAGGTCGCCCCGGGGCCGCCTCCGGTGAGCGCTTCGTGGTGCACCGATGTGGTCATCTGACTGCCTCCCGGCTGGTTCGGTGGGGGTGAGGGGTCGTACGGCTGGGGCGGGCTGGATCAGGCCCAGACGCGCTTCACGAATGCCCGGGAGCGCAGCACGATCGGCGAGATGAACTTCAGCATCACGACGCCGAGCACCCACGAGGCGATCGAGTTGCCCAGGAACCAACCGATGAAGGTCACCACGAAGGCGTCGGGCGAGATCAGGCTGAAGGCGACGAGCACGCCGGCACCCCAGAGCGCGCCGATGACGTTGGAGAGGACGATGCCGAAGACGGTGAAGACCACCCAGTCCTTGCCGGACCGCAGGCGCGGATCGGCCTTCAGCATCCGGAAGGCGAGGCCACCGACGATCGCCTGGGCCAGGTTGCCGGGGAGGTAGGCGAGCGACACCGGCAGCGGAGCGGATCCGGAGATCGCGTTGGAGATCAGCGGGAAGACGGCACCGGCGATGCCGCCCCAGCCGCCGTACCAGATGCCGCCGACCGTCTGGATGGCCTGACCCGGCCAGAACGCCGTGATGTAGCCGAGCGGGATCGCCAGGCTGCCGAAGGTGCCGACCACCACACCGATACCGGTGAAGAGGGCGGTCATGACGAAGTGCTGGAGGCCGGGCTTGCGGACCTCACCCTCCTCGACGTCCCAGACGGACGCGGTGGCGGTGGTCGTACGTTCGGCCTGCTCGTTGATGGTGCTCATGGTCGTGGTCCTTTCGAGGGGTGGAGCCGCGGCGATGCGGAGGCCCCGGCCGGGAGCGACCCGAGCGGGAGGGGGGTGGTGGAACTCGGACCGGGAGCGACCCGGCGACCAGGGGGTCAGGCCCCGACCGGGGCCGTACGGATGACGGAACCAGGGCGCAGTCCGGTGTGCCGGCCCTCGCGCCAGACGACATGCCCGTCGACGATGACCCGGCGGACACCGTCGGGCAGACGGATCGGATCCTGGTAGCTGGCACTGTCGCGGAAGGATGCGGGATCGAGGAGGGCGAGGTCGGCCCGATAACCGGGGGCGATGATCCCCCGGTCACGCAGGCCGAGGACACGTGCCGGCTCGGTCGACATCCGGCGGACCGCCTCGGGCACGTCGACGAGGCGCTCCTCGAGGGCGAACCGACCGAGCAGTTTCGGGGCGGTGCCGTGCAGACGCGGGTGGGGGTGTGGGTTGAACACGCCGTCGGTGCCGACCAGGGATCCGGACTCCCGATAGATGTCGCGGACCATCTGCTCGCTGGCGTAGTGGTCGATCATCCCGACGTCGAGGGCGGTGTCGGCCAACAGGCGCAGCACCGCTCCGGCCGGATCGTCCCCGGTGCGCTCGGCGATCGCGGCCACGGTCAGCCCGACCTCGTCGGTGCGCGGCGCCGCCGCCTGGGTGATGACGATGTGCTCCGGACCGCAGGCACCGAACAGGTTCTCCCACCCCGGCAACCCGTGCATCATGTCGTACGCCATCCGGGTGCGTTCGGTGCGGCTCGACAGCCGGTCGAGGAGGGCGGCCGGTCCGCCGGCGAACGCGTACGGCGGCAACAGGGCCGCGAGGATCGTGCTCCCGGCGCCGTACGGGTACTGGTCGACGGTCAGCGAGATCCGGGTGGCCGCCTCGGCCAGCAGCGCCATCAGGTCCCCGAAGAGGTCGGCGGACCCGATCAGCTTGAGGTGCGAGATGTGCAGCGGTGCACCGGTGCGCTCGGCCACCTGGACGAACTCGCGGATCGAGTCGAGCACTCCGCTCGCCTCATTGCGGACATGGGGCACCAGCGGCACCCCGTAGCGCGCGGCGACCTCCGCGATCGCGGTGAGCTCGGCGGTGTCGGCGAAGAGCCCCGGCGCATAGATCATCCCGAACGACACCGCCCGGGCGCCGGCCTCGCAGCACACGGCCACCAGGTCCTGCATCTCGCGCAGTTCCACGTCGGTGGGACGCCGGTCGGCTCCACCCATCACCACCTCCCGGACGGCACTGTGCGGGACGCAGGTGACCATGGACGTGGTCGGCCCGGCCGCCCGGAGGGCCTCGAGATAGTCCGCGAGGCTGGTCCAGTCCCAGGGAGCCGCGGCGCTCGGCTCGAGCGCGGCCAGGTAGCGACGGCGGTCCTCGCGTACGGCGTCGGACAGCGGGGCGGGGCCCAGCCCGTCGAGCGAGACGAGTTCGGTGGTGAAGCCTTGGCCGACCTTGGCCGACATCTGCGGCTCGTCGAAGGCGTGCAGCGCGCTGTGGGCGTGCAGGTCGATGAACCCCGGGACCAGGAGCAGGCCGCGCCCGTCGATGACCTCGGCGGCACTGTCGATCGGCAGCTCCGTGCCGACCGCGGCGATCAGCCCGCCCTCGAGGGCGACATCGGCCCGGCGGACACCGGTCGCCTCCACGACGTCGGCAGCCCTGATCACGATCTCGGCTTCCACTGCCCCTCCTGGGTGACTTGTAGGACAACTAACCGTTGTCTATCACGCCGGATTTCGGGCTGACCAGCCTCGGGACAACCGAATCAGGGATTGTGGGGTGATCGGAACAGGTTCGAAACAGTGCCGTTACGAATACCTCAGTCGTCGCGGCGACGACGGAGGTGGAACTCGAAGTAGGCCGGGTTGAACCAGGACTCACTGCGGTTCACCAGCCGACCGTCACCATCGCGGGTGTGCTCACTCAGCCGGAGCAGGGCGGTGCCGATCGGCACCTCCAGGATGGCGGCCAGCGAGGCGTCGGCGACGGTGGGGGTGATCGTGCACTCGGAGTAGGCGGCGGCGCCGGGGGTGTCCAGCAGGAGATCGAGGACCGATCCCCGGAACCGCTCCCGGAGCACGTCGAGGGACAGGATGGACGCCGGCACATGGTCGACGACCAGAGCGCACCGATGACCGTCCAGCACCTTGGTCCGAGACACCCGGATGACAAGTTCTCCCTTGTCAACATCGAAATCGGGGACCACCGGATCGCCCGGCGGGGCGACTCCGAGTTCGACGTCGGCGGTCTGCATCTCCTGGCCCGACTGGCGTGCGAAGGTGTCGAAGGAGACCAGCCGGTCGAGCCCGGAGGGGATCAGCTCAGGTCGCGGCAGGACGTGCGACCCCGAGCCCCGACTGATCCGGATGTAGCCCTGGTCCTTCAAGCTCTGCAGCGCGGCACGCACCGTGACCCGGGAGGCACCGAACAGTTCGGAGAGCTCGGCCTCCGAGGGCAACCGCCCCCCGGGGGGCACCCGTCCGGACAACACGAAGTCCGCCAGGATCGCATCTTTGATCTCGGACTGGAGCTGCCTTCTGGAACGGATTCCAGCGGCCCGACCACTTCCCGCCACCTGACTCATACGACAGCATTCCTCTCAATTACCGGACAAATGCCAACCTAGCATCGACACCCTCGGATGACTCTTGACAGTTGTCCTACAAATTCCTAGCCTGACGGAAACGCCGCCCCACGGAAGAGACCCGATGCCGACCCGAATCATCCCCAATCCGTACGTCGATCGTCAGAGCCTCCCCGACCCGGACCGACACAGCACCGCCTTCCACCGAGGTCTCCCCGGTTACCGGCCGACGCCGCTGCGGTCCGCCCCCGCAGTGGCCGCCGCCCTCGGCGTCGGATCGGTGCTGGTGAAGGACGAATCGAGCCGGATGGGCATGCCGTCGTTCAAGATCCTGGGAGCGTCCTGGGCCACGTATCGGGCGCTGGTCGACCACGTCGACCCGGTGACGACCCCCCACACCCTGGACGAGCCCCGCACCCTGGACGAACTCCGTACGCTGCTCGCAGGACGTCCGGTGACCCTGGTCGCGGCCACCGACGGCAACCACGGTCGCGCGGTCGCCCGGATGGCCCGACTGCTGGGTCAGGCGGCGACGATCCTGGTGCCCGACGACATGGTCGGCGCTCGGCGGCAGGCGATCCTCGCCGAGGGAGCGGACCTGCGGGTGGTGCGCGGCGGCTACGACGATGCGATCGCCGCGAGCGCGGCCCTTGCCGACGCGGACCATGTCGTGATCTCCGACACGGCCTGGCCCGGATACACGGAAGTTCCCGGCTGGGTCATCGACGGGTATGCCACCCTGACCGCCGAGATCATCGACCGGATCGACGCCGAGCGCCTCCCGCAGCCCACGGTCGTCGCGGCCCAGATCGGGGTCGGCGCCTTCGCCGCGGCCATCGCCAGGGGCTTCGGCCGGTCCGCTGCCCGGATCCTGGTGGGTGTGGAGCCGACACGCGCGGACTGCGTCACGGTGAGCATCGAGCAGGGCGTCCCCACGACGATCCCGGGTCCGCAGGATTCCGCCATGGCGGGGCTCAACTGCGGCACCCCCTCGCTGACCGCCTGGCCCGATGTGTCGCGCGGCTTCGACACG
Organism: Raineyella sp. LH-20; assembly: GCF_033110965.1. NCBI lineage: Bacteria > Bacillati > Actinomycetota > Actinomycetes > Propionibacteriales > Propionibacteriaceae > Raineyella > Raineyella sp. LH-20. The sequence continues at coordinate 1,123,391 of NZ_CP137003.1, read as the reverse complement.
TTCGTCACCGTCGAGGACGCCGATGCCGAGGAGGCGATGCGGCTGCTGGCTGCCGACGGCATCCCTGCCGGCGAGAGCGGAGCCGCCGGGCTGGCCGGTCTGCTCCGTCACCACCGGGCCCTCGGACTGGGGACGGACGACCACGTCCTCATCGTGTCGACCGAGGGCGTCACCGACCCCGACAATTACCGACGGATCTGCGGCGACGTCCTCTCCGCCGGCCTCACCCGCACTCAGGAGGAAGCGTGACCCTCACCCGCACCACCCAGGAGCTGGGCGTCGACGCCGCCCGGCTGTGGGACTCCCTCAGCACTCTCGGACGGATCGGCGCCTACCCTGACGAGGCCACCGGCCTGACCGGCGTACGACGGCTCGCCCTGACGGATGCCGACCGTGCCGGCCGCGACCTCGTCGTGGACTGGTTCCGTGCGGCCGGTCTGGAGGTCCGCCAGGATCGGATCGGCAATGTCTTCGCTCGGCGGGCCGGGACCGAGCCGGGCCTGGCGCCGGTGATGGTCGGTTCGCACATCGACTCGGTCGCCACCGCCGGTCGGTTCGACGGGTGCCTCGGTGTCCTCGGTGGGCTGGAGGTGGTGCGGACCCTGAACGATCACGGCATCAGCACGCGGCGTCCGGTCGAGGTCTGCTTCTTCACCGAGGAGGAGGGGGCACGGTTCGGCACCGACATGCTCGGCAGCGCTGTCGCGGCGGGGCGGATCGGCCTCGAGGAGGCGTACGCGCTCACCGACCGGGACGGCCTGTCGGTCGGAGCGGAGCTGGAGCGCCTCGATCAGCTCGGCACCACCGCGGTACCGATGTCGACAAGGCCGTACGCCTACTTCGAGTGTCACGTCGAGCAGGGTCCGATCCTCGCCGACAACGGACGCCGGATCGGCGTCGTCACAGGGGTCCAGGCGATCAACTGGTGGGAGGTCACGATCGAGGGGCGGTCAGCTCACGCCGGAACGACTCCCCAGCGGTTGCGTCGCAACGCCTCCCTCGCCGCGGCACTGATCACGGTGCGCGCCGAGGAGATGGTCGACTCCGGACGATGGGGTGCGCTGCTGAGCACGGTCGGCCGCCTCGAGGTGCGGCCCAACCTGGTGAACATCGTGCCGGGGGCGGCCCTACTCACCGTTGACCTCCGCAATCCTGACACGGCCGCGATGGACCGAGCCCGAGCAGATCTCCGGGCCTATCTGACCGAGGTCGAGGAACGCACCGGGACCCGCATCAGCGTGAAGGAGACGGCCCACACGGCGCCTGTCGCCTTCGATCCGGGGATGGTGGACCTCGTCGAGTCGACTGCGGAACGGCTGGGCCTCTCCCACGAGCGGATCATCTCGGGAGCGGGGCACGACGCCGGGGAGATCGCCGCCGTCGCACCAGCGGGGATGATCTTCATCCCCGGGATGTACGAGGGGATCAGTCACAATCCCCGTGAATACTCGACGCCGGAGGCCTGCGAGGACGGCATCAATGTCCTGCTGCACTGCGTTCTCGCCACGTCCGACCAGAGCTGATCCGCCCGCCGGGCACCGTCCGGCGGGGACAGACCTCAGAGGTTGTCCGCCGCCCACTCCGTGAGCCGGCGGGCAGCCTCCTCCTCGCCCAACGGCCCGTTGTCGATCCGCAGCTCCAGCAGGTACTTGTAGGCCCGGCCGACCACCGGCCCCGCCGGCACACCGAGGATCGCCATGATCTGGTCGCCATTGAGGTCCGGGCGCATCGCGTCCAGTTCCTCCTGCTGCGCCAGCTCCTCGATCCGGGCCTCGAGATGGTCGTACGCCGCCCGCAGCGCCGCCGCCCGCTTGCGGTTGCGGGTCGTGCAGTCGGCCCGGGTGAGGATGTGCAGCCGCTCCACCTGGTCGCCGGCGTCGCGGACGTAGCGGCGCACCGCCGAGTCGGTCCACCCGCCCTCGCCGTACCCGTGGAACCGCAGGTGCAGCTCGATCAGCATGCTGACCTGCTTGATCTCGTCGCTGCTGAAGTGCAGCGCCTTCAGCCGCTTGCGGGCCATCTTCGCGCCCACCACGTCGTGATGGTGGAAGGACACCTTGCCGGCGTCCTCGTAGCGCCGGGTGGCCGGCTTGCCGATGTCGTGCAGCAGCGCCGCGAGCCGCAGCACCAGATCGGGCCGGTGGCCGCGGGCCTGTTCCAGGGCGATCGCCTGGTCCAGCACGGTCAGCGAGTGCTCGTAGACGTCCTTGTGCCGGTGGTGCTCGTCGACCTCCAGCTGCAGCGCCGGCAGTTCCGGCAGCACCCGGGCCGCCAGCCCGGTCGCCACGAAGACGTTCAGCCCGTTGCGCGGGCGCGGCGTCAGCAGCAGCTTGGAGAGCTCGTCGCGCACCCGCTCGGCCGAGATGATGTCCAGCCGCTCCGCCATCTCCCGCATCGCGGTGACCACCTCGGGCGCCGGCACGAAGCCGAGCTGGGAGGTGAACCGCGCCGCGCGCATCATCCGCAGCGGGTCGTCGGAGAACGACTGCTCGGGGGTCCCCGGCGTCCGGATCACCTCGGCGGCCAGGTCGGCCAGGCCGCCGAACGGGTCGACGAACGTCCGCGTCCGGACGTCGACCGCCATCGCATTGACGGTGAAGTCGCGGCGGACCAGGTCGCCCTTCAGAGTGTCCCCGAAGGCGACCTCCGGCTTGCGGGAATCCGGCCGATAGGTGTCGGCCCGATAGGTGGTGATCTCCACCACCCAGCCGCCGTCGACGTTGGCGCCGATGGTGCCGAACGCCTTCCCGATGTCCCACACCTGGCGGGACACCTTCTTCACCAGTCGCTCGATCTCGTCAGGCCGGGCCGAGGTGGTGAAGTCGAGGTCGTGCCCCAGCCGGCCCATCAGCGCGTCCCGGACCGACCCTCCCACCAGATACAGTTCGTGGCCGGCCGACGCGAAGACCTCGCCGAGCCGGTCGATGACCGGCGCGATCCGCATCAGCTCGGTCACCGCGTTGTCCTGGGCTTGGGTCAGGGAGGGCACGCTGACCGAGTCTACCTGGGCCCGCCCGTACGATGGCGTGGTGAGCTTCCGCCCGCTGCCGTTCCCGCGCCGCCGTTCCGGCCGCCGGATCCTCGGCGTACCCGCGCTGCTCACCGCGCTCCTGCTGGCGATGCTCGCCGTGCTGGTCGGCACCGCCCCCGCCCGCGCCGACGACCGGGTGCGGGTCGAGCTCACCTCGATCACCCCCGCGGTCACCGCGGCCACCGACACCGTCACGATCAGCGGCATCGTGACCAACACCGGAGACACCCCCCTCACCGGTGTCCAGGCCTACCTCTGGCGCGACCAACAGGTCCGCACCACCAGGGCCGAGCTCGCCACCACCGACGGCCCGGTCGGCGCCCGCTGGGTGACGCGCTACGCCATCCTCGGCACCGACCCCTCCGGCACGCTGGCCCCGGGGCAGCAGAGCACGTTCATCGTCAGCGCCCCCTGGTCGGCCCTCGGCATCCCGGCCCGCGACGGGGTGACGATGATCGGGGTCCAGATCCGCGGATCGTACGGCGAGGGCAACACCACCCTCGGCCGGGCCCGGGCCTGGCTGCCGCAGGACCTCGGCCCGCAGACCACCCCGGTGCGCCTCGCCTCGGTGGTGCTGCTCGCCTCGACGCCCTCCCGGGTGGCGGCCGGCACCTTCCTGGACGACCACCTCGCCCACGAGATCGCCCCGGGCGGACGCCTCGACCTGCTGTTGCGCAGCGCCGCCGGCAGTGGCCGCAGCTATCTGGTCGACCCGGCGCTGATCCTCTCGCTGCAGGAGATGGCGGCGGGCTACGAGCTGACCGACGGCAGCGCCGGAGCCGGCGAGGGCGACGCAAAGGCCTGGTTGGCGACGTTCGACACCCTCCCCACCTCCGGCTACCGGCTGCCCTACGGCGTGGCCGACATCGACCTGCTGGCCGGCATCGACCACGCCGACATCGTGCAGTCCGCGCTGGACCCGGCGGAGCTGCCGGCAGACGTCGCCGAGCTGCCGACCGCGGTGCTGCCGGCCGACGGGCTGCTCACCCGGCGCGGCCTGGCCACCCTCGCCACCCCGACAGCCGGCGCCGGCCCGTCCGCCGGCTCATCCCCGACCGCGTCGCCCTCCGCGACCCCGGGCAAGCCCCCGATCGTGCTGACCGCCCGGCCGGCGGAGGGATCCGGCACCACTCGCAGCGCCGCGCCGTCCTACTGGACCACGGCCGAACGCGCCCCGGTGGTGACGTACGACCCGCAGGCCTTCGCCGCGGGGCCGGACGCGGGCGGCTCCGACGCCCAGCAGCGCCAGTCCCTCGCCGCGGTCGACCAGCTCGACGCCCTCGCCGGGCGTCCCGTCCAGGTGCGGCTGATCACCGACGTCGCGACCGCCCACGCCGACGACCTCGACACCTCGGCCACCCGGGTCTCGCTGAGTTCCCTGACGGAGGGGTCCTCCGCGCCGATCAGCGACGCCCTGTTGCAGGCTCCACCGAGCGACGAGGACGACCAGACCCGTGACGTACGCCGGGCGGCGACCTCGACCACCGGGCTGGCCAGCATGTTCACCGATCCTGGGGTGGCCGCCGACCGGACCTGGCGGGCGACCGCCATCCTGGCCAGCACCCAGTGGACCGGCGCCGCCGCCACCCCGCTCTCCCCCGCCCCCGACCCGACCGCCGCCTCCGAGGCGTACGTCGCCTACCGCAACCTGCAGCGCGACCGGGTGTGGCAGATCACCGGGGGCGACGCCGTGGCGATCAGCGCCCGCCCGGTGCTGCTCACCGCCCGGCAGGACACCCAGTTCCCGGTCACCGTGACCAACAACCTGCCCGTCCCCGTCTCGGTCCGTCTCGAGTTCGAGTCGGAGAACGCCGAGCGCCTGCACGTACCCTCGGTCGACATCCGCACCATCGGCGCCGGCGAGGCGATCGCCGTCGGCGCCGTGCCGCGGGTGGAGGCCAACGGCAACTACACCGTCGTGGCCCGCCTCACCACTCCCGCCGGGACGGTGATCGGCGTCCCGGAGGAGATCGACGTACAGGCCACGCAGGCCGGAAGGGTCGGATGGATTCTGATGATCGTGTCGGGAATCGTCGTGATCGGGACCACGGTGCTGCGGATCAAGCAGGTCCGCACCGAGCGGAGCCACGCATGATCGACGCCTCGCGGGAGGCCCCGCGGCGCCGTTCGGTGATGTCCACGACGGTGCTGATGGCCGGCGGCACGCTCGCCTCCCGGTTGCTCGGCTTCGTCCGGGCCGCCCTGATCGCGGTCGTGCTCGGCAACGGCACCCGGCCGGCCGAGGCGTTCAACCTCGCCAACACCATCCCGAACAGCCTCTACATCCTGCTCGCCGGCGGTGTGATGAACGCTGTCCTGGTGCCGCAGATCGTCCGGGCGATGGACGACGACGCGGACGGCGGCGAGGCGTACACCAACCGGATCATGACGGCGTTCCTCGCGGCGCTGGGCCTGATGACGGTGCTGGTGACGGTCGCCGCACCCTGGGTGATGACGCTCTACACCGCCGAGGGGTGGCGCGCACCGGCGATGGCTCCCTACTGGAGCAACATGGTCGCCCTGGCCTTCCTGTGCCTGCCGGAGATCTTCTTCTACGGCGCGACCGTCCTGGTCGGGCAGGTGCTCAACGCCCGCCAGGTCTACATCCCTTACATGTGGGCGCCGATCGCCAACAACGTCATCTCGATCGCCGTCTTCGGCCTCTACCTCGGCCTGTGGGGCAGCTCGGACGGTGCCCCGTTCAGTTGGTCCCAGGTGCTGCTGCTGGGTCTCGGCTCGACCGTCGGGATCGCGGCCCAGTTCTTCATCCTGCTGCCGTTCCTCGGCCGGGCGGGCTTCCGCTACCGGCCTCGCTGGGATCTGCGCGGGGTCGGGCTGGGCCACACCTTCCGGCTGGCGCAGTGGACGCTCTACTTCGTGCTGGTCAACCAGTTGGCGATCTTCGTCGTCAACCGGCTCGGGTCGACGGCCGTGCTGGGTGGCACCGGTGAGGGCGCCGGCATCACCGCCTACCAGACCGCCTCGCTGATCTGGATCGTCCCGCACTCGCTGATCACCCTGTCGCTGGCCACCCAGATGATGACCAGCAGCTCCCGGATGGCCGCCGAGGGCGACCTCACCGGGGTGGCCGAGGAGTCGGCCCGGACGATGCGGACCGCGCTGGCGGTCATCGTGCCGAGTGCGGTCGCACTGTTCGCGCTCGCCTTCCCGGTCAGCCGGCTGATGTTCGGCAACGGCGCCGGCGCCCGGGACGCCGACTTCATCGGCCGTACGCTGCTGGTGATGGCCCTCGGCCTGGTGCCGTACAGCCTGCACTACCTGGTGATCCGCTCCTTCTACGCCTTGGAGGACACCCGTACGCCGTTCCTGGTGCAGAGCACCATCGTGGCGACCAACATCATCCTGGCGATCGCCCTGGTGATCCCCTGGCATGCGCCCGGCTGGGTCGCTGCGGGCCTCGGCGGGGCGTACGCCCTGGCGTATGTGGTCGGGCTGAGCATCGCCGTCCCGTTGCTGCGCCGACGACTGCCGGACTTCCGGTTCGGACCGATCGTCCGCCACATCGCCCGGCTGTTGGTCGCCGTCACGCCGGCCGGACTGCTCGCCTGGTTGATCGTCCGGTTCACCGGCGGGCACGGCCAGTTGCTCCTGCTGGTGTCGCTGATCGTCGCCGGAGCCGCCGCCGTCGGGACTTTCGTGCTGCTGGCCCGTAGGCTGCGGATCGAGGAGGTCGAGGAGATGGTGGCGGCGCTGCTGCGCCGGCGCGGCCCCCGGACCCCACCGACCATCCCCCCACGGCAGGAGGAGGGCGCGGTGTCGGACACCCCTGAGATCGGGAACGGCGACGACCCGGGTGACGCCGACGCGTTCGGTGCGGACGACGAGTACACCCGGCCGCTCGGTGCGCCCGTCTACCAGAGCGGGCGGCTGCTCGGCGGCCGTTTCCGCCTGGAGGAGCCGCTGGACGGCCGTCGCCAGGACCTGTGGCGGGCCACCGACCTCAGCTTGAAGCGGTGGGTGGTCTGTCAGTTCTTCCCGGCCGGTGACCCGCGCAGTCCGCTGCTGCTCGCCGCCGCCCGGCGGGCCGCCCAGGTCACCGACGCCCGGTTCGTCCGCATCCTCGACTTCTCCGAGGACGGCGAGGCGTACGTCGTGCGGGAGTTCGCCCCCGGCCAGACCCTGACCAACCTGCTGGCCCGCGGCCCGCTGTCCGGCACCGAGTCGGCCTGGCTGGTCCGCGAGATCGCCGACGCGATGGCCACCGTGCACGCCCAGGGTCGCTACCACGAGCGGCTCGATCCCGACGCGGTGATGATCACCGACACCGGCAACGTCAAGATCCTCGGGTTCCAGATCGACGAGGCACTGCTGCCCGGCGACCAGCGGGACTCGAGGGTGGAGGGCGCCGAGCGCACCGACGTGTTCGCCCTCGGCCGCCTGCTCTACACGTGTCTCACCGGCATGTGGCCGGGCGAGATGCCCGGACTGGCCGCCGCCCCGACCCGTGGCGGCATGTGGCCCTCTCCCCGGCGGGTCCGCACCGACGTCCCGCCGGCGCTGGACCGGATCTGCCAGCAGGTGATCGGCGGGGTCAGCCCGCTGATGGACAACGCCTCGGGCAAGTCCGGGATCACCACCGCCGCCGGGGTGGTCGCCGCACTGTCGACCGTGCTCGGGGTGACCGACGCCTCCTACCGTCTCGAACAGCGGGTCCGGACCGCCCAGGGCACCCTCTCGCTCGACGCCACCCGGGAGCAGCCCGCCGTCCCGGCCGCCCCGCCCGTCCCGCCGGTCGCCGAGACCACCCCGGTCTCCGCGAATCCGATCGACCGGCCGCTGCAGGTGGTGCCCCGGCAGACCCCCGGGCGCGGCTGGGTGGTCGTCCTGCTGGTCCTGGTGGCCTTGGCCGTCGTCATCGGCCTGATCGGGGTCGCCATCAACGCCGGACGCACCGCGCGCCCCGGCGGTGCCGGGGCCCCCGCGACCACGTCCACCACGACGACCGGCGGCCGGTCGGCATCCGCCAGCGCAGCCGGCGGCGGCGCCTGGCAGGTCGACCGGGCGACCGCCTTCGACCCGGCCGCCGACGGCGGCAACGACGAGGAGAACGACCGCACCGCACCGCGGGCGATCGACGGTGATCCGGCCACGGCGTGGCAGACGATGACGTACGTCGGCGACCCCCGCTTCGGCAAACTGAAGCCGGGCGTCGGCCTGGTCCTCGACCTCGGCCGGCCCCGTGACGTGAGCGGGGTGACGGCCCAGATCGCCGGCACCGGGGTGGCCCTCGAGATGCGGGTCCCCTCCGACACGGCCGCCACCTCGGCGCCGATGGACTCCCAGAGGTCCTGGCGGACTGTGGCGAACGTCACAGAGGGGAGCGGGACCGTACAGCTGACCACCGACCACACGGTCACCACGCGCTATGTGATGATCTACCTGACATCGCTCCCGTCGGACGGGAACGGGCAGTTCCGTGGGGGGGTCTACGAGGTGCAGGTGCGACCATGACCCGGTCTGGGGAGCCGCCCTCCGACGAGCAGTTGCTGGCCGCGCACGTCGACGGTGACCCCGAGGCGTTCGCCGTGCTCGTCGGGCGCCACCAGGACCGGCTCTGGTCGGTGGCGCTGCGGACTCTCGGAGATCCGGACGACGCCGCCGACGCCCTGCAGGAGGCCTACCTGCGGGCTTTCCGCCGGGCACACACCTTCCGCGGCGACTCCCGTGTCGCCACCTGGCTGCACCGGATCGTGATCAACTCCTGCCTGGACCGGATCCGCTATCTCAAGCGCCGGCCCACCACCCCGCTCGACCCGGAGCGGCTCGCCTCCGAGGTCGACGGTTACCGCCCGTCGGACACCCTGGCGGACGCCGTCACCGAGGCTCTGGGGCAGATCACCCCGGACCAGCGGGCCGCGCTGATCCTGGTGGACGTGGAGGGATTCAGCGTCGAGGAGTCGGCCGCCATGCTCGGCTGCGCCCCCGGGACGATCAAGTCCCGGTGCTCCCGCGGCAGGGCCCGATTGGCGCAACTGTTGCGCGATTTCCCGACCCCGGCATGAGTCAGAATGGGACACGTCAGTCACTGAGCAACATGGCGTACGGGGGTACATCGCACGGGGCAGCCCGTGCTTACCATCAGGAGGCGTGGTGATCGACGACCCGCAGGAGCAGGCCGAGCGCCCGCTCGACGCGAACGATCAGGGATGGGGGGACCGACTGGACGAACTGCTTCGCCAGGCGTCCGTCCCCCCGATGCCGGAACTCGTCCGGCGCCGTTTGGCGGCCACCATCCGGGAGGCCCAGGCCGAACGTGAGGCCGGGGATCTCGCCCAGGCCCACCGCGAAGCCCTGGTGGCCGCGGCGAAACGTACGGCGTTGGGGACCTTCGGCCCCAATCCGATCCACCCGCGGCCGACCGTACGGCCCCGCCGGCTCCGCGCACGTACGATCGGGGCATGACGCGCGTCCCGCTCTCCCTCCTCGACCTCGTTCCCGTCTCCGATGGGTCTGATGTCAGGGCGGCGCTGGCGGCCACGTATGCGGCCGTCACTCTCGCCGAGGAGTGCGGCTACCACCGCTACTGGTTCGCCGAGCACCACAACTCTCCGACCTTCGCCAGTTCCGCGACCAGCCTGCTGATCGCGCACGCGCTGGCGACGACCAGCACCCTGCGCGTCGGGTCGGGCGGCGTGATGCTCCCCAACCACGCACCACTGACGATCGCCGAACAGTACGGCACCTTGGTGCAGTTGCATGGTGACCGGGTCGACCTGGGGCTCGGCAGGGCACCCGGCACCGACCCGATGACCGCCCGGATGCTGCGCCGCGGCGCCTCCGATGCCCAGTCCTTCGCCGACCAGATCTACGAGCTGCAGTCCTGGTTCGGCTCGGGCGACTCACCCCGCGGGGTGTCGGCCATCGCGGCCGGCGGCACCGAGGTGCCGATCTGGGTGCTCGGCTCGACGACCAACGGCGCCTCCATCGCCGGGCAGCTCGGGCTGCCGTTCGCCGTCGCCTCGCACTTCGCCCCGGCCGAGCTGTACGAGGCCCTGTCGGTCTACCGCAACTCCTTCTCCACCGACTCGCCGACCGCGCGCCGGGAGACCCCGTACGCCATGGTCGGGGTCTCCGTGCTCGTCGCCGACACCGACGAGGAAGCGGAGTACCAGTACTCCACCCACGTACAGATGTCGATCGGCAACGCCACCGGCGACCGACGTCCGCTGCAGCCGCCGCGTGTCGAGCTGCCGCACGACGCAGGCTGGCGGGCCGCCCAGGACATGTTGGCCTGCCGGGCGGTGGGCTCCCCTGCCACGGTGCGGCGCCAGCTGGACGAGCTGGTCGCGGCCACCGAGGCGGACGAGCTCATCGTGGTGACGTACGCCCACGACCCGCAGGTGCGGCTGCGCAGCCTGCGGCTGTTGGCCGAGCTCTGGGCGTAGCGATCCGACGCCGACGCCGACACCACACCTTCAGGCCCTGGGGGCGCGTCGGTCCAGCCGTCTCGCGTGAGCGTGCGCCCCGGGCCAACCGTCACGCCATCAGGGCGTCCACGGCGCGATAGCTGGCCGCGCGGCGGGTCAGCAGGGCCGCATGCTCGGGATCGGTGACCGCCCCGGCGAGTTCGTCCAGCAGCTCCGGGTCGAAGGGGCGTACGGTGACCAGCGCCGAGAGCAGGGAGGCGGCCGTCGTCCGATCCCCGGCGGCGACCAGCGCGCGGGCGTGGGCCAGTTCGTCGCCCAGCGTGGTCGGTTCGGGGCCTTCGAGATCGGTCCGCAGGTCCATCAGCCGCCGCCGGGTCCGCAGGTCCGGCTCCGCCTCCAGCGCCCGGCTGGTCGGCGCCCAGGAGGCCGGGTCGGTCAGCGTGAAGCGGTCGAACACCCAGCGGCCGACCGCGTCGATCGGCGCGACGGCCGGCGGAAGGGCGGCCAGTTCCGCCGGTTCGGGGGCGTCCCAGCGCAGGAAGGCGCCCATGTCCTCGTCGGCCAGCCAGGCCAGCCGGGCAGCCACCCTCGCCTCGAAGCCCTGCGGCGACCCGATCAGGTCGGCGGCACGCCACCAGTCGAGCCGTCCGGGCACCGGATCCGCCCCGTGACCGAACACCCGGGCGGTCATCGCGCGGGCGGTGGCAGGGGCCAGCGCGGCGCGGATCACCTCGATCACCGGGACGCCGCGCCGATCCAGGTCCATCCAGGTCATGTAGAACTGGTCGTGCCAGTCCGGACGCTCCTCCGGCGGCATCATCGCGTACGCCCGGAACTGCAGCAGCACCGGCCCGACGCTCTTCTTCACCAGCTGGGTGTGCCGTTCGTCGACGGCGAGACGTACGACGTCATAGGTCATGGCTGATTGTCCCCTGTCCTCCGGCCAGATCGAAGATGTGATCCACTACACATTCCGGCGGGGCGGGCCGATGATGGGGGCATGGACTCGGTCTGGTTCGCCACGCACACCGCCTCCCCCGCCACCGACACCTTCGAGGACGATGCCCACACCGACGTCATCGTCGTCGGGGCCGGCCTCACCGGACTGGCCACCGCGGCCCTGCTGGCCCGCGCGGGTCTGCATGTCACCGTCCTCGAAGCGCGCCGGATCGGGGCGGTGACCACCGGCTACACCACCGGCAAGCTCTCCGTGCTGCAGGGGCTGACCCTGTCCGGCATCCACGCCCGGCACCCCGACGAGGTGTTGCGGGCGTACGTCGAGGCCAACCGCGAGGGGCAGGCGTTCCTGGCCCGGCTGATGGACGACCGCGGCGTCCCGTACGAACGGCGCGTCGCCGGCACGTACGCCACGACGGAGGAAGGGCTGGCCCACCTCCGGGTCGAGCAGAAGGCCTCCCGGATCGCCGGGCTGGACGTGCAGTGGACCGACGAGACCGAGCTGCCCTTCCCGGTGCGTGGCGCCCTCCTGCTGCCCGACCAGGTGCAGATCCATCCGTTGCGGGTGCTCGACATGCTGCACGCCGAGTTGGCGACGCACGGTGGTGAGGTCGTCGAGGGGGTGCGGGTCACCGGCCTCGACCCGGCTGCTCCGGTGACGGTCACCACCACCCGGGGACGGATGCGGGCCGACCGCGTGATCCTTGCGACCGGCACGCCGATCCTGGACCGCAGCCATTTCACGACGATGGTGCCGATCCGGTCGTACGCAACGACCTACCGGCTGCCCGGACCGATCCCGCAGGGCATGTACCTGTCCGCCGACACCCCGATCCGCTCGTTGCGGACCGTGCCGGTCGACGGACACGAGCTGCTGATGGTCGGCGGCAACGAGCACATCGTCGGCCGCTCCGCCTCACCCGCCGCGGCGGTCGCGGACCTCGAGGCGTGGACACGGGAGCACTTCCCGGGAGCCGAACGCACCCATGCCTGGTCGGCGCAGGACTACCGCTCCGCCGATCGGCTCCCGTTCGTCGGGCCGCTGCCCGACGGCGGGGAGCGGGTGTTCACCGCGACCGGCTTCAACAAGTGGGGCCTGACCAACGCCGTCGCGGCCGCCCTGACCCTCGCCGAACGGATCCTCGGCGGCTCGATGCCGTGGGCCGACAGGCTCCGGCACCAGGCACCGTCCGGCGGCGAGACGACCGAGGACTGGCAGGTCGACCTGCACGCCCTCCCCGACCGCCTCCCGGCCGAAGGCACCGGGGTGGTGGGACTGGGCCCGGGCGACCGGCCGGAGGCCGTCTCCACGGTGGACGGGACGACCTGCCGGGTCTCGGCGGTCTGCACGCACCTGGGCGGGATCGTCGGCTGGAACGACGCCGAACGTACGTGGGACTGCCCCTGGCACGGCTCGCGTTTCGCGGCGGACGGATCCCAGCTCGAGGGCCCGGCGGTGGAGGATCTGGAACGGCTCGACCGCGAGTGATCTGCGCCAGCCACAAGCCGAAGGCCCCCGACCTGGCGTTTCGCCCGGTCGGAGGCCTTGTTCGGTGGGCCCAGCTGGACTTGAACCAGCGACCTCTGTCTTATCAGGACAGCGCTCTAACCACCTGAGCTATGGGCCCTTCACGCTTGCCGCGCCGAGGAGAAACACTACCCCATGCCGCTCGGCCGGCAAAATCGGCACCCGGCGGCGAACGGGTCGCCGCCGGGTCGGCCGGGTCAGTCCTCGGCGAGGGTGACCTCCAGGCCGCCGATCAGCCGGCAGGCCGTGTTGTAGAGGAACGCCATCAGCGTCGACATGGCGGTCAGGATCACCACGTTCAGCACCGACAGCAGGATGGTCAGGCCCATCGTCTTGGACAGCCCGAAGAAGTCCTGGATCCGGAACTGCTGAGTGTCGCCGGGCGACATCAGCAGCGCCCCGATCTGCTCGTTGATCAGGTTGAACACGCCGGAGACCGACAGCACCAGCCAGGTGATCAGCACCAGGATCAGCGCCGCGATGCCGAAGGCGATGGAGAAGACGAACGAGGTCTTCATCACCGACCACGGGTCGACGTGGCTGAGTCGCAGAGTGGCCTTCCGGGTCCGGCGGGACACCGCGTCGGCCGGCTCCTGGCCGGGCCGACGCAGTGGGGTGGGCGATTCGGGCACCCCGGCGGGGCCGTAGAACTCCTCGGTGGACCGCAGCACGGTCGCATCGACATCGCCGTCCGGTCGGGCGTCACTCACTGGTGCTCTCCTCGGTCGTGTCGTCGTCCTCGGGGCGCTCCGGGTTGAGCGCGATGATCGACACCGCGTCGCTGCCGGATACCCCGACGAACTTCACCCCCATAGTGTCACGCGAGGTGACCGCGACCTCCGAGACCGCGCTCCGTGTCACCTGGCCGGAGGTCTTGATGGCGATCACCTCGTCACCCTCCTGCACCATCAGGCCGCCCACCAGGCTGCCACGTTCGGAGTTGAGCTTCATCGCCTTGATGCCGAGTCCGCCGCGGCCCTGCAGCCGGTAGTCACTGACCCGGGAGCGCTTGGCGTACCCCTCGTCGGTGACGGTGAAGACGAACCGGTCGTCCTCGGGGAAGTCGTCACGGACGATCATCATCGCCAGCAGCTCGTCGCCGTCGCGGAACTTCATCCCGGTCACCCCGGAGGTGGCCCGCCCCATCGGCCGCAGCTGCTCGTCATCGGCCCGGAACCGGATCGCCTGCCCCTTGCGGGAGACCAGCAACACATCGTCCTCGCTGCCGGCCAGTTCGGCGCCGATCAGCTCGTCGTCCTCGTCGCGGAAGCTGACCGCGATCACCCCGGCCTGGCGCGGCGAGTCGTACGCCGACAGGGTGGTCTTCTTCACCAGCCCCTTGCGAGTGGCGAGCAGCAGGTAGTCGGCCACGTCGTACGACGGGATGGCGAGCACCTGGGCGATCGACTCGCCGGGCAGGAAGCTCAGCAGCCCCGCCACGTGACCGCCCTTGGCGTCCCGGTTGGCCTCCGGGAGCTGCCACGCCTTGGCCCGGTAGACCCGGCCCATGTTGGTGAAGAACAGGATCCACTGATGGTTGGTGGTCGCGAACAGGTGCGCCACCTCGTCGTCCGCCCGCAGCGTCGCACCGCGGACGCCCTTGCCGCCGCGCTTCTGCACCCGGTACTGGTCGGAGCGGGTCCGCTTGGCGTAGCCGCCGAGGGTGATGGTGACGATGACGTCCTCGTCCGGGATCAGGTCCTCGTCGGAGAGGTCGCCGTCGGCCGACACGATCCGGGTCCGCCGCTCGTCACCGTACTTGTCGACGATCTCCTGCAGCTCGGTGGCGATGATCCCCCGCTGGCGGTCGGGCTTGGCCAGGATGTCGCGGAAGTCGGCGATCCTGGCCTCGATCTCCTCCAGGGTCTCGATGATCTTCTGCCGCTCCAGGGCGGCCAGCCGGCGCAGCTGCATGTCGAGGATGGCGGTGGCCTGCGCGTCGTCGATCTCCAGCAGATCCTTCAGCCCCTCCCGGGCGGCCTCGGTGGTCGGCGAGCGGCGGATCAGCGCGATCACCTCGTCGAGGGCGTCCAGCGCCTTCACCAGGGCGCGGTAGATGTGCGCCTGCTCCTCGGCCTTGCGCAGCCGGTACTCGGTGCGGCGCCGGATCACCTCGATCTGGTGGGTGATCCAGTAGGAGATGAACTGGTCCAGCCGCAGCGTCCGCGGCACGTCGTCGACCAGCGCCACCATGTTGCAGCCGAAGGTGTCCTGCAACTGGGTGTGCTTGTAGAGGTTGTTCATCACCACCCGCGGCTGGGCGTCGCGCTTCAGCACGATCACCAGCCGCTGGCCCGTACGGGCCGAGGTGTCGTCGCGGATGTCGGCGATCCCGTTGAGCTTGCCGTTGTGCACCAGCTCGGCGATCTTCAGCGCCAGGTTGTCCGGGTTGCACATGTACGGCAGCTCGGTGACGACGAGCTGCGTACGCCCCTTGTCGTCCTCCTCGATGTCGATCACCGCGCGCATGGTGACCGAGCCACGGCCGGTCCGGTACGCCTCCTCGATCCCCTTGCGGCCGACGATCAGCGCGCCGAGCGGGAAGTCCGGGCCCTTGATCCGCTCCATCGCGGCCTCGAGCAGCTCCTCCTCGGAGGCCTCCGGGTGCTCCAGCGCCCACTGCACCGCGGCGTTGACCTCGCGCATGTTGTGGGTGGGGATGTTGGTGGCCATCCCGACGGCGATGCCGGTCGAGCCGTTCACCAGCAGGTTCGGGAACCGGGCCGGCAGCACCGTCGGCTCCATGTCGCGGCCGTCGTAGTTCGGCTGGAAGTCGACGGTGTCCTCGTCGATGTCGCGGACCATCTCCATCGAGAGCGGCGCCATCTTGCACTCGGTGTAGCGCATCGCCGCGGCCGGGTCGTTGCCCGGGGAGCCGAAGTTGCCCTGACCGTTGACCAGCGGGGCCCGCATCACCCACGGCTGGGCGAGCCGGACCAGGGTGTCGTAGATCGCCAAGTCGCCGTGCGGGTGGTAAGTGCCCATCACCTCGCCGACGACGCGGGCGCACTTGTTCCAACCGCGGTCGGGGCGGTAGCCGCCGTCGTACATGGCGTACAGCACCCGGCGGTGCACCGGCTTGAGGCCGTCCCGGACGTCGGGCAGCGCCCGCCCGACGATCACCGACATGGCGTAGTCGAGGTAGGACTTCTGGATCTCCGCCTCGAGGTCGACCTGCTCGACGTTGTCGGTCTTCGCGACCACCGCCAGGCCCTGCTGGTCGGCGACGGCCTGCTCGTCGGGGCCCTCGCCCTGGGCGTCCTCGTTCTGCGGGGGGATGTCACTCATTGTTCAGTTCTTCCGATCGATCAGATATCGAGGTAGCGGACGTCCTTGGCGTTGCGCTGGATGAAGGCACGGCGCTCGGCGACGTCCTCGCCCATCAGGATGGTGAACATCGCATCGGCGGCCGCGGCGTCCTCCAGCGTCACCTGGAGCAGGATCCGGTTCTCCGGGTCCATCGTGGTGGTCCACAGGTCCTCCGGGTCCATCTCGCCCAGACCCTTGTACCGCTGGATCGGGTTGATGTTCGGCAGCTTCTTGCCGGCCGCCAGACCCGCCTCGCGCAGCCGGTCGCGCTCCTCGTCGGTGTAGGCCAGCTCGTGCGGGGCGTTGGTCCAGCGCAGCCGGAACAGCGGCGGCTGGGCCAGGTAGACGTGCCCGGCGGCGATCAGCGGCTTCATGAACCGGAACAACAGGGTCAGCAGCAACGTACGGATGTGCGCGCCGTCGACGTCGGCGTCGGCCATCAGCACGATCTTGTGATACCGCAGCTTCTCGACGTCGAATTCCTCGTGCACCCCGGTGCCGAGGGCGTTGATGATCGCCTCGACCTCCTTGTTCTGGAGGATCTTGTCGATCCGGGCCTTCTCGACGTTGAGGATCTTGCCGCGCAACGGCAGGATCGCCTGGGTGCGCGGGTCGCGGCCGCCCTTGGCGGAGCCGCCGGCGGAGTCGCCCTCAACCAGGAAGACCTCACACTCCTCGGGGTTGGTCGACGAGCAGTCGGCCAGCTTGCCGGGCAGCGAGCCGCCGCCGAGCAGGCTCTTGCGGTTGCGGGCCAGATCCCGGGCCTTGCGGGCCGCGATCCGCGCCGACGCGGCCGCCTGGGCCTTGCGGACGATGTCCTTGCCCTCCGACGGGTTCTGCTCGAACCAGTCGCCGAGCTTCTCGTTGACGACCTTCTGGACGAACGAGCGGGCCTCGGTGTTGCCCAGCTTGGTCTTCGTCTGGCCCTCGAACTGCGGCTCACCGATCTTGATCGAGATCACCGCGGTCAGCCCCTCGCGGATGTCGTCGCCGGAGACCCGGTCCTCGCGCTTCTTGATCAGTCCCCAGGTCTCGCCCCACTTGTTGACCGTGTTGGTCAGCGCGGAGCGGAAGCCCTCCTCGTGGGTGCCGCCCTCGGTGGTGTTGATGGTGTTGGCGAAGGTGTGCACCGACTCGGTGTAGGACTGGTTCCACTGCATGGCGACCTCCAGGCCCATGCCGTGCTCCGGGTCGTGGGTCTCGACGGCGATCACGCTGGAGTGGACGGTCTCCTTGCTGCCGGTGAGGTACTTGACGTAGTCGATCAGGCCGTCGTCGTAGAGGAAGGTGTCGGTCCGCGGCCCCCGTCCCGGCTTCGCCGCTCCCGGGGCGGCGGCCTGGTCGAGGTCGGCACCGTCGGCGTCCCGCTCGCCGCTCGGGCGCAGGTCGATGATCGTGATGGCCAGCCCCTTGTTGAGGAAGGCCATCTCCCGGAACCGGGTCGCCAGCGTGTCGTACGAGTACTCGGTGGTCTCGAAGATGTCGTCCGAGGCGTAGAAGGTGACCGTCGTTCCGGTGTCATCGGCCGGTTCCAGCTGCTGCAGTGGACCGTCCGGGGTGCCCAGGTGGAAGCCCTGCCGCCAGTGGAAGCCATCCGTGTTGACGTCGACGATCAGGCGCTCGGACAGCGCGTTCACCACCGACACGCCGACGCCGTGCAGGCCGCCGGAGACCTTGTAGCCACCGGTGCCGAACTTCCCGCCGGCGTGCAGCATGGTCAGCGCGACGGTGAGGGCCGAGATGCCCTCCTTGGGGTGGATGCCGACCGGGATGCCGCGGCCGTTGTCGACCACCCGGACCCCGTTGCCGGGCAGCAGCTCGATCCGGATCGTGTCGCAGTAGCCGGCCAGTGCTTCGTCGACGGAGTTGTCGACCACCTCGTAGACGAGATGGTGCAGGCCCCGCTCACCGGTGGAGCCGATGTACATCCCGGGTCGCTTGCGAACCGCCTCCAGGCCCTCCAGGACACTGATGGAACTGGCGTCGTACGTGTCAGGGGCCACGTGGGTGCTCTGCTCGGCTTCGGTCACTGGTGCAGTCTACCCCACCGGGGGTGTAGTGGACGTCACACACCCGCGCAGACGGCCCTGGAAGGCGGTCTGCGGACCCCGGAGGGTCATTCGCAAGGGTCACCACGTCGGCGGGGCATCCGCGCGCCAGAATCACCCGTACGTGTCGAGGTCCACCACCGGAGCCGCGGATCAACCGTACGTGTCGCGAGGGCCGCGACCACGCACCCGCAGCCGGCCGTGGCTCCACGACGGGGCGTCCGGCCCCTTGACCAGGATCCGGCGGACCACCTCGGAGCCGAGCTGCTCGTTGAGCCGGGCGACCACGGCCGGCGCCATCGAGCGCATCTGCACCGCCCACGCGGTCGACGAGGTGCGGACGGTGAGCACCCCGTCCTCGTACGCCTCGGGCCGGCAGTGCGCCGCGTTGGACGGGCCGATCAGCTCCGGCCAGCGGGCAATCAGGGCGTGCACGTCGAAGTCGGTGCGCCAGCCGCGGTCCTCCACCATCCGGCGCAGCACATCACCGATCGGCTGCGGGTCCCGGTCGTCCGGGCGGGCCCCCGATGACATCGGCTCGATCGGCCGGCGGCGCTTCCGCCGCGGTGGACGCTGCGGTGCGGGGGTCCCGGCGTTCACCTGCCGGGCGATCCGCCGGGCCAACTCGAGACCGTCCGGATCGGGGGTGTCCGGGGCGGGCTCGGGGTCCTCGGGCGGGCCGGGCGTCGCCGCGCCGGGCTCCGGCTCCGGCGTGTCGGACAGCGGCTCGTCCGGCCGATCCGGGTCAGGCGGCATCGGGGAGCACCTCCCCGGCGGCGACCCGGAACCGCTGGCCGGCCAGGGCGGCCGGCAGATCCTCGGCGACGGCGGCGGTGACCAGCACCTGGTCGGCGCCGAGCACGCCGCCGGCGAGCCGGTCCCGGCGGGTGGCGTCCAGTTCGGCGAAGACGTCGTCGAGGATCAGCACCGGCTCGATCCCGTCGGCCCGCAGCAGCTGGAAACCGCCCAGCTTCAGCGCCAGGGCGTACGACCAGGACTCCCCGTGGCTGGCATAGCCCTTGGCCGGCAGCTCGCCGAGGAACAGCTCGATGTCGTCGCGGTGCGGCCCGACCAGCGACACCCCCCGGGCGATCTCCTCACCGCGGCGTTCGGCCATCCGGGCCAGCAGCGCGGCCCGCAGCTCCTCGCGGTCGGTCCCGGGCGCACCGTCCGGGTCCGCCGGCCCGTCCGGGTCCAACGAGCTGCGGTAGCGCGCGGTCGCCACGTTGTTGGCCGGCGCGATGTCGGCGTACGCCCGCGCGGTGTGCGGCATCAATGCGGCGAGGGTGTCCAGGCGGGCGGAGAGCACCTCGGCCCCGACAGTGGCCAGCTGCTCGTCCCAGATCCGCAGCGTGTCGTCGGCGTACGGGTCGGCGACCCGCCCGCCCCGGCCGGACATCGTCTTCAGCAGGCTGTTGCGCTGGCGCAGCACCTTGTCGTAGTCGTGGCGCACGCCGGCCATCCGGGGCCACCGAGTCGCCACCAGGGCGTCGAGGAACTGCCGACGGGCGGCCGGGTCGCCCTTGACGATGGCCAGGTCCTCGGGGGAGAAGACCACCGTGCGCAGGATGCCGAGCAGCTCGCGGGGCCGCGACAGCGGTGCCCGGTTGAGCCGGGCCCGGTTGGCCCGGCCGGGATGGATGTCGATCTCCAGCACCAGTGCCCGGTCGTCCGCACGTCCGGCCCGGACCCGGGCCTTGATCGTCGCCCGCTCGGTGCCGTGCCGCACCAGCGGCAGGTCGGCGGAGACCCGGTGGGAGCCGAGGGTGGCCAGGTAGTCCACCGCCTCCACCAGGTTGGTCTTGCCCTGGCCGTTCGCCCCGACGAAGGTCACCACCCCCGGCGCCAGGTCCACGTCGACGTACGCGTACGACCGGAAGTCGGCCAGCGTGAGGTGGTCGACGTACACCAGGCTCAGTCGTCCTCGGGCAGCACGGCATGCCCGCCGAACTGGTTGCGCAGCGCGGCGATCATCTTCATCGCCGGCGAATCGGTCTGCCGGGAGATGAACCGGGTGTAGAGCGAGGCGCTGATCGCCGGGGTCGGTACGCCGAGCTCGATCGCCGCCTCGACGGTCCATCGGCCCTCGCCGGAGTCCTCCGCATAGCCGCGGACATCGGACAGGTCCGGGTCGTCCTCGAGCGCGTTGTCGAGCAGGTCGAGCAGCCATGACTTCACCACCGAACCCTCGCGCCAGGACCGGAAGACGGCCGGGACGTCGGTCACCAGGTCGGCGGTCGCCAACAGTTCCCAGCCCTCGGCGTACGCCTCCATCATGGCGTACTCGATGCCGTTGTGGACCATCTTGGCGAAGTGCCCGGCGCCCACCGGGCCGGCGTGCACGAAGCCGAAGTCGCCGGCCGGCTTCAGTGCCTGGAAGTACGGCGTCAGCCGCTCCACCACGGCGGCCTCACCGCCGACCATCAGGGCGTAGCCGTTGGTGCGGCCCCACACCCCGCCGGACACGCCACAGTCGACGAAGGCCACCCCGTGCTCGGCACAGACGCCCGCCCGGCGTTGGTCGTCGGTGTACTTCGAGTTGCCGCCGTCGACCACGACATCGCCCGCGGACAGCAGCGGGACGACCTGCGCCAGCATCGCGTCGATGTGCTGCACCGGCAGCATCAGCCAGATCACCCGCGGCGCATCGAGCCGGGCCACCAGATCGGCCGGATCGGTGGCGTCGCTGAGCTCCTGGTTCAGGTCGTAGCCGATGACCTGCAGGCCGGCCCCCCGCCAGCGCTCCCGCATGTTGCCGCCCATCCGGCCCAGACCCACCAGTCCCAGGGATGTCATCTCGCTCCGATCGTGTCTGTCGGCGTGGGTGTCGATCGTCGGGATCAGTCGGGCAGCCGCATCAGCATGATGACGTGGCGGTAGTCGAGCAGCGGGTCGCCGATGGCGCCGGCCACGCCGGTCAGCAGGCAGGGCTTGCCCGGCTGGGTGAAGGAGAAGTTCACGTACGCCGCGTCCAGCGCGCCCAGGGCGTCGAGCAGGTACTGCGGGTTGAAGCCGGCCGCGATCATCGGCTCGCCGGTGCTGTCCAACTGGGCCTCGATCTGCTCCGACGCGTGCGCATGGTCGCCGCTGGCCGCCTCCAGAGTGACGGTGTCCTCCCCCATCACCATCCGCAGCGGCGAGTTGCGCTCGGCCACCAGGGCGACACGCTTGGCCGCGTCGATCAGGTCGGCGGTAGCGCACCGTACGGTCAGCGCGGCCTGGATGTCCATCAGGTGGCGCACCTTCGGGAACTCGCCGTCCAGCAGGCGGGTGGTGATCCGGCGCCGAGTGCCGTGGGACTCACCGGCCAGGCCGATGATCCCCTCGCCGCTGCCCGGCTGGGACAGGGCGATGCTGACCGTCTCGCCGCCCGACATCGACTTGGCCGCCTCGGAGAGCACCTTGGCCGGGACCAGTGCGTTGCCACGGAAGTCGGACCGGGCCGGGTTCCAGGTGAGCTCCTTGAGGGCCATCCGATAGCGGTCGGTGGCGAGCATGGACAGGGTGTCCCCGTCGATCTCGACACGGACACCGGTGAAGATCGGCAGCAGCTCGTCACGGCCGGCGGCGACGGCGACTTGGGAGACGGCCTCGGCCAGCGCGTCGCTGGGCACCGTGCCGGTCTCGGTGGGCATCGCCGGCAGCATCGGGTAGTCGTCGGTCGGCAGCAGCTGCAGGGTGAAGTGGGCGCTGCCACAGGTCAGTTCCATCGCCGCGCCGGAGGTGTCGACCGAGACGCCGGCATGCGGCAGGGAGCGGGTGATGTCGGCGAGCAGTCGTCCGGACACCAGGGCGGTGCCCTCGTCGTGCACGGTGGCGGGCAGGTCGACTCGGGCCGAGGTCTCGTAGTCGAAGCTGGACAGGGTCAGCGACTCGCCCTCGGCGTGGATCATCAGGCCGGCCAGGATCGGGATCGACGGGCGCGTCGGCAGGCTCCGGGCGACCCAGGCAACGGACTCCGCCAACACGTCGCGGTCGACTTCGAACTTCACTGGCCCTCCTGAGGGGATTGTCGTGGCCACCTGATCATATCGACTGCGTCGCGCTTCGGCGCCCGTCTGCTGCAGACGTACGCTCCTCCTGCTCTTGGTGGCTGACGGTGCGTGCGTCTTTTCGGGCGCGTACGGGCTCGTCGCCGGCCGGCTCGCGGTCCGACCCTGCCTCTACGCCATGGTCATCGATATTTGGATACAGCAGTAGTCATAGGGCATGTGGAAAGTGTGGAGAACTACCGTTTCCGCTGGTCAGCCCGTGAATTTCCGTCCACAGCTGCGGTGGGCAACTCCCTCTTACAGGTGCAGAAGATGTGGACGGACAAGACGGCCGCCCACCGCAATCCCGGATCTGTCCGCAGACCACGGGGTAGCTGTCCACAATTGTCCACAACGCTGTCCACAGGTGTTGACAAGACGGGATCTGGGCCAAAAAATGCCCCCCGGACGATTTCCGGGGGGCGATATGGTGTCGGCCGACGAAGCCGGGGCGTGACGGTCAGGCCTTGTCGGCCTTCTGACGGATCCTGGTGGTGAGCTCGGTGACCTGGGTGTAGACCTCTCGGCGCTCGGAGAGCAGCTGGCGGATCTTCCGCTCGGCGTGCATCACCGTGGTGTGGTCGCGGCCGCCGAACTGTTGGCCGATCTTCGGCAACGACAGGTCGGTCAGTTCCCGGCACAGATACATCGCGATCTGGCGGGCGGTGGCGATGTTCTGGGTCCGCGAGGCGCTGCACAGCTCGTCGACGCTGAGACCGAAGTAGCCGGCCGTCTGGGCCATGATCAGGCCCGGGGTGATCTCCGAGCTGTTGCCGGCCGGGATGAGGTCCTGCAGCACCACCTGGGCGAGCGGCAGGTCGACCGGCTCGCCGTTGAGCGAGGCGAACGCGGCCACCCGGATCAGCGCACCCTCCAGCTCGCGGATGTTGGTCTGGATCCGTTCGGCGATGAACTGGAGCACCTGTGGGTCGACGGCGAGCCGTTCCTGCTGCGCCTTCTTGTAGAGGATGGCGATGCGGGTCTCCAGATCGGGGGCGTGCACGTCGGCGATCAGGCCGGACTGGAACCGGGACCGCAGCCGCGGCTCGAGCGCCTCGAGCAGCTTCGGCGGCCGGTCGGAGGTCATCACGATCTGCTTCTCGGCGTTCTGCAGGGTGTTGAAGGTGTGGAAGAACTCCTCCTGGGTCTGGATCTTCCCCTCCAGGAACTGGATGTCGTCGATCAGCAGCACGTCGACCTCGCGGTAACGGCGGCGGAACTCGACGGTCTGGTTCTCCGAGATGGCGTTGATGAACTCGTTGGTGAGTTCCTCGGTGGAGACGTAGCGCACTCGCGCGTCGGGGTAGAGGTGCAGCACGTAATGGCCGACGGCATGCATCAGGTGCGTCTTGCCCAGCCCGGAGCCGCCGTAGATGACCAGCGGGTTGAACACCTTGCCGGGCGTCTCCGCGGCCGCGCGGGCAGCCGCGTTCGCCAACCGGTTCGACGGGCCGATGATGAAGTTGTCGAAGGAGTACTGGGGGTTGAGCCGGGTGCTCTCCAACGCGTGCCCGTTCAGGTTGCCGTCGCGGCTGGTGTCCGGGTTGGGGCGGGGCACGAACGGGCCGATCCGGTCCCCGGAGGCGACGTCCTCGTTGGACCACTCGTCGTCGAGGTCTTCGTCGGTGGCCGACTCCGGCGCCTCGAGCGGCAGTTCGGTCTCCAGGTCGAGGGTGATGTCCGGATCCACGGTCACGGCGAGCCGGGTGAGGTGACGGAAGCAGTCGGACAGCGCCTCTTCCACCCCGGGGCGCAGCCGGTTCTCCAACTGGTCACGGGTGTACTCGTTCGGGACGGCCACCATCACGGTGTTCTGGACCACAGTGAGCGGCTTCGCGTTGCGCAACAACCCACGATGCCGGGCCCCGGAATGCTTGACGATGTACGCCCAAGCCTCCGGCAACTGGTCAGTCGTGAACCGTGGGTGTTGGGGGGCGGTCCCAGTCACGCGTGCCCTTCCTGTCCTCGATACGGCCCGGTGGGAGCCCGCATCCACACATCTTTCCACAGGTGTGGAAAACAGATCACGCCCCGCGGCGGCGGTGCCGCGGGGGATGCTCCAGGGGGCTTGCTATGGGGTTGTGCGGCGGAGGCCGGAGCGTTTGAGAGTACTCGGACGATCCTGCCCGTGCAACCTGGCGGAGGACTTCTCGCGGACTGGTCGGCGTGTCGAGTGGACAATGCCGGTAGGCAGGATTCTTGCACCGTGGGTGTCGGACACGCCAGAGGTTTGTCGACGGTGGTGGCGCGAATTGCCTTTGCGGACCCCTCCGCGTACCGTGGACCGGTCACCACCGTGGTGTCCGTACGCGTATCGGCCCTCGGTACGTTCTGTCGATCTCAGTCCTGGGGAGATATTCGTGAGCAAGCGCACCTACCAGCCGAGCAACCGGCGCCGGGCCCGTACCCACGGCTTCCGCACCAAGATGCGGACCCGTGCCGGTCGGGCCACCATCGCCCGCCGTCGCGCCAAGGGTCGCGAGAAGCTCTCCGCCTGAGCGTACGACGATCCGTCGCACGGATGTTGTCCAGTGGCGCCCGGATGCGCTCCTCCGATGAGTTCCGACTCACGGTGCGTCGCGGGGTCCGTGCGGCCCGACCGAGCGTCGTGGTCCACGCGCGACTCGGTGACAGCCCGCCTGCCCAGGTGGGCTTCGTCGTATCCAAGGCCGTGGGGAACGCTGTGACGCGGAACCGTACGAAGCGTCGGTTGCGCCATCTGGTGGCTGCCCGGCTGACCGGCCTGCCGGAGACAGCGCGGGTGGTCGTCCGGGCACTGCCGGCGGCCGCCACCACGCCGGAGCGTCTCGTCGACGACTTCACCGCGGCGTGGGATCGTGCGATCTCCCGAGTAGGCTGAATCCGGGGCACGGGCACGGAGAAGGATCATGCGATGAAGTACCTGCTGATCGGCCTGTTGAAGCTCTATCGCGCCTTGATCAGTCCGCTCTACGGTCCGGTCTGCCGCTACTACCCGTCCTGTTCGGCGTACGCCCTGGAGGCGGTGCAGGTGCACGGGGCGATCAAGGGCAGCTGGCTGGCCGCCCGACGCCTGGGCCGCTGCCATCCCTGGGCCGCCGGTGGGTACGATCCCGTACCGGGAACACCTGCAGCCGAGGAGTGGGCCGAGGAACAGGCCGCCAAGGCCAGCCTGGCCGCCGACGGGCTCCACTACGAGCCCGGCAGGACGGTCGGGCCCCGATGATTTGTCCACCCGCTCGACGTCGTAGAGGTCTGTAACGAATGGATCTGCTCCAGCCGCTCCTGGTCCCGCTGGCCGGGATCAACGATTTCTTCAGCACCATCGCGCAGCCCTTCTACTGGCTCGTGTCCGGCATCATGGTCGCCTTCCACTGGCTGCTCGCGCCGATCTTCGGCGCCGGCACCGGGGCCGCCTGGGGTCTGTCGATCGTGTTGCTGACCGTGACCGTTCGGGCGGCGATGATCCCGCTGTTCGTCAAGCAGATCAACAGCACCCGGGGCATGCAGGAGCTGCAGCCCAAGCTGCAGGAGCTGCAGAAGAAGTACGCCGACGATCGTGACCGGCTCGGCCAGGAGACGATGAAGCTCTACAAGGAGGAGGGCGTCAATCCGATGGCCTCCTGCTTGCCGTTGCTGATCCAGACGCCGTTCTTCCTGTCGCTCTACCGGGTGATCGACGGCGCTTCGCGGGGGCAGGCGCGCGGCTCCTGGCTGGCGGGCCCGGAGCACCAGCAGCTGCTGGACTCGCTGACCCATGCGACGATGTTCACGGTGCCGCTGTCGGGTCGTTTCTGGCCCTTCGGTGAGGCCGGCTTCGGCGGCATCCAGGTCCTCACCGCGATCATGACCATCATCATGGTGGTCGCCCAGTTCTTCACCTCCCGCCAGATGTACACCCGCAACATGTCGCCGGCGGCGATGAACGGGCCGATGGCGCAGCAGCAGAAGATGATGGTGTACCTCTTCCCCGCGATGTACATCTTCTTCGGCGCCACCATCCCGGTCGGCGTGCTGATCTACCTGCTGACCACCACCCTGTGGTCGTTCGGTCAGCAGGAGTGGATCATCCGGAACAACCCCTCGCCCGGCACGCCGGCGTACCTGGACTGGGAGGAGCGGATCCGTGCGAAGGGTCTCAACCCCCGCAAGGTGCGCCCAGGTGACAAGCTGACCCGCGCTCGGATCGCCGAGTTGAAGGAGGCGGAAGCCGCCGAGGTGGCAGCGCAGCAGCAGGCCGCGCCGAAGAAGGAGAAGAAGACTCCGCCGCCCTCGGCCGCGACCCGACACCAGCAGGCACAGACCAGCCGGGCGAAGCGCTCCGGCAAGAAGAAGTAGCCCGCAACAGTCAGGTCGTCGTGGCGCCGGGCCCGACGGAGGTCCGGTGGCGTACGTACCCCTTGGTTTTCACCGTTCCCATCGAGGAGTTTCCCATGACCGATACGGATGTCAGCGCCGAGACCGTGGACCCCTCGCCGGAGGCTGCCGGCGGGCCCGACCTCGCAAGCGAGCAGGACGAGGCCACTGACCAGGACCGCGGTGCGGCGACGGTCGGCGATGTCGAGTCGGAGGAGGCCGGCGACGATGCCGGTACGTCCGACGACGCGGACGACGCGGACGCCGACGACGCAGACGACACCGACGAGGACGAAGGCCCGGAGGGCCCGCTCGACATCGAGGGGGAGGTGGCGGCCGACTACCTGGAAGAGCTGCTCGACATCGCCGACGAGGACGGCGACATCGACACCTTCGTCGAGTCCGGCCGTGCACACGTGGCGATCATCACCGACAGTGACGTCCTGATCGGTCGCAACGGCGAGGTGCTCGAGGCGCTCCAGGAGCTCGCCCGGCTGGCCGTCCTGGTCGAGACCGGACACCGCAGCCGACTGATGCTGGACATCGGCGGTCACCGTGAGCACCGGCGCCGTGAGCTCGAGGTGATGGCCGCCGACGCGATCGACGAGGTCAAGGAGACCGGCGAGTCGGTGCGGCTGGCTCCGATGAACCCGTTCGAGCGAAAGATTGTTCACGACGCGGTGGCCGCCGCCGGGCTGTTCTCCGAGTCGGAGGGCGAGGAGCCGAACCGGCGGGTCGTGGTGATGGTCGCCGAGGACTGACCGATGTCGGACACGACGCCGCCCGGCGAGGCCCAGGTCGAGATTCCCGACCCGGACGTCGTCCGGGCGGTTTTCGGTTCCGAGGAACCAGTGATCAGGGCGTACGCCCACATCCTGGCGACCCGGGGGATCGAGTGGGGACTGATCGGCCCGCGAGAGACGCCGCGGTTGTGGGCACGCCACCTGTTCAACTGCGCCGCACTGCTGGAGCTTCTCCCCACGGGGTGCACGGTCGCCGATGTGGGCTCCGGTGCCGGCTTGCCGGGTCTCGTCGTGGCGATCGGCCGCCCGGACGTACGGGTGAGTCTGATCGAACCGCTGCAGCGACGGGTGAACTTCCTCGAACAGGCGGTGTCGGACCTCGGCCTGGAGGAGCGGGTCGAGGTGTTGCGCGGCCGCGCCGAAGAGTTCGATCCGGGGGTCGGTTTCGATGTGGTCACCTCTCGCGCTGTCGGGGCGTTGACCAAGCTGATCGGCTGGTGCCTTCCGCTGGTGCGCGTCGGTGGCGCGGACGGCGGCGGCCAGATCCTGGCACTGAAAGGCGCCTCGGCCGGTGCGGAGATCGAGAAGGCTGCGAAGGAACTGCGCAAGGCACGCCTGACAGCGGAGATCCTCAGCGTACGCGCGGATCCACGGGCCGAGCCGACGAGCGTGGTGCGGTTGCGCACGATTCGTCAGGAGCGATTCTGAGCGGAGTGCCTGCGACGGCGTCGCTACGACTTTCGGTGTGGTGACCCGAGATTCGGGTGTGAGTCAGGCGATGTCGGGTGGGCAGCGCGGTCCTTTGGGACAGTTCGGACATGTTTCACGGGAAACACTCACCTCCGTGAGACGTTCTGGCGGTGCCGCCCGGCCGAGTCGGTGACATCTCTGGGAAGCAGTGGGGCCTGGGCCTGGGCCGTCCGGGCTCGCCACCGTTGGGCCCGCGTCGATGATCCGGTGGCAAGAATAAGGTCCATGGGGCGAACCTCGGGGCGCCGGCGGTTCGTCGCCGCGGCGGGGCCACGGGTCCGAGAGAGACCGTCGACGTCGTGCGATGGGGATATATTCCGCTATCTATCATGAACGCGATATAGACGAGAAGTGAGATGCGTTGAATCGTGTCGATCAACGGAGTGGCGGATGCATGAATCACGTGCATGTGATTTCATGGATGTCACACACCGAACGGTCCGCCGAGCGATCTTGGCACCGTCGATGGGGGATGAACAGTGAAACCTCCCCCGCTGGCCGCGAAAGGTCTTACCCAGATGGCTCTATTCAAGCGGCGCGTTTCGGCCCCCCATGGGCCGAAGCGGGCTCTGTATGAGACGGACGAGATCCCTGAGGTTGAGAAGCCGGACGACCTGGACGATGTTTCACGTGAAACACACCGCCCCCTTCCTCACCCATCCGCCCCTCGGATCATTGCCGTGGTCAACCAGAAGGGGGGTGTCGGGAAGACGACCACGGCGGTCAACCTCGCCGCCGGGCTCGGTTTCGGTGGCCTCAGCGTTCTGCTGGTGGACCTCGACCCACAGGGCAATGCGTCGACGGCTGTCGGTGGCGAGCATCGCAACGAGGAGCCCGGCACGTACGAGGTGCTGATCGAGCAGGAGAATATCGCGGACCATGTGCAGGTGTCGGAGGAGGCACCGAACCTCAAGGTGCTGGTGGCGACGATGGACCTTGCCGGCGCCGAGATCGAGCTGGTCTCGGTTGTTTCACGTGAAACACGGCTGAAGCGGGCCATCGACGCCTACCTGGCGGACAACGACGTGGACTACGTCATCATCGACTGTCCGCCCTCGCTCGGCATCCTCACGATCAACGCCTTCGTCGCGGCCGCCGAGCTGCTCATCCCGATCCAGTGCGAGTACTACGCACTCGAGGGCCTCACCCAGCTGCAGCGTTCGATCTCGATGGTGAAGGCGAACATCAACCCGTCGCTCGTGCTGAGCACGGTCCTCCTCACGATGTACGACGGACGTACGCGTCTCTCCTCCGACGTGGCGGAGCAAGTGAAGCAGTACTTCCCGGAGGAGACGATGGAGACCATCATCCCGCGGTCCGTACGGATCGCCGAGGCACCCAGTTACGGGCAGACGGTCATCACTTACCAGCCCGCCTCGGCGGGCGGCCAGGCCTACCTGGCGGCAGCAGAAGAACTGGCACGACGAGGAGCGGAGCAGGACTGATGGCAGAACGACGAGCAGGACTCGGACGCGGGCTCGGGGAGCTCTTCCAGCGCACCGATCTGGACGCGCCGCCACACCCGGTGGATCAGCATGTGATCGTCGACAAGCTGCATCGGAAGACCCCGTCGAAGGGTCAGCCTGCGTTGACGATCGAGCCGGACTCCGACGAGCGGGCCGGGATCGAGCAGGGGACTGGGGCGAAGCGGACTGCGGTGACTGCCGGGGTTGCGGCGAAGAAGCAGACCTCCCCGACGCCGCCGTCCGGGCGTGACGCGGCACCGTCGACAGTGAAGGCCGCGGGGACTCCCCGTCGTAGCGGCGCCAAGGGTGCGGCTGCCGCTGGGTCTGCGGGGTCTGCCGGATCTGCTGGAGCGCCGACGGCGTCGACCCGGGCATCGAGCGATCAGACTCCGATCGAGGATGGCGCGACCGCGTCGCGTACGTCGGGCGCTGACGACTCCCAGGACAGCGGAGAGCAGGCTCGTGTGACCGTGGACCCGGCGAACGGCTACTACGCCGATATTCCGATCGACCGGATCCATCCGAACATGAAGCAGCCCCGCCAGGTCTTCGAGGAGGAGGCCCTAGAGGAGCTCGTCGGGTCGATCCGCGAGGTGGGGCTGCTGCAGCCGATCGTGGTCCGTGAGGACGGCGAAGGATCGTACGAACTGGTGATGGGGGAGCGGCGGTGGCGCGCGTCCTCGCTGGCAGGCCTGGAGACCGTGCCCGCCATCGTGCGGGAGACCACCGACGACGACATGCTCCGGGATGCGCTGCTGGAGAACATCCACCGCGTCCAGCTGAACCCTCTGGAAGAGGCGGCGGCGTATCAGCAGCTGATGGAGGACTTCGGCTGCACCCAGCAGGAGCTCGGCGAACGGATCAAGCGATCCCGCTCGCAGATCGCCAACCTGATTCGACTGTTGAACCTTCCACCGTCGGTGCAGCGACAGGTGGCGGCCGGGTCGCTGTCGGCGGGGCATGCGCGGGCCCTGCTGGGTCTGCCGGACCGATGGGCCCAGGAGCGGTTGGCGGCACGGATCGTCACCGAGGGGCTGTCGGTGCGGATGACCGAGGAGATCGTCGCGCGCAGCGCGGGCGGCGGGAATCGCCCCGGCCGCCGTACGACCCGTGAGCGCGACCCCCAACTCCAGGAGCTGTCGACCCAGTTGGGGGACTACTTCGACACGCGCGTCGAGGTCACCCGCGGAGCCAGGAAGGGCAAGATCGTCCTCGAGTTCGTCTCGGAGGCCGACCTGCACCGGATCATGGGGCTGCTCCAGGCCGGCGGCCGGACGACGGCGCGCAGCGCCTGAGGCTAGACGGCAGCGCCTGAGGCCAGGTCTGACCGGTGCGAGCCGTGGCGGTCCGGGGAGCCCCTTTCCGGACCGCCACGGCCTGACGATGGCGATCTATAAGATTATCTAGGGCCTATTGCATAGATGAGTATAGAGCCTCATCGTTCGCGACCCCTGCACGGATGGGCCTGCGGGATGACCAGCCCTCAGGCCGCCGATGCCTCCGCGGTCACCGCGGTCGCGTCGGCCTCCGCGAGGTAGCGGCGTACGTTGCGGGTCGCGTAGTGCTCCGCAACGAAGGACAGGAACGGCACCGTGCCGGCGAGTGCGATGCCCAGCAGATTGATCCAGGGCCACTTCACCCGGCGACCGATGTCGTACGCGGTGATCAGCAGGACCATGTAGAGCCACCCGTGGGCGACACCGAGGTACATGTCCACCTTGTCGTAGTGCCAGACGTACTCCAAGGGCACGCCGACGCACACCAGGACGACGAGCAGGCAGCCGACCACCCACGCCATGACGCGGTAGCGGACGAGAGCGGCCTGGATGGCTGAGCGCTTCTGGGGATCCATGTTCCTCTGTTCCTCGGGTCGGGCGATGCCGGGCTGGCGGGCATCGATGGTCGGGCAGCGGCCGGGTCGGCGCGCGCGGGGTGGGGCCGCGGCCGGACGCCGCGGACGGTCAGGACATCCGATCGGGATCGGGCCCGATCTCATCCTGCGTGATGAGACCAAGATCGGCGAGTCGGCGCCGGTCGGAGGCCCGGCCGATGTGGCCGGCCAGGTAGATCGCGAAGCCCAGCGCACAGGCGGCGAACACCCACCACTGCAGGGCATAGCCGAAGTTCTGCACCGAGCCACGGCCGGACGGCAGCGCCGGGACGGCAGGGCTCAGACCCTGGGCGGTCGCCAGATCGCCGGGCAGGGTCACGTAGCCGGCGATCATCGGATCGGTCCACCGCTGGACCAGGACGGGCAGGTAGACCGAGCCGATCTGCCCGGCCGGCACCGGCCCCTCGGGCTGCGTGTCGGAGGAGAGCAGCACCCCGTGCTGCTCCACCGTGCCGAGCGGAGCCGGTGGCGGAGTGGTGCCGACGGAGACGCCACGGACCACCGGCACCAGAGTGCCGTCGGCGGTCCGCAGCGGGGTGAGGACCCGGAAGGTGCCCGGTTCACCGTCGACCGGGACGAGCAGCTGCTCCTGGGGGACGTATGTTCCGCTGAAGGAGACCGTACGTCCGTAACCGTCGGTGATCTGCTGACCGGCGGTCGCCACCGAAGTGAGCGGCACGGCGGGTTCGTTCATCCGGGCCACCGCGCCGCTCTGGCCCTGGCTCTGGAAGACCTGCATCTGCCACAGACCGAGCCCGATCATCACCCCGGCGAGCACCAACCCGACGAGGACGAGCGCGACCTGTTGGATCCGGGTCTTCACCATCGTCAGGGCTGCTGTCGCCGTCGGGCCTGGCGGACCAGAGCCTCACACACCTCGCCCAGGTCGAGGCCGGCGGCGTCCAGCTCCAGCGGCACCAGCGACGTCTCCGTCATCCCGGGCGCGACATTGCACTCCAAGAAGTGCGGCACGCCGTCGCGGATGATGATGTCGGTCCGGGAGATGTCCCGCAGATGCAGCCGGTCGTGCACCCGCAGGGCCATGTCCGCGCACGCGGCGGCGACCTCGTCGGGCACCTCGGCCGGGGTGATGAAGCGGGTGCTCCCGGCGGTGTAGCGGGACGAGTAGTCGTAGTCGCCGGAGTCGGGGCGGATCTCCACCGCCGGCAGCGCCTCGGGACCGTCACCGCGGTCGATGACCGTCACGGCGACCTCGATGCCGTCGAGGTAGGTCTCGACCACCGCGACGTCGCCGTACGCGTACGCGCCGACCATCGCGGAGGCGAGGTCCTCGCGCTGGGTGACCTTCGTGCAGCCGAGCGAGGAGCCGGAGCGCGACGGCTTGACGAACATCGGGAAGCCGATCCGCTCACCAAGGGCGTCCATCAGCGCGCGGGCGCCCAGCTCGCGGAACACCTCGTCGGGCAGCGCGACCTGCTGCGGCGTGGTGAGGCCG
Organism: Raineyella sp. LH-20; assembly: GCF_033110965.1. NCBI lineage: Bacteria > Bacillati > Actinomycetota > Actinomycetes > Propionibacteriales > Propionibacteriaceae > Raineyella > Raineyella sp. LH-20. The sequence goes on along the minus strand of NZ_CP137003.1, from coordinate 1,090,458 downwards.
ATCCCGCGGATCACCGAGGTGGCGATCGACTTGTCGAAGGCGACCCGGCTGTCGGCGCCGGTCGCCCCGACGAACGGGACATCGAGCAGCCCGAGGACCTCGCGCAGCGAGCCGTCCTCGCCGGTGGCGCCGTGCACCAGCGGGAAGACGACCGGGTCGTCGAGGTCGCGGAGCAGGGTGACCAGATCGGAGTTGACGTCCGATTCGAGCACGGTGCAGCCGCGGTCGCGCAGCGCCTGCGCGACCCGGCGACCGGACCGCAGGGACACCTCGCGTTCGTGGGACAGCCCGCCCGCGAGCACCACGATGGTGCCGAGCGCGGCCCCCGCAAGCGGGGCGGCCTCCGCGGTGGGGGCGTCGGTCACAGGGGACTCGGGAGTGGGGCTCTGGTTGCCGGTGGCGGTCATCGTTCCTCCTGGACGCTCGTCAGGCCTGGTCGGGGCGAGGACTGGTGGGCTCCTCGACGCTGTGCGGATGGGTGGCCCCCGGGTGCACGCCGAACGTACGGTTCAGCTGCGACTCCCGGTTCAACACCTCACCGAGCCGCCGCACCCCCTCCCGGATCCGCTCCGGGGTCGGATAACAGTAGGACAACCGGATGTTGCGGGCACCCAGGTCGTCGGCGTAGAAGGCGGTGCCCGGGGTGTAGGCGACCCGGTTCGTCACCGCGCGGGGCAGCATCGCCTGGGAGTCGATGCCAGCCGGAAGGGTCAGCCAGATGAAGAACCCGCCGCGCGGGTGGGTCCAGGTGCTGCCGGCGGGCATGTACTCGGGCAGCGCCTTCAGCATCGCATCGCGCCGCTCCCGGTACATGTTGCGGAAGACGTCGATCTGGTGGCGCCAGTCGTGCGCCTTCAGGTACGTCGACACGGCGTACTGGGAGAACGTCGGCGGGGACAGCGTCGCTGACTCCTGCGCCAACACCAGCTTCTCGCGGACCGCGTGCGGGGCCAGCACCCAGCCGACCCGGAACCCGGGGGAGAAGGTCTTGGAGAACGAGCCCAGGTAGAGCACCTGCTCGCTCTCCATCGAGCGGATCGCCGGCAGCCGCTCGCCCTCCAGGTCGAGCAGGCCATACGGGTTGTCCTCGACGACCAGCAGACCGGTCTCCCGGGCCACCTCGAGGACCGCCTTGCGGCGTTCCAACGTCATGGTGATGCCGCTGGGGTTGCTGTAGTTCGGGATGGTGTAGAGGAACTTCACCTTCTTGCCGGCCGCGGTGAGGGTCAGCACCGCCTCCCGGAGCCGCTCCGGCACCAGGCCGTCCTCGTCCATCTCGACGTGTACGACCTGCGTCTCGTACGACGCGAAGGTGCTCAGCGCACCGACGTAGCTGGGCGCCTCGGCGAGGATGACGTCACCGGGGTCGCAGAAGATCCGGGTGACCAGGTCGAGACCCTGCTGGCTGCCGACAGTCACCGTGACGTCGTCGGGGTGGGCCTTGATGCCCTCCTCCGCCATCACCTCGCAGATCTGCTCGCGCAGCATCGGCTCACCCTGGCCGGAGCCGTACTGCAAGGCCTTGGGGCCGGCGGCGGACTGGATCATGTCGCTCAGCGCGTTCGCGACCACATCGAGCGGCAGATCGGCGATGTTCGGCATGCCGCCGGCGAGCGAGACCACCTCGGGTCGGTTCGCGACGGCGAAGAGAGCTCGTACGGCCGACTCCTTCATACCGAACGCTCGGGCGGCGTAGCGGTCATGGTAAAGGTCGAGTCGGGTGTCGCGGCGTTGAGGTTCCATCGAGCTCACCCCGCCCAGTGTGCCACTCGGGCCCGTCAGGGGCCGCGATGTTCAGATTGTCCGTGCCGTACCCGGGAATAGGATGGGGCCATGGCCGGCGCTGAACAGCTGAAGGTCGAGCCGTTGCAGCCCGGCGGGGTGCTCCGGCTCCCGGCGGTCTGCGCCGACTGCCCGCTGCCGCACAACGTCCCCCCGGGCTCCGGACAGAACTGGGTGGACGCCGCCGCGCACACCTGGGGGTTCTGCGGGGTCCGCGCCCGGATCGGGGACACCACGGTGGGCCACGTGCTGATCTCCCCGCCACTCAACGCGCCGCTGCGCGGACCGTACGCCTCGGCCGGGGTGAGCCCCGACGCCGCCGTCATCCTGCAGTTCTGGGTGCACCCGGACCATCGTGGCAAGGGGATCGGCCGGCGGCTGCTCGAGGAACTGGCCGGCCTGCTGGTCCGTCGTAAGGTCGCCGGGCTGGAGATCCGCGCCTCCCGGACCGGTGCGACCTGCGTCGCCCCACCGGAGGGATGGCTGCTGGCGCACGGCTTCCGGGTGCTGCGGGAGGACGCGCTCGCGTCGCGGCTGCGGATGGACCTGCGGGCCACCCGGACCTGGCTGCCGTCCTGGTCGGCGGTCCTCGACGGGGTGCGGGCGTTGGTCGGCCATCCGGCGCCGGTCGGCCAGGAACCACCCCGCCGGCCTGCCCCAGGGGCGGAGCCGGCGCACCGCTCCCGCCCCCGTAGGCTGTCCTCGTGAACGAGAGTGTCGAGGACATCCGGGACAAGGTCGCCGAGGCGGCGCGTACGATCCTCCCCGCCGCGCCCAACGGCGCCGGCGCCCAGGTCGCCCCGCTGAGCGCACAGCAACTGCGGGTGACCTACCGCGACGGGAGCTTCCGGATCCTCGACGTGGGCGGTTTCGTCGCCGTCGGCAACTTGACCGATACGGCGATCCATGACTGGACGTACGCCATGCTGGTCAGCACCGGGCCGCTGCCGTCGCACGTCCCGGTGAACGAGCTCGCGCCGACCGTCGTGGGGACCGACCTGCCCGACTGGATCCTGTCCCGCCCGGTGGGGGACGGCCTGCTGGAGGCGATCGTCCACGGCGAGGGGTACGTGTCGACCGCCGACCTGTCCGCCTGGGAGGTGGACGCCGACCAGGTGTTCTCCGCGGTGCGCAGCCGTTTCGCACTGACCCCGTTCGAACCGGTCACTCACGAGGACGGCGTGGTGATCGTCTCCTCCGACGACTGGACCGCCAGCGCCTGGGCCCTCTACCCGACGGTGCTGAAGATCGCCCTGGGCGTGTTCGACGCCCCGGCGCTGGTCTGGCTGCCCGACTCCGGACATCTGGTCACCGCCGCCGCGAACAACCCCGCAGCGATCGAGACCGCGCGCGCCGTGGCGGCACGGCTGCATGCCGAGTCGGTGCGGCCGCTGTCGGTGGACGCGTACGTCGCGCACAGCCGCCACCTCGAGAAGGCCTGAGCCGCGCCGCAGACCTACTCACGCAACGGCGAGCGTGCGATCAGCCGAGCGGCCTACTGGGAGACGATGGCGGTGGCGACCACGCCGCTCTGTTCGACGACCTGCTCCAGGCTCTGGTTGGCCAGGCCGACCCCGACCACGGCGACGTTGTCGTTGCGGACCACGCAGACGTCCTGACCGGTGCTGTACCGGCCGCACATGCCGGCGCCGACCTGGCGCACCGTGGTGATCCGGAGGTCGTCGACCAGGCCGGCGACCTCGTTCACCGGGCGCACCGCCATCACGAGCAGTTCCTTGTCGTTGCCCTCGTAGTAGGTGCCGGTGACGGTCTGCGCCTGACCGTCGGCCAGCGCCATCGTGGTCGGCGAAGGGGCGGCGTTCGGGTCGATCATCAGGCCGCCGGCCTTGCGGGGCAGCACGATCGGTGTCGTGGCCGGATTGGCCGACGACGATCGGGAACCGGCCTGGGAGGACAGCCATCCGATCATGACGACGACCCCCAGGACGACGACAGCGGCTGCGATCGTGACCATCACGGTCATCTGCCTGGACTTGCCTCGGGTGGTGCTCATGATTCCTCCGGTCGGTACCTCACGGTCGGGGCGCGGTCAACAATAACCGGCGCCCCCAGGGGGTGGTCAGGGCCCTCAGAGAGCGGTCGCAGCCACCCGGGATCGGCCCCCTCAGGCGAGGACCGACTCCACCGCGTTCTGCAGCTCCAGCTTGGTCTTCGCGCCTTGGAACCGCCGGACCTCCTGCCCCGCCACGAAGAGCTGGACGGTCGGCAGGCCGCGCACCCCCTGGACGTCCGGCGTGACGCCGTTGGCGTCGGTGTCGAGCCGCAGGAACCGGACCCGGCCACCGAAGCGTACGGCCAGCTCCTCGAGGATCGGATCGAGCTGACGACACGGCGAACACCACGGCGCCCAGTAGTCCACGACCACCGGGACGTTCGCCGCGAGCACCCGCTCGGCGAAGGTCGCATCCGTCACGGCGTCCAGGATCGGAGTCTCCACGGGCCGGGAGTCTAGCCCGCCCCGTGGGTCGGGTCAGAGGGTTCAGGCTCCGTGTGCCGCGAGCCAACGCTCGGCGTCGAGGGCCGCCGAGCACCCCGTGCCGGCGGCCGTGATCGCCTGCCGGTAGGAGTGGTCGACCAGGTCTCCACAAGCGAAGACACCGTCGAGATTGGTGGCGGTGCTGTCCTTCGCGACCCGTACGTAGCCGCCTTCGTCGAGCTCCACCTGGCCGCGGAACAGCTCGGAGCGCGGGTCGTGACCGATCGCGATGAACAGGCCCTCCACAGGAACGTCCCGCGTGTCGCCGGTCCGAGTGTCCTTCAGGGTGACCGATTCGACCTTGCCGTTGCCGTTGATGCCGGCGACCTCGCTGTTCCAGGCGAAGGAGATCTTGGGATCGTCCATCGCCCGGTCCTGCATGATCCGGGACGCCCGCAGCTGGTCGCGACGGTGGATCATCAGCACCGAGCTGCCGAAGCGGGACAGGAACGTCGCCTCCTCGACCGCCGAGTCGCCGCCGCCGACCACGGCGATCGGCTTGTCGCGGAAGAAGAACCCGTCGCAGGTGGCACACCAGGACACGCCGTGTCCGGACAGCCGGTCCTCATCGGCCAGACCGAGCCGACGGTAGCCGGAGCCGGTCGCCAGGATCACCGCACGGGCCTGGTGGACGTCGTCGGCGGAGTCCTTGACCACCTTGACGTCACCGGTCAGGTCGACCTCGACGACGTCCTCGGTGATGAACTCCGCGCCGAACCGCTCGGCCTGGGCCCGCATGTTGTCCATCAGCTCGGGGCCCTGGATGCCCTCGGGGAAGCCGGGGAAGTTCTCGACCTCGGTGGTCGTCATCAGGGCGCCGCCGGCGTCCACCGCACCCTCGATGACCAGCGGCTTGAGCTGGGCCCGGGCGGCGTAGATGGCCGCGGTGTAGCCCGCCGGGCCACTGCCGATGATGATCAGGTCACGTACGTCGCTCATGGGTTTCCTTGCTCGGGGGTGGATCGCCGGGACAACCGTTCTGCCCGGCCCATTATTCCCGGTCCCCGTCCCGGCTCAGCCCTGTGGGTACTTGGCCCGGTACTGGTCCACGGTGTCGTTCTTGAGGGCGTCGCGCAGCTCGGCCAGCTTGGGCTCGTCGACGAGGTCGATCGACTGCTTGTCGGCGGACCAGCCGGTCCCGGCGATCGGGGCCTGCATCAGGTGGATGTCGTCCCCGGTCATGTCGCGCAGCGACATCCCGGTCTTGAGCAGTTCGGTGTCGGTCAGCCCCGCGTCGACCGTGAGGTACTTCGAGAGGCTGGAGACGAAGTTGGTGAACTGCCCCGGATTGGCCAGCACGTCGGCGCTCAGTGCCTTGCGCATGATCGCCTGGATGACCGTGCGCTGCCGCTCGGCCCGGTCGAAGTCGCCGCGCGGCAGGTCGTAGCGTTCCCGTACGTATGCCAGCGCGTTCTCGCCCTGCAGGGTGACCTCGCCCTGGGGGAAGGTCATGTCCTGGTTGCTGGCGATCGGGTTGTAGACGGTGACCCCGCCGAGGGCGGTCGTCATGTCCTGGAACCCCTGGAAGTCGGTGGTGACGATGTGGTCGATCGGCACTCCCAGCAAGTCCTGCATGGTGCGAACGGTCAGCGCCTGGCCGCCCCAGGAGTACGCGGCGTTGATCTTCGCGGTGCCGTGCTCGGGGATCGGGACCCACATGTCGCGCGGGAAGGAGATGATCGTGATGCTCTTGCGGTCGGACGGGATGTGGACCAGCATCAGCGCGTCGCTGCGGCCCCGCTCGGCGCCGACGTCGCGGGTGTCGGTGCCCATCACGATGTAGTTCAGCGCGTCACCCTTCTTGTCCGGTGCCGGGGTGATGACGCCGCTCGTACGTTGCACGTTGCGGTCGAACGACGAACGGATCGCGTTCAGGTAGATGCCGAGGGCGCCGACGGCGATGAGGATGACGGCGAGCAGGGCGCCGACGGCGATCAGCACCGGGTGCCGCTTCTTCCCGACGGAGTCCTCCGCCGCATGCCGTGGTACGTGCCTGTCAGTCATCTGTCATCCTCAGAACGCCTGGTGTCGTGCTCAGACCAGTCTCGCGATCGACGGGTCACTTCCCAACCGCTGTGCCCCGGAATTGGACCGCATTGTGCTGACCGTCACTCGGATCGACCGCGATCGTGACGTTCCCGGCGTCCTCGCGGGGAATGGCGAAGCCGACGTGCGCCTTGCGCTGTTCCCCGGCCGGCACGGCGCCGGCGAAGCCCACCCCGAAGGTGCCGTCCGTGTCGCTCAGCATCACCGCGCCGACCGTGTCGCGATAGTAGCCGTGGATCACCAGCTTGGTGGCGTCGTACGCCGTAGCGGTCGAGTTCGTGATCACCACGTCCGCGACGACCACCTCCCCGTCCGTGCCTTCTGCGCCGAGCACGCCGGCCGGGGCGGTGGCGGCGGCGATGCGGTCGACCTGGATCGACAGACCGTCGGGGAAGTGGGCCGCCTGGTCGAGGGTGAGCACCTCACCGGCCGGCGGTGTGCTCGGCGCGTCGGTGAGGTCGGGGGCCGGGGTGCCCGAGGCCTCGACCGTGCTGACGTCGCCGGCCGCCGGGGAGACCGTCGCGGCGGGCGTACGGGCCGCAGAACAGGCCCCGAGCAGGGGGAGCAGGAGAAGGAGGGCGGCGGCGCCGAATCGCATGACCCGACGGTAGCCGACCGTCCGGGCGACGGCGGTGTTCGATGCCCGATTCACGTCAACTTATGGATAACGAAAGAAGTATCACGTAGAATCGCGACATGATCGAGGTCAAGCACCTGCGGCTGATCGCAGCCATCGACAAGTACGGCACCCTGTCGGGCGCCGCTCGCGAGCTCGGCCTCTCCCAGCCAGCCATCACCCAGCAGATGCAGCGCCTGGAGAAGGAGCTGGGCACCCCGTTGGTGACGAAGCAGTCCCGCGGGGTCAGCCTCACCTCCGCCGGCCGGGTGCTGCTGCGGCACGCCGGTCAGGTGCTGCCCTCGTTGTCCCGGGCCGAGTCCGAGATCGCCGCCATCGCGGGCCTGCGCGGCGGCGAGATCCGGATCAGCGCTTTCGCCTCCGGGGCGGCGGCGCTGTTGCCCGGGGCCCTGGCCCGGATGGCCGACGAGCATCCGGGAGTCAGTTTCCGGCTCGGCGAGGCCGAGACCGAGGAGTCCCTCGAGCTGCTCCGCAAGGGCGACTGCGAGATCGCGCTGGTGTACGAATACCACTCCCAGAACATGACGCTGCGCCGACCCGATCTGCGCCACGACCCCGACGAGATCTGGCAGACCGCCCTGGAGGAGCACATCTGGGTGGCCATGCCGCGGTCGCACCCGCTGGCGACCGAGCCGGTGGTCGATGTCAGCGAGCTGGAGGGGGCGCGGTGGATCTCCGGCTGTCCGTCCTGTCAGGGCAACCTGGTCGATGTCTGTTCGGTCGCCGGCTTCCAGCCCGACATCACGTACGAGACCGACGACTACATCGCGCTCCAGGGACTCGCCGCCGCGGGCCTGGGGGTCGCGCTGTTGCCCGACCTGATGCTGATGGCCACCCGCCACGACGTCGACCTCGTCCTCAAGCCGCTGCTGCAGCAGCGGTTCCGTCGGGTGTCGGTGGTGACGACCAAGGCGCTGGCCTCCGTGCCCGGCGTGTTGGAGACGATGCACGCGATCGTCGAGGTCGGGCAGGGCCTCACCCTGCCGGAGTCGGTGCAGGCGTCGGCGATCGTCGGCGCGCGGGAGGCCGTCGGGGAACCGGCCTAGCGGGGCGGTGCCGGGATCCGGGGCACGATCATGAGCGAGACGCCGCCCACCCGTACCGGACGCGGCCGTGGAGCCGCCCTGGTCCGCGACGACGCGCCGTTGCCGATGGGGATCAGCCTGATCCTCATCTCGGCGGCGCTGGTCGTCGTGGCGGTGGGGCTGCGCTACATCGGCGGGATCGTCGGGCCGACGTTCTTCGCGTTGACCCTGGTGCTCACCGTCGGCCCGATGCGACAGCGGCTGGTGCGCTGGCACCTGCCCGGCTGGCTGGCCAGCCTGCTGATGCTGCTCCTGCTCTACGCGGTGATCTTCGGCATCCTGGCCGGTGCGGCGGTGTCGATCGCCCAGCTGGTGCAGGTGCTGCCGCGCTACGCGGGCACCGTCAACGAGATGACGGTCGAGGTGCTGCGGTGGTTGTCGGAGCGGGGGATCGACACCTCCAACGCCGACCTGCTGCTCGGCCAGCTCGACCTGGGCCGGATCATCGACGTGCTGCAGGGCCTGCTCGAAGGGGTCTCCTCGGCCGGCACGATCATCTTCGTGCTCGCGATGGCGGTGGCCTTCCTGCTGGCCGACTCCACCGCGATGGAGGGCCGGCTGGCCTCGCTGCGCCAGTACCAGCCGTACCTGGCCGCCGCGCTCGCCGACTTCGGCTACCGCGTACGTCGCTACTGGGTGGTCAACACCATCTTCGGCCTGATCGTCGCGGTGCTCGACACCATCGTGCTGATCGCGCTCGGGGTGCCGCTGCCGTTGGCCTGGGGCCTGTTCGCGTGGGTGACCAACTACATCCCCAACATCGGCTTCGTCATCGGTCTGGTCCCGCCGGCCCTGGTCGCCCTGCTGGACGGTGGGCCGGTGAAGGCGCTGATCGTGGTGATCGCCTACTCGGTGCTCAACTTCGTCATCCAGGCGATCATCCAGCCGAAGTTCACCGGTGACGCCGTCGGCCTGAACACCACTGTGACGTTCGTTTCGCTGATCTTCTGGACCAGTGTGATCGGGGCGCTCGGGTCGATCCTGGCCGTGCCGCTGACCCTCTTCGCGAAGTCGCTGCTGATCGACTCCAGTCCACGCCTGCAATGGGTGAACGTCTTTCTGCGCTCCAAGGACGCCGAGGAGCCGCCGATCCGGCCGCAGTGGCAGCTGCACCACGTCCCCTCGATGCCGCGCTGGATGCCGTGGACCGGGCGGCCGGCCGACGCCGGAGCGGGGCCGGCGGAGAGCCCCTCGGCGGCGGGCCGTCCGGAGCCCGGCCCGTCCGGCCCGCACCCGGTGGGAGACGGCGAGGACGGCGTGGAAAAATGACCAGCACACCGTGATCCGCACGAAGGAGTGATCCGTGACCGAGTTCTTCTATGAGGACATGCTGCCGGCCGTCACGCCGGACGAGACGCCGTACCGTCTGCTCACGACAGAGGGTGTCCGGACCGTGGAGGGACCCGGTGGGCGTACGTTCCTCGAGGTCGACCCGGAGGCGATCACCCTCCTCGCGGAGACCGCGATGCACGACATCGCCCACTTCCTGCGTCCGGCGCACCTCGCCCAGCTGCAGAAGATACTGAACGACCCGGAGGCCTCCAACAACGACAAGTTCGTCGCCCTGGACCTGCTGAAGAACGCCAACATCGCCTCCGGCGGCGTGCTGCCGATGTGCCAGGACACCGGCACGGCGATCGTGTCGGCGCACCGCGGCCAGCACGTGCTGACGTCGGTGCAGGACGAGGTGCCGATCTCGCGGGGCGTCTACAACGCCTACACGCGGCTCAACCTGCGCTACTCGCAGAACGCGCCGCTGACGATGTGGGACGAGAAGAACACCGGCTGCAACCTTCCGGCCCAGATCGACATCGCTGCCGACACCCACCCCGGTCACGAGACCGAGTACGAGTTCCTCTTCATGGCCAAGGGCGGCGGCTCGGCCAACAAGTCGTACCTCTACCAGGAGACCAAGGCGATCCTCAACGAGGACGCCATGATGACCTTCCTCGACGAGAAGCTGCGGACCCTCGGCACCGCCGCCTGCCCGCCGTACCACCTCGCCGTGGTGATCGGCGGCACCTCCGCGGAGGCCGCGCTGAAGACCGCGAAGTACGCCTCCGCGAAGTACCTCGACACGCTGCCCACCGAGGGCTCGGCGCAGGCCCACGGCTTCCGCGACCTCGAGATGGAGCAGAAGGTCCTCAAGCTGACCCAGGACTTCGGCATCGGCGCGCAGTTCGGCGGCAAGTACTTCTGCCATGACGTACGGGTCGTCCGCTTGCCGCGGCACGGTGCCTCGTTGCCGGTGGCCATCGCGGTCTCCTGCTCGGCCGACCGGCAGTGCAAGGGCAAGATCACCCCGGAGGGTGTGTTCATCGAGCAGCTCGAGTTCGAGCCCGGCCACTACCTGCCCGAGGTCACCCACGAGCACGTCGGTGCCGCGGACGAGGCGGTGGCGATCGACCTCAACCGGCCGATGCCCGAGGTGCTCGCCGACCTGACCCAGTACCCGGTGAAGACCCGGCTGTCGCTGACCGGCACCCTGGTCGTCGCCCGCGACATCGCCCACGCCAAGATCCGCGAGCGGCTGGACGCCGGCGAGGAGATGCCGCAGTACCTCAAGGACCACCCGGTCTATTACGCCGGCCCGGCCAAGACCCCCGAGGGGATGGCCTCCGGCTCGTTCGGCCCGACCACCGCCGGCCGGATGGATTCGTACGTCGACCAGTTCCAGGCGGCCGGCGGCTCGATGGTGATGCTGGCCAAGGGCAACCGTTCCAAGGCGGTCACCGACGCCTGTGCCACCCACGGCGGCTTCTACCTCGGCTCGATCGGCGGCCCGGCGGCCCGGCTGGCTCAGGACTGCATCAAGAAGGTCGAGGTGCTGGAGTACCCCGAGCTCGGCATGGAGGCCGTCTGGCGCATCGAGGTGGAGGACTTCCCGGCCTTCATCATCGTCGACGACAAGGGCAACGACTTCTTCGCCACGGTGAGCAAGCCGATCGCCCGTACGATCCCGGTGCGCGAGGGCGCCAAGTAGCGCCGGTGAACCATCGGTGACGCGTTGTGCTCATGCGTTGGTGCTGGAAGACACGCACCAACGCATGAGCACAACGCATAGCTGGATGTGGTCCCGCCGGGCCCGGTGATGCGGGCCGGCGTCTGCCGGATCCGCCTCGGATGCGGAGGTCGACCGTCCGACGTGCTGCGTGCGTTTGAGCGCTAGGCAGGACCGGACGTGGCATCGTCGGCCCCGCCGGCTGCCGTCACGATGGACAGGAAGGCGTCGGCCAGCGCATCCGCCACGGTGGTCGGATCGCCGAGGTAGCCGTTCACCATCGCGCCGTCGCGCAGGATCATCAACTGCCGGGCGGCGGAATCGACGTCGTCGACGCCCGCGTCCGCAGCGATGGCGGCGAACTCGTCCAGCATCCAGCGACGGTGGCCGTCGATGATCGTGCGTACGGGGTCGTCGGGGTCGGAGAACTCGGCGGCGGCGTTGATGAACGCGCACCCCCTGAACCCCGGGCGGCAGCTCACCGAGCCGATTCCGGTGGCCAGCTCCCGCAGCGAGCCGATCGGGTCACCCTGCCGCCGGGACGTCTCCATCCAGACCTGTTCGGCCGCCGCCTGTGTCTGCAGGTAGGCGACGACAAGGTCGCTCTTGGTGCGGAAGTGCCGGTAGAAGGTGACCTTTGTGATGCCGACCTGCTCGATGATCCGGTCGGCGCTCGTGGCGCGGATCCCCTGGGCGTAGAACAGCTCGGTCGCGACCGCGAGGATGCGCGCCCGGGTGGCCGATCCCGACGTCCTGCGCGTCGCCGGCTCTGCTGCCTCGGCCTGCATGTCCCACTTCCGTTCTTGTCGGGCTGGTTGCACCAGCGCTGTCAGCACCTTATAGTCACTCATGTAGACGTACTAGCAACTCTACATTGATCGGCACCGATCAGACCAGAAGGAGACCCCCATGTCTGCACCCCTCTACACCGCCGTCGCGACCTCCACCGGAGACGGCCGCGCCGGAGGTCGCGCCGTGACCGACGACGGTCTGCTCGACGTGGCCCTTGCCATCCCGAGGTCGATGGGCGGCCCCGGCGGGGCGACGAACCCGGAGCAGCTGTTCGCCGCCGGTTGGTCGTCCTGCTTCCACTCCGCCCTCAAGCTGGTGGCCTCGCAGCAGAAGCTGCGCCTGGTCGACTCCTCGGTGACCGCCGAGGTGTCGATCGCGAAGACCGACGCCGACAGCCTCGGGCTCAGCGCCGCGCTGGCCGTGCACATCGGCGGTGGCATCGCCGCGGACGTCGCCGAGGGCTTGGTCGCCGCCGCCCACCAGGTGTGCCCCTACTCCCTCGCCACGCGCGGCAGCGTCCCTGTCACCCTCACCACGACGGTCGCCTGACCGCGACCAGGAACGAGAGAACCGCCATGACCACGACCGCCACCATCCGCCCGACGACCTTCGCCTCGGCACTGCGCCGGCTCTACGTCACCCGCTTCGCCTTCGCCATCGTCTGGGCGGGCCTGGTCTTCACCACCGCGACCACGGCCGGCCCGCAGCTGACGATCCTGCTGATCGTCTACCCGCTCTTCGACGCGGCCGCCGTGCTCTGGCAGATCCGCGCCGACCCTGACGCCGGGCGTTCGACTGCCGCCGAGTGGACCAACGTCGTCGTCAGCGTCATCGTCGCTGTCGCGCTCGGCGTGGCCTCGACGCAGTCCGTCAGCGCGGCCCTCGCTGTCTGGGGTGTGTGGGCGATCGGCGCGGGCATCCCGCAACTCATCGCGGCGATCCGTCACCGCCGTGCAGGGGGCCAGGTGGCCCAGATGCTCAGCGGTGGCCTCTCGGTCTTCGCCGGCGGCGCGTTCCTCCTCCAGGGCCTTCAGGGATCGGAGATGATCACCGGCGCAGCCGGCTACGCGATCCTCGGCGGGGTGTTCTTCCTGATCTCGGCCGTACGTCTGAGTGTGACGCTGCGGACGCGGGCGGCATGAGTACGTACGACTACGACCTGATCGTCATCGGCGGCGGCCCGGTCGGCGAGAACGTCGCCGACTATGCGGCCAAGCGCGGCGTACGCGCAGCGATCGTGGAGTCCGAACTCGTCGGCGGCGAATGCTCCTACTGGGCGTGCATGCCCTCCAAGGCTCTGCTGCGCAGCGGACACGCTGTCCGAGCGGCTCGGCGGCTCGCCGGTGCGCGCGAGGCGATGACGGGATCGATCGACGTCTCCGCCGTACTGTCCCGCCGATCGGCGTTCACCGACGGCTGGCGGGACGACGGCCAGGTGGCCTGGCTCGAGTCGGCGGGCATCGATCTCCTCCGCGGCCGCGGACGACTGGCGGGCGCGCACGCGGTGCAGGTCGGCGGGCAGGTCTTCACTGCCCGGGCGGTCGCCCTGGCGACCGGCTCCGTGCCAGTGCTCCCGGACATCCCCGGCCTGGCGTCCGCCGCTCCCTGGGGCACCCGCGAGGCCGCCGCGGCCGACCATGTGCCGCCGCGACTGGTCGTGATCGGGGGCGGGGTCGCCGGTGTCGAATTCGCCTTCGCCTTCTCCGCCCTCGGCTCCCAGGTGACCGTCCTGTCCCGCTGCGGGCTGCTGGACCGCGAGGAGCCCTTCGTCGGCGAGCACCTCGCCGAGGCACTGGCGGAGGAGGGGGTCGAGGTGCGGCTCGGGGTCATGCCCACGTGCGTGGACCGCAACGAAGACCGGGTCGTCAGCATCGCCCTGGAGGACGGCACCGTGGTCCAGGCCGAGGAGATCCTCGTGTCCACCGGGCGTCGCCCGAACACCGATGATCTGGGCCTCGACACGGTCGGGCTCGATCCGATCGGGCTCGATCCGGTCGGGGTCGATCCGGTCGGGCTCGATCCGGTCGGGGTCGGCAGGGTTGGCTCCGACAGGGCTGGGCTCGACGCAGCCGGCCGGCTCACCGTGGACGACACGCTGCTGGTCGACGGCACGGATTGGCTCTACGCCGTCGGCGACGTGAACGGGCGCGCCCTGCTCACCCACCAGGGCAAGTACCAGGCCCGCGCCGCCGGCGAGGCGATCGCGGCACGCTTGCAGGGCACGCCGCTCGATGACGTCCCCTGGGGTGCCCACGTCGCCACCGCAGACCACGCGGCGGTGCCGCACGTGGTGTTCTCCGACCCGGAGGTCGCCAGCGTCGGCCTCACCGAGGCCCGCGCCCGCGGGCTGGGGTGCACCATCCGCACCGTGGAGTACGACCTGGGCGGGGTCGCCGGGGCGAAGCTCCAGGCCGACGGGTACACGGGCCGTGCCAAGCTCGTCGTCGACGAGGACCGCAGGGTGATCCTCGGGGCGACCTTCCTCGGTCAGGACGTCGCGGAGCTCCTGCACTCCGCCACGATCGCGATCGTCGGCGAGGTCACGATCGACCGGCTGTGGCACGCCGTCCCGGCGTACCCCACCATCAGCGAGATCTGGTTGCGCCTGCTCGAGACCTACGGTCGGTCCGAACGTCCGATCATCCCGGTCACGACCTGAGGTCCCGGTCGTACGCATCCAGACCCGCCGAGCGGCGCACCGCGTCCAGACCCGCCGAGCGGTGCACCGCGTCCAGACCGAACCCGTCGTACGCGTTCCCGCACGGGCGACCGGTAGGGAATACGTACGACGGGTACGGTCTGCGGACGGCTCTTGTCGGACACCGAGCAGCAGGTGAGGCCTGCCCGCGGGGGGCCTGAAACGTTCCCGGGGGAACGTCGCGGCCCGAACCGACACCCGTCTGGGGTCCGCTGACCACATGAGCGGGTCCTGTTTGTCGGGTGGGTTTGTCGGGTGATTTGTCGGGTTGGCTCGTCGGGTGCCTTCGCCGCTGGGTTTCGGTCATGCGTTGTGCTCATGCGTTCGTGCTGGTCTTCACACACCAGTGCATGAGCGCAACGCATAACCAGGTGTGCCCCGGCCTGGGGAGGGGGGACGGCATGCTGAAGAACTCCCGGCCTGCGGGAGTGCCGGTCTGCCGAAGGGTGCCGAAGTGCTGAGGAGCCCCCGGCCTGCGGGAGAGCCGGCCCGCAGAAGGGCGCCGGAGTGCTGAGGAGCCCCGGGCATGCTGAGAGCCCGGGCCTGCCGAAGAGCCCCAGGCCCCGAGGGCCCCCAGGTAGAATTCGGCCCAGATCGACCCGAGATCCCTCCGTCCGCCCCCGATGTGCTGGGTGGTGGCTCCCGGCTGCAGGACCAGGCCCCTCCGGGGCCGGCCGGACATGGCGGGGTGCTCGGCAGGAGGACCTGATGACCGCTCCGTCCCACCCCGCCCGCTACTGGCACGCACTGGACGACGGCCGTCTCCAGTGCGACGTCTGTCCCCGAGAGTGTCACCTGCGAGAGGGCCAGCGTGGCTTCTGTTTCGTCCGGATGCGGGAGGGCGACCAGATCGTCCTCACCACGTACGGCCGCTCGTCCGGCTTCTGCGTCGACCCGATCGAGAAGAAGCCGCTCAACCACTTCTACCCGGGCACCTCGGTGCTCTCCTTCGGCACCGCCGGCTGCAACCTCGGCTGCAAGTTCTGCCAGAACTGGGACATCAGCAAGTCCCGGGAGATGGATCGGCTGATGGACCAGGCCTCGCCCGCCGAGCTCGCCCTCGCGGCGCAGGCGTACGGCTGCGAGAGCGTCGCCTTCACCTACAACGACCCGGTGATCTTCACCGAGTACGCCGTCGACACCGCGCTGGCGTGCCGTGAGCGCGGCGTACGTACGGTCGCGGTGACCGCCGGCTACGTGCAGGGCCGGGCCCGCGAGGACCTCTTCGCGGTGATGGACGCTGCCAACGTCGACCTCAAGGGATTCAGCGACGAGTTCTACCAGCAGCTCACCGGAGCACACCTGCAGACGGTGCTCGATACGCTTGTCTACCTCAAACACGAGACATCGGTATGGTTCGAGATCACCACCCTGCTGATCCCCGGCCGGAACGACGGTGACGAGGAGCTACGGGCGATGACCCGGTGGATCCTTGCCGAGCTGGGCCCCGACGTCCCGCTGCACTTCTCCGCCTTCCACCCCGACTGGCGGATGCAGGACGTCCCCGCCACGCCGCGGGAGACTCTGGTCCGGGCGCGGGAGATCGCCCTGGAGACCGGACTGCACTTCGTCTACACCGGCAACGTGCACCACCGTGAGGGGGACACCACCTTCTGCCCGGGCTGTCAGGCCCCGCTGATCGTGCGTGATTGGTACGATCTGCGCAGCTACCGGCTCACCGCCGACGGACGGTGTCCCGACTGCGGGACGGTGATCCCGGGTCGCTTCGCCGCCACGCCGGGGCATTTCGGCTCGCGGCGGATCCCGGTGCGACTGGCGCGGTGAGCGAGGGAGCGGGAACCCACGCGAAGGAGCGTCCGATGGAGAATTCCCCGTTCGCGAAGCTGCGCGACCTGCCGCGCTTCGCCCTGACCAGCACCGACGTGGCCGACGGGGTGGAGCTGGCGCCCCGGCACCGGTCCCGGGTGATGGAGATCCCCGGCGGGGAGGACGTCTCGCCCCAGCTGAGGTGGTCGGGCTTCCCGGAGGGCACCCGATCGTTCGCGCTGACCTGCTACGACCCGGACGCCCCGACCCAGTCCGGGTGGTGGCACTGGGC
Source organism: Raineyella sp. LH-20 (assembly GCF_033110965.1). Lineage (NCBI taxonomy): Bacteria > Bacillati > Actinomycetota > Actinomycetes > Propionibacteriales > Propionibacteriaceae > Raineyella > Raineyella sp. LH-20. The sequence continues at coordinate 1,073,861 of NZ_CP137003.1, read as the reverse complement.
GGTCTTCGACATCCCGGTCGACTGCACCGAGCTGGCCACCGGGGCGGGCAGCCCGACCGCGCCGGGGTTTCCCGAGGGCGCGCTGACCCTGCGCAACGATGCCGGGATGGCGGGCTTCCTCGGCGCCGCGCCGCCGCAGGGACACGGCCCGCACCGCTACTTCTTCATCGTGCACGCGGTCGACGTGGAACACCTCGGACTGTCCCTCGACACCACCCCGGCGAAGCTGGGCTTCACCCTGTTCTTCCACTCGCTGGGGCGGGCCTGGCTCACGCCGACGTTCGGTTGGTGACGGCGAGCCTCACACCGACGTCCGGTCCGTGACGTCCAGCATCGCCGACAGCACGCTGATCACGCCCTGCTCGGTGTTCGCCGGGGCGGTGTGGCGGGCGGCGGCGCGGATCTGCGGGTGCGCGTTCGCCATGGCGTACGAGTGCTCGACCGCACCCATCATCTCCAGGTCGTTGAGGTAGTCGCCGAAGGCCACGGTGTTGGCGGGGCCGATGCCCATCGCCTGCTGCAACCGGCGGACGGCGGTGCCCTTGTTGACCGACGGGCCCATCAGATCGAGCCAGTGGTGGCTGGACACGACCACCTGGTGACCGATGCCCAACGGGGCGAGCGCCTGCGCCGTCACCGCCGAGTCCTCGAAGTCGAAGACGGCGATCTTGAGCACGTCGTCCTCGGGGGCCAGCACGTCGTCGACCACGGCAAGCTCCGCGTAGTACGGCTCGGCCTGGACGACGAACGGCGGATCGACGCGTTCGATGTAGGCCGACCGCTTGCCGCACACCACGACACCGATGTCACGACCGCTCCCGGCGTGCGTACGGATCCGGCCGATCGCCTCCTCGACGAACGGCCGGTCCAGGGGCATCGAGCTCACCTCGACGCCGTCGCGGACCACGAAGGCGCCGTTCTCGGCGATGAAGACCATCCCGTCGAGGGCTCGCTCGAACTGCTGCCGCAGGGTCGCATACTGGCGGCCGCTGGCCGGGGCGAAGGCGATGCCGCGCTCGCGCATCCGGACCAGCAGCGGCCACAGGGCGTCGGGGACCCGGCCCTCGGCGTCCAGCAGGGTGCCGTCCATGTCCGCGACGACGAGGCGTACGTCGGACGGATCCGGCGGCAGGGCCGCTGCGGTGGCGCTGGTCGTGTCGTTCGGGGTCGTGTCGTTCAGGGTCGTGTCGTTCAGGGTCGTGTCGTTCAGGGTCGTTCCGTCCGGAATCAGGGCGTACGGAGGGACGGGGTCTGGGGTCGGCACGGGCCCGATCCTACGGGCCGGCCCGGCGTCGCTCCAGCCGGCCGGCATCGGCTCGGCCGGCATCGGCTCGAGCGCCGGCCCGGCCGGCTCGGGGGCTGCCCCGAGCCGGCCCCGCCGGGCTGGACGACGCGACCTCAGGAGATGCGCTCCTGGGTGGCGTCGTTGAAGACGTGCACGCGGGACAGGTCGGGCGTGAATCGGAGCTGCGAGCCGCGGTGCATGCCGATCCGGGCGTGGGTGCGGGCGACGATCTGCGGTGCCGTCATGATCGCGTCCTCCGACACGCCGGACAGCGTGCCGTAGACGTTGCCCTCGGCCCCCAGCTCCTCGATGACGGACACGTCGACCGCGATGCCCCGACCGTCCTCCGAGATCGACAGGTGCTCGGGACGAATGCCGACCGTGGCGGTCTCACCGGCCTTGGCGAGCACCTCGCGCGACACCGGGACCACGTAGTCGCCGACCTGGACGCCGCCGTCGACGACCGCGCCCGAGATCAGGTTCATGGCGGGGGAGCCGATGAAGCCGGCGACGAACAGGTTGACCGGGTGGTCGTACAGCGCCAGCGGGGCGTCCACCTGCTGCAGGAGCCCGTCGCGCATCACGGCGACCCGGTCGCCCATCGTCATCGCCTCGACCTGGTCGTGGGTGACGTACACGGTGGTGACGCCGAGGCGCGATTGCAGCGCGGCGATCTGGGTGCGGGTGGCGACGCGGAGCTTGGCGTCCAGGTTGGACAGCGGCTCGTCCATCAGGAAGACCTGCGGCTGCCGGACGATCGCGCGGCCCATGGCGACGCGCTGTCGCTGCCCGCCGGACAGCGCCCGCGGCTTGCGGTTGAGATACTCCTCCAGGCCGAGCAGGCGGGCGGCCTCGCGGACCCGGGCGGCGCGGTCCGCCTTGCTGACGTGCTGCATCTTGAGGGCGAAGCCCATGTTGTCCGCGACGGTCATGTGCGGGTAGAGCGCGTAGTTCTGGAAGACCATCGCGATGTCGCGGTCCTTCGGGGAGAGCTCGGTGACGTCGCGGTCGCCGATGAAGATCTTGCCCGCGTCGATGTCCTCCAGGCCCGCGAGCATGCGGAGCGAGGTGGACTTGCCGCAGCCGGACGGTCCGACCAGGACCATGAACTCGCCGTCCTCGATCTCGAGGTTCAGCTTGTCGACGGCGGGGCGGTCCGAGCCGGGGTAGACGCGCGAGGCATCTCTGAACGTAACGGTGGCCATGCCACATTCCTTTCCACGGGCAGCTGGCTGCCCAACGACGATCTGAGCGGAAGCTTGGACGCCGATGCCGTGTCCACAAGGGATCCTGGCGCGCTGGTGCGCCCCACTGGCCGCCGCTCGGCCAAGTCCATCTGATCGGTGATCTCTCCGGTCACGGCATCGATCACCACGTCTGGTGTTGCTGAGGGTCGTGTCGGGTCGGCCGGCCTCCTCCCGGAGGCCGGCACCCGACACATCCTTACTCGGGCCGTCCTTCCCCCTGGCACGAGGCGAGGGTCCGGTACCGCGTGAGCACCTTCGGGCGCGGGTCTGCGGCGATCCGGGTGACCGCTGCCGGCCAGCTGGGGAGCGTTCCGGCGGCCACCCAGGCGGCCTGGCGGGCTGCGCCCATCGCCACATACTCCCCCGGTGCGGGGATCTCGATGTCGCGTCCGAAGACCTGGGCCGCGATGGTCCGTACGGCCTCGTTGCGCGCGGCACCGCCGATCAGGACGAGCCGGGAGACCTCCACCCCGGTCGCCTCCACGGTGGCCAGTCCGTCGGCGAGGGCACACAGCATGCCCTCGATCGCCGCGCGTGCCAGGTAGGACCTGCTCGTCGTCGTCGGAGTGAGCCCGAGCAGGGTCGCCGTGGCGTCCGGCCGGTTCGGCGTACGTTCGCCTACGAAATAGGGGATCAGCACGAGGTCACCGGAGCCGGCGGGTGCGGTCAGGGCGAGCGTCCCGAGCTCCTCGTGGCTGATGTCGAGCAGGCCCGCCATCACGTCGAGGACCCTCGCCGCGTTGAGGGTCGTGACGATCGGCAGTCGCCCGCCGGTCGCGTCGGCGAATCCGGCCACAGTGCCCGTCGGATCCGCGGTCGGCACCGAGCTCGGACCGAACACCGTGCCGCTGGTGCCGAGGGAGATGGCGATCTCGCCGACACCGAGCCCGAGTCCGAGAGCGGCTGCGGCGTTGTCGCCCGCCCCTGGGCCGACCACGAGTCCGGCGTGGGCGGCGGCGCCGTGCGGAAGCTGCACATGGGTGCCGAGAGTGCCCATCGCCTCGTCGGGTGCCACCACCCGCGGCACCACCACGGCGGCGGTCCGCGCCGGGCCGCCCGCCTCGCGCAGCGGCCGACCGAGGGCGCGCTCGAACAGGTCCCCGTCGTACTCCCGGCGTGCCGGGTCCCAGTAGGCGGTCCCGGACGCGTCCGACCCGTCCGTGGCCAGCTCCTCGAGTACCGGGCCGAGCGGCGCCTGGCCGGCCGGGCCGTACCCGCGGAGCCGCCAGGACAGCCAGTCGTGGGGCAGGGCCACCGCGGCCACGGCCGCGGCGTTCTCCGGCTCGGCCTCCCGCAGCCAGCGCAGCTTCGTGCCGGTGAAGGAGGCGACCGGCACCAGACCCGTACGCCGCACCCACTCGTCAGCCCCCAACTCGCGGACCAGGCAGGCCGCAGCAGCCCCGCTGCGGGTGTCGTTCCACAGCAGCGCCGGGCGGATCACCCGCCCCGACGCGTCGAGGACGACCATCCCGTGCTGCTGTCCGCCGATCGAGACGGCGGCCACGTCGTCCAGGCCACCGGCGTCGGCGATCGCCGCGCCGAGAGCGTCCCACCACGCCTCCGGATCGACCTCCGTGCCGTCCGGGTGGGATGCGCGCCCGGACCGTACGATCCGGCCGGTCTCGACGTCGACGACGAGGACCTTGCAGGACTGGGTCGAGGAGTCGACCCCTGCCACCAGGGTGCTCATCGGCCCGCTCCCGCCGTGAGGCCGGCGACGAGTTGCCGGCGGGCCAACAGGTAGAGCACCAGGATCGGCAGCAGCGACAGCACGACGGCGGCAAGGGTCGCCGGCACGTTGATGCTGAACTGACCCTGGAAGTTCCACAGGGCGAGCGGGAGGACCCGTCGGTTGTCGCTCTGGGTGAGGACCAACGGCAGCAGGAACCCGTTCCACACCTGCAGGGCGTTGTAGATCGAGACGGTGGCGAGCGCCGACCGCGACAGCGGCAGCACCAGGTTCCACAGCAGGGTCCACTGGCCGGCGCCGTCCACCCTCATGGACTCGAACAGCTCACCGGGGATGTCGCGGATGAAGTTGACGAGGATGAGGACGGTGATCGGGATCGCGAACGCGATCGACGGCAGCACCACGGCGGCGAGGGTGTCGTACAGACCGACGCGCCCCAGCACGTAGAACAGCGGGATGACGGTCGCCTGCAGCGGAATGGCCAACCCCAGCAGGAACAGCGAGTAGACCCCGCGGACCAGCTTCTTGCGCGACCGTACGATCGCGTACGCCGCCAGCAGACACACGATCGTCGTGACCACGACGGTGGACAGCGTGACGATCAGGCTGTTGGTGAAGTAGACGCCGAAGCCGCTCTTGAGGACCAGCAGGTAGCTGTCCAGTGTGGGTTTGGCCGGTGGGGCCAGCGGATTGCGGGTGTAGTAGGCGCCCTGCTGGGTGATGCTGGTGATCACCACGTAGTAGACCGGCAGCAGCACGACGGCCAGCCAGATCCACGCCGCGACACCTCCGACGACGTTGCGGTGCTTCCCGTTCCGCGACCGCCCCGACACGGCGGTCGGTGTGGGGGTGGGCGTGGTCGCCCGCCGCGCGGTCGCGACCGGGCTCTCGTTCTGGACGCTCACCATCACGCGCCTTCCTGGTCGCTGGTCATCCGGTTGAAGCCGCTGAGTCGGGTCAGTGCGAGGGCGATCGCGAGACCGATGATGACGAGGATCACCGCGAGCACACTGGCGTTCCCGAGGTCACTCGCGGAGAAGCCGGTCAGGTACATGTCCAGCGGCAGGATGCGGGTGGCGTAGCCGGGCCCGCCCTGGGTCAGGACGTAGACGATGTCGAAGTAGGTCAGTGACCCCACGATCATCAGGGTCGAGGAGGTGACGATCGTGTTCCGCAGCATCGGCAGGGTGATGCTGAAGAACTGGCGCATCCGACCCGCCCCGTCGATCTGGGACGCCTCGTAGAGCGACCCCGGGATCTGTCGTGCCGCCGCCTGGTAGAGCAGCGAGTGGAACGGGATGAACTGCCAGGCGATCACCAGGATCACCACGTACAGGGCGTACGTCTGGCTGCCGAGCCAGTCCCGGGAGAGGACGGACAGCCCGAAGGCGTGCCCGACCCCGTAGTTGGGATCGAGGAGGGCCTTGAACGCGATGGCGATCGCGGCCGAGGACATGATCAGGGGCAGGAAGTAGAGGGCGGCGAGAACCGCCCGGTATCGCTGCTTGCCGGCGATGAACACCCCGATGAGGACGCTCATCGGCGTCTGGATCAGCCAGGACAGGACGATGACCTGGAAGGTGAGCCAGAGGGCGTGATAGGTGAGCGGGTCGGTGAGCCTGCTGACCCAGTTCGCGATCCCGTTGAACTCGGGAGCGGTGAGGCCGTCCCAGCTGGTGAAGCTGAGCCCGAGCGCGATCACCAGGGGGATGATCGCGAAGGCGAGGAACATGGCCAACGCAGGGAGCACGAACCAACTGCTGGGGGCCGACCTCTCGCTGAGTGCCCCACCGCTTCGAGTCGTCATCGTCACTCGCCGATGGTCTTGTTCATGTTGTCGGCGAACTGCTGGGGGGTGGACGAACCGGAGAACAGCAGGTCGAGCTGGGTCCAGAACTCGGTCGATGCCTTCGGGCTCAGCGCGAGGTCCCAGGACTGCTGGAAGTTCGGCGCGTCGGTGATCATCTGTTCGACCTGCTTGGAGAAGTCGCTGTTGAGCTTCGGGCCCACGCCCTGCACCGGCGGGATCTGGCCCTGCCCGATCATCGTCGAGTCGTACGAGTCGTTCCAGACGTTGGTGGTGATGTAGTCGATCGCGGTCTTGGTCTGCTCGTCCGTCGCCTTGGACGAGATCGACCAGTAGACCGACGGGTTGCCGGCGATGTTCTTCGGGTCGCCCTTGCCGCCTGCGACGGCCGGGAACGGCGCGACCATCAGCTTGCCGTCCTTGACGAAGTTCGCGTCGATCTGCTCGATGCCGGAGTAGGCCCAGGTGCCCTGGAGCAGGAATCCGGCGCGGCCGGTGACCATCAGCGCCAGGTCGGCGTTGGTGTCGGCGGACACCGAGGCGAAGCCCTCCTCGTATCCGCCCGCCTTGACCAGGTCCTGGATCATGGTGGCGGACTTGATGACGGCCGGGTCGGACCACGCGTTCGGCTTGTTGGCCAGGATGTTCTTCATCACCTCGGGGCCGCCCTCGCGATCGACGAGGTACTCCATCCACATCAGATAGGGCCACTTGCTTCCACCGCCGAGGGCGATGGGCGCCACGCCGGCCTTCTTCAGCGTCTGGACGTCGGCGAGCAGCTCGTCCCAGGTCGCCGGAGCGGTCTGGATGCCGGCCTTGGCCAGCACGTCCTTGTTCATGTACAGCACCACGGGTGCCGTGGAGGACGCGGGGACGGCGTAGGTCTTCCCGTCGATCTTCCCGGTGTCCATGATCGAGGGGACGATCTTGTCGGTGAAGTCCTTCTTGTCGGCCAGCTCGGGGGTGAGATCCTTCACCAGGCCGGCGTCGACGTACGACTTGAGGGTGCCGCCGCCCCAGTTGTAGACGAGGGTCGGCGCCTGCGGGGAGTTGATCGCGGTGCGGATCTTGTCCTTGAAGTCGTTGGTGCCGAAGTACGAGTCGGAGATCTTCGCCTCCGGGTGGGACTTGTTCCAGTCGGCGATCGAGGGCTCGATGTTGGGCCGGTCCGCCGTCGTGCTCCATGCCGCCAGGCCGGCGCTGCTGGAGGCGGCACCGGTGCCACCTCCGCAGGCGGCGAGCGTGGTGGCCAGCGCCAAGGCCGCGATCGCGGGGACCAGGCGCTTCACGGTGCGGCCCTGTGTGCGTCGCGACGATGTCGGGATCTTCATGGTTTCTCCTCCATTGGAGTATTCGGGGGTGGTGCGCTGATGTCGACGGGCTGTGGGGTACGTCAGGAGTGGCTGCGGGTCATCGGCCGGGCGCGGGCCCTGACGGCCGGAAGCAGAGGCGGCGCCGGCTGCCTCGCGGGCGATGGTCTCGGTGGTGCCGGCGATCCTCACGGGCGCACAGCGCGCGGGCCCGCAGCGTGGAGCCGATCGTGGTGTCCATGAGGTGCCCTCTCCGCCGCGTTCCCACGGCTTCATTGCCGCGCGAAAACTGCCGCGCGAAGTGGTAACGGTTCCAACTGTGGGCTGCCAGGAGCCTTCTTGTCAACTGCCTTCGCGTAATCATGTGGCTGTGTTGACGGCTTGCTGCGCCTGGTCCTATCTTCTGTTTGGAAACGTATCCAACTGAGACTGTCGAGCAAGCTCGGGCGGACGACCGGCCCAGCGGTGGGCGCGCGCAGCGCGGACCCCGGCGAGGCGTCGGATCGGTGCTCGTGCTCGGCCCCACCACCATCACGGTCGATGCAACGGAAAGAGGGACGGGTGTCGGAACGAAAGCGCCGGAGCCAGCCGACGATGCGCGACGTCGCGGAAGAGGCAGGCGTGGGCATCGGGACCGTGTCGCGGGTGTTCTCCAATGTCGGGGCGGTCGCACCCGCCACCCGCGAGCGGGTGGAAGCGGTGGCGAAGGACCTCGGCTACCGGCCGAGCGCCCTGGGCCGCGACCTCAAGCGTCGCTCCACCAACACCGTCGGCCTGATCGTCACCGACATCTCGAACAACTTCTACGGCGAGTTCGCCGAGGGCGTGCTGGCCACCGAGAAGGAACTGGGCCGCCATGTCATCCTCTGTGCGAGCGGCGAGGACGCGGCCACCGAGCGGGAGTACATCGACCTGCTCGTCGAGCAGCGGGTCGACGGCATCATCGCCTTCCCGACCGGTGAGAACCTCGACGCGTGGGAGGACGCCCGCCGGCTGGGCATCAACATCGTGCTCGCCGACCGCGAGTTGCCCGGCTTCACGGCCCCCTCGATCCTGGTCGACAACGTGGGCGGTGCGCTCGCACTCACCGAGTACCTGCTGGCCCTGGGGCACCGCCGGATCGGTTACCTCGGTGGCCCCAGCCAACTGACCACGGGAAGCCGCCGCGAGGAGGGTTTCCGCCGGGCGCACGTCGACGTCGGCGTTCCGGTGGACGAGGGACTGGTCGTCCGCACCCGGTTCACCCGCGACACCGCGTACGCCAGTGCCATCCGGCTGCTCGATTCCCGGATCCCGCCCACCGCGCTCTTCGCCGCCAACAACGTCCTCGGCGAGGCGGCGCTCGCCGCCATCCGCGATCGAGGACTGCGGGTGCCGGACGACATCTCGTTGGTGATGTTCGACGACGTGCCGTGGGCGCGGCTGGTGGATCCGCCGATCACGGTCGCCGCGCAGCCCGCCTGGAGCATGGGTCAGGCGGCGGCCCGGCTGGTGCTGTCGCCGGACGGGACGGCCCGGTCGATGACCCTGCCGGTCGAGATCCAGATCCGGCGCAGCGCGGCCGCCCACTTCACCCAGACCCCCTAACCAAGAGCTGACAGGCGGCTGCTGCCGCCGGACCCACGCTGTCGTGGGAGAAGGAGCAAACCGATGGAACGCGGCATCTACTTCGACGGGTGGTACCCGAACGAGCACTGTTATCACCCGGCTCTGCCGCCTCGTCGGCTCACGATGGCCGACGATGTCGCCGAGATGGGCGGCACCATGCTCGTCTGGGCGGGGCTGGGCGGCGGCGTGATCAGCCTTCCGTATCTGGAGGAGGAGGCGTTCGGCCGGATCCCGCAGCGGTTCCGGCAGCACGGGTACGTCAACGAGTCCGAGTTCGTCGCGTACGCCAAGCAGCACGGGATCGACCTGTTCGGCATCGTGTTCGAGGCGCAGGCGTGGGAGTTCCCGGCCGAGATCGTCGGCGGCGAGGTCGTCGCCCAGAACCAGCTGCGGGGCGTGGGGACGCAGACCACCACGGGCCTGCGTGAGTTCTCGACGGACACCGGCCCGGCCGATTGGAAGCCGTTCCGGCACTACTTCCCGGACGGTCTGGTCAACAGTGACGGCGAGCAGGTCACCGATCTGTGGGAGGAGGTCGTCTCCCGCGACCTGGAGGGCCGCCCGCTGCACGCCCACTGGGTGGAGGTCGACGGCAAGGGCCAGGCCTGCCGCCTCGCCGACCGGAACAATCCGGTGTGGCGCGAGTACCTCAAGGCGATCGTACGGATCCAGATCGACGCCGGCGCTCCGGGTGTCCAGCTGGACGAGACCGACGTGCCGCTGCTCGCCCTGCGCTACGGCGGGTGCTTCTGCAAGGACTGCATGAAGGGGTTCCGGGCGTTCCTGCTGGCGCAGGACGAGGCGCCGGCCGAGCTGGCCGGTGTCGAGCTGGAGACCTTCGACTACCGGGCCTGGCTGCTGGCGCAGGGTTTCCGGGCCGGGACGGCGCCGCAGCGGCTGCCGCTCTACGCGGAGTACTGCCGGTTCCTGCAGGTGTCCATCACCGAGACGTTCCACGAGATCGCGTCGTACGTGAAGGAATATGCGGCGTCGCAGGGCAGGAAGGTGCGGGTGGCGGGGAACTTCTACGACTGCGCGCCCTTCTACGAGGCGATGGTGCCCGACGTCGATGTGCTGGTCACCGAGATGCGGGAGACGAGGTACCAGCAGCCCTGGTACTTCCGCCATGGCGTCGGCCTGGCCGCGGGCCGCCCCCTGGTGGCGGTGGAGAATCCGTACGGTGGCGTCACCGAGGACCTGTTGCGCCGCATCCAGCGCGGCACGGCGTACGACCTGTTCCGGTTGTCGATCTTCGAGGCCAACGCCATGGGCGCCAACATGTCCCTGCCGTACGGGTCCTGGCTCGGCACCGAGGTCAAGGACTCCTACTGGGTCCCGAAGGACCTGGCGGTGGCGACCGGGCAGGCGCTGGTGTCCCTCGACGGCGTCACCTCCCAACGCTCCGCACACTCGGTCGCGGTGGCCTACTCGGTGCCGAGCGTGATGCGGTCGATGATGGACTCCGACATGTTCAGCGACGACGGCCGCTGGTTCGAGCCGGTCGAGGCGGTCGACGCGCGGCCGGCCTCCTACTGGGAGACGATCGAGGCGCTCAGCCGCACCGGTCACACCTTCGACGTGATCGTCCTGCCCGACGAGGGCCTGCGTCCCGACGCCACCGCGCCGGAGACGTTCGCTGCGTATCGCACCGTCGTGGTCCCCGACGCGTGGAACATCAGCGTCGCGCAGCACGCCGCCCTGATGGGCTATCTCGAGGCCGGCGGGTCGGTCGTCGTCAACGGTGCGTACGGGACGGAGCTGCCCGACGGTGCCGCGGACGCGCTGCTCCACCACGAGCGCACCGTGGTGCTCGACGACGCCACGGCCGTCCCGGGCCACGTCGCCAGCGACGTGGTCGGGGACTTCGACGAGAGCATGGCGGTGAGCGTCCACCTTCTCGACGACGACTCCGTCGCGCTGCACCTTGTCAACTTCGACTATCAGGAGGAGACCGATCGGGTCGTTCCGCGCACCGACGTCCGCGTCGGGATCCGGACCGACCGGCCGGTGACGACGGCGACGCTGCACCGTCCCGGCCTCCCGGTGGTGAGTGTCCCGCTGACGGTCGCCGACGGGGTCGCGTCGGTGGACATCGACCGGATCGACCTGTACTGCGTGGTGCATTGTGCGTGATCCACAGAATTCCCAGGAGATCTCCATGGAAACAGGGCTGACGGATCGTGACCGCCTGCCGGCGCCGGTCCTCACCAGCGCCCCGATCGTGCTCGAGGCGAATCAGCCTCCGGAGCGTCCGTACCGGGGTGGCGCGGGGATCGCCGCGTTCCGCGGCATCGCGCAGTCGAGCGCGTTCGTCCCCGAGGACTTCGTCGGCTCGACCACCCAGGTGCACGCCGGCGGTGGAGTCGGGCTGACGGTGCTCTCCGACGGCCGGACCCTGAAGGACGCGATCGCCGCGGACCCGGTCGGGTTCCTCGGCGAGGAGCACGTACGCCGCTACGGGGCCGATTCGATGCTGCTGGTGAAGCTGCTCGACACCGCTGAACGGCTGTTCGTGCACTACCACCCGAGCGACGCCTTCGCCAGGACGCGGCTCGGGGAGCCGCGTGGGAAGACGGAGGCCTGGGCGGTCTTCGCCACCGCCGACGAGGACGCGTACGTGTCGCTGGGCTTCACCCGCGCCGTGTCCGAGGTCGAGGCGGCCCAGTGGTTCCGTGGCCAGGACGTTGCGGACATGCTGGGCGTGATGCACCGGTTGTCGGTCCGTCCCGGTGACACCATTCTCGTGCCGGCCGGCCTGCCGCACGTCATCGGTCCGGGCCTCACGTTGGTCGAACTGCAGCAGCCGACCGACCTGTCGATCCTGCTGGAGTACGCCGGCTACCGCGGGATGGACGAGAAGGACGCCCTGATGGGCCTCCACCTCGACCTGGCCCTGCAGGCGCTCGATCGCAGTGCCTGGTCGCCCGAACGTCTCGGCGAGCTGGCGTCGCCGGCGCGTCGGGTGAGTGCGACGACCGAACGGCTGTTCCCGGCCGCCGCCGACGGGTTCTTCCGCGCCGAACGCATCGTCGCCGGCGGGTCGGCGGCCGTCGACGCGGGATTCTCGGTCCTCATCGTGCTGGCCGGGGACGGGGCGATCGACTACGCGGGCGGCACCCTGCCGATCCGCCGCGGGATGACCGTGCTGCTCCCGTACGCCGCCGGACCCGTGGAGATCGTCGGCGACGTCCAGCTGATCCGGGCCCGGCCCCCGGAGTGACCCGCAGCTGACCCGGCCCGGGGCGTGTCGCCGTACCGTGCGGAGGCACGCCCCGGGTACCCGGTGAGGTGCGCGGCGCGGTCAGCCCTGGCGCCCGGGATCGGTCGAGGCCAGTAGTTGGTCGACCAGCTCGTGGGTGCTGCCGACCGCGCGCTCACAGGCGGCCAGCACCTCGGCGGGGGAGTGGGCCAGGGCGATCGGGTGGTCGGCCTCGGCGTGCATGCTCAGGTCGTTCCAGGAGTCACCGATCGTCCACACCTGGCCGTGGTCCGCGACGAGGTCGGTGAGCAGCCGGCGCAGCCCGAGGCCCTTGGTGGCGCCGGCGGGGACGATGTCGAGGAAGGTCTGGTTGCGGTGCAGCACGCCGCGGTCGCCGACCAGGCCGGTGAGCGCGCCGGTCAGCCGGTCGCGATCGTCGTCGTCCGGGACGAACACCGGGATGCCGAACAGCTCCTGGTCGGCGATCCAGTCGGCGTCGGCCGGTGCGAACGCCGGCAGGATCATCGAGTGGGTGCCGACCCGGTTGAACACCTCGTAGTCCCGCTCGATGGTCGACGCGTAGAGGGCGAGCGCCTCGTCGCGGACCGTACGGAACACCTCTCGGAACAGCGTCGGGTCGTGCGAGCGCACCGACAGCGGCACCAGGTCGCCGTCGGTGATCACCGCCCCGGTGAAGGCGATCACGTAGTCGGGGCGGGGCAGGTCGGCCGTCCACACCCGTCGGATGGCGTCGACCGATTTGCCGGTGTCCAGGACCAGCAGGTTGCCGGCCTCGGTCCAGGCCCGCAGTGCGGCGGCGTCCTCCGACGGGACCTCGCCGTCGAACACGATCGTGCCGTCGAGGTCGCAGACCAGGACGTCGGGTCGGCCGCGTGAGGCCGCGCTCAGCTGGGGATCCACGGCGTCATCGTCTCATTGGACCCACGACCGCTCCGACGGTGGGGCGGCCCGTCCGGTCGGGATGCGCGCCGGTGTGATGTGCCACACGTTCAAACGACGGTGGGCGGGAGCGTGTGTCGGCGGGCTACCGTGAGCCCAACCAATTCAAGATTCAACCGATGTGGTGGGGTGTGGCGCCCCAGCACCTCGGTGCGCTCCCGAACGGACGATCATGAACGAACCAGCGCCCACCGCCGTGCGCCGTCCTCTTCGCCAGCCCGTGCTCGGCATCCTGGTGCTCATCGTGGCCGTCGTCCTCTCGCTCGGCTTCATCGCGCTCTTCTCCTGGCCCACCTTCCGCGACCGGGTCTCCTACCTGCTCGTCTGCGGGGTGCCGACCCTCTTCGTCGTCGGCGCCTTCTGGCGCACCGAGCATCCCCGGTGGATCGGCCGGCTGGGCCAGCCCTGGCGGGGCCTGGCCTTCCTCGTCCTGATGCTGGTCAACGCGGCGGTCATCGCCACGCTGCTCGTCGTCCTGTTCGGCGGCGGGATGACCCCGCCGGTGCCGAACGTCGCGCACATCGCGATCATGGCGGTGCCGTACACGTTCCTGCTCGCGGTGATCTGGCGCGGGTGGCCGTTCCGCGGCATCCGGAACCCGGTGCTGGGCGGCTACCTCCTGATGGTCGCGGCGTACGCACTGTCGGCCCTGACGTACGGCCTGTTGGCCAACTACGCGTCCTTCGAGGGCGGTCCGGCGTACGTCCCGGCACTGGATCCGCACGGTCCGTTCGACATCTGGGCGGTGATGACCACCGTGGTCACCGGGATGGCGGCGGGGCTGCTGCTCCTGCACCTCGACTTCTGGCCGTTGACCGAGCGGGTGACGAAGAACCCGCCGGTGGTGGCGGTGGCCTCGACCGGCCTGATCGCCGCGGTCACGCTGGTCGTGGAACTCGTCGGCGTGGGACTGGTCCGACTGCCGTGGCCGACGATGCTGACCGGGGTGACGGTGGCGTTCCTCTTCGGCTCGATCGTCGTGCTGAACATCCTCCAGGGTCGGCTGCCGGGGCCGACCGGGCAGCCCGCCCGGGGCGCGGTCTCCGCGCTGATCGCCGCGGTCGTGGGCGTGCTGCTCGGCCGGCTGTACGTCCTCGTCCTGCCGGCCGTCTCGGGGGAGATCCCCTTCGGGGCCCCGGGTTTCCAGGGTGAGGTGTGGCTGGCGTCGGCGCTGCTCGGGGTCACCTTCCCGCTGCTGGCGGTGCTGAGCGACGGGTTCGCGTTCTGGCCGTTCAGGCGGGAGCCGGTCGAGGGCGCTGCGCCGGTGCAGGCCGCGGCCGATCCAGGGCCGGTCGGTGGTCGTGCGCCCGAGGGCCTCGGCTGAGGGGTCGGTCTGGACTTCCCACCGCGGCACCGGGTGGTGTTGGATGGAGGGGCAGCCGCTCACCCCCAGACGGTCTCCCATGAATGTGACCGTTCACTCGACCACGAAGAGAGATCCATGCTCAACGTCCGTGCCTACGCCGCTCCGTCCGCCACCGAACCGCTCGTCCCGCTCACGATCGAGCGACGGGCGACGGGCGAGAACGACGTCCTCATCGCCATCCGCTACGCCGGCATCTGCCATTCCGACATCCACCTGGTCCGCGGCGACTGGGGCCCGGTCAGCTATCCGCAGGTGGTCGGCCACGAGATCGCCGGCGAGGTCGTCGAGGTCGGCCCGTCCGTCACGAAGTTCGCGGTCGGTGACCGCGTCGGCGTCGGTTGCATGGTCAACTCGTGCCGTGAGTGCGAGAACTGCCGCGCCGGGATGGAGAACTACTGCCTGAAGGGCAACACCCAGACGTACGGCTCGCTGGATCGCGACGGCACCATCACCCAGGGCGGCTACTCGACCCACGTCGTGGTCGACCAGGACTTCGTGCTGCGGCTGCCGGAAGCCATCCCGTACGAGGCGGCGGCACCACTGCTGTGCGCCGGCATCACCACGTACTCGCCGCTGACCCACTGGGGTGCCGGTCCGGGCATGAAGGTCGCGGTCGTCGGCATGGGCGGCCTCGGTCACCTGGCCGTCAAGATCGGCGCCGCCAAGGGCGCTGAGGTCACCGTGCTGTCGCACTCGCTGGCGAAGCAGGCCGACGGCCTGGCCTTCGGGGCGAAGCACTACTACGCCACCAGCGATCCGGCCACCTTCGCCGCGCTGGCGAACACGTTCGACCTGATCATCAACACTGTCTCCAGTGCCGACATCGACCTGAACGCCTACCTCGGGCTGCTCCGCCTGGACGGGACCCTGGTGAACGTCGGCGCCCCGGCCGAGCCGATGCCGGTGGGCGTCTTCACCCTGTTCGGCAACCGCCGGTCCTTCGCCGGCTCCGGGATCGGCAGCATCGCCGAGACCCAGGAGATGCTCGACTTCTGCGCCGAGCACGGTGTCGCGCCGGAGGTCGAGCTGATCGGCGCCGACCGGATCAACGAGGCGTACGAGCGGGTGCTCGGGTCCGACGTGCGGTACCGGTTCGTGATCGACACGGCCACGCTCTGAGGGCCCCGTCGCCGTCCTCAGCTCAACGGTCGCCGCGCGGCCGCAACAGGGCCAGGTCCAGCATCCGTTGCAGATCGGTCGGGGAGACGATGCCGACCAGATGTCCGCCGTCGAAGACGAGAGCCCGCCCGTCCGGGGCCTGCTGCAGCCGGTCCACCAGCTGGGTGGCGGTGTCGTACGGGGACAGCACGGGCACCTGTGCCAGCGGGATGGCGACCTGCCCGACGGTGGCGTGCTGGTCGCCACCGGCCATCGCCGCCCGGACCCGGCGCATCGTCACCAGCCCGACCACCGCGCCGCTCCGGTCGACCACGGGGAAGGATGTGAAGCGGGACGCCATCGCCTGCTCGACATAGTCCTGCACGGCGAGGTCGGTCGGGACGACCGTCGGATGCCCGGTCATCACCTGCGCCACCCGTACGTCGCGCAGGGCACCCGCGAGCAGCACATGGGACTCCTCGGCCCGGGCCGCGCCGAACAGGAACCAGCCGAGCAGGGCGAACCACAGTCCGTTGACCGGCGCGCCGGCGACGAACAGGAAGACGCCGCCGGCGACGAAGCTGATCCCGAAGGCCCGTCCCACGGCGGCCGCCGTCCGCGTCGCCGAGGCCCGGTCCTTGCTGCGGCGCCACAGTCCGGCGCGGAGCACCCGGCCACCGTCGAGCGGGAACGCGGGCAGCAGGTTGAACACGCCCAGCAGCAGGTTGATCAACGCCAGCCACCGGGCCACGTCGACCGCCAGGGTCGGCGCACCGAGCGTCGCCAGCAGATAGCCGGCACCGGCGAACACCGCGGCGACTGCGAGGCTCACCACCGGCCCGATCACGGCGATCCGGAACTCGTCGGCCGGGCCCTCGGCCTCGCCCTTGAGCCGCGACACCCCACCGAACACCCACAGCGTGATGCTCTCCACCTCGAGACCCTTGCGCTGGGCCAGCAGCGCATGGCCCAACTCGTGGGCGAGCAGCGCACCGAAGTAGAGCAGCGCGGCGATCACCGCCGCCACCCAGCTGGCCGTCGTGCCGACTCCCGGCGTCGGGGTGAACTGCACGGTCGCGAGGCTCCACGCGATCAACAGGAAGATGACGACCACGCTCCACTGCAGCCTGATCTCGATCCCGGCAATGCGCCCCAGACGGATGCCTGTGCCCATCGTCGCCACCACCTTGTGCCGTACGGAACCCTCGTGCTTTCAGCGTACGTTCCGTCCGGCGCCCGCGGTCGGGAGCGGCCGCCGGACGTCCATCCGCCGGGCCGGGGACGGACGACGGCATGATGTCTGTGCCGGCTGATCTCTGTGCCGGCCGGAACGTCGAAGCGGTCGAGGAAGAGGAGCCCGAGATGATCACCCGTCACGAACTGGCGCAGCTGGTGGACCACACCCTGTTGCGGCCGGAGGCCACCACCGCGGACGTGGAGGCGCTCGCCTGGGAGGCGCGTGAGCTGGGAGCGTACGCGATCTGCGTCTCGCCGGCCCGGCTGCCCGTACGGGTCGAGCGGGTGCGCGTCGCCACCGTGTGCGGCTTCCCCTCCGGGGCGGTGGCCCCGTCGATCAAGACGGCCGAGGCGGCCCTGGCGGTGTCGAACGGCGCCGCAGAGGTCGACATGGTCGTCGATCTGGGGGCCCTGAAGGCAGGCGAGTGGCTGGCGGTCGGCGCCGACATCGCCGCCGTACGCTCCGTCGTGCCTGCCCCGACGGTGCTCAAGGTGATCATCGAGTCCGCGATCCTCACCGACGACGAGATCGTCCGGGCGTGCCGGATCGCCGTGCAGGAAGGAGCCGACTTCGTCAAGACGTCGACCGGCTTCCATCCCGGCGGAGGAGCTTCGGTGCACGCGGTCCGGCTGATGGCCGAGACGGTCGGCCCGCGGGTCGGCGTCAAGGCGGCAGGCGGCATCCGCGACCTGGCGACCGCGCTGGCGATGGTCGAGGCGGGTGCCACCCGCCTCGGCCTCTCGTCGTCGCGGAAGATCCTGGCCGAGTACGACCGGCCGACCGCCTGAGGCCGACCGCCTGAGGCCGACCGCCTGAGGCGGCGCGTTGCAGGTCGTCCTCAGGCCGGATCGCGGGCGATCTTGGTGTTGTGGGCCTGGGCCCGTGGGCGCACGATGACCAGGTCGAGGTTGACGTGGTCGGGGCGGGTCAGGGCGTAGGAGATGACGTCGGCGATGTCCTCGGCGAGCAGCGGTTGGTAGCCCTGGTAGACCTTGGCCGCGCGCTCGCGGTCGCCGCCGAACCTGACGAGCGAGAACTCCTCGGTCTCGACGTTGCCCGGAGAGATCTCCAGCACCCGGATCGGCTCGCCGACGATCTCCCAGCGCAGCGTCGTGGCGAGCATCCGTTCGGCGTGCTTGACGCCGGTGTAGCCGCCGCCTCCTTCATAGGCACCGTGCGCGGCGGTCGACGTGACGACCAGCACGTCGCCTGCACCCGAGGCGCGCAGCAGTGGCAGGACGCTCTTGGTGATCCGCAGGGTGCCGAGGACATTGAGTTCGTACATCCGCCGCCAGCCGTCGATGTCGGCGTCGGCGATGCTGTCCAGGCCGAGCGCCCCACCCGCGTTGTTGACCACCGCGTCCAGCCCGCCGGTCCGGGTCAGATGGGTGACCAGGGCGTCGACCTCCTCGGCGGAGGTGACATCGAGGGGATAGGCCTCGCAGCCGGTTTCGTCGGCGAGCTCGGTCAGTCGGTCGGCCCTGCGGGCCGCGGCGACGACCGCCATCCCGTCGGCCTGCAGGCGCCGTACGGTCGCCGCCCCGATGCCGGAGGACGCACCGGTGACCAGCACGCGACGTGGGGAGGCGGTCATCGGGACGCCTCCTCGGTGAGGACCTCGGCCAGGATGGCCATGCCGCGTCGGGCCTCGTCCGTCGTGATGACGCAGGGCGGCACCACGTGGACACGATTGTCGACGACGGTGGCGATGAGACCCCTGGTCAGGCAGGCGGCCTTGATCGAGGCCATCCGTCCTGCCGGCAACGGCTCGCGGGTCGCCTTGTCGGTCACCAGTTCGGCGGCCCAGAAGAGACCGGTGCCACGTACGTCGCCCACCAGTGGGTTGTCCGCGAGCAGCTGGGCCAGCGCCGGTCCGATCACCGTGGCACCGACCGAGGCGGCGTTCTCCACCACCTGCTCGTCCTCCATCGCTTCGATCGTCGCCACGATCGCCGCCATCGCGAGCGGGTGACCCGAGTAGGTCAGGCCGCCAGGGAAGACCCTCTCGTCGAAGGTATGGGCGACAGGCGAACTCAGCAACACCCCGCCGGCCGGGACATAGCCGGAGTTCACGCCTTTGGCGAAGGTGACCAGGTCGGGGATGGCGTTCTGCTGCTCGAACGCGAACCAGGTGCCGGTGCGGCCGAATCCGGCCATCACCTCGTCGCAGATCAGAACGATGCCGTAGCGGTCGGCGATCTCGCGGACCCCGGCCAGATATCCCGGCGGTGGCACGAGGATCCCAGCGGTCCCGGGCACCGTCTCAAGCAGGATCCCCGCGATCGTGTCGGGTCCTTCCATCTGGATCACCCGATCCAGATGGTGCAACGCGCGGGCGCATTCCTCCTCCGGGGTGGTCGCCCAGAACTCGGAACGGTAGAGGTAAGGGCCGAAGACGTGGACGTGACCGCGCGCATACTCGTTCGGGATGCGCCGCCAGTCGCCGGTGGCCACGACGGCAGCGCCGGTGTTGCCGTGATAGGAGCGGTAACGGGAGATGATCTTGTCCCGACCGGTGTAGAGGCGAGCAAGACGCATCGCGTTCTCATTCGCGTCGGCCCCGGCATTGGTGAAGAAGACCTTCTCGAAGGTCGCCGGGGCGTGGGCAAGGATGCGGCGGGCAGCCTCCGCCCGAGCGAGGTTG
Organism: Raineyella sp. LH-20; assembly: GCF_033110965.1. Lineage (NCBI taxonomy): Bacteria > Bacillati > Actinomycetota > Actinomycetes > Propionibacteriales > Propionibacteriaceae > Raineyella > Raineyella sp. LH-20. The sequence goes on along the minus strand of NZ_CP137003.1, from coordinate 1,054,410 downwards.
GCGGTCGCCGGCGCGATGGTGGTGAGGAGGTCGGCCTGCTGTTTGATCGCCGCGACGACCCGGGGATGCTGGTAGCCGATGTTCACGTTGACGAGCTGGCTGGAGAAGTCCAACCACCGCTCACCCGCATGGTTCCACAGCGTCGCACCGCTGCCGGAGGCCACCGAGAAGGCCGGGAGATGGGCCTGCGCGGACCAGGAATGGAAGACCCGGTCGTGGTCCGCCGCGATGATCGCCGCGTCGAGCTCCTGTCCGTGTGCTCCGTCTCCCACGGGAGCCGTCGGAGCGACCAGCGTGCTGGCCTCCAGAATCGAAGACATCAGTGTTTCCCTTCGTCAGTGGTGTCGGCCGGGGTGATCTGTGCCCACGGCCGGTGGGCCTCCACGGCGTAGCCGATCCGGAAGACCGCTTCCTGGTCGTACGGGCTGCCGACGATCTGCAGCCCTGTCGGAACGCCGTGGTGGCCGAATCCTGTGGGTAGCGCCAGCGCGGGGCACCGGTTGTTGATGTTGATCGGCACCGCCATCTGGTCCTGCCAGTAGTGCCGGCCGTCGGGGCCGACGGACGTTGTGGGGGCCTCGGCAGGGAGGGACGAGCGGGCGGAGACCGGGGCGATCAGTGCGTCAGCATCGCTGAGCACTGCCGAGAGCTGGTCGCGCATGATGGTCTCTCGGCGGAACGTCTCCGGCAGCCCGATCCGCGAGGCCGCCTCGAGCGCGTGCTCGATGAACTGGGTGATGTACGGAGAGACGATGGCGCCTGACCGTGAGATCTGCTCCGCCATGCCCGGAGCGAGGATGTGACCGTAGTGGGCGAAGGCCAGGTCCATGATCTCGTTGGCGTGCCACGGGAGTTCGCGTTCCACGATCGTCGCGCCGGCGGCGGCCAGGGCGTACGCGGTCTCCTCGAGGTTGGCGAGTGTGTCGGCCTCCACGGGGTAGTCGCCGAGGCGGCGACTCAGCACCACGGTCGCGCCGTCCAGGTGCCCGGGTCGCGGCGGGCGGGCCACCGGCCGCGAAGGGATCGACAGCTGGTCACGGGGGTGCTGGCCGGCGATGACGTTGTGCATGAGGCGCACATCCTCGACTGTTCGCGCCATCGCACTGTCGCCGCGGTACCAGTCCATGGTCGAGGGGTGCAGACCGGGGACCACACCGTACGGCGCCTTGTAGCCGACCACCCCGCAGTAGCACGCGGGGATCCGGGTCGACCCACCGATGTCCGATCCGGTGGCCAGCGGAGCGAATCCGGCGGCCAGCGCCGCGCCGGATCCTCCCGAGGAACCGCCGGGAGTGCAGGCAGGGTTCCACGGATTACGGGTGACACCCCACTGGCGCGAATCGGTGACGGTCGCTGCGCAGAACTCGGGGACCGCACTGCGGGCGATGGGTATCGCTCCTGCGGCGAGCAGTCGCTCCACGATCGGATGGTCGCGGTCCGGAGTGTCGGTGAGCTCCACCACACCCTGACTCACCGGGCGGCCGGCGAGGTCGTGCTTCTCCTTCAGCACGACCGGCACCCCGAGCAGCGGGGCGAGCTCACCTGCCGCCCAGCGGCGGTCGGCGTCCGCGGCGCGGGTCCTAGCGAGGTCGGTGAGCACCTCGGTGATCGCATTCACGGAGGGATCCACCTCCGCGATGCGCGCCAACAGGTGCTCGATCACCTCCGATGGTCGGACGCGGCGACTCCGGAACTGTGCCGTCAAGTCCGTCGCGCTGAGGTAGGCGTACGGGTCCGGGGTGCTCACGGGCGTTCCTTTCTGAGAAGGGCGATGTCGGCGGGTTCGGGTCGAAACAGGCGCCGAGGTGTGAGATCAGGCGTCGAGGTCGAGAACCAGCTCCCGCTGGGCCGCCGCCACCGGCAGGGGGGACTGCCGATCCGGCGCCTCGGGGCGCCTCGCCTCGCCGGTCACCGACGACACGACACCCATCACGACGAGATTGACCACCAAGGCGACCACGCCGGTGTTCAGACCGAAGACGCTCACTTTTCCGACGGTGAAGCCGATCACCACAAGTTCGGAGGCAACGAGCCCGGCGATCAGGCCGGCAGCGTTGACGAACCTCTGGCGCGTGACAGCAAGGAGGTTGGCGGGAGCGAGCTGGACCAGGCCGGCGTACGTCAGCAGGTAGAGATTCGCCATCAGATCGGGGCGTCCCAGGGCAAGACCGAGGGAGAGCAGCAGGATGAGGCCCGAGGCGACGCGGCCGACGAGGAGCTTGCGGGGTTCGGTGATCCCGGCGGGGGTGAGGTTCGACGACACCAGCGTGGCGATGGCCAGCACGCAGTGGGCGGCCGGCACGATCGCACAGGCCAGCCCTGAGATCACCACGATGCCCATCAGCCACCCGGGAAGCGACTGTTCCGCGAGGGTGAGGATGGCGGAGTTCTCCTGACCCTTGTGGATCTGGAGCTGGGTGACCGCGAAGAAGCCGAGCACGATCGGGATGAAGGTCGCCAGCGTGTAGAGCGGCAGCAGGACGTGGTTCTTGGAGACGGCCCTGGACCGGTCGGCCGACAGCACCGCGGGCCAGCTTTCCGGCAGCGTCATGGCGCCCAGACCGATCCCGCTGATCACCACGCTCGAGATGAACCACGCGATCCCGTACGTCTTGGTTCCGGGAGCGATCACTGTCAGGTGCTCGGCCCGAGTCATCACCTCACCCATCAGATCGCCCGCGTGGAACGTGGCGAGCGTGCCGGCCAGGATGATCACCAGTGCGACGACCATCGCAACGTCCTTGAAGTAGGCCGTCACCGCGACTCCGCGCAGCCCGGCCGTCGTGACGAAGGCGAGGACGAGGACGGTCGCGACGATCATGCTCAGCGTGCCGGCCTGCTTCATGCCGGTGCTGAAGGAGACGATCGTGCCGAGTCCGACGATCTGGACCTGGACGATCGGCGTGAAGAAGACCACCGCCAGCAGGGCGACGAGGCGGCCGAGTGCCGGGCTGCCGAACTGGTGGCCGACCATGTCGGCGTTCGTGTGGTAGCCGAAGACCTTGCCGAGCTTCCAGATGGCGGGCCCGAGGAGGAACATCCCGATGTACCCGATGACGAGGTACGCCGGCAGGTACGCGGCGGAGATCCCGCCGAGCACCGTCAGACCGGACATGCCCAGGAAGGTGAAGCTGGTGAAGATGGCCCCGGCCTGGAGGAAGAAGGTGGTCAGGCTGCTCATGGTCCTGTTGCCGATGGACCATCCGGAGTTCGTGTCGAGGACCGTTCGGCGGCCGAGAAGGCCGAGGAGGGCGATCAGTGCGAGGCCGAGGATCGTGGCGATGATCATCGGAGGTCTCCTTCCGTACCGGTGGTGTCGTTGAGTTCGGGCTCCCGACGGAAGAGTGCGGCGAGGATGAGCGTCGTGACGATCGCCCAGCCGCCTACCCAGAACAGGATCGGCGGGAGGCCGAGAGCGGTGGTGGGGGTGTTGACGAAGGGGAAGAGCGGGGTGAGGACCAGGGCCATCACGGGGAGCAGCAGGGACCAGTGGGCGGTGGTGAGGTGCATGGGAGGTGCTCCGTAATCTGCGGGGGTCAGGCGGGGACGGTGTGCAGGGTGGCGGCCAGCGCGGATGTGCAGGGTGCGCCGGTGCACGCGCCGGTGATCTGACGGGCGAGGACCTCGGCGAGCAGGCGTACGCCGGCTTCGCAGTCCTCGGGGGCGGTGTATTCGTGCTCGTTGTGGGAGATGCCGCGGACGCTGGGGATGAAGAGCATGACCGTCGGCACGAGATCCTTCAGGTTGGTGGAGTCGTGCCCGGCCAGGGTGAGAGTGCGCCGGGCCGTGAGACCGAGGTCGGCCGCCGCCTGCTCGGCCATCACCACGCCGTCGTCGTGGTACGGCTCGACACCCCAGAAGTGGGCTTCGCCGAGGTCGATCGAGGTGCCGGTGGCCTTCTCGATCTCCTCGAACCGGGCCCGCAGCCAGGCGTCCGAGCGGTCCAGCACCTCGGGGAACGGTGACCGCATGTCCAGGTGGAGCCGCGCCTCCCGGTTGACGACCACGGGGGAGTTCGGAATCGCCTCCAGCAGACCGATCCCGGAGTGCAGCTGGCCGGTCGGGAACTGGTCGCAGACCTCCCGGGCGGCGACCACGATGTGCGCGGCTCCCAGCAGAGCGTCGCGGCGCTCCGCCATCGGCGTCGATCCGGTGTGGGACTGTTCGCCGCGGACGACCAGGCGGTACTTGTGAGCGGCCCAGTTGGACTCGACCAGCCCGATGGTCACGTCCGCGTCCTCGAGCCGGTGGCCCTGCTCGATGTGGATCTCGGCGTAACCGACGATCTCGGGGACGGCGTCGGTCCCGCGGTAGCCGATACGGGTCAGTGCTTCGGCAACCGTGACTCCATCGCGGTCCGCGGTCGCCAGCGCCACCTCCACGGGGAGGCGACCGCAGAACACACCGCTTCCCATCATGCTCGGCTCGAAGCGGGAGCCCTCTTCGTTGAACCAGTCCACGACCGCCAGGTTGTAGGTCGGGACGACGTCGCCCGCCTCGACGGCGGCGGTGACTCGCGCCACCGCATGGGCGGCAGCCAGGACTCCGTACGCGCCGTCGTAGCGGCCGCCGCGCGGTTGGCTGTCGAGGTGCGAGCCCACGAGCACGTACGGCGCCCCGGGGACATATTCCGCCAGGCCGAAGAGGTTGCCGATCGGATCGACCAGTCGAGTGAACCCGTGGTCGGCGAACCAGCCGGACAGCCAGTCCCGGGTGAGCCCGTCGGCGGCGGTCGCTGCCTGTCGATCGACACCACCGGCCGGAGTGGCGCCGAAGCGGGACATCGTGGCGAAATCGGTCGCGAACTCGTCTGACCCTTGGGTCCTGACCAGGATGTGTGTCGTCATCTGTGCTCCTTCTCGGGTGAGTCAGAACATAGGAGGGCGACATCTCCGGGCTGTGGACGCGACGGCGCCGGCAATCGCCCCGTAACGCCATCTCGTCCACCCTCGCCGTGACCCGGTACCGGACGGCGCCGGACCGGGCACTCCTGCCCCTGTCGTGCCGTTACTCGACCGTTTCGTCGACGAAACATCCTGGGGCTTCGATGGGACGGCATGAGCCTCTCGTTGAGTGACGTCCTCGGGACGTTCGGACCCCGCGTCGAGGTCGTCGTTCCCGCCGACCACGATCCGGTCGTGTCGTGGCCCTACTTCACGAACCTGCTGGATCCGACGCCCTATCTGCACGGCGGCGAACTCGTTCTCACCACCGGGCCGCTGGTCGACGACGGCTTCGACGGCCCGACCGCCGCGGCGTACGTCGAGCGACTGTCCGAGGCCGGAGTCGCGGGCATCGTGTGCGGGCCGAAACGGATCGGGGATCCTGACCTCGAGGACAGCACCCACCTGCTGACGGAGTTGACCGGCGAATGCCGGCGGCAGGGGATGTCACTGATATGGGGCGGGCAGACCTCCTTCATCGAGATGATCCGCGACGTGGGGGCGCTGCTGCGGGAGGACCAGCGCGAGACAGCGGTGTGGTTCGGTGAGGCCCAACGGCGCCTCACCCATGCCGCGCTGAGTGAGCACGGCGCCGCCGCCGTGGTCGAACAGCTCGGCCAGGAACTCGACACGTGGGTGATCTGCTTCGACGAGCTGGCGCGACCCCTGTATCGGTCCGGTCAAGCCGCCCGATTCGGTGCATCCGTGGTGGCGGCACTCCGCGAGCGCTCGGTCGGGATCCTCGATCGTGGCGTACGCAGCGGGACAAGTCTGCAGGGGACGGAGCTGGGTGCCCATCTGCAGACCCTCGGTCCGGCCCACGAGTTGCTCGGTGTCCTGGCGTACGGAAGTGACGGGCGGATGTCCGAGCCGGTGCAGCAGCTCATCACCTCGGCAGTGGCGCTCCTGTCGGTCGCCATGGTGCGCTCCGCCGAGGTCCGCAGGGAGCGTGCGCGGCTCGATACGGCGGTACTCCGCTTGCTGCTCAGCGGAGCGGTCGAGGAGGCGCGCACGACCACGGCAGCCTGGGGCACCCTCCCGGATCCGCCGATCGTGGTGATGGCCGTGGCGTCCGACCAGTTGCCCAGCAGCGATCTGATCCGTGTCCTGGGGCGCCGCGTCGGCGACGGGCGTCCGTTCGCTGCCGAATACGAGGGGCTCACCGTGGTGCTGTCGTCGGCTCGGCGGACCACCGGGTCGATCGCCGAGGTGCCACTCGAGGGCGCCTGGATCGGCGTGTCGCAGCCGGTGCTCTACGACTCTGTGGCTCTCGGGCACCGACAGGCGGTGGCGGCGCTCGGCGAGGCGTTGTCCGCTGATCTTCCCTGGATCAGATATCGCCCCGGGAGCATGGAGCACATGATGGAGGCGGTCGCCGCGGTGCCAGGGATGGATGAGCAGGCGCGTCGTACGCTCGAGCCGCTCACCCGGTACGACGATGCGCACGGTCAGGACCTCACTCGCTCACTGGCCGCCTGGTTGGATGCGGGATGCCAGTGGGAGGCTGCGGCCAACGCCCTCAACCTGCATCGCCACACCCTCCGATCACGGATCGACCGATGCGCGAGGATCCTCGGCGTCGACCTGGGTGATCCGCCGACCCGCCATCGACTGTGGATCGCGGTCAGCCTGGCGACTCCACCGGACAGGCAGGGCCTCTCCGGGCTGTGATCTCACCGTGCCCCAGGCGTACTCCTCCAGCGGATGGCGACCCACGATGTGCATCGTGATCTCGTCAGTGCCTGCGCTGGGGCGTCAGGTCGGCTCGCCGGCGAACGCCTGGGTGCCCAGCACGGTCAGCAGTCTGAGCTTGCTCTCCGCCTCGGTACGTGGTGGCGCGGTGAGCACCAGCAGCACCTGCGATTCGTCCTCGGTGAGCAGCGCCTGGCAGTCGACCTCGATGGGCCCGATCTCCGGGTGGATGAGCACCTTGTGGTCCTCGAAGCGTCGGCTCACCTCGTGGGCGTCCCAGAGCCGGGCGAACTCGGCGCTGCGCCGGGTCAGCTCGCGCACCATGTCGCCCGCACGGGAGTCGGCGCCCAGGGAACCGTACGCGACGCGGAGGGATGCCACCTGCGCGCGGCTCTGCCGATCCTGGTCACCCTCCGGGTAGCGCCACCGCTCCTGCTCGGGGTGCACGAACCAGCGGTAGATGCCACTGCGTTCCATGCCGGTCAGCCCGCCGGCGTCGCCGAAGAGGGCTCGGGCGGCATCGTTCTGCAGCAGCGTCTCGCCGAGCGCGTTCAGGACGAGCGCCGGAGTGTCGACCAGCCGGTCCAGGACGCGTTGCAGCCCGGGCGCCACGTAGTCGGTCACCGCCGCACGATCGGGGGCAGGGTGGCCGGCGACACGGTAGAGGTAGTCGCGCTCGTCCGGGGTCAGCCGCAGCGCCCTGGCGAGCGAGCCGAGCATCTGCGTGCTCGGCTGTGGCCCCCGCCGCTGTTCCAGCCGGGTGTAGTAGTCGGTGGACATCGCCGCGAGCTGTGCGACCTCCTCGCGACGCAGCCCCGGCGTGCGACGGCGTGGTCCGGGGCTGAGCCCGACGTCTGACGGTCTCACCGCGTCGCGGTGACGGGTGAGGAAGTCGGCGAGTGCGTCACGGTCCACCCTCGAAGTATCGGCGGTGGCCGACGTCGGGTGCCAGGGATCGACGATCCCCCGATCAGCGCACTCTGGTACGCCTCCGGTCCCCGACCGAGGCTGGAGGCATGAACATCAGCGGAAACACCGTCTTCATCCCCGGCGCGACCAGCGGCATCGGCCTGGCCCTCGCCCTCGCCCTCCGGGCCAGGGGCAACGAGGTCATCATCGGCGGCCGCCGTACCGACCTGCTCGAGCAGATCGCCGCCGAGCACCCCGGCATCCACACCTACCGCATCGACACCGCCGACCCGGACAGCATCTCGGCCGTCTCGGCGCGGGTCATCGCTGAGCATCCCGAGGTGAACGTGCTCATCCCGATGGCCGGCATCATGCGCGTCGAGGACTGGACCACAGCCGCCGGCTTCCTCGAATCGGCGCAGCAGATCGTCACCACGAACCTGCTCGGCCCGATCCACCTGATCGCGGCGTTCATCGAACACCTGCAGAGCCGACCGGACGCGACCATCGTCACCGTCTCCTCGGGGCTCGCCTTCACACCGTTGATGGCCACGCCCAGCTACAACGCCAGCAAGGCCGCCATCCACATGCTGAGCGAGTCGATCCGGCTGCAGCTGGCCGGCACCAGTGTCAGTGTGCTCGAGCTGGAGCCGCCCTCGGTGCGCACCGACCTGCTGCCGGGTCAGGCCGAGAGCGAGGGCGCCATGCCGCTGGACGAGTTCGTCGCCGAGGTCGTCGGGCTGATCGAGTCGCAGCCGTACGCCACCGAGATCCAGGTGGAGAACGTCAAGTTCCTGCGTTACGGCGAGGCCCGCGGCGACTACGACCGGGTCGTCGCCACGCTCAACCAGCTCGACCCGCACGGCAGGTGACGCGGCACGATCGTACGGGTGGGGACGCGGCCCGATCGTACGGGTGGGGACGCGGCCAGATCGTACGGGTGGGCACAGGTCCGCCATCAGCAGACCGTACCCTTCGTACGCATTCCCTACCGGTCGCCCGTGCGCGAATGAGTACGACGCGTACGGTCTGGATGCGGAGCGATGCGGCGTCATCGACACCGGTGCAGGTGCCCGAGGCCGATCTGCGGAACGGGCGGCAGCGGTCCCGCTGCGTCCGCTCCGGGGGAGTCCGCCCGGAAGGCCTGCAGCAGGTAGGCCAACTGGCGACGGATCGCCGCCGGGGCCTCGTCGCCGAGCGTGTGCACCAGCCCACCGTTGGCTGCGATCAGCGCGGTGACGTCGCCAGGATCGAAGTCGCGGCGGAGCTGACCGGCGCGCTGGGTCTTCACCACGAGGCGGCGGAGCTTCTCCTCGGCCGCGCCGAGCAGTCGCTCATGGCCCTCGGTCCCGGCGAGCCGGGTGAGCAACGCATCGGTGAAGGCCCGCTCCTCGACCTGCAGCATGGCGACGGAGTGCAGCAGGACGCAGAATCCCCGCCAGGGATCGGGATCCTGAAGCGCCTCGTCGAGGAGAGCGTCGCAGGCGGCGAGTTGGCCGGCGAAGACCTCGGTCAGCAGCGCGTCGCGGGTGGCGAAATGCCGGTACAGCGTTGCCGGTCCGACACCGGCCCGACGGGCGATCGCGCTCAGTGGGACGTCGATCCCGCGGTCCGCGAACGATGCCCGCGCCGCGGCGATGATCCGCGCCCGGTTGGTCCGGGCGTCCGAGCGCTGCGCCGGCCTGCCGGGCTCGGCCTTCTGAGAGCCTGGGGATGCCATGACTCCCACTTCTACCAGGACCGGAATGCGGCGTTCATTTCGGCGCGTTGGCACCGGCGACGGCTGCTGATCGCAGCCGGACACCTGTCGGAAGCGAGGAATCATGACGCCGGTACCAGCCACCATGCGAGCCGTCCTGTACGACCGGTACGGTCCGCCGGAGGTGCTCCGGGAAGGCCGTCTGCCGATCCCCGAGCCCGCCGCCGGCGAGGTGGTGGTCAAGGTCCACACCACTTCGGTGAACGGCGGTGAGCTGTTCGGCCGGTCGGGCGCGATGTGGCCGCTGTTGGGCCGTCGTTTTCCCAAGCGGGTCGGCATCGATTTCGTCGGTGAGGTCGCCGGCCTCGGTGGCGGGGTCACCGAGTCGGCGCCGGGCGACCGGGTCTGGGGGACCGTGTCGGAGACGACCTTCGGTGCGGCCGCGGAGTACGTCGCGGTCCCGGCCTGGCGGGTGGCGCCCGCGCCACGGAACCTGTCCGCCGTCGACGCGGTGGCGCTGGTCGCCGGCGGCACCACCAGCATCACGGCACTGACGGAACACGCCCGGCTGCAGCCGGGCGAACGGCTGCTGGTGCGCGGTGCCGCCGGGGGCGTCGGCTCCCTCGCCGTGCAACTCGGCAAGCACCTCGGTGCCGAGGTCACCGGGCTGGCAGGGAAAGCCGCCCTCGACCAGGTCCGTGACCTCGGGGCCGACCAAGCCTTCGACTATCGTACGACCGGCCCTGACGACCTCGGAGCCTTCGACGTCATCGTCGACACCATCGGCCTTCAGCAGCCCCGCTACCGGCGCCTGCTCGCCCCGGGCGGCCGGATGGTCGCCGTCGGTCTCGACCTCGACCGACTGCTCCGCAGCTTCGCGTACGTCGTGTTCTCGCGTGTGTACGGCGGCCGACGGGTCCGGTTCTTCCGCGGCAAGCCGGACCGGCAGTTGCTCACCGAGCTGACCGTGCTCGCGGAGAGCGGCGTGCTGCGGCCGATCGTCGACCGGGTGTATCCCCTTGAGCGGATCGCGGATGCCCATCGTGCGCTGGAGGCGGGCGGGATCCGCGGCAAGGTCGTCGTCACGGTGGACCCCTCCGCTGCGTGAGCGTAGCGGGGCCGGATCGCGGCGACACGCCCGCGATGAGCCCGCAGGACCGCCGGCCAGGCAGACAGTGGAGGGATGCACAGAAGGAAGCGCACCTGGTTGTCCGCCGTCATCCCGCTCGCCGTCATCGTCGTGGTCCTCCTCCGCGGTGGGTTCGGGGCGGACGGGCGGCCCTCGCCGACGCCGACCGACGCCGATGCCGGGTCGTCGGTCGCGGTCTCCTCCGGCGACTACCAGGCCGCCGGTGCCGCCATCGGCCGACTGCGGACGGGCGGCGCCGGCGAGGTCGCGGGCTACGACCGGGCCGCGTTCGGGCAGGCGTGGGCCGACGTCGACCACAACGGCTGCGACACTCGCAACGACATCCTGGCGCGCGACCTGACCGGTGAGACCTTCCGGGACGGCTCGGACTGTGTGGTCGTCAGCGGTGTGCTGTCCGACCCGTACACGCTCGACGCGTCCGGGCAGCCGACCCGGATCGACTTCACCAAAGCGAACGCTTCGGCGGTGCAGATCGACCATGTCGTCCCGCTGAAGGTCGCCTGGGACACCGGTGCCGCCGGCTGGACGGCCGACAAACGCCGCCGACTCGCCAACGACCCCGACAATCTGCTGGCCGTCTCGGGGCCGACAAACAGCTCGAAGGGCGACAAGACCCCAGCGGCGTGGATGCCGCCGAACAAGGGCGCCTGGTGTGCGTACGCGGTGGACTACGTGACGATCGCCGACCGGTACGGGCTGAGCGTGGCGCCCGCCGACCTGGCTCGCCTCAGGGATGGGTTGACGACCTGCCGCAACGGCTGAATCCTCCCTCCGCAGGGGCCGCAGGGGCCGCAGGGGCCGCAGGGGCCGCAGGGCACGAGGGACGAGACGACGCCGGTCGCCGTCACGTTCCAGCGACGTTCCCGCGGGAACGTCGCTGGCGGTGTGTTCACTGTCCGTACGGGACTGCGGTGGTGAGCATCACTCTGCTGCGTGACCACGGTGCGCCCCAACGTACGCCGAACACCCCCCGCACCCACGCGAGCGCAGTGTCGGTGCCGGTCGAGGCTTACTCGCGAGCGACCTCCCGCGCGCTCCTCAAGGCGACGACAGTCTGCGGGTCGGGCTGCCCGACATACGGCTGAAAGGCTGTCGCCGATCCTGCAGTCACGGACTCCCACCGTGTAGGCCATGAGCTCGTGCGTTGTCTGCGCTGCCGAGTACCGTCATCTCTGAAGCACCTCACGGGAGCTTGGCACCCTCGGGAAGTAGGAGCAGCGATGAGCGGCGAGATCGAACTGGTCAGTGACGGTGACGGTTTCGCCGTCGTCGGCTACCCGGCAGACGTGGAGCGGTTCTTCCTGTCGACCGGACTCGAAGAGGTGCCATCGAAGAGCCTTGATCTTCACCGCGTCTGGTCGTACTCGGGGACCGCTGGCGCAGCAGTACAGATTGGAACCGACGTCGCGGCAAACTCCGGGCGGTGGGTGAAGCTGACCGCTGAGTCCGCCGAGGCCGTGAGGAAGTTTGGCCTGATGCCGACGAAGACGCCGGGCGTTAGTCACGCGATGATCGGCCAGCCGGGAGACATCAAGCAGTGGCTTCAGATCGCACAGGTCCCATCCGCCATCCTCTCTGGCCCCTTCGCGCTGACGGCGCTGTCGACAATGATGCAGCAGCGGGCGATGCAGCAGCAGATGGATGAAATCGTCGAGTATCTGCAAGAGCTTGAGGAGAAGGTCGACGACATCCTCCGCGGACAGAAGGACGCGGTGCTAGCGGACATGATTGGCGTTGACCTGATCATCGAGGAGGCCCTCACCGTCCGTGACCAGGTCGGCCGCGTTTCGGAGGTGACGTGGTCGAAGGTGCAGTCGACCTCGATGACGCTCGCTCGCACCCAGGCATATGCACTGCGCCAGCTCGACGCAATTGCGGCGAGGCTGGAAGAGAAGGCGGACCTCGGCGACATCGCCCGGGCGACGAAGGATGCGGAGCCGAAGGTCAGAGAATGGCTCGCCGTGCTTGCCCGTACCTTCCAGCTCCAGGACGGCGTGTCGGTTCTCGAACTCGACCGAGTGCTCGACGCATCGCCAGAGGAAGTCGAAAGCCACCGGCTTGGCCTGATAACCGCGCGGCAGAACCGCCTCGAACATATCGGTCGCAGCACTGCCCGCTTGGTGACCCAGATGGACAAGACAGTCCGACAGGCCAACGCCAAGGTGCTTCTCAACCCCTTCGACTCCCCGGCGGCAGTGAAGGCGAGCAACCAGGTCTCCGGCGGTGTCCTCGACTTCCGCGGCAGGCTCGGTATCGAGTCTCGGTACGAGTCGAAGGATGCGAAGCGGTGGGGCCAGGCGGCCGGGGAGGTCATGGAGAAGGTCCTGGTGTCCACCTCAGACGGTGCCGCTGCCGCTAAGCGAATCAGCGACCAAACCGTCGACCGTGTCACCGAGGCGTTCCGGGCCGTTGATATCGACGGCGACGGCATCCCCGATCAGCCTCGCGCAGTTGCCGCCGCCGAGCAAGCCAGCGCCGCGCTCAAGGGCGCTGCGGCGGGTATCGCAGGTGCGTTCGGCACCCTGTTCCAGAGGGAGGTCGCTGCGCCAGCCGAAGAAGTCGGTGCGGAGTCTGCAGATGACGCGCACTGAGCCTCGTTCGTGACGGCAGGCAATGACGACCGGCCCTGGCCTGAGACCCCGAAAGCGCGGATACGCTCGCACTTCGGGGCGTTCCCATGACTGGGCCGCGACGGGTGACCTCGGCGACGGCAACATCGTCATCCGCATCGTCGAACTCCGCGCGACTTGCCGTTTTCCCGCCGGACATTACGAGGATTCTCAGTTCGTGCGTGATGCGGCCACTGGTGACGAGGAATCGGGCGAATGGCTCCTGTGACGTTCCCGCGGGAACGTCACAGGACGGTGTGCTTGCCGTCGCCCGACCAACCGCGACATTCCAGGTCGAGGAGAGTAAGTATGGACGCAAGTAACCTCAGTACGCTGCTCAATGACCTCATTGCGGCGTGGGAGAACGAAGTCGTTGAATTCAAAGCCGTAGGTGACAGTTACTCGACCTCCGAAATCGGTAAGTACTTCTCAGCCCTTTCCAATGAGGCTAATCTGCGTGGTGTCGACCGCGCGTGGCTCGTGTTCGGCATTGACAACAAGCGTCGCGCCGTCGTTGGTAGCGACTACCGCCTGGGTCGTGAGCGTCTGAATGCCTTGAAGAACGATATTGCCAATGGAACCGAGCCCCGCACCTCGTTCCATGAAATCCACGAACTCAACCATTCTGGCGGTCGAGTCCTTCTCTTCGAGGTCGCGCCGTCGCCTCGCGGCATCCCGATCTCCTGGAATGGCCACTACTACGCCCGTAACGGCGAGAGCCTCGGATCGCTGGCCCTCACAAAGCTCGATGAGATCCGACAGCAAGACGCGGGTGAAGACTGGTCCGCTGTTGTCCTGCCGAGCGCGACAATCGACCACCTCGACCCGGGCGCCCTTGTGGCGGCACGTGCGGCCTTCGCCACGCGCCACCCGCGCTTGGACCCGGAAGAGGTCGCAGCTTGGAGCGACGCAGCCTTCCTTGAACGGGCGAAGCTCACGGTCAGCGGCGGCATCACCCGCGCTGCGGTCCTTCTGCTCGGCCGGGCGGAGTCAGCACACCTTCTCTCCCCGCTGCTCGCCGAGATCACGTGGAAGCTCACCGGCGCCGAACAGGCCTATGAACATTTCGGGCTACCGTTCTTCTTGAATACGAGCAAGGTTAACGAGCGCATTCGAAACGTCCAGGTTCGACTGCTTCCGCCAGGAACGCTCATTCAAACCGAGATTCAGAAATATGATCGTCAGAGTGTCCTGGAAGCTATCCACAATTGTGTGGCACACATGGACTACCGCACTGGGTCGCGAATCAATGTCATCGAATACGTGGATCGCGTCGTCCTGGAGAATGCCGGTTCTTTCTTCGACGGGAGTCCCGAAGAGTACGTCACAGAGAGCCGAATGCCGAAGAGGTACCGCAATCCGTTCCTTGTCAATGCGATGACCGAGCTGAACATGATTGACCGCATGGGCTTCGGAATCCAGCGGATCAATCTGTCGCAAGTCAGGCGCTTTCTCCCTTTGCCGGACTACGACCTGAACGAAGTCGGTGCGGTAAAGCTCACCATCTACGGCGCGGTGATTGACACGAACTACAGTGAGCAGTTGATGCAGCACGAGGATCTGCCGCTGGAAGATGTTCTTGCACTCGACCGAGTCCAGAAGAAGTTGCGTATAACGAAGGAGGCTGCGGCCCGGCTGAAGCGAACTCACCTGATTGAGGGCCGCAGCCCCCACCTGCACGTCTCGTCGGTGGTGGCAGCCGCGACGGACACCATGGCTGAGTACCTTCGCACGCGGGGACAGTCTGACGACTTCTACGCCAAGCTCGTGGTCGACTACTTGGCTGGTGTTGGCGGGGCGAGCCGTCAGAACATCAACGAGCTTCTGTGGGACAAGCTCAGTGACGCGCTTGATGATAAGCAGAAGCGGAACAAGATCAGGAACCTACTATCGAAGATGCGCAGGGGGCGTCAGATCCGCAACGCTGGGTCCCAGCAGAAGCCGCGCTGGGAGCTTGTCTAGCGGGCAGCGCCGTAGACATCCTGCTAGACATGTCGTAGACATGCTGGGCGCGCCCGAAGGGCGTTTTCGCAAGCCACCGCGTTGGTCCTTCATGTCTAGCCACTCTCTCTGGAGACCACGTGCCTCCCGCGGGGCCCCTGCTCCCCGCCTCTTCCGCTCGGCAGGCAGTGGTTGCACAGGCGTCACTGCCGCCGGGGCGGTCGGCATCCCAGCGCGAGGACCCTTCGAGGATGCCTGCGGACCATCCGCCGACTGCAGAGGTGACGAGGTCCGGAGGTGGGAGATCAGCGGCTGGTTCCTGCGATGTTCCGCGGGAAGGGTCGCAGGACCGGCCACCTGCTGGCCCGAAATGCGTACGTGAACCCGAGGATGGCCTACGTCCCTTCATGTCGTTGTCGGCTGGGAGCAGGTCGAGGGCGGCCGACGCGAAGTCGGCTCGCCTGTGGGTGAGGGGTGATACTTAGGTGGTGCTGACCTTCCCGGTGTCGACGGTGAACAGTCGGTGTCCAAGGAACCCGGCGCCACGGTGAATCGGCGATGACGATGACGAAGCCTGAGCCGGCTCGGCGGCGGCTCGACCTGCCGTACGATCCGCTCGAGGTCCTCCGGGCCGCCCTCGGCCGCGACCGACTCGTCGCACTCCTCGGCGCGTGGCACCACGGCGAGGCGCTGATCGCGTTCGAGCCGTCGCGAGTGCTGCGCGACGACGAGGACCCCTTCGCCGACATCTCACTGCCCCGGGTGACCGGCGCTGACGACACCGTCGGCGGCGGCTGGATCGGCGTGTGGGGGTACCGGCTCGGAGGGCGCCTCGAGGTGCTGCCCGACACGCGGCCGCGCCCGCAGCCCCAACCGGAGCACGTGCTCGGCTACTACGACCACGTGCTGCGGTTCACCGACGGGGTGTGGTGGGCCGAGGGGCTGCGGGGCGACGCGGCGCTGGCGGCGTACGTCGACGACGTGACGGCGATGCTGGCAGCGCCGGGTCAGGAGCGTACGTACGCGCTCGGCGGGTTCGAGATGACGCCGTCGGCGGACGACCACCGTGCTGCTGTGGCGCGTGTGGTCGAGCACATCGAGGCCGGCGACATCTTCCAGGCCAACCTGTGTCTGCGCCTGGAGGCGTCCTTCGCCGGGGACCCGCTCGACGTGTTCTGCGCGGGCGTCGGCACGCTGACCCCGGCGTACGCCGCGTTCGTCTCGTGGGACGGCGGCGCGATCGCGAGCTTCTCGCCCGAGTTGTTCCTGCGGCGGATCGGCGACGACGTGCTGACGTCGCCGATCAAGGGCACGGCGCCCTTGGAGACCGACCCCGGCGACCTGGTCGCCTCCGCCAAGGACCGGGCGGAGAACGTGATGATCGTCGACCTGATGCGCAACGACCTGGGCCGCGTCTGCGTGCCCGGCACGGTGCGGGTGCCGGCCGTCGCGCGCGCCGAGCGGCATGCCGTGTGGCACCTGGTGTCCGATGTCGTCGGTCACCTGGCCGCAGGCGTCGACGACGGGGACCTGTTGCGGGCGACCTTCCCGCCCGGGTCGGTCACCGGTGCCCCCAAGGTCAGCGCCATGGAGCTGATCGACGCCTGCGAGGCGTCGGCTCGGGAGGCCTACACCGGCGCGATCGGGCACGTCAGTCCGTGCGCGGGGCTGGAACTGAACGTCGTGATCCGCACCTTCGAGTTCGCCGGTGGCCGGGTCTGGTTGGGCGTCGGGGGAGGGATCGTGGCCGATTCCCACCCGCAGGCCGAGTACGAGGAGTGCTTGGTCAAGGCGCGTCCGCTGCTGGCCGCGATCGGCGGCGCGCTTGCGGTCGACCCCCCGGCGCCGGCGAGGCCGGGGGCGCCCCGGATCGCGTCACCTGCCGCCACGTCACTCCCGGTCGACATCTCGCGCCCTGTCGACATCCCACGCACTGTCGACAGGGCGCGCGGAGTGTTCACCACCCTGCTGGTGCGCGACGGCGCACCGGTCGACCTCGAGGCACACATCGCCCGGCTCGATGCCAGCACCCGCGCGCTCTACGGTCGTACGATCCACGCCGGGCTGGCGGACGCCGTACGACGGACGGCGTCGGGGCTGGTCGGCCCGCATCGGTTGCGGATCGACGCGGTGCCTGTGCCCGATGCCGCCGTGCCCGATGCCGCCGTGCCCGATGCCGCCGTGCCCGATGCCGCCGTGCCCGCTGCCGCCGAGCTACGGATCCGTCTCTCGTCGGCCGTCCTGGAGCCGGCCGGCGCGACCTGGCGGCTGACGCCGCGGATCGTCGCCGGCGGGATCGGCGCGCACAAGTGGGCCGACCGACGCGGGTTCGAGCCCGACGACCTGATCCTCGACACCGATGGCAGCGTGCTGGAGACCGGCCGCGCCACCATCTTCGTCGTGCTCGACGACGGTGTGCACACCCCGCCGCTGGATGGCCGGATCCTGCCCGGCACCGCCCGTGCCCGCCTCGTCGAACAGTTGCGTGTGGCCGGCATCCCGGTGGTCCAGCGCCGCCTGACCACCGGTGACCTCGCCGCCGCGTCCGAGGTGTTCGCGGTCAACGCGCTGCGCGGCGTGGTGCCGGTGACAGAGGTCGAGGGGGTGGGGCACTGGTCGCCCGGTCCGGTCGCCGCCGCCCTCGCCGCCGGAGGGCCGAGCGCGGTCCCGAAGTTCGGTGTCCGGCCCCGGCCGGCGGCCCGGGTGCTCCTGCTCGACAACTACGACTCGTTCGTCTACAACCTGGCGCAGTACCTCGGCGAGTGGGGAGCTGCGACCGAGGTGGTTCGCAACGACGCGGTCAGCGTCGACGAGTTGCTGGCGCAGCGGGCGGCGGGAGCGTTCACCCACCTCATCGTGTCCCCGGGGCCCGGCACGCCGGCCGAGGCCGGCATCAGCGTCGAGGCCGTTCGCCGGCTGGCGCCCTCGACCCCGATCCTCGGGGTGTGCCTGGGACATCAGGCGATCGGCGAAGCGTACGGCGCAACGGTCGTCCGCGCGCCCGAGGTCGTGCACGGCAAGCCGTCGCTGATCCACCACGACGGGCACGGGCTGTACGCGGGCCTGCCGACGCCGCTGACCTGTGCCCGCTACCACTCACTCGTCCTCGACGAGACGACGTTGCCGCCCGACCTCCTGGTGACGGGCCGCACCGCCTCGGGCGTGGTGATGGGCGTACGACACGCGACACTGCCCGTCGAAGGCGTGCAGATGCATCCCGAGTCGATCCTCACCACGTACGGCCACGAGATGCTGGCCAACTTCCTCGCGCCCTGACGGCCAGTCAGCCAGTCGGCCGGTCGCCCTGACGGCCGGGCCGTCAGGGTCGGCAGCCGGTCGGGTCGGAGGCCGGCCAGGTCGGAGGGCGGCCAGGTCGCTGGGACCGGCAGGGCCGGGCCGGGGCAGGCTGAGGCGACCGGGGAGGCCCGCGCCCGACCCGGCGGTCAGCGGGCGCCGGCCCCCGCCAGGAAGCCGCCGCCACGTCCCCCGACGACGGCGCCGTCTGCTGCGACCAGCCGACCGCGCAGGTAGGTCTGCAGCACGCGGCCGGTCACCGTACGACCGGCGAACGGCGTCCACCCCGCCTTCGAGAGCACGGTCTCGTCGCTCAGCGTGTGGGTCGCCGCGGGGTCCACCACCAGCAGGTCGGCGTCGCGACCGACGGCGATCCGGCCCTTGCGGCCGTCGAGACCGTAGATCCGTGCCGGCTCGTCGCTGTAGACCCGGGCGACGTCCTCGTAGGACAACGACCCCCGGGCCGCCGCGTCGAGCAGGACCGCGTAGGTGCTGTCCAGCCCCGGCAGACCGAAGTGGACGTCCCAGATCGAGCCGGCAGCCTTCTGCTCCCGCGTGGACGGCGCGTGATCGGTCGACATGTGCGTCAGCACGCCGTGCCGCAGCAGCGCCCACATCTCCTCCTCGTCCGCCGTGCTGCGGGCGCGGGCGGGCGGCGTGAACTTGCGCAGCGCGCCGTGCTCGAGCGCCTCGGCCTCCCGGAGCAGGAAGTACTGCGGGCAGCCCTCGGCGTTGATCCGCGCTCCGCGGGCGCGCTCGGCCTGCAGGTAGGAGGCCACCTCGGGGTTGCTCACGTGGGCCACCGTCGCCCGTGCACCGGTCTTCCGGACGAGCAGCGCGGCGACGGCTGCGGCGACGAGCTCGGCGTCGCGGTTGCGCCAGGCGGACACGATCGCGCCGTCCTCGCGGCCCTCCTCCCGCAGCAGCGCCTCGGCGGCCGCGGTCAGCGACTCGTCTTCGCAGTGGAGCAGGCTGACGGCGTCGACCTCGGCCGTCGCCGCGAGATGCGCCCGCAGTGCCCCGGCGTCATGCCCGGCGATCCCGTGCGTGGTGCAGGTGAAGACCTTGAAGAACGCGACGCCGGCCGCCCACAGCCGGGCGACCTCGCCCGAGGCGCCGGGCCAGGCGTGCGCGGCCAGACCGAAGTCGACGTACGACCGGTCGGCGAGGTAGGCGACCTTCTCCTCGAGGTCCGCCACCGAGCGCACCGGGCGCCCGTGCGAGTGCTCGATGATCGTGGTGACACCCGACACCGCGGCCGCGGCCGTGCCGGTCGGGAAGTCCTCACGCGTCGGATCGCCGGGATCCATCAAGTGCACGTGGGTGTCCACGCCGCCGGGCATCACCAGCAGCCCGTCGGCGTCGACAACGTGATCGACGTCGTGGTCGGCCGCGGCGATCGTCCCGATCGCCGCGATCCGGCCGCCGCTGACGCCGATGTCGGCCCGCCGACGCCCCTGCGGGGTGACGACGGTGCCGTTGCGGATCGCGAGCTCGAAGTGCGTCATCGTGTGCTCCTGTCTGGGGGAGGATCGACCGGGCGGATCGCCGCGATCATGAGTACCGCATCGGTTCGGTGGTGCCGAACCAGTCGGCGCCGGAGGGTGCCGTGTTGATCACGGTGCTCTTCATCTGGGTGTACGCGTGGAAGGCCTCGATGGCGTTCTCCGACCCGATGCCGCTGTCCTTCATGCCGCCCCAGGGCGAGGCGGGGTCGACCCGGTGGTGGTCGTTGATCCAGACGATCCCGATGTCGAGCCGGTCGACCATCCGCAGCCCGCGTGCGGTGTCGTGGGTCCAGATCGACCCGGCCAGGCCGAAGTCGGCGTCGTTGGCGAGACGGATCGCGTCCTCCTCGTCATGGAAGGGGACGACCACCGCGACCGGTCCGAAGACCTCCTGGCGCCAGATGTCGTGCGACGTGGTCACCTCGGTGAGGATCGTCGGCAGGTAGTACTGCCCGGCCGCGAGCGCCGGATCCTCCGGGACCCGGCCACCGGCCGCCACGGTCACGCCCTGGGCACGCGCCTGCTCGACGGCCGAGGCGACGCGGTCCCGCTGGACCGCCGACACGAGCGGCCCGATCTGGGTGGCGGTGTCCGCCGGGTCCCCGAGCCGCAGACCCCCGACCCGCTCGAGCAGCCGCGCGAGGAAGGCGTCGTACGCCGTGTCCTGCACCAGGATCCGGGAGCCCTGCACGCAGGTCTGCCCGGTCGCGATGAACGACGCGAAGAGCGCCCCGGCGACCGCGTCGTCGAGCGGCGCGTCGTCGAAGACGATCACCGGCGCCTTCCCGCCCAGCTCGGCGGTCACCGGGATGAGTCGGCGGCCGGCCTCGGCGGCGATGACCCGGCCCGTCTCGGTGCCGCCGGTGACGTCGAGCTTGTCGATCCCGCGGTGCTCGGACAGGGCGCGTCCGGTGGTGGCACCGGCCCCGGTCACGACGTTCACCACGCCGGTGGGCACGCCGGCCTCCTCCAGCAGCCGGGCGAGCTCGAGCGGGACGAGCGGCCCGAGCTCGCTCGGCTTGATGACGACGCTGTTGCCGGCGGCGACGGCGACCGACACCTTCTTCATGGTGATCAGCAGCGGGTGGTTCCACGGCGTGATGAGTCCGGCGACGCCGATCGGGACGCGGCGGATCAGGTTCACCTGCCCGGCGCCGACATCGGGCACCGAGCCGCGATCGGTCTGAGCGACGGCACCGAAGTATTCGAGCCACTCGGGAAGACGGGCCAGCTGGGCGCGCATCTCGCGGATCGGCCGGCCGATCTGTTCGGTCTCCAGCGCGGCCAGGTCGTGGACACGCTCCGACAGCAGCGCGGCCGCGCGGTTGAGCACCCGTGCCCGCTCGCGCGGGGCGATCCCTCGCCAGCGCCGGTCCTCGAAGGACCGTCGGGCGGCGGTGACCGCGCGATCCACGTCGCCGGGACTCGCGTGGGCGATCCGGGCCACCGTACGACCCGTCACCGGGCTGACCACGTCCATCGTCGCGTGGTCCTCGGCCGGGACCGGGCGACCGTCGATATGCAGAAGGGCTTCGCGCATCGTTCTCTCGCTTTCGTGGGTCATTTCGTGCTGGCGCCGGCCGGCCCGGTCGTGCCCAGGCCGAACAGGCGGCGGGCGTTGAGCTCGCCGATCGCGCGTCGGGTCTCCTCGTCGGTGACCGCCGCGAGCTGCGTCGCGAGGCTGCCGCCGGCCATGTCGAAGGGCTCATCGGTGCCGTACAGCACGCGGTCGGCGCCGACCCGCTCCACCAGCCACCGGGTCGCCTCGGCACTGTGGGTGATGGTGTCGTAGTGGAACCGGCGGGCGTAGTGGCTCGGCTCGTGCAGTGGCGTACGGGCCTCGGGCCGCACCCGGTAGCCGTGGTCGAGCCTGCCGAGCTGGTAGGGCAGGTGTCCACCGCCGTGCACCAGCAGCAGGTCGAGGGTCGGCAACTGGTCGAGCGCCCCCGACAGGATCAGCCGGGAGGCCGACACCGCCGTCTGCCAGGGGTTGCCCTGCAGGTTGGTGAGGTAGAAGTCGTTCAGTGGCCCGGGCGCGGACCCGACGTAGTACGGATGGATCTCCAGCGGCACGCCCAGCTCCTGGGCCGCCGCCAGCACCGGGCGGAGGGCGTCGCCGTCCAACGGGACGCCCTCCGCCTGCGGGCCGATCTCGGCGCCCCGCAGGCCCAGCTCGGTCACCGCGCGCCGCAGCTCGGCGACAGCGGCGTCCGGATCCTGCAGCGGCAGCGTGGCCAGGCCGGTGAAGGTCTCCGGCGCCTGCGCGCCGAGCCGCGCGATCGCGTCGTTGATCCGGCGCGCGGCATCGACGGCCTCGTCCGCGTGGGCCCAGTAGAGGAACAGCGGCGGGGCGACCGACAGCACCGCGGCATCGGTCCCCTGGGCGTGCATCGTGGTGAGCCGGGCCTCGAGATCGTAGAAGCCGGGCAGCAGCGGATAGCGGTATCCCTGACGGTGCACCACCCACTCCTGCCCGTCCACCGTCTCGGTGCGGATGCCGTCCGGACCGTCGCCGGAGCGGAAGGCCTCCACGATCTCCTGCGGGATCACATGGGCGTGGACGTCGATGGTGCTCACAGTGCTGCGACGATCTCCGCGCCGGTGGCCACCCAGCCGAACGCCTGGGCGATCACGGCGAGGGCGGGCTCGTGCAGCCTGCGGTCCATGGTGTCCACACCGTCGGAGGCGACGACCACCGTGAAGTCACGTACGTTCGCCGCGATGGTCGTGGCGAGCACGCAGCTGTTCGTATTGATGCCGAAGAGGATCACCGTCTCGATGCCGCGGCTGCGCAACGCCAGTTCCAGCGGGGTCAGGTAGAAGCAGTCGTACCGCTTCTTGCCGTAGATGATCACGTCGCTCTCGTCGAGGACCGACGGCATGACCTGCAGCCCCGGGCTGCCCGGAAGCTGGTGGCGCAGCACGTTCGCCCGGGTGGCTCCGGTGCCGGCGACCGAGGCCCACCACGGGTTCGCGGAGATCTCCTCGACCGCCGAGTAGGAGGTCACCACGTGGATCACCGGCAGGCCGCGGTCGCGCAGCTCGCGGATGATCGCGGCGCTGTGCTCGGTCACCTCGGCTGCGCGGTCGGCCGGGATCGGCATCGTCGCGACGGCCGGGTCGAGGTGGCCGCGGTGCATGTCGATGGTGACGACGGCGGTGCGGGCGGGGTCGATGGCGGGAAGGGTGCTCATCAGTGGGTCTCCTTGGGGTGGGTGCGGTGTTCCACGGCGCCGGTGGAGGTGACGTAGTCGAAGGTGTCCGTGGCGGGGATGCCGGCCAGCCGGTCGAGCAGCCAGTCGGCGGCGTACGCGAACCAGTTCGGCCCGGCGACGACGGACGGGGTCGGGAAGGACAGGGCGTGGCGTCCCTGCGCGTAGACCAGCAGGGGCGACGGCCCGCCGGCGAGGCGCGCGAGCTCATAGCTGTGCTCCACCGGCGACAGCTCGTCGGCGTCCCCGGCGACGACCAGCCACGGCACGGTCATCCCGGACACCTGGTCGCGCAGATCGAGGTGGGTGACCATCTCGTCGAACGCCGCCTCGTCCTCCTCGAGGCCGCTCATCCACATGAAGCGGGCCTTGAACGAGGGGGAGGCCGCCTCGAAGATCCCGTGCCCGCCGGGCTCGTGACAGACCAGGCCGACGGCGGCACCCCGCATCGTGGGCTGCGAGGCGGCGATCTGGGTCATCCAGTACGAGCCGAACGACAGTCCGTAGCCGACGATCTGCTCGGCATCGACGTCGGCCCGGTCGCGGGCCCAGCCGAACAGCGCCTCGCCGGCATCGATCCAGGCGGTCGGGGTGAAGTCGACGCCACGGATCGGGGCCTCGCCCTGCCCGGGGCCGTCGAACGCGAGGATGGAGAACCCGCGCTCGAGGAACTTGTCGCCGTACATGCTGACGTTGAGTTCCTTCGCCTGATCCATGCCGCCGCAGGAGAGCAGCAGCGGGAGCGGCTCGTCGCCGGCGCCCACCGGGCGGTGGTACCAGGCCGGCAGGAATCCGTCGCCGAAGGGGATCTCGACCCGCTCGACGTGGTGGTCGGCCAGCGTGGCGTACGTCGCGTACGCCGCGTTCTTGGCGTCGTCGAGCGCGATCAGCTCCGGCGTCGTCTTCCAGATCGACCACTCGGCCGTCGAGTACAGCACGGCGGCGTGGAAGAAGTGCTCGCGTGCGGTCACTGTGCGGCCGGCGGCGAGGGCCTTCTCACCGAGTCCCCGTCGGCGGTCGGCCAGGTCGCGGAAGACCGGCACCAGGTCGCTGAACTTGTTGATCCGGCCGAGCGCGAGCTGGAAGTCGGTGTTGCCGTCGAGCCCCATCGGGCGCAGCGTGTACGCGATGCGGGGCTGATCCCACTCCAGGCCGTCGGTGCGCAGCACGGAGTCGATGATCCAGCGCTGCTCGTGCCAGCGGCGCGGCCCGCCGGGGGCCGGGGGCCGGGGCGCGGGGGACGAGGGGGAGGTCATGCTGCTGCCGCCTTACGTGCGTTCGACTGCTGATCGAGTCGGATGAAGAGGACCGCGATGATGGCGATGATCGGGATGAGACCGAGCTGGACGATGCCGGCCCCGCCCCAGCCGAGCTGCTTGACGAGTGCCGAGAAGAGGATCCCGGCGAAGGCGGCCGGGATGTAGAAGAGGCTCACGAAGATGCCCGAGGCACGGCCGACGAGCTCCGGGCGTACGGCCCGTTGGATGGCGGCGTAGATGTTGACGAAGCAGATGCCGCTCGCCACGACGCCCTCGGCGAAGGACAGCACGAGCTGGGCCGCGAATCCGGTCGGGCCGTTGAAGATCAGGAACCCGACGCCGCAGCCGGCGAGGAGAGTGACGACGAGGAACCACTTCAGGTTGACCCGGTCACCGATCCAGCCGGCAGGGATGCCGAGGAGCGCACCCAGGCCGAACATGCTCGCTGTGGTGCCCGCCTGCAACTGCGTGAAGCCGAGCTTCGTCTGGAGGAAGGTCGGGTAGAGGCCGATGTAGCCGTACATCGCCAGGCCGACGGCCGCCGCGGCGATGGCGAGGAGCACGATGTTGCGCGTCAGCAGGCCGGCCGGCACATGGTTGTACTCGTGCGCCGCTGTGACGACCGTGGCTTCCTCGCGTTCGGTGAAGGATTCCCTGATGAACAGCGCGATCAGGATGATCATGAAGACGCCGATGCCACCGTAGAGATAGAACGGCGTACGCCATCCGTGGATCGCGAGCAACGCGCCGAGCTGGGGCCCGAGGTAGCCGCCGACGCCATAGGCGAAGTTCAGTGTGCCGAGCGCCATCGCGCGATTCGCGAAGAAGAATGCTCCGACCGCGGCGAACAGCGAGGCGTTCTGCATGGCCTCCCCCACACCGGAGAGCGCGCGGTAGGCGAACATGTCGGCGAACCCGTGCGACACGGCGGTCAGCAGGGTGAACGCGGAGTAGATTCCGATCCCGATCATGATGACGGCCTTGCGGGACAGCCGGTCCAGCAGGAAGCCGGTCGGGATCCCGGCGACCCCGATGCCCAGGGTGAAGATGGTCGACAACCACCCTGCCCTCCCGAGGTCGAAGCCGAACTCGTGGTTGACGCTGGGAAGCACCACGGGGAAGACCTGTCGGTCCATCGCGTTGACGACGTAGGAGAGTGCCAGCAACACCAGGCTGGCGATGGCGACCGTGCGGCCGATCGGGATGGCCGCACCGCGGGCAGTAGGCGCGGCGGCACCGCGGGTGATCGGTTCGGGGGCTGCGCTGCGATCTTTGGTGGACACTACGACTCCTCATCGGTGAGGGACAACGGCTGAGCGGATCGTATAATCTGCATTGTGTATTATGTGAACACCCGCCGGGGAGAGTCAAGGGTGACGTCTCCGGCATCGTCGCCGCGAAAGGAAACGATGATGTCTCCGTCCGTCCCCCTCCCTACGGTGCTGTTCGCCTCGTTGGGCGGCACCATTTCGATGACCGGCGCCGACGGCGTGGTGCCGTCCCTCACCGCCGCCGACGTGATCGCGGCGGCTCCCGGGATCGATACGATCGCGACGATCGAAGCGTCGACCGTCGTGACGATCCCGGGCGCCTCCTTGACCTTCCGGCACCTCGAGGAGCTGCTCGCCGTGGCGCGTCACGCGGTGGACTGTGGTGCCGTCGGTGTGGTCGTCTCGCAGGGCACCGACACGATCGAGGAGACGGCGTACTACCTGGGACTGCGCTGGGACCGGGACGAGCCGCTCGTCGTCACCGGGGCCATGCGTCCCCTGCACGCGCTGTCGACCGACGGCCCCTCGAACGTGGCCGCGGCGGTGATCGTCGCCTGCGACGAAGCCGCCCGCGGGATCGGCGTCACTGTCGTCCTCAACGAGGAGGTGCACGCCGCCGCCTGGGTGCGCAAGGAGCACTCGTCCGCGCTCGGCGCCTTCCGTTCGCACCCCGGACCGCTGGGGTATGTCGTGGAGGGCCGGTTCGAGCAGGTCGTGCGGGCCCAGGCGCGGCCGAGTGTGCCGGCGCCGCTGCGGGACGATGTCCGCGTCGCCTTCCTGGGGACCGGCCTGGACGACGACGGCACCGCTGTCCGCGCGGTGATCGCCGCCGGGGTCGACGGGCTGGTCGTGGACGGATTCGGCGCCGCCCACCTGCCCGAGCGGGTGGCCGCGGCGATCACCGAGGCCGCGCAGACGGTGCCGGTCGTCGTGAGCTCGCGCACCGGCGCGGGGCGTACGCTCCGCTCGACGTACGGGTTCAAGGGGTCCGAACGCGACCTCGCCCAACGGGGCGCGATCCTTTCCGGCTGGCTCGACGGGCGCAAGAGCCGTACGCTGCTCCGCGCCCTCCTCGCGGCGGAGCTGCCGCCGGACCAGGTGCGCGCCGCGTTCCTCGCGCACGGCGAACTGTAGCGGGGTGTGCTGCCGATCGAAGATACTGAGGCTCACGTCGTGATGAGGAGAGATGCATGAGTAGATTCGGCGGGCCGGCGACCGCTGCGCGGATGCTCACCGCCCACGAGTACGTCAAGGGGAGGATCCGTGACGGCATCCTCGACGGCACGCTCGCGCCGGGGTCGCGGCTCCTGCAGAGCAATCTCGCGGACTCTCTCGGCGTCAGCACGACCCCGGTGCGGGAGGCACTGCGCGACCTCTCGGTCGAAGGTCTCGTGCAGATGGACGCGCATCGCGGTGCGATCGTCCGTGATCTCGACATCCGTGAGGTGGAGGAGATCTACGAGCTGCGCATGCTGCTCGAGCCGGTGATGATCCGTCGCACCGGCGCACGCGTCGATCCCGCGATGCTCGACGAGGCGGAGGAGCTGCTGGAGCAGATGCGTGACGAGGAGGACCAGCACGTCTGGGTCGAGCTCAATCGCCGGTTCCATGAGGTGCTGAGCTCGGGCGACGACACGTCCCGGCTCGCCGACATCCTCCAGTCGCTGCGGAACAGTTCGGCGCTGTGGGTGGGGCTGTCGCTGGGTGCGCAGCGGATCCAGGAGTCGTACGTCGAGCACCGTCAACTCCTCACGGCCTACCGCGAGGGGGACATCGAGGCGATCGTCGAGGAGACCGTCGAGCACCTGCGACGTACGCTGGTGCTGATCCAGCAGTTGGCTGAGGAACGCAGGCTCGCACGCGAGTAGGCCCGCACGTTTCGGGCTCTCGTGGCCTGTGGGTGGGCGGTGGGGATCGTGCTGCGAAGACCGACGTCAGTCGGTCGAGTGCTTCTGGCTGGCGCGGATGTAGGCGCCGATCAGGACGACGACCACGAGCTCGGCCGCGATGATGACGATGTACCAGATCGCGACATGTCGTCCCTGGTGAGGACGGCCACGAGCGTGCCGACCAGGGCCAGCAGGCAGGCCATCAGGACGATGAGGGGTGCGGAACTGCTGGTCCGTGTGGTCGACATGCGAGCCTTCCGCCGGTCGGGCGTACGGTCGCCGGACGACGGCCGCTTCCTGTATAGCAGTCCTGGGGGACGAGGTCGCGAGTGGGGCGGGGGCCCGCTCGGGCCGTTCGATCGGCGGCCGGTCGGGACTGCTGCTGGGTATCCGTGCCTCATGGCAACTGCCAACCAGGAGGGGAGTCATGCGTAGAGGTTGGACCCCCGATGTCGACCGGACTAGGTGGTGATGAGGAGGCCGATCAGTAGGACGACGCCCCAAGGAGCCAGGACAGGACGCCGACCGCTGCCAGCAGAAGCCACGCAACCACCGCCGGTCGGCCTCCGACCTGTCCGAGCAGGGGCCGGCGCCTTGGCGGACCGCAGATGCATATGGCCATCCGGTGGGCGCCGCGGCTGATCCGGTCGGCGCTTGCATGACCGACGTCCGGCTTGGGGTGACGGTGCGCACGACCCGATACCGTGTGGAGAGACGCACACTTTCCGGCCGAAGGACTGCCATGGGCTTTGAGACACCGAAGTCGCCCCTCTCGGACTACCTGACATGGACGTCCAGCGGTCGTCTCCAGCTGCCCGACTTCCAGCGTGAGTACAAGTGGGAGGACGAACGCATTCGGTCGCTGCTCGTCACGGTCCTCCGCGGCCACCCGATGGGAGCTGTCATGCTCCTGGAAACTGGTAGTGACCAGGTGCGATTCAAGCCCAAGCCGGTCAGTGGCACGAGCGTTGCGCAGGGCGCGGAACCGAAGCTGCTGCTGCTGGATGGGCAGCAGCGTTTGACGTCTCTGACCCAAGCCCTGACGGGAGACGGCATCGTCCACACCAAGGACGACAAGAAGAAGTTGTTCGATCGCCGCTACTACGTAGACATGGCCCTGGCCGTGCAAGGCGACGAGTTCATCGACGAATCGGTGAAGTCCGTTCCCGGTGACGGCAAGATCAAGACCAACTTCGACCGCGACATCGTCCTCGACCTGAGCACCCCGGCACTTGAACAGCAGCAGGCGTGGTTCCCACTCCGACTGCTCTTCGCTGGGTACGACCAGAACGGATGGCTATACGGCATCGCGAACCAAGAGCTCGCCAAGCAGTTCATGGAACTGGTCCTCAAGCCGACCGCAACTTACCAGATCCCCGCCATCCAGCTTGGCAGTGACACCAGCAAGTCCGCGGTGGCCACGGTCTTCGAGAAGGTGAACACCGGGGGCGTCCCGCTTAACGTGTTCGAGTTGCTCACCGCGACGTTCGCTGGCGACAAGGCCTACTTCGACCAGCACGGGGACGACTTCCGCCTCAACGACGACTGGACTGCGATCCAGGACGAGTTCAGGGCCGAGCCGGTGCTCACCAGCCTGGGGAGCACCGACTTCCTCCAAGCCGCAACGCTCCTCACCACCTGGAAGCGGAACAGGGACAGCACCGCTGAGCGAAAGCCCGCGATCTCCGCGAAGCGCGATGACATCCTGAAGCTGCAACTCACCGACTACTTGGAGTGGCGAGGCGTCCTCGTGAAGGCATTCGAGTGGACGGCTGTCTTTGTCGCCGACCTTCACATTTTCGAGCCGCGCTTCATGCCCTACCCGACTCAGCTTGTGCCGCTCGCCGTCACAAAGGTGATCCTCGACGATATCGCGGACAACCACGGGGTGAAGGAGCGCCTGAAGCGGTGGTACTGGTGCGGAATCCTCGGAGAGCTGTATGGGAGCGCGACGGAGACGCGTTTCGCCCGCGATGTCGAGCAACTGGCTGAGTGGGCACGGGACACGACGTCCGTCGCACCGCGAACGGTCAGCGAGGCGCTCTTCCAGGAACGGCGCCTCTACACATTGAAGACCCGCCAGTCCGCCGCCTACAAGGGCATTTACGCGCTCATTATCGGCACGGGCGCGAAGGACTGGATCAAGGACGTCACCTTCAGCCGCGTGCAGTACAAGACCTTGCAGACCGACATTCACCACATCTTTCCGGAGAAATGGAGCAAGGACAGGAACCTCGACCGCTCCCAGTGGGACAGCATCATCAACAAGACACCCCTTGCTGCAGCGACCAACCGTGCGATCGGCGGGGTCGCACCGACCGAGTACCTGCCCCGCGTCCAGTCGAGGTCGCAGCTCGACATCACCCACGTCGACAGGATCATCGCGACCCATGGCATTGACACCAATGCCCTTCGCAACGACGACTTCGAGGCGCATTTCGCCTACCGCAAGAACTTCCTTATCGGGCTGATCGAAGGCGCGATGGGCAAACCCGTCGTTCGAGAACAAGGCGCAGTCGACGTGTTGGCTGTCGCAGCCGAGTACGAGGTAGAGGTGCCCGACGACCGCCCGGACAGCCACGAGGAATCACTCGCCGAGGGCGCATGACCTCGCTCGACAAAGACTTGGCCGCAAGCTCGACCGGTCGGCCGCAATGGAGGTCGTGAAGGAGACCCTCGGCCTCGTGGCCGACGCCCACGCGATCTGCATCGGGGGCGAAGAAGATTCAGAGTTCGATGACCTTTCCGCCCTGCAGGAACCCTTGGACAACCAGAGTAGGACTCCTAAGGTCCTTGAACGGGCTTGTCTGTGCGAGGTCCGTGATCGCACCAAGGATCTCGGAGACTTGAGTCCCTGCGTCGTCGCGCTCTGAGGTGAGAGCAACTTCGAGGTTGTCGAAGAGCCTCCGGAAGTTCTCGCTGCGCTCGTCAAAGGTCTTGTCGAGTGCGGTCAGCAGGAAGTCGCGCTGCACATGGATGATCTCAATTTGGGTCTGCTCCCAAGCCCGAATCTCATTGCGCTTCGTCTTCTCCTCGTTGATCACATTGACCCACTGGTTCGCGGAAGCGAGAACCAGGTTGAAGGTGTCTACCACCATCGCGGGACCAGGCTTGGGCAGGAGGTTCTTCGCGGTCTGGCTGAGGGGCTGTACGGCGTTGGGCCGGCTCATGCGTACTTCCTCGTAATCTCGATTGATGCCTCACTCAGTTCACCCGATTTGGGGTCGAGAACCGGAGTATTCAGAATTTCCTTGACGGCGGTGACGAGTTGGAGCGCACGGAGGAACTCGCTCGCGTGCCTCTCAGCGTCGAACTCGACCGACTCCAGCGTATCGAGCGCTGCGGACGAGCACTGAGCCATACGGTCGAGCAGATCCCGTAGTTCTCCGATACGTCGCTGCACTGCCCGCAGTAGATCTTTGGCGAGGCCGACACGCTCAATCTCGAGGCTCACCTCCGCGGCAAACTTCCTCGACTCCGTCTTGGCCTTCGCGCCGACGACTCCGACGGTGAATCCGCCGATGAGCAGCGCCGGGACTGCCGCTGTCAGACCGAGGATGGCGGCGCCGGCGGCCATCCCACCGCCGCCCGCGGCGAGCGTGCCCCCTCCAAGTGCGGCAAGCGTCGCATTCGTCGCCGCGGCGCCGCTCAGACCCGTGATTGCGGCATCTGTACCGGCCGTTCCGAGAGTGGATACGCCCCAGAGCGCAGCCGCAGGGGCAGCGGCTCCTGCACCTACTGCACCGACAAGTCCGGCAGCGCCAGTAGTGATCGCCTGGACTCCTGCTACGAACTTCGGGACACTCGGCACCCTGATGCGTACGCCGTCAACCTTCTTGAAGTTGAGCCGTTTCACCTGTGCCTGGTTCCGTTCGAGCCAGTCGGCGAAGCGACTCAGATTCGCTGTATGGACGCCGATCTGGAACTCGCCGTACTCCTGCGCAATGCGCTCGGTCTCGACCTCGATGGCATTGAGATCCGATAGCGCTTCTGCCAGTCGAGTGATCGCCCCGCGACGGGTGTCCTTCCCCTTGTGGAGGTCGACCGCGCCTTTTGTCGCGGCAGCGACTGCGACAGCAGCACCCGCCCCGAGCGGCACCAGAACCTTCGGTCCGGCCTTCGCGAGCTTCGGCACGCCCTTGATAGCGAGACTGACGAGGTTCATCGGCCCTCCCATTCGTGTCGCAGCCGCGTCGGACAAAGGCTACTGCCAAACATCTGCGTAAGTGGAGGCCGCTCAACCGCCATATCGCGATCCCACGGCGACGGACCCGAGTTGGTTTCACCAGGTGACGGACTTGGTCGTGGTGGCCGATGCGGGCATGTATCGGCGGCGAACCTGAACGCCTGGAGGACGCCGGGTTGCAACTACCAGCCCGACGGTGCCACGTTCAAGGTGACTCGCCCGATGGGCATCGGCACGGACCGGCGCGACCGCCGGGTGGTCTGGCACTACCTCGCCTCCAGGCCCCGCCGCGACCAACAGACGCTGAACAAGCAGATCCAGCGCGCCGAGAAGATCGCCGCGGGCCAAGCCCCGTCGGCAAGCACCGCTTCGTCAAGCTGGAGGGTGCGACCAAGGGCGCGGACTGGGGCTTGGTCGAGCTGCCCGCGCCGCCGCCGGCTTCAAGGGGTATGTGACCAATCTGTCCCCGAACCTCCTCGACGGGCCGGCCGCCGTCGCGGCCTACCGCGACCTGTGGCAGGTTGAAGCCTCCTTTCGGATGGCCAAGAGCGACCTCGCCGCTCGACCGTCTTCCGCCGCACCCGCGACTCGATCGAGGCTCACCTCCCCGTCGTGTTCGCCGCCCTCGCCGTAGGGCGCACGGTCCAGGCCCGCACCGGACTGTCGATCAAGAAGTTCCTGCAGACCCTGCGGCCATTGCAGTCAGCAGTGATCAACACCGGCACCCGGACAATCACGGTCCCACCAGCCATCCCACCCGCGGCCCAGGAGATCCTCGACCTTCTCGCCGGCGAGGGTGCGCACCAATTCGAGCCAACTCGGGGCAGAGGCTGCTGCTCGGCTGTACGCGACGGGACTCTCGTTGACCGAGGTTGGAGCGCGATTCAGCGTGGGCCGTTCGGCGGCCCGTACCGCCGTGCTCGCGGAGGGAGGGTTTACGCCCCCGGCGCTCGACCGCGACATGACAGCGCACAGCGAAGGCGATGTCAGTGGTCTTCCCCATGATGGGAGGCGATGCAGCGATCCCCCGAACGCTGTCGCTCTTCCTGCGCTCTGCCGCTTGGAGGACTCTGTAACGCCGTAGGAAGAACGGAGCATGATGTCGCCTGAACCCGCCACCGACGATGCGCACAACGAGTACCTCCTCGCCCAGGTTCGTGAGGCCTTCGGCAGAGTGGCCTACAGCCACAAGACCCACGAGAAGCAGGCGGACCTGTGCTTCAAGAGGCATCGGTGGCAGCAGGGCCTGCTGGTCGCCTTCACGGCGCTCAGCACCGGAACCTTCCTGGCGGGCGTGCTCGGGCTCGTCGGCAGCCCGGTCCTCACCAGCCTCGCGACCTCGGCCATTGCGATAGTGGTCAGCGCCCTGAGCCTTGCGACCAAGAGCTTCAGGTTCGACGAGGAGTCGGGGGCCCACCGCGACATCGCTTCACGCCTGTGGGATGTGCGTGAGTCGTACGCGTCATTGATTGCCGACCTGATGTCGGGCGCGACGTCGGCGACCGACGCTCGCGCCCGGCGCGACGCGCTCCAGGAAGCGACACGCAAGGCTTACGCCGAAGCGCCGCGGACCACAGCCAAGGCTTACGGACGAGCGCAGGACGGCCTGAAGAACAACGAGGAACTGACCTTCTCCTCTCGCGAGATCGACTTCCTCTTGCCCGAGGCATTGCGTCTCAACGAGAACGAGGCGTGAACGTGAAGGTCTCGGAGATCTTCGACGCGCTGCTTGAGAACCTCAAGGTCGGCGCCGCGAGTGCCACGATCGCCATGCGCCGCGACGAAATCACGAAGGCGCTCAACAAGGACTTCAGGGCCGTAGAGGGCTCCACAGCGAACCGGCTGATGGTCGGATCCTACGGTCGTAACACGGCGATCCGAGGCGTGTCTGACCTGGACATGATCTTCATCCTCCCGGCCTCGCTGCGCTCGACCTATGACACAGAGACGGGGCCGCGTCGAGCCCTCACGAGAGTCAAGGACGCTCTCAAGGCCCGCTACCCGAACACCGATATTCGCGTCGACCAGTGCGTCGTGCGAGTGCAGTTCACCAGCAACAAGTTCAAGTTCGAGGTCCAGCCGGCGTTCGAGAACGCGGACGGAAGCTTCGACTACCCAGACACGAAGTCGAAGTCTTGGAAGACCACCAAACCGCGCGACGAGATCGCTGCAACGAAGGAGTGCAACGATCGCACCTCGAGGAACATGCGCCACCTCGCCCGGTTGGCGCGGGCGTGGAAGGACACGAACGGTGTAGTCATGGGAGGCCTGCTCATTGACACGCTCGTCCACGGGTTCTTCTCGAACACGACGGAATACGACGACAAGGGAACGCTCTGGTTTGACTCCATGGTTCGCGACTTCTTCGAGTTCCTGATGAACGAGCCAGACCAGGACTACTACCTCGCGCCGGGCAGCAAGCAGCATGTGAAGGTGAAGCGGAGGTTCCAGCCCAAGGCGAAGAAGGCGTACAACCGCTGCCGCGAAGCGATCGCTGATGAGGGCACGGCTTCGGCGAACAAGAAGTGGCGCGAGGTGTTCGGCACCGCGGTGCCGCTGGCGACCAGCGAATCCGCCCATGCCTTCACCAACACCGAGGAGTTCATCGAGAACCAGTTCCCAGTCGACATCGGCCGTTCGGTCACGATCGACTGCATGGTCACGCAGAACGGATGGCGACCAGCTTTGCTGCGGGAGATGCTCCGGGGGCGAAGCCTGCTCCTCCCAAATAAGGAACTCGACTTCGCCATCACCGGGTGCGATGTGCAGGAGCCGTACGAGGTGAGGTGGAAGGTGCTCAACCGAGGCGAGGAAGCCGAACGCCGCAACAACATCCGGGGCCAGATCATCTCGTCAAGTCGCCCCGGAGTTCGGCACGAGCGGACGTCCTTCCGAGGCGAGCACATCGTCGAGTGCTACGTCATCAAGGACGGGATTGTGGTCGCGCGCGACTCGATTGATGTACCGATCAGCGCCAACGCCGCGTAGTGCGACCCCTTTGTCGGGCTACATCCACGTGGTGAGAGACCCGACCGGCGTCCCGGCTGGTACCTGGACTGGCGCCGAAGGGTGTTCTCAAAGGCTCGGCCAACCGCCGGGCGCCCAGCGCAGGTCGTCCCTCACGATCTGCGCCATACGACCGCGTCGTTGGCCATCGCAAGTGGAGCTGACGTGAAGGCGGTCCAGGCGATGCTGGGACACCAGCCGGCGAAGATGACGCTTGATCGGGAAGGACACCTGTGGGACCGGCCCCTCGACGACGTCGGAGATGCCATGGGGAAGCTGGTGCGCCGGTACCGATCGGGTACCACCGGCCCGCACGGTACCCCGGGCCGATCGGCGGAATGAAGCCGATCCGGGTACCCGCGGGTACCACCGTGACCACACTCACCGTCAGACGCGTTCCGACCCGTCAGGAGAGACGAAAGAACCGCCCCGATCCCGCATGATTGTGGGGGATCGGGGCGGTTCCAGGTGGTGGAGCATAGGGGATTCGAACCCCTGACCCCCTGCTTGCAAAGCAGGTGCGCTACCAGCTGCGCCAATGCCCCAGGTGCGTACGACGTACGTACGACTCTGCCACGATACGGGACCGCCGCCCGTTGCCCAAACCAAAGCGCTTCGGGCGTCGCCGCTGACAGAGGGTCTGCACTGTGCAGGGTGGGCTGCCGCGCGGCCGTCGACGGGCCCTGCCCCGTTCCACTCTCCGGACGGCCGACGCCGCGCGTACGCTCGCCGCGCTGTGCCGTTCCTGCCACATCGGAGGGCTCCGTTCGGCCCGCTCAGGAGCGCCGACATATCCTAGTGGCCACGTGGCTCACTGTGCCCACGAGAAGTACCCGTCCTGCCTGGCGTGGAGGTGCATCGTCATCACCGGGCCGGCAGCAGACCGTCAGGACATCCATGGCTCGCATGACCCCGCGTTCACGGCCCCCGGCTGGCGCCCGTAGAGGCGCCGCCCCGGTGAAGACGTCGAGGTGGCGGAGGATGGCCCTCTGGAAGAAGATCCTCGCCATCGTGGTGTCGGCGGTCGTGGCCGTCGGGCTGATGGGCGGTGTCGCGTTCGCGGGGCTCTACTCGACGACCAAGGTGCCCGACCCGAACGCGGACTTCCAGACCAACACCACGTACCTGTACTACGGCGACGGCACCACCCAGCTGTCCGACCTGGCGGTGCAGAACCGCACCAGCCTGCCGTACGACCAGATCCCGAAGGCGATGAAGGACGCCCAGGTGGCGGCCGAGGACCGCACCTTCTGGACCAACCCGGGCATCTCGCCGATGGGTATGGTCCGCGCCCTGGTCGCGATCGCCTCCGGCAAGGACATCCAGGGCGGCTCGACGATCACCCAGCAGTACATCAAGCTGATGTACCTGACGCCGCAGCAGACGATCTCCCGCAAGGTGAAAGAGGTCATCCTCGCCCTGAAGCTGAGCAACCGGCTCAGCAAGGAGGAGATCCTCGCCAACTACCTCAACACCGTCTACTTCGGTCGTGGGGCGTACGGCGTGCAGGCCGCTTCGCAGGCGTGGTTCGGCATCGACGCCAAGGACCTCAGTGTCGGCCAGGCCGCGGTCCTCGCCTCGGTGGTGCAGAACCCGAGCATCCTCGACCCGAAGGTCGACCCGGACAACATCGGCCGGCTCAAGGCCCGCTACGAGTACGTGCTGTCCGGCATGCTCGACGAGAAGTCCATCACCAAGGACCAGTACAACCAGTTCACCGGCAAGATGCCGGAGCTGCCGACGGTGAAGGCCAACCCGCGCTACCAGGGCCCGAAGGGCTTCCTGGTCAACATGGCCGAGCAGGAGCTGGCCTCGCTCGGCTTCACCGACGCCCAGATCAACGGCGGCGGCCTGCGGGTGACGACCACCTTCGACCAGCAGGCCCAGGCGGCCGCCGAGAAGGCGGCGCAGACGAACCAGGCCGCTGCCGACCAGGCGGCCCGGTCCCGTGGCACGAACGCCAACGCCGTCCATGCCGCGATCGCGTCGGTCGACAGCTCCAACGGCGAGCTGATCGCCATGTACGGCGGTGACGACTTCGTCAAGAACTCCCGCAACTGGGCCTCCACGGCCCGGATGACCGGATCGACGTTCAAGACGTTCGGCCTGATCGCCGGTCTGCGCGACGGCTTCACCCTCAACTCGGTCTTCCAGGGCAACACGTTCACCCCGCGGGGCGAGAGCGAGACGGTCCGCAACGAGTTCAGCACCCAGTACGGTCCGGTCTCCCTGCAGGTGGCCACCGCCCAGTCGATCAACACCGCCTTCGTCGACATGGTCTCCCAGATGGACAACGGCCCGCAGAAGGTGATCCAGGCGGCCAACGATGCCGGCGCCCCGAAGGCCGGCGCCTGGGACCCGTACAACCGCATCGTGCTCGGCTTCGCCGAGGTCAGCCCGGTGAACATGGCGAACGCGTACGCCACTCTCGCCAACAGCGGCAGGCAGAACCAGGTGCACGTCATCCGTGAGGTCAAGGACCGCGACGGGAACGTCCTCTACAAGGCGCCGTCCGGCAACAAGCAGACCGTCGAGAAGGACGTCGCCGCTACGACGACCGCGGCCCTGCAGTCGGTGGTCAACGAGGGCACCGGTGCCAAGGCATCGGCGCTCAACCGACCGGTGGCGGGCAAGACGGGTACCGCCGGTGTCGGCAACGACATCGCCTCGGCCTGGTTCGTCGCCTACACCAAGCAGATCTCGACCGCCGTGATGTACGTCGCCGGTGACGACGGCTCCAGCGACCTCGACCCCTATCGCCAGCCGGGCACCCCGACGTTCTTCGGCGCCGGCTACCCCGCGCTGACCTGGCTGTCCTACATGCAGGCGGCGACCAAGGGCATGCCGGTGGAGAACTTCGACACCGCGGCGAACCTTCCGGCCCGTCGGACGGCCTCGCCGCTGGCGGTGACCACGCCGTCGCAGCCGACGGCGACCCCCACGGCGACCAAGACGCCGGGCAACGGGCCCAAGGATCACGGGCCGTCGGCCGATGCCTCGAGCCAGCCGACGAGCAAACCGAAGCCCAGTACGCAGACGTCCACCGGCACTGACGGCGGCACGGGGATCGACCTCGGCTCGGGCGGGGTGTTGCCGGGCGGTGGTGGGGGCGGCAAGGGGCAGACCACCGGTGGCTGAGCCCCGGCCGGCCGAGCCCCGGCCGCCCGCCGGGACCTCCCCGCTCGAGGAGGATGTGCGCGTACGGGCCCGGCCGGTCGTGGTCGCCTGGATCGCCAGTCGTACGGTGCTGCTCGGCACGCTGCTGGTGACGGCTGCGGTCACCGGCCGGGGAGTGATCGGGGTGCTCGGCAACTGGGACGTGGCGCATTTCGCCCGGATCGCCCACCAGGGCTACGCACCGGACCACCAGGAGATGGCGTTCTTCCCGGGGCTGCCGCTGTTGATGCGGCTCGGCTCCACGATCGGGCTGCCTCCCGAGGTGACCGGGGCACTGCTCTCCCTGGTGGCCTCCGCCCTGGCCGCGGCCGCGCTGGTCCGGCTGGCCGGCGGGCGTGCCGGAGAGGCCGGTGGGCGTGCCGGAGAGGCCGGTGGGGGTGCCCGGGAGGCCGGCGGGCGTGCCGGAGAGGCCGGCGGGCGTGCCGGAGAGCCCGAGGCCGCGGGGACGTGGGCGACGGTGGCCTGGCTGATCGCGCCGACCGCCGTGTTCACGGTCGTCGGCTACACCGAGGCGCTGTTCTGTGCCGCCGCCTTCTGGGCCTGGGAGCGCGCCCGCGCCGACCGCTGGGCGGCCGCCGCCGTGCTCGCCGCTCTTGCCACCACGTTGCGGGTTTCCGGACTGTTCCTGATCGGTGCGCTGGTGGTGTTGGCGCTGACCTGGCCGGGCGCGCGAGGGAAGGAGCTGGGGCGACGGCTCGGCGTCGCGGCCTCCCGTGCGGTCTGGATGCTCGTCCCGCTGGCCGTGCTGTTGGCGTACGTGGTCTACCTGTGGACGCTCACCGGGTCGTGGACGGCCTGGTTCGCCGCCCAGCAGGAGGGCTGGCAGCGGACGTTCACCTGGCCCTGGGAATCGGTCCGGGCCACCTTGATCGCCGTACGCCCCGGCGGCTACGCCGACGCCAACGGCTGGGGCTGGATCTTCCGCTACGAACTGGTGTCCTTCACCATCGGTCTGCTCACCACCGGCTGGATGCTGCGGCGTCGCCGGTGGGCCGAGGCCTCCTGGGTCGGGGTGCAGGTGCTGGCCTTCTCGTTCTCGCCGTGGCTGATGTCGGTGAACCGGGCAGTCCTGCTGTGGTTCCCCACCTGGGCGATCCTCGGCGAGCTCGCGGACCGGCTGACCGGCAGGCGGTCGGCGGGTGACCGCGAGACCGGGGCGATCGCGCGTCGGGGCGTGGAGACTGCGCGTCGGGGCGTGGAGACTACGCGGCGGAGCCTGGGAATCGAGCGCGACGGTGGGATCGAGCGCGACGGTGGGATCGAGCGCGACGGTGAGACCGAGCGCGACGGTGGGGTCGCGGACGACCGGACCCGGCCGTACGCCGGCCGGCTCCTCGTCGGGCTGGCCGCGGCGGTGTCGATCGGGCTGATGGTGTGGTGGGCGTGGATGTTCGCCACCGGACAGTGGGCCAGCTGACCTAGCAGACCACGAGCCAGGCGCTCTCGGCGACCGGGACGACGAGGGGCCGCCAGGTGAACCGTGGATCCGCCTGCTCGGGCTCGGGAGTCACCATCACCAACCGCGGATCCGCAGCGAGGTCGTCGAGACCGTCAATCGTGGCCGCACCTGACCGCGAGGTCCACCCGTTCGCGATGAGCGCAGACAGGGAGGTCCCGGAGCGCAGCAGATCGGCCCCTGCAAGGGTCGCCACCGGGTGACCGGCCAGGTCATCCCCGACAACGGCGTCCAGGCTCGTCAACGAGGACGATGCCGACATCAGCACCCCCAGCGGCCGCCCCAGCAGCGTGATCCCGGTGGCGCCGTCGATGGGCTCCCAATCCACCACGACCTGCGCCGTACGTGCGCGGAACGCCGCGACTCGCTCCCGGCTCGCCAGTTCCCGCCACTGTACGGGACGACCGGGGAAGCGTCCGTTCAGCACGTTCCGAGCGGCCTCATGCAGGCCCGGCCCGAGATCAGGAGGCGCCACCACCTGGACGGGAAGGCCTTCGGCTCCGAACTCCAGCAGGCCCGAGTTCAGCGCCACCACAGGGTCAAGGACCAGGGCACGGAGTCGGCGACCGTCGACGGTGATCCGTGGGCCGTTGCGGTCACGATCGAACAGCCGTACGCCCAGATGTTTCTCCAGGAAGGTCAGTTGGGCGCTCAGGCTGGGCTGGCTGATGCCGAGAGTGGCGGCCGCTTCGGTCAGCGTCGCGCTCTCGGTGAGCACCAGGAAGGAACGGAGGTGGCGCAGTTCGACCGCGGCCTCGCGGCCCGGAATGGTCAACGGCCGAGTTTCCATAGGACGAACCTATGATGCGGGGGCCGACAACACCGTTCAGATGCGACGTGTGTTTTGGCCGGGCGGACGGCATAGTCACCGGCCAGCCGGAAGAAGACGGCATAGGCGCTGGCCAGCCGGAAGAAGACGGCATAGTCACCGGCCAGCCGGAAGAAGATGGCATAGGTGCTGGCCGGCCGGAAGAAGATGGTGTTCCTGAATTTTTCTATAGGTCTGCCCTATGGAAATTTCTTCGGAGTTGCCGCCCGGTCAGCGGGCCGCGGCCGCCCGTGCCTTGCGCAGCATGTCGGGCTGGATGTCCTCAGGAGCGTACGACGCCAGCAGCGCCGCGGCCTTGGCGGGCGGCATCGACGGCCGGGAGGCCTCGCCGATGGTCAGCCCGTGGTCGGGCCGGTGCACCACCTCGACGGGCAGGCCGGCGCGGACAGCTCCCGGTCGGATCACCTCGGCCAGCGCCCCGGGTCGGCCGAGGTCGGCGAACCGCCGCACCCAGGACTCCTCCTGCACCCACCGTTGGAACGTCGAGCAGGGCACCCGCGGCTCGGTGAAGGCGATCTCGACGTCGCCGATCCGCCACCGCTCGCCGAGCAGCACGTCGCTCATCGACAGCCCGGAGACGCGGAAGTTCTCGCCCAGCCAGCCGACCGGCGGCGTACGGTCGGCCCCCGCCCCTGGGCTGCGGGGCACCGTCCCGTCCGTACGCAGGTCTGCCTCCTCCGTACGTGTCAGGATCTCCTCTGGCGCCCGCGACAACTCGGCCTCGATCACCGCCGCATCCTCGTCGGAGACCACGTAGACCGCGCGGAACCGTCCGCCGTGGTGCTTGGTGTCGCAGATCTCGTCCCCGGCCAGCTGCAGCGGGCCGACCTTCACCGGCCCCTCGACCGGACGCTTGTCGATCCCGGTGCGGCCGACCCGGCCGGCGTCGGGCAGGACCTGATGGACGACGCAGACGTGTTCGAGCCGGATC
This sequence comes from Raineyella sp. LH-20, assembly GCF_033110965.1. Classification (NCBI taxonomy): domain Bacteria; kingdom Bacillati; phylum Actinomycetota; class Actinomycetes; order Propionibacteriales; family Propionibacteriaceae; genus Raineyella; species Raineyella sp. LH-20. Next base: position 1,013,449 of record NZ_CP137003.1, on the reverse strand, counting down.
ATGCGGCCATGATAAGGAGCGGCCGCGGTCGCCACCTGACCGTAACCGGACCACTGCCGCGGGCAGCTTGCCGACCGCCCGGCCAGCGAGTAGTTTGCGGTGCAAGTCGCCGAAGGGCGATGCCTTCCGAGTTGTGGCGGGAGAGTCCTGCGGACGTGAGTCCGCAGGCGCCGTAGGAGCAACACCTCTCCGGGAATCTCTCAGGCCCCTGTACCGCCACAGCAAGGCAACTCTGGAAAGCAGTCCGGTCCGCCGGGCTCACCGACGGTGCAAGCCGGCTCAGGCCGGCGGAAACTCTCAGGTCCCCTACAGAGCGGAGAGGAACCCAGCCGATGCCGGCGTCAGCCGGCCCGTCCCGCGGAGTTCCTCATGATCCCTGCCCAGCCAGCAGCCTTCGTCGATCGCCACCTCGGTGCTTCGCGTGACGACGAGGTGCAGGTCATGCTGGACGCTGTCGGCGCCGCCAGCGTCGAGGCGCTGGCCGCGACGGCCGTCCCCGACAGCATCAAGCAGGACGCCCCGCTCGACCTCGGCCCCGCGCTGACCGAGGCCGAGGCCCTCGACGCGCTGCGCGGCCTGGCGGCCAGGAACACCCCCCGGGTGCAGATGATCGGGCAGGGCTACTACGACACCATCACCCCGGCGGTGATCCGGCGGAACGTGCTGGAGGACCCGGGCTGGTACACCGCCTACACCCCCTACCAGCCGGAGATCTCGCAGGGCCGGCTCGAGGCGCTGCTGACCTTCCAGACCATGGTCGAGGATCTCACCGGGCTCGAGATCGCCAATGCCTCCCTCCTCGACGAGGCCACCGCCGTCGTCGAGGCGGTGCTGCTGATGCGCCGGGCCAACAAGGACAAGCAGGCCGCCGGTGGACGTACGGTCCTCGACGCGGAGCTGTTCCCGCAGTCGATCGCGCTGGTGCGCGGCCGCGCCCATGCGCTCGGCTTCGAGGTCGAGGTGGCGGACCTCACCCAGGGTCTTCCGGAGGGTCCGATCAACGGGGTGGTGCTCCAGCAGCCCGGTGCCTCCGGGCGGGTCGGCGACGCCACCGCGCTGATCGCCGCCGCGCACGAAGCCGGGGCGATGGTCACCGTCGCCACCGACCTGCTGGCGCTCACCCTGATCACCCCGCCCGGCGAGCAGGGCGCCGACGTCGCGGTCGGCAGCGCCCAGCGGTTCGGCGTCCCGCTCTTCTACGGCGGTCCGCACGCGGCGTTCATGGCGGTCCGCAAGGGCCTGGAGCGCCAGCTGCCCGGCCGGCTCGTCGGTGTGTCCACCGACGACGCCGGGCGTCCGGCCTATCGCCTGGCGCTGCAGACCCGCGAGCAGCACATCCGGCGGGAGAAGGCGACCTCGAACATCTGCACCGCCCAGGCGCTGCTCGCGGTGGTCGCGGCGACGTACGCGGTCCACCACGGTCCCGAGGGGCTGCGGGCGATCGCCGAGCGTACGCACCATCACGCGCTGACCCTCGCCGCGGCACTCACCGGCGCCGGCGTCGAGGTGGTGCACCGCAGCTTCTTCGACACCGTGACCGTACGGGTGCCCGGCCGCGCCGACGCCCTGGTCGCCGCAGCCGAAGCCGAGGGCATCAACCTCCGCCTGGTCGACCAGGACACGGTGGGCATCTCCTGTGACGAGACGACGACAGAGGCCGTCGTCGCGACCGTCGCCGCGGTCTTCGGGGCAGGCGGTGTCGGGGCAGGCGGTGTCGGGGAAGATGGTGCCGGGACCGACGGCGCTGCGGCCGGTGATCGCGCCGGCACCGCGGAGAGCGTCGAGCGTGCGGACGGCTTCGCCCTGGACGCGGTGGTGCGTCGTACGACCCCCTTCCTGGAGCACCCCGTCTTCCACGACCACCGGTCGGAGACCCAGCTGATGCGCTACCTGCGTCGGCTCGCCGACCGTGACCTGGCCCTGGACCGGACGATGATCCCGCTGGGGTCGTGCACCATGAAGCTCAACGCCGCCGTCGAGATGGAGCCGATCACCTGGCCGGAGTTCGCCGGCATCCACCCGTACGCCCCGGACTCCCAGACCGAGGGCTGGCGGGCGCTGATCGCCGATCTCGAGCAGAGTCTCGCCACGATCAGCGGCTATGACCGGGTCTCCCTGCAGCCGAACGCCGGCTCGCAGGGCGAGCTCGCCGGCCTCCTCGCCATCCGCGGCTACCACGCCTCCCGCGGCGAGGGCCTGCGTGACATCTGCCTCATCCCCGCCTCCGCGCATGGCACGAACGCCGCGTCCGCCGCGCTGTCCGGCATGAAGGTGGTCGTCGTCGCCACGGCCGCGGACGGCGCGATCGACCGGGCGGACCTCGAGGAGAAGATCGCCACGCACCGGGAGCGGCTCGCGGCGATCATGATCACCTATCCGTCGACGTACGGCGTGTACGACGCCGACGTGCGCGAGGTGTGCGGCCTCGTCCACGCCGCCGGCGGTCAGGTCTACATCGACGGGGCCAACCTCAACGCGCTCGTCGGCCTCGCCCGACCGGGCCGGTTCGGCGGCGACGTCTCCCACCTGAACCTGCACAAGACCTTCGCCATCCCGCACGGCGGTGGCGGCCCCGGCGTCGGCCCGATCGGCGTACGGGCCCATCTCGCCCCGTTCCTGCCGGCGGACGCCGCGCACTGGCCGGGCGACGACCTCGGCCCCGGCCTGCCCGTGTCGGCCTCCCGGTACGGCTCGGCCGGGGTGCTGCCGATCTCCTGGGCGTACGTGAAGCTGATGGGCGGGGAGGGGCTGACCGCGGCGTCCCGCTCGGCGCTGCTCGCAGCCAATTACCTCGCCAAGCGCCTGGACCCGTACTTCCCGGTGCTCTTCACCGGTGAGGGCGGGTTCGTCGCCCACGAGTGCATCCTCGACCTGCGCGACCTCACCGCCCGGACCCACGTCACCGCCGAGGACGTCGCGAAGCGGCTGATCGACTTCGGCTTCCACGCGCCGACCCTCGCCTTCCCGGTCCCGGGGACGCTGATGGTCGAGCCGACCGAGTCGGAGGACCTCGGCGAGCTGGACCGCTTCGCCGACGCGATGATCGCCATCCGCGCCGAGATCGACCAGGTCGCCGCCGGCGACTTCCCGCTGGAGGAGTCGCCGCTGCGCCGCGCCCCGCACACCGCCGCCGCGGTGGTCAGCTCGGACTGGGACCGGCCCTACAGCCGCGAACAGGCAGCCTTCCCCGGTCGTACGCCACGCCAGGACAAGTACTTTCCCCCGGTGGGGCGCATCGACCAGGCCTTCGGTGATCGCCACCTGGTCTGCACCTGTCCGCCCGTCGAAGCCTTCCAGGACTGACGGCCCCGCCCCGACGAAGGACCCCACCATGTCGCAGGACACCCCCGAAAACACGTCGCAGGACATCCCCGAGACCGCGTCCCCCCGGCTCACCGCGCTGCACGCCGTGCACGAGAGCCTGGGGGCCCACTTCACCGACTTCGGCGGCTGGCAGATGCCGCTGAAGTACGGCTCCGAGCTCGCCGAACACCGCACCGTCCGCGAGGCCGCCGGGCTCTTCGACCTGTCCCACATGGGCGAGGTCCGGGCCACCGGGCCGGCGGCGGGTGCCTTCCTCGACCACGCCCTGGTCGGCCGGCTGTCGGCGATCGCCGTCGGCAAGGCGAAGTACTCGCTGATCTGCGCTGCGGACGGCGGGATCATCGACGACCTGATCGTCTACCGGCTGGCCGAGGACGACTACCTCGTGGTGCCCAACGCGGGCAACGCGCCGATCGTCGTCGCCGCCCTCGAGGAGCGGGCCGCCGGCTTCGACGTCACGGTGCACGACGCGTCGGCCGAGACCTCCCTGCTCGCGGTGCAGGGTCCACACGCCGCTGCGATCCTGCTCTCCCTGCTGTCCACCGAGGACGCCGCGCGGGTCGGTGCCCTGAAGTACTACTCCTGCGCCCGGGCCACCGTGGCCGGCCACCGGGCCTTGGTGGCGAGGACCGGTTACACGGGGGAGGACGGCTTCGAGCTCTTCGTCGACAACGACGTCGCGCCCGCCCTCTGGGCGGCGCTCGCGGAGGCCGGGCAGGGGAGCGGCCTGATCCCCTGCGGCCTGGCCTGCCGCGACTCGCTGCGGCTCGAGGCGGGGATGCCGCTCTACGGCAACGAACTCTCCCGGGAGGTCTCGCCGTACGAAGCGGGCCTCGGTGGCGTCGTCGCCCTCGGGAAGGAGGGCGACTTCGTCGGGCGTACGGCCCTGCAACAGCAGAGGGACGACGGCGTGGGCACCACCAGCGGGCGGCGGCTGGTCGGCCTGCAGGGACTCGGGCGCCGAGCGGCCCGCTCGCACTACACCGTGCTCCGGGACGGCAGCCCGGTGGGCGAGGTGACCTCCGGCCTGCCCAGCCCGACCCTCGGCCACCCGATCGCGCTGGCGTACGTCCCGGTCGACCTCAGCGAGCCCGGCACCCGGCTCGACGTCGACCTGCGCGGCCGGCCCGAGCCGTTCGAGGTCGTCGCCCTGCCGTTCTACCGGCGGCAGCGATAACCACCACGGCCCCTCGCAGACACCGCCCCGGCACGGTCGCGCCGACCCACCGGCACGCCCGCCACCTGATCCGCCAGCACCGACCAGCCAGCACCGATCCGATCCACGACCGCACCAGCACACCGCATCGCCAGCGATCCACCAGCACAGGAGCATCCAGATGAGCACAGTCAAGGCCGGCCTCCGCTACTCCGAGGACCACGAGTGGCTCGACACCGCGGTGACGCCCGCCAGGGTGGGCGTCACCGCGATCGCCGTCGAGGCGCTCGGTGACGTCGTCCACCTCGAGCTGCCCGAGGCGGGCACCGAGCTCGCCGCCGGCGATCCCTGCGGTGAGATCGAGTCGACCAAGAGCGTCTCCGACCTGTACGCGCCGGCCACCGGCACCGTGGTCGAGGTGAACCAGGCGGTGCTCGACGATCCCGCCCTGGTCAACGAGGACCCGTACGGCGCCGGTTGGCTCTTCACCGTCGAGATGTCCGCCGAGGGCACCCTGCTCTCGGCCGAGGAGTATCTCGAGCGCAACGGCGGCGAACTCGCCTGAGCCGACGACCGCCGACGCCACCGGGCCAGACGGCGTCGGCGGTCACGCAGCCGCCCCGGCAATGGCGCCCGGGCGCCGCGGCTGATCCGCAGCCCGCCCGACACATCCGACCCAAGGAGGTGCCCGACATGGTCGTCGGCGTCTTCGATCTCTTCACCGTCGGCATCGGTCCGTCGAGTTCCCACACCGTGGGGCCGATGCGCGCCGGCGCCACCGTCGCGCACGAGCTGCGCGAGCGAGGGCTGCTCACCCGACCCTGCTCGCTCCAGGTGGACCTGTACGGATCGCTGGCGGCGACCGGACGGGGCCACGGCACGCTGACGGCTGTCCTGCTCGGGCTGGAGGGCCTCGAACCGGAGGAGGCCCTCCCGGCGCAGGTCGAGGAACGCCTGGCGGCCCTCGCCGCCGGCGGGCCGCTGCTGCTCGGCGGCGTCTGTTCGCTCCCCTTCGGGACCGAGGACATCGGACTGCACCCGCTCACGGTCCTGCCGCGGCACACGAACGGCATGCGGTTCCGCCTCGCCGATGCCGACGGAGCGGTCCGGTACGACGAGACGTTCTTCTCGGTCGGTGGAGGCTTCGTCGTCCGCGAGGGGGAGGAGGCCGCGGTTCGCCAGGAGCTCCGCGAGACCCGACAGCAGCTGCCGTTCCCGTTCCGGACCTCCGCCGAGCTGCTCGGTCACTGCGCCCGGGGACGGGTGTCGATCGGTGCGGTGATGCTCGCCAATGAGCGGGCATCGCGCACCGAGCCGGAGATCCGCGCCGGACTGCTGCGGATCTGGGAGGTGATGGAGGCGAGCATCATCTCCGGGCTGCGCCGCGAGGGGCAGCTGCCCGGGCCGCTCAAGGTCCGCCGCCGCGCTCCGGGCTGGTACGCCCGGCTGCTCGCCGAGGACCCGTCGCGGGATCCCGCGTACTGGCAGGAATGGGCGAATCTCGTCGCGCTGGCCGTCACCGAGGAGAACGCCTCCGGCGGGCGGATCGTCACCGCGCCGACGAACGGTGCCGCCGGGATCATCCCCGCCGTGCTGCACCACGCCCTGCACTACTGCCCGCGGGTGCGTCGGCATGCCCTCGGCCGGCTGAACCCCCCGCTGGTGCCGGCGCAGGAGGACGTCGTGGTGCGTTTCCTGCTCACCTCGGGTGCCGTCGGCGTGCTCTTCAAGGAACAGGCGTCGATCTCCGGGGCCGAGGTGGGCTGCCAGGGCGAGGTGGGGTCGGCGTCGTCGATGGCGGCCGCCGGTCTGGCGGAGATCCTCGGCGGCACCCCCGCCCAGGTCGAGAACGCCGCCGAGATCGCCATGGAGCACCACCTCGGCCTCACCTGCGACCCGGTCGGCGGTCTGGTCCAGGTGCCGTGCATCGAGCGCAACGCGATCGCGGCCGCCGAGGCCATCAACGCGGCCAGGATGGCCGTGTGGGGTGACGGCTCCCACGTGGTCACCCTCGACGAGGTGATCGTCACCATGCGGGAGACCGGCCGAGACATGAGCAGCAAGTACAAGGAGACCGCGATGGGCGGTCTGGCGGTCAACGTCCCTGAGTGCTGAGCAGGCGCTGAGCCGGCGCCGCTCGGTACCCTCGACACGAGCCGGTGGGGGACACCGGTGTCCGACGACGAGGGGGTGCGGGATGCGCCGGCAGGCCTCGATCATGCATCTCGACCTCGACGCGTTCTTCGCCTCGGTCGAGCAGCGCGACAAGCCGTCGTTGCGCGGCAAGCCGGTCGTGGTCGGCGGGCTCGGACAGCGCGGGGTGGTCTCCACCGCGTCGTACGAGGCCAGGACGTACGGCGTGCACTCGGCGATGCCGATGCACGAGGCGCGCCGGCTGTGCCCCAACGCCGCGTTCCTGGCCGGCCGGTTCGGCGCCTACCGGGCGGCCAGCCGGATCGTGATGGGCATCCTGGAGGACCTCTCCCCGCTGGTCGAGCCGCTGTCGTTGGACGAGGCGTTCGTGGACCTCGCCGCCGCCCGTGAGCCGCTCGACCTCACCGACGCGTCGGTGCTCGCCCTGGCCGGCCGGGTCAAGGCCGAGGTCGCCGAGCGGACCGGTGGGCTGACCTGCTCGATCGGGCTGGGGTCGTCGAAGTTCATCGCGAAGCTCGCCTCCGAGCTGGACAAGCCCGACGGCATCCACCTGGTGGTCCCGGGCACTGAGGTGGAGACCATCGCACCGCTGTCGGTGCGGGTGATCCCCGGGGTCGGCCCGGCGACCTTCGACCGGTTGGCCCGGCTCGGGGTGGCGACCGTCGCTGACCTGCAGTCGCGCTCGGAGCACGAGCTGGTCCGCGAACTGGGCCGGGCGTACGGCACGGCGTTGCACGCCCTGGCCTTCGCCCGCGACGACCGCGGTGTGTCGCCGGACCGGGACCGCAAGTCGATCTCGGTCGAGGACACCTTCGAGACCGACCTGGCCGGCCGCGACGAGATGATCCCCCGGATCGTCCGCGACGCCCGGCTGGTGGCCCAGCGGATGCGGGCGATGGGCGTCTTCGCCCGGACGGTGACGCTCAAGGTGCGGCTGCACGACTTCACCACCTGGACCCGCTCCCGCACCCTGGAGGGCGCCACCGACAGCGCCGAGGTGGTCGCCGCCGAGGCGACCGACCTGCTCAGCGGGCTCCGGCTGGAGCAACTCGACCAGGGCGTACGCCTCCTCGGCGTCGGGGTGTCGGGCCTGACGACGGTGGCCCAGGACCGGCTGTTCGAGGCGCGCGAGGACCACGAGGAGGTCGTGCCGGGCGGGGCGTCGGGGTCGGGCGGGCCGGCGGGGTCGGACGGGTCGGGGTCGTCGGTGCCGGAAGGGACCGCCGCGGAGACCCTCGAGCGGCGGGCGCCCCGGTGGCTGCCGGGGGCCGACGTGATGCACGACGAGATGGGGCCGGGCTGGATCTGGGGGACCGGGCTGGGCCGGGTCACCGTACGTTTCGAGACCGCGGAGACCGGGCCGGGACCGGTGCGGACGTACGCGCTGGATGATCCTGCCCTGCACCTGCTCTGACCGGCCTCGCAGCGCCGCGCACGGTGACGACCCGCTTCGTGGTAGACAAAGGGCGTGACTGACTGCGGCCCCGCGGACCCACCTCTGGGCGGCACCGTCGCCTACATCGGCTCGCTGGTCCCGGCGCTGGTGCCGAGCGAACAGCGCGTCGCGCGTGAGATCGTCCGGCATCCGCAGGACGTCGCGATGATGTCGGCCGCCGATCTCGCCGGCCGCACCAGGACCTCGGCGGCGACGGTGATCCGCGCCTGTCAGAGCATGGGGTTCAAGGGATTCCAGCATCTGCGGTTGCTCCTGCTGCGCGACCTGCCCACGGGACCCGCGCCGATGGTGCCGTCGGGTGAAGGTGCCGGCCGCGATTGGCTGCCGGGCCTGTTCCGCTCGGCCGGCGACGAGCTCGGCCGTGCGATCGGGCCGCTCGATTTCGAGGCGTTCGACCGCGCGGTGGCCGCGATCGCCGGGGCACGACGGGTGCTCATCGCCGGCAACGGCGCGTCGGGGCCGATGGCCCAGCTCCTCTCGCTCGGGTTGATGTCCTCCGGACGACCGAACGAGGCACCGGCGGACTCGGTGGTGCAGCAGTTGACCGCCCGGTCGCTCGCACCGGGCGACGTGTGCTTCTGCATCTCCTCGAGCGGCACGAACAGCGCAACCCTCCGGGTCGCGGAGGCCGCCGGCAATGCGGGGGCCACCGTCGTCGCCGCGACCGGCTACCTGCGCACCCGACTCGAGGATGCCAGTGCGATCACGCTGGTGTGCAGCACGTTCGCCGTCAACTGGGCGAGCGGCGCCATCTCCGGCAACCTGGCGCAGGTCGTGTTGTTCACCGCCCTGCAGACCGGTGTCTCTGCCGCTCTGGGCAAGCCGGCCACCGATCACGCCGTGATGGACGAGGCCATCGACGTGCTCGAGGGGTCAACGGAGCAGGACACCGAGTAGGCCTCCTGCCGCTTCACGCGGCACCCGTGCGCTTCGGGTGGCACCCGTCCGCCCCGCGTGGCGTCCACCGGACCTATCAGGCCGGATCCTTGCGGCATCCGCCGGACTCATCGGACACCCTGCTGGGTCCGGCAGTGTTCATGACCACTTCGGTCCATCGTCCCCAGCACGTCTCGCGCTGTTCACCCGCGCTCCTCAGGATACCCATGTAACGAGAATCCCAATCGAAACCAGATCGGGAAACGAGATTCCATGAGCCGGAGGAGCTTCTGTGAGCCGCATCGACATCATCGGCCTCACCCAGCAATTCAAGGGTCATCGCGCCGTCGATGACATCAGTCTGACCTTCGATGACGGGGACTTCGGTGTCCTGCTCGGCCCCAGTGGGTGCGGCAAGACGACCCTGCTGCGGATGATCGCCGGACTGCTGGAGCCGACCAGCGGGCAGATCCTCATCGACGGCCAGGCCGTCACGTCACTCCCGCCGAAGAAGCGCAACCTGGCCATGGTGTTCCAGAGCTATGCGCTCTACCCGCACCTTTCGGTGGAGAAGAACCTCGCCTTCCCGCTCACCGTGCTTCGGCTCTCCAAAGAGGAGCGTCAGCGTCGCGTCCTCGAGGTCGCCACCACCCTGGGCCTGGAGAACCTGCTCGCTCGCAAGCCGCGCGAGCTGTCGGGAGGCCAGCGCCAGCGGGTCGCCGTCGGTCGGGCCCTCGTCCGGCAGCCCAGTGCGTACCTGATGGATGAGCCGCTGTCCAACCTCGATGCGAAACTGCGGACCAGCACCCGCCAGGAGCTCTCGGAGCTGCACGAGCGGCTGCAGGCGACGTTCCTCTACGTGACCCACGACCAGGTCGAGGCGATGACGATGGCGACGAAGATCGTCGTCCTCAACGCGGGCCGGATCGAGCAGATCGGCACGCCCGCCGAGGTCTACGACACGCCGGCCTCCGTCTTCGTCGCCGGGTTCATCGGCACACCGCCGATGAACCTCATCGAGGGCCACCTGACCTGCTCCGGCGGGTACATCCACGCGGAGACGGCCGGGATCACCTCGAAGCTGTGGCCGGGTGAGGTCGCAGCGCACGACATCGTCATCGGCGTACGCCCCGAGCACCTCCGCGTCGCCCGAGCCGACGACGGCGCCATGCGGATCACCGGAACGATCGAGCGTCTCGAGAATCTCGGCAGCGAGCAGGTCGTCTATCTGCGGGTGGGCGACCAGTTGATCATCGGCAAGGGCGCCCGCGAGGTCGCCCTCACCCGCGGCCAGCAGCTCTCGCTGGGCGCCCACCTCGACGCGATCCACCTCTTCGACAAGGCCACCGGCCGTCGCATGGAGTGGATCCCGGAGCCGCAGGACGTCCTCGTCGGGGCCCACTGACCCCCGCTCGTCCTGCCTTCCGACGCCCCCACCCCCTCGCCTCTGCACCCCCTCACCAAGGAGTAACTGACTCATGCGCGTTTCCAAGGGCATCGCCGCTGCGGCGGCCGGCCTCGCCTCGGCCCTGATGCTGACCGCCTGTATGGGCGGCACCACCTCCTCCGCCGGCAGCCCCGAGAACGGCACGTTGCCGACCCTCAGCCCCGACGACAAGGTGAGCATCAGCTTCGAGAGCTACAACATCGCCCAGGGCGGCACCTGGGCCGAGACGATCACCACGCTGATCTCGAAGTTCGAGGCGCAGCACCCGAACATCACGGTCACTCCCCAGGCCCCGGCCAACCTCACCGGCTCGAACACGGCGTACGCCGCCAACCTCCAGGCCGAGCTGCTCGCCGGTCAGGCCCCCGACGTCGCCCAGGAGACCTTCGACGCACTCGACTGGATGAGCACGCAGGGCGTCGTCGATCCGATCTCGGATCTCGTCGGCCAGAAGGCCCTCGACACCGCTTTCGCCGGCGTCAACACCAGCACCACCTACCCCGGCACCTGGGCATACAACAAGAACGCCCAGACGCTGGCGAACGAGAACGGCAAGACGTGGGGCGTGCCGTACGTCTTCTCGACGCCGGTGCTCTGGTACAACAAGTCCGCCCTGGACGCCGCCGGGATCACGATGCCCGACGCGCCGACCTGGGACGACATCGACGCCATCGGCAAGAAGCTGGTCGCGGCCGGGCACAAGACCCCGATCAGCGTGACCTGCGCCGCCACCGGCGGCGACTGGTGCATGCAAGGCATCATCAAGTCCGACGGCGGCTCGATCGTCTCCGCCGACAAGAAGTCCATCCAGTTCGGCGACGAGGGATCCGTCGCGGCCGTCAGCGCGATGCGCAAGCTCTATGACGACGGTGTGCTGATGAACGCCGACGTGACGACCCAGATCACGAACTTCTCCAAGGGCCAGGCGCTCGTCCAGCTGAACACCTCGAACTCCTCGGCCACCTACCTGGCAGCGGCCAAGGCCGGTGGCTGGACGCTCGCGGCGACCAAGATGCCGTCGTTCCCCGGTCACACCCCGGCCCCGACGAACTCCGGCTCAGCGCTGTTCATGGTGCACCACGACAAGGCCGACCCGAAGAAGCAGGCGGCCGCGTGGGAGTTCATCCAGTTCATGACCGGTCCCGAGGCCGTGTATGACATCACCACCAAGATCGGGTACGTCCCGCTGCGGGACACCATGGCCAGCGACCCGAAGGGTCCGCTCGCCGCCTGGTACGCCGCCACCCCGGGCGCTCAGGTGAACGTCTCCCAGCTGCAGCAGCTGCAGTCGTGGGACGCCTACCCCGGCAACAACTACTCCAAGATCAGCAAGATCTTCGCCGACGCGGTGCAGAACTCGGTCTACTTCGGCAAGGACCCGCAGGCGACGATGCAGCAGGCGCAGAAGGACGCCCAGGCGCTCGTCCAGTAACACCCCCGACCCCGGCACACCTACCGCGACGATCTGGAGGCAGACACATGGACCGCACCATCGGAGGCGACCGCCTCGCCATCGACGGCACGTACAACCTGCGTGAACTGGGCGGGCACCAGGCGGAGGGCGGCACGATCCCCTGGGGGAGGTTCTTCCGCTCCGACGCGCTCGCCGGGCTCACCCCGGCCGGCAAGCAGTCCATGGCCGACCTCGGCATCCGCTGGATCGTCGACCTGCGCTCCGACGACGAGACGGTCGCGGAGCCGACCGAGCTCCCGGAGGTGACGATCGTGCACACGCCGATCTTCATCTCCGGGCGCCCGGCGGTGGAGCCCGATCGGCCGGCGGACCTCGACAGCGTGTACGACCTGATGGTCGACGCCCACGGTGACCGGCTGACGGAGGCCGTCCGGCAGATCGCCCATGCGGACGGCGAGGCCGTGCTCGTGCACTGCACGGCCGGAAAGGATCGCACCGGGCTGGTGGTCGCGCTCACGCTGCTGGCGCTCGGCGTGCACCGGGACGCCGTCGTCGAGGACTACGCGCTCACCGCGAACTATCTCGCCGGCCAATGGGCCGACGCCATGCTCGCGAAGATGCACGGCTCCGGTTTCCCGGTCAGCTCCGAGGTCTCCGCCCTCGTCACGGCGAGTCCGGCGGCGCTGATGAACCGGATCATCGACCGGTGGGAGGCCGAATGGGGCTCCGCCGCCGACTTCCTCGCCGCCCACGGTTTCACCGAGTCCGAGCACGCACTGCTCCGGTCCTCCCTGCTCGGCTGACCCCACCCACCCGGCTTCCACGAAGTCTTCCACGACGTAAGGACTCGAGATGAGCACCCACGACTACCCCGAACCGAAGCACTTTCTGCTGCACCTCTCGGACACCCACTTCGTGGACGGCCGGGGCATGCTCCACGACATCGTGGACTCCGAGGCGAACCTCCGGGAGATGTTCGAGGGCTTCGACCGGGCGAACGCCCACCCGGAAGCCCTGATCATCACCGGTGACATCGCCGACCGGGGGGACTCCGACGCCTACCTGCGCGTACGTGACGTGGTCGAGTCGGCCGCCGCCCGCTACGGCTCCCAGGTCATCTGGTGCATGGGCAACCACGACACCCGGGAGAATTTCTACGCCGACCTGCTCGGCGAGGAGGCCTCCGACGAACCGTACGACCGGGTCTTCGACCTCAACGGCCTGCGCGTCGTCGTCCTCGACTCGACCGTGCCCGGCCAGCACTGGGGAGAGCTCACCGAGGCACAGCTCGCCTGGCTCGGCGACGTGCTGGCCACTCCGGCCCCCGACGGCACCCTGCTGGCGCTGCACCATCCACCGGTGCCCAGCCCGCTCGGCCTGATCCGGCTGTTCGAGCTGCACGACCAGGACCGGTTCGCCGAGGTGATCCGCGGCACCGACGTCATCGGCATCCTCGGTGGACACCTGCACTACTCGACCACCTCGACCTTCGCCGGGGTCCCGGTGTCGGTGGCCTCCGCGACCTGCTACACCCAGGACCTCCAGGTCCCCTACCCGGCGGCGCGTGGGCAGGCAGGCGGCCAGTCCTACAACCTGGTGCACGTCTACGAGGACCGGGTGCTGCACTCGATCGTGCCCATCGGCGATTACCCGACGGCGTACGCGATGGACGGTGAGCAACTCGCCGCGTTCCTCGCGAAGACGCCCGAGGAGCAACTCGTCGCCGTGAACGCCTCGGTCGCGAACGAGCACTGACCGTCAGTCACGAGCGGGCCGGAGGATCCTCATGTTCATCATCTCGGAAACGCCAGGGCGACCCCTCGAGACCGTCGACGGTACCGCCGCGCCGGTGACGAAGCGGCGGCGGAAGGTCGTCATCGCCCCGTACCTGTACGTGTTGCCGGCCATCACGCTCCTCGTCATGTGGATCTACCGGCCGCTCGTGCAGACGTTCCAGCTCTCCTTCTACCGCTGGAACCTGCTGCCCACCGCGCCCAGGACAGCGGTCGGGTTCAAGAACTACGCGACACTGATGCAGGACCAGGACCTCGGCCGTGCGGTGCTGAACACGATCATCTACATCCTCGCGTTCCTGCTGTTCTCGGTCGTGCTGCCGCTGGTCATCGCGCTCCTGTCGCAGCGCGTCCACGGCCGTGCCAAGACCATCTACCAGGCGCTCATCTTCGTGCCCTTCCTGGTCACTCCGGTCGCCACCGTCGCGGTCTGGCGATGGCTGTTCGACCCGTACGACGGCATCATCGTCGTCACCCTGCGCGGGCTGTTCGGCTGGGACATCGGCAGCGTGTTCCGCGATCAAGCCGGGGCGATGATCGCGATCATCATCATCGTGGGCTGGCAGATGCTCGGCTTCGGCGTGCTCGTGATGTCCGCCGGGATGGCCGGGATCAGCACCGACTACTCCGAAGCCGCATCCGTCGACGGCGCCGGTGGACGCAGCATCCTCTGGCGGATCACCCTGCCGCTGCTGTCTCCGACGTTGCTCTTCCTGGCGCTGATGACGATCCTGCTCTCCGCGCAGTGGACCTACCCGATGATCGACATCCTCACCCAGGGCGGGCCCGACAACGCGACCACGAACGTGTACTACCTGCTCTACGAGATCGCGTTCAACAACTTCGACGCCGGCATGGCGGGGGCCGCAGGGACGGTGTTCTTCATCGTCTTCGGTGTGATCGCCCTCGTCCTGGTCCGACTGTCGGACAAGTTCTCCTTCTACGACAACTGATCCAGGAGACCGCATCATGGCGTTCACCATCACCGCGCCGCACCATGTCGGCACCGCCCGGCCCGATGCCGCCGTTCCGGCGGTCGGGCGGAAGAAGGCCCGCCAGGGCGATGTGGCAGCCACGGTCCGAGCCCAGCACTCCGTCGGTTCGCGCATCGTCGGGCACGCCGTCCTCGTCGTGATGGCCTTCATCAGCATCTTCCCGGTGTACTGGCTCTACGCGACCTCCCTGCGCCGGCCGGAGGACGCGATCCTGGCGACGCCATTCCCGTGGCCGATCAGTGTCGCGAACTTCGTCCACGTGTGGCAGCAGATCCCGATCGGCAACATGCTGGTGCACACCTTCGGCATGGCGCTCGCGGTGTCGGTGTGTCAGCTGCTGGTCGCGATCTTCGCGGCGTACGGCTTCGCCATGTGGGAATTCCCGGGCAAGAACGTGCTGTTCCTGCTCTTCCTCGGCTCGTGGCTGGTGCCCTTCCAGGTCACGATGATCCCCAACTACGTGCTGATCGCCCAGTGGGGCTTGCTCGGCACCATCGCCGGGGTCGTCGTGCCTAACATGTGTTCGGCCTTCGCCGTCATGCTGATGCGCCAGCACATGCAGTCCTTCCCGCGTGAACTGCTCGACGCGGCGCGGATGGACGGCCGGCACCACTGGTCCACGCTCTGGACGGTCGTCATGCCGAACATGCGGCACGCGCTCGCGGCTCTCGGCATCATGCTCTTCATCGAGGCCTGGAACAACTACCTGTGGCCCGCCCTGATCCTGGCGAAGCAGCCGAACTCGCTCATCCAGATGGGCATCCGGTCGTTCCTCGGCGAGGCCGGGGACGACTGGGGCGGGATGATGGCCGCCGCCGGCCTCGCGTGCATCCCGATCTTCCTGATCTACATCTTCCTGCAGCGCTACATCGTCGACGCCTTCGTACGATCCGGCCTGCGCTGACCTGGACTGTCGTCCGCTGACCCGGCTGTCGCACCCCCGAAAGGACCCCGCATGCGCATCGCGCAACTCTCCGACACCCACATCTCCCACCGCGGCGGCGCCACCGTCGACAACTTCGAGCGGCTGGTCGAGCTCGTCAACTCCTTCGACCTCGACTTCGTCGTGACCTCCGGCGACGTCTCGATCCTGGACCCGGACAACGCGGAGGATCGTCTCACCGCGAAGCGACTCCACGACGCCATCACGGCGCCGCATCGCGTCCTCCCGGGCAACCACGACGTCGGCGAGCCGGGCCGCCACCCCTGGAAGGGCCTGGCCACCACGAGCGAGCGAGTCAGTGCGTTCACCGGTGTGTTCGGGACCGACCACTGGGTCGAGATCCTCGGCGACTGGGCGATCATCGGGCTCAACAGCGAGGTGATGGGCACCGGCCTGCCCGAGGAGGCCGCGCAGTGGGCGTGGCTGGAGACCGTGCCCGCACTCGTCGGCGACCGTCACGTCATCGGCTTCAGCCACAAGCCGCTGTGGGCGCCGATCGATCTCGGTGAGCACCAGGTCGGCCTGTTCGACGCCGACCGTGAGCGACTGCTGACGATCCTCGCCGGGGTCGACCTGCGGGCCTGGTGCTCGGGACACCTGCACTACTACGGTCTCGCCCAGGGCGAACTGAGCAGCGGCAAGAAGATCCTGACGGTCTCGGCCCCCGCCACCGGTTTCGTCAACGAGGCGGCGACCTTCTTCATGCCCGGCCTGGTGCAGCAGGGCATCGTCGTCTACGACCTGCCGGAGGACGGCGTGGTGCGGGCCGCCTTCCGCTCCCGGAACGACCTCGACGAAGTCGACGCCGAGGCGATTCCGGCGTTCAAGGCCGCGATGGGCGACCTGGGGATCACCCAGCTCTAGGTTTCCGGACGGACGTCTGCGGGCGCGAACCGGTGGCCGTCGTCTACGGCAGGAGGTCTCGACGTCGTCGAGCCAGCTGGCGGACCACGTTTCGACGGAGATTCGGGTTCCATGGGAGGACACCGCCCTCCAGTTCCTCGTTCAGGTCGTCGGTCGCGGCCAGGACCTCGTCCAGCGCCGACTCGACCGCTCGTGGCGGCAACCCGAGGGTGTCCCCGAAGGCCAGGAATCGTCGGCGGGTCAGGCCCTGGGTCGCGCCGTGCAGGCTCAGTGCCATGGATCGGTCGCCGTACGGCAGCGTCGACGGCACGTCGTAGATGGGGGCCACCCGCCACTCCCCGGACGGCCGCTGCAGGATGGCGAGGTTCTTGCCGTGCAGGTCTCCGTTGCCGGTCAGCCAGGCGAGCGCGAATTGTTGGAGGACTGCCCGGGCGGCGACCGGCCGGGCGGCACAGATATCAGCGATCGCGCCGGCGGCGTCCTCGCTCGTCATCGTGTATTTGTCCGCCGGATAGCGCCCGAGCAACTGGGCCGCGTCCTCCACCGCCAGCTTCGCGACATCACCCGTGGGGCGGTCGAACCGGCGCACGAGCAGTCCCGGGCGCCCGTCCCGGTCGTGGATGAGCTCGGAGTCGACGACCGGTTGCCTGAGCCGTCGCGCCACGCCGAGGAAGTAGGACTCGTTGACCACCACGTCCGGATAGTCGGGCGGGTCGAGCTTGATGATCGCCTCCGCACCCGCGAAGCGCACCGGCAGAGTGATCATGCCGGTGGACAGCTTGTCCTGGACGCCGGGCAGACCGCGGCGGTCGACGAAGCCGGCGTCGGCGAGAAGGTCCGCGAATCGTACGGTTCCGAGGTCGGCAGCGGTCACGGCGGGGGCGGCTGCGGCGGGATCGGCGCCTTCAGGAAAGACGGTCACGTCCCCGATCGTGTCGGAGCCGACCATGAGAAGCAGTGTGAGGTCGTCGTCGGCGGAGGTCTTCGCGGCCCGCTGGACCGCGGTGAGGCGGCGACCCTCGGGTAGCAGCCCCGCGAAGAATGGCGGCACGGCTCCCCCGTACGTCGTGACCGGGGGCTGTCCCAGGGGCAGCGTGTGCGCCACCGGCGGGCCGTCGTACTCGGGAAGGTAGGCGAAGGTGACCGTGCCCTCTCCCCGGGTCAGGGTGGCAGCGAGTCGCGTGCCCTTGTAGACCTCGGCTCGACGGATGGTGCGCAGATCGGTGCTCATGTCCGCCTCAACGAGGCCCGCAGCTCGAGCCCGAGGACCTCGAGCAGCGCCTCGAGCTTGTCCAGCCGTACGGAGACCTTGCCGGCCTCGACGAGGCGTACGAAGCGCTCCGAGACACCGGCGAGATCGGCGGCCTCGACTTGGGTCAGGCTGAGGTCCTTGCGTCGCTGCCGGACGTCATCCGCGAACGTCATGCCTCCGCCTCCTCCGGCACGATCCTGCCGCTTGAGCCCATTCTGCCGCGCCTCCGAGTCCAGTGGAAGAGGAAACGGCATGTTTGTGCCGATGAGGGGAGCGGCGCGGTTCCTCTGTGTCTTCTTGGTCACGTTCGTGGCGGGCTCCTCCGCAGAACGACGCCGTACGGCTGCACGATTCGTCACCAGCATCGGCGTCACCGAAAGTGGACAATCTGTGATTGCGCTGTGCATTTCGATCGAAACTTCCAGTGGCCGTGTCATCGGGGAATGTGTGGCGATTCTTAGCGTGGAAATGGGTTGGATCGTCGCTCCGTCGCCGCCCAATCGCCAACGCCTCGACACAGGAACGGGGCTCTTCATAATCCGGGGTGTAGGTGGGGTCTGAATCCGCCGGCTTCGAGCAGGCAGCGGGCGATGTAGTTGGTGAGGTTGCGGAAGCCGAGGGCTGATCCTCGCAGGTGTTCCAGCCGACCATTGATGGCCTCGGTGGGGCCGTTGCTGGTGCCCGGGCGCTCGAAGTAGGCCAGGACGTCGGCGGCGCGCTTCTTCATCGTGCGGCCGAGGGTGATGATCTCGATCAGCGAACCGGGGACGCCGCTGCTGATGGCCTCGATCACGGCCTGCATACGGGTGCGGCCCTGGCCGGGGTCGGGGTCGCGGTAGGCCGCGATCATCCGCTGGTAGATGGCCCAGGTGGCCTCGACCTCGACGTGCTCATCGCCGGCGAACAGGGCCTGGATGCGTGTCTTCTGTTTGTCGGTGAGCAGGTCGATGCCGGTGTGCAGGGTCCGTCGGGCCGAGTAGAGCGGGTCGCCGGCCCGGCCGCGGTGACCGTGGAGGGCCTGCTGGACCCGGCGCCGGCAGGTATCGAGAGCCTCGGCGGCCAGGCGGACCACGTGGAAGGGATCCATCACGGCGATCGCGTCGGGCAGTTCCTCGCTGGTGGCGGTCTTGAACCCGCTGAAGCCGTCCATAGCGACAACCTCCACCCGGTCGCGCCAGTCCTGGTCCTGTTCGGCGAGCCAGGCCTTGAACGCCTGCTTGGAGCGGCCCTCGACCATGTCGAGCAGGCGAGCGGGACCAGTTCCGTCGCGGACCGGGGTGAGGTCGATGATCACGGTGACGTACTTGTCGCCGCGACGGGTGTGGCGCCACACGTGCTCATCGACCCCGATCGCCCGCACCCCGTCGAGGCGGGCCGGATCGGCGATCAGGACACGGCGTCCTTCGGCCAGGACCGCGGTATTCGCGGTGTTCCACGAGACCCTCAGTCCTTCGGCGACCCGTGCCATGGACAGGTGTTGGCAGACGATCCCGACCAGGGCCCACCGCAGTCCTGCACGGGAGATCTTGGCCCGCGGCTGGGCCGCCTTGGTGGTGTCCTGGCGCCACACGTGGCCACACTCGGTGCAGCGGTAGCGCCGAACGGTGACCAGCAGCGTGGTGGGGCGCCACCCGAACGGCTCGTGCGCCAACCGCCGCAGGACCGTATCGCGCGCCACGCCCTGACAGCCGCACCGCCCACACCAGTCGTCGGGCTCGACGACCCGGCAGGCCAGAACCGTGTGGTCGGACTTCAGGAGCTGGGCGGTGACTTCCAGGCCGAGGTCGTTCAGGCGAGTGAAGGTGGTCAGGTCGGGGCATGTGAAGGTAGCGTCAGGCACGTCGAGGTCTTCTGGATGGGCTGTGTGAGAACTCCCATCTTCGGAAGGCCTCGACCCCTCTCCGGCCCCGACGCGCCGCCCAGCCTCAAGCAGCCCCTACACCCTCAACTGCGAAGAGCCAGGAACGGTCTCCTTGTGGATGAGGGGTGGCCTAATCCAAAAGAATGTCGCCGGATTGACGGAGGTGTTGGCGATTCGCGCGTACGCAGACCCCACCGCGGCCGCCCCACCACCGCCCGGATGACCGGGCGACGAGGCGGGACGGCCGCGGCGCGTAGCGAGAGAAGAAGTCCTGTGGTCGGCGGGCCGACTGTCAGTCGAGTAGGTCGGAGTAGAGCGGGGTGGAGAGGTAGCGCTCGCCCCAGTCGGGGATGATCGCCACGATCGTCTTGCCGGCGTTCGCCGGGTCGGCGGCCAGCTCGGCGGCGGCGCGCAGCGAGGCGCCCGACGAGATGCCCACCAGCAGACCCTCCTCCTTGGCGGAGCGGCGTGCCCACTCCAGCGCGTCGTCGCCCTTCACCTGGATGATGCCGTCGACGACGTCCTTGTTGTAGATCGGCGGGACGAAGCCGGCGCTGATGCCCTGGATCTTGTGCGGGCCCTTCTGGCCACCGGACAGCACCGGCGACTCCGCGGCCTCCACGGCGTACACCTTCACCTCGGGCTTGTAGGCCTTGAGCACCTCGCCGACACCGGAAATGGTGCCGCCGGTGCCCACGCCGGCCACCACGATGTCGACCTTGCCCTCGGTGTCCGCCCAGATCTCCTCGGCGGTCGTCTTGCGGTGGATCTCGACGTTGGCCGGGTTCTCGAACTGGCTGGCGAGGATCGCCCCCGGGGTGGCGGCGACGATCTCCGCGGCGCGCTGGTTGGCGCCGGGCACACCGTCGGCGGCCGGGGTGAGGACCAGCTCGGCGCCGAAGGCGCGCAGCACGGCGCGACGCTCCTTGGAGAAGGTCTCCGGCAGGGTGATGATCACCCGGTAACCACGCGCGGCGCCGACCCATGCCAGCGCGATGCCGGTGTTGCCGGAGGTGCCCTCGACGATGGTGCCGCCGGGCTGCAGCTGGCCGGACGCCTCGGCGGCGTTGACGATGGACACGCCGATCCGGTCCTTCACCGAGTTGGCTGGGTTGTAGTACTCCAGCTTGCCCAGCACGGTGGCTTCGGAATCACCGTAGAGCCGATTGATCTTCACCAGCGGAGTGCGGCCGATGAGCTTGGTCGCATCGTCGAAATAGGCCATGGTCTGACGTCCTTCATGTCGTACGGGTGCAGGAGTGGCGATGACCGGAACTCTAACGTGAGCTTTAGGGACATGCAAGTTGGTGTGATGGATGGTGGTGTGGGCGGTGCAGCCGACAGCACTGCGCCGCGCGCCCACTACGGTGGGGACCATGAAGATCCTCGTCACCGGTGGCGCCGGCTACATCGGCTCGCACACCGTGCTGCTGCTCCAGGAGGCCGGTCACGAGGTGACCGTCCTCGACAACCTCTCCAACTCCTCCCCGGTCGCCCTGCAGCGCGTGGCGGAGCTGAGTGGCTGTCAGGTGCCGCTGGTGCAGGCCGACATCCGGGACCGTACGGCCCTGGATCGGGTGATGGCGGAGGTCCGGCCGGACGGGGTGGTGCACTTCGCCGGGATGAAGGCGGTCGGCGAGTCGGCCGAGATCCCGCTGACCTACTACGAGAACAACGTCGCCGGCACGATCACCCTGCTGCGGGCGATGGAGGCGGTCGACTGCCGCACCATCGTGTTCTCCTCCTCGGCCACCGTCTACGGCGACGTCGACGAGATGCCGCTGACCGAGAAGCTCGATCTCGACGCGGTCAACCCCTACGGGCGTACGAAGGAGCAGGTCGAGGACATCCTGTCCGATCTGGCTGCGTCCGACCCGCGCTGGAGCGTCGCCCTGCTGCGCTACTTCAACCCGGTCGGCGCCCACCCGTCCGGCCGGATCGGCGAGGATCCGACCGGCAAGCCGAACAACCTGATGCCCTTCGTCGCCCAGGTCGCCGTGGGCCGCCGCGAGAAGCTGATGGTCTTCGGCAACGATTACCCGACCCCCGACGGCACCGGCGTCCGCGACTACATCCACGTGATGGACCTCGGCGACGGCCACGTCGCGGCAATCGAGTACCTGGCCCAGCACGGTGGCCTGCACCGCTGGAACCTCGGCACCGGCCGCGGCTACTCCGTCCTCGAGGTCCGTGCCGCGTTCGAGCGGGCCAGCGGCCGGCCGATCCCCTACGAGATCGTCGCCCGCCGCCCCGGTGACGTCGCCGTGTCGTACGCCGATCCGTCCTCGGCGCTCGCCGACCTCGGCTGGGCCGCGACCCGTGACATCGACGAGATGTGCCGCGACCACTGGCACTGGCAGGAGCAGAACCCGTACGGCTTCGAGGGCGCGCCGACGGCCTGAGTCGCGTCCGGTCCGGCAGGCTGAGGTGCGTTCGGGGGCGACGGCCTGAGGTGCGTCCCGGGGCAGCAGCCTGAGGTGTGTCCCGGGGCGGCAGGGGGCTCTCTCGCCTATGCGTTTCGCTCATGCGTTGGTGTCGGACTTCCAGCACGAACGCATGAGCGAAACGCGTCAGTGGACCTGGTGCGCGGTCCAGGCGTGTCTTCCGGGGGCCGGGCGCGGGGCTGCCCGGGCCTGATCCTGCCGCCGGGCCTGATCTGCGGGCGGACTGATCGTGGCGCGGGGCCTGATCCGCGGGCGGACTGATCATGCCGTCGGGCCGGGTCAGCGGACGCCCGGACTCATCCTGCAGCCGGGCCAGATCAGCGGAAGCGCCGGACCAGCATGGTGCCGGTGGCGAGCAGTGCCAGAGCGCCCAGGCCGGCGAGAGCCACCGGACCACCGGTGCGAGCAAGGTTGCCCGCGCCGTTGGCCGGCGCGCCGTGGCCACCGTCGACGCCGTTGCCCTGGTCCTGGCCGCCGGCCTGGCCCTGGTCGTTGCTCTGGCCGCCGTCCTGACCCGGACCGTCCTGGCCCTGGTCGTTCCCGTTCCCGTTCCCGTTCCCGGTGCCGGTGCCCTGCGCCGGGAGGTCGAGCGTGCAGGGGAGCGTCCCGGCGTACAGTGCGTGGCCGAGGTGATCGGGAGCCGAGATGCCGTCGTCGGACCACAGCGCGGTCCGGGCGCCGTTGACGCAAGTGGAGGCCGGCGCGACCGCGAAGCCCTCCAGGTTGACCACCGGCAGGTCGGCCGGCTTGGCGTAGACGGCCTGCGGGGTCATCGTGCCCGTGGCGTCGATGCCGAGCACCGTCATCGACACCGAGCAGGTGTTGTCACACAGCGCCCAGACCCGCTGCAGTGCGGCGTCGTACTGGACGTCCATCACGTGGCCCATCGTCGTGTCGACGACCGCGACCCGGTGGAAGCTGCCGTCACTGTTCAGTGCGTACGCGTAGAGCTTGCCGTCGTTCTCCAGGGCGGCGAAGAACAGGCCCTTTCCGTGCAGCGGGTAGCGAGCCGGATCGTACGCGGCGCCGGTCGACTGGTCGACGAAGCCGTTGTCGACCAGGTAGCTGTCGGGGACGTACGTGACGCCTTCGAAGCCCAGGTTGGCGTCGGTCTTGGTGCCGGTCTTGAGCTCCGGGAACTCGTCGGTGAGGTTCCATTCCTTGACCGCGGTCAGCGAGGTGCCGTTCGCCGACGGGTCGAACGCCAGGATGGCGTTGTGGGCGATGGTGTTCGCGGCATTGTCACGCTCGGTGGTGGTGTAGAGCATGCCGTCGGGGCCCTGGGTGATGCCCTCGGAATCGGGCTCGCCCGTCGTGCCGGGGAAGTAGATCTCCTTGCCGGCGCCCCAGCCGTTGGCGGTGTCCGGCACCCACAGGCCGTTCGTGTCCTTGACCAGGCGGAAGATCCAGCTCTTGTTCTTCACCGCCCACAGCACGTTCGGGTCGGCCTTGTCGAAGACCATGCCGCTCATGTCGCGGCCCTCAGGGCCGGTGGTGGTCTTCCAGGCGCACTCCTTGTCGACGACGGTCACCGAGGAGGAGCCCGGCCAGGTCACGGCGCCGGCGGCCGCCGGGCCGGTGCCGGACGCGGCCTCGGGCTGGCAGTCCAGGGTCGGCGCCGGGTCGGTCGGGGTGCCGTCGCCGGGATCGCCGCCGTCAGCGGGGAGCCGGACGTCGTCCGGCGTGGAGGTGCCGAGGGTGCTGGCGCCGGGGGTGCCGATGCCCCCGTTCAGTCCGGCCCAGCTGCCTTCGGCGTCGCCGACGCTGGACAGCGTCCAGCCGGTCAACGAGAAGGTGGTCTCGGCCAGCGCATCGGCGTGCACGTAGCCGCTCTTCGTCTGGGTGGCCTTGTCGCCGGGGTAGGTCAGCGAGTCGACCAGAGTGTTGCCGGCGTCATAGATGTTGATCGCATCGCCGTTGCCGAGATTCGTGGTGTTGCCGCCGACCACCTTGACGGTGTCCTTGAGGCCCCACGCGGTGCGGAAGGCGGCCGCAGAGTCCTCGGAGATGATCACCGATTCGCCGGGGGCGACGGTGCCGAAGCCGGAGAGGCTGAGGTCACCGGGGGTGTCGCCGGAGTCGGAGAACGACCACCCGGTGAAGTCCTGGGGAGCGGTGCCGACATTGGTCAGCTCCACGAACTCCGAGGTGTTGTACTCAAACTCGGTGATCTGGATGTTCGGGGTGCCATCGGCGGCGAAGGCGAGGGCGGGCAGGCCGAGGCCTGTGACGAGAGCGGCCGCAGCGGCGGCCGTCAGACGGCGATGAAGACGCATAGGCCAAGAAGTAGTGAATCCCGGTGTCTCTCAGGTAACACTCAGGAGAACGCGGGACGAACGTGCTCCTCGAGTAACAGCAGGGGTGGCGCGGGGCCGCATCTGCGGCGGCGTGACGATGAGGTCCAACCCTGACGACCTTTGGCGGATTCCACATGACGCCGGCATGGCGCCGGTTCGCTGCACAACTTCCCGACCAAGCCTGCGCGGTCGTCCCGGTGCTGTCGCTCAGCCGGCGTACGGCGTGACCGGCACCCCGGGCACCTCCACCTCGACGGCGAAGATCGCACCGGCGTCCGGCTCGGGGTCGGCGAGATTCTCCCGCGAGGTGGTGATGAAGAGGGTGCGCAGATCGTCCCCGCCGAGCGTGCAGGCGGTGACCAGCTGCACCGGCAGCTCGACGATGGTGAGCACCTCCCCCGCGGGGGAGACCTGGTGCACCTCACCGGAGCGGTTCATCGCGATCCACACGTTGCCGGCGGAGTCCACGCACAGACCGTCGGGGCTGGCCGGCGAGCCGGCCCGCTCCCCGCGGGTGAGGATCGGCGCGTCGTGGAACGGCCGCCGCCCGTCCAGTTCGTCGTCGTACACGTCGAAGACGTCGGTGCGCCGCAGCCCGGTGTCGTTGTAGTAGGCCTTCGACAGGTCGGCGGTGAACGCGATGCCGTTGGAGGTGGTCACCTCACTCGCGACGATCTCGGCCGAGCCGTCCGGCCCGATCCGGTAGAGCGCCGAGGCCTCCGGCGTACGGTCGTACGCCATGCCGCCGGCGTAGAGCCGGCCCCACGGGTCGGTGCCGCCCTCGTTCATCCGCAGGTTCGGGTCGTCCCACAGTGCCACCACCCGGTCCGGGGTGACGTCGACGTCCTCGGCCAGGCCGTAGCCGCGTTCCAGGCCGACCACGTAGCCACCCTCGGCACGGGGGCGGCAGAAGGCGGCGATCGGCTTCCAGTCGCGGCCCCGGGAGGTGCCGATCGCTGCGTCGACCCAGGGGCCGGTCCCGACGTGCAACCGGTCGACGCTGCCGTCGGCGCGCAGGGTGAGCAGGTCACCGGCGAGCATGTCGACCCACCGCAGGCCGCCCCACGCGGGCGACCAGACCGGGCCCTCGGCGTGGTAGCACAGGGGCTCGGTGATCCGGGTGGCGGTGCGGCGTACGGGTGTCATGAGGCCAGGCTACGTCGGGGTGACGCCCGGTCGCTGCGTCGCGCACAGCGCCTGCGCGCCGGGGTGCCTCAGGCCCTCGCGCGGCCGCCGACCGGCCGGACGATGCTGGTGATCACGTGGATGAAGGGGCCCAGGCTGGCCTGGACCCGCTCCTCGTCACCCAGCTCCGGATGGTGCAGCAGCGCCTGGAGGAGGGTGCCCTCGTACATGTCGTCGAAGATCTGCAGCACCGAGTCGAGCGGGACGGTGAACTCGCAGCCGGCGCGTTCGGCGATGCTCAGCGCACTCTGCAGCAGCTCGGCCCGGGCGGCCTGCTGGTGGGCCAGGAACGCCTCGCGGATCCCGGGCTCGCGGGCGGCGTAGAGGCGCAGCTCCGCCGACACCATCACCCAGTCGCGGTCGAGGCGACGCCTGGAGACGAACCTCCGGACCGCGTGCTCCACCAGCACGCCGATCTCCTGGGACGAGGTCACCGGCCGGCCCACGAACTCGGAGGAGGCCACGCCGTCGACCATCGCCTGCTGGCGTTCCCGGTCCTGCGCCAGCAGGGCCAGCACCAGGTCGTTCTTCGAGGCGTAGTTCGAGTAGAAGGCGCCGCGGGTGAAGCCCGCCCGGTCGCAGATCTCCTCCACGCTCGCCGCCAGCACCCCGCGATCGGCGAACACTCCGACCGCCCCGTCCAACAGCCGTTGCCGGGTCTCGGCACGTCGGGGCGAGATCGGGATGTCGGACATGGTCCTCCTCGGCTGGGGTTCGCGATGCACGATAGTCGGTCAGCTGCCGGTCGGTGGCTGTTCGGGCACGTCCGTAGCGCGGATACACTAGTGTTTCGAACGCGGCGGATGCCGGTCATTCCATGCGGCAGGCATCTGGGAGTCACGCGGCAGGCACTTGGGAGTCACATTGTCATCGGTCCTGTATGCCATCGGTCGGTGGTGCTTCCGTCACGGCGGACGCGTCCTGGTGGGATGGCTGGTGATCCTCGCCCTCGCCGGCGGGGCGGCACTGGGCCTGATGCGCACGTTCGACAACTCGTTCACCCTGCCCGGCACGCAGTCCCAGCAGGCCCTCGACCAGCTCGGCATGACCTTCCCGGAGATGTCCGGCGGCTCGGCCACCATGGTCGTCGTCGCCGGCCCGGGCGACACCCTCGACGACCCGGTCGTACGGTCCGCGGTGGAGCGGACCACCGACGAGATCGGCCGGCTCGACGTCGTCCGCTCGGCCCAGTCTCCGTACGGCGACCTGATGCACGGGATGATCAGCGACGACCGGCAGGCCGGCCTGGTCTCGGTGATGCTCGACGTGACGATGACCGACTTCACGCCGGCGCAGAAGCAGGAGCTGCTCGACGCCGCCGATCGACTGCAGGCGCAGCTGCCGGGGTCGAAGGTGCGGATGGGCGGTGAGGCGTTCAACGCGACCATCCCCACCGTCGGCGTGGTCGAACTGCTCGGTCTGGTCGTCGCCCTGGTCGTGCTGATGCTCACCATGGGCTCGCTGATCGCCGCCGGCATGCCGCTGCTCACCGCGCTGGTCGGGGTCGGCGTCTCGATGGCGCTGATCCTGGCCTCCACCGGCTTCATCACCACCAACTCCACCACCCCGATGCTCGCGCTGATGTTGGGTCTCGCGGTGGGCATCGACTATGCCCTGTTCATCCTGTCGCGGCACCGCGAACAGCTCGCCGAGGGGCTCGGCACCGAGGAGTCGGCCGCCCGGGCGGTCGCCACCTCCGGATCGGCGGTGGTCTTCGCCGGCCTCACCGTCTTCATCGCGCTGATCGGACTGGGCGTCGCCGGCATCCCGTTCCTCACCACGATGGGGATCGCCGCCGCCGGAGCGATCGCCGTGACGGTGTCGATCGCCCTCACCCTGGTGCCTGCCCTCGCCGGGCTGGCCGGTGAGCGGATGCGTCCGCGACCGCAGCGGCTGAGCCGGCGGATGCAGGCCCGCCGCACCGCCGGGACGTACGTCGACGACCCGCACGAGGCGGCCCGGCTGCGGATGGCGGCGGTCGCCGAGGGCCGTGGTGGGGGACCGTCGGGCTGGTGGGTGCGCACCGTCACCCGGCGGCCGGCGTTCACCATCGTCGCGGTCGTGCTGATCCTCGGAGCCCTCGCCGTGCCGGCCCGGGACATGCGGCTCGCCCTGCCCAACGCCGGCCAGGCGAAGGCCGGCACGCCGGCCCGCGAGGCGTACGATCTGACCGCGGAGCACTTCGGGCCCGGCTACAACGGGCCGCTGGTGGTCACCGCCCAGATCGTCGGCTCGACCGACCCGCTGGGCGTGATGGACGGGCTGAAGAAGGACATCGAGGCGATGCCGGGCGTCGCCGTCGTCCCGGTCGCCACGCCCAACCGCACCGCCGACACCGGCATCGTCCAGATCTTCCCGACCACCGGCCCGGACGACCCGGCCACCGAGGAGCTCGTGCACCGGATCCGGGCAGCCGCCCCCCAGTGGCACGACCGCTACGGCGTCGACACCGCGGTGACCGGCTACACCGCCATCGCGATCGACGTCTCGCAACGCCTCGGGGCGGCCCTGCTGCCGTTCGGCATCTTCGTCGTCGGCCTGTCGATGGTGCTGCTGACGATGGTGTTCCGCTCCCTGGTGGTGCCGATCAAGGCGACCGTCGGCTACCTGCTGTCCGTCCTCGCCTGCTTCGGCCTCACCACGCTCGTCTTCACCGACGGCGTCGGCGCCCGGCTGGTCAACGTCGAGGTGACCGGCCCGCTGATCTCCTTCCTGCCGATCATCACCATGGGCATCCTCTTCGGCCTGTCGATGGACTACGAGGTGTTCCTCGTCTCCCGGATGCGGGAGGACCACGTGCACGGTCGGCCGGCCAGGGCCGCGGTGCACACCGGCTTCGTCGGCTCCGCGATGGTGGTCGTCGCGGCCGCAGTGATCATGGTCGCCGTCTTCGCCTTCTTCGTGCCCGAGTCCGACCGCGGCTCGCTGCAGCCGATCGCCTTCGCGCTGACCGTCGGTGTCGCGATCGACGCCTTCCTGGTCCGGATGACCCTGGTGCCGGCGGTGATGGCGCTGCTCGGTGACCGCGCCTGGTGGTTGCCACACTGGCTGGACGTACGTATGCCGATGCTCGACGTCGAGGGCTCCGACCTGGCCCGGGAACTCTCGCTGCGTGACTGGCCCGGCCCCGGCGAACCGACCGTGCTCACCGCCGAGGGACTGGTCGCCGGCGACGCCGACCACCGACTCCACCACCCGGTCGACATCCGTCTGCTCCCCGGCGAACGTCTGCTGGTGGCCGGCGAGCCCGCGGACCGTACGGCGCTGCTGCTGGCCCTGGCCGGTCGGCTGCCGGTGGCCGAGGGGCGGGCCAGGGTCGCCGGTGGGTTGCTGGAACGTGCCGGGCGGGTGCGGCGTCGGGTGGCGTACATCGACCTGTGGCGGACCCCCGACGCGGCCGCCGAGCTGGCCCGGCTGGTCGACCGCCCGACCGACCCCGAGCGGGTGATCGTCATCGACGACGCCGACATGGCGGCCGACGCCCGCACCCGCGAGCTGCTGGCGACCCTGGTGCGGCACAGTCCGGCGACGGTGGTGATCGGGGCCTTGGACGAGCGCGGCCTGGAGCCGCTGCTGCCGTTCGGCACGCCGCGGGTGGTGGCCCGACCGTACGTGGCGACGGCTCGAACCGAGACGGCCGGTGCCGATGCGGCTCGACCTGGTGTGGACAGACCTGATGCCGACCACGCCGTCCCCGCCGGCTCCGGCGTGTCCCGCCCCGGTGGGGCCCGCTCCGACGCGGCCCGCTCCGACGCGGCCCGGCCTGACCGGGCCGTCGACCAGGCCGCCTCACCGCAGTCCCCCGACCTCGCGCCGACCGCACCGGCCGACGCCGTCCTCCAGGCAGGAGAAACCCGATGACCACGAAGACGGCGGCCCGACGCTGGGCGACCGTGCTCGGACTGGTGCTGGTGCCGCTGCTGATCGTCGGCTCGCTGGGCTGGGTGACCGCGACCGCCGAGAGTCGCCGGCCGACCGTACGGGCCGCGATCGTCAACCACGACGTGCCGGCGACCGTCCAGGGGCAACTCGCCCCGATGGGCCGCCAGCTGTCGGCCGCGCTGGTCGAGGGGCCCGCTGAGGGCTCCGGCTACACCTGGGTGCTCAGCGACGACTCCGACGCGGCGGCCGGGCTGGCCTCGGGCCGCTACGTCGCCCGGGTCGTCATCCCGGCCGACTTCTCCGCGGCCACCACCTCGTACGGCGGGCCGGCTGCCGACGCGCGCCGGGCCACCCTCGACGTCACCACCTCCTCGATCACCGGGGTCGCCGATGCCGAGATCGCCCGCCAACTCTCCGACGCCGCCGCGCGCAGCCTGAACAGCACGCTCACCGAGGGCTATCTGGACCAGGTGTACCTGGGCTTCAACAAGTCCGCCGACGGCATGCGCCAGCTCGCCTCCGGCACCTCGGACCTGGCCGACGGGCTGGCCCAGTTGCAGGCCGGCACCGCGCAACTGCCCGACCAGACCAAGCAGCTGGCCGACGGTTCGCGGCAGGTCTCCGACGGTGTCGGGCAGTTGTCGTCCGGGCTGGGCCAGCTCTCCGACGGTGCCCGACAGCTCTCCGGCGGCGCGTCCACGTACGCCTCGGGGGTCAAGCAGTACACCGACGGGGTCTCCTCGGCCGCCGACGGGGCCGCCCAGATCAGTGCCGGCATCGACCAGATGACCCGCCAGCTCGACTCGGCGCTGCCCGCCCCCGAGCAGCTCGCCGAGATCCAGGCGACGATCGACCGGCTGCGGCCGGTGCTGGACCAGATCACCGCCGCCCTGAAGGACCTGCAGGGCACAGCCGACCGGCTCAGCGCCGGCACCGGTGCCGTGGTGAAGGGGCTCGACTCGACCGTCGCCGACCTGACCGCGATGTCGGACGGGAAGGTCAGTTGTCCCGCCGACATCACCGCCCAGGGGCCCGAGGTCTGCGCCGCCTGGAAGCAGGGTGCCCAGAGCGGGGCGGATCGTGCCCTCGGCCTGCTCACCACCAAGGATCCGAGGACCGGCTACAGCGTCGTCACCGCCGCCAAGGCCGCCGACGACGGGGCAAGCGCCTTCCAGGCCCTGGTCCGGGCCAACGGTGGCACCCTGCCCGGGCTCGACCAGACCCAGATCGACGCGATCATGGCGGCGTTGAACGACCTGCCCGGCCAGGTCGCCCAGCTGCAGTCGGGCGTGCACCAGCTCAACGACGGCGCCGCACAGTTGTCGTCCGGGCTCGCCCAGCTCAAGGCCAACGGGCCCGCGCTGGTCGACGGGGCGGAACAGCTGTCTTCCGGGGCCGGTCAACTGGCCGACGGGGCGGCCGCGTCGGCCTCCGGCGCCGACCAGCTCGCGTCCGCGGCAGCTCAGCTGGCCGACGGCACGTCCCAGCTCGCCGACGGCATGGTGCCGCTGTCGTCCGGGATCACCCAGGCCGCCGACGGCGCGGACCAGCTGGCCCGCGGCATCACCGACAACCTCGGCGCGCTGCCCACCTACACCGATGCCGAGGCGAAGAATCTCGCCGCGGTGGTGGCCGCCCCGGTCGCCACCCGCGGGGCAGTGGCGTCCACCCCGGTGCTCGCCGCCGGGGCGCTGTTGGCCGTGGTGGCGCTGTGGCTCGGGACGTTGGTGACGTACGTCCTGCGCCGGCCGCTCTCCGATCGGCTGCTGGGCTCGACCCGGTCGACGCCGTGGCTGGTGGCGCGGACCGTTGGTCCGGGCGTCGCGATCGGCGTGGTCCAGGCGATCGGCGTGGCGCTGGCCGTGCAGGCGGTGATGGGGCTGTCGGCGGCGCGGGCTGCGGCGGTGCTCGGCGTGCTCGTGCTCGGCGGGGCGATGTTCGCGCTGGTCCAGCACGCGCTGGCGGCCTGGGGCGGGATGATCGGCCGCGGCATCGGGCTGCTGATGGGCGTCCTCACCGTCGCTGCCGGGCTCACGTCCGCCCTGCCCGCCTTCTTCGACACCGTACGGCCCCTGCTGGCGCTCAGCCCCGTGCTGGATGCGGTCCGGGCGGCGGCGACCGGCGGATCGGTCGGTGCGCCGCTGGTCGGGATCCTCGCCTGGGCCCTGCTCGGGGCGTTGGCCAGTGGCCTGGCGGTCGTGCGGCAGCGGCGGGTGGGCGTGACCCGGTTCCTCCGGACGTACGCGTGACGGTGTGCGAGTCGGGGGCAGGGCCTCTCGGGACGCCGTCCCCCCGGATCGGGCGGCGCCGCATCCCGCTGCACTCACCGTACGGTCCGACGGCCGTAGCATGGCGGGGTGACGGACCATCTCCCTGATCCTCTGGCGCCCCGGCGGCCGTCGCCGCGCGGTCGCGCGCCGCACCAGCTGTCCTCGCGCTGGTCGCTGCTGCTGTCGCTGCTGTTCATGACGGTGGTCGAGACGACGCTCGCGGTGGCGCTGGGCCGGTGGGAGTTCGCCGTCTCGGCGGTGTTGTTCCTGGCTGCGGCCGGCGCCGGCTGGCGGTCGTTGCCGATCGCGTCGGAGGTCAGGACGGCGGATCCTGCTGTGGGGTCGGCGCGGCCGCGCGGCAGCGGCGCGCCTGGTCGTACGGACCTTCCCTGGGGCATCGCCACGGTGGTCCTGGTGATCGGGGCCTTCGTCCTCGGCGGTCTCGGCACGCGGTGATCACTCACGTTCCCGCGGGAACGTCTCAAGGCCCCCGCCCGCTGTGACGAACCCGCTGTGACGCGCCCGCTGTGACGCGCCTGCCGGCGGCACCCGCTGACCGCGCCCGCTGTGACGTGGACCACTCAGGACGTTCCCGCGGGAACGTCCGCCGGTTCACCCGCTGTTGGGCGGGGCGTGCCAGACTGCCGGTGTGAGCGTGCAGTGGTTGGATTTCGATTCCCTGGTCAACGCCCGTGACGTGGGCGGGATCCCGACGGTCGACGGGGGCGCCATCCTGCCGCGCCGGCTGATCCGTTCGGACAATCTCCAGGCCCTCACGGCGGCCGACATCCAGCGGCTACGGGAGCTGGGGGTGACCGACGTGATCGACCTGCGGTCGGCGTTCGAGGTGCACTCCGAGGGGCCCGGACCGCTGGAGGTCGAGTCCGGCTTCGCGATCCATCGGCATTCCTTCGTCATCGAGCGCGCCGCCGACGGCACGGTGGTGTCGTCCGACGGCGTGTCGTCCGACGACGAGGCCGACGGACGGGGTGGCGCCGAACTGCCGGGGGACGCGCTGCCGTGGACCGGTGGCCGGCCGCACTCGGTCCGGATCGCCGACGCCTTCGCCTCCTCCTACCTGTCCTTCCTCGCCGACCGTCCGGCATCGGTGCTCGCCGCGCTGCGCGATGTGGCGTACGCCGACGGCGCCGCGCTGGTGCACTGTGCCGCCGGGAAGGACCGCACCGGGACGACCGTGGCACTGGCGCTGATGATCGCCGGGGCCGACGCCGAGGCGGTGATCGAGGACTACGCCGCAAGCACCGAACGGATGGAACTGATCATCGCCCGCCTGATCGCCCGGGAGACGTACGCCGAGAGCATGGCCGGCCGTCCGGTCGCCTCGCACAACACCCGCCCCGAGTCGATGCGTGCCTTCCTGGGCTACGCGGAGGAGCACTTCGGAGGTGTCGAACCGATGCTCGGCCGGATCGGCTGGACCCCGACCGACACCGCGCAGATGCGTCGCAAGCTGGTGGGCTGACGAGGCGACGACCGGCTGGGGTGTTGGTTGTCCTCCGCGGGACCATAGGGGAAACCTATGGAAGTTTGCTGGAGACGTCCTTCCGCCGTGATCGGTCCGGGCGGGTCGATTGTTTCGGGGCAGGTCGTCCGGTCCGGATCTGGGCCGGTCGGATCTGAACCGGTTGGATCTGGGCCGGTTGGATCTGGGCCGGTCGGATCTGCGCGCCCCGGGGCCGGCGGACTACTCCGCCCCGATGCGCCCGGTGACCACGTCGTCGAAGAGCGCGGTGGTCATCCGCACCTCCACCGGCACCTGATCGCCGACCTGCGGTGGGGTCGACCCGTGCGGCAGGAACACCATCGAGGACTGCATGTGCGGCGGTTCGAGGAACATCCGCTTCTTCCCGTCCAGGGTGTACGGCGACAGGGCGCGCCCGGCGGCCTCCATCGCCCCGGTCGCCACCGAGATGGCCTTCGCGCGCATCGTCGCTCCGGAGGTCGGGGCCTCCATGCCGACGCCGTTCGCGGTGCCGCCGGCGACGATCACCACCCAGCCGTCGCCGGGGGCCCGGTGCTGGTGGTAGCCGACCCGTTCGCCGCGGGACACCTGGTGGATGTCGAGGACCGTTGCGGAGGTGGCGTACGCGGAACGCTTGCCGAGCCACAGCTCGGTGCCGATCCGCAGTCGGGTCCGGAGCGGCTCGCCCTGGGCGCTGAGGTCCTGGGCGAGGGCCTGCGCCGTGGTCGACGGGACGTGGGACAGCCACACCGGGGCGCGGAACGCGTCGACAGCCCGCTCGGCGAGGGTGCGGGCCTCCGCCTCGGTGGCGGTCGAGTGCAGCGGCAGGTGGATCGTCCAGCCCTCGATCTCGACCAGCCCGGAAGCGGCCTCGGCGCCCTCCAGGTCAGCGATGGACAGGCCGTGGCGGCGCATCGAGGTGAGCACCTCGAGGACCACCCGGGGGCGTACGCCACCGCCGAGGTTGCTCAGCACCTCGAGGTCCTCGAGCCGGGAGACGGTCGAGATGATGCGGGGGTCGCGGGCGAGTTCGACCGCGCGGGCGTCGAAGGCGCGCCACGGCTGGAGGATGACGATGTCGCCGTCGAAGTGGTCGCGGACCGCGGCGACTTCGCCGGGAACGCCGACGGCGAGGGTGGGGACCTTCAGGGCGCGGGCCTCCTCGGCCAGCCGGGCCAGGCCGAACCCGTACCCGTTGCCCTTGGCGACCGGGATGATGCCCGGGGTCCGCTCGAGGACGGCCCGCTGGTGGGCGCGCCAAGCGTCGGTGTCGATGGTCAGGGTCAGTCCGCTCACTCGGTCAGCCTAACTGCCGCGGGTGCGCAGCGCCCCGCTCCCGGCCCCGCGGGCCCGGTGCCGGTGCCGGTGACGACGTACGTACAACCCTCCCGGGCGCAGACGCCGAGCCGGTGACTGCCGGCGAGGCTCAGCCGCGTCGCTTCATGTACAGATCGAAGGCGGTGTAGAGCACCCGGTTCAGCGGCAGGTCCCATTCGCCGAGGTACTCGACGGCCTCTCCACCGGTGCCGACCTTGAACTCGATCAGTCCGACGTGCGGGTCGTTCTTGTCGACGGAGTCGGTGATGCCGCGCAGGTCGTAGACGTCCGCCCCGGCGGCGAGGGCGTCCTGGATCATCCGCCACTGGATCGCGTTCGAGCCGCGGACGTCGCGCTTCTGCGTCGAGGATGCACCGTACGAGTACCAGCTGTGCCCGCCGACCCGCACCCAGGTGGTGGCGGCGACGAGGTCGCCCTCATGCTCGGCCAGGTAGAGGTGGATGCGGTCGGCGTCCTCCGTCTCCATCGCCTCCATCATGGTCCGGAAGTAGCTCGCCGGCCGTGGGGTGAACCCGTCGCGCTCGGCGGTCTCGACGTAGAGCGCGTGGAAGGCCGGAAGGTCGGCGATGGTGCCGCGGCGCACCGTGACGCCGAGCTTGTCGGCCTTCTTGATGTTGCGGCGCCACAGCTGGTTCATGCCCTTGAGGACATCGTCGGGCGTACGGTCCGTGAGCGGCAGATGGAAGTTGAACTCCGGCTGTCCCGCCGAGAAGCCCTCGCCGGTCTTCGGCGGCTGCCAGCCGAGCGTACGCAAGGTGTTGTGGACGCGGGCGGCCGCGACGTTGGTCTCGTCCGGCTCGACCGTACGCAGCGAGGTCACCGCGTCGTCGGCCAGCGCGTCCTTGATGGTCTTGGTGCCCCAGCGGCGGACCACCACCGGCGGACCGATCCGCACCCCGAAGGCGCCCTGGTGCTTCACATGCGCGACGAACGGCTTGAGGTAAGCCTCGAGGTCGACGTTCTCCCAGTCGAACAGCGGCCCCTCCGGGACGTACGCCAGGTAGCGCTTGACCCGCGGGATCTGACGGTAGAGCACCAGCGCCACGCCGACCAGCCGCTCACCGGCACGACCGACGGCAGGGGTGCCGTCGGTGGCAGCGGTGTCGTCGGTGGCAGCGGTGTCGTCGGTGTCCGCCGTGGCGCCCGCATCCACCCCGGACTCGAACCAGCCGAGTGACTCGTGCTGCCACTCGCTCTTCACCTTCGCCCATGCCGGGGTCTGCAGGAAGCTCGCCGAACGGAGGGTGGAGATGTACTCGAGGTGCTGGGAAGCCGGGATGCTACGTACGGTGATCGCCACGCCCCGACTCTACCGGTCCGGGGCCGCGCCCCCGTGCCGCAGGCGGTGCCCCGGGAAGTGCCGCGGTCGGGCGTTCACACAGCTTTCGACACCCATGGGTTTCGACCGCGCGAAGGTGTTCGTCATTCAGCAACACTGCGTGGGCGAGCCTGCGCACCGGCGCGGGCCCGGGAGTCACAGATCCCGCAAAGTGTGGTCACGGCGGCACTGCCCACCCCGTGCGGGCCCGGGAGCTGCGATGGCGGCATCCCCGCAGGGATGCCGCCATCGATCAGACAGTCCGTGGATCCGATGGTCAGCGGGGCCGGGTGGTCAGCGGAGGCGGGTGATCAAGGGGGCCGGGTGGTCAGCAGGCCCAGGTGGTCAGCGCGGGCCCGGGTGGTCAGCGGAAGCGGCGGACCAGCAGGGTGCCGGCGCCGACCAGCGCCAGTGCGCCGACCGCGGCGAGCGCCGCCGGGCCACCGGTGCGGGCGAGGTTCGCCGCAGCATTGCCGCCCTGGTTGCTCGTGTCCGCGGCGTTGCCGTTCTGGCTGTTCTGGCCACCCTGGTCGTTGCCACCCTGCTGGGCGTTGCCCTGGCTGTTGTCGTCGCCGGCCTGACCGTTCTGGGTATCGCAGGACCCGGTGGTCAGCGTGACCGGCACGGTGACGGTGGTGCCGGAGTCGGCGGCCGTGAGGGTCAGCACGTTCGAGGTGCCCTGGACGGTGCAGGGCACCGTGATCGAGAGGTCGGCGCGGCCGTCCGTGACGGCGGCGGTGCCGACCTGCACCTCACCGATGCGGGCGGTGACGGTGGTGTTCTTGACGAAGCCGACCGAGTTCATGTCGAGCGAGCCCTTGGCGACCGGGGCCGTGGCGGGGGAGTCACCGACGGTGACGGTCACCGGGGCGCCCTTGGCGACGTTCCTGGTGTCCAGGCCGGACACCTCGACGCCCAGCTTGGCGTAGCTCGGGGCGATGGTCTGCTGCTGCTTCAGCCAGGTGGTCCAGGCATCCAGGTCGGACCAGCCGGTGTCGGTCGTGTTCTTGCCACCGGCGAGGACGCGGAAGTTGTCGCCGCCCTCGATCAGGAAGTTGCCGGAGCCGACCGTGTAGGTCGCAGTCGGGTCGATCGGCGTACCGTCGATGATGATCGAGGTGACGCGGTCACCCTCGGGGCGGGACTCGTCGAAGGTCCAGCTCACGTTGTCCGACAGCGACAGAGCGAGGAACGGACGCGTCGGGACGGCACCGGCGGCATCGCGCTGCCACTGCTGCTCCAGCATGGTCTTGAACTGGGCACCGGTGATCTCGGTGGTCTTCAGGGTGTTGGCGAACGGCAGGATGGTGGCGGCCTGCTTGTAGGTCACCGTGCCGGCGGCGAGGTCGGCGCGGGTGCCACCCGGGTTCTGGATGCCGATGACGGGCTGGCCGGTGACGTCGGTGAGCACATCGCGGAACATGTTCGCGATCAGGTCCGACAGGGTCGACTCGGCGCCGCGGTCCTCGCCCGGAGTGGCGTTGCCCATGCCGCCGCGCGACAGCGGGCCGGTGGCGGTGGCGACCTCCGCGGCGCCCTCGACGGCGGACTCCTCGACGGCGGCGGCCGAGATCTTCTTGGCCGCGTCGAACGCCGGGGAGGTGTAGGTCTTCGCCAGCCCGGCGGTCGGTGCGACGACGGCGGCGGACTTCACGGTGACCTTGTCGGTCGCCGCGTCGTAGCCGAGCGTGATCTGGCCGATCTTCTCGCCGTAGTTGCCGGCCTGCATCGTCGTACGGGTGCCGTCGTTCTTCACGTACGACACATGCGTGTGGCCATCCAGCACGATGTCGACCTTCGGCGAGGTCGCCGCAGTCAGGGCCTCGCTGGCACCCTCGTGGTAGCCGGCGATCAGCACGTCGGCCTCACCGTTGGCCGGGTCACCGTCGGTCAGCTGATCGGCGACCTTGTTCACCGCGGTGGCGGGATCGGTGACGGTCAGCCCGACCAGGCCGGCCGGGCTCACCAGACCTGGCAGCTCGGAGGTGGTGGCGCCGATGTAGCCGATCTTCACGCCGTTCTTCTCGATGATCGTGTACGGCTGCACGTCGGGGGTGACCCCGCTGATGTTGGCCGCGACGTACGGGAAGTCGGAGTGGGGAGCGATCCGGTCGCGGAGGTCGGTCCAGCCGCGGTCGAACTCGTGGTTGCCGACGGCGGAGGCATCGACGCCGATCGCGTTCAGCATGGCCAGGGTCGGCTCGTCGTCGAGGATCGAGGACTCGAAGATCGAGGCGCCGACATTGTCGCCCACCGACAGCAGGGCGGTCCGGTCAGCGCCCGCCGTGGTCTTCATCTGGTCCAGCGTGGCGAAGAAGTCCAGGTTGGTGATCCGCCCGTGGAAATCGGTGAACGTGAGGACCGTCAGGTCCTGCTCGGCGGCTGTCGCCGGGAGGGCGAGGAATCCGCCCAGTCCCAGGCTCAGTGCGGCGATCCCCGCAGCAGCGCGCTTCCATCCCAGCGTGTGCATGTGCTCTCCCTGTCTCCTGCTCCTCACGTACGACACCGAGCGGTGACGCACTCCCTGAGTTTCTTCTCAGAAATGGGTGAACGGGCGGGGAACTGCGGGGAACCGTTGGGGGGCCGCGTGGTCACAGATGTGTCCCGGTTCAGGGGCCGGGTTGGGCGGGGCTGGGCCGGGTGGGTGGTGCTGGGCTGGGGGGTGGTGCTGGGCTGGGGGGTGGGGTGGGGCTGGGTGGCGTTGGCCGGGCTGGGCTGGGCTGGGTTGGGCGGGTCCGCAGGCAGGCGCGAGCTCCTAGCCAGCGGCGGGATGGTGCGGGGCCGGCCAGTGGTGTGACGGGATGTGGGGCTGGCCAGCGGCGTGAAGAGGTGCGGTCAGTCGGATCCGCCGCCCTTTCGGCAACCTGCCGCGCTTTCCGCGATCTGCGGCATGCCGACGCGTGAACCGCCCCGGCATGTCCGGAGACTCGCTGGTTTGACTCCTCAGCTTGCTGCTGAGGGTTGTTGTTGAGCGTAGTGGGCCTGCTCGAGAACGACCGGTGGCATGTCTCCGCAGTACTCGTTGAGGCGGCGGTG
The DNA here is from genome assembly GCF_033110965.1 of Raineyella sp. LH-20. NCBI lineage: Bacteria > Bacillati > Actinomycetota > Actinomycetes > Propionibacteriales > Propionibacteriaceae > Raineyella > Raineyella sp. LH-20. The sequence continues at coordinate 974,661 of NZ_CP137003.1, read as the reverse complement.
GTTGTACCAGTCGACCCACTTTGCGGTGGCGATCTCGACGGCGTTCACGTCCCTCCAGGGTCCCTGCCGGCGAATGACCTCGGTCTTGTACATCCCGTTGATGCTCTCGGCCAGGGCGTTGTCGTAGCTCGATCCGACGGCGCCGGCTGAGGGGGTGATGCCGGCGTCGGCGAGGCGTTGGCTGTGGGCCAGGGAGAGGTATTGGCTGCCGTGGTCGTGGTGGGCGACCAGGGCGGTGAAGTCGGCACGGTCCTCCCGCTCACGCACCCAGATGGCCTGCTCGACCGCGTCGAGGACGAGGTCGGCGGTCATCGTGGTAGCGGCCCGCCAGCCGATAATCCGGCGGGCGTAGGCGTCGACGACGAACGCCACGTAGGTCCAGCCGGCCCAGGTCGACACGTAGGTGAAGTCGGCGACCCACAACCGGTTCGGCGCGAGCGGCTCGAAGTTGCGATTCACCAGGTCGGCCGGCTTGGGCCCGATCCCGGCGATCGTTGTCCGTTTCACCTTGCCGCGGACCACCCCGGCCAGCCCCGCCTGGCGCATCAGCCGCTCGATGGTGCAGCGGGCGACGGGTATGCCTTCCCGGTTCAGCGCCAGCCACACCTTGCGGGGTCCGTACACCCCGAAGTTGTCGGCATGGATCCGCCGGATATGTGCCAGCAGCACCTCGTCGCGCTGCTCGCGCTTGGAGGGCAGCCGGTCGCGCCACTCGTAGTAGGTCGACGGGGCGATCTTCACACCATGCTCGGACAACACGGCACAGATCGGCTCTACCCCCCATCGCAACCCACCGGTGGCGGGCTGGTGGTCGGCGTGCTCGCGGATGAAGTCCACGATCACTGCCCGGGCCGGTCGAGCTCGGCCGCGAAGAAAGCCGACGCCGCCTTCAGGATCGCGTTCGCCCGCCGCAACTCGGCGTTCTCCCGCTTCAACCGCTTGACCTCGGCCGACTCCTCCGACGTGACCCCCGGCCGGGCGCCCTGGTCGACCTCGGCCTGCCGCACCCACTTACGCACCGTCTCGGCCGTGGAGATCCCCAGCAGCTCCGCGACCCGGGCCATCGCACCCCAATCGGTGTCCTGATCCGGCCTGATCTCGGCATACATCCTCACCGCCCTGGCCTTCAGCTCAGCCGGATACCTCTTCGACGTGTTCCCTGCCATGACTCCAACCTTCCCAAGGTTCGGAGTCTCCGGACATGCCGGGGCGGTTCAGCGCGGCGGTTGGCTGGAAGTGCGGCGGTTGGCTGGAAGTGCGGCGGTTGGTTGGGAACGCGGCGGATGGTTGGGAACGCGGCGGATGAGGGTCGAGCGCAGCAGATGGATATCGGTGGCAGGTGGCAGGTGGCAGGTGGCAGGTGGCAGGTGGCAGGTGGCAGGTGGCGTCAGACACATTCGCAGAGGCATACGCCTCGCCCGCGCGAATGTGCTTGTCATTCAGCACAAATGCACGGGCGAGGAGGTGCACCGCGGCCGGAGCGAAGTGCAACGCCGGCCGGAGCGAGGTGCAACGCCGGCCGGAGCGAAGTGCACCGCGGCCGGAGCGAGCTGCACCGCAACCGGAAAGAGCCGTCCGACGACGACACCCCTGGGGGGCGCGTCGCCATCGCCGTCGGACCGAGATCGATGGACCCGCCGGAGCTCAGTCGACCGGCGTGCCCGGCACCCCGCCCGGCAGCGGGGCGTCGTACGAGTGCGTGGCCACACCGGGCTTGCCGTCGTGGAGGATCTTGCCCGGGTTGAAGTTGCGGCCCGGGTCGGCCCCCTCCAGCAGCACCCGCTGCAGCGCGGTGCCCGCCGCGGAGATGTCCTCGGCCAGCCAGGGCGTGTGCTCGCTGCCGACGCCGTGGTGGTGGGAGACCGTCGCGCCGACGTCCATGAAGTTCTGCTGGATGGCGCGCTTCACCATGTCGTAGTTGCGGTAGGTGCTGTCCGCGTCGGTGTCGGGGATGGCGAAGGTGAAGTAGAGGCAGGCGCCGCTGTGGTAGGAGTGCGCGAAGTGGCACATGACGAAGCCCTGCGTCTTCGCCTTCTCGAACGCCTGCTTCGCCGCCTCGATGGTGGTGTCGTAGAGGTTCTGCAGATTCGACCACGGGGTGGTGGTCTCCGACACGTCGGCCGTCGCGCCCCGGTCCAGCAGGAAGTCACGGATGTAGGGCGTCTGGAACTTCTTGGAGTCGTACACCGCGCCGACGCCGGTGCCCACGACGATGCCGCCGTGCGCCTTGACGATCTGCTTGACGATGGCCTGGTTCTGCTTCACATAGCGGCGGCCGCCCTCGAAGCCGACGTACGACAGGCACATCTGGTCGAGGTCCCAGCCGCGGCGCTTGAGGTAGCCGAAGAGCCCGCTCATCACGATCTTCTGCACGCCGTGCTGGGCCCGCTGGGTGGCGAAGGAGAACTGCGTCTCCGGCGCGTCGGAGACCCTCGACACCGTGACATGCGCGTCGGAGGTGTTGATCGCGTGCATCGCCTGCAGGCCGGAGGTGAAGTCGGGGAAGAAGTAGCCGACGATCTCGCGCACCTCGGGCACCCGGTGGACGTTCACCCAGGCCTCGGTGATGATGCCGAGACGCCCCTCCGAGCCGAGGATCATCTCCTTGACGCTGGGGCCCGAGGAGGTCGACGGCAGTGGCCGCAGCGCCAACACGTCGCCGTGGCGTACGGCTCGCAGGCCCTTGACGATGTCGGCGATGTCGCCGTACTTGTCGGACTGCATGCCGGTCGAGCGGGTGGCGATCCAGCCACCGAGGGTGGAGTGGGTGAACGAGTCGGGGAAGTGGCCCATCGTCCAGCCGCGTCGGCCGAGCTGCTCCTCGATCTGCGGGCCGAGCGCGCCGGCCTGGATCCGGGCCAGCCCGGACTCGTCGTCGATCTCCAGCACCTTCGTCATCCGGCCCAGGTCGACCGACACGACCGTACGCCGCTCGGCCGGCTCCGGCTCCAGGGCGCCGACGATGTTGGAGCCGCCGCCGAACGGGATCAGCACGGCGTCGGCGTCGACACAGGCGTCGACGATCCGCTGCACCTGTGACTCGTCGGCCGGATAGACGACCAGGTCGACGACCCGACGCAGGTCGCCGCGACGGATCCGGATCAGGTCGCGGACGCCTTTGCCGAAGGTGTGCACGATCCGGTCGAGGTCGTCCTCGAGGAGGAACCGCTCACCGACGATGCCGAGCAGCTGCTCGCGCAAGCCGGCGTCGACCACCGGTGCCGGCACGTCGAGGTCCTCGAACTTCGGCGGGGTGCCCGGATCGGAGATGTCCAGGCCGATCTGCTTCTTCACGAAGGGGGCGAAGTTCGGCTTGCCCTCCGGGCTGAAGCCGATCCCCTCGACACCCCACCCCCACCACTTCTGGTGCTTGACGCCGGTCATTGGTTGTCCTTCCGCTCACGGTCACGCGTGGCCGGGCGGTCCGCCCCTGCGTGGTTGCTGTCGTCGGCCTGTACGTCCGCGGTGGATCGGTCGGCCTCGATCGCCTTCTGCTCCTGCTGCACCCGTTCGGCCTCGGCGGCGTAGTCCGCCATCGTCGGGAACCCGGTCGCCAGTGCCATCGAGTCGTGCATCCGCAGCACCTGGTCGTGCATCCGGTCGGCGAACTTGCGCGCCGTCTCGCCCTTCTCGGCCCACATCGGCTTGCCGAGCACGATGTGGACGTCGGGCCGGCCGGACTTCGGCAGCGCCGAGTTGGTCGGCATCGCCAGGTGCGCGCCGACGATGGCGATCGGGATCGCCGGGACGTTGCGGGAGATGCACAGCGCGGCCGGGCCGGGCTTGAACGCCGCCATCGCGCCGCTGCGGGAGCGGGTGCCCTCGGGGAACAGCATGATCGGCACGCCCTCGGTGAGCAGGTTGCCGGACAGGCCCTTGTGCTTCGACCGGCCGCCGCCGCGGTCCACCGGGAAGGCGTTGACGAACATCACCGGGGCGAAGGCCTTGATCGGGCTGGTGAAGAAGTAGTCGGCTGCCGCACCGGTGGCGAGGTAGCGGGTCAGCCGGGACGGCAGTGAGCTCATCACCAGCGGGCCGTCCAGGTGACTGGAGTGGTTGGCCACTGCGATGTACGGGCCGGACATGCCGGCCAGGTTGCTCTTGCCGTGCACGTGGACGTTCAGCAGACTCCAGAACAGCGGCTTCATGAAGCCCCGCTGGGCGACGAAACGGGCCATCGCCCAGCTGGCCGAGGTGTAGCGGCGATGTCCGGTGCTCACTGCATCACCTTAAGACCCGCATCCCTGGTCGCCCACCGGGGACCGGGGGCGTACGGCACCTCAACGGACATCGGAGACCTTCGCCCGGGAACTGATCAGCTTGCTGGAGACCCACCGGATGGCGCTGCGCGGCACCACCCGGGCCAGCCCGACGGCGATCTTCCACTGCGGCGTCGGCACACAGATCACCCGGCCCTTCCGGGCGGCGTCCAGCGCCTCGCGGACCGCCTTGTCGGCGTCGATCCAGACGATGGAGGGCAGCTTGGAGGAATCGATCTCGGCCCGCTGGTGGAACTCGGTGTGCACCCAACCGGGGCAGAACGCCGTGACGTGGACCTTGCTGCCGTGCAGCTGGGTGGCCAGCGCCTCGGTGTAGGTCAGCACCCAGGCCTTCACCGCCGAGTAGTTGCCGGTGGTGATGAACGCCGCCGACGAGGAGGTGTTGATGATCTCCCCGCTGCCGTGTCGCAGCATGGTCCGGGCAGCCGCGCCGCCGAGCAGATAGACCGCACGGATCATCACCTCGAACGCCCGTTCGTCGCTCTCGGTGTCGGAGGTGAGCAGGTCGGCGTGCAGCCCGAAGCCGGCGTTGTTGATGAAGGTGGTGATCGGGTCGACCGTGGACTCCAGTCGGGCGATGACCGTGTTCACCTGCGTACGGTCCGCCAGATCGGCCTGCAGCACCTCCACCTGCACCCCGTACGTGGCCCGCAACCGGGCCGCCTCGTCCTCCAGCCGGGCGTGGTCCCGCGCGACCAGCACCAGGTGGTCACCCCGCTCGGCCAGCGCCCGCGCGTACGCGGCCCCGATGCCCGAGGTCCCCCCGGTGATCAGCGCAGTTCCCATGTTCGGCAGCCTATCGGGGTCAGAGGTGCTCACGCAGCCAGGCGAGATCCGCCCGGCGCTCGTCGATCCCGCCGGGTGTCTCCAGGATGGCGGGCACCCCGGCGGCGCGGACCACACCGACCAATTCGGTGGCGTCGATCAGCCCCTCACCGAGGTTGGCGTGTCGGTCCGCCCCCGACCCGGCCGCGCCGCGGGAGTCGTTGAGATGCACCAGGTCGATCCGGCCGGTGATGGCCCGGACGTCGTCGACCACGCTGGTCAGGTCCAGTCCGGCGGCGAAAGCATGGCAGGTGTCGAGGCAGAAGCCGATCTGCTCGGCGCCCTCCGCGGCCGAGATGGCCGTCCACAGCGCGGCCAGCGCGTCGAGCCGGCGGGCCATCGCATGGGCGCCGCCGGCGGTGTTCTCGATCAGCAACGGCACCGGGATCTCGCAGCCCGCGACCGCCTTGTGCCAGTTCTCGACGCCCTGGCCGGGCTCGTCCTCGGCGGTGACGTGCCCGCCGTGGACGATCACCCCGGCCGCACCGATCTCCGCGGCGGCGTGCAACGTCTGCTGGAGCAGCTTGCGCGACGGGATCCGGATCCGGTTGTTGGTGGAGGCGACGTTGATGACGTACGGCGCATGGACGTACGCGGTGACGCCGGCCTCGCCGAGCGCTTCGCGCAGCGCGGCGGGCCCGCCCTCGACGTCCAGCGTGGGCTTCTTCCAGCCCTGCGGATCACCGATGAAGATCTGGACCACGTGGATCCCGACGGCTCGCGCCTCGTCGAGGGACGTGGCGGCATCGACGTGGGCACCGACCGGCACCGGGAGTTCAGCCATGGGCCGACCCTAGCCCGGCGCGAGGCCGGGGGTTCGCTGCACGCCGCCGGACGGGACGGAGGACAATGGGCGCCATGATGCTCTCCGGAACACCCTATGTCGCTGCCGAGGACCGCTACGACCCGGATCGCCCAGGCGCGATGGTCTATCGCCGGGTCGGGAAGTGGGGACTGAAGCTTCCCGTGCTGTCCCTCGGCCTGTGGCACAACTTCGGCGACCACCACCTGCTCGGCCACCAGCGCGAAATCCTGCACCGCGCCTTCGACGCCGGGATCACCCATTTCGACCTGGCGAACAACTACGGCCCGCCGTACGGCGCCGCGGAGATCAACTTCGGCCAGTTCCTGCGCACCGATCTCAAGCCCTACCGCGACGAGCTGATCATTTCCACCAAGGCCGGCTGGGACATGTGGCCCGGCCCGTACGGTCAGGGCGGCGGGTCGCGCAAGTACGTGCTCGCCTCGCTCGACCAGTCGCTGGAGCGGATGGGCCTGGACTACGTGGACATCTTCTACAGCCACCGCTTCGACCCGGAGACCCCGATCGAGGAGACCATGATGGCCCTCGACCAGGCCGTACGCTCCGGCAAGGCGCTCTACGTCGGGATCTCCTCCTACTCCGCGGCGAAGACCGCGGAGGCCGCCCGGATCGCCGCCGACCTGGGCACCCCGCTGCTGATCCACCAGCCGTCGTACAACCTGTTCAACCGGTGGATCGAGACCGGTCTGCTCGACGAGCTGGAGCAGCAGGGGATGGGCTGCATCGCCTTCACCGCGCTCGGCCAGGGGCTGCTGACGGACCGCTACCTGCACGGCATCCCCGAGGACTCCCGGGCCGCGATGCACTCCTCGTTCAACACCCACTGGCTCAACGAGGCGACCCTCGAGCGGGTCCGCGGCCTGAACGAGATCGCCCGCGGCCGCGGCCAGAGCCTGGCCCAGATGGCGCTGTCCTGGGTGCTGCGTGACCCGCGGATGTCGTCCACCCTGATCGGCGCCTCCAGCGTCGGCCAGCTCGAGGACAACCTCGGCGCCCTGTCGCACCTCGACTTCACCCAGGAGGAGCTGACGGCGATCGAGGCGTACGCCGTCGAGTCCGGGATCGACCTCTGGGCCGAACAGACCCGGGAATGATCCCCACCATGCCCCGCTCGATCTCCGACCTGATCCGGAACTCGGTGGCTGCCCATCCGTCCCGGATCGCCACTCGGGTCTGGACGGACGACGGCTGGGCGACGATGACCTACGCCGAGCTGGCGCTCGCGCGGGAGGCCACCGCGTCCCGGCTGGTCGCCGACGGGGTCGAGGTCGGGGACCGGGTGGCGATCTTCGCCCCGAACTCACCGATGTGGACCGTCGTCGACCTGGCGACGCTGTCGATCGGGGCGATCGTGGTGCCGATCTACCAGACCTCCACCGCCGAACAGGCCCGGATCATCCTGGCGAGTTCCGGCGCCCGCTGGGTGTTCTGCGGATCCGTGCTGGAGGCCGACCGGATCGCCCAGGTGCGCGCCGACCTGCCCGACCTGGAGCGGGTCGTCGTGATGGACGACGAGGATCTGTCCGAGGACCCGGCGCCCGAGGCGTACGACGAGGTCCGGCGGCGCCGTGAGGAACTGCGCCCCGGGTGCCTGGCGACGATCATCTACACCTCCGGCACCACCGGCACCCCGAAGGGGGTGATGCTCTCCCACGGCGCGTTCCTGTCCGAGATCGCCGTGGTCCAGGAGAGCTTCGGGATCACGCCGGAGGACAGCAGCCTGTGCTTCCTGCCACTGGCGCACGCGCTGGAGCGGGCCTGGACCTTCTGCGTGCTGGCCGCCGGCGCGAGCAACACGTACGTCACCGACACCCGCACCCTGCCGGTGATGATGCCCCGGGCCCGTACGTCACTGATGGTGATGGTGCCGATGGTCTACGAGCGGGTGCTGAGCACCGTACGGGAGCAGGCGTCCTCGCCGCTGAAGCGGCGACTGCTCGACTGGGCGGTGGCGACCGGCCTGGCGGCCCAGCGGGCCGGCCGGGCCGGGCTGCGGGCCGATCCGCTGCTGCGCGGTCGGCTCGCGCTGGCTGACCTGCTGGTGCTGTCGAAGGTGCGCCACGCCCTGGGCGGGCAGAAGAAGCTGATGGTCGCCGGCGGTGCCCCGCTGCGCCGGGAGGTCGAGGAGTTCTTCTGGGCCTGCGGGATGCTGATCACCACCGGCTACGGGATGACCGAGGCGGCTCCGCTGATGTCCTACAACGCGCCCGGCCAGGTGCGGTTCGGATCTGTGGGCCGGCCGATGCCGGGTTCGCAGATCCGGATCGTGCCGGTGCCCGGGGTGGACAGTGGCGACCTCGCGGAGGGCGACGGTGAGATCGAGTACCGGGGTCCCAACCTGATGGCCGGCTACTGGAACGACGCGGAGGCGACCGCCGCGGTCCTCCACGACGGATGGCTGCGGACCGGCGACATCGGGCACTTCGACGTGGACGGCTACCTGGTGGTGACCGACCGCCTGAAGGACCTGATCGTCACCCGCCAGGGCAAGAACATCGCCCCCGGCCCGATCGAGGAGGAGTTGGGCGCCGACCCGTTCATCGCCCATGCGGTGCTGGTCGGCGACGACCGGCCGTGCGTCACCGTGCTGATCTCGCCCGACGTGGGCGAGCTGGAGGCATGGGCGGAGGCGCACGCCATCGCGTACGACACGCGGGAGGACCTGGTGGCGCATCCCGCTGTGCTCGCCGAACTGCGCCGGCGGGTGGAGAAGGTCTCGGCCAGGCTGCCGCACCAGGAGAAGATCCGCGACCTGCGGGTGATCTTCGATGAGTTCACGATGGAGAACGGGCTGCTCACCCCGACCCTGAAGGTGCGTCGGCGGGCGGTGGAGAAGCGTTTCGCGGCGGTCGTCGACGAGATGTACGAGCGGATCGCGGCGGCCCGACAGGCGGCCAAGGGCGCCGCCGAGCACGCCCGGGAGGCTGCCGACCAGGCGCTGCACCGGTTGAACGGCGACCACTGAGCGATGCTCCGGACCGTACGGACCCTTGCGGCGACCGCGGGACCGTGCGCATCGCCGCAGGATCGGGGTACGACAGAGCGCATCGCCGCAGGATCGAGGCACTGACCACGACGGCCCGGCGCGCAGCGCGCCGGGCCGTCGTGGTGCGGGGATGTGGTGCCGGGGAGGATCAGCCCTGGGCCGGGTTCGCGTGACCGGGGGTCGGCTGGCCGGTGGTGGGAGCCGGGCCGAACCGGTTGTCGCCCTCCTGGGACTTCTTGATCAGGAAGGCGAAGATCACGATGAGCGCGCCCACGAAGGGGATCAGGACGAGCAGCAGCCACCAGCCGGACTTGTCGATGTCGTGCATCCGGCGGACGGCCACGCCCAGACCGGGCAGCAGCAGGGCCAGGCTGGCGAGCCCGGCGATCGGGCCCGAGGCGGTGCCCTGTGCGGCGATGCCGAGGACCGAGTCGAGGCCACTGGCGACGATGTTGACGATGACGGAGAACAGGACGAAGTACCAGTACTCGGCGCGGCCGGCCCGGCCGTTGAAGTCGACGTACTTGCGGAAACAGGTCTGGATCGCTTCGAGGAAGGTCATGGTTGGCTCCTGTTGAGGGGGGACCGTATGTGAGCCCGGTCTCATGACCACCGTACGGTGCGGGGAGGTCGTCCCGCACGGCATCGGTCGTCGAGGGCCGGGCTCGGCAGAAGCGTAGGGGAACAGGGGGCCGCGTGGAGGCCTCTCCGACGATTGGTGTCGGTCCGGGTCGGCCGCTAGAATCAGCCCTTGGTCCCCACTCCCCATGAGTCGGGGACCGGCACACGCCCTCCTGCCATGGGACAGACCCATGGCCGCAGAGACCACAGGAGGTGGGACACGCGTATGCGTAAGTACGAGATCATGGTCCTCATCGATCCGGACACTGATGACCGTCAGGTCGCCCCGATGCTGGACAAGCATCTGGAGACGATCACCAGCGAAGGCGGCACCGTCGAGAACGTCGACCTCTGGGGCAAGCGGAAGCTCGCCTACGACATCAACAAGAAGTCCGAGGCGTTCTACGCGGTCATCAACCTGACCGCCGAGCCGGCGTCCGTCCAGGAGATGGATCGTCTGATGACCATCAACGAGCAGATCATGCGGACCAAGGTGCTCCGCCCCGACCTGCACGCCTGAGTCCTTCTGACCCGAACCGCCTGCCGGGGCACCCACTGTCGGTGACCCGTGACAAGGTGGGAGCATCGGTCCGACGTGTCAGATTCGTCTGACGCAGGACGTCTGCGTCGGGTCACCGGACACCCACCATCTCGACTGGAGATCCCTCATGGCTGGCGAAACCGTCATCACCGTCGTCGGTAACCTCACCGCCGACCCCGAGCTGCGCTTCCTCCCCTCCGGGGCGGCCGTCGCGAACTTCACCGTGGCCTCGACGCCGCGGACGTTCGACCGGCAGTCCGGTGAGTGGAAGGACGGCGACGCCCTGTTCCTCAACTGCTCCGTGTGGCGCCAGGCGGCCGAGAACGTCGCCGAGTCGCTGCGCAAGGGCATGCGGGTGTTGGTGCAGGGGCGCCTGCGCCAGCGCAGCTACGAGACCCAGCAGGGCGAGCGTCGTACGGTCGTCGAGCTGGAGGTCGACGAGGTCGGCCCGTCGCTGCGCTACGCCACCGCCGCCGTCACCCGGTCCTCGGGTGGTCAGGGCGGCCAGGGTGGTCAGGGCGGCGGTTTCGGCGGCGGCCAGGGCGGCTACGGCAACCAGGGCAACCAGGGTGGCTACGGCTCCCAGGGTGGTCAGGGCGGCGGCTACGGCGGCGGCCAGGGCAATCCGGGGGGTCAGTCCGGCCAGGGATCGTACGGCGGGGACAATCGCGAGCAGATGGCCGACCCGTGGGGTCAGCCGCAGAGCGACGAGCCTCCGTTCTGATCCACCCGGGCCGGTCGACACCGCCTCCGGTCGAGGACGTCCCCCAGGGACAGTCCTTCAGACGGACAGTCCCCCAGGGGGCGGTCCTTCGAGGGACACAGCACACATTCACTAGGCACATTCCGGCTCAGGCCGGGCTCTGAAAGGGGAGCACCACAATGGCCGTTCGCAAGCCCATCAGCAAGAAGAAGGCTGCGCCGATCAAGAAGACCCGCATCGGCAAGGTGGACTACAAGGACACCGCGCTGCTGCGCAAGTTCATCTCCGAGCGGGGCAAGATCCGCGCCCGTCGGGTGACCGGTCTGTCGGTCCAGGACCAGCGCAAGGTCGCCATCGCCATCAAGAACGCGCGTGAGGTGGCCCTGCTGCCGTACGCGTCGGCGTCCCGCTGATCCGTTCAGGAAGAGGAGAAACGACTATGAAGCTCATCCTGACCAACGCCGTGGCCAACCTCGGCATCGCCGGTGACGTCGTCGAGGTGAAGGACGGCTACGCCCGCAACTACCTGATCCCGCAGGGTCTGGGCATCAAGTGGTCCCGCGGCGCCGAGTCGCAGATCGCCGGCATCAAGCGCAACCGTGACGCCCGCCAGGTGCGCGACCGTGCGCACGCCGACGAGCTGCGCACCCAGATCGAGGGCCTCACGGTCCAGGTCGCCGTCCGCGCCTCCGAGGAGGGCAAGCTCTTCGGTGCCGTCACCGCCGCGGACATCGCCAAGGCCGTCAAGGCCGCCGGTGGCCCGACCATCGACAAGCGTGGCGTGAAGATCGAGAAGCCGATCAAGACCGTCGGCGAGCACAACGTGGGCCTGAAGATCCACGAGGCCGTCACCGCGCACTTCCCGGTGATCGTCGTCGCCGCCTGAGCGCACTGATCGCACGAAGGGGGCCGATCCTGCGGGATCGGCCCCCTTCGTCGTCCCTGAGCCGCGTCCCTGAGTCGCGTTCCTGTGCTTCGTCGTTCCTGTGCTTCGCCGGGCGTGAGCCGAATCTGGCGGCTCAGATCGGGGCGGGCTGCCGGCGAGATGCAAGACCCGCGTGAAACCGTGGGTCACGCTGCGGTGCTCGACACACGGCGCCCGTGAGGTGTCAGATTCGGCTCATCCGCGGTCGGACTCCGTGTCGCTCGGACCGGTCAGGCCGCCAGATGCATGGTCGTTGCGGACCCTCGATCTGGCCGAGAATCTGACCTCCTATGACGCGTCATATGCCGTCCTCGCCGACGGGCTGGGAGTGCCGCTGGTGACCCGCGACCGACGGTTGGCGGCTGCGGTCGAGGGGCTGGTCGAGGTGAGGCTGGTCTGATGTGTGCCATGCCCGGGCCGATGGGTCAGCCCCCGACGACCATCCACGCGGTGCCGCGGGCCCTGACCCACAAGGTCACCGCGCGGGCGGCGATCCACACCCCGTACGCCGCCCACAGCCAGGCCAACCCCGCGTCCGTCGCCCGCACCACCAGGGCCAGCGGCGCGTAGACCGCTGTGACCAGCAGCCCGACCAGGGACAGGTAGCGGGCGTCGCCGGCACCGATCAGCACCCCGTCGAGGACGAACGTCACCCCGCCGACCGGAACGATGCAGGCCAGCACCACCAGGGTCACCATCAGCGTCGCGTGCACCCGTGCGTCCGGGGTGAAGAGCACCCCGAGCACCGGCCGCAACAGCACCAGCAGCAGCCCGACGACCACCCCGAAGCCGACCCCCCACACCAGCACCCGCCGGGTGATCCGCCGGGTCCCGGCGACATCGCCGGAGCCGAGCCGCAGCCCGATCAGTGCCTGCGCGGCGATGGCGAAGGCGTCGAGCGCGTACGCCATGGTCTGCCACAGGCTGTACGCGACCTGGTGACCGGCCAACGCCACCTCGCCCATCCCGGAGGCGGTGAACGTGGTGATGGTGATGGCCAGCTGCAGGGTCGCCGCCCGCAGCACCAGCCAGCCGCCCGAGCGGGCCGCCGCCAGCACACCGCCGAACGCCGGGCGGAAGCCGACGCCGTGCCGGGCCGCACCGCGCAGTACCGCGGTCCCGAGCACCGCGGCGCCCGCCCACTGGGACGCCGCGGTGCCGATCGCCGCGCCGGCGATGCCGAGGCCGACGGCGTAGACCAGGGTAAGGTTGAGGGCGATGTTGACCAGGTTCACCCCGACGGCGACGTACAGCGGCGTACGGGTGTCCTGCAGCCCGCGCAAGACCCCGGTGGAGGCGAGACTGACCAGCTGGGCGGGCAGGCCGAGCGAGACCAGTCGCAGGTAGGTCGTCGCGTACCCGGTCGCCTCCGGGGTGGAGCCGTAGAGGCCGAGCAGCTGCCGGGCGCCGAGCAGCAGTCCGACGCAGAGGGCCACGCCGATCAGCAGGCCGAGGACCATCCCGTCCAGTCCGCCGGACAGCGCCCCCTGCCGGTCCCCGGCGCCGAGCCGTCGGGCGACGGTGGCGGTGGTGCCGTACGCCAGGAAGATCGACAGGCCGACCAGGACCCCGATGACGTTGGACGCCAGTGTGAGACCGGCCAGCTGCGCGGTGCCGAGGTGCCCGACGATCGTCGTGTCGGCCAGGATCAGCAAAGGCTCGGCGACCAGGGTCGCGAACGCCGGGACGGCCAGGGCGAGGATCTCCCGGTTGAGGCTGCGGGTGTGCCGACGCGCCGGGCTGCTCGGGTCCGGCGGTGTGGTCGGGGCCGGCGGTGTGTTCGGGTCCGGCGGTGTGGTCGGGTCCGGCGGTGTGGTCGGGGATCGGCGTGTCGCCCGGTCCGGCCGAGCGTTCCGGGCTGCCGCGTTCACCTGGTCAGGATAGGACAGGCCGATCAGGAATGGCTTGCCTGACCTCGTAGGCCGGCCGAGTCGGGGGCCGGCCGCCTCCACCTGGTCACTTCCGTACGCTAGCGTGCCGGTCATGGACATCACCGGGGACCTCACCGCCCTCTTCGAGACGTACGCCGGTCTGCTCGCCGAGGGCGACCTCGACCACCTGGCGCGGCTCTACGTCTATCCGGCGATGGTGATCGCCCCACACGCCCGGCTGGTGGTGCAGGACCACGACCAGACCAGGGGCTACTTCGCCGGTGCATTGAAGGGCTATGCCGAGAAGGGGATCGTCCGCTCGCACCCGACCGTCACCTGGTGCGACCAGCCCGGTCGCGGCGTCGCCGTCGCATACGTCATGCTGAGCAACGTCGATGCCGAGGGCAGCGAGGTCAGCCAGGAGCGCTACTGCTACCAGTTGGTCCAGATCGACGGTTGGTGGAAGATCAGCACCGTCACCCCACTGCTGGGCTGAGCCTGTCCGACGCGACTGACGACGAGGGCTCGACTCCACCGCGGAGCCGAGCCCTCGTCGTCATCGGTGGGTGACCGTCGCGATCAGCCAACCGTCCGGATCACCGGGCTGTCGTGGTCACCGGACCGCCGAGTCACCAGACCTGGGCGATCGCCGTGGCTACGTGGTCGATGTTGCCCGGGTTCAGCGCGGCCACGCAGATCCGGCCCTTGTCGGTGCCGTACACGTGGAACTCCTCGCGCAGCCGGATCATCTGGTCCTTCGACAGGCCGGAGTAGGAGAACATCCCCACCTGGTCGGTGATGAACGAGACGTCGTCGGTGATCCCGGCGGCCTGCAGCCCGGCCACGAGCGCGGCACGCATCTCCTTGATCCGGTCGCGCATCTCGGCGAGCTCGGCCTCCCACTGGGAGCGCAGCTCCGGGTCGCCGAGCACGGTGGCGACGATCTTCGCGCCGTGGGTGGGCGGGTTGGAGTAGAGCGTACGGACCACGGGCTTCAGCTGGGACAGCACCCGCTTCGCCTCGTCGGCATCGGTGCAGATCACCGAGAGCGCGCCGTCGCGCTCCCCATAGAGCGAGAAGCTCTTCGAGAACGAGGTGGAGCAGACGAACGACAGGCCGGCGTCGGCGAACCGCCGCACCACCTGGGCGTCCTCCTCCAGGCCCTGCGAGAAGCCCTGGTAGGCCATGTCGAGGAACGGGATGAGGCCGCCCTCGGTGATGACCTGGATGACGGTGCCCCACTGGTCGGCATCGAGGTCGTAGCCGGTCGGGTTGTGGCAGCAGGCGTGCAGCACGACGATCGTGCCCGGTGCTGCTGCCCGCAGGTCCTCGACCATGCCGGCGACGTCGATGCCGCGGGTGGCGGCATCGTAGTAGCGGTAGCTCTCCACCGGATAGCCGGCGGCGGTGAACAGCGCGCGGTGGTTCTCCCAGGACGGGTCGGAGATCAGCACGGTCGCCCCGGCGGCGACCGTCTTGAGGAACTCCGCGCCCACCCGCAGGGCGCCGGTGCCGCCGAGGGACTGGACGGTCGCCGTACGCTCGATCACCGGACTGTCGGCGCCGAGGACGAGCTCCTTGACGTGCTGGTTGTAGGCGGCCAGGCCGTCGATCGGCAGGTACGGGATCGGCTGGGGGTCAGCGGCGAGCCGGCGGCGGGCCTCCGCCACGCAGGCCAGCAGCGGCAGCTTCCCGGCTGCGTTCTGGTAAGCGCCGACTCCGAGGTTGGCCTTGTCCGGGTCGGTGTCCGCCTTGAACTTCTCGGTCAGGCCGAGAATCGGGTCGGCGGGTGCCATTTCGACGGCGGAGAACAAGGACATGAAGACCCCTTCAGTGGGCGTGGTGCGCCACCTGACCGGCGCGCCATACAGCCTAGTGGCCGGGCAGGGCGTTGGGGAGGCCGTCGTCACGGCGTGGGCACCGTCGTTCACCACCCCCGCGATGTGCCGGCGCGGTGCCGACGCAGTGCCCGGACGTCGATCGGTCGGATGTCGTACGCACCGGCGGCTCTGGCATCGCGGGTGGGGGCGGCGGTAGCGTCGGCGGGGTGAGGAATCCCAGCGCCATCGATCGGATCGCCGAGGACCACACCCGGCGTCTCGCCGCCCTGCGGCCCACCTGGGCGACGGCCCTCGGCATCCCGGGCCACGACGACCGGATGGGCGACTTCTCGCCTGCCGGGCACGCGGCGTACGCCGACCTGGTCCGGGACACCCTCGCCCGGCTGGACCGTGCGGAGCGGGAAGCGGCACCGGCTGCTGTCGGCGAGGGGACCCGTGAGCCCGGCGCGGCGTCTGTCAGTGCGCGCTGGGGAGTCACCGAGCCTGCCGGGGCGCGCGGGGCCGCCACCGAGTCTGCCCGCGACGCCGTCACCCTCGCAGCGATGCGGGACCGGCTCGGGCTGGAACTGGAGCTGTACGCGGCCCGCGAATACCGGGCGGCGGCGAACAACATCGAGTCGCCGGTCCAGAGCATGCGCGAAGTCATCGATCTGATGCCCACCGACACGGCCGCCGACTGGGAGGTCATCGCCGCCCGGGTCGCCGACCTCCCGCAGGCGGTCGACGGCTACATCGCCTGCCTGCGGGAGGGCCTGGCCGCGGGAGGTGCGGCCGACGGCGGCCCGCGACCGACCCGCCGCCAGGCCGAACAGGCGCTCGCCGACGCCGCCCTGCTCGCCGACCCCGCCTCGTCGTGGTTCGTCACCCACCTCGGTGGCGCCCGGGCCGCCGGCGATGCCCGCGCGGCCGTGGGCGACGCGCTCGGCGCGCGCCTGGAGCAGGCCGCCGAGCAGGCGGCCGCCGCGTACGCCCGGCTGGTCGAGGCGCTGCGCGAGGAGGTGCTGCCGGGCGCTCCCGAGGAGGACGCCGCGGGACCGGAGCGCTACGCCCGTTTCTCCCGGGACTTCGTCGGCGCAGCGGTCGACCTCGACGAGACGTACGCCTGGGGCCTGGACGCGCTGCACGAACTGGCGGCCGAGCAGCGGGCGGTGGCGGCGCGGATCGCCGGGCCCGGGGCCTCGGTGCAGGACGCGATCGCCGTCCTCGACGCCGACCCGGCGCGCCGCCTGCACGGCACCGATGCCCTCCAGGACTGGATGACGCGGACCACCGAGGAGGCCATCACCGCGCTGGACGGCGTGCACTTCGACATCTCCGGGGACCTGCGGCGACTGGAGTGCCGGATCGCCCCGACCAACACCGGCGGCATCTACTACACCGGTCCCAGCGACGACTGGTCCCGACCGGGACGGATGTGGTGGTCGGTGCCGGTCGGCGTCGACGACTTCACCACCTGGCGGGAGCGCACCACGGTCTACCACGAGGGGGTGCCCGGCCATCACCTGCAGGTCGGCCAGGCGGTCGCGAACAAGGACGGACTCAACTCCTGGCGGCGCCTGGTCTGCTGGACCTCCGGTCACGGCGAGGGCTGGGCGCTCTATGCGGAGCGCCTGATGGCCGAGCTCGGATTCCTGGACGACGCGGGGGACCGGTTCGGCATGCTCGACGCGCAGATGCTGCGGGCGGCGCGGGTGGTGTTCGACCTGGGGGTGCACCTCGGCAAGCCGGCGCCGGAAGAATTCGGCGGGGGCACCTGGGACGCCGAGAAGGGCTGGGCCTTCCTGCGCCACTACGTCGCCTCCGACGAGGCGACGCTGCGGTTCGAGTGGAACCGCTATCTCACCTGGCCGGGCCAGGCGCCGAGCTACCGGATCGGCCAGCGGATGTGGCAGGACCTGCGCGCCGAGGCCGCGGCGGCCGCCGCTGCCCGCGGGGAGACGTTCTCGGTGGCCGACTTCCACGCCCGGGCGCTGTCGCTGGGCTCACTGCCGCTGGACGTGCTGCGGTCGGCGCTGGCCGGCTGACCGCGGAGCGTACGGCGGACGACCGCCAGGTCGTACGGGGCGTCGGGTCGTACGACTCTCAGATCGCGCCCGCGTACATCACCGCCGCGCAGCGACACAGGATCTCGCCGCACGCCGGACACCGGCCGCCATCGCGGTGCTGCCGCCAGAAGCCGGGGATCTCGGCGAAGGGTTCGAGCCCGGCGCGCCGCAGGATGATGCCCATGCCGGCACCGCGCGGGGTCTCGGGCGCGGCCGCGGCCCACACACCGGTCTTGTGGCGGCGCAGGTGCAGGCGCGCCGCGTGGGTGAGCCGGGTGCCCAGGCCGTGCCCGGTGTGCTCGGGGTGCACGGCGACGGTGTCGAGCAGGCCGATCCGACGGGCGTGCAGCACATCGGGCAGGCCGCTGCGGAAGACCCGGGCGACCGGGCCGGGCTTCATCACGGTGCCGAGGCAGACCCCGACCACCGTGTGGTCGGACTCCGCCACCAGGGTGAAACCGTCGGGATCCCGCCGGAAGGCGTCCGGCCCGCCGAGGAGAGGGCGGTGCTCCGGCTGTGCGTCGATGATCGCCTGCAGGACGGTCAGGTCCGCCCGGGAGGCGTTGCGGATGCTGAGGACTGAGGTACGCGGCATGGCGCCTCTCAGGGTAGGTCGGGGCGGCCCGGTGCGTCCACCGCGGTGGTCCGGCCCCATCGTGCCCGAGTCGGGGGCGTCGCTCATCCTGCCCCGGGGCCCAGGGGCAGGCCGTCGCTCACCGTGCTCTCAACCACGACCGGGCATCCTGGGTGCCGGTGAGTTGTATGCCACCCGTGGCTCGCGTCGCGCCGCCGCTCTCCTCCCTCCTCCCCCGGCGGCGCGCGCGGGTCCGTCGCTCATTCCCCCTGGGAGCGAGTCACCCACCCGCCTGGGTGCGATCTGTGCATCGACGCGGCACCCAGAGTCCGGTGTGCCTGGCCTGTGAGTCGGGCTGATTAGACTTTTGGTGATGGCCTGACCTGCGGGTGGGCCTCTAGCGTTGGGGGTGAGTCGGCGACCGACGATCCCCCCATTGTTGTCGGCCGCCGACTCGCTTGACGTCCGTCGCCGATGGCCTGGAGGCCGCTGACGGCGGCTCATCCGTCTCGGCGGCAACTCCGTTCGGCCGCGCTGCTCTGTTCGGCGGTGCTGCTCTGTTCGGCCGCGCTGCTCTGCACCGGCCCCTACGCCGCGGGCGTCGCTTGTGACACCGCCTCCGCCACTGCCTGCCGCAGCTCGACGGCGGTCCAGCGCCCGTGGAAGATCGGGGTGCCGGGAGCGAAAACACGGGCGGTGGCCAGTGGGCCCACCTCGACCGGATCGAATCCCATGGCGTCCACCAGTCGGCCGACCCGGGCCGCCGCGGCCGGATGGTCGGAGGCGATCGCCAGCGCCCGCCGCCCCTCCTCGCCGGCGGGACGGGAGTCGGTGCTGATCTCCCGGGCGCTGATGTGGTTGAGCGTACGGACCAGGTGGGCGCCGGCGAGATGCGCCTGGACGATCTCGCTGGTCGACCGGGGATCGTCGTCGAACTCCGGCAGCGGCCCGTCGACGAGGGGGAGATGATTCATCACATCGACGACGACGCGGCCCCGCAGCGCCTCGGCCGGGAGGCTGCGGTAGCGCCGCAGCGGGATCGCCGCGATGACGATGTCACTGTCGTACGCCTCGGCCCGGGAAACTGCCGTCACGCCCGGAAGGAAGGGGGCGATCTGCTCGGCCGTCACCGACGCCGGGCGGCGGGTCGCGAGGCGTACGACGTAGCCGGTGCCCAGGAGACGGGAGGCGAGGGCCATCCCGAGGTGTCCCGCACCGAGGATCCCGACGGTGGTGCCGGCGTCGTCGGTGCCCGGGCGGCCCGGGTCCCGGTCGCCGATCTCCGCCTGACCCGAGTCCGTGTCGCCGACCATCACCCCGCCATTGTCAGCGACCGGGGCGCGGGAAGCGACCGGGGTCGCGGACCGGACGGCCGTCGTCCCGGTCTTCTGGGCCGTGCCCGAGCCTCCGCAGGTCCTGGACCCCAGGCGTCAGGCGGGGATCAGACCGATCATCAGCAGCCCGACAAGGAACAGGCCGAGCAGCACGCGGTAGATGATGAACCCGGTGAAGTTGTTGGTCGAGACGAACTTCAGCAGCCAGGCGATGGAGGCGTACGCGACGACGAAGGAGACCAGCGTCGCGATGACCGTCGGGCCCCAGCCGACGGTCGCCGAGATCGCGCCGGCCTGCGTGGCGGCCTCGAGGCCGCCGGCTGCGATCAGGGCCGGGATCCCCATGAAGAAGCTCAGCCGGGTGGCGGTGACCCGGTCGAACCCCAGGAACAGGCCGGCGGAGATGGTCGCGCCGGAGCGGGAGATGCCGGGGAAGACCGGGGCCAGGGCCTGGAGAAGACCGATCACCAGCGAGTCCTTGAGCGTGACATCGTGCATGCCACGGTCGTGGTGGGGGCGGCGGTCGGCGATCCACATCACGATGCTCCACAGCAACAGCGCCCCGGCGATCACCCACATGCTGCGCAATGTGGTCTCGATCGCCCCCTTGAAGAGCAGCCCGACGACGGCCACCGGGACGGAGCCGATGATCACTCCCCAGCCCAGCCGATAGTCGGGGTCCTTGCGCGCCTCGGCGTCACGCAGTCCCTTCACCCAAGCCACGACGATCCGGACGATGTCCTTCCAGAAGTAGACGATGGCCGCGATGATCGCGCCCACCTGGATGACGGCGGTGAAGGCGGTCATCCCGGGGTCGTCGATCCGGTATCCGAGGAAACTCTCGACGATGTTGAGGTGACCGGTGCTGGAGACCGGGAGGAACTCGGTGATTCCCTCGACGATCCCGAGCAGGATGGCGTGGAACCAGTTCATGGCGCCCTTTCGTGGGTCGGCGGCTGCTGGATGCAGGTCGACCGTACCGGAGCAGTGGCGCCGCTCCGCTGCCGGTCCGACGTCCGGCGTCGCCCCACCCGCCGGTCGGCAGGCCCACCGGCACCGGGCTGTCGTCGACCGCCTCTGCCGTGTTCGGAGGCCTCCCGTCGGTCACCGCTTCGGAAGCCTCCTGCGGGCCGTCCTGGCCGACTACTCTCGCGGTCATGAGTGACGAGATCGACGACTACACGATCGACCACGATCCCGCCGGCCAGGCGTTCTTCCTCCGCGACGGTGACCGGCAGATCGGCCGCATCTTCTACCTGCCGTACGGCCCCGACGGCAAGCAACGGGTGCTCTATCACACCGGAATCGACGAGGAGTACGGCGGGCGCGGGCTGGCCGGGCGGCTGACCGCGGCCGCGTTGGCCGAGACGGTGGCGGAGGGGTTGACCATCGTGCCGGTCTGCCCCTACATCACGGCCTATCTCCGCAAGCACCCCGAGTACGCCGATCGGGCGACCGAGGTGCTTCCCGAGCACCTGGCCGTCGTCCCGGAGAAGTACCGGCCCTGAGCAGACTCGGCCGTGGGCGCCCCCCGGCTCAGTGGTGCCGGCTCAGTGGTGCTGGCTCAGTGGCGCACCGCGTGATCGACCGTCGCCCGCACCGGCCCGTACGTGGCCGCCCACCACAGGGCGGTGCCCAGCGGCAGCCCCCACCAGCCGGCCCACGTCGACCGACTGCCGTCCGGCCGCAGGCCGGTCAGGGCGGCGGCCCCGATGCCGGCGAGGAGCGTCGCGTACGCGGGGGTCACCAGGCGTTGACCGGGCGGGAGGCGCCGGTCCGAGCCGAGGGCGGCGAGGGTGACGACCGCGGCACCGACGCTCGCGGCACCCGGCACGTCGGCCCAGGCCGCCCGACCGGTGAGCCCGCGGCGACGGCGCCGCGGGACCGACGCGATGGTGGCGACGGCCAGTGCTCCCGCCACCGTCCACGCCATCGCCCGGGCCCATCGTCCCGGTCCCTCGGTCGCGTCCTCCAGCAGTTCGTCGTCGAGGTCGTCGGGATGGAGCAGTCCGAGCCGGACGGCGATCGCCCCCATGTTGAGGGCCCACCCGACGCCGAACACGTGCGGCACCACCAGGTGTGGATCGGCGGGGTCGAACGTCGCCGCCATCCGCTGCAGCACCCCGGAGGCCAGTGAATTGGGGATGCCGAGGATCGTCCGTCGACGGTCGCTGCGTAACTCCTCGTCCAGCGCCCGGGCGTACCCGCGGGCGGAGCCGAAGGAAGCCACCGCCGCGGCGACCGGATCCTCGTTCGTCGATTCCTCCGTCGACCGGACTCCGGCGTACGCCGCGGTCGTCTCCCGCAGGGCGGCCTCGAGGTCGGCCAGGGCCTGGTGACGTGCCGGCCCGCGGGTCTTCAGGTGGCGGGCCACCTCGGCGACGTACGTGTCGATGTCTCCGTACGTCGGGTTCGGGTCGGTCATCGGGTCTCCTCGGTGAGCAGTGCGTCCATCGCCGTGACCACCTGGCGCCAGGCCGCTGTCTGGCCGGCGAGCTCGTCGCGCCCGGCGACGCTGAGCGTGTAGTACTTGCGTGGCGGGCCCTTCGGCGACTCCCGCCATGTGGTGTCGACCAGCCGGGAGTTCTTCAGCCGCGTCAGCAGTGGGTAGATCGTGCCGGTGGTCGCCTCCAGGCCGGGCAGCCCGGCCAGTCCGTCGACGATCTCGAAGCCGTACGACGGGGCGCGGTCGAGGAGGGCGAGGACGGCCAGTTCGAGCGCGCCCTTGCGGAGCTGGGTGAGGTGGTCGGAGCGCATGGCTATATTGCATTGCACAGTACCCTGTCGTGTCAATATGCTGGTGTCGCCCATCGCCCCGTCGCCGGCATCATTCCCCGACGACGTCCGCCCTCTCCGGAGAGAGTTCCCATGGTTCCCTCGTCGTCGATCGCCTTCATGGCTGTCACCTTGCTGATCAGTTTCGGTGTGCCGCTCGGCGGTCTGATCTGGTTGCTGACGCGTCGTACGGACGGTCATCCCCGATGGCCCGCGATCGGGCGCGCGTTCCTCTGCGGCATGCTCGCCTTCGGCGCCTCCCAGCTCCTCATCCGGATCCCGCTGATGCTGGTCGTCGTCCCGACCCTGCCGCAGCCGATCGCGTCCTTCCTGCTGTCCGGGCCGATGGCGAGCTACTCGGCCGGTCTGTTCGAGGAGACCGGCCGGCTGGTGGTGATGGTCCTGTTGCTGCGTCGATTCCATCGCTGGATCGACGGCGTCTCCTTCGGTCTGGGTCACGGCGGTCTCGAGGCGATGGTGCTGGTCGGTGTCAACACCGTGTCCAACTTGGTCCTCGCCGTGATGATCAACACCGGCTCCTGGGACCGGATCGCCGCCACCATGCCCCCCGAGACCGCCCAGCGGGCCCATGACGCCATGGTCGGGACGGCATCGCCGCTGTTCCTGGCTGCCGGTGTCGAGCGGATCGGTGCGATCGGCGTCCATGTCGCGCTGTCGGTGCTGGTGCTGTGGGGCGTCCATCGCTCCCGCAAGCTGGTCGCCTGGGCGGCCGCCGTGCTCCTGCATGGCACGTTCAACATCATCGCCGTGCTGATGACCCAGGCCAAGGTCAACCCGTGGCTGGTCGAACTGGTCATGCTGGTGATCGCCGCGCTGTTGATCCTGATGGCCGTACGGCTGCGACCCGGGTTCGCCACCGACGTGCTCCCGGACCTGTCGAAGCTGCCGGCCCCGCCGGCCCCGTCGCACGGCGGTGAGGTTCCGCCGAAGGGTGCCGCCGGTGAGGGGTCGACCTCCTCGGAGAGCTGAGGGTGGGGCGCCGATCGCCCCGATGTGCCGGATCGTGTTGCCGGAGGGCAGGGGACTGCGGTATTAAATACGGGAGTCCCATATTTAAAGGAGTTCTCCGTGTCCTCGACCGTTCGGGATCCCCACCCTCCCGCCGCCCCGCGTCAGCCGATGAACCGCCGAGACCGCCGTTGGTGGACAGCACTCGCCCTGGTCGTGGTGCTGTCCTTCGGCGTGCTGCTCTACCTGGGCTACCAGATCGACCAGAACAAGCCACCGATCCCCACTCAGGTCGTCGACAGCAGCGGCCGCGTGCTGATGACCGGTGCCGACATCACCGAGGGCCAGGAGATCTGGCAGTCGATCGGTGGCCAGGAGATCGGCTCGATCTGGGGCCACGGCGCGTACGTCGCCCCGGACTGGAGCGCCGACTGGTTGCACCGGGAGGCGACGTACGTCCTCGACCGGTACGCCGGCGCCGAGGGGGCGTCGTCCTATGACGCGCTTCCCGCGGAGCGCCAGGCCGCGTTGAAGGAGCGGCTGAAGGAGGACATCCGCACCAATACGTACGACCCGTCGACCGGCACGATCACCGTCGACGGCCTGCGCGCCGCCTCGTGGCAACAGAACTCGGCCTACTACGCCGACATCTTCTCCAACGGCAACGTCGAGGACGCCATCCCGGCCGGCACCCTCACCGACCCGGGGCAGCTCCAGCAGATGAACGACTTCTTCTGGTGGACCGCGTGGGCGGCGGGGACCGACTCGCCCGGCACGGACGTCTCGTACCTGCAGAACTGGCCGCACGAACCCCTGATCGACAACGTCCCCACGCCGACGAACGTGTTGTGGAGCATCATCAGCGTCGTCCTGCTCCTCGGCGGCATCGGCGGGATGATCTTCTACCACAACCTCCACTCCGACGATGAGGAGCCGCGGACCGACGCCCCGGAGCGCGATCCGCTGCTCGGCTACAAGGCCACGCCGTCCCAACGCGCGACGATGAAGTACTTCTACATCGTCGGCGCCCTCTTCCTGCTGCAGATCACGATGGGCATCCTCACCGCTCACTACGGTGTCGAGGGCGGCTCGCTCTACGGCATCCCGCTCGACACGATCCTGCCGTACGCCGTCACCCGTACGTGGCACAACCAGCTCGGCATCCTGTGGATCGCCACCGCCTGGCTGGCGACCGGCCTGTACGTCGCCCCGGCCGTCGGCGGGCGGGACCCGAAGTACCAGAAGCTCGGCGTCAACGTGCTCTTCTACGCGCTGATCCTGGTCGTCGCCGGCTCCCTGGTCGGTGAATGGCTGTCCATGATGGGCTTCATGGGCCACGGCCTGCCGATCAACTGGTGGCTGGGCACCACCGGCTACGAGTACCTCGACATGGCGCGGACCTGGCAGATCGGCCTGTTCGTCGGTCTGTTCCTCTGGTTCTTCCTGATGGCCCGGGCGATGTGGCCGGCGCTGCGGCGGGCCCGCAGCGGTGAGGGCAACCGGCCGACCGCGACCGCGCCGCTCGCCGCCGGTGGTCAGCGGACGCTGATCCTGATGCTGCTGATGAGCTCGCTGGCCATCGCCGGCTTCTACGGTGCTGCCTTCGGGATGGATCAGGGCACGCACCTGTCGATCACCGAGTACTGGCGCTGGTGGGTGGTGCACCTGTGGGTCGAGGGGTTCTTCGAGGTCTTCGCCACGGTGGTGATCGCGTTCCTGTTCGCCCGCTTGGGTCTCGTGCGCAGTCGGACCGCGGCCACCGCCACCCTGTCGTCGACGGCCGTCTACCTGGCCGGCGGCATCATCGGCACCGGCCACCACCTGTACTTCACCGGTGGCGACCACATCGTGATGGCCTGGAGCGCCACGTTCAGTGCGCTGGAGGTCGTCCCGCTGGTGTTGGTCGGCTTCGAGGCCTTCAAGAACCTTCGCCTGCTCAAGGTCAGCAGCTGGGCCGTCGGCTACAAGTGGGCCGTCTACTTCTTCATCGCGGTCTCGTTCTGGAACATGCTCGGCGCCGGCATCTTCGGCTTCCTGATCAATCCGCCGATCTCGCTGTTCTACGTCCAGGGGCTGAACCTGACCCCCCTGCACGGCCACGCCGCGCTGTTCGGGGTGTACGGCATGCTCGGCATCGGCCTGATGCTGTTCTGCCTGCGCTCGCTGATGCCCGCCAAGCGGTGGGCCGACAGGCCGATCGCCATCGGGTTCTGGGGGCTGAACATCGGCCTGCTGCTGATGTGTCTGCTGTCGCTGCTGCCGGTCGGCCTGGCCCAGGCCTGGGCGTCGATCACCCACGGTCTGTGGTACGCCCGCAGCTCCGAGTTCCTCTACAGCCCGGCGCTCACCGTGCTGCGCTGGCTGCGGACGCCGGGCGACATCGTCTTCACCATCGGCGGGCTGGCGATCGGTGTCTTCATGGTCGGTCTGTTGTTCGGCTACTCGGTGCGGACGCCCGGCGGTGAGTCGGTCAGCGGCTCGGTCTTCAACCGGCTCGACGAGCCGGACGAGGACGTGGAGGTCGTCGGCGCGGGCGTGTCCGGGCAGGAGTGACCCGGCACGGCAGGTGACCCGGGTAGTGAGATGACCGGGCAGTCCGACTGGTCTGCCACGACAGACACCCTGGCAGGACCGGATCCCCGGCCAGGGGCACGGCGACGGCCCGCGTGCGGTGACGCGGGCCGTCGTTCTGCCCCGAGCTGTCCGGGGATGGATCGTCCGTGGCGTCGTCCGTCCCGGGGCTACGTTCCTCCGACGTGCGTACGTACGCCGATCCGGCTCCGTACGCCGTGCCGCTCACGTTCCCGCGCGTCCGAGCCACGTTCCCGCGGGAACGTACGACTCAGCGGGTCGGCCGGTTCATGTGCTCGGCCGGCGGCTTGGCGAAGAACAGCGCCGCGACCAGGCCGAGCAGGACCGCCCCGGCGCCGAGCAGCATCGACTGGCCCATCGCCGAGGCGAAGGCGTCGTGCAGGAACGGCGGCAGCGTGCCGGAGAAGCCCTCGGTGGCGGTGCCGGCAGGGATCTGCGTACGTGCCGCCGGCGGCAGGGCCTCGACCGCCCGGCTCATCTCCACCTGCAGACGGCTGGTCATCACCGCCGCGATCGACGCCGATCCGAGGACACTGCCCATCTGCCGGGTGGTGTTGTAGATGCCCGACCCGGCGCCCGCCAGCTGCGGGGAGAGGTTGCGGGTGGCGGTCATCGAGACCGGCCCCCAGATCAGGCTGTTCGCGACGCCCATCAGGGCCAGCGGGAGCAGGAACACCCAGATCGGCGTGTCCGGATGGGTGACCGCCCAGGTCCACACCTGGGAGACGGCGAACAGCAGGAAGCCGAGCATCGCCAGCCACTTGGGATTGACCCTCGTCTGGAGCTTGCCGGTCAGCGGCG
The DNA here is from genome assembly GCF_033110965.1 of Raineyella sp. LH-20. Lineage (NCBI taxonomy): Bacteria > Bacillati > Actinomycetota > Actinomycetes > Propionibacteriales > Propionibacteriaceae > Raineyella > Raineyella sp. LH-20. The sequence goes on along the minus strand of NZ_CP137003.1, from coordinate 948,155 downwards.
CCAGACCGCCCGACAGGACGGCCATCGGGATCATGGTGAGGGCGGACTGGGTCGGGGTGAGGCCCTTCACCTCCTGGTAGAACAGCATCAGCGGGAACGAGGTGCCGACCACGCAGAAGCCCATCACGGTGATGGCGGCGTTCGCGGCGGAGAAGTTGCGGTCGCGGAACAGGGCGAGCGGCACCAGCGGTTCACGGGTGTTGATGGCCTGCCAGACGACGAACAGCGCCAGCACCACCAGGCCGATGACGATCAGGCCCCAGACCGAGACCGGGATGTGTGTGTGCAGGCCGGCGACGGTGAGATCGCCGGTGATGCCCGCCCAGTGGTAGGTGTTGCCCTCCTGGATCCCGAACACGACGAGGAAGGTGCCGAGCGCGCTCAGGATCACCCCGAGCCAGTCGAAGGAGTGCCCGTGCACCGGCAGGGCCGGGACCAGCCGGACGGCGGCGACGAAGCCGATGACGCCGATCGGCACGTTGACGAAGAAGATCCACTCCCAGCCGAACCCGTCGGTGAGCAGGCCGCCGAGCAGCGGGCCGACCAGCATGGCGACGCCGGCGGTCGCGCCCCACAGGGACATCGCCTGGGCGCGCTCCTTCGGCGGGAAGAGCCGGGTGATCACCGCCATCGTCTGCGGCGTCATCAGTGCCGCGCCGAGGCCCTGCACCACCCGCCAGCCGATCAGTGCACCGGCCGTGCCGGACAGGCCACAGGCCAGTGAGGAGACGGTGAAGACCGCCAGGCCGATGAGGTAGAGGTTCTTCGGGCCGTAGCGGTCGCCGAGGCGGCCGGTGATCAGCAGCGGCACGGCGTACGCCAGCAGGTAGGCGCTGGTGACCCAGATCGCCGCATTCAGCGTGGTGTCCAGCCCGGTGATGATGTGCGGCATCGCGACCGACACGATCGTGGTGTCGATCAGGATCATGAAGAACCCGATCACCAGAGCGACCAGGGCACGCCAGGCCGCTGCGGTGGACACGCCGTGGTCCTCGAGGCTGCGGGTCTCGACGACCTGATCATCGCGGGTGGTGCTCATGGCTGCTCCTCGGTGTCGGCGGGGGACGCGGTGGCGTACGCGGCGTACGCGGTGGTGGGCGTTGTGGCGGCGTACGTGGTGGTGGGCGTTGTGGCGACGTACGTGGTGACGGTCTCGTCGGTGCCGGCGGTCTCGTCGGGGGTGGTGGGCGTGGTGGCGCGGGCGGGCGGGGCGTACGGCGGGTCCGGGGGGCCGTAGCGGGCCGGGTCGTAGTACGGCGACAGGCTCAGCGGACGCTCCGGCAGGGTGCCGGGGTCGGCGGGCGGGGCGGGAGAGTCCCAGTCCATCGTCCCGTCGGCGATGCGGGCGGCGGTGGCGCGCAGCCAGCGGACCTCCGCGAGCAGCATCGATGCCTGGTAGTCGACGTCCAGGATGAAACGCTCCGGCAGCCCGCGGGCGCCGACGTACGCCAAGGTGTCGACGAGCAGGGTGTGCTCACTCTCGAGGCGCTCGGCGCGGGTGGTCAGCAGGTCGAGGGCGTGCTCGGCGGGCAGCTCATGGAGCTCGGCGACCGCGCAGGGGAAGCGCGGGTACTCGTACACCGGCCGGGACACCCACTCGTCGACGGTGGCGCGCAGCGCGGCGCGTCCCGCGTCGGTGATCCGATAGGTCGTACGCTCCGGCCGGTTGCCGCACCGGTCGGTGCCGCACGACTGCAGCAGTCCGTCGTCGGCCAGGCGGCCGATCGCGTGGTAAAGCGTGCCGGGACGGACCTTGACCACCCGGTCCTCCCGGCGCTGCAACATCAGTTGGTAGACCTCGTACGGGTGCGACGGACCTTCGTGCAGGATCGCCAGCGCGGAGAGCTGCAAGGGGGTGAGTGACATGGCTCCTCCTTCTGGGGCGCGGCGGTGCTCGGCGTGCGGTCGTCGGTCGTGTGGCTGCCGTCACACGATAGGGGCTCCGCGTCGATTATTCCAGTTGGAGTATTGAGGGTCGAGACGCGTGTGGAGCCGGATGCTCATGCCGCCGTGATGCTCGTGCGGCCGTGATGCTCATGCGGCCGGGATTCTCATACGGCCGGGATTCTCATGCGGCGCGGTGCGGCGCACTCGGCGGCGTGTCGCGAGCGGGGATTGTCCTCGTCGGAATGACCATAGGTTTCCCCTATGGTCATTCGCAGGAACACTGACCTGGCGACCGGACCCGCCGCGGGGTCGCCGCGAGATCTCCCAACGGCCGCCAATCCAGGTCCACGTCGTCTGATCCGGTTCGCCGTGATCTGGTTCGCCGTGATCTGGTGCGCTGCCCGATTCAGTCCGAGATGACCTCGTCGAGGTAGCACCAGCGCCACGACTCGCCGGGCTCGAACGACCGCATCACCGGATGGCCGGTGTGCTCGAAGTGTTTGCGGGCGTGGTCGCCGGGGGAGGACTCGCAGCAGCCGACGTTGCCGCAGGTCAGGCACAGCCGCAGGTGGACCCATGTCAGCCCTTCCCGCTCGCAGTCGGGACAGCCGGTGAAGCAGGTGGGGACGGCGATGTCGGTGGCCTCCCGCAGGTGGGCGCACGCCTCGGCGATGCTGTGCACGGCGGGGAGTGCGCCGCGGATGGCGTCGTGGCGGTCGCCGACGCGCTGGGTCATCACCTCCTCCAGGTCCAGCACGCTCAGTACCTCGGCGATGACGGTCTGGTCGGCCTGCCCCTCGTCGCGGATGTCGAGGATGACCTCGCGTTCCCGCTGCAGCGCGACGTCGCGCAGCCGGCGGCGGGCCGCCTCGGGCGTCTCCCTCTCCGATCCGGGGCGGCCGAGCCGCTCCCACAGGGTGTTGAGGCGGTGGGTGTTCTCGGTCCGGAGCAGGTCGACGGTCTCCCGATCGTTCGGGCCGGCGGCCTCGTCGGCGGCGGTCAGCCCGGCGGCGGTGGCCCGCTGGAGGATCATCACCGATTCGATCGCGTCCTCGCGGGCGTCGGGTCCGCGCAGGTCCAGCGCCCGGGCCAGCGGGGGCAGGGTGAGGCCCTGGATCGTCAGGGTGCCGATGGTGACGACCAGGGCGATCAGCACCAGGACGGGGCGGCCGGGCGTGTCGAACGGCAGCGCCATCGCGGCGGCCAGAGTGACCACTCCGCGCATTCCGGCCCATCCGATGATCAGTGTCTCGGCCCACGGTCGACCGCCGCGACGTACGAGGAACACCCGGGTGCCCACCAGCCAGACCAGCCGTGCCGCGATGACCGTCCCGAGGGCCGCCAGGCAGACGGCGATCACCGTGCCGGTCCCCACCTCCGCCCCCCAAGCCGCGGTGACGATCTGGCGCGTCTGCAGCCCGATCAGCAGGAAGACGGCGTTCTCCAGCAGGAACTGCACGGTGTGCCAGTTGATCCGGGCCGACACCCGGGCCTCGGCGGACTGTTCACGGTGGGCGCGGTGGCCGAGGGTGAGACCGGCGACCACCACGGCCAGCACACCGGAGCCGTGCACCGACTCGGTGAGCACGTACGCGGTGAACGGCACCAGGAACGACAGGCCGACCGTCATCGCAGCGTCCCGGAGCCGGCGGAAGAACAGCCCGGCGAGCCGGGCGACCACCAGCCCGATGACGACGGCGAGGACGACCGCTCGACCGAAGTCGAGCAGCACCGCGCCGGCCGAGAGGGCCGCGGTGAGGGCCAGGGTGGCGGAGCGGAGGCTCACCAGAGCGGTCGCGTCGTTGACCAGCGATTCGCCCTCGAGGATCGTCACCACCCGGCGCGGGAGCCCGACCTGCCGGGCCACGGCGGTGGCGGCGACCGCGTCGGGCGGGGCGACCACGGCGCCGATCGCCAGGGCCGCCGGCCACGGCACCTCCAGCAGCGGCTGCACCACGACGGCCACCCCGGCCATCGTGAAGAGCACCAGGCCGATCGACAGCCACCCGATCGGCCGGAGATTGGACCGGAAGTCCGCCAGCGGGGTGTTCACCGCAGCGGCGTAGAGGAGCGGCGGCAGCAGCCCGACCAGGACGAGCTCCGGTGACAGCGCGGGGACCTCCAGGAACGGGACCAGCGAGCCGGCGACGCCGACCAGGATCAGCGCCAACGGCGCGGAGATCCGCAGCCGATCGGCCCACCAGGTGACCACCAGGACGACGAAGATGAAGCCGGTGATGGCGAGGACGATCTCCATGGGCAGATCGTAGGAGCTGGGACACAGGCCGGGGATCGTACGGCGGCCGGTCGGTCACTCCGGGTCGCGGGCCTGCCAGGTGCACAGGCAGGCCTCGTTGCCCTCGGCATCGGCGAGCACCCAGAACGCCGGCGCACGGTCGCTGCTGAGGAGTCGGCCGCCAGCGGCCAGCGCTCGATCGATCCGGTGCTGCACCTCGTCGTGGGCCACCCAGACGTCGAGGTGGATCCGGTTGCGCTGCGGACGCGGCGCATCCATCTGCTGGAACCAGATCAGCGGCCCGGCCAGGTCGGGGTCGGGAAGCTCCAGGTCGCTCTCCTCCGGCGAACCCACCGGCGGCATCGGGCGGCCGAGCACGGCGGCCCAGAACGGCCGGATCGCCGGCCGGTCCAGGGCATCGATCGCGACCTCCACGACGGTGAGTCGCGCGTGGTCGGGCTGGACGCCCCGGTCGGCCAGCAGGCCGCTGACCCGGGTCGCGAGTCGTACGTCGCGGTCGGTGAGGGCGCCGACGTCGTAGCTGATGACCGACAGGTGGACCCGGGACCAGCGGATCTCGATGTCGGGGTGGTGGTCGAGGGTGCGGGCGACCTCGGCGACGGCGGTGACGAACTCCATCGCCCGGTCGAAGTCGCCGAAATCGGCACTGAGGTGCAGGCGGCCGGCGAGGAGCCGCCATCCGGGTGCGGCGACGCTGGCTTCGCGGCGGGACAGGAGGGTGCTCATAGCGGGGCCTTCCGTGGGAGGGGGCTCGGATGGGGGAACGTACGGGAGCGTCCCCGACTGGCGAGACTCACCGGGACTGGCGAGACTCACCGGGACTGGGGAGTCGCTGGGACTGGGAGTGGCTGGTTCGTGGCGGAGACGTGTTGTCCGGCGTGAATGGTCGAGGTCGCCGGCCGACGCGTCCTGGATCGTCTCCATTGTCGGCCAGGTGTCTGAACCGCACCATGGGGAGCGGAGAACCGACCGGCCGCCCGCCCCGCGGTGCCCGTGCCATCGGGGCACTCCGACCCGGCGTCGGTGCAACAGCCGCGGTGCCTTCCGTCAGCCGCCGCGGTTTCAGCTATCCGCCGCGCGCCGGCGGGCCGCGGCTGACTGAAACTGCGGCATCTGCCAGAAACCCGCGCAGCTGTTGGCGACCAGGTGTCCGGGCCCGCCGGGCCCGCCCGTCGATGACGGATGACGCCGATCTCGCCGGCACCACTGATCTCGCCCGCACCGCCGATCTCGCCGGCACCGCCGATCTCGCAGGCACTGCCGACACCGCCGATTCCGCAGGCCCGGACGGCCGCGGCGCCGCCCGGGTCCATGCTGGATCCATGACCACGACGGATCACTCGGACCACGACCCCGCGACCGAGCCCGAGCTCGGAACGGCCGCGGAGGTGGCGCAGTTCGGGGCGCCGGGGGAGGGCACCCCGAACGCGATGGGGGACGCGATGCGGGGCGCGATGTCGGAGCGTACGACCGCGCCCGTGGCACCCGCGAGTGAGGGTCCTGTGCAGCCCATCGCCGGGTTCGTGCCGCAGGAGATCCCGGTCTCCGCAGGCGCCATCCTGCTTGACGACCAGGGTCGCCTGCTCGTCCTCAAACCGACCTACAAAGCGGGCTGGACCATCCCCGGCGGGATCATGGAGGCCAGCGGTGAGACCCCGTGGGAGGCGTGTCGCCGCGAGGTGTTCGAGGAGGTCGGGCTGGTCGTGGACGGGGCGCGTCTGGTCTGTGTCGACACCCGCCCGGCCCGCGAAGGACGCAAACTCGGCCTGCGGTTCCTCTTCCACTGCGGCGTCCTGTCGCCCGAACAGGTCACCGACATCGTGATCGACCCGGTGGAGATCGCGGAGCACCGGTTCGCCCCGATCGACGAGGCGCTGACCCTGCTGCGCAAGCCTGTCCGGCGACGCGTACGCCGCGGTCTGGCGGCCCGGCACTGCGTCTACCTGGAGAACGGGCGTCCGGTCGACGGCATCAGCTGACTCACCCGGGTCGGTCGGATGTCGGCGTCCGCCCGGTCCGCCTCGCCGGATCCCGGGTTGGCTCGGTCCCTGCGGTCAGATCGGTGTCGTGGTCAGATCGGTCCCTGCGGTCAGATCGGTCCCTGCGGTCAGATCGGTGTCGTGGTCAGTTCGGTGTCGCCGTCACTCGTGCCCCTCCGGCCGGCGCGGCGTGTACGGGGCCTCGAGCCGTGCGATCTCCTCCTGGCTCAGCGTCAGGTCGATCGCCGCGATCGCGTCGTCGAGCTGCTCGGTCTTGGTGACGCCGACGATCGGGGAGGTGACGGCGGGCTGCGCCATCACCCAGGCGAGGGCGACCTGGGCCATCGACACCCCGCGGGAGCGGGCGATGTCGGCCACCGTCGCGATGATCGTCGCGTCGGCATCGGGATTGTGCGAGTACATCCCGGCCCGGACCGGCCGGTCGGTGTCCTGGCGCGGGGTGTGCTGGCCGAGCGGGCGGGTCAGCTTGCCGCGTGCCATCGGCGACCACGGGATCACGCCGACACCCTGGTCGAGGCAGAACGGGTGCATCTCCCGCTCCTCCTCGCGCATCAGCAGGTTGTAGTGGTCCTGCATCGACACGAAGCGGGTCCACCCGTGGCGGTCGGCGGTGTACTGGGCCTTTGCGAACTGCCAGGTCCACATCGAGCTGGCGCCGAGGTAGCGCGCCTTGCCGGCCTTCACCACGTCGTGCAGCGCCTCCATCGTCTCCTCGATCGGGGTGGCGTAGTCCCAGCGGTGGATCTGGTAGAGGTCGACGTAGTCGGTGCCGAGCCGGGTCAGGCTGGCATCGATCGCGCTCATGATGTGCTTGCGGGACAGGCCGCGGTCGTACGGCCCCTGGCCGGTCGGGAAGAACACCTTGGTGGCGATCACCACCTCGTCGCGGCGGGTGAGATCGGCGAGCGCGGCGCCGAGGATCTCCTCGCTGCGACCCTGCGAGTACATGTCCGCGGTGTCGAAGGTGGTCAGCCCGGCGTCCAGGGCGCGGCGGATCACTGCGCGGCTGTCGGCCTCGCCCAGCGACCACTTCTGCGGCCCCTCGCCCGGGGTGCCGAAGCTCATGCAGCCGATGGTGATGGGGCTGACGGTGAGGCCCGAGTCACCGAGACGGATCTGGTCCATGGCGATTTCCCTTCCGTGGCGTACGACCCGACGGGGCTCCGTGGGCCGTCCTGCTCGCTGCTCGGGAGTCTAGAGTCCGGGCAGCCAGAGGGTGAAGGTGCTGCCGCGGCCGGGGCCGTCGCTCGCCGCGGTCAGCGTGCCGCCGTGGCGGCGGACCAGGGCGCGACTGATCGTCAGGCCGACCCCTGATCCGAGGTGGTCGTGCTCCCGCGCCGTGCTGCCGCGCCAGAACCGCTCGAAGACGTGCGGCAGCTGGTCGGCGGCGATCCCCTCCCCGGTGTCGGTGACGGTGATCGCCACCCCCGGCCGGTGCGGCTCCTCGATGCCGGCCGCCGGCTGCAGCGCCACCGTCACCGCGCCTCCCGGCGGGGTGTGCCGCAGGGCGTTGCTGAGCAGGTTGGTCAACACCTGTCCGATCCGGGCCGGATCGGCGAGGACCGTACGGTCCGCTGCGTGCGCCGGGTCGGCGGACGGGACGGCGAGGCGTACGCCCTTGTCCGCGTACGCCCCGGCGAGTTCGTGGTGGGCGGCGGCGACCACCTCGGACAGGTCGATCCGCTGCCGGTGCAGGTCGCCGGTGCCCTCCTCCGCCCGGGAGACCGCGGAGATGTCGCGGGCCAGGGCACTCATCCGGGTCACCTCGTCGCGGAACAGGTCCTGCAGCTGCGGGTCCCACGCGATGATGCCGTCCTCCAGCCCGTCGAGGTGGGCGGCCATCGTCGCCAGCGGCGTCCGCAGTTCGTGGCCGACGTCGGTGAGCAGCCGGCGGCGGGTCTCCTCGGCGTGGGCGATGGTGTCGGCCATCGCGTTGAAGGCGGTGGCCAGTTCGTCGATCTCCTGACCGTTGCCCCACTCGGGCACCCGGACCGTCTCCTCGCCGGCCGCGAACCGGCCGGCGGCATGCGTCAGGTCGCGCAGCGGCGTCCGCAGCCGTCGCCCGACGTACCAGCTGACGGCGATCGCGACCACCACGGCGACCCCCAGCCCGGCGGCCAGGGCGAGGGCGCCGGCGTCGCGGAAGGCGAACTCGACGTGAGCCAGCTCGGGGGAGTCAGCGGTGGCGCCGGCCTCCACCAGGTGCCGGTGGAAGATCATCGGCCCGATCAACGAGGAGACCAGTCCGGCGGTGGCCAGGCTGGCGACCACCACGACGGCCTGGGTGACCAGCAGCCGGGTGGACAGGCTGGCCGCGCGGCGCCGCGTCGGGCTCACCCCCGGCCCATCCGATAGCCGACGCCGCGGACAGTGAGGACGAACCGAGGCCGTTCGGGGTCGTCGCCGAGCTTGCGCCGCAGGTTGGCGATGTGGACGTCGACCAGGTGGTCGTCGCCGACCCAGTGCTCGCCCCACACGGCGTCGAGCAACCGGCGGCGGCTGAACGCCCAGCGGGGCCGCTCGGACAGCGTGAGCAACAGGCTGAACTCGGTCGGTGTCAGGGCGAGGCGTTCCCCGTCGAGGAACGCCTCGTGGCCGGCCACGTCGATCCGCAGTCCGCCGAACGTACGCTCCAGTGCATCCGCCTCGACAGCCGTGCTCGGCCCGTCGGGGACCGATGGGCCCGCCGCGGTCCGCTCGTCCCGCCCATCGGCGCCGCCCGGGCCCTCGGAACCGCGCGGTCCGGCCTGCCCGACTCCGGCCTGCCCAACGGTGTCCCCCGCGGATCCGCCCGGGGCGAACTCTCGGCCCGCCGCGGCCTCGGCCCGGGTCCGTGGACGACGGAGCACCGCCTGCACCCGGGACACCAGGGTGCGGGTGCTGAACGGCTTGGTGACGTAGTCGTCGGCCCCGGCGGCGAACCCCATCAGCGTGTCGAACTCGTCGTCGCGCGCGGTGAGCATGATGACGTACGCGTCGGAGGTGCGCCGCAGCTGCCGGCAGACTTCCATCCCGTCCATCCCGGGCAGGCCGAGATCGAGGATGACCACGTCCGGAGCCCAGGAGCGTACGGCCGCCAGGGCGTCCGGGCCGGTGTGCTCGAGCCGGGTGAGGTAGCCGGCCCGGTCCAGGTAGCTGGCGACCATCCGGGCCAGGGCCTTCTCGTCGTCGACGACGAGGACGCGGGGGGTGGCGTCACCGGTGGGATCCATGTCCCGACGATACGTCGCCCCGGGCGCCCCGCCGCCACGGTCTCCGGTCACCCCGCCCTGCTCCTGGGGCGTGCCGCCACGATCCCGGGGCGTGCCGCCCTGCTCCCCGGTCACCCCGCCCTGCTCCCCGGTCACTCCGCCGTGCTCCCCGGTCACCGCAGCGCTCTCCCGGGCGCACCCGCCGCCGGGGTCAGCCCAGCTTCAGGGTGGTCAGGCATGTCGGGTCGTCCGGGCCGGTGGCGATGTCCTGGGTGGCGGTCTTCCCGGCGTACGTCACCGTCACAGTGCCCCGGATGTCGCGGGGCAGCCAGAAGCCGGCGAACCCGTTGGCGCCGAGCGTGACGTCCTGGTCGACCAGCGACGCCCCCGCGGTGTCGGTGATGGTCACATGCACCTGCGCGCCGGCGAGTTCGCCCTGGCAGGTGGCCAGGTTGTGGTTGTAGCAGTCGTGCGTCTTCTTCTCGTACGGGGCGATCGACAGGTAGGTCCGGCCCGCCGGCAGGGCCATCGCGACCTGGCGGTCGCCGGCGGTCAGCACCACCTGGTCGTGGCGCACCGAGGCGACCGGGCCGGCGGTGCGGTCCTCGGTCGAGGCCTCCAGCGCCGCCACCACGTCCTCGGTGCTGCGCCCCTGCAGACCGGCGGTGGCCAGCACCGCGTCGACGCTCGCCAGGTCGGTGGCCGGGGCCGCCGCGGACGCCGATCCTCCCGGTGCGGAGGTCGACGTCGTGGCACCGCGCGGGGCGGTGGCGGCACAGGCGCTCAGAGTGAGCGCGGCGATGGTCATGACCGCCGGGACCACGAGGGCGGGCAGGGGCTTCGTCACGGTTCCTCCAGACATCGTCGGTGGGCGGTGCCACCCGGTGCCGATCGGCGACCCGTGCTCCCTGCACCGGGCCTTGACCGGACGTGCAACCGCTCTTGACCATCCATTCGCGGGCAGGTCAAGACGCCGGATCCCTTCTGTCAAGATCCGGTCAAGATCGGGAGGTCCCGCCGGTCGGCGGGATGGGGGCCGGGCCGCGGAGTGCGGCGTACGCCCCGGGGGTCAGAACTTGCGACGCATGTAGGACCGGCCGAGCTTGCCGTCGCGGGCCGGAACGAAAGAGGTGAAGCCCTCGCTGGCATACAGCTTGCGGGCGCGGTCGTTGTGGCACTTCATGTCCAGCCACATGCCACGGCAGGCGTACGTCTCACGGACGTAGTCGACGATGTAGCGGACGAATCGGCGGCCGAAGCCTTGGCTGCGGTGAGCCGGGGCGATGACCATGCGGCGGAGCTCGATGTCTCCGCCGTCGAGGATTCCGGCGAGCACGCCGTAGCCGGCCAGCTCGTCGCCGACGAACAGCAGCAGGTGCTCCTGGTCGGGATCAGCCAGAGCCGCCTCGTGGTAGTCGCGGCCCGTCGGACCAAGCCATTCGGCCGTGTCCGTAGACTTCTCCAGGCGAAGGATCGCCTCGATGTCGCCCTCCGTCGTGTGCCTGACGGTCAAGGGCAGGGTGATAGCCATGCAGTGATGATGACACCGGAAACGCCCGGCTCCAACTCTGTGACGCCCCGCTGCCTGTGAGCAACCTGTGTGTCTGTCGGTATCGCTTGCGTACAGCTCAGGGATGCGGCATGACCGCTACGAAGTCCCGGCTGGACGGCTGCAGGTAGCGGTCGGCGGCGGCCACCTCGTCGGGGCTCAGTTTCTGTGCGACGGGCCCGGAGGCGCCGTGGCGGTAGGTGATGAAACTGGTCCAGTCCTTGTTGATGTCGAGCTGCGTCGCCTCCGTCGCCCCCGCATCGTGCAGGATCTGGGCCAGCGCGCCGACCGTCAGGGACGGGCCGAGCACCACCACGGTCGAGCCGTCGGCCCGGGTGCCGATGCCGCTGCGCCAGACGGCGGCCGCGTTGCCCACCGTCTTGCCCCAGACCGCGCCGCTCGGGTCGGCGACCTCCGGGGCCACCTTCCCGTCGTGCACCAGCGGGATCAGGTTCTGCCGGACCGCTGCCACCCCCGTCCCGGGCTCTCCGCCGGCCCACGTCATCACGCGTAGCGACCCGTCGGTGCCCAGCACCATCGAGGCCGCGCCGGTCTGCAGCGGGACCACGGTGTGACCCGCCTGCCAGTAGCCGCCGCGCGCATCGGTCATCTTGAAGCCGCTGTTGAAGCTGGCCAGGACGGTGTTCGCCGGCTGGCCGCTGAGCCGGCTGGTCTGCCCGCCGATCGGGCCGGGCTCCTTGGTGCCGGGGTGCAGGACGAAGGAGTTGAGCTTCGGGTCCAGCCACACCACATGGACGACGTACGAGGTGTACACGGCGTCCGGCCGCAGGGAGGCGACCATCGCCGCGGTGTCGCCCCCGGCGGAGTACAGCGGATGCCACTGCCCCTCACCGGGCAGCGCCGGCCCTGCCTGGGACGGGATGGTCGCGGGACGTGTGGTCCGGGTGCGGATCGGGCCGCTGCCCCCGGCGTCGAGCGCCGCCGCGTCGGGCGTGCCGCCGGACTTCGGCGGGTCGAGCCGGTACTGCCACTGCTCCAGCAGGGTGACGGCGCCGCCCAGGTGGTGGTCGCGGGCCCACTCCGCCACCCGCGCCACGGTGGTGTCGGTGCCCGGGGCGGCGAGGGCCGACCCCAGCGACACCGAGGTCCACAGCACCAGCGCGGCGAGAAGGCCCCCGGGGACCGCCAGCCACCGCCACCGCCGACGCGGCCCTCCCGGCCGGGACCACCGGGGCGGTGCCTCGACGGCGCGCCGCGGATGCGGGGGGGAGGCGGTCGATGGCGGGATCTGGCACAGGGGTCCTTCCAGGGCGACGGACGGGGCGTCCGCAGCCCGAGCCGGCTCGTCACCCCGAACCGGCAGGGCGGTTCCCCTCTACCGTGCCTTGAGGCGGTGAGAGGAGGATGAGAAGGTGATCTCGCCTGCCACCCGGGCCTGGGCCCGCCACCCGGCGGCGTCCGGTCGCGGCGGGCGGGCACAGGAGGTCAGATGAGGCGGCGCGTCCCGGGCATCGGCATGCGGGTCAAGCTCGCGGCCGCGACCATGGTGATCGTCGGCATCGCCCTGGTCGTCGGCACCGTCATCGTCAGCCTGGCCCTCTACACGGCACTGATGGCCTCGGTCACCCGGGAGGCGACCGGCCAGCTGAGCGCGGTCGTCGAGGTCATCAGCCGCGAGGGCGTCGACGGGCTGAGCAGCGCGACCGGCGCCGAGGTGGCGCTCGGCGCCAGCGTGCAGCTCCTCGGGCCCGACGGCTCGGTCGTCTACTCCACCAACGGGAACACGCCACTCACCACCGCCCGGCCCGGGGTGGGGGAGGTCGTCCTCACCGGGGCGAGCCCGCTGCCGGCGCCCACGGAGGATCCCGGTCTCGTCGTGGCGGCCACCGGCGTGGCGTACGACGGGCGGTCCGGCACCGCCGTCCTGGCGGTCTCCCAGGACTCGCAGTACGAGGCCGTCGACACCGTGCTCAAGCTGCTGCTCGCCGGCACTCCGCTGATCGTCCTCGTCGCCGGGGCGGTGGCCTGGTGGCTGGTCAGTCGTTCGCTGCAACCGGTGGAGGACATCCGGACGACGGTGGAGTCGATCTCCTCGCGGCACCTGGAGGCCCGGGTGCCGATCTCCGACGTCGACGACGAGATCGGGCGGCTCGCGCTGACGATGAACGCCATGCTCGACCGTCTCGAACGCGGCCGGCGGCAGCAGGACCAATTCGTCGCCGACGCCAGCCACGAACTGCGGTCACCGCTGGCCAGCCTGCACACCGCCCTGGAGATGGGCACCGGTGACCCGTCCGGGCGCCGATGGCAGGACCTCGCTCCGGTGATGTCGACCGAGACCCGGCGGATGGAGCGGCTCGTCGACGACCTGCTCACCCTCGCCCGCGGCGACGCCGGGATGGTGACCTCGGGCCGATGGCGTGACGTCGACCTCGATGACCTGGTGGTGGAGGAGGCGCGGCGGCCCCGTGGCGCCGGGCGGGTGGAGGTGCTCTTCGAGGTGGAGCCGACCCGGATCCGCGGCGACCGGCTGCAGCTCGTCCGGGTGCTGCGCAACCTGGCCGACAACGCGGTCCGCGCAGCGGCCTCCCGGGTGGTGCTCTCGGTGGAGGCCGACGGGGCCGCGGCGGTGCTACGGGTGGAGGACGACGGGCCGGGGATCCCGCCGGAGGAACGGGAACGGGTCTTCGAACGGTTCGTCCGGCTCGACACTGCCCGGACCCGGGACGAGGGCGGCAGCGGTCTGGGCCTGGCGATCGTCCACGAACTCGTCACCAACCACGGGGGGACGGTGGCGGTGGACGCCTCGGCGCTGGGCGGCGCCCGGTTCACCGTACGGCTGCCGCTGGACTCCCCGGATCCCGGTCAGCCGGCGGCCGGGCTGTCGACCACCCGGTAGCCGACGCCGCGGACGGTCTCGATGGAGTGGCGCCCGTACGGCTCGTCGATCTTGCGGCGCAGGTAGCTGACGTAGACCTGGATGATGTTGGTGTCCCCGGCGAACGCCGGATCCCACACCCCGTCGAGGATCTGCGCCTTGGTGACCACTTGGTCACGACGCCGCATCAGGAACTCCAGCAGGGAGAACTCCTTGGCGGTCAGCTCGATCTCCTCATCGTCCCGCCACACCCGGTGGCTACCGGGGTCCAGGGAGAGGTCGCCGGCGGTCAGCACGGCCGGCCGCTCGGGGGCACCGCGCCGGACCAGGGCCCGTAGCCGGGCGACCAGCACGACGAAGTCGAACGGCTTGGTGAGGTAGTCGTCGGCGCCGAGGTCGAAGGCGTCCACCTGGTCGTACGGCCCGTCCTTGGCGGTGAGCATCAGCACCGGAGTCCAGTCGTGGCGGGCCCGCATCCCCTTGACGATGTCGTAGCCGTTCAGCCCGGGCAGCATGATGTCGATCACGGCCACGTCGTAGTCGCCTTCGAGGGCCATCCACAGCCCCTCCCGGCCGTTCGCCACGACGTCGACCAGGAACCCCTCGCTCCGCAGACCGTCGGCGACGAGCTTCGAGAGGGAGGGATCGTCCTCGACCATCAGCACACGCATGCCACCATTGTGGCCCCCGCCGAGACGTCCACAGCCCCGCGGCGCGTACGACGCCCAGGTCGAGGCATGACAGGCGCGGCGGCGCCCCTGACCGGGAACGGCTGACCCGGCGGCACCCCTGACCGGGAACGGCTGACCCGGCGGCACCCCTGACCGGGAACGGCTGACCCGGCGGCACCCCTGACCGGGAACGGCCGACCCGGCGGGGGCTACTCTGCAGCCGTGACTCTCGTCATCGCCCACCGCGGCTGGTCCGCCCGTCAACCCGAACAGAGCCGTGCGGCGTACGTCGCCGCGATCGACCTGGCCGCCCGCACCGGGCGCCGGTTGGGGCTGGAGTGTGACACCCACTTCAGCGCCGACGACCAGCTCATCTGTCTGCACGACCTCGACCTGGCGCGCACCGGCGGGCGGCCGGTGGACGCCCGCGACCTGACCGTCGCCCAGCTCAAGGGAGTGGACATCGGCTCCTGGTTGATCGGCCCGGAGGCGACTCCCGCCCAGCGCGAGCTGATCACCGTCCCGGAGTTGTTCGACCTGGTGGCCGAAGCCCGCGGCCGGGGCATCGACGTCTTCGCGGTGGTCGAGACCAAGCATCCGAACCCGTGCGGCACCGACGTCGAACGGGCGCTCGCCGGCCTGCTGCGGGAGCGCGGCTGGGTGGGCGCGGACGCGCCGGTGCGGATGATCAGCTTCGACCCGGAGGCGGTCCACGTCTTCGCCGGCCTGCTGCCTGACGTCCCGCGATCCCAGCTGCAGTTCCCCGCCCCGATCGTCGAGGGCGTCGAGGCACCCGCGATCAGCCCCTGGCTCGGCATGGTGCGCCGGGACCCCGAGCTGGTCCGCCGCGCCCACGAGGCCGGACTCGAGGTGCACGTCTGGACGGTGAACGACCCGGCCGACATCGCCTTCTGCCTGGAGCTCGGCGTCGACGCGATCACCACAGACAGCCCGGATCTGGCCCTGCAGCTCGTCGCCGACTGACCGGGGTCGCTCCGCCCTGACGGGGGCGATGGCGACTCGTCCCGGGGATTAGGAGCGGGCGGCCGGACCGCTTTGCCCGGACGGCTGATGGTGTCCTCCGGCGGGTTATAGGTCTGCCCTATGGAAGTTTGTTCGACACCAAAGGACGCGACGGGCGGATGCGACGGGCGGACAAGACCAGCGGATGCGACGGGCGGACGTGACCTGACCGGGTGACCGATCGGCGCCCGTTCGTGTGGCGTACATCTCGACGTCACCTGTGAACCGCACAGCATTCACCCCTGTGGAGCAGGCTCGGGCCCCGTGAGTCCGACGATGCTCTCGCCGCGGACGAGCGGCGAGCCGACCGAGGCGGTGGTCCCCAGACGCCGGCCGTACGCGTGGAGCGAGATCGGGCTGGCCGCCGCACTGGTGCTGCCCAACGTGGTCCTGCTGGCGCTGTTCACCTACCGGCCGCTGCTGGACAACATCCGGCTGTCCTTCTACCACTGGAACATCTCCTCGCCGCGCCGTACGTTCATCGGTGTCGCCAACTACGTGGAGTGGTTCACCGCCCGCGACACCGGCACCGTGGTGCTCAACACGCTGATCTTCACCGTCGCGGCGGTGCTGGGGTCGATGGTGCTCGGGCTGGCGATGGCACTGCTGCTCGACCAGAAGCTGTTCGGCCGTGGCGCCGTACGCTCGATGGTCTTCGCGCCGTTCGTGATCTCCGGGGCGGCGATCGGTGTCGCCTTCCAGTTCGTCTTCGACCCGACGTTCGGCCTGATCCAGGATCTGCTCGGCCGGCTGGGCATCGCCTCGCCGAACTTCTACCAGGCGCCCGGCTGGGCGCTGTTCATGGTGACGGTCACCTACATCTGGAAGAACGTCGGCTACGTCTTCGTCATCTACCTGGCCGCGCTCCAGGGTCGTCGGGCCGAACTCGACGAGGCGGCCGAGATCGACGGCACCTCGGCGGTCCGGGCGTTCTTCCGGGTGATCCTGCCGCAGCTGCGGCCGACCACCTTCTTCCTGTCGGTCACCGTGCTGCTCAACTCGCTGCAGGTCTTCGACATCATCAACGTGATGACCCGCGGCGGCCCCCTGGGCACCGGCACCACCACGATGGTCTTCCAGGTGTACCAGGAGACCTTCGTCAACTCCCGCGCGGGCTACGGCGCCGCAGTGGCCACCATCATGTTCCTGGTCGTCCTCGCCGTCACCCTCGTCCAGGTGCAACTCCAGGACAGGCAGGACTGATCATGACGATCACCGACAGGACCGGGACCGGCGAGCCGCTCGAGCCCACCGGCACCGGACCGGGCGCCGGGACCGACGGGTCGGCCGTCGCCGGCACCGACGGGTCGGCCGTCGCCGGCACGGCAGGGTCGCAGGCCGCGGGGGCCACCGGGCGGCAGGCCGAGGCGACCACAGGGTCCCTGACCGCGGGGCGTACGCGGTGGGCGATCCCGAAGCCCGGCGAGCGCGGCACCGCCGGCACGGTGCTCGGCTACCTCGGCATCCTGGTCACCGTCGCGGTGATCATGGTCCCGCTGTACTTCATCCTGATCACCTCGCTGAAGACCCGCCCGGACATCTACGCCGACCCGATCACCTGGTGGCCGCACCCGTTCGCCCCGGAGAACTACCTCTATGTGCAGCAGGAGGTGGCCTTCCTCTCCTACCTGCGCAACTCGGTGATCATCACCGGCACCCTGGTGGTGGTGAAGGTGACGCTCGGCGTGCTCACCGCGTACGCCCTGGCCTACCTGCGCTTCCCAGGACGGAACGTGCTGTTCATCGGGGTGATCGCCTCGCTGATGGTGCCCAACCAGATCACCGTCATCTCCAACTACGCGCTGGTGGCGGACTGGGGGTGGCGGAACAGCTTCCAGGGCATCATCGTCCCGCTCGCCGGGGTGGCCTTCGGCACCTTCCTGATGCGCAACCACTTCCTCTCCCTGCCGCGGGAGATCCGCGAGGCGGCGCTGATGGACGGAGCCGGCTTCTTCCGGACCCTGTTCCGGGTGATCCTGCCGATGTCCTGGCCGACCGTGGTCGCCTTCACCCTGATCACCGTCGTCAACGAGTGGAACGAATACCTGTGGCCGTTCCTGATGTCGGACGGCGCCGAGGTGGCCCCGCTGCCGGTCGGCCTGACGTTCCTGCAGAACAACGAGGGCCTGACGAACTGGGGACCGGTGATGGCCGGCACGGTGCTCGCCTCGCTGCCGATCCTGATCGTCTTCCTCATCCTCCAGAAGCAGATGATCAAGGGCCTCACCGCCGGCGCCGTGAAGGGCTGACCCGGGCGCGCGGCACCCCCGATCCCCGTACGCGACCAGCGTGCGGCACCACCGAAGGAATGGAACGAGCATGTCCCTGTCCCGTCGTAGTTTCCTCGCCATGTCCGGCGCCGTCGCGTCGGTGGGTGCCCTCGCCGCCTGCGGCACCGGGGCGTCCGCCGGCCAGAAGGGCGACGGCACGATCCAGTTCTGGTCCAACCACCCGGGCAAGTCGCAGGCCGTCGAGCAGGCCATGATCGACGCCTGGAACGCCGCCAACCCGAAGACCCCGGCCAAGCTGGTCGACGGTGGGGCCAACTACGAGGAGCTCGGGCAGAAGTTCAACGCCGCCCTCGCCGGCGGCCAGCTGCCCGACGTGATCGTCGCCTCCGACGTGACCTGGTTCAACTTCGCCCTCAACAAGGCCACCACCCCGCTGGACGACCTGTGGGCCAAGGCCGGCGTGAAGGCCGACACGTACGTCGACACCCTGCGTGAGGACTACGCCTACAACGGCAAGCACTACGGCATGCCGTACGCCCGCTCGACCAACCTGATGTACCTCAACACCGAGCTGATGGCGAAGGCCGGCCTCGGCACCTCCGGCCCGACCAGCTGGGCACAGTTCGCCGACTGGGCCCCGAAGCTCAAGGAGGCCAACGGCGGCAAGCCGGCGCTGGTGATCCCGGACGGCAAGAACTACCTCGACTGGTACTTCCAGGGCATGGTGTGGACCTTCGGCGGTTCCTACTCGAAGGACTGGACCCCCACCTTCACCACCCCCGAGACGCTGGCCGCCGGCCAGTTCCTGCAGGACCAGGTCAAGGCCGGCAACATCGCCGTCTCCAACGACGCGGTGAACCAGTTCGCCACCGGCGGTGCCGCCGGCCTGCTGGAGTCGACCGGGTCGCTGACCGGCCTGACCAAGTCGGCCAAGTCGCCGTTCTTCACCAGCTACCTGCCCGGCCCGAAGCCGGGTGCGGCCACCGGTGGTGCCGGCCTCGGCGTGCCCGCGGGGATCAGCGAGGAGCGCAAGCTCAACGCGGTGAAGTTCATCGACTTCCTGACCAGCACCGCCAACACCGTGAAGTTCACCCAGGCGACCGGCTACATGCCGGTCCGCAAGGACGCTCTGGACGACGCCGGTGAGAAGCAGTTCCTGGCCCAGAACCCGAACGCGATGACCGCGATCAAGCAGGTCAACGAGAACACCAGGTCGCAGGACGCCGCCCGGGTCTTCGTGCCCGGTGGCGGCCTGCGGATCGGTGCCGCCCTGGACCGGATCACCACCGGCAAGGAGGACGTCAAGACCGTCTTCCAGCAGCTCCAGGACGACACCCAGAAGACCATCGACCGCGACATCAAGCCGCTGATCTGATCCTGTCGGGGCCGGGCGGTCGTCCGTCGTACGTCCTCGCGGGTGGTTCCACGTGGAACATCCATGGCGTACGGCGCACCGGCCGCTCGGTGCCGGGGCCTGCCGGAGCGCCGGGTCCCGGTCCGACTCGGCGCCCGGCGCACGCCGGATCCGTACGCCCCCACCCCAGTCCACCCCACCCGCCGACCGACGCCGTACGATCCGGCGTTCCGCACCCTGCCTGTCCACGTCCCAGGAGGACTCATGGCCACCGTCGACTTCGTCGCTGCCACCCGCATCTTCGACCCCGCGCAGCGACCCGCGGTGAACCGGCTCGACCTGTCCATCGAGGACGGGGAGTTCCTGGTCCTGGTCGGGCCGTCGGGCTGCGGCAAATCCACCACACTGCGGATGCTCGCGGGCCTGGAGCCCGTCGATGCCGGCAGCATCCTGATCGACGGCACGGACGTGACGACGATGCGGCCGCGCGACCGCGACTGCGCCATGGTTTTCCAGAGCTACGCGCTCTACCCGAACATGACCGCCCGGCAGAACATGGCCTTCGCTCTGGAGAACGCGAAGATGCCGAAGGCCGAGATCGCCACCAAGGTCGACGCGGCCGCGAGGATGCTGCAGCTGGAGGACCTGCTGGACCGCAAGCCGGGCCGGATGTCGGGTGGCCAGCGGCAGCGGGTCGCGATGGGCCGGGCGATCGTCCGTGACCCGAAGGTCTTCTGCATGGACGAGCCGCTCTCCAACCTCGACGCCAAGCTGCGGGTGTCGACCCGCTCCGAGATCGCCGCCCTGCAGCGCCGGCTCGGCGTGACCACGGTCTACGTGACCCACGACCAGACCGAGGCGATGACGATGGGCGACCGGGTCTGCGTCCTGGACGGCGGCGAACTGCAGCAGGTGGAGCGGCCGACCACCCTCTACGAGGCGCCGTACAACACCTTCGTCGCCGGCTTCATCGGCTCCCCGGCGATCAGCCTGCTCGAGGACGTGCCGGTGGTCGACGGCCGGGCGGTGCTCGGCGGACGACACCGGATGGACCTCGCGATGACGCCGAAACTCGCCGCGAAGGTCACCGACAGGGTGATCGTCGGGATCCGTCCGGAGGCCTGGGAGATCGTGTCCGCGGAGGATCCGGCGTCGGTGCCGCTGAGCGTCGACCTGGTCGAGGAACTGGGGGCCGAGTCGTTCGCCCACTGCACCCCGGTGCCCGAGGCGGACGCCCCGCTGGCCGTACGCAACGGCCGGATCACCGTCCGTGCCGACAAGTACCAGCGTCTCGCCGCCGGCGAACGCATCCACGTCCGCCCGCGGGCCGGGGAGTGCAAGTTCTTCCACCCGGACAGCGAGATCAATCTCGAATACGTCTGAGCCGGCGGGCCGGGGGCGCTGATCGGAGCCTGCTGTGCGCGCCTGCTCCCGGCTAGAGTCGTGGCGGGACCGTACGGACGACAGGCGGGACCGTACGGACGAGGAGGAGGCCGGGCCATGGAGATCGTGAACCTGCCGGCGGGTGATCCCCGCTGGGCACAGGCACTGCCGGTGCTGCAGCAGCTGCGGCCCCATCTGGGCGCGGCCGATCTGGAGGAGGTGCTCGCCTCCGACGCGCAGCGGCCGTCGTTCTTCGCGGCGTTCGAGGGCGAGGACTGCGTGGGCGTGTGCGGGTGGCGGCTGGTCGCCACCACCGGCGTCGGCCGCAAGCTCTACATCGACGACCTGGTGACCGACGATTCGGCCCGCTCGCAGGGGATCGGGGCGGCGCTGCTCGACCATGCGGAGGACCTCGCCCGGCGCCACCACTGTGCGGTGCTCGACCTGGACTCGGGGGTGCACCGCCACGCCGCGCACCGCTTCTACCTGCGGGAGCGGCTGGACATCGTCTCCTTCCACTTCGCCGAGCGGCTGGAGGTCGACGAGTAGTCGGCCTCCGCCGGCTCAGCGTGCCGGCTCAGCGCGGAGGCTCGGCGCCGGGGCGCAGCGCGTCGAGCACCGTCAGGGCCTCCGTACGCCGTTCCCACGGCACCAGCAGATGGTCGTGGTAGGCCCCGGCGATCACGTTGCAGCTGATCCCGTGCGCGGCAAGCGCGGTCGACACGGCGGCGGTGAGGCCGACCGCCTCCAGCGCCGAATGCACCTGGAGGGTGATCAGCGCAGCGACATGGTCGTACGACAGGCCCAGCCGGTCGGCCTCCTGACGGTCCAGGACCAGGGTCAGTCCCTCGGTCTCGCGCACCGTGGCGAAGACCCGGCAGCCGTCGGGCAGGGCGTCGACCACGGTGTAGACCACGGGCGCCGCGGACAGGCGCGGGGTCAGGGTGGCGAGCAACTGCCCGAGGTCGGTGATCGCTCCGGTCTCGGTGGTCGCTCCGGTCGGTGAGGTCATGCGCCCAGTCTTGCCCAGGTCTTCCGATGAGCTCGCTCGGAACGCCCCGTCGGCATCGTGTCCGTACGTACGCTTGAGGGCATGGCCCGGGAGATCCGTACGGTGCGGCGACCGGCGAGCACGGACTCGCCGGAGTTCGACCTCGCCTACGTCCGGGTGCATCGCGGCGCGAGCATCCCGGTGGTGGTCATCCCCGGCGGCCCGGGACTGGGATCGGTCCGGGTGTACGGGGGGCTGCGGAGGTCCGCCCCGGATCTCGACATCGTCATGGTCGAGCACCGTGGCGTCGGCTACTCCCGCCATGACGTGACCGGGGCGGACCTGCCGGCCTCGGCGATGACGGTCACCGCGGCCGTCGACGACATCGCGGCCGTGCTGGACGCCGAGCACGTGGACCGGGCGATCATCGTCGGCAGCTCGTACGGCACCTACCTGGCACAGGGCTTCGGGGTCCGCCACCCCGCCCGGGTGCAGGCGATGGTGCTCGATTCGACCCTGCTCTCCGCCGAGGACCACCACGACGTACGCGCGCATGCCCGCCGGGTGCTCTGGGAGGGCGACCACGGCACGACTGCCACCGCCGCGCGCCGGATCCGCCGGATGGTGGAGAAGGAGGGCGCCGATCCGCTGCCGCTGGGGGCGGTCACGGCGTCGATCTACGAGTTCGCCGGGGCGGCGCGGCTGGAACGTTACCTGGACCCGCGGGGCCGGCACCCGGCCGGGCTGGTGGATCGTACGTTCCGCGCCGTCCGGGCGCGGGGGACCGGGTCGATGCCGTACGTGATGGAGTTCGGGCTGGTCGGCAATCTGGCCACCCGCGAGTTGCAGTACGCGCCGGCCCCGGACGGGCGGATCTTCGATCCGGCGTACCTGACGACCGAACTGGTCGGGCGGTTCCCGGCGTACGAGCGGGAGCCGTTCGACCTGCCCGCGTCGCTGCCGCGGTTCGACTGGCCGGTGGTGGTGCTGGCCGGGGAGCGGGACCTGACCACCCCGGCGGCGGTCGCGAAACGTACGGCCGGCCTCGCCCGGTACGGCCGCTACGTCCGGGTGCCCGACATCGGCCACAGCGTGCTGGACTCCCACCCCGAGGCGCTGCTGGCGGTGATCCGTGCCGTGCTCAGTGGCGCGCCGATCTCGCTGCGCGGGCTGCGTCGTCGGGGGGCCACCCGTCACCTGGCGCCCGCTATCGGCGGTCTGATCGCCCTCGACCGGCTGACGGCGTCTTTGTTGCGGGCGGGTCAGCCGGCGGTGGGCGGATAGCGCGGCCGGGAGGTCAGGCCTGGGCGGGTTGGGCTGCTCCGGCGTGCTCGCCGGTCCCGGTCCCGGCCGCGGCCAGGGCGGCCTGGTAGCTCGGTTCGGCCCGCTTGATCCGGCGGATGACGTACGCCGTCAGCGGCATCACGAGGTACTGCACGGCGACCTTGTAGACGAAGCCGAAGAAGGCGTAGTTGGCCCACTGGCCGATCGTGGTGATGCCGATCGCGGTCGCGGCGACCGAACAGAAGACGACGGTGTCGACCAGTTCGCCGGCACCGGTGGACCCGGCCAGCCGCCCGATCAGACCCCGCTCCAGGCGTCGCCGCTTCCGGGCCCACATGATGAACGAGTTCACCGACTGGCCGCAGACGAAGCCGAGCATGCTCGCCAGCACGATCTGCCACACCGGTCCCAACGCCGTCTCCAGGGCGGCCTGCTTGGCCACGCCGAAGTCGTCGGTGAAGCCCGGCAGCGCGATGATGATCGCGTACGTGACGACGGCGCCGATGCTCGTCAGGAAGCCGGCGGCGATCGCCCGTCGGGCCGCGCGGACACCGTAGATCTCGGTGATCGTGTCACCGAGGATGTACGCCAGCGGGAAGAGGAAGAACCCGCCGTCGGTGATCACCGGGCCGAAGACGACGCCCTTCGACCCGCCGATATTGGACAGCACCACGACCACGCACATGATCGCGAGCATCGTGGCGTAGCGGGGGGAGCCCGCATCGGCGTACGCCGCGCGGGGCGCCTGTCCGCCGCGTTCCCGCGGGAACGTCATCGAATCTCCCGAGGGGAGCTGGTCCGAGGTTGTCACGGGTCGGGAGTCTAATCGGGCATCGTGAACGCGCGGTGCGAGCCGTCGCCGGTCGGCCGGTCGGTGGGCGCGCCGCATGCCATCCCGATGCGGGGCCCGCCCGCCTCGCCTACTAGGCTCCCGTGAGGGTGCCCCCGACGAGCGGTGAGGAAGGCAGGACTGTGGTGGAGACCGGTGAAGTCCGTACGGCCGACGGTGCGGAGGACGCGCACCGTTCCGGCACACAGGAGCACAACCCCGAGGCGATCCAAGGGATCGACGTCGCCGGCTACGACGCCATCGACGTCGCCGGCTACGACGCCATCGTCGTCGGGGCCGGGTTCGCCGGCACGACGATCGCCCGGGAGCTCGCCGAGCGCGGCGGCCGGCGGGTGCTGGTGCTCGAGCAGCGACCGCACATCGGCGGCAATGCGTACGACCATGTCGACGACGCCGGCGTGCTGGTCCACAAGTACGGGCCGCACATCTTCCACACCCGCGACGAGCGGGTGTTCGACTACCTGTCCCGCTTCACTGCGTGGAACGGCTACTCCCATGAGGTGCTCGCGAACGTCCACGAGACCTACCTGCCGGTGCCGTTCAACAAGGTCTCGATGCGACTGGCCTTCGGCGAGGAGCGCGGCGAGGAACTGATCGCCAAGATGGTCGCCCGCTTCGGCGACGGCGCCAAGGTCTCCATCAACGCCCTGCGTGAGGAGGACGACCCCGACCTGGCCGAGGTCGCCGACTACGTCTACCAGAACGTCTTCCTCTACTACACCCTCAAGCAGTGGGGCACCACGCCGGACAAGATCGACGCGTCGGTCACCGCCCGGGTGCCGGTGTTCCTCTCCGAGGACTGCCGCTACTTCCAGGACCCGCACCAGGGCCTGCCGACCGACGGCTACACCGCGATGATCGGGCGGATGCTCGACCATCCGGGCATCACCGTCCGGACCGACGTCGATGCCCGTACGGTCCTCGACCTGAGCACTCCCGGCGTGGTGCGCATCGACGGGCAGACGTTCGACGGCACGGTGGTCTACACCGGCCCGCTCGACGAATTGTTCGGCAACCGCTTCGGCCGGCTGCCGTACCGCTCGCTCGACTTCGTCTTCGAGACCTACCAGCAGGACGTCTTCCAGCAGCGCGGCACGATCAACTACACGGTCTCCGAGGACTACACCCGGATCACCGAGTTCAAGTACCTCACCCGCCAGGTGCTGCCCGGGGTGACGACGATCGTGCGGGAGTATTCCAAGCCGTACGAGCCGGATGCCGGGATGGACCCGTACTACCCGGTGCTCGACGAGGAACACCTCGCCCTGCACGGCAAGTACGTGGCGCTGACCCAGCAGTTCCCCGACTTCCACCCGATCGGTCGACTGGCCGAGTACCGCTACTACAACATGGACGCGACCGTGGCGAACGCCCTGGCGCTGTCCGACCGGCTGCTCGCCGAGCAGCCGACGGCCCACCCGGCCGGCTCGTCCGAGGAGAACTGAATGCCCGCCGAAGTGCGTCCCACGCTCACCATCGCGATCCCCTGCTACAACTCCGCCGACTACATGGACCACTGCGTCGAGTCCATGCTGACCGGTGCGAAGGATCTGGAGATCATCATCGTCGACGACGGGTCGACGAAGGACGACACCGGGGCGAAGGCCGACGAATGGGCCCGTCGCCACCCCGACACGATCAAGGTCATCCACCAGGAGAACGCCGGCCACGGCGGTGCCGTCAACGCCGGCCTGGCCGCAGCCACCGGGCACTACTTCCGGGTGGTCGACTCCGACGACTGGCTCGACAAGGACGCCCTGGGCCTGCTGCTGACCAAGTTGCGCGGGTTCGTCGCCTCCGCCAGCCCGACCGACCTGGTGGTCACCAACTACGTCTACGAGCACGTCGCCACCGGCAACCGCCGGCCGATCCGCTACCGCGGGCCGCTGCCGACCAACAGGCAGATCACCTGGGACCACACCCGGCACTTCGCGCGTGGCCAGAACATCCTGATGCACGCCGCGACGTACCGTACGCAGGTGCTGCGCGACGCCGGCCTGAAGCTGCCCGAGCACACCTTCTACGTCGACAACATCTTCGTCTACGTGCCGCTGCCGCTGGTGAAGACGCTGTACTACCTGCCGGTCGACCTCTATCACTACTTCATCGGCCGCGACGACCAGTCGGTCAACGAGCCGATCATGGTGAGCCGGCTGGACCAGCAGATGCGGATCACCGCGGTGATGGTCGAGGCGCACAAGCTGCCCGGCGACATCCCCGACCGCAAGCTGGCCCGCTACATGGAGAACTACCTCGCGCTGATCGTCGCGGCCTCCTCCATCTTCGCCGTCATCAAGGGCGACGAGGAGGGGCTGGCGATGCGCCGCCAGATGTGGGAGCACATCGACTCCGTCGATCCCGACCTGCGGGCCCGCCTGGGCCGTCACGGCGTGGTGCTGGGCACCAACCTCGCCGGACCGTACGGGCGGCGGCTGTCCCTGATCGGCTACCGGCTGGCGCAGCGCCTGTTCCACTTCAACTGAGCGGGCGGCAGCGGCCCGGCCTCACTGCAGGACGGGCCGCTGCTCCCAGGAGTGGTCCAGCCGGGTCAGCACCACCACGCCGGTGACCGCCAGCACGGCGAAGAGCACCATCAGGGCGGCCGACGGGACGTCCAGCAGCCGGCCCTCGCCGAGCACCGCGATGCCGTACGTCACGGCGATGACGGGGCTGGTGATGGTCGTCGACCCGACCACGATCTCGCTGGGGCCGGTGGCGAAGCCCTGCTGGATCATCCAGCCGGCGGTCGCACTACCGATCACCAGGGCGAGCAGGATCGTCCACAACAGCGGCGAATGCCGCCAGTCGACGCCACGGATGAAGTCGATCAGCGACTTCACCAGGGCGGCCTCCAGGCCGTACAGCATCGCGCCGCCCGACGACCACAGCAGGCAGCGCCAGTGCTTGGGGCCGTGGGCGCCGAACAGGCCGAAGGTGAGGGTGAGCAGGTAGACGATCAGCGCACCGACGGCGACCCGGACCCCGTTGAGGTCCGAGTGCGGCACCGCGTGCAGCGCGCTCTGGATCGTGAACGAGGCCGTGGCGGCGACGGTCAGCACGACCGCCAGCCCGACCCGGCGGCGGATCCGTTGCCGGTGCAGCCGCGCCTGGATCAGGATCGACCACGGGAAGGCGAGCAGCCCGACCGGCTGCACGACGCTCACCGGGGCCATCGACAGGGCGAGGATCTGCAGGATCGCCGACACCCCGAGCAGGCCCGCCCCGGCCAGCCAGCGGCGGGACCGGATCGTCTGCAGGAAGGCCCGGAAACCGAGTGGACGCTTCTCCTCGTTGCGATCGACCTTGCGCTTGATGGCCCGGTGCTGGAACGACGCGGACAGTGCGTAGCAGAACGAGCCGACGATGACCAGAACGATCGCGAGGGTGGTGTTCTGGCCCACGATGATCCTTCGGTCGGCGACGGTTGCTGTGCAGGGGATGTGCGACAGCCCTGTGCACCAAACCTAGGACTGACCGGGCCCTCGCGACCAACCGGTGAGCGTGTCGCGGGGGCCCTCTCAGGAGTGTCCCCCAGTGGTCCCCCCACCGTGGCCACGCCGCTTTCAGGCTGTTCTCAGGAAGTGGGTCCGGCCGCGTCGAGCGACAGGCGCTGCCCGGCCCAGGTCTCGCGGAGCCGCCGGTCGTGACTGGCGACCACCACGGCCCCCGGGTAGTCCGGCAGGGACCGCTCGAGCTCGGTGGCGAGCAGCAGCGAGAAGTGGTTCGTCGGCTCGTCCAGCAGCAGCACGTCGGGCGGCTGGGCCAGCAGGATCGCCAGGTCGAGCCGGCGGCGCTGTCCGACGCTGAGGCTGGCCCAGCGGCGCTCCTCGTCCCGGCCGGCGATCAGGCCGAACCGTCCCAGCGGCGTACGGTCCGCCTGGTCGGCCCCGACCGCGTCGCGGTAGAGGTCGCGGATCGTACGCTCGGCGTCCCGGGGCACGACGTCCTGGCCGAGCAGACCCACCGACAGCCGGCCGAGCCGGTGGACGGTCCCGGTGCTCGGGGCCAGTTCGCCGGCGAGCATCGCCAGCAGGGTCGACTTGCCGCAGCCGTTGGGGCCGGTGACGAGCAGCCGGCTGCCGGTGTCGAGCGCGACGGAGACGGGCGCCAGCCGCCCCGGGAGGCCCACCTCGGTGGCGACCAGGACCGGCCCCGGCGTACGCATCCGTGTCGAGGCGGTCCCGGCGAGACCGCGGAACCGCAGCTCGGCCGGCGGACGGCGCACCTGGCCGGCCTCCAGGTCGGCGAGCGCCGCGGCGGCGTCGTTGACCCGCCGCGACACCACCGCGGCGTTGCGGTCGGCGTAGAACTTCTTCGCCCCGCGGGCCTCGGTGCGCGGCCCGCGGCCGGGATGGCCGACCACATGGTCGTCGCGGACCCGGCGGCGCAGTCGGTCGAGCTCGGCCTGTTCGTCGCGGTATCGGCGCTCCCACCGCTCGCGGGCCGCTTCGCGCTCGGCGAGGTAGGCGGTGTAGCTGCCGCTGAACCGGGTGACACCGAAGCCGGAGCCGGGGGAGTCGTGGTCGTGGCGTACGGCCGCGTACGCCACCGGCGCCGGATCCAGGTCGACCAGCAGGGTGGCGACGTCGTCGAGGAAGGCCCGGTCGTGGCCGGCGATCAGCACCGGGCCCGACCAGCCGGCCAGCAGCTCGACGAGCAGGGCGGTGGCCGCGTCGTCCAGATGGTTCGTCGGTTCGTCGAGCAGCAGCGTGTCGGGCCGGCGGACCAGCAGCCACGCGAGCGACAGCCGGGCCAGCTGGCCGCCGGACATCGCCGCGGCCGGCCGGTCCCGGGGGAGGGTGTCGAGGCCGAGGCCGCCGACCAGCCGGTCGACCAGGTGGCCGGCCGTCCATGCCTGTCGGGCTTCCGCCTCGGCAAGCGCCTCCTCGAGGCGTACGCCCGCAGCCCCGTCCCCCCGGGCCATCGCCTCACCGGCCTCCTCGACCCGTCGGGCGAGGGCGCGCAGCGGGGCGGTGGCATCGGCGAGCACCTGGTCCAGGGTGAGGTGGAGCGGGAACGGCGGCTGCTGGTGGAACAGCCCGACGGTGCCCGGGACGGTCACCGTGCCGGCGTCGGGCTGGTCCAGCCCGGCGACGATCCGCAGCAGGGTCGACTTGCCGGATCCGTTCTCCCCGATCAGGCAGGCCCGACCGCCTGCGGGGACGACGAACGAGACATCGGTGAGCACCCGGCGGTCCGGGTAGGCGCGGGACACCCCGTCGACGCGCAGGTGGTCGGCGCCGCCGGCGGAGGAGGTGGCGAAGGGCGCCAGGGACGTCGGGCGGCGGGTCGCCTGCTCCGACCGGGACGAGGTCGCCTGGTCCGAACGGGACGCATGGTCCGAGCGGGATGAGGGGATGTGCGGTGATGGCATCGGGATCCTGAGGGCGTGAGGAGATTCCCGCCGGGCAGGGCCTCGGGCGCGGGACGGACTCGATCCTCAGGACAGCACGCCGCGATGCTACCACCATTGGTCAGCGACGGACGGGGCGGAGGTCCTCCAGGGCCGACCGGACCACCGGGTGCGGGCTCAGCGGCTCGACCAGCACGACGTCGCGGATCCGGGGTGCCGACTGGCGTTGGTAGACGTCGAGGAAGCCGGTCATCGCGGCGGTGAGGAACGCCGTGCTGCACGGCTGCCAGCCGGCGTCGGCCAGTCGTGGCAGCCAGCCCTCCCGTAGTTCGTCCCATTCCTGCTGCTGCACGTCGAGGCAGTCCGCGGTGAAGCCGACCGTGTCCAGCACCTCGCCGTCGCGGACCACCGGTGCACTGAGCGCCACGACGGGCTGCTCGCGGTCCCATTCGGCGACCTGTCCGGGATCGTCGAACACGAGTCGGGCACAGCGCGCCTCGATCTCGGTGAGCGGCTCCAACAGCACGTCGGCGATCAGGACCTGCGGCGGTCGCGCCCTCAGCACCTGGTCGAGCAGGTCGAGGTCGGTGGTGCCGACGGGAAAGACGCCGGCGGGCAAGGTGCGCGGCACCAGCTCGTCGCGGCGTGCGGCGAGATCGTCCAGGGTGGTGGCGATCTCGGCGAACGATCGGAGCTCCCGTGCCCACAGGTGGGACTCGGCCACGGTGTCCGTCCAGGTGAACTCGATCATCGTGCCCCCTCACTCTGACTCCCAGTGTGCCGCTCCGGACCGGTCCGTGTCGCCCCCCGCGCGGGACCACCCCGCTGCTTGAAGGCGAAACATGCGTGGCAGGGTGGGGCCATGGCACGCATCCCCTCGCTCGACACCGAGATCTTCCCCCTCAACCTGGGTGGCAACACCTTCGGGTGGACGTCCGACCGCGACGGATCCGAGGCGGTCCTCGACGCGTTCGTGGCCGGCGGCGGCAACTTCGTCGACACCGCCGACTCCTACTCCGCCTGGGTGCCGGGCAACCAGGGCGGCGAGTCCGAGACGATCCTCGGGGACTGGATGGCGGCCCGTGGCAACCGCGACGGTCTGGTCATCGCCACCAAGGTCGGCGCCCTGGCCACCCGCAAGGGCCTGGCCCCTGACAACGTACGGGCCGCGGTCGACGACTCGCTGCGCCGGCTGCGGACCGACCGGATCGATCTCTACTACGCCCACTACGACGACCCGGAGCGCCCGATCGAGGAGATCGCCGCCACCTTCGACGGGTTGGTGAAGGACGGCCGGATCCGTGCCATCGGCATGTCGAACCTCACTCCCGAGCGGATGCGCGGCTGGCTCGACGTCGCCGCGGCCGAGGGCCTCACCGCCCCGGTGGCGATCCAGCCGGAGTACAACCTGGTCAGCCGTCTCGCGTACGAGACCGCCTTCCGCCCGCTCGCGGACGAGGCCGGCCTGGCCGTCTTCCCGTACTACGCCCTGGCCTCGGGCTTCCTTTCCGGGAAGTACCGTACGGAGGCCGATCTGGTCGGCGCGGCGCGGGCCGGCGCGGCCAAGGGCCGGCTGACCGCCGACGGCCTGGCCGTGGTCGACGCCGTGGTGGCCGTCGCCGGGCAGCACGGCGCCGCCCCGGCCACCGTCGCGCTGGCCTGGCTGCTCGCCAAGGGGATCACCGCCCCGATCGTCTCGGCCCGGACCGTCGAACAGCTCCCGGCGCTGATGGCCGCGCCCGGTCTCGCCCTCAGCCCCGAGCAGGTCGACGCCCTGGACCAGGCGTCGGCCCCGTTCGCCTGACCGTCGATGGCGTCCGCGAGCAGGGCCCCGGCGAACAGGACCCCGGCGAGCAGGGCCTTCACCCTGTTGCTGGCCAACACCTTCATCGCCAATCTCACCACGAGCTTCCTGTGGTTCGCGGCCACCTTCTGGATCTACCTGGAGACCCGGTCGGTGCTGGCCACCTCCATCATGGGTGGCTCGTACATGCTGCTGCTGGCGGTGATGGCGGTCCCGTTCGGCATGCTGGTGGACCGGCATCGTAAGAAGAAGGTGATGGTCGGCGCCCAGGTGCTGACCGTGGCGTCGTTCGGGCTGTCGCTGGTCTGCTTCCTGGCGTTCCCGCGGGAACGGTTGCTGACCATCGGCGCGTTCCCGTTCTGGCTCTTCGTCGCCTTCGTGCTCCTCGGGGCGATCGCCGAGAGCGCCCGCCAGATCGCCCTGACCACCACGGTCACCCTGCTCGTCCCGCCGGACGACCGGGCCAAGGGCAACGGCCGGGTGGGCATCGTCAACGGGCTGAGCTTCGCGGTCACCTCCGTGTTCAGCGGTCTGGCGGTCGGCCTGCTCGGCATGGGGTGGGCGATCGTCATCGCGGTCACCCTGTCGCTGCTGTCCCTGGTGCACCTGCTGACCATCGCCATCCCCGAGGCGGAGATCAGCCACACCGAAGGAGTGCCGCACCCGGTCGACATCGCCGCCGCGGCCCGTACGGTCATCGCCGTCCCGGGGCTGATCGCGCTGATCGTCTTCTCCACGTTCAACAACCTCATCGGCGGGGTCTACATGGCGCTGCTCGACCCGTACGGTCTGACCCTGGTGTCGGTCGAGATCTGGGGCGTGCTGTGGGGAGTGGTGAGCTTCGGCTTCATCCTCGGCGGCGCGGTGGTGGCGGCGGTGGGGCTCGGGCCGGCCCCGCTGCGACTGCTGTTGCTCGGCAACGTGGTGATCTACCTGATCGGCCTGGTGTTCGCGATCCGCGAGTCGATCGTGCTGCTGGCGGTCGGCCTGATCCTCTACATGGCCGTCATCCCGGTGATCGAGGCGGCCGAGCAGACGACGCTGCAGCGGGTCGTGCCGTACCCGGTGCAGGGGCGGGTCTTCGGGTTCGCCCAGGCGGTCGAGTCGGCGGCCGCGCCGCTCACCGCCTTCCTGATCGGCCCGATCGCGCAGTACGGGCTGATCCCGTACATGGCCTCCGAGCCGGGGCGGCGTACGTTCGGATGGTTGGTCGGGGCTGGCGATGCCCGCGGCATCGCGCTGGTCTTCATCGCGGCGGCGGCCCTCGGCCTGGTGGTGACCGCGCTGGCGTTCACCACCCGGTCCTACCGGATGCTGTCGGCGGAGTACGCGGCCGGTGGGGTGGACAGTGGGGTCGACGGAGGCGTCGGAGGGGGCCCGGGTCCGCTCCCGGCATGAGGGCAGGGCGGGTCAGCCCTG
The DNA here is from genome assembly GCF_033110965.1 of Raineyella sp. LH-20. Taxonomy (NCBI): domain Bacteria; kingdom Bacillati; phylum Actinomycetota; class Actinomycetes; order Propionibacteriales; family Propionibacteriaceae; genus Raineyella; species Raineyella sp. LH-20. The sequence continues at coordinate 916,069 of NZ_CP137003.1, read as the reverse complement.
GACGTCGGCCAGGTGGTGGTGGATCTCGTGCAGCCAGTAGTCGGCGAGCGTGGCGATGGTGAACCGCTTGCCGTCGGCCCGCAGGCCGGGGCGCTGCCAGGCGTCCTCCTCCAGGGAGGCGAAGAACTCCGCGGCACGGTGCGTGGCGGTCTCGTAGTCGGCGGCGACCGAGCGCGGGTCGCGAGCGTTGTAGTCCTCCGCGATCGCAGCCGCCTCGCCGTCCCATCCGACGAAGGTGGGGGTGTCCTCGGAGCGCATCTGTTCGACCCGGGTGGTGAACACCAGGCTGACGTCGAGGACGTGGCAGGCGTACTCCAGCGGCGACCAGACGTCAGGCTCGGGGCGTACGGCGACGTCCGTACGTTCCAGCACCGACTGCCAGCGTGCGATCGAGGCGGTGAGCCGTGGTGCGATGTCGCCCAGGGGTCGGATCGGGTGGAAACCGCACTGCGTGCAGCCCTCGTCGATCACCACCGTCCAGTCGGTCGTGTCGGGGCGGGAGGGTGTGGTGTGGGGTGGCTGGTGAGTGGTGTCCACCGCCTCATCGTAGGATTCGACCACGGGGCAGGCCAGACCTCCGGCCGGGTGAGCGGCCGGACGGCGGCGGATCCCTGCAGAGCCCACCGACACCGGCACTGACATCGACACCGGCACAGGGCCGGCAGCACCGAGCCACCGACACCGGCGCCGGGTCGCCCCGACTCGGCGGACTCTCAGTGACATCGGGCTACGGTCGGGTGTCTCCCCGCCCACGATGCCCCGACCCTGGACGCCATGACCTTCCTCACCTTCCTGCAGTCCATCCCGCCGCTGGCGGTCTACGTCGTCATCGGCGTGTTGGTCGGCGTGGAGAGCATCGGCGTGCCGGTGCCCGGGGAGACAGCTCTGATCACCGGATCGCTGATGAGCACCCGGCCGGCACCGGGACGGTCTTCGTCGGACGGTTCGTCGCCCTGCTGCGGATGTTCGCCGGCCCGCTGGCGGGCACCCTGCGGCTGTCCTACCCCCGGTTCCTGGTGGCGAACGCGGCCGGCGCGGCCTGCTGGGCGGGCGGGATCGCCCTCGTCGTCCATCTGGCCGGCGCCGCCGCGGACCGCTATCTCAAGGACGCCAGCTGGGTGCTGCTCCTGGTGCTGCTGCTCATCGGTGTGGTGCTCGGGCGGGTGGTCGGCCGGTCCTTCGATCGGCGGGTCGAGGCGTACGCGGCTGCCCGCTTCGCCGAGTCGGCGAAGGGAAGGAGCGAGGGCTCCGAGTAGCACCCCGGATGCCCGCGGGCGGGCACGTCGTCGGATGCCGCGGTGGGCGTGTCATCGGATGGTCCGGGTCGGCCAGGTCCGCAGATATGTGGGTCGAGCGGCGACGATCCGGGGTCTGTCGGGCAGCGTACGCTTCACAGACTCGAGGCGATCGACGCGACGAGGTTGACCGTCGAGGCCAGGATCACCGCGCCGAGCAAGTAGCTGATCAGCGTGTGCTGCAGCACGGTCCGGCGGATCGCCGTGCTGGTCAGGGCGGTGTCGCTGACCTGATAGGTCATCCCGAGGGTGAAGGCCAGGTAGGCGAAGTCCTGGTAGTCCGGGTCCTGTTCCTGGTTGAAGTCGACGCCGCCGTTGCCGTCGTAGTAGAGCCGGGCGTAGCGCATGGTGAACAGGACGTGCACCAGCACCCAGGACGAGGCCACGCAGAGCACGCCGAGTCCGGTCTCGACGATCGCCGCGGTGCCCTTCTGGGAGGCTGCCGCCAGCAGGACGCCGACGCCGACCAGACTGGCGCCCGACGCGACCAGCAGGATGACGTCGGTGGGCCGCCGGCCGGTGTCCTCCTCGGTGGCATGGGCGCGGGTCGCCGCCCCGTCCATCCGGGCGACACTCGCCCAGGTCCAGGCGCAGTAGACGCCGGCGGTGACGATCCAGCCGGACACCGCCGCGGCCTCCGGGCGCCAGGTCAGCAGCACTGTCACCCCGGCGAGCAGCCCCAGGACCGCGCACGCGGCCAGCCTGACCAGCACCAATCGATGGAACGGGCGTGTCGCGTTCGGCTGTTGCGCGCTCGGCTGGGTCGTGCTCACGTCGTCTCCTCTCGGCGGCCGCCGGGACGGACCGCACCGCGGATGTCACATCATCCTGCTAGTTTCACTGCCGGGCGTGCGGTCGCGTCAGCTGCGCAGCAACGGCGTACGTCACGACGGGACGCCGAGCGGCGCGAGCAGCGACGCACGCCCGCCGTGCGTACGTCACCGCTCGTACGCACGGACACGACGGACCGTACTCCGGGAGGATCCCATGGCCGGTGGACTCGCCGCCCTGCTCGACGACGTGGCGATGATCGCGAAGGCCGCCAGCGCGACCAGCACGAAGGCCGTCGGGGTGGTGGTCGACGACGCCGCAGTGACGCCGCAGTACGTGACAGGGATCCACCCGAGTCGCGAGTTGCCCGTCATCTGGCGGATCGCTCGGGGTTCGCTGGTCAACAAGGCGATCCTGATCGCCGTCCTGCTCGTCCTGGATCACTTCCTGCCGGTGGTGCTCACCCCACTGCTGATGCTGGGCGGCCTCTACCTGTCCTTCGAGGGGGCGGAGAAGCTGTTGGACGCGATCCGCAGCGGGCGCAGGCGAGCGGGGCAGCGTGGGCGTGGCGACCGCGGCGGACAGGCCGAACGGGCCGGACAGGCCACGGTAGCCGAGCATGGCCAGCGGGAGGCGCCGGGCGAGCATGACGGTCCGGTCGTCGAGCAGGGCGCGGCATCCGAGCGGACCCTCGTCAACGGCGCGGTGCGGACCGACTTCATCCTCTCCGCCGAGATCATGGTGATCTCGCTGGCCTCGGTGAACGCCGGCCGGGACGCCGTGATGCCGCTGCTGCCCAAGACGCTCACCCTCATCCTGGTGGCGCTGGCGCTGACGGCGTTGGTGTACGGCGTGGTCGCCCTGATCGTGAAGATGGACGACATCGGTCTGGTGCTGAGCGGTCGCGACCGGCCGGTCGCCCGGCGCGTCGGCAGGGTGCTGGTCGCCGCCATGCCCACGGTGCTGTCGGTCCTGTCGACCGTCGGCATCGCCGCCATGCTGTGGGTCGGCGGGCACATCCTGATCACCGGGGCGAACACGCTGGGCTGGCACGCCCCCGCCGACCTGCTGCACCACCTGTCGGCTCCGGCGCATCACGTGCCCGGGATCGGTGGCCTGCTGGCCTGGCTGATCGACACCCTCGGCTCGGCGGTGGTCGCCATCGTGATCGGCGGCGTGCTCGCCGGGGTCGCCCACGTGCTGCCGTTCCGCCGCCACGATGTGCATGAGGGTGCCGCCAATGAGGCCACGGGTGAGGGGGGCGCCTCGGGTCGCGAGGGCGACCCGCAGCCGGAGGTCGACCACTGAGGACGTTCCCGCGGGAACGCACTCAGCGGATCGCCGACCGGAAACCGCGCAGCCGCAGGCTGTTGCTCACCACGAACACGCTCGAGAAGGCCATCGCCGCCCCGGCGATCATCGGGTTGAGCAGGCCGAGGGCGGCCAACGGGATGGCGCACACGTTGTAGGCGAAGGCCCAGAACAGGTTGCCCTTGATCGTCGCGAGCGTACGCCGCGACAGCCGGATCGCGTCCGCGGCGGCGCGCAGGTCGCCGCGGACGAGAGTAAGGTCGGCGGCCTCGATCGCGACATCGGTGCCGGTGCCCATCGCCAGGCCCAGATCGGCGGCGGCCAGCGCCGGGGCGTCGTTCACGCCGTCGCCGACCATCGCCACCACCCGGCCCTCGGCCTGCAGCTCCGTGACCACCCGGACCTTGTCCTGCGGCAGCACTTCGGCGATCACCCGGTCGATGCCGACCTCGGCGGCGACGCGTTCGGCGACCGTCCGGTTGTCGCCGGTCAGCAACACCGGGGTGAGTCCCAGTGCCCGGAGCCGGGTGATCGCCTCCGGGCTGGTCGGTCGGACGGCGTCCGCCGCGGTGAGGATCCCCCGGGCGGCCCCGTCCCAGGCGACCACCACGGCCGTACGCCCCTCGGCCTCGGCCTTCGCCTTCACCCGCTCCAGCTCGGGCGGCAGGGTGATCCCGTGCTCGGCCAGCAGGGTGGTGCGGCCGACGAGGACCGTACGTCCCTCGACCGTGCCACGGACTCCCCGGCCCGCCAGGTTGGCGAAGTCCTCGACCACCGGCAGGGTACCGACCCGCTCCTCGGCGCCGCGGGCGATCGCCCGGGCGATCGGGTGCTCGGAGGCAGCTTCGACTGCGCCGCCGAGGCGCAGCAGCTCGGCCGTCGCAGCGCCGCCGGTGGCGCGGTCCGGCGCTGTGGCATCGGTCGTGTCGGCCGCCCCGGGGGCATCGGCACCGAGACCGTCGGCGGCGTACGTCTCCATCAGTGTCATCGTGCCAGTGGTCACCGTGCCGGTCTTGTCCAGCACGATGGTGTCGACCCGGCGGGTCGACTCGAGCACCTCGGGTCCCTTGATCAGGATGCCGAGCTGGGCGCCGCGGCCGGTCCCGACGAGCAGGGCGGTCGGGGTGGCCAGGCCCAGGGCGCACGGGCAGGCCACGATCAGCACCGCCACCGCGGCCGTGAACGCGGCGGTCAGCGGATGGCCCAGGACGATCCAGGTCACCAGCGTCACCAGCGCCACCGCGATGACGATCGGCACGAAGACCCCCGACACCCGGTCGGCCAGGCGCTGGATCTCGGCCTTGCCGGACTGGGCCTCCTCGACCAGCTTCGCCATCCGGGCGAGCTGGGTGTCGGCACCGATCCGGGTGGCGCGGACCACCAGTCGCCCGCCGGCATTGACGGTCGCGCCGGTGACCGCGTCGTCCGGTCCGACCTCGACCGGCACCGATTCACCGGTGAGCATCGAGGCATCGACCGCGGAGGTGCCGGACACCACGACACCGTCGGTGGCGATCTTCTCCCCGGGGCGTACGACGAACGCGTCGCCGACCCGCAGGTCCTCGACCGGGATCCGCGCCTCGACGCCGTCGCGGAGCACGGCGACGTCCTTCGCGCCGAGCTCCAGCAGGGCCCGCAGCGCCGCCCCGGCACGCCGCTTGGACCGCTTCTCGAAGTAGCGTCCCAGCAGGATGAACATCACCACGCCCGAGGCGACCTCGAGGTAGATGTTGGCCGCCCCGTCGCTCGACCCGACGGTCAGCTCGAACGGATGCTTCATCCCGGGCATCCCGGCCGCACCGAAGAACAGGGCGTAGAGCGACCACAGGTACGCCGCGCCGGTCCCCATCGAGACCAGGGTGTCCATCGTCGCGGCGCCGTGGCGCAGGTTGGTCCACGCCGCCCGGTGGAAGGGCCAGGCCGCCCAGACGATCACCGGCGAGGCCAGGGTCAGCGACAGCCACTGCCAGTTGTCGACCTGCAGCGCCGGCACCATCGCCATCAGGATCACCGGCACCGACAGCACGGCGCTGCCGATCAACCGCTGGCGCAGGGCCCGGAGCTCGAGTTCCTGGCGGTCCGGGGTGTCGGTGCCGGCTGCCCCACCCGGGCCCGCGTCGGTCCGCCCGTCGGCAGCCGGTCGGGGCGGCGCGACGCGGGGAAGGGCGGCGGAGTAGCCCGCCTCGGCGACGGTGTCCAGCAGCCGTTGCGGGTCGTACCCGTCCGGGACACTGACGTGCGCCTTCTCGGTGGCGTAGTTCACCGACGCCGTGACACCGTCCAGTTTGTTGAGCTTCCGCTCGATCCGGTTGGCACAGGAGGCACAGGTCATGCCACTGATCTCGAGGTCGAGGTCGGTGAGCTGGCCGAGGGCCGTGGGGACGGATCGCTGGTCGATCTTGGTCGTGGACACGGAATCACTCCTGGCGGTGGCGGACGGACGGATGGCTCGGGAGGCCCGATGTCAGGCCGCGGGGACGACCTGGTAGCCGGCCTCCTCGACGGCCGCGGCGACGGCGGCGGGGTCGAGCGGGGCGGCGCTGGTGACGACGAGCCTGCCGGTGGCGTGGCTGACCTCGATGGACTCGACGCCGGCGATCTCGCCGACCTCCTCGCGTACGGACATCTCGCAGTGGTGGCAGGTCATGCCCGACACCTGGTACTCGGTCGTGGTCGACATGGTGCGTCCTTCCCGGGGCCGTACGGCCCGCCGATCGGTGGCTGCTACCAGGGGGTAGCGTCCTCGACGTGTACCCCACAGGGGTATCCCGTCGACGCACGTCACTTTATACCCCCTTGGGGTATGCCCGGGGGTGGGGGGTGATGCGACGTGACGTACGGATCTGTGACGTACGGATCTGTGACGTACGACCCCTGCAGCGCAGCGACTCGCAGGGTGGCGGTGGAACGGGATCACCGTCTGACGCTCCGGAGCGGCGGTGGGATGCTCGTCCCATGGCAGCTCTGACAGTGCCCCTCGACGACGCGGACGCCACGCTGGCGACGGTCGGTGGCAAGGGGCTCAACCTCATCCGGCTCACTCGGGCGGGATTCCCGGTGCCCCGTGGCTTCGTGGTGACCACCGCCGCGTACCTGGCGCACGTGGCGGCGCACGGACTCGGGCCGGTGATCGCCCGGGCGGTCGAGGGGCTCGATCCTGCGGACGCCGCCGGTCTCGAGCAGGCGTCCGCGACGATCCGCGCGGCGTTCGTCGCCGGCGCGGTCGACGAGGAGGTACGTCGCGCGGTGCTGGCGGCGGCCCGGGCCGCCGGGGTGCTGGCCGCCGGGGTCCTGGCCGAGCCGGCGGAGGTCGGCGGATCGTCGTCCTCGGCCGTCCCGCTGGCCGTCCGCTCCTCGGCCACCGCCGAGGACCTGCCGGACCTGTCCTTCGCAGGCCAGCAGGAGACCTACCTCAACGTGCTCGGCGCAGACCGCCTGCTGCGCGCCGTCGTCGACTGCTGGTCGAGCCTGTGGACCGCCCGCGCCATCGGCTACCGGATCCGCAACGGCATCGCGCACGACGACGTGAGCCTGGCGGTGGTGGTGCAGGAACTGGTCCCCGCCCTGGTCAGCGGCGTGATGTTCACCGCCGATCCGCTGACCGGCATCCGGGCGCACACCGTGGTGGACGCGGTGTCCGGGCTGGGCGAGGCGCTGGTCTCCGGCCTGGTCGAGCCGGACCACTGGCTCGTCGACGCCGACGGCCGCGTGCTCGACCGCACCCTCGGCGCCAAGTCAGTGGCGACGGTGCCGGTCGCCGGCGGTGGGGTGGCCACGGTGCCGACGGGGGAGGGGACGACGGGAGAGGAGACGGGGGAGGGCACGGTCGCCGATGCGTACGTGCTGACCGACGACCAGGTCGCCGAACTGGTCGCCCTGGGCCGGCGGATCCAGGACGCGTACGGCACCCCGCAGGACATCGAATGGGCGCTCACCGCCGACGGGTTCCACGCGTTGCAGACCCGTGCCATCACCTCGCTCTACCCACTGCCGCCGGTCCGCGACCCCGACGGCCTGTGGTTCTCGATCGGCGCCTTCCAGGGCATGCTGCGGCCGATCACCCCGTGCGGCCGGGAGTCGCTGATCCGGCTGGCGTCGGGGGCGGCGGCCGTCTTCGGCGGACAGCCTGCCGACCCGGCGCGGCAGGGCTTCGCCGTCGTGGCCGGCGAACGCTTGTGGGCCCGGATGGACAAGCTCCTCCGTGACCCGCTCGGCGCCCGGGTCGCGCCGGTCATGCTCGGCATCGGCGAGCCGGGCACCGCGGCGATCATCCGTCGTCTCCGCGACGACCCCCGGTGGCAGGTCGGTCCTCAGGGGCGTACGCTCGGCCGGCGTCCTCGGCTGTCCTCGCTCGCCCCGGCGCGACGCTTCGGCGGGTACGTGCTGCGGGGCCTGCCGCTGACGCTGCTCGCGCCGAGCGTACGACGTCGCCGCTTCGACCGGGTGATCGAGGACCTGGTGGCCGCGGCCGCCGCCGCTCAGCGGGAGGCGTCCCGACCGGCCGACCCGTACGTACGCCTCGCCGCCCGGATCGACGCCGCCGACCTGGCCCTCCGCGACGCCCTCGCCGACGCGCTGCGGCGGTTCGCGCCGATGATGGCGCCGGGCGTGGCGATGCTGGCCCTGCTGCGTCGCCTCGCCGCACCGGCCGGTGCCGACGGGGCGCGGCTGGTGATGGAGATCCAACGGGCGCTGCCCGGCAACCCCACCACCACGATGGACCTGGCGCTGTGGCGCGTCGCGGTGGTGATCCGGGCGGACGCCCGGTCCCGGACGCTCTTCCTCGACCTCGCCCCGGAGGAGCTGGCCGGCCTGTTCCGGCGCGGTGACCTGCCGGCGGCGACCGATGCGGCACTGCGGGACTTCCTTGCCACGTACGGCATGCGCGGCGTCGCCGAGATCGACCTCGGCGCCGAGCGGTGGCGCGACGACCCGGTGCCGGTGCTGGCCACTCTGTCCAGCTACGTACGGATCGACGAGGCGCTGGCGCCCGATGCCGTGGTCGAGGCCGGCCTGCGGAGCAGCCGCGAGGCGGTCGGCCGGCTGATCGGTCTGCTGGCCGAGCGTGGAGCGTGGCCGCCGGCGGGGCTCGTCTGGTTCCTGGTGACCCGGCTGCGGATCCTGCTCGGTGCCCGCGAACTGCCGAAGTTCGGGCTGATCCAGGTGATGGGGCACATCCGGGCCGGCCTGCTCGCGTCCGGGGAGGATCTGGTCGCGCTGGGCCGCCTGGACCGCGCCGACGACGTGATGTTCCTCTATCACCACGAACTGCGCGGGGCCGGGATCCATCCCGACGAGGACCTGCGTGCCCGGGTCGCCGAACGGCGCGAGGCGTACGACCGGGAAGGGCGCCGGCGCCAGGTGCCGCGGCTGCTCGGCGGCGACGGCCGGGCCTGGTACGAGGGGCTCGGGGAGGGCGTCGAGGGCATCATCGGCAGCCCGGTGTCGCCCGGTGTGGTCGAGGGACGGGTGCGGGTGGTGTTCGATCCGGCGACCGCCCACCTCGAGCCCGGCGAGATCCTGGTCTGTCCCGGCACCGATCCGGCCTGGACCCCGCTCTTCCTGCCGGCGGCCGGTCTGGTCACCGAGGTCGGCGGCATGATGACCCACGGATCGGTGGTGGCGCGGGAGTATGGCATCCCCGCGGTGGTCGGCGTGGACCGGGCGACCACCCGGCTGACCACCGGACAACTGATCCGGCTGGACGGGTCGACCGGCGTGATCGAGGTGCTGTCATGACGTGGATCGGCGGATGACGGGGATCGGCGGATGACGGGGATCGGCGGATGACGTGGATCGGGGTCGGCGGTCTGCGACATCCTGACGATGTCGCGTTGTGCGCCGGGCTCGGGGTGGACGCCCTGGGCTTCGTCGTGGGCTTCCCGCGCCGGGTGCCGTGGAACCTCACCCTCGACGAGGCCGAAGAGCTGCTCCTCGGCACCCCGCGGACTGTCCAGCGGGTGGCGGTCGTCGGTGAGGATCCGGACCGGATCCTCGAGATCACCCGTCGTCTGCGCCCCGACATCGTCCAGTTGCATGCGGACGAGCCGCTCGGGGTCACCCAGCGCCTGGTCGATCTGCTGCACGCCCATGACGTACGGGTGATGAAGACCCTGCGTCTCCGCCGCGACGACGGGACGCCGGTGGGTCACCATGTCCACGGGGCCGACCCTCTGGTGGCGGCCCGGCTGGTGGTGGGAACGGGCATCGACCTGCTGATGGTCGATCTGGTCGGTTCGTCTCCGGTGGATGATCGGTCTCGCTCGGCCGGATCGTCTCGCTCGGCCGGATCGTCTCGCTCGGCCGGATCGTCTCGCTCGGCCGGATCGTCTCGCTCGGCCGGATCGTCTCGCTCGGCCGGATCGTCTCGCTCGGCCGGATCGTCTCGCTCGGCCGGATCGTCTCGCTCGGCCGGATCGTCTCGCTCGGCCGGATCGTCTCGCTCGGCCGGATCGTCTCGCTCGGCCGCATCGTTGCGGGGCGGTGGTTCGGGTCGAGGTGGTGGTCCGGGTCACGCTGGGTCCGGCACAGGTGGTGAGTCCGATCTCGGCATGGGATCACCGGCTGAGTCGCGCACCGGCCCGGACCAGACCCGTCCGGCCGCGCTGTTTCTGGCCCGGCGGCTCCGGGACGCGATCGGGGTGCCGGTGGTGCTCGCCGGTGGCCTGCGCCCCGAGACCGTACGGACGGCGATCGACGAGGTCGGCCCGTACGGCGTCGACCTGATCAGCGGTGTCGAAGGTGACGGGCATCGCAAGGACCCGGCGAAAGTGGCCGCCTTGGTGGTCGCCGTCCGCGGCCAGCAGGGGGTGGCGTCGGTGGGCGACGGGCGATCGCCGCGCGACGGTTGACGCCGCGGGCGCCGGCGCCTGCCAGGGGCCGCCCGGCCTGACGGAGTGCGCCCGGCCCGGCCTGGCGGAGTGAGCGGACGCCGGAGGGTCCCATCCGCCGAACGTACGGACACCACCATCGCGAATCCGCTGCGGCTCCCGCAAAACGCCGCGCTTTCGGTCATTCGCCGCGCGTCGGCAGGCCGCAGATGACCGAGAGGGCCGCAGATGATCGAGAGGGCCGCGGACAGCAGAAGGGGCGGCGGATTCGAACGGGTGTGACGCGTCCGGCGGGGTGGGTGGCTGGGGACGACGGCGCCACGCGGAAGGTGGGTCGGGGGCGACGGCGCCGCGGAAGGTGGACGGTTGCCCCGATGTCGGCCGCTCAGCGGTCAGTGCCGGCCGCCGCCTCCAATGCCGTCGCGGTGTCGGTGTCGGTCACCAAGTGGTTGATGAACCCCGCCTTGGCCGCCGCGATGATCGAGCCGATCTTGTTGCGGCCGACGGCGACGGCGATCGCGTGGGGCACCTCCCGCAGCTCCTCCAGGCGCATCGCGATCAGCCGGTCGTTGGTGCGCAGGTCCAGCGGTGTGCCGTGCGCGTCGTACGGTCGGGCGTTGATGTCACCCACCGCCGACCGCAGCCAATGCGGGTTCCCCTGGAACGTGCTGGGCATGATCGTACGGGTCAGCGGCGGCGCTCCGACGCCGAGCAGTGCGGCCTTGGCCGTCTTCCACAGGCCGAGCACCTCCTGGATGTGCGGATCGCGCAGCAGTGACTGGTGGAGCTCGATGCTCGGCATCGCCGGGGCGTAGAGCAGCACCGGCCGGCCGTTCAGTTTCATCGCCAGCCGCCGGGCGATCTCGTTGGTCTGGTACGGGCCCTCGGTCTCCAGTTGGCCGCCGACGGTGGGGGCGACGAGCACTCCGGGAGCGGGCGGCAGGGGAAAGTTGACGACCTCGTACACGGTCACGCCGGAGGACACCAGCAGTCCGTCGCCCGGCGCGAGGGCGGCGTCCTCGATGGCTCGGCCGACGCCGGGCGCGAGGACGGAGCCGATGTTGCGGCGGCCGACCGTCGGCGTGACGTAGACCTTCCGCAGTCCGAGCGCCGCCGCCAGCCGTTCGGCCAGCTCGGCGTCGCGCTCCTCGGTCGGTTCACGCACCTCGATCGTGACGATGCCCGCGGCCCGGGCCTCGCTCAGCAGTCGGCTCACGGTCGGTCGGCTCACGCCGAGGTTCGCGGCGATCTCCGCCTGCGTCGCGTTGTCCACGTAGTACGCCAGGGCAGCCTGATACAGGATGGCCGGATCGAAACGCCCGCGAGACGACATCGATGATCTGCCGCTGCGGGTCGACTGAGCTCCCTCGCTCATCCTCTGTCCCCCTGGTCCTGCGAACTCCGTTGTCGGAGCGCTGATGCACGCACTCTACACCTCTGAACGAATGTTCAGCACGATAGTTGCACAAAAGTGCTGGACAAATGTCGGCCAACTTCCTAGGGTCGGTACCGACGCAGCAACGATGCGCGTCTACCCAGCGAGGGACGGAGTTCAAAGGTGAACAACACACTTCCCGAGATGATGACGGCAGTCATCAACCACGGGCCGCGGGACTACCGGTTGGAGCACATCCCGGTGCCCACCAGAGGGCCGGGTGAGCTGCTGCTCAAAGTGGAAGCAGTCGGCATCTGCGCGAGCGACCTGAAGAACTGGGCCGGCGCGGCGAAGTTCTGGGGCGACGAGAACCGCCCCGCCTGGGCCGAGACCGAGGTCGTGCCCGGACACGAGATCACCGGACGGATCATCGGGATCGACGAGGAGGCCGCCAAGCACTGGGGCGTCGAGCTCGACGATCGCGTCGTGGTGGAGCAGATCGTTCCCTGCTGGGACTGCCTGTACTGCGACCACGGTGACTACCACATGTGTGAGCCGCACAACATGTACGGCTTCAAGCGGGGCAACCCGGGCGGCATGGAAGAGTACATGACGATCAGCACCAACTCCCTGGTGCACAAGATCAGCAAGGACATCCCGCCGGCTCACGCGGCCTTCGCCGAGCCGCTGTCCTGCGCCCTGCACGCGGTGGAGCGCGCCCAGCTCCGGTTCAGCGACATCGTGGTGGTCGCTGGTGCCGGCCCGATCGGCCTCGGCATGATCGCCGGCGCGGTGGCCAAGAACCCGGCCCAGATCATCTCCCTCGACATGGACCCGCGCAAGCTGGAGATCGCCAAGAAGACCGGCGCCACCATGACGATCAACATCGCCGAGCAGGACGCGGTCCAGATCATCAAGGACCTCACCGGCGGTTACGGCGCCGACGTCTACCTGGAGGGCACCGGCCACCCGTCGGCGGTCCCGCAGGGTCTGAACCTGCTGCGCAAGCTCGGCCGTTACGTCGAGTACTCCGTGTTCAAGGAGAACGTGTCGGTCGACTGGTCGATCATCTCCGACGACAAGGAACTCGACGTGCTCGGTGCCCACCTGGGCCCGAACTGCTGGCCGACCGCGATCAAGCTGATCGAGACCGGCAAGCTCCCGATGGACGACATCTGCACCCACCAGCTCCCGCTCGAGGACTTCCAGAAGGGCCTGGACATGGTCGCGTCCGGTGCCGAGTCCATCAAGGTCAGCCTGATCCCCTGAAACGCCCCCCGGTTCTGACAACGAAGTCGAGGACAACACCATGAATTCACCGTTCACCGAGCCGATGAGCCGTCGCCGCCTCCTGCAGGGACTCGGCCTGGCCGCCACAGCCCCCCTCCTGGCCGCCTGCGTCGGCCCCGGCCAGAGCTCGACCAACAACGGCTCCAACGCCGTCACCGGGTCGTTCGACTGGAAGAAGGCCAAGGGCACCACGCTCAAGGTCCTGCAGACCCCGCACGTCTACCAGCAGACCTACCAGCCGCTGTTCAAGGAGTTCACCGACCTGACCGGGATCGAGGTCGTCGCCGATCTGGTCCCCGAGGCGGACTACTACACCAAGCTGAACACCGAGCTGGCCGGCGGCAGCGCCACCCACGACGCCTTCATGATGGGCGCCTACTGGGTGTGGCAGTACGGCCCGCCCGGCTGGCTGGAGGACCTGGACCCGTGGATCAACAACACGGCGGCCACGGGCGCCGAGTTCGACTACCCGGACTTCTTCGAAGGTCTGCGTACGTCGATGAAGTGGGACTTCAAGCTCGGCGACGCGGCCGGCACCGGCGGCACGTACGCCCTGCCGTGGGGCTTCGAGCTCAACAACATCGCGTACAACAAGACGGTCTTCGACCAGAAGGGCATCAAGCCCGCGGAGACCTTCGACAACCTCATCCAGTTGGCGATCGACCTCACCGACCGTGGGAACGACCGGTACGGCATCGCGTTCCGCGGCTCCAAGTCGTGGGCCACGATCCACCCCGGCTTCATGACCCAGCTGGCCCGCGAGGGCGGCAAGGACTACGAGGTCAAGGACGGCAAGCTCACCGCGGCGATGAACTCCCAGGTCGCGGTCGACTTCACCAAGAAGTGGGCGGACCTCGCCAAGAAGGCGGGCCCGACCTCCTGGACCACGTACGAGTACCCGAACTGCACCGGTGACCTCGGTGACGGCAAGGCGATGATGGTGTACGACGCCGACTCGGCGACGTACCCCAAGAACGTCAAGGGTGCCTCGAAGATGGCCGGTCAGATCGCCTGGCACCCGGGCCCCGCCGGCCCGGGCGGCAGCATGGCCACCAACCTGTGGACCTGGTGCTGGGGCATGAACTCCAAGTCGAAGAACAAGCTCGCGGCGTGGCTGTTCATGCAGTGGGCGGCCGGCAAGGACGCCATGAACAAGGCCGTGCAGTCGGGTGCGTTCGCCGACCCGGTGCGCCAGTCGGTGTTCAACGGGACCTTCAAGCAGACGCTGGGCGGTTTCCCGGGCTACCTCGAGGCGTTCGAGGCCCAGGTGCCGGAGGCGAAGGTGCTCTTCACCCCGCAGACCCGCTTCCTCGAGACCACCGAGGACTGGGCCGTGGCGGTGCAGAGCATCTACGGCGGCGCCGACGCCAAGACGACCCTCGACGCCCTCGCCACCTCCAACACGAACAAGGTGAACAGCTGACCTCGGCCGTCAGCCGTTATCCGCATCGGAAGGTCCTTCGTTGCACATGAGCACTCGCCAGCACGGGGCGATGCGCAGTGCGGACGACACGGTCGGTGGCCGCCAGGCCCCGACCGTGTCGCCTGCCAGACGCAAGTGGCGCCCCTACATCCTCTCGATCCCCGCCACCGTCATCCTGATCGGCATCCTGTATCCGTTCGTCCAGGGCGTCGGTTACACGTTCCTCAACTACCGGGCGACCGAGGGGAACGTCCACTTCATCGGCCTGTCCAACTACCTCCAGGTCTTCACCGAGCCGCTCTTCTGGGGCTCGGTCCGCACCACCCTCGTCTTCGCGATCGTGGCGACGGTGCTGGAGACCGTCCTCGGCGTGATCATCGCGCTGCTGCTCAACCGCTCCAGCCTGATCGGGAAGATCTTCGAGAAGGTCCTCATCCTGCCGCTGATGATCGCCCCGGTGATCGCCGGTGTGATCTGGAAGCTGATGTTCAACCCGCAGTTCGGCATCCTGAACCACATCTTCCACCTGGGCTCGACGTTCGACTTCCTCAGCGAGGGACGGGCGCTGTGGTCGATCATCATGGTCGACGCCTGGATCTACACGCCGTTCGTCGCGATCCTCGTCCTCGCCGGCGTACGGTCCCTGCCGAAGGAGCCGTTCGAGGCGTCCGCGGTCGACGGCGCCGGCTGGTTCTACATGTTCCGTCGGCTGATGCTGCCGATGATGTGGCCGTACATCCTGGTCGCCGTCATCTTCCGGTTCATGGACTGCCTGAAGGTGTTCGACATCGTCTACGTGCTGACCCAGGGCGGTCCCGGTCACGCGACCAGCACCCTGCAGGTGAACGCGTACATCAACTCGATCATCAACTTCAACTACTCGGGCGGCGCCACGTACATGTTCATCCTCTGGATCATCGTGTACCTCACCGCTCAGCAGCTGGTGAAGCTGCTGGGCCGGGCCCAGGCCCGCGCTGCCGGATCGGAGGCGTGAGATGGCTCGCAAGGAGATGATGCCGGGACAGAAGCGGTTCACCGCCCCGGCGATCCTCGGCGACGTCGCCATCCTGGCGTGGTTCGTCTTCAGCCTGTTCCCCATCGTCTGGATGGTGATGCTCGCCCTGAAGACGCCGGCCGAGCAGACCACCACCTACTTCAAGTTCTCCCCGACCCTGGAGAACTTCGTCACGGTCCTCTCGGAGCGCGGCACGCTGCTGACCAGCGTCGACTTCAAGGCCGCCCTGATCTCCAGCACGATCAACTGCGTCGGCGCCGTCCTGGTGTCACTGGTGGTCGGCATCCCGGCCGCGTACGCTGCCGGTCGGTGGAAGTTCCGCGGGTCGGACAGCCTGATGTTCAACCTGCTGAGCTTCCGCTTCGCCCCCGAGCTGATGGTCATCGTCCCGCTGTTCGTCATCTACAACGGCCTCGGACTGTTCGACACCACGGTCGGCATGATCTGGGTGCTGCAGCTGGTGACGATGCCGCTGGTGGTGTGGATCCTCCGGTCGTACTTCGAGGATCTCCCCGAGGACCTGGAGCAGGCCGCGCTGCTGGACGGCTACTCGCGCAAGCGGGCGTTCACCATGGTGGCGCTGCCGCTGGTCCGTCCCGGCATCGCCGCCTCGGCCCTGCTGGCGTTCATCTTCGCCTGGAACAACTACATGTTCCCGCTGATCCTGACCAACTCCGGCTCGGTCACGGTGGCCATCACCAAGTTCCTCGGTGGCGGCGGCCAGGCGTACTACAACCTGACGGCTGCGGCCGGTGTGGTGGGCGCGCTGCCACCACTCATCCTCGCCCTGACGATCCAGCGCTACCTCGTCCAGGGCCTGAGCTTCGGGGCGGTGAAGGGCTGATGGGCACCCTCAAGGTCCGCAACCTGACCAAGAAGTACGGCGAGACCACGGCGATCGACCACCTGGGAATCGACGTACGTGACGGTGAGTTCTTCGTGATCCTCGGCCCGTCCGGCGCCGGCAAGACGACCACCCTGAAGGCGATCGCCGGCCTGGTCGAGATCGACGAGGGCAGCGTGGAGATCGCCGGGGTCGACATGACCCAGGTCGAGCCCTACCACCGCAACGTCGCCATGGCGTTCGAGAGCTACGCGCTCTACCCGCAGAAGACGGTGAAGGACAACCTCGCCTCGCCGCTGAAGTCGGGCCGCCATCGACACTACGACGAGGCCGAGCGGAACCAGCGGATCGCCGACGTCACCAAGACGCTGGGCATCGACCACCTGCTCGACCGGCTGCCGAAGGAACTGTCCAACGGCCAGCGCCAGCGCACCGCCCTCGGGCGGGTGCTGGTCCGGCCCGCCGACATCTACCTGCTGGACGAGCCGTTGTCCCACCTGGACGCCAAGCTCCGCGCCTCGATGCGCGCCGAGCTGAAGTCGATCGCGTCGCGGTCCAACACCACCACCCTGTACGTCACCCACGACTACCAGGAGGCGTTGGCGCTGGCCGACCGCATCGCCGTGCTGCGCAAGGGCGAGTTCGTCCAGATCGGCACCCCCGCCGAGATCTGGCGTTCGCCCCTCGACACGTTCGTCGCGCGGGCCGTCGGACAGCCGGAGATCAACCTGGTCGACGGTGTCGTCCGCGGCGGGAAGGTCCGGGCCCTGGGCGGTGCCCTGGAGTTCCCGGCACCTGCCGACCTCGAACTGGCCGAAGGCAAGGAGGTCCGCGTCGGCATGCGGCCCAGCGAACTGATCGTGCACCGGGAGGTGCACGACGGCGGCTGGCTGCGGGTGATCGGCCGGATCCGGCTGGCGCAGCGCCTCGGCCGCGACGTCGAACTCGACATCGAGGTGGGCGACGGCCACCTGATCGTCATCGATCGGGCGGACGCGTCGCACGTGGAGGGCCAGGAGATCGAACTGGACATCCACCTGCCCAACGTCCACCTGTTCGACGGCGGAGAGCCGGGCGAGCACACGGCACGGCTGGGGTCCGCCGTCGGACGCGGTGCGGCCCCGCTGCCGGAGGAACTCGAAGAGGAGCTGGGCCAATGAGTGTCAAGGTCGAGGAACTGCGCGGCGGCGACGCACTGCCGCTGCGGATCCGCAACGTCCGCAAGGTCTACCGCACCGGCAAGAAGGGCGTCGAGGCCGTCAAGAGCATGAACCTCGACATCGAGCCCGGTGAGCTGATCACCCTGCTCGGCCCGTCGGGCTGCGGCAAGACGACCACCCTGCGGATGGTCGCGGGGCTGGAGACCATCACCTCCGGCGACGTGTTCATCGGCGAGACCCGGGTCAACGACCTGCCGCCGAGCAAGCGGAACGTCGGCGTGGGCTTCGAGAGCTACGCCCTCTACCCCCCGCTGAACGTACGGGAGAACCTGTCGTACGGGCTGAAGGCCGGCAAGCGGGTGGCCGACCCGGACAAGGTCGTCGACGAGCTGGCGGACCGCCTGGAGATGCGCGACATGCTTCCCCTGCGGCCGGCCTCGCTGTCCAGCGGCCAGAAGCAGCGCGTGGCGCTGGCCCGGGCGCTGATCCGCAAGCCCCCGGTGCTGCTGCTCGACGAGCCGCTGGGCCACCTGGATGCCGCGGCGCGCCAGCGGGTGCGGCGCGAGCTGAAGCTGCTGCAGCGACAGTTCGGCTACACCACCATCGTCGTCACCCACGACCAGTTGGAGGCGATGACGCTGTCGGACCGGATGGCCGTGATGAACAACGGCATCATCCAGCAGTACGGCACCCCGGACGAGATCTTCGACGATCCGGCGAACATCTTCGTCGCGGACTTCGTCGGTGAACCGAGCATCAACCTCTTCCCGGCGACGGTGGTCAAGGACGGCGAGCGGACCCTGATCCGGGTCGGCACCGACGTCCTCGAAGTCGCCGCCCGCACCGCCACCGACGGCGCCCAGGTGATGGTCGGCCTGCGCCCGCAGGACTGCCACGGCAAGGGCGTGACCAGGGGGCTGACCGGATCCGTCTTCGTCTACGAGGACCTGCTGGAACACGGCATCGCGCTGGTCAACCATCCGGGGGTGCCGGAGAAGCCGCTGGTCGTCCAGACCCCGGCCGACCTGCAGCTCAGCCCCGGCGCCTCGGTGACCTTCACCGCGTCGCCGGATCGCATCTACCTGTTCGACAAGGACAGCGGCGACCGCATCCGCTGACCCTCCCACGGCCCGGTGGTCACCGGTGCCCGGCCGATCGCCGGGCCGATGGCCACCGGGGCCGGAACGCTCGCGATGAGCAGCGACGAAAGGACGCGCCATGACTCATCTGTTCAATGACCCCGACACTTTCATGGAGGACGCGCTGGTCGGTTTCTGCGACGCCTTCTCCCGCTACGTGCTGCCCGTCCCCGGCGGTGTCGTCCGCCGGGCGGCGACCCCGGAGGGCAAGGTGGCGGTCGTCGTCGGTGGCGGCTCGGGCCACTACCCCGCCTTCTGCGGCGTGGTCGGCGACGGATTCGCCGACGGTGCCGTCGTCGGCAACATCTTCACCTCCCCGTCGACCGAGGACGCCTGCAACGTCGGCCGGGCCGCGCAGAACGGCGGCGGCCTGCTCTTCATCACCGGCAACTACGCCGGTGACGTGATGAACTTCGACCTCGCCCAGCAGCAGTTGATCGCCGAAGGCATCCCGACCCGCAACCTCTACGTGACCGACGACGTGGCCAGCGCACCGGTGGAGGAGATCCGCAAGCGTCGTGGCATCGCCGGTGACTTCGTGGTCTTCAAGGTCGCCGGCGTCGCGGCCGACCGGGGCGCCGACCTGGCCGAGGTGGAGCGCCTCGCGGCCAAGGCCAACGACCGCACCCGGACGATGGGTGTCGGGCTGGACGGCTGCACCATGCCGGGCGCCACCGACAAACTGTTCCACGTGCCGGCCGGACGGATGGGCGTCGGCCTCGGCATCCACGGGGAGCCCGGGATCGCCGAGACCGACCTGCTCTCCGCGCGGGATCTCGGCCTGCTGCTGCTCGAGCGGGTGCTGGCGGAGGAGCCGGCCGACTCGACCCAGCGCGTCGGGGTGATCCTCAACGGGCTCGGCGCCACGAAGTACGAAGAGCTCTTCGTGGTCTGGAAGACGGTCGCGGCCGAGCTGGCGCAGCGCGGCTACACCGTGGTCGACCCCGAGGTCGGCGAACTCGTCACCAGCCTCGACATGGCCGGCATCTCGCTCACACTGGTCTACCTCGACGACGAACTCGAGCCGTACTGGGTCGCCCCGGCCGACACCCCCGCCTACCGGAAGGGCGCAGTGGACCGGCGCGACGCGCCGACCCGCGACCTGTCCGGGCTCGCCGCCGCCCACGGGGACGTACGCCAGGGCAGCGAGGCCTCCCGGACGGCCGCCGGCGTGGCCGTCGACGCGCTGACCGCGATCGACGCCCGGATGCGGGCCGAGGAGGAAGAACTGGCCCGGATCGACGCGGTCGCCGGCGACGGTGACCACGGCCGCGGGATGGTCCGCGGGGTCCACTTCGCCCTGGAGGCCGCACGCGCGGCCGCCGCGGCGGGCGGCGGCGTACGGTCCGTCCTCGACGCGGCCGGGGAGGCCTGGGCCGGCAAGGCCGGCGGCACCTCCGGAGTACTGTGGGGAAGGGCGCTGCAGGCCTTCGGGGACACCCTCGGGGACGATGCCGAGCAGTACGGCGCCGCCGACGCGGTGGCCGGGACACGGGCGTTCCTCGACTCGATGCTGACCCTCGGCAAGGCGCACGTCGGGGACAAGACGATGCTCGACGCCCTGGTGCCGTTCGTCGACCGGCTCGACGCGGAGGTGACGGCCGGGCAGGCACTGAGCGACGCCTGGGCCGTGGCGGCACAGGTCGCCGTGCGGGCCGCCGCGGACACCGCCTCGCTGTCGCCGAAGGTCGGCCGGGCCCGCCCGCTGGCCGAGCGCAGCGTCGGCACCCCGGACGCCGGCGCGACGTCCCTGGCGATGTGCGCCGTGGAGGTCGGCACCGTACTGGCCGATCGGAACCCGCAAGGAAGTGGAGAACAGGAATGACCGAGAAGTCCGGAATCACCCAGAAGTATCGCGTGGTGGTCGGCGCCGATGACGCCGGCTTCGACTACAAGGAACGCATCAAGGCCGATCTGGAGGCCGACGAGCGGGTCGCCGAGGTGATCGACGTCGGCGTCGACGCCGACGGGCACACCGACTACCCGCACATCGCGGTGAACGCCGCCCGCAAGGTCGCCGACGGCGACGCGGACCGGGCACTGCTGATCTGCGGCACCGGACTGGGCATGGCGATCAGCGCCAACAAGGTCCACGGGGTGCGGGCGGTCACCGCCCACGACTCGTTCTCGGTGGAGCGGTCGGTGCTGAGCAACAACGCGCAGGTGTTGTGCATGGGCCAGCGGGTGGTCGGGATCGAGCTCGCCCGCCGGCTCGCCCGGGAGTGGCTCGGCTACACCTTCGACGAGGCCTCCCACTCCGCCGCCAAGGTCGCCGCGATCAACGAGTACGACTGCTGATCGCCGACTGACCGTCCGCTGACCGCCGGCCCCTCACCGGGCCGGACGGCATCCTCGACCGCCGGCCCCTCACCGGGCCGGACGGCATCCTCGACCGCCGGCCCCTCACCGGGCCGGACGGCATCCTCGACCGCCGGCCCCTCACCGGGCCGGACGGGACCCTGAGCCCGCTCCCCCCAACCGGGCCCAGGACCGGGCCGGCACCCGCGATCCGGGGTGCCGGCCCGACGTTCGCCCACTGCCCGGGCCCAGGGCCGGCCCCCGGAGGGCCCGGCGACCACCGCCGCACCTACCGGCATCACCTACGACAGAGGGAAACCACGCCCATGACCCAACTCGAATCCCTGCCCGACGACATCCGCCGCGCCGTGGCGGAGACCCGTGAGCGGGTGGCCGCCCTGCACGCCCAACTGCCCCGCTGGGGCCTGGTCGTCTGGACCGCGGGCAACGTCTCGGAACGCGTCCCCGGCGCCGACCTGTTCGTGATCAAGCCGTCCGGGGTGTCGTACGACGACCTGCGCCCCGAACAGATGGTCGTCTGCACCCTCGACGGTGCCAAGATCGACGACGGCACGCCGGCCTGGCTGCGGCCGTCCTCCGACACCGCCGCCCACGCGTACGTCTATCGCCACATGCCCGAGGTGGGCGGCGTGGTGCACACCCATTCGGCGTACGCCACCGCGTACGCCGCTCGCGGCCAGGAGATCCCCTGCATCCTGACCATGGTGGCCGACGAGTTCGGCGGGCCGATCCCGATCGGGCCGCTGGCGATCATCGGGGACGACTCGATCGGCCAGGGCATCGTCGAGACCCTCACCGGTCACCGCTCCCGGGCCGTGTTGATGGCCCAGCACGGGCCGTTCACCATCGGCTCCGACGGCCGCGACGCGGTCAAGGCCGCAGTGATGTGCGAGGAGGTGGCCCGTACGGTCAGCATCGCGCAGCAGCGGGGACCGGTCGCGCCGCTGCCGCAGGAGATGATCGACAAGCTCTGGCACCGCTACCAGAACGTCTACGGGCAGCACGCGGAGGAATCGTGAGCCGAGCAGGCGGCAGGAACATCCCCGCCCCGGACGGCGCGCCCCAGGGGGTCGCCGGACCGCGGTGAGGTGGAGACGTCGTACGGTGCCCCCGGTGGACCTCGCCCCTCCCCGTGCCCGGGGGCGCCGTACGGCCCTCCCGCCGCCGTCCCCGGCCGGGCCGGGAAACACGATCGTGACCCGACCGGTGCACCGGTAACAGAGTCGTCACCGAGGCGAAACCCGCGTCGCGACGGCGGTCGTGACCATGGATCCAGGGTATCTGTCACCCGACAGATAACTGATCCATCAAGGGGCAGCCATGGCCACCACCACCGCCACCGCGGGCGTCGCGCCCGGTCCGGCCGAACCCGACGACCTGGCCCGGTTCGGATACCGGCAGGAACTCCACCGCAGCGTCGGGAGCTTCGCGTCGTTCGCCGCGGGGTTCTCGTTCGTCTCCATCCTCACCACCGTCTTCCAGCTGTTCGCTCTGGGCTTCGGACTCGGCGGCGCCGCGTTCTTCTGGACCTGGCCGCTGGTCTTCGCAGGCCAATACCTCGTGGCGCTCAACTTCTCCACCCTCGCCGCCCGGTTCCCGATCTCCGGGGCGATCTTCCAGTGGTCCTCCCGCCTCGGCGGCCAGACCGTGGGGTGGTTCACCGGCTGGCTGATGATCATCGGCCAGATCCTCACCGTGGCCACCGCGGCCATCGCCCTGCAGGCCGTCCTGCCGTCGATCTGGTCGGGCTTCCAGATCGTCGGCGGCCCCGACGCCGACCCGACCCCCACCTCTCCGTCCGGCGCGGCCAACTCCGTCGTCCTCGGCGTGTGCCTGCTCGTCGTCACGACGGTGATCAACGCCGTCGGCGTACGACTGATGGCCCTGGTGAACTCCACCGGGGTCGTGCTGGAGATCGTCGGCGTCGTCGTGATCATCGCCGCCCTGCTCTTCCACGCCCAGCGCGGCCCGGCGATCCTCTTCACCACCGCCGGGGTCGACCTGTCCTCGGGCGGCTCCTACCTGTCCGCCTGGCTCGCCTCCGGCCTGATGGCGGCGTACGTGATGGTCGGCTTCGACTCGGCCGGGGAGCTCTCCGAGGAGACCCGTGACCCGCGGCGGACCACCCCGCGGACGATCCTGCGTGCCCTGTGGGTCTCCGGGATCGGCGGTGCGCTGCTGATCGTGGGTGCGCTGCTCGCCGCCCCCCGCCTCGACGACGGCAACCTCGCCACCGGCGGGCTGCCCTGGGTGCTCAACGAGGTGCTCGGCCCGGTCGCCGGCCGGATCCTGCTGGTGGACGTGGCGATCGCCGTCGTCTCGTGCACCCTCGCCGTGCAGACCTCCGGTTCGCGGATGGTGTTCTCGATGGCTCGGCAGAAGGCGCTGCCCTTCCACCGGATGCTGTCACGGGTCTCCCCACGCACCGGCACCCCGATCGTCGCCTCGGTCGTCGTCGGTGTCGGCGCCGCCCTCGCACTGGCCGTGAACCTGCGCCAGGCCGCCATCTTCACCGCCCTCGCCAGCCTCTGCATCGCCATGCTCTACCTCGCCTACCTCGGCGTCACCGTGCCCCTGCTGCTCGCCCGGCTGCGGCAGGCCCGGCTCGGCCGGACGGATCCGGAGGAACTCGACGAGGCCGGTGAGCCCGTCTTCAGCCTCGGCCGCTGGGGCATCCCCCTCAATGTGGCGGCCATCGGCTATCAGGTCTTCGCGGTGGTCAACCTCGCCTGGCCGCGGGGGAGCGTCTACGACCTCACCGGTCACACCTGGTGGCTGCAGTGGAGTGCGGTGCTCGTCATCGCCGCCTGCCTGGCCGTCGGATTCTTCGTCCACCGTCGCCTCCACCCGCACGTCACCCGCATCCCGCTGGCCCCGATCCACGCCCACGGGCACCTCGAGATGCCGGAGCGGGTCGCCGACCACGCCTGACCCGACCGGCCCGACCAGCTCCGACCGGCACGACCGGCTCCGACCGGCACGACCGGCTCCGACCGGGTGCGGTCACCCGCCGCACCCTCACGCAGAAGGGGACCCCGATGTCCGCCACCACCATCGACCATCTCACCGACACCGTCCTGTCCGCCCGGGACGACGCCCGCGGCCGGTCCGGCCACCGCGCCGAGGCGATGCCGTACGTCCCGGCAGCCTCCTCGCCGTACGTCCCGCGGGGTGTCGACCCCGCCCGGCTGGTCTGGGCGGAGACCGTCGCCGGGGGCAACCACACCCACCGGGTGCTCGCCCGCGGCACCCATCTGCGGCTGGAGGACGTCGAGGGCACCGCGTGCGCGCACCTGCTGCTGTTCAACGCGCTGGAGCCCTGGGAACGGCTGAACGTCGCCGACACGATGAAGATCCCGTGGCAGGCCTACCTCGGTGCCGGACACCCCTTGCTGTCCGGCGACGGACGGGTGCTGGCGACCGTGCTGTCCGACGACTCCGGTCACCACGACGGCTTCTGTGGTTCGCTGTCGGATGCGGCGGCACAGGCGAAGTACGGCGCCAGCGCCCCGGAGAGCGCCTCGCCCTCCGGGCGCGCGCTGTTCACCGCGGCCGCCGCCAAGCACGGGCTGGCGCCCCGGGACCTGCCGCCGAGTGTGTCCTTCTTCCAGGGCGTCCGGGTCGAGGAGGACGGTGCGCTGACCTTCACCGGCTCGGCGGGCGCCGGACGCAGCGTCGAGCTGGTCGCCGAGATGCCGGTGGTGGTGCTCATCGCCACCTCGCCGCATCCGCTCGACCCGCGCCCCGACTACACCAACGGCCTGTTGCGGGTGCACGCCTGGGCGGGCGATGCCACCACCGCCGGGGAGGACCGCTGGGACGCCACACCCGAGGTCCACCGGGCGTACCTGAACACCGCCGACTACCTGACCGCACGAGGACTCTGAGATGACCATCGACACGCTGACCGCCGGCACCCCCGTGATCACCGACAGCGCGGGCCGTACGCCGACCTGCCCGCTGCCCCTCGATGAGGTGCTGGATCCCACCCGTTATGCCGAGGGCACCGTGCTCGACCTGGCCGGCCCGCTGGTCGACGGCCCCGTCGTCCGCGACGAGGTCGTCGCCGCCCGCGCGCCCTGGTCGGTCCGGCTGGAGAAGGGCCAGGTCCTCACCATCGTCGACGTCGGCGGCAACCAGTCCGGCGACTGCCTGCTGTTCAACGCCGATGACACCGGCGAGCGCTACAGCGTCCCCGACACCCTCGCCTGGCAGGCCAACGCGTACGTCCGCACCGGCACCGTGCTGCGATCCAACCTCGGCGAACCGCTCGCCACCGTGGTTGGCAACGAGGTGGACCGCCAGGACACCATCGGCGGCGCCTGCAGCAAGGAGTCGAACACCCTGCGCTACGGCCATCACACCTTCACCGAGCACGCCTGCCGGGAGAACTTCCTCGCCGAGGGAGCCCGCTACGGCCTGGGCGTACGCGACCTGGTCTCCAACCTCAACTGGTTCATGAACGTGCCGGTCGAGGCCGACGGGGCGCTCGGCATCGTCGACGGGATCTCCGGCCCGGGCCGCCGGGTCGCCTTCCGGGCGGAGAAGAACGTGCTGGTGGTGGTGTCCAACTGCCCGCAGATGAACAATCCGTGCAACGAGTTCAATCCGACCCCGTTGCGGATGATCGTCACCGACCCGGAGGGGGAGCGATGAGGACCGGAGGAAGCGTGGCCGCCGACCGTCTGCCGCGGGCGGCGGGGTGGGCCTTCGACACGGTCCTGGTGGCCAACCGCGGCGAGATCGCCCGGCGGGTGATCCGTACGGCCGCGGCGCTGGGACTGCGGACCGTCGCGGTCTACTCGGAGGCCGACTCGGCCGCGCCACACGTCCGTGAGGCGGACGCGGCGGTGCTGATCGGCCCGGCCAGTGCGCGAGCGTCCTACCTGAACGTCGACGCGGTGCTGGACGCGGCCCGCGCGAGTGGCGCGGGGGCGATCCACCCCGGCTACGGCTTCCTGTCGGAGAACGCCGACTTCGCCCGGCGGGTGGAGGCGGCCGGGATGGCCTTTGTCGGGCCGACCCCGGAGCAGTTGGAGCAGTTCGGGCTGAAACACACCGCCCGGGCGCTGGCCGAGGCGGCCGGCGTCGCGATGATGCCGGGCACCGGCCTGCTGGGGTCCGCCGAGGAGGCGGTCGCCGCGGCCGACCGGATCGGCTACCCGGTGATGCTGAAGGCGACCGGCGGCGGGGGTGGGATCGGCATGCTGACCTGCGCCGGCCCGGCCGAGGTGGCCGACGCGTACGCACGGGTGGGGCGGCTGGCGGCGGCGAACTTCGGCAGCGCAGGGATCTTCCTCGAGCGGCTGGTCCGGCCCGCCCGTCATGTCGAGGTGCAGGTCTTCGGCGACGGCGCCGGCGGCGTGGCCGTCCTCGGCGACCGGGACTGTTCGCTGCAGCGGCGCAACCAGAAGGTCGTCGAGGAGGCACCCGCCCCGGGGCTGCCGGACGCCGTCCGGGCGGCCCTGCACGAGTCCGCCCGTACGCTGGCCGCCTCCGTGCACTACCGGAGCGCCGGGACGGTGGAATTCGTCTACGACCCGGTGCGCGAGGAGGCATCGTTCCTCGAGGTGAACACCCGCCTCCAGGTCGAGCACCCGGTGACCGAGCAGATCTACGGCGTCGACCTCGTCGAGCAGATGCTGCGGCTCGCCGGTCAGGGGTCCGCCGGCGTGTCCGCCCTGATGGCCGCCGACCTTCGGCCGAGCGGGCATGCGGTCGAGGCGCGGGTCTACGCCGAGGATCCGAACCGCGGCGGCGCGCCCAGCGCCGGCCTGGTGACCCGGGTCGCCTGGCCGCCGGCCGCTGTCGCGGGCACGCCGCAGGTCACGGGGACGCCGCAGGTCACGGGGACGCCGCAGGTCACGGGGACGCCGCAGGTCACGGGGACGGCCGTCCCCGAGGTGGGCACGGTGCCGGTGCCCGGCCGGGGCGGCGTACGCATCGACTCCTGGGTGGAGACGGGCAGCGAGGTCAGCTCGCACTACGACCCGATGCTGGCCAAGGTGATCGTGCACGGCACGGACCGCCAGGCCGCGCTGGTCGGGCTGGCCGCGGCCCTCGACGACGTGCGGATCGACGGGGCACAGACCAATCTCGGCCTGCTGCGTACGGTCGCCCGGCGCGAGGACCTGGCCGAGGTGAGCCACCACACCCACACCCTGGACGACGTCCGCGACCCAGAACCGCGGATCGACGTGGAGGTGCCCGGTCTGATGACGACCGTGCAGGACCTGCCCGGACGGTTGGGCTACTGGGACATCGGGGTGCCGCCGTCCGGCCCGATGGACGACGTCTCGCTGCGCGAGATCAACCTGGCCCTCGGCAACCCGGAAGGCGCCCCGGCGTTGGAGTGTACGGCGACCGGTCCGACCCTGCGGTTCTCCCACCCGACGTGGATCTGTGTCGGGGGCGCGGCGGCACCGGCGACGCTCGACGGGGCACCGCTGCCGTGGTGGACCCCGGTCGAGGTGCCGGCCGGTGCCGTGGTGGAGTTCGGTGCGATCACCGGCCCGGGGCAGCGGACCTATCTCGCCGTCCGCGGCGGCTTCGACGTGCCCAGCTACCTGGGAAGCGCCTCGACGTTCACCCTCGGCCGGTTCGGCGGCCACTCCGGGCGGGCGCTGCGGACCGGCGATGTGCTGCACGCCGCCGGGGCGGATCGGGCCGGGCTCGCGCCGATCGCCGGCCCGGTGCCGTCGGAGCGTCGGCCCCGGCTCACCCGTGACTGGCGGATCGGTGTCACCGAGGGGCCGCACGCGGCGCCCGAGTTCTTCACCCGGCGCGACATCGACGATCTCTATGCGGCGCACTACGAGGTGCATTTCAACTCCGACCGCACCGGTGTCCGGCTGCTCGGCCCCCGCCCGGCCTGGGCCCGGGAGGACGGTGGCGAGGCGGGACTGCACCCCAGCAACATCCACGACACGCCCTACTCGGTCGGCGCACTCGATTTCACCGGGGACACCCCGATCATCCTCGGTCCGGACGGCCCCAGCCTGGGCGGCTTCGTCTGCCCCGCCGTGGTCGCCTCCGGCGAACGCTGGAAGCTGGGACAGGTCCGCCCCGGCGACACCATCCGTTTCGTCCCGGTCCGTGACGAGGTCGCCGCCGGCCTGCGGGACAGGGCATCCGCGGCCCGGCTGACCGGGATCGGCGACGGCGACGACGGGATCCTGGCGCGACTCGAGCCGGGCGACGACCGGCCCTCCGTCACGTTCCGACGTGACGGGGACGACAACGTCCTGATCGAGTACGGCGACCAGGTGCTCGACATCGGCCTGCGGATGCGGGTCCAGGCACTGCTGGACGCGCTGAAGGCGCAGGCGCCGGCCGGCGTCATCGATGCGACGCCGGGGATCCGCTCCCTGCAGGTGCACACCGATCCCGCCCGGCTGCGCGCCAGCAGCCTGGTCGGGTTGCTCACTGAGCTGGACAGCTCCCTGCCGGACACCGGTGAGCTGCGGGTGCCGTCGAGGGTGGTCCGGCTGCCGCTCTCCTGGGACGACCCGGCGACCCGCGTCGCGATCGAGCGCTACATGCACAGCGTGCGCAGTGATGCCCCCTGGACCCCGTGGAACATCGAGTTCATCCGCCGGGTCAACGGGCTCGACTCCGTCGAGGACGTCCGCCGGATCGTGTTCGAGGCGAGCAACCTGGTGCTCGGCCTGGGCGACGTCTACCTCGGTGCCCCGGTCGCCACCCCGCTCGATCCGCGACACCGCCTGGTCACCACCAAGTACAACCCGGCCCGTACGTGGACCGCGGAGAACTCCGTCGGCATCGGCGGCGCCTACCTGTGCATCTACGGGATGGAGGGACCGGGCGGCTACCAGTTCGTCGGCCGCACCATCCAGGTCTGGAACCGCTTCCATCGCGCGGGACTCTTCGCCGAGCAGCCCTGGTCGCTGCGCTTCTTCGACCGGATCCAGTGGTATCCGGTGGGGGCCGACGAGCTGCTCGAGATGCGGGCCGACGTCGAGGCCGGCCGGGCCTCGCACGCCGAGGTCACCGAGGGGGTCTTCGACTACGGGGAGTACACCGCGTTCCTGACCGAGCACGCCGACTCCATCGCCGGCTTCCGGGCCGTCCAGGAGCGGGCCTTCGCCGAGGAGAAGCAGCGCTGGCACGAGTCGGGCGAGTTCCTCCGCGCGGCGCAGGAGCCGACGTCGACGGTCGACGCCGCTCCGGTCGTGGTGCCCGCGGGCCAGCACGGCGTCGAGGCGCCGTTCGTCTCCAATGTGTTGCATGTCGAGGTGAGCGCCGGTGACCGGGTCACCAAGGGCGACCGGCTGGTCTCTCTCGAGGCGATGAAGATGGAGACCCACCTCACCGCGCCGGCCACCGGCACCGTCACCGCGGTGCACGTCACGGCCGGCAGCCAGGTCTCCGCCGGCCAGGTCCTCGCCGTCGTCGGGCCGACGGGAGGCCGGGCATGAGCGCCGTGGAGCGTACGGCCGCGGCCCTCGACGCGATCGCGTCCTGCGACCGGCCGGAGATCTGGATCTCCCTCACCGACCCCGACGCGGCGCTGGCCGAGGCGGCCGCGATCGATGCCAGGGTGGCGGCCGGTGCCGACCTGCCGCTGGCCGGACTGGTCGCCGCGGTCAAGGACAACATCGACGTCGCGGGCCTGCCGACCACCGCCGGGTGCCCGGCGTACGCGTACGACCCGCGGGAGGACGCCGAGGCGGTCGCGATGCTGCGCGCCGCCGGGGCGGTGGTGCTCGGGAAGACCAATCTGGACCAGTTCGCCACCGGGCTGGTCGGCACCCGCAGCCCGTACGGGGCGGTCCGCAACGCCTGGGATCCGGAACGGATCTCCGGCGGCTCCAGCTCGGGGTCGGCCGTCGCCGTCGCCCTCGGGCTGGTCGACATCGCTCTGGGCACCGACACCGCCGGCTCGGGCCGGGTGCCGGCCGCATTGAACGGGGTCGTCGGGATCAAGCCCAGCCGGGGGTTGGTGTCGACGGTGGGCGTCGTCCCGGCCTGCCGCAGCCTCGACTGCGTCACGGTCTTCGCCCGATCGCTGGACATCGCGAGACGGGCCGTCCGGTCGTTGGTCGGCACTCCCGCCCAGATCGCTGCGCGGCGGATCCGCGACCGTACGTTGCCGGTGGTTCCGGTGCCGGACCGGCCGATCCGGCTCGGGGTGCCGTTGCCCGGACAGCTCGGCGAGCTCGCGCCGGGATGGCAGGAGGCGTACGACGCCCTGGTCGATCGGTTCCGGGCCACCGGCGCCGAGCTGGTCGGCGTGGACATCGCCCCGATGCTGGAAGCCGCGGCCCTGCTCTACGGCGGGGCGTTCGTGGCGGAACGATTCACCGCAGTGGGGGCGTTCCTCAGCGATCACCCGGAGCTCGTCGGGGAGGCGATCGATCCCACCGTGGCCTCGATCGTGCTGGGCTCGGGGGAGCCGACCGCCGCCGCGCTCTTCGACGACCTGGCACGCCTCGAGCAGCTCGCCGTCGCGACGGAGCAGACCTTCTCCCGGATCGACGCGCTGCTCACCCCGACGACCACCCGGCACCCGACGATCGCGGCCGTGCAGGCCGACCCGATCGGCGTCAACGCGGCGATGGGCAGGTTCACGAACTTCGCGAACCTGCTCGACATGGCCTCGCTGGCGTTCCCGGCGGGGACGGTCGCCGGCCTTCCGTTCGGCGCGATGGTGACCGCGCCGGCCGGCTCCGACGACCTGCTCGCCGGGGTCGTCGAGCACCTCGACGCCGACCTGGCCGACCTGGTCGTCGTGGGTGCGCACATGTCCCGGATGCCGCTCAACCACGAACTGACCTCCCGTGGTGGGGCGCTCGCCGAGCGGGTACGGACCGCCCCGGTGTATCGGCTCCACGCGCTGGACACGGTCCCGTCGAAGCCCGGCCTTGTCCGGGTGCCGGCCGGTGCAAGCGGCGGGGCGGTCGAGGGCGAACTGTGGCGGCTGCCGGTGTCCGGCCTGGGACGTGTGGTCGCCGGTCTGCCGCAGCCGATGTCGATCGGCCCGGTGGAACTGGACGACGGGCGGGTGGTGCCCGGGTTCCTCTGCCAGCAGGCGGCGGCCGAGGGCGCTGAGGACATCACCGGATGGGGGTCCTGGCGGGCCTGGGTGGCCGCACGATGATCCCGCGTCGACATGCGGTCGGTCGAGCCCTCGTACGCTGCCATAATGCGGGGCGTGGCCCAGACACCTGAACATCCGCGTCGCCCCGGTCGTCCGCGGGCGAACCCGGCGACCGAGGAGTCCGGCGTGACCACGCGCGACCAGATCCTCGAGGCGGCCGCGTCACTCTTCGTCGAGGAGGGCTTCGTCTCCTGCACCACCCGGCAGATCGCCGAGCGCGCCGGCATCCGACAGGCGTCGGTGTATTACCACTTCTCCAGCAAGGACGAGATCCTGCTGGAGCTGCTGTCCTCGTCGATCCGGCCGAGCCTCGGCTTCGCGACGGCCTTGCGGGAGAGCCCGGACGCGGGGCGGGATCCGGCGGCCCGGCTGTGCGCCCTGGTGGTCGCCGACGTCCGGACCCTCGCCGGTGCCCGGCACAACATCGCGAGCCTCTACGAGCTGCCCGAGGTGCAGGAGAAGCCGGAATACGCGGGATTCCGCGCGGACCGTGCTGAGCTGATCCGGGTCTACGGGGATTTCGCCGAGGCGGTGGTGCCGCTGGTCGACCGTGCGCTGTGCGGGACGCTCGTGATGCAGCTCGTCGAGTCGGTGATCGGGCTGCGGACGGCCGGCCGATTCCGTCCGGAGTACGAGACCGACATCGCCCGCGCCTGCCTGCGGATGCTCGGCCTGCAGGACCCGCGGATCGGCGCCGCCTTCGACGCGGCGCAGGACCTGCTGGTGGAATGAGGCGGGGCCGTACGCTCAGAAGTTGACCGACCCGCCGTCCACCGAGGTGCGCTCGCCGGCCAACAGGTGCGGCTCGTCGCCGCGGATCTGGCGGTGCAGGGCCTCCATCTCACCGTCCAGCTTCGCCGAGGTCAGCGCGGTGCTGTAGAGGCTGTCGAGGAGGGCCTCGGGGACCGTACGGTCGAACTTGTAGTAGATCTTGTGCTCCAGGGCGGCCCAGAAGTCCATCGCGATGGTGCGGAACTGCACCTCCACCGGGACCCGGGCGATCCGGTCGGTGAGGAACACCGGCACCTCGAAGATGACGTGCAGGCTGCGATAACCGTTCGGCTTCGGCTGGGCGATGTAGTCCTTCACCTTCAGCACGGTGAGGTCCGCCTGCGCACAGAGCACGTCGCGCACCCGGTAGACGTCGCTCTCGAACGAGGTGATCACCCGGACGCCGGCGATGTCGGTGATCGCCTCCCGGACACCGTCGATGGTCGGCTCGACATGGCGCCGCCGGGCCTTCTCGACGATGCTGACGGGCGACTTCAGCCGGGCGCTGAGGTGCTCGATCGGGTTGTAGTCGTAGGCCTGCTCGTACTCGCGGCGCAGGATCGTCAGCTTGGTCATGATCTCGTCGATCCCGCCCTGGTAGGTCAGCAGGACGCGGGCCAACTCGCTGCCGTGGGCGACCAGTCGCTCGTAGTTGGCGAAGCTGTCGTCGCGAAGGTCATCGTCCTCGATGTCGTCGGCCATACCCTCCAGATTAGGCCGGTCGGCGGGACTCCGATCGGACGACTCAGCCGACCAGATCGCTCTTGCGGATCAGACCGTGCACCCCGACCGTACGGTCGACGACCTGGGACACCACGAAGTCGGCCGCCGCGGACAGGTAGGCGTACGCCACGGCACGACTGAGCCCCTTGTCGTGCTCGAGGAAGTCGAGGGCGTTGACGACCGCGCGACGCATGCCGACGTTGAGATCGTTGTTCTGCCCACCGACCGAACCATCGGGGTCGGACAGACCGATCGGGATCCAGTGCTCGGCGGTCTCGGCGAAGGGGTAGTGATAGGCCACGCTAGGGGCGTCACCGCTACCGGGCTTGCACACGGTCAACCGGAAGGTCCCGCGGATCGACCCCTCCATCGCCGTCAGTGCCACCTCGCCGTCGCCCATCGCCATGTGCGGGTCACCGACGTAGAACAGCGCCCCGGGCGCCTTGACCGGCAGGTAGAAGGTCGACCCCTCGCCGAGGTGGCGGATGTCGATGTTGCCACCGCCCAGCGTCGGCGGGATCGAGTTGGCGCTCGGGTCGGTCAGCCCCGCTGCCTCGCTGAAGGCGACGCCCATCATCCCGAAGAACGGCCGGAGCGGGAACTGCAGGGTGTGGGCGCCGTCCTTCATCATCGCGTGATTGCCGTTGACCGACGCGAAGACCGAGACGTTGCCGTACGTGGTGGGATCCTTCGTGGATCGGCCGTCGGTGGCCACCGGCGGCATCACCTCCCCGAGGGTGATGCCGGCCGGCGCCCCCGTGGCGGTGCGGCCGAGGGCCCCCTTGCCGTGGCGACTCGACACCACCCCGTACGGGACCCTCGCCATCAGGCTCAGGGTCTCGATCTTCAGGACGTCACCGGGCTCCGCGCCGCGTACGGCCACCGGGCCGGTCACGACGTGCGGGCCGTCGACGTCGAAGGAGCGTGGCGTACGCGTGTAGTGGGCCGCCACGTCGATGGCGTCGTCGAGCACGTGGTCGCGGGTGACCCCGTGCGCGCCGAACCAGGTCACCGGGTCGCGGCCCTGGTCCTCCAGGATGCCCTCGTGCGAGAGGGCGTCGATGGTGATGGTCTCCCCCGACCCGATGGTCGCCACCGAAGCGGCATGGACGGTCGGGACATACCCCCACAACACGTCCTCAGTGCGCGACGACAGATAGTGCTGCCCGAGGATCGGTCCCTTGCCGGGCTGCAGGACACCGCGGAAGAAGTCGCCGCTCCGGGGCGACGACCCGGGAGCGGCGAAAGCCTCTCGGGCCGGCCCGGCCAGCGTGGCGACCGCGCCGATCGCCGCGACGGCCCCCAGCAGGCCCCGCCGGCCCACTCCCTGTTCGATGATCTCCGCTGCGTGCCTGCCTGTGGTCGCCATATCGCCTCCTCGGTGTCCGGTGTCCGGTGTCCGGTGTCCGGTGTCCGGTGCCTGGTGTCGGTCGTCCGACCGCCCTGACCGAGGACGCTAGCGACGTCGGTGACGCGGGGGATGTCACCTCGTTGACGACCCTGTTACGGCTCAGCCGAGTGACATATCAGCCGAGCCCGGCGGGATCGGCGACCAGCAGATGTCCGCGGCGGGGGACCGTACGGACGACACGGCCGTCGGGCAGGGCGGCGCGCAGCCGGTTGACGGCCACGTCGAGGGCATGCGGGGTGGTGCACGGGGACAGCTCGGCGAGCAGTCCCTCACGGCTGACCACCTGCCCCGGAGTGGCGGCGAGCCGGCGCAGGATCCGCATCGAGCCGGGGGACAGCTGGACCGGCTCGCCGTCGACGATGACCGCATGGCCGCGCAGCTCGAGCGGTCCCGCACCGGTGGCGACCACCCGGCACCGTTCGGTCGTCAGGAAGTCGGTGACCTCCTTGATCATCGCGCCCATCCGGTGCCGTTCCGGGAAGAGCACCGTCACGCCCAGCTCCGCCAGCGGCCCGGCGGTGACCGGCCCGACCGCCGCCGCGGTGACCTCCCCGGATCGCAGCGACTCGACGAACCCGTCCAGGGCACCGAGGTCGCGGGCCCGGTCGAGCAGGGCGTCGACGGCCGGCGCGCTGGTGAAGGTCACCACGTCCAGGGCGCCCCGCACCACCGTGTCGATCAGCTGGTCGATCGCGGCGACATCCTCGTCGGACAACCACCGGTACGGCTCCACGGCCAGCACCCTCGCCCCGGCGTCCCGCAGCCGGTCGAGTTGACGGTGGTCGGTGTAGCCGTGCAGCTGGACCACCACCGTCCTCCCGGCGACGCCCTCGGCCAGCGCGAGATCGACCAGCTCGGCGGTGAGCTCACCGTCCGGCGCCGCGCTGTCGTCCAGCCCCAGTGCCCGGACCTGGCCGCGCGCCTTGGTGCCGCGGATCATCAGCCGGGAACGACCGAGCACCTCGACCAGGTCGTCCATCAGTCCGGCGGCGTCGGCCGCCTCCGCCCACCGGCGCATCCCGTACGCCGTCGACACGATGGTGATGTCCGGCGGAGTGGCCAGCACCTGCCGGGTGTCGGCGAGCAGCTGGGCGTCCTCGGCGACCGGCCCGATCCGCAACACCGGCACGTGCAGCACCACCGCCCCGCGCCGCTCGAACGCCGCGATCAGGTCGTCGGCGCGCCGGTGCGCGGTCACCGCGATCCGGAACCCGAGCAGTGGCAGCGCCCCAGGCTCCGCGGTGCCTGCCGTCTGCTGGCTCATCGCTCGGTCCCGTCGTCCGCAGATCCCCTGCCCGAAGCGTACGACGCCGGGCCGCTCGAGGCGTACGACGCCGTGGCCGGGGCCCGCCCCATCAGTCCCCGCGTGGCCCGACCGACA
Organism: Raineyella sp. LH-20; assembly: GCF_033110965.1. NCBI lineage: Bacteria > Bacillati > Actinomycetota > Actinomycetes > Propionibacteriales > Propionibacteriaceae > Raineyella > Raineyella sp. LH-20. The sequence goes on along the minus strand of NZ_CP137003.1, from coordinate 880,891 downwards.
GCAACGGCCCGGCCAGCAGCACCGGCTCCGGCGCGGCGGCTTCGTACGCCACCACTCCGTCGGCCAGCACGCCGGCGCGCTCGGCCGCGGTGGCCGGCCGCCGTTGCCCGCGCTCGAGCACGTACGCCGGGCCGTCGTCGGGGGTCAGCGGGGCGTTCACGAACGACCGGAACCGGCGCAGCCGCTCCGGGTCGTTCAGCGTCGCGGCCCACTCGTCGGTGTAGGCCGCCACGTGCCGCTCCATCGCCGCCTCCAGATCGGCGCCGATGCCCAGCGAGTCCTCCAGCACCACGGCCCGCAGGTGGTCCAGGCCACCGTCGAGCTCCTCGATCCAGCGGGCCGTACGCTGCAGCCGGTCGGCGGTGCGGACGTAGTACATCAGGAACCGGTCGATGCACCGGATCAGCATCTCGTCGCTCAGGTCCTGGGCGAGCAGCTCGGCGTGTCGCGGCGTCATCCCGCCGTTGCCGCCGACCCACAGGTTCCAGCCCTTGTCGGTGGCGATCACACCGACGTCCTTGCCCTGTGCCTCGGCGCATTCCCGGGCGCAGCCGGAGACGGCCATCTTCAGCTTGTGCGGTGCGCGCAGCCCGCGGTAGCGCAGCTCCAGCGCGATCGCCATCGCCACCGAATCCTGCACGCCGTAGCGACACCAGGTGCTGCCGACACACGACTTCACCGTCCGCAGCGACTTGCCGTACGCCTGCCCCGACTCGAAGCCGGCGTCGACCAGCCGCTTCCAGATGTCCGGCAGCTGCTCCAGCCGCGCCCCGAACAGGTCGATCCGCTGGGCCCCGGTGATCTTCGTGTAGAGCCCGTAGTCCTGTGCCACCTGCGCGATCACCGCCAGGCCCTCCGGGGTGATCTCACCGGCCGGGATCCGCGGCACCACCGAGTAGGTGCCGTCCTTCTGCATGTTCGCCAGCGCCCGGTCGTTGGTGTCCTGCAGTCCGGCGCGGCCGGCGTCGAGGACGTACTCGTCGTACTGGGTGGCCAGGATCGAGGCGATCGTCGGCTTGCAGACGTCGCAGCCGCGCCCGGTGCCGAAGCGGGTGAGGACCTCCTCGAACGACCGCAACTGCAGCACCCGGACGGCCTCGAACAGGGCGGCCCGGGTCATCGCGAAGTGCTCGCACAGCGCGGTGGAGACCTCCAGGCCCTGGGCGGCCAGCTCCTTGTCGAGGGTCTTCTTCAACAGCCCGACACAGGAGCCGCAGGTGGTGCCGGCCCGGGTGCAGGCCTTCAGTGACGCGACGTCGTGGCACGGGTCGCCCAGCTCACCGCGGACGGCACCGCGGACGGTGCCGACGCTGACGCTGTTGCAGGAGCACAGCATCGCGTCGTCGGGCAGGTCGGAGTCCGGCAGCCCGTCCCCGCCGGCGGCCAGATAGGCACCCGGTCCGGCGGGCAGCCGGCGGCCGACCAGCGGCCGCAGCGCGGCGTACGCCGACGCGTCGCCGACCAGCACCCCGCCGAGCAGCGTGCCGGCGTCGTCGGAGACCACCAGCTTCTGGTAGAGGCCGCGGGCCGGGTCGGCGTAGACCACCTCGAGCGCGCCCGGCGTGGTGGCGAACGCGTCGCCGAAGGAGGCGACGTCGACCCCGGAGAGCTTCAGCTTGGTCGCGGTGTCGAAGCCGGCGAAGGTCGACGCGCCACCGGCGATCCGGTCGGCGACGACGTCGGCCATCGCGGTGGCCGGAGCGACCAGCCCGACGCAGCGACCCTCGAAGCAGGCCACCTCGCCGATCGCCCAGACATCCGGGGCCGAGGTGGCGCAGGTCGCGTCGATCACCACACCGCCGCGCTGGCCCATCGCGAGGCCCGCCTCGCGGGCGAGGTCGTCGCGGGGGCGTACGCCGATGGCGGCAACGACCAGGTCGGCGGGCAGCAGGTCCTCGCCGTCCAGCCCGATGCCGACGACCCGGCCGTCGACGATCTCGACATGGGTGGTGGTGACGCCGGTCCGGACCGCGATCCCGGTCGGGGTGACCAGTCGGGCCAGCGCCTCGCCGCCCCCGGGATCGAGCTGGGTGGCCATCAGCCGGTCGGCGCGCTCCAGCACGACCGACGCGCAGCCGAGGTGCTTCATCCCGGCGGCCGCCTCCAGGCCGAGCAGGCCGCCGCCGATGACGACCGCCCGCGGTGCCCGGCCGAGCTCCTCGCGGAGCCGTTCGGCCTCGGCGCTGAGCGCCGCGATGTCTGCGAGTGTCCGGTAGACGTGCAACGCCTCCGCGCCCGGCATCGGCGGCCGGAAGGCGTACGACCCGGTGGCGAGCACCAGGTCGTCGTACGCCACCTCCTCGACGGTGGTGCTGACCACGTGACGGTCCGGGTCGACCGCCAGCACCCGCTCACCGGTGCGCAGGTCGACGTCCGGCCGCTCCCACAGGGCAGGATCGCCGAGGGTGAGGTCGGTCTCCGGTGCGGAGAGGGCGGTGGAGAGGGCGACCCGGTCGTACGGCAGGGCCGGTTCCTCGGTGATCACGGTGACGTGGACGGGCGCCCCGACCGTACGACCCGCGTCGGCGGCCTCGGCCAGGGAACGGGCGACGCGGTGGGCCGCCGGGCCACCGCCGACCACGACGACGTGGCGGGCGCCGGGGGCGGGGCCGGTGGGGGGCGGGCTCGTCGGGGGCGGGCTGATCGGAGTCATCGGTCCTCCTGAGGTGTCGGGAGCTGTCTCCACGCTAGGAAGCGGCCGTCACACCACGGTTCCGCGCTCGTCACCGGTTCGTGACATCGAGTTCACGGCCTGCCGGGGGCGATGAGAGGGCTCCGTAACAGCGCGTTCATCGATCGCGACCGGAGACGTAACAGGGCGTCCCTAGCGTCGAGGAGCATCCGGACCTCACTCACCACCGGGAGCCGTCATGACCCAGACCCTCATCCCCGACACCACCGGCACCGTCGACTGGCGTCGGATCTGCCGCGTCGCGGACCTCGAGCCGGGCTTCGGCGAGGCCGCCCTCGTCGACGGCCGCCAGGTCGCCCTGTTCCTGGTGGACGGCGGGGTGCACGCCGTCGGCCACGTCGATCCGGCCACCGGTGCCGGCGTCATCGCCCGGGGCATCACCGGATCGGCCCGGATCGACGGGGCCGACCGGCCGACCGTCGCCTCGCCCCTGCACAAGCAGGTCTACGACCTCACCACCGGCCGCTGTCTCTCCGGCGGCCACGGCGTCGGTGACTCCGCCCTGGCGCTGCCGGTCCACCCGACCCGTGTGGTCGACGGGTGGATCGAGGTGTCCCTCGCCGCCTGACCGGCATCCCGCCCCCACTGTACGGAAGGCCTCCCATGACCAACATCGTCGACGAGACCCCCCGCCCTGTCCCGGGCGCTGACGCGCTCGCGACCCCCGCGTCCCCCGGGGCGCTCACGTCCCCCGGGACCACCGCCCACCGGTCCGCCCCGCTGCGGGTCCGCCCCGGCCGGTGGCTCGACGGCTACGACCCCGAGGACCACGTCCAGTGGGAGGGCGAGGGCCGGGCCATCGCCGGCCGCAACCTGCGCTGGTCCATCACCGCGGAGTTCCTCGGCTTCGTCGTCTGGCAGCTGTGGTCGATCACTGTGGTCAAGCTGCCGGCCGCCGGGTTCCACCTCACCGACACCCAGCTGTTCTGGCTGATCTCGATGCCCGCCCTGGTCGGTGCCACCCTGCGCGTCCCGTACACCTTCATGGTGCCGCGCCTCGGCGGCCGCAACTGGACCGTCGTCTCCGCCCTGCTCCTGCTGGTGCCGACCATCGGGCTCGCCTCGGTGGTGTCCCGCCCGGAGACCCCGTTCTGGGTGCTGCTGGTGGTCGCGGCCACGGCCGGCTTCGGCGGCGGCAACTTCGCCTCGTCGATGGCCAACATCACCTGGTTCTTCCCCGCCGACCGCAAGGGCTGGGCGCTCGGCCTGAACGCCGCCGGCGGCAACCTCGGCGCCGCCGTCGCCCAGCTCGTGGTGCCGCTGGCCGTCACCGTCGGTGCGGCGGGCACCCTGCGGCTGCCGCTGGCCGGCTGGATCTGGGTGCCGCTGATCCTGGTCGCCGCCGCGGGTGCGCTGTGGCGGATGGACAACCTGTCCCATGCCCGCGGTGACCTGACCGGCTCGCTGGCCGCCCTCCGCGAACCGCACTTCTGGCTGCTGGCGGTGCTCTACACCGGCACCTTCGGCTCCTTCATCGGGTTCTCCGGGGTGTTCCCGAAGCTCATCGCCGACCTGTTCCCGGCGTACTCGACGGTGGCCGTCGGCACCGCGGCCCTGTCGCTGGCCTTCCTCGGTCCGCTGGTCGGCTCACTGTCCCGACCGTACGGCGGGCGGCTCGCCGACCGGTTCGGCGGGGCGCGGATCACTGTGGTCTCGTTCGTCGCGATGGCGGCGCTCGCCGGCGCGCTGGCGGTCACCCCGCCGAGCGTCGGCTTCGTGCCGTTCCTGCTGCTCTTCCTCGCCCTGTTCCTCGCGGCCGGGATCGGCAACGGCTCGACCTACCGGATGATTCCGGCCGTCTACCGGGTCCGCGCCGATCGGCGTGCCACGGCGACGGGGACCGTCCCGGTGGAGCGGATGGCCGCCGCCGCATTGGGGCTGATCGCGGCCGTCGGAGCGTACGGCGGCTTCTTCATTCCGCAGGCTCTGGCCGCTTCGCGGCGGGCGACCGGTGGTTACACCGCCGCCTTCGACGGATTCATCGCCTTCTACCTGCTCGCCGTGGTGCTGACCTGGGCGGCCTACCTGCGGCGGGGCGCGATGTCCCGCGCCGGCGTCTGACGGACCCCTGATGGATCGCACGAGCCCGACCTCGACCTCGACCCCGAGCCCGACCCCGGCTCCGACCTCGACCGGGACCCCGACCCACTGCCCCTACTGCGCCCTGCAGTGCGCGATGACCCTGGTGCGCCCGGAGGGGGCCGTCCGGCTGGAGGTCACCCCGCGGGAGTTCCCCACCAACCGGGGCGGCCTGTGCCGCAAGGGCTGGACCGCTGCGGAACTGCTCGACCACCCGGACCGGCTCACCACCCCGCTGGCCCGCCGGGCGGACGGCGGTTTCGCGCCGATCGGCTGGGATGAGGCGTACGACCGGTGGGTGGCGGCGATCCGACGGGCGCGGGAGACGTACGGCCCGGACGCGGTGGGGGTCTTCGGCGGGGCCTCGTTGACCAACGAGAAGGCCTACCAGCTCGGCAAGTTCGTGCGGATCGCGCTGGGGTCGTCGCGGATCGACTACAACGGACGGTTCTGCATGTCGTCGGCCGCCGCGGCCGGCAACCGGTCGCTCGGCCTGGACCGGGGGCTGCCGTTCCCGGTCACCGACCTCGACGACGCGCACACGGTGTTGCTGATCGGCTCCAACCCGGCCGACACCATGCCGCCGTTCGTCCAGCACCTCGCCGCCGCCCGGGCCGCCGGCGGGCTGCTGGTGATCGACCCGCGACGTTCGGCGACCGCTGCGCTGACCGCCGACGGGGCCGGAGTGCACCTGCAGCCGACTCCGGGCACGGACCTCGTGCTCCTCCTCGCGCTGGCGCACGTCGTGGTGGCGGAGGGACTGGTCGACCAGACGTACCTGACGGAGCGTACGGTCGGGCTCGGCCGGCTCCGCCCGACGCTGAACGCCTGGTGGCCGGAGCGCGCCGAGGGGGTGACCGGGGTGCCCGCCCACCGGATCCGCGAGGTCGCCCGGCGGCTCGCCGCCCGGCCCCGCGGGACGTACGTGCTGACCGGGCGCGGCGTCGAGCAGCACGCCGACGGCACCGACACCGCCACCGCGGCGATCAATCTGGCCCTGCTGCTAGGGCTTCCCGGCGGCCGGGCATCCGGCTTCGGCACCCTCACCGGCCAGGGCAACGGGCAGGGTGCCAGGGAACACGGCCAGAAGGCCGACCAGCTGCCCGGCTACCGCTCGATCTCCGATCCGCGGCACCGGCGGGAGGTGGCCGCGGTGTGGGGTGTCAACCCCGCGACGATCCCCGGCCCCGGGGTGCCCGCGGTCGAACTGCTCGCCGGGCTGGGCCGTGAGGGCGGCGTACGGTGCCTGTGGGTCAACGGCGCCAACGTCGTGGTCAGTGCCCCCGACGCCGTCGGGGTGGCCGACGCTCTGGACCGGCTCGACTTCCTGGTGGTGACCGACTTCTTCCTCTCCGAGACCGCCCGGCACGCCGATCTGGTGCTCCCGGTCCCGCAGTGGGCCGAGGAGGAGGGCACGATGACCAACCTCGAGGGCCGTGTGCTGCGCCGCCGCCGCGCGATCGACCCGCCGCCCGGTGTCCGCGGGGAGCTGCGGATCATGGCCGACCTCGCCGCCCGGCTCGGTGCGCCCGGCAGCTGGTCCACCGACCCGGCCGAGGTCTTCGACGAGCTCGCCCGGGCCTCGGCCGGTGGCCGGGCCGACTACTCCGGCCTGTCCTACGCCCTGCTCGACGCCGAGCCGGCCTACCACTGGCCGGTCACCCCCGAGCATCCGGATGGCACGCCGCGGGCGTTCACCGACCGCTTCGGTCACCCCGACGGCCGGGCCCGGCTGGTCCCGGTGCGGCCCCGCACCCGGGAGGGCCGGCGCGCCGCGCTGCTGGTGCTGACCACCGGGCGGGCGCTGGAGCACTACCAGTCCGGCACCCAGACCCGGCGGGTCGCCTCGCTGGCCGCCGCCGTGCCGGAACCACGCCTGGAGATCCACCCGGACACCGCCGCACGCTGGGGGATCGGCGACGGCGAGCTGACCGAGATCAGCTCCGCCACCGGGCGCGCCGTGGCCCGGGCGGTGCTGTCCACCGCCGTACGCCCCGACACCGTGTTCGTCCCCTTCCACTTCGCCGGCACGCTCGCCGTCAACCGCGTCGTCGCGCCCCGCACCGACCCGGTCTCCGGCATGCCCGACTTCAAGGCCACCCCGGTGTCCGTACGCCCCGTCCGGGAGGAAGGCCGATGATCCAGACGTACGCACCCCGTCGCGGCGACCGGCTGCTGGTGATCGGTTTCGGGCCGGTCGCGGTGCGGCTGGTCGAGGAACTGCTGCCCGCCGTCGACGCCGGCGACCTGCACGTCTGTGTAGTCGGCGAGGAGCGCCGGCCCGGCTACAACCGGGTGCTCGTCGGCGAGTACGGCGTCGGCCGCGTCGACGACGACGGCCTCGCCCTGGTCGACCTCGACGACTGGACCGCCCGCGGAGTGGAGGTGCGGACCGGCACCGCGGTGACCTGGCTGGATCGTTCCGCGCGCCAGGCGCACGTCGTCGACCGGTCCACCGGCGCCACCGGGACGGTGCCGTACGACCTGGTGGTGCTGGCCGTCGGTGCCCGGGCGAACCTCCCCGTGCTGCGCGGCATCAACCCCGATCCCGACGCCGCCGCGCTGCTGCCGCCGGGGGTCACCGTGCTGCGGACGCCCGAGGACGCCGCCGATCTCCGGGAGGCCGTCGCCCGGCGCGGCCGGGTCGTGGTGCTCGGCGGCGGGGTGCTCGGCGTCGAGGTGGCGCTGGCCGCCCACGAGGAGGGCTGTCCGGTCACCGTCGTCCACCACCGGCCCTGGCTGCTGACCCGGTCCACCGACGCGATCGCCGGGGCGCTGCTGAACGGCGTGCTCGCCCGGCACGGCGTCGAGGTGGTGACCGACGCGGTGGCCAAGGAGGTGGTCCGCGACGCCACCGGTGCGTTCCGGGCGCTGCGCCTGGCCGATGGTCGTACGGTCGCCGGTGACGTCCTGGTGCTGTCCTGCGGCGTCACCCCGCGGACCCGGATCGCCGAGGGGGCCGGCCTGCGGGTGGCCCGCGGGATCGTTGTCGACCACGAACTCGAGGCCGATCTCGAGGGCCGCGTCTTCGCCATCGGCGACTGCGCCGAGGTGCTCTGCGACGATCCGTCCTGCCCGGTCTGTCCGGCGCGCGCCGGCCGCGGCCCGGTCGGGCTGGTCGGTCCCGGCTGGCGTCAGGCGGAGTGGCTCGCCCGCCGGTTGCTCGCCGCGGTGGGCGGTGACCCGGGCCCGGTCGAGCCGCTCGTCGAGGAGGACGTCGACAGCGTCCGGCTCAAGGCCCGCCGCCTCGACTTCGGCGCCGGCGGCCTGCTCGCCGGCGAGCCGTGGCAGCCGCAGCCGGCCGGACAGGGCGTCGCCCTGTGGGTCGACGGTGCCCGCGGGCGGCTGGTCAAGTCCGTCGTCCGGGACGGTGTGGTGGTCGGCTGGATCAGTCTCGGGATGCCCCGCGCCGGTGCCGAACTCGCCCTGCTGCACGCCTCCGGCCGCCCCGCCCCGGTGGACCTGTCGGTGCTGCTCCGGCTCGACGGGGCTGACGGCGGGGAGGGGGAGATCACCCCGACCTCCACCGTCTGCCGCTGCGCGGGCGTCGCGGCGGGCACGATCGCCGAGGCGATCGCCGGCGGCTGTCGCACCGTGGCGGAGGTGCGTACGGCCACCCGGGCCGGCTCGGGCTGCGGCAGCTGCCGCGACACCGTGGAGAGGCTGCTCCGTGAGCGGGACCTGGTGCCCCAGACCGGAGGAGGGAGTTGAACGCTCACCTACTCTCGGGGCATCGCTTCTCGGAGCCTTGCTTCTCGGAGCATCCGTCGGACCGTCCGGCAGAGGAGGAACCATGACCACCCGCACCTCGACCAGCACCCTGATCCAGCGCCTCGACCACAAGGACGAGAACGTCCGGCTGCGTGCCGCGATGGACCTCGGCACCTGCGAGGATCCGCAGGCGGCGGCCGTGCTCGTCGCCCGGCTGGGCGCCGAGGCCGATCCGGCGGTCAAGGAGATGATCACCTGGGCGGCGGTGCAGCACGCCGACCGGGCGATGGGTGCGCTGATGGTGCAGCTCTACAGTGCCGAGGCGCCGGTCCGCGCCCAGGCCGCGCACGTGCTGAGCAAGATCGGCGGGGAGCCGGTCGTCCGGCCGATCATCCCGGTGATCGGCGACGAGGACCCGGTCGTCGCGGTCAAGGCCGCCCGGGCCGCCGCCTCGACCGGCAGCCCCGAGGTCGTCCCGGCGTTGGTCGCCCGGCTCGGCCAGGGCGACGCCACGGTCCGTGACGCGCTCAGCGACGCCTTGGTGGCGCTCGCCGAGTGGACCGTCGAGCCGCTGGTCGCCGCACTGGCCGACCCCGACCCGATCGTCCGGATCCACGCCGCCGACACCCTCTCCGACCTCGGCAGCCCGCAGGCCGACCCGGCGATCCCGGTGCTGGCCGAGCACCTCGCCGATGCGGAGGCGGACGTCCGGCTGGCGATGCTCTGCGCGCTGAGCCGGCTCGACCCGGAACAGACCGACGCGGTGCTCCGCGACGTCGCGGCGGGCACGGACGCCGAGTTGGCGTACGTCGCCGGCCGGCTGCTGCGTCGTCGCTGACCCTTGTCGTCGCTGACTTGTGTCGTCGCTGAGGGTGGATGGCCGGGGCGCCTCGTACAGTGCTGCCCATGACCGGCCTCGCACCGCTGCACCTGCCCGCTCCTGAGCACGCCGCCGACTGGCTCGCCGCGCGGCGGACCGGTCTGCTGGCCGAGGTGGAGGGCCGGGTCGCCGACCTCCGGGCCGCCGGCACCGGCGACCCGCTGGCGGTGCTGCGCAGCTGGAACGACATCACCCTCGCCCTCAGCGACCTCACCGCCGTCGGGTCGGTCTACGCCCAGGTCCATCCCGACGAGGCGGTGCGAGCGCTCGGCGACCGGGTGGTGCAGCAGGCGAGCAAGGTGTCCACCGAGCTGTCGCTGGACCCGGGACTGTACGCGGTGTTCGCCGCCCTCGATCCGGCCGCCCTGCTCGACCCGGCCGGCCGGCCCGATCCGGTCGCCCGGCGGCTGCTCGACCGGGTGCTGCGTGACTTCCGCCGATCCGGCGTCGACCGGGACGAGACGACCCGGACCCGGCTCCGGGAGCTGGACAGCCGTCAGGTCGACCTCGGCCAGCAGCTGAGCCGGACGATCCGCGCCGACGTACGGTCCGTCCGGGTGACCCCGGCCCAGCTCGCCGGGCTGCCGGAGGACTGGATCGCCGCCCATCCTGCCGACGCGGACGGGCTGGTCACGGTGACCACCGACTATCCCGACGCGGTGCCGTTCCTGACCTTCGCCGAGGACGCGGCCGCTCGCCGGGCACTCCGCCTGGAGTTCCTCAACCGCGGCTGGCCCGACAATGACGCGGTGCTGCGGGAGCTGTTCGCCGTCCGCCGCGAGGTCGCCGACCTGCTCGGCTACGCCGACTGGCCGGACTACGCCTCCGAGGTGATGATGATCGGCGACGGCGACGCCATCCCGGCATTCATCGACCGGATCGCCGACCTGGCGCTGGAGCCCGGCCGCCGCGACCGGGCGGTGCTGCTCGAGCGGCTGCGGTGCGACGTCCCCGAGGCGGACACCATCGACGTCGCCGACTCCGCCTACTACGCCGAACTGGTCCGCCGGGAACAGTTCGACGTGGACGCCCAGCAGGTCCGCCGCTACTTCGCCGTCGACAAGGTCCGTCGCGGCCTGCTCGAGGTCACCGGCCGGCTCTTCGGCCTGACGTACGTGCCGGTCGATCCGGTCGAGGCGGGCGTCTGGCACCCGGAGGTGGCGACGTACGACGTGTTCCGCCGACCGGAGGGCGAGGGCTCGGCGCCGGGGGAGCGGATCGGCCGGATCCACCTCGACCTGCACCCGCGGGACGGCAAGTACAAGCACGCGGCTCAGTTCACCCTCGCCGAGGGCGTCCGTGACCGCCGGCTGCCCGAGGGGGTGCTGGTCTGCAACTTCCCCCGCGGCCTGATGCAGCACGACGAGGTGGTGACGCTGTTCCACGAGTTCGGCCACCTGGTGCACCACGTGCTCGGCGGCCGCTCGGAGTGGGTGCGCTTCTCCGGCGTCGCCACCGAATGGGACTTCGTCGAAGCGCCCAGTCAACTGCTGGAGGAGTGGGCCTGGGACCCGGCGGTGCTGGAGACGTTCGCCACCGACGAGGCGGGCGAGCCGATCCCCGCCGATCTGGTCGCGCGGATGCGGCGTGCCGAGGACTTCGGCAAGGGCTACCACGCCCGCACCCAGATGTTCTACGCCGCCCTGGCGTACGACCTGCATGCCCGCGAGCATCCCGACCTCACCGCGCGGGTGCGGGAGCTGCAGGGGCGCTACTCGATGTTCCCCTACCTGGAGGGCACGCATTTCCACTGCAGCTTCGGGCACCTCGACGGCTACTCCAGCGGCTACTACACGTACGCCTGGTCCCAGGTGATCGCCAAGGACCTGTTCTCCGCGTTCGACCCCGACGACCTGTTCGAGCCGACCGTCGCCGCCCGCTACCGCGACACGATCCTGGCCCGGGGAGGGGAGCGGAACGCCGCCGACCTGGTCGAGGATTTCCTCGGCCGCCCGTCGACGTTCGACGCGTACGCCGCCTGGCTGGCCCGGTAGGGCGGGCCGATGACACTGCGCGACGACGCCCGGGCGATCCTCTGCGACCTGACCGGCGTGCCGGGGGCGGACTTCCGCGACGGCCAATTCGAGGCGATCGAGGCACTGGTGGCCGACCGGCGACGGGCCCTGGTGGTGCAACGTACGGGGTGGGGCAAGTCGGCGGTCTACTTCGTGTCCTGCCTGCTGCGCCGCCGCCAGGGGGCGGGCGCCACCGTCATCGTCTCGCCGCTGCTGGCGCTGATGCGCGACCAGCTCGCCGCGGCGGAGCGGGCCGGCATCCGGGCGGCGGCGATCAACTCGGCGAACGTCACCGACTGGGACGAGACCATTGCGGCGGTGCACGCCGGCGAGGTCGATCTGCTGCTGATCTCGCCCGAGCGGCTCACCAATCCGCGGTTCCGTGCGACGGTGCTGCCGGCCCTGGTCGCTGACATGGGCCTGCTGGTGATCGACGAGGCGCACTGCGTCTCCGACTGGGGCCACGACTTCCGCCCGGACTACCGGCGGATCCGCGACCTGATCGCCCAGCTCCCCGACGGCGTGCCGATCCTCGCCACCACCGCCACCGCGAACAGCCGGGTGATCACCGACGTCGCCGAACAACTGGGCGTACGGCTCCGCGGCGCGGCGGGCTCCGACGACGTGTTCGTCGTCCGCGGACCGCTGGCCCGCGACTCACTGCGGCTGGGCGTGCTGCGGCTGCCGACCTCCCGGCACCGGCTCGGCTGGCTGCTGGCTCACCTCGCCGACCTGCCGGGCAGCGGCATCATCTACGCCCTGACGGTCTCCGCCGCCGAGGACACTGCGCGACTGCTCGCCGCGCAGGGCCACCGGGTGCTCGCCTACACCGGGCGTACGGATCCCGCCGATCGGGAGGCCGCCGAACAGGCGCTGAAGACCAACGCGGTGAAGGCGTTGGTCGCCACCAGCGCGCTCGGGATGGGCTTCGACAAGCCCGATCTCGGGTTCGTGGTGCATCTCGGGGCGCCCTCCTCTCCGGTCGCCTATTACCAGCAGGTCGGTCGCGCGGGGCGCGCGGTGGAGACGGCCGACGTGCTGATGCTGCCCGGCGCCGAGGATGGCGACATCTGGCAGTACTTCGCCTCCGCCTCGATGCCCAGCCAGGCGAAGGCATCCGCGGTGCTGTCAGCCCTGGCCGAGGCGGACCGCCCGCTGTCGGTCGCCGCTCTGGAGGCCAGGGTCGACATCCGGCGTACGCCGCTGGAGTTGCTGCTGAAGGTGCTCGCCGTCGACGGCGCGGCGGAGAAGGTCGATCGGGGCTGGACGACCACCGGGGTGCCGTGGGCGTACGACGCCGAACGGTACGGCCGGATCGCGGCGGCGCGGACCGCCGAGCAGCAGGCGATGCTGGAGTACGAGCGCGGCGAGGTCTGTCGGATGGAGTTCCTCACCGCCCAGCTCGACGACCCGCAGGCCCGGCCGTGTGGACGCTGCGACATCTGCCTGGCCGCGGCGGGGGAGCGGCCCTGGTACGCCGAGGACGTCCCGGATGCCGCCCTCGCCCGGGCCGGCGCGGAACTCGAGCACGTCGGGGTGCCGATCGAGCCGCGCCGCCAGTGGCCCTCCGGCATGGACCGGCTCGGGCTCCCGATGAAGGGTCGGATCGCGGCTGACGAGACGGTCGAGGAGGGCCGAGCGGTCGCCCGACTGACGGATCTCGGCCACGGGCGGGCGCTGCGGGATCTCTTCGCCCCGGACCAGGACGGGCACCCGGTCGACCGGCCGCTGCCCGCCGGGCTGGCACAGGCCTGCCTACGGGTGCTCGCCGGCTGGACCTGGGCCGTACGCCCGGTCGCGGTGATCGGCGTCGGCTCGCTGGGCCGCCCGGAGCTGGTCGCCGCGACCGTCTCCGGACTCGCCCGGGTGGGGCGGCTGGCCGACCTGGGGATGCTGCCGGTGCGGCCGGGTGTCGGGCCTACCACGGCAGGCAACAGCGCCTTCCGGCTGGCGTCGCTGTGGGACCGCTGGGAGGTGCCCATCGACCTCACCGAACGCCTCGCCGCTCTGGACGGGCCGGTGCTGCTGGTCGACGACCTGGTCGACTCCCGCTGGACGATGGCGGTGGTCGGGCGGCTGTTGCGCCGCGCCGGTGCGCCGGCGGTGCTGCCGCTGGCCCTGGGCGTCGCCGGCTGACGCCAGCGGTTCTGCGGCGCCATCGACTCCGCGGTCAGGCGGCGGCAGGCAGCTCGATGTCGAAGAGGCGTCGTACGCACTCGTGGAGGCGGAACCCTTCACCGGCCTGCGGCGGGAAGATCCTGTCCGGCTGTTCCGCGGCTGACCGCGCGGCGGCCTGCACGATCATCTCGACCAGATCGGGATCCGGTGCCTCGCCGGTGCTGATGGGGTGTCCGCCGGGCAGGGTGAACACCCACGCGCCTGGCCGGCCGGACAGCTCCACGCCACCCTCGTGCACGTACGTGTGGTGGGCCTGGCACAGCAGGACCAGGTTGTCCAGATCGGTCGCTCCGCCGTTGGCCCAGTGCACGATGTGGTGCGCCTTCAGCCGTCGCTGCTGCCGACAACCGGGGAACTGGCAGCTTCCGTCCCTGACCCGCAATGCGCGTCGCTGGGCGGGCGTGACGAGCCGCCGCGCCCGGCCCATGGCCAGTACGTCGCCCTCGGCATCGATGATCATCCCGACGACATCGCCGTCACAGGCGTGCCGGGCCGCGGTTGCCGCTTCGACCGGGCCACCACGCTCGATCCACGCCGCTGAGGCCCGCAGGGAACGCGCTGCCCCGGCTCCGGTCGCTCCGGGTGCGACCGGCCGGGGTGCGACCGGCTCGAGTCCGCCAGATGAAGCGTCCGACGTTCCCGCGGGAACGTCCCCGGCCGCTCCGGCGAGCGTCTCGGCACCGACATGGACCACCACCAGGCTCGGGTCATCGACACTGGTCGTCGGGACCGCGTCCAGATAGCCGCGGGCCACGTCACACAACGCGGCGAGCGGGTCGCTGACGGGTCGGTTCGCCGGATCATTGGTGTCGCCGGCGTGGCTGTCGGGAGAGACCGCCTCCGGGGAGACCGCGCCGGGAGAGATCGCCTCGTCCGGGGCGTCCCGCTGACGGTCGGTCGCCGCGTCGATGGCCCCGCGGACGACTGCGGCCTCTTCGGGCAGCAGGCGGGCGCTGAGCGTGACCATGCCGTCCTCGGTCTCGTGCCACGACAACCGGCGTCGCTCGATCCTTCCCAGCTGTGTCCCGGAGTGGGCGCGGAAGGCGCGGACCGTACGGGCCAGCTGGGAGGCGGTCTGGTCACGGGCCAACTCGCACAGCTCGACCTCCTCGACCCGTCCGGCCAGCCGGGTCACCTCACGGACCTTCGAATACGTCAGGGCCCCTTCGGCGAACCACGCCGCGACGGTCGGCATAGAGCGCAGCGCCCGCGCGACCCGGACGTGCTCCCGCGCCGTGCCCGGACTCATCGAACACGCCCACCCCAGCCAGTGCGCGCAGGAGGTGATCCCCTCGAACCATCCCCACCCCGCGCCCGCGTCGAACTGTCCGACCAGCTCCAGCAATCGGGCGTCGCACCGTGCCTGCGCCGTCGCGGCGCCCTGGATGCCGATCCCCAGATCCTCAGCCTCCGGGCGCGGCAAGCGATCCGCACCGACAGCCTCCGACCAGTCCCACATGATTCCCCCAAACAAACAGACGTTCGATAGCAAACAGTCTCCATCGGGGCACTGACACTCGTGACAGCCCCGTCGGTCGCGACGGACACCGTGACGGCAGCCACGACATGACGTCCACCTGGTGGTCGACGCCGTCCCGGACGTGTGATCAGCGTGCGAGCCCAGTCGCTGCCGAACGCTGCAGGTGGGCCCGATAGAAGTCGACGTGCGCCGCGGCGGCAGCGTCCCAGCTGTAGTGACGGGCCAGGTCGATCCCGCGTCGGGTGAGGGCCGGGTCGGGCGGGGCCAGCAGGGCATCAGCCATCTCCTCGATCGTGCCGCCGAAGCGTGCCCCGCCGTCGAAGATCTCTCGCAGGACCGGGAGCTCGCGTGCGATCAGGGGCACGCCCGCCGCCAGGGCCTCCATCGCTGCGAGACCGAACCCCTCTTTGATGGACAGGAAGGCGAACCGGTCAGCGGCAGCCACGAGTGGTGCCATCTGCTCCTGGTCGAGAGTGCCGAGAACGACCGGCTCCACGCCGAGTCGGCCGCACTCCCGCTCGAATTCGGCCCGGTACGGGCGGTAGTCGAAGAGGGTCTCCCCGCCGCCGATGACCAGCCGGATCCCCGGGTCCAGAGCTCCCTCGCCGGATGTCGCCCGGTCCCGTGCCTCGGCGAAGGCCCGGACCAGATCGATGCTGCCCTTGCGCGGTTCGATCCCGCCGACCGCCAGCACATAGTGGCCGAGCCGAGCGGCCCAGTCGGCCACCGCAGCGGGATCGACGTCATGGAACCGATCGAAGTCCACGCCGTTGGGGATGACGGTCGGTTCCAGGCCCCAGCCGCGCCGTACCTCGTCGGCGACCGACTGCGACACACAGATGTGTGCGTACGGCGCAGTGATCGCCCGATCGTGGCATCGGGCGAGCTCAGGGGTGGTGAACTGGTCGAGGTGATGGACGGTGCGGATGCAGCGTCCGACGGCGTTGGCGCTGATGCAGTCCTGGGCGTGCACCACGTCGTACTCGTCTCTCGATGCCGCGAACGCCTCGCTCAGGACACGGATCGAGCGCATGATGCGGGGTCCGACCTCCTCGCCCTCGATCGGCGGGAACTCGACCATCCGGGTGCCGACCGCGGGATCGACGGCGCGATAGAAGACCCGGTCGCCACCCCGTCCCAGGGTCCAGACGGTGACCTCGTGGCCCAGCCGGGCGAGCGCCTCCGCCAGCGAGAGGGTGTGTACCACTCCGCCGCGAGGTTTGGTCGAGTATGTCAGCAGTGCGATGCGCACGCGTCCTCCTTCTGATGTCGGCCGGCCGGATGTCGGGGCGGGAGGAGATGTCCTAAGGGTGCTGCGGCTCGCAGAGGCGACCGGCGGCGTACGCCTCGGGCCGGCGCTCGACGAGGTGGTTCAGGGTGCGGCGGGCCCGGGCGATCTCCCGTTCGATGTCGGCGTCGGCGACCGCCAGACCACCCTTGACCCCGGTGCGGGCAAGGTCCTGGCCACCCGGCCCGATGACCTTGCCCTGCCCGAGGAACCGCAGGCCACCCTGGATCCCGGTCTGGTTCGACGACACCACGAACACCTGGTTCTCGGCAGCCCGCGCCGCATCGTAGAGGTTGTACAGGTGGGACTGCCGGTCGTGCAGGATCCGATCGGACCGGTCGGTCGTGTTCGCCGGCCACGCGTTGAGGATGGCCAGGACGTGGGCGCCCTGCAGCGCGAGACTGCGCGCCGCCTCCGGGAACGTCTTGTCGTAGTCGGTGAGCAGGCCGATCCGCCCGACGGGACTGTCGAACGCCAGGAAGCCTGCGCCGGCGTCATACGCCCGACCCTCGTTCATCGGTTGGTGGACCTTGCGGTGCGCGCCGAGGACACCGTCACCGGACAGGCACACCGCCGTGTTGTAGCGGTGGTCACCGGCGGCCTCCGTCACCCCGAGGCAGATGGTCAGGTCGCCGGCGAGGCCCCGGAGCCGGTCGAGTTCCGGTCCATCGAGGGCGATGGCGGGTGGCAGATCGGCCTCGTCGGGGGCCCGGAAGTCGGAGATGTAGCCGCCGAGGCAGGCGTTGGGCAGGACGAGCAGGTCGATCCCGTCGTGCCGGCACCGCTCGATCAGGGGCCCGAGCTTCTGCAGGGCGCGTTCGATGTCGTTGCCGAAGTGTCCGGCAAGTGCCGCCATGCGGCAGATGCCTTCGCCTGCCGGTGTCACGGAGTGGGCCGCCCGTCGGCGACGGGCAGCTGGTCGGGGTCCATCGCCACGACCCGCACGACCGCATCAGCCCCGTACCGTGCCGCGGCACCCTCGACGGCCTCGACCGTTTCTTCCGATCCGGTGCATCGGAAGCCGTACCTGGCCTGCACCCTGTCGCTCGCGATCTCCATGGCGGTGTGGGTGCGATCGAGGAAGTCGGTGACCGTGTAGTCGGTGCCGACCCGCAGGTGGTCGTGGACGACCAACGAGGGTGAGTAGTAGCGCTGGATGCTGCCGTCGGGCCAGCGTACGGTGAACGTCATCTGGGGCATCGGAGGCTTCCTGTCGGTGGGTCGGTGGGTCGGTGGGTCGGTGAGTCGGTGAGTCGGGAGGCCGGTCGGCCGGAAACGCGGGGTGCGGGGCTCAGGCGGCACCCAGGTGGGTCACCGCCGGCGGCACGGCGTCGGTCACTTCACCGTCCGGCCAGCGCAGGCGTACGCCGGGTGCGGCAGTGGCCATGCCACACGTGGCGGTGTCCACAGGGGTGCGATGGGTGTCGAATCCGGTGCCGGGGGCGTCCGCGGTGATCATCCCGTACCCGGGGAAGCAGGTCAGCCAGTCGGCGACGGCAGCCGCCGCGGGCCGGGGGACGGCGGTCATGTCGACCTCGGCGCCGACGCCGCTCGCCTCGCACATCATCCCGATCGTGCCGATCATCCCGGCCATGCTGATGTCCTTGGCGGCCCGGGGGCTGTTGTCGGGGACCAGGCGGGCCAGCGCCCGCAGCTCCTCCGCGCTGCGTCTGCTCGACGAGTCCCACTGTCGGCCCGGGTAGCCGGGGCGCCACCCGCCGCCGGTGTCGACGGTCACCCGCAGCGCGTCTCCCGCCCGTGCGGCACTGGCCGGGATCGGCGAGACGGCGGCGCCGAGGGCGGTCACCGACAGGGCCGGGGCCACCCCGATCTGGGTGTGCCCGCCGAGGACCGGTACGCCCCAGGCGACGGAGGCGTCGGCGACCCCGCGGATCACCCGCCGGGCGTGGTCGGTCGTCGGCGTCCCCAGGGCGTTGAGGAGACCGACGGCCCGGGCGCCCATCGCGGAGATGTCGCTCAGGTTGACCAGGACGGCGCACCAACCGGCCCATTCCGGGTCGTGCTCGACCATGCTGGGCAGGACGGCGTCACAGGCGGCGACGAGGTCGCTGCCGGGCACCGGGGCACCGTCGTCGCCGACGAACCCCGCGCTGCCCAGACCTCCCGGCACCGCAGCCAGCGGACGGAGCAGATCCCCCAGGTAGGACTTCGCGGCGAGGGCGTGGCGGGCCAGACGGTCGATGGGCCACTCCATCCGGGCATGGGGCATCCCGGCAAGGCTGCAGTCCGCCCGGCGCTGCCAGCCCAGCCTGGCGAAGAGCCGGGAGTGGCGCTCCTGCACCAGGGCGTCGAACCGGAGCACCCCGCGGGCCGCTGCCTCGTCGCACGCTGCCCGGACGAGAGCCGGGCCCACCCCCAGGTGCAGCCGGCTGGTCGAGGCGACCACGAGCCGGGAGCCCCGCCACCAGCCGATGTCCGGTGAGCAGAGCGGGCCCAGGCGTACGCCCCCGATGACGTCGCCCCGCGGGGTCCGGGCCACGAGCACCCGGGTGCGCGGGTCCTCGTCGTGCTCGTCGTGGTCGTTCTCGAACAGGCCCTGCTCGTCGACGAAGGCGTCGTGCCGGAGCCGGTGGTAAGCGGCGAGGTCGTCCCGGTCGGCGAAGCCCACCACGAATGCTGGCGCTTCCGGTCGCCGGATCGGGTCGGTGGATGCGGGCATGTCTCCTCCGTATGGATCGGGTGGGTCAGGCGTGTGGATCGGGTGGGTCAGGCGATCCGGGCAGGGTCCGTGGCGGTGAGGCCGCGCTGCCGCTCGACGATGTGCGCGGCCACGTGCGCCGCGTCCTGTTCCAGGCCCAAGAAGCGTCCCGAGCCCCAGGTGTGCATCCAGGGCAGGCCGATGAAGCTCAGTCCCGGCACGGCGGTGATGCCTCGGTTCTGCATCGGGTGGCCGCCGCCGTCGAACGCGGGCAGCTGGATCCAGGCGTAGTCCGGGCGGAAGCCGATGGACCAGATGATCGAGGTGATTCCCTCGGCGCGGAGATCGAGCTCGGTCGGGTCGTACGGGGGCGTCCAGACGGGCTCGTAGCGGGACATCCGCGGTGCAGCGATGCCCTGCCGGTCGATCCAGGCGTCGATGTCGCCGCAGATGGAGTTGTAGACGCTGTCGGCATGGTCCAGACAGGCCGTGAGGTCCGGTGCGAAGCGCAGCGCGGCGTCCCGCCCGTCGACGAGGTGGCCGTAGAGCCGCATGCCCTCGGCCGCGAACTGGCGCAGGTCGATGTCGCGCCCGCCGTCCCGGCCGGTGACGTAGTGGTTGGTCTTGTCCCGGGCGACGCGCCCGCCGGGGAACTCCTGGGAGCCGATGTCGTAGACACCCATCTCGGCGAGCCAGGTCATGCAGTCGCGCCCACGGTAGGTGCGGGCCACCCGCGGCGCGTTGCCGACGGCGAGGTGGACCTGGCGCCCGGCGAGATGGAGGTCCTCCGCGATCTGGCAGCCTGACTGTCCCGACCCGACGACCAGGACCGCCCCCTCGGGCAACTGATCGGGATGGCGATAGTCCTCGGAGTGGACCTGGTGGACGGAGCGGTCGAGGGAGTGGGCGTACGGGGGGATGACTGGGATGGGATAGCCGCCGGTGGCGATCACGACGTCGGAGCAGACGATGCGGTGCGTCCCCTCGGAGTCCTCGACGTCGACGACCAGGCGGTCCGCATCGAGCCGCTCGAGCTTGGTGGCCCGGGTCCTCGTACGCACCGGGGCGTTGAAGGAGGCGACCCAGTCCTCCAGCCAGTCGGCGAGTTCGTCGCGGGTCATGAAGCCGTCCGGCTCGGGACCGTCGTAGTGACGCCCGGGGAGCCGGCAGTGCCAGTTGGGCGTGACCAGGGTGAATCGATCCCAGCGGGTGTCCCGCCAGGCATGGACGGGGCTGTCGGCCTCGAGGACGACGTGGTCGATGCCCTCGTGCCCGAGGAACCAGCTGACGGACAGGCCGGCCTGACCGGCCCCGATGACGACCACGGGGACGAACTCGTCGGTCGAGGGTCCCGATGGCGTGCGTGCGGATGATGTGGTCATGGGTCGTTGTGCTCCTTGGTGTGGTCAGGTGTCGGTGGGCCGGCGTCAGGCGCAGGGCAGGTCTCGCCAGCGGGCGGTCGCCTGGACGACCGGGTCGGCGAGAGGCGCGTACACCTCGGGGCGTCGGTCGCGGAGGTGGAACATGCCGGCCCGCATGGTGCGGAAGGTCCCTTCGATGTCGACGTCTGCGATGGCGAGGCCCTCCTCGATATAGGTGTTCGCCAGGACGTTCCCGCCGGGGTCGATGACCTTGGCATTGCCGACGTAGCGCAGCGAGCCGAAGGTGCCGCACTGGTTGGAGGCGACCCAGAAGACCTGGTTGTCGAGGGCGCGGGCCACGTCGAACGCGTTGTGGCGGTAGGTCCAGCGATCCTGCTGCAGGTCCTCTGCGGCCGCCGTTCGGGCCGCCGGCCAGGCGGACAGGCTGGCGATCACCTCGGCGCCGTCCAGTGCCATCGCGCGGGCGGCCTCGGGGAAGGCCTTGTCGTAGCAGATCTGCAGGCCCACGCGCCCGATCGGCGTGTCGAAGACGCCGTAGCCGGAACCGGCGGCGTACGACATGTTCTCGCCGAGCGGCTGATGGACCTTGCGGTAGGAGCCGTAGATCTGGGACCCATCGAGGAGTGCTGCCGCGTTGTAACGGGTGTCGGGATCCTCACCCGCCTCGCAGAAGCCGATCGCCACGAGCATCGACCCGGCGATCCGCTGGACCCGGGCGACCTCGGGGCCGTCCAGGCTGACGGCTGGTGGGAGCGAGCGGCGGGTGGTCCGTACGGTGTCGCCGTGGTTGCCCAGCGACGAGAGGTAGCCGCCGATGGCGGCCTCGGGCAGGACGAGGAAGTCGACGCCGGCCCCGCGGGCCTGGGAGACGAGACGTTCGATCAGTGCGTAGTTCTGTTCGAGGTCGCGCGTGAAGTTGGCCGAAGCCGCGGCGATCACGGTCATGGAATTCTCCGTTCGGATGGCGGCGCGCCGGACGGGCGCTCCGGGATGGACGACGGGGGGAGGGACTCAGCCGCCCAGGGTCGGCAGGGCGCTGCAGGCGCCGCAGGCCGCGCACCCGGCCCGCTGGTCGGCGGCGCGCATCCCTGCAGCGCGGAGCAGGGATGCCACGCGGGAGGTGACGTCGGCCAGCGTCCGGGCATCGGGGGGCCCAACGCGGTCCACGTCGGCGGCGAGCGTTCCGGCGAGCGGCCGGAACGGAACGACGAAGGGGTAGACGCCCATCTCGATCACCTCGGCGCAGTGGCCGACCAGCTCGTCAGGGTCCTCGCCGAGCCCGACCAGGAGGTAGGTGGAGACGCGGTTGTGCCCGAAGACGGCGACCGCCTCGCGCCACGCGGCGCGGTAGTCGTCCAGGGTCACACTCGACTTGCCCGGCATCCAGCGGCGCCGCACCTCGTCGTCCATCGACTCGACGTGGATGCCGATGGTGTCCGCACCGGCGTCGCGCAGCTCCTGGATGGTGTTCGGGTCACGGGGCGGCTCGCACTGGACCTGGATCGGCAGGTCGGGGCAGGCCGCTCGGATGGCGCGGACGCAGCGGGCGAGATGCCGGGCACCACGGTCGGGGGCGGCGGATGTTCCGGTGGTGAGGACCATCTGGGCGACCCCGTCCAGGTCCACGGCGGCCCGGGCCACCTCGGCGAGCTGGGCCGGGGTCTTCACTGCCACCGTCGCGCCGGCGGCCAGGGACTCCTCGATGGCGCAGAAGCGGCAGCGCTGGTCCTCGGCGTAGCGGGCGCAGGTCTGCACCACGGTGGTGGCCAGGACGTTGCCCGAGTGGAGCCGGGCGATCTTCTCGTACGGAACGCCGTCGGCGGTGGACAGGTCGTAGAAGCGGGGCCGGAGCACCGGCTCGATCTCGAGGCCGAGGTCGGTCCCGTCGTGGAACAGATGGCCGTCCGCCACCGTGTACGGCGAATCGGAGCGTACGGGCAGGGAGCTCCCGATGCCACCGAGGAAGACGTGCCCGTCGTCGCTGGGGCCTGCGCCGGCGCGGCGGGACACCGGAGCGGAGAGGTTGCGGATTCCTCTCACAGCCAGTTCCGTACGTGTGTCGAAGAGGGTCACGGTGCCTCCTGATCGGATCGGGCGGGTCGGGGCCAGGGCGTCGGCCCGGCACGCGGGCCGGGCCGACGCGCGGCAGTCAGACCATCCAGGTGGAGTTGATGATGGCGCCCTTGCGGGCGTAGTGGATGAGCGCGTCCTGGACGTCCAGCGGGTGTGCCGGCACCACGCCCTCGATGAGGTCCTCCTCGCGATGCCCGTGCAGAGCCAGACCGAAGCGGCAGGCGAAGACGGTGCCGCCCTCCTTGATGAAGGTGCTGATCGTGTCGTTGATGTTCTGTTCGCCGGGGAAGCCGCTGTCACCGGTGGTGGGGAAGCCGCGCGTCGCGATCGCGTTCATCGCGCCGGTCCCGTAGAAGTAGACGACCGACTCGAAGCCTTTGCGCTGCGCGCGGACGGCCTGCAGCAGGGCGACAAGGCTGACGGACGATTCGTGGGCGATGCCGTGGATGAGGGTGAAGTAGGTCTCGCCTTCCTCGGCCTGGTAGTCGGGGAAGATCTTGGTCGAACCGTAGAGGTTCGAGCCCTTGGGCAGCGAGGGGTGCGGGATCTCGGATCGGGACTTCTCGATATTGGCGGCGATCTGGTCGTCGAAGGTCGACATCTGGTAGCTCCTCTGGGCTGATGTCCGTCGGGACGGTGGCTTATCGGTGGGCGGGTGCGCTGCCAGGCTCCGGAGCGTACGGTCCGTCGACGCGTACGACGCGGTCCGTCGACGCGTACGACGCGATGCAGAAGGTCCGGAGGACCGGGTGACAGTCCGAACGGCCGGAGCTGTTCTCCGGCTCGTGGCACCGAGTCAACACGGCAGCCTTTTCAGAACGGTTTCCCCGGGAATGCGCTCCGGTAACACGCCGTAACGGTCGTGTGACGCGTTGTGTGACGCGTTGTGGGCGCCCGACGTCGGCCGACCGGGCCGCTCCGCGGTCGCCGCCTCCCCGGCGGGCTCTGTCAGCTCCCCGGGTTAGAGCCGCGACATGAAGTTCCGCTACCTCGGCAATTCCGGTCTGAAGATCTCCGAGATCACGTACGGCAACTGGCTCACCCACGGCTCCCAGGTGGAGAACGACACCGCCACCGCCTGTGTCCATGCCGCACTGGACGCCGGCATCACCACCTTCGACACCGCTGACGTGTACGCCAACACCGTCGCGGAGCAGGTCCTCGGTGATGCCCTCAAGGGCCAGCGGCGCGAGTCGCTGGAGATCTTCACCAAGGTCTACTGGCCCACCGGCCCCAAGGGCCACAACGACGTGGGCCTGTCCCGCAAACACATCATGGAGTCGATCGACGGCTCGCTGCGTCGGCTCGGCACCGACTATGTCGACCTCTACCAAGCTCACCGCTTCGACGTGGAGACGCCGCTGGAGGAGACCATGCAGGCCTTCGCCGACGTCGTACGCCAGGGCAAGGCCCTCTACATCGGGGTGTCCGAATGGACGGCCGCCCAGCTGCGCGCCGGTCAGGAGCTCGCCTCCCAGCTGGGCTTCCGGATCATCAGCTCCCAGCCGCAGTACAACATGCTGTGGCGCGTCATCGAGCCCGAGGTCGTTCCGGCCTCCGAGGAGTTGGGCATCTCCCAGATCGTCTGGTCGCCGATGGCCCAGGGCGTGCTGAGCGGCAAGTACAAGCCGGGCGCCCCGGTCCCGGCAGGCAGCCGCGCCACCGACGAGAAGGGCGGGGCCTCCTTCGTCCGCCGCTTCCTGGACAACGAGGCGCTGGTCCAGCGTGTCCAGGACCTCGCTCCGATCGCCGACGAGATGGGCATCTCGATGGCCCAGCTGGCGATCGCCTGGGTGCTGCAGAACGGCAACGTGGCGGCCGCCCTGGTCGGTGCCTCGCGCCCCGAGCAGATCACCCACAACGTCGAGGCATCCGGGGTGACGATCCCGGCCGAGCTGATGACCCGGATCGACGAGGTCCTCGGTGACGTCGTGGTCCGCGACCCGGCGCTGACCAGCGTCCCGGAGCGCCGTCCGGCCTGATGACGCCTGGCCGACAGGAGGGCCGCCCCACCGGGACGGCCCTCCTGTCGGCTGTTTCAGGCCAGATCGGCGCCACCCGACGCGATCACCCGGCGATACCAGTGGAAGCTCTTCTTCCGGAACCGCGCCAGATCGTGCGTGGACTCGTTGTCGCGGCGTACGTAGACGAAGCCGTACCGCTTCAGGAAGCCGTCGTGGGTGCTGATCAGGTCGATCGCCGACCAGGGGTGGTAGCCGATCACCGGGACGCCGGTGTCGATCGCCTGCTTCATCGCGGTGATGTGGTCGCGCAGGTAGTCGATCCGGTAGCCGTCGTCGACGGTGCCGTCGGGCTCCAGCCGGTCGTACGCCCCCAGCCCGTTCTCGGTCACCATCAGCGGCAGGCCATAGCGGGAGTGGATCTCCTGCAGCGTCGTCCGGAAGCCGAGCGGGTCGATCGGCCAGTTCCAGTCGGTGGTGGCGAAGTGCGGGTTGGGCACGATCCGCCCCGGGCCGTGGATGGCACCGTCGGCGTCCTCCAGGGTCTCACCGGGGGCGTACGTCACTGTCTCGGTGTTGTAGTAGTTGAAGGCGATGAAGTCGGGCCGGCCCTCCCGGAGCACCCGCAGGTCGTCGTCGGACACGTCCAGCCGATAGCCGGCGCGCCGGATGTGGTCGACCGCGAGGGTGTTGTAGCGGCCGAGCACCGCGGCGTCCAGGTAGAGCCAGTTGCGTACGGCGTTCAGGTATTGCGCGCACAGCACGTCCTCCGCAGTGCCCTCCAGTGGCAGGGCGAGGGCGATGTTCGGCGCGGGGCCGATCTTCGCCGCCGGCAGCACCTCGTGACACAGCGCCATCGCCCGGGCCTGGGCCAGCAGCATGTGGTGGTTGGCCTGGTAGAGCGGGTAGTCCGGGCCGGCCGCGGCACCGAGGCCGTGGTGGGGCACCAGGGTCATGATGTTCTGCTCGTTGATCGTCAGCCAGTGCGTCACCCGGTCGCCGTACGCCGCGAACAGCACCCGGGCGAATTCGACGAACGCGTCGACGGTGGCCGGATCCGCCCAGCCGCCACGGGCGTCCAGGGCGGTCGGCAGGTCGAAGTGGTACATCGTGACGATCGGCTCGATGCCGTGCCAGAGGCATTCGTCGATCAGCCGGGAGTAGAACTCGACACCGGCCGGGTTCACCGCTCCGGTGCCCTCGGGCAGGATCCGGGTCCAGGCGATCGAGAACCGGTAGGACTTCAGCCCGAGTTCGGCGAGCAGGGCGATGTCCTCGGCCCACCGGTGGTAGTGGTCGGAACAGACCGAGAAGTCCGGCGTTCCCGCGGGGACGGTCTTGACGTCCTGGACGCTGGGTCCTTTGCCGTCCTCGGCACTGGCGCCCTCGATCTGGTAGGCGCTGCTCGAGGCGCCCCACAGGAAGTCGGCGGGCAGGGCGCGGCCGGGCCAGGCCGCGGGAGCGGAGCGTACGGCCTCAGAGAGCGACATCGACGTCGTCCCCCGTCACGGTCGGCGCGTTCGCGGCGAGGTGCTCGGCGTGCAGGGCGGCTTCCTCGACCGCCAGCAGCTTGTCGGCCTGGCGGATGAACGGGTAGTACGTCGCGATCGACAGGGCCATCACCACCACCTGCATCAGCGCGGTCCGCCAGCCGCCGATGATGAAGCCGGACAGGATCGGCGGCATCGTCCACGGCGCCATCACGCCGGTGTAGAGCGGCACCAGTCCGCTCCACAGGGCGAAGTACTGCAGCAGTCCGGTCATCAGCGGCGTGGCGATGAAGGGCAGTGCCATCAGCGGGTTCATCACGATCGGGGTGCCGAAGAGGATCGGCTCGTTCACGTTGAAGATCGCCGGGGCGATGCTCAGTTTGCCGAGCGTACGGTACTGCGCCGACTTCGCCCGGAACACCATGTAGAGCACCAGGCCGATGGTGACGCCGGCGCCGGTCATGTTGATGCAGTTGTCGATGAACTGCTGGGTGACGATGTGGCCGCCGTTGGCGAGGGTGAGCGCCCGGCCGGACGCGAGGATCTCCTGGTTGGCGACGGTGTTGGCGGTGGTCATCGGGGTGAGCACGCCGCCGACGATGCTGGAGCCGTGGATGCCGAAGAACCACAGGAACGGGATCAGCAGGGAGAACACCACGACGCCGCCGACGGAGTCGGTCAGCCCCTGCATCGGGATCTGCAGCCAGGTGTAGACGGCCTGGAACATGGTCGTGTCGAAGCGCTGGAAGACGGCGACGAGGACCATCCCGGCGGTGAGGATGACGGCCCCCGGGATGAGCGCGGTGAAGGAGTTCGCGACGGCCGGCGGCACCCCGTCGGGCATCCTGATGACGATCTTCTTCTTCAGGAACCACGAGTAGACGACGCCGACCAGTTCGCCGACGATGATGCCGACGACCATGCCCTTCGCGCCCGTCCAGTTCAGGTCGATCGCGCCGGTCACCGACTGCCCCGTCTTCGCGTCGGTCACCGTGAGACTCATGAACAGGACGTACGCACACAGCGCGATGATCGAGGCGACGAACGGCTCGTGGCCGCAGGCCTTGACGTAGTTGTAGGCGATGGCGACGCAGGCCACCAGGCCGATCAGCGAGAAGGTGGCGTTGAACACCTGCATCAGCAGCGGTGTCAGCCCGATCGCGGTGAACCAGTCCTGGACGGCCAGGATCGGCAGGTTGGCGAGCAGCAGGAAGATCGAGCCGATGATGGTCAGCGGCATCACGACGAGCATGCCGTTCTTCAGCGACTGGACGGGCTTCAGGTCGGCGAACCTGGTGATCGGCTCGATCAGTTTCTCGGCGATCCGGTCACCGATGGACGAGGACTGACTCATCACACTCTCCTTCGAGTGTCGGGGATTCCGTCGGGCTGGGTCGGTGCGGACTGGCCGGAGTGGCCCGTACCGGCGAGGATCGTCCCGACGGATGACTTCCCCATCACTTTCCCTTCCGGACTCTTCCGCTGTCCACCACGATGGTTTCCGCCATGGCGGAAAGGTTCATGGTGGCAGTGTCCCGGGAGCTCTCCTACTTTGGAAGTGCCCCGACCGGACCCCTTCCGCGCGAGTCACGCCAGAGCCGGGCGGGCACATGATGCACACGATGCACGATGCACACGATGCACGATGCACACGATGGGAGTGGATGATGAATCCTGCCGACTACGACGTCGCGTTCGCGATCATCTCGTCCGCCGGCAACGCCAAGTCCAACGCGATGATGGCGATCCGGGCGGCCCGCGAGGGTGACCTGGACGAGGCCGCCCGGCTGCTGGCGGCGGCCGACGAGGGACTGCACGAGGCGCACACCGCCCAGACGGCGATGCTCACCCAGGAGGCCCGCGGCACCGCAGTCCCGGTCAACATCGTCCTGGTGCATGCCCAGGACCATCTCGCCGGCGCGATGCTGGTCCGCGACCTCGCCGACGAGTTCGTCCACCTCTACCGCCGGACGTCGGCGCTCGCCGCGTCCTGATCCGGCCCCCACCGACCACCCGTTCCCCGATCACCCGTTTCCCCGATCACCCGCTCTCAGGAGGTTCAACGATGAAGGTCCTGCTGCTCTGCAACGCCGGCATGTCCACCAGCCTGCTCACCAACAAGATGCGTCAGAACGCCGGCCCCGGCGACGAGGTCGATGCCGTCCCCGAGTCGGAACTGCCGGAGAACATCGCCGGCGTCGACGTCATCCTGCTCGGCCCCCAGATCCGCTACAAGCTGCGCGAGGTGCAGGCGTACGCCGCCGCGCGCGGGGTGAAGGTCGGGATCGTCGACACCCGGGCCTACGGGATGATGGACGGCAAGGCCGCCCTCGCCCAGGCCCGCGCCCTCCACACGGGGCAGTGATCCGCGATCGGCGTCGGGCGCTGCTGGACCTGCTGTTGCGCTCGGCGCACCCGTTGTCGGGTGAGGATCTGGCCGCCCGCCTGCAGGTGAGCCCGCGGACCGTACGCAACGACGTCCGCGACCTCAACCGGGCCGGCCGACTCGTCGTCGCCAGCCACCACGGCTACAGTCTCGACCGCGAGGCGTACGAGGCCGCTCCGGAGTCGGCACTGGCCGAGGGGTTGCACGCTGCGAGCGGGCTGCCGGACACCCCGGACCGGCGGCTGCGCTATCTGTGCCGGAATCTGGTGCAGAACGCGGAGCCGATCAGCATCCACACCCTGGCCGATCGGCTGATGATCAGCGAGTCCACCCTGGAGTCGGACCTCGGCCGCGTCCGGGAACTGATGCGCCAGCATGACCTGACGCTGCGCCGTGACCACGACCTGGTGCTGGTGGTCGGGCCGGAGCGGTCGCGACGCCGGCTGGTCCGGCAACTGCTGCACAACAGCACGCAGGGCCTGATGCCGGCGACCTGGCAGGCGTTCGCCGCCGAGTACGACCACATCGACATCGACCGGCTGCGGGACACCGTGCAGCGGATCATCGGCGGGTCGCCGCTGCAGCTCAACGAGTTCGCCCTGCGCGACGTGCTGGTGCACCTGACCATCACCATCGACCGGGTCCGCCAGGGGCACACCCTGCCGGCCGCGGACTGGGTGCCGCCGTACGCCGATGCCCACGTCCGCGACCTCACCCAACAGTTGGCGGATGCGGTGGCCACCGACCTCGGCACCGTCCTGCCGGAGACCGAGCTCCGCGCGCTGTACGGGGTGGTGGCCGTCCGGGCGACCCGCAACGCCACCCCGGAGGCCGCCGAGACCGCCGTCGATCCGCAGCTCCGCACGGTCGTGGCAGAGATCCTCGACGACGTCTCCACCAAGTACCTGCTGGGTCCTGCCGATCCGGCGATGCTGCTCAACGTCGCCCTGCACGCCCAGAACCTGATCGCCCGCGCCCGCTCGGACCTGTCGCTGGTGAACCCGCTGGGGGAGAACTTCAAGAACGAGCACCCGCTGGTCCACGACCTGGCGATCTACTTCGCCCAGCGACTGGAGGAACGTACGGGCATCGCCGTCGGCCCGGGCGAGGTCGACTACCTCTCGATGCACATGGGCATGCAGTACCTGCGTTACCTGGAGCAGCGTGACCTGGTCACGGTGACCCTGGTGGTGCCGCGCTACTACGACCTGGCCGACAGCCTGGCGGAGCGGCTGGGCCGCAAGCTGCGCGGCCAGGCCGACATCGAACGGGTCGTCACCTCGCTCGACTTCGACTTCGCCGAGGTGACGTCCGACCTGATCGTCTCGTGCGTGGATCCGGCCGGGCCGGCGTCGGCACCGGTGATCCGGATCGGACCGTTCCTCACCTCCGCCGATCTCGACCTCGTCATCGACGGGGTCCGGCGGGAGCGGGAGCGCAACGCGCGCCGGCGGGTGCGTACGGTGATGAGCACGCTGATCGACCCGCAGGCCTACTTCCACGTCCCCGAGGTGGCGACCAAGGAGGCGGCACTGGCGATGATGTGCGAGCGGATGGCCGATCTCGGCTACGTCGATCCCGGCTTCCTCGACGACGTGCTCGACCGGGAGCGGCGCTCGGCGACCTCCTTCGGCGGCGAGTTCGCGATCCCGCACTCGATGTACATGGATGCCCACTCGACGGCCATCTCGGTGCTGGCCTGCGACCGAGGGATCCCCTGGGGATCGTCGGCCGACGTCCGGCTGGTGTTCCTGTTCGCGCTGAGTCCGGACGGTCGGCAGACCTTCCGCGACGCGCTGGACGAGCTGACCCGACTGCTGTCGGAGCCGGCCCGGATCGCCGCGCTGATCGACGGGGCGCAGGACTCCGACGGGTTCCTGGCCACGTTGCTCAGCCTGGTGGATGCGTAGCGCGCGGGATCCGGTGCCGGCACCACCCCAGGACGTTCCCGCGGGAACGTCGGGTCAGCGCTGGTTGATGCGGACCAGCGTGCCGGCGGGGTCGCGGACGGCGAAGTCGCGCACGCCCCACGGCTGGTCGGTGGGCTCCTGGACGATCTCGGCGCCGCTGGCCTCCACCGTCGCGAAGGTGCCCTCGAGATCGTCGGTGGTGAGCAGGACCATGGCGTACGACCCCTTGGCCATCAGCTCGGAGATGGTGCGCTTCTCGTCGTCGGTCAGCGTCGGGTCGACCGCCGGCGGGGTCAGCACGAGGTTGGTGTCGGCCTGGCCGGCCGGGCCGATGGTGAGCCAGCGCATCGCGCCGGAGCCGACGTCGAGGCGCACCTCGAAGCCGAGCGTGTCGCGCCAGAACGCCAGCGAGGCCTCCGGATCGGTCTGCGGGAGGAACGTGGAATGAATGGTGATGTCCATGTCTTCAACGCTAGGTCCGGGGCAGCCGGTGGTGCTTCTTCATTCCTGATCGGTGATGCTTCGTCATTCCTGATCGGTGGTGCGGATCGGCCGGGCCACCTGCTTCACCACGCATGCCGGCAGCCCGGCCCACTCCGAAGCGGTCTGCCGGTAGGCGCTGGGGGACATCCCGACCAGCTCGGAGAAGCGGGTGCTGAAGGTGCCCAGCGACGAATAGCCCACCGCGAAACACACCTCGGTGACGCTGAGGTCGCCGCGCTGCAGCAGCGCCATCGCCCGCTCGATCCGCCGCGTCATCAGGTAGCCGTACGGGGACTCGCCGTACGCCGCCCGGAACTGCCGGCTCAGGTGTCCGGCCGACATGTACACCCCGCGGGCGAGCGCCTCGACGTCGAGCGGCCGGTCGTACTCCCGGTCGATCCGGTCACGCACCTGGCGCAGCAGGGCGAGATCGCGGAGCCGCGGGTCGTCGGGGCGGTTGGTCACAGGGCCGATCGTGCCATGCCGCCGGGGCCGGGGCAGGGGCCGGGGCAGGGACAGGGACAGGGGCATCGGCGTCCAGTCGCTCGGCGCGGCGCTCACCTCACAGCTGCAGTCGGTCCAGGACACCGCCGGCAAGGGCCTCGGATTCACCTGGCCGGCCAGGTTCCCGGTGCTGCGGATCGACCAGATCCTGATCCGCGGTGTGCAGCCGAAGAACGCGTCGGTGCTCCCGGCCACCGGCAGTGACCACCGTGCGGTGGTGGCCGGCATCGCCTGGTGACGTACGCGCACCGCCCGCCCATCACACCCAGAGGACTGACCTGGGGACGGTGACCGACCAGGTCGGCGGTCACTGTCTCCGGGACTTCACGACCCCGAGGACTTCACCGACCCCGACGATTCTCAGCGACCCCGACGATTCTCAGCGACCCCGATCCTCCGCGACAACCCCGACCGAATACGGTCGTGCACGGTCGGGGATCCCTCGGAACGTCGGGGATCGTGAGAATCGTCGGGGTTCAGCGCTGTCGACAAGCGCGTTGCCGGCCCCGGCGACCTGACGCGGACCAGGACCGTCGACGCCCGGCGATGGGGGTGCCCGGACGTCGGGCCGGCCCCCGCGCCGGTGCTGTGATCTCGGCGACGACCCCTTGCTCAGAGTGAACAGGTGGGTGTACCTGTATATACATGTCTAACAGTGAGGCCTTGTCCAAGCGTCGACTCGTCGTGGAGTCGATCGCGGCGCGCATCCGGAACGGGGAATTCACCCCCGGGGAGAAGCTGTCCGGCGAACACAAGCTCGCCGAGGAGTTCGCCGTGTCGCGGGGCACCATCCGCCAGGCGCTGTCCGAGCTGCAACAACGCAAGCTGATCACCACCCGGTCCGGCCTTGGGTCCTTCGTCACCTTCGAGGGCCATCGGCTGGATCGCACCCGTGGTTGGGCCCAGGCACTGGCCGAGACCGGCCTCGACATCGTCACCCGGGTGCTGGACATCACCCGGATCACCCTCGACGAGATCCCTGGGCTCCCCGCGGAGGTGGCCGTCACCGACGCCATCGCCGTCCGGCGTGTCCGCGCCGTCCGTGACGAGGACGGGGCCGAGCGGCCGATCTCGCTCGAGTGTTCTTCGGTGCCGGCGGTCGGTCCGCTGGTCGACCTGCCGACCCAGGGCCTGCGCGACGGCTCACTGTGGGCCAGCCTCAAGGCCGCCGGCCTGGTCGCCTCGGCCGGTCGTCAGCGCGTCGACGTCCATCGACTCGAGGCGTGGGAGGCGGAACTATTGGGCCAGCCCGAAGGGTCCGGCTACCTGCGGTCGGTCCGTACGTCCTTCGACGCGGAGGGGGCGTTCGTCGAGCACGTCGTCTCGCTGCTGGACCCGACCCGGTTCTCCCTCGTCCTCGATTTCGGAGACTGAGATGGCATCCCACGACTCCGTTCTCCTCGACCGCGCCCGCGGTGCGCTCCTCGGCCTGGCCATCGGTGACGCCCTCGGCATGCCCACCCAATCCTTCAGCCGCCCGCAGATCGCCGAGCGCTACGGGCGCATCACCGCGCCGATCGGCGCCTCGGACGACCAGCCGATCGCCCCCGGCATGGATGCGGGCGCCGTCACCGACGACACCGAACAGGCCGTCATCGTCGCCGAACTCCTGATCGCCGGACACGGCCATGTCGACGCGGGCGCGTTCGCCGCTGCGCTGATCGCCTGGGAACAGGACATGATCGTACGGGGATCGCACGACCTGCTCGGCCCGTCCACCAAGGCCGCGCTCACCGCGCTGCAGTCCGGCACCTCCCCGGAGGAGTCCGGCCGCTACGGCACCACCAACGGTGCCGCGATGCGCGTGGCGCCGGTCGGCGTCGCCTCCCCGCTCGGTCCTGGTCTGCTCGAGTCGGTGGTCGAGGTCAGCCGGGTCACCCACAACACCGGCCTCGGCATGTCCGCCGCCGCCGCGGTCGCGGCCGCGGTGAGCGCCTGCCTCGACAGACAGGACCTCGACCACGCCCTGTCCGCTGCCGTCGCCTTGGCGGGCGAGGGTGAGCGGTGTGGCTACTGGGTCGCCGGCGCGTCGATCCCGCGCCGGTTCCTCGCCCTGCGGCCGGCGGCCCGCCGGCTCGGCGAGGACGAGTTCCCGCAGTACCTGTACGACGTGGTCGGGACGTCGGTCCAGTCCCAGGAATCCGTCGTCAGCGCGCTGCTCATCGTCGACCGCTACCGCGACCGACCGTACGACGGCCTGTGCTGTGCCGCCTCGCTCGGCGGGGACACCGACACGATCGCCGCCATCGCGGGTGCGATCCTCGGGGCCGCCCACGGCGCCGCGGCCTTCCCGCACGACGTCGCCTCCCTCGTCGAGTCGCGGAACGCGCTCGCCACCGAAGACCTCGCGGAGCGCCTCCTGGCGCTGCGCGCCGCTGCCATCACAGGCACCACCACTACACGCACCACCACTACACGCACCACCCCCTCAACGCAGAGGTAAGAACATGTCACCCGCCCCATCTCCTACCCGCTCCACCGAGCCTGCCGTCCTCGACACCGACGCCGGTCAGGGCGTCGCGCTCCGCGCCGTGGAGCAGCGCGGCATCGAACCCGTCCCGGTGAACGAACGCCACGGCAACCCCATGCAGCTCTTCTGGGTGTGGTTCGCCGCCAACATCTCGATCCTCGGCCTGCCACTCGGCGTCTCGCTGGTGTCCGTCGGCATGTCGATCTGGCAGGCCGTCATCGTCGCGGTCCTCGGCTCTTTCGGCTCGTTCGCGATCGTCGGCCTGATCTCCATCGCCGGCCAGCGTGGCGGTGCCCCGAGCCTGACCCTGTCGCGGGCCGTCTTCGGCGTCCGCGGCAACATCGGCCCGACCGCCGTCGCCCTGCTCTCCCGGCTCGGCTGGGAGACGGTCAACACCTCGACCGCGGCGCTCGCCTTCGTCACGATGTGTTCGCTGATCGCCGGGACGTCGGGTGCCGCCAAGCAGGCGCCGGTCCTCACCGTGATCGGCGTCCTGCTGTTCGTCGCCTGCACCGTCGCCGTGTCCGGCATGGGCCACGCCACCATCCTGGTCGTCCAGAAGTGGTCCACCTGGATCTTCGGGGCGATCAACCTGTTCATCCTGGCGTTCCTGCTGACCCGGATCAACTGGTCGGTCGTGCTGCACGCCCCGTCGGCGAACCTCGCCGTCGTGATCACCGCCGTCGGCACGATCGCCGCCGGCACCGGCATCGGCTGGGCCAACTCCGGGGCGGACATGGCGCGCTACCAGTCCCCGCTGGTGAAGGGCCGCTCGCTCGTCCTCTCCGCAGCCGCCGGCGCCGGGATCCCGCTGGTGATCATGATCTCGCTCGGCTCGATGATCGGCGCCTCCGACTCCACCGTCGTCGCCTCGCCCAACCCGATGGACGCCATCCGGGCGACGCTGCCGTCGTGGGTCGCCGTGGTCTACCTGCTCGTCTCGTTCGTCGGCCTGCTGCTGTCCAACCACCTCTCGGTCTACTCGGCCGGCCTCACCACGATCACCCTGGGCGTGCGGGTGAAGCGCGTCTACGCCGTGATCGTCGACGTCGTCGTCACCACCACCGGATCGCTGTGCTTCCTGCTGATCGCCGACGGGTTCTATGGGCCGTTCATCACCTTCATCTCGCTGCTCGCCGTCCCGATCTCCGCCTGGGTGGGCGTGTTCCTCGTCGACATGGCCGTCCGCCACTCGTACGACCCCGACGGTCTGCTGGACCTCACCCACGCCGGCCCGTACTGGTATCGCGGCGGCATCCGCTGGAACGCCTTCGGCGCCTGGCTGGTGGCGATCGTGGTCGCGGCACTGTTCATGAAGATCCAGCCCGGCGACGCCGCCTGGTACACCGGGCCGCTCTACGACACCTGGGTCGGCAACAACGGCATGGCCTGGCTCGTCTCCGGACTCGTCGGCGCCGGCATCTTCGCCCTCCTCGGCGGTGCCCGCACGCATGCGGATCGGGCCTGACATGGGCACCGACAGCCACGGGCGCGTCATCCACACCGGTCAGGCGATCGTCGACCTGGTGATGCGGATCGACGCGATCCCCGAGCCCGGCGGCGACACCTTCGCCCGCAGTCATCAGCTCGCCGCCGGCGGCGGCATCAACGTGATGGTCGCCGCGGCGCGCGACGGGGGCGATGTGGTCTACGCCGGCGGCCACGGCACCGGCCCGTTCGGCGACCTCGTCCGGGCCGCGATGCGCCGGGAGGGGGTCGAGGTCCTCTCCCCGGCCGCGACCGACCACGACACCGGCTTCTGCGTCGCCCTGGTCGACGACTCGGCGGAACGTACGTTCGTCTCCACCGTCGGTGCCGAGGGCCACGCCGGGATCGGCGACTACCAGGCGGCAGCGGTCACCGAGCAGGACGTCGTGTACGTCTCGGGCTACTCGCTGGTGCACGCCGACAACCGGGCCGCGCTGATCCACTGGCTGCCCCGGCTCCCCGCCGCGACGACCGTCGTCGTCGACCCGTCACCGGTGATCGGGGAGATCGACGACGAGGCGTTGCGTACGGTGATCGCCCGCACCACGGTGTGGAGCACCAACGAACGGGAGGCGCGGATCCTTGCCGACCGGCTCCACGTCGGCTCGACCGCGACGTACGACACCGATCCGATGGCGCTGGCCGGCGACCTCGCCACGGGACTGGGGTGCCACGTCATCCTCCGCCGCGGCGCGCAGGGCGCCATCGTGGCGCAGCGGGCCGGCGATGGTGCCCCGGTCGTCGTCGACGTCCCGGCGCTGGCCGTGCAGGCCGTCGACACCAACGGCGCCGGTGACGCCCACTGTGGCGTGCTGTGTGCGCAGCTCGCCGACGGCGCCGGACTGGTCGACGCCGCCACCCGTGCCGGTGTGGCCGCGGCCCTGGCGGTGACCCGCGAGGGTCCGGCGACCAGCCCCACCTCGGCCGAGATCGACCGGGCCGTCCACGGCACCGCCGTCGGGTGAGGCCGACCGGGGTCTAGGCTCCACCCTGGGCATCGGGACGAGCCTGACGTCCGGGGTGGCGCCGCACCCGTCGGCGCGGTCAGGAGGGGTGGATGGGTGGTTTCGAGATCCTCGGGATGCCGCTGGGCGTGCTGGCGCTGATCGCACTCGCCGGGGTCGGCACCGGCATCGTCGGCTATCTGACCGGGTTGGCCTCGCTGGTCAGCTATCCGGTGCTGCTGGCGGCGGGCCTGTCACCGGTGGCGGCGAACGTGTCCAACACGCTGGGACTGGTCGGCGTGGGGGTCGGCTCCACCGCCAGAGCGCTACGTACGGTGACCGGCGGCTCTCGCCGGACCCTGACGGCACAGCTGGTGGTGGCCGCGGTCGGCGGCGGTCTCGGAGCGGCGCTGCTGCTGGTCGCCGGAGAGTCGAGCTTCACTGCCGTGGTGCCGTGGCTGATCGTGCTCGCCTCGGTGCTGTTGCTGCTCAGCCCGCGGATCAGCCGGCTGCGGGCCGGCGAGCCCAACCCCGTCGTCTACTGGCTCGGGCTGTTCCTGGTGTGCTGCTACGGCGGCTACTTCGGCGCCGGCGCAGGCGTGATGTACCTGGCGCTGACCCTGATCGCCAGCTCCGAGATGTTCACCCGGGCGATGGTGATCAAGAGCCTGTTGCTGGGGGTGAGCAACCTCATCGCCTCGGTGATCTTCATCGGCTTCGGGCCGGTGAACTGGGCCGCGGCGATCGCGCTGGGACTGGGCTGCGTGGTCGGCGGAAATTTCGGCCCGGTGATCCAACGCCTGATCCCCGAGCAGGTGCTGCGCGCGGTCGTCGCGGCCGGCGGGTTTTTCCTGGCGGCGTGGCTGTGGTGGCGCTGACGGACCACGGGTGCGGTGCGGCCGATCAGCCGACCTGCTCCTCGGGGCGAGGCATGACGTGACCGCAGTGTGTGCACGTCCGGGCCTCGACCGAGTCGAAGAACCGTGCGTATGCCTTGGACACGGGGTCCAGGGTGTAGTCCTCCACGACGTACTCCTCCTCGTGCAGGAACTCGTCACACTCCGGGCAGTACCAGCGGAAGCGATCGATCTCGCCCTCCAGCCGGCTCCGCTCCAGGATGAGTGCGAAGGCGTCCGACGGGAACCGCGGGGAATGCTCGGTGTTCGACGGCATCCAGTTCGAGGATCCGGCCGGGATGACCGCGATGCTCTCCACCCCCTCCGGGGTGCGATGGTGCAGGTTCATCGTCCCCCGAATCATGTAGGTGACTTCTTCGCTGGCATTGATATGGAACTCGCTGCGGTAGTCGCGCCCCTTCGCGACGAACGCGAGCGAGCCCGGATACTGCCACAGCACCGACACCTGCCGACCGGTGGCGATCATGTCCTCCACCACTGACTCCAGGTCAATGATGGGCAGATTCGACGACTGGATTACCTTGCTCATTTCCTCGACCCTCTCATCGGGTGATGGTTGATATCTGCTTCAGGCCCTGTTGCCGGGTCGGCTCATGCCTTGGTGGCCACGCAGTCGATCTCGACCTGGACCCGGTCCCGGTGCAGGACGGCGCCCACGGTCGTCCGAGCCGGGAAGTCGTCGGCCTCGGCGAAGAACGCACGGTAGGCCGCGTTGAAGTCCTGGAAGTTGTGGACATCGCTGAGGAAGACGTTGCACTTGACGATGCTGTTGATGTTGCCGCCGGCGGCCTCGACCGTACGCAGCATGTTGGACAGGGTCTGGCCCACCTGTTCGACGAAATCGTCGGAAACCACCGTCCGGGTCGCCGGGTCGAGCGGTCCGGTGCCCGAGCAGTAGATCAGGTCGCCGACCACAATCGCCTGCGAGAGGGGAGCCGCCGTACCGGTGGAGAAGCCGACCAGAGGGGCTGCGTTGGTGTTGACGCGTTCAATCATTTCTGACGTCACCTTTCCGTGATCGTGTATCACTATCGAATCTTTTTGTCGGAGGCAGGACAAGGCTGCGCCCCATTGAATGAGACTCGCGGGGGGATATCTCCGCGCTTCGCCTAAGAGCTCTCGAGACGGCGCATGGCGAGGTGGTGCAGGGCGCGGCTCAACCCCTTCGCGGCCACCTGGAGGGCGGGGACGAAACGGGACAGGTCTCGGGTGCCCGAGGGGTGCAGCAGGGACAGGGCCGCCACCGCGTAGCCCTCGGGGTCGAGGACGGGGACCGCGACCGCTTCGACGGCCTCGCGGTCCGCCTCGGGATCCTGGGCGTAGCGCTGCGATCGCACCTTGGCGATCTCCGCCGCGGTCGGCATCCGTCCGGGGGACGGACGGCGTGCGGGCACCTGTGTCGCGATCGTCTCGATCACCGTGTCCGGCGAGAAGGCCAGGATCGCCCAGCCCGCCGCGGTCGCCTGGGCGGGCAGTCGGCCGCCGGTCCGCGACGACAACCCCTTGATCGGGTTGACGATCTCGAGGTACACCACATCGGCGCCCTCCAGCACCGAGAGATGGACCGCGCCCCCGGTGGTGGCCGCCAGGTCGGACAGGAAGGGCAGCGCCGCCACCCGCAGCGGGGAGTGCAGGGCCACCAGCTGACCGATCTCGAACATGCGCAGGCCGATCCGGACCCCGTGGTCACCCTTTTCCAGGATGCCGAGGATGACCATCTCCTGCACGATCCGGTGTCCGGTCGCCTTGGACAGTCCGGCCCGGCGGGCCAGCTCCGAGGGCTGCACGCACTCGTCGCTGGGCCTGAACGCGTTGAGAATGGCGAAGCTGCGCTCCAGGACGCCCGAGCGGCTCGCGCCGCCCGGGGTGGCTCCGGCACGGTCGGTGTTCGCGGTCGTCATCACCTACTCCTGTCGTGCGACCCCGTGGGTCAGATGGGCCTCTTCCAGTGTTCGGGCCCCATGCTTGGCCGCCTGGATGAGCTCGTACACGTGCGTACGCAGGCGGGCGAATTCGGGGTGGCCGCGGGTCTCCAACTGATCCCGGTCGATGCCCAGGTCGACCCGGACGTCCTCCAGCACGACGGTGGGTCGGCCCGACAGGACGACCACGCGCTCGCCGAGGTAGATCGCCTCGTCGATGTCGTGGGTGACGAACACGACGGTGACGCCGAGCCGCTTCCACAGCGACCGGACCAGGTCTTCCAGCTCGAACCGGGTCTGCGCGTCGACGGCCGCGAAGGGCTCGTCCATCAGCAGCACCTTCGGCTCGTACGCGGCGGCGCGGGCGATCGCCACGCGCTGCTGCATCCCGCCGGAGAGCTGCCAGGGATAGGAGTCGGGGACGTCCGCGAGCGCCACGGCCTCCAGCGCCTGGCTGACCAGCCGCTTCCGCTCCGCCTTCGGCACGCCCTTCTCCTTCAGCGGGAGCTCCACGTTCTGGGCCACCGTCAGCCACGGGAACAGCGATCGGCCGTATTCCTGCAGCACCACGGCCATGCCCTTCGGCGGGCCGCTGATCGGCGTTCCGCCCAGCACCACCTCGCCGGAGGTCGGTGCCATCAGGCCGGACATGCACCGCAGCAGCGTGGTCTTGCCGGCCCCGGAGGGCCCGACCACGCAGATCAACTCCCCGGCGGCGACACTGAGGTCGATCCGGCGGATGGCCTCGACGGGTTCGCCTCGTCCGGTGTAGACCTTGGTGAGTCGGCGCACCTCGAGGGTTGCGCCCCCGTTGTCCGGGACGGCGTAAGCCACATTGGTGGTCATGTGTTCAGGCACCTCCATGCTGAGAGCGCTGGTATCCGCGGTACCAGCCGAGGGCCGCGTCCGCGACGGCCCGGAAGACGAGGGACAGGGCCACTCCGATGACGCCGAGGATGATCACGCCTGACCACATCTCGGGGATCGAAAAGGTCCGCTGGAACTGGATGATGGTGAAGCCCAGGCCGTCGCGCGCGGAGAACATCTCGGAGACGACCATCAGGATGATGCCGATGGACAGTGCCTGACGGCCCCCGGTGACGATCTGCGGGCTGGCCCCCCGCAGGATCAGGGAGCGCAGGGTCGCGATCCGGCCGAGCCGGTATGCCCGCGCGGTGTCGCGGAGCACGGGATCGATGCCGCGTACGCCCTCGATCGTGTTGAGCAGGATCGGCCACAGGCAGCCGGTCGCGATCACGAAGATGCGCATGGGCGTTCCGAGCCCGAGGAAGAGCATCAGCACCGGGACCATCACCGGCGGCGGGATGGCCCGGAAGAACTCCAACACGGGCTCGGTGTAGGCGCGCAGGCGGCGGGACAGGCCGATCGCGATGCCGAGGGCCACGCCCACGACGAGCGCGACGAGGTAGCCGAACAGGAGGCGCCCCAGGGAGGGCAGCACGTCCTTGATGATCAGGCTCCGGCCGTTTGCTCCGGTGAACCAGGTCGTGCCCAGCGCGGTCAGGATCGACCGGAGCGGCGGGTTGTAGACCGAGGTGCTGGAGTCGGAGAGGATCCACCAAGCGGCCAACAGGACGATGGGCAGGGCGACCGCGAACAGGATCCGCCGCACGGTGGGGTTCATGCTGCCACCTCTCCACGGACGGACGGATGCCAGAACAGGGCTCGGGATTCCAGTGCCCGCGCCAGCAGGTTCACCAGTACGCCGAGCAGACCGGTCACGATGACCAGCGCGTACATCGAGGCGATCGCGCCCGAGGACTGCGCCACCGCGACCAGGGTGCCGATCCCGGGTGTCCCGATCAGCAGTTCACCCGTGACGGTCAGGATCAGCGCCACCGACGCCGACAGGCGCAGACCCGTCATCACGTACGGCAGCGTCGTCGGCCAGACCAGCGTGCGGAGCCGGGTGACCGTGCCGAAGCGGTACGAGCGTGCCGTGTCGGAGGCGACCGGATCCACGTCCTGGACACCGGCCAGCACCTGCAGGAGCACCTGCCAGAAGGCGGCGTAGACGACCAGCAGCAGGGTCGACCCCATCCCGGTGCCCAGCACCAGGACCGCGACCGGGATCAGGGCCACCGAGGGCACCGGCCGGAGGAACTCGATGGTGGAGGCGGTGATCTCCCGCAGGATCGGCACGGTGCCGATCAGTACGCCGAGGACGAGGCCGGCCACCATCGAGATGGCCAGGCCGGTGACCCAGGTGGTGAGGGTCTGTCCCAGGGCGACCCAGAACTCTCCGGTCTGCACCCTCTCGGACAGGGCCACCAGCATCTCGGAGGCCGGCGGGA
Organism: Raineyella sp. LH-20; assembly: GCF_033110965.1. Classification (NCBI taxonomy): domain Bacteria; kingdom Bacillati; phylum Actinomycetota; class Actinomycetes; order Propionibacteriales; family Propionibacteriaceae; genus Raineyella; species Raineyella sp. LH-20. The sequence continues at coordinate 839,664 of NZ_CP137003.1, read as the reverse complement.
GGTACGCCCGATCGACGATCCCGAGCCGGGGCACCACCTCCAGCACCAGCAGCAGGGTCAGCACGCCGGCGAGTCCCAGGACGAGGCTCGATCCCCTTGGTCCCACACGTCGCATCACGACATCCACCTCCAGCCGACGGTCGGCGACATCGACGACCAGGTCATGAGATCGGTGGGAATTCTTGGTTCCACCAGATTTCTCCTTCTCAACGATTCTTCTGCGCCGCTCCGCACCGACATCCGTCGTACGTTCATCGCGACGGAACGGGCCCGGTCAGGCGGTCGCCAGGGCCGCGTACTGGGCGATCTGATCGGGGTCGAGTTGCCCCGTGATCGTCTCGACCCCGGGCTGGAAGCGCTTGCGATGCAGCCAGTCGCGGAACTCCGAGCGATCGGCGGCATCCTCCCAGCGGTCGGCGGGCAGCAGGGCCAGGTGGCAGAGGAATCCGAGCGCCCGCTGCATCTGCCCGATCACGGTGGCCTCGCCGACCGGTCCATGGCCGGGCACGATGACGTCCAGGCCCATCCCGGCGAGCTGGTCGAGCACACCCATCCAGCCCGGCAGGTTCGCATCCCACAGCACCGGCCAGTGCCGGTTGGTGATCACGTCCCCGGCGTACGCCACGGTGCCGCGCTCGGCCAGCACGATCACGTCACCGGGGGTGTGGGCGTGGCTCAGTGGGAGCACGGTCGCCTGGGCCTGGCCCAGGCCGACCGTGACCGCGGAACTGATCCCCAGGTTGGGCAGCACCGGCTCGACCGTGGCGAACTCGTCGGCCTGATGGGGCCGATTCCCGGTGAAGATCTTCACCTGCTCGGTCCAGTTGTCGTGCAGGTGCTGCTGGGTCCACTGGCTGGAGATGATCGGCGCGTCCTTGAAGGCCACGTTCCCGAACCAGTGGTCTCCGTGCATGTGGGTGTTGACCAGCACGACCCGGCGCTCCGGGCCGTCCTTCGGTGCCACCACCGAACGCAGGTTGCGTCCGAGGTCGGGGGTGAGGCGACTGTCGACCACCAGGATCGCCTCGTCCCCGATGATCACGCCTGTGTTCGAGGCGTACTCGGGAACGCTCTCCACGTAGCTCGCCGCACCGGCGACCGCGTGCAGTGATCCCCCCGTGAGCGGTGCTGTCATCGTCTCTCCACCCGTCACTTCGCGGCCGGCTGGATCCAGGTCTTCGCCGGGTCCGGAGCCTGCTTGATCAGCCCGTCGGCGACGGTCGCGTCGATCATCACCTGGCTGGCCGGGGAGGCCGGGTCCAGGTTGGTGTCCCAGCCGGGCAGGACCATCGTGTCGACCAGCGCGGGATCGATCTCGGTGTAGGTGGTGATCGCCTTGCGGGCGGCCTCGGGGTGCTCGCTGGCGTACGTCAGCGACTTGTTCATCGCCGCCTGGAAGCGGGAGACCACCTCCGGGTTCTGCGAGGCGTACTTGCCGCTGGTGAAGTAGCCGGCGATCCAGATCGACGGGGCGAGATCCTGGTAGTGGTAGTCCAGGACGCGCAGGCCGTCCTTGGCGCCAGCGGTGATGAAGGGCTCGGTCTGGTACGCGGCGTCGACGCGACCCGCCTTGACGGCGGCGTTCGCGTCGCCGAAGCCGACCTCGGTCATGTTCACCTTGGTCGGGTCTCCGCCCTCCTTGCGCATCGCGGCATCGATCAGCGTGGGGCCCACGGTCTTCAGTGCGTTGACCGAGACGGTCTTGCCCTCGAGGTCCTTCAGCGACTTCAGCGGGCTGTCCTGGCGGACCACGATCGCCTCGAACTTGGAGGACTCCCCCGGTCCGGCCTGCGATCCCTGGGCCACGATGCGCATGTCCAGGCCCTTCTCGTTCGCCTGGAAGATCGACACGTTCGCGGAGAAGCCGAACTGCTGCTCCCCGCTCGCGATCGATGCGGTGATCGCCGACCCCGAGGCGGCCATCTTGGGCTCGAGGTCGATCTTCTCCTCCTTGAAGAAGCCCTGCTCGATTCCCACGTACACCGGTGCCACGGCGGAGATCGGAATAAGGCCGATCTTCACCTTGGTGAGCCCGTCTGCCGTGGACTCCGCCTTCTGCCCGCCCGTGCAGGCGGCCAGCGAAAGAGTCAGCACAGAGGCGGCGAGGAATGCGATTCCTCCCTTGAACTTCATTCTCAACGACATGACTGCCTCTCTTTCTGGGTTGGTGGAGAAATGCTCTGATCACGCCGATCCAGGAGTGGGTTCCAGCGGATGGTGCGGCATTCGCCCGAGGATTCATGTGTGGTCCATTGAACGTGGCCGTTCGGACCTCGACCAGCCCTGGTCCCATTGGATGAGACCTCAGTGTGAGCTTGATCGGGATTCACCATGGTCGGTGCCGACGACCGGCTCATCCAGAGGGACCCGTGTTACGGTCAGATGACGAAACTCTCCAGGGTCTCCGGGGCGAACAGCTCATCGGCGCTCAGCAGGCGAGGACTCAGGCCCTGGGCGTGGTGATAGCCCAGGAAGGGCTCGAACACATTTCGGTTGGCGTCCAGCCCGTACGACCAGAAATCGTCGCCCAGCAGCGCTCGATCCTCCTCGGCGTGCTGAATCAGCCACGGACTCATGTAGCGCAGCGCCGACGCGTCCACGAACGCCTCCTGGGCCAGCTTCTTGGCCTCGGAGAACGCCTTGAACAAGGACATCGCCACCCACCGGTTCGCCTCGTACACGTCCCGCCGAATCGCAACCACGTGCATGATCGGGAAGATCCCGGTCCGCGCGAAGTATTCCCGCTCGGTCGCGACCGGATCGGGGAACAGGCGCCGCACCTTGCCGTCGCCGGCGTAGAACGAACTCGGGATCCGGGGCCCGTAGAAGGCGTCGATCTCGCCGGTGTGCAGCATGTCCGACAGGGTCCGATCCCCCGGGATGACCGACAGGTCGTACGGGGTCTGGATCGCCCCCTTCTCGATCCGGCCGGGGGTCTCCTGGCCGCCGGTGACGTAGCTCACCGCATCGACCGGCACCCCGTAGGCGTCCTCCAGGATGCCGCGGATCCAGACGTTCGCGGTCAGCTGGAACTCCGCGTTCCCGACCTTCTTGCCGATCAGATCCGACGGTTGCTCGATCCCGCTGTCGGCGTTCACGTAGATGCCGCCGCCGTGCCGGAACATCCGTGAGGTGAACACCGGGATCGCGACGAACGGCGACGGCACGCCCGCGGTCTCGGCCTTGCCCAGGGAGGCGCAGTACGACGACAGGGACATCTCCGCGACATCGAACTCCCGGTGGCGCACCATCCGGAAGAAGGTCTCCTCGACCGGCAGCCGCAGGTAGGTGAGGTCGATGCCGTCCGGCACCACCGTGCCCTCGAGCAGGGCCCGAGTCCGGTCGTAGTCGCCGCAGGCAAGTGTAAGGGGCTTCCGATGCACAGTCAGGCCTTTCTGTCAAATGTTCCCGCCATCATGGTGACGGGGACACCCAGTGTCCAGAAGGTGACTCACTGGGCGGGACCCGCGACCGCGAACGCCGTGCACGGCCTGATCAGGGGTGCCGAAGCGGCGTCTCACACGCGTGTGATTCTCCACAATTGTGGATAACTCCTGTGGGGAACTACGTGGATGTAATTCAAGTTGTCCACAGGCTGGCCGGGGATGCAGCGACGCGTACGCCCCGCCGGCCCACCACGAGGGGGGGACGGCGGGGCGTACGGGAAGCAGTGGCGGTCGGCGCGCGGGCCGGACCCGTCGGCGTGGATCCGAACGGGCTCGGCGTGGATCCGGCGTGGATCCGGACCAGTTGTGGTCAGCCCTCCTGGCCGATGTCGACCATCCACCGCAGGCCGTAGCGGTCCGTGACGTCGCCGTAGAGGTCGCCCCAGACCTGCTTCTCGAGGGCCATGCTGATCGAGCCGCCCTCGGCGAGCTTGTCGAACCAGCCGCGGAGCTTCTCCTCGTCGGCCTTGTCGCCGGCCAGGCTGAGTGAGATCTGGCTGCCCTCCTGATGCGGCATGCCGGGCGGGGTGTCAGAGGCCATCAGTTCGAAGTCGTCACCCTTGAGGGTGCTGTGCATGATGCCGTCGGCGGGTCCGCCTTCGAATCCGAACTCGCCGTACGTCGAGAAGGTGAGTTCGCCGCCGAAGACGGACTGGTAGAACTCCATGGCCTCACGGGCCTGGCCGGGGAAGGCGATGTAGGGGCAGGGCAGTGACATGGTCGTGCTCCTCCTGGTGGGGTGCGTCGGGCGTGACGCTTGTCACCCAGCCTAGGAACGCGAGGCGCCCCGGGGGAAGACCCCGGGGCGCCGTGGTTGCGTACGACACACGACTCGTCGATGAACGGCCGTCAGTCGGCGGACAGCGAGCCCTCCGGCCGCGGATGGTAGTCGTCGACGTCGACCAGTTCGTCGCTGGTGCGGGGAGCCTCGACCCGCTCGGCGTCGATCTCGTCGCCGGCGCTCGCCCGCCGGCTGACCAGCAGGGCACCGATCCCGGTGGTCAGCGGCATCGCCAGGGTCAGGCCGATCGCGCCGACCAGCGTCCGCAGGATCTCCACGGCGAACTGTTCGGTCATGATCGTGGAGTAGAGCGGCCGGTCGTACATCGCCAACAGGAGCAGCACCGACATGCTGGTGCCGACCGTGGCGAACACGATGGTGTAGACGGTCGATGCGACGTGGTCGCGCCCGATCCGCATCGCCTGACGGTAGATCTGTCCGGCCGATTTGTCGGGGTCGTCGGCGAGCTCCCAGACCGCGGACGCCTGGGTGATCGTCACGTCGTTGAGGCCACCGAGGGCGGCGATGATCATGCCGGCGAGCACCACCGCGGTGAGTTTCATGTCCGGGGCGGCGGACCCCAGGGTGTAGTCCTCCTCGGTCGCCACCCCGGTGAGGTGGGCCCAGTTCAACACCACGTACGAGAGCAACGCGCTGAGGCCGAGCCCGAAAAGAGTGCCCAACAGTGCTGTCGTGGTCCGGGTGTTGAACCCGTGGGTGAGGTAGAGCGCGACGAACATGATCGCCGAGGCGCCGACCAGGGTGACCACGATGGCGTTCGAGCCGGCGATCAGGGCCGGGAAGATGAACGCGACCATGATGAACGCGGCCCAGGCCAGGCCGAGCACCGACATCAGGCCCCGTCGGCGGGCCACTGCGACCGTCACCAGCAGGAACAGCACCGCGAAGAAGACCACCGGTGCGGCCCGGGCGAAGTCGGCGAGCTGGTAGTTCGCCTGCCCGTCGAGGGTCGGCACCCGGTAGATCACCACGCGTTGCCCCGGATGGATGCCCGACTGGTAGATCGCCGCCGTGGCGTTCACCTGGACCTCCTTTCCGGCGTCCTCACCGTCGAGCAGCTTGACGGTGAGTGCGGCGCAGACCTGGGTGGTCGCCGACGTCGCGCCCTCCAGCCCGGCGCAACTGATCTCGTTCACCGCCTGGACCTCGCCCTTGGGCATGGTCATCCCCGGGACGGAGAACTGCGCGACGTCCTTCTGGATGTGCGCGGCGAGGTTGGTCGGCCACAGCAGCACCAGGCCGACCAGGGTCCAGATCGCCAGGGGTACCAGGATGACGATCAGGATCTGGGAGGCGCGGCGGTTCCGGAGGGCACCCTCGGGTGTGCTCGGCGCGGTGGCGGTGTGGGAATGTGAGTGGGACACGATGGTGCCGGTCTCCCTCGTGGTGCGGGCAGGACGACACCACGCTACCCCGCCACCGCCGCGAGCGGCTCCTCGTACCTGACGGCCGGGCATGACCCGCCACGGACGCGGGGCCCGGTCGGGCCCCCGGCGGGGGCTCAACGGGCCGCAATCAGGCCGGCGACGCCCCCCGCAGCCGCCGGTCCAGATCGGCCAGGAACCCAGCCATCGCCGCCTCGAGCACCGCCAGGGTCTCCTCGAACCCGGCGGCCGGCCCGTACCACGGGTCCGGCAGCGGGCTGCCCGGCCGGGCATCGGGGACGTACGAGGTCACCAGCACCCCGCGCCCGCCCGACAGGTCGATGCCCCGCCGGGTGAGGGCGTCGAGATGGCGGCGCTCGGCGGCGACCACCAGGTCGGCCCGCCGCGCCTCGGCGTCGGTGATCCGGTGGGCGACGTGCGGGGTGCGCGCGTCGTAGCCGTGCCTGTCCAGCACCGCCAGGGCGCGCGGGTCCATCGGATTGCCCGCTTCCTCGCCGCTCGCCCCGGCACTGGTCACCCGGACCCGGGCGGCCCACGGGCTGTCCTCGACGTACGCCCGGGCGACCCGCTCGCCCATCGGTGAGCGGCAGATGTTGCCCAGGCACAGGAACACGACGTTCAGCTCCATCGATCCCTCCTCCTTCGCCTCTGGCGGCCCGCCCTGATCCACCGCCGGCGGCCCGCTCTAGACTGGCCCCGTGCCGCGCACTGTCGTCACCGGGGGTGTCCGGTCAGGGAAGTCCACGTACGCCGAGAGCCTACTGTCCGGCGAACCGGCGGTGACGTACGTCGCCCCCGGCCCGGTGCCCGATCCGGTCGCCGATCCCGACTGGGCCGCCCGAATCGCCGCCCACCAGGCCCGTCGCCCCGACGGCTGGACCACCGTCGAGACCGCCGACGTCGCCGCTGCGGTCCGTGCTGCCCGCACGCCGGTGCTGGTCGACTGCCTGGGCACCTGGGTGACGAGGACGATCGACGACATGGGCACCTGGGACGTGCCGCGCGAGGAGTGGGTCGACGACTTCTGGACGCGGCTGGACGACCTCGTCGACGCCTGGGCGGGCAGCGACCAGCGGCTCGTCGCGGTCACCAACGAGGTCGGCTGGGGCGTCGTGCCGTCCTATCCGTCCGGGCGGGTGTTCGCCGACCTGCTCGGCCGCACCAACCAGGCCCTCGCCGCGGTCAGCGACCGGGTGGTGCTGATGGTCGCCGGCCGGCCCCTGGAGCTGCCGTGACCTTCCTCGTCCTCGGCGGCACGAGCCCCGCCCGGGACCTGGCGATGCGGCTGGAGGAGGCCGGGATCCCGGTGGTCTACGCGCTGTTCGGGGAGGATCGTCCGCGTCTCCCGGCCCCGCCGATCGAGCTGGTCGCCGGTGGCTTCGGCGGTGCCGACGGGCTGGTGACGTTCCTGCGGGAACGTGGTGTCCACGGCATCGTCGACGCGAGCCATCCGTTCGCCGCCGATGTCAGCCGCGATGCGGCGGTCGCCGCCGGGGTGGTCGGGGTACCGCTGGTGCGGCTGCTGCCGCCGGCCTGGGAGGCCCAGCGGTGGCCGATCGCCTGGCGCTGGGTGGCGGACGAGGAGGCGGCGAAGCGTACGGTCGAGCGGCTCGGCGGCACCCGCCCGTTCCTCAGCCTGGGGCGCGACTCGCTGCGGGGCTTCGCCGACTGGGACGACCGCTACGTGCTGGCCCGGGTCGTCCAGCCGCCGACCTGGCCGGTGCCGTCCGGCTGGGAGGTGATCCGCTCCGGCGGCCGCCCGCACACGTACGCCGAGGAACTGGCGCTGCTCTCCAGTCGGCGGATCGACGTGATGGTGACCCAGGACACCGGCGGGCCGCTGGACGAGGCCAAGCTGCGGGTCGCCGAGCGGCTGGGCATCTTCGTCGTGATGATCCGCCGCCCCGCCCTGCCCGACGGGCTGCGGGTGGTGCAGACGGTCGGCGCCGCGTACGGCTGGGTGGCCCGGCGGTGGCGGCCCCAGGACTTCTGAGCACCTGCCCCCAGCGGGCGGCCCGGCCACCCCGTACCGTGGACCCATGGCACGGTCGTCGCGGTCCTCGCACCGCTTCCTGTCCTCCTTGCGGGTCGGCTTGCTCGCCCTCGCGGCTCTGGCCCTCGCTTTCTTGACTCCAGCACTCGTCCCCGCCGCGTCGGCACCCGCTCGGGCCGCGGACACCCCCTCGATCCGCCGGATGGACGTCACCGCGGTCGCCGAGCGGGAGCAGGGGACGATGCACGTCACCCAGGACTTCGACATGGAGTTCTTCGGCTCCGGCAACCACGGCCCGTACGTCACTCTGGTCACCCGTCAGGCGGTCGCCGGCGACCCCGACCACTGGCGGGTGTTGAGGTACGGCAACATCCGCGCCACCAGCCCCACCGGCGCGCCGGCCCAGGTGGAGACCGAGCAGGACTCCGGCCTGTTGAAGATCCGGGTGGGTGATCCCGACCGTACGGTCCGCGGCACCCAGCGCTACGTCCTGACGTACGACGTCGCCGGCGTGGTGAATCCCGACGCGACGGGCGGCAACGGCGACGAGATCTACTGGAACGTCATCGGCACCGGCTGGGAGAGCCCGATGGATCGGGTGAGCGTCACCCTCCAGGGTCCGGTCGCCGTCACCGGCACCGCCTGCTATGCGGGGTCACGCGGCGGCTCCGGCAGCTGCGGCGGGTCCACCTCCAGCGGGGAGCGGGCGGTCTTCACCCAGGACCACCTCGCCCCGGGCGATGGGTTGACCGTGGTGGCGCAGTGGCCGATCGGCACGTTCGTCGATGCTGCCCCGCTCTACGCGAAGCGGTTCACCGCGGCCAACACGATGACCCTCGCCCCCGGGCCGCTCGGCGTCGGCGCCGGCACCCTGCTGCTCGGCGGACTGGTCGCTGCCCTGACTTTCCGGCGGCGCGGTCGGGATCAGGCCTATGTCGGTCTCACCCCTGGGCTGCGCCCGGCGCCCGGTCAGGAGAGCTCGGTCGGTCCGCGGCGGCCGGAGCCGGTGACCGTACGTTTCACCCCGCCCGACGATGCCAGTCCCGGGCAGATCGGCACGCTGATCGATGGCCGGGCCGGTCGCAACGACGTGGTGGCCGGGATCGTCGACCTCGCTGTCCGTGGGCAGCTGCGGATCGAGGAGATCCCGCCGGAGGTGGACGAGGACGCCGGGGCATTGGCGAAGGCGTTCGCGCAGAGCAAAGACAAGTTCACCGACTGGCGGCTGGTCCGGCTCCGTGCGGACGCCGTGGATCTCCCGCCCCACCTGGCGACCCTGCAGGATGAGTTGTTCGCCAAGCAGGATGCTCCCGAACTGCGCCACGATCTCGGCACCCGGATCGCCGCGATCATGCAGAAGGAACAGTCCGCGCTGAACCGGGAGATGACCGGTCGCGGCTGGTACCGGGTCCGTCCCGACCTGCAGCGCGCCGGGTGGATGCTGGTCGGTCTGCTGCTCCTCCTCGCCGGCATCGCCCTCGGCATCGCGCTGGGCGCCACGATCGGCTGGGGGTGGGTCGGTGCCGGGCCGGCGGTCCTGGGGATCGGCGTCTTCGTCCTCGGCTTCTCCGTCTCGGCCCGTACGGCCGACGGCAGCGCGGTGCTCGCCCAGGCGGAGGGGTTCAAGGAGTACCTGATGACCGCCGAGGCCGACCAGATCCGGGTCGAGGAGGACCACGACATCTTCTCCCGTTACCTGCCGTGGGCGATCGCCTTCGGTGCCGAGTCCCACTGGGTCGGCGTGTTCCGCGAGATGGTCGCCGCCGGGCGCCCGGTGGCCGAGCCGCTGTGGTATCACACCTGGACCGGCGCCTCGGTCTTCGCCGCCGACAACGCGTTCTTCGGGGCTCCGGGGTCCTTCATGGACGCTGCGTCCAGCGCCGGCGCCTGGTCGGCCTCGGCGGGCGCCGGCGGGATGTCCGGGATGAGCGGCGGCTCGGTGGGCGGCGGCGTCGGCGGGGGCGGTGGCGGCGGCTGGTGAGCCGTCCGGGTGAGCCGTCCGGGTGAGTCCTCCGGGCTTCCATAGGGCAGGCCTATGACGTTTCCGAGGACAGCAAGGTCCGCTCGAGATGCTCGAAGCCACCCCCTGGCCGGCCCGTCGGACCTACGATGTGGCCATGTCGATCTACCGCGAGGCCGCCCAACTGCTCGAGCGGGATCTGCGCGGCGCCGTCCCGGAGGGCGACGTCGCGGCGGCCCGCGCGAGCGGGGATCCGCTGGTGCTCATCCAGACCTATCTGATGTTCGCCCGGCGCCGTGACCTGCCGATCCGTTCCGACACCGCCGCGGCGCTGCGCGACCTCGTCCCGCCGAACGGCCGGCTCGACCCGGAGGCGCTGACCGGCCTGGAACTCAACTGATCCTGCGCCGGGCGGAAGGTCTCCGGGCCACCTCTGTTACACGCCCAGACCGCTGATCGTCACCATCAGGGCGTTCTGCACGTCCTCGATGCTGCGCTGCGGGTGGAACGTCGCCCGGTCCAGGGCGGAGAACACCAGCGCCCCGAGGATCGCCATGGCGATCATCTCGAAGTGCTCGGGGTCGGGCCGGGTCTGCGTACGCCCCGCGGCGTAGCGCTGCTCGTGCACCCCGCGGATCACCGCCACCACCGGCGCGATCAACGCGGCGCGGGCGGCCGGCAAGTCGGTGTGCCAGGGCCGCTCGTTGCGGAACAGCTCGGTGAGCAGCACCTGGCAGGTCGCCGGATCGGTGTCGAAGGCGCGCAGCAGTGCCAGCACGATCGCACTCAACGCCTCCCAGCCCTCGTACGGTGCCCTGGCGGCCTCGGCGACCGCCGCGATCCGGTCGGCGGATTCGCGGACGACCACCGAGCCCAGGACGGGCTTGGAGCCGAAGTTGTAGAACACCGTGCCCTTGCTGACCCGGGCACGTTCGGCGATGTCGTCCACCGAGGTGGCGCTGTAGCCGCGCTCGGCGAACAGTTCGAGCCCTGCCGCGATCACCCGTTCCCGGGTCGCGACACGCCGGGCCGTCCGCCCGTCGGCCCTGGCACCCTTGCCGGGGCCTGTCGTGGACATCAGATCGTCACCTCCGGGTGAAGTCGCTGGACCGTCCACACGCGGCGCCGTACGGCCGACCACGTGCTCGCCGCGAGGCTCAGGGCGATCACCACAACAAGGTAGGCCACTGCGGTGTGGAACTGCAGCCCGAGGTCTCCGGTGATCGCCTCGCGCAGCCCGTCCACGACATGCGTCATCGGCAGCCACGGATGGATGGCCTGGAAGAACGGCGGGCTGGTGAGGGCGGGGTAGGTGCCGCCGGCCGAGGTGAGCTGCAGCATCAGCAGCACCAGCACCACGACCCGGCCGACGGCCGGTCCGAGCAGCACGTTGATCGTCTGTTGCAGGGTGAGGAAGGTGAGCCCGACCAGCAGGGTGAAGCCGATCGCTGCGAGCGGGTGGCTCAGGCGCAGGCCGAGGGCGAACACCAGCACGCCGAGCAGCAGGGCGACCTGGACGACGGCGACGACGGCACCCGGCAGCCAGCTGGCCAGCACGACCCGCAGCGCCGGCACCGGGGCGGCGAGCGACCGGTCGGAGATCGGGCGCAGCAGCATCCAGGTGATCAGCACCCCGACGTAGAGGGCCAGGCCCATGAAGTACGGGGCGAAGCCCTCACCGTTGGCCTCCGCCTGGTGCACCCAGGCCGAGTCCAGGGAGACCGGGGCGCTGATCGTGTCGGCATTGGCCTGCTGGGTGTCGTGGTCCATCGACGGGATCTGGTCGACGGCGCTCGTCAGCCCGTCGCCGAGGCGGTGGGCGCCGCCGGCGAGGTCGGCCAGTCCGGAGGCGAGGGTGGTCGAGCCGTGGTGCGCACTGCGCAGGCCGTCGGCCAACGAGTGGGCGCCGGTGGCGAGGGTGTCGAGGCCGTCCGCCAGGGTGGTCGCCCCGTCGTGGGCCTGGACGGCGCCGTCATGCACCTGTCCGGCGCCCTGGGCGACCGAGGTGGCGCCGGTGCTGAGCGTACGTGCCCCGTCGGCGACCTGCCCGGTGCCGGTCGCCAGGGTGCCGGCGCCTTGGTCCGCCGCGGCGATGCCGTCGGCCAGGGCGGGGGCCGAGGCGGCCAGCTGGGCGTTGCCGGCGGCGACCTGCTGGGCCCCGTCGGACAGCTGCTGTACCTGGGTGTTGAGGGTGGCCGTCTTCGCGTCGATCCGGTTCAGGGCGGCGTACGCCTTCTGGACCTGCGGATCGTCGGCAGGCAGGGTGCCGAGGGCGGCGCGCAGATCGGTGGTGGCGGTGGCGATCTGTCCGGCGGCGAGGCCTGCGGTGTCGGCGATCTGCTTGTCGCCGGCGGCGACCTGGGCGGAGCCGTCGGCCAGCTTCTTCGTCGCGGCGGGCAGGTCCTTGGTCTGCGCGGTGAGGGTGTCCAGGCCGGTGGCGAGCTGCTGCGCGCCTTGGTGAGCGGCGTCGGCGCCGGTGGCGAGGGTGTCGGCACCGGCGGAGAGCTGATTCGCCCCGGCGGCGACCTGGCTGGAGCCGTCGGCCAGCTGGCCGGTTCCGGTCGCGAGCTGGTGGGCGCCGGAGGCTGCCGCGTCGGCGCCGGGGACCAGCTGCCCGGCGCCGGTGTCGAGCTGGGCCAGGCCGTCGTCGAGGGTGGCGGCACCGGTGTGGGCCTGGTCGGCGCCGTCGGTGAGCTGGGTGGCTCCGTCGGCAGCTGTCACCAGGCCGCCGCGGATGTCGGAGGTGCCGATCAGCAGCTTGTCGACCATCTGCGCACCGATGGAGTCGGAGGCGGCGGTGCGCACCTCGTTCATCACCGTGGACAGGATGGTGCGGGTGGTGTAGCCGTTGGCGTCGTTGTACTGCACCTGGAGCGGCGCCGGCACCGGTGCGTCGGTGCCGGCGGTGGTGACCGCCCGGGAGAAGTCGGCGGGGATCGTCAGTGTGGCGTAGTACTGCCCGCTGACCAGGCCCTCGTGCGCGGTCCGGGCGTCGGTGCGCTGCCATTTCAGGGTGCCCTTGTCGAGCAGTTGGTCGGTCAGGTCCGTGCCGGCGTGGACGGTGGTGCCGTCGGCGGTGGCCCCGGCATCCTCGTTCACGATCGCCACCGGGACCCGGTCGAGGTGGCCGGTCGGGTTCCAGAAGGCCCACAGGTAGAGCGCGCCGTAGAGCAGCGGGATGAGGCAGGCGGCAACGATCGCGAGCCGTTGCATCCGGCTGCGGGAGAAGCGGCGCAGTTCGGTGCCGATGCGGAAGTAGCGGAGCATGGCTTGTCAGTCCTCCTGGATCGAGGCGGGGACGAGTGCGTGGGCGGGACGACCGGCGGGATCGACCCAGGCGACCTCGGGCGGCACCAGGTCGGGGGCGGCGGCTGAGGCGATCACGGTGAGGCGTACGCCCCCGTCCGTCTCCTCCGTCCCGTCGGGTCCGTCGGTCAGTCGCTGCAGGGTGCGCCACACGGCGAGCTGGTCGGCCGGATCGTGCAGGGCGTCGATGTCGTCGACGACGAGCAGGCGGGGGGAACCCAGCAGGGCGATCGCGATCTGCAGCAGCGTCGTGTCGAGGGCAGTGAGCTCCCAGACGTGGCAGTCGGGATCGGGGATCGGCCGCTCGCCGAAGACCTGCTGCAGGGACGCGAGGATCGCCGGATCCTGCCAGCGCGGCACCCGCCGCCACAGTGGGGTGAGCAGCCCGGCCCGCTCGGTGAGGATCTCCCGCGGGGTGAGGCCGTCGTCGAGTTCGTCGATGTCGGCGAAGTTCGCCAGCGCGCTGTGCCGCTGCACCATCCCGGTTCCGCGCGGCAGCGGATGGCCGAACACTTCCAGGGACCCGGAACCGAAGCGCATCCGCCCCGCCAGGGTGAGCAGCAGACTGGTCCGCCCGCCGCCTTCCGGACTGACCAGTCCGAGCAGCTGTCCCGCGGTGACATCGAGGTCGACCGGGCCGTAGACGACGCCACGGGTCGATTCGAGCAGCAGGTCGCGGGCCCGGATCACGGGCTGTTCTGAGGTCACCCTTATCTTTATACTGACCAGTCAGTTCAAAAACAAATCGTCAGTCCGCACCGGCGACCCGCCGCCCCTCGGCCTGCCGCCCGCGGGCCCGAGCGTCGGGCGTACGCCGGTGACGCGTCCCGCACCGAAGTCGCCGCCCGGTCCGCCCAGGCCGCCGCCACGTACGCTTGGCGCATGACCAGCACCGGCGGCCTCCTGCTGTGGCTCCTGCCGCTCACCGTGCTGGCGATGATCAGCCCCGTGATGTTCCTCAATTCCTCGACCGTGGCCGCCAGCCGCGGTCCGGCCGACCGGTGGCGCTTCGTGGCGGGCAACGCCCTCGTCCTGGTGGTACTCGGCGCCCTCGGGATGGGACTGCTGGGTGCGGCCCTGGAGGAGGCGGCCACCCGGGAACTCGACTCGCAACGGGTCGAGGCAGCCCTCGGTCTGCTGATGCTCGTCGTCGCGGCGGCCCTGTTGCGGGGTCTGTTGATGGACCGCGCCCGGCAGCGGGCCGGGCATCCGGCGCCGGTGGCTACCGAGCCCCACCTGCCGCGCAGCCTGGTCGGGTGGGGAGCGCTGAGCATGGTCACCAACCTGACCACTGTCCCGCTCTATCTGGCGATGGCCGAGCGGATCGGCGCGAGCCCGATCCCGGTGGCGGTCCGGATCGGGCTGCTCGCGGTGGTGACCGTGCTGGTGCTGGCGCCTGCCTGGGGGCCGGTGGTCGCCGCCGAGCGGGTGCCGGCGAACCGGCGGTTGAGCGAACGTACGTTGCGCCGGGTGTCGTGGTGGATGCGGGTCGGGTCGTTCGCGGCGAGCCTGGCCGGCGCGGTGTTGCTGCTCTGGCGCGGCCTGGTCGGCTGATCGGTCCGACCACTTCCGCGGCCCCGATCGACGGCCTAGCGTGGCGACATGGAGATCATCCGATTGGGCCATGCCACGCTGCTGGTCGAGATCGCGGGCACCCGGGTGCTGCTCGACCCCGGCAACTTCACCGACGGCTGGGAAGAGGTCGAAGGTCTCGACGCGGTGGTCGTCACCCACCGCCACGCCGACCATCTCGACCTGTCCCGGATGCCGGCGCTGCTCGAGCGCAACCCGGGCGTACGTGTCCTGCTCGAGCCGGAGACCCACCGGGCGAGCGGGCTGGAGCAGGCGGAGCCGTTCGCCCCCGGTCAGGTCGAGACGCTCGGTGGGCTGATCCTCGAGGCGGTCGGTGGGGAGCACGCGGTGATCCACCGCGACATCCCGCGGGTCGGCAACGTCGGCGTGGTGCTCGCCGCGGAAGGGGAGCCGCGGCTGTTCCATCCCGGTGACTCGCTGAGCGAGGTGCCGCCGGGTATCGATGTGATGGCGGTGCCGGCGTACGGGCCGTGGGCCGCGCTCGAGCAGACCATCGACTGGGCCCGCGCGGTCGGTGCCCCGACGTCGTTCTTCATCCACGACGGTCTGCTCAACGACCGGGGTCGCCGGCTGATCCGCGACCGGATCAACGCGATGGTCGACACCGACCTGCGACCGTGGACCCAGCACGTGCTGCGCTACTGAGCGGCCTGGCTCATCGGGTCCACTCGTCGCGGGTCCGGGTCATGTCGGCCCGGTCCCGGTCGTACGCCTCGGCGGGTGTCGGCGCCGTGCCACCCCAGCGTCGCGGCAGGTACGCCAGGTCGTCGCCTGTCATCGCCGGGTAGCCGGCGATCACCTCGTCGAGCAGCCGGGACATCGCCCGTCGCAGCTCGCGTGAGGTGACGCCGATGTCGTCACCGGGACGTACCTGGATCGGGGTGCCGAAGGCGATGTGCACCGGGATCGCGGAGCGGGAGAAGTCCCGCGGGTGGTCCTTGGTCCAGATCCGCTGGGCGCCCCAGACGATGGTCGGGATGATCGGGCAGCCGGTCTCCCGGGCCATCCGCACCGCGCCGGTCTTCAACGCCCGGATCTCGAACGACCGCGACATCGTCGCCTCGGGATAGATCCCGACCAGCCGGCCGGCCTGCAGCGCCTCCACCGCCAGCAGATAGCCCTCGGCGCCGGCCCGGCGGTCGACCGGGATGTGGCGGCACATCCGCATCACCGCGCCGGCGACGGGATGCTGCCAGATCGACTTCTTGGCCATGAACCGGACCAGCCGCCCGTTGGCCCGGTGCACACCGAGTCCGGCGAAGACGAAGTCGACGTGCGCGGTGTGGTTGATGGCGAGCAGTGCGCCGCCGTGCCGGGGCACGTGGTGCAGGCCGGTGATCCGGAAGCGGAGGCGCAGCCAGCGGAACGCGATCCGACACAGCGCGACGATCAGGCGGTAGCCGAGGTCCATCGCCCCATCATGGCAGCCGCCCCATCATGGCAGCCGCCCCATCATGGCAGCCGCCCCATCATGACAACCGCCCCATCATGACAACCGCCCCATCATGACAACCGCCGCGGGCGTTCCCGCGGGAACGCCCGCGCCCGCGCTCAGAGCCGGATGCCGACGTACTTCGTCTCGAGGTATTCCTCGATCCCCTCGTGGCTCCCCTCCCGGCCGAGGCCGGACTCTTTCACCCCGCCGAACGGTGCGGCAGGGTCGGAGATCACTCCGGAGTTCAGACCGACCATGCCGGACTCGAGCCGCTCCACGACGTATGCCGCCTCGCTGATGTTCTCCCCGAAGACGTACGCCATCAGGCCGAATTCGGTGGCGTTGGCCAGAGCGATCGCCTCGTCGAGGGTGGCGAAGGTGGCGATCGGTGCGACCGGGCCGAAGATCTCCTCGCGGAACACCCGGGCATCGGTCGGGACGCCGGTGAGGACCGTCGGCTGCAGGAAGTAGCCGGGCCCCTCCGGACGGGCGCCGCCGGTGACGATCCGGGCGCCGCGCTCGACGGCGTCGCCGAGCAGGTCGGTGACGGTGGCCAGTTGCTGCGGGCTGACCAGCGGTCCGACCCGTACGCCGTCGTCGAGCCCGTTGCCGATCGGCAGCGCGGCCATCTTCTCGGCCAGCCGGGCGCTGAACTCCGCCGCCAGCGACTCGTGCACGTACATCCGGTTCGCCGCGGTGCAGGCCTCGCCGATGTTGCGCATCTTGGCGTCCAGCGCGCCCTGGACCGCCTTGTCGAGGTCGGCGGAGGGGAGCACCAGGAAGGGGGCGTTGCCGCCGAGCTCCATCGAGGTCTTCAGCACGTGGTCGGCGGCCTGGCGGAGCAGGATCTTGCCGACCGCGGTCGACCCGGTGAAGGTGAGCTTGCGCAGTCGGGGATCGGTGATGATCGGCTCGGAGACGGCGGCCGAATGCGTCGAGGTGAGGCAGTTGACCACGCCGGCCGGCAGCCCGGCGTCCTGCAGGGCCTGCAGGAAGAGCAGGGTGGTGAGCGGGGTCTCGTGGGCGGGTTTGATCACCGCGGTGCAGCCGGCGGCGATCGCCGGGGCGAGCTTCCGGGTGCCCATCGCCAGCGGGAAGTTCCACGGCGTGATGGCGTAGACGGGGCCGACCGGCTGCTTCATGGTGAGCACCCGTTGGCCGGAACTCGGAGCGATCGAGAACCGGCCCTCGATCCGGACCGCCTCCTCGGAGAACCAGCGCAGGAACTCCGCCCCGTACGCCACCTCGCCGTACGCCTCCGGCAGCGGCTTGCCCATCTCCATCGTCATGCAGGTGGCGAAGAGGTCGCGGCGCTCCACGACGAGGTCGAACGTACGCCGCAGCACCTCGGCACGCTCCCGCGGCGCGGTGTCGGCCCAGCCGCGGGCGGCGTCGCAGGCAGCGTCAAGGGCGGCCCGGGCATCCTGCGGCGTGGCCTCGGCGACCCGAGTGATCACCTCCTCAGTGGCCGGGTTCAGCACCGCGAAGGAGTCCTCCGACGGGCGCCACGTCCCCCCGATGAACTGACCGTGGGGGAGAGCAGCGAGCACTGCATCGACGGACATGGAGCCTCCTCGTGATGGACCGGTCCCCACGCTAGTCCTCCCCGCCGACACTCGGCGGAGAGGACTGGGCCGGCCATCCGGTCACCGGTCTTCGGGTCCTTCCGGCGAACGTCCGGCGCGCGACCTGTGTGACTCGTACCGTTGGACCATGAGGTCCGCACTCAGCGCTGTCGTGGTGGGAACCGCCCTGAGCCTCCTGGTCGCCGGCTGCGCCGGGGGCGGTGGCCCGTCCCCGGGGGGCACCGCCAGTCCGACGTCCTCGGTCACCGGGGCCACGCCGTCAGGTGCCGCTGACGGGACCGTCCCCGCGGTGACCCCGGCCCCGCCGCCGGCCGAGGACCAGGTGCCGGTGCCGCCGGACGCCTCCACCGACCGCGACGTCCAGTCGCCGGTCGCCGGCTCCCGGCTGGTGCTCACCGCCGTCCGGACCGCCAGCCATCCCGGTGTCGACCGGGTCGTGTTCGAGTACGCGGGCTCCGGCAGCCCAGGGTGGACCGTCGAGTACGTCGACCGGGCGATCGGCCAGGGCAGCGGGGAGCGGGTCACGGTGGCCGGGAGATCGATCCTCCGGGTCAGCATGACCGGCACGACCTACCCCGACCCGGCCACGACGCCCCCGCAGATCCCCCAGCGCGTCCCCGGCGACGGTCAGGGCATCGTCACCGAGGTGGTGCAGAACGGCACCTTCGAGGGGGACACCGTGTCGTTCGTCGGACTGTCCGGTGAGCGGCGTCCGTTCGCCGTGCACACCCTCCCGTCGCCCACCCGGGTGATCGTCGACATCGTCCGCTGATCCGCCCGGGCCCGGTGCTGCGGCCCTCCACGTACGCGGCGCGGGTCCGCCCGGGAAATGCCCGGAGCGGACCCGCGGAACGTACGGCGGGCGGCCTCAGCGGGCCGCGGCGAGGGCCTGGTCCAGGTCGGCGATCAGGTCGTCGATGTGCTCGGTGCCGATCGACAGCCGGATCATCTCCGGTGCGACACCGGCGGCAGCCAGCTCCTCGTCGGACAGCTGCGAGTGGGTGGTCGAGGCGTTGTGGATGGCCAGCGACTTCACGTCGCCGATGTTGGCCAGGTGGCTGAACAGGTCCAGCCCCTCCACGACCGTGCGACCGGCGTCGCGGCCGGCCTTGAGGCCGAAGGACACCAGGCCGCCGTACCCGAGACCGGTGAAGACCCGATCGGCGGTCGCCTTGTACGGCGAGTCGTCGAGGCCCGGGTAGTTCACCCAGGCCACGTCGGGGTGCTGCTCCAGGTGGCGGGCGATGGCGAGGGCGTTCTCGGAGTGCTTCTCCATCCGCAGGTAGAGGGTCTCCAGGCCCTGCAGGAACAGCCAGGCGTGCAGCGGGGCGATGGTCGCGCCCATGTTGCGCAGCAGGACCGTACGGGCCCGGATGATGTACGCGGCGTTGCCCGCGGCCTCCGTCCACACCACCCCGTGGTAGGCGGGGTCACCGGTGGTCAGGTTGGGGAACCGCTCGGCGTGGGCGGCCCAGTCGAAGTTGCCCGAGTCGACGATCACGCCGCCGAGGGTGGTGCCGTGGCCGCCGATGTACTTGGTGGCGGAGTGCACCACGACGTCGACGCCGTGGTCGAAGACGCGGCACAGCGCCGGCGAGGGTGCCGTGTTGTCGACGATGAACGGCAGCCCGAGGGCGTGTGCCGCGGCCGACCAGGCGTCCAGGTCGAGGACGTTGAGCTTGGGGTTGGCGAGGGTCTCACCGAAGACCAGTCGGGTGCGGTCGTCGACGTGCTCGGCGAGCTGCTCGGGGTGGTCGGGGTCGACGAACCGCGCCTCGATGCCGTACTGCGCCAGGGTGTGCTCGAACAGTGCGAAGGTGCCGCCGTAGAGAGTGGCGGCCGCGACGATGTTGTCGCCGGCGTTGACCAGGTTGAGCACTGCGTAGGTGATGGCCGCCGCGCCTGCCGAGGTGGCCAGCGCGCCGACGCCGCCCTCGAGCGCGGTCATCCGGGTCTCGAAGATATCCTCGGTCGGGTTCATGATCCGCCCGTAGATGTTGCCCGGCTTACGCAGGGCGAACAGGTCGGCGGCCTCCTCTGCGGAGTCGAACACGTACGAGGTCGTCTGGTAGATCGGGACGGCCCTGGCGTGGGTGGTCGGGTCAGCTTGCTCCTGCCCGGCGTGGATCGCGAGCGTTTCGGGACGGTACGTCATAAGGAACTTCTATCACGACCAAAAGTGTAGTGAATGGCAACCGTGCTGATCCGGAACGCCCGGATCGTCCTCCCTGCCGGCGTGTGCCTCACCTCGGCACACCGCCCTCAGTCCAGGGTGGGCGGCGCGATCGGGATCGCGTCGAGTTCCTCGATCGCTCCGGTGAACCGGCACAGCAGCTCCCCCAGGGCGGCCCGTTCCGCGGCCGTCCAGTCCGCGGTCGCGATGGAGAACGCGTGGTCGGCGAGCAGCCGGGTGTGGTCCACCACCGCCCGGCCCTTGTCGGTGAGGTCGATGAGTGCCGCTCGGCGATCGTCCGGGGAGGGCCGCCGCACGGCGTACCCGGCCCGGACCAGCCGGCGGACCTGCGGGGTGACGGTCGACCGGTCGACGTGCTGGCGGACGGCCAGCTCGCCGGGGCGCATCGCGCCGTGCTCGTCGAGGGCCAGCAACAGCCACAGGTCGGTGATCACCAGGTCCGGCACCAGGGAGCGCAGCCGCTCCAGGGTGGTCTTGCGGCTGGCCCAGCGCGCGATCTCGATGACCCCGTGTTGGACCTCCCGGGAGGCGCGGCGGAGCGCGTCGGGGGCGTCAGGGTCGGTCATGGCCCCACCGTAGCGGCGTCGGGTCCGGATTTCTGTTTGGTGGATCCAACAACAGTCACTACGGTGAGTAGTACGAGGCGTGTCGCGGTGAGGTGAGAACAGGGCGTCGAACGGGAGGGCGACATCGTGAGCGATACCACTGAGGCGGGCGGGACCGGCCCGGACGGTGCCGTCCTGCGGCTGGGTCTCGACGTGGGCTCGACGACCGTGAAGGCCGTGGTGCTCGACGGAGACCGTACGGTCTTCGAGGAATACCGTCGCCACAACGCCGACGTCCGCGGTGAGCTCGCCCGGTTGCTGCGCGAGGTGAGCGCCGCGCTGCCCGGCCGGTCGGTGCGGGCCGCCGTCACCGGTTCGGGCGGCCTGTCGGTCGCCGACCTGATGGGGGTGCCGTTCGTCCAGGAGGTGATCGCCGAGACCGCCACCATCCGACGGCACGACCCGGACACCGATGTGGTGATCGAGCTGGGCGGCGAGGACGCCAAGATCACCTACCTGCACCCGACGCCGGAACAGCGGATGAACGGCAGCTGCGCCGGCGGGACCGGGGCCTTCATCGACCAGATGGCCAGCCTGCTGCACACCGACGCCGCCGGGCTGGACGCGCTGGCCGCCGGCGCCACCCACATCTACCCGATCGCCTCCCGGTGCGGGGTGTTCGCCAAGTCCGACATCCAGCCGTTGATCAACCAGGGGGCCGCCCCGGAGGACCTGGCGGCGTCAGTCTTCCGCGCCGTCGCCACCCAGACCGTGTCCGGGCTCGCCTGCGGCCGGCCGATCCGGGGCACCGTCGTGTTCCTCGGTGGCCCGCTGCACTTCCTGCCGCAGCTCCGCGAGGCGTACGCCGCCGTGCTGCCGGCCGACAGCTGCACCTTCCGGACCCCGGAGCGGGCCCAGCTCTACGTCGCGATCGGCGCCGCACTGCTGGCCGATGGGCACCCGGAGCCGCTGGAGACCCTCGCCGCCCGGCTGCGGCAGCGTACGCTCATCCCGCTGGAGACCCGCCGGATGCGCGCGCTGTTCGCCGATGCCGATGAGCTGCGGGCCTTCGAGGAGCGCCACGCCCGCGCCACCGTCCCGCAGCGGGACATCGAGGACGCCGCCGGCGATTGTTTCCTCGGCATCGATGCCGGTTCCACCACCATCAAGGCGGTGGTCACCACCGCGGACGACGAGATCGTCTTCTCCCACTACGCGTCCAACCAGGGCGATCCGGTCAGTGCCGCGGTCGCCATCCTGCGCCGGATCCACGACGAGCTGCCGCCGGCGGCCCGGATCGTCCGCTCCTGTGTGACGGGCTACGGGGAGGACCTGGTCCGCGCCGCGCTGCACCTCGACGAGGGCGAGATCGAGACGATGGCGCACTACCGGGCGGCCGAACACCTCAGCCCCGGCGTCACCGCAGTGATCGACATCGGCGGCCAGGACATGAAGTACCTGCGCATCCGTGATCATGTGGTCGACTCCATCGCGGTCAACGAGGCCTGTTCCTCCGGGTGCGGCTCCTTCCTGCAGACGTTCGCCCAGACGATGGGCGCCGACGTCCGCCACTTCGCCCAGGCCGCCCTCGAAGCGGACCATCCGGCCGACCTCGGCAGCCGCTGCACGGTCTTCATGAACTCCTCGGTCAAGCAGGCGCAGAAGGAGGGCGCCTCGATGGGCGACATCTCCGCCGGCTTGTCCTACTCGGTGGTCCGCAACGCGCTCTACAAGGTGATCAAGCTCAAAGACCCGTCCGAGCTCGGCGACACGGTGGTGGTGCAGGGCGGCACGTTCCTCAACGACGCGGTGCTGCGGGCCTTCGAGCTGCTCACCGGCCGCGAGGTGGTCCGCCCCGACATCGCCGGCCTGATGGGGGCGTACGGTGCCGCCCTCACCGCCCGCCGGCATCGGGACCGGCCGGGCGCGGGCGGGCTGCCGAGCGTCGAGGAGCTGGAGGACTTCCGGATCCGCACCGAGCTGCGCGCCTGCCGGCTCTGCCAGAACCACTGCGACCTGACCATCTCCCACCTCCCCGACGGCACCCGCCACGTCTCCGGCAACCGCTGCGAGCGCGGTGCCTCGGCGGAGGCCCGGCCGCGGCGTTCGCCGATCCCCAACCTGATCGACTACCGCTACCGGCGCACCTTCGGCTACCGCCGGCTGACCGAGAAGGCCGCCACCCGCGGCGACATCGGCATCCCCCGGGTGCTGAACATGTACGAGAACTACCCGTTCTGGTTCACCCTGCTCACCCGGCTGGGCTTCCGGGTCACCCTGTCCGGACGCTCCAGCCATGCCCTGTACGAGCGGGGCATGGAGTCGATCGCCTCGGAGAACATCTGCTATCCCGCCAAGCTCGTCCACGGCCACATCCAGGACCTGCTCGCCAAGGGCCAGCGGACCATCTTCTACCCCTGCGTGACGTACGAGCAGCAGCTCGTCGAGGGCACCGACAACACCTACAACTGCCCGATCGTCGGCAGCTACGCCGAGGTCATCGCCAACACCATGGAGGAGTTGCGGGAGCCGGGCGTACGGTTCCTCAAGCCGTTCGTCAATCTGGGCGACCGTGACACCCTGGTGCGCCGTGTGGTCGAGGAGTTCGCCGATTGGCAGGTGGGCGCGGAGGAGGCGGCGCTGGCCGTCGACGAGGCGTACGCCGAGGCCGCCCGGGTCCGCGAGGACGTCCGGGCCGAGGGCCGCCGCGCCCTGGCCTATCTGGAGGAGCACGACCTGCGCGGCATCGTCCTCGCCGGGCGGCCCTACCATGCCGATCCCGAGATCAACCACGGCATCCCCGAGCTGATCGTCGGTCTCGGCATGGTGGTGCTGACCGAGGACGCGATCTGTGACCAGGGGCGGCTGGAGCGCCCGCTGCGGGTCCGCGACCAGTGGGCCTACCACTCGCGGCTCTACGAGGCGGCTGACGTGGTGGCCCGCAACCCGCGGCTGGAGATCGTCCAGCTCAACTCCTTCGGCTGCGGCCTGGACGCCGTCACCACCGACCAGGTGGCCGAGATCATCGAGGCGAAGGCCGGCATCTACACCACTCTCAAGATCGACGAGGTCTCCAACCTGGGCGCCGCCCGGATCCGGCTGCGTTCCCTCAAAGCGGCCACCGAGGAACGTACGCTCGCCGCCCTCGCGGCCGACGATCCGGAGGTGAGCACGATGCCCGGCGCCTCCGGGCCCGATGCCGCCGGGCCCGATGCCGCCGAGCCTGTCGCCGCCGATCCCGCCGCCGGTTCCCGGGACATCGTCGGCACCGCCTCCTCGGAGCTCGTCCCCGAGGGGAGCCACGTGCTGGAACGCCACCCGTTCACCAAGGAGATGAAGGAGCGCCGCACCATCCTGGTGCCGCAGATGTCGCCGATCCACTTCCGGCTGGTCATCCCGGTGCTCGAGCGCAGCGGCTACCGCGCGGTGTTGCTCGACCACGCCTCCAAGGAGGACATCGAGGTCGGCCTCGCCCACGTCAACAACGACGCCTGCTACCCGGCGATCATGGTGGTCGGACAGCTGGTGAACGCCTTCGTCTCCGGCCGGTACGACCCGGACGGGTGCGTCGTCGGCATCACCCAGACCGGCGGCATGTGCCGGGCCACCAACTATGCCGGCCTGCTCCGCAAGGCGCTGCGCGACGCCGGCTACGGGAGCGTCCCGGTGCTCGCGGTGAGTCCTCAGTCGATCGAGGAGAACCCGGGCTTCCGGTTGTCCGTGCCGATGATGCATCGCGCGGTGAAGGCCCTCGTGATCGGCGATGTGCTGCAGCAGGTCCTGCTGCGGGTACGACCGTACGAGCGGGAGTCCGGCAGCGCCGACGCCCTCTACCGACGGTGGAACACCATCGCCGAGGAGCATCTGCGACAGAGCGGCTACTGCCCGACTCTGGGGCGCCGGCTCGGCTTCGGACGGCTGATCCGCGAGATCGTCGCCGCCTTCGACGCGTTGCCGCTCCACGACGTCGTACGGCGTCCACGGGTCGGCATCGTCGGGGAGATCCTGGTGAAATTCCATCCGGACGCGAACAACCATGCGGTACGGGTGGTCGAGTCGGAGGGCTGCGAGGCGGTCCTGCCGGGGCTGATGGAGTTCTTCCTGATGGGGCTGGCCGGGGCGGACTGGACGGCTGAGACGCTGGGTGTCGGCGAGAAGAATCTACGTACGAAGCACTGGGCCCTGTGGGCGTTGGAGCAGTACCAACAGACGGCGCACCGGGCGCTGGCGACCTCGCAGCGGTTCGAGGTGCCGGCTCGGATCGGCGATCTGGCGGAGAAGGCCCAGACGGTGCTCTCACTCGGCAACAGGGCGGGAGAGGCATGGCTGCTGACCGCGGAGATGATCGAGCTGATCGAGACCGGGACGCCGAACATCATCTGTGCCCAGCCGTTCGCCTGCCTGCCCAACCACATCGTCGGGCGCGGGATGTTCCACGAGCTGCGCCGTCGGTATCCGCAGGCCAACATAGTCTCGATCGACTACGACCCGGGTGCCAGCGAGGTCAACCAGCTCAACCGGATCAAGCTGATGATCTCCACGGCAAAGCTGGTCGACGAGGCGGTGCCTGAGGCCGACCCGACGGGAGCCAGGCTCGAGTCGGTGGGACCTGAGCCTGAGTCGGCGGGAGCCGAGGTTGAGCCGCCGGCACCCGAGCTTGACCCGACGGGACACGCGCCTGAGCCGACGGGAGTCGGGCCCGGACCGACGGAGTCGCTCGTGGACGTGCCCTCGCGGTGAGGGCGAGCGTCACCGTGGTCGAGACGCCATCGAAATGGTGGTAGTGTCGACCACCTCGTCTCCCGGGGAAACTCGGGCGGGCCCCCGGCTGAGCCGGACAGTCCGATTTGACTCGGTGGGATGAGCTCGGTAATGTTCTCCGAGTTGCCGGCGCGGGAAACCGGGCAGGCAAGCTTCGAGTCAGGGATGGCTCGGGGGCTTGGTTGATCGGATTCGTCTGATTCGCTGAAATGCGGATTTGACAAGGTCTGGACAAGCGAGTAAAATTAATCTGGTCGCCCCGAGCGGCTCCGGTAGTTCTGGAGTGGTAAGGTGTGTGTCCGATGTTTGAGAACTCAACAGTGTGCTTTGTTTAGTCAATGCCAAATGACATCACTTTTTTGTGGTGCCCCGGGCCTCGATGTTTGTTGGGGTCTGGATGATTTCTTTGAGATGTTGATTGACCAGTTTATGTCTGGTATGTCGGGTCTCTTTTCATTGTGACGCTTTTCGCCCCTTTTTGTGGGGGTGTGGCGATATTTTTTCGATGGAGAGTTTGATCCTGGCTCAGGACGAACGCTGGCGGCGTGCTTAACACATGCAAGTCGAACGGTAAGGCCCTTCGGGGTACACGAGTGGCGAACGGGTGAGTAACACGTGAGTAACCTGCCCTTTACTTTGGGATAACTTCCAGAAATGGTGGCTAATACCGGATATGACTCTTGCCTGCATGGGTGGGGGTGGAAAGCTCCGGCGGTGGGGGATGGACTCGCGGCCTATCAGCTTGTTGGTGAGGTAGTGGCTCACCAAGGCTTCGACGGGTAGCCGGCCTGAGAGGGTGACCGGCCACATTGGGACTGAGATACGGCCCAGACTCCTACGGGAGGCAGCAGTGGGGAATATTGCGCAATGGGCGGAAGCCTGACGCAGCAACGCCGCGTGCGGGATGACGGCCTTCGGGTTGTAAACCGCTTTCAGCAGGGACGAAGCTTTTGTGACGGTACCTGCAGAAGAAGCACCGGCCAACTACGTGCCAGCAGCCGCGGTGATACGTAGGGTGCGAGCGTTGTCCGGAATTATTGGGCGTAAAGAGCTTGTAGGCGGTTTGTCGCGTCGAAAGTGAAAACTCGGGCCTTAATCCTGAGCTTGCTTTCGATACGGGCTGACTAGAGGAAGGTAGGGGAGAATGGAATTCCTGGTGGAGCGGTGGAATGCGCAGATATCAGGAGGAACACCAGTGGCGAAGGCGGTTCTCTGGACCTTTCCTGACGCTGAGAAGCGAAAGCGTGGGGAGCAAACAGGCTTAGATACCCTGGTAGTCCACGCCGTAAACGGTGGGCACTAGGTGTGGGTCACATTCCACGTGATCCGTGCCGTAGCTAACGCATTAAGTGCCCCGCCTGGGGAGTACGGCCGCAAGGCTAAAACTCAAAGGAATTGACGGGGGCCCGCACAAGCGGCGGAGCATGCGGATTAATTCGATGCAACGCGAAGAACCTTACCTGGGTTTGACATATGCCGGAAAGCTGCAGAGATGTGGCCTCCCTTTGGGCCGGTTTACAGGTGGTGCATGGCTGTCGTCAGCTCGTGTCGTGAGATGTTGGGTTAAGTCCCGCAACGAGCGCAACCCTTGTCCTATGTTGCCAGCAATTCGGTTGGGGACTCATAGGAGACTGCCGGGGTCAACTCGGAGGAAGGTGGGGATGACGTCAAGTCATCATGCCCCTTATGTCCAGGGCTTCACGCATGCTACAATGGCCGGTACAAAGAGCTGCGAGCCTGTGAGGGTGAGCGAATCTCAAAAAGCCGGTCTCAGTTCGGATTGGGGTCTGCAACTCGACCCCATGAAGTCGGAGTCGCTAGTAATCGCAGATCAGCAACGCTGCGGTGAATACGTTCCCGGGCCTTGTACACACCGCCCGTCAAGTCATGAAAGTCGGCAACACCCGAAGCCGGCGGCCCAACCCTGTGGGGAGGGAGTCGTCGAAGGTGGGGCTGGTAATTAGGACTAAGTCGTAACAAGGTAGCCGTACCGGAAGGTGCGGCTGGATCACCTCCTTTCTAAGGAGCCCAAAACAAGACGCTCGTAATGCTTCGGCCTGTTGGTTGGGGGTTGTGGGTGGTTTGCCGGTCGGATCGGTCGCTGTTGTGGTGGCCGGCGGGTGCCGGTGGGTTTTCTGGGTGGAACATTGACTGCCTCTGGTCGTCTCGCGGTTGTCGTGGGGCGGGTGGGGGTCACTGGATTGTTGTCTGGTGGGTGGGGTGCACTGTTGGGTCCTGAGACCTCGGCCATGCGTGACGTGTGGTGCTGTCGTCGGGCTTCTCCTCGTGTGGGGGTGTCTGGTGGTGGTGGGTCTTTGACGGGATCACGGCTGATCAGGGATGGTTGGTTGTGGTGTTGTTTGTGTTTTGAGAACTTCATAGTGGACGCGAGCATCTTTGTAGATTTTTTCTTGATATTTGTGTTGGGAAAGCTACTAAGGGCGATCGGTGGATGCCTTGGCACCAAGAGCCGATGAAGGACGTTGTAACCTGCGATAAGCCCCGGGGAGTTGGTAAACGAGCTGTGATCCGGGGATGTCCGAATAGGGAAACCTTGAATGTCTCCAGTCATGTGGAGCGACCTCTACCTGAATGTATAGGGTAGTTGGAGGGAACGTGGGGAAGTGAAACATCTCAGTACCCATAGGAAGAGAAAACAATAGTGATTCCGTAAGTAGTGGCGAGCGAACGCGGATGAGGCCAAACTGCGTGTGTGTGATAGCTGACAGGTGTTGCATGCGTGGGGTTGTGGGGCTCGACTTGATCTGGCTGTTGACGGGTCGTGGAGTCAGAAATGTGTGGTGAAGTCGAAGGATTCTGGGAAGGTCCGGCAGAGCAGGTAATACCCCTGTAGACGTAAACTGCGCACTCCATTGTCGGGTTCCCAAGTAGCACGGGACTCCTGGAATTTCGTGTGAATCTGGCGGGACCACCCGCTAAGCCTGAATACTCCTTGGTGACCGATAGCGGATCAGTACCGTGAGGGAATGGTGAAAAGTACCCCGGGAGGGGAGTGAAATAGTACCTGAAACCGGTCGCCTACAAGCCGTCGGAGCCCGTGAGGGTGACGGCGTGCCTATTGAAAAATGAGCCTGCGAGTTAGTGGTGTGTGGCGAGGTTAACCCGTGTGGGGTAGTCGTAGCGAAAGCGAGTCCGATAAGGGCGTTGAGTCGCATGCTCTAGACCCGAAGCGTAGTGATCTATCCATGGCCAGGTTGAAGCGTCGGTAAGACGTCGTGGAGGACCGAACCCACCTAGGTTGAAAACTGGGGGGATGAGCTGTGGATAGGGGTGAAAGGCCAATCAAACTACGTGATAGCTGGTTCTCCCCGAAATGCATTTAGGTGCAGCGTCACGTGTTTCTTCCCGGAGGTAGAGCACTGGATGGTCTAGGGGGCCTACAAGCTTACCGAAATCAGCCAAACTCCGAATGCCGGTGAAGCCAGAGCGTGGCAGTGAGACAGTGGGGGATAAGCTTCATTGTCGAGAGGGAAACAGCCCAGATCATCAGCTAAGGCCCCTAAGCGGCTACTGAGTGGAAAAGGATGTGGAGTTGCGGTGACAACCAGGAGGTTGGCTTGGAAGCAGCCACCCTTGAAAGAGTGCGTAATAGCTCACTGGTCAAGTGATTCTGCGCCGACAATTCAGCGGGGCTAAGTAGTCCGCCGAAGCTGTGGCATTCAATTTTTGTTGGATGGGTAGGGGAGCGTCGTGCACGTGGTGAAGCAGCCGGGTGACCGTGTTGTGGAGTGTGTGCGAGTGAGAATGCAGGCATGAGTAGCGAATGACGGGTGAGAAACCCGTCCGCCGAATATCCAAGGGTTCCAGGGTCAAGCTAATCTGCCCTGGGTAAGTCGGGACCTAAGGCGAGGCCGACAGGCGTAGTCGATGGACAACGGGTTGATATTCCCGTACCGGTGTAATGGCGACCATGCTGAGGCGCGCGATGCTGAGCACGGAAGCTGCATCTGTGGGCCCTTCGGGGTTCTGGGTGTGGTGACTCTGCGACCCAGACGTGTAGTAGGCAAGCTACGGAGTGACGCAGGAAGGTAGCCCATCCTGGGCGGTGGTTGTCCCAGGGTAAAGGTGTAGGACGGGGTGTAGGTAAATCCGTGCCCTGTGTGTCTGAGACCTGATGCCACTGTCACCTTCGGGTGGTGGTGTGGGTGATCCTCTGCTGCCGAGAAAAGCTTCGTGAGCGATGTCATGAGCCGCCCGTACCCTAAACCGACACAGGTGGATGAGTAGAGAATACTAAGGCGATCGAGAGAATCGTGGTTAAGGAACTCGGCAAAATACCCCCGTAACTTCGGGATAAGGGGGGCCGGATGCGTGAACACTTTACGTGGTGAGCGTTGATGGCCGCAGAGACCAGGCCCAAGCGACTGTTTATCAAAAACACAGGTCCGTGCGAAGTCGTAAGACGATGTATACGGACTGACTCCTGCCCGGTGCTGGAAGGTTAAGGGGACGTGTCAACTTCGGTGAAGCACTGAACTTAAGCCCCAGTAAACGGCGGTGGTAACTATAACCATCCTAAGGTAGCGAAATTCCTTGTCGGGTAAGTTCCGACCTGCACGAATGGAGTAACGACTCGGGCACTGTCTCAACCACGAACTCGGTGAAATTGCAATACGAGTAAAGATGCTCGTTACGCGCAGCAGGACGGAAAGACCCCGGGACCTTTACTATAGTTTGGTATTGGTGATCGGTACAGCTTGTGTAGGATAGGTGGGAGACGTTGAAGCAGTCACGCCAGTGGTTGTGGAGTCATTGTTGAAATACCACTCTGGTTGTTCTGGTTATCTAACCTCGGACCATGATCTGGTTCAGGGACAGTGCCTGATGGGTAGTTTGACTGGGGCGGTCGCCTCCCAAAGAGTAACGGAGGCGCCCAAAGGTTCCCTCAGCCTGGTTGGCAATCAGGTGTCGAGTGTAAGTGCACAAGGGAGCTTGACTGTGAGACCGACGGGTCGAGCAGGGACGAAAGTCGGGACTAGTGATCTGACGGTGGCGTGTGGAAGCGCCGTCACTCAACGGATAAAAGGTACCCCGGGGATAACAGGCTGATCTTGCCCGAGCGTCCATAGCGACGGCATGGTTTGGCACCTCGATGTCGGCTCGTCGCATCCTGGGGCTGGAGTCGGTCCCAAGGGTTGGGCTGTTCGCCCATTAAAGCGGCACGCGAGCTGGGTTCAGAACGTCGTGAGACAGTTCGGTCCCTATCCGCTGTGCGCGTAGGAGTCTTGAGAAGGGCTGTCCTTAGTACGAGAGGACCGGGACGGACCAACCTCTGGTGTGCCAGTTGTCCTGCCAAGGGCATGGCTGGTTGGCTACGTTGGGAAGTGATAACCGCTGAAAGCATCTAAGCGGGAAGCACGCTTCAAGATGAGGACTCCCACTGTTTTGGTAAGGCCCCCAGTAGACGACTGGGTTGATAGGTCGGATGTGGAAGCCTAGTAATGGGTGGAGCTGACCGATACTAATAGGCCGAGGGCTTACCCAAACACACAAGAAACTATTCTGCTGAGTATGTTCGCGTCCACTATGTTGTTCCCGGAACACAAACACGGTTCCCGAACCCCACCCCGGCCCGTCTGGGCGGGTGGGGGACAGTTGAATAGTGTTGTTGCTGTTTCGACAGTGTTACGGTGATCATGGCGGAAGGGAAATACCCGGTCACATTCCGAACCCGGAAGTCAAGCCTTCCAGCGCCGATGGTACTGCACACGGGAGTGTGTGGGAGACTAGGACATCGCCGGACAACACACACCACCCCTACGGGTGGTGTGACAGAGCGGGCCGACACCCTGAACAGGGTGCCGGCCCGCTCCGCAATTCTGCCCCGCAAATGCCGGCAGGGCGCCCTGAGGGCAACGCCCAGGCGCAACCTATCGACTGCCCGGCAGACCGCCTGGAAACGTGATCGAGTAGGTAAACGTCCGCGTGCACGGAGAGGCCTCGTGCCGGGACGCGCTCGCATCCCACGGCCTGAGTATCGTCCGCGTGCACGGGGGAGCCTCGGGCACGCCATTCGGACGCACCGGCCGCCACCTGGCCGGGCTGGTGGGCGGCTAGGGGAGTGTCGTCAGCGTTCGACGATCACGGCGGCCAACTCCCCGACCTCGAGCTCGGCCGACGACGTGTTCGACATCGGCAACACCCCCGACCGGCCCATCGCCGTCCAGGACAACTGCCAATGATGAGTCGCCCTGATCGTGTAGTCACCCCGCTCCGTATAGACGTGTCCACACGTCGGCGACGGAGACCCCGGCGGCCGCGCCCCCGCCACCCACGGCGTCGACACCCCACACGTCACCGTCGTCCCATCCCCCATCTCGAACGACGACGACTGACGACGAGCAACCATCTCCAACGTCACCCCGTCCAGAGAGACCGTCCGACTCGTCGTGCCCTCCCCCTCCCACCACAACCAGACCGGAAACCCCACCGCCAGCATGTTCCACTCATTCAACGACGGATCCGGCCCCACCCGCACCACCTGACCCGGCAACCGCAACATCGCCGACGCCTCCCGCGCCAGCACCGCCGGATCCACCACCCCCACCGACGGCGGATCCAACGGAACCAGATTGCTCCACCGATAATCCGACGAATCCGTCAACCCCAAATACGCCCGCTGATGCTCCAACATCCGCCGACGCAACTCCTCCCCCGACACCGACGACGGATCAACACCCGCCCGCCACCGAACAACCGACCTCCACCCTGAGGACGAGGAACCTGCCGACTCAGGTTCGGGACGTCCTTGGCCAGTGAGAGTCCCCGCCGCCGAGTCACCGCCCGCGACGACCCTTGCACCTGTGTAATCCGGCCGGGAAGCGGCAACCGCGGGCGCTGTTCCGAGGACCGCGAACGCAATTCCGATCGTGATGGCAAGAACCGGCTTCATGGACATTCCGACTCCCCCTCCTGCACGGTGTCTTCGATCCTGCGCTCACCGGCCGGCCCGGCCGCGACTACCCGCAGTTTCCCCTTGAGCCCAGACGAGGCCTGCCGACCGTCAGCACGAATCAGCCGCAC
The DNA here is from genome assembly GCF_033110965.1 of Raineyella sp. LH-20. Taxonomy (NCBI): domain Bacteria; kingdom Bacillati; phylum Actinomycetota; class Actinomycetes; order Propionibacteriales; family Propionibacteriaceae; genus Raineyella; species Raineyella sp. LH-20. The sequence goes on along the minus strand of NZ_CP137003.1, from coordinate 807,614 downwards.
GGCAGTCGCGTCTTCACAGAGATAGAGTTCCAGCCGCTCGGGCTCATACTTCTCGAGCCCATAGCCGCGCACTTCGATGTCCCCTGTCGACTTCAGATCATTGTCATACACAAGCTTCAGGTCACCCGCCATGGCTTCCAGATAGGGCCCCGTGGCGTAACGCTCCATCGTCGGCGTCGAAACAGGACTACCCCCTGCGTGAAGAAGTCGGTTCCGCTCCTTGGTGAATTCCTGATAGGCGAAGATCGCCTCCTCGTACGCCTTGGCCTCCTCAGCCTGCGCCGCAGCCAACTCCGCCGTGCACGGAGTACCTGCGGGATCCGGAGAACAGGAATACGACGGCGTCGGAATCGGCGCCACCCCAGGCCCACCACCACAACCAGCCAACAAGCCGGCCGCACCGACCACCACCCACGCCACCATCAACCCGCAGACACGTCTCGACGCCACGTCTCATCCCCCTCGACTCGCGCTCCGCACAGCCTGTCGCACAGACGGGCCACAACAAGCCCCTGAACGACTTATCCACAGGGATGAGAGCCACCTCACGTCAACCCACAGGCGACCAGTCCACCAGCCACGCGACCACCTCGGTCCGATCCCCCATGACGTGCGCCGACAGACCCCCGCGCGTGGCTGGGCCGGCCTACCTGGTCCGGACCGATCCGCGACCGCCAGGAGTGACCCGCACGGACATCGAGCGCCGACAGGCGCGGCGCGGCAGGCCACGGATGCTTGTGCGTGCGCGGTTGGCGGATTCGCTCGCGACTGCGACGCCGACCGTTCGCCGAGACCGGTGCGCACGACGCCTGCCCCGAGGAACGTCCGTCCGGTCCGGCAGGCGTTCCCGCGGGAACGCAGGGGTACGCGCGTGCCGGTTGTCGACACCGGTGCGTTCCGACGTGGCGGCCGTGTGGCGTTCCCGCGGGAACGTGGGCGTACGCAAGCGAACCCGGCGGGCCTTCCCGATGCCCGGGGCGTTCCCGCGGGAACGTGGGCGTACGTTCCGAGGAGGTTGTTCCGCGACCTGGGGGAGTCGGGAATAGAGGGTGGCGGAGGGCGGTTGAGGTGGTGGTTCAAGAGTCAACAATCGTCAAGGAGCCTTCATGCCCACCACCATCCTGGTCATCTCCGGCAGCACCCGTCAGGCGCGAAACGGCCGCGGCATCAGCGACGCGATCGCCCTCGGGCTGTCCGAGGATCCCGAGGTCGTGGTCGACCTGGCCGATCTCGCCGAGATCTCCATCCCGCTGGACGCCGAGCCGTGGCACCCGCGGATGGGTCAGTACCAGCAGCCCAGCACCAAGGCCTGGTCGCAGCGCGTCACCGCCGCGGATGCGGTCGTGTTGGTCACCCCGGAGTACAACGGCGGGTACCCGGCCGGCGTGAAGAACGCCCTGGACGCCCTCGCCAACGAGTGGGTCGGCAAGCCGTTCGCGGTGGCAAGCTACGGCGCCCGCGGCGGCGCTCGTGCCTTCAAGCAGATCTCGGAGATCATCACCAACCTGGGGGCTGAGCTCGTCGAGGTCGAGCCGGGCCTGCGCCTGAGCTTCGGCCAGGGCGACATGAATGAGCAGATGCGACTGGTGGATCCGGCCGGATTCGTGGCCCGCTACAGCGATGCTGTGCGGGCGACCGGCGCCGAACTGGTCGCCCGGGCCGGCGCGGAGTCGGTTTCCGACCTGGCATGACGCGCGGGCGCTGATCGGGCCGTACGCTCGCGCGGCGTCGGCCGCCAGCCACTCGGCGCGGCCCGTACGCTCACTCGGCGTCGAACGTCACGACGATCTTGCCGCCGACATGGCCGCGCTCGATCTCGGCGTACGCCTCGGCGGCGCGGGAGAACGGCTCGGTGCGGATCAACGGTCGCACCGCCCCGTCGACGACAAGGCGGGCAGCGGTGGCGTACGCCTCGCGGGTCCTCCGCCGGGTGACGCCACCGCCGCCCGCCTTTCCGGCCTGGACAGGGTCGGCGATGCTGACCACCTGGGTCTCCTCGCTGCCCAGATCGAGTGCCTCGTGGAGCACATCGCCGCCGACCATGTCGAGCAGTGCGACCACGGGCCCGCCGGCCTCGGCGCGGACCCGGTCGACCCAGCCGTCACCGCTGGCCACCGGCCGGGCGCCCAGGCCGGCGACCAGGTCGTGCTTTCCCTCCGAGGCGACGCCGATCACCCGCGCGCCCCGGGAGACCGCGAGCTGGCAGGCGGCAGACCCGACGCCGCCGCCCGCCCCGATGACGACGAAGACGTCGCCGGGGGCGAGGTAGAGGTGGTCGAGGACGTCCAGTGCGGTGCCCACCGCCACCGGGACACATGCCGCCTGGACCGCGGACAACGACGGCGGGACGGGGACCGTCGCCGCTGCGTCGAGCACGGTGTACTCCGCGAGGCTCCCGACGCCGGCGCTGGGACTGCCGAAGACGGCGTCGCCCACCGCGAAGCCCGTGACCTCTGCGCCCCGGGCGACCACGGTGCCGGAGAGCTCGCGGCCCATCGCCATCGGGAACGTCACGTCGAACACTCCGGCCCGTTTGCCGGCCCGGACCTTGATGTCGGCCGGGTTCAGGCCGCTGGCGAGCACTCTCACCAGCAGTTGACCCGGTCCGGGCGTCGGGACCGGGGCCGTGTAGTACTCGAGGACGTCGGGCCCGCCGTACCGCGCGAAGCCGAACGCCCGCATGGTCGCCGGGACCGCGGGGGTGCCGGCGGTGGCGGGGAAGGACGCGTCCATGGTGCCTCCAGGCAGGGAATGCTCCGGCCGGGCGCCGGAGCCGCGGATGAGTCCAACGTACGGCGCGCTCAGAGGTCTGTCGATGGGATCGACGCGGTCACTCGCACAACAACAGGCCCGGGTGAGCGCCCCCGTCCCGCTCACCCGGGCCTGTTGTCCTGCGGCCGCACGCGGTCCCATCGGTAACCGATGACCGATGACCGGCCAGGGCCGGCTCCGGCCTCGGGTGGTGACGCCGGTGACGCCGGTCGCCCGTGACCGACCTCAGGACCGGACGTCCGCCAGGGCCCGCAGGTCGTCCGGAGCGGCATCCAACAGTCCGCGCCGGCGCAGCAGCGGGAGGACGTTCTCGCCGAACCAGTACGACTCCTCCAGGTTCGGGTAGCCCGAGAAGATGAACTCGTCGATGCCGATCTGGTGATACTCCTCGATCCGGTCGGCCACCTCTTCGTGGCTGCCGACCAGGGCGGTGCCGGCGTGTCCGCGGGCCAGGCCGATCCCTGCCCACACGTTGGGATGGATCTCCAGGTTGTCGTCCTTGCTGTCGCCGTGCAGCGCCAACATCCGCTGCTGGCCCACCGAGGTGTTGCGGCGCAGCAGCTCCTGGGTGCGCCGGATGTCAGCCGGGTCGAGCGCGTCGAGGAAACGCCGGGCCTCCGCCCAGGCGTCCGCTGAGGTGTCCCGGGTGAAGACGTGGAAGCGGATGCCGAACCGGATCCGGTCGCCCCGCCCCGCCCGCTCCGCCTCGGCCCGGACCCGGTCGATCTTCTCCTTCGCCTGGGCCGGCGGTTCGCCCCAGGTGAGGTAGACGTCGGCGTGCCGCCCGGCGACCGGCAGGGCGGCGTCGCTGGACCCGCCGAAATAGAGCGGCGGCACCGGGTCGGGGGCGGCCAGGATGCCGGCGTCGCGGATCCGGTAGTGCTCGCCCTCGAAGTCGTACGGTTCGCCGGACCAGACGCCCTTGACGATCTCGAGGAACTCGTCCGTACGGGCGTAACGCTCGTCCTTGGACAGCCAGTCGCCGAACCGCGGCTGTTCGTGGTCGTCGCCGGTCACGACGTTGAGCAGCAGCCGGCCGCGGGACTGGCGCTGCAGGGTCGCGGCCATCTGCGCCGACAGGGTGGGCGACATCAGGCCGGGCCGGAACGCCACCAGGAACTTGAGCCGTTCGGTCTCCCGGGCCAGAGCTGCGGCGGTGAGCCAGGCGTCCTCGCAGACCGTCCCGGTGGGGGTGAGCACCGCGGTGAAGCCGAGGGCATCGGCGGCACGGGCCTGCTGGGCCAGGTACTCGATGTCGGGCTCACGGAAGCCGGCGGGCCGTTCGCCGGGGATCCCCGCGGTGCCGCCCGCGCTGGGGAAGACGCCGTGGGCGTTCGCGGCGGCGCGGGGGACCGGGCGGATGTCGCCGCTGGAGGTGAGGAACCAATGGAGGCTGATGGACATGTGCTCAGGCCTTTCCGATGGCGGCCGCGACGGCCGCGTCGTAGCGATGGTCGACGAGAGTGCCGAAGTCGAACGAGGAGGGGATGAACCCGCCGGCCGCCAGGGCGTCGGTGAGCTTCTGGGAGCTGCTGATGACATCCTGGTCGAGGGTGATCGGGTGCTTGACCGAGCGCTGGGCCTGCACCGTGGTGGCGGCCAGGCTCAGGCAGGTCTCTGCGCTGTAGACCTTCGCCCACTCGTCCTGGTGAGTGGCCGACCACTGGTACGCCTTGGCCGTCCGCACCACGATGTCCTGGATGGCGGCGTTCGTGCCGGCATCGGCGAGCGACTTGTTCGAGGCCACCTGGAACCCCAGGCCGTTGACGAGTCCCTCACCGCTCAGCAGGATGCGGGCACCGATCTCCTGCTCCGCCGCCGCGGTGTACGGATCCCACACCACCCAGGCGTCGGCGGCACCGTTCTTCAGCGCCGCGTAGCCGTCCGAGGGCGCCACGTACGAGATGTTCACATCGCTCGGCCTGAGACCGGCCTGATTGAGCGCCAGCAGCAGGTGACCGTGGGCGCTGCTGCCCTTGGCCACCGCGATGGTCTTGCCCTTGAGGTCGTTCAGCGTCGTGGCAGGGGAGTCCTTGCGCACCAGGATCGCGTCGCCCTTGCCGTCGTAGCGGCTGGCCGAGACGATCGACACCGGTGACTTCGCCGCGCCGGCGAAGATCGGGGGCGTGTTGCCGACCGTGCCGACGTCGATGGCGCCGGAGGCGGCGGCCTCCAGCAGCGGCGGTCCGGAGGTGAAGGTGGACCACTCGATCGCGTAGGGCAGGTCCTTGTCCTGGCCGGCGGCCTTGAGGAGGGCCTGGAGCCCCGCCTTCTGGTCGCCGACCTTGAGGGTGACCTTCGCCAGGTCGGCGGAGCTCACCGGTCCCGGCGTCGCGGCCGTGCTCTGGCTCGTGGTGGCCTGCGCCCCGCTGCAGGCGGCGAGCAGCGCGCTCAGCAGCAGGGCCGCGAGGGCCAGCGGGCCGCGGGTGCGGAGGCGTCGTCGGTTCCGGTCAGTCATGGTGGGTCACTCCCAGGTGGATGAGGACCTGCTCGCGCAGGTCGGCGGTCGCCCCGCGGGTGCGGGGCCGTTCGGTCGGATTGTGCTGGTCGGCATGGATGTGTCCGTCGCGCAGCACGAGGAGGCGGTCGGCGAGGCGTACGGCCTCGTCCACGTCGTGGGTGACCAACAGGACGGCGAACCCGTGGCGGCGCCACAGCTCCTCCAGCACGTCGTGCATGGCCAACCGGGTGAGGGCGTCCAGAGCCCCGAACGGCTCGTCGAGCAGCAGCAGTGCAGGTTCCCGGACCAGAGCACGGGCCAGCGAGACGCGTTGGGCCTGCCCACCGGACAGCGTGGCGGGCCAGCGGTCTGCGTACCCGGCCAGGTCGACCTCGGTCAGGGCGGCTTCGGCCCGTTCCCGGGTGGCGGTGGCGCGGGGCAGCCCCAGCACGACGTTCTGCCAGACCCGACGCCAGGGCAGCAGTCGCGGCTGCTGGAAGGCGACCGAGGCCGCGCCGGTGACCTGGATGTCGCCGGTCGCCTCCGGGTCGAGGCCGGCCACGGCGCGCAGCAGGGTGGACTTGCCGGAGCCGGAGCGGCCGAGGAGGGCGACGAACTCGCCGGGCCGGATGTCGAGGTCCAGACCGTCCAGGACGGTGGTGTCGCCGTACCGTCGGGTGAGGGAGCGCAGCGAGATGGTGATCGGATCGGTGGTGATCGGGCCGGTGGTGATCGGGTCGGCGGGGCTGATGGTGCTCATCGCAGCACCGTCCCGGCGCGCCAGGCGAGGATGCGATGCTCGGCGGCCCGGACGATCGCGTCGGAGATCAGGCCGAGCGCGGCGTACACGACCAGTCCGACCACGATGACGTCGGTCTGCAGGAAGTCGCGGGCGTTGTTGATCATGTAGCCGAGCCCGGCGTTGGCGTTGACCTGCTCGGAGACGATCAGGGTGAGCCAGGAGATGGCGAGGGCCTGGCGCAGCGCCACCAGCATCGGCGCGGTGACCGACGGGAACACGACCTCGCGGAGCGTGCCCCACCGGCCGAGCCCGTTGACCGCGGCCACCTCGAGCAGCGCCCGGTCGACACCGCGGACCGCGCTGTGCAGGTTCAGGTAGATCGGGAACATCACGCCCAGCGCGATGAGCAGTACCTTGGGGAACTCCCCGATCCCGAACCAGAGGATGAACAGCGGCACCAGCCCCAGGTGGGGCAGTGTCCGCAGGGCCTGCAGGGGCGGGTCGAGCAGGGCGTCGCCCCAGCGGGACAGACCGGTGAGCAGCCCGAACACGGTGCCGGCCAGCAGGCCGGCGACCAGCCCGAGCCCGACCCGGCCGAGGGAGACCCGCAGGGCGTCGACCAGTTGACCGGTGACCAGCAGGTGCCAGGCGGTCACCGCGATCGTGGCCGGCGAGGCGAGGACGTCCGCCGGGAGCACGCCGGTGGAGCCTGCGATCTGCCAGACGGCGAGGATCGCCACCAGGCTCAGCCAGCGAGGCGGGGTGAGACGGCCGAGCCGCCTCCGCCCGCGGGTGGACAGGGCGGCCGGGCGGGCGGGCCGGTCGCCCGTAGCCCCGCCCGGGCCTCCGTCGGCCGATGGGATGGGCGCGGGCGGCGCGGACGCGAGTTCGGACAGGGTCGTGCTCATGTCGCTCCTCGACAGGCTGGGGGCCAGGTGGGTCGGTAGGTCGGACGGTGGCGGACGAGGACCGGGCGGTCCTCATCGCGGAGGACCCACGGAGGGGTCGTCGTCGATGGCTCGACCCTAGGAGCCAGATATAAGCTGAGTCAATCTACGACTAAAGATATAGGAATAGTCGATTGATTTGTCCCGCGGGACGGGACGGCGCACCTCCGGGGTGACTCCGCCGACTCCGGCATGCCGGAGTCCGGGCGGCGCTACCGTGGTCGGCAGGAACCGTGCGACGAGGAGGTCGACATGAGCGACATCGTGGTCTGCTGCACCGATGGATCGATGATCTCGCGGGACGCGATCGCGGCGGGACTGTCCCTGCTCGACCGGGGGCGGTGGTCGGTCCAGATCGTGACGGTGGTGTCGGACGTGGTTCTCGATCCCGGGATGCCGGGGCCGATGCCCGCCACGTCGTTCGCCGCCGGCGTCGTCGCCGCGGACCCGGTCGCCGCCCGCAGGCGGGCCCTCGACGCCGGCCGGGAGATCGCGGTGCAGACCGCCGAGAGACTCGGCCTCGACCCCGCATCGGCCCACGTGCTGTTGGGCTCACCCGGTCCGGCCGTGGTCGACCATCTGGCGGCCGTCGGGGCGAGCCTCGTCGTCGCCGGCACCCGTGGGCTCGGGGGTGCCGCTCGGGTCGTGCTCGGGTCGGTCTCCGCCCATCTGCTGCGTCACGCACCGTGCCCGGTCCTGGTGGGTGGCGAGGAGGTGCCGGTGGCGCCGGCCGGTCCGGTGGTGGTCTGTGTGGACGGCTCGGAGCGTGCGGTGCGGGCCGGTGCCACGGTGGTGCCGCTGCTGGCCCGCGACCTGCCCGTCGCGGTGGCCACGGTGACGGCCCCGCGGAGGATCGCCGCCGAGGGGGCCTTCGAGGAGATGGCCGAACGTCGCCGCGCGGAGGAGGCGGAGGAGATCCTGGTGTCCGCGGCCACCGCCCTCGGGGTGCCGGACACCGAACTCCTGGCGCTGACCGGTGACACCGCTGTCGACGCCCTGGTGGCGCTGGCGCGGCGACAGCCGGTCCGGGTGCTGGTGATCGGCTCGCGCGGGCACGGGGGTTTCGTACGGGCCGTCCTCGGGTCGACGGCCGACCGGGTGGTACGCGAGGCGCCGTGTCTGGTCTGCGTGGTGCCGTCGCCGTCATGACGGCGACGGACTGATGGCGGCCCCGCGGCGACCGTGCGCTGCGGGGCCGCCGAAGACGACCCACGACCGTCTCAGATCCGACCGTCTCAGACGAGCCGCTCGGCCGGCTGCCCGTTGCCGACGGCGTGCAGGTAGCGCAGGATCTGGGCGTACGAGTCGATCATCCCGACCTTGACGTACGGCAGGCCGATCTCGTGGCAGTACTCCTCGACGATCGGCTGGGCGTCCTTCAGATGCGACCGCGGCATCGACGGGAACAGGTGGTGTTCGATCTGGTAGTTCAGCCCGCCCATGAAGAAGTCCACCAGCGGCGAACCGATGATGTTGCGGGAGGTCGGGACCTGCTTCTGGAGGTGGTCGAGCTTCTCGTCGTCGTTGACGTCGAGCATCTCCATGCCCTTGTGGTTCGGGGCGAAGACCGAGGCCAGCATGAAGCCCCAGATGCCCTGCTGGATCGCCAGGAAGGCGAGGGCCTGCAGCGGGGAGAAGAGCCACAGCAGCAGTCCGACGTAGAGCACGTAGTGCAGGGTCAGCAGCAGTGCCTCGACCCACCGGGTGCCGCGCGGACGACGCTGCAGCCACCTGATGCCCTCGAGCTGGAGCAGCCACCCCTGGAAGGTGAGCAGGGGGAAGAACAGGCCGGCCTGATGACGCGCCATCCACAGGCCGAGACCGGTCTTCTTCGCCTGCTGGCGTTCCGACCAGGTGATGACGCCCTCGGCGACGTCGGGGTCGAGACCCTCGTGGTTCGGGTTGGCGTGGTGGCGGTCGTGCTTGTCGTTCCAGTAGCCGAAGCTGACGCCGAGCACGACATTGGCCGCGAACAGTCCGACCCGATGGCTCAGGGAGCGCGGACCGGGCAGTTGTTTGTGGCCGGCGTCATGCGCGATGAAGCTGACCTGTCCCCAGACCACGGCCAGGAGCGGGGCCAGCAGCAGGGCCCACCAGCTGCCCGCGAGCAGGACCATGCCTGCCACGATGGCCGCGGTGGCCAGCACGAGGGCGATGCCGGTGACCACGTAGAAGCGGGTGGCACCGCCCATCAGGCCACGGGCCTTGATCCGCTTGATCAGCGGGCGGAAGGAGCTCTGCCCGGTCCGCCGCTCCCCGTTCGGGGTCTCCTCGGCCGATGCCGCCGCTTCCAGATATGTCGTCATGCTTCGAGTCTCCGTGTCCGAGCCGCGGCGGACACTGGGGGCAGGACCCGGATTCATAGGGGTGCTGGCACCCCTATGTCCCTGCGTACGACACGGGACGGGGACGTGACGGGACAATGGCAGGGTGAAACGGCGACTGCAATTGACCCTGGTGGCACTGATCGCCGCAGTGCTGTCGGTGGTCTGTCTGGTCCCGGCAGCGGTGACCCTGGTCAGCCTGCCGCTCACCGTGCTGTGGGTGGGCATCCCGCTGCTGATCGGCGCCACCTGGGTCGGGCGCCGGCTCCTCGACGCGCACCGGTACGGAGCCGGCTATGTGCTCGGCAGGCAGGTGGCGCGGCCGTACCGCCCGGCGGGGCAGCATCGCGGCTTCTTCGTGGTCGTCCGCGAGGTGGTGACCGACGAGGCCACCTGGCGCGACCTGCTGTGGATCGGGGTGAACGCCACCGCCGGACTGGCCCTGGTGCTGCTTCCGCCGGTCTTCCTCATCGGCGCCGCGGCGGCCGTCCTGTCGCCCCTGATGGCGCTGACCCCGTCGGGTGCGGCGGTGGGATCCTGGTGGGTTCTCGGGGGGTCCGGTTGGCTCGTCGCGGTCGGGCTCGTCGCCGCGTGGTGGTACGCCACCCCACCGCTGGTCAGGACCTGGGCCGCGATCGCGGCCGGTCTGCTCGGCCCGTCGCGCACCTCGGTGCTGAGCAGCCGGGTCGCCCAGCTGACCAGCAGCCGGGCCGACAGCGTGGACTCCGCCGCCCAGGAGATCCGCCGGATCGAACGCGACCTGCACGACGGGGTCCAGGTGCGCCTGGTGAGCCTGGGGCTGACCATCGGGCTGGCCGAGGAACTGGTCGATGCGCGGCCGGAGCGCGCCCGCCAGTTGCTCGCCGAGGCCCAGGGGTCGGTGACGGCGACCCTGCAGGATCTGCGGCGCCTCGTCCACGGGATCCATCCCCCGGTGCTGGCCGACCGCGGGCTGGTCGGCGCGGTCCGGGCCCTCGCCCTCGACCTGCCGCTGGAGATCGACGTCCGTGCCGCCGGTTTCGGTGCCGACGAAGCCGTACGCCTGCCCGCCCCGGTGGAGGCCTGTGCGTACTTCGTCATCTCCGAGGCGCTGGCCAACGTCGTGAAGCACTCCGGGGCCTCACGGGGGGACATCCTGCTCGAGTTGGCGCCCGGCACCCTGCGGGCGATCGTCCGGGACGAGGGGCGGGGCGGTGCCCATCCCGACGGTGGCGGCGGGCTCAGTGGCATGCGCCGCCGGCTGGCCGCCTTCGATGGGACACTGACGGTGAGCAGCCCACCGGGTGGGCCGACCCTCGTGACCATGGAGATGCCGTGCGAGCCCTTGTCGCCGAAGACCATGCCCTCCTCCGGGCCGGCCTGATCCAGCTGCTCGAGGCCCACGATATCGAGGTCGTGGAAGCCGTGGCGGACGAGCCCTCGCTGGTCCGCGCCCTCCAGCGCCCCGACATCGACGTGGCGATCCTGGACGTCCGTCTCCCGCCGACCGGCACCGACGAGGGACTGCGGGCGGCCGTTCAGGCCCGGCGCCGGCGCCCGGGGCTGCCCGTCCTGGTGCTGAGCCAGTACGTCGAGCAGCTGTACGCCCGTGAGCTGCTCGCCTCCGAGGAGGGGGCCATCGGCTATCTGCTCAAGGATCGGGTGGCGAACGTCGCGCAATTCATCACGTCGGTGCGACAGGTCGCCGCCGGTGGCACGGTGATGGACCCGGAAGTGGTCAGCCAGCTGCTCCGCCGCCGCGGTGCGCCGCTCGCCGCGCTGACCCCGCGCGAGCGCGAAGTGCTCGAGCACATGGCCCAGGGCCGTTCGAACGCGGCGATCGGGGACGCCATGTCGATCACCGAGAAGGCCGTCGGCAAGCACATCGCGAACATCTTCGCGAAACTCGACCTGGTCTCCTCCGATGACGACAACCGCCGTGTGCTGGCGGTGCTGGCGTATCTGCAGCGCTGAGGCCCGTCGCGCCGGGGAGTTCCTGCGGAGGGCCGCTGTCAGGGCTGCTTGATCATGGAACCGTCGGGTGCGACGACGTACCAGACGCCCTGCACCCCCTGTCCGGTGACGTCACCGGGGGCGGTGTCCGAGGCCCAGTAGTAGAGCGGCAGCCCGTTGAGGGTGACCTGCTTGGCGCCCTGCGGGGTGGTGATGGTGCCCACCGTCCCGGTGACGCCCTGGAGGGTCGGGGTGTCCTGGGTGGTGAGCACGGGCGGCCAGGCCGCGAGGCAGCCACCGGTGCAGTTGCTCCTGCCGGAGTCCCGCACGTCGTTGGTGAACTGGTAGACGGTCATGCCCGTGTCGCTGACCACGATCGTGCCGAGGCTGGACTGTCCGGTCCTCAGACCGGACACCGTCGCGGCGGCGGAGGTCGTGGCGCTCGGGGACGGGCTCGTGGGCGCGGTGGTCCCGTACCCACCCGTCCCGTACCCGCCCGAGCCGCCACCGCTCGTGCCGCAACCGGCCAGGGCCAGCAGCACGGCGGACAACGCCGCCGCTGCACCGAAGAGTTTCGCCTTCATGAGGTCCTCCTCCAGGACGGAATCCGCCTTTCTCCACGCTAGGTCGATGTGACCCATCTCACAAGAGAGGTGGGGGTGGAGGTGGGCTTCTCCTCAGCGACGTCCGGAGGACCGAGCCCAGCAAGCTGCGGACGATCCTGCGTCAGCCGGTGACCGCAATTACCGGGCCTACGGCTGGTCCCCGTGCAGGTTGGGGTCGCCACGAAGGGCGTCCAGGAGTGTGGTCGACGCGCTGAGCGCATCCATCAGCGCGTCGACGCCCATCAGTGCGAGGCCTTCGGCGCTCCCGAGGACGATCAGTTTGTCGCCGGCGGTGATCCCGTGGTCGCGGCGGGCCCGGGCGGGGATGACGATCTGGCCACGCTCACCCACGGTGACCGCGCCATAGAATTTCCGTCCCTCGGGTCCGTCCACCGCAGGCCTGTCCGTCCCCGGGCCGGGGGCCTGCGTACGATCATCAGCTGTCTCCTCGTCGTGCATGATTTGCATGATATACATGTCCCATGAGTGATTCCGGTCGCCGGACGACACGAGGTCAGGGGAGAAGGAGGACCCGGGTGCTCCTCACGGTTCTGGCCGCCGGCGCCGCCGTCGTCCTCGTGGGCGGCGGTGCCGTGGGGTGGTACGCGTGGAACAACACGACGTACGCCGCACGGGAAGCCGCGCGGGTCCGGAAGGCCGGATATGTCGAGGCGAGCCACGTCCTGCCGAGCGGCACCCGGCTGACCTTCGTCGAGGGACCCGACAACGGACCCGCCGTGCTGTTGCTGCACGCCCAGGGCTCGGCCTGGCAGAGCTACGACCCGGTGCTGCCCGGTCTCGCCGACCACTTCCACGTGTACGCGCTCGACGTCCCCGGACACGGAACGTCCGATCGGACGCCGGGGCGATACGACGTGGCCGCACTGGGCCGGGATGTCGTCGACTTCATCGCCGAGGTCATCGGCGAACCGGTGATCCTCTCGGGCCATTCCTCGGGAGGTCTGGTCGCGGCCCGGGTGGCCGCCGAGGCACCCGACCGGGTGGCCGCCGTGCTCTTCGAGGATCCGCCGTTCTTCTCCACCGATCCCGATCGGGCGCCCACGACGTTCAACTACATCGACCTCGCCACCCCGGCGCATGAGTTCCTCCACCAGGACGCCGAGCCGGATTTCACCAGCTACTACATCGCTCACAATGCGTGGATCGGCTACTTCGGGGGCGGCCGGGACGGCATTGTCTCGTACGCCCAGCGCTATCGTCGCGACCATCCCGACGAGCCCCTGACGCTGTGGTTCCTGCCCCCGAGGACGAACGAGTCGTACGCCCACCTGCACGAGTTCGATCCGGCGTTCGCCGACGCCTTCTTCACCTTCGGCTGGCAGCAGGGCTTTGACCAGGCCGCAACACTCGAACGCATCCACCAGCCGACGATCCTGGTCCACGCGAACTGGCGGATCACCGATGCCGGCATCCTCGAGGGCGCGATGACCGACGATGACGCCGCCCGGGCCTGCGGACTCCTCACCGACTGCAGGATCGTCCGCGTCGACACCGGGCACGGATTCCACGTCGAGGACCCGGGCCGCTTCGTGGAGCTGATGGGCGAGCTGGTGCGCCAGGGCACTGTCGCATTCCCGTCGAGGCCGGAGCAGCGCGGTCGAGTCACCTCCAACTTCGGTTTCCGAACACAGTAGGTTCGTGTCCGCCGCGTGGCGGTTAGGATCGCGGGCATGGATCCGATGGGATTGCCGGTCAACAGCCGGTGTTCGATCGCCCGCAGCCTGGGGGTTCTGGGGCAGAAGTGGGCGCTGCTGATCCTGCGCGAGGCGCTGCGCGGGCGGACGCGGTTCGCGGACTTCCACCGGATCGGCGTGCCTACGGAGGCGTTGAGCACACGGCTGGGAGAGCTGGTGGACGCCGGATTGCTGGAGCGCCGCCCGTACCGACTGGACGGGGAGCGGACCCGCGACGAGTACGTGCTCACCGACGCTGGGCGGGACGTGGTGCTGGTGATGGGGGCATTGAGCGCGTGGAGTGACGCTCATCAGCCGCTCGAGGGTGGCCCGTACGTGGCGTACCGGCGTGCCTCGGATGGGGTGCGGGTGCGGGTGCGGTTCGTCGACGACGCCGGGGTGGCGGTCGATCCGTCCGAGGTGGTGCTCAGCCGGCCGGCGGAGAGGGCGTCGGAGTAGGTGCTGGTTCGTCGAGGACGGGCGGCGTACCCACACGACTGCCCCTCTCGATTCGAATTTCGAAGCTAGGATGGTCTGCAGTGACTGACCCGCAGGTGCTGCCCGAACCGGCATCGGCGTCCCGGCGCCCAGGAGCCCTGGTCAGGGTGGAGGAAAGGGTGGTGTCGTGCTCCACTATGTTGTCAGTGAGACGTACCGGCAGGTCGCGGTCGAGGAATATCTGCGGGACTTCGTCGACGTTCCCCGCTTCCACGCCTTCTGCCGCGAGTGCCCCGCCTACGGCCGGAACTGGTCGTGCCCACCATTCGACTTCGACCCGGTCGGGGTCTGGGCGCGCTTCCGGTGGCTGCACCTGGTGGCTTTCAGGATGGAGTTCACCGCCGACCAGCCGCGCACCGACCTGGACCACGATCGGTTGGTCAGTGACGTGATGGCCATGTTCCGTCGTGAGAAGCGGCGCGCGCATCGCAGCATGATGGCCCTGCACCGGGCACTGCCGGGGTCGATTCCGCTCGGCGCCGGTGAATGCGGCCTGTGCCCGACGTGCACCCGCCGCGACGGATCGCCCTGCCGGATCCCCGACCAACTCGTCCACTCCCTCGAATCGATGGGTGGAGACGTGGACGCGACAATGCGAGTGCTGTTCGACCAGCCCACCCTGTGGAGCGACGGCACCAGCCTCCCCGACCACTACCTGCTGGTCGTCGGCCTCCTGTGCAACCAGGACGAGCTGCCCGCCACCAGCCCACGGAAGCCCGCAGAAGGGGTGGCAGGCGTCCCGGTCCTCGTCACCGCCGCTGGCGATGAGCGGCACCCACGGCCCGGCGGCCTCGGCCTTGTCGGCCGTTCCAGCGCGGATCGCGCCGGTTGATCACGCAGCCAGCCACAAGAATCCCCACGGCGTCAGGGTTCGCCACGAAGGTGATGGTCTCCACCGTTGTGGGCACGGTTCCGTCTTCCTTCGATTGTGAAACCTGCTATAGACTCATGGCTCTTTCGCCGAGCCTGGGTGGACGTCGGGAAGATGGGGGATTGATCATGGGGTGGATGGCGACGGAACGTCTTCAGCTTTCAGCGGCGCCGGGGCCGCTGGCGTTCGTGCAGGATCTGCTCAACACTGCGCCGATCGGCACGAGGTCCGACCTGCTTGAGGCCACCGCCAGTGCCGAGGGATGGTTGCGAGACGCGCTTGAGGAGTGGGCGGAACAAAGGGCCGTTGACGCGCCCACCGTCGAGCTTTCGGATTCTGGTGTTCATCGTCTGCGTGACCTGCGTGACGATCTTCGCGGCGTCCTGTATGCGCGTGACACGTCCGATGCCCCGGGGCCCGTGGACGTCACTGCCAGGTGGAGCGAGCCTGCCGTTGTCGACGTGGATGGCGGCGGGGTGGCCTCGCTGCTGCCGGTCGGCCGTGACTGGCACGTGGTCGCCTCTCTGGTGGCCATCGAGATCCTCGAGGCGCAGCGATCGGGTGCATGGCCCCGGCTCAAGGTGTGCCGCAACACGACCTGCGCGGCGTCGTTCTTCGACCGCTCGCGCAACAACAGCGGTGTATGGCACTCGACACGCACCTGCGGCAATGTCGCGAACCTCCGCGCCCATCGAAGCCGCAGGCGCGCCGCCGGCACCGCGCAGGAGCCTGACAGGGCTCCTGCGGCGAACGCTTGACTTCCTGACCGGTACGGGAGGACGCGTCGCGGCGGCGACCCACAGCGGCCGCCGCGACACGCACGGCCTCGAGCCGCCTCGGCTGCACGAGTTGTCTGGGGAGAGCGGCGTCGTACGGTCCGGTCTCGTCAGGACGACCCGAAAGTGCCCCGCCCTAGGGTGCGAGGTCCCCGAAGCCCGTCGCGGCCAGCCGGGCGATCGCTCCGATCGCGTCGCCGGCCCGGGGGCCGGTGGCCGTCACCCGGAGGCGGTCACCGTTCGCCGCGTCGAGCAGCAGCAGGTCGGTGAGGCTGGCGGCGTCGACCGGCCCGCTGCCTCGGGCGGGATCGGCGATGCTCACCTCGGCGTCGTACTCCTGCACCAGCCCGGCCAGTCGCGCCGCCGGGCGCAGATGCCACCCGGCCGGGCTGGTCAGCGCCACCTCGAGGGTTGCGATGGTCGGAGCGGTCGGCGCAGTCCCGGCGGTGGGGAGCGGGGACCCCGTCGACCCGGGCGGTGCGCCGGCCGGTCCGGTGTCGCCGATCAACTCCTCCTTGGCGCGAAGTCCGGCTCGTGCCTCGGCGGCCACGGCGCCGAGCGGCGCACCGCCGGAAGCGGTCACCACCGCGGCGATCAGGCCCTCGACCACGGGCGCCGAGCACAGCCCCACCCGCGCGGCGAGGTCCTCGTCGAGGAACTCCACCGCCAGCTGGGCGCTCAGCACCGAGGACCCGATGTCCATCAGCACCAGCACCCCGTCGGGTGAGTCGGCTGTCCCGATCGCCTCGGCGACAGCGGCCGCGTCGGTGCCGTACGCCCCGGTGCCGTCTCGGCCGGTGATGCCCGCAGCGACGGCGATCACCGGTCGCGCCGCGGACGGCACCGTTGTGGTGGCCAGCGCCACCGCCGCCTCGGCGAGGCGGCGGCTGTGCGACACGACCACGATCCCGATCATCGGTCAGCGGGTCGCGGCGCGCAGCAGCAGCGCGGCGCTGGTGGCGCCCGGGTCCTGGTGGCCGGCGCTGCGCTCGCCGAGATAGCTCGCCCGGCCCTTGTGGGCGACCAACGGGATGGTGGCGGCGCATCCGGCCTCGGCGGCGTCCGCTGCCCGGGCCAGTGCGGTGCTGAGACCCGCGCCCTCGGCGAGCGCCGTGTCGTACGCGTCGAGGGCCGGCAGCAGGGCGTCGAGCATCGTCTTGTCGCCCGCCTCCGCCTTGCCCCGTTGGCGTACGCCCTCGACGGCGGCGTGCAGGGCCCGGCCCAGTTCCTCGGCATCGGCCTCCGCCAGGCCGGCGAGCGGCCGGGCGAACCGGATCCAGAACGTCCCGTACAGCGGGCCGCTGGCGCCACCGACCGAACTCACCAGGGCCATCCCGGTCTGCTTGGCGAGGGCGTCGAGGGTCTCGAAGGTCCGGTCCGCGAGCAGGGCGGTGACCGATTTCATGCCGCGGGCCATGTTGGTGCCGTGGTCCGCGTCGCCGATGGCGGCATCGAGTTCGGTCAGCTCGTCCTCGTGCCGGGTGATCAGAGTGGCGTACGCCCGCAGCCAGGCCGTCAGCCCGGCGACGGTCAGCGTGCTGTCGGTCGGCGTGGTGCCGGTGTCCATCGTCGTCACCGCCCCCACCGGAGGGCCGGCGTGTCCACCGGGGCGTCCCAGAGCCCGACCAGCTCGTCGTCGGCGCGCAGCAGGGTGACCGAGCAGCCGGCCATGTCGAGGGAGGTGATGTGGTTGCCGACCAGCGGCCGGACGACCCTGATGCCGTGGGCCTGCAGGATGCGCTGCACCTCGCCGTACATCAGGTAGAGCTCGAGCAGCGGGGTGGCGCCCATGCCGTTGACCAGCGCCAGCACCTCGTCGCCGCGGGAGAACGGCAGGTCGGCGAGCACCGGGGTGAGGAGCTGCTCGGCGATCTCGGCCGCGGGGGCGAGCGGGACGGTGGCCCGGCCGGGCTCACCGTGGATGCCGACGCCCAGCTCCATCTCGTCCTCGGCGAGGGTGAAGTTCGGCCGGCCGGCACTCGGCGGGGTGCACGGGGCGAGCGCCATGCCCATGCTGCGGGCGTTCTCGTTCACCCGCCGGGCGATCGCGGCGACCTCGGCCAGCGAGCGGCCCTCCTCGGCGGCCGCGCCGGCCAGCTTCTCGGCGAACACGGTGGCGCCGGTGCCGCGCCGCCCGGCGGTCCAGGTGGAGTCCTGCACCGCCACGTCGTCGTCGAGGACGACCGTCGCGATCTCGGTGCCGCCCTCGTCGGCGGCCATCTCCGCGGCCATCTCGAAGTTCATCACGTCGCCGGTGTAGTTCTTCACCAGGTGCAGCACCCCCGCCCCGGCGTCGACCTGCCGGGTCGCGGCCAGCACCTGGTCGGGCACCGGGGAGGTGAAGATCTGCCCGCAACAGGCCGCCGACAGCATGCCGTGGCCGACGTAGCCGGCATGCAGCGGTTCGTGCCCTGACCCGCCGCCGGAGACCAGGCCGACGGTGCCCAGCAGCGGCTTCTCGGCGCGGTAGACCGTCGCCATCGCGTGGTCGACCCGGACCCGACCCGGGTACGCCGCCTCGAACCCGCGGAGCGACTCGGCGACCACATCGTCCGGCGCGTTGATGAGCTTCTTCATGGCATTCATCCAACGCCTCTTCCGCGCCGCTGTCAGGGGTGGGGAAAAGGTGACCGCGGGATGGGGCGGACATGTCCCGGCGGCCGGGTTGGGGGCCCCTTCTCCCGGCAACCGGCTGAGACTGTCAGGCTGGGCTGGCAGAGTGGGAAGAAGTTCTCGGACGGAAGGACCTATCGTGAGCTTCCCTGACAATTCGATGCGGGCAGACGCGGACGGTGACCCGTCCGATATCCGCCCGCTCGCCGCGCTCACCACCGCCGAGATCATCGCCCTCTACGACGACCTGCTGCGCCCCTCGTTCCGTCCCGAGGAGTTGGTCAGCATCGGTGACGTGCTGCGGCTGTACGCGGGCGAGGATCCGGCGCCCTCCGGGGTGCTGGTGCGGGACGGACGTCCGCTCGGGGTGCACCTGTGCGAGGCGTACGTCGACGGCCGGGTGTTGTTGCTGACGCACCTCGCCGTGTCGCCGGACGCGCGCGGCGGCGGCATCGGGTCGCAACTGCTCGACCACGCGGCGCGCCAGCTCGAGGCCACCTGGCCGGGCGCGGTCGTGCTCGCCGAGGTGGACGACCCGCGGGTGTGGCCCGGCACCGAGGCGACCGGCGATCCGGTGGCCCGGCTCCAGTTCTACGGGCGGCACGGTGCCCGACTGGTCCGGCTGTCGTACGTCATGCCGGAACTGCAGCCGGGCGCGGGCCGGGTCGCCGGCATGTTCCTGCTGCGTCTCGACCGCCACGGCAGGCCTGCGCCCGGTCTGCTCTGCAGCTTCCTTGCCGAGTACTACACGACCTGCGAGGGCACCGACGCCCTGGTCGACCCCGCCGTCCGGGCGGTGCTGGAGGCCGCGGCCGACGTGGATCTCGACCGCGACCTGCTGCCGACGACCGACTGGGGGTTGCTCCCGGTGGCCACCTCCCGGTGACTCGGGCGGTCGACCCAGTCACGACGCCGGCATGGTCGTCACTGGGTCACGTGGTCGTCACTGGGTCACGTGGTCGTCACTGGGTCACGTGGTCGTCACTCGGTCACGACGCCGGCGCCTGCGGTGTGGTCATCCGCGGGTGGCCGGCTCGGCGGGCTCGGCCTGACCGGAGCGCTCCGGCTGCTCGGCCTCCGCCGCGATCTGGGCGCGTACGTCGTCCATGTCGAGGCCCTCGACGGCGGCGATCAGCTCGTCGAACGTCTTGGCGGGCAGGGCGCCGGCCTGGCGGAACACCAGGATCCCGTCCCGGAACGCCATCAGCGTCGGGATGGAGGAGATCTGGGCGGCCATCGCCAGGCCCTGCTCGGCCTCGGTGTCCACCTTGCCGAAGCGCATCTGCGGGTGCGCCGCGGAGGCTTTCTCGAACACCGGCGCGAAGGCGCGGCACGGTCCGCACCAGGCGGCCCAGAAGTCCACGAAGGTGATGCCCTCCGCGAGCACCGTCTCCTCGAAGTTGTCAGCTGTCAGTTGCAGGGTCGCCATCGGGTCCCTCCCCGGTCGTCGGTCGGATTCCCCGTCAGCCTAGCAGATACCCCTAGGGGTATTGGCCCCGTGAGGGTGCGGAGAGGCTCCCGTATGCTGGCGAACGGCTGGGCCCGATGGTGGAGGAAAGGTGCCGATCGATGGACATCCTGCGCGGATCCGTGAAGAACTACCTCTGGGGGACGACGGATCGCATCCCGGCGCTGCTGGGGCAGAGCCCGACCGGTGAACCGTGTGCCGAGTACTGGCTGGGGGCCCACCCGGCCGGGCCGGCGACCGTCGACGGCGTGGGCCTGGACGTGGCGATCGCCGCCGATCCCGCGTTGCTGGGGGACCGTACGCGGCGGGTGTTCGGTGATCGGCTGCCGTTCCTGATGAAACTGCTGAGCGCCGACCGGGCGCTCTCGCTGCAGGTGCATCCCACGGCCGAGCAGGCCCGGGACGGGTTCGCCAGGGAGAACGCGGCCGGCGTCCCGCTGACCGACCCGACGCGCACGTACAAGGACGACTGGCCCAAGCCGGAGATCATGTGCGCGGTGGAGCCGTTCGAGGCCCTGTACGGCTTCCGTGCGCCCGAGCGGAGCGCTGCGGTGCTGCGCGCGCTGGGTGGGCCGCTGGCCGCCCGGCTGGCTGACACACTGGAGTCCGGCACGCCCGGCGTGCTGCCCCGGGTGGTGCTGGACCTGCTGGGTGCCGCGGACACCGCCCTGGTGGACGAACTGGTGGCCGGCGCCGCCGCCGGCTGCGGCGGGGACGACCCCGAGTTGGTCCAGGCGCGTGACACCATCGACCTGCTCGGACGCGACTACCCCGGCGACCCGGGCATCGTCGTCGCCCTGCTGATGAACCGCCTGCGGCTGGCGCCGTACGAGGCGCTCTACGTGCCGGCCGGGGTGTTGCACGCCTACCTGTCCGGGACCGGCGTGGAGGTGATGGCCTCCTCCGACAATGTGGTGCGTGGCGGGCTGACGGCCAAGCACATCGACCGGGACGGGTTGGTCGCGCTGGTCGACCCGCGGCCCTGCGCCCCGGTCCTGGTGCCCGCCGAGGACGTCGGGGCAGGCATCCGGCGCTACCGGACACCTGCCCCGCACTTCGCGTTGTGGTGCGTCGATCCCGCCCCGGCGGACCGCGAGCTGCCCGGTGCGGACGGTCCTCGGGTGTTCCTGACCGTGCAGGGTGGGGTAGTGCTCACCTGCGCCGGGGTCGAGCACCACCTCGACAGCGGCCAGGCGGTGTTCATCGCCGCCGGTGAGCGGGTCGTGGTCCGTGGTGAGGGGACCGGATTCCTGACCTCGGTCGCCGACGGGCCGGCCTGAGCCGCCCGAACCCCGCGGCTGTCAGACCGGCCCGCTCCATCCCGCACTCGCTCAGACCGCGGCGCCGGCGCGGGCCAGATGGCCGTCGAGGGTGAACGCCGGGTGCTGCCACGCCGAGGCGCTCTCGGTCACCAGATCGGCCACCACTGCGCCGTACGCCGGGGCGAACTTGAAGCCGTTGCCCGACATGCCGGCCGCGACCACGATCCGGCCGGCACCGATCCGGTCGATCACCGGGATGTGATCGGGGGTCACCGAGTCGTGGTGGATCGACCAGCGGACCGGATCGGGGACCAGATCGGGCATCATCCGCTGCGCCTGCTCCCCGGCCCAGGCCAGCTGTTCGGGCGTGATCCGGGTCGGCAGCTGTGATGGGTGGTCGATCGGGTCCCAGTCGATCTTCGGGCACATCTTGATGCTGTAGCCGTCCAGGCTCGGCGCGCCGAAGGCGTGCACGCCGTCGAGGTCCCGCAGGAACACCGGCAGTCGATCCGGGGTGAACCGCTCGATGTGACGTGGCATGAACCAGGTGAGGGCGTACGCCTCGACGTGCAGCAGTGAGGCCAGTCCCGGCAGCACCCGGGTGGTCCACGACCCGGCGGTGACCACCACCCGGGCCGCCCGGACGGTCCCGGTGCTGGTGGTGACGGTGACCCCGTCGGCGTCCTCGGCCAGGCTGAGCACCTCGGTGTGGTAGCGCACCTCGGCGCCCGCGGCGACGGCCTGCTCGGTGGCCGTCATCACGGCCACCTCGGGACGGAGCCCGCCGCCCAGCTCGTCGAGGATGCCGATGTCGTTCCCGCGGACCGCGAACTGCGGGAACTCGGCCCGCAGCTGGTCGGCGTCGAGAAGGCGGTGCGGCAGGTCGTACTCCTGGATCGAGCGAAGCGTCGAGGCCAGGTCCTCGAGGCCCTCCGGCCCCACGCTCAGCGCGCCGACCGGCAGCAGGATGCTGCGGCCCGACTCCGCCTCGAGCTCCTGCCACAGCCGCCGGGCCTCCAGCAGCGCCGGGATGTAGATCTGCCCCTCCTTGGCCGCCGCCCGGTAGAGCCGCGACTCCCCGCTGAACGAGCCGTGGGTGTGCGCCGGGCCGAACTGTTCGATCCCCAGCACCCGCAGGCCGGGGCGCCGGCTGAGGCGCCACAGCGCCATCGACCCCATCGTCCCCACCCCGATGACCGCCACGTCGACCGTCGTCACCGTGCTGTCGTTGCTCATCGCGTCCTCCGTCCGTGTCTGTCGTGTGATGTCGTCCGGGGCCGTACGTTCCCCGTGGCCGCTGTGGCCGCTGTGGCCCTGCGGGAGGCGTACGTCCGGCGTGGTCCGTACGTTCCGTGTGCTCCGTACGTTCCGTGTGCTCCGTACGCTCCGGATGGTCCGTACGCTCCGGATGGTCCGTACGCTCCGGATGGTCCGTACGCTCCGGATGGTCCGTACGTGCGACCGGCGTCCGTCATGCCAGCTCCGGGGTGTCCCACAGGGTCAGTGGGGTGCCGATGCCCAACTTCAGCGCCCGGCGGTAGACGGTGGTGCCCCAGGCGACGTCCTCGACCGGCATGCCGCCGACCGACATCAGGACGATCTCCTCGTCGTTGCGGCGGCCGGGCAGCTCGCCGGTGACGATCCGGCCGAGGTCCTCCATCTGGTCGCGGGCCATCCGGCCGTCCTCGATCATGTCGGTGAACTTGCAGCCGATGATCGGGATGGAGTGGTGGGTGGGGCCGACCGTCTCGTCGGCCCAGGCCTCGTACAGGCCGGACGCGTCGACGACCTTGCGGACGTCGGCGGCCTCCATGGCCTCGTCGATCTCGCACAGCGACGGCATCACCAGGAAGGCTCCCGGCTTGACCCATTCCCGCTTGACCAGCGGGTAGCTGCTGGGGTCGCCCTCCTCGCCGGAGGTGCAGTAGGTGACGATGTCGGCGCCGCGGACCACGTCGGCCAGGTCGTCGACCACCGTGACCGTGGTGATCTGCGGCAGCTCGGTGCCGATCCAGTCGACGAACGCGGCCAGGCTCGCGGCGCCACGGCCCTTCACCTTGACGGTGTGGATGCCGGGGCAGGCGACGAGGAAGGCCTGCAGGGCCGTCCGGGCCATCACGCCGGGGCCGGCGATGCCGACGACCTCGGCGTCGGGGCGGGCCAGGTGACGGGCGCCGACCCCGGGCACCGCGCCGGTGCGGTAGGCGGACAGCAGGTTGGCCGACATGAAGGCCAGCGGGGCGCCGGTGTCGGTGTCGTTGAGGGTGAACATCAGGATGGAGCGGGGCAGGCCCTTGGCCCGGTTGTCCTTGTTGGAGCCGTACCACTTCACCCCGGTGGTGCCGAACGAGCCGCCCAGATACGCGGGCATCGCCATGAACCGGCGGTCGGCGGTGTTGGTCGGCATGGTCGGGAACGGCGACTCGTCGGGGAAGGTGACCATCGCGCCGTGCGAGTCGTTGTTGGCCCCGGCCATCCGGTAGTCGCCGGTGGCGAGCAGGGCGAACATCTCCTCCATGGTGTCGACGCAGGCGGCCATGTCGGTGACCCCGGCGGCGATCATGTCCTGCTCGGAGAGGTAGCGGAAGTCGATGGCGGTCGCGGGGGCGGCAACGTCCCGGGCGGTCGCCGGGGCCAGAGTGGAGCTGCTGGAGGTGGCGGGGGTCGGGGCGGCGGTGCTGGGGATCACGGTCGTGGTCATCGGTGCTCCTGGGCGTCAGGCGGAGATGTGGTCGGTGAGGTCGGCGTACAGCTCGGGGCGGCGGGCCCGCAGGTGGACGGCCTGGGCGTAGCCGCCGGCCAGCGCCAGCGGGACGGTCGCGATCAGGCCGACGGTGAGTGCGGGGCCGCCGCCGACGAGGACCGGGAAGTAGGCGACGATCAGCGCTGTCATCACGACCAGGCCGACCAGCCCGAGGGCCGGCAGGACCCGGGTCTCCCAGACCGAGCCGACGACGTCGCGGTGGCGGGCGAAGAAGACCATCACCGCCAGCGAGGTGAGCGCCATCAGGACGACCACCCCGAGGGTGGCGACCCCGGACAGCCAGGTGAAGACGGCGAGCACCGGGTCGAGTCCGGCCACCGCGAGGGCGACGACGAGGACGGCGGTGGTGACGGTCTGGGTCAGCGAGGACGCCGACGGCGAGCCGTGCACCGGGTGGACCGCCTTCAGGGCGCTCGGCAGCGTGCCGGCGTGTGCCATCGAGTGCTGATAGCGGGCGATGACGTTGTGGAAGGACAGCACGCAGGCGAACAGCGAGGTGAGCAGCAGGACGTTGACGATGGCCCCGCCGATCGGGCCGAGGTAGGCGGCGGTGACGTTGATCACCATCGCGCCGGGGTCCTGCGCGGCGACCTCGAGCACCTTGCTCGGGCCCTCGGCCATCACCAACACCCAGGCGCCGAAGGTGTAGAAGACGCCGATCAGGATGACCGCGGCGTACGTCGCGCGGGGGATGGTCCGTTCCGGCTGGCGCGCCTCGTCACGGTAGATGGCGGTCGACTCGAAGCCGATGAAGCCGGCGGCCGCGAACATCAGGCCCACGCCGGGGGCCCCGGAGAGGACATTGGCGGGAGCGAACGGTGCCAGGGACAGTCCCTCGGCTCCGCCGGTCGCGATGACCGCCACGCCCAGGGCGAGGACGATCAGGATCTCCCCGATCAGCAGCAGACCGAGCACCTTGGAGCTCAGCTCGATGTGGCGGTAGCCGAGGTAACCGACCAGACCGATCACCGCCAAGGTGTAGAGCCACCAGGGCAGCGGTGGTCCGCCCAGGGCAGTGACGGTCATGTTGAGGCTGAATCCCACATAGGCGTACACGGCGACCTGGACGGCCGTGTACGTGAGCAGGGCGAGGTAGGCCGCGCCCAGGCCCCAGCGGCGGTTGAGCCCGTAACCGACGTACGTGAAGAACGCGCCGGGCTTGGGCACCAGTCGGCTCATCGTGCTGAGGCCGACGGAAAAGGGGAGCAGGACCAGGGCAACAGCGGCGAACATCGCCGGGTAGCCGGGGCCGTTGCCGAGGAGGATGCCGAGCGGGGCGCCGCCGGCGATGACGGTGAGCGGTGCGGCGGCGGCGACGACCATGAACACGATCGGGCCGGGCCCGAGGGTTCCTGTCAGGCGATGTTCGGCGGTGGTGGTCGCCGTGTCCGGTGCGAGTGAGGTCATGGCGACGATCGTCGGCGGGACATGTTTCAGCCGGTCCCCGCGCGGTGAATCCTGCACGGCGTCCAAATGAGACCCGCCCGACCGCGTGGATCGGGCGACTGATTCATCCGGATGTAACGCCGGGGTTACCTGCGGAATCGGGGATGCCTGCGGCACCGGGGACGCCCGCGGAATCGGGCATGGCGGCGGCGCCCGAGGACGCCTACGGAATCCGGGGACGCCTGGGGACGCCTGGGGACGCCCGCGGAATCCGGGGACGCCACGTAACACCGGAGACACACGCGGTTCGTACGCTCGGCGGGCATGAGGACCCTGCACGACGAGATCGCGTCCCCGACGCCGGCGCCGCAGTTCGGGACGTCGTCGCCGCTGGCCGGTCTGCGGCGCCGCTCGCTGCGCCCGGTGGATGCTCTGGCCGGGTCGATCGCGGCCGCGGCGCCCACCGCCGC
The DNA here is from genome assembly GCF_033110965.1 of Raineyella sp. LH-20. Taxonomy (NCBI): domain Bacteria; kingdom Bacillati; phylum Actinomycetota; class Actinomycetes; order Propionibacteriales; family Propionibacteriaceae; genus Raineyella; species Raineyella sp. LH-20. The sequence continues at coordinate 782,050 of NZ_CP137003.1, read as the reverse complement.
AGGGCTCACCCTGCCGCCGCTGCTGCTGCAGCACACCGGTGTCCGAGCCTGGATCGCGGTGCTGCTCGCCGCGGGGCTGGCCCTGTCGATGGCGTTGCTGGTCGGGGTGTTCGCCCGCCGGCTGACCGGGTCGGGAGCGCTCTACACGTTCGTGGCGCAGTCGGTCGACACCGTCCGTGCCTCCGGACGGGCGATGGCGCTGGCCACCGCCGCGTTCCTGACCGTCGCGTACGGGCTGGTCGCGGTGACCGCCCTGGCCGGCACCGGCCTCTACCTCGCCCGGCTCCCCGGGTCGTTCGGGCTGATGGTCCCCTCGCTGGTGCCGGTCGGCGCGGCCGTCGTGGCGGGCCTGGCCTGCCTGGGGTTGTTGGTCCGCCGGATCTCGCTCTCCTCCCGGGTGATGCTGGCGCTGGAGGCGGGTGCCCTGGTGGTGTTGCTGGTGCCGGTGCTCGGCGTCCTGCTGGGGGACTGGGGCCACGCCGCGGTGTCCGGTGCCGCGGCGACCGGCGGTGCTGCGACCGGCGCTGCGGGCTTCGGTGACCCGGCGGTGTCCGGTGTGCCGGTTCCCGCGGCGTCCGGCGCGGGTGTGGCCGGCGCGGACGTGGCCGGGGCCGGCACCGTGGTCGGCAGCATCTTCCCGCACCTGGGCGGGCTCGCCGCCGGGGTGATGATCACGATGGCGGCGTTCATCGGCTTCGACCATGCCGCCTTCGTGGGGGCCGAGACCCGCCGACCGCTGCGAACGATCCCGCGGGTGTTGTCGACCAGCGTCGTGGTCGTCGCCGTGGTCCAGCTGCTGACGGTGACGGCGGCGATCCGGGCCGGGTCGTCGGCCGTGTTCCAGGCCACCGGGATGTGGTGGACGCCGGTGCTGTCGTTGGCCGGAGTCCTCGGGTTCGCCGCCTGTGCGCTGGCGTCGATGACCGCGCTGTCGCGGCTCTTCCTGGTGCTGGCGAAGGACGGGATCCTGCCGGCCGGGGTCGGCCGGACCACCGACCAGGGCAGCCCGGTCACTGCCGTGCTGGTGACGGCGCTGCCGATCATCGGCGTCACCGCAGGTGCCGTCGCGGTCGCCGGCCCCTGGGTGGTGGTGTCCACCGCGACATCAGCGGCGGCCTCGGCGTACGTATTGGCCTATCTGCTCACCGCGGTTGCCGTGCCGTTGTTCTTGCGGCGGATCGGCGAGCTCACCCTCATGCCGATGGTCGGCGCCGTCGGGGCGGCCGTCGGGCTGGCCGCGGTGTGGCTGGGATTCGTCGCCGGTCCCGGGCAAGAAACGGATCGTTGGGGCGCCTGGATCGGTGTCATCCTGCCGGTCGTGCTGGTGCTCGCCGGGTGGGAAGTCGTCCGGCGCCGGCCACCGGGCAGATGGGGTCGCTACGATGTGCCGACCACCCGGGACGTGCTCGGCGGTGACGGCGCGCGTGATGTCCACGGGGTGAGCGATGTTCCCGGCGTACGTGGCGTACGCGACGTACGCTCCGGGGCGGACGGTCCCGACGCATGAGCCGCGACCCGGACGACGGGGTGGGTCTGCGGGCCCGCCAGCCCCAGGCCGTCCGCAACGCGTTCGCGGTGCTGGAGGAGGTCGCCCGGTGTGGGGCGGGAGTCACCGGGACCCAGGTGGCGCGCAACCTCAGGATGCCGAAGGCGACCGCCTACCGGCTGCTCAACATGCTGGTGGAGGACGAGTACCTGGTCCGGGTGCCCGATCTGAGCGGGTTCGCGTTGGGGCGGAAGGTGGTCTGGTTGGTCGCCCGGGCCGAGGACGTCGACGGGGAGCGTCCGGAGCAGTCCGGGGCGGACGCCGAGGCAGCGGCCGAACGACGCTGAACCCCTCGGTGATCGAGGACGAGGCCGGACGGTCCGACGACGGTCTCAGGACGCGCAGCGAGCCCCAAGGGGACTCAGGCGGCAGCAGGCAACTGGATGTCGAAGAGTCGTTGGACGCACTCGACGAGCCGGAACCCTTCACCTGCACCGACCGGGAACACGCGGTCCGGATGGGCGGCGGACGCCTCGGTCGCCCGCCGTACGATCTCCTCGATCTGGTCGGGGGCCGGCGGCGTGCCGGGGCCGGTCGGGTGGATCGCGGTGCCGTCCGGGAGGACGAAACGCCAGTCGCCGGGGCGGCCGGTGAGCCGTACGCCCCCTTCATGGACGTACGTGTGGTGGGCCTGGCACAGCAGAATGAGGTTGTCGAGGTCGGTCGCGCCACCGTCCACCCAGGACACGATGTGGTGGGCTTTGAGGCGGCGGTGTTGCCCGCAGCCGGGGAACCGGCAGGATCCGTCGCGCACCCGCAGTGCGCGGCGTTGGGCCGGGCTGGCGAGGCGTCGGGTGCGACCCATGGCCAACACGTCGCCGTTGCGGTCGATGAGCATGCCGACCAGCGGCGCGTCACAGGCGTGTCGTGCCGCGGTGGCTGCCTCGATCGGACCGCCCCGTTCGATCCATGCTCGGCCGCCGTACGGTCGGCCGGGGCGCTGCCCGGTGTCCGGAGCGGCGACTGTCGACGTTCCCGCGGGAACGTCCTGGCCGACACCGTCGGTGAGGTCGGTGTCGTTGGCACCGTCGGTGGCGTCGGCGGCCGAAGCGGCCAGGCATTCGGCATCGACGTGGACCACGACGAGGTGGGGGTCGTCGGTGGAGCTGCCTGGCATGGTGGCGAGGTAGCTGCGGGCGACGTCACACAGTCCGGCGACCGGGTCGGCGGCCGGAGGGGACGGTTCTGTGTCAGGGTCGGCGAGGCCGGGATCAATGGAGCCGGGCTCAGTAGAGCCGGGCGCGGTGGGGCCGAGGTCAGTGGCGCCGGGGTCGGAGGGGGCTGGGGCGTCGAGCAGGCGATCGGTGGCGGCGTCGACCGCTCCGCGCAGCACGGCCGCCTCTTCCGGTGGCAGCGTGACGCTGAGGCGGACCATGCCGTCATTGGTCTCGCGCCAGGTCAACCGCCGCCGCGACTGCTGGGCCAGGTGGGCGCCGGCGTGGGCGCGATACTCGCGGACCGTACGGGCGAGTTGGGAAGCGGTCTGCAGGCAGGCGAGTTCGCACAGTTCGGTCTCGTCGACCTGACCGGCGAGCCGGGTCAGTTCCCGCACCTTGGAGTAGCTGAGCACACCCTCGCCGAATCGTTCCGCCACGGTCGGCATGGCGCGCAGGGCACGGGCCACGCGAAGGTGCTCCCGGGCGGTGCCGGCGCTCATCGAACAGGCCCACATCAACCAGTGCGTGCACGACGTGATGCCCTCGTACCAGCCCCAGCCCGCGCCGGCATCGAACTCACCGACCAGAGCCACCAGTTGGGCGTCGCATCGGGCCTGGGCTGTGGCGGCACCCTGGATGCCGACCCCGACGTCTTCCGCGCGCGCCCGAGGCATCCGATCGACATCGACGGCTTCTGACCAGTCCCACATGGCTCCCCCCTGATGTGGACGTACGTGGTGATGTGGACGTACGTGGTGATGTAGACGTTCGTGGTGATGCGATCGCACGCTGCGATGCGTACGTACGTTCGACACCTCAGTCTGGCGACCACCTCTGACACTCCGCGGGGACAGCTGGATCCGTGGCCGCTTGGTCGAGACAGGGCCAGGCAAGCCGCATGCCTGTCAGGTCAACAGGTCGAGGATCTGCCGCCGCAGTGTCCGGAAGCCCGGATCGTCCTGGGTGCGAGGCCGGGCGAGGTCCACCGCGATGTCGGCGACCACCCGGGCGGGACGCGGCGAGAACACCACCACCCGGTCGGAGAGCAGCAGGGCCTCCTCGACGTCGTGGGTGACCAGGAGCCCGGTGAACCCCTGGTGCTGCCACAACCGGGCCAGTTCGGTCTGCAGGGCGGCGCGGGTGAGGGCGTCGAGCTTGCCGAGCGGCTCGTCCAGCAGCAGGATCTCCGGCTCGGTGACCAGCGCCCGGGCCAGCGCTGCCCGCTGGGCCATTCCGCCGGACAGTTCGGCGGGGAGCGTGTCGCGGAAGTCGTCCAACCCGACCATCGTGATCATTGCGTCGATCCGGGCGCGCCACGTCGGGTCGTCCTTGCCGCCCTGGATCGTCGGCCCGAGGGCGACGTTGCGGGCGACGGTGAGCCAGGGCAACAGCGTGGGGTCCTGGAAGACGAGGCCGCGCGAGGGGTCGGGCCCGGTGACCGGGCGGCCGTCGACGTAGACGGTCCCGGTGACCGGCCGGTCGAGGCCGGCGACCAGCCGCAGCAGGGTCGACTTGCCCGACCCGGAGGGACCGACCAGGCTGACGAACTGGCCGGGCGCGACCGAGAGATCGACGTGGTCGAGCACCGGCAGCGGCTCGCCGTGGGCGAGGAACGCCTGGCTGACGTCGAGCAGGTCGATTGCCCCGGCGACCCTGTGCGTCCCCGGGGCCGCCGGCGGGGAAGCGGGGGTGGTCACCATCGGGTCAGGTCCTTCTGCCAGGCCAGCACGCGGTTGCGTACGGCGAGTTGGAGGGTGAGCAGGCTGCCGCAGAGCAGCACCATGACGAGGATCGCTGCGTACATGGCCGGGTAGGCGCTCCAGCCCTTCTGCCAGTTGATGTACCAGCCGAGGCCGGAGTTGACGCCGAGGGTCTCGGCGATGGTGAGGGTGACGAAGGCGGTCGGCAGCGCCATGAAGATGCCGGTGAAGATGTTCGGCAGCGCGGCGGGAAGGGAGACCCTGAGCACCAGGAAGCGCGCCCCGGCGCCGAGGGTCTGGCAGACGTCGAAGTAGCTCTTGGGCACTGATCGGATGCCGGCGCTGGTCAGCACCGTCATCGGGAACCAGACGGTGAGCGAGACCAGGAAGACCGCCGCCCAGAAGGTGGTGGGGAAGGCGATGAAGACGATCGGGATCCAGGCCAGGGCCGGCACCGGTCCGATGTACTTCACGATCGGGGCGAGCCAGTAGCCGGCCCGCCGGGACCAGCCCATCCACAGGCCGGTCAGCAGGCCGGAGACCCCGCCGATCGCCAGACCGAGCACCAGCAGCACCGCCGAGTGGGCGATCGACTGGCCGAGCAGCACCCGATCCGACCACGCCTCGGTGAGGAGTTGCCCCGGCGGCGGGACGTACGGCGGGCGCAGGACGCCGGACTTGGCGGTCAGCCCGTCCCAGACGGCGATCACCACCGCCAACGCGACCCACCACGCCGCCCAGGCACCCAACCATCGGGAGGCGCGCAGGCCCCGGCGGGTCTGCGCACGGGTGCTGGCCGCCCACACCACCACCAACGCCGCCGTGACGATGCCGGCCACGACGGCCAGCGGTGACTGCCCCTTGACCAGGAACGTCCGAGTGTCGGGGATCAGCACGATGCCGGCCGAGGTGAGCAGCCATGCCCCGACCGCCACGGCGACGAGCCGGTGGTCGGCGGTGCGTGGGCGGTGCCGTCGGGTCAGTGCGGCCCGGATGGCGGGGTCTCGGGACAGTGCGAGGTCCCGCTCGGCGGTGCTCGGCGGTGTGGGGCGTCCGTGGGGGTGTTCGGCCTGTGGGGCGTCGCGGCGGACGGTGGTGGTGGGTGTGGTCATGGTGTCCTCACCAGGTGATGCCGAGGGTGGTGAAGGCCTGGTCGGCGAGCTTCTGCGGATCGGCCGTCGCGTCGAGGAAGCCGGTCTTCTTGAACTTCTCGATGCCCGGCAGCAAGGCCGCCTTGAGATGTGTCACCGACGGCTCCCAGACGTACGTCTTCAGCAGCGCCTCGATGGTCGCGGGGTCGCCGGCCACGTATTTCTTGTCCACCTCGAGGGCTGCGACCTCCGCCTCGTGGCCGGCCACGTAGCGCGACCCGCGGGCCCAGGCTTCGATCAGCTTGCGGGCCAGCGGCGTCTCCTTGGCCACGAGGTCGCCGTTGAGCGCGGTGCAGCAGCAGTAGGCCTGCGCGTTCATGCCGGTCATGTTGCTCGCCAGTTCGGTGCCGTACCCGTCCAGCACCGGCAGGTAGGCGATCGGGTCGGAGGTCGCGATGGCGTCGACCTGACCCCGCTTGAGGGCGTCGGCGAGCACGGAGGAGTCGAGCACCTTCCAGTTCACCTGCTTGGCCTCGGGCAGCGGGTTGATGCCGGCGTCCAGCAGGTCCATCGAGAAGAACATGGTGGCGCTCGAGGCGAGGCTCGGGATGCCGATGGTCCTGCCCTTGAGCTGGGCCGGATCGGTGATGCCCGCCGAGGTGGGCACGATCAGCCGCAGGCAGCCGCTGTGCAGGCCGGCGACGAACTTGACGTTCTGGCCCTGTTCGATGGGCTTCAACCAGGAGTAGAAGATGCCCGAGGAAGCGTCGTACTGGCCGGAGCCGACGGCCGCCTTGATGTCCTCGTCCCCGACCGTACGATGCAGGGTGACGTCGAGGCCCGCCTCGGCGAAGAAGCCCTTCTCCTTCGCGACGATGGCGGGGGCGTCGCAGACGTCGCCGCCGAAGATGATGCTCAGTGGCCGATTCGCCGCCGTGGTGGCGCCCCGGGCGGTGCGGCCGATCGCCGCCCCGACACCGCCGCCGATGATGAGCCCACCGAGGGCGCCGGCGGCGATCCCGGTGACGAAGCTGCGCCGGCTCACCGTTCGCGGGGCACGGTGTTCCGCCGGGGCTGAGGTGTCGAGGACGGCGCCGGACGGCAGAACGGTCGGGCCATCGCCGGCCGGGCCGGGGGTGCCCGGCGCGGGTCCGGAAATGCTGGGGGAGTCGGGTGCGCTGTCTGGATCTGACATCGGGGAAATTCCTTCTCGCGGGGTCGACGAACGAGGTCGCCGTCGACCAATGGGAATCGAATGGGCGTGAGGAGAATCAGGCGTGCAAAGGAATGAGGGAACGTCGACGACAGGTCGACGAAAAAGGAGGCTCGACGGGGCGACCTTCCGTCACACGTCGGATCGACGTCGGTCGCCGTGGTCGTGGACACGCGACCCGTACGACGACATCGACGGGCAGCGGAATCAGATCAACAGCTGAGGATCATCCGGTCGTCGAACAGGGGACCGGCCACATTCGCCACCGCGGAAGGCGGTGTGACGCTCGGTGGGCACGGACGACCTGGTCGGTCATGACGGGGCATTCCTCTCACGATTTCCGGAACCGGTCAGTGGTTCATCGGACGCGGTGTCATGTCGGAGGGTGGGGTCTCTCTACGACACGGAACGTTATACATCCCATAAGGGCGACGCAAATCGAGTCGCGGGTCCCTCGGCGGACGGGTCGCCGACCGATCAGGGCATCGGGTGCTCGGCGAGGAATGTCGTGACCAGCTCGGCCACCTCCGCGGCGCGGCGTACGGTCATCGAATGGTCGGCGTCGCGGAGCACCACGGTGCGGGCGTGCGGCAGCCACCGGGCGAGGACGGCGTGGACCTCGGCGAACCATGGGCCGCTCGCGGTGCCGCCCAGGGACAGCAGCGGGCAGCGGATCCTGCCGGCCTGTTCGGCGTCGAACCGCCAGGACAGCAGCGCTGGAAGGTCATGGCCGAAGAACAGGTCGGCCTCCCGGTCGATCGCCGCGACCGAGCCGGGGGCGAGCTGTTCGAGGTCCGTACGCCAGGTCGGCCCGTCCAGCCTGGACTCGAAACGCTCCATCGCCGCCCGGGCGCCGTACTCCGCCCGGTCGCTGAGCAGTGTCCGGCAGGCCTCGCGGAACTCGGCCGCGGAGGGCACGAAGGTCGGCGGCGGTTCGTGGACCACCAGCGTGTGGACCAGGTCGGGACGGCCGACGGCCAGCTGCAGTGCGATGGCGGCGCTGTAGGACGCGCCGACGACATGGGCGCGGACCAGCCCGAGAGATGCCAGCAGTGCCGCGGCGTCGACCACCTCCCCGCCGATGGTGCCCGGCCGGTCCGCCGGACCGCTCGTGCCGGAGCCGCGCCGGCGATATTCGACCACCTGGTAAGGCCCGGTGGCGGCGATCAGCTGTGCCAGCGGAGTCAGTTCGTACGGGTTGACCGCCGTCGGGATGATCAGGACCGGTTCGCCGGCGCCGATGACGGTGACCTCGAGCTCGCCCATGCCCTCAGGGTGCCGGAGGTGGCGTCCTCTGACCAGACCCGCGGTGCTGCGCGGCCGGTGACGTGGAGGGTCGGCGCAAAGCTCCGCCGAGTAGACTGAGATGAACTCTACGAGGGTCGCCGCGGTCCCTCGCGACGCCCCTGTGGGACCACAGGGAGGGTTCATCATGAGTGCACATCCGGCCGTGCACGTCCCCTGGGGGGCGGTGGCGCGGCGTCATTGGGAAGACTGGCTGAGCATCCTCGCCGGTCTGTATCTGGTCCTCTCCCCGCTGTGGCTGCAGACACAGCAGCCGCGGGCGATCTGGTTGGTGCCGTTCGGGGTCGTGCTGATCGTGTTCGGTGCGTGGTCGGAGTTCCGGGAGCGGGCGTCGGCGTTCGCCGAGGGGATGGTGGCGCTGGCGGGCGCCTTCATCATCGCGTCGCCGTGGATCGGCGGCTTCGCCGGTCTCAATGCGCTGGCCATCTCGGCCTGGGCCGTCGGTGCGGTCGCCATCGTGATGGCGATCTTCGAGACGATCAGCCGGCGGCGGCGCGTCGTGGAGGGTGGCCAGCCGATCAGGACGCCACGGCATTGAGGAGTCGCGGCACTGAGGAGTCGCGGCATTGAGAGGCAGGGCGCTGAGGAGTCGCGGCAATGCGTCGTACGCCCCCGACACCGCGACACGGCTGTGCTCACTGCCCCCGCACGGCCGCCGTGCTGGTCCGGATGACCAACTCGGGCTGGAACAGCAGATGGGTGGTCCGATCCTCGCCGCGGAACAGCAGGTCTGCTGCGGTCCAGCCGATCCGGTCCATCGGCTGGCGGACGGTGGTGAGCGGGACGTTCAGTTGGGCCGCGAGCGTGATGTCGTCGTAGCCCACCACGGACATCTGCTCGGGCACGGCGACATCGTGTTGCGCCAGCATCCGGTAGGCGCCGACCGCCATCAGGTCGTTGGCGCAGAAGACGGCGGTGCACGGCTCACCGCCGGACCGCAGCAGCCGGGCCGTCCCGGCGGCGCCGGCGTCGGCGTCGAACCGCGGTAGGTGGACGACCTGCAGGCCGTCCCGGTCGGGGTCGAGGCCGCGCCGGACGTACGCCTCGCGGGCCCCGGTCAGTCGGTCGCGGGCTTGGTGGATCTCCGGCGGCCCGTTGAGAAAGCCGATGCGGCGATGGCCCAGGTCCAGCAGGTGACCGACCGCCGAGGCGGCTCCGTCGACGTCGTCGGAGGCGACCGAGGAGACCAGGTCCGAACCGTGGCGGTCGTCGAACAGGACGACCGGGATCCCGGCGGCGACCAGTTCCTCTGCGGCGGAGATATCGTCGTCGACCGGGGTGAGCAGGACGCCGCGGACGTTCTGCTCCTGGTAGTGCCGCAGCAGTCGGGCCTCGGTGGTCGGGTCGCCGTGCGTGCTCGCCAGCATCATCAGGCATTCCTCGTCGCGGATCCGGCGCTCCATCGCCTCGGCCGCCTCGACGAAGAACGGGTTGGAGATCTCGGTGACGATCACCCCGACGGTGGGGGAGGATCCGCGGCGCAGCTGGCGAGCGGTGGCATTGCGAACGAATCCGAGGTCGTCGATCGCCTGGGTGATGCGGTCGAGCGTGGTGGGCGAGACGCGCTCGGGATGGTTGAGGGCGTGGGAGACCGTCCCCACCGAAACCCCCGCAGTCTCGGCCACGTCCCGGATGTTCGGGCGACGGGTCACGGTGTGCACCTCCGGTCGGAACGGGTGCAGGACCTGGCGATCACCCGTCGGATGGGTTCCCCTGAGCCTACTCGGCAGGGGATCCGAGGGTGTCCGGAGACACATCTCCGGACACCCCTGAGGCGGTCGTACGGCCTTGCGCATTGAATCGATTCATATTACCGTAACGACTGTCTGAAACGATTCAACCGCCTGGACGATTCGATGCGTACGACTCGAGGCGTCCTGGGCCGCGCGGATCGTGTGTGAGTCAATCGAGGACTGCGAATCCTCAGCGGAGCCCGGCGGCCCCGCAGCCTCACACCCCCCGACGACACCACAGAGCAAGGAGGCTCTCATGAGTGTGAAACCCCGACCGATCACGGGGTGGAAAGCCACCGTCGCGGTCTCGATGTCGAACTACATCGACTCGGGTTCCATCATCGCCATCGCCACGTCCCTGGGATTCTGGGGCGCCGCCTACTTCCCCGGCGACAACGGCCGGATCGCCGGTCTGCTGGCGGCCTTCAGTTCCAACGCCTTCGGCGCCGCCATCGGCGCACTGATCGGCGGCCCGCTGTGCGACAAGTACGGCCGGAAGTTCATCTACACCTACGACCTGCTGCTCTACGCGCTGGGCGGCCTGATCGTCACCTTCGCGGCGAACCTGCCCATGCTGTTCGTCGGCTTCGTGATCATCGGCCTCGCCGTGGGCGCCAGCGTCCCCGCCGGCTGGACCTACATCGCCGAGTTCGCCCCCACCTCGCAACGAGGTCGACATGTGTCGATGACCCAGCTGGCCTGGTCGTTCGGCCCGTTCATCGGCTTCGGCCTCGCCGCAGCCCTCGCCCCGCTGGGCCTGCTGGGTTCGCGGATCGTCTTCGCCCACCTGGTCGTCATCGCGCTGGTCACCTGGTACATCCGACAGGGGCTGGAGGAGTCGCAGAAGTGGACCGACGCCAAGGGCGGCGCCACCGCCAAGGCGCCGTCGATGTTCGCCTCGTTCCGCGGCCTGTTCACCCGCAAGGCCAACATCACCGCACTGCTGTTCCTCGCCGCGATATACACCTTCTGGAACCTCGCCGCCAGCCAGAACGGCATCTTCCTGCCGACGATCCTCAACTCGATGGGCTACAGCACGCTGGCCTCCGACCTGTTCTCCATGCTGTCGTGGGGCGTGGTCATCATCGCCACGATCGTCTTCATGGCGCTGGTCGACAAGGTGCCCTACCGGTGGCACTTCTTCCTCGGCGCCGCCCTCGCCGTGGTGTCCTGGGTGGTGCTGGTGTTCGGCTCCCCGACGGCCGCCTTCACGGCGTTCGCGTACGTCATCGTCTGGGGTCTCAGCGCCGGCCCGTCGGCTCAGGCGTTCTACGCCGTCTGGTCGCCCGAACTCTTCGCCACCCCGTACCGCGCCGGCGCCCAGGGCATCGTCTTCTTCACCGTACGGCTCGCCAGTGGCCTGATCTCGCTGATCTTCCCGGTGATCCTCAAGGGCACCAACGGCCTGCTCATCGACGGCCTGATCCTGATCGGCTTCCTGGTCGCCAACCTGCTGATCGGCACCGTCTTCACGCCGCGGACGCAGGGCAAGACCCTGGAGCAGATCGAGCTGGAACGCTACGGCGAGCCGGTCTCGGCGCAGGCCGCCGCGGCAGCGGTCTCGGCCGGATCGGTGGCCGCGAAGTGACCGCCGCCAGCGCCACCGCCGCCAGCGCCAGCACCACCGCCGACGGCACCGCCGCCGAGGCCGCCAGGGTGCGCCACCTGCTCGACACCACCGCGGCCCGGTCGCCGCGTCGCAGCTGCTTCCTGCTGCGCGTCCGTCCGGACAAGCTCGCCGACTACCTCGAGATCCATCAGCGGGTCTGGTCGGAGATGCTCCAGGCCCTGTCGGCCTGCGGCTGGCACGACTACTCGCTGTTCGTCGACCCGGACACCGGTCTGGTGGTCGGCTACTTCGAATCCGACGACGCCGACGCGGCCCGTCGAGCGATGGCCGCCACGGCGGTGAACACCCGCTGGCAGGCCGAGATGGCCCAGTACTTCCAGCAACCCGACGGGGGCACCGACCGGATCCTGTCCCAGTACTTCTTCCTGCCCTGAGCATCTGCCCGAGCTCCGCCGGGGCGTACGTCCCACGCCCCGGTACCCACCCCGACATCCAACGATCGGCGCCCCACGAGGTCGCCCGGTTCCGGAAAGGACCGACACCATGACCACCCCGACCCTGGCCTCCCTCACCCGGGAGGCCCGCTCCCTGCTCGAGACGCAGGACATCGAACTGCCGTCCTGGGCGTTCGGCAACTCGGGCACCCGCTTCCGCGTCTTCGCCACCCCGGGCACCCCGCGGGATCCGTACGAGAAGCTCGCCGACGCCGCGCAGGTGCAGAAGTACACCGGCGCCGCCAGCCGGGTCTCGCTGCACATCCCGTGGGACGAGGTCGACGACTACGCTGACCTGAAGCGGCACGCCGCCGATCTCGGGATGACGCTGGGCGCGATCAACTCCAACGTCTTCCAGGACGAGGACTACAAGTACGGCTCGCTGTGCAGCCCCGACCCCAAGGTCCGCCGCAAGGCCGTCGACGCGCACAAGCACTGCATCGAGATCATGTCCGCCACCGGCTCCCGCGACCTGAAGATCTGGCTCGCCGACGGCACCAACTACCCGGGCCAGGACTCGATCCGCGACCGCCAGGAGCGGCTCGCCGAGGGCCTGCACGAGATCTACGCGGCACTGGCGCCCGACCAGCGGCTGTTGCTGGAGTACAAGTTCTTCGAGCCGGCGTTTTACCACACCGATGTCCCGGACTGGGGCACCAGCCTGCTGCACTGCCTCGACCTCGGTGAGCGGGCACAGGTCGTCCTGGACACCGGCCACCATGCGCCGGGCACCAACATCGAGTTCATCGTCGTCCAGCTGCTCCGCCAGGGCCGGCTGGGGGCGTTCGACTTCAACTCCCGGTTCTACGCCGACGACGACCTCATCGTGGGCGCTGCCGACCCGTTCCAGCTGTTCCGGATCATGAACGAGATCGTCAGCGCCGGGGCGCTGGCTCCCGACTCGGGTGTCGCCTTCGTGCTCGACCAGTGTCACAACCTGGAGGCGAAGATCCCCGGCGAGATCCGCTCCATCCTCAATGTGCAGGAGGCCACCGCCAAGGCCTTGCTGGTCGACCGGGACGCGCTGGCCGAGGCGCAGCGCAGCTGCGACGTGCTGGGGGGCAACGCCGTGCTGCTGGACGCGTACAACACCGACGTACGCCCCCTGCTCGCCGAGCTGCGGGAGTCGAAGGGACTGGATCCCGACCCGATGGGCGCCTTCCTGGCGTCCGGCTACCTGGACACCATCGCCGCCGAACGGGTCGGCGGCCAGCAGGCCGGCTGGGGCGCCTGAGCGGCGCCGCTCGAGGACAGTCGGTCCGGACACCAGACAGCGAGGAGTGACGCGATGACCACAGTGCCCCCGACCACAGCGCCCCCGACCACCGTGGCAGCCGTCGACCTGGGTGCCACCAGCGGTCGCGTCCTGACCGGCCACTACCGGGACGGTCGGCTGGCGATCGAGGAGGCGGCACGTTTCCCCAACGGAGCCGTCCGGGTGCGCACCCGTGCCGGGGGCGCCGATCTCCAGTGGGATGTGCTGGCACTGTGGCAGGGCATCCAGCAGGGCCTGCGGGTCGCCGGCCGGCGCGGGCCGGTCGACGCCGTCGGCATCGACACCTGGGGAGTGGACTACGGGCTGCTGGACCGCACCGGGCATCTGCTGGGCAACCCGACCAGCTACCGCTCCTCGCGGACCGACGGCGTGCCGGAGCGGTTCTTCGAGCGGTTCCCCGCCGACCGGCTCTACGCGGTGAACGGGCTGCAGGTGCAGCCGTTCAACACCATGTTCCAGCTGATCGCGGATCGGACTCAGGCCTCCCTCGGCCTGGCCGATCGGCTGCTCCTGCTGCCCGACCTGCTCGGCTTCTGGCTGACCGGGCGGGAGGTCGCCGAGGTCACCCACGCCTCCACCACCGGGCTGCTGGACGTGGCGGCGCGGACCTGGTCGGCCGGGATCCTCGCCGCCTTGGACGACGGCTGGGGGATCGACGCGACAGCGCTGCTGCCCGACCTGGTCGAGCCCGGCACCCTGCTGGCTCCGGTCGACGTCCCCCAGCTGGCGCTGGCGACGCCGGCCGGGGCGCCGACCCCGCTGGTCGCGGTGGGCAGCCACGACACCGCGTCGGCGGTGGTCGCGGTGCCGGCAGCGGACGACGCGTTCGGCTACATCTCCTGCGGCACGTGGTCGCTGGTCGGCGTGGAACTCGATGCGCCGCTGCGCACCGAGGAGAGCCGGCTGGCCAACTTCACCAACGAACTCGGGGTGGACGGCACCGTACGTTACCTCCGGAACGTGATGGGCCTGTGGGTGATGACCGAGTGCATCAACTACTGGCGCTACCTGGGCCAGACCGACCTCGGCTGGGACACCCTGGTGCCGGAGGCCGCCGGCGCGGAACCGCTGCGCAGCCTGATCGACATGAACGACGCCCGGCTGCTCGCCCCCGGCGAGATGCCGCTGCGGATCGCCGAGATGTGCCGGGAGGCCGGCGAACCGGTGCCACGCAGTCGGGGGGAGCACCTCCGCTGCGTCACCGACTCGCTCGCCCTGGCGTACGCCCGGGCCCTGGATGACGCCACCCGCCTGTCGGGCAAGGAGATCCGTACGGTACACCTGGTGGGTGGCGGCTCGCAGAACGCGCTGCTGTGCCAGCTCACTGCCGATGCCACCGGCCGGCCGGTGGAGGCGGGGCCCGCGGAGGGGACCGGGCTCGGCAACATGCTGATCCAGTTGCGCGCCATCGGCGCCGCCCCGCAGGACCTGACCGCGCTGCGCGCAGTGATCCGGCGCTCGTTCCCGACGGTGCGGTACGAGCCGTGCGCGGCGCATCCCTGGCACACCGCCGACGGCCGCGTCCCGCGCACCTGAACGACCTCCACGACCTCGACCCCCTGTACATCGACCCCCTGTCCATCGACCCCCTGTCCATCGACCCGAAGGAAGTCATCACATGTCCACTCCCACCACCGTCCAGGAACTCTTGGCCTCCATGGGGGCGGCCGGTCGGCGCCTCGACCAGATGGGCGCCTGCGAGGCCGGTGCCGGCAACATCTCCGTCTGCACGGCCGCCCCGGTCGAGCTCGACGAACTCTTCCCGCACACCGAGCCCCTCGAACTGCCCTGGACGGTGCCGACCCTGGCCGGCCGGACCGTGCTGGTGACCGGCTCCGGCAGCCGGCTGCGCGATGTCGCGGACGCCCCGACCGCGACCGTCGCCGCGATCACCGTGCAGCCCGGCGGGACGACCGGCATCCTGCACTACGGCGACGACCGTACGTACGCCCGGCCGACCTCCGAGCTCAACTCCCATCTCGCGGTCCACGCCGACCAGATCGCCGCGCGCGGGGTGGAGTTCCAGGCTCTGGTCCACGCCCAGCCGCCGTACCTGGTCAGCCTGTCCCACGTCGCCGCGTTGCGCTCCACCGCGGCGTTCAACAAGGCGGTCCTGCGCTGGGAGCCGGAGACCATCGTCCAGCTGCCCGCCGGCATCGGCGTGCTGGACTTCATGGTGCCGGGCAGCCAGGAGCTGATGGAGAACAACATCGCAGGCTTGCGCGCCCACCAGATCGTGCTGTGGTCCAAGCACGGGATCATGGTGCGCTCCGACGACTCGCCGCTGGCGGCCGTCGACAAGGTGGAGTACGCCGAGGCCGGCGCGATGTACGAGTACCGCAACCGGTGCATGGGCGGCCTCGCCGAGGGGCTGAGCGATGAGGACCTGCACCGCGTGGTGGTCGCTTTCGACGTACCGACCGAGCTGTTCTGATCTGCGGTCGAGCGCCGTCGGGCCGAGCGCCCGGCGGCGCTTGTCGTTTTCGGTGAGACGGTGGCAGATCGCCGAGTTGCGGGTGGTGAAACGCCGAGTTGGGGGTGGCAGATCGCCGAGCAGCGGGCCGTGCTGGTGCTCGTCTGAGTGCCCCGTTGACCTTTGCGTGTCGCCGCGGTCTGTGTCATAGTGGGGGGAAAGCGCTTACCAATGAAAGGTGAATCATGTCAGTGGCGACAACAATCACCGATCCTGCAGTGGCCGACGCGCCCGCGTCCGGCACCCGCGAGATCGGCATCATCCTGAACGGTGCCTCGGGGCGCATGGGCTACCGGCAGCACCTTGTTCGATCGATCCTGGCGATCCGCGACCAGGGCGGCCTCGAGCGGCCCGATGGGTCCCGGATCACTGTCCGCCCGATCCTGGTCGGGCGCAGCGAGGCCAAGCTCGCCGAGCTGGCGGACCGGCACGGGATCGCGGACTACTCCACCGACCTGGACGCGGTGCTGGCGGATCCGCGCTGGGAGATCTACGCCGACTTCCTGGTCACCAAGGCCCGCGCCGCCGCGATCCGCAAGGCCATCGCCGCCGGCAAGGCGATCTACACCGAGAAGCCCACCGCGGAGAGCCTCCCCGAGGCGCTCGAACTGGCCCGGCTGGCGGCCGCTGCCGGGGTGAAGACCGGCGTGGTGCACGACAAGCTGTACCTGCCCGGCCTGCAGAAGCTGCGTCGGCTGATCGACTCCGGCTTCTTCGGCCGGATCCTCAGCGTGCGTGGAGAGTTCGGCTACTGGGTGTTCGAGGGCGACTGGCAGCAGGCGCAGCGACCGAGCTGGAACTACCGCACCGAGGACGGCGGCGGCATCATCACCGATATGTTCCCGCACTGGAGCTACGTGCTGGAGAACCTGTTCGGCCGCGTCGAGTCCGTCTATGCCCAGGCTGCCGTACACATCCCGCAGCGCTGGGACGAGCAGGGCGAGCCGTACGCGGCCACCGCCGAGGACGCCGCGTACGGCGTGTTCGAGCTGGCCGGGGGTGTGGTGGCCCAGATCAACTCGAGTTGGACCGTGCGGGTCAACCGGGACGAACTGGTCGAGTTCCAGGTCGACGGGACCCACGGCTCGGCCGTCGTCGGCCTGTTCGGCGCGAAGCTCCAGCCGCGGACCGCGACCCCGAAGCCGGTGTGGAACCCCGATCTGGCCGACGAGCACACCTACGCCGGGGACTGGCTCGAGATGCCGAGCAACGACCTGTTCGACAACGGCTTCAAGCAGCAGTGGGAGGAGTACTTGGTCTCGTACGCCGACGGGACGCCCTACCCGTTCGACCTGCTGGCGGGCGCTCGGGGCGTGCAGTTGGCCGAGGCGGCGCTCGAGTCGCACCGGGAGGGCCGCAAGGTCGTCCTGCCCGCGCTCGACCTCGCCTGACGGGCGTACGGACATGGACGTGGATCCGCGGTTGTCGATCAATACCGCCACCCTCAAGCACGCCGACCTGTCCACCGCTCTCGAGGTCACCGCGTCGGCAGGGGTAGCGGCCATCGGCCTGTGGCGGGAGCCGGTGCAGGCGATCGGCCTCGCCCGCGCCGCCCGGCGGCTGGAGGACTCCGGCCTGCGGTTCAGCACCCTGTGCCGTGGTGGCTTCTTCACCCTGCCCGAGGGGGCGGAGCGGCGGGCCGCCCTGGACGACAATCGTCGCGCGATCGAGGAGACCGCGACCCTGGCGGCCGCCGGCGCCCCTGGCTCGACGGCGGTGCTGGTGCTCGTCGCGGGCGGGCTGCCCGCCGGTTCGCGCGATCTGGTCGGCGCCCGTCGCCTGGTCCGTGAGGCCCTCGAGGAGTTGGTTCCGGTGGCCGCCGCGGCGGGGGTGACCCTGGCGATCGAGCCGCTGCATCCGATGTACTGCTCCGATCGCGCGGTGGTCTCCACTCTGGGACAGGCGCTGGACCTCGCCGCCGACTTCGAGCCGTCGGTGGTGGCGGTCACCGTCGACACCTTCCACCTCTGGTGGGATCCCGACGTCCTGGACCAGATCGCCCGGGCAGGGCGGGAGGGCAGGATCGCCAGCTATCAGGTCTGTGACTGGAGGACACCGCTGCCGGCCGACGTCCTGCTCGCCCGGCACTACCCCGGGGAGGGCGTGATCGACTTCGCCGCGTTCACCACCGCGGTGGAGGCCGCCGGGTATGCCGGTGACGTTGAAGTGGAGATCTTCAACGAGGAGGTCTGGGCCGACGATCCGGCCACCGTCGTCCACCGTACGGCGACGACCTTCGGGGAGACGGTCTCGCCCCACTTGGCCCATGGATCCTACCTGGCCCAGCGCTGAGCGGCGGCCGACGGAAGGCGTCCGGTCGGCATGGCTCCCTGATGGGGGCACGGACGCAGCAGAGGGCGTCGGTGGGCGCAGCCACCGACGCCCTCTGCCGTCTCGACCCGTTCAGTCCTCGATCTGCAGCTCCCAGACCCAGGTGACCTGCTGGCCGGCCGACAAGGTCCACTGGGTGTGGAAGAACGGCGCGGCACACAGCATCACCACCGGGTCGGTGCGGACGAACCACGGCGTCGGCTCCACCGGATTGCCCGGCAGGGATCGCATGGTGACTCGGAGGCCGCCCGGTGCGAGTAGCGACATCGCCATGCCTCGTTCCCCCATCGCCGCGTCGGCGTCGATCGGAGATCCGTCCAGTTCGACCCGTGCACCGCGCAGCGCCTCGCTGCCGCGCAGGAAGAACCCGCCGTAGCCGGCGTTCGGCCGGCCGGCGGTGGTCGGGCTGCCGAAGACGATGACGTCGTCGGTGAGATTGCGCCAGGTGCTCGTCACCCGGAGCGCCCAACCGGTCCGGACCGCGACCAGCCGGTGCGCCCGGGTCTCGGCGAGGAACTCCTGGCCGCCCGCCGTGCACCAGGTGAGGTCTTCGGTGGCACCGCCGGCGGACGTCCGCCAGCCGTCGTGACGCTCGCTGCCGTTGTTGTTCAGTTGCCGGTAGCCGTCGCCGGTGACCCAGGTGACGCCGCCCCAGAGGTTCACCTCCTCGTCGAGGGCGTTCACCCGGATGTTGGCGACCGCCAGCGACAGCCCCCAGTGCCAGGAGTGGTCCGGTGGCCGGTGGTCGCTGACCACCGCACCGTGCAGCGTGCGCAGCGGATGCCAGTACGGGCGGGGAGACTCGAAGGCCGGCGTCGGCTCGATCACGCACCGGGCGAGGTGGAGCCCGTTCGCGATGACGGTCACGTCGTCGGCCAGGACGAGGCGGGGCTCGCCGGTCATCGGGCCATGTCCCGCAGCTCGCGCGGCACCACGAACAGCGGCCCGCGCAGCTCCGGCTCGGCGGCCAGCTCGGCTGCGGTCACCTCGGCCCCGTTCCGCCGGGCCGAGGCGTACATCGCCGACACGATCTCCATCGAGCGCCGCGGGCCGGAGGCGATATCGGGAAGGTCGCTCCCGGAGAGCAGTGACGCATAGATCTGGCGGAGGTAGTCGTCGTGGCCGCTGGGGACTTCATCCCGGGGCCAGGCCCAGGCCGGGTCGGGCGCATGGCCGGGCAACGGGGTGATCCGCCAGTTGGCGTGCCCGTGGCCATAGAGATGCTCGAGCTCAACCGTGGCGACGTCGGTGTCGATCCGGATCGCGCTGACCTGTCGGGGGGCCAGGACGGTCCCCAGCACCGAGGCCACCACGCCGTCGTCGAAGAGCAGGGTCCCAGTGACGGTGTCCTCGGTCTCAGTCTCCCGTCCGCGTCGCCACATCCGGGCCGACGCGGACCTCCAGTCGCCGAGCAGGTAGCCGAGCAGGTCGATCTGGTGGATGCTGTGGCCCAGCGTGGTGCCGCCGCCTTCGGTGGCGAAGGTTCCGCGCCAAGGCACGTCGAAATAGGCCTGGTCGCGGTACCAGAGGGTCTGGCAGTTCGCGACCATCGGCCGGCCGAGCCGACCGGATCGCAGCAGTTCGCGGACGTGGGCCGCCGCGGTGCCGGTCCGTTGCTGGAAGACGATGGCGAGCTTCCGGTCCGCTCGTCGGCCGGCGTCGATCATCGCGTCGACCTCCACCAGCGAGAGCGCTGCGGGCTTCTCGGCGATGACGTGTGCGCCGGCCGCGAAACAGGAGATCGCCTGACCGGCGTGGCCGCCCGGGGGTGTGCAGAGGTGCACCACATCGGGCCGCTCGACGCGCAGCATCTCCTCCAGCGACGTGTACCGGCCGGGGATCCCGTGTCGGTCGCAGAACGCACTCGGATCGGCGGTGTCGGCGGCGGACACCAGGGCCACCCCGTCCATCGCAGCCAGCGCGTCCGCGTGCAGGCGGGCAACATCTCCGGCGCCGAGCAGCGCCGCTCGCAATGGTCTCGACATCAGCTTCCGTCTCCTCAGTGAGAAAGCGCTTACCAGTGCAGCGTACACCGGAACCTGTGGAGGTTGCCATAAACGGGCGTGGGCCTTGACAACCGAGGTGATCATCGGGTTATGGTATGGAAAACGCTTTCCCAGTGGGTGGACAAGGACGTCTTCAAGGAAGGTTGACGGATGTCGGACCAGATCGAGGCCCGGGACTTCTCCGGGCCGAAAGGCGTCGGGGGATCGCCGGACGTGGTCGAGAAGACCGCCTCGCCGATCGGCTTCGCGGCGCCACCCCTGTCGGGCGATCGTGCGGTGACCGATCGGGCAGGGAGCGACCGCGATGCCGTTCTTTGATCTTCCTCTCGACGAGCTCCGGGCCTATGCGCCGCAGGTGCGTGAGCCTGCCGACTTCGACGCGTTCTGGACGCGTACGTTGGCCGAGTCCCGCTCTGTCGGTGGAGCCGTCGCGGTGGTGCCGATGCCGACCCCGCTGACGGTCGTCGACCTGTACGACGTGACCTTCCCGGGCTTCCTGGGTGAGCCGGTCAAGGCGTGGCTCGCCACACCGCACGGCGCCACCGGCCCGCTGCCGGGGATCGTCGAGACGGTGGGATACCGGGGCGGGCGTGGCCTGGCCCACGAGGCGGCCGGCTGGGCGCTCGCCGGCTACGCCTACCTGCGGATGGACACCCGCGGACAGGGCAGTGGATCGGTCCCGGGCGACACCGCCGATCCGCATGGCAACGGCCCGGCCTTCCCTGGTCTGATGACACGCGGCATCGAGTCTCCCGAGGGCTACTACTACCGTCGCCTGATCACCGACGCCGTCCGGGCCGTCGACACGCTGCGATCGCTCCCGCTGGTGGACCCGGACCTGGTGTCCGTCGTCGGCATCAGTCAGGGTGGTGGACTGGCGATCGCCGTCGCCGGCCTCGTCGAGGGCCTGGTGGCGGTGACACCGAACGTGCCCTTCCTCTGCCACTTCGAGCGGGCGGTCGGGCTCACCGTCGACACTCCGTACGACGAGATCAACGGCTACCTGCGGTGTCACCGCGACCTCGTCGAGCCGACCTTCGAGACCCTGTCGTACGTCGATGCGGTCAACTTCGCCAAGCGTGCCACGGCACCGGCGCTGTTCTCGACCGGTCTGCAGGATCAGACCTGTCCGCCGTCGACGGTGTTCGCGGCGTTCAACCACTACGGCGCCCCGGGCAGTGCGGGTGCCGACGACAAGCACATCGAGGTCTATCGCTACAACGACCACAAGGGCGGCGAAGGGTTCCAGTGGCCACTCCAGGTCGGGTTCGTCGAACGGTGCCTCAGCCGGGCCGGGGTCTGAATCGTCGGGACGTCCCGACGGCCGGATCGTCCCCCCAACAATCTCCACTGCCGAATCGACCTCTCCGCCTCACATCACCGGCTTGAAACGATTCACAGTGGCTGTCGAATCCATCTCAACATCAGACAATCACAACAAGGAGTCTCCCATGCACAAGGATGTGCGTAACGTACCTGGGGTGGCGGTTGCGACGGGCTCGTCGTCGAGCAGCGGTGGCCGGGATCCCAGGATGATCCGCCGGGCGGCGGCGAGCGGCTTCGCCGGGAGCACGCTCGAGTACTACGACTTCACCGTCTACGCGTCGGCGGCGGCGATCGTGCTGCCGCAGGTGTTCTTCCCCAGCGGCAATCCCACCGTCGCGCTGATCGCGTCGTTGGCGACGTACGCCGTCGGCTACGTCGCCCGTCCGATCGGCGCGTTCGTCCTCGGTCACCTCGGTGACCGGTACGGCCGCAAGCAGATCCTGGTCTACGCGATGATGCTGATGGGCGTCTCGACCTTCCTCGTCGGTGTCCTGCCCACCTATCACCAGGTCGGCATCCTGGCGCCGATCCTGGTGGTGATCCTGCGGCTCGCCCAGGGCTTCGCGGTCTCCGGGGAGCTCGCCGGCGCCGGCGCGATGATCGTCGAACATGCGCCGGAGGGCAAACGAGGCTTCTTCGCCAGCTTCGGCACCATGGGCACCCAGATCGGTGGCATTCTCGGTGCCGCGGCCTTCATCCCGCTCGATGCGGCATTGCCCACCGACCAGTTTCTGGCCTGGGGCTGGCGGGTGCCCTTTCTGCTCAGCGCCTTGGTCGTCATCGCCGCCCTCATCATCCGCAACCAGGTCGAGGAGACCCCGGTCTTCCTCGATGAGACGAAGAGCGGCAAGCCGGCGGAGGTCCCGTTCATCACGATTTTCCGCCGTCACCCCACGACCGTGCTGCGGGCGGTGCTGATGGGGATGGCGAATGTGCTCGGCACGACGGCGGTCGTTTTCGGCACGGCGTACGCCACCCAGAAGTCGTACGGGATCGGCCTGCGCCCCTCGACCTTCCTGTGGGTCCCGGTGGCGGCGAACGTGGTGGCCGCCACCATCATTCCGTTGATCGGTCGGTTCTCCGACCGGATCGGGCGCCGGCCGATGATGATCTTCGGGCCGATCTGTGGCGGCCTGCTGGCCTACCCGTACCTGGTGGCGGTCGAGCACAAGAACGTGCCGCTCACCTTCGGGCTCGCCATCCTCATGTTCGGAGTGTGTTACTCGTTCTGGAACGCGACCTTCGCCAGCTACATCCAGGAGCTCTTCCCGACCAGCGCCCGGGTGACCGGGTTCGCCGTCTCGATGAACATCGCGCTGCTCATCACCTCCTTCCTGCCGACCATCTTCGCGATGATCGCCCCGCCGGGCACCGCGAACGTCCCGTTGGTCATCGGCGGCGCGACGCTGGGTCTCGCGGTCGTGGCGTCCCTGTCCGCGCTGCTCTCCCCGGAGACGGCGCACCGGTCGCTGGCCGACTGAGCGACGGGTGGCGGACCCCGCCAGGTGGCCGTCCGTACGTGTCTGCCCCGTTTCCCGTCAGGGAGCCGGGGCAGACACGTACGTGCACGGTGGGCCGAGTCAGGCTGGCCGTCCGGTCCGTCGCGGGGTGGAATCGCGCAGGACCACAGTGGTCGGCAGATTGATCTCTCCGGTGCCGTCGCCCGGGCCGGTGACCGCGAGGGCCACGGACTGGCGTCCCATCTCCTCCTTGAGCACCCTGACGGTGGTGAGAGTGGGCACCGCATCCTCCAGGCCGGCGATGTCACCGAAACCGGCGAAACCGAGCTCGGTGCCGACGGCGACCCCGGCCTGGCGGGCCTGGCGCATCGCCCCCAGGGCCATCACGTCGTTGGTGGCGACGACGATGTCGCCCTTCAGCCCGGACTCCAGGGCCAGCCGCATCGCCTCCTGCCCTCCGGCGCGGGTGTAGTCGGAGACGATCTGGTTCTCCGGTGGGATCCGGCAGCCGAGCTCACGGGCCCGGGCGAGGAACGCCTGGGCCCGTACGGTCGCCGTGGAGTGCATCTCTGGGCCGGTCAGCACGATCGGCCGCCGATATCCGCACTCCCACAGGGCCTGAGCCAGCCGGGCGGACCCGCCCTCGTTGTCGATCAGCACCCGGTCGATCCCGGGCAGTCGGACGCCGACGGTGACCAGCCGGCCGCCGCGGGAGATGTAGCGTCTGATGGCCTCGGACAGGTCGTCGCCGATGCCCGATGTTCGCCACCGGCCACCGGTGAGCAGGATCGCCCGGACACGCAGAGAGTCCAGTGACCGCACCACCTCGGGCAGCCGGTCCAGCTGGTTGCCGGTCGAGGCGAGGGTGAGGAACATGCCGCGGTCCAGGCACGCGTCGGTCATCCCGCCGGCGATGGCGGCGAAGTAAGGGTCGGTGAGGTCGTTCACCGCAACGCCGATGGTCTGGGTGGCGCCGCGGGCCATCGCCTGGGCATTGGCATCGGGTTCGTATCCGAGCATCTGGGCGGCCTCCCGGACGCGGGTGGCGAGTTCCTCGGCCACCGACCGGTCCTTGCTGCCGTTGATCGCGCGGGACGCCGTGGCGAGGGACACCCCGGCCAGCTGGGCCACGTCACTGAGAGTCACGGCACCCTCCGAACGCTTGCGCGGCATCAGCTCCTCCTCGCGATCAGGAAACTTCAGAATAGCGCTTTCCGCCCGGCATACGGCTGCTCGATAGCGCGTTCTGCCCTGCGGGGCGCGTGGTCATCCGACGATGCGATGCTCCCGATAGCGGCGCCAGGTGGTCTCGAACACCTCGCCGGAGGTGTCCGGGAGGGGGCGTACGGGTCGCCAGACGGCCACCGGATCGGCGGCCCCGTCCCAATGGGTCTCCTGGATCAGGCCGGTGGCCTCGTCACCGGCGAGCCGGAAGGCGTACTCGTCGGGGAGCGGGGTGGCCACGGCCGGGTCGAGGTGCGGCCGGCCGCCGGTCGGGTCGGTGTAGAGCACCGAGCCGCGGCTGCCCAGGCCTCGGGCCAGGTAGTCCGCCATCGCGGACAGGTAGACGAACTGGCTGGCGAGGATGTCCCGGAGGAGAAACAGCCGGCTCACCGAGCGACCGCTGGACAGGTCGGCGGCCACGGTGTCGGCGTAGGCGGCCAGATGGGCACGCACGGTGGCCTTGGCGCCGGCGATGCTCGCGGCGGAGCGGACCGGTCCTGCTTGCCGGCTCATCGTCGTGGTGATCTCGCGCAGCAGGTCGCCGGTGGTGTCCGGACCGGTCTCCGCCCGGGCACCGGCCGCGGTGAGCAGCCCGGCGGCCGCTTCGGCGAGGGGGAGCGCGGCCGTGGCGAAGGCATCCGACGGGATCGGCTCGGTCCGGCCGCGTTCGGCGATCCATCGGGCTGCCCTGGTGGCGCCGACCTGGCCACTGTTCAGTGCGGCCCCGCCGGGACGATAGATCCCATGGGCGCCAGCCGCCTCACCGACCGGGAAGAAGCCGGGGAGGTTCGACTGCCACCACTGGTCGATGTCGAGCCCGCCGTTGTTGTGCTGGGCGCAGACGCCGACTTCCAGCAGGTCGGTCGCCAGATCGATGCCGGGGTTGCGCTGGAGGTAGAACTCGTACGCCGGCCGGTTCATCCGGATCAGCCGCTCCAACGGGGTGTCGGCCCCGGGATCGAGAGCCCCGGTGGCCCGCAGGTAGCCGCGTGCCTCCTCGGACAGCAGGTCGGGGCGGAAGGCGTCACCGTACGGGTTGTGGCGGAAGTCGAGCCAGACCCGCCGACCACGGAGCCGGGTCTCCCGGTCCACGAGCAGATCGATCATGGACGAGCCGTCCGTTGCCTTGCGGATGTCGAACGGCCACTGGTAGCCCTTGAGGAAGATCCGGCTGAGTTGGTCGCCGTAGTCGGGCAGGAAGTCGGTGAGGAATTCCCGCTCGTCGTTCCCGTCGGCGTCAGTGGACACGAAGCGTGGCAGGGCCTGCATGTAGCTGCCCGACACGTTCCACCGGGGCCGGAGGGAGGCGAGGCCGAACTGCCACTCGGTGAGGTTCTTGCCGATCACGCCGGCGCGCAGCGCGGCCCCGTTGGCGCCCCACTGACCGTGCGGGTAGACCGAGTCCGCGTACATCCCGCCCGGCCCGCCGGTGGCGTAGACCAGGTTGCGGCAGCGCAGCAGCACGAACCGGTCGCCGGTCGGGTCGTCACCGGGGGTCCTGCCGTCACTGGGGGTCCTGCCGTCATGGTCCGCGCTGTCGACCCGGACGCAGAGCAGACCGGCGAGCCGGCCCTCGGCGACCACGAGATCGACCACCCGGCACCCCTCCAGCACCGGGACGCCCTGCTCGTTGACCCGCCGCTCCAGCCGTTCCACCATCGTCCGCGAGGTGTACGGACCGACGGAGGTGGCTCGCTGCCGGGGGTCGTGGTCGGTCTTGTAGCCGACGAACTCGCCGCTGGCGTTGTGCGGGAACGGGACGCCCGCCTCCACCAGGTGGAAGAACGCCGATAGTGATCCGGCCGCCTCGGCGAGCGCGAGGTCGCCGTCCATCGACCCGCCGGCGAACAGCGTCTCGGCCATCTCGCGGACCGAGTCCGGCTCACCGCCGGCCAGGGTGAGCTTGTAGTAGGTCTGCTTGTCCGAGCCCGCGTTGCGGGAGGTGCCGGCCCGGACCTTGTCGGTGACCATCACCACGTCACGTTGGCCGAAGCCGACCAGCCGGTCGGCCGCGCAGTATCCGGCGGCCCCGGTGCCCACCACCACGGTGTTGGCGGTGACCACCGGGATCCGCTGCTCCCCGACCGACAGCACATCGGTGGTGTGCTGCGGGATCCAGATGTCGTTGTCCACGGCGTGCTCCTCGGGGGATTGGGGGCGGGTCGTACGGCGTCGTACGACGAGGGGTGGGGCGGGTCAGAGCACCGGGATGTGCTGGCCGCCGTCGACGTGGATGACATCGCCGGTGGAGTAGGGCATGGCCCCGGCGCAGAGCTGCGCCACCGCGCCGCCGACGTCGTCGGGCCGACCCCAGCGGGACATCGGTACGGCGCCGGCGGCGAAGTAGGCGTCGTACTTCGCGGTGACCCCGGCGGTCATGTCGGTGGCGATGATGCCCGGGCGCACTTCGTAGACGAGGATGCCTTCCGGGGCGAGCCGGGCGGCCCAGAGCCGGGTGGCCATCGCCACGCCCGCCTTGGACAGGCAGTAGTCGCCACGGTCGGTGGAGACGACCTCGGCCGAGATCGAGGAGACGTTGACGATGGTGCCGATCGGCCCGTCCTCGAGGGTCCAGCCGGTGGGGCGGCCGGCGACCATGGCCCGAGCGGCTGCCTGGGTGAGGAAATAGGGGCCGCGCAGGTTGATCCCGAGCACCCGGTCGAAGCTCTCGGGATCGGCCTCCAGCAGGTCTCGACGGTCGAGCGGGGCGACGCCGGCGTTGTTGACCAACACGTCGAGGCGGCCCCAACGGTCGAGCACCTGGTCGAGGTACCGGGCGTGTTCGGTGGTGTCGGCGACGCTGCCGCGGATATAGCTGACCTCGCCGAGTCGGCGCAGATCGGTGATCACCTCGGTCGGCTCGGGTCGGGTGGCCAGGATCGCCACCCGATAGCCGGCGGACAGCAAGGCCTCGGTCACCCCGCGGCCGATGCCTCGGTTGCCGCCGGTGACCAGTGCGATCCGGTTCATCCGTGGTCCTCCTGGCGATCCACCCGGAGGCGCCCGCCCGCGGTGTGCTTCTCGACCTCGGAGAGTCGATGGTCCATGCCTTCACCTCACTGGGAATGCGCTTTCCGACACCGTAGCACGAGTCGGGGTGCGGCGGAAGGGCGGCCATGGGGCACGACGGGCTGTGTTGTCCGTTTCGTGACCTTCGCCCACTGGAAAACCGGCCTTGACAGGCATGTACTGGAAGAAGCCAGAGGCGTCGCGCGTCGGCCCTTGCGCCGACCCTGCACCACTGACCGATCCCCCCGGGGACCGGGGGGATGAAGAGAAGCAGAGTCATTTCGGAAGGAGATCATCCCCATGAAGAGGTGGACGCGTTGGGAGGACTATGTCGCACTGGCGGCTGGCCTGTTCACCGTCCTGGCAGCGCTCATCTGGACGACGACAACGCCGCTCTCGATGACGCTCATGCTGGTGTTCGGCGGCCTCCTCATTGTGACAGGCGTCTTCAACCTGTCCATGCCCGGCACCCCGTGGCTCGAGTACGCGCAGTGCGCCGTTGGCGTCCTGCTGTTCGTGTCCCCGTGGGTCGGCATGTATGCGTCGTACTCGACGATGACCTTCGCCTCGGCGTCCTGGACGTCCTGGATCGCGGGCATCATCGCTGCCATCGTCACGGCCGCGGCCTTCAAGCCGGCCATGGACGCACGGCAGCACCGTCCGGCGCACCAGCACTGAAGTCCCCGTCTACGACAGGCCGCGACCCCGTGGGGGCCGCGGCCTTCTGTCTGCGGCCCCGTGCATCGGCGCGCGCCGCGTGAGGTAAACTGCCCCGGCTTCACGCCTACTAACACTTAACTTCACACATGGTGAGAGTTGTTGAGAGTCATGTGTGAAGCTCCGGCCCCGCCTGCTGCTGATCAGCGCGCCGGCGTACGTGATGTGATGCCTGCCTCAGTCGGCCCGACGTATGCCGTCCGTCGTTAGCATCCCTGCCGAGAGATCAGGGGGGATCATGCGTGGCGGGTATGTGGTGGTCGATCTGGAGACGACCGGTTTCAATCCGAAGGGCTGTGACCGGATCGTCGAGATCGCGGCGGTGCACGTGGACGATGTCGGCCGGCTGCTGGGGGAGTGGTCGACCCTGGTCAACCCGTTGCGGGACGTCGGGCCGGTCAGTGTCCACGGCATCGCAGCCGGTGACGTGCTCGGGGCGCCGACGTTCGCCGACCTTGCGCCGATGCTGATCGAGGACCTGGCCGGGCGGACCGTCGTCGCCCACAATGCGCGCTTCGATCTGAACTTCCTCACCGTCGAGTTGCGACGGGCCGGCTACGACCTGCCCACGCCGCTCGGCGGGCTCTGCACGATGGAGTGGGCTCGGGTCTTCCTGCCCCGGGTGCCCCGCAGGCTCGAATCGTGTTGTGCTGCGGCGGGAGTGACACTCGATGGCGCGCACTCGGCTCTCGGGGATGCCCGGGCGACCGCCGCGCTCCTCGGCGTCTACCTGGACCAGCTCACCGTGGACCCGAGCTGGGAGCAGACTCTGCAGGAGACCCGGTCGTACGCCTGGCCGGTGTCGCCGGCGCACGGATCGGTGGCGCTGGTGCAGCGGGGCGCGTGTGAGCGCCGCCGTCCCGGGGCATGGGTCGACCGGCTGACGACGCGGCTGCCGCGGTCGCAGAGCCCGGACGTCGACGCCTACCTGGAGCTGTTGGACCGGGCCCTGCTCGACGCTTCGCTGAGCCTGCACGAGGAGAGCCTGCTGCTGCAGGTCGCCGAGGACCTGGGGTTGACCGCAACGCAGGTCCGCGAGGTGCACCGTACGTATCTCGCGTCGGTCGCGGTGGCGGCGTGGGCCGATGGTGTGGTGACGCCGGCCGAGCACGAGAACATCCGGGCGATCGCGCAGATGCTCGGGCTGGCCGCCGCGGACGCCGATGTGGCGCTGGCCGCGGTCCATGATCACGGCAGCGACACGATGGCGTGTCGACCCGAGTTCCGCCTGGAGCCCGGCGACCGGGTCGTCTTCACCGGCGACATGCAGCGGCCACGTGAGGAGTGGATCGCCGTGGCTGGTCAGGCGGGGCTCGAGGTGGGCGCCGTCACGAAGCGTACGAAACTGGTCATCGCAGCCGATCCGGACTCGCTGAGCGGCAAGGCCCGGAAGGCGCGGGACTACGGGATCCCGATCGTGGGGGAGGAGACGTTCGGGCGGATCCTGGAGAGCCTCGCCCAGCGGTAGGTCCTCAGCGCCCGGGGGATGGATCGCAGGCGACGTCTCGGCCGCCTGTCGAGTGCCCGGGCTGGTGAGGAGCGGCGGTCACGCCCGGCGGTCGTCCTCATGACGTTCGCGCATGCCGTCGGCGGTCCACCGGGCCCATCGAGGATCCCGGCCCGCGCGCTGGAGGGTGTCGAACCGTTCCCGGTCGGACCAGGATGCGGTGACCCGGTCGATGGTGCCCAGGTCGAGTCGATGGGAGCGGCCGACGACGGGGAACGACCCGGGACGGGCGACCAGCCGGCGCCGCCGCCAGGGGAGCAGTAGGCCGGGAGCCGAGTCCGCCAGCATGACGACGCCACGCACCGAACCGGCGCGGCGGTAGCCGGATCGCAGACGGGTCCGGGCGACCACCAGGACGGGTCGGGGCACGGTGTCGGGGACCCGCGTCGGGCCGAAGGCCTTCATGGCTCCACGGTAGGTGAGTGGCAATCTCGGACGCCCGAGGTGGCATCCCGTGCCTACGATGGTCAACAGATCCCGCCTCGCGAAGAAGGTGTCCGATGAAGAGGGCCCCGGCGACCGCCATCAGCATCGTCTTCTTCATCGCTGCTCCCGGAACGGTCGTCGGCCTGCTGCCCTGGGCCATCACCCGGTGGAAGTTCCAGCGCCCGGTGGCCGGATGGAGGGCGATGCGCGTCCTCGGCGCGACGATGATCGTCGGGGGGATGGTGCCCACCGTGTCGGCCTTCGCCGAGTTCGTGAAGGCCGGCGGTACGCCGGTGCCGCTGGCGCCCACCGAGCGGCTCGTGGTCTCGGGCTTCAACCGTTACGTACGCAACCCGATGTACGTCGGGCTGATCACGTCCCTCCTGGGACAAGTCTTGCTGCTCGGGAATGGCGGGCTCTCAATGTGATCACCGCCGCAGTGAGCCCGCACTCCTCTGTGGGCCGCTAAAACCCGCGTCGATAACGTGGGGGCACGGTGAGCAACGGCTATCCGATGGTCGATCTGCAGACGACCGGGTTGAACGCGAGCGGGTACGACCGGATCGGCGAGATCGCGACGGCGCACGTGGACGACACCGGCTGGCTGCTTGGGGACCGCGTGTCAGAGCGAGCCGAAGGCGTGCGAGCGCTGTGACACTCCTGGCCGGAACGTCGGAGTAAACTAATGCTGGACGCAGCGCCGAATCGAAGGATGCTGAAGAAGAACGACGCAAGCTGGCGTCCTCAGTTATTTACTCGAGAGGTAAGTGTGTCCGGGGCCGAGACTCTTATTTCAGCCGTCTTCACCGACTGGCGAAATACCAATTTACCCACCACTCCCGAAAGTGACGCCTGGGAGTTATTTACCTCCTGGCTGCTTTTGCGTCAATATGATGCAAATCTTGACGAGATTCAAATGGGTATAGTTGATGGGAGCGATGACGGTGGCATTGATTCCGTCTTCACCATAATCGGTGGCACCGTTGCCCAGTCAGACCACAGGTTTGTAGAGGATCAGTCAGAGGCGCGTAAGGCCCCAGAGGGTATCGAGGTAGTTCTGGTGGTGATCCAGGCGAAGAAATCGACCTCGTTCAAGCAGGATTCTATCTCTCGGCTCTACTCGATCTTGCCCCGGGCGCTTGACCTGGCAGCAGACATAGATCTACTGAAAGGTGAACTGAACGAGGCTGTGCGGGAGCAGTTGGATATCTTTCGGAAGGCCTACCGCAACCTCCTTACCCGGCGTCCGAGTGTTTCAGTACAGGTGCACATAATTTCCAGAGGCGACGTCTCAAGGATTTCTCCGAATGTCAGCTTGAGGTCAGAGGCTTTGCGGGAAGAGATTCTCAAGCGCCTACCTTCATCCGAAGTCCAGGCGGACTTCTTAGGTGCAGACGAGTTGTTGGCAAGGTTTAATCGCCGCTCGAACCCTACGCACCAACTCGAGTGCTCGGAGCTGATCCTTAGCGGAAATTCTTACATCGCTTTGGTGAGGCTGTCGAACTATGCAAATTTGATTCTTGATGAAGATGGAGGAATTCGTAGGCATCTTTTCGAGGCTAATGTTCGAGACTTTCAGGGTGAGGTGGCGGTAAATAAGGAGATCTATGCCTCTCTTGAGGATTCAGGTAGTCCGGAATTCTGGTGGCTTAACAATGGTGTGACTATCCTGTGTGACGAGGCGCATGGCGCCGGCAAGACGATTGCAATGAAGAACATTCAGATCGTCAACGGTTTACAAACTTCACATAACGTGGCTCGGTGGTTCGTCTCTGGCGACGCTCAAGAAAAGATTGGCGAGCAGCGTCAGTTGCTAGTCCGGATTATTGTCGAAAGCGATGCAGGAGTTCGAGACAAGATAATCCGAGCGACGAATCGCCAGACTCCGGTTGCGGATGCTTCCTTGAGGGCGACGGACGAGGTTCAGCGCAGGATCGAGATGTACTTCGAAACGAAGGGGCTGTACTACGATCGCAGAAAAGGTTTCCACCGAAATCTTGGTCGAGATCCAGGAAGGATCGTAAGTATTCCGTATCTCGGACAAGCTGTCTATTCGATTGCCTACGGCGGGCCAGAAGTCGCCCGAGGTAAGCCGAATTCACTTCTGGCTGAAGACTCACGCTACAAGCGCGCTTTTGACCCGAAGGCGGATATAGAAGTATATTATGCCTGTGTTGTACTCATGCGTGCAGTCGACGACTACTTGCATGGCCTTGAGGGTGCGATGACCTACTGGCAAAGAAAGCACATCTCCTACTTCGTGGCATTTGCCTATATTACTCGTCTCGTCGGCAAGGCACCGCAGTCGTGGCGAGATGTGGCCGATGTTTCTAGGGATGAGGTCGCGAAGAGGCCGATTAGTCAAGAACGGTTAGACTCGGCATATCGTTGCGTTACGTCTGCTCTCGACTCATTCTCGGTAGAGGAGAATATGTCGTCGAGGGATGCTACAAAGCGTCAAGGTCTCACGGCTCGCGTTGCTGATGTCGTCCTGGGGCTCACCGAAACCAGTGTTTCCTGAATGAATATCACGTTATTCATGGTGAAATGGGGGCCGAATTTCGATTCCCTGTCCGGGATATGTTTGCCTCAGCTGAGGAAAGTGCCTTGTCCGGGGAGGGGGTCTGCTGCGGTCAACGAAATTCGGAGGAAACGTGTGGCGCCTCGCAGTCTAAGGGGCTTCGGCCTTGCCGGAATGCCGCCAGAAGCTGGCGACCAATTGCCCGGCCCAGCGGGATCGGCACGGCGTTCCCGATCTGTCTTGCGATCTCCTCACGCGTGCCGACCCATTGGTAGTTCTCCGGGAATCCCTGGATCAGGGCTGCCTCGTAGTGCGTGATGACGCGGTTCTCGGTCGGGTGCAAGTAGCGACCCTTTTCGGGCTTGAAGAACTCGGTGCGGATCGTCACCGACGGCTTGTCGAGGTGCATCCGTCCCATGACGTCACCGGCACCAGTCCGATGTTTGCGCCAACACGGGGACAGCAGTTCGTCGGGAAGGTTGAACCTGCTCCCGTCGCGCGGGATCGCCGCAAATCGCCTCAGCGACAGGTCGGTGTAGTAGCGCCCGAAATGGAGTTGTCGAGTGGAGAACGCGCCGGGACGTTCGGTTCCTTCGTACCAGATCGTCCCGTCCGGGACGCCGACGCGGTCAACCTTGTCGGGGATGTCCTCGAAGATCTCCTCGAGCTTGCGGTGGTGATGCGCGTGGGTCTTCACCGGCATGCCAGGATCGGGGACATCCCTGCGATGCCCGATGACGATGACTCGCTTGCGCGCCTGGACAGCCCCGTAATCAGCCGCGTTGAGGATGCCGGCCGTGATCGCGTAGTCCGCGAGCAGCCCGGACTCCAACTCGTCCTGGAACACCTCCCACTGCGGTGAGGTCAGGAACGCGGGAACGTTCTCCAGGACGAAGTAGCGCGGGGCCGATCGATGGACGGCCTCTGCGTACTTGCGCCAGAGGACGTTGCGCTTGTCGTCCGCATCCTGCTTGCCGAGCGTCGAGAACCCCTGACAGGGCGGGCCGCCGACGACAAGGTCGACGTCGATCTCCGCGTTATCAGCGAGCCAGTCCTCGATCCTGCCGGCGTAGACCGTCCCGCCGACCACGCGACCGTCCGCGATCCTCCCGCCGTGGTTGAGCGTGTAGGTTGCGGCCGCGGACTCGTCGGCCTCGACCGCGCAGACAGGCAGGATCTTCAGGCCGTCAGCGAGACTCAGACCTGTCGTGAGGCCGCCCGCACCGGCGAACAGGTCGAGGGTGCGGACCACAGAGTCGGGCTCGGCCGCCATCATCGGGCGCGGCATGATAGGGGTGTGGCCGACATAGTTAGTGAGGCTAGCGAGCCGCGCGGGCCCGGCACCACTGCCACGCCGAGCGCTGGCGCTGCGTCGCGCGTGTCGCTTGCCAATGTGCTGCCCAGTACCTCCGCTCGTATGTCCCGGCAGGCCAGACGCGACACCGAGCCCGAGCTGATCCTCCGTCGCGAACTCCACCGCATGGGGCTTCGATATCGCGTCGACCACCCGCTGCCGGGCATGCCCCGAAGACGGGCCGATGTCCTGTTCACCCGCGCGAAGGTCGCCGTCTTCGTCGACGGCTGTTTCTGGCACGGGTGCCCCGAACACAAGACGTCACCCGCCACCAACGCTGCCTGGTGGGTCGCCAAGCTCGAGCGCAACGTCGAGCGCGACCGGGAGACCGACGCTCACCTGATCTCCATCGGATGGACGGTGCTCCGCGTCTGGGAGCACGAGAATATGAAACAAGCAGCCACTGACATCGCGCGGCTCGTCCGCCCAGGCGGCGCTGCTTGATGGAGGGCCTTGGGCGCCGGTGCCGAACCCTTCGAGCAGATGTCAGCAGCGACAACTAGCATGCGGAGCAGCCGATCCACCTTGGAGTTGAACCGATGACGACGACATCCGACGCCCCGATCCGCAAGAAGCTGATCGAGGTGTCGATCCCGCTGGAGGACATCAATGCCGAGTCCGCCCGCGAGAAGTCGATCCGGTACGGCCACCCCTCGACACTGCATCTGTGGTGGGCACGCCGACCGCTCGCGGCAGCGCGCGCGGTGCTCTTCGCCCAACTCGTCGACGACCCGTCCTCCGATCCGTCACTGACCGAGGAACAGCAGACAGTTGAGCGCGAGCGGTTGCACAACCTCATCCGGCGCCTGGTCAAGTGGGAGAACGTCAATGACGCGGGCCTGATGCGTGAGGCGCACGAGGAGATCCTCAAGTCCACCGGCGGCAACCCGCCCGCGATCCTCGATCCGTTCGCAGGCGGGGGCACGATCCCGCTCGAGGCACAGCGCCTCGGCCTGGAGGCGCACGCATCCGACCTGAACCCCGTGGCCGTCCTGATCAACAAGGCGCTCATCGAGATTCCGCCTAAGTTCGCCGGCCGGCCGCCCGTGTTCCCGGCCGCAGCCAACACGCTCGGACCGTGGCCGCGCGCGACCGGACTCGCCGAGGACGTGCGCCGCTACGGAGCGTGGATGCGGGAGCAGGCCAAGGAGCGCATCGGCCATCTGTATCCCGACGCCGAGGTCGTTGACGAGGAGACCGGCAAGAAGACGACGGCGACGACGATCGCTTGGATCTGGGCCCGGACCGTCACGTGCCCCAACCCGGCGTGTGGCATTGAGATGCCCCTTGTGCGCTCGTGGTGGCTTGGCAAGAAGAAGGGCAAAGAGGCGTACGTCGTCCCCGCTGTGGTGGAGGACCCCGCAGCACCCGGCGGGCGCCGCATCGAATTCACCATCGGCCACGACAAGGGGAGCGCGCCCGCCGCGAAGAACGACGGAACCGTCAAGCGCACTGGGGCTATCTGTGTTTCCTGTGGAGCGACGGCGGACCTGAACTACGTACGCTCCGAAGGGCGGGCAGGCAGGCTTTCGGCGAGACTGATGACAGTTGTCGCTGAGGGGGCGCGTCGGCGCGTCTATCTCGCGCCGACTGACGCAGACAACCGTGCAGCGGAAACCCAGGACGTTGTCTCCGGTCCGCCTGGATTGCTGCCTCCCCATAGCTTGAGCCCCAACAGTAACCAGACCATCACGATCTACGGTTTCGCCAAGTTCTCCGACCTCTTCACTGCGCGCCAGTTGGCATCGCTCACGAGTCTCAGCGACCTCGTCGGCGAGGCACGAGCGAAGGTCGTCGAAGACGCGCTTGCTGCTGGCCTGCCGTCTAGTGATCGCCTCGCCGACGGCGGCGCTGGCGCCGAGGCCTATGCGGACGCTGTCGCCACATACCTCGCCTTCGCGATCAGCCGTACGACTAACAAGTCGAACGCCCTGAACTCGTGGGACAGTAGCCCGAAAATGGAGGCAGTTCGCGGCCTATTTGCGCGACAGCAAATCCCCATGGCGTGGGACTTCGCCGAATCAAATCCGTTCGGTGGGTCATCAGGGGACTTCTTGGAGGACCTCAATTGGGTCTGTCGTTCCCTCGAAAACACTCCGGCTCGCGAGCCCGGGCATGCTGACCAGGCCGATGCCGCTACCCGGGAGTATCGCGGCCTGGTGGTGAGCACTGACCCCCCGTACTACGACAACATCGGATATTCGGATCTCTCAGACTTCTTCTACGTTTGGCTACGTCGTTCGCTCCGCGAAGTCCAACCGCGCTTGTTTGCGTCGATGCTCGTGCCCAAGGCTGAAGAACTCGTCGCCAACCCACACCGACACAACGGACGCGATGGCGCGAAGCGGTTTTTCGAAACAGGGTTCGAGAACGTCTTTGCCCACGCACGCGAGGGGGCGTCAGACGACTTTCCTATCACGGTGTTCTACGCATTCAAACAGACAGATCTTGATTCGGAGGGCCTGAGTAACACCGGGTGGGCCTCGATTCTTGAGGGAATGATCCGTGGGGGCTGGTCGATCACGGCCACCTGGCCGATGCGGACGGAACTGGGCAACCGCATGATCGCCTCCGGCACGAGCGCACTCGCCTCGTCTATCGTCCTCGTGCTACGTCCGCGCCATATGGCCGCAGGCCGAACCTCCCGCCGTGGGTTCGTCGCCACGCTTAAGCGCGAGCTGCCCCGCGCGTTGGAGAAGATGCGCCAGGTAGCAATCGCCCCGGTGGACCTCGCCCAGGCGACAATCGGTCCTGGGATGGGCGTCTTCTCCCGCTACGAGGGCGTCGTGGAGAACGACGGTTCGGATATGTCAGTCAAGACTGCGATCGCGGTCATAAACCAGGTGGTTGACGAGGTGCTCTCCGAGCAAGAGGGCGATCTCGATCCGACCACGAGGTTCTGCCTCACCTGGTATGCGCAGTACGGGTGGGCCGCGGGCCCGTCGGGAGACGGCATCAGTCTCTCGCAGGCGTACGGCACCAGCGAGCCTTCCTTGCTCAACAGCGGTGTGCTGACCAAGAACGGCAGTACGGTCCAACTGGTTCCCCCTGCGAGCCTCCCGGCGACCTGGAACCCGGCGACCGACCACAGCATCTCCGTGTGGGAGACAGCGATGCACCTCGTGCGAGTGCTGTCCGCCGAGGACGGCGGGCTTGAGGCAGCGGCGAAGCTCATGGTCGCCGCGGGGACTCGCCCGGAGATCGATGTCGAGTCCGTCCAGAGATTGGCCTACCGCCTGTACGAGATGACGCAAAAGTCACGTCCGGACGACGCGCGGCTGTTCAATCTGCTTGGTGGATCCTGGACGGATCTGACCGCAGCGGCCGGTCATGTTCAGCTCCGTCCAGCGGTTCAGGATGGCTTCGACTTCGTGGGTGAGGTCTGATGGCGTCGAGCAACATTGAGGCGGTGCGCACAGCGCTGCAGTCTCTGGCGGGAGTGCTGGACCCCTACATCGAGCGGGTCACCGCGCTGCACGTGCCCGCTGGCAAGGACTGGACCGTGCTCCTGGCCGCGAAGGATGCTCAGAAGGGCATCGAGGGTAAGGAGTACTCGCGGACCGATCCACAGGACCAATTCCGCATCATCACCGAGCCGATCGGCCAGCTCGGGTACTTGTTCAATGCCCACCTGTCGCGCACCGAGCAGGGGTTCGTGGGTGAGTTGCGCGGAGTGCGTAACGACGTCGCACACTTCAAACCGTTCGCCCCCGACGACGCGGTACGGGCGCTGGACACCATCGAGCGGGTGATGCGCGCGGTCGGTGCAGCCCGCGAGGCGGACGCGGTCCGCAAGGCCCGCCTTGACATCCTCAGTGGCGACTTCGAGCAGCGGACCCGCAAGGCCGTGCGTGCCGCGGCGTTGCCCGGTACTGCGGACGCGGCGTTGCCGTCCTGGCGCGACGTGCTCAAGCCCCACGCGGACGTGGCAACGGGGCGCTACAACAACGCCGAGTTCGCCGCCGACCTGTACTCGGTCGCCGTGCAGGGCAATGCCGCGAGCGAGTACCAGGACCCGGTCGAGTTCTTCCGCCGGACCTACCTGACCGCCGGTCTCAAGGAGCTGCTGCGCCGCGCGGTCGACCGTATCTCCGGCTCGGGGTCGGCCAACCCGGTCATCAACCTGCAGACCACGTTCGGTGGCGGCAAGACCCACTCGATGCTGGCGGTGTGGCACTTGTTCTCCGGACGCTCTCTGTACGAGTTCCCCCAGGGTGTCCAGGACCTGCTGGCCGGCGAACACGCCGACGTCCTGGGTAAGCCCGTCCGCAAAGCTGCGCTGGTAGGCAACGAGATCCCGCCGGCGACGCCGTCACAGAAGCCCGACGGCACCGTGGTGCACACACTGTGGGGCGAGCTGGCCTGGCAACTCGGTGGTGCGGAGGGGTACGCGATCGTCGCGGACGCCGACGAGACGGGAACCAACCCCGGCAACCTGCTGCGCGAGCTGTTCACGAAATTCGGCCCGGCCCTCATCCTGATCGACGAGTGGGTTGCCTACGCCCGCCAGCTCCCCGATGCGCCGGACCCGATGCGTCCCGTCCCGGGCGGGTTGTTCGAGACCCAGTTCACTTTCGCCCAGTCCCTGACCCTCGCAGCGGAGAACGTGCCCGGCACGCTGCTGCTCGTCTCGGTACCGGCCAGTGAGGGCCGGCAGGTGACGTCAGACCGGGACTACCAGGAGGGTGAGACCCCCAGGGCGAGCGATCTGGAGGTCGGTGGGCAGCGTGGCCGCGACACGTTGCACCGCCTGGACTATGTCATCCGTCGGGTCGCCTACCAGTGGAGTCCGGCCACCCGCGACGAGTCGTACGAGATCGTGCGCCGCCGGCTCTTCGAGGAGCCGGACGCCAACGCGATTCAGACCATCGCCTCGGCGGCACGACGGTTCACCGACTACTACCGCCACAACCACAAGGAGTTCCCCACCGGCGTCGGGGAGTCCGAGTACGAGTCGCGGATCAAGGCGGCCTACCCGATCCATCCCGAGCTGCTGGACCGGCTCTACTCCGACTGGTCGACCCTGGAGAAGTTCCAGCGCACCCGTGGCGTGTTGCGGCTCATGAGCCACGTCGTCCACGAGCTCTACGAGCGCGAGGACCTGTCTCCGCTGATCATGACCGGGTCGATCCCACTTGATGCCCAGCCGGTCCGCAGCGAGATCGTTCAGTATCTCGACAATGCGTGGGACGCGATCATCCAGTCGGAGATCGACGGGGACAACTCCGTCGCCCGCACCGTGGACGAGGAACGGCCAGCGCTGGGCGACCGTTCGCTCGCTCTGCGCACGGCTCGGACGATCTTCGTCGAGGCCACGCCCACCCTCGACGCCGCGCTCAAGGGAAAGGACCGCAAGAGCATCACGCTCGGTGTCGCCATGCCCGGCGACGTTCTGGGTAACGTCGGCTCGGTGCTCGACGGCCTGCAGGAGAAGTCCTCGCACTACTACGCCGAAGACGGGCGGTTCTGGTACGACACCCAGCCGTCCTTGAACCGGCTCGCTGCCGAACGGGCCGCCCAACTGTCGTACGACGCGGTGTACGGGGAGGTGGCGACGCGGCTCAAGCGCGTGTTCAAAGGTTCGACCGACATCATCGCCGGCGTCGTGCACCCGGAGTCGTCCTCCGAGGTGGAAGAGGCGGACTACTTGCGTCTGGTCGTCGTCCCGCCTCAATACACCCACAACGGCAAGGACAAGGACTCCAGCGCCGCGAGGTGGGTGTACGATCTACTGCGGCAGCGGGGC
This sequence comes from Raineyella sp. LH-20, assembly GCF_033110965.1. Taxonomy (NCBI): domain Bacteria; kingdom Bacillati; phylum Actinomycetota; class Actinomycetes; order Propionibacteriales; family Propionibacteriaceae; genus Raineyella; species Raineyella sp. LH-20. The sequence goes on along the minus strand of NZ_CP137003.1, from coordinate 742,865 downwards.
AAAGCCCCGCGTTCGAACGTCAACACCATCGTCGCGGTCGCCGCGGACGACAAGCAGTGGGGAACGTTGGAGTCCGCGGTGCGTTCGTACGTTGCGTGGAACTCGATCTTCAACGAGACGGCACGCCTGGACCTGACACAGTCGGCCGCTGCGCAGGCGCAGTCGATGCTCGAGGCCGCGAACCGTACTGTCGACGACCGACTCGGGCATACATGGATCTGGGGTCTGCACGCGGTGCAGGACGATCCGCAAGCGCCGTTCGCCGTCGGACAGGTCCGTGCGGACGGGCAGGAGAGGAACCTCACCAAGCGCATCAGCGCGAAGCTCGCCGCCGCAGACATCGCACACTCCTACATCGCCGATCGGGTGATCCGGCTCGATGTCGAGGAATTCCTGCGCGCACGGTGGACCCGCGGATTCATCAGCTTCACCGAGTTATGGGCCTACTACACGCGGTATCCCTACCTGCACCGCCTACGGGACAAGGCGGTCCTCGTACGCGCATTGGAGGAGTCGCTCTTCGACGTGGCCTTCCTCGACACGGGTTTCGCTCTGGCTGCGGGCTTCGACACCACGACCGGTGATTTCCTCGGCTTGGCCGTACCGCTGGAAGACACCGAGTTCGGGCCCTTCGACGACAGGACACTCGTCGTACGACCCGACCTCGCAGTCGCGCAACGTGAGCGTGAGCGGTCCAAGGCAGTGCAGCCGCGACCCGTGCCGGGGAACAGCAACACAGCTCTGTCACCTGGGGATGAGCCAGGCGGCGACGGGATGGGCGCGACGAGGAGCGCAACGCCGACACTGCCGCCGCGACGAATCACGAACGCGACGTACTCGCTCCGACACGTCATCGACCCTGGAGGAGACATGCCGACGGAGCTGCAGACGATCGCGCAGGAGATCCTCGATCTGCTGCGCAACGCGGACCCGGACGTCCTGGACATCACGCTGACGGTGGATGCACAGAAGTCCGACGGCTTCGACGAGAACACCGTGCGCGCAATCAAGCAGAACGCCGGCGACCTCGCCGTGGTGAACAGCAGCTTCGGGGACCTGTAGTGGCTGGCCCGCTCACGCCGCAACCCGTCGGATCGAAGGTCGTGCCTCCCGATCCGTCGATCACCTCTGCGATCGGAAGACACCACACGCTGGCGACGGCCATTGCCGATCTCGTGGACAACAGCATCGACTTCGGCGCGACGCACGTGCTGGTGCGATTCCTGATGGAGGGGAACCGGCCGGTCGGGTTGCAGGTCATCGATGACGCGTCCGGGATGGATTCCGCAGGCATCGACAACGCCATGATCTACGCCAAGAAGCGGGAGTACAAGGGACGCGACCTCGGGCACTTCGGCATCGGGCTCAAGGCAGCATCCCTCAGTCAGGCCAACACCCTGGTCGTCTGGTCGAAGCGCTACGGCTCACCGGCCGTCGGCCGGCGGCTGCGCAGAGAGACCCTCGACACAGGTCCCCTGGTCGAGGAGTTCTCCACCGCTGACGCCGCCGAGACCCTCGCGAATGCAGATGTCGACTTTCCCCTGGAGACCGGGACGATCGTCGAGTGGCAGGACGTGCAGACGTTCCTCACCTCGTCGAGCGAGAGCGAGCAGATCGGGTGGGTGAACGCAACGACCCAGGAACTGGTCGACCACCTCGGACTCGTGATGCACCGCATCCTCTCCAGAGGTGAGCTGTCGCTGAGGATCGAGACATACGACGTCCCGTTGCGGTTCGCGGGAGCGCCGAGAACCGTGACCGCCATCGACCCGTTCGCTCACCGAGGATTCGGACGCCCGGGCTATCCGAAGGATCTCCCCGTCGACGTCGGTGATGCGACGGCGATTGCGCATCTTCACATCTGGCCCCATTGGCACAAGGGGCCCGGGTTCGTGCAAGGCAACCGTTCACCCCTCGAGTCGCAGGGCCTCTATATCTACCGAAACGATCGGCTGCTGCAGGCCGGTGGATGGAACGGACTGGCGAAGCCGAGCGTCGATCTGAATTTCGCCCGCGTGGCCATCGACGTGACGGCCGAGATGGAACGGCACCTGATCATCAATCCCGAGAAGGCCGGGTCCGCCTTCGACGACGAGTTGCGGAGTGCGCTCGATCACGCCAGGGCCTCGGACGGGACTACTCTCGCCTCCTATCGCACGGCGGCGAAGCAGGAGGCGAAGATCTCCCGACAACGGTCGGCAACGCCGATCGAAGCGCCTCTGCCCGGTGACGGTCTCCCCAAGGCCGTGAAGGATGCATTCGCTATCCACACCGATCCGAACGACGTCTTCCCCATCGACATCAAGTGGCGGGTTCTGCCCGCGCGCCAGGTCTACAAGATCGACGTGGATGAGCACGTCCTGTTCCTGAATGCGACATACCGGGCTGTACTCGCCGGTCACAAGAGCCTTGACATCGAGGACGCCCCCGTGGTCAAGAGCCTTCTTCTTCTGCTGCTCAAGGACCATTTCGTCGGCACCGGGGGCGGTGCGAAGAAGAAGCGGGAGGACACCGCGTGGCAGTCCATCCTGCTGTCGGCCATCACGACGCAATCAGCGCGTACTCAGGGAGAGTGAGCAACTGTGATGACGCCATCGGACCAGCTGAGCCCCGACACACTGGAGAAGTACTTCCGCAGCGGAACGGTCACGACCCACCACGTCAATGACTTCCCTGAGGTGATCATCACCGTCGACAGCCCGGGCCAGAGGATCTCGGTCCTCACGCCGCGCAACGGGATGATGCTCGACACCGCCACCCTCCGTCGAGTCACCACCGGCATCGACATGCGTGCCGGGGTCGAGTGGGCTCGCCTCACTCTGGATGCGCGCGGCATGTACGCCGAGGCCTACGGGCTGGTGCTTTCCGTCGTCCAGGCGATGCGCGGTGGCGCGACCTTCGCCGCGGCCTCGTCCGCCGCGATGACGAACATGAAGGCGCTCCTCGCGGCCAAACCACGTATCTCCGAGGAGAGACAGATCGGGTTGTTCGGCGAACTCCTGCTGTACCGTACGCTCCTGGACACCTTCGACGAATACACGGTCGTCGACTGGTGGCTCGGACCACTGGCGGAGGAACGCGACTTCGCGTTCCCTGCGTTCGACGCCGAGGTCAAGACCACGCTCGGCGAGTCGCGGACGCACGTGATACACGGTGCTGGCCAGCTCGAGCCGAGCCCGGGGCGGTCCCTTTGGCTGGTGTCCATTCAGATCACACGCGCAGGTGGCGATCCCCTGGGGATCCGACTTCCGGGACTGATCGGCGAGATCCGCGATCGCCTGATCGGCACACGTGATCGGTTTGTCAGCCACCTCGCGTCCGAAGGGTGGGACGAGGACGACGCGGCGATGTATCCCACCGCCTACGTGCTCCGAACGACGCCTGCCGCGTACCTCGTCGACGACGATTTTCCCGCAGTGACCCCCGAGCGTTTGCGCTCGATCGTGCCGCACAGCGACCTCGTCAGTGACGTCACCTACCGTGTGGATGTGTCCGGCCGAGCCGCTGGCTCGCCTGGCGAACCGCTTGCCGTCTTCATCTCTGCACCCACAGCCCAGGAGGCTTGACGTGAGCGATCCGTACACCGAGGCAGTCGTCAGCGTCGTCCGAGGGATGAGCAAGGGCAGCCCGAAGCCCATGCTCAGGCGAGTCCAATTCGAGTTGGGCGAAGCCGGTGTCCCGGGCGAATACACCGAGGCCGACCTCGTCGGGATACTTACGTCAGGTGATGTGAACGATGCTGCGCGGTCCGACTTCCACATCCAGCTCGCCAGGTGGGACTCTGCATCCGACCCGTCGTGGTCGGACGGCACAGCGGCGAACACTCCCGATCGCCGGCGCGTGATCCTGGGCGCTCTCGGGTTCTGCGAGGAATCGCAGGCACAGATCGACAATGCCCTTCCCGCGAGCCTTGCCGGCGCGGTCGTCATCTCGGGCAAGCCCGCCGACTGGGACCCCTGGTACTCGAGCGACTTGGCCGCACAGCACTCGTTCTACTGGGACGGCTACCGCGGCGTCCTGGAGGAGAAAGGATGGAGCGCCTCCGCAGTCGCAGAACTCGACCGCACGACCGACGAGGTCGTCAAGCGACTTGCGAACCCCACGCGAAACGACCCCTACCAGTCCAAGGGCCTGGTGGTGGGTCATGTCCAGTCGGGCAAGACTGCCAACTTCACGGGCGTGATCGCCAAGGCGATCGACGTCGGGTACAAGCTCGTCATCGTCCTCACCGGTACGATCGAACTTCTGCGCGGGCAGACGCAGCGCCGTCTCGACATGGAACTCGTCGGCGAGGAGAACATCCTCGGCGGGGTGCCCCGTGACAATGCGGAACTCGTCGCCTCGGTCGACTACATCGGCGATGGCGACATTGACTGGTACGAAGGCAGGTTCGTCTCCTACGGCAAGGATCCCAAGGAACTCGGACTCCCCGGAATCCGTCGACTCACCGGCGCCAAGGACGACTACAAGCTTCTCAAGGCCGGCCTCGGATACCTCGACTTCCGGCAGACCGATCACCTCGTCGACCCGGCGCGCCCGCTCTACTACGAGCAGAACATCTATCGGCCGGACATCCGCATCGCCGTCGTCAAGAAGAACAGCAGGGTACTCAAGAAGCTCGTGCACGACCTGCAGTCGACGAAGACGGACCTCGGGGAAATTCCGACACTGATCGTCGACGATGAGGCGGACCAGGCGTCGATCAACACGACGCGGCCGAAGAAGGACGCTACCGAGGAGAGGGAACGCACTGCGATCAACCGTCTCATCGCCCAGCTTCTCGGGGAGCTGAGGCGAGCGCAGTACGTCGGCTACACCGCGACGCCGTTCGCCAACGTGTTCGTCGACCCCGAGGATGCCCAGGACATCTTCCCCAAGGACTTCATCGTCAGTTTGAACCCTCCGGACGACTACATGGGCGGGCGCGATTTTCATGACCTCGACCGCAGCGAGGACGAAGACGAGGACGACCCCAATGATCTGACGGTCGCGAACTCGAACGAGAGGGCCTTCATCAGGTCCCTGGTCGCTGATCCCGACGATATCGAGGCGCGCGACAAGGAGATGGTCGCCGCCCTCGACGCGTACGTGCTGTCGGGTGCCATCAAGTTGTTCCGGGCGGTGGCGCTCGGCAAGCCGAACCTCTTCAGGCACCACACGATGCTCGTCCACGAGTCCGTGAAGACTGCAGAGCACGAGGCCCTGGCCGCCGACATCCGACGAGTCTGGACCTCGGCCGGTTACGAATTGCCCGCTGGACTCAAGCGCCTGCACGACTTGTGGGTCTCCGACTTCCGCCCCGTGACGGAGGCCCGCGCACCTGAGGCTCCGACCATCCCCGACTTCAATGCTTTGCGTCCGCACATCGGGCGTGCGGTCGACAAGATCCAGCAGGGCGTCAACCCCGTCGTCATCGTCAACGGCGTCGCCGAGAAGGACTATCTCCAAGCCGATATCAACTTCCAATCCGGGGACGTGTGGAAGATCCTCGTCGGCGGCACCAAACTGTCCCGCGGGTTCACCGTCGAGGGACTGACGGTCTCCTACTACACGCGCCGCACTGTCGCCGCAGACACACTGATGCAGATGGGCCGCTGGTTCGGGTACCGGCCGCACTACCGCGATCTGGTCCGGCTTTACATCGGGCGGAACGTGCCGGCGCCGCGGAACGAGGTCATCGACCTCTACAAGTCCTTCGAGGCGATCGTGCGCGACGAAGAGGACTTCCGCGACGAGTTGCGGAGGTTCCAGGGCTTCGATGAGGACGGTCGCCCGCGAGTCCGGCCGATGGACGTCCCGCCGCTGGTCTACCAGAGCCTTCCGTACCTCAAGCCGACCAGCGCGAACAAGATGTACAACGCCGAGCTCACCGAGCAGGGCGAAGGCGGGAAGGTGGTCGACTTCAACCAGCAGGGTGAGCATGACGACGACGCCAACGAGAAGCATTTTGATTCCGTGCAGCCGCTGCTCGACGCCGCCGACAGCGAGGGCGACTTCTTCTACGTGAACGATGCCGGCGATCCGCGACCGTGGCATGCCCACTTCGGGATCGTGGACGCCAGCAGCCTCGTCGAAGTCATCCGGAAGTTCAGCTGGGCGAGCAACTTCAAGATCGCCCCGTACCTCGCATTCATGCAGAAGGCCATCGCCGAGGGCACTCTCAAGGACTGGGCGATCATCGTCCCGGAGATTGCCTCACTGCCAACTCGTATCGTCGGGAACCGTGCGCTCAAGGTCATGCGTCGCTACCGGCGCTCCGACCGGCCGTGGCAGTTCTCCGGTTCCTCGACTCGCCAGCGCAACGCGTTGCAGGCCGTTTCGGGCGGAATCGACGCCGACACTGTCGACATCGGCGGTCCCATCGCCTCCGCACTCGACCTGGCGGAATACGCACACGTCAAGGCGCTCAAGGTGCCTGCCCGAGGGGCATTCCTCCTGACGTTCGCGGGAGACAGCACGTCGGCCCGCTTCCACGACGCCAAGGGCGTCACGGACCCCGAAAAGCTACCGAACCCGACGTCCCCGAAAGACATCGCTACCTTGTTCTCCTACGCTCTCCCTCTGGGCTCAGCCCCTGCCGGCAGAATCGCGTTCAAAGTGCGTCGCCCGGATCTTCCGGATGACCCGATCGTGGACGTCGACGGTCAGACCGAGTCGGCCTGAGTGTGGAGGGCTCTCTCGTGTATTAGGCTTTGAGTACCCGGTGCCGTGGACGGCCCGCTATAGGTCCTTCCGCCTGGGGCGAAATGCGCCGCCCTGCGTCGCGGCGAAGTCGGCCTTCTCGACGATCCGCTCCACAAAACGGTGGTGGTCGCGCCAGCTCATCGCGCGGCCGTCGTAGTTCATGCCGTACTCGGCGATGATGTCCTTCAGCGCCTCGATGTCGAGGCGCCGCAGCCGGCGCCGGAGACCGTCCACGCCCTCGCTGGCGGCGAGGGCGTACGGGTCGAGGGGTGCGGGGCGCCGGCGACGTTTGGGCGGGTTGGCCGGCAGACCCGGGTCCTCGGTCACGGCCGCTGCGGTGTCACGCGGGGCGACGGGGTCGACGGCGAGTGCTGATTCCGCGCCGGCTGGGTCCGCCCCGGGTGTGTCCTCGGTGCGAGTCCCTTCCCCCGGGGACATCTGGAACGCCAGGATCAGCTCGACCATCTCCCCCTTGGTCGAGTGGGAGCGGAGCGTACGATCCCGGTCCATCCCGCCACGGTCGATCAGCTTCTTCAGGTCGGCCTTGGTCAGCCGCTGCAATTGGGTGCGCGTCAGGGGCCCGGACGCCGGGGGCTTGGACACCGTGAGTTCGGACACCGCGGGATCGGACACCGGCTCGACGGTCAGGGCCGCCAGCAGGTCGCCGCGGAAGCGCTTGGTCCGGACGGCCTCGTCGGCAATGACCATCACCAGCCGGGACAACTGCCGGGCCAGGACCTCGCCGCCGTCGGCCGCAGCCAGCGCGCGGAGGGCGGCCGCGGCCGCGCTGACGTCGTCGAGGGGTTCGGTGGCGCCGGTAGGCCTGGTGGAGTCGGTGATGGTGCGTCCGGTGGCGCCGGTAGGCCTGGTGGAGTCGGTGATGGTGCGTCCGGTGGCGCCGGTGGTGGGCCTGGTGGAGCCGGCGGGCACGTCCCGCCCGGTGCTGGTCGTGCTCATTCGCCCTCCTCGACCCGCTGCCGGAACGCCTCGGACAGCTCCAGCAGCGCCGGGAAGTTCGCCTGTCCGTACTTCGTCTTCAGCGTGGCGTACGGCTGGTGCTCGGCCGCGCCGGCGATCTTGCTGGTTTCCGGCACCCACGGTGACAGCAACTCGGGGACGTTGTGGCTGTTGCGCAGGCGGGCGAGCTGCCCGCGGTGCACGGGGGAGTTCTTCAGATGCTTGGTGACGATCACGCCGAGTTCGGCGGGCGGCGTCATCCCCACCTCGGCGGCGAAGTCGATCACCTGCTCCTGGATCAGCGGGATGCCGTACGTCGACAGCACATCCGGGATCGTCGGGATGACGTAGCCCTCGGAGATCCGCAGTGCGTTCATCGTCATCACCTCCAGGCTCGGCGGGCAGTCGATCAGCACATAGTCGTAGTCGTCGAGGATCGGCGCGATGCCCGGGCCGAGGATGTCCCAGGCCTTCACCGTGCCGCGTTTGGCCACGCTCATCACCGCGAGGTGGCGCTGCAGCGGGATCACGTCGTACGACGACGGCAGCAGGTCCACATCGGCGATCGCCTTCACATTCGAGGCGTTGCGCTGGACCGCCGAGAAGACGTCGAACCGTCGCTCCCTGCGCCCGGCGTCCAGAGCGTCGCGGAACATCGGCACCAGCGTCCGCTGCGCGTCGTTGACCAGCCCCCACTGCCGCTCCCCGAGCATGGTGATGGACAGGCTGATCTGCGGGTCCATGTCGACCAACAGCACCTTCTTGCCGTGCTCCCCGGCGAGGAACTCGCCCAGCATCACGGTGGTGGTGGTCTTGCCCACCCCACCCTTCATGTTCAGGATCGAGATGATGTGCGTCATGCTCATCGACCTTTCGGATGCTTGCGCAGGTGCATCGCCATCGCGGGTGGCAACGACCGGGCGTGGATGATGACCAACTCGAGGTTGGCCCGGGTCAGCCCGGTGTAGAGCGGGCCGTTGTCGCCGGCCAGCGCCTTGAAGGCGGCCGGTTCGACGACCACGACCGCGTCGAACTCCAGCCCGCGGGCCTCCTCCGAGGTCAGCAAGGTGAACCGACGCCGAGCAGCGTTGGACCAGTAGTGGTCCGCGCCCTCGACCCAGTCCTTCTTCTGCGCGTACGCCGCGATCTCGCGGGTCAGCGGGCTGATCACCGCGATGGTGCCCTTCGGATGGGCGGCCGAGAGCCGCTCGGCCTGCTCGATGGCGAGGTCCTCGACCGGCCGGCGGAGGGCCTTGGCGTCGAGGATCAGCGGCGGCTCGCCGGCGCCGAGCACGTCGTACGCCCGATGTCCGGCGGACCCGGGCAGCAGACAGGCGGCGAAGTCGATGATCGACCGGGTGGTGCGGTAGCCGCCCAGCAACACCTCCTCGTCCCACGCGGACAGGCCGAGGAGCTTGCGGATGTCCTTCCAGCCGCGGGTGGTGTGACTGGTGCGCCGCTGGTGGGTGTCGCCGACCAGGGTCCAGGCGCCGCCATTGAGATGGCTGAGGATCAGCCATTCCAGCGGCCGCAGGTCCTGTGCCTCGTCGACGATGACATGGTCGTACGTCGACTGTGGTGTGAGCAGGACGGTGAGATAGGCCAGCAGGGGCCACAGCTTCCGGTCGCCGAGGGCGCCGTCGTAGGTCTGTGGCAGGGTGTCGCGCCAGGCGAAGAACTCGGTGCGCCGCGCCGTGGGGATGGACACCTTGTTGGTGTGCAGGAACACCTCGTACGCCCGCGCCGGGGTGAGTCCGGGATCGGCCGTCCGCTGCGTGTCGACGATCCGGGCGAGCGTGGTGCCGAGCTGCGCGGAGTAGGCATCGAGATAGTCGTCGCTCGAGGCGCGACGTTCCGGGGCGCCGATGATCGCCCGCATCACCTCCGGCAACGAGGTGATGGTCACCGAGCCCGGGGTGGCGAGCTCGTCGATCACCGGGCGGATGTGCCGGCCCCAGGTCTCGGTCGGTCCGATCAGCGCGACGTGCCGCAGCGGGTCGGGACGGTCGGTGTGGGTGAGCCAAGCGGCCCGGTGGGTCGCGACGACGGTCTTGCCGGTGCCGGCATGGCCCTGGATGGTGAGCGAGGCGGTCGGGGAGGCGGCGACCAGGTCGTACTGCTCCGGCTGCAGCGTACGCAGCAGCGCCTTCAGCGACGTCCGGGGTGTCCGCAGCTCCTGCTCGGTGCCCGCAACGACGCCGGGCGCACCGCTGCTCTCGGTGGTGCCTTCGGGGTCGCCGGCCGCGTGATCGCCGGCCACGGGGCCGGCGGTCGTCCGGGATGTCTCCGGCGTGCTGAACTCCGGCCCGTCCGGGGTGATGATCCACTCGTCCGCGTACGCCCCGATCGCGTGCTGCGGCCCCTTGGCGAAACGCCGGCGGATCTTGAGGCCGGACTCCTCGCCGTACCTCTTGCCGTAGAAGGACGCCGCCGCGGGGGCCGCCCAACTGATCACCTCGATGCCGTCGAGGTCGGCGCCCGTCTCGGCGACGTAGAACTCGTCGTCCGCCTCGTCGCCGTCGTAGCGCATCCGGACCCGCCCGATCAACGGTCCGACGCTGATCCGTGGGCTCCAATGGGTGCGGTCGTCGATCTCGTAGCCGCCGGCGCGGCGTGTCAGATCTGCCACGTACGCGGTGTTGACGTCCTGTTCGTATGCCAGGACGGTCGGATCCTGCTCGGCCACACTTCCCCCTGTGTCGACGCCGGTGGTCGCCGCGTGGTGGCGACCGACCGGCGTCAGTCTAGGAGGTTGCGGTGACACCGCGGGATCGGCTGCGGTCAGCGGTACACCTGCGACCGGTGGTCGATGTCGAGGGCCACGATGACGAGCCGGCTGTCCTGGATGTCGACCACGACCCGCCAATCACCGATGCGGTAGCGCCACAGCCCGGCCAAGGTGCCGGTGAGGGCCTTGCCACGTGAGCGCGGATCATCGAGGGCGCCGACGCCGGTCAGGAAGTCGGTGATGCGCCTGGCCGCCGGCTTGTCGCGCCGCGCCAGGAGCCGCAGCTGTTTCGCCGCGTCGGGGTGCAGGTCAATCGCCCAGGTCAAGCTCGCGCACCACCTCGTCCAGAGGCTCCGTCGCCACCCGACCGGCGCGAACATCGGCGGCGCGCTGCGCCAGGTCATACTCCCATTCGACCTGTGGCAGGCCGCGCTCGATGGCCTCACGGAGGTAGAAGGATTTGGACCGCCGGGTCCGGGCGGCGAGCGCTTCGATCCGCCGTTCGAGTTCCTCAGGAATGCGTACGCTCGTTGACATCGTGTCTCCTGACAACAGATAACTACATCACAATACATCCGGCTACATTGCATGCAGATGACTACATCGTAGTCATCTGTACTCTTCACCCCACAACGCCCGCTGTCGAGACCCGACCCGCGAGGCTTAGGCTGGTGGATGGCCGGACCGGAGATTGTGAGGGATCCGCATGCAGACGATGAAGCGGCTGACCGAGGCTTACCGGCGGGCCCGCATCGAGGAGTTCGACGACGACGCGCGCTATGTCTTCCTCAGCGACGTCCACCGTGGCGACGGCAGCATGGCCGACGAGTTCCTGAAAAACAAGAACATCTACATCGGCGCCCTGGAGTGGTACCACGCCGAGGGCTACACCTACGTCGAGGTCGGTGACGGCGACGAGTTGTGGGAGAACCGTGAGTTCAAGCACATCCTGTGGGCCAACGGGTCGCCGTACCGGCGGCTGAAGCGGTTCTTCGACGACGACCGGCTGATCTACCTCTACGGCAACCACAACATCCAGCTGCGCGACCCGCGGTTCGCCCGGGCCTGCTTCGACACCATCCCTGACGACCTCGGCCGGCCCACCCCGTTCATGCCGGGACTGCGGCCGATCGGTTCACTGGTGCTGCGCCACCGCGACACCGGCCAGGAGATCCTCGTCGTCCACGGCCACCAGGGTGACGTCGCCAACGACCAGATCTGGCCCTTCACGATGTGGACGTTCCGGGTGTTCTGGAAGTACATGCATGCCTTCGGGGTGCGCAGCCCCTCCAGCCCGGTGCGCAACATGTTCAAGCGGCACAAGGTGGAGCGCAACTACCGCAAGTGGATCCAGGAGCACCAGACCGCGCTGATCTGCGGGCACACCCACCGGCAGAAGTTCCCCCGCGACGGGGTGCCCTACTTCAACACCGGCTGCTGCACCTTCCCCGCCCACATCACCGGCATCGAGATCGTCGGCGGCCAGATCCAGCTGGTCGGCTGGCGGGTCGAACCGGACGCGAACCGCTACCTCCATGTGGCGCGACGGGTGCTCGCCGGGCCCGAGCCGCTGTCCCGCTACGACGCGCCGCACGAGCCGGGCACGCCGTACCGGCCCGGTCCGCGGTGGTGACGGTGACGGAGTCCGCCGACCGCAGCAGCCGAAGCCGCGTGCCGGTGGACTGAACGGTCGGCCGTCCGCGGACACCGTCGGATCCGCCCGGATTCCCCCGTTCGGCGCCGACGTTCCGGGCGAAACGCCACCGTTGCACCGTCGTCATGCCACCGAGCAAGGGTGGACACCGTCCCGGAGACGGACGTCGGGCCCCGGTCGTGCCGGGTGATCGCGCGACAACGGAGGAGGTGCTCGTGCACCGGACAGCCACACCCTCGGTGCTCATCTGGCGGCCGGGCCGGCTGGCCGAGCCGGTCGACCCCGCGGCCGCACGCATGCTGGAGGCCGCCGCCGAGGCATTGGCCGGCGACGGGACCCCGGTGAGAGCCCTGGAATGGGACGACCACATCGGCACCCTGCTCGGTGACCACGCCGTGATCATGGCGTACGAGGCCGCCCCCGGACGCCCCGCACCCGGTGGACCGGTCGCACCCGGTGGACCGGTGTCTCCGGAGCGGTATCACGAGGCGCGGATCCGGCGCGACGTCTCCCGGTCCGACCTCTGTGACCGCTTGCGGAACGGCGGGGTGATCGTCGGCCCGACCGGATCGCCGGACCTCAGCCGCCCCTGGCAGGCGCTGGGATTCCCGGCAGTCACCGTGACCGGGGTGGCGGCCGGCCGACCGGGGCTCCAGGTGATCGGTCCGCCCGGTCGCGAGGCCGACATGGCCGCTGTCGCCGGTCGTCTCGCGGCTCTGCTGACCCGTCCGGGGCCGGCTCCTACGCTGGAGGTGTACCCGTCGTAGGAGGGTGCCATGTCCACGATCAGTCAACGGCCGCAACGTACGGCCCCGTCCCCGGCCTCCCGGGGTGGCTACGGCGGTGTCGTCCTCGTCGTCGCGGTGCTGCTCTACCTGATGAACGTCAGTCCGGGCTGGCGGGTCGTCCCGATCCTGACCTCCGAGACCTCCCTCGTGCTCGGCTCGGTCAACGCCGCCCTTGGTGTGGTGCTCCTCGCCAACCTGCTCTACCTGGTGGTGGACTCCCGCCCGGTGCGCGGCCTCGGCGGCCTCGCCACCTCGGGCGTCAGCATGATCGCGTTGTTCCGGATCTGGGAGGTCTTCCCGTTCCACTTCGCCGACACCGGCTTCGACTGGGTCGTGCTGACCCGGGTGCTGCTGGTCGCGGCGATCGTCGGCACCGTCGTCGGACTGGTGGCGTCGGGGGCGATGATGCTCGGCGGACCCTGGGGGTCGCGCCGGCCGACCCGCCGCGACGACGAGTGACGCCCCCGGCAGCGTCGGGCCGCGCCTCCGTCACGCCGCGCCGGCGGCCTCCGCGTCGAACAGCAGCCCCTCCAGCTCGGCCGCGCCGGCTGTGACCGCGGCGATCCGGCGCTCGACCTCGGCCCCCGAGGCCTGCCGTGGGAACTGGCCCAGGCGCAGCATCCGGACCGCCCGCCCCGCGGGATCGTGGACGGTGGCGACGACCATCCCGACGTCGTACGTCCCGGCCGGGTCGATCTCGACCATCCGATAGCTGACCTCGGAACTGGCGATGCTGCGGCGGATGTCGCGCTCCTCGGCTGGGGTGAGGTCACCGGCGGCGTAGCGCCGGGTGGCCCGCGACACCTCGGCGTACGGGTTGAGCCGGCCGGCCGGCAGGAAGGACATCAGGTAGCCGCGCTCGGCGGCCCAGGCCAGCCGGTCGCGGAAGACGTCCACCATGCCCTCGGACGTGACGGCCTTCGCCAGCCACCGCTCCTGTACCTCGGCAGGCTGCTCGGCCACCCAGACGTCGGCGATCGGCGGGACGATCGGCACCCGTACGCCCAGCCCGTCGGCGAGGTCGATGCCCGGCGCCACCGCGGAGGCGAGGACCACCAGTTCGTCCTCGTTCACCACCGTGAGCAGTGACGCCTCGCAGTGGTGCCGGACCGCGATCGACTCCAGCAGGTCGCGGGCGCGTTCGGCCTGGTGCACCGCACCGATGATCTCCTCGTCGATCCGGGCCAGCAGCGACGGCACGGTGAACCGGCCGTAGCCGCCCTGGAAGAAGATCAACGGCGCCTCCGGGCTGTGGACCGCCAGGTCGACCACCTCGCACAGGGCGATCCAGTGGTCGCCCGCCTCGATGGTGTCCTTGAGCCGGACATCGATCCAGGCGAGCGACCCGGCGAGGATCGGGTCGCCGGACGGGGAGGGATGCCACTCCAGGCCGGCGAACTTGTCCGCCCGCCGCCCGGCGATCGCCCGCCCGACGTGCTCCTGGCGTCCGGTGAGGACGTTGAGGCACATCGAGGGGCACTCCCGCAGCCGCTGGAAGGTCCGCGAGGTCTTCATCGGCAGGAAGGAGACGAGCGCGGGCTGCAACGAGACGGAACTGAAGGTCCCCACCACCATGGCGAGGCGCTCACCGTCCGGATGGGTGCCGGTGACGATGACCACCCCGGTCGGGTAGTGGCCCATCACGTCGCGGAACAGTCGGTCGTCGATGGTCACGGCGGTCTCGGTCATGGGTGCTCCGTAGGGATCTCGGGTCCTTGGGCGTACGGGTCAGATGACCCGCGCGCCCTCCGGGCGCAGGTGGTCACGCTGCAGGCGACGACCGGTGCGGCCCGGCCGCAGGAAGAGCGCCGCCATCACGCCGCCGACCAGCAGGACGATGCCGGTCACCGTGAAGGCCTGATGGATGCCGGTGGCCATGTGCTCGACCATCTCGGCAGGGATCGGCTTGCCCTTCGGCGCGGCGACATAGCCGGCCCTGCCCATCAGCCAGCCGACCAGGGTCGGGGAGATGATCGCGCCGACCGAGGCGACGCCACCGAGGGTGGCCATCAGGATCGGCCGCTGCTTGGCACCGACGGTGTAGCCGAGCGCCGAGGCGGTCATCGGGTAGGCCAGGCTGCAGCCGCCGGCGATCGACAGCAGGGCGACGGCCAGCGCGCCGTGGGCGTGCGGCACAGAGAGGAACGCGGCACCGGCGACGATCGCGGCCAGGCCGAACGGCACCGAGATGGCCAGGTGCACGCTGTGGCCGCGCTTCATCAGGGTCTGGCCGATCAGGCCGAGCAGCAGCAGGACACCGGCACCGATCAGCCACGGGAAGGTGGTGACGACACCGACCTGCTTCATCGACAGGCCGACCACGCCGTTGAGGTATTGCGGCAGCCAGGTGGTGAGGAAGCCCTGCACCCAGAAGTTGGAGAAGCCGCCGACGACGGCCGCCAGCACGGTCAGGTTGAGCAGGGCGGCCCAGGTGCGGACCGGCAACTGGTTGTCGACGTCGACCATCCGGCCGTCGAAGGCCTCCTCCGCGGCGGTCTCCGGCGTGTCGTGCTCGACCGCCACCGGCGCGGCGTCGGCCTTGCGGGTGCCGGCGTACGGTCCGTCGGCGCCGAGGAACAGCCAGGCGACCACCCAGACCAGACCGACGACACCGAGGACGCCGAACGCCCAGCGCCAGCCGACGGCGACGATGATCGCCGCCAGTGCGGGAGCGGCGACGACCGGGCCGAGGGTGGAGCCGGCGGCGACCAGGTTGCTCGGCAGGGCACGGTGCTGCGGGCGGAACCAGCCGTGGGCGGAGGTCAGCGACATCGCGGTGGCCGGTCCCTCGGCGCCGCCGAGGACGATCCGGCTCACCAGCAGCACCGCGGCGCCGCCGCCGGCCAGCATCGGGAACTGCATGACCGCCCAGATCACGCCCATGGTGAGCAGGATCCATTTCACCGAGTAGCGGCTGGCGAGGAAGCCGGTGACGATCGAGACGACGGCGTAGAGGAAGAAGAACGCGCTGCCGATGAAGCCGAACTGGACCGGGGAGATACCCAGGTCGGCCATCGCGTCGCCGGCGACCAGGCCGAGCACGGCCTTGTCCGCGAACGCGACGATCTGGAACAGCACCAACATGGCGGTGACGATCCAGGCCCGTACGGTCATGTTCTGGAAGCCGGTGCGGGCGACGCGGCTCTGCGGCTGGGTGATGACCATCGAATCAGGTCCTATCGAGGAGATGACGGTGGGGGTCCGGTGACCCGTAGGTCGCCGAGTAGGGCCGAGCGTACGAACAGGATCGCCACCCGGCACAGGCGAGAAACCTTTACTTCCGCCGCGCCGACATGGGGGGCACTATGTGACCTGGGTAACGATGCCGACGACGAGGAGGTCCCATGGACGACACGCCATCGACCACGACCCGCGTGCGGAGCGCCCGTGCGGCCGTCGAACGGACGCTGGCCCGGATCGCCGCGGCCGAGGACGCGGTGCACGCCTGGGTGGCGCTCTCCGAGCGGGCGCTCGCCGACGCCGACGCCGCCGACCGGCGCGCCGAGGAGCAGGGCCCACTGCCGCTGCACGGCCTCACCGTCGGGGTGAAGGACGTCATCGACGTCGCCGGCCTGCCCACCCGGTGCGGATCGCCGGCGACCACCTCGGCCGCGCCGGCCGCCCGTTCCGCCGCGTGCGTACGCCGCTTCGAGGAGCTGGGGGCGGTGGTGATCGGCAAGACGGTGACCACCGAGTACGCCTATTTCGCGCCCGGCCCGACCGACAACCCGGCCGCCCCCGGCCACACCCCGGGCGGCTCGTCCAGCGGGTCCGCGGCTGCGGTGGCGGCGGGCATGGTGCCGCTGGCGCTCGGCTCGCAGACCGCCGGCTCACTGACCCGACCGGCCGCCTATTGCGGGGTCGCCGGGATGGTGCTGGCCCACGGCACCGCCGACCTGACCGGCATCACCGGGCTGAGCGACGCCCTGGACGCGCTGGGCCTGCTGACCCGTACGGTCGGCGATCTCGCCCGGGCGTACGAGGCCTTCACCGGCGCACCGCTCGGCCTCGCCCGGCCGGCCGATCCCGGGCCGGTCCTGCTGTGGCGCCCGCGGATCGGTGAGCCGCTCGACCCCGAGATGGTGCAGGCCCTCGAGCGGGCCGGCGCGTTGCTGGCCGCGGCCGGCACGTCCGTACGTCCACTGGAATGGGACGACCACGTCCGTACCCTGCTCGGGGACCATCCGGTGATCATGGCATACGAGGCCGCCCGCGAGCGGGCCGCACTGCTGGAGCGGCCCGACGACATCAGCGTCCCGCTGCGCGACCTGCTGACCGTCGGCGCGGCCACCACCGCGGACGAGTACCACGACGCCTGCGTCCGCCGCGACGTCTCCCGCACCGATCTCGCCACGCTGCTGGCCGAGGGTGGGGTGATCGTCGGTCCGGCGGCCCTCGGCCCGGCCCCGGCCGGCCTGTCGGCGACCGGGTCTCCGGTGCTCAGCCGGCCCTGGCAGGCCCTCGGCCTGCCGGTGATCACCGTCCCCGGTGCCCGCGCCGCCGACGGACGCCCGCTCGGCCTGCAGGTGATCGGCCGGCCCGGCCGGGAGGCGGAGCTCTTCGCCGTCGCCGGCCGCCTCGAAGACCTGCTGGCGGGGCGGCCCTGACCGCCCCGCGCCTCGACGCGAGGCTGCCTCTGACGCGACGCTGCCTCTGACGCGACGCTCACCCTGACGAGAGTCTGACCCTGACGAAAGGCGGACCGATGGATCCCCGGCCCACCCACCACCACCGGATGTTCCTCACCTGTTACCTCGACACCTTCGGCTACGGCTGGCACCACGTCGACCTGTTCGTCCACGACGAGTACGGACGCGAGGTCAACTGGGTGCACTGGGGCGTTCCCGAGGACGGCCCCGACGCGGCCGACCGCTCCATCGCGAAGGTCGAGCCCGACCTGGAACGCGCCACGGCGTGGGAGCACAAGGTCAGCGCCGCCGGCGCGGACTACTGGACCGCCGAGGCCCGCTGGCGCACCACGGCGGCCGCCTGACCGCTCTCCTGGCGGGATCGCCGCCCCGTCGTCGTGGCGATCTGCCTAGGCTGGTGTCGACCACGACGTGAGGAGGACCGATGGGCACCCCGGCCAGCACCCCGGCGACCGTCGTCTACCTCGTCGACGACGATCCGGAGGTGTGCGAGTCGGTCGCCTGGCTGCTCGGCAGCATCGGCGTCGACCCGGTGGTGTTCAACGCCGCCGACGAGTTCCTGGCGGCGTACGACGGCAGTCATCCCGCCTGCGTGATCCTCGACGTACGGATGCCGCGGATGAGCGGCACCCGACTGCAGGAGGACCTCACCGCCGTCGCCCCGCACGTGGCGATCATCTTCGTGTCCGCCCACGGCGACATCAAGATGTCGGTGCGGACGATGCAGCGCGGCGCGATCGACTTCCTGGAGAAGCCGTACGAGCCGCAGCGGCTGCTGGACGTGGTCCAGGAGGCGATCGGCCGGGCGAAGGAACGGTTCGAGGAGCACCGGGCCCGCACCGAGGTGCAGCAGAAGGTGGACGGCCTGACGCCGCGGGAGCGGGAGATCCTCCGGCTGGTCGTCGAAGGCCTGCCGAGCCAGAACATCGCCCGCCGGCTGGGGATGAGCGTGAAGACGGTCGACGTCCATCGGGCCCGGATCAAGGCCAAAACGGAGGCGGAGAGCATCAGCACGCTGGTGCGTGACGTGCTGCGCTACGGGGCACAGATCAAGGATTGAGGATCAAGGACCGAGGTCAGAAGTAGTCCAGCACCAGCCGGTCGCCCTGGGCCCGCGAGACGCACACCGCGATCGTCGCGTTGGCTGCCTTCTCCGCCCGGGTCAGCACGTTGTCCCGGTGCTCGGGGGTGCCGTCCAGCACGGTCATGATGCAGGTGCCGCAGATGCCCTCCTGGCAGGAGGTGTCCACGTCACAGCCGGCCTCCTGCAGCACCTCGACGATGCTGCGGCCGGCCGGGACGGCGTACGTCGCGCCCTCCAGCTCCACCTCGAAGGGTCGGTCACCGTCCGGGTCGGGCTGCTCGGCGGCGGTGAACGCTTCCCGGTGGATCCGCTCCTCCGGGAAGCTCTCTCCGGCCACCCGGACCACCGTGTCCATGAAGCCCTCGGGCCCGCAGAGGTAGACATGGCTGCCCCCTGGCGCGTCGGCCAGCGCGGCCCGCAGGATCGGCTCGTGCCCGGCGCGCGGCACCCCGAGATGGGCGTGCAGCTTCTGCGGGCACTTCTCCTCGAGGAGGCCGAGGAAGGCGGCCTCCTCGTGGCTGCGGGCGAAGTAGTGCAGGGCGAAGTCCTGCCCGTGCAGATCCAGATAGCGCGCCATGCTGAGCATCGGGGTGATCCCGATGCCCGCCGCGACCAGGATGTGGTGCTCGGCGTCAGCGTCGATGCCGAGCAGGTTGCGTGGCTCGCTGATCCGGATCACGTCGCCCACCTGCAGGGCGTGCAGCGCCGCCGAGCCGCCGCGGGAGTGCTCCTCCCGCTTGACCGCGACGGTGTACGCGTCGGGGTCCTCGGGCGTGCTGCACAGCGAGTACTGCCGGGTGATCGCGGTCGGCCCGACCACGTCCACGTGGGCCCCCGCCTGGTAGGTCCCCAGCGGGCGTCCGTCGATCCGGACCAGCCGGAACGACCGGATCGTCGGCGTCTCGTCGATGATCTCGGCGACGCGTACGTCGATGAGTGCCATGGGGATACCTCCTGGCGGGGACCGCGGTGGGGTGGACGGGATCGGGGGTGGGGCTGGCGAGCGGGTGGGTGAGGGCGGGTGCGGGTCAGCGCAGGTAGAGGCCGCCGTTGGCGTCCCAGCAGGCGCCGGTGACGAAGCCGGCCCGGTCGGACACCAGCAGGGCGACCATGTCGGCGATGAACGCCGGATCGCCGAGGTGGCCGACCGGGATGCCGGCGACCACGGCGGCCAGTTTGTCCTCGGGGACCGTACGGTGCACCACCGGCAGGTCGTGCGGGCCGGGGGAGACCGCGTTCACGGTGACCCCGGCGCCGGCCAGTTCGCGGGCGAACACCTTGGTCAGGGTGAGGATCGCCCCCTTCGAGGCCGCGTAGTGGCCGCCGGTGGCGGTGCCGCCGTTCTGGCCCGCCAGCGAGGCCAGGTTGACGATCCGGCCGTGGCCGTTCGCCGCCATCGCCGCGCCGAACACCTGGCAGCCGAGGAACACGCCGTTCGTGTTCGTCGTCAGCACCCGGGCGAAGTCCTCCACCGGGAGGGTCATCAGGTCGGCCGCCTGGGTCATCGCGGCGTTGTTGACCAGCGCGGTGGGCTCGCCCCACAGCTGGCGGACCCGGGCCAGCGCCGCCTCGACGTCGGGCTTGCGGGCGACGTCGAGACGCATCCCGACGGCCGTCGCCCCGGACGGATCCAGGTCGGCGGCCAGTGCGACCGCGGCGTCCTCGACCAGGTCGGTGACCAGCACCTGATGGCCCTCGTCGTGCAGCCGGCGGGCGATCAGGGCACCCATCCCGCCGGCTGCCCCGGTGACGACGGCGGTCCGTACGGTCACAGCAGGTACCCCGACGCGTCGACCGCGTCCTCGCTGTTGAGCAGCCGGACGACCTTCTGCGCGATCCGGTCACCGTCCGGCGACAGCGCGATGGTGTGGGTCAGGGTGGCGCCGAGGGTGTCGGTGCGGCCGCGCTTGTAGGCCACCAGCACCTGGGCGGAGGTCAGGGTCACGGCGGTGTCGGTGACCTCGTCGACGGTGAAGCGGGAGATCGTCCGGATCGTACGGGCCGCGGCCACCGCGGAGGGGGAGTAGCCCTGCATCATCCGCTCCACCCGCATCCGTCGCATCCGGGCGTCGTCGTAGATCATGTTGAGGGAGGCGGCGAAGTCCTCGGTGTCCGGGTCGATCGGGATGACGTACATCCCGTCGGCGGTGAACAGCCCCTCCCAGGTGGAGTAGTCCTTCTCGTCGAGGATCCGGGCCTCGCGCCAGATCAGCTCGACGGCGCGCAGCACCCGCGGATCGGCGAGGGAGTCGGTGCGGACGTCGGTCAGGCCGAGTTCAGTCATGGCTCATCATCTTCTTCCACATGGCATAGGCCCCGCGCATGCCGGTCTCGTCGGTGACGTGCGAGGTGGGCCAGCCCTCGGCACTGGGGATCTCACGGTTCAGGCCACGGTTGACCAGGATCGGCATCCCTGGCGCGCCGGCGGCGCCGAGCTGCACCCGGTCCCACCCCTCGGCGTCGTCGGGGCTGCCGAAGCCGAACGGTCCCTGGAAGTGCTCGTGGATCCGCAACCGTTCGCGGTTGACGTTCTCCGGGCCGCCGTCCATGCCGAGGGCCATGTGCCAGATCTCGGTCTCGTCGACCGAGATCGGGATCAGCACCCGGAAGAAGGCCAGCGAGAAGGACACGTTCGGGAAGGTGTTGAGGTTGAAGCCGGCGCCGTGCATGGACCGGATGAAGCGGCGGATCTGCTCGGGGGTGTACTCCCCGGAGGCCTCCAGTTCCTCGACCAGGTGGTCGAACCGGGCCTGCAGCGGGGCGCCGTCCTCGATGTCCAGGTCGGCGTTCTCCGGCGCCATGATCGCGACGCTGTGCCCGTTCCCGAGGTCATGGGTGACCGCCTCGGGGTCGTTCATGAACGACATCATGTCGGCGGTCTCGGAGTCGACCGAGGCCATCCAGGACTTGTGCACCATCGGGAAGTGGTAGCCGTCGGTGGTGTTCTCCAGCTGGATCTTCCAGTTGCCGCGGAAGCGGAACTTGTGGATGCCGGTGACCTTCGTCGGATAGCCGTTGGTCTGCTTGAAGAATCGGTCGATCCAGATCTTCGCGTCGCCGAGGAAGTCCTCCAGCGGCTCGGCGTCCTGGTTGAACGTCGCCCAGATCATCCCGGCGTACGACTCGGTCCGCAGCCGCTGCAGCGGGAAATCACCCTTCTCGACGACGCCCTCGTAGCCTTCCGGGAACGGGATGCCGCGCAGCGTGCCGTCCAGGGCGTACGACCAGTTGTGGTAAGGGCAGGTGAAACCGTTGGCCTTGCCCTTCGACTGGTCGCAGACCGTCGCGCCGCGGTGCCGGCAGCGGTTCAGCACGGTGTTGAAGCCGCCCTTGCGGTCGCGGTTGACGATCACCGGCTGGCGGCCGACGTACGTCGTCTTGTACGAGCCCGCCTCGGGGATCTCGCTCTCGTGGGCGACCCACACCCAGGTGGAGTAGAAGATCTTCTCCATCTCCTCCTCGAAGATGGCCGGGTCGGTGTAGAGCTGGCCGGCGACACGGTCGGCCTCGGCGAGGTCCGCGTACGTGTCGACGACCCGGGGTTCGGTGGTCATGGTCGGCTCCATCTGGTCGGTGTCAGGACAGCAGGTGCGCCATCGCCTCGGCCGCGATCGGGGTGGCGAAGAGACGCTCGGTGGTGAAGTGGTGGATCAGCGCCGTCGGCGGCCGGTGCTGCTCGGCGGTCAGGGCGAAGGACACCCGCAGCCGGGCGCAGCGCAGCGCGGCGGTGCCGTCGGTGTGCAGTGACAGCTGCTGCATCAGCCAGCGGCCGTCGGCGCGCTCCCGGCCGGTCACCGCGACCTGACCGGCGCCCAGCAGGTGGGCGTTGCGGACGAAGTGGTCGACCGGGGGAAGGTAGCCGCCGACCAGTGCCTGGACGGCTGCGCGACCCTCGGCCCGGCCGTACGTGTCGGCGTACTCGGGGCCGATGCCCTCCCAGACGGCCTGCTCGGTGAACAGGGCGCCGATCTCGTCGAGGTCGGCGAGCGGTCCCGGCACGTCGCAGAGGTCCAGGTAGCAGGTGAGACAGCCGGTCACCGCCTCGATCGCCTCCAGCCGCGCCAGCCGGGTCTCCAGGGTGGCCATCGTCAGGCCGTCGCCACGTCGGGTCGGATGGTCAGCTCGCGGCCCATCCGGGCCTCGATGGTGGCGTAGCGCCACAGCGCGTGCTCACCGACCATCGTGGTGCGGAAGAGGTTGCAGGCGTCGCGTACGGTCGGCTGGTCGACGACGTCGGCGAGCACGTAGCAGGTCCACGGCCAGCCGGCCGAGGGGCCGACCATGTGGGCATCGTCGTCCATCGTGCCGATCACGGTGACGCCGTCCATCGCATCCAGGTCGCGCAGCATGCCGGCGAAGGCCGTCCACACCATGCCGATCCGGCTCTTGGGGAGGTCGAAGAAGTGCTGGGTGATGCCCATGCAGAAGAGCACGCGCAGGGGTCGGTCGGTCATCGGTCGCTCCTGGGGTGTGGGTCGGTCACGGGAAGCTGGGCACGGCGGGCTGTTCGCCCAGCAGCACCGCGCCGGCGGCTTCGTACGTCGCCGACGACAACATCGCGTGCTGCGGCGGCACCAGGCCGTCCTGGAGATAGCGCTGCAGCGGATGGGTGGTGTAGATGGCGCCGGTGCCGGCCAGGTCGAAGGCGGCCAGGACGGCCGCACGTCCGGCGTGGGCGGCGTTCGTCGCGGCCAGCCGGAGCATCGCGGTGGTCTCGTCGCTGATCTCGATGCCGGCCTCGGCCAGCGCGTAGACGTCGCGGCTCATCTCGTAGAACCAGGCCCGGGCCGAGCGCAGCGCCGCCTCGGCGCGGGCCAGGCCGATCTGGAAGGTGGCCTGCGCCCCGCGGCGCCGCCCGCCGGTGACGCTGGTGCCCGCGGCGGCAGAGGCCCGGAGGTGGTCCAGGGCGCCGCGGCCGGCGCCGAGGCCGACGACGGCGAGCACCTGGGCGGCGTACGCCACGGTGGGGTAGCGGTGCAGCGGCTCGTCGATGTGCGAGGCGGAGCCGCGGATGAAGGTGCGCCCGGCGGGCACGAAGGTGTCCGTCAGGTGCAGCTCGTTGGACCCGGTGGCGCGCATCCCGGAGACGTCCCAGGCGGGCACGATGGTGACGTCCGCGGCGTCAAGGACGGCGGTGCGCGGCCGGCCCTGGGCCTCCGGGCCGGCCTTCAGGCCGACGCCGAGCAGGTCGGCCCCGGCGGAGCCGCTGGCGAACTGCCACACGCCGGTGCAGCGGTAGCCGCCGTCGACCTCCTCGGCCTCCTGCATCGGGAACTGGCCGGCGGCGAAGACCACGTCGGGGCCGTCGGCGTAGAGCTCGGCCTGCGACTCCAGCGGCAGTGCGCCGAAGTAGACCAGCGCCGAGCCGAAGCTGGCCACCCAGCCGGTGGCCGGGTCGACCGCGGCGATCTGTTCGATCCGGTCGAGGAACTCCGCCGGGGGCAGCGGCTCGCCGCCGAACCTCGTCGGCGTCGAGGCGCGGTAGATGCCGGCCTTCTTGAGCAGGTCGATGTAGTCGCGCGGGACGTAACCCTGCTCGTTGAACTCGTCGCGGCGCTCCCGGAGGACGTCGAGGGCCTCCTGGAAGGCTTGTTCACGAGCTGGCCCCGCCGGTGCGGCCAGGTTCCGGTTGTTGCGCATCCGCGTCTCCGTTCGGTGTCGGTTGCCGAGGTGCTGCCAACGTACGGAGCAGCCCCCGCCGGACACCATCGGTAGTTCCCCGGCGGGGGCTGAAGGTATCCCCTATTGCCCGCCGGCTCGGGCGATCGGGGACCATGGGTGGTGCCGCCGACAGGAGGAGGGCCGGATGTTCCCGAGCTGCGACGACTACGAGAAGATGGCGCTGCACACCAGGACCGGCATCCTGGTCCACGAGGCCGCGTCGAAGAACATCATCTGGGCCAACCCCACCGCCTGTGCAATGTTCGGCTTCACCCTCGAGGAGCTCCGCCCGCTGAAGGCCCACCACATGAGCGGCCGGGAGAAGGAGTTCCGCCGCGAGATCGGCGTCGCCTGGCTCCAGGACGCCGTCGACCACGGCATCAGCCGCCGGCGGTGGAAGTACCGCAGCAAGGACGGCCGGGACTTCCTCACCGACGCCGTGGCCACCCTGGTCGACTTCCAGGACGGCCCGGCGGTGATGGTGCAGTTCCGCAGCATCGACGCCGAGGTGGAGGTGGCCTCCGAGCTGGCCCGCACCACCGACTATCTGCAGCGGCTGATGACGTACGCCTCGGCCGGGATCGTGCTGCTCGACGAGGACGACCGGATCGTCGACATCTCCGACTTCGCCGCCCGGCTCTTCCACGCGCCGGCCGCTGTCCTGGTCGGCCGACGACTCGGCGAGGTCGCCCTGCTCGGCCCGGAGTTCACCGACGCGGCGCCGTCGAGCGGTCCCGGTCGGCCCGGCCCGGTGGAGTTCCGTCTCGAGGTGGCCGGCGAGGACGGTCCGGTGTGGCTGTCCGGGCAGCTCGAGGACGTCGCCCACGACGGGATCGAGTCACGCCTGCTGACGCTGCGCGACATCACCGCCAAGGTCGAATCGGAACGGGAACAGGCCTACCAGGAGGCCAACCTGCAGTACCTCAGCCGTTACAACGCGATGGGCGACATGGCGATGGTGATCGCCCACGAGCTGGGCCAGCCGCTCGCCGCGGCCGGCAACTTCCTCTCCGGGATCATGTCGAGGCTGGAGGCCGGCACCCTCGAACAGGCCGACGTGCGGTATGCCATCGAACGGGCCGAGCGCCAGCTCACCCGGTCGGCGGAGATCGTCGCCAGCGTCAAGCGCTACGTCCAGCGGATCGAGAGCACCGCCGGCCCGCAGGACCTCAACGCGATCGTCGCCGAGAGCCTCTATTTCGTTCGGCTGCGTGCCGCGGAACGCGGGGTGACCGTCGAGGAGCGGCTCTCCGGGCAGCCGCTGCCGATCACCGGCGAGAGCGTGCTGATCGGTCAGGTGATCCTCAACTTCTGCCTCAACGCGATCGACGAGGTCTCCCGGCCGGAGAACGCGGACAGACACATCCGGGTGACCAGTCGGCGAGAGCCGGGGTGGGCGTGCTGCTCGGTGGCCGACTGGGGGAGAGGGATGGCTGCCGTGCCCGGCGACCGACTGCTCTCCAGCGCCTTCTCCAACAAGGTCGACGGGTCGGGGATCGGCCTGGTGCTCTCCGAACGGATCGTCGAGCGGCATGCCGGCACGGTCACCATCGAACGTGGGGACCCGTCCGGCACCGTCGTCACGCTGCGGCTGCCGCTGGCTGATGGCCCGGCGCCGGGACCGGGTGTGTGACGCCCACGGGGCCAGGCCAGCGACGATCGCCTCGACGATCCGGTCGACGGGAAGCATCCCGTCGACGGTGATGCCTTCCCCCGCGGCCAGCGGCTCCACGGTGCGGAGCCGGAGATCCAGCAGCGCGGCCGACAGGACGCCAGGAAGGTGAACAAAGTTCAATATGTTGGACATGTTTGGATGTGGCCTGTCGGTTCACCACTGTGGTGTTCAGCATATTGAACTTCATTCAGTGTACTGATACGTTCAGGGACGTCCTGACAGCCATCTCCGCCCGGCCGACGATGACCACGCTCGCCGGGCATCCGGATCACCTTCGTCTGGAGTCCTCCCATGTCTGAGAACAGTGCCGTTTCCCAGCCCGCCCCTCCATCACGCACTCGGGTGAAGCGTTCCCGCCGGAACGTCCTGGGTGGCCTTGTGACCACGCTCACGAAGGCGGTGTCGGCAGCGTTCCCGCGGGAACGTCCTGGCGGGCGCCGGCCCGACGGCCCTGCAGCATCCTTCGTCGACCTGGAGGCATGACCACGATGGCCGTCCCGTTGGACAACCCGTTTACCATCACCGGGCGGACCGCCCTGGTGACCGGCTCGAGCCGTGGCATCGGTTACGCGCTGGCGACCGGCCTGGCGCGGTCCGGCGCTGTGGTCGCCCTGCACGGCCTCGACGTCGCCGAGACCTGCGCGTCCGCCGAACGACTGCACCAGGAGACCGGTGGCCGGGTCCTCCCGTTCACCTTCGACGTCACCGACCGGGTGGCCGTGACGGCCGGGATCGCCGAGATCCAGGCGGCCCTGGGCGGCCTGGACATCCTCGTCAACAACGCCGGGATCCAGCGCCGGCACCCGCTGGTCGAGTTCCCCGAGGCCGAGCTGGACGCGATCCTCGCGGTGAACCTGAAGGCGCCCTTCCTGGTGGCGCAGGAAGTGGCCGAGGGGATGATCGCCCGCGGCAGCGGCAAGATCGTCAACATCGCCTCGATCCAGAGCCAGCTGGCCCGCCCCAGCATCACCCCCTACTCGGCCAGCAAGGGTGGCGTCGTCATGCTCACCCGCGGGCTGTGCGCCGATCTGGGACCGTACGGCATCCAGGTGAACGCGTTGGCCCCGGGCTACATCGAGACCGAGCTCACCCGTGCGTTGGTGGAGGACGACGATTTCAGCACCTGGGTGCGAGGCCGTACGCCGGCCGCGCGATGGGGCCGGGTCGAGGACCTGGTGGGCACCCTGCTCTATCTGGTCTCCCCGGCGGCCGACTTCGTCAACGGTCAGACGATCTTCGTCGACGGCGGCATGACGGCGGTGGTCTGATGCGTCTCGCCAGGATCATCACCCCGGCCGGACCGCGTCCCGCCGTGCTCGACGGCGACCAGTGGACCGTGCTGACCGATCTCTTCGACCCGGTGGGCAGCCGCACCGACGAGCGGTACCCACAGGCCGGCACCGTCCTGCTCGCGCCGTGCGAGCCGAGGGTCGTCCTCGGCATGGCCCACAATTCCGGCCCCACCGACCGCGCACTCCCCCCGCAGGCCTTCCTGAAGTCGAGCCGTACGGTGATCGGGCCGGGTGCGGCCATCGT
The DNA here is from genome assembly GCF_033110965.1 of Raineyella sp. LH-20. Lineage (NCBI taxonomy): Bacteria > Bacillati > Actinomycetota > Actinomycetes > Propionibacteriales > Propionibacteriaceae > Raineyella > Raineyella sp. LH-20. The sequence continues at coordinate 715,449 of NZ_CP137003.1, read as the reverse complement.
GGTGGATCCCGCCAAGGGCGCCGTGATGGCCGAGGCCGAGCTGGCCGTGGTCATCGGCAAGGAAGCCCGACGGCTGGGGCCGGCGGACGTCGAGGATGTCATCCTCGGCTACACCGTGGGGAACGATGTGACCCAGATCGGGCAGATCCCCTTCGACGACAAGCTCACCCAAGTCAAGAACGGCGACGGGTTCACCCCGCTGGGGCCGTGGATCGAGACCGATCTGGGCCCGGTGCTGGACGGCGAGGGGGGTCACGACCTGGCGACCAGGATCGAACGCGGCTCCCAGGTCGAGTCCAGCTCCGCCAACCTGGCCTGGACCATCCGCGAACTGCTGGTCTACCTGACCGGCTACCTCACCCTCGGCCCGGGGGACGTCGTGCTGACCGGCGCGCCGGGCACCTCGCTGCCGATCGCCCCCGGCCACCGCGTCGCCGTCGATGTCGAGGGTCTCGGTGTGCTGGTCAACCCGGTGGTCGACGAGCGTGCGAGGTGTGTCGTCGTCGACCATGATCCGGCCGATCCCGACGCCTTCCGCCTGGTGCGGTCCGACTAGCGCGGATTCTCCAGCGGATTGCCGAGCGCCCGGGCGAACCGCTGGAGCTCGGCGACCATCTCCTCCCGCCGGGACGGCGTGGCGTCGGTGTCCAGCAGGGTCACGCTGACCGCGAGCATCGAACTGCGGACGCCGCGGGTCGGGATGGCCACGGCGAGCCCGACGACGTGCTCGGCGGCCTCCTGCTCGTCGACCGCCCACCCCTGCAGGCGCACCTGGGCCAGGTCGCGGAGCAGTCGGCCGACGGTGCGTCGGCTGTTGCGGGTCAGCCGCGGCAGTTCCGGGATGCCGTAGTAGAGACGCTTCACCTCGGTGTCGTCGAGCCGCGCCAGCAGGGCCTTGCCCTGCGCCGAGGCGGAGGCGGGGAACCGGTCCCCGATCCCGGCGGTCAGCCGCAACGCCGGGTGTCCCTCGTAGCGCGCCAGACAGAACGTGTCGATCCCGGCGAGGGCCGAGAGTCGTACGGTCTCCCCGGCGAACAGCGGCGACTCGGTGCACAGATCGTAGAACTCCGACACCTGGTCGAGCCGGGACAGGTAGGAGCCGCCCAGTTCGACCAGGCGCCGCCCGAGCGAATAGCCCAGCTCGTCGCGCCGTACGAGGCCGCCGTTCTCCAGGGCGTTGCAGATCGTGCTGGTGGAGGACTTGGGGATCCCGATGGCGCGGGCGAGGTTGCTGAGGGTCATCACGCCCTGTGGGTCGGCGGCGAGGGCGTCCAGGACGGAGATCGCTCGGACGACGGCCGGCGCCGACCCCGGAGGGGTGACATCGGTCCCACTTCTGGCAGGCGACATGCGGAAAGGATAGGCCGAAGGGTCAGTAGAAGTTGATCCGGTCGACCGAGTTGACCAGGTCGGTGCCGTCCAGCAACCGGGTGGCGTTCGCCGCGAAGAGCTCGGCGATGTAACGGTCCTCGGCCGGATTGAGTGCGGCGGTGTGCGGGGACACCACGACGTTCGGCAGGGTCCACAGCGGGCTGTCGGCCGGCAGCGGCTCGACCGCGAAGACGTCCAGGGCGGCGAAGGCGATCCGGCCGTCCTGCAGTGCTTCGACCAGGGCCTCCTCGTCGACGCAGCTGCCGCGGCCGGTGCTGACGAAGATCGTGCCGGGCCGGACGTTCGCCAGCACCGCGCGGCTGATCATCCGGTCGGTGTCGAGGGCCTGTGGCAGGGTGTTGATGATCGCGTCGGCCTCGGCGACCACGGTCGCCAACGCGGCCGCCGGATACACCCGCTCGACGCCGGGCACCTCCCGCACCGACCGGTTCACCCCGATCACCCGCGCGCCCAGGGCGGCGAACCGGGCCGCCGTCTCGCGGCCGATGTGGCCCATCCCGACCACCAGCACGGTCATCTCGAAGACCTGCTTCATCGCCCAGCGGGAGCTCCACCGGGCGGTGCGCTGCTGCTCCTGCAGTCGCGGCAGGTCCTTAGCCCCGGCCAGCACCCCGAACAGGGCGAACTCCGCCAGGGTCGCGGCATGGGCGCCCGCGGCGGTGGTGAACTCCACCCCGGCCATCTCGTCCGCGTTGAGACCGCTGGCCCGGACCTGGGAGCCACCGCCCGCCGCCATCGTCTGCACCCAGCGCAGTCGGGGGTTGGCCCGGACGGTGCGGGCCAACTGGCTCGGATCGGTGTCCGGGATGCCGTACAGGGCCTCGGCCCGGTCACACAGCGCCTCGAAGCGGGCCTGCTGCTCCGGGGTACGGCGGAAGGTCGGATCGCCGTGGTGGTCGCCCGCCCAGCGCATCGGCGGCAGCAGGTCGGGCTCCATCACCAGGTCGATGCGCGGCTCGCGGCGGGTGATCAGCGCGCCGTTGGCGGAGCTGAGCGGCGTGCAGACGAAGACCTGCAGGCGGTCGGTCGGGGCGGCGGCGGGGGTCATGGATCACCTCGGGTGTGACGGTGCGGGGCCCGAACACGACGTCGCTGCCGCCTTCGGGAGCTGGATGTCCAGGTTAGTCGATCTAATGAACATGCGTCAATAGACCGAACGATTGTACGGAAGGCGCCGCTTCAGCAGGTTGTCGGCGGCGGGTCGGACTCGTCAACCGCCCGTCGTTGCGACTGTTTCGGGGGTGGCTTTGACTGTGTGGCCGATAATGCCCGGGGGTTGGGGGTGGCCACCGGTCGCGGCCGGCGTGACGTACGACGTATTGAACTTTGTTCGACGTATCGTGCATAGTGGTCCCGTCGGGTCAACGTCGATCCCCTGAGGAAGGCTCCCATGTCACTTGACTCACCCCAGCTCCACACTGCGGCGGAACCGCAGGTCGACCCCGATCAACTCCGACGTGCCACCCTGGCGTCGTCCGTCGGGTCCGCGCTGGAGTACTACGACTTCTACATCTACGGTCTGGCCAGCGCGCTGATCTTCGGCCAGCTGTTCTTCAAGCCGCTCGGCCCCGCCGGAGCCACCATCGCGGCGTTCGGTACCTACGCGGTGGGCTTCGCCGCCCGTCCGCTGGGCGGCCTGGTCTTCGGGCACCTCGGTGACAAGCTGGGGCGTCGGATGATCCTGATCATCACCATCGTGCTGATGGGCGGCTCGAGCTTCCTGATCGGTCTGCTGCCCACCTACGAGCGGGTCGGCATCGTGGCGCCGATCCTGTTGATCGCGCTGCGGATCTTCCAAGGGCTGGGTGCCGGCGCCGAACAGGCCGGCGCCACCGTGCTGATCTCGGAGTTCGCCCCCGCCCCGCGGCGCGGCTTCTTCGCCGCCCTGCCCTTCGTCGGCATCCAGGCCGGCACCCTGCTCGGTGCGGGCACCTTCGCCCTGCTCGGCATGGCCCACAAGGAGGTCCTGATGGGCTGGCTGTGGCGGGTGCCCTTCCTGCTCGGTGCCGTGCTGATCCTGGTCGCCGTCTACATCCGGCGTCGGCTCAAGGAGTCCCCGACCTTCGAACTGCTGGGCGCCGAGGGCGCCGAGCCGGTGAAGATCTCGCTGATCGAGGCGATCCGGTCCTCGAAGAAGAACATCCTGATCGGCATCGGCCTGCGGATGGCCGAGAACGGCAACTCCTCGATCTACTCGGCGCTGCTGCTCGCCTTCGTCGGTGGCATGGCGGTCTACAAGGGCGCCAACATCGGCACCATCGGCGCCGTGGTCGCCGCCCTCGTCTCGATCTTCACCGTGGTCGCCTTCGGCGCCCTCTCCGACAGGTTCGGACGGGTCACGGTCTACCGCTATGCCGCGCTGTTCCAGGCGATCATCGCGCTGCCCGGCTTCTACCTGCTCACTCTCGGCAACGTCTGGCTGGTCATCCTGGTGATGGCGCTGGGCATCGGCGTCGGTGTCCAGGGCATGCTCGGGCCGCAGTGCTCGCTGCTGCCGGAGCTCTTCGGCAACTCCCACCGTTACACCGGCGTCGCCCTGGCCCGCGAGATCTCGGCGGTGTTCGCCGGCGGCATCGCTCCGCTGCTCGGCGCGACCTTCCTCGCGATGACCGACAACGCCTGGTGGACGATCGCCCTCTACTCGATGGTGCTCAGCCTGATCACCTGGGGCACCACCTTCGTCACCCCGGAGACCGCCGGCCGCTCGCTGGGCGACCTCGCCGACGCCTGACCCGACCCGACCTCGATGGCCCCGGACCGCGTGGTCCGGGGCCATCGACGGTGTCCGGCGCCCTCTACGCTGGAGACACACTCCCGCGGTGAGAGGACCCCCGATGGACCGCAGCTCGCTGGCACAGCGCGAACGCCACGCCCTGTGCGATCAGTTCCTCGAGGTCGATCCGCACCTTCCCACGCTCTGCGAGGGGTGGGTGGCGTACGACCTCGTCGCGCACCTGTGGGTCCGCGACACCGACCCGCTCGCCGGGCTCGGCATCGCGGTGCCCGCGCTCGGCCGGCTGCACGACGCCCGGATCGCCCGGGCGCGCCGCCGCCACACGTACGCCGACCTGGTCGCCCGGGTCCGCAAGGGCCCGCCGACGCCGCTGCGGTGGGCCGACCGGATGATCAACACACTGGAGTACCTGATCCACCACGAGGACCTGCGCCGCGGCGAGACGTACGACGTGCCGGAGCGGGAGCTGACCGCGGCCGACGACGCGGAGATCATGTCCGGGCTGGTCGGGTTGGCCCGGCTCCAGCTGCGGTCGCGACGGGTCCGTACGGTCCTGGTGGACGACCGGACCGGCCGCCAGGTGGTGGCGGGCTCCGGTCCGGAACTGGTGACCGTCACCGGACGCCCGATCGAGTTGGCGCTCTACGCCTTCGGTCGTGCCCGCGCCGCCCACGTCCGGATCGACCGGGGGACGGCGGCCTGACCCCGGGGAACCCACGTTGACTCGCGGGCTCGGTCCCGACGCTGGCGGGGTCGGCCCCCGCGGCCCTAGGGTGGCCGCATGGACGCCCGCAACGTTCTCGGCGAACCTCTCCACCCCTGCGGAACCGATCCCGTCACCGGCTTCTTCCGGGACGGCTACTGCGCCACGTCCCCCGAGGACCTCGGCAGTCACACCGTCTGTGCGCTGATGACCCGGGAGTTCCTGGACTTCCAGCGCACCGTCGGCAACAACCTGATCGACCCGGCGCCCGCCCGCGGGTTCCCCGGGCTGCGGCCCGGCGACGCCTGGTGCGTCGTCGCGACCCGCTGGGTGCAGGCCTATCGGGCCGGGATCGTCGCCCCGGTCGTGCTCGCCGCCACCCACGAGTCGGCCCTGGAGCACGTCTCCCTGGAGGCGCTGGTGGCCTGCTCGGCGGATGTGCCCGACGACATCAGTTCGATCGCGCCGGACATCGGCTGAGTCACCTGCCGTCGGGGAGCGTACGCTCCGGTGGCGGCCCCGAGCTCGCCCGGACCACCAGCCGGGTCGGCACCAGGATCCGCCGGGTGGCCGCGGACTGCTGCTCGGCCAGTTGCTCGAGCAGCGCCGACACCAGTTCCCGGCCGATGGTGGCGAAGTCCTGTGCCACCGTGGTCAGCGGCGGCCACAGCCACTCCGCCATCAGGTCGTCGAAACCGACCACCGACACGTCGGCCGGCACCCTGCGGCCGGCCTCGTGCAGCGCCCGCAGCGTCCCCTGGGCCATCTCGTCGTTGCCGCAGTACACCGCGGTCACCGACGGGTCGGCCGCCAGCAGCAGGCCGGCGGCGTAGCCGGACCGTGGGGTCCAGTCGCCGCGCAGCACCGGCGGCACCGGCCGGCCCGCCTCTCGGAGGACCTGTTCCCAGGCGGCCTCACGGGCGGTCGCCTGCACCGAGCTGGTCGGCCCGGACACGTGGTGCACGGTCCGATGGCCCAGCCCCAGCAGGTGGGCGACGGCCTGTCGGGTGCCGGCCGCCTGGTCGGTGCCGACCACAGTGTGGCTGTCCGCGTAGCGGAAGTCGCCGACCACGATCGGCACCCGCGCCGGCAGCTCCACCCGGGCCGGGGTCGGCGTCTCGAGGCGCAGCACGACCATGCCGTCGACCGACTGCCCCAGCGCGGTGAACGCGTCGAGGAAGTCCTCCGCCCGCGAGCTCGGGGTGTCGATCAGCATCACCGCGTAGTCCTGCTCGCGCAGCGCCTCGATCACCGCCTCGGTGATGTGCGCCTCGCCGGTCCGGGACAGCTGGTGGCCGACCACCCCGATGGTCCGGAACGTGCCGGAGCGCAGGGCCCGGGCCGCCCGGTTGGGCAGGTAGTCGAGCTGGCGCATCGCCGCCCGCACCCGCGCGGCGGTCTCCGGCCGGACCGAGTCCTCGCTCCGGGCGACCCGGGACACGGTCTGCGACGAGACCCCGGCGAGCCGGGCGACGTCGGCCATCGAGACGGCCTGCCCGGGTGCCCGGCGGCGGCCGGCCCGAGGACCGGTCATGCCCCCGGCCTCCCGGACCCGCCCTCCAGGCACAGCCCCCAGCTCACCACGTGGGTGGCCCCGGGGACGATCACCGCCAGGTCCTGCCCGGTGACGAACGCGTTGGCCGGGCAGGTCATCGGCTCGGCCGCCACCCCGGTCCGCTCGTACCGGCCGGTCTCCGGGAAGTCGCCGGTGCAGACCTGCCAGTAGGCCAGCGGCGGGCGCATCCACGCGGCGGCGGTCCAGCCGTCCGGAGCGGTGAGCCGCACCCAGGATCGCCCGTCGCGGTAGGAGGCGGAGGCGAAGCCGTCGTCCAGGGAGGTGGCGCCGATGGTCCGGGCGGTGGAGAAGTCCTTCTCCGGTGGCGTCGCCTCGGTCGCCACCGGCAGCATCCGGTCGTCGGGGCGCAGCCAGCGGCCGGCGTCCACCCGGAGGGTGCAGTCGTCGACGGCCGCTCGGCCGGGCGACAGCCAGGGATGGAAGCCGACGCCGTACGGGGCCCTCGCCTCCCCGGCGTTGGTGGCGGCCAGCCGTACGGTCAGGCCGTCGGCGGCCAGCCGGTAGTGCACGTGCACGTCCAGGCGGTACGGGTAGCCGGGGCGGGGGAGCAGGGTGAGGGCCAACTCGACGTGACCGTCGGAGTGGCCGACCGGCCGCCAGTCGAGGGCGTGCACCAGGCCGTGGTTGGCGACCCGGCGGTCCGGCTCGGTGATCGGCAGCTGGTGGGTCGTCCCGTCGAACCGGTAGCGCCCGTCGGCGAGTCGGTTGGGCCAGGGCAACAGGATCGCGCCGTGCATCGCCGGGGACACCTCGTCCGCTCCGAACGGCACCACGACGTCGCGCTCGCCGACCCGGTAGGACCGCAGGGCGGCGCCGCGTTGGCTGATCACGGCCTGCTGGTCGCCGTGGCTGATGCTGAACTCTCGTCCACTCGGGCCGGTGGGGATCATCGGTCCGCCCTCCTCTCTCCGTCCGGTGCGCTCGCGGCGGCCGGGCTCGTGTCGTGCCTGGTGAGGTCCGTCCCGTCGGGGACGAGGCACGGGGTGCCCGGGTCGGGCAGCTGGACGTCACCGGTGACGACGACGCCGGCGCCGAAGGTCCAGTCGCCGTCCACGGTGAGCCGCTCGGCCCCCCGCAGGGAGGGCGGCCCGGCGGGGAAGTGTGCGTCGAAGTCGGCGATCTGCCGGTAGTGGCGCGGATCGAGCTGCACCAGGCAGGCCCGGTCGGCCGCCAGCCGCAGCCGGACGTCGTCGTCCAGCTCGTACGCGTCGGAGCGGAGCAGCAGCAGGTCGTCGGTGGTCTTCACCGGCAGGAACCGGGCCCGCTCCACCAGCACCGGCGCCGGGTCGTCGAAGAGCTCGACGACCGCGCCGAGGGCGCACTCGATCTGGAACACCTCGGGGGAGGACGGGTCGGTCGGATCGACGTGCTTGCGGTTGCGGATCAGCGGCAGCCCGGGCACCCCGCCCCGGGCGGCCAGCGCGTCGCGCAGCGCGACCAGGTCGAACCACAGGTTGTTGGTGTGGAAGTACGGATGGCGCGTCTCGTCGGTGAACCAGGCCATGTCCGCGGCGGGCGTCTGTGCGGTGTCGCGCAGGATCATCCGGCCGTCGGCTCTGCGCCGCCCGAGGTGGCCGCCCTTGCGGTCCGCGGGCGTCCGCCGGCACACCTCCGGAGCGTACGGTGCACCGCTCGCCGCGAACCAGCCGGCGAGCCGGCCGTCGGGGGCGGCGCCGAGGTTGTCGGCGTTGGAGGTGTTGGCATAGCGGTAGCCGCGCTCGATCAGCGTGTCGAGCAGGCCGGTGGTGAGCAGTGCGACGTAGATGTCGCCGTGGCCCGGCGGGCACCATTCCAACGACGGGTCCGCCGGCCAGTCGACCGGCTCCAGCGAGTCGACCAGCAGCTTCGGCTCGCGGTGCTGCACGAAGTCCGCCGGCAGCCCCGGGCAGGCCAGGTCCGGGTGGGCCGCCAGCGCGGCCAGCGTGTCCTCCCGGGTGCGGAAGCTGTCCATCAGCAACAGCGGCAGGTCCGCCCCGCTGGCCACCCGGGCGTGCCGGATCTGCCCGGCGATGATGTCCAGGAAGCTCAGCCCGTCGCGCACCGGCAGCAGTGACTTCGCCCGGTCCATCCCCATCGAGGTGCCCAGTCCGCCGTTGAGCTTGATCATCACCGTACGGGCCAGTGCCTCGCGCTGCTGCGCCGGGGAGACCTCCACCTCGGCGATGTCGGTGACGTCGAGCACCGGGTCGATGGTGTCCTCGGGGATCAGGCCGGTGCGGCCCTCCTCGAGCTGGGCGTAGTAGCCGGCGAACACCTCGACCGCCAGGTCGGGCAGGCCCGCCCGGCGCATCCGCTCGGTGGCGTGGCGCAGTCCCGCCGGGCTCATCGCTGCGCCCCGTCCGTCCGGCCGTCCACCCGGCCGCCGGCCGCGGAGGCCAGGGCGACGAGGAAGCGTGGGGCGTGCCAGCCGCGCCGGGCGTACGCGTCGGTCACCGCGGCGGCGATCGCCTCGACCCGGCCGGTCGGTGCCAGGGCGATCGCCGAGCCGCCGAAGCCGCCGCCGGTCATCCGGGCGCCCAGCGCCCCGGCGGCGCGGGCGGTCTCCACGGCGACGTCCAGTTCCGGGCAGCTCACCTCGTAGTCGTCGCGCAGCGAGGCGTGCGAGGCGTCCAGCACCGGCCCGAGGGCGTCGTACCGGTCGGCGCGGAGCAGCGCCACGAACTCGCCGACCCGGTCGATCTCGGTGACCACATGGCGCACCCGACGACGTTCGACCGGATCGGTGAGCCGGGCCAGCACAGCCGGCGGGTCCGCCAGCTCGCGCAGGGTCGGCACGCCCTCGCGAGCGGCGACCGCCTCGCAGGCGGCCCGGCGGGCGGCGTACTGCCCGTCGACCAGGGCGTGCTCGGCGCGGGTGTCGATCACCAGCAGGGCCAGCCCGACCCGGCCGAGGTCGAACGGCACCTGCTCGACGGAGCCGTCCAGGGTGTCCAGCAACAGGGCGTGGCCCTCCCGGGTGGCCAACGCCGCGGCCTGGTCCATCCCGCCGGTCGGGGCGCCGACCACCTCGTTCTCGGCCCGTACGCAGGCCGCGGCCAGCGTCGCCCGGCCGGTCGCGTCGTCGCCCAGCCCGAGGCCGTACGTCTCGTCGAGGGCCAGCGCCGTCGCGCACTCGATCGCGGCGGAAGAGGACAGCCCCGCGCCCCACGGCACGCAGGACACCACGGCGGCGTCGAAGCCGCCGAGCGCCGCCGCGAAGCCCAGCGTCGCGTCCTGCTGCGCCAGTGCCCAGGCGGGGCCGGCCGCGTAACCGACCCAGGAGGGGATGTCCCCGCCCGGCCGGATGTCGTCGAGGGTGCCCTCCCACCGGGTCGGGTCGGCGTCGTCCGAGGCGAGCCGCACCGTCCGGTCGGCCCGCCGGCGCAACGCCACGTACGTCCGGTGCGGCAGCGCGATCGGCAGGCAGGGGCCGCCGTTGTAGTCGAGGTGTTCACCGATCAGGTTGACCCGCCCGGGTGCCGCCCAGACCCCGTCCGGTGGGCCGGCGTACGCCTGTAGGAAGAGGTCGTGGGCGCGGCGTACGCCCTCCTCGCCGGACCAGCTCGGGATGCCGGTGGTCAGCGGGACGCTGGTCGTCATTGGTCAGTCCTTCCCGCCCGGAGCCGTCACTGCACCATCCGACGCCCGTCGGGAGCAGTGGACCCCTGGGCGTCGATGCCCGTGTTCACTGCAATGGTGACGTAAACATTGTCACTGTGCAAGCGAGTTGACAGTCTCGGGGGACTTTGTCAACATCGTTCCAATGCGACAATGTTGACGTAAACATTCGACGGCCGGCCAACCCGGTGCGGGTGCGACGCCAACCGTCTGAGAGGACATCAACGAGGATGGCAACACTCATCCAAGCCAACGTCGTGGACTACCTGATCATCGGGATCTACTTCGTGGCAGTACTCGGCATCGGCCTGATCGCACGCCGACAGGCCTCGGATGCCATCGGGTTCTTCCTGTCCGGCCGCTCACTCCCCGCCTGGGTGACCGGCCTCGCCTTCATCTCCGCCAACCTGGGCGCGGTGGAGATCATGGGCATGTCGGCCAACGGCGCCCAGATCGGCCTGCCGACCGTCCACTACTTCTGGATCGGGGCCATCCCGGCGATGCTCTTCCTGGGTGTCGTGATGATGCCCTTCTACTACGGCTCCAGGGTGCGATCGGTCCCGGAGTTCATGCGCAAGCGCTTCGGCACCGGCGCCCACCTGGTCAACTCGTTGTCCTTCGCCCTGGCGCAGCTGCTGATCGCCGGCATCAACCTCTACCTGCTGGGCAGCATCGTGCACGCGATGCTCGGTTGGCCGCTGTGGGTGGCCCTGCTGGTGGCCGCCGTCATCGTGCTGGCGTACATCTCCTTCGGCGGCCTGAGCGCCGCGATCTACAACGAGGTGCTGCAGTTCTTCGTGATCGTCGCCTCGCTGCTCCCGCTCACCCTGATCGGTCTGCACCGGGTCGGCGGCTGGGAGGGGCTGAAGGAGCGGATCACCGCCGCTGCGGCCGCCGCACCGCCGAGCGCCGGCGTCGCTCCGGCCGCCGAGCAACTGCAGTCCTGGCCGGGTCAGGCACTGTCCGGCTTCCACTCGCCGGTGCTGTCGGTGATCGGCATCGTCTTCGGCCTCGGCTTCGTGCTGTCCTTCGGCTACTGGACGACGAACTTCGTCGAGGTGCAGCGGGCGATGGCCTCGGAGTCGATGACCGCGGCCCGCAAGACGCCGATCATCGGTGCGTTCCCGAAGATGTTCGTGCCGTTCATCACCATCCTGCCGGGCATGCTCGCCGCGGTGCTGGTGAGCGAGATCGGCCAGGTCAAGAACGGTGCGCACATCCCCGGTGGGGCCTCCGGCCTCGGTGTGCAGTACAACGACTCGCTGCTCTACATGATGCGCGACCTGCTGCCCAACGGCCTGCTCGGGCTGGCTATCACCGGCCTGCTGGCGGCGTTCATGGCCGGCATGGCGGCCAACATCTCCGCCTTCAACACCGTGCTGTCGGTGGACCTGTGGCAGACGTACGTGGCCAAGGACAAGCCCGACCACTACTACGTCACGGTCGGCCGGATCGCCACCCTGGCGGCCACGATCGTGGCCATCTTCACCGCGCTGATCGCCGGCCAGTTCTCGAACATCATGGACTACCTGCAGACCCTGTTCGGCTTCTTCAACGCGCCGCTGTTCGCCACCTTCATCGTCGGCATGTTCTGGAAGCGGATGACGCCCACCGCCGGTTGGGTCGGCCTGATCGTCGGCACGCTGTCCGCCGTCTTCGTCTGGCTGCTCAGCCTCGGCGGGGTGATCCAGCTGCCCGGCCAGGGCACCGCCTTCGTCGCCGCCTCGGCCGGCTTCGTGATGGACGTGCTGGTCAGTGTGCTGGTCTCGCTGGTCACCAGGCCGAAGCCGTCCTCGGAGCTGGTCGGCTTCGTCTACTCCGAGACGCCGAAGTCACACTTCCACGACCCGGCGCTCGCCACCATGCCGTGGATCAGTCGGCCGGTGCCGCTCGCCGGCGTGGCGCTGGTCATCGCCATCATCCTGAACATCGCCTTCTGAGGAGCCTGCCATGGTGACCACCGAAACCTCCGCCCGGCACCAGGCCGGGTTGTTCGACATCCGCAACGTCATCGGTCTGCTGCTCGGCGTCTACGGCCTGATCCTGCTGCTGATGGGCCTGTTCGCCGACAAGGGCCTCGACAAGACCGGCGGGATCAACGCCAACCTGTGGGCCGGTCTGGTCCTGTTCGTCGTCGGCGTCGTCTTCGTGGTGTGGGCGCGGCTGCGACCGATGCTCGTCCCGGAGGGCGCGGCCGCCGAGCGGAGCCGCCACTGAGGCGCCCGATCGGCCGGGGCGACAACGACCCCGGCAGACCACAGGGGGCGTACGCCGGCACGAGCCGGGCGTACGCCCCCTGGAGTCTGTTCGGGATGTTTCGGGACGGTGCTACTGGTCGGAGCCGGCGATGCGCTTGTCGCCCATCTCGCGGCTGGCCAGCACGAACGACGTGGCGACGCCGAGGGCGACGCCGGTGACGGTGGCGGCGGGGGTGTCGGAGGCCAGTCCGAGTGCGGCGAGCACGGCGGAGGCCCCGATCAGCAGACCGGCGATCCGGACCCAGACGATCCTGCGCGGGGAGGACGGCGGCCGCTCCGCCGTGGACGGGGCGGTGGAGGACGGAACAACGGGGGTGGCGGACTGCTGGTCGAGTGTCGGGATCGACATGCTTCCTGCTTCCTGGCTCGAGCAGCGCAGGCTGCTCGACGGTGGGTGGGCTCCGTGAGGGCGTGCCGTACGGGATGGTACGGGGGTGCCAGGTCAGGGGCTGACCGGGCGCCGCGCTGCGCGAGAGTCGGACCCACCTGGACCCGTACCCCATCTGATCACACGATGCAGTCCTGTATTGACCAAGGTCGGATCCTGCGGACACGTTCATGGGGCATTCACAGGCGTAGTGCCGCAGTGGGGGGAAGCGCTGTGTCGGTGAGGCGTCGGGGCGTGCCGGTGTGCGGTGTGCCCAGACCTCCGGAGGTGTCTCAGCAGGGATCCGCCGGGTGCTCGGCCGGCCGCCCGGAATCGCTCGGTCCGAGGTCGGGCTGCTCGACGCGCTGCGGTCCGGTGAGTTGCCGGCAGGACAGCAGGAAGGCCCCGACCACCCCGGTGAGGGAGCCGACGGCCAGCAGGACGTCGTTCGCGGCGAAGGCACCCAGGACGATGCCGATCAGGGCGATGCTGAGGAAGGTGGAGCCTGCGCGGAGCAGGCCGTGGTGGCCGCGTTCCTCCCAGGCGGTGTGTCGGCCGGTGATGCTGTCGAAGGTCTGTGCGGTCATCTCGACTACTTCCGAGGAGTCAGCGGATCAGGGACCGGGACGTGGCTCCGTTGCCGTCGGAGCCCTGCCCTTGCTGCGCTCACTATCGAGCACACACCCGTATCCCCCTCTGTGACAGCCGTGTTACCGATTCGTTGTGATCTCCACGGCGTGTCGCGGCGTGTCGCTCACAGCGACCGGTCGACCGGGTCACTGGCCAACCGGGCCACGTGCATCGTCAGGTAGAGCACCTCGTTGTCGGTGATCTCGTCACCCAGCCGCAGCTCCAGCACCGCGGTGAGCTTGAGGGCGCAGGCGTACGCCTCGGGATAGGCCTGCTGGATCGCCGCGGCGAGGATCTCGTGTCCTTCGGCGAGCTGCTCGCCCTTCCTCATCCGGATGAAGAAGTAGCGCAGGTGGGTGACGAAGCGGGCCGCGCTGACCGTGTCACGGTCGAAGGGCCGCCCGTACGCCTGCTCCAGGACGTCGAAGAGCTGACGGAACAGCCCGGTGATCCGGTAGGTCTCGGACAGGTCACCGGTGGCGAAGCCGGCGTTGACCAGGTGCAGGGCGATGGCGATCGCCTCGTCGTCCGGGATCGGTTCGTCCAGGTGCTCGTTGACGTACGCCACGATGTGCGCCGCGGCCGCGAGTTCCTGGGGGTAGAGGTGGGACACCTCGGACCGCAGTGGGTAGTCGAGGGCGATCCCGGAGTGCACCCGCTTGATCGCGAAGCTGAGGTGGTCGGCCAGCGCCACCACGACGTGCGCGGGCAGTTCGGTGTCCAGCTCGCGGCGGGCGACGGCCAGTGCCTCGTCGGCCAGGGTGACGTGCTCCGGTGGGATGGCGGCGATCTGTGCGCCGAGGTTGTCCGGGTCGCGGCCGTCGTCGGGGACGAAGGTCCGGGCGATGCGGTGCTCGTCCACGGTGTCGCCGGGCCGGGCCTGGAAGCCCAGGCCGCGTCCGGTCAGGATGATCTCCTGACCGGACGCGTCCCGCGACAGCACGACGTTGTTGTTGAAGACGCGGAGGATCTCCACGGTGGGTCTCTCCGTCCTGCTGTCTCGATCGGCCCGTCAGTGCGATGCGGTGGTCACGGTGCGCCGGGTCACCGGAGAGTGGCGCCGTGGGAGGCGATGACGTCGCGGTACCAGTCGAACGACTTCTTCCGGTAACGGGCCAGGGTGCCGCTGCCGTCGTCGTTGCGGTCGACGTAGATGAAACCGTACCTCTTGCTCATCTCGGCGGTGGAGGCGCTGACCAGGTCGATGCACCCCCAGGAGGTGTAGCCGAGCAGCTCGACGCCGTCCTCGATCGCCTCGGCGGCCGCCGTCAGGTGGTCGTTGAGGTAGCCGATCCGGTAGTCGTCGAGCACCGTACGATGCCCGTCGACCTCGACCAGCTCGTCCTTGGCACCCAGACCGTTCTCGACGATGAACAGCGGCTTCTGCCAGCGGTCCCAGTAGGTGTTGAGGACGATCCGCAGGCCGGTCGGGTCGATCTGCCAGCCCCACTCGGAGGCCTCCAGGGTGGGGTTGGGCACGCCGCCCATGATGTTGCCCCGGCCGGCGACCTTCCGGGTCGGATCTGCGGTGTCGCAGACGCTCATGTAGTAGCTGAACGAGACGAAGTCGACGGTGTGGCGCAGCACCTCGCGGTCCTCGTCGGTGATCTCCAGCTCGATGCCCTTCTCCCGCAGCGTACGGAGGAAGTAGCCGGGGTAGGCGCCGCGGCAGTGCACGTCGCCGAACGCGAGGTTGGCGTGGTCCGCCTGCAGCACGGTGAGCACGTCGGCGGGGTCCGGGGTGAGCGGGTAGATCGGGATGGCGATCACCATGCAGCCGATCTTGGCCTGCGGCATGATCTCGTGCGCCAGCTTGGTGACCGACGCGGAGGCGACCAGTTCGTGGTGGATCGCCTGGTAGAGGTCCTGCTCGGCGAGGTCCTCCTTGGGGGTCCAGATGCCGCCGGACAGCAGCGGCGCGTGCAGGATCGAGTTGATCTCGTTGAAGGTCAGCCAGTATCTGACCCGCTTCCCGTAGCGCTCGAACAACGTACGGCAGTAGCGCTCGTAGAAGCCGATCAGGTCGCGCGACCGCCAGCCGTCGTACGTCGTCGCGAGGTGCAGCGGCGTCTCGTAGTGGCTGATCGTGACCAGCGGCTCGATGCCGTGCTTCTCCAGCTCGTCGAGCACCCGATCGTAGAAGGCCAGGCCCTCCTCGTTCGGGGTCTCCTCGTCGCCGTTCGGGAAGATCCGACTCCAGGCGATGGAGAACCGGAAGACACTGAACCCCATCTCGGCGAAGAGCGCGATGTCCTCGGCGTAGCGGTGGTAGAAGTCGATGCCGGCCAGCTTGAGATTGTCCTCGGTGGGCCGTTCGGTCGGCGGGCCGGAGATGCCGCGCGGCATCACGTCCTGGATGGACAGGCCCTTGCCGCCCAGGTCGTACGCCCCCTCCAGCTGGTTCGCGGCGGTGGCGCCGCCCCAGAGGAAGCCGTCGGGGAATCGTGCGGTGCTCATGCGTTCACCTCCACGGACGCGCCGACGGTGATCAGCAGGGCCGGGTCGCCGGCGGCGACCGTACGGCCGGTGACCGCGCTGACCGCGCCGAGACTGGCGGAGTTGGTCACGATGGTCACCACGGTCGGGTCGAAGCCGGCCTTCTCGACCGCGTCCAGGTCGACCAGGGCGAGGACGTCGCCCTGCTCCACTCGCTGGCCGCGGGTCACCTGCGAGGTGAAGCCCTCGCCCTTCATCTGCACGGTGTCGATGCCGATGTGCACCAGCACCTCGACCCCGTCGTCGGAGGTGATCCCGAAGGCGTGTCCGGTCCTGGTGGCGGCGATGACGGTGCCGGAGACCGGGGCGACGACCCGGCCGTCGGTCGGCAGGATGCCCAGGCCCTGGCCCATCGCGCCGGAGGCGAAGACCTTGTCGTTGATCTCGGCCAGCGGGACCGAAGTGCCGGCGACCGGGGCGACGACGACGGTCTCCCCGGTCGGGGCGACGACGGCCGTCGACGCGGACGCGTCGCCGGGTGCCGCCTCCGGAGCGTCCTTCTCCTCGCGGGGACCGAAGACGAGGGTGAGCACCAGCGCGATCACCACGGCGACGCCGGAGCCGATCAGCTGCAGGGTGAAGTCGCCGACCGCCATGTAGGCGGGCAGGCCGAGCAGGGACGGGAAGACGAAGGCGTTGTTGGCGCTGCCACCGGCCGCGGCGATTGCGCCGCCGACGGCGCCACCGGCGATGCCGAAGTAGAAGGGGAGCTTGAGCGGCAGGTTCACGCCGTAGATCGCGGGCTCGGTGATGCCGGCGAGCATGCCGGAGAGAGCGGCCGGGCCGGCGACCTCACGCCGCTTGGCGCTGCGGGTGCGGACGAAGACGGCGAAGGTGGCGGCGGCCTGGGCGAGGACGGCGGCGACCAGCGGGCCGCCGAGCAGCGTGTAGCCCTGGGTGGCCAGGTCGTTCATCATGATCGGGACGAAGCCCCAGTGCAGACCGAAGAGGACGAAGACCTGCCAGAAGCCACCCATGATGGCGCCGCCCAGCCAGGGAGCGAACGTGAAGATCGCGTTGACGCCGGCGGAGATGCCCTTGGCGGCGTACGTGGTCAGCGGGCCGACGGTGAGCAGGACGAGAGGGACCATCACCACCAAGGTGATCAGCGGGGTGGTGAAGTTGCGGATCGCGTCGGGCAGCACCTTGGACAGGAAACGCTCGAGGTACCCCTGCAGCCACACGGCGATGATGATCGGGATGACCGAGCTGGTGTAGCTCATCATCACCACCGGCAGGCCGAAGAAGGTGACCGGCGTGGTGGCGGACGCCAGCGCGACGACGGCCGGGTAGACCAACGCACCGGCGATCGCCATCGCCGTCATCTGGTTGGCCCGGAAGCGCTTGGCGGCGGTGAGGGCCAGGAAGATCGGCAGGAAGTAGAAGATCGCGTCCGCCGAGGCGTTCAGGATGGCGTACGTCGTCGACTCCGCGTCGAGCCAGTGCAGGTTGGTGGCCAGCGAGAGGAAGGCCTTGAACAGGCCGGCGCCGGCCAGCGGCCAGAGGATCGGCTGGATGATGGCGCTGATCAGCTGGATGAAACGGTTGAGCAGGTTGCCCTTGGGGGTGTCGACCGGCGCGGCGTCGTCACTGCCGAGCCTGGTGAAGCGGGTCAGTTCCTCGTAGACCTTCGGCACGTTGTTGCCGATGACGATCTGGTACTGCCCGCCGGCCTTCATCACCGTGATGACGCCCGGGAGCTTCTGGACCGCGGCGGTGTCGGCCTTCGCCTCGTCCCTCAGTGTCAGGCGCAGCCGGGTGGCGCAGTGGGTGCCGGCGGTGATGTTCGCCTCGCCTCCCACGGTGGCGACGATCTGGTGGGCCAGATCGGCGTAGTTGACGGTCCCCATCGGAGTCCTCCTCGACTCTGCCCGCGGGCACAAAAAAAGACCTGAAGCGCACGATGTGCACTTCAGGTCTTGCCTCCGCGGAGTAACAATCCTGGTGAGCGGAAGACCGCTCGTAGGCACGAAGGTAGCAAGGTCCGACCTTCAGGTCAACCCGCGACGGTCATCGCCTGTGCCAGGTCATCGGACATCGAGCTCTGTTCCGTTGGTGGCGATGACGCGCTGGTACCAGCCGAACGATTTCTTGCGGAAGCGGTCATAGGTGCCGTTGCCTTCGTCATCGGCATCGACGTAGACGAACCCGTAGCGTTTGGTCATCTGACAGGTGGACATGGACACGATGTCGATGCATCCCCACGTGGTATAGCCGATGAGGTCGACCCCGTCGGCGATCGCCTTGCCCATTTCGCTGATGTGATCCCGGAAGTAGGCGATCCGGTAGTCGTCGGCCACGGTGCCGCCTTCGAGGGTGTCGTAGGCTCCGACGCCGTTCTCGACGATGAACAGCGGCAGTCGGTAGCGGTCGTAGAGGTCGATCAAGGAGAAGCGAAGTCCCTTGGGGTCGATCTGCCAGTTCCATTCCGTGACGTCCAGGTAGGGGTTCCTCACCCCGGAGGCGAGGTTGCCGCTCACCTTCTGTCGGGCGCCCTCGTCGCGGGTCGACACCATCGACATGTAGTAGCTGAACGAGAAGTAGTCGACGCACCCCTCCCGCAGGGCAGCCGCGTCATCCTCGGTGCGGACGATGTCGAGTCCCTTGCGTTCCCACTCGGCGAGGACCCAGCGCGGGTATGCCCGGAAGACCTGGACGTCGGAGGCGAGGTGGTTCTCACGGTTGGTGCGCTGGGCCAGGAGTTGGTCGTCCGGGTCGGCGGTGAGTGGGTACGTCCAGGACGTCCCACAACCGATCGTCCACCGTTGGACCCCCTCGCTGTGCCTACTACGACAACCGTAAGGAGGGTTCCGGTTGGATCTCCATCCCGCCGGCTTCCGCTTCCGTTGCGGAAACCGGCTACCCAGCACGGCACCTTGTGATTCGAGCCTGATCCAGTTCCCGACCAGCAACGCCGGGGTTGTGTCCCACGTCTGTCGCGGCCGTCGCGTACGCGGCACGATGGGGGCATGACGCAGCCGCGACTGGAGGACTACGCACTGCTCGCCGACCGGCGGACCGGACCGCTGGTGTCCCGCGACGGGAGTGTCGACTGGCTGTGCCTGCCGCGCTTCGACGGCCAGGCCGTCTTCGCCGCCCTGCTCGGCGGGCCGGGCAACGGGCACTGGCGGCTCCGCCCGGTGGACGGGACGGTCGTCGAGCGGTCGTACGTGGCGGAGACGTTCGTGCTGCGCACCCGGTGGCGGACACCGACCGGCGAGGTGGTCTGCACCGACTTCATGGCGGAGCACGAAGACCGGGCCGACCTGATCCGGATGGTCGAGGGCGTCTCCGGGCAGGTGGACCTCCAATTGGACCTGGTGATGCGCTTCGACTACGGGTCGAGCATCCCGTGGGTCCGCCGAGTGCCGGGGCCGGACGGTGAGCGGCTGCTGGCCGTCTCCGGGCCGGACGCGCTGGTGCTGGACGGGCCACTGCCGCGCGCCATCGACCGGCACCACGTCGGCCGGTACACCGTCGGGGAGGGGGAGCGGGAGTGCTGGACGCTCACCTGGTTCCCCAGCTTCCATCCGCTGCCCGAGCGGCTCGACCCGATCGCCGAGCTCGACCGGACCACCGCCGACTGGCAGGGCTGGAGCCGGGCGATCGCCCTGGAGGGCTGCCGGCCGGAGGTCCGCCGCTCCCTGCTGGTGCTGCGCGCCCTGACCGACCGCGAGACCGGTGGGATCGCCGCCGCGCCGACCACCTCGCTGCCGGAGGACCCCGGCGGGGTCCGCAACTGGGACTACCGCTACTGCTGGCTGAGGGACTCCGCGCTGACCATCCAGGCGATGGCCACCCACGGCGCCGCCCACCACGAGTGGCGCGACTGGCTGCTGCGGGCGATCGCCGGCGACGACCGGACGCTGCGGATCATGTACGGGCTGGCCGGGGAGCGCCTCGGCCCCGAGCTGGAGCTCGACCACCTGCCCGGCTACGCCGGCTCCCGGCCGGTCCGGATCGGCAACGGCGCCGCCGGGCAGTACCAGGCCGACGTAGTGGGCGAGGTGATGATGGCGCTGGACCGGCTGCGCCGGGTCGGGATCGCCGAGGACCGGTTCTCCTGGGGGCTGCAGCGTCACCTGCTCGAGTACGCCGCCGACCACCTCGACCGGCCCGACCAGGGGATCTGGGAGATGCGCGGGGCGCCGCAGCACTTCACCCACTCCCGGGTGATGATGTGGACCGCCTTCGACCGGGGCGTACGGGCCGTCGAGGAGTACGGGCTGCGTGGCCCGGTGCAGCGCTGGCGTGGTCTGCGCGACGAGCTGCGGCTGGAGGTGGAGGAGCACGGCTACGTCCCCGAGCTCGGCACCTTCGTCCAGCACTACGGCACCACCGAGGTGGATGCGTCGCTGCTGGTGCTGCCGCAGTGCGGCTTCGTCGCCTGGGACGACCCACGGATGCTGCGCACCGTCGCCCGGATCGAGGACGAACTGCGCGACGACCGCGGCCTGCTCCGCCGCTACCGGACCGCGCCGGGCACCGACGGGCTGCCGGGGGAGGAGGGCAGCTTCCTCTTCTGCACCTTCTGGCTGGTGAACCAGTACGCCCACACCGGCCGGTTGGCCGAGGCGGAGGCGCTCTTCGACCAGGTGGTGTCGTACGCCGGTGACGTCGGCCTGCTGGCCGAGGAGTACGACCCCGACACCGGCCGGCTGATCGGCAACTATCCGCAGGCCTTCAGCCATCTCGGCCTGGTGCAGGCCGCGGATGCGATCCTGCGCGCCACGGGCGGTCCGGGAGGCTGCGATGAGCGCTGACCAGCTGCCCTCCGGCGACCTGCACTCCGGCGACCTGCACTCCGGCGACCTTCAGGCCGCCGCCGACCTGGCCGTGCCGACCGCCGAACGCTGGTGGCGGACCGCCCACGCCGGCCACCAGGACGGGGGGCCGGGCACCCTGCTCGGCCGGGTCGCCGCCGACCCGGCCGGGATGCGCTGGCTGCTCGACCTCGTCGACCGGGTGATCCGGCCCGAGGACGATCGCACCGCGGCGTACGCCCTGCACCGGCTCGCCGCGACGATCCCGGACTCGCTGCCGGTCGCGCTGCGTGGCCTGCTCGCCGCCGGCGGCGCGACCGGGCCGGAGTTGCCCGGCGTCGTGCTGCCGGTGGCCCGCCGGCTGCTGCGTACGCTGATCGGTGACCTGGTCGTCGACGCGACCGACGAACGGCTCGGTGCCGCCCTGGCCCGGCTGTCCGCTCCCGGCTACTCCCTCAACGTCAACCTGCTCGGTGAGGCGGTACTCGGTGACGGTGAGGCGGCCCGCCGGCTGGCCGACGTCGAGCATCTGGTGCGCCGCGACGACGTCACGTACGTCTCCCTCAAGGTCTCCTCGGTGCTCGGCCCGCACAACCCGTGGGGCCTCGACGCGGCGGTCGACCGCGCGGTCGACCGGCTCGCCCCGCTCTACCGGCTGGCCGCGGAGCGGCCGCGACCGGTCTTCCTCAACCTCGACATGGAGGAGTACCGCGATCTGCACCTCACCCTGGCGGTCTTCCGCCGGCTGCTGGACCTGCCCGGCCTGGCCGGCTTCTCCGCCGGGGTGGTGCTGCAGGCGTACCTGCCCGACGCCCTGCCGGCGTACCAGGAGCTGCTCGGCTGGGCCACCCACCGGGTGGACGCGGGCGGAGCGCCGATCCGGGTGCGACTGGTCAAGGGCGCCAACCTGGCGATGGAGACCGTCGACGCCCGGCTGCACGGCTGGCCGTCGGTGGCCACCGGCTCGAAGGAGGCCACCGACGCCAACTACCTGCGGCTGCTCGACCGGGCGCTCACCCCGGACGCCACCCGCGCGATCCACCTCGGCGTCGCCGGGCACAACCTCTTCACCGTCGCGCTGGCCTGGGAACTGGCCGGCCTGCGCGGCGTCCGGGACCGGATCGAGGTGGAGATGCTGGCCGGGATGGCGCCGGCGCAGGCCGCGGCGGTCCGCGCCGAGACCGACCGGCTGCGGCTCTACGTGCCGGTCGTCCGGCCGGAGGAGTTCGACGTCGCGCTGGCCTATCTGGTCCGCCGGCTGGAGGAGAACGCCGCACCCGGCCACTACCTGGCCTCCCTCGGCGATCCCGACCCGGAGGCCGGGCTGGCCCGGGAACGGGCCCGGTTCCGGGCCGCCGTCGCCCGCTGGACCACCGAGGGTCCGGAGGCCGTCGGGCCGCGCCGCCGCCAGGACCGTACGCTGCCGCCGACCCTGACCGGCGTCAGCCGGGGCTCAGCAGGCACCGACAACGCGCCCGACACGGACACCGCGCTGCCTGCCGCCCAGGCCTGGGGCCGGGCGATCCTGGCTCGGGTGCCCGGCTCCCGCCTCGGCGTCGTCGCCGTCCAGCGCGCCCGGATCGACGATCCCACCCGGCTGGACGAAGTCGTCGGCCGCACCGTACGGGCCGGCGCCGCCTGGGCGGACCGTACGCCCGCCGAACGTGCCGCCATCGTGCACCGGATCGGCGACGAGCTCGAGGCGGCCCGCGCCGAGCTGCTGGAGGTGGCCGCCGCCGAGTGCGGCAAGACGCTCGACCAGTCCGATCCGGAGGTCTCCGAGGCCGTCGACTTCGCCCACCACTACGCCGAGGAGTCGCTGCGGCTCGGCCGGCTGGTCGGCGGCACCTTCCGGCCGGTCCGGCTCACCGTCGTCGCCCCGCCGTGGAACTTCCCGCTGTCGATCCCGCTGGGCGGGGTCGCCGCGGCACTGGCCGCCGGCTCGGCGGTGATCCTCAAGCCGGCCACCGCCGCCCGACGGTGCGGAGCCCTGCTCGCCGAGGCCTGCCGGCGGGCCGGGGTGCCCCGTGAGGTGCTGCGGCTGGTGGTGCCCGCCGACGCCACGCTGGGCCGCCGGCTGGTCACCGATCCGCGGGTCGGCCGGGTGGTGCTGACCGGCGCGGCCGACACCGCCGCGGCGTTCCTGCGCTGGCGCCCCGGGATGGGCCTGCTGGCCGAGACCTCCGGCAAGAACGCGATCGTCGTCACCCCGTCGGCCGACCGCGACCAGGCCGTCCGCGACATCGTCGCCTCGGCCTTCGGACACGCCGGCCAGAAGTGCTCGGCCGCCTCCCTGGTGATCCTCGTCGGCGCCGCCGCCGGCTCCACCCGGTTCCGCGACCAGCTGATCGACGCCACCCGCTCGCTCACCGTCGGCCGGCCGACCGACCCGGCCGCCCGGATGGGCCCGCTCACCTCACCGCCGGGCGACAAGCTGCTCCGTGGCCTGACCACCCTCGAGCCGGGCCAGCACTGGATCCTCACTCCCCGCCGCCTCGACGCGCCGCCGGCCGACCCCGAGGGCCGGCTGTGGACCCCGGGGATCCGGGCCGGGGTCGCACCCGGCAGTGAGTTCCATCGGGTGGAGTACTTCGGGCCGGTGCTCGGCGTGATGACCGTCCCCGACCTGGCGACCGCGGTGGAGGTGCAGAACGGCACCGACTACGGCCTGACCGCCGGCCTGCAGTCGCTCGACCCGGACGAGGTGCGCTACTGGACCGAGCACGTGCAGGCCGGCAACCTCTACGTCAACCGGCCGATCACCGGCGCGGTCGTCCGCCGCCAGCCGTTCGGCGGCTGGAAGCGGTCCGCGGTCGGCGCCGGCGCCAAGGCCGGCGGTCCCAACTACCTGTACGGATTCGGCGAGGTGGTGCCGGCGCCGGTCACCGAGCTGGTCGCCGAGCCGACCGCGCCGCTGCTGCGCCGGCTGCTCGCGGTGGGGCGTACGGTGCTCGCTTCGGAGGACGCCGTACGTCTCGAGGTGGCGATCGGGCTCGACCAGCAGGCCCTCGACGAGGAGTTCGGCCGGGTGCACGACCCGGCGGCCCTCGGCGTCGAGCGGAACCTGCTGCGCTACCTGCCCACCCCGGTGCTGATCCGGCTGGGGGAGGGACGGCCGGTGCTGGAACTGGTCCGGGAGCTGTCGGCCGCCCTGGCGGTGCCCGGCGCCGCCGCCGTGGGCCACCGGGTCTCCACCGCCCGGGCGCTGCCCGGGCCGCTGCTCGACCTCCTGGCCGGACAGGGCATCCCGGTCGTCGTCGAGTCGGACGCCGCCTTCCTCGCCCGGGTGCCGGAACGCACCCTCGAACCCGGCGGCCGGATCCGGCTGCTCGGCGGGGACCGGACGGCCCTCGCCGAGGTGCTGACGGGCTCGGTGGACCCGCTCCGGGCGATCGACACCGCCGTCTACGCCGGCCCGGTCGTGGACGCCGGCAGGGTGGCGATCCTGCCGTACGTCCACGAGCAGCTGGTGTCGATCTCCGCGCACCGCTACGGCCACCCGAGCGACCTGGCGGAGGCGGCCGGCCTCAGCTGAGCACCGGGGCGATCCGGCCCATGCACAGCGCGAAGGAGGTGGCGCCGGCGTCCGGGGTGCCGAGGCTGCGCTCCGCCAGCGGGCGGGCTCGGCCGAGTCGCGGCCGCAGCCCGGCGGTCGCCTCCGCGGCGTCCGTGGCGGCTGCCGCCGCGGACGCCCACGCCGCACTCAGCGGGACGCCGTCGAGCACCTGCGCCTCCAGGGTCTCGGCGAAGGGCACGAACGCGTCGACGATCGTCTTGTCGCCGACCTGCGCCTTGCCCAGCCGCTGCATGGCGTCCAGACCGGCGCGGACCGCCCGGGCGACGTCGTGCCGGGTGATCTCCTCGCGGCTGTCGCCCAGTGCGCGGCCGACAGCTGCCAGGGTGGCGCCCCACAGCACGCCCGAGGTGCCGCCCGCCTTGGAGGCCCAGGAGTCGCCGGCGGCGACCAGCACCGCCTCCACCCCGGCGCTCTCCACCGGCAGTTCCTCGGCGCCGTCCACCGCGGCGGCGATGCCCCGCACCATGCCGCGCCCATGGTCGCCGTCGCCGGCGATGGCGTCGATCCGGCCGAGCTCCTCCTCGGCCTCGACCAGAGTGGCCTTCATCGTGGCGAGCACCCGGCGGGCCGTCGCGGCCGCCGCCACACTCGCCGGGGAGCCGCTCACCTGCGCCGCCGCGTCGGCGTGTGCGGTGGTGACGAGCCGGCGGTGCTGTCCGGTGGACCGTACGCTGCCCTTCCGGTAGGCCGGGGTGTCACACGGAGCGGTCCAGTAGCGTTCCAGGTCCTCCTCGAGCCGGACCAGGGTGAGCGAGCAGCCGGCCATGTCGAGGCTGGTCACCATCTCGCCGACCTCCGGCTCGACCAGGACCAGGCCGTGGGTGGCGACGAGCAGCTCGTGGACGTACTTCCAGAGCACGAAGAGCTCCTCGTACTTGGTCGCACCCAGCCCGTTGAGCACCGCGGTGATCCGCTGGCCGCGCTCCAGCGGCAGGTCCGCCAGCAGCGCGTCCACCAGCATCGTCGCCAGTTCATCGGCCGGCAGCGTCGGGTCCTCCGCGATCCCGGGCTCGCCGTGGATGCCCAGGCCGACGCCCATCCGGCCCGCGGGCACGGTGAACAGCGGGGTGTCGGCACCCGGCATGGTGCAGCCGGCGAAGGCCACCCCGAACGAGCGGGTGGCGGCGTTGGCCCGCCGAGCCACCGCCTCGACGGCGTCCAGGTCCAGCCCCTCCTCGGCGGCCGCCCCGGCGATCTTGTAGACCACGAAGTCGCCGGCGATGCCGCGACGCTTCTCGATCTCGGACAGCGGCGCCGAGGCGATGTCGTCGGTGACCCAGACCGTACGGGTCGGGATGCCCTCGGCATCCAGACGTTCCTTGGCGGCGGTGAAGTTCAGCACGTCACCGGCGTAGTTGCCCGGGCAGAGGATGACGCCACCGCCCACCTCGGCGGCCTTCGCCACGTCGTACGCGTCCTGTGCGGAGGGGGAGGTGAAGATGTTGCCGATCACGGCGCCGTCGGCCATGCCGGGGCCGACCACGCCGGCGAAGCCGGGGTAGTGGCCGGAGCCGCCGCCCGGGATGACGGCGACCTTGCCGTGGCGCGGCTCGTCGGCGCGGACGCAGCCGCCGGGCACCAGCTCGACGTACGCCGGATGGGCGGCGGCGAAGCCGACCATCATGTCCTCCATGAACGTGGCCGGATCCTTGACGATGTGGGTCATCGTTGACCTTCTCTTTCCTGGGTGTTGAGGGCCTGGCTGCTGCGGGGGCGGACGATCAGACGATCGTGAAGCCGCCGTCGACGACGAGGTTGGTGCCGTTCACCATGGCGGCGCCGTCCGAGGCGAGGAAGACCGCCGCGGCGGCGATCTCCTCCGGCTCGGCGAAGCGGCCCCGCGGGATCTGGGCCCGGTGGGCGTCCGCCTTGGGGCCGGCCCAAGCAAGCTTGCCGAGCTCGGTCATCACCACGGTGGGGGAGATGCAGTTGACGGTGATGCCGCGGCCGCCCCATTCGGCGGCGAACGACTGGGTCAGCCCGCGGACGCCGAACTTCGACGCGGTGTAGGCGACGTGCTCGGGGATGGCCACCACGCCGGCCTGCGAGGCGAGGCTGATCACCCGGCCGCTCCCGGCGGCGAGCATCACCTGGCCGACCCGCTGGGTCATCAGGAAGGTGCCGGTGAGGTTCACCCCGATGGTCAGCTGCCAGTCGGCGACGTCGAGGTCCTCGGCCGGCGCCAACCGTACGACGCCCGCGCTGTTGACCAGGATGTCGATCCCGCCGGACCGTTCGACGATCGTCCGGACGGCTGCGTCCACCGACGCCGGGTCACTGACATCACAGGCGACGGCGTACGTGCCGCCGCCGATCCGCGCCGCGGTCTCCTCCGCGTGCGCCGGGTCCCGGTCGACGATCGCGACCGTGGCCCCCTTCGTGCGGTAGGCCTCCGCAATCGCTGCGCCGATCCCCGACGCTCCTCCGGTGACGACGGCCACCTTGCCCTGCAGCCCGAAGGAGAAATCCACACCCATGGTCGCCACGACCTTCCACGTAGGGCCGAACCCGCGGCGAGTGAGCTCGGCCATGAACTCATTTCACTGGTCATGTTATATATCACTCGATTGGTGTTGTCTATCACGTGGGTGGGGCGTAGGCTGCAGCTCATACAGGAGTCGGGAGGCCGTCCGGGGAGTCCGGATGCGGGCCCGACGCGACAGCAGAGGATCGTCAATGTTGAAGAGACTCATCCGCAGCAGCGTCGCTGTGGTGGTCACCGTCGGTGCCCTCGCCCTCAGTGCCTGCGGCGCCGGTGATCCGAGCAGGACCTCGCCCTCCGCCGACGGACCCCAGAAGCGGGTCGGCGTGACGGTCTACGACATGTCGTCGTTCATCTCCCAGGGGAAGGAGGGGATGGAGTCGTACGCGGCGAAGAACAACATCCAGTTGCTGTGGAACTCGGCCGGCAACGACGTGTCGACGCAGGCCAACCAGGTCGAGCAGCTGATCAACCAGAAGGTCGACGCGATCATCATCGTGCCGGTGCAGGCGGACTCGCTCGCGCCGCAGATGCAGCAGGCGAAGACCGCCGGCATCCCGGTCGTCGCGGTCAACACCACGCTGAGCGACTCCAGTGCGCTGGCCTCCTCGGTGCTGCCGGACGACGTCGCCGCCGGTGAGTCGGAGATGAAGATGATGGCCGAGAAGCTCGGCGGCAAGGGCAACATCGTCGTCCTCCAGGGGCCGCTCGCCTCCTCGCCGGAGCTCGATCGCACCCAGGGCATCAACAACGTCCTCAAGGACTACCCGGACATCAAGATCCTGGCCAAGGACACCGCCAACTGGAAGCGCGACGAGGCGGTCAACAAGACGAAGAACTGGATCTCCGGCTTCGGCGACAAGATCGACGGCGTGGTCTCCGAGAACGACGACATGGCGCTCGGGGCCATCCAGGCCCTCAACGAGGCCGGCAGGAAGGGCGTTCCGGTGGTCGGCGTCGACGGCATCCAGGACGGCCTCGCCGCGGTGAAGTCCGGCGAGCTGATCGGCACCAACCTGCAGCACGGTCGGGTCGAGATGGCGACCGGTCTGGCGATCGCCGACCGGATCATCGCCAAGCAGCAGGTCCAGCCGAAGTACACGTACGTCATGCCGCCGATCACGCCCGACAACGTGGACTCCTTCGAGGGCCACGTGGTGACCGACGTCCCCGGATTCCTGGACACGCTGCCCGCGCTGATCGAGCAGAACCTCCAGTCCGGTCAGATCGCCAACGAGACGGTGAAGTAGACGTCCGGGCGCAACTGATGCAGGTGGAGATCGGTGGGGGACGGAGGCGCCCCCACCGATCTCGCTGTTCCGTCCGGCCTCCGCGATTTCTTAGGATGCCCCCATGGCCGTGAACGGTAGGCGGGAAGACGAGCGCGACAGGCGCCGCGCGGAATTGACCGAGATCGTCTTCGCCGAAGGATCGGTGAAGATCGAGTTCCTTCCTGAGCGCCTCGGCGTCAGCCTGATGACCATCCATCGCGACATCGAT
Source organism: Raineyella sp. LH-20 (assembly GCF_033110965.1). Taxonomy (NCBI): domain Bacteria; kingdom Bacillati; phylum Actinomycetota; class Actinomycetes; order Propionibacteriales; family Propionibacteriaceae; genus Raineyella; species Raineyella sp. LH-20. Next base: position 687,374 of record NZ_CP137003.1, on the reverse strand, counting down.
GCCCTGGTCGCCCAGGGCATCGTGCGCAAGACCCGCGGCATGGTGACGGCCCTGAGTACCGGAGCGTACGAGGCCAGCAGTGAATACCGGCTGCGGCGGATGTCGGCGGAAAAACTCGCCGTGGCCGAGGCGGCGACGCAATTCCTGGAGCCGGGGCAGTCGATCATTCTCGATGATTCGACGACCGGGGTGACGTTTGCCGAGAAACTCACCGACTACATCCCGCTGACGGTGATCACCAACTACCAGGTGGTGATGGACATCTGCCGCGGCCAGCAGGATCTCGAACTGATCGCCCTGGGCGGGGTCTACTACTCGTGGTGCTCGGCATACATGGGCGACATCACCGTTCAGACCCTCGGGCGGCTGAAGGTCGACACCTTCTTCATGTCGACCTCGGCGATCGCCGATGACGTGTGCTACCACCAGCGCACCGAGACGATCGCCGTCAAACGGGCGATGTACGAGGCGGCCAGGCAGCGCATCCTCTACGTGGATCACTCGAAGTTCACCGCCCATGCGCTGCACGCGCTGCTGCCGCTCACCGCGTTCGACGTGGTGATCGTCGACGAGGGCACCGCCGAGCAGGACCTCGACCGGTTGGCGAAGAAGAACGTGAACGTGATCGTCGCGCCGCTGGAGCCGTGAGCGGTCCGGCGGCGGTGACGAGGAACCGTCGCCCGGGGTGGTGCAGGATGGCAGCGTGACAGATCCTGCAACAGCAGCGGACGCGCGACGCTGGCGAGCCTTCGCCGTCGTCCTGGCCGCCGGATTCATGACCTTGCTCGATGTGTCGATCGTCAACGTCGCCCTGCCGTCGATCCAGCAGGCACTCGGCGCCACGGCCTCGCAGATCCAGTGGATCGTGGCCGGTTACTCGCTGACCTTCGGGCTGATGCTGGTGCCCGCCGGCCGCTTCGGCGACGTCGTCGGCCGCCGGAACATGTTCCTGCTCGGCCTGGCGGGTTTCACCGCCAGTTCCCTGGCCTGCGGCTTCGCCGCGTCCGCGGTCGTTCTCACCGTGCTCCGCCTGGTCCAGGGCGTCTTCGCCGGCATCATGAATCCGCAGATCTCGGCGCTGATCCAGGAGCTCTTCCGCGGTGGCGAGCGGGCCCGTGCCTTCGGTCTGTTCGGCATGACCATCGGTGTCTCCACGGCGGTCGGCCCCCTGCTCGGCGGCATCCTGGTCACCGCGATCGGGCCCGAGCACGGCTGGCGGTCGGTCTTCCTGATCAACGTCCCGATCGGCCTGGTGCTGCTTCCGCTGGCGGCCCGCATCCTGCCGCGCCGCACGGCCGGCCCGCGCGCCGCCGGGGGACTCGGCCTCGACCTGCCGGGCCTGGTGCTGATCGCGCTGATGGTGGTGGCGATGATGTGGCCGTTCGTGACGGCGTCGTCCCATCCGGCCGGTCTGGCGGGGGCGCCGTGGTGGCTGCTCGCCGTGGCCGCGGTGCTCGGTGCCGCCCTGGTGGTGTGGGAGCGTCGCGAGGACGGGCACGGTCGACCGGCGGTGCTGCCGGGGACGCTGGTGCGCAACACCGGCTTCGTGATGGGCGCCGCCCTGGCGGCCGCCTACTTCGCCGGGTTCACCAGCATCTTCATGGTCGTCACCCTCTACTACCAGGACGGCCTGCACCACTCCCCGCTGATCGCCGGCCTGGCGCAGGTGCCGTTCGCCCTGGCCTCTGCGGCGGCGGCACGATGGTCGGGCAGGCACGTGATCGACCTGGGCCGGCGACTCGTCATCCGCGGGCTGGTCGTGATGATCGTCGCGGTGGCGTGCCTCGTCGTCGTGGCCGAGATCGCGTCGCCCGGCGTGGTCCAGTGGGTGATCCCGGTGCTGCTCGCGGTCGCGGGCTGGGGCAGCGGGTCGGTCATCTCGCCCAACCAGACGCTGACCCTGGCCGAGATCCCCACCTCGCTGGCCGGCACCGCCGCAGGTCTGCTGCAGACCTTCCAGCGGCTGGGCGGATCGGTCGGCCTGGCCCTGCTGACCACCGTCTACTTCGCCCGACTCGCCGCCGGCGGCGACAGGGCGGCGTACGCCCACGCACTGGCCCTGTCCTTGGCGCTCACGGCCGCCATCCTGCTGATCGCTCTGGGCATCGGCATCGCCGACGCCCGACGGCGCAGCACCTCGGCCCCAGGGCCGGACTGAGTCAGTCGTCCAGCCCGCTGCGCCGACGGTACTCCCGCCACACCTCGGGGGTGGGCTCCGCCTGCTGGACCGTACGGGGCGGGTGGAGCCATGCCGGCGGCGTCGGCCCGCCGCTGAGCATCCAGGCCGCCTGCTTCGCGGCCCCCATCGCGACGTACTCGGCCGGTTCGGGCAGCTCGACGTCGGTGCCCAGGATCGCCGGGGCGATCCGCTGCACGGCGACCGATCGCGCCCCGCCGCCCACCAGCAGGATCCGTCGGGCCTCGATGCCCACCGCGGTCAGCGCCTCCAGACCGTACCGCAGGCCGCACAGCACCCCCTCGACGGAGGCGCGGGCCAGGTTCGCCCGGGTGAAGGAGGTGGGCGTCAGACCGGTCAACGAGCCGGTCGCGTCCGGGGCGTGCGGGGTCCGTTCACCGATCAGGAAGGGCAGCAGGGTGAGGCCGTCCGCCCCCGGTGGGGCTTCGAGCGCCAGCCGGCCGAACTCGTCGAGTCCGGCGCCGATCAGGTCGGCGGTGTAGGCGAACACCTGCGCGCAGTTCAGCATCGCGGTGAGCGGCAGGTAGGCCCCGGTCGCATCGGCGAAGCCCGCCACCAGGCCGCCACGGTCATGCGGCGGCCGGTCGGTCACCGCGGACACCACCCCCGAGGTGCCCATCGACAGCATCACGTCGCCCGGGGCCATCCCGATCGCCAGCGCGGCGCTGGCGTTGTCCCCGGCACCGGGCCCGAGCAGGGCGTCCCGGGCCACCGTACGATCCGCCCGGAGGCCCGGTTCGGCCGGGCCGAGCACTCTGGGCAGCACGATGTCCGCGGCGTCGTCGCGTCGCAGGGCGAGTGCCAGCAGGTCCCGGCGGTAGCTGTCCGTCGAGGGATCGAAGTAGCCGGTGCCGGAGGCCTCCGAGCGATCGGTGGTGAGGTCCGCCAGGGAGTCCGACCCGGACAGCTTCCAGGTGACCCAGTCGTGCGGCAGGGCGATGGCCGCGATCCGGGCGGCGTTGTCGGGTTCGTGGTCGGCCAGCCAGCGCAGCATCGCGACGGTCAGCGAGGTCACCGGGGCGGTGCCGACCGCCGCGGTCCAGGCGGCCGCTGACATGTCCGTCAGCAGCGAGGCCACCGCAGGGACGGTCCGCCGGTCGTTCCAGAGGATGGCCGGCCGGATCACCTCGCCCCGGTGGTCGAGGGCGACCAGGCCGTGCTGCTGGCCGGCCAGCGAGATCGCCGCGACATCGTCCAGGCCGCCGGCCTGCGCAGCGGCCGTACGGAACGCCTGGAGCCAGGCCTCGGGATGGACCTCGGTGCCCGGCGGGTGGGCGGCCTGGCCGTGGCGCAGCACCCGACCGTCGACGGCGCGGCGGACGGTGACCTTGCACGATTGGGTCGAGACGTCGACCCCGGCCACGAGCTCCATAGCAGGCACGACACTAGCCGGTCCCGCCCAGGCGAAGGAGGCGGGACCGGCCGATGCCGCGGGCCGGCTCAGGAACTGCGGCGTCGGGTGGACCAGACGTCGATCGCGACCGCGGTCACGATCAACAGGCCCTTCACCACCTTCTGCCAGTAGGCCGGCACGATCAGGATGTCCAGGCCGTTGTTGAGGGTCTGGATCAGGAACAGGCCGATCACCGTGCCCCAGATGGAGCCGCGGCCACCGGAGAGGCTCGCGCCGCCGATCACCACGGCGGCGATCGCGTCGAGCTCGTAGCCGGTGCCGAGGTTCGGCGGGCCGGAGATCACCCGCGAGGCCAGCATCAGCCCGGACAGCCCGGCCAGGGTGCCGCTGATCGCGTACACGCTGAACAGGATGCCCTTGGTCCGGACGCCGGCGATCCGGGCGGCCTGCTCGTTGCCGCCGACGGCGTACACCTGCATGCCGTACGCCGTCCGCTTCATCAGCACGGCGATGACGATGATGCCGACGATCATGGTGAGCACCGGCACTGTGAGGCCGATCACCTTGGTGTTGGCGATGGCGCCGAACGACGGGGGCAGCCCGTTGATCGGGGCCCCCTTGCCGACCACGTACGCGGCACCGGAGGCGGCGGTCATCACACCGAGGGTGGCGATGAACGGCGGCACGTGCACCACCGAGACCAGCAGGCCGCTGATCGCCCCGCAGAGCAGCCCGACCGCCAGCGCGACCAGCAGCGCCGCCCCCGGGTTGCCGGTGACGTTCTTGGCGACGTACGCCGCGGCCATCGCACTCACCGCGATGACGCTGCCCACCGACAGGTCGATGCCGCCGGTCAGGATGACCAGTGTCTGGCCCAGCGCGATCAGGGCGAACGGCGCCGCGGCGACCAGGATGGTGAGCAGATTGTCGGCGGTGGCGAACCGGGCGCTGCGGTAGCTGAAGAACGCCATGATCAGCAGCATGATCCAGACCATCGCGTAGCGGATCAGGATGTCCTTGATCGTCGCCGCGTTCAGATGGAATCGGCGCGATCCTTCTGCTGCGGGTGCGGGCACAGCCGCCATGTCGACCTCCGTGGTGTGTTCAGACATTGTTCGACTCCAGTCCGGTGGCCAGACGGAAGATGGTTTCCTGGGCGTCCCCGCTGTCGAGGACGTCGCGGCCCAGCTCGCCGCGGACGGCACCCTGCTGCATCACCAGGGTGCGATGGGCCAGACCCATCACCTCCGGCATATCGGAAGAGGCCATGATCACGGCCATCCCCTGCCGGGCGAGCTCGACGATGATGCGGTAGATCTCCGAACGGGCGCCGACGTCGACGCCGCGGGTCGGTTCGTCGAGGAGCAGCAGGTCGACGGTGTCGGTCAGCCACCGGCCGAGGACGACCTTCTGCTGGTTGCCGCCGGAGAGCGCGCCGACCGGCTGGTGCAGCCCGGCACTCTTGAGGCGTACGCGGTCCATCGCATCGCCGACCAGCGAGCGGATCCGCCCCGGGCGGACGAAGCCGGCGGCCGACATCTTGCGCAGGTTGGGCAGGGCCCCGTTGGTGCTGATCGGCAGCTCGAGCAGCAGGCCGCTGCCCTTGCGGTCCTCGGGCACCATGGCGACGCCGTTCCGGATCATCCGGTCCGGGGTCGGCGCGGCGACCGTACGCCCCTTGATCGTCAGCGTGCCGCCGTCGATCGGGCGCAGACCGAAGATCGACTCCAGCAGTTCGGTGCGGCCGGCGCCCATCAGGCCGGCCAGGCCGAGGATCTCGCCGCGTCGTACGTCCAGGTCGACCGGCGCGGAGGCCCCGGTCACCTGCCAGTCCCGCAGGGTGAGGACGGTGTCGTCGGCGGGCTCGGGCCGAGGCGGGAACACGCTGGTCAGCTCACGGCCGACCATCGCGGTGACGATGGACTGCTCGGTGGTCTCCGCGACCGGGGTGTCCGCGGTGAGGACGCCGTCGCGCAGCACGATCACCCGATCGGCGATCGCGTGGATCTCCTCCATCTTGTGGGTGGTGTAGATCATCGCCACCCCGCGGGTGCGGAGCCGGTCGACGAGCTCGTAGAGGTGCTCCCGCTCCCGGTCGGCGATGGCCGAGGTCGGTTCGTCCAGCAGCAGGACGGTGGCGCCGCGGTCGACGTTCTTGACGATCTCCACGATCTGTTGGAGGCCGACCGGGAGCCGGTGCATCGGCAGCTCGGGGTCGATGTCGATCCCGAAGGTGGCCAGCTGCTCGCTCGCCCGTCGCTTGAGGGCCCGCCGGTCGAGGAAGCCGGCACGGGTGATCTCGCGCCCGACGGCGAGGTTCTCGTAGACCTTCATCTCGGGGATCGCGGTGAGCTCCTGGGGCACGATCGCGACGCCGAGCTTCTGGGCGGCGATGATGTCGCCGAACGGCAGATCCTGTCCGGCGACCCGGGCGCGGCCGGCGTCGGGCGCGTACTGCCCCGCGATGATCTTCATCAGGGTGGACTTGCCCGCGCCGTTCTCGCCGGCGAGGGCCGTGACGGTGCCGCGGTCCAGGGCCATCGAGATCCCCTTGAGCACCGGGATGCCGCCGAAGCTCTTGGTGATGTCCTCGACCTCGAGCACCGCGTCGTCGCTCCGTCTCGCCGCGGTCATGGACGCCACCCCTGGGCCGGCCGTGTCGCCGTCGACTGCCAACTTCGCATCAGAGTCGTTTCCTTCCGGGAGACCCCGGTCCCGGAAGGGGACCGTGTCTGCCGCGACATTGCGGTCCGTCAACCGGAAAGGGGAGACCTCGATTCCACGCCGGCAACCCTGCCGTGCGTCCCCGGCCGGGCATCGGTGCCCGGCCACTGTTTCCGCTCCCGAGCGTAGCCTGTTAACACGCGAAAGGAAAGATTTAACGTGGCGCGTGTGAGAGTTGACATGGGAGGGTGCCTGGAGGCCCCCTGGAACCATGAAACGGCGGGCGGCCGGGGACCTGGAATCCCCGTCCGCCCGCCGGTGGCGCTGCCCCTGTCGTCAGCTCGACACGCCGATCCCCTCAGGCCGACGGGGGCGCGTACACCATCTCCTTGAGATCGACCGGCGCGGCCCAGCGGGCCTCAGGATTCGAGGAGGCGCAGCCACACCTCGGAGGCGGTCGGATAGCTCGGCACGGCCCGGCGCAGCGTCGCCAGATCCAGCCCGGCGGTGACGGCGATCGTGGCGGCGTGCAGTTGCTCGGCCACCTCCGGCCCGACGAAGGTGGCTCCGAGCGCCACCTCTGTGGCGGCGTCGACGACCAGACGGACCCGGCCGGCGGCGTCGTCGCGCAGCAGCCCGGCGCCGGCGGCCGAGGTGTAGTCGACGTCGAGCAGCCGGACCGTACGACCCTCCCGCGCGGCCTGCGCCGAGGTGAGACCGACCGAGGCGACCTGCGGTGAGGTGAAGGCCACCTGGGGGACCGGCGCCGGCGGCTCCGCGGCCGGGGTGCGCCCCTCGGCCAGTGCACCGATCCGTCGGCCGATCATCCGGGCCTGGTGCTTGCCCCAGTGGGTGAGCATCGCCTCGGCGTTGATGTCGCCGACGGTGAACAGCCAGGGCGGCAGGTCGCCGCCGTGGGTACGACCCCGGAGCGCGGCGGGGTCGAGGCCGATCGTGTCGAGCCCGATGGTGTCGGTGGTCGGTCGCCGCCCGGTCGCCGCGACGATCTCGTCGACCTCGAGGTCCGTCCCGTCGTCGAGGGTCAGGGTGAGCGGACCGCCGTGCGTCCGGCCGACCGGTGCCTCCGGGTCGACCGTTTGCCGGCTGGCCGCCGTCACCGAGGTGGCGAGACGTACGCTCACGCCGGCCGACCGCAGCCCGTCGGCGACCTCCTCGCCGGCGAACTCCTCGAACTTCCCGAGCAGGCGTCCGCCGCGCACCAGCAGGGTGACCTGGGAGCCGAGTGCCGTCATCCAGCGGGCCGCCTCGCAGGCGGACACCCCGCCGCCGACGATCGCCAGCCGCTCGGGCACCTCGATCACCGCGGTGACGTCGCGAGTCGTCCACGGGTGGAGCGCTGTCAACGGTCCCGGGATCACCGGGACCGAGCCGGTGGCCAGCACGACCGCGGTGCGCGCCATCAGGCGGCGTACGGTGCCCTGCCCGTCGACCACCTCGACAGTCCGTTCGCCGACCAGCCGGCCGTGGCCGCGGACCATGGTCAGGCCGGCCCCCTCGGCCCAGCGCACCTGTCCGCCGTCGTCGTAGTGGGAGACCCAGTCGTCGCGCCGGGCGAGCAGTGCGTCGCGGTCCAGCGTCGGCACAGACAGCGGGGCGAGGTTGGCTGCCGTCTCGGCGACGTCGAGCGGTCGGAGCAGGGCCTTGCTCGGCATGCAGGCCCAGTAGGAGCACTCGCCGCCGAGGAGCTCCGCCTCGACGATGGCCGCGGTGCGGGAACTGCCGCGGACGGCGTAGTCGGCGACGTTCTCCCCGGCGGGGCCACCGCCGAGGACGATCACGTCGTAGGTCTGGGCGGGGCTCTCGGTGGCGGGCGCGGACGCGGCGCTGGTCATGCGGCCCAATCTAGGCCGCGCGACCAGCGCCGTCAGGTGTCCCGGACGACCGGGCGTGGCCCGTCAGCGACGGGTGAAGCGCACCGTCCACTGCTCGGGGCCCTCGGTGAGGTAGGTGCGGTCGAACTGGCCGGGGGCGACGTCCTCGAGCTGGGCCATCATCGGCAGCGGGTTGTGCGGGGCGACGACGTCCAGCGACCCGCCCTGGGAGAGCTGTGTGATGGCGCCGATCACCGCGCCGTGGCGGACGGCGTGGGGGAGGTCGAGGACGTTGATGGACGGGACGGCGGTCTCGTCGTGCTCGCCGCAGCGGCAGCCGGTGGTGGTGGACATGGGTTCCTCCGATCTGTTTTTACACACTCTAACCATGTTTATTTGCTGAGGAGAAGTCGAGGGTCCGGGAGGGGTGGCCGGAGTGCGGAGAGGTGTGCGGAGGGGGCCGTCGGGCCGGCGTACGGTCCGTGGAGTTGGTTTTCGCCGTGCTGCCGGGTAGGTTCGTCGCGTCGGCCCGCCGAGTCTTGCCTCGGGCCGCCGGGCGCCCGGGATCCCTCCCGATGATGCGCCGTGTCTGTCCCAGTGGGCGATGCGATCCCCCGGCAAGACACTTCTAAGGAACCTCCTTGACTTCAGCTTTCGTGCGCCTCGGTGTGCCCGCGTCCCTGTCCGACGTCCTCGCCGAGCGCGCCATCACCGTGCCCACCCCGATCCAGGCGGCGACGCTGCCGGACTCGCTGGCCGGCCGTGACGTCCTCGGTCGGGGCCGCACCGGCTCCGGCAAGACGTACGCCTTCCTGCTGCCGATGGTGGCCCGGCTCGTCGCCGCCCCGCGGAAGGCCCGCCCGAAGCGCCCGCGCGCCCTGGTGCTGGCGCCCACCCGCGAACTCGCGACCCAGATCGAGGAGTCGCTGAAGCCGCTGGAGGCGGCGGTCGGGCTGACCAGTCGTACGGTCTTCGGCGGTGTCGGCCAGGGCCCGCAGGTGCAGGCGCTGGCCCGCGGGGTCGACGTGCTCGTCGCTTGCCCGGGCCGGCTGCTCGACCTGATGGGCCAGGGCGCCGCCAACCTCGACGATGTCGAGATCACCGTCCTCGACGAGGCCGACCACATGGCCGACATGGGCTTCCTGCCGATGGTCCGCAAGATTCTCGACCGTACGCCGACGACCGGCCAGCGGCTGCTCTTCTCGGCGACCCTCGACAACGGCATCGACGTGCTGGTGAAGCGCTACCTGCACGATCCGGTCACCCACGAGGCCGATTCGCCGCAGTCGCCGGTGTCCACGATGGACCACTACGTGCTGCGCGTCGACAAGGACACCCGCGGCCGGGTGCTCGCCGACCTGGCCTCGGCGCCGGGCCGGACGATCCTCTTCACCCGTACGAAGCACGGCGCCAAGCGGCTGGCGAAGCAGCTGGTGGATCGGGGCATCCCGGCCGTCGACCTGCACGGCAATCTGTCGCAGAACGCCCGCACCCGCAACCTGGCGGCGTTCGAGTCGGGCACCGTCCGCACCCTGGTGGCGACCGACATCGCCGCCCGCGGCATCCACGTCGACGACGTCGCCCTCGTCGTGCACGCCGACCCGCCGGTCGAGCACAAGGCCTATCTGCACCGCTCGGGCCGTACGGCGCGCGCCGGGCACTCCGGCACGGTGGTCACCCTGGTGACCCCGGACCAGCGCCAGGAGGTCCGCCAGATGATGCGCAAGGCCGGCATCACCCCCGAGGTGGCCGAGCCGGAGCCGGCAGTGCTCGAGTCGCTGGCGCCGGGGGAGCGGGTGACGCTGAGTGCGGACGAGGCCCGTGCTCTGGTGAGCCCGGAGCCCGCCGCTGGTGCGGCGCGGGGGTCGCAGGGGTCGGGGGACTCCGGTCAGGGGCGCTCCGGCTCGGGATCCGGTTCCGGTCGGTCGCGGCGTTCGGGATCGGGCCGCTCCTCGCGGTCCACCGCTGGCCGTGGTGGGTCTGCTGGCCGTGGTGGGTCTGCTGGCCCTGGTGGATCTGCTGGCAGGGGTGGGTCTGCTGGCAGGGGTGGATCTGCTGGCAGGGGTGCGTCCGGGCCGGCCCAGGGACGTACGTCCGGGAGCCGCGCGCCCGAACAGCACGCGGAGAAGCGATCGGGCCAGCAGACCCCCTCCACTCGGGGCGACCGTGCGGGTGCTCCGCCGGCCCGGCGCCGCCATCGGCACGCCGAGCGGCCCGGCTCCCACTCCTGACCCCCGGGCGTCCTTCGGGCCTGCCCGGTCCTCCCGGAGGGCGGCCGATCCCGGGCGCGTAGTGTGACGACCACACCGACACAGGAGGGTCAGCGCAGATGAGCGGGTTGGGCAAGGTCGTCATCCTCGGCACCGGGATCATGGGGCGGGCGCTCGCCGAGCGTCTCCTCGGCAGAGGTGTGGACGTGACGGTCTGGAATCGTACGGCGGAGCGGGCCGAGCCCCTCGCCGAGTTCGGTGCGACGGTGGCGGCGACCCCGGCCGAAGCGGTCGCGTCGGCCGATATCGTGCTGATGACCCTGTTCGATGCCGAGGCGGTCGTCTCGGTGATCCGGGAGGCGTCCGGTGCCGCGCCCGCCGGTGCCCTGTGGGTGCAGATGTCCACGATCGGAGTCGACGGCACCGACCAGGTGGTGTCGGTCGCGGCCGACCACGGCCTGGCGCTGGTCGAGGCGATGATGCTCGGGACGAAGGGGCCGGCCGAGTCCGGCACGCTGGTGTTGCTCACCGGGGGCGACGCCGACCGGCTGGCCGCTGTGGAGCCGCTGCTGGCAGTGATCAGCCAGAAGCGCGTCGTCGCCGGTCCCGAGGTCGGTGCGGGGACCCGGCTCAAGCTTGTCTGCAACACCTGGATCGGCCTGCTCACCGCCGGCACCGGCCAGGCCTTCGCCATGTTGCGGGCCCTCGGCCTGGACGAGCGGCTGTTCCTCGAGGCGATCGCCGGTGGGCAGTCCGACACGGTTTACGCGCATGCCAAGGGCGGGTTGATGCTGGCCGACGACTTCCAGCCGGCCAACTTCCAGCTTCGCGGCCTCCACAAGGACCTCGAACTGGCCGAGGCCGCCACCGGCGACGCGGGGACGTTCCCGATCCTCGACGCAGTGCGGGGACTGTACGCCCGGGCCGAGGAGCAGGGCCAGGGCGCCGAGGACATCGCCGCGGTCGTCCGCGTGTTCGCCTGATCAGCGCTGACGGACGACCCGGCCGCGGTAGTGCCGTCGGTCCCGGGGCCGCCGTCGGTGCCGCTGCCCTCGGTGCCGCTGCCCTCGTGGCCGGCGGCTCCTCCGGGGGCTCGGGGCACGGTGCCGGGGTGGGGCGGTGAGCCGGTCGATGGCGTCGAGCTCGAGGTCGGAGGGTTGGCTGGTGGTGGGGTGGTCGGGGGTGTGGGTGCCCCAGTTGTCGACCAGGTAGTCGCGGCCGTAGGGGGAGCGCCACAGCCAGTGGCCGGGGGCGGTCTGGCGGCAGCGCCAGCCGGCGTGGGTCTTGGCGCGGTGCGCGGTCCGCGACAGCGGGCCGAGGTTGTCGATCCGGGTCTGACCCGGCGGCGCGGCCCGACCGGGTGGGCCGGCGTGATGGTAGGGCATGGTGTGGTCGAGGTCGGCGTGGCGGGACCGGCGCGCCCCCCAGGGGAACACGTCGTACGGCTGGGCGAGGATGACCTGCTCACGCAGTCGTTCGGGGATCTCGTAGGCGTCGATCGGCTCGGAGTCGCGGTGGTCGATCACCCCGGTCACCCGCACCGTGGAGTCCGCCAACAACGCCCTCAGGGTCTGGACGGGGACCGCCCCCTCGCCCTCCAGCCGGGCGACGCCCCGGTCGTCGAGACGCTCGGCGTTCACGTGGACATACAGCCGCACCGGCGCCCGCAACCGGTCTGCAGCCTGACGGTCACCGGCCAGCAGCGCGACCGCCCGCTCAGGGGTGGCCAACATCCCCAGCGCACGGGACCGGCGTACGTCCAGACTGTCGGCGTCCGCGCCGGTGGTGGCGAGGGCGGCGGCCAGGCGGCTCAGGGTCGCATCGAGCTGGGCCCGCGTCGGGAGTCGCCAGCCGGGCGACCAGGGTCCGCACCCCGGCCTGCCCGGACTCGTCACGGACCACCCGGGCGTAGCGGCCGGTCCGTGCCCGTTGCTCGGCCTCTGCTGCGGCGGCGGGGTCGGCCGCGACGATCTCGCCCTCCACCAGGGCTTCCAGCCGGGTCCACGACACCGCGCCCAGAGCCGGCGCGAGATGCCGGTCGATCTGCAGGGCCTGGGGTCGGGCCAGCCGGGCCCAGCGGACCGCCTGCGCGATCCGGCGGGCCTGCCACACCGGCAGCCGGCCCGCCATCACCGCCGCCCACATCCGCGGGTGGCGCCACCGCACCGACAGGGCGTCGGCGATCAGGGCACGGGCCGAGGCATGGGTGGTGTGCAGCAGGGCGGCGATCTCGACCACGATGAACTCCGCGACCAGCGGACAGCCGTCCCCGCCCAGATCGACCAGTCTCTCCCCACCCGGCAACGGATGCTGGGCAGGCGGTGGGGCGATCGTCGCCGCATGCCCGACCAATGCGAACTCCCGGGCCTCGGCCGCGGCCCGCAGGGTCCGCAACGCGTCGATCTCCTCCAACGCGTCACCGACCAGACCGGGCATCACCCGGTCCGGGGCCAACGCGACCGGCATCACCACATCCGCGAGCGTGGCCTCGGCCTCGTCCAGCAGGCCGGTGTCGAGCTCGATCCCACCGGCACCCCGGCCAGCAGCCGGCCTGCCGGCCGCGTCACCGCCCTGATCCGGCCCAGCACCGTCCTGATCCGGCCCATCACCGCCCGGATCAGGCACCTCGAACAATGTCCCCTCCATGCCGCCAACGGTACGGCACACCACTGACACTAATCGATCGTCAGTTCGAGGAATCTGGGTGGGTTCGAGGAATCTGCTTGAGCGAAGGAATCGATCCGTCAGCCGATATCAGCAGATCTGTCAGCCGACGAGACGGCGTGGGCGTGGCTGCCCCGAACTGCGCCGGCCCCATGGTCCGCGCCGAGCGCGACGAGTCCGGTGCGCCTCGATGCTCGCCCTTGGGTCGGAGTGCCAGTATCGAGGCGACCCCCGCCCACCGACAACGACAGGGAGTACCTCGTGGCGTACGCACTTGCCGGCAAGACCGCGATCGTGACCGGGGCGAGCTCCGGCATCGGGGAGGGCATTGCTGCCCGGCTCATCCAGGAAGGCGCGAACGTCGTCGCCGTCAGCCGCGGGGTGGAGTCTCTGCGGCGTTCGCTTGACGCGCTCCCGTCCGAGCGGGTCGCCGCCGTGCTCGGTGACGCCGGTGACGAGGCCACGGCCATGCGGGCCGTTCAGGTGGCGGTCGAGCGGTTCGGTGGGCTGGACCTTCTGGTCAACAATGTCGGGAACGCCCTCTCCGGCGATGTCACCACTGTCGAGCCGGACGCCTGGGCTGATCTCCTGCGCAGCAACATCACCAGCGCGTACCTGTTCAGCCGTGCCGCGATCCCCGAGCTGCGGAAGACGCAGGGCTCGATCATCCAGATCTCCTCGGTGCAGAGCTTCCGGGGTGACTACCGGGCGGTGGCGTACAACACGACCAAGGCGGCGCTGAACAACATGACCCGCTCGATGGCGCTCGACCACGCTGTCGACGGCATCCGGGTGAACGCCGTGGCACCGGGGTTCATCGAGACGCCACGCACAGCGGGCGCGCCCGCCTCGCTGCGCGACGCGATTATCGGTCACACTCCGATCCGCCGTGCGGGGACCCCGGCCGATGTCGCGGCGGCGGTGGTGTTCCTGGCCGGCGACGAGGCGTCGTACATCACCGGCGTGATCCTGCCGGTCGACGGTGGACGCCAGGCAAGCGGCGGCATCTATCCGGCGCCGGCACGCTAGATCCGGGCCGCCGCGGACCGGTGCCGACGGGGCCATGATCGCGAGCCCCTTTTGTCGACGCGAACCCGGGGTTAGCGTGGACAATGTGACCGGCACCTCATCCTTCGCCCCGTCCCCACGTACGCTCGGCGAGCTGCGTGCCTCCGGGCACCGCCTGCGTGGCGTCCGTGAGGAGATCCGCGACAACCTTCTCGACAAGCTCCGCCGCCGGGAGGACCCGTGGCCCGGCCTGCACGGCTTCCGCGACACGGTGATCCCGCAGCTGGAGCGCGCCCTCATCGCCGGCCACGACATCGTCCTGCTGGGCGAGCGTGGCCAGGGCAAGACCCGGCTGCTCCGTACGCTCGTCGGTCTGCTCGACGAGTGGTCCCCGGTCATCCGGGGCTCCGAGCTGGGCGAGCACCCGTTCGAGCCGATCAGCCCCGAATGGCGCCGTCGTGCCGCCGAACTGGGCGACGATCTGCCCGTCGAGTGGCGGCACCGCTCCGAGCGCTACGCCGAGAAACTCGCCACCCCGGACACCAGCGTGGCCGACCTGATCGGCGACGTCGACCCGATGAAGGTCGCCGAGGGCCGCCACCTGGGCGACCCGGAGACCATCCACTTCGGCCTGGTCCCCCGCAGCCACCGCGGCATCGTCGCGATCAACGAGCTGCCCGACCTCGCCGAGCGGATCCAGGTCGCGCTGCTCAACGTGATGGAGGAGCGCGACATCCAGATCCGCGGCTACGTGCTCCGGCTGCCGCTCGACGTGCTGCTGGTCGCCTCCGCCAACCCCGAGGACTACACCAACCGCGGCCGGATCATCACCCCGCTCAAAGACCGCTTCGGCGCGGAGATCCGCACCCACTACCCGACCACCCTCGACGACGAGATCGCCGTCATCCGGCAGGAGGCCCGGCTGGTCGCCGAGGTGCCCGAGCCGGTGCTGGAGATCGTCGCCCGCTTCACCCGGGCGCTCCGTGAGTCCGCAGCGGTCGACCAGCGCTCCGGAGTGAGCGCTCGGTTCGCCATCGCCGGCGCGGAGACCGTCGCCGCCTCCGCCCTGCACCGCGCCACCGTCCGTGGCGAGGACCGGGCGATCGCCCGCTGCGTCGACCTCGACACGGTGGTCGACGTGCTGCGCGGCAAGATCGAGTTCGAGACCGGTGAGGAGGGTCGGGAGACCGAGATCCTCAACCATCTGCTGCGGACGGCCATCGCCGCCTGTGTCCGGGAGCGGCTGCGGGGCATCGACCTCGGCCTGCTGGTCGCCGCGGTGGAACAGGGGCGTACGGTCGCCACCGGTGTCCGGATGACCGCCGACGAGTTCCTCGCCGGGCTGCCGGCGCTCGGCGAGTCCACTCTCTACGACGAGATCGCCCAGCGCCTCGATGCCCGTACCCCCGGTGAGATCGCCGGCGGCGTCGAACTCGCCCTCGAGGGCCTCTACCTGGCCCGCCGGATCGGCAAGGAGTCCGGCGGCGGCGAAACGCTGTACGGATGAGGCGGCGATGAGATGAGGCAGCGATGAGCCGCTACACCCGCTACGCCGGTGGCGACCCGCTCGCCCCGCCGGTCGACCTCGCCGAGGCGCTCGCGTCGATCGGCGAGGACGTGATGGCCGGCTGGTCACCCGAGCGGGCGATGCGCGAATACCTCCGCCGCGGCGCCAAGGGCACCGGCGGCCAGCAGCGGACCGGTCTCGACGACCTCGCCCGCCGGGTCGCGCAACGCCGCCGGGAACTCCTCGACCGGCACTCCCTCGACGGCACCCTGCAGCAGGTCCGCGAGCTGCTCGACAAGGCGGTGCTGGCCGAGCGCAAGCAGCTCGCCCGGGACCCGATGATGGACGAGGGTGACCGAGCGTTCCGTCAGCTGCAGCTGGACGACCTGCCGCCGGCCACTTCCGCCGCGGTCCAGGAGCTGTCCTCGTACGACTGGCAGAGCAGCGAGGCCCGCGAGGCGTACGACCGGATCAAGGACCTGCTCGGCCGTGAGCTGCTCGACCAGCGGTTCGCCGGGATGAAGCAGGCGCTGGAGAACGCCACCGAGGAGGACCGCGCGCGGATCGGCGAGATGCTGCGCGACCTCAACGAGCTGTTGGAGAAGCACCGCCGCGGCGAGGACACCGGTGAGGATTTCGACGACTTCATGGCGAAGCACGGCGACCTCTTCCCCGAGCAGCCCAAGGACATCGAGGAACTGCTCGATGCCTTGGCGGCCCGCAGCGCCGCGGCCCAGCGGATGCTCAACTCGATGAGCGCCGAGCAGCGGGCCGAGCTGATGGAGCTGTCGGCGCAGGCCTTCGGCTCACCAGACCTGATGGACCAGCTCGCCCGGATGGACGGCAACCTGCGTGCGTTGCGCCCGGGGGAGGACTGGGCCGGCTCCGAACGGTTCCAGGGCGAGGAGGGACTCGGGTTGGGTGATGGCACCGGGGTGCTGCAGGACCTCGCCGACCTCGACCACCTCACCGACCAGCTCGCCCAGTCCCGCGAGGGCTCCCAGCTGGACGACATCGACCTCGACGCACTGGCCCGTCAGCTCGGCGCCGAGGCCGCCGTCGACGCTCGGGCGCTGGCCCAGCTGGAACGGGCGCTGCGCGACTCCGGCTACCTGAAGCGGGCCCCCGAGGGCGATCTGCGGCTCAGCCCCCGGGCGATGCGCCAGCTCGGCAAGCAGCTGCTCCGCGACGTCGCGACCCGGTTGGCGAGCCGACAGGGCCAGCGCGACGCCCGCAAGGCCGGCCTGCTGGGCGAACCGACCGGGGCCTCCCGCGGCTGGGAGTTCGGCGACCTCGAGCCCTGGGCGACGTCCCGGACGATCACCAACGCCGTCGTCCGCACGGTCGCCGCCGGTGGCTCCGCCACGGAGGGCGTACGGATCACCCTGGACGACATCGAGGTCACCGAGACCGAGGAACGCACCCGGGCCGCGGTCGCGCTGCTGGTCGACACCAGCTTCTCGATGGCGATGGACGGCCGCTGGGTGCCGATGAAACGTACGGCGCTGGCCCTGCACCAGCTGCTCAGCACCCGCTTCCGCGGCGACCTGCTGCAGGTGATCGGGTTCGGCCGGATCGCCCAGGTGATGGACATCGAGCGGCTGATCGGGCTGGACAGCCAATGGGAGAAGGGCACCAACCTGCACCATGCCCTGCTGCTGGCCAATCGCTTCTTCCGCAAGCACCCGGACGCCCAGCCGGTGCTGCTGATCGTCACCGACGGCGAACCCACCTCCCACCTGGAGCCGAACGGCGAGGTGTGGTTCGACTACCCGCCGCACCCGCTGACCATCGCCCGGACCGTGCAGGAGCTGGACGCCTCCCGCCGGCTCGGTGCCCAGACCACCTTCTTCCGGCTCGGCGACGACCCGGGGCTGGCCCGGTTCGTCGACTCGATGGCCCGTCGGGCGGACGGTCGTACGGTCGCCCCCGAGCTGGACGAGCTGGGCTCGGCCGTGGTCGGCAGCTACCTCGGCTCCCGGACGCGCTCCCCTCGGGACGCCTTCGGCGGCGGGGGGAACCGCGGCGGGTGGGCACTGTAGCGCCGGAAGCGTGGTGACCTCCCGATCGCGGCACTTCGCCTGGCCTCAGTGATGTGGGTCACACTGGCGACTGGAACGGCCATTGTCCACAGAGGGGGAACGCCATGTTCTACCAGGTCATCCACACCCACCTCAGCCACGACTGCCCGGCTCGGCGTCCGGAGACGGCCAAGCAGTTCGACGAGTGGTGGGAAGCCCTCAAGAGCACGGACGGGGTCACCGTCCACGTCGGCGCGGTCGCGCCGGTCCCGCACACCTTCTACTTCTATGTGGAGACCGACGACTACGCCCGTCTGGTTCGCGCGCTCGCCTGGTTGAACAGCATCGGGTCCGGCGAGGTCGTCCCGGTGGTGCCGCTGGATCTCGGCATGGGCCTGGTCCGGGAGGGCGTCTACTTCACCGAGGACTGACCACGAGATCGTACGATCAGCACCCGGGCCGCTCCGTGCGCGGTCCGGGGCTCAGCGTTTGTGCGCCCGGGCCCGCACCCAGCCGTCGCCGATCATCTGGATGCCCTGCACCAGGATGATCAGCACCACGACACAGGCGATCAGCACCTGGTTGTTGAACCGCTGGTAGCCGTACACCAGGGCGAGGTCGCCCAGCCCGCCACCGCCGATCACACCGGCCATCGCCGACGAGCCGACCAGCATCACCAGGGTCAGCGTGGAGCCGGCGATGATGCCGCTGGCAGCCTCCGGCAGCAGCACCTTGCGGATCACCTGCAGGTCGGTGGCGCCCATCGCGGCAGCCGCCTCGACCCGGCCACGCGGCACCTCGGCCAGTGCGTTCTCCACCACCCGGGCGAAGAACGGGATGCCGGCGATGCTCAGCGGCACGATCGCGGCGGTCGGGCCGATCGCGGTGCCGACGATCAGCCGGGTCAGCCCCAGCAGCAGGATCAGCAGCACGATGAACGGCATCGACCGGACGATGTTGACGATGGTGCCCAGCACCTGGTTGACCGTCGCGTTGGGCCGCAGCCCGTGCCGGTCGGTGATGTGCAGCAGCACGCCGAGGGCGACCCCGACGACGAAGGCGATGACGAAGGACACGCCGACCATGTAGACGGTCTCCAGGGAGGCCGTCCACAGCTCGGGCAGCGCCTTGATCCAGGTGATCTTGTCGGTCATGCCAGGTCCTCGTCGATCTGCGGGGTGGCCGCGAGCTGGTCGAGCCAGGTCAGCCGCACCTGGTCGTGACGGGTGAGGAAGCCCTCGACCAGCGACCGGTCGACGTCGGCGGCGAACTGCAGCACCACGCGGCCGACCCGCCGGGCGCCGCTCCGCTCCACCCCGCCGGCGACCACCGAGATGTCCAGGTCGTACGTACGGGCCAGCTCGCTGAGCCACGGCTGGTCGGCGTCGTCGTCGAGAGCGGTGATCAGGGCGGCCCCTGGGCGGCCCATCGTGCCCGCGGGGACGGGGGAGATCAGCTGGCCCAGCGCCGAGGAGGCGTCGGTGACCAGGTCGACTACCGGGCCGGACTCGGTGATCCGGCCGTGCTCCAGCAGGGCCGCGTGGGTGCAGATCCGCCGGACCACCGCCAGCTCGTGGGTGATCAACAGGATCGTCACGCCGACCGACCGGTTGACCCGGGCGAGCAGGTCGAGGATCTGGGTGGTGGTCGCCGGGTCCAGGGCGCTGGTCGGCTCGTCGCACAGCAGCACGTCGGGCCGGGCGGCGAGGGCCCGGGCGATGCCGACCCGCTGCTGCTGGCCGCCGGACAGCTGGGAGGGATACGAGCGCTCGCGGCCCTGCAGGCCGACCAGCTCGATCAGCTCGGCCACCCGGGACCGGCGCTCCGCGTCGGGGGTGCCGGCCAGTTCCAGCGGCAGGCTGATGTTGTCGGCGACGGTGCGGGAGTGCAGCAGCTCGAAGTGCTGGAACACGGTCCCGATCCGGCGCCGGGCCGCCCGCAGGTCCGCGGACGACAAGGTGGTCAGGTCGTCCCCGTTCAGGACGATCCGACCACCGGTGGGGCGCTCCAGCAGGTTCAGACAGCGGAGCAGGGTGGACTTGCCGGCGCCCGAGGGCCCGACGATGCCCTGGATGGCACCGTCGGGCACCCGCAGCGTGACGCCGGTCAGCGCCTCGACGTCACCGTGCTGTCGCGTGGTGTACGTCTTGGCGAGCTGGTCGATCTCGATCACTTGGCACTCTCATGGACGGGGACGATGGAGTCACCGTACTTCTGCTTGATCCAGGCCGCGGTCTGGGGGGACTCCAGCGCCGCGGCGAGTTCCTTCATGCCGGGGTCGTTCTGCTTCGCCGTGGTGGTCACCAGGATGTTGGCGTACGGGTTGTTGGCGACGGGCTCGGTGACCAGGCCGTCCTTGGACGGGGTGAGCCCGGCCTCGATGGCGTAGTTGGAGTTGATCACCGAGGCGGCGACCTGCGGGTCGTCGAGCGTACGCGGCAGCTGTGGGCGGTCCAGCTCGACGAACTTCAGCTGCTTGGCGTTGCTGGCGATGTCGGCCTCGGTGATGGTCGACATGTTGGCCTCGGTGGCGGGCTGCTTCATCGTCAGCAGCCCGGCGGTCTGCAGTACGTACAGCGCGCGGGCGTAGTTCGTCGGATCCTTCGGCACCGCGACGGTGGAGCCGGCCGGGATGTCGGCGACGGCCGTGTACTTGTGGGAGTAGATCGACATCGGCTCGAGGTGGGTCGAGGCGACGCTGACCAGGTTGTTCGTCTTGTGCTGGGCCTGCCAGTCGTCGAGGTAGGGCTTGTGCTGGAAGAAGTTCGCGGAGACGTCGCCGGCCTCGAGCAGCTGGTTCGGGTCGACCTCACCGGAGATCGTCTCGATCTGGATCTTGGTGTCCTTCAGCTGCCCGGAGTCCTGGACGTACTGCAGGATCTCGGCGTGCGGCGTGGCGTCGGCCGAGATCTTCAAGGTCTCCTGGCCGGCGGCACACCCGGCCAGCCCGACGGTCGACAGGGCCAGAGCCGCCACGGCGGCGGCGAGGGTGTGGAAACGGGTGGTCATGAGCGTCCTCGGTGTCGGTGCGGTCAGCAAAGAGCGCCAGGGTGTGGCGCACCGCCAAAGATTAGTCAGAGTTATCTACGCGTGCAAGTTGGCTTATGTGAGTTCGGGTGGTGTCGAGTGTGTGAGGGCTTGCGAGATGTCCGGCCCATGCCCGATTGCTCGGCCCGGGCTGGTGGCAGTGGATAGGCGCAGTGGTGCGGCGTACGCGTCCCTCGGGCGGCAATCGCCGGCAGGCAAGGTTGGTGGTTGTCTTCGTTTATGTGGCCTTAATGTTGGTTTATGTCCAAGTCGTGACCGTACTGCGAGAAACGCAGACGATCGGATGGCCTTGACAAACACAAACGGGCGCAGGACTCTGGAGTCCACGGTCAAAGACGATCCTGTCCGGTCCGTACGGGCAGTCACACCAACGGAGTTGAGATGTCTCTCCCTCTCCCTGACGCACGAGTCAACAAGAACCTCGAAGGACACGGGTTCCGGGCCTCGGTGCAGAAGTTCGGCGGCTTCCTCGCCGGCATGATCATGCCGAACATCGGCGCGTTCATCGCCTGGGGCCTGCTGACGGCCCTCTTCATCCCCACCGGCTGGACCCCCAACGCCGACCTGGCCAAGCTGGTCGACCCGATCATCACCTACCTCCTCCCGCTGTTGATCGGCTACACGGGTGGCCGTACGGTCCACGGCCAGCGCGGCGCCGTGATCGGCGCGATCGCCACGATGGGCGTCGTCGTCGGTGCCTCGGTGCCGATGTTCCTCGGCGCCATGTTCATCGGTCCGGTCGCGGCCTGGCTGCTGAAGCAGTTCGACAAGGTCGTCCGGGACAAGGTCCCGTCCGGCTTCGAGATGCTGGTCGACACCTTCTCGATCGGCATCTTCGGCGCAGCGCTGGCGATCCTCGGTCGGTACCTGATCGAGCCGGTGGTCACCGCACTGGTGAACTGGATGGCCGGCGGCGTGGACTTCCTGGTCGCCCGGCACCTGTTGCCGCTGGCCTCGATCCTGGTCGAGCCGGCCAAGGTGCTCTTCCTCAACAACGCCGTCAACCACGGCATCCTCACCCCACTCGGCATCGAGCAGGTCCGCCAGGCCGGCAGCTCGATCCTGTTCATGGTCGAGTCCAACCCCGGTCCGGGCTTCGGGCTCCTGCTGGCCTACTGGATCGCCGGTCCGCGGGTGGTCCGGGGCACCGTCCCCGGCGCCATCATCATCCACCTCTTCGGCGGCATCCACGAGATCTTCTTCCCGTACGTCCTGATGAAGCCGAAGCTGATCCTCGCCACCATCCTCGGCGGCATGTCCGGCGTGCTCACCGGCACCCTGCTCGGCGCCGGCCTGGTCGCTCCCGCCTCGCCCGGCTCGATCATCGCCTGGATGGCCGTCACCCCGCGCGGCAACTACCTCGCCAACCTCGCCGACTTCGCCGTCGCCACCACGGTGGCCTTCCTGGTCGCCTTCCTGATGCTGAAGGCCGAGCGTCAGCCCGACGTGTTGGTCGAGGAGGTCGAGGCACCGGAGACCGAGGCCGAGATCGCCGCGGCGGCTGCCGCCGCTGCCGCCGCCGGTCCGACGATCAGCGGGCACGACGTCCGCCAGGTGGTGATCGCCTGCGACGCCGGCATGGGGTCCAGTGTGATGGTCGCCAGCGCGATGAAGAAGAAGCTCAAGCCGTACGGTGTGGACGTGATCCACACCCCGGTGAACGAGATCCCGGCCGACGCCCAGGTCGTGCTCACCCAGGAGGGGCTCGCCGACCGGGCGCACCGCCAGGTGCCCAACGCGGCCATCGTGCCCTTCAAGGTGTACATGGGTGACCCGGCCTTCACCGCCGTCGAGCAGGCCATCAAGGCCGGCGCTCCGATCGGCCCCGACCTGATGGCCGGCCCCGCCGCTCCGGCGGCGGCCACCGCCCCGGCCGTCGCAGGCACCGCGGCCGGTGTCGCCGCAGCGGGTGCGGCCACCGCCACCCGGCCCCGCCGGCGCAAGAAGCTGCCCTCCGACGTGCTGCCGCGGGAAGCGATCCAGCTCGCGCTGCCGAGCCGCACCAAGGACGACGTGATCCGCCTCTGCGGTGACGTCCTGGTCGGGGTCGGCGCCACCGATCCGGCCTACACCGACGCGATGTTCACCCGTGAGACGCAGGTGTCGACCTTCATGGGCAACGGCTTCGCCATCCCGCACGGCACCAACGAGGCCCGGGCGTACGTCAAGAAGACCGCGCTCGGCTTCCTCCAGTTCCCCGAGGGGATCGACTGGGACGGCAACACGGTCTACGTGGCCATCCCGATCGCCTCCGCCACCGATGAGCACGTGGGGATCCTCGGCGCCCTCGCCGGCGTGCTCGCCGACCCCGCCAGTGCGGAGAAGTTGCGTACGGCATCCAGTCCAGACGAAGTGATGGAGCTGCTGGCTCCGGAAGAAGGAGAGTGAACCAGATGAAGGCGTTGCGCTTCTACGCCCCCAAGGACGTCCGGGTCGAGGATGTGCCGGAACCCGTCTGCGGTCCGAACGAGGTGAAGATCAAGGTCAAGAACTGCTCGACCTGCGGCACCGACGTCAAGATCTACAACAACGGACACCCGAACATCACCGGGACCACGACGATGGGCCACGAGGTCGCCGGTGAGGTCGTCGAGGTCGGGGCGAACGCCCTGGGCGGCTTCCAGGTCGGCGACCGGGTGCAGTCCATCGCCGCCGTCCCTTGCGGTGAGTGTTACGAGTGCACGAAGGGCTGGATGGAGGTCTGCCAGAACCAGACCTCGGTCGGCTACCAGTACGACGGCGGCTTCGCCGAGTACATGATCGTCCCCGAGCAGGTGCTCAAGGTCGACGGCCTCAACCGGATCCCCGACGGCGTCGGCTACGACGAGGCCTCGGCGGCGGAGCCGTTCGCCTGCGCCATCAACGCCCAGGAGCAGGTGGGCATCGAGGAGGGCGACTTCGTGGTCGTCTTCGGCGCCGGCCCGATCGGCTGCATGCACACCAGGATCGCCCGGGGCGTGCACAAGGCCGGCACCATCGTGCTGGTCGACATCAACGCCGAGCGGCTGACGATGTCCGCCGACGCGGTCCACCCGGACGCCACCATCGACGCTTCGACCGAGGACGTCGTCGCCAAGGTCCTGGAGATGACCGGCGGTCGAGGCGCCGACGTCGTCATCACTGCGACCCCGGCGAACGTCACCCAGGAGCAGGCGGTCGCGATGGCCGCCCGCAACGGCCGGATCTCCTTCTTCGGCGGCCTGCCGAAGACCAACCCGACGATCACCCTGGACTCCAACCTGGTGCACTACCGCCAGCTGCACATCCACGGCGCCAACGGGTCCTCGCCCGACCACAACAAGCGGGCGCTGGCCTACATCGCCTCGGGCCAGGTGCCGGTCAAGGACCTGATCACCGCGCACGTCCCGTTGGAGCGGGTGCTCGACGCCTTCGAGATCGTCCGCAAGGGCGAGGCGATCAAGGTCACCGTCGAGCCCTGACCGTACGTCGCCGTCGGCGACCCGTCATCCGCGCCCGCCTGCCCGAGGTCAGTCCTCGGGCAGGCGGGCGCCGATCTTCAGGGTGACCTGGTGGTGGGCGACGCGACCGTCCACCACGTGTCCGCGGTGCTGGACGACCTCGAACCAGTCGACCGCGCCGTACCGGGTCTCGGCGGACGCGATGGCGCGGGCGATGGCGTCGTCGCTGCTGTCGGGAGAGGTCCCGACCAACTCGACGATCCGATAGGTGTGGCTGCTCACGGTGGTTCCTCCCCCGAAAAGGGTGTGATTCAGATCACTGTAGCGGTGTGCCGAATCCCTGTCCGGCCACTGAATGGGCGCACAACTGATCGAAATGTACATACATAATGGATCATGCTCCCCCTCACGTTCGCCGGCTGGCTGCTGCTCGGCACCGCTGCGTTCATCGGCGGCTTCTCGAAGACCGCCCTCTCCGGCGCCGCGACCGCTGCCGTCGTGCTCGCCGCCCTCGCGCTGCCGGCCAAGGAGTCGACCGCCGTTCTGCTGGTGATGCTGCTGGCCGGTGACGCCTGGGCGCTGCGCACCTACTGGCACGACGCCGACTGGCGACTGCTCGGCCGCTTGTTGCTGCCTGTCGTGCTCGGCGTGGCCGCCGGCGGGGTGTTCCTCGGTCGGGTCGACGACGGGGTGCTGCGTCGTACGATCGGCGTCATCCTGCTCGTCCTGCTGGTGGTCGGCCTGCTCACCCGGCGGCACCGGCCCGGGGCGGCGGAGGCCCGGGCGTACGGCGCGCTGGCCGGCTTCACCACCATGGTCGCCAACGCCGGCGGACCGGCGATGAGCCTCTACCTGCTCGGCGCCCGCTACGGCAAGCTGGCCTTCCTCGGCACCACCGCGTGGTTCTTCGCCACCGTCAACCTGGCCCTCAAGCTGCCGGTGATGATCGGGCTGGGCATGATGACCCGACCGGTGCTGCTGACCGGGCTGGTGTTCGTCCCGGTGGTGTGGCTCGGGGCCTGGGTCGGCCGGATCGTCGTCGGCCGCTTGGACGACGTGTGGTTCGCCCGGCTGGTCACCGGCTTCGTGGTGCTCTCCGCGGTCTACCTGGTGTTGGTCTGACGGACGGTGGATCCGGACACAGTGCGACAGTCCGACACAGCGCGACAGCCCGACACAGCGCGACGGCGCGTACCGACTGTGCGGTACGCGCCGTCGCGCTGTGGGGTGTGGGCCCGGCGAGCCGGGGATCAGGCCAGCGCCTGCAGGGCCTCCAGTGAGGCCTTGGCGGAGACCACCGGGCCACCGTCGGCCGGCGGCTCGCCGTCCAGCATGATGTCCTGCTCCAGGACGTAGTAGCCGTCGAAGCCGGCGGCGTCGAGGGTCTTCACGATGTCGGCGAAGTCGATGTCACCCTCGCCGATCGGGGCGAACATGCCGCCCTTGACGCCGTCGGACCAGGACAGCTCGCCGGGCAGCAGCTTGTCGGTCATCTCCTTGTGGATGTCCTTGGCGTGCACGATGGCGACCCGGGCGGCATACTCCCGGGCGAGCGCGGCCACGTCGGCGCCACCGGCGGCCAGGTGGCCGGTGTCCAGGCACAGGCCGACCGAGGAGTGGTCGAGCACCCGGCGGACCTCGTCGACGTTCTGCACCATCGTGCCCCAGTGCGGGTGGATGCAGGCGGTGACGCCGGCCTCGGCGCACACCTCGCTGATCCGGGTCAGGTTGGTGAAGAGCGTCTGCCAGCCCTGCTCGTCCAGCACCGGACGGTCGTCGTAGCCGTCACGGCCGGAGTCGGCGGCCAGGATGAGGTACTCCCCGCCGGCGACGGCGAACGCCTCCAGTTCGCGGCGGAC
The DNA here is from genome assembly GCF_033110965.1 of Raineyella sp. LH-20. Taxonomy (NCBI): domain Bacteria; kingdom Bacillati; phylum Actinomycetota; class Actinomycetes; order Propionibacteriales; family Propionibacteriaceae; genus Raineyella; species Raineyella sp. LH-20. The sequence continues at coordinate 661,591 of NZ_CP137003.1, read as the reverse complement.
GGCCGGGATCGGATCGTGGTCGGGGTCGTGCATCACGGCGAGGAAGAACGAGCCCACCGGCTTCAGCGCGTAGCCCGCGACGGCCTTGGCGCGTGCCTGGGGCGCCTCCGGCAGCCAGCCCTGCGGGCCGAACTCGGTGGCGGTGAGGCCGATGGCCTTCATCTCGGTCAGCACCCGCTCCGGGGTCATCTGGTATCCCCAGCCGGGGACCTCGCAGACGCCCCAGGTGATGGGGGCTCCGGCGATCTTCATAGGTCTGCTCCTTTGCAGTCGTTCTGCGTGTGAGGGGTGTGGAGGGTCAGAGTCGTACGGTGGCGCCGGTCCGGGCGGACGTGCCGGCCGCCTCGGCGATGCGCAGCGCCTCGACACCGTCGGCGACGGTGGGGGAGACCGGGGTGCCCTGGGTGAGGGCCTCGATGAAGGCGGTCAGCTCGGCGCGGTAGGCGTCGGCGTAGCGCTCGAGGAAGAAGTCGAGGTAGGGCGCCTGCGCGTCCGAGGCCTCCCGGGTGGACACCTTGAGGGTGGTCGGGCGCTGGTTCTCGGCGAGGATCGCGCCCTCGGGGCCGAACGCCTCGAGCCGCTGGTCGTAGCCGGTGGCACAGTGTCGGGAGTTGATGATGGTGGCGGCCGCCCCGCTCGCGGAGCGCAGCACGATGACGGCACCGTCGAAGTCGCCGCTGTCGGCGAGCTCCGGGTCGAGGTGCTGTCCGGTCGCGGTGACCTCGGCGACGTCGCCCAGGAAGAACCGGGCGGTGTCGAAGTCGTGGATCGTCATGTCCTTGAAGATGCCGCCGGACTGGGCGAGGTAGGCCTTCGGCGGGGCCGCCGGGTCGCGGGAGATGATGGTCAGCTGCTCCAGCGCGCCGATCGCGCCGTCGCCGACCAGGGCGTGCGCCCGGGCGAAGGACGGGTCGAACCGCCGGTTGAAGCCGAGCATCACCGGGACGTCGGGCAGCTCGGCGAGCCGGTGCTGCAGTTGCTCGGCGTCGGCCAGTTGCATCGCCACCGGCTTCTCGCACAGGGCGGGCTTGCCGGCCTTCACCGCGGCGAGGATGTGCTGCACGTGCAGCGGGGTGGGGGAGCCGATCACCACCGCGTCGACGTCGTCGGCCGCGAACACCTCCGCGGCGTCCGTGCAGGTGCGGGCGCCGTACGTCGCAGCCACCGACTCCGCGGCGGCGACCACCGGGTCACAGACCAGGGAGAGGGTCGCCGCGGGATGGGCCGCGATGGTCCGGGCGTGCACCTGACCGATACGTCCTGCCCCGATCAGTGCGAAACGCAGTTGAGTCATGCCTGTTCCTCGTCACCGGCGGACCGGCCTCGCTGCCGGCCTCGTGAAGCCATGACTCGATTCAAGCGGAACGTCCAGCCAAAGTCAACAAAATGTCAGAACAAACACGTTTCAGTGGGCGACAAGGGTCAGGTCGAAGGAGTACAACGACGGGCGGTAGATGTGGTTGCCGTACTCCACCACCCGGCCGGTGGCGTCGTACGCGGTGCGGCTCATGGTGAGCAGTGGGGCGCCGACCGGCTCGGTCAGCAGCTCCGCCTCCTCGGCGGTGGCGGCCCGGGCGCCGATCACCTGCTTGGCGGTGGCGATATGGATGCCGTGGTCGTTGAAGCACCGGTAGAGACCGTGCTCGTTGAGGTCGGTCCAGGACGGGGCCAGGTCGATCGGGATCAGGTTGGTCAGCACGGCGAGTGGGCGGTTGTCCGCTGAACGGAGTCGGGCGATCCGGACCACGCCGGTGCCGGGGGCGACCGCCAGGCGGTCGGATTCCTCCTCGTCGGCCTCGTGGACGTCGTACGACAGCACCTTGGTGCTCGGCGTGAAGCCCTCGCGGGTCAGGTCGTCGTAGAGCGAGGTGAGCTCGATCGGCCGGTGCACCTGTGGTGGGGTGACCGTCGTGCCGACGCCGCGCCGGCGGGTCAGCAAGCCGCGGTTCACCAGCTCCTGCAGTGCCCGGCGGGCGGTCGGCCGGGAGACGTCGAGGCGCTGGGCCATCGAGATCTCGTCCTCGATCCGGGCCCCCGAGGCGAGCTCGCCGGAGAGGATCGCCTGCTCGATGGGCTCGGCGATCTGCTTGTACAGCGGCTCGTCGGAGTCCCGGTCGATGACGATGGCCGGCTCGTAGTACTCGCTCATGGTCGTCCTTGTCCCTACAGCGTTGCCCAGTATTGCTAGCCCTCACTCTAGCCAACTGTGACAAGCATGGGTATTTGTGCAGACAAAGTGTTGACCTTGTCCGTGTCGTCAGGCAGACTGTTCCTCGAGGCTCAGTCCCAAAGGAGAGGCAGGCAGCAGTGGACCCGTCAACGTCATCCGTCCCTGACGTCCTCACCATCGGCCGTAGTGGTGTGGACATCTACCCGTTGCAGATCGGTGTCGGGCTGGAGGAGGTGACGTCGTTCGGGAAGTTCGTCGGCGGGTCGCCGACCAACGTCGCGGTCGCCGCCGCCCGGATGGGGCACTCCTCCGCGGTGATCACCGAGGTCGGCGACGATCCGTTCGGTCGCTTCGTCCGCCAGGAGGTGGCGCGGCTCGGGGTGGATCCCCGCTACGTGATCACCAATCACGACTTCCTCACCCCGGTGACGTTCTGCGAGATCTTCCCGCCGGACGACTTCCCGCTGTACTTCTACCGGCAGCCCTCGGCGCCCGACCTGCAGATCCGCCCCGCGGACATCCCCGAGGACGCCGTCCGGGGCGCGAAGATCTTCTGGCTGTCGGTCACCGGGCTGTCGGTCGAGCCGACCCGCAGCGCGCACCACCGCGCGTTGGACCTGCGGGGCCGTACGCCGCTCACCGTCCTGGACCTCGACTACCGGCCGATGTTCTGGGAGAACGAGCAGGTCGCCCACACCGAGGTCGGCCGGGTGCTCGACCGGGTCGACATCGTGGTGGGCAACAAGGAGGAGTGCCGGATCGCGGTCGGCGAGACCGAGCCCGAGCGGGCGGCCGACGCGCTGCTGGAGCGCGGCGTGGAGATCGCCGTCGTCAAGCAGGGGCCGCTCGGCACCCTCGCCAAGACCCGCGACGAGCGGGTCGTCGTCCCGGTCACGCCGGTGCAGGTCTGCAACGGTCTGGGTGCCGGCGACTCCTTCGGCGGCGCTCTCTGCCACGCCCTGCTGGAGGGCTGGGACCTCGCCAAGGCCGTCTCCTTCGCCTCCACCGCCGGCGCCATCGTCGCCTCCCGGCTGGAGTGCTCCACGGCGATGGCCACCGAGCAGGAGGTCCTCGACCTGATGGCCGCCAATCCTGCCTCCGCACCGAGGACCGAGGCCCTGTGATGACACTGATCGAGAAGCTCACCGAGATCCGCTTCCACGACCCGCAGGCGGTCCGCCGTGCGCTGGCCGACCGGCCCCGCGGCACGCTGCCGGCCGGCGACGCGAAGCTGATGATCATCGCCTGCGACCACCCGGCCCGCGGCGCCCTGGGAGCCGGGTCCGACCCGATGGCGATGGCCTCCCGCGAGGAGGTGTTGGCCCGCTGCCTCGAGGCGCTCGGCCGCCCCGGCGTCAACGGCTTCCTCGGCTCGGCCGACATCATCGAGGATCTGGCTCTGCTCGGCGCCCTCGACGCCAAGTTGGTCTGGGGCACGATGAACCGGGTCGGCCTGCAGGGCGCCTCGTTCGAGATGGACGACCGCTTCAACTGCTACGACGCCCGCGGCATCGCCGACGCCGGGCTCGACGGCGGGAAGATGCTGCTCCGCCTCGCGTACGACGACGCCGGCACCGCCTCGACGCTGACCTCGTCGGCGCACGCCGTCGACGAGCTGGCCGACCGGGGCCTCACCGCGATGGTCGAGCCGTTCGTCAGCAGCCGTCGTGACGGGCGCGCCGTCAACGATCTGAGCCCCGACGCGGTGATCCGGTCGATGGCGATCTCCTCGGCCCTGGGGCGTACGTCGGCCTACACCTGGCTGAAGCTGCCCTGCGTCGACGAGATGGAGCGGGTGATGGAGGCGACCACGCTGCCCTGCCTGATCCTCGGCGGCGAGGTGCCGGACGACCCGGAGGCCGCCCTCTCGGGCTGGGCCACGGCACTGTCCCTGCCCAACGTCCGCGGTCTGGTGATCGGCCGCTCGCTGCTCTTCCCGCCCGACGGGGACGTCGCCGGCGCGGTCGACCGGGCCGTGGCCGTGCTGTGAACGACGCGACTGTGACAACACTCCTGTGAAAGGCATGGCTGTGAACGACAACGACCGTTACGTCATCCGGGCCGGGGAGACCGCCCACGAGGCGTTCGAGACCGACCTCACCGTGGAGCGGGCCGGCTGGGACTGGTGCTCGCTGCGGGTCCTCGCGCTGCCCGCGGGCGGCCGCCAGGAGGTGTCCAGCGGTGACGCCGAGCTGCTGGTGCTGCCGCTGGCCGGTGGCTGCCGGGTCGAGGTGGCGGGGGAGTCGTACGACCTCGCCGGTCGCCGGGAGGTGTGGACCGCGGTCACCGACTACCTCTACGTCCCGCGGCACACCACCTTCGTGGTGTCCAGCGCGGCGGGCGGCCGGTACGCCCTGCCGGCGGCGAAGGCCACCGCCGACCTGCCGGTGCGCTACTGCGCGGTCGGTGAGGTGGTCAGCCAGCTGCGCGGCACCGGCGACTGCTCCCGCCAGGTCAACAACTACGCCCTCGGCAACGCCGTGCCGACCTCCCACCTGCTCGCCTGCGAGGTGCTCACCCCGGGCGGCAACTGGTCCTCCTACCCGCCGCACAAGCACGACGAGCACACCGAGGTGGAGCGGATCCTGGAGGAGATCTACTACTACGAGGTCCGCCCGGCCGCGAACGGCACCACCGGGATGGCCCTGCAGCGGATCTACCCCTCGCCCGGCAAGCCGATCGACGTCTGTGCCGAGGTGCACAGCCGCGACATCGTGATCATGCCGTACGGCTACCACGGCCCCTCGGTCGCCGCCCCCGGCTACGACCTCTACTACCTCAACGTGATGGCCGGCCCGGCCGAGGACTCGACCTGGCTGATGACCGACGACCCGCACTACACCTGGCTGCGCCAGGAATGGCAGACCGGCGAGGTCGACCCTCGTCTGCCGATGACCCCACTGACCCCGCAGGAGTGACCATGGACACCGTCAACCCGACCGTACGACTCACCGTCGGACAGGCCATCATCCGCTTCCTGGTCAACCAGTACGTCGAGCGGGACGGGGTCGAGGAGCGGTTCGTCACCGGAGCGCTCGGCATCTTCGGCCACGGCAACGTGGCCGGCATCGGCCAGGCGCTGCTGCAGAACGAGCTCGACCCCGCGCCGGACGGTGGCGCGATGCCGTACTACATGCCGCGCAACGAGCAGGGCATGGTGCACGCGGCGGCGGCGTACGCCAAGGCGACCAACCGGCTGCGGGCGATGATGTGCACCGCCTCGATCGGCCCCGGCTCCCTCAACATGGTCACCGGCGCCGCGCTGGCGACCACCAACCGGCTGCCGGTGCTGCTGTTCCCCTCCGACCAGTTCGCCACCCGCTTCCCCGACCCGGTGCTCCAGCAGCTCGAGGACCCGACCTCGCTGGACATCTCGGTCAACGACTGCTTCCGGCCGGTGTCACGCTTCTTCGACCGGATCAACCGTCCCGAGCAGCTCATCCCGTCGCTGCTCAACGCGATGCGGGTGCTCACCGACCCGGCCGACACCGGCGCCTGCGTGATCGCCCTGCCGCAGGACGTCCAGGCCGAGGCGTACGACTTCCCGGCCGGCCTGTTCGACCGGCGGGTCTGGCACGTCCGCCGCCCGGTGCCCGAGCCGGCCGCGCTGGAGCGTGCGGTCGCGCTGATCCGGGCCGCCCGGCGTCCGCTGGTGATCGCCGGCGGCGGGGTGATCTACTCCGAGGCCGCCGAGCAGCTGCGGGCCTTCGCCACCGCCACCGGCATCCCGGTCGCCGACACCCAGGCCGGCAAGGGCGCGATCAACTTCGACCATCCGTGCGCCGTGGGCGGTGTCGGATCGACCGGTGGTGACTCCGGCAACCACCTGGCCGACAAGGCCGACCTGGTGATCGGCATCGGCACCCGCTACTCCGACTTCACCACCGCCTCGCACACCCAGTTCAAGGACCCCGACGTACGGTTCGTCAACGTCAACGTGGCGGCCTTCGACGCCGCTAAGAACTCCGGCGAGATGGTGGTGGCCGACGCCCGGGAGGCCCTGGTCGCACTGACCGCCGCCCTCGACGGGCACCGGGTGGACGCGGCGTACGCCACCGAGATCGCCGCCGAGAAGGAGGCCTGGGCCGCCGCGACGCAGCGGTGCTACCACCTCGGCCACGGGCCGCTGCCGGCGCAGACCGAGGTCTTCGGCGCGCTCAACGAGCTGATGGGCGACGAGGACGTGGTGATCAACGCCGCCGGCTCGATGCCCGGTGACCTCCAGGCGCTGTGGCAGGCCCGCACCCCGGTGCAGTACCACGTCGAGTACGCCTTCTCCTGCATGGGCTACGAGATCCCGGCGGCGATGGGCGTCAAGCTGGCGCTGCCCGACGCCGAGGTGGTCGCCATCGTCGGCGACGGCACCTACCAGATGCTGCCGATGGAGCTGGCGACCATCGTCCAGGAGGGCCTGAAGGTCATCTTCGTGCTGCTCCAGAACCACGGCTTCGCTTCGATCGGTGCCCTGTCGGAGTCGCGTGGCTCGCAGCGGTTCGGCACCCGCTACCGTGCCGGCGGCGGCCGCCCGCACACCGAGGACGGCGCCCCGCTGCCGGTCGACATCGCCGCGAACGCCGAGTCGTGGGGCATCAGGGTGCTCCGGGTGCACACCATCGACGAGTTCCGGGCGGCCTACCGCGAGGCGGCCGCCGGCGATCGGGCGGTGATGATCCACATCGAGACCGACCTCTACGGGCCCAACCCGCCGGCCTCCTCCTGGTGGGACGTCGCCGTCTCCCAGGTGTCGCGGCTGGAGTCCACCCAGCGCGCGTACGAGGAGTACGTCGCCGCGAAGCAGCCGCAGCGCCACTACCTGAACTGATCCCGGCCGGCCGGGCCCCGGCCCGACCGCTCCCGGACCATCCCATCCACCACTTCCCACGCAGCACACGCACAAGGAGTAGTAACCCCATGAAGACGATCGAACAGTGGATCGACGGCGCCCCGTACCACGGTGAGCCCGTCCGCCGGACCCCGGTCGAGAACCCCGCGACCGGCCGGATCGAGGCCGAACTGCTCGAGGCCTCCGCGGCCGACGTCGACCACGCCGTCCGGGTGGCCCGCCAGGCACAGCTCAGCTGGCGGAAGGTCTCGCTGGCCAAGCGGATGGACATCATGTTCCGGATGCGCCAGCTGGTCCTCGACCATTCCGATGAGCTCGCGACCTCCATCGTGAACGAGCACGGCAAGACGTACTCCGACGCCATCGGTGAGATCCAGCGCGGCCGGGAGACCCTCGACTTCGCCTGCAACATCGCCGCCGCACTGAAGGGCGAGATCTCCTACGACGTCTCGACCGGCGTCGACGTGCACACGCTGCGCCAGCCGGTCGGTGTGGTCGCCGGCATCGGCCCGTTCAACTTCCCGGTGATGGTGCCGATGTGGATGCACCCGATCGCCATCGCCACCGGCAACACCTTCGTGCTGAAGCCGCCGTCCCCGGCGCCGACGGCGTCGATGATCATCGCCCGGCTGTACAAGGAGGCGGGCCTGCCGGACGGCGTTTTCAACGTCGTCGCCGGCGACCGGCACGTGGTGAGTGCGCTGCTGGAGCACCCCGGCATCGACGCGGTGTCGTTCGTCGGGTCCACCCCGGTGGCCGAGATCATCCAGGAGACGGCGACCACGCACGGCAAGCGGGTCCAGGCTCTCGGCGGCGCGAACAACCACGCCATCGTGCTGCCCGACGCCGACCTCGACCACGCCGCCCAGCACATCGCCGCGGCCGCCTTCGGTGCGGCCGGTGAGCGCTGCATGGCGCTGCCCGCGGTGGTCGCGGTCGGCGGGATCGCCGAGGAGCTGGCTCGTCGGGTGGCCGAGCACGCCGGAGCGTACGTGGTGGGCTCCGGTTTCGAGGCCGAGACGGACCTCGGGCCGGTCATCTCGGCGAAGGCGAAGGAGCGGATCACCGGGCTGATCGACGACGCCGAGCAGCGCGGGGCGCAGATCGTCCTGGACGGCCGGTCGGCCACCGTGGCGGGCTTCGAGGGCGGCCACTTCCTGGCCCCCACGGTGATCACCAAGGTGCCGCTGGACGCCCCGGTCTACACCGAGGAGATCTTCGGCCCGGTGCTGACGATCGGCGAGGCGGAGACGTACGAGGAGGCGATCGCCCTGGTCAATGCCCAGCCGTTCGGCAACGGGGCGGCCATCTTCACCCGCGACGGGGGAGCGGCGCGCCGGTTCACCCTCGACGTGGAGGCCGGCATGGTCGGCGTCAACGTGCCCATCCCGACCCCGGTGGCCTACTACTCCTTCGGTGGCTGGAAGGACTCGTTGCTCGGCGACACCCACATCCACGGCCCGGAGGGTGTGCGCTTCTGCACCCGCGCCAAGGCCGTCACGGTGCGCTGGCCGGGCGACACGGTGCACGCCGCCACCACCTCCTTCGAGCGGGAGGCGTGAGGGCACCGTCGACCGGCGGACGCCGGGCTGAGCTCCTGCACAGGGGGCCTGATTTGCTAGGACAAATCAGGCCCCCTGTGGCCGTGCGGAGGGGTGAGTTACCGTCGTTCGGTCGGACCTCCAGTGATGGCGCCACGGTTGCCCTGCTGCCGGAGACCCACCGGAATCAAATGTCCTAAGAAGACTTTTCATTTGACCTAACATATGGCATTCTGAAGCAACGAGGCCACAGCGGTGTGGCCCTGGCAGCCAAGGAGGGCGCGACGTGTCGGACGTAGACGCCAGTAGTAACCCACGGGTCGGCGTGGGGGTGATCAGCCTCGGTTGGATGGGCCGCGTACACGCCCGCGCCTACCGGGGCGTCGCCGAGTACTTCCCCGATCTGGGCGTTCGCCCGCGGCTGGTGTCCGCGTGCGACACCGTGGCCGAGACCCGGCTGGCCGCCGTCGGCTCGCTGGGCTTCCAGCGCGCGACGCCGGACTACCGCGAGGTGCTGGCCGACCCCGAGGTCGACGTGGTGTCGATCTGCGCGCCGAACTTCCTGCACCGGGAGATGGCGCTCGCGGCCGTGGAGGCCGGCAAGCCGTTCTGGATCGAGAAGCCGATGGGCGTCTCCGCCGCCGAGTCGCGGGAGATCGCGCTGGCCGCGCAACAGGCCGGGCTGGTCACCTCTGTCGGCTTCAACTACCGGCACACCCCGGCGATCGAGCAGGCCCGCCGGCTGATCCGGGCCGGTCGCCTCGGCCGGATCACCAACGTCCGGGCCTGGCTGATCGCCGACTACGCCTCCTCCCCGGAAGGCCCGCTGACCTGGCGCTACGAACGGGGCCGTGGCGGCTCCGGCGTCATCGGTGACCTGATGAGCCACGGCGCCGACCTGGTGCAGTACCTGGTCGGACGGATCGCCTCGGTCTCGGCCGTCTCGCAGACCTTCATCCCCGAGCGGCCCATCCCGACGAAGGTCGGCGTCGGGCACACCGGCTGGGAGGTCTCCGACCAGAAGGGCCCGGTCGAGAACGAGGACTGGGTGGCCCTGCTGGTCCGCCTCGACAACGGTGTCGTCGGCACCCTGGAGGCCTCCCGGGTCAGCGTCGGCCCGCGCGCCGAGTACATCATCGAGGTGTACGGCACCGAGGGGTCGCTGCGCTGGAACTTTGAGCACCTCAACGACCTCGAGGTCTGCCTCGGCCGTGACCAGGAGTTCCAGGGCTACACCCGGGTGATGGCCGGCCCGGACTTCCCGGAGTTCCACCGCTTCCAGCCGGGCGCCGGCACGTCCATGGGCTTCGACGACATGAAGTCCATCGAGGCCGCCCAGTTCCTGCGGTCGTACGCCACCGGTGAGCAGCTCGCCCCGTCGGTCGCCGACGGATGGGCCGCCGCCGAGGTCGACGAGGCCGCCGTGGCCTCCGGTGCGGACGGTCAGTGGCACGACGTGCCACGCGTCTCGGGCACCACCACCTACGACATCTGATCACCGTGCGCCGCCCGCTCGGTCGGGCGATTCGACAAGGGAGTCCCTCGTGCACACCTCCGCTTCATCCTCTGCGCCTCACCCTGAGGCCATCACCCTCGACGTCTCGCGCGACGAACTGCGCGAGCTGGCCGATCGTACGCCGGCCTCCGGCAAGCACCGCTCGATCGTCGCCATCGCCGGCGTGGCCACCCTCGGCTCGCTGCTCTTCGGCTACGACACCGGCGTCATCTCCGGCGCCCTGCCGTACATGTACATGCCGGCGGCCGCCCACGGCCTGCACCTCGGCGCCCTGGAGGAGGGCCTGATCGGCGGCACGCTGCTGATCGGCGCCGCCGTCGGCGCCCTGCTCGGCGGCCGACTGTCCGATCGTTACGGCCGTCGGCACAACATCCTGATGCTCGCGCTGGTCTTCCTGGTCGGCGCGCTCGGCACCGCCTTCGCGCCCACCCTCTGGGTGATGTACCCGTTCCGCTTCATCCTCGGCTTCGCCGTCGGCGGCGCGTCCGCCACCGTGCCGGTCTACCTGTCGGAGACCGCCCCGAAACGCATCCGCGGCACCATCGTCGCGATCGACCAGCTGATGATCGTCACCGGGCAGCTGCTGGCGTTCGCCTTCAACGCGGTGATCAACCAGGCGTACGGTGGCCCGTCGCTGACCATCACCGCCGATCCGGGCGGCCTGCTGCAGCCCGGCACGCAGAGCTGGGACAACGTCGCCGGCCTGCAGTCCGCACTCGGCGGCCCGCTCGACCCGTCCACCTGGGCGTCGTACGTCAACCACCTCACCATCGCCGGCGGCAACGGCAGTGCCTGGCGGCTGATGCTGGTGCTGTGCAGCATCCCCGCGATCGCCCTGTGGTTCGGCATGCGAGTGATGCCGGAGTCCTCCCGCTGGTACATGGTCCAGCGCCGCTACTACGAGGCGATCGGCTCCCTGAAGCGGGTCCGTGACCAGCGTGACGGCGACATCGTCGACGAACTCGACGAGATGGTGGAGAAGGAGCGCCGCGAGGCGGCGCTGCCCAAGGGCACCTTCCGCGACATCGTGAACACCCCGTGGATGCGGCGGCTGTTCCTGGTCGGCATCCTGCTGGCCGTCTGCAACCAGACCACCGGCGTCAACACCGTGATGTACTACGCCCCGAAGGTCCTGGAGTACGCCGGTCTCGGCACCTCGGCCGCGATCACCGCGCAGGTCGCCAACGGCGTGATGTCCGTGCTGGGCTCCGCGCTCGGCCTGTGGCTGGTCTTCAGGTTCCGCCGCCGCCAGATCCTGATCACCTGCATCATCCTGGTCGCCGTCAGCATGTTCGCCATCGCCGGTCTGTTCACCGGGCTGATCCAGCCCTACATGGCCGCCGGCACCAAGCCGCCGCTGTTCGCCCCGATGCTGGTGCTGGCCGCGATGGGCTTCTTCATGCTGGTCGTCCAGTCCGCCAACGGACCGGTCGTCTGGACGATGCTCGGCGAGATGTTCCCCGCCCGGGTCCGTGGCATCGCCAACGGTGCCGCCGTGTTCTGCATGTGGGTGGTCAACGCGATCATCACCTTCACCTTCCCGGCGATGATGAGCAACCTCGGCGGCGGCCTCACCTACACCCTCTACGGCGTCGTGAACGTCATCGTGGCGATCGCCCTGTGGCGGGTCATGCCCGAGACCTCGGGGCGCTCGCTGGAGGAGCTCGAGGAGCACCTCGAGGAGGTCTACACCCGGCCCGGCGACACGGTGCCGGTCCAGGTCTGACAACCCATCCCGCAACCCCACTCCCAGGAGGCCCCCATGGTCGACATCGCCCTCGACCCGAACATGTACTACCGGACGATGTCCACCGCGGACACCCTGCGCAAGGCGGCCGAGCTCGGTTTCGAGCAGGTGGAACTGTCCCCCAACGAGGAGTTCCACTTCTGGCACCGCCACCCGAAGGCGGACGACGAGCTCGTCGCCGACCTGCGCCGGGCCTCCCGGGAGACGGGGGTGCGGATCCGTACGCTCAATCCGGTCTTCGACTGGTCCAGCGTCGACGAGCAGGAGCGCGCCGCCCAGCTGCGCAACTGGCGGCGGCTGCTGGAACTGGCCGACCAGCTGGACGTCCGGGAGATCACCTCGGAGTTCTCCGGCAACCCGAACACCCCGCGGGAGTGCGAGCACCAGTGGTACCGCTCGATCGAGGAGCTCACGCCCGACTTCGAGCGCTACGGGATCCGGCTGAACATGGAGGCCCACCCGTACGACTTCGTGGAACGGCACGACCAGGCGTACGGCGTGGTCCGCGGGGCCAACCGGGACTGGATCGGGTACGAGTACTGCTGCCCGCACACCTACCACCTGTCCGACGGGGCCGGTGACGTCGAGCGGATGATCCGCAGCTGCGCACCGAAGCTGCGGGAGGTGCACGTCGCCGACGCGTTCAACCACCGCGCCAACGACGGCAACCGCTACATCATCAACCCGCCGGGCGTCGACGCCAGGGTCCACCAGCACAACGAGCTGGGCCTGGGCGAGGTCCCCTTCGACCGGGTGTTCGCCACGCTGAAGGAGATCGGCTTCGACGGCGTACTGTCGGTGTGCGTCTTCGGCTGGCACGAGCGGGCCGACGACATCAACCGTCGGATGCTCGCCCGCCTGCGGGAGGAATTCCCCGCCTGACACCCCAGGAGACCCGAGGTGAACGACCCCACCCAGAGCGACGTGGCGCGCCTGGCCGGAGTCTCCCGTGGTCTGGTCTCGCTGGCACTCTCCGGGTCCCCTCGGGTGGCCCCGGAGACCCGCCGGCGGATCGTCGCGGCCGCCGAGGAACTGGGTTACACCCGCAACCTCGGCGCCGCGACGTTGGCGTCCGCCCGCTCACCGATCGTCGGCGTGCTGCTGCCCAACCTGCGCAACCCCTTCTTCGAGGCCGTCGTCGAGGCGATCCAGGACGCCGCTCGGGCGCACGCGCTGCTCCCGCTGGTCGCCACCGCCTCGAACGACGACGCCCGCGAGCGCGCCGTGATCGGCCGCTTCCAGGAGTTGCGGGCCGCCGGCGCCGTGCTCGTCTCACCCTTCGCCCGGGCCGACGCCCTCGAGGCGTACGCCGCCCAGGTGCCGGTCGTGACGGTGGGCAGCGAGGCGCTGTCGCCCCGGGTCGACGCCGTCCACGTCGACGAGGCGGCCGCCGCGGACCTGCTGGTCGACCATCTGCTCGGCCGCGGCTATCGCGGGATCGTCCATCTCTCCCCGCGGCACGGGGATGCCGACCCCACCGTCTCGGTCCGCCGCCGGGAACAGCTGCGGGCGATGGCCGCGCGCGGACTGGCCCCGCGCTGCCTGGAGGCGGAGGACGACGCCGGCGAGGTCGTCCGCCGGCTGCTCGCCGCGGAGCGGCCCGCGGCGCCCTGGGCGATCACCGCCCACAACGACCTGATGGCGCTGGACGTCGTGGCCGCCCTGCGCGCCGCCGGGCTGGTGGTCGGCCGCGACGTCGGCGTCACCGGCTTCGACGACACCTATCTGGCCGGTCGGACCGAGTTCTCCCTGACCTCGGTCGACCAGGATCCCGCCCTGCTCGGCGGGGCGGCGCTCGACCTGCTGGTCGCCCGCCAGGCCGATCCGACCCGTCCCGGGGAGGACCGGGTCGTCGCTCCGCGGCTGACCGTACGCACCTCGGCGTAGCCCGTACGCACCTCGGCGTAGCCCGTACGCACCTCGGCGTAGCCCGTACGCACCGCGGCGTAGCCGGTACGCACCGCGTGGGCACCCGACGTGTGACCTTAATGACAGGTCAAATCACTGTATTGACAGGTTGTTTCGTTCTGGCTGATAGTGGAGGCGTCACTATTAACGCGCGTCAATACGGGCGGCAACAGCTGTCGATCCGCGCGCAGCGTCAACGAAGACCCTGGAGGACCCATGTCTGTTCCCCTCTCCGTCGCCGTCATCGGCGCGGGGATGGCCGGCCGCACCCACGCCAACGCCTGGCGCCAGGCCGGCACCATCTACGCCCCCGGCGTCGTCCCGCCGGTCCGGCTGGCCGCCGTCTGCGACGCGTACGCTCCCTTCGCCGAGGATGCCGTGCGGAGCTACGGTTACCAGCGGGCCGAGACGGACTGGCGCCGGATCGTCGAGGCCGACGACGTCGACATCGTCTCGATCGTGGTCGCCAACCGGTGGCACCGTGAGATCGCCGAGGCCCTGGTCGCCGCCGGCAAACACGTGCTCTGTGAGAAGCCGCTCGCCGACACCCTGGCGGACGCCCGGGCGATGGCGGAGCTCGAGGCGAACGCCGCCGTGGTGACCGGCATCGGCTTCGGCTACCGCCGCCAGCCCGGCCTCGCCCAGATCGCCCGGATGGTCGAGGCGGGCGACCTCGGAACCGTCACCCAGTTCCACGGCACCTACTGGTGCGACTACGGCGCCGATCCCACCGTCCCGATCGCCTGGCGCTATCGGGGGCCGATGGGCTCCGGTGCCCTGGGTGACCTCGGCTCGCACATCACCGACCTGGCTGAGTTCCTCTGCGGCCCTCTGGTGTCGGTCTCCGGCGCCGAGCTGGCGACCGTCATCACGCACCGCCCGCCGGCCCTCGAGGGCGTCGCCGGTGGCCGCGGGACCACCACCTCCGCCGCGGCCAGCGAGCCGGTGGAGAACGACGACCTCGCCCTGTTCAGCCTGCGCTTCGCCAGTGGCGCCGTCGGCTCGATCTCGGTCTCCCGGGTCGCCTTCGGCTGCCCGAACAACCTGGCCGTCGACGTGCTCGGCACCGCCGGCGCGGTCCGCTTCGACATGAACCGGGCCGGCGAGATCCAGCTCGACGACACCGCCCCGCGGGACGGCCTGCGCGGTCCCCGCCGGGTGCTGGTCGGCCCGGACTTCCCCTACTTCAAGGACGGCTCGTCGATGGCCTTCGGTGGCGTCGGCGTCACCCAGATCGACCAGTTCGTCTACCAGGCCCGGGCCTTCCTCGACCAGGTCGCGGGCGTCGACGAGGGACTGCCGCCCGTCCCCGGGTTCGCGCACGGCTACCGCGCGATCCGCATCCAGGACGCCATCGTCCGTTCCGCCGCCGCCGGCGGCGGCACTGTCGCCATCGACTTCTGACCCAGGAAAGAGACCACCATGCCCCTCCAGCTCGCCGCCTACACCGCCTGCCTCCAGGACCGTGCCCTACCCGACGCCCTCGACGTGATCAAAGGGGCCGGCCTGACCGGTGCCGAGGTCAACGTCGGCGGCTTCATCCCGTCCCCGCACTGCCCGGTCGACACCCTGCTCGTCTCGGCCTCCGCCCGGGACGACTACCTGGGTCTGTTCGCCGAACGGGGGATGCGACTGGCCGGCCTGAACACCTCCGGCAACGTGCTGTCCCCGTTGCCCGACCAGGGTCCCCGACACGCGTACGACCTGCGTCGGGCGATCGAGCTGGCGCCGCTGCTCGGGGTGAAGGAGATCGTCTGCATGTCCGGTGTGCCGGGCTCCGATCCCGGTGCCCGCTACCCGTCCTGGGTCGTCAACCCGTGGGACGGCGTCTACCTCGAGGTGCTGGAGTACCAGCGCAGCGTCGCCGACCCGTTCTGGAAGGAGGTGGACGCCCGTGCGGCCGATGCCGGCGTCACGCTGGCCTGGGAGCTGCACCCGCACAACCTGGTCTTCACCCCGGTGGGCTTCCTGGAGTTCGTCGAGCGCACCGGCTGCAGCAACATCGCCGTCAACATGGACCCCTCGCACCTGATGTGGCAGGGGATGGACATCCTCGCGTCGATCCGGCTGCTCGGTCGCCATATCGCTCACGTGCACGCCAAGGACACCCGGCTCGAGCCGGGCGTCGCGACCCGCGGCGTGCTGGACGCGAGCTTCGGGACGGTGCCGGCGGACCCGGCGCAGCGTACGCCCACCGGTTCGGCGCACTGGTGCTCGCAGTGGCCGGCCGATCCGGCGTGGCGCTTCGTGGCGGTCGGTCAGGGCCACGACACGGCCTGGTGGACCGACTTCCTCCGCGCGGTGGCCGAGGTGGATCCCACCATGAACGTCTCGATCGAGCATGAGGACGGGGCCTTCTCCCGCGAGGAGGGCCTGCGGCGCAGTGCCCGTACGGTGCTCGACGCCGCTGCCGCCCTGTGACCGTCGTCGGCAACGGGCCAGCCGCAAGCATCTGATATTTGTCAGAACAAAGTCTTCACAGGCGGGGTAAATGTCGGTAAGCTGATGTCGGGCTCGCGGTGGAGCGTGGGTCCGACACGGCACCGAACCACGGAGGTACCCATCGAAATGTCCGCACAAATCCCGTCCACGATGCGAGCTGCTGTTCTGCGCGATCCGGAGCAGGGGCTCCGTGTCGAGGAGATCCGCACCCCCCGCCCGAAGACCGCCGAGGTGCTGATCAAGGTCGCGGCGTGCGGCCTGTGCCACTCCGACCTGCACGTGCTCGGCGGGGCGATCGCCTTCCCGAAGCCGGCCGTGCTCGGCCATGAGGTCTCCGGTGAGATCGTCGAGATCGGGCCCGGCAACGAGCACACCGGCCTCACCGTCGGGCAGCGGGTGGCGGGCGCGTTCCTGATGCCGTGCGGGCAGTGCGACGCCTGCGCCTCCGGGCACGACGAGCTCTGCGGCCCGTTCTTCGACCTCAACCGGCTGCAGGGCAAGCTCTACGACGGCACCACCCGGCTCGCCACCCTCGACGGCGATCCGATCGCGATGTACTCCATGGGCGGTCTCGCCGAGTACGCCGTCATCCCGTCGACCTCGGTCGCGCCGGTGCCCGACGACTACGACGTGGTGCCGGGCGCCATCATCGGCTGCGCCGCGATGACGGCGTACGGGGCGGTCCGTCGCGGCGCCGACCTGCGGCACGGGGAGACCGTGGCGGTGGTGGCGACCGGCGGTGTCGGTTCGACGATCATCCCGATCGCGAAGTCCTTCGGTGCCCGTCGGATCGTCGCGATCGACGTCTCCGACGAGAAGCTGTCGGACGCCCTGGCTCTCGGGGCCACCGACGCGGTGAACTCGGCCAGCACGCCCGACGTCCGAGCCGCGGTGCTCGCGGTGACCGGCGGGCGCGGGGTGGACGTCGCCTTCGAGGCGCTGGGCCGGCCGCAGACCTGGACCACCGCGCTCGACGTGCTGGCGGACGGTGGCCGGATGGTGCCGATCGGCCTGGGTGCCGGGGTGCAGACCGCCGGTGTCGAGATCAACCGGACCGTCCGACGCTCCCAGTCGATCATCGGCTCGTACGGCGCCCGCACCCGCCAGGACCTGCCCGAGGTGGTCCGGCTCGCCGCCGAGGGCGTGATCGACTACCGCGGACTGGTCAGCCGTCGCTACCCGCTGGAACAGGCGGCCGAGGGCTACCGGGCGCTGGCGCGGGGGGAGATCCGCGGGCGGGCCGTCGTCGACATGTCGCTCTGACGTCGCGCCCGCGGTGCGCCCAGCGGGTCAGCGCTGCCCGCCCGCGGCCCGGTCAGCGCGTCAGCAGGGAGAAGGCGTGGATGGTCGTGGCCGCGCAGGCCACCAGGCCGGCGGCCACGGCCACCAGCGGCACGGAGAACGCCACCGCGCCCACGACGAGGACGGCGCAGACCAGCAGCAGGACGAGGAAGGTGAGGGGGAGGCCCGACGCGGCGAGGCGGTCGTCGAGTGCGGCGGCGCGGACAGTGGCGGCGTAGGTGGTGACGGTCGACATGACATTTCTCCTGTCAAAAGGTGGCGACCGTCCGGAACCAACGACCGTGGTGGCTCTGCACGGTCGTCGTGCTCTGTGTTTACCTTCGATCAATATGTTAGTACAAATCGTCGGTGGTGGGGGAATCCGGTGCGTCGTACGACGGCACGCCGGCCGCCTCGCCCTCGGTCATCCTGCCGTCGCGGCACAGCCGCATCAGGTCCGCCCAGGCGTCGATCTTCACCCGTGGCCGGCCGGTGGCCGCACCCAGGGCGATCTCGGCGGCGTCGATCGCCAACCAGTCGTCGTACGAGGTGGGGTGCACGCCGTGCAGGCGCAGGTCCTCCAGCGGATCGGCGGGGTGGCGGGTGAGCGCGGGCAGGTCCTCGAGCAGGTGGCCCACCGTCTCGGCGGCGTCCGACTTGTTCGTGCCGATCACCCCGGTCGCCCCCCGCTTGATCCAACCGGTGACGTACTCCCCGGGCACCACCCGGCCGGCCGCGTCGAGCACCCGGCCCTCCCGGTGCGGGATCACTCCGCGGGCTTCGTCGAACGGCACGTCGGGCAGCGGGGTGCTCCGGTAGCCGATCGCCCGCAGCACCAGATCGGCCCGGATCGTACGCGTCTCGCCGGTCGCCACCACCTCGCCGTCCGGCGCCAGGGCGGTGCGCTCCAGTTCCACCTCCTCGACGCGGCCGGCGCCGTGCAGGGCCACCGGCCGGTGCCAGAAGAGGAAGTGCAGCCGTCGGCGCACCGGTGAGGGAGCGGGCCGGGCGGCGGCCTCCCGGAGCGCCTCGAGGTTCGCCCGGGTCCGCCGGTCCAGCCCCTCGGGGTCGGTGTGGCCGGCGTCGAGCGCGCCGTCGTCGATCGACACCGCCAGACCGGGGGTGGCCAGCAGTTCGCGGAGCTCCTTGGTGGTGTAGCTGGCGTGCTGCGGTCCGCGCCGGCCGATGATCCACAGGTCGGTGACCTCGGAGGTGGCCAGTTCGGCCAGCACGTCCTCGGGCATGTCGGTGGCGGCGAGCCGGGCCGGGTCCTTGGCGAGGATCCGGGCCACGTCGACGGCCACGTTCCCGACGCCGACGCAGGCCACGGAGCGTACGCCCCGCAACGACTGCTGCGTGGCGTCGGGGTGACCGCCGTACCAGGCGACGAACTGGCGCGCCGAGCCGCTGCCCGGCAGGTCCTCGCCGGGCACCCGCATCCGCAGGTCGCCCGAGGCACCCACCGCGTACACCACCGCGTCGTACGCCTCGACGAGCTGGCGGCGGGTGACGTCGCGGCCCAGCTCGACGGTGCCCAGGAACCGCACCCGGTCGGAGTCGAAGGTGCGCGCGAGGGCCTGCGCGACAGAGCGGATGCTGGTGTGGTCGGGTGCCACGCCGTAGCGGAGCAGGCCGAACGGGGTGGGCAGCCGGTCGAAGAGGTCGACGCGCACCGGCACGTCGTGCTGGGTGACCAGGTGCTGGGCGGCGAACAGGCCCGCCGGCCCCGCTCCCACGATCGCCACGCGGTACGGCGGCGCGTCCCCCATGCCCGGCTCCTTCGTCAGGGTGACGTCGAGCCTAGTCGCTGCGGTGGGGGGCGGGGAAGACCCCCGGCGGCCACGTGTCGGGGAGACCGCCGGGGGTCGATGGGGGGTGGGTCAGGCGTAGAAGTCGGGCTTCTCGATCATCCGGACAGCGACCTCGATGCCGTCGTTGTCCAGCGACTCCAGGCCCGCCTCGACGACGCAGGTGGCGGCGTAGCCGTCCCATGCGGTCGACCCGGTGTGCTCGCCGCGCTCGACCGCACGGATCCACTGCTGCACCTCCTGGTTGAAGGCGTCGTGGAAGCGGTCGATGTGGCTGCGGCAGATCGCGTTGCGGTTGCCCAGGGAGTCCCGGACCACGGTGTGCTCCTGGTCGCCCAGCCGGATGGTGCCGGCCTCCATCACCAGTTCGCACTCGATGGAGTAGCCGAACTGGATGTTGACGTTCACCTCGTCGTCGATCAGCACCCCGGACGCGGTCCGGGCGACCAGCACCAGCGGGTCCTGCAGGTGCTCGAACCGGTGCGAGGTGGCCCGCGGGGTGTCGATCCGCACCGCGGTGATCTCCTCGCCGAGCAGGAACCGGCAGATGTCGATCTCGTGGATGGCGGTGTCGTCGATCATGTTGCGGGTGGTGTAGCCCTCCGGCACCGTGGGGTTGCGGTGCCGGCAGTGCACCAGCGTCGCGTAGCCGAGGTCGCCGCTGACGAGCGTGTCGCGCATGTCGTTGTAGCCGGCGTCGAAGCGTCGCATGAAGCCGACGGTGACCAGCTTCCGGCCGCCCTTCTCCTCGGCCTCGAGGATCCGCAGGGCGTCCTCCGGCGTGGTGGTCAGCGGCTTCTCGCAGAGCACGTACTTGCCCGCCTCGACGGCCGCCAGCACGTCGGGGGCGTGCACCGCGCCGAAGGTGGCGATCAGCACAGCATCCACCTCGGGATCGGCGATCAGCTCCGCGCCGGTCGGGTAGGCCTTCGCCCCCAGCGGCTCGGCGACGGCCTTCGCCCCGGCCAGGTCGATGTCGGCCACGGCGACGATCCGTCCGCCGGCCAGTTCCTGCTCGATCCGCTCGACGTGGGCGCGGCCCATCCCGCCGGCGCCGATGAGTCCGATACGTACGGTCATTGTTCGTTGTCCTTCCGGTCCGCGCCCGGGGTCACTTCAGGCCCAGGCCACAGTCGGCCAGGTAGCTGCGCATGTTGACGGCGTTCTGCTGGGGGAAGTCGGGGGCGCAGGGGTAGCAGTCCTGCTCGCAGATGCAGTAGAGGTCCTTGTCCAGTGCCGCCAGGGCGTCGACGAAGGCGTGCATCTCGGGCAGACCCGCGGGCGGGCAGACCGAAGCGCCCTTGGTGACGGCCTCGCCGAACGGCCAGTCCTTCTCGTGGGCCTCCCGGGTGATGTCCTCGTCGAAGGCCTTGATGTGCACGTACGTGATGCGGTCGGGGTAGGAGCGGACCAACTCGACCGGGTCGCCACCGCCGTAGACGATGTGGCCGGAGTCCAGGCAGAGGTTGACGTACGTCGGGTCGGTCGCCTCGAAGATCCGGGCGATCTCCTCCGGCGTCTCGATGTGCGAGTCGCCGTGTGGGTGCAGCACCATCTTCAGGCCGTACTCGTCGAGCAGGATCTGGCCCAGACGGTTGGCGTTCTCGACGTAGAGCTTCCAGGCCTCGGGGGACAGCACGCGGTCGTCGGTCCACTCCCAGGTCTTGTCGTCGCGGTAGAGCGGGGGCAGGTGGACGATGTACTCGGCGCCGACGGCGGCGTGGGTCTCGGCGATCGCCCGGAAGGTCTTCTCGGTCTGTGCCCAGGCGTCGGCCTTGTGCAGGATGCCCCAGCCGGTGCCGCCGACGACCTTGAGGCCGAACTCGCCGGTCCAGCGCGCCAGTTCCTTGGGGTCGGTCGGGAAGTAGCCGAACGGGCCGGTCTCGATGATCTCGAAGCCGGCTTCGGCCATCTCCTGCATGGCGCGGC
This sequence comes from Raineyella sp. LH-20, assembly GCF_033110965.1. NCBI lineage: Bacteria > Bacillati > Actinomycetota > Actinomycetes > Propionibacteriales > Propionibacteriaceae > Raineyella > Raineyella sp. LH-20. Next base: position 640,406 of record NZ_CP137003.1, on the reverse strand, counting down.
GCGGGTCCATCTGCCGGTCGTCCTGGGGGAACCAGACCCCCCACTGGTCGGGGCAGACCCCGATCGCCAGCCGGGAGTACCGCGGATCGTTGGTGTTGCGAGCCCGGGAGGTCACCGTGGGCGTCGTGGTGGAGGTCATCGTCCTCACATCTCCTCGTCGTTGAAGAGCTCCGATTTGGAGCGTGCCAAAAGGCTAGCTCAGCGATGCGCACTTTGTATAGTCAAATGACAGGAGCGGGTGACAAAAGTCACCGATCGGGGGACGGTAGGCTGCCCGTATGGGGAAACCGACGGGGTCACCGTGAACGGCTCCCGGCCGACCCAGGCCGATGTCGCCCGGCTCGCCGGAGTGTCCCGGCAGACCGTGTCGCTGGTGGTGCTCGACGACCCCCGGGTGTCCGAGCGCAGTCGTACCGCCGTCCGCCGGGCGATGGAACAGCTCGGCTATCGACCCAACGTCGCCGCCCGCGCCCTGGCGGCGCGACGTACGCGCTTCGTCGGCATCGTGTTGGCCGATCTCGGCAACCCCTTCCATGCCGACTTGGTGGAGGCGCTGCGCCGACACTTCGAGGCCGCCGGGCTGATCCCCTTCATCGCCCCGGTCGGCATCGACCGCCACGAGGAGGCTGTCGCAATCGGCCGGTTCCTGCAGATGAACGTCGACGGGCTGGTGTTGGTCTCGCCGATGGCCGCCGAGGAGGAGCTGGCCGACGTCGGCCGGCAGGTGCCCACCGTCCTGGTCACCCGGAACCTGGGGCCCGACACCGTGGATCTGGTGCACACCGACGACCGGGAGGGGGCCCAGCGGCTCACCCGACACCTGGTCGAGTGCGGCTACGACCCGGTCGTCTACGTCGGTTTCGACCGCGGCGTACGGGGTGATTCCTCGAGCTTCCGGCTGGAGGGATACCGTGCCGCGATGGCGGAGCAGGGGCGACTGCCGGTCATCCTCTCGGTCGATCGCGCCGCGGTGACCGAGGTGGTCGGCCCGCTGCTGGACGGTCGTGGGTCGGGGGTGGCGTTCTGCTGCCACAACGACATGATCGCCTTGCAGGTGCTCGGCGTCCTTGCCGAGCGTGATCTCGAGCCGGGGGTCGACACCGGTGTGGCCGGCTTCGACAACACCACCATCGCCGGTTATCCCGGGGTGTCGCTGACCAGCATCGACCAGGGCACCGCGGAGATGGCCCGCCGGGTGGTGGAGCTGATCGGCGAGCGCCTCGACGGTCGGACGGAGTCCGCCGACGTCGTGGTGCCGCCGGTGCTGGTGGTGCGCGGCTCCACCACTCGCGACTGAGTCCGGTCGGTACGCCTGGTCGCCCGTTTGCCGCGGGTACGACAGAACTTTCTTCCGCAAATGTATGGACAAATGAATCATGCCGGGCTACTTTGGATGCATTGGAGCGCGCCAAGGGCGCTGTCCGGACGCTCCGACTCAACGACGAGTGAACGAAGGAGGGTTGCCTCATGGCGACCACATCAGACCCCATCAGTTCCCTGCGATCGGATCCGTCGCCCGACGACATCCGCGAACTGGTGCGTGTCACACCCGCCTCGGGGAAGAAGCGGTCGATCGCCCTGCTGGCGGCGGTCGCGACCTTCGGGTCGCTGCTCTTCGGCTACGACACCGGCGTGATCGCCGGCGCGTTGCCCTACATGTACCTGCCCAGCGTCGCCGGCGGCCTGCACCTGAACTCCGTCGAAGAGGGGCTGGTCGGTGGCATCCTCGCCATCGGTGCCGCCTTCGGCGCGATGATCGGCGGGCGGCTGTCCGACCGCTACGGACGGCGCCACAACATCCTGATGCTGGCGATCATCTTCATCGTCGGCACTCTCGGCTGCACCTTCGCCCCCACTGTGTGGGTGCTCTACCCCTTCCGCTTCGTGCTCGGCTGGGCCGTCGGCGGTGCGTCCTCCACCGTCCCGATCTACCTGTCGGAGACCGCCCCGAAGCGGATCCGTGGCCCGTTGATCGCCGTCGACCAGTTCATGATCGTCACCGGCCAGTTGCTGGCCTACACCATGAACGCGGCCCTCTCCTCGGCCAACGGCGGGCCCCGCGTGCTGGTCGCCGCCGACCCGACCCACACCGTCGTCGCCGGTCAGTGGGCACCGTGGGACGCCGTCAGCACCGTCTCCGGACTCGTCGTCGACGGCGGCAACGGTGCGGTCTGGCGCTACATGCTGGTGCTGGCCACCATCCCGGCGATCGCCCTGTGGATCGGCATGCGGATGATGCCGGAGTCCTCCCGCTGGTACGCCGCCAACGGCCACTACGTCGAGGCGGTCGGTGCCCTCAAGCGGATCCGCAACGACGCCCGTGACGACGTCTCCGGCGAGATCCAGCAGATGGTGGAGGTGCACCGGCTGGAGGAACAGCGGGAGAAGTGGACCCTGCGGCAGGCCTGGAACACCCGATGGACCCGCAGGATCATCGTGATCGGCTGCTTCCTCGGCTTCTTCGACCAGACCAGCTCACCGGCATCAACACAGCGATGTACTACCTGCCGAAGATCCTGCACGCCGCCGGCTTCTCCTCGGCGAACTCCATCACCCTCAACGTCGTCACCGGCATCGCGTCCTGCATCGGCTCGGCCGTCGGCTTCCTGCTGGTCGGCAAGCTGATGCGCCGCCACGTCGGCATCTACCAGGAGACCGGTGTGACCCTGTCGCTGTTCGCCCTCGCGCTGGTGTTCGGCCTCGGCATCGCCCCGCACATGGCTGCCGACGGCACCATCGGCGCCGGCGTCCCGGCCGTCCTGCCGTGGGTCGTCGTCGCCCTGGTCTCGGTGTTCGTGTTCATCAAGCAGTCCGGCACGGTCAACTGGATCCTGGTCTCGGAGATCTTCCCGGCCCGCATCCGCGGCGTCGCCCAGGGGCTCGCCGTCGGCGCCCTGTGGATCATGAACGCCGTCGTCACCTTCGCCTTCCCGGTGATGATCGCCAACCTGGGCGCCGCCTGGACGTACGCCGTCTTCGGTGCCATCAACGTGGTGGCGCTGGTCTTCTACATCACGGTCGTCCCCGAGACGAAGACCTCGTCGCTGGAGGAGATCGAGGAACAGCTGCAGGCGCGGTTCAGCTGATCAGCCGGCCAGTGGCCAGTCCCCTGCGGTGAGGTGTCCCGGAAGGTCCAGCCTTCCGGGCACCACCCCGTAGGGGGCGTCGTACGTGTAGGTGAGGGTGACCCGCTCGCGGGTGGCCGGTGCCGGCCGGTGCGGGGCCGCTCGCAGGTAGCCGTCGGTGACATCCTCCAGCAGATCGCCGACAGTGACCAGGAATGCCCCGGGCACCCGGTCGGCGGCCACCCACCGGTGATCGACGAGGATCCGGTCACCCTCGGTCCAGTCGTCGATCCAGCGCAGCGTGAGCGCGCCGGGATCGGTGTGCGAGGCGATCGGGTGGTCGACGGCGCCGTCCTCGCCGGTCTCCCGGGCCAACGAGGTCCAGGTCGCCGGGTCGCCGGCGAAGGCCTGGTCGAACACGCCGGCGTCCAGGTCGAGGGCGACGGCCAGTTGCCGCAGCACCGCCCGGGCGACCTCGGTGGCACGGTCCTGGAACCACAGTGCCCGGTCTCGCAGCGCGGGGAGGCGGACCGGCCACTGGTTGGGGCCGACGAGGGAGTCGCCGGGGCGGGTGCGCCGCGCGGCCGGGATCGCCGGCAGCTCGGCGCCGAGGTCGAACTGCTCGCGCCAGCCCTGGGCCGGCCCCTGGCCGAAGGAGGTCCAGCCGCGGAACTGTTCCGAGCGGGCGGTGTCGACGGCGGACTTGTCCTCGGTCGGCAGGGCGAAGAACAGTCGGGCCAGGTCGAGCAGTTGCCCTGGGATCTCCGGCCGGATGCCGTGGCCGGTCAGGTAGAAGGCGCCGGTGTCGCGGACGACGGTGCGCAGCACCTCGGGCGGCAGGTCGCCGAGGTCGAGGACGGGGAGCTGGGACGTACGGAGGGGATGGGACGTACGGAGGGGATGGGACGTACGGAGGGGATGGCTGATCGTGTGCAGGGACACGGGAGACTCCTGGGAAACAAGCAGAGGGATGAGGATCGTCCGGGGACGCGCCGAGGCGCCGGGCGCTGGGGCCGACGGGCTCAGCGCTGGAGCATTCGTCCGCACCGACACGCACGACACGACATCGCCGCGACGGCGGCGACGGGGCGCGGGGTGGGGACGACGTGCTGCATGGGACTCCTGTCAGATGCTTGCAGATGAAACATTAGGGCAACTTCTGGATCTGATCAACTCTCGTGATACTGCGGCGAGCGTACGGAACACCTGCCGGAACGACGCTGCCGCTCTACGGTGGGACCATGAGCCCGGGCTATCCAGCACTTCGCCAGGTCGACGTCCACACCCACGCGCTGCCGCAGCCGTTGTGGCGGTGGTTGGTGGACCAGGGCCTGGCCGATACCGACGTCCCCCGCGAGGCGTACGACGTGCCGGCGCGGTTGGCGTACATGGACGAGGCCGGGATCGAGGTGCACGCCGTCTCGGTCTCCCCGCACCTGCGCACCCCGGAGGACGCCGACACCGGCTTCGTCCGGGAGCTGACCCGGCGGAGCAACGAGACGCTCGCCGAGTTCGTCGCGCAGGCACCGGACCGGCTGGTGGCCCTGGCGGCGGTCCCGGTCGGCCTGGTCGACGCCGCCGAGGAGGTGCGGCACTGCCTCGACGACCTCGGGATGGCCGGGGTGGTGCTCGCCACCCGCGGGATGGGACGCGATCTGACCGATCCGGTGCACACCCCGTTGTGGGAACTGCTGGCCCAGCGCGGCACCTTCGCCCTGGTGCATCCGGTGGCCGCGCCCGGACGGGACGGTGCGTTGGCGGCCGCGCTGGACGTGGCGACCGGCGTCTCGGCGATGCTGCACGCCGGGATCCTGGAGACGTACGACGTCCCGCTCTGCCTGGCGTACGGCGGCGGTGCCCTGCCGTCGGTGCGCGGGCTGCTGCAGCGCGGCTGGGAGCGCCTCGGTGAGAGGCCGGCGCTGCACCACTCACCTCTCGACCAGCTGCGGCGGTTGTACTACGACACCGCCGCCTTCGACTCGCTCCAGCTGCGGCAGCTGGTGGAGTTCGCCGGGCCTGCACAGGTGCTGATGGGCAGCGACTATCCGGCGCCGATGGGCGACACCGACCCGATCGGGGTGGTGGAGGCCTGCCAGTTCGGCCCGGTGCAGGAGATGATCACCGGGGTGACGGCCACCTCCCTGCTCCGACTGACCTGATCGGGCGGATTCAGCGGCCGGTGCCACGGGCCGAGCCGGTGACCGGATCGGGCGAGACGGCCAGGCAGAGCGACGGCGCCGGTGCCGGGCGAGACTGCCAGGCGTCCGCCGACGCGGTGAGCTGACGTACGTCGCCGTCGTCGGGGGTGCCGCCGACGTAGTCCCGGAAGGCCGCCGCACAGGGGTCGCCGATGGCGGCCGGCGTGGCGCCGTCGAGGACGGCGACGACCTCGGCGGTGTGGGCGGTCTCGCAACCCAGCACCTCCAGGTAGGCCACCTTCCCGTCGCTCGGCAGCCGATCGGCGTCCAGGCACATCCCGGTCCGTACGTCCGCCAGATGCACCATCGTCGCCGGTGGGGGCGTCTGCGGGACGGGGGTGGCCATCATGCTGCTGCTGCCGGTGGCGCAGCCGGTCAGCGGCAGGGCCAGGCCGGCCGCGGCCAGCAGGCCCAAGGTCAGGGGTCGGCGCATCGGTGGCTCCTCAGAGCAGGCGGCCCTCGGCCGTCAACAGGCGAGTGCGGGCGCTGGCCGGCAGGCCGTCGACCAGGGAGTCGGTGACGGCGAGCACGGCCCCGCCCCGCCGGGCGCGGGCCACCAGGCGGTCTCGGACCTCGTCGGTGGTGTGGTTGGTGAGATCGACCAGGACGACCGGTGCCGGGTGCAGCAGGGCTGCGGCGATCGGCAGCACGCTGCGGTCGGAGCCGCGGGTGTCGCCGACCCTCAGGTCGACGGCGTGACCGTGGCCGAGTGCGGCGAGCTCGGAGGCGGCCTCGTCGACCGTACGGTGCGCCAGCTCGGCGACGGCGTGGGCGCAGCTGAGGGCCGGATGTGGCGGCCGGAGGGTGACGCTGCAGACGATCCCGCGCCGGCGGACCGCGACGACGTCACGGGCGCAGGCCTGGGCGAGATCGGTCGAGCCGTGCCGGTCACGATAGACGAGTTGGCCCGAGGTGAGGCTGCAGGCGCTGCTCAGCAGGCGCAGCAGGGTGCGGCTGGTGCGTTCCTCGGCCGCGGTGACGACGGTGAGCCGGCCGGTGACGAGTTCGAGATCGACGTCGTGCACGGTCGCGGCCCCTGGCAGCTCACCGTTGAGTGCGGTGGCCACCAGACTGACCGAGCCGGGCATCAGGGTCCCGGCCGGGAGATGCTGGAGGACACGGGGCGAGGCTACCAGCACGGTCACCGGTTATCACGCCTCCGGTCCACCCAGTGCGAGGGGTCCGGCACCGGCGAGGAAACGATCGAGCGCCGCCCGCATCGCGGTCACCTCCGCCAGTGCGGTGGAGGTCGCCGGGTGCAGCCCGGCCAGGGCGGCGTCGAGCTCGGTGGGGTCCACCGGCTCCAGCCCGGTCAGCGCCTCCAGCGCCCCGGGCATCCCGAACCCGCCGGCCGAGTCGCCGCTCCATCGCCGGTAGTCCCACCGGCCGCGGACGCACCAGTCCAGGTCGAGGATCTCCCCGCCCGCCTGCCGGATCTCCTCCACCGGCACCCAGCCGGGCGTCGGTGGCAGCGGACGCCCGGACGTGGACGCCTCCGGTTCCGGAGTGGAGCGCCGGCCGAACAGCCGTCCGAGCAGGCCCGGCTCGGGGGCCGGTGCGGGGTGGTGCACCGACAGCACCAGGTGGGCCGGGTCGAGGGTGGTCATCCGGACGATCCGGCCGTCGGGCGCGTACGCCACCGGACCGTGCTCGTCGACGTCGAGGCGACGCCGGTCCCGGGGTGTGCCGGCGGCCGCATCGCGCAGCGCCGCCACCGCCCAGGCCAGCGTGTGGCGGATCGCCTGGGCGAGCTCCGGATCGGCGGGATCCGGACGGGCCGGGGCGGCGACGTGGGCGGCCTGCTCCACCGGGAGCACGTCGGTGCGTTCCATGGTGCGCCGGGTGGTGTCGTACGGCGCCGGCGGCATGCTGAGCGACATCAGGCCCAACGGTGCCTCGCCCGCCAGGTGTCCCCACAGCTGGTAGGCCAGCCGGGCGGTCCGCTCGGCGGTGGCCCGGGGGACCGGGGTGCGGCGCAGATGCCCGGACAGGGCCACCAAGTGGTCGGCCAGCAGGCCGGGATCGAGGGCGATGTCCGGATCGACCATGGCGTTCCAGGCGACCCGGGCCAGCGGCAGCAGTTCGGCCGCCCAGGTCCGGGCCGGGTCGTACGACCAGGCGTCGGCGGACCGCCACAGCAGGGTGGCCAGCGCGTCGACGGTCGCCTCGTCGGAGACGAGGGTGGCCAGCGAGGGCTCGACCGCCGGGTCGGCCCACGGGCGGCGCGGATCGAGCCGGCCGCTCCGGTGCGGGGTGGTCTCCCAGGTGCCGTCCTGGGCCCAGGCGATCAGCGAGTAGCGGCGTGCCGGGTCGGCGCCGACCCACGACGGGGCTCCCGCCAGGTGCCAGTCGAGACGCTCCGTGCCGGGGTCGCCGACCCCGGGGGCGTACGCCGACAGCACGTAGTGGCGGGCGCGGTCACCCTCCGCATGGACGAGGGTGGCCCAGCAGTCCTCCTCGGGCGCGGCGGCGAGTCCGTCCTGCAGCAGCGTCCAGGGGGAGGTGCGGGGCGAACCGTCGGCGAGCAGTTCGGCATGGAGGGCGAGCACGCCCCAGCGGACCAGCACCGGATGGAGCCGCGCGAGCAGGCGGCCCGGGGAGGGCAGGTAGTCGGACATGTTCCCATCCTGCCCTGTCTGCGACGTCGCTAGGCTGACCCCATGCGGTGGCGAGGATGGCGGGCGGCGACGGCCGGCCTGGCGGTGTGTGGGCTGGTGGCCGGATGCAGCGCCTCACCGGCCGCCACGGCCGCGACTCCGCGGCTGTCCGACATCGCCTATCGCAACTTCGTCTACCGCGGCGGCTGCGGCTGGGACAAGCCGTCGCTGGACACCCCGATGGTCTGGGGCGTGCAGTCCGGCCCGGCGACCCGGACCGGCACGGTGCCGTCGCACGCCGAGGTGGTCGATTCCCGCCGGGTGCGGCTCGGTGCTCCGGCCCGCGACTACCTCGTCGTCCGGCTGCAGTGCTCGATCGGCGACGCGACGGTCACCGGCTGGCACCTCCTCGGCTTCGACGGGACGCAGCCGGTCGATCTTGGCATCGTCGCCGCGGCGTACGGTCCGCTGGATCTGCGGGTCGCCGACGGCCAGCTCGTCGTCGAGCACGGATACCGCAGCACCGCCGACCGGGGACTGTCGGACACCGGGCACACCGACTACCGGGTGGCGATGGTGGGCGACACCCCGGTGCGTCTCTACGGCGACGAACAGCCCTCCGACGTGCCGCGCGGGGTGGCCGACTGGGCGCCGAACGCCTGGCGGGCGGGTCTGGTCACCCTGGTCGCCTCGACTCCGTCCGGCGCCGTCAGTTGGCATCTGGGGGTGCAGCTCGACGAGACGACGGCGATCACCGCCGACGACCTCACGGTGGGCGATGCCGGGTGCACCCCCGCGGTCACCTGGACCCACGCCGGCCAACGGATCGATCCGGCACGTACGCAGGGCTGGGTCGGCGCCGACGGGACGGGGCAGCGCGGATCGGTGGTGACGCTCTCGCTGCCGACCGACGCCCCGGACATGGCCCGGACCACCCGACCACACCTGCCGTTGGCGAGGCCGCTGTCCGGGCTGCTGGTCACCGGCTCGGGGCTGGTGCCCGCGCTGGCCACCGCCGGCATCGCCTCGCTCGGGCCGGGTGCACCGGCCGTGTCGGTGACGTCCCGCGCTCCGGCCGACGACCGGTTGGAGACCGAACCCTTCGCCGGGCCGACGGCCGTCTTCCGCGACGGGCAGGGGACGGTGGTGCTGTCCGGCGCCTGGGGGGCGCCCGGTGACGTCACGGCGGGGATGCGCCCGCTGCCGGACCCCGGGGTGATGCCGGTCGCCGGCTGCTGAGGGCCGACCGACGGTCCGAGCACCGTCAGCTGCCGGGACGGGACACGGATGGGCCCCGGCCACCCGTGGGGTGACCGGGGCCCATACACCCGGTGTTGTAGGTCGGTGTCAGACGTCGAGGTCCTGGGCGACCAGCTCGGCGATCTTCTTCATCGCCTCCTCGTTCTCCGACTCGACGATGACCTCGCGCCCCTTGGAGGCACCGAGCGCCATGATCAGCAGGGACGAGCTCGCATCTGCGGGCTCCTCCTCCGGATCGTCGGCGAGCGAGATCAGGATCTCGTCGTCGTAGGCCGACGCGGCCTCGGCGATGATCGAGGCGGGGCGGGCGTGCAGGCCCACGGCGGAGCCGACGATGACCTTGGTGGACGGCATGGGACACTCCTTCGGTTCGGTGCGCTACAGGATACTTGGGGTCAGGCGCCGACGGCTGCCGGGGTCGTCGGGTCGGCGCTCTCGACGTCCTTCGGGCGGGCGGCCGCCGTCTTGAGCACGATCACCAGGAAGGCACCCAGCACGGTGCCCGCAGCGAGCGCGACCAGGAAGCCCCAGATCGGCTGGATCGCGAAGAAGACGAAGATGCCACCGTGGGGTGCCCGCAGGGTGACGTGGAGGGCCATCGACAGGGCGCCGGTGAGCGCGCCGCCGACCATCATCGAGGGGATCACCCGCAGCGGGTCGGCCGCGGCGAACGGGATGGCACCCTCGGAGATGAACGACGCCCCCAGCAGCCAGGCCGCCCGGCCGTTCTCCCGCTCGACCTCGGTGAACAGCTTCTTGCGGACGGTGGTGGCCAGCGCCATGGCGAGCGGCGGGACCATGCCGGTGGCCATCACCGCGGCCATGATCATCAGTGAGGCCTCGGTGCCCGACGACAGGCCCGCGGTGGCGAAGAGGTAGGCCGCCTTGTTGACCGGGCCGCCCAGATCGAAGCACATCATCAGGCCGAGGACGATGCCGAGCACGATCGAGCCGCCGGTGGACATCCCGGTGAGCCAGTTCTGCAGGGCGGTGGTGAGCATGGCGAGCGGACGGCCGAGCAGCAGGTACATCAGCGTGCCGGTGATCAGGGTGGTGAGCAGCGGGATGATCACCACCGGCATCAGGCCGGCCAACCAGCGAGGCGCCTTGAAAGAGCCGATCCACATCGCGATCAGGCCGGCCACCAGACCGGTGACCAGGCCTCCGATGAAGCCGGCGCCGACGGCCACCGAGACGGCGCCACCGACGAAGCCCGGCGCGATCCCGGGGCGGCCGGCCAGGGCGTACGCGATGTAGCCCGACAACGCCGGCACCAGGAAGCTGAACGCGACCCCGCCGATGGTGAACAGCACCACGCCGAGGTATTCCAACAGCCCGCCGGGCGGCAGGTTGACCAGCGAGTTGTTGGTGATGATGTCCTTGGCGGTGGTGCCGATGCCGATGCCGTATCCGCCGAGCAGGAAGCCGAGGGCGATCAGCAGGCCGCCGGCGGCGACGAACGGGATCATGTACGACACGCCGGTCATCAGCGCCTGCTGGATCCGCTTGCCCCAGCCGAGCTGGCCGGCGCCCGCTCCGGCGCTCTCCGTGCCGCCGCCCCCACCGCCGGCGATCCGGTGGCCGCTGGGGTCGTCGGCCGCCGCGAGCGCCTTGGTGATCAGCCCCTTCGGGTCGGAGATGCCGGCCTTGACACCGGACTCGATGCCGGGCTTGCCGGCGAACCGGTCCCGGTCACGTACGTTGACGTCGGTCGCGAAGATCACCGCGTCGGCCGTCGCGATCACCTCCGGCGGCAGCGGGGTGAAGCTGGCGGAACCCTGGGTCTCGACCTGCAGGTCGTAGCCCAGCTCGGTGGCCGCCTGGCTGAGCGAGTCGGCGGCCATGTAGGTGTGCGCGATGCCGGTGGGGCAGCCGGTCACCGCGACCAGCCGGCGCGGGCCGGCCGCTGCGCCGGCAGCGGCGGCGGGCCCGGCGGAGGCGGAGGCCTCGGCGGTAGCCGGGACGGACGGTGCGGCCGCCGCCTTGGGGGCGGGGTTGACCACCGCGTCGACCAGGCCGACGACCTCTTCGGCGGTTCCGGCCGCCCGGAGCGCCGCGACGAAGTCCTTGCGGACCAATGCGCGGGCGAGCTTGGCGAGCAGCTTCAGGTGCTCCTGGCCCTCGCCTTCGGCGGCGGCGATCAGGAAGACCAGATCGGCGTCGCTGTCCTTGTCGCCGAAGGCCACCGGCGGGCGCAGCCGGGCGAAGGCCAGGGATCCGGTGATGACGTGGGCGGAGCGGCAGTGCGGGATGGCGATGCCGCCGGGCAGTCCGGTGGCCGCCTTGGCCTCGCGGTCGAGCGCGTCGTTCGCCAGGCCCTCGGCGGAGGTGGCCCGGCCGGCGGCCGCGACCATCGAGGCGAGGGAACGGATGACGTCGTCCTTGGTGGCGCCGATCGCGGCGTCGAGGATCACCAGTTGGGGGGTGATGAGGTCAGACATGGTGGTCGTCCTTATCCGGAAAAGGGAATGACGGTGGCGCCGCCGGGGTCGGTCTGGTCGGGACGGGGGACAGTGGTGCCCGGCAGGGCGGTGGCCGCCGAGCCGTACGCCACGGCTTGGCGCAGGCAGTCGGCCGGGGCGTCACCGCGGACATGGGCCAGCAGGAAGCCGGCCAGCGAGGAGTCGCCGGCACCGACCGTGCTGATCGGCACGATCGCCGGCGGGGTGGCGATCCAGGCGCCCTCGGCGGAGGCGAGGACGGCCCCGGCGGCGCCGAGAGTGGCCAGGACGTAGCTGACGCCACGGTCGACGACGGCGCGGGCGGCGCGTACGGTCGGGGCGAAGTCGCCGTGTTCGGCGGCCTGCTCCAGCTGGTCGCCGTCGGTGCCGGTGAGCTGGCCCAGCTCGTACGCGTTGGGCTTGAGCAGGTCGGGCGCCGATCCGGGTAGTCGGGCGCCGAGCGCCTCCAGCGGGGAGTCGGAGGTGTCGACGGCGATCCGGGCGCCGGTCGGGCGGAGCGCATCGACCAGGTCGGCGTACCAGTCGGCCGCGGGGCCGGGCGGCAGCGAGCCGCACAGGGCGACCCAGTCGGCGTCGCGGGCCAGGTCCACCAGGGTGTCACGGAGTACGATCAGCCCGTCGGGATCCAGCGGACTACCCGGTTCGTTGATCTTGGTGGTGGTGCCGTCCTCCTCCGACAGGGTGATGTTGGTGCGGACCCGGGCGGTCACCGGGATCGGCCGGTGGTCGACGCCGGCCTCGCGCAGGGCGGCGACGATCGGGTGGGCGCTGGGGGAGGGGAGCACCGCGACGGAGGGCACCCCGGCGAGGTGCAGCGCGCGGGAGACGTTGACACCCTTGCCGCCCGGACCGTCGTGGAGGGCGCGGATGCGGTTCACCCCGCCGCGCAGCAGGGGCTCGTCGAGTTCGGCGGTACGGTCGATGCTGGGGTTGGCGGTGAAGGTGACGATCATGCGATCACGACCTCGGTCTCGTGGGCGGACAGGGCTGCGGCGAGGGCGGCCGGCGGCCTCCCGTCGGTGATGAGGACATCGATGTCGGACAGTGCGGCGAAGCTGATGAAGAAGTCGTGTCCGAACTTGGAACGGTCGGCCAGCGCGACGGTGCGGCGGGCGGCGGCGATCATCGCGCGCTTGACCGCCGACTCGGCGGCGTCGGGGGTGGTCAGGCCGAAGGTGGCGGAGATCCCGTTGGTGCCGACGAAGGCGACGTCGACCCGGAGCCGGCGCAGGGTCTCCAGGGCGCCGGCGCCGACGGTCGACTGGGTGACGCCGCGGACGCTCCCGCCGAGGATGTGCACGGTGTGCTGGGGCACCGCGGACAGGGTCATCGCCGCCGGCACCGAGTCGGTGACGATGGTCAGGTTGTTGAAGCTGATCCCCGGTGCGACCAGCAGCGCGGCGAGCGCCCCGGTGGACGAGCCGGCGTCGAGGATGATGGTGCCGTCCTGATGCGGAACGTACGACAGGGCCGCCTCCGCCATCGCCCGCTTGGCTCCGGCATTGGCGATCTCGCGTTCCGGGAGGGTCGTCTCGCGGCCGTCGAAGCCGATCACCGGGATCGCGCCGCCGTGGACGCGCTTGACCACCCCGTCGGCCTCGAGCAGGTCCAGGTCGCGGCGGATCGTCTCCGGGGCCACCTCGAAGCGGGCGGCCAGGTCGACGACCCGCACCCGCCCCTCGTTGCGCGCCTCGTCGACGATGGCGGAACGACGTTCCTCGGCGTACATCGTTGTCCTCCTGGGTGACCGCGGAGCGGTCCGGTATCGTGTCGTGCAACGAAACACGGCCCTGTGTTTATGTCCGTTTGAGTGCCCGACTGGTCACAAGTATGCCCGATCGTGTTGGAATGTCAACACGTTTCGCGTACCGTTGTGCCCGTACGCTTCGAGGAAGAGGTAGAGATGACCGCTGCGCAGTTCCCGGCCAGAATCCCGGGTGAGCCCGATCTCCTGGCGGGTCTCGGTGTCGTGGGGGGCGTCGGTTTCGCGCCTGCCCAGTGGGTCCGTTCGCGCCCGGCCCTGCCGACCCAGGGTGTCGAGGTGCCCGAGGGGGACCGGCAGGCTGAGAAGGACCGGTTCGCGGCGGCGGCGGCCGTCGTCGGCAGCCGACTGTCCGGGCGGGCCGGGATGGTCACCGGGCATGCGTCCGAGGTGCTCGCCGCGACCGCCGCGCTGGCCACCGACCGGGGCTGGCAGCGCTCCGTCAACAAGCTGATCGACCATGGCTCCCCGGCGGACTGGGCCGCGGTGCAGGCCACCGACACCTTCGTCGCCAAGTTCGAGAAGATCGGCGGCCTGATGGCCGAGCGGACCACCGACCTGAAGGACGTCCGTGACCGGGTGATCGCCGAACTGCGCGGCGAGCCCGAGCCCGGCGTCCCCGATCCGGACTCCCCGGTGGTGCTGCTGGCCGACGACCTGGCCCCGGCGGACACCGCGGGCCTGCGCCCCGAGGTGATCGCCGGGCTGGTCACCCAGCTCGGCGGCAAGACCAGCCACACCGCGATCATCGCCCGCCAGCTGGGCATCCCGTGCATCGTCGCGGTCGGCGCCCGGCTGACCGAGATCAGCGACGGCACGCCACTGCTGGTCGACGGGGACACCGGCGAGATCGTCCCCCACCCCGACGAGCGCGACGCGCTGCGGCGGGTCGAGGAGGCGGCGGCCAAGGCCGAGCGGATCCGCGCCTGGCGCGGGCCGGCCCGCACCGCGGACGGCCACCGGGTGCAACTCCTCGCCAACGTCCAGGACGGCGCCGCCGCCCGCAAGGCCGCGGCCCCCGGGATCGCCGAGGGCGTCGGCCTGTTCCGCACCGAGCTCGCCTTCCTCACCGCGCAGGTCGAGCCGAGCCTGGAGGAGCAGACCCAGGTCTACACCGAGGTCTTCGAAGCGTTCCGGGGCAAGAAGGTCGTCGTCCGCACCCTCGACGCCGGCTCGGACAAGCCGTTGGCCTTCGCCAACATGCCGCACGAGGAGAACCCCTCGCTCGGTGTCCGTGGCATGCGGATCGCCCTGGACAAGCCGGAGCTCCTCACCCGCCAGCTGGATGCCATCGCCGACGCGGCGGCCGGCACCGATGTCGAGGCGTGGGTGATGGCGCCGATGGTCTCCACCGTGCAGGAGGCCGAGTGGTTCGCCGGGCTGTGCCGGGAGCGTGGCCTCTACCCGGGCATCATGGTCGAGGTGCCGGCGATCGCGCTGGTCGCCGACCAGGTGCTGGAGTACGTCGAGTTCTTCTCGATCGGCACCAACGACCTGTCCCAGTACACGATGGCGGCCGACCGGATGTCGCCCTACCTGGCAGGGCTGACCGACCCGTGGCAGCCGGGCGTGCTGAAGCTCGTCCAGCTCACCGCCGAGGCGGGCAAGCACCACGGCAAGTCGGTCGGGGTGTGCGGTGAGGCTGCGGCCGATCCGCAGCTGGCCTGCGTGCTGATCGGTCTGGGTGTCACCTCGCTGTCGGCCGCCGCGCCGGCGCTGGCCGCGGTCGGTGCACAACTGTCCGCGGTGACGCTGGACCAGTGCCGTCGGGCGGCGGAGGCCGCGGTGTCCGCCAAGAGTCCTGTCCTGGGTCGGGAGGCGGTCGCCGCTATCCTCGCGGGGTGAGGAAGCTCTGGCCGTTCGTCGTCGCCCTGCTGCTCTTCGTCGTGCTGCTGCTCGGGGTCGTCCTCCGATCGTACGGAGACCGGCTCCCGGGCGCGGCCCGGACCTGCGAGAAGGGGCTGGGCGTGGCCGGGGGAGCGAGCTGCCAGCTCGCCGTCGCCACCCGGGACAGCGTCCGCACGGTCACCTCGCCCGACGTGCAGTTCGACGTCACGGCGTACGACCCGACCTCCGGCGCCGACCTGGCCTTCACCTGTCGGCGCGGTGAGACGATCCGTTGCACGGCGACGACCGGCAAGATCGTGGTGATCGCGCCCTAGTCGGGAGGCACTCCCGGGCCGGTCGTTCCCAGCCGCTCGTTCCCGGGTCACTCGATGGTGACCTCGGGGGTCTGGTCCACCGAATAGTACGGGGTCGTCCCGCGTGGCGGCGGTGCCCAGCGGTCGGGGGAGCCGAGGAAGTCCTTGAGCGTCAGCCAGGCGGCGCCCTCGCTCACCGCGTGGGCGCCGGTGATGCTCGGTTCCAGGTCGACCGGCGCCCAGGCGTGGCTGAGCACCCGCTCGCCGATGCCCTGGCGGACCCGGGGGCCGAGCCGGCTGAACAGTCGTTCGAGCAGGCCGCCGAGCACCACCACCGGGGAGTCGACGATGTTCAGGCAGGTGGCGATCGCCTCGCCCAGGGCACGTCCGGCCAGCGCCACGGCTTCCTCGGCCTGCCGGTCGCTCCGCCGCAGTGCGGCGAGCAACTGGCCGATCGGGGCGTCGGTGGGGAGTCCGGCGGCGGTGAGGATGGCGGCCCGGGCGGCGACGGTCTCCAGGCAGCCGGTGGCTCCGCAGGAGCAGGCGGCCTCGGATCCGGACACCAGGACATGCCCGAGCTCGCCCGCCCACCCTCGCGCCCCCGCCTCGACGAGGCGGTCCCGGACCAGGGCGGCTCCGATGCCCGAGGAACCGGTGACGTACAGGAAGTGGTCGACGGACCGGCCGGCGCGCTGCCGGGCCCGCACTTCGGCCTGCGCCGCGACCCCGGCCGAGTTGTGGAACCGCATCTCGCGGGAACAGCCGGCCTCCGCGACGGCGGTGCTCAGGTCGACGTCGCGCCAACCGAGATGGGGTGCCGTGTGGAGGTAGCCGGTGGAGGCGTCGATCAGCCCGGGGACGCCGCAGGCCACCCCCACCAGGGACATTCCGGCGCGGTCCACCTGGACCGCCAGGTCGTTGACGATGCCGGCGAGTTCGGCCAGCATCCGGGCCCGCTTGGGCAGGTCGATGGTGAAGGCGTGGCGCCGCTCGACGAGGATGCGGCCGGTGAGGTCCACGACGCAGACCTCGAGGTACTCCGCGCTGACCTCGGCGCCCAGAGCGACATGGGTGTGCGGGGCCGGGAGCAGGGGGACCGCGGGGCGGCCGCTGGTGGAGGCGCGCAGGTCGCCCTCGACGACGATCCCGTCACCGAGGAGCTGCTCGACCAGCCGGGTCACCGTCGAACGGTTCAGCCCCGTCGCGCAGGCGAGGTCGGCGCGGGACAGTGGCACGGGGGCGTCGGCGACCGCCTGCGCCAACAGCGACAGGTTGTGTGCTCGCATGCTGTTCGCCCGTGCCCCGGAGCCGCGCGGCGAGAGCGCGGCGGTGTCGATGTCACTCACGCGACCACCCTTTCAACGTTGAGGTCAGGACGACGGGTGTTGGCTCCGAGCTTACCTGTTTGTTGTTTAGTGCGTGCCCAGAGGTCCAGATTGCTGTGCACCCATGGTCCGGGCGGAGGCGGCTGCATGGCGTCGGTGACCGCTTCAAGGGGCCTATCCCGCGTTATTGCTGGGATCCGAAGGTGATGTTGATCCGACGCGCCGACCGCCTTGACAGTCTCCTACGCTGCTTCGTAGATTGCTGCAAGCAACAAAGCTGTTGGAACGAGGAGTTCATCCACATGACGCGGAAACTCGTGGCGGGCGTCGATTCGTCGACCCAGTCCTGCAAGGTGATGATCCGGGACGCCGAGACCGGCGCTCTCGTACGATCGGGAACTGCACGGCATGCGACCGGGACCGAGGTCGATCCGGAGATCTGGCTGCGCGCCTTCCGGGAGGCGGTTCGCCAGGCGGGCGGCCTGGAGGACGTCAAGGCGATCTCCGTCGGCGGCCAGCAGCACGGCATGGTTGCCCTCGACGAACGGGGTGATGTCGTCCGCAACGCGATCCTGTGGAACGACACCCGCTCCGGCCCGGAGGCCGCGGACCTGGTCCGCGAGTTCGGTGACGGCGACGAGGAGCGGGGCCGCCAGGTCTGGGCGGATCGTACGGGCGTCGTCCCGGTCGCCTCCATCACGGTGAGCAAGCTGCGCTGGCTCGCCCGCCACGAGCCGCAGAACCTGGCCCGTACGGCCGCCGTCGCGCTGCCGCACGACTGGCTCAGCTGGAAGCTGATGAACGAGGCCGGGCTCGACTCGCTCGCCACCGACCGCTCCGACGCCTCGGGCACCGGCTACTTCGACCCGGTGGCCAATGTCTACTGCACCGACATCATCGCGGCGGCGACCTGCTCCGACCGTACGTTGCAGGTGCCTCGGGTGCTGGCGCCGAACGAGCCGATGGCGACCGTGGTCATCGACGGGCGGGAGATGGTGCTCGGGCCGGGCTGCGGGGACAACGCCGGGGCGGCGTTCGGCCTCGACCTGCGGCCGGGCCAGGTCGCCATGTCGCTGGGCACCTCGGGCGTCGTGTCCTTGGTCAGCGACCGGCCGACGCACGACCCGTCCGGCATCGTGACCGGCTTCGCCGACGTCACCGGCCGGTTCCTGCCGCTGGTGTGCACCCTCAACGCGTCCCGCGTCCTCGACGTCTACGCCGACCTGCTCGGCGTCGACCACGCGCACTTCAGCGACCTGGCGCTCTCGGCGCCGCCCGGGGCGGAGGGCCTGGTCTGCATCCCCTACCTCGAGGGTGAGCGGACCCCGAACCTCCCGGACGCCACCGGCGCGCTGCACGGGGTCCGGCTGTCCAACCTGACTCCCGCCAACATCGCCCGGGCCGCGGTCGAGGGGATGCTGTGCGGAGTGGGGGAGGGCATCCGGGCGCTGCGGGCGATCGGTGTCCCGGTCTCGGAGATCCACCTGATCGGCGGTGGCGCGCAGGGCGAGGCCGTCCGGCGGATCGCCCCGACGGTGCTGGACCTGCCGGTGATCGTCCCCGAGCGCGGGGAGTACGTCGCCGACGGCGCGGCCCGGCAGGCCGCCTGGGCACTCGCCGGGTCGGCGCAGCCGCCGGAGTGGACGCCCCGCCTCGCCTCCCGGTTCGTGGCCGACCACGATCCGTCGATCCAGGCCCGCTTCGCGGAGCTCTCTCATCTCGTGGCCATGCGCCACTCCTG
The DNA here is from genome assembly GCF_033110965.1 of Raineyella sp. LH-20. Classification (NCBI taxonomy): domain Bacteria; kingdom Bacillati; phylum Actinomycetota; class Actinomycetes; order Propionibacteriales; family Propionibacteriaceae; genus Raineyella; species Raineyella sp. LH-20. The sequence continues at coordinate 621,855 of NZ_CP137003.1, read as the reverse complement.
ATTTCGGCCACCGGAGCCCGGAACATGAAGAAAGGGACGAAGTCATGAGTGACTTCAGATTGCGGGTCGAAGGCATTGAGAAGTCCTTCCCCGGCGTCAAGGCGCTGCAGAACGTCAGCTTCGCCGTCCGTCCCGGCACGGTCCACGCCCTCTGCGGCGAGAACGGTGCCGGCAAGTCCACCCTGATGAAGATCATCAACGGCCTCTACCAGCCGGACGCCGGCGAGATCTATCTCGATGACGCACCGGTCAAGGTCAAGTCGCCGATCCAGGCCCACAGCCTGGGCATCGCGATGATCGCCCAGGAACTCAACTACGTGCCGCAGATGACCATCGCGGAGAACTTCTTCATCGGCCGGCTGCCGATGAAGGCCGGCCGGGTGGACTGGAAGTTCATCCGCCGCGAGGCCCGCGCGATCCTCGACCGCGAGGGGCTGCCGTACAGCATCGACCAGAAGCTGGCCAGCCTGACGGTGTCCGACATCCAGATGCTGGAGATCGAACGGGCGATCTACCACAAGGCCGACATCCTCATCATGGACGAGCCGACCTCCGCGATCGCGCACAAGGACGTGGAGAACCTCTTCCGGAAGATCGACCTCCTGCGCAGCCGGGGTGTGGCGATCATCTACATCTCGCACAAGATGGACGAGGTCTTCCGGATCGCCGACGACATCACCATCCTGCGCGACGGCCAGGTGGTGAGCACCGACCCCGCCGCCGAGCTGGACCTCGACGAGGTGATCGCCCGGATGGTCGGTCGCAAGCTCGACAACCAGTACCCCAAGGAGGAGGTGGCGCTGGGCGACGTCGTGCTGAAGGTCTCCGACCTGCACCGCGAGCACACCTTCACCGACATCTCGCTGCACGTACGGGCCGGTGAGATCGTCGGGCTGGCCGGCCTGGTGGGCGCCGGACGCAGCGAGACGATCCAGTCGATCTTCGGTCTCGATCCGCTCGACGGCGGCACCGTCGAGGTCAACGGCACCCCGGTGAGCATCTCCACCCCGCAGCAGGCCATCCGGCACGGTGTGGCGCTGCTCTCGGAGGACCGCCGGCTGATGGGCATCGTGCCCATCCTCTCGATCAAGAAGAACGCCACCCTGGCCAGCCTGCAGAAGGTCATCCACGGCGGCCGCTCCCATCCCCGGGAGGAGGACGCCCTGGTCGCCGAGTACTTCAAGGCCATGGCGGTGAAGGCGCCCAGCGTGGAGACCCCGATCCAGTCGCTGAGCGGCGGCAACCAGCAGAAGGTCCTGCTGGCCAAGTGGCTGCTCACCGACCCCGAGGTGCTGCTGCTCGACGAGCCGACCCGCGGCATCGACGTCGGTGCCAAGTTCGAGATCTATCGCCTGATGACCCAGCTGGCCCAGCAGGGCAAGGGGCTGCTGATGGTCTCCTCCGAATTGCCCGAACTCATCGGGATGTGCGACCGCATCTATGTCATGTCGGCCGGGCGACTCACCGGCGAGATCCCTCGTGCGGAGTTCAGTCAGGAGCGCATCCTCGCCCACGCAATGAATCAAGTCCCGGAAATCACCCAGGGGTGAACGTCATGAAGCTTCGTAATCTCAACCTGAGCAAGTACTCGATCTATCTGATCCTGCTGGCGATGTTCATCGGGAGTTCGTTCCTGAGCCCGAACTTCCTCACCGCCGAGAACATGACGAACATCCCGCGCCAGCTCACCGTGACCACGATCCTGGCCTTCGGCGAGATGATGTTGATCATCTGCGGGATGATCGACCTCTCCGCCGGCTCGGTGCTGGCGCTGGCCGGTGTGCTGTCGGTGGTGGCGTACAAGGCGACCGACAGCATCATCGTGGCCCTGGTGGTCGGCATCGTCGTCGGTGTCGTCTGCAACCTGATCAGTGCGGTGATGACCGCCGACTTCGACGTGCCTCCCTTCATCGCGACGCTGGCGGTCGGGATGGTGGCGCGCGGCGCCGTGCTGCTCTACACCCGCGGTCAGAACATCCTCCAGCTCGGCAAGTTCACCGACCTGGGCCAGGGCTCGATCGGCCCGATCCCGATCCCGGTGATCTTCCTGCTCGTCGCCGTCGGTCTCACCGGCTACCTGATGAACCAGACGAAATACGGCCGCGCCCTCTACGCCATCGGCGGCAACGAACTGGCCGCCCGCGCCTCCGGCATCAACGTCCGCAAGACGAAGTACCAGGCGTTCATCCTCAACGGGATCTTCGTCGGCGTGGCCGGCGTGCTCTTCATGAGCCGTGTCAACGCGGGCCTGCCCAACGGCGCGGTCGGCTACGAGATGGAGGGCCTGACCTCGGCCGTCGTCGGCGGCACCAGCTTCACCGGTGGCGTCGGCACCACCCTCGGCACCCTCGCCGGTGCCTTCATCATCGGCCTGCTGAACAACATCATGAACCTGGTCGGCGTCCAGTCGTACGTCCAGCAGATCACCAAGGGCGTCATCATCGCCGTCGCGGTGATGTACGACATCCGCAGCAAGCGGGCGAAGCGTACGCACGTCATCCTCAAGCCCGATCTCTCCGAAAGCCGGCCCACGCCTCCCGAACCGTCCCTGCAGAAATAGCAGGACCCCGGACACGACCTGCCCGACAGCAGGCCCCGACATCCCTCATCCATCACCCAGTCGAACTGTTCATCACCCCCATCGGACTGTCATCCCCCCAACGGACTGTCATCCCCATCGAAAGGATCACGGCAATGTCGCCCTATCTCACTCGTCGCGGACTGCTGAAGACCACCGCTCTGCTCGGCCTCGGTGGCGTTCTCGTCGGATGCTCGCGCAACACCTCCGGCTCAGCCGGCAGCGGTAAGTTCCGGGTGGCCTACATCGCCCGCGCCCAGTCGGACTCCTTCGCCGCGTGGCTCGCCAACGAGATGAAGAACGCCGCCGGCCAGTACCCCGACCTGTCGATCGAGGTCTTCGACGGCCAGGCGAACGATGACACCGAGAACACCCTGATCGAGAACGCGATCACCAACAAGTTCAACGCGATCATCGTCCAGCCGAACAACGGCGAGGCCCAGCGGCCCTACGTCGAGAAGGTCGTCGCGGCGAACATCATCGCCATCACCACCAACGCCCGGATCGCCAACATCGCCGGGGCCTCCTCGGTCGACGCGAACCCGTACGACCAGGGCGCCGGCGTGGCCAAGAAGGCTCTCGCCGAGGTGCCCCAGAACGGCAAGGTCGTGGTGCTGAACGGCCCGGCCGGCAACTTCCACGCCATCGAGCGCCGCAAGGCCTGGCAGGCCGAGTTCTTCGACAAGCGACCCGACGTGAAGATCGTCGGCGAGCAGATCGCGAACTGGAACAAGGACGAGGGCATGAAGCTGATGGAGGACTGGATGACCGCCAATCCCCAGATCGACGCCATCTGCTCGATGAACGACAACATGTGCGCCGGTGCCCTGGAGGCGGTCGGGAACAAGCCGGCGGCCGGCAAGATGTTCGCGTACGGCACCGACGGCACCCCCGAGGCCTGCCTGCTGATCCAGCAGGGGAAGATGTCCGCCACCACCCTGCAGTCCGCCATCGACCTGGCCAAGCTCAACATGTCGAGTGTCCACGACCTCCTCACCGGTGCGCAGAAGCAGATCGACAAGAACATCGACGCGCCGGTGGTCGACGCGTCCACCGTCGGCCAGTACATCGACATGTACAAGACCGCCGGCCTGATCAAGTAACACCGGCCTCGTACGGGCCACCGGATTTCTCGGAAGGAAGACAATGACTGCGCAGATTGCCCCGACCATGTGGGCCAGCGTCATGAAGGAGGTGGGCGTCGAGGACCTCGAGCAGCGGCCCACCCCGCAGCCCGCGTCCGACGAGGTGCTGGTCAGTGTGGCCAGCGTCGGCGTGTGCGGCTCCGACGTGCACTACTACACCCACGGCCGGATCGCCGACTTCGTGGTGAACGACCCGATCGTGCTCGGCCACGAGCTGAGCGGCACGATCGTGGCGGTCGGGGCCGACGTCGACCCCGCGCGGATCGGCGAGCGGGTGGCGGTCGAACCGCAGCGCTCCTGTGGCGTGTGTGAGTACTGCCTGTCGGGTCGCTACAACCTGTGCCCGAAGATGGAGTTCTACGCGACGCCCCCGATCGACGGCGCGTTCTGCGACTACGTGACGATCCAGAGCAAGTTCGCGCACCCCATCCCGGACTCGATCAGCGATGACGCCGCGGCCCTGCTGGAACCCCTCTCGGTCGGCATCGCCGCGGTCCAGAAGGCCGAGATCGGCCCGGGGGCCACGGTGCTGATCGCCGGCGGCGGCCCGATCGGCATCATCACTGCGCAGGCGGCCCGGGCCTTCGGGGCGACCGACGTGGTGATCAGCGAGCCGAACCCGACCCGGCGCGAGATCGCCCTCGCCCACGGGGCGACCCGCGTGGTGGAGCCCGGCTCGGCGGAGTACCTGGCCGTCGCGGCCGACACCTTCATCGACTGCTCGGGCGTCAACCCGGCCATCGTGTCGGGCATCAAGCAGGTGAAGCCGGCCGGCACGGTCGTCCTGGTCGGGATGGGCGAGGACATCCTGCCGCTGCCCGTCGGCGTGGTCACCGGCCGCGAGCTGAAGGTCACCGGCATCTTCCGCTACACCGGCACCTGGCCGATCGGCATCCGGCTGGTCGAGGCCGGTCTGGTGCAGCTCGATCCGCTGGTCACCGGCCGCTACGGCCTCGACGAGGTGGCCGAGGCGCTCAGCGATCCCACCGGAGCGCGCGACCTGAAGCGGATCGTCCGGCCGGGCGAGCGCGGCCTGCGCGCGGGGGCGGTCGCCGAGTAGTCACTGGTGATGCGAGGATCGGGGCCATGGACACCATGGCCCCGTTTCTTGCGCTCTGGCGTACGTACGTCACCGATCGGCCGGGACCAGGGGACGACGAGACCGCCGAACGCACCACCCGACTGACCACCTCCGCCGAGGAACTCGCCGGCACCGGCCTGGCCGGGGACGAGGCCTTCCTGGTCGCGCTGCGACGACTGGCGGACACCGATCCGGTCGCCCGGGACTTCGCCCATGACCACCCGGACCTGTGGTGGCCGGGCCCCGCGGCGCCGGGCGGAGTGGTGCAGGCCGCCTCATCGTCGGGCGCGTCGCCCGCGTCATTGTCGGGCGGGTCGCCCGTCTCACTGTCGGGCGGGTCGCCAACCTCGCTGTTGCTCCGACGCCGCGAGGGTCTCCTGGCGGCCGTCGTGTTCGCGGCCCTCGCCGGGCTGGCCGTCAGGGTGGCGTTCGCCCTCGAGATCCTGCCGGTGGCGGCGGTGCTCGGGGTGGCCGTCGTGCTCGGCGGATATTTCCTCTGGTTGCGGGGCCGGGTCGCACTGGCGCCGACGGCGGGCCTGCTCGGCGCGGTGGCGGTGTTCGCCGCGGTCGAGGCGTTCTACCCTTTCGCGGAGCAGGGTCAGACCCAGCCGCTCTTCTGGCTGCACGCGCCGATCGTGCTGTGGGTGGTGCTCGGCGCGGTCTACCTCGGCGCCGACTGGCGGATCCTCGACCGCTGGCCGGACTACCTGCGGTTCACCGGGGAGCTGTTCATCCACGTCGTGCTGTTCGCACTCGGCGGGGGAGTGCTGTTCGGCCTGGCCTTCGCGATGTTCACGCTGACCGGCGTCTACCCCGGCGACGTGCTCGGCACCTGGGTGCTGCCGATCAGTGTCGGTGGTGCGATCGTCATCGCCGCCTGGCTGGTGGAGACCGGCAGCTCCCTGTCGGCGATGGCGCCGATGCTGACCCGGGTGTTCACCCCACTGGTCACCCTGCTGCTGGTGGCCTTCCTGATCACGGTCCCGCTCTCCGGGCGGCTGGTGGAGGCCGACCGCAACACGCTGATCATCGTCGACGCGCTGCTCGCCGTGGTGCTCGGCCTGGTGCTCTTCTCCCTGGCGGCCCGACCGGTGGAGGCGACGCCGGGCTGGTTCGACCGGCTGCAGGTGGTGTTGATCGTCGGTGCGGTGCTGGTCGACGTGCTGGTGCTGGTGGCGATCGGCGGGCGGATCGCCGAGTACGGCGCCACCGCCAACAAGCTCGCCGCGCTGGGGGAGAACGTGGTGCTGGCCGTCAATCTGATCGGGGCCGTCTGGCTGCAGCTCGGGTTCCTCCGCGGACGTCGACCGTACGTCGCCCTGGTGCGCTGGCAGAGCCGCTACCTGCCTGTGATCGGCGCCTGGGCTGCGGTGGTGGCGGTGCTGTTCGGCCCGGTGTTCGGCTTCCGCTGAGCCGCCGGATGATGCGGTCTCGCCAGTAACCGGGGCGCCGCTTCTCGCGACCGACGGCCACTATGGTCATGAGGTTGTCGCCGACGAGTCGACATCCGCGGCGAACTCGGCGAGCGCTTCCGGGTGGAAGCCGAAGCCGAGGCCGAAGGTCATGCGCCGCGCGCAGCCCGCCGTGCGGCGAGCTCGGCGAAGCCCGCTCGCTGGGCCGGGCAGGAGCTCTCGCCTGCCAGACCGTACCCGTGGTATGCACACCCTCCCGGTCGCCCGAGTGGGAATGAATACGAAGCGTACGGTCTGAAACGAAGCGTACGGTCTGAAACGAAGCGTACGGTCTGAAACGAAGCGTACGGTCCGAGCCGAGGGACGGGGGCACCGCGGGCTCGGCCGCGACGTGGACGAGGGCGCGTGAGCCCGCCGGACGAGCGTTGCCGGGACCTCCATCAGCGGAAAGCCGCGCACCCTCCTCCCTCACCCATCCCGACGCACCGGATGACCACCAGGACGGCGACTGTCGACGCCGGCGACTCGACGATCCGTCGTGCCGACACGACCACCACGGGTTCACCCCGGACTACGAGGAGCCGTGCGCGGTCCCGCGTCACCCCAGTCCGAGGGTTGCGACCTGGCGGTCGAGCACGGCGGTGAAGAGCTCCTCGACCGGTGGTTCGCTGCCGACGAAGTGGCCGGCGAGTTCCAGCCCGACGAAGCCGACCAGCTGGGCCAGTTCCGGCACCGTCGCCGCGATCGGCGCGAGCGCCAGGAACGGCGCGACCGCCCGCGCGGCCGCGGGGATGGTGTCCTGCGGCGCCCGGTAGTCCGGGATCGGCGTGCCGTAGATCAGGTGGAACTCCTGCGGGTGCACCCGCGCCCAGTCCCGCAGGCCGGTCGCCCGGGCCCGCCAGTCGGCCGGCAGGCCGGCCAGGTGGTCACCCAGGTGGTCGTACGACTCGATGATCAACGCGGTGAGCAGCGCGTCACGGGTCGGGAAGTAGCGGTAGACGGCCGAGGAGACCAGGCCCACCGCACGTGCGATCGCCCGCATCGACAGTCCGGCCCCGCCGACGGTGGCGATCTGGTCGCGCGCCGCCGCCATGATCCGCGCCGTCGTCTCCGCCCGTGCCTGTTCGCGTACGCCCATGTCCACAGGATGTCAGAGAGCGCTGCTCTTGTATTACTCGGGGTCGTGTGCCAATATGAGAGCAGTGCTCTCCCAATCTCTGCCACTCCTTTCGAAAGGCACTGTGATGCGTATCTCCGCACTGGCTGCCGGGCTGCTGATGGCCGCGTACCTGCTGCTCCGGCCCTACCCCGACGACGTCGCCTCGCCGCGCTGGATCGCGGCCCATGTCTGCGGCATGGCGGCCTTCGTTGCGCTGACCGTCCTGGCCGACCGGATCGGCGGTCGGGCCCGGGCCGTCGTCGCCCTGGGCACCGCCCTGCTGTTGCCCTACTACGGCGCCGAGACGTTCGGGCTGGCGGCCGGCGCCGACCCGACGCTGACCCGGTTCCAGCCGGTGGCGGTGACCATGTTCGCTGCCGGCCTGGTGCTGGTCGCGGTCGGTGGGATCCTGCTCGCCCTGCGCCGCCCGGCCGCCTGGCCGTTGGGTGTGCTGATGGCGCTGGTGCTGCCGCAGTTCTACCTGCCGGCGTACGGCCGGATGGCCTTCGGTGTCCTCTTCCTGGCCGCCGCGGTGTGGTTCGTGGTGGCTCAGAGCGCCCGGATGCGCCGCGAGATCGCGGCGGCGCCGGCGTCCTCCACCCGGTGAAAGACCGGTGGCTGGCCGATCAGCGAACGGACCCGGGTCACTCGGTCGCCGGCGTACTCCTCGCCGGTCCAGACCAGCACCCACCGACCGGGCGGCAGTGACACCTCGCGGCCGGTGACGCCGGGCCGTAGCACCGGGGCGACCAGGAAGCTCGGTCCGAAGAAGTACTGGTCGTCCCGCTCGGCGGCCGCGGTGCCCGGCACCTCGACCCAGCAGTGCCGGATCGCCGGCAGGTCGTCGGCGACCACCGTCGCCCGGTAGTCGGCCAGTTCCCGGAACACCCGGGTCTGCTGCGCGAAGGCCGGGGAAGCCTGCGGGTCCCAGACCTGCGCGTTCTCCTCCGGCCGGTTGCTCTCGTGGGTGCGCAGCACCGGCGACCAGACGCACCACTCGCTCCAGCGCAGCAGGAGTTCGGCGTCCCGGTGGGTCTGCACCACCGGCTGGTCCAGTGAGGTGTAGCCGCCGGCGTCGCTGTGCATCTGCGGCAGGCCGCTGACCCCGCCGGCCAGCATCGCGAGCAGGGCGGAGGCCATCCCGTCGTGGGCGTCCCAGGAGGTCAGCTGGTCGCCCGCCCAGTGCGCGGCCCGCGAGCCGCGCCAGGCGGAGCGGTGGAAGACGAACTCGTCCGGGCCCCGCACCTCGGCGTTGAGCTGCTCCCACAGCAGCGGCCACCGGTTGTGCAGCTCGCGAGGATCGCCCTCGTGCAGCACCGCGTCGAAGGGCAGCGACTCGCCGAAGTCCGCCATCCAGCCGCCGGTCTGCGGCATCGCGGCGATCACCTCGCCGAACCAGGCGTACGCCGCCGGGTTGGTCAGGTCGACCATCGCCGCACTGAACCCGTCCTGGTCGAGGACGTACGGTCCACCGGCGGGGTGCCCGACCAGGAAGCCGCGGCGCAGTGCCTCGTGGTAGAGGTCGCGATCCACCCCACCGGGCTTCTCGCCGGGGTCGACGACGAACGGGTTGATGTAACTGAGCACCCGGATGCCGCGCCCGGTGAGGTCGGCGACCAGCTGGTCCCAGTCCGGGTAGAGGTGCCGGTCCAGTTGCCAGGTCCACCACAGTCGGCTGCCGAAACCGGTGCTGCGCCGGCCGACCCAGTCCTGCAGCCACACCCCGGCGATCGCGGCGCCGTCGAGGGCGTCGAGCTTGCGGCGCACCTCGGCCGACCCGCCCTGCAGGCCGAGGATCGCCCCGGTGCCGGTCCAGCCCGGGATCGGGTCGTGGGGCGTGCGCACCAGCTCCCGCGGGGTCGCGGCGGTGCGCCAGCGGGCGGTGATCCGGGCGTCCCACACCGACACCTCGAGCCGGTCGCGCAGGTCGACCTCGGCCACCCGGTCCTGGCTCCAGTCCAGGCCCCGCAGGCCGCGGGTGACCAGGGCGGGCATCGGTGCGTACGTCGTGGTCGGCGAGCCACCGGCGCCCTGGGTCTTCTCCGCCAGCACGGTCAGCGGCTGTTTACCGCGGCCGATGCCCTGCTCCCGGGCGGCCAGCACGACGTCCTGACCGCGCAGGTCGATGTCGGTGGCCTGCGCCCCCAGTCCGTGCACCGCCTCGTCGACGGCCAGGTCGGAGCGCAGCAGCACCAGGTCGGCGTCCGGCACCTCGAGGTCCACCTCGAGGACGTCGCCGCGGGAGAGCAGGGTCAGCTGCCAGTCAGGTCCCTCGCCGGGGCGTACGCCGAATCGTCCGGTGAGCCGGAGCGTGTCGCCGCCGACCACCCCGGCGGTTTCGCAGCGGGCGTCGGCCCAGACCCGGTCGAGGCGGCGCCGGTCGCTGAAATGCCCGAGGCGGTCGGTCCACAGCAGGGTGCCGCGAGCCGCGCCGATCACCCCCGCCCGGGCCCACCAGACCGGCGTCCCGCCGCGGAGCACCCGGAACCGGCCGCTCGGAGGACCGCCGGGTCGGCCGATCTCGACCCGGTGACCACCCAGGTCGTACGTCCCGGTGGCCGGTCCCGGATCCCAGCTGCCCGTCGGCAGCTGCGGCGGCGGAGCGTACGGGCTGCGGACGGCGATCCCGCCGGCCGTCAGAGCACCGGCCGCCAGCACGCCGCCACCCAGGGCCAGAGCCGCCCGCCGATCCACCCGCATGGCTGCCATCGTTGCACCTCGGGTGCCATGTACCGTGGTCCCATGCCCGGTCACCTCCAGCGGTACCGCGAGATCGCCCAGGTGCTCTCCCGCAACGGCCTCTATGCCACGGCCTACCAGGCCGGTCTGGGACGCTGGCTGCCCTCGCTGGGGCACGGCTACGTCAATCCGCGCGAGGACGACGACATCCGCCCGGAGATCCTGGTGCAGACCTTCCGGGACCTGGGCACCACGTACGTGAAGTTCGGGCAGGCACTGTCGATGCGCCGCGACCTGCTGCCGGATCCCTACTGCGACGCGCTCAGCACCCTCACCGACAGCGAGCCGCCGATCCCGGTCTCCGACATCCGCGCCGTCGTCCGGGCCGATCTCGGCGCCGACGTGACCGAACTGTTCGCCTCCTTCGACGAGGTGGCGATCGCCACCGCCTCGATCGGCCAGGTGCACGCCGCGGTGTTGCACGACGGCCGCGAGGTGGTGGTCAAGGTCCGCAAACCGGGGGTGGTCGACAAGGTCACCGAGGACCTGGAGATCCTCGGCAACATCGCCCGGCATCTGGAGCGCAACTCGGGCTTCTTCTCCGACATCGGCGTCACCGGCCTGGTGGAGGAGTTCAGCCGGGCGCTGCGCGCCGAGATGGACTACACCATCGAGGCGCACGCCTGCGAGGAGTTCGGCGCCTACTTCGCCGGCGACAAGCGGATCCACATTCCCTGGATCCACTGGGACACCAGCTCCACCCGGGTGCTGACGATGGAGCGGCTGACCGGCATCCGGGTCGACAACATCGCCGCCCTCGACGCGCAGGGCATCGACCGGCACTCGTTGGCCCTGCGCAGCTGCGAGATGCTGCTCCGGATGGTCTTCGAGATGGGGAAGTTCCACGCCGACCCGCATTCCGGCAACCTGCTGATCGAGCCGGACGGCACCATCGGGGTGATCGACTTCGGCATGGTCGGGCGGATGACGGCGACGATGACCCGGCAGTTCGCCGCGATCATCGTCGGGATGTACCGCAACGACCCGAACGTGGTCGCCGAGGCACTGGTCGCCCTCGCCCCGCCGCGCGGCCGGCTGGACCGCTCCGCACTGCGTCGTGAGGTGTCCGGGCTGCTCGCCGCGATGGAGGGCCGCCGGCTCACCGACGTGAAGATGGTCGACGTCGGCATGTACCTGTTCCGGATCGTTCGCACCCAGCGGCTGGCGCTGCCGGCCGACATCGTCCTGCTGGTCCGGATGCTGACCATCGTCGACGGCCTGGGCCGCCGCCTCGACCCGACCTTCGCCCTCTCCGACGCGCTCAATCCGTTCGCCGAACGCCTGCTGCTGCAGCGTCTCGACCCGCGCTACTGGGCGGGCCGGGCGCGGGAGGCGACCCTCGACGCGGTGATGCTCAGCACCGAGCTGCCGTCGTACGCCCGCCGGCTGGTGGAGCGGCTGGACAAGGACGGGGTGGACATCAATCTGCGTGCCGACGAGCTCGAGCCGTTGGTCGCCCGGGCCGAGGGGATGACCGACCGGCTGGTGCTCGGCATGGTGGTGGCGGCGATGATCGCCGGCGGGTCCAACATCCTGGTCGCCAACACCGACCGGCTGGGCCGGTTCGCCGGCCCGGTGCTCGGCGCCATGTGGGGCGTGCTCGGCGCCACCGGCGGCTACCTGGCCTGGACCGGCCGCCCCTGGGGACGGGGCCGGACCCCCAAGCGCTGACTGCCGGCGCGACCGACCTACGGACGCGTAACCTGAGGGCATGACCGCGTCGTCCGAGTCTTCTGTGCCGCCCTGGGTGGCCGCCTATCAACCGGGTGTTCCTGCCGAGATCGAGCTGCCGACCACCTCGCTGGTGGAGATGTTCGAACGGTCGGTGGCCGAGGGCGGCGCCGCGATCGCGATGACCTTCTTCGGCCGCACCACCACGTACGCCGCCCTGGGCGAGCAGGTCTTCCGCGCCGCCGAGGGACTGCGCCGGCTGGGCGTACGGCCCGGCGACCGGGTCGCCCTGATGCTGCCGAACTGCCCCCAGCACGTCGTCGCCTTCTACGCCGCGCTGCGGCTCGGGGCGGTCGTGGTGGAGCACAACCCGCTCTACACCGCCCACGAGCTGGCCGAGCTGTTCGCCGACCACGGCGCCCGGGTGGCGATCGCCTGGGACGTTGCCGCAGGCAAACTGCAGGAGATCCCGGTGGCGGATCGGCCGGACACCCTGATCGCGGTGAACCTGCTGGAGGAGTTCCCGGTGGCGATGCGGGCCGCGCTGCGGCTGCCGGTCGGCTCGCTGCAGCGGACCCGCGCCGCGCTGACCGCCCCGACCCGGGGGACGATGCCGTGGCGGGCGCTGCTCGCCGACCGGCCGGTCGATCCGGAGGTGCCCCGGCCGACGGTGCGGGACCTGGCGGTGATCCAGTACACCTCGGGCACCACCGGGCATCCGAAGGGCGCGATGCTCACCCACTTCAACCTGTACGCCAACGCCCTGCAGGGCAAGGCCTGGATGAAGGACGCGCAGTACCGCGCGGAGAACTTCTACGCCGTGCTGCCGATGTTCCACGCCTTCGGGATGACGCTCTACCTGACGTACGGCGTGCTGCGGCAGGCCAACCTGGTGCTCTTTCCGAAGTTCGACGTCGACCTGGTGCTGAAGGCGGCGAAGCGGTTCCCACCGACGGTCTACTGCGCCGTCCCGCCGATCTACGAGCGGACCGCCCGGGCGGCCATCGAGCGGGGCGTGTCGCTGGCGTCGGCGAAGTTCTGCATCTCCGGGGCGATGGCGCTGACCGACCCGATCGTCGAGTTGTGGGAATCGGTCTCCGGTGGGCTGCTGGTCGAGGGATACGGGATGACCGAGTCCTCGCCGGTGGCGCTCGGCAACCCGTTCTGGCCGACCCGGCGGACCGGCACCATCGGGGTGCCGTTCCCGTCGACGCTGATGAAGGTGGTCGACCCCGACGACCCGACCCGCGAGGTGGCGCCGGGGGAGCGCGGCGAACTGTTGATCAAGGGTCCGCAGGTCTTCCAGGGCTACTGGAACAACCCCGAGGAGACGGCCCGTACGCTGCTGCCCGACGGCTGGCTGCGGACCGGCGACCTCGTCGTCGTCGACGCCCAGGGCTACACCACCATCGTCGACCGGGCCAAGGAACTGATCATCACCGGCGGCTTCAACGTCGCCCCCTCCGAGGTGGAGGAAGCGATCCGTACGTTCCCCGGGATCGTGGACGTCGCGGTGGTCGGCAAGCGGCGCGAGGACGGCTCGGAGACGGTGGTCGCGGTGGTCGAGCCCGAGCCGGGCGTACGCATCGACGAGGACGCCGTGCGGACGCACTGCCGGGGCCTGCTGGCCGCCTACAAGGTGCCGCGTCGGGTGATCACCGCCGACGGGGACCTGCCCCGGTCGATGCTGGGCAAGGTGCTGCGCAAGCAGGTCCGGGAGGCGCTGCCGGAGCTGTGAGGGCGACGGCCGGCAGCGGGGGCGGGACGGTGCCCGGGGTGGGGTCGGGCCGCGCTCCTCGGAGGCCGGGTCGGAGCGCGGCGGGTGGAGTCAGGGCCGTGACCGACCGGTGAGGGCCTGGGTCACCGCCGCGGCGATGGCGACCCCGTTGAGCGCGTCCTCGGTGGTCTGCGGCACCCGGCCAGGGCGTTCGGCGACCAGCGTGATGCCCTGCAGAGTGACGCTCCACGGCAGCCGGGTGGCCGTCAGCAGCGTACGCACCGCGGGGGAGACGGCCATCCGGCCGAGGAGCTCGTCGTCGGTGAGGACCGCGAACCTCTCGTCGAACGCGGCGTGTCCGGTGCGGTGCACCGTGCCGCCCACCTGGCGGCGGCGATCCTCGAGCTGGTCGATCGGCACGATCCGCACCTCGTGGAGCGGGAACGGCAGTCGGATCCAGCAGATCGTGGCGTGGGTGCGGCGGGGGTGCTGCCCCGGGCCGGCGTCCTGCGGGCTGTGGCGGCCATGGTGCGCAGGCGCCGGGCCCTCGTGGACGACGTGCGCGACGCAGAACTCCTGACCGTGGTAAGCACCCGCGAAACCCTCCCGGAAGTGCAGCCTGCGCTGCCACTCCCGCAGCCTCGGCACCGGCGGCTGGAGTCGCGATGCGTCGTCGGTGTAGGTCCACCCGCGGGCCTCGGCGCCGCTGCGGAGCTCCGCCAGGCGACGTCGCTCGCGCTGCGGGGCACCGACGACCACGGCGGTCAGCCAACCCACCAGCGGTACCGTGATCAGCAGGATGATCCAGGTGGCCATCAGCGCCCGCCGATCGCGGGAACCCGCCCGGCATCCCCCGGCACCCGCCCTCCGTCCCCTGGCACCTGTGGACGCCTCGGATCCGCTGAGGTCCGTGAGATCGCTCGGATCACGGCCGGCCCCGTCATCCCCGGCATCCGTGCGCCTTCGGCAGCATCGGTGACGGCGGAGTGTCGGGCGGGGCGTACGCGAGCATCGGCCATGCGATCAGGGTAGTCAACGGTGGTCCCGGGGCGTTGCGGCCGGGATCGATCGCTCGTTCGGTGCGATCGGGCTGCGCCCGGCCGATCGGGCTGCTGGTCTGGTTGGATCGGGCCCCTGGTCTGGTTGGGTCGGGCTGCTGGTCTGGTTGGGCCGGGCTGCTGGTCTGGTTGGGCCGGGCTGCTGGTCTGGTTGGGTCGGGATGCCGAGCGCATCCGCCGCGCTTTCAGGCAAACGCCGCCGCTTCAGTCAGCCGCGGCCCGCCGACAGGCCGCGGCTGACTGAAACCCGCGCATCTGGCAGAAGGCGCGGCGGCTGCGGGCTGTGCCGGGTACTCGCGTCGAGGCGGGCACCCGCCCGGCCGCCGCGGTGCTCGCCGTCCTCGTGAGGCTCGCCGTCCCCGTCACGGACACCGCTTCCGTAACACCCAGGCCATCGTGATGGCCACCGCCAGGGCCCCGCACTGCACCCGGCGAGCGAGTCGGACCGCCCGGGCCGCGTCCCGCGCCTCGGCGGGCCGGCCGTCGCCCAGTTCGCCGCGGTCCTCGACCACGCCGCCGTACGCGTTGGACCCGCCGAGCCGGATCCCCAGGGCTCCGGCGAAGGCCGCCTCGATCTTCCCGCCGTTCGGGCTGGGGTGTGCGCCGGCGTCCTCACGGACCGCCCGCCACGCGGCGGACGAGGTCCCGGCGGCGAGAGTGGCACCGAGCCGGGCGGGCAGCCAGTTGACAACGTCGTCGAGCCGGGCGGCGACCTTGCCGAACCGCTCGTAGCGGTCGTTGCGGTAGCCGACCATCGCGTCGAGCGTGTTGATCGCCCGGTGCGCGACCATGCCCGGGGCGCCGGCGAGTGCCCCCCACACCAGCGGGGCGACGACGGCGTCGGAGGTGTTCTCGGCCAGCGACTCGATCGCGGCCCGGGCCACCCCGGCGGTGTCCAGCGCCCACGGGTCGCGGCCGACCAGATGGCTGACCTGTTCCCGGGCGGCGGGCAGGTCGCCCCGCTCGAGGTGGGCCGCCACCGCCGCAGTCTCCCGCTCCAGCGACCGGCCACCCAGCACCGTCCAGGTGACCAGCGCGGTCCAGGCGATGTCGGCGAGTGGCCGATCGCGGACCGTACGCTGCACCAGTCCGGCGGCGAGGGTGGTCGCCCCGACCAGCAGGGCCACGTGGCCCGCGCCCGCGGTCACCGTGTCGGCGTACGTACGCCGCTCCACTGCGGCCGCCAACCGTCCGAACGCCGCCACCGGATGGCCGCGGCGGGGGTCACCGAGCAGCCGGTCCAGCCCGAAGCCGAGCCCCAGCCCGAGGGCCCGGGCCGTAGCGCGACTCACCACACGATCACCGCCAGCACGGCCAGCCCGGCGGCGGCCGCCTCGACAGTGGCGCCGAGCACATCACCGGTGATGCCGCCCAGGCGTCGTACGCACCACCACAGCAGCACCCCGGCGGCGACCGGTCCGCCGGCCGCGGCGAGGACACCGGTCCACCAGGACGCCCCGGTCACCAGCGCGACCCCGGACAGCAGCGCCGCCCACACCAGCCAGACGACCACCGCGTCGTACCACCGCACCGACCCGGCGACCGCCTGCCCGAGGCCTTCGGGCCGGGCGGGTCGTACGCCGCGCAGGCAGGACAGGACGAGGGCCGCGCGCGAGGCGCAGACCAGCGCCGCAACGACCAGCCAGCCCCACGGCCCGGCGAGCAACGCACCGTACGACGCCGCCTGCAGACCGAGCACCACGACCAGCGTGCCGGCGCCCATCGGGCCGACGTCGCCGGTCCGCATGATCTCCAGGGCACGGTCGCGGTCCCACGACGAGCCGAGCCCATCGGCGGTGTCGGCGAGCCCGTCCCAGTGGATCGAGCGGGAGAGCTGGGCGACGATCCCGACCGCCAGCAGGCCACCGACCAGGCCGGGGGCACCCAGACGTACGGCCCCCCAGCCGACCAGGCCAGCCACGAGGGCGACGGGCACCATCACGGCCGAGCCGACAGTCATCGCCGTCCGGGCGATCCGCGGGGTCACCTGGGCGATCGCGCCGGCCGGGATCCGGGTCAGGGTGCCCGCCGCCAACCGCCAGCCGGCGGCCGGCCCCGACCCGGCGGCTCCGGCGGCCGGCCCGGACCCAGCGACTCCGGCGGCCGATCCCGCTTCGGTGGCCCCGGCTCCGGCCGATCCGGACTCAGCTGACATCAGCAAGGGTCGCCATCTCCCGCATCAGGGCGATGCCGGTGCGCACCAACGGGACGGCGGCGGCCGCCCCGGTGCCCTCGCCGAGGCGCAGGCCCAGATCGAGGATCGGTCGCAGCCCCAGCCGCTCGATGGCGTACGACAGACCGGGCTCGGGGGAGCGGTGTCCGGCGCGCATCCAGGTCTTGGCGCCAGGGGCGATGGACTCCGCCATCGTTGCCTCGGCGCCGGCGATCACCCCGTCGACCAGCACCGGCACCCCGGCCTGGGCCGCGGCGATCATGTAGCCGGTGGCCGCGGCGATGTCGGCCGAGCCGAGGCAGGCCAGCCGTTCGATCGGGTCGGCGAGCCGGTCGCCGCAGCGGGCGATCGCCTCGTCGATCACCGCCGCCTTGCGGAGCCGCCCGGACTCGTCGAGCCCGGTGCCGATGCCGGTCACCTCGGCCGCGGGCACGCCGTACGTGGCGGCGATCAGCGCGGCGGACGGCGTGGTGTTGCCGATGCCCAGGTCACCGGCGATCAGCAGCTGCGCGCCGGCGGCGATCTCCTCGGCAGCGATCGCCGCCCCCTCGGCGAGGGCCTGCTCGGCCTCGGCGCGGGTCAGCGCGTCCTCGAGACGGATGTTGCCCGAGCCGCGACGCACCTTGTGCGCGGTCACCTCGGCGGGAACGTCCAGATCGGCGTTGACGCCGATGTCGAGGAGACGTACGTGGATGCCGTGCTGGCGGGCGATCACGCTGATCCCGGCCTTGCCGGCGAGGATGCCATGGACCATCCCGACGGTGATCGCGGTGGGGTAGACGGACACGCCGTCGGCGGCCACGCCGTGGTCACCGGCGAAGACGACGGTGCGGACGTTGTCCAGCGGGGCGGGCGGCACCTGGCCCTGCGCCGCGGCGATCCAGCAGCCCAGCTCGACCAGGCCGTGCAGAGCGCCGGTCGGCATCGCCAGTGTGTCGCAGTGGGCCAGTGCGGCGGCGTACGCCTCGGCATCGGGCGGGGTGATGGTGGGGGTGGTGGGTGGGGTGGTGGTCATCGATCCTCCGAGGGGTGGAGGCGCGCCCGGGCCTGTGAAAGGCCCTGTGGATACGAGTGAGTGGAATCGGACCGAACGTCGCGACCCGGGCGCGTCCCCACGTCTGGTACGGGGCGCGTCAGGCGGTGCAGTCGCAAGCAGGGCGGCGATGAGCGGGGCTGTCGGTGGCCGAGCAGCAGAACGGGTCGCTCATGGTGTCCTCTCCGGGATGGCGCGTCCCAGTCGTGGTGTACGCGGGCCGAGTTCCTGACTTGGACTCACAGTGGCGCGACCGTGCCGGAATCTCACCGGCTTCCTCGGGCTCCGCGTGTTGCCAGGCCAGACTACACGCCCGGCATGTCCTCGTGATCGCGGTGCCGGGGTGGCTCGAGCTGGAACGTCGAATGGGCCACTGACACCGGGAAATGCTCGGCGACGCAGCGCTGCAGGGTGTCCAGCAGCCCGGGGACGGTGCCGGTGCGGAAGCACTCCTCCTCGACGATGACGTGGGCGCTGAGGACCGGCAGGCCGGTGGCGATCGTGCTCGCGTGCAGGTCGTGGACCTCGAGGACCTGGTCGATCTCCAGCAGGTGCCGGCGCACCTCGGTCAGGTCGAGGCCCTTCGGCGTGGACTCCAGCAGCACCGTGGTCGAGAAGCGGAGCAGCACCAGCGTCCGGGGGATGATCAGCACGGCGATCACCATCGCGGCGACCGCGTCGGCGCGCAGCCAGCCGAGCGTCCCGATCAGCACCGCCGAGACGATCACCGCGACCGACCCGAGCGCGTCGTTGACGACCTCGAGGAAGGCCGCGCGGAGGTTGAGGTTGACGTCGCGGTGGCTGAGCAGGACGGCGAGTGACACCAGGTTGCCGGCCAGGCCGATGATGCCGAAGACCAGCAGGGCGCCGGACGGGACGTCCGGTGGCTGCATCAGCCGCCGGACGCCGTCGATCAGCGCGTACACCCCGACCGCCAACAGGATCGCGGCCTGCCACTGGGCGGAGATCACCTCGGCCCGCCGGAACCCCCAGGTGCGCCGCTCGTCGGCCGGTCGGATCGCCAGCCGGGCGGCGACCAGCGCCATCGTCAGTCCGGCCACGTCGGTGAGCATGTGGGCGGCGTCGGTGAGCAGCGACAGGCTGCGGGTCAGCGCCGCACCGACCACCTCGGCCACCAGCACCGTCGCGGTGATCGCCAGGGCCACCACCAACCGGCGCTGAGGGGCGGCGCCGTGGTCGTGGTCGTGTCCCATGGGGTCGATCTTAGGTGTACCGATCGGGGGGAGGCCGGTCCATCGGGTGATGGGGGTGATCGTCTCGGGCCGAGGGGGGGCTGTTGGTGCGGGCGGACCCAGGTGATCAGGACGCTCCGCGTTCGGTGCTGGTGTGGCGGCGGCCATTGATCGCCTCCGGCGGCCCGTTGCCCGTGCCAGGCTCGGCGCGTACCGTTCGGGAAGTGCCTGAGCAGTCAGTATCCGGGATGGTCGGGGATCGGTCGAACGGGCGACCCATGACGACGCGCGCGAGGCTCGAGACCGTCGTCATCTGTGCTGCGTTCGTCCTCTACGTCGTGTTCGCGCTGAAGCTTCTGCTCTTCTCGCGGCCGCTTGGTACGGAACGATCGTTCAACCTCATCCCGTTCGCGAGCATCTCGCACTACCTGTTCAGCGGTTCGTCGGGCGTGAGGAGGTTCGCGTTCGGCAACATCGCAGGCAACGTCCTCCTCTTCATCCCCCTCGGCGCATCCTTGTCTGCACTGACGAAGTCGATGTCTGCACTGACGAAGTCGATGTCTGCACTGACGAAGTCGATGTCTGCACTGACGAAGTCGACGGGGGCGAGAACCATGCTCTTCGTCGCTTCGGCGAGCGTGGCGGTGGAGATCGTCCAGGGCGTGTTCGCCCTGGGCGCGTCGGACATCGACGACGTCATCCTGAACTGCCTGGGAGGGTTCATCGGCATCCAGCTGTTCCTCCTGCTCAGGGTGATCCTGCGAAACCTCGGCCGGGTGCGTACGGTCGTCGCCGTGCTGTCGGTCGTCGCGCTTCCGGTCCTGTGCTACCTGCTCTTCGTCATCAGACTGCGCATGTGAGTCCGGGGCCCGGGCCCAGGCGGCTGACTCCCGGCGTACCCGGGAACCTCCAGCACGCCTTCGACTGCGCAGCAATCGGGATGTGAGCAGGGAGCCGTCTCACTGCGGACGCCGGGGCCAGGCGCAGGTGGTGCACTCCTGGCTCCGCCGGGCCCGGACGACGTTCCAGGCGAGCACGGCGATCCCCAGCACGATGCCGGCGACGGGATGCACGATGACGCCGACCACCACTCCCAGCAGCAGCGGGACCGACAGGGCACACGGCGAGACGGACATGGCCACAGCCTACCCCATTACCCCCGGGGGTATCCCGGCCCATCGGAGGTTGGGGCTACCCGTGGTGGGGTGGTGTCGGCAGGAAGGATCGTTGCTGGATCGCTGCGGTCGACAGTCGTGGTCCTGGCGGTCATCCCGTGGGGTGGGAGGGGCGTGGGCGAGGGGGAGGGGGTGCGGGTTTCCGCTGCCGGTTCCCGGTACGCTCGTCCGGCGGGTTCACCGCGCCCTCGTTCGCGTCCTGGCCAGGCCTGCAGTGCCCCGTCTTCTGGCGCAGACCGTACGCCGCGTAGCAGACCGTACGCCGCGTAGCAGACCGTACGCTTCGTGTTCATTCCCGCTCGGGCGACCGGGAGGGTATGCACACCACGGGTACGGTCTGGCACGGCGAGGGCTCCGGTCCGGCCACCCCCGCCCAGGCCACCGCCGCCTAGGCCACCCCCGCCCAGGCACCCGGACGCACCCCCGGCCCAGCCGGCCCAGCGGGTCACGACTGCCCGCGGCCTGCCCGAGCGAACGCTTGGCGGATGCCGACCCCGACTCCACCCTCTTCGGTGAAGAGCGGTGAAGAGCGGTGAAGAGCGGTGAAGAGCCGGTATCTCTTCGGGGCTCAGACAGCGCCCGGGAAGCCGAACTGCCGCCACGCCTCGTACGTCGCGATCGCGGTCGCGTTGGACAGGTTCAGCGACCGGTTGCCGGGCCGCATCGGGATCCGGAGCTGTTCGGTCACCCGGTCATCGGCCAGCACCGCGGGATCCAGGCCGGTCGGCTCCGGGCCGAACAGCAACACGTCGCCCTCCCGGTAGGTGACGTCGGTATGGCGTACGGTCGCGTGCGATGTGAAGGCGAAGACCCGGGCCGGCAGCAGCGCCGCGTACGCCGTCTCGAGGTCCTCGTGCACGGTGACGTTCGCCATGTCGTGGTAGTCCAGGCCCGCCCGCCGCAGATGGGTGTCGTCCATCGAGAAGCCCAGCGGCCCGGCCAGGTGCAGCGGTGCCCCGGTGATGGCGGCCAGCCGGATGGTGGCGCCGGTGTTGTGCGGGATGCGGGGGGAGTGGAAGAGGATGCGGACCGGGCAGGACATGCCGGTCAGTCTCTCACGCCGCCTCGTCCGGCCAGTGGTGCGCGAGCCGGCTGGTGAAGGTCCGCGGGTCCCTGCTGATCGGGTCGGTGAAGGCCAGCGTCCGGGCGACCAGCTCCAGCGGGGTGGAGAAGTCGTCGATGTCCACCTCGCGCACCTCCGGGTACAGCGGGTCGCCGAGGATCGGGATGCCGAGCCCGGCCAGGTGGACCCGCAGCTGGTGCGTCTTCCCGGTGGTGGGGGTGAGCAGGTAGCGCCCGTACGCCCCGCGCTGTTCGACCAGGTCGACGACGGTCCGGCTGTTCGTCTCCCGGTCGGGTAGCACGTCGGTCTGCAGCACCCCGCGGCGCTTGTGCAGGTGGTTCGCCACCTCGCGGGGGAAGGTCAGGTCGGGACGGACCCGGGCGAGGGCGGTGTAGGTCTTGGTCACCAGCCGCTGCTCGAAGAGCTGTTGGTAGGGCGCCCGCCAGCGGCGTTCGGTGGTGAGCAGCAGCACCCCGCCGGTCAACCGGTCGAGCCGGTGAGCGGGGGACAGCTCGGGCAGGCCGAGGGTATCGCGCAGCCGGACGACCACCGACTGGGTGACGTGGCGCCCGCGGGGGATGGAGGACAGGAAGTGCGGCTTGTCGACCACGACGATGTGCTCGTCACGGTGCAGCACGCCGATCTCGAAGGGCACCACCGGCTCCTCGCGCAGGTCGCGGTGGAACCAGACGAAGGTGTGCGGCGCGTACGCCTCGGCGCCGGTGAGGGGTGTCCCGTCGCTGGTCACGAAGCGACCGAGGGCGAGCATCGCGTCCACCGGGGCGTCGGCGGCGAGTCGGTCCAGCAGGAAGTCGCGCATCGTCGGCCACGGGGCGGGCTTGTCCGCGTCCGGCGTCCGCACCCACGCGGCCGACAGGCCGTGGCGGCGGGGCAGCGGGGAACGCGGGGGCACCCGGCCAGCGTACGTGCCGCAGGCGAGGGTGAGGCCAAGGGCGAGGCCGAGGACCGGGACCGGGACGGACACCCGACGGCACACAGTCCCCCCGGGGGTATCCGCCTTCATGGCAGACTGACCGCTCGTGAAGCGCCCCATCCTGCTGCTGATGCTGACCAACGTGCTCGGCGGCGTCGGCGTGGCCTCCGGGATCGCCGTCGGGGCCCTGCTGATCCAGCAGATCGCCGGCACCGCGTACTCCGGCTTCGGCCAGGCCCTGTCGGTGCTGGGCGCCGCGATCGCGGCCGTCCCGCTGGCCCAGCTGGCCGCCCGGAAGGGCCGGCGCGCCGCCCTGGGACTCGGCTACCGGGTGGCCGCGGTCGGTGCCGCGGCGGTGGTCGTCGGTGCGGTGCTGCACTCGGCCGTGGTGCTCTTCGTGGCACTGCTGCTGTTCGGCGCGGCGCAGGCGACGAACCTGCAGACCCGTTACGCCGGGGCGGACTTCGCGGCCGGCCCGCGCCGGGCGACGTTGATGTCGATGGTCTTCTGGGCCACCACGATCGGTTCCGCGCTCGGCCCGAACCTCGCCACGTACGGCGACGCGCTCGGGCGGTCCGTCGCACTGCCGGCGCTGTCCGGGTCCTACCTGTTCGGGGTGGTGTCCTTCCTGCTCGCGTCGGGGGTGGTGATGCTGCTGCCGAGTGGCCCGGCGCTCGCCCCGGCAGCGGCGACGTCCGGCCGGGGAACAGCGTCCGCCCGAGGGGCGACGTCGGGCACCGAGCGGACAGCGGAGCGGCGGATCAGTGCCCTGCAGGCGTTGGCGTGGGCGATGCACCACCCGACGGCGCGGTTCGCCGTGCTGCTCACCGCGGTGGCCCATGGGGTGATGGTCGGCGTGATGTCGATGACGCCGATCCACCTCAACGGCCACGGTCACCACCTCGAGGTGATCGGTCTGGTGATCAGCCTGCACATCCTCGGCATGTACGCGCTCAGCCCGGCCTTCGGCTGGCTCACCGACCGGGTCGGCGCGATGACGGTCGCCGGCATCGGTCTCGCCGTCCTGCTCGCCGCGGTGGTCACCGGCATGGTCGCCGCCAACGGCCGGCTCGAACTGACCTCCGCTGCCCTGATCCTGCTCGGGCTGGGCTGGTCCGCCTCGATCATCGCCGCCTCCGCGCTGCTCGCCGGAGTCGACTCGGGTGAGGTGCGGGTCCCGTTGCAGGGTGCCAACGACGCCCTGATGAACTACGTCGGTGCCGGCGCGGCGCTCCTCGGCGGCCCGGTGATGGCCGGTCTCGGCTACGGCGGCCTCAACATCGGGGCCGGTCTGCTGCTCGTCCCGGCGGTGCTCGCCGGCTTCGCGGCGCTGCGGGTGCCGATGGCGGCTGCGGAACGCGAGTTCTCCGGGCGGTGAGGGGGGAGTAGAGTCGGCCGGGCGTCGTACGACGATGCATGCGGGTGAGGCCCAAGGGTGGGGCGCCACACTTCCGGTGTGGAGGTTCAGGTTCGAGTCCTGGCGCCCGCTCTGTTCCGTTCCGGGAGGGGTGTGATGGGCGTACGCGAGATGTTCGCCGACACCCGCCCCCTCCACGACGATCACTTCCGCCGACTGTGGGTCGCCAACATCATCACCGTCATCGGCGCCCAGCTCACCGTCGTCGCGGTGCCCGCGCAGCTCTACGCGCTCACCGGCAGTTCCGCGTACGTCGGTCTGACCGGCGTCTTCGGGCTGGTTCCGCTGGTGGTGTTCGGCCTGTGGGGTGGGGCGCTGGCCGATGCGATGGACCGGCGCCGGCTGATGGTGCTGTCCACCCTCGGCCTGATCGTCACCTCGGGACTGTTCTGGGCCCAGTCCGCGCTCGGCGTGGGCAATGTGTGGCTGATCCTGGTGATCTTCGCCGTCCAGCAGGCCTTCTTCGCGGTCAACCAGCCGACCCGTACGTCGATCCTGCCGCGCCTGCTGCCCGCCGGGCAGCTCCCGGCGGCGAACTCGCTCAACATGACGGTGCTGCAGTTCGGCGCGATCGCCGGACCGCTGGTCGGTGGCGCGTTGATCCCGGTGCTCGGGTTCTCCTGGCTCTACCTGGCTGACACCGTGTTCCTCTTCGCCACCCTGTGGGCGGCGGTCCGGCTGCCCGCGCTGCCCTCGGCCGCCGACGAACGTCCCCGGGTGCCGGGGCTGCGCTCGGTCATCCAGGGGCTGGGTTACCTGCGCGGCCAGCCGGTGCTGATGATGTCCTTCCTTGTCGACGTGATCGCGATGACGTTCGGGATGCCGCGGGCGTTGTTCCCGCAATTCGCCCATGAGTCGTTCGGCGGCCCGGTCGAGGGCGGCACCGCCTTCGCCCTGCTCTTCGCGGCGATCCCCGCCGGCGCTCTGCTGGGCGGCATCCTCTCCGGGTGGATCTCCCGGGTCAGCCGGCAGGGACTGGCCGTCGTGGTGTGCATCGTGGTGTGGGGCGCCTCGATGCTCGGCTTCGCCCTGTTCGCCGGCGTCGGGCTGCTGTGGCCGGCGCTCGCCCTGCTCGCTGTGGGTGGGGCGGCCGACATGGCGTCGGCGGCGTTCCGGCAGACCATCCTGCAGGAGGCCGCCAGCGACGAGGTGCGTGGACGGCTGCAGGGCATCTTCATCGTCGTCGTGGCCGGTGGTCCCCGGCTGGCGGACACCCTGCACGGTGCGGCCGCGGCGGTGGTCGGCACCGTCGCGGCGACCGCCGGCGGCGGTGTCGTGGTGGTCGCCGGGGTGGTGCTGGCGGCGCTGCTGGTGCCGACGTTCGTACGCTACCGGGTCACCCGCTGATCCTGCGCCGGATCCCCGCGGCGTCGGCGGCCGCACCGTACGCGGCGGCCAGGCTGGCGACGGTCTCGTGCGCGTTGAGACCGGACGGATTGGGCAGCACCCACAACTCGGCGCCGGCGAGGTCCTCCGGCTGGCGGCCGGCACGCGCCTTCGGCCGGCGGAACCCGGTGCGGTAGGCCGCGATGCCGACCACCGCCACCACCCGTGGATGCCGGGCGGCGACCGTACGCTCCAGTCGGGCCGCCCCGGCACGGATCTCGTCGGCGGTCAGCTCGTCGGCTCGGGCGGTGGCCCGATCCACCAGGTTGGTGATCCCCAGGCCGAGTATCTCCAGTGCCGCGCGGTCATCCGGCCGCATCCCCGCGGTGCAGTCGATGACGTGGTCGGTGATCCCGGCCGCGTGAAGGGCGGGCCAGAACCGGTTGCCGGGGCGGGCGAAGTGGGCGCCGGTGGCGCCTGACCACAGGCTCGGGTTGATGCCCACCACCAGCAGTCTCAGCGGGTCGGGCAGAATGTCGGGAATCGTCCGCCCCGCCGCGGCGGCGAGGTCGGCGGGTGTGGGACGGGGCACCGGATCATTGTCGCAGCGCCGGCTCGGCGAAGGCGTGGGCCAGGTTGGCGCAGCTGAGCCGCTCCACGGCCGCCCGGCATCCGGCGTCGGCCATCTCAGCCCACCGGGGGGAGGAGTCCGGCGACCGCCCGGTCGACGATGGTGTCGATCTCGGCGTCGATGTCGACGACGACGGCGGCCTCGTCGGGCTGCAGCGGTTCGAGGGTGGCGAGCTGGGAGGACAGCAGCGCGGGCGGCATGAAGTGGTCGGTGCGGGCCCCCAGCCGTGAGGCGAGCAGTTCGGGGGTGCCGTCGAGGTGGACGAACACCGTACGCCCCGGAGCGGCGCGCAGCACCTCCCGGTAGGCCCGGCGCAGCGCCGAACAGGTGATCACGGTGGAGTGTCCGGATCGGTCCTGGTCGGCGGTCCAGGTGACGATGCTCTGCAACCAGGGCCAGCGGTCCGCGTCGGTGAGCGGGATGCCCGAGCCCATCTTGGCGATGTTGCCGATCGAATGGAACTCGTCACCCTCGGCCAGCACCCAGCCGAGCCGATCCGCCAACGCCCGGGCCACGGTGGACTTGCCCGAACCGGCGACTCCCATCACCACGACGTGGGTGTTTGTCATCGTTGACCTTTCTCCGGACGCACCTGCGCGTCTCAATGAGATGACTATAAGAGGTTTACGTGATCTTTTTCAAGGCATAGGGATGCTTCTCTGGCTGACGTCGGGAGAGCCTCGGCAGCCCGCGACGGGCCGCCTCGCCGCGACTGTCTGATCCGCCTACTACGGTCGATGCCATGCCGTCCTACCACGTCGCCCTGCAGGTCACCGAGGTCCGCGTCGGGCACCGCCCGGCCGAGGTGCTGGCGACCGCCGCCGCGGCCACCCGCCGGGCGGCCCACCTGGACACACCGGACCTGGTGATGGAGGACGGGCTGCCCTGGGTGACCGTCCGGTTCAGCATCGACCCGACCGGCCGTGCTGAGGAGGATCGACGGGCCGCGGCGATCGCCGACGAGGTGGAGCGGGCGGTCGGCGTGGTGGCCGAGATCCAGCGCACCCGGATCAGCCGGCGGGTGAAGGGAGAGTGGCTGATCGTTCCGCGCTGAGCCGGCGCACCTCACGAAACTGCTTGCCAACCCGGCGTGCAGTGCTCATGGTGGTAGTCATGCCGGCGAAACTGCTCAACGACCCGTCCGATGTCGTGCAGGAGGCCCTCGAGGGCCTGGCCTTGGTGCAGCCCGGGCTGAGCCTGCTGGAGGACCGTACGACCGTCATCCGTGCCGACCGGCGTGCCGAGGGGCCGGGGGATCCCGCGGTGCCGGTGGCCGTCATCACCGGTGGCGGTGGCGGCCACGACCCGTCCGACGCCGGCTTCGTCGGGCGGGGGATGCTCACCGCCGCCGTCACCGGCGGGATCTTCTCCTCCCCCGGGGCCGACGCCGTCCACCAGGCGATCCGGGCGGTCACCGGCGCCGCCGGCTGCCTGTTGGTGGTGAAGAACTACACCGGCGACCGGCTCAACTTCCAGCTCGGCGCCGAACTCGCCCGGGCGGACGGCTACCGGGTGGAGACCGTCCTGGTCGCCGACGATGTCGCGCTGCCCGAGGGCGACGAACACGCCGGGCGTCGCGGCCTCGCCGGCACCGTGCTGGTCGAGAAGGTGGCCGGCGCGCTGGCCGAGCGGGGCCTGCCGCTGGAGGACGTACGGGCCGGTGCCCGGGCCGTCGCCGACCGGCTCGGCACCATCAACGCCGGGCTGTCCGCCTGCACCGTGCCGGGACTGCCGGCACCCGATGTCGACCTGCGCGACGACGAGGTCGAACTCGGTCTCGGGATCCATGGCGAGCCGGGCGTACGCCGGATCCGGGCGACCGACGCGGACAAGCTGGTGCACATCATGCTGTCCCGGGTTGCGACCGAGCGGGGCATCCGGGCCGGTGCCCGGGTGGTGGCGCTGGTCGGTGGCGCCGGGGCCACCCCGCCGGTCGAGCTGGCCATCGCCACCCGGGCGGTGGCCCGGGAACTGGAGCTGCGCCGCATCGAGCTGCTCCGGCTCTACCGCGGTGAGGTGATGACCAGTCTGGACATGGCCGGGATCTCGGTCACCCTGTTGCCGTTGGAGGGAGACGGTGCGGCCGTGCTGGCGGCCCTCGACGCCCCGACCGCCGCACTCGCCTGGCCGGGCCACGGCGTCGACGCACCGCCCGCCCTGGTCACCGTGGCCGTGCCGATGCCGATGCCGACGCCGGCCGAGGGCGACCTCGGCACCCCCGACGTCCGTGTCCGGGCCGCGCTCGACGTCGCCTGCCAGGCCGTCCTTGACAGTGAGACCGAACTGACCCGGCTCGACCAGCAGGTCGGCGACGGCGACCTCGGCCAGGCCCTCGCCCGTGGGGCGTACGGCTGGTTCGACGACCCGATCGAGGGGGATGCGAGTCATCTGCTGCGGCACCTGTCCGCGGTCGTCCGACGTGAGGTCGGCGGCAGCTCGGGGGCGCTCTACGCGGTGGGCCTGCTCCGGGCCGCCGAAGCGCTCCAGCAGGGCGCCGACTGGGGTGGCGCGCTCGCCGCGGCGGTCGCCGGCATCGCCGACCTGGGGGCCGCGGCCCCCGGCGACGGCACCATGCTCGACGCGCTCGCCCCGGCCGCCGAGGCGTGGGCGGACGGCGCCGACGCCGTCGTCGAGGCGGCCCGCCGTGGGGCGGCGGCCACCGTGGACGCGGTCGCCCGGCGCGGTCGGGCCAGCTATCTCGGGGAGCGCGCCCAGGGCTACCCGGATCCCGGTGCGGTCGCCGTCGTGCGGTGGCTGGAGGCCCTTGCCGCGTTCCGGTCGGCCGACCTCTGATCAGGACGCCCGACCGGCACGAAGGGCCCCGAAGCCGCTCGCAGCGGTCCGGGGCCCTTCGTCGTCCGGCGGGTGCCGGGCGGGGTGATCAGCGGGTGATCAGCGCTGGTCCATCGGGACGACGTTGCGCTTGTCGTGGCCCATGTAGAGCTGGCGCGGACGGGAGATCCGGGCCTTCGGATCGGCGTTGTGCTCACGCCACTGGGCGATCCAGCCGGGCAGGCGGCCCACCGCGAACAGCACGGTGAACATCTCGACCGGGAAGCCCATCGCCTCGTAGATCAGGCCGGAGTAGAAGTCGACGTTCGGGTAGAGCTTGCGCGACACGAAGTAGTCGTCGGCCAGCGCGGTCTCCTCCAGCTCCTTGGCGATCGACAGCAGCTGCTTGTCGCCGTTCGGGGAGGTGTTGAGGATGTCGTCCGCGTAGCGCTTGATGATCGCGGCGCGCGGGTCGAAGTTCTTGTAGACCCGGTGACCGAAGCCCATCAGCTTGATGCCGGCCTTCTTGTCCTTGACCTGCTGCAGGTACTCCTTCGGGCTGATGCCCGACTGGCGGATCGCCTCCAGCATCTCCAGCACGGCCTGGTTGGCGCCGCCGTGCAGCGGGCCGGACAGGGCGTTCACGCCGGAGGCGACGGACACATACATGTTGGCCTGCGAGGAGCCGACCATGCGTACGGTCGAGGTGGAGCAGTTCTGCTCGTGGTCGGCGTGCAGCAGCAGCAGCACGTCCAGGCCGCGGGTGACGGCCTCGTCGAACTGGTAGTCCTCGGCCGGAGTGCCGAAGGCCATCCGGATGAAGTTCTCCACGTACGACAGGTTGTAGTTCGGGTAGAGGAAGGGCTCGCCCTTCGAGTTCTTGTACGCGTACGCCGCCAGGGTCGGCACCTGGGCGAGCAGCTTGCGCGTGGCGATCTCCACGTCCTCGGTGCCGAGGCCCACGTGGTGACGGTTGAACGTCGACAGCGCACAGATGCCCGCCGACAGGACGGGCATCGGGTGCGAACGACGGGGGAAGCAGCGGAACAGGTCGCGCATCCGCTCGTCGAGGAACATGTTGTGGACGAGGTCGTTCTCGAACGTCTCCAGCTGCTCACGCGTCGGCAGCTCGCCGTAGAGCACCAGCCACATCACCTCGACGAAGCTGCACTGCTCGGCCAGCTGCTCGATCGGATAGCCGCGGTAACGGAGGACGCCCTCTTCGCCGTTGATGAAGGTGATCTCCGAGCGGCACGCGGCGGTGTTGCCGAAGGCCTCGTCCAGGGTGACATTGCCGGTCTGGGCTCGCAGCTTGCTGACGTCGTACCCGTTGTCGCCATTGACCGCCTGGACGAACGGAAGTTCGATCTGCTGGCCGTCACCGGTGGTGAGAACTGGTGTGGTCATCCATTACTCCCTTGTAGTCATTGCTGCCCACCGTGGACCCTAGCAAAGCGATTCCGACCTCGTGGGTCGATCGGTGAACGGCACGTTGAGCCGGTGCATCTGAAGGGGCACCGGCGACGAAGGATGTACACCGATGCGCCTCTTCCGCACTGTCTCCTGGCCACCGGTGTCGATTGCCGCCATTCTGCCGCCGGGCCGTCCACGATGCAGTCGGTCGTTCCATAATGTGTCGGCCGTGTGACGGGGCCCGCGTCGCTACGCTGGTGCCATGACCGTGAGCCAGCCAGCCTGGGTCGACTACGCCGTGTGGTGGCACTGCTACCCCCTCGGATTCACCGGAGCGGAGCGTACGTCGGTCGCGGGTGACGTCGTCCACCATCGCCTGGACCACCTCGTAGGGTGGTTGGACTACCTGGTCTCCATCGGCTGCAACGGACTCTTGCTGGGCCCGGTCTTCGCCTCCGTCTCCCACGGCTACGACACGGTCGACCACTACCGGGTGGACCCGCGGCTCGGGGACGAGGCAGACCTGCGGCGGCTGGTCGACGAGGCGCACCGTCGCGGCATCCGGGTCGTCCTGGACGGGGTCTTCAACCATGTGGCGCGGACCCACCCGCTCGTCGCCCGGGCCGAGGGGGCCGGACCCGGCACCGCGGACGGATCCTGGGTGCAGTGGGTCGACGGCTACGTACGCTGCTTCGAGGGCAACCTCGACCTGCCGGAGCTGGAGCTGTCCACCCCGGCGGTCCGCGACTACGTCGTCGGCGTGATGGAGCACTGGCTGCGGTTCGGCATCGACGGGTGGCGCCTGGACGCGGCGTACGCCCCGGGGCCGGAGGCCTGGGCCCCGATCACCGCGCGGGTCCGTGCCGACTTCCCCGAGGCCTGGCTGGTCGGCGAGGTGATCCACGGCGACCTGCCCGGCTTCGTCCGCCGTGCCGGGGTGCACAGCGTGACCCAGTACGAGCTGTGGAAGGCGATCTGGTCCTCGCTCAACGACGCGAACTTCTGGGAACTGGCCCACGCGCTGGAACGGCACCGGGAGTTCCTGACGACCTTCGTCCCACAGACCTTCGTCGGCAACCACGACGTGACCCGGATCCGCAGCCTGCTCAACGACGACCGGCACCTTGGCCACGCCCTGGTGCTGCTCTGTGTGCTGCCCGGCATCCCGTCGATCTACTACGGCGACGAACAAGGCTTCGTGGGGATCAAGCAGGACCGCCCGGGCGGTGACGACCAGATCCGGCCGGCGATGCCGCCGCGCCCGGAGAACCTCTCCCTGCTGGGCCGCTCGATCCTCACCCGTCACCAGGCGTTGATCGGGCTGCGGCGCCGCCATCCCTGGCTGGTCCGGGCCGACGTCGAGGTGGTCGCGGTGACCAACGAGACGATCGTTGTGGCGTGCACCAGTGGGGCGGGGGAGACCCGTCAGGAGATCGCCGTCGCGCTCAACGTCGACGACGGATCCCGGCCGATGCCGACCGGCACGGTGATCGCCCACAGCGGGGACGACCTGCTGGAGATCGAGCCGCACGGTTGGGCGGTGCTGGAACGCTGACCGCCCGGTCGCACCGGGTCAGCGGAGCGCGCGGCGCTGGACCAGCTCGTGGCGGGCGAACGATCCGACCTGGCGGGTCGCGATGCCGTCGAAGACCGCGCCGATCCCGCCGCCGATGATCGGGATGCGCTTGGTGGCGAGCACCCCCACGGACTTGCCGCCGTGGGTGGTCAGCAGCGCGGTGACGACCCGCTCGGAGACCACCTCGTAGAGGTCAGGGTTGGCGATCGGGGCGGTCGCGACCAGCAGCGGCGCGCCCGGCAGCTTGCCCTTGTCGACCAGGCGGGAGAGCTCCTCGCCGCCCATCAGGCACATCAGGATCGCCGTCCGCACCCGAGTGTCCTCGATGTCGTAGCCCCGCAGGTGGGCGATCGCCGCGACCATCCTGGTCTGCAGCACGGCCAGTCCGACGAGGTTGATCGGCATGGTGATCGCGGTGACCAGCAGGCCGCCGACATTGCTGAGGAAGCCCGAGGTGGAAGCCAGCGCGATGTGGGAGGTGATCACCGCATCGATCGCCTCGTCGGTGTTCGGGTGCTTCTGCAGCTGCCGGGCGGCGACCACCTTCGCCCCGGGCAGCGAGGCCGCTCCGTCGATGGCGAGGTCCAGGATGCGCCGCAGGGTCGATCCGGCCGCCCGGGCCGCGTTCCGGGTCACCTCTCCGGAGGTGCCTGTCTGCTCATCCACCATGGGGCCAGCGTACGTCGGGGGCGGCCGTCGGACGGTCCGGGAGATCCCCCAGCGGCACCGGGTCCGATAATGGCGGCATGGCTCACCGCTACCTCGACCCCGCTCCGTTGCCGGGACCGGGACAGTGGGGTGACCAGGACCTCGTCGCGCTGACCTCCGGGATGGACGCCCCGCTGGTGATGCGGGCGTACGTCAATGCGATGTTCCCGATGCCGGTGGAGGACTGGATCGGCTGGTTCTCCCCGGTGCAGCGGGGGATCCTGCCGTTGGACGGGCTGCGGGTGACCCGGTCGCTGCGCAAGAGCGCCCGCCACTTCGAGGTGACCGTCGACCGGGACTTCGACGGGGTGCTCGCTGCCTGCGCCGGCCAGGACCGTGACGGCGGGTGGATCGACCCCGACGTGGTGGCGGTCTACACCGAGCTGCACCGGGCCGGTCGGGCGCACTCGGTGGAGACACGGACGCCCGACGGTCGCCTGGTCGGCGGCCTGTACGGCGTCGGCTACGGCGGGCTGTTCGCCGGGGAGTCGATGTTCCACGACCCGCAGGTGGGCCGGGACGCGTCCAAGGTGGCGTTGATGGGCCTGGTGGCGATGCTGCGGGCCGGCGGACGGCCCGAACGGCGACTGCTCGACGTGCAGTGGCGCACCGACCACCTGGCCTCCCTGGGGGTGATCGAGATCCCCCGGGCGGACTACCTGGTCAGGCTGCGCAGAGCGCTCGCGCTGCCGCAACCGGCCTGGGTGATGCCGGTCGACTGGCGGACCGGTTGCCTGCCCGCGGCTAGCCTGAGCCAGTGATGCGTACGCCCTGGATGCCGCCGGCCGGGCTGACCTGGCGGAACAGCCCGCGGGTCGGCCTGGGACTGATCCTGCTCGCCACGGTGCTGACCGTGGCGGTGGGGGTGCTGGGTCCGTCGGCGGTCACCCTGACCCTGGGGCCGCGGGCCTCCCTGCTGCCGCCGTACTACCTGCCGACCGGGCTGGTGCCGATCCCGGGGGAGTGGGTGGTCTCCGGGGCACTGTTCGCGGCGGTGTTGATCGGCGGCATCGGCCTGTCGATCGCGGTCCGGGCACTCCGCGACGGCTGGACGCCGAAGGTCTGGCGGGTGTTCACCTTCGGCGTGGTGCTCAACCTGGCGACCCTGATGGTGCCGCCGTTGACCTCGGCCGACGTGCTGATGTACGCGGCGTACGGCCGCCTGCAGCGACTCGGGATGAACCCGTACGACATCACGCCGGCGGCGGTCTTCCGCAGCCAGTTCGACCCCGTGCTGCGGTGGACCGAGCGGCCCTGGCAGGACACCCCCAGCGTGTACGGGCCGATCATGACCTGGGTGCAGCTGCTGGCCAACCGGTTCGGTGGGCTCAACATGCACGACATCGTCTTCTGGCTGCAGGTGTCCGCCTTCATCCCGTTCCTGGTCACCAGCGCGGTGGTGGTCTGGCTCGCCCACGGCGACGAACAGCTGAAGAGCCGGGCCGCCCTGCTCACCATCGCCAACCCGCTGCTGATCTGGGCGATCACCGCCGGCGCGCACAACGAGGGCTGGTCGGTGATGTTCGCCATGCTCGGCATCATGCTGATGCGCCGCAGCTCGGTCGCGGCCGGGGTGATGATCGGCCTGGCCGGCGCCTGCAAGCTCAGCATCGGCCTGTACGGGGTGGCGATGGTCTGGGGCTACCGGCGCCAGCCCCGCAAACTGGTCGGACTGCTGATCGGCACCGCGTTGTCGATGGGACTGCTCTACGGGCTGTTCGCCCCCGGCGCGCTGTTCGCCGCGCTGCGCAACACCTCGTACGTCTCGGTCGGCTCCTGGGCCCAGCCGTTCTACACCGTGCTGACGTACTACCTGCCGGTGCCGGCGGCCACCGGCGTGCTGAACGGCTTCTCCGTCGTCGGCACCGTCACCGTCGCCTGGATGCTGTCGCGGGTGCTGCCCTGGCACGCCGTCGCCGGCACCCCGGAGGGCGTGGAGCCGGACCGGGACCCGATCACCGTCGCAGTGCGCACCGCCCTGCTGCTGTCGGTCGGCTGGCTGACCACCTCGCTCTACACGCTGTCCTGGTACGACCTGATCGCCTGGGGCCCGCTGGTGCTGATCGGCGCGAGTCGGCTGGACGGGCTGTTCATCTGGCGCGGCGTCTTCCTCTCGCTGTCCTACATCCCCGGCCGCGGTCTGGACTACGGGGAGAGCCTGAGTGCGGTCGCCTCGCGGATCCGCGACACCTTCTCCCCGGCGGTCCAGTGGGCGGTGCTCGCCGTGATCGCCTGGTGGTGGCACCAGGACGCGCTGCGCCGCCGCGCGGAACGGGTCGGCCCGGCACCGACGCTGCGGGAGCGCTGGCAGACCGCGCTGGCCACCGTCCGCGGCTATCGGGACATGCTCGTCCATCGGCCCCGCCCGCCGGTAGTGTGACCGGGTGCCTCCCCTGACGTACGGATACTTCGGCCCGGCCGGGACCTTCACCCACCAGGCTCTGCTGCTCATCGCGGACGACCAGGACGTGCTGACGCCCTTCCGCACGGTCGTCGCCGCACTGGACGCGGTCCGGGCCGGGGAGATCGACGCCGCCTTCGTCCCGATCGAGAACTCCCTGGAGGGCGGGGTCAGCGCGACCCTGGACTACCTGGCCGACGATTCTCAGGCGCTGATGATCCGCCGCGAGGTGCTGTTGCCGGTGGAGTTCGCGCTGTGCGTACGCCCCGGCACCGCGCTCGGCGACGTACGTTCCGTGCTCACCCACCCGCACGCCGCCGCGCAGACCCGGCTGTGGGTGGCCCGGCACCTGCCCCGCGCCGTCGTCACCGAGGGCCCGTCGACGGCCGGCGCGGCGGTCGAGGTGTCCGATCCGGGCTCGGCCCACGACGCCGCGATCTGCGCCCGGATCGCCGGCGAGATGAACGGTCTGGAGATCGTCGCCGACGGCATCGCCGACAACGAGGACGCGGTGACCCGGTTCGTCGTGGTGACCCGGCCGGCCACCCCGCCGCCCGCAACCGGCGCCGACAAGACCACCCTGGTCGCGTACATGAAGGTGGACCGGTCCGGTTCGCTGCTCGGCATCCTGGAACAGATCGCCGGGCACGGCGTGAACATGACCCGGATCGAGTCGCGGCCGACCAAGCAGGCGCTGGGCAGCTACTGCTTCTCGATCGACGCCGAGGGCCACATCGACGACGCCCGGATGCAGGAGACGCTCACCGGACTGCACCGGGTCTGCGCCAAGGTCACCTTCCTCGGCTCCTACCCGCGTGCCGACCGGCAGGCGCCGATCCTCGACGAGGGACAGACCAACGAGGCGTACGCCGCCGCCCGGCACTGGCTGGACGGGCTGCGTCATCCGGGTGGCGAGAGCCACGGTCATCCGGGTGGCGAGAGCCACGGTCATCCGGGTGGCGAGAGCCACGGTCATCCCGGCGGCGACAGCTCCGGTCATCCGGGCAGCGACAGCCTCGGCCGGGCCGGTCAGCGGTAGGCTTCGGCCATGTCGAGGACCTTCCGGGCGGCATCCGTGGCCGCCGTCGCTGCTGTCGTCGGCACAGTGCTGACCGCGGGGCTGCTGACCGGGTGTGCCCCGGGCACCGCTCCGGTCACCCCGGCGGTGCCGGCTGCCTCGGGGGTCGCCGCCGGCGGCACCCTGCAGCGCCCGCTCTACTCGCTGGTGGTCCCGCAGGGCTGGACCGACGTCGGGTCGTCGGACACCTCGGGCCAGATCGATGCCTACCTCGCCCGCGGCGGGATGAGCTCGGGGGTGTCCTTCAGCGTCTACATCGACGCCAGCGGCCGGTCCCGGGACACCCTGGTGCAGCAGGCCAAGGCCGCGATGCCGGGCGCCACCGACGCCGAGGCGGTGATGGTGGGCGGCAAGAAGCTGACCGGACTGCAGGCCCAGGCCGAGGGGCTGGTGCTGCACCAGTACTACGTCGAGACCGGCGGCAAGCTGGTCGCGCTGAACTGGTCGTGGCCCGCCGACGACCAGACCGCCTCCGGTGAGGTCCAGCAGATCCTCGACAGCCTGACCTGGAAGTGACCCCCGGGCGGGACCCCGCCTGACGTCCCGGCTCTGCTCGACGTCCCCGACGCTGCTCGTCGGGGCTGACCCGGCCCGCCGGCGCGGCGGCCTCAGCGAGGCACCCGCAGCACCAGCGCTCCCGGCACCACCTCGGCGGTCAGCCGGGTGCAGGTGCCCTGCGGGTCGCCGTCCAGCTCGTAGCGGTCCGGGTGGTCGACGACGATCTCGACCCGCCGCCCGGTCAGCCGGCGCAGCCGCTCGTCGGTGCGGCCGCGGCGGGCCAGCACCCGGGTGAAGACGCTCAGCCAGTCCCGGATCCCGCGCGGCGAGGCGACCATCAGGTCGAGCCGGCCGTCGTCGACCCGGGCGTCGGGCATCAACTGGATGCCACCCTGGAGCAACCCGACGTTGCCGATCAGCACCAGATGGGCGCGGGTCCGCAGCGGCGGCGCCCCGTCCAGGGAGATCCGGGTGTCCAGCGCCGGATGGTTGACGTGCTGGGCCGCCGACACCACGTACGCCGTGTTGCCGATCGCCCGCTTCAATTCGGTGCCGGCCTCGCCGACGATCGCCGCGTCGATGCCGATCCCGGCCATCACACAGAAGTGGTCGTACGGGCCGTCGTCCGCCCGCACCCGGATCAGGTCGATCGCCCGCTCGGTCCCCTCGAAGGCGGTCTCCAGGGCCCGGACCTCGTCGAGCGGGATCGCCAGGTTGCGGGCGAGGAGGTTGCCGGTGCCCGCCGGGACGACCGCCAGCGGAATGCCGGTGCCGGCCAGACCGGCGGCGATCACCCGTACGGTGCCGTCGCCGCCGACACCGATCACCAGGTCGACCGCCTTGCGGACCGCGATCGCCGTCATCTCGATCCCCGGATCGTCCGGCGTGGTCGGCAGCCAGATCGCCCGCCGCCAGCCGCGGCCGGCCAGCTCGAACTCGACGTGGCGGACCAGGGTGGGCAGGTCGAGCACCTTCGTCGGGTTGTAGATCACCGCCGCCCGGGGCTGTGCCGCGTCGTCGGTGCCGTCGCTCGCACCACCCGGCTCGGGCGTGGAAGGCGTCGGATCGGGGTGCGCATGCACCCGGGTCAGCAGCAGTGCCCAGCCGGCGGACAGTGCACCCCACAGTGCGCCGCCGAGGATGTCGGAGAACCAGTGCGCGCCCAGGCCCCATCGGTCGACGGCGTAGAGCAGCACCAGCACCACCCCGCCGACCCGCCAGCCGCGGGTGGTGGCGTGCGACTGCCGGGTGGTGATCATCGTCGCGGTGATCATCAGCACCGCCGTCACCGCGGCGGCCATGTGTGCCGACGGGAAGCCCCAGCCGCTCACCCCGAGGATGTCGGGTGCGGTCGGTGGGCGCGGCATCCGCAGCACCGCCTTCGCCAGCTCGATGCCCGCCCAGGACAGCGCCGCGGCGAGCAGGATCGCCCACGCGAGCTCCCGCAGCCGGCGGCGGTAGGCCCACCAGGCCAGCACCGCCAGCCCGGCATAGAGCACCACCGGGGCGCCGACCACGCCGATCGAGGCCAGCACCTGGAACGGGCCGCCGGCCGGGTCCAGCGGAGGATCCAGCAGCACCGCGCGGTCCAGCGGGCCGAGCAGCCCGGCGACGGCCGCCGCGGTCCACGCGACGTACGCCGCCAGCAGGGCCGGTGGTAGCCACAGCCGGAGGCGGCGGGGAAGGGGCCGGGACATAGCACGATCCTAGGCGTCCATGCCGCCACGCAGGACGGCTAGGCTGACCATCGTGATTGATCCCAAGCTGCTGCGCCAGGACCCCGACCGCGTACGAGCCTCGCAGGAGGCCCGCGGGGAGTCCGCGTCCGTCGTCGACGACCTGCTCGCCCTGGACGAGAAGCGCCGCTCCGCGATCGCCGCGTACGAGACCCGGCGCGCCGAGCAGAAGGACCTCGGCAAGCTGGTCGGCCGGACCACGGGAGCGGAGAAGCAGGAGCTGCTGGACCGGACCAAGCAGTTGGCCGCACAGGTGAAGGAGCTGGAGGCGGCCAGCAAGGAGGCCGACGTCGCCTTCACCGAGCGGCTGCGGGGCGTGGGCAACCTGATCGCCCCCGGCGTGCCGACCGGCGGCGAGGAGGACTTCGTCCTGCTCGAGGCGATCGGCACCCCGCGCGATTTCGCCGCCGAAGGGTTCACCCCGCGTGACCACCTGGAGCTGGGGGAGATCCTCGGCGCGATCGACATGGAGCGCGGGGCGAAGGTCTCGGGCTCACGCTTCTACTACCTCACCGGCCAGGGCGCCGAGCTGGAGCTGGCGCTGATCAACCTGGCGATGCGCAAGGCGCTCGACTGGGGCTTCACCCCGATCATCCCGCCGGCGTTGGTGAAGCCCGCCGCGATGGAGGGCACCGGCTTCCTCGGCCAGGCCGCCGAGGACGTCTACCGGCTGGAGCGCGACGACATGTACCTGGTCGGCACCGCCGAGGTGCCACTGGCCGGCTACCACATGGACGAGATCGTCGACTCGCTGCCGAAGCACTACGTCGGCTACAGCCCGTCCTACCGCCGCGAGGCCGGATCGTACGGCAAGGACACCCGCGGCATCTTCCGGGTGCACTGGTTCGACAAGGTCGAGATGTTCGTCTACTGCGACCCCGAGGACGCCGAACGGGAGCACCACCGGCTGCTGGGCTTCGAGAAGGAGTTCCTCGAGGCGCTGGAGATCCCCTTCCGGGTGATCGACGTCGCCTCCGGTGACCTCGGCCTGTCGGCGTCGCGCAAGTTCGACTGCGAGGCGTGGCTGCCCACCCAGCAGACCTACCGCGAGGTTACCTCGACCTCCAACTGCACCGACTTCCAGGCCCGCCGGCTCAACATCCGCGGCCGGTTCGAGGACGGCACCGCACCGCTGGCGACCCTGAACGGCACGCTGTGCGCGGTGACCCGGATCATCGTCATGCTGCTGGAGAACCACCAGCAGGCCGACGGGTCGGTCCGGGTGCCGGCGGCCCTGCAGCCGTACCTCGGGCGCGACGTCCTGCGGCCCCTCCAGGGCTGAGACCTGCGGGTGCCCGGCAGCTGGCGGCCACGCCTGGTGGCCCTCGACATCGACGGCACGATCGTCGACCACGATTCGGCGATGCCGGCGCCGCTCGGTGACGCCATCCGGCGGATCGCGGCGCAGGGCACCGGGGTGGTGCTGTCCACCGGCCGGTCCTGGCACGACACCCGTGATCTGGCCGATCGGCTCGACCTGCCCGAGGGGCCGTACGTCTGCTCGAACGGCGCGGTGATCGTACGGTACCCGCCGCTGGACGTCGTCCGGATGGTCACCTTCGACCCGGCCGACGTGATCGAGCGGGTGCAGCGGATGGCACCCCAGGCGCTGATCGCGGTCGAGGAGGTCGGCCGTGGCTATCGGCTCAACGCGCCGTTCCCGCCCGGTGACCTCAGCGGCACGATGGAGGTGGTCGGGGTCGACGACCTCGCCTCCCGGCCGGTCACCCGGGTGATCGTCCGCGACCCGGGCAGTTCCCCGGAGGACTTCATCGAGCTGGCCGAGCGGCTCGGTCTGCACGGAGTCTCGTACTTCATCGGCTGGAGCGCGTGGCTCGACATCGCCCCCGAGGGCGTGCACAAGGCGATGGCGCTGGCCGACGTCTGCGCCCGCCGCGGCATCGACCCGGGCGACGTGCTGGCGATGGGCGACGGGCGCAACGACATCGAGATGCTGCGCTGGGCCGGCCGGGGCGTCGCCCTCGGCGACGCCCCACTGGAGGTCCGGCTCGCCGCGGATGCGGTCACCGGGCGGTTCGAGGACGGCGGCACCCTGGCGGAACTGTCCCGCTGGTTCGACCTGGGCTAGTCGTCCACAGGGTCAGTCGTTCCACCAGGGCGCCCGATCCGGGCCCGTCGGTCAGGCGGCGACCAGGGAGGCCTTGCCGTCTCCGATCGGGCGCGCCCCCTCGCCGTGCACGACGATCGTCCGGGCCGACATCACCTCGTCGGGGCTGGGTGGGGTGACCTCCGCACCAGGTTCCGGCTCCTGCAGGGCGCCGGCGGCCTCGGCCCGGGCGCGGCGCAGGTGCCGCTTGACCGTCGACAGCGAGCAGCCGAGCCGCTGGGCGATCGTCTCCAAGGACATGTGCGGGTTCTGTGCCCGCAGCCGGACGATCTCGGCGTGGTTGACCTGGTG
This sequence comes from Raineyella sp. LH-20, assembly GCF_033110965.1. Classification (NCBI taxonomy): domain Bacteria; kingdom Bacillati; phylum Actinomycetota; class Actinomycetes; order Propionibacteriales; family Propionibacteriaceae; genus Raineyella; species Raineyella sp. LH-20. Next base: position 581,749 of record NZ_CP137003.1, on the reverse strand, counting down.
CGGAGAGGCGGACACCCCGGTGAGCGAGTCGAGGTCGTCGGCCCCGATCGTCACGTCGAGCATCGCCCGCATCCGACGGCGCTGCGGCTCGGTGGTGCCGGCCACGAAGCCGGCGACGTCGTGCTCCACCACGGCGCGGTAGAGGCAGTCCCGCAGCGAGCAGCAGCCCGCACAGATGGCGGTCGCCCGGCGGGTCATCGCGGACCGCTCGCGGCGTTGCTCGACGGTGGCCGAGCGGCCCGGATCGTCCTCCAGCAACGGATGCTGGTACAGCTCCGGGTGCGCGGCGCACCCGGCCTCAGTGACAGAAACGCTCACGGTCATCCCCTACTCGTGTGACGTATCAGTGTGGTGGTGTCCTTCGGTTGGACGTCTGCACACGTGGGGATGGTTCCCTGACCAGGTGAAAGATCGACGTCGGTCAGGTGAACGTCCGGTGACCCCGGCGTGGCCGGGGTCACCGGATCAGAGATACATGCCGCTCTGGCCCGGACCCTGCTGGCCCGGCATCGGGTGCTGCGGGCCGAGCGGGCTCTGCTGGCCGGGCAGCTCCCGGCGGCCCCGCTCGAGCTGGGCCCGGGCGGCCATCTGCTGGGCGACCAGCGCGGTCTGGATGCCCTGGAAGAGTCCCTCCAGCCAGCCGACCAACTGTGCCTGGGCGATCCGCAACTCGTCGTCGGACGGGGTGTGCGCCGGGGTGAACGGTCGGGCCAGGCGCTCCAGCTCGGCGGCCAGGTCCGGGCTGAGGCCGTCCTTCAGTTCGGTCACGGAACTCGCGTGGAGCTCCGCCAGCCGCTGTCGGCTCGCTTCGTCCAGCGGGGCTGCCCGTTCCTCGTCCAGCAGGCGCTGGATCATCGTGGCGATCCGCATCACCTTGGCGGGTTCCTCCACCTGATCGGTGACGGAACCGTTCTGCCCCTCGGGCCGGTCGCCGGTCACCGCCATCTCCTCGGGACCGACGACGTACACCCGACCGTCGTCGGTGCGACCGGCCAGCACCTGCTGCTCGTTCGTGCCGTCCGGGGTCCCGTCCTGCCGTTCCTCGCTCATGGGTCGAGTCTAGGAGGCTCCGTGTCCCGCCGACCTCACAGCACCAGGACGATCTTGCCCCGATGCCCCGGGGCGTCCATCAGCTCGTGCGCCCGGCGCACCTCGGCGAACGGCACCCGCTCGGTGCGCAACGGGCGGATGATCCCCTCGGCGAGCATCGGCCAGACGACCTTCACCACCCGGGCGCAGATCGCCGCCTTCTCGGCCGCCGGCCGGAACCGCAGCGAGGTGGCGTGGATGCTGGCCCGCTTGTTGAGCAGCGCGCCCATGTCCAGCTCGCCCTTGCGACCGCCCTGCAGCCCGATCGTCACCTGCCGGCCACCGACGGCCAACGCGCGGACGTTCAGCGGCAGGTACTTGGCGCCCATGATGTCGAGGATGACGTCCGCACCGTGGCGGTCGGTGACGTCCTTGACCGCGGCCACCCAGTCCTCGTGGTAGTCGAGGGCATGGTCGGCGCCGAGGGAGCGGCAGTAGTCGAGGTTCTCCGGTGAGCCGGCGGTGGTCAGCACCGTGCAGCCCAGGGCCTTCGCGTACGGGATGGCGAACGAACCGATGCCGCCCGCCCCACCGTGCACCAGCAGGGTCTCCCCGGGCGCCAGTCGGGCCAGGTCGAGATTGGACACCACGGTCGCGGCCACCTCGAGGAGCCCGGCAGCATCGGCCGGGTCGATCCCCGGAGGCGTGGGCACCAGCTGACCGGCCGGCGCGACGACGTACTCGGCGTAGCCGCCGCCGGCCAGCAGCACCAGGCACTGCTGGCCGGGCTGCCACCCGGTGACACCCTCGCCGAGCTCCGCCACCACGCCGGAGACTTCCAGTCCCAGCACGTCGGTGTGGCCGGGCGGCGGTGGGTAGTGGCCCTGGCGCTGCAGGATGTCGGCCCGGTTGACTCCGGCGGCGACGACGCGGACCAGCACCTCCCCGGGGCCCGGCTCCGGACGGTCCACCTCGACGATCTGCAGGGCTTCTGGTCCGCCCGGTTCGGGGGCGAGAATCGCGCGCATGAGCATGGTCCCAGCCTCGCACACGGCCTTCGCTAGGATCGAGGCTGATCCTCATTGGCGAGATCGCATAGTGGACTAGTGCAGCCGCCTTGAAAGCGGCCGAGCGGGTGACCGTTCCGTGGGTTCGAATCCCACTCTCGCCGCGTGAACACCTACCGCCTGGACGCAGTCCTGCCCGCCCGGGCCTTCGGCATCGCCGCCGGCCTGCTCATCGTGGGCGGCGTCGTGCTGGTCGCGGCGATCGGGCTGCACTGGCATGTCGTGGTGACCGCCATCGCGATCGTGCTGGTGCTGCTCGGTGCTGTGCAGCTCACCCTCGCCCTGATCGTCGCGTTCCGCGGCCGGGTACGGATCAGCCTCGACGACGGCGGCTACCGGCTGTCCGCGCTCGGGCGGACCAGCGAGCACCACTGGACCGACATCAGCCGGGCCACCGTGACCGAGGACCAGTTGCGGCTCTACCCCCGCGACGACGAGGAGCACCCCGACCGGGTCCCGTTGCTGGACCCGGCACGGGGTGCGGAGCTCGAGCGGCTGGCGGCCGAGGTCACCGAGCGGATGCGGGCGGCGTACGGTCGGCTCGACTGAGCAGAGCCGGCCGGGTCACTCCTCGGCCAGAGCAAGCGCCGGGCTGACCCGGGCCGCAGCGGCTCCCGGTGCGACCGAGGCCAACCAGCCGGCGGCGATGGCGACGACGGCCACCGCGAGCAGCCGGCCCCACGGGACGACGATCAGCACCGTACTGACACCTCCCGCCAGCGCGTGCACGCCGGCGATGCCGTAGCCGATCCCCAGCCCGATCCCCAGCAGGGTGCCGATGGCGGCGAGCACCACGGCCTCCCAGCCGAGCATTCCGCGCAGCTGGCCGCGGGTCAGCCCGAGGGCCCGCAGCAGCCCGCTCTCCCGGGTCCGCTCCAGCACCGACAGACTGAGCGTGTTGCCGATGCCGATCACCGCGATGACCACCGCGACCGCAAGCAGCCCGATCACCACGGCGAGCATGGTGTCCACGATGCCGGTCATCTCGTCGCGCTGGGCGGCCAGACCGGAGACCTGGGCCTCGGTGCCGGCGGCCCGGCTGACGTCCTCGACCACCTGCGCCGGGTCGGCGCCCTGGTCGAACCGCAGCCAGATCATCGCGGCGGCCTGCGGGTCGACCTGCTGCAGAGTGGCGGGGGTGATCACCGGCCCGAGCCGGTCCTTCCCGACCACGGAGGTGACGGTGGTCTGCCCTCCCGGACCCCGCAGGGTGACCTGCTGACCGTCGACCAGGCCGGCGTCCGGGGGCGCGACGATGGTGCCGTCGCCCAGTCCGTCGACCATCCGGTCGTCGCGGAGCAGCCGGCGCGCGTCCGTCGACAGGACGGCCGCGTCGACCTTGTGGTCCTTGCCGTCGGCGATGGCGGTCAGCGTGGTCATCGGCACCCGGGCCGCGCCGGAAACGCCCGCGGTGTGCGCCATCCGGTCGTACGTCGCAGTGGACATCGTGGTCGACGGCTCGGCGATCGCGTCGACCGGGAAGTTCTGGTCCAGTTCGGCCGTCGTGGTGCGACTGGCGGAGGAGGCGCCGACCAGCATCAGGGTGACGATGGTGGTGCCGATCAGCAGGGCGGTGGCAGTGGCCCGCAGCGGGTTGCGCCGGGCGTTCTCCGCGGCCAGTTCACCGGGCAGCCCACCGAGGCGGCCGCTGACCCGGGACAGCCCGGCGGCGCACGCGGGCACCAGCCAGCGGCCCAGCACCACCACGCCGATCAGGGAGACCGCGCCGCCGACCAGCCCCGGCACCAGCTCGTTCTCGACCGCGCCGTACACCAGCAGGCCGGTGCCGCCGAGCGCGCCGACCGTGCCGAGGAATGCCCGGACCACGCCGCCGCGGGTGCGCAGAGCGACCGGCTCCAGCGGACGCAGCGCGGCCAACGGTGCCACCCGGGTCGCGGCCCGGGCCGGGGCCAGTGCACAGGCCACGGTGAGGACGACCCCGGCGACCAGGGGCACCACGATGCTCCACCACGACGGGGTGAACGCGACCAGTTCCATCGAGGTGCCGCGGGACACCCGGACCGCCAGTGCGGTGAGGGCGCCGCCGAGCAGCAGCCCGCCGACCGAGCCGATGCCGCCGACCAGCAGGGCTTCCCCGAGCACGTCGCGCAGCACCTGTCGCCGGGTCGCGCCGACGCAGCGCAGCAGGGCCAATGCCCGGGTGCGCTGGGCGACGACGATGGTGAAGGTGTTGGTGATGACGAGCGTGGCGGTCACCAGGGCGATCACCGCGAAGCCGAGCAGCAGGCCCTGCATCTGGGCGAGCCCCTGGGTGTAGTCCTGGATCCGTGCATCGATCTCGTCATGGCCGGTGCGGACGGTGAGATGGGCGTCACGGACCGCGGGCACGGCGGCGACGGCGTCCCGGACGGTCGCCTGGTCGGCGGCACTGTCGACGAACACCTCGTCGTAGCCCGGCGTGGTGCTCATCGCGAAGACCTGGTCGGGGACCGCGAAGGCGGTCGGGGTGCCCTCTCCCTGGTCGTCCACCGTCGCGAGGATCCCGACGACACGCAGTGCGGTCGGGCCGGCGTCGGTGAACGGGGTGACCACGACCTCCTGACCGACCGCCAGCCGGCGGACCCGGGCGGTGGTCGCGTCGAGGGCGATCTCGCCGGGTCGGCTCGGCACGGTGCCCTCCTGCACCTGGTAGCGGTCGGGCTGGGGGAGGGTGGTGAGCACCAGGGACGCCTGGCGTCCCTCGATCTTCTGCATGGTGGTCGCCCGGGCGCCGGCGCGTACGCCGGTCACGCCGGGCAGCGTACGGATCGGGTCCAGGCCGGAGGGCGGCAGTGCCGTGCCCTGCTTGACGTCGGAGGGCAGGGTGACCACCGTGGCGGCGGTGCCGACACTTGCTGCGGCCTGGTCACGCATGGTGGCCCACAGCGCGTCGCCGAGCAGCAGGCTGAGCGCCAGGAAGGTGATGCCGAGGACGACGGTGACGAGGGACGCCACCAGACGGCGTGGTTCGCGCAGCATCGTCAGCGCTCCTCGTCGGCGACGATCCGCCCGTCGGCGAGCCGGATGGTCCGGTCGGCGTACGACGCCGCGTGCGCGTCGTGGGTGACCATCACGATCGTCTGGCCGAACTCGTCGACGCTGCGGCGCAGGAAGGCCATCAGGTCGGCGCCCGCGACCGAGTCCAGCGCCCCGGTCGGCTCGTCGGCGAACACCACCTCCGGGCGGGTGACCAGGGCGCGGGCCACCGCGACCCGCTGCTGCTGGCCGCCGGAGAGTTCGGACGGTCTATGGTCGAGCCGGTCGGCCAGCCCGAGCACAGTGACCAGCTGGTCGAACCACTCCCGGTCCGGGCGCCGCCGGGCCAGCCGCAGCGGCAGCAGGATGTTCGCCCGCGCGTCGAGGGTGGGCAGCAGGTTGAACGCCTGGAAGACGAAGCCCACCCGGTCGCGGCGCAACACCGTCAGGTCGCGGTCGTTGAGGGTGGTGATGTCGGTGTCGCCGATCCAGGCGTGTCCGGAGGTGACCGCGTCCAGCCCGGCGGCGCAGTGCATCAGAGTGGACTTGCCGGAACCGGACGGGCCCATGATCGCGGTGAACCGTCCGGTGGTGAACTCCACGTCCACCCCGTCGAGGGCTCGTACGGCGGTGTCGCCGGAGCCATAGATCCGGGTCAGGTCGGCGGTGCGTACGGCGGCGCGTGGTGGCGCGGTGATCGTGGTCATGGCGCCCACTGTTGTCGGCCCGCGGCCCCGGGACATCGGTCGGCGGGCGGGGCCCGGGGATACGCCCGGGGTCGTAGGGGACCTCACCCCAGGGGCCGGTCGGATCGATGCCCGGATCACCTAGGGGAGGTACCCACCGACACGGTCCGTCAGGGGCGCGGCCGGACCAGGCCCGGGTCCGTCAGGGGCGCGGCCGGACCAGACCCGCGTCGTACGCCAGAACGACCATCTGGACCCGATCCCGCAGCGAGAGCTTGGCGAGGATGTGGCCGATGTGGGTCTTCACGGTGGCTTCGGAGAGGAACAGCTCGTCGGCGATCTCGGCGTTCGTCAGCCCGCGGCCGACCACGGCGAGCACCTCCCGTTCGCGGGCGGTCAGCGCCGCCAACCGCTCGTCGGGGGTGCGCAGGTCCACGTTGTCCGCCAGTCGTGGCGCCAGGCGGTCCAGCAGTCGGCGGGTCGCCGACGGGGCGACCACAGCGTCCCCGGAGTGCACCGCCCGGATCGCGGCGAGCAGATCCTCCGGACCGGCGTCCTTGAGCAGGAATCCCGATGCGCCGGCGCCGAGGGCGGCGTACACGTACTCGTCGAGGTCGAAGGTGGTCAGCACGATCACCCGGGTGGTCGGGTGCTCGGTCACGATCCGGCGGGTCGCCGCCACCCCGTCGAGGCGGGGCATCCGGATGTCCATCAGCGCGATGTCGGGGGCCAGCCGGTCGGCCAGCGCGACCGCCTCGACCCCGTCACTGGCCTCCCCGACGACGCAGATGTCGGGCTGGGCGTCGAGCACCATCCGGAAACCGGCCCGGACCAGGGCCTGGTCGTCGACCAGCAGGACACGGACGGGTGCGGTCACGGGTGGGACTCCTCGGCAGGCAGGGTGGCGATCACCTCGAACCCGTCGGGACGGGGTCCGGCCACCAGGTCCCCATCGTAGGCGGCGACCCGTTCCTGCATCCCGATCAACCCATGTCCCCGGCCGTCGGGGGTGCTGCGGCGTCCGGTGTTGACCACGGCGATCCGCAGGCCCTGGGGCGAGTGTGTCAGGGTGACGTCGGCGGTGGCGTCCGGGCCGCCATGGCGGAGCACGTTGGTCAGCGACTCCTGGACGATCCGGTGGGCGGCCAGCTCCGCCCCCGCCCCGAGAGGCCGGTGGGTGGCGGGGTCGCCCCGTTCGGCGTACGTCACCGGAAGGCCGGTCGCCCGGGTGGCCGCGACGAGGTCGGGGATGGACTCCAGGGAGGCCTCCGGCTCCAGGGTGGCCGGGCCGTCAGCGCCGTCGCGCAGCACGCCGACCAGGCGGCGGGTTTCCGCCAGCGCGGTGCGGGCGGTCGCGGCGACCGTCTCCAGGGTGGTTGCGTCCTGTCCGTGGAGCCGGGCCAGGTAGGCGCCACCGTCGGCCTGCACGACGATGACGGACAACGAGTGGGCGACCACGTCGTGCATCTCCCGGGCGATCCGGGCCCGTTCCTCGCCGGCGGCCCGCCGCTGCACCGCGAGCTCGGTGCGCCGGCGCTCGGCGCGGAGCCGGCCCATGAACCAGGCGGCGGCGCAGACCGCGAAGCAGCCGAGGGCATTGGCCACGATCGTCGTCGGATACTCGTGGCCACGGGTCAGCGACCAGTCGACCCCCGCGGTGACGGAGGCCACGGCCGCGACCAGCAGCCAGAGCCTGGCCCGGCGGGGCTCGGTCCGGGCCGCGACGGCGTGCAGCACGATCGGGACGGTGACGTTGGCGGGGGTCGGCTGGCCGGTCACCGCGAGCTGTACCAGATGGGCCGGGATCAGCCCGAGGGCGGCCCACTCCGGGTGGGTCCGCCGGACGAGCAGCGGCAGCAGGTAGGCCGCGCCCCACAGCAGGTAGGGCCATTCGGGGCCCTGCTCGTGCAGGGCGGTCGTCGAGCCGAGGAGGAACGGGGAGAGCAGGGCGGCGATGATGGCGTCGCCGACCATCGGGTGGCGGACGAACCAGGACCTCAGCGCCGCGATCACCGTGCGGGCCCGGTCACTTCACCCAGTACGGCGGGTTGGTGGTCGCTTCCTGGGCGGCCACCGGGTCGTACGCACAGACCGACCGGACGTTGACACTGGTCTGGGCCGGCGTCGGCGAGGGGGTCGACGCCGGGGTGGTGCGGGAGCTCGGGGTCGCCGTCGCCGTCGGCGTCGGCGTCGGGGTGCTCGGCGCGGGCGCGGCGGTGTCGGGCGTCTTGACGAGCGACTCCTGGATCGCCGCCTGCACCTGGGTGCGCATCAGCGGGAAGTCGGGGCGGGCGGAGCGGAAGCCGGCCACGTCGTTGGTGAAGACGATCGAGCGGATGTTGCCGGCCCGGATCAGCAGGGCGAGGTTGAGCACCGACGGCAGATCCGCCTGCGGGATGTCGGTGAGCACCACGCCCTGGAACTCGCGGGCGATGGCCTCGTAGCGGCTCAGCAGGTTGGGCACGTTGGCCTGGTCGGCGAGGGCGCTGATCACGCAGCGCTGCCGGCTCATCCGCTGGAAGTCGTCGGAGCCGTAACGGCCGCGGGCGTACCACAGCGCCTGGTTGCCGGTGAGGTGCTGTTCGGCGCCCGGCGAGAGCCACTGCTTGGGCGGCACGTGGGCGTCGGTGCTGCCGCCCATCGGGATGTAGTTGTTGATGTTGACGGTGACCCCGCCCATCGCGTCGATCAGCCGCTCGAAGCCTGCCAGGTCGACCACCGCGTAGTAGTCGATCGGGATCCCCAGTGCCTCGCCGACGGACGCCTTCATCGCGTCGCCGCCGGCATGGGTGGAGTCGGGGAAGAGTTCAGGATGCTGCTGGGGCACGAACTCGTAGAGCGCATTCAGGAAGTACTCAGGGTCGTCGCCGTTGTAGCCGTCGTACCAGCCGTTCGGGTAGGCCTTGCGCAACGGTCCGGCAGGGAACGGCATCCGGGCGGTGTTGCGGGGCAGGCCGAAGAGCACCGTGTCACCGGTGGAGGTGTCGATCGAGGCGACCATCACGGTGTCCGTACGCATCCCGGTGCGGTCCGGGCCGGAGTCGCCGCCGAGCAACAGGATGTTGAGCCGGCCCTTCTCCTTCCACGCCTGCGGAACGGTGCCGGCGGTCTGTTCGGTGTTGCCGCCGAACACTGCCCGGACCAGATCGGCCTGCGACCAGGCGTAGCGGGCGCCGACGGCCGACGGGGCGGCGACGGCGAAGGTGAGCACCGCGACCATCAGGAAGCCCACCACCCGCTCCCACCGGCGCACCGGGAGGGGGCGGAGCTGCAGGTGCACGGCGACGATGGTCACCACCCAGCCCAGCCCCACGACCCCGAACGCGACCCCGGCGACGCGCAGGAACATCGGGTCGACGATCAACGCCAGTGCCCACTCGCGACGGACTGCGATCACCACCCCGAGCGCCACGGCGGCGCCGACGACGAGGGTGATGACGAGGTTGCCGAGCAGGCGGTGACCGGCCCGGATGAGCCCGACGCCAGGCACCGCGGCGGTCAGGACGGTCCATCCGGTGGCGCCGACGAAGGAGTTGGCGCGCAGCCGGTCGTGCTGGGGGTCCATGGGTGCTCCGAGCGTCAAGAATCAGTTCTCCCCAATGTAACGCCCCGTTCAGCAGGATCCCTTAATGCCCCGTTCAGCAGGGCCGGCACGCCCCGGTGGCCCGGTTGGACCGCTCGGGGCGGAATCTGTAGCATGATCCCTCGGTACTCGGGGCTGTTGCAGGCCCTTCGTGCTCGGAGGCGTCGCCTAGTCCGGTCTATGGCGCCCGCCTGCTAAGCGGGTTTGGGACTTATATCCCATCGCGGGTTCAAATCCCGCCGCCTCCGCTCTGATGTGTGTCCCCGGTCACCCGGATTCGAAACGGCTTCACGGGTGACCCGGGACACACTAAAGTGCTCCCCGTTCCACGTACAGGAACCCCCGGGCATCGGGCCCGTGGGCTGTACGCGTTGACGAAGGAGTCACCGTGGCCTCTGCCCCTGGAGAGTTCGTCCCGCCGTCCGCTGCCGTGCTGGCCGGCACCCGCGTCGCCGACCACGCCGCCTTCGCGGCCCACGCCGGCCAGGATCCGCTGGGATTCTGGGCCGCAGAAGCCGCCGAACTGGACTGGTCCCAGCCGTGGGACCAGGTACTCGATGACTCCGATGCCCCCTTCTTCCGGTGGTTCACCGGGGGTCGTACGAACATCGTCGCGAACGCCGTCGACCGCCACCTGAGCGGACCGCGGAAGAACAAGCTCGCGCTGATCTGGGTGCCCGAGGGCGGCGGCGACCCTCGCACCTTCTCGTTCCACGCACTGAACCGCAACGTCAACCGGATGGCGAACGTCCTGAAGGCGATGGGCGTTGTCAAGGGCGACATCGTCACCATCTACCTGCCGCGGATCCCCGAGATCTGGTTCGCGATGCTCGCCTGCGCCAAGATCGGTGCGGTGCACTCGGTGGTGTTCGGCGGCTACTCGGCCGACGCGCTGCGGGAGCGGATCGACAACTCCGCCTCCAAGCTGTTGATCACCGCTGATGGGTCCTGGGTCAACGGATCGGTCTTCCCGATGAAGGCGATCGTCGACGAGGCGATCCGGTTCTCCCCGACGGTGGAGAACGTCATCGTGGTGCGCCGCACCGGCACCGAGGTGGAGATGGACCCGCTGCGGGACCACTGGTACCACGACCTCACCTCGCTGCCGATCGCCAACGGCCGGTGCGAGACCGTCGCGGTGGACGCCGAGGACCCGCTGTTCCTGCTCTACACCTCCGGGTCGACCGGCCACCCGAAGGCCATCGTGCACACCCACGGCGGCTACCAGGTGGGGGCGTACGCCACCACGAAGTACGTCTTCGACGTCCGCGACGAGGATCGTTACTGGTGCACCGCCGACCCGGGCTGGATCACCGGCCACACGTACGGCCTCTACGGGCCGTTGCTCAACGGGGCCACCTCGTTCATGTTCGAGGGCGGGCCCACCTTCCCCTACCCCAACCGATGGTGGCAACTGATCGAGTACTACGGCATCTCGATCTTCTACACCGCCCCGACGGCGATCCGCTCGCTGATGCGCTTCGGCGACGCCTGGCCGAATCGCCACGACCTGTCCTCGCTGCGGCTGCTCGGCTCGGTCGGCGAGCCGATCAACCCGGAGGCCTGGCACTGGTTCCACGACGTGGTCGGCAAGGGGCAGAGCCCGATCATGGACACCTGGTGGCAGACCGAGACCGGCATGTTCCAGGTCACCCCGACCCCGTCGATGCCGCTCAAGCCCGGCTCGGCCGGCAAGCCGTTCTTCGGACAGGAGGTGGCGATCCTCGACGACGAGGGCAACGAGGTGCCCACCGGCACCGAGGGCATGCTGGTGCTCAAGCACCCCTGGCCGGCCATGCTGCGGACCCTCTACAAGGACGAGCAGCGCTACCTCGACACGTACTGGTCGAAGTACCCGGGTGCCTACCTCACCGGTGACTCTGCGCGGGTCGACGAGGACGGCTACGTGTGGATCGTCGGACGGACCGACGACGTGATCAAGGTCTCCGGCCACCGGATCGGCACCGCCGAGGTCGAGGCCGCGATGAACTCCCACCCCGACGTGATCGAGTCGGCCGCGATCGGCCTGCCGCACGAGGTGAAGGGCCAGGCGATCCACGCCTTCGCCATCCTGCGGGCCGGGCTGAAGGGCTCCCCGGAACTGGCCGAGGACATCCGTCGCCACGTCGCCCAGCACCTCAGCCCGATCGCCAAGCCGGACGTGATCGATTTCGTCGACTCGCTGCCGAAGACCCGCTCGGGCAAGATCCTGCGGCGCGTGCTGAAGGCGCAGGCGCTCGGCGAGGACGTCGGCGATCTGTCGACGATGGACACCGGGGCCTGACGGCAGGGACACCGGGGCCTGACAGCAGGGACGCCGACGTCTGACGCCGAAGGGGACACCGGGGCCGGCGGGCCCCGGTGTCAGTCCTCGGTGGACTCCAGCGCCACCAGCAGATGGGTCGTGGCCTTGGCGTCGACGCTGACCGGCCGGCCGTCCAGGGCTCGCACCGGGACGGCCAGCCGGGTGCTCGACAACAGCCACAGGGCATCGGCCGCCGGCAACTCGGCGGTGCTGATCCGGCGGTACTCGCAGACGTGTCCGGCCCGTTCGAGGTGGCGGAAGGCCCGGGCCTGCGTGGTGCCGGCGAGGATCCCCAGGTCGGTGTCGGGGGTGGCGTACGTGTCGCCGAAGCGGGCGAGCAGCGTCGAGGTGGGGCCCTCCAGCGCATAACCGTCGCTGCTGGTGAACAGGACGTCGTCCGCGCCGCGGCGGGCCGCCTCCCGCAGCGCCGCCTTGTTCACCGCATAGGACAGGGTCTTGGCGCCCTGCAGCAGCCACGGCGAGGTCTGGGCGACGTCATGGCGGTAGCCGCGGTCGAGGGTGACCACCCGGATCCCGTCCCGTTGGGCGGCGGTGACGTCCTCGCGTTCGGCGACGTACACCCAACCGGTCGGCAGGTCGGTGCCCTCGACGCCACGGGTCATCACGAACTTCGCGTACGCCCGCCCCTCGGAGCCGTACGCGGCGACAGCGGCCAGGATCGCGGCGCGCCAGACGTCCAGCCGGGGCGCCAGCAGATCGAGGAGCCGCGCGGACCTGGCGAAGCGGCGCAGGTGCGGGTCGAGCGCCTGGACGTGGCCGTGCAGCACCCCGGCGGTCTCGAAGATGCCGTCACCGCGGGTCACCGCCAGATCGGTCACCCGGAGCTGAGGGGCGTCCGGATCCGCCCGGTGGAACGACTGCCCGGGGGCGAGGGTGCCCTCGGCGAGGTCGTCGACGAAGAACAGGACGGGGCTGGTCATGGCGGATCGCGCTCCTCGGGTCGTGGGTCGGAGCGGTCAGCGGTGGCGTACGCCGACGACCGATCGCTCTCGCTCCCATTGTCGGCCGGAGCGGCCAGGTCGGCATCGATCGATTCCGGGACAGGTGACCCGGGCGACCGTCGGTGCCCCCGGGAACAGGCGGTGACCTGGGGTTTCCCGCGGACGGGGGTGCCCCCGGGAACACTCGGTTTCCCCGGAACAGGCGTGTCGCCCGTCCCCACAGTGGGGAACGGGCGACACGGACCTGAGATCCTGAGTGCGACGTCGGGATGCTCAGGATCCGGGGTGCAGAGGATCCGGGGTGCTCAGGCGTCCAGGGTGGCCTTCAGCTCGTCCAGCCGGCCCCACAGCTGCTGGGGCAGACGGTTGCCGAGCTTGGTGAACCACTCCTCGATCAGCGGGATCTCCCGCTTCCAGTCCTCGGCATCGACCCTGAGGACCTCGGCCAGGGTGGCGTCGTCGACCTCGTCCTCGATGCCGGTCCGATCGATCGCGTCCGGCGTCGGCACGAAGCCGATCGGGGTCTCGACAGCGTCCGCAGTGCCCTCGAGCCGGCGGACGATCCAGGCGAGGACGCGGCTGTTGTCGCCGAAGCCGGGCCACAGGAACGCACCGTCGTCGGACTTGCGGAACCAGTTGACGTAGAAGATCTTCGGCAGGTGCGCGGTCTCGTGCAGCGTTTCCATGTCCAGCCAGTGCTGGATGTAGTCACCGGCGTTGTAGCCGATGAACGGCAGCATGGCCATCGGGTCGCGACGGACGACGCCGACCGCGCCCTTGGCGGCGGCCGTGGTCTCGGAGGAGCAGGTCGCGCCCATGAAGACGCCGTGCGCCCAGTTCAGGCTCTCGGTGACCAGCGGGACGGTGGTGGCGCGGCGGCCGCCGAAGAGGATCGCGTCGATCCGAACGCCCTGCGGGTCGTTCCACTCGTCGGAGAGGATCGGGCACTGGTCGATCGGCGTGGTGAACCGGCTGTTCGGGTGGGCGGCCTTGGTGCCCGCCTCCGGGGTCCACGGCTGGTCCTTCCAGTCGATCAACTCGGCCGGCTTGTCGTCGGTCATCCCCTCCCACCAGATGTCGCCGTCGAGCGTACGGGCGACGTTGGTGAAGATCGAGTTGCCCGCCTCGATGGTGCGCATGGCGTTCGGGTTGGTGGAGTAGCCGGTGCCGGGGGCGACGCCGAAGAAGCCGTTCTCCGGGTTGACGCCGCGCAGGTAGCCCTCGTCGTCGAAGCGCATCCAGTTGATGTCGTCACCCAGCGTCTCGGCGGTCCAGCCGGCCAGCGTCGGCTCGATCATCGCGAGGTTGGTCTTGCCGCAGGCGGACGGGAAGGCGCCGGCGATGTGGTAGGTCTTGCCCTCCGGCGAGGTGAGCTTGAGGATCAGCATGTGCTCGGCCATCCAGCCCTCGTCGCGGGCCATCACCGAGGCGATCCGCAGCGAGTAGCACTTCTTGCCGAGCAGCGCGTTGCCGCCGTAGCCCGACCCGTACGACCAGATCGCGCGCTCCTCGGGGAAGTGCACGATGTACTTGGTGTCGCTGCACGGCCAGGCTACGTCCTCGACGCCCTCGTCCAGCGGGAAGCCCACCGAGTGCAGGCAGGGTACGAACTCCTTGTCGCCGCCGGCAGTCATCGCCTCGAGCGGGGCGGTGCCCATCCGGGTCATGATCCGCATCGACATGGCGACGTACGCCGAGTCGGAGATCTCCACGCCGAACTTGGGGTCCTCGGCGTCGATCGGGCCCATGCAGAACGGGATGACATACATCGTCCGTCCGTGCATCGCGCCGCGGTAGAGCTCGGTGAGGGTGGCCTTCATCTCGGCGGGGGAGCGCCAGTTGTTGGTCGGACCGGCATCGATCTCGTGCTCCGAGCAGATGAACGTACGGTCCTCGACGCGGGCCACGTCGTCAGGATCGGAGGCGAAGTAGTACGAGTTCTTCTTCTTGTCGCCGTCCAGCTTGATCGCGGTCCCGGCCGCCACGAGCTCAGCACCGAGGCGGTCATACTCCTCCTGAGAACCGTCGCACCAGTAGATCGAGTCGGGTTCGGTCAGGGCCGCGACCTCGGAGACCCACTCCAGAAGGGCCTTGTGGGTCGTGGGTGCCTGGGTGGTGTCGACGGACACAGTGTGCTCCTCGTTGAGATCGATGAACCGGCTAGGACTAGCAAGGATGCCCGGATGTTGCGCCGATTCTAGGCCACTGACCCAACTGGTATTACAAGGCTTGACGGGAAGAGAAACCCGTGAAACAGATCACAAGAAGCGTCGATCGACGTACTGGCGCGGGTTGATTCACAGGACCCTGTGCCATTCTGTGTCGCCGGTGGTGTTTACCAGTATGGAACTGGTATCAGGTTCGCCGATCGATTTGGCATCTCGGTGACGAGGGTCTATTGTTCTTATTCGTCGCAAGGAGCACTTGGGACGAGAAGCGCCCGTAGCTTAACGGATAGAGCATCTGACTACGGATCAGAAGGTTGGGGGTTCGAATCCCTCCGGGCGCGCCAACGGAAGCCCTTGTCAGAGACCTGAAAAGGTCCTGACAAGGGCTTTTTCCATGCCGGGCAAGGGGTCGTCCGAGTGCCAAGTCTGTCCCCGCTCCGTCCCTCCGAACCGGCTCGCGGTCCAGACCGTACCCGTCGTCGTCATTCCCTCCCGGGCGACCGGACCGGAATGGACACCACGGGTACGGTCTGGCGAGAGGGACGTCGGCCGAAGCCGCTGCGGCCCGCGTCAGTCCTGGTCGTCGAAGGCCCGGACCGCCGTCACCAGCGCGTCGCGGACCGCGGCGGTGCGGGACGGGTCCCGGCGGCCGATCACCCCGAGCAGCATGCCTGCGCCGCGGCCGGTCGCCGGGGTCCAGGCGCTGCCGCCCGCCGCATGGTCGCCGCGTACGCAGAAGATGTGGCGCGTCTCGGCCTCGGCCGCGACCCGGGTGTTCACCGCCGGATCGTCGGTGAGGGCCAGGATGTACCAGGCCTCGGCGACGTCGCCGTCGGCGTACGCGCGGGCCGACCAGTTGATCCGGCCGGACACCTCCAGCGCCGCGAGGACGGGGGTGAGGGTCGGCGACACCACGCGCACCCGGGCGCCGGCATCGAGCAGCGCGACGATCCGGCGCTCGGCGACCCGTCCGCCGCCGACGACGAGGACGTCGCGCCCGCGCAGCACCAGACCGCTGAGGTAGACCGGGGTGGCGCCGCGGTCACCCAGCCGGCGGGCGCCCGCCCGGTAGCGGTCGACCACCACCGCGGCCAGTTCGGCGCACGGCCCGATCACCTCGGCGACCCGCACCGTCGGTCCGTCCGGGTGCTGCTCGGACCAGGCCGCCGCCTGGTCGCGGGTCCAGCTGCGCATCGCCCCGGGGAAGAGCACATTGGGCGCCACCACGATCCGCTCGGCACCCAGTCGGGCGGCCTGGTCGAGGGCGTGTGGCAGGTCCGGACCGGTCACCTGGAGGAACGCCGGCAGCACCTGCGCGAAGCCACCCTCCTCCTGCACCAGCCGGGTCAGCGCGACGTGGTCGGCGTTCGTCTCGGCGATGCTGCAGCCGCGGCCGACCAGGACGACCGTGGTGGACGCCTCCGACCAGTCCCCGAGGACCGCCCGGATCCGCTCCAGGGTGATCGCCCGCAACGCGGGGTCGGGGCCGAGATGGGGGGCGTACGCCACGGTGCTGCCGGGCACCCGGGCGCGGCCGGCCTCGATCGCCTCGGGGATGTCGCGCCGGACGTGGCCGCCCTTGCCGAGCATCAGCGGCACCACGACCACCGCGCCGCGCTCGGCCCCGGCGGCAGCGGTGGCGACCGCCTCGGCGATGCCGGGGTCGGTGAGTTCGACGAAGCCCAGGTCGACCGTCACCTCCGGCAGGGCAGTGCGGACCAGTGCGGCGAGTTCCCGGGCGGCAGCGGCGCCCTCGGGGTCACGGGTGCCGTGGGCGGCGATGACCAGCGGCGGATGGGCGGCCCGGGCGGTCCTCCGGACGCGGTCGGCGATCGTACGTTCCTCGGTCATGCGGGCATCCAGGTGTAGTCGCGAGGCGTCACCATCACCCGGCGACCGGCGCCGCTGGTGGTGTAGCGGGTGGTCGACGAGCCGACGACGACCAGCGAGTTCATGTCCACCCGGGTCGGGTCGAACGTGTCCAGCGTAGCCAGGTAGGTCCGCTGGTCGGGTCGGCAGGCCTCGTGCACCGCGGCGACCGGGGTGTCGTGCGGGCGGTGGGCGCCGAGGATCTCCAGTGCCCGGGGCAGCTGGGTCGTCCGGGTGCGGCTGCGCGGGTTGTAGAGCACCACGACGAAGTCGCCCTCGGCGGCGGCCCGCAGCCGACGTTCGATGGTCGGCCAGTCGGTGTGCAGGTCGGACAGCGAGAGCGTGACGTGGTCGTGGCCCAGCGGGGCGCCGAGGATCGCCGAGACGGCGAGGCTGGCGGTCACCCCGGGCACGATGTCCACGTCGATCCCGTCGGTGCCCTGCTCCAGCACCGGGCTGGCCATCGCATAGAGGGCGGGGTCGCCGGAGCAGACCAGGGTCACCTGACGGCCCTCCCGGGCCCGGGCGATGGCGTACGCGGTGCGGGCCTCCTCGGTGCCCATCCCGGAGGAGTACACCTCGGTGCCGGGGCTGAGCAGGTCGCGGACCTGCTCCACGTACGGTGCGTAGCCGACCAGCACCGCGGCCGAGGTGATCGCCTGCCGAGCGCGTGGCGTGACCAGGTCGCGGGCGCCGGGTCCCAGCCCGACGACGCTGAGTCGTCCGCGCGGGGCGATCCGGCCGATGGCGCAGGTGGCGTCCGGGGTGCGGCGCTTGTCGACCACCAGGTCGGCGCCGTGCGCGAGCACGGCGGCCTCGGCGACGCTCGGGGTGCCGACGTGGCCGTCGACGACCGGGCTGGGGTGGGGCACCGGCTGGTCGGCCAGCCGCTCGGCGGCGTACGTCACCAACGGGACGCCGAGGGTCGCGGCGAGCGCGACCAACCCGGGCTCGTCGGCCTTGACGCCGGCGCTGACCAGCGCGGCCAGGCTGTCCCGGGACAGCCCGGCCCCGTCCAGGGTCTCGGTCAGCAGGGTGGCCAGCTGTGCCTCGGAGGTGCCGCGGTTGCAGCCCATCCCGGCCACCAGGGAGCGCGGGTGCACGACGACGCGGGGCAGGTCGGGCCCGGCGACCGGGCCGGTCGCGAGGTCGGTGACGACGATCTGGGCCTCGGGCGCCGCGCAGTCCTCGGCGACGTTGTCCGGCAGCGGCGGCAGCGGCCAGGCGGAGGTCCGGTCCAGCCGGACCGGCCGGCCGTCGAGGATCGCCCGGGTCGTCCGGGCGAGGTCGCCGGACCAGGGCCAGCCCAGGGTGTCCAGGGCGGGCAGGCCGAGCGCGTCGGTGGCAGTGGTGAGCACCGGCGTCGCGCCCAGGCCGTCGGCCAGCAGCCGGGCCAGCGCATTGGCGGCGCCCGAGTGGCCGCCGACCAGCGGCACCGCGAAGCGGCCCGCCTCGTCGACCACGACGACGCCCGGGTCCTGGGTCTTGGAGGCCAGCAACGGGGCGATGATCCGGGTCGTCGCGCCCAGCGCCAGGTGGCTGATGATCAGGTCGCAGGACTGCCAGGCGGCCGGCAGCCCGTCCGAGGCCGGGCCGTCGAAGCGTACGGTGTCGCGGCCGAGCACCCGCTCGATCCGGTCCGCGTGCTGACGGGTGGCCGGGCTGTTGGTGACCTGGCCGATGCGTGCGACGGCGACATCCCGAGTCATGCGTGGGTCTCCTTCAGGGCTGCTGCGGCGGTCGGGTCCGCGGCGCGGTAGGCATGCCGGAACCCGGGGTGGTAGAGGTGGCTGCGGGTGCCGCTCGGGCCCTCGGCCAGCGCGGGGCCGACCAGCACGACGGTGTGCTTCCACAGCTTGTGCTCGCGCATCGTCGCGGACAGCTCGGCCAGCTCGCAGCGCAGCACCATCTCGTCGGGCCAGGTCACCCGGTAGCCGACGATGCACGGCGTGTCGGCGGGGTAGCCGCCGGCGAGCAACTCCTCCTGGAGCACCTTGTTGCGCGCCGCGGACAGGTAGAGCGCCATCGTGGTGCCGTGCTCGGCGAAGGAGCGTACGGTCTCCCGGTCCGGCATCGGCGTCCGGCCGCCCTCCAGCCGGGTGAGGATCAGCGACTGGGACACCTCGGGGACGGTGATCTCGACGTCGGCGCGGGCGGCCGCGGCGGAGAACGCGGAGACGCCCGGCACGGTCTCGTACGCGATGCCGACGTTGTCGCAGAGCACCCGCTGCTCGCCCATCGCCCCGTAGATCGACGGATCGCCGGTGTGCACCCGGGCCACCAGCAGTCCCTCGTCGCGGGCGCGTTCGAGGACCGGTCGCAGCGCCTCCAGCGGGACGGCGGCGGAGTCGATCAGCTCGGCGTCGGGACGGGCGCCGGCGACGATGTCGGGATGCACCAGGCTGGAGGCCCAGATCACGATGTCGGCCCGGGCGACGACCGCCGCCCCGCGGACGGTGATCAGGTCCGCCGCGCCGGGGCCGGCGCCGACGAACACCACCAGGCCCGTGCGGTCGCCGCTTCCGCGTTCCGTGTCGTCCTGCTCCACGTCACGTTCCTGGTCCACGCTGTCACTGCCTCTCGTCTCGCCGGTCACAGTCGTCCTCCGGTCGTCGGACGCGGCGGGGTGACCAGCACGGTGCTGAAGTACGGTGCCGCGGCCCGCGCGGCGGGGTCCCGGCCGTCGACCAGCTGCTGGTCGGGCAGGCCGACGTCGGTGCCGACCAGGACGTCGTGCTCCGGGCGGACGGCGGCGATCGCGTCGAGCACCTCCGGCAGGCGGCGGCCGGCCTTGTAGGCCACCACGGTGTCGGCGGTCCGCAGCGCCTCCGACAGCACCTCGACCCCGCCGGTCACCGGCACCAGGGCCAGCACCTCCCGGCCCTCGACCAGCGGCGTCCGGGACACCCCGGCCAGCGCCTGCATCGCGGTGATCCCCGGGACGACCTCGATCCGTACGTCGGGCACCTCACGGGCCACCTCGGCGGCCAGGTAGCTGAACGTCGAGTACACGCTGGGGTCACCGACGGTGGCGAAGCAGACCGTCCGTGCCCCGTCCCGGAAAGCCCGGACGGCGGCGTCGGTCGACGCGGCCCAGGCGGCCCGGCGGGCCGGGCCGACACCGCTGCGTTCGCGCATGCTGAACGGCACCGCGACGATCCGGTCGGCGGCGGCCGGACAGGCGGTGGCGACGATCCGGTCGGCCCGGCCGCCGGTCCCGGCCGCACGGTCGGCCGCCTCGGTCCCCGCCGCGCGGTCGTCCGCCTCGGTCTCGGCGGCGCGCTCGGTCCGCGGCACCAGCACGACGTCGGCCTCGGCCAGCAGGCGGACCGCCTTGACCGTGACGAGCTCGGGATCACCCGGGCCCACGCCCACTCCGATCAGGCGTTGCGGCTGGTCCACGTCGTCTCCTCGTCTCTGGCCCCGGTCGGACAGGCGCCATCCTACGAGGATTTACTACACGCTCCGGAGTCAGGGTCGGAGCGGGTCGGCGGCGCGGACCGCGCCGGCCCGTGTCGTACGCTCGACAGGTGCCGTACGCCCCCGTCCTGACCACCCTGGCCTATGTCGTCCGCGACGGCCGGGTGCTGATGTGCCACCGGATCGCCCGGGATGCCGACGAGCAGTACGGCAAGTGGAACGGCCTGGGGGGCAAGCTCGAGCAGGGCGAGGACGCGGCCGCGGGGATCATCCGTGAGCTGGCGGAGGAGGCCGGGATCGTCCCGACGGCGATGACGCTGCGCGGGACGCTGAACTGGCCCGGCTTCTCCGGGCCGGACGGTCATGTCTTCGGGATGGTCTTCCTGGTCACCGCCTTCGAGGGCGAGCCGCCGCAGCGCAACGTCGAGGGTGATCTCGCCTGGATCCCGCTGGAGGACCTGATGGGCCTCGACATGTGGGAGGGCGACCGTTACTTCCTGCCGCTGCTCTTCGACGACGATCCGCGACCGTTCCATGCGGTCATCCCGTACGCCGACGGGCGTCCCGCCGGCGCCACCGTCACCCGGCTCTGAGGTGGCGGCTCAGCGGCGGCCGGGCTCGCCGGTCCCCTCCAGCACCGGGGAGACCCACTCGACCAGCGGCCGCAGCTCGTCCCAGTCGCCGCGGACCCGCTCGACCAGCCCGGCGGAGTACACCACCTCGTCCTCGATCCGCCGGGACACCGACAGGCTCTTGTGCCGCAACAGTGCGATCTGCGGGTGGTCGGCCGGCCAGCCCTTCGGCGCCGTCTTCAGGGTCTCCCCGCCGAGCCGCCAGTCGTCCTCCTGCAGGGTGGTGACGATCGCGGCCAGCTCCTCGCCCTCCTCGTCGATCCGGTCGCGGAGCGCGGCGAGACCGTCGGACGAGGCGTGGTAGAAACCGGCGCCGGTGAGCATCCCGAGTGCGGAGAGTTCCAGATACCAGCCGGTGGCCGGGGCCGTCGGGACGTACGCCCCGAGGTGGGTCTTGTACGGCGACTTGTCGTTGCTGAACCGTACGTCCCGGTTCGGCCGGAAGACCTTGGCGTCGCCGAAGTCGTCGGTGAGTTCGCCGAGGAGCGCCTCCATCGGCCCCCGTACGTCCTGTTCGTACGTGTCGCGATGGGCCTGCCAGTACGTGCGGGAGTTGTCCGCCTCCAGTCCCCGGTAGAACTCGAGGGCCACCGGGGCGAAGCCACGGAACGCTGTCATGGCACCACTGTGGCACGCAGCGGGGCGGAGAGCGACGGTCGGTGGGAGGGGGATTAGGTGTCGTCGATGCTTGGTTGTATTGTGAGTCACAGTTGTTGCGGTGTGATCGGTCTTTCTGGGAAGGCGTGTCACCAGCATCACCCCTAGGGCACTACGATTACGTCGCGCCCACGTACAACCTCCCTATGAAGGACACAGATTTACATGAACACCGGTACCGTCAAGTGGTTCAACGCTGAGAAGGGCTTCGGCTTCATCGCACCCGAGGACGGCTCCCCCGACGTTTTCGCTCACTTCTCCGCCATCAACTCCACCGGCTACCGTTCGCTCAACGAGGGCGATCGGGTCGAGTTCGAGACCGTCGAAGGCCCGAAGGGCATGCAGGCGGCCAACATCTCCGTCATTCACTGACCATCAGGTCACCAGCTTCCGAAGGCCCCCGGTCGTCCGACCGGGGGCCTTCGGCCAATTCTGGCCGAGCGGCTGCGCGGACGTCCGATCGATCCGCCGCGCGGACGCTCGGTCTCGACGCCGCCCGGCGGATCGCTCTCGCCGCCCAGGGCTTCGCCGAGCCCCGGCCGCTGCCCGGCCGGGTGACGATGCGCCATCTGCAGCGCACCGTCGACCGGGTCGCACAGTTCCAGATCGACTCGGTCAACGTGGTACAGCGGGCGCACTATCTTCCGCTGTTCTCCCGCCTCGGGCCGTACGACACCAGGCTGGTGGACCGAGCGGCCGGCCGGTCCCCGCGTCGCCTCTTCGAGTACTGGGGCCACGCCGCGAGCCTGGTCGATGTCGGCCTGGAGCCGGCGCTGCGGTTCCGGATGGCCCGGGCGGAGTCGGAGGCCTGGGGGAGCATCCGTCGGATCATCCGCGACCACCCCGAGCTGGTCGCCGCCGTGCTGGCCGAGGTGGGGCGGCACCCCGGCACCGCCCGCGACATCGAGGAGCGGCTGGTCGACGACCTGCCGGTGTCGGCCGAGCGGGCGGCCTCGTGGGGCTGGAACTGGTCGGAGGTGAAGACTGCGACCGAGTGGCTGCTCTGGTCGGGGCGTGCCTCGGTGGCACGGCGTACGTCGCAGTTCGAGCGAGTGTTCGACCTGCCGCACCGGGTGCTGCCCGCCGCCGTCGCCGACGCGCCGACCCTCGACGAACCCGAGGCGGTGCTGACGCTGGTCCGCCGCGCGGCCGCCGCCCTCGGCATCGGCACCCTGGGCTGTCTGGCCGACTACTTCCGGCTCGACCGGGGCGAGACCGCGACGGCGATCGCCGCGCTGGAGCAGACCGGAGAGCTCACCCCGGTCGCCGTGCCCGGCTGGACCCGGCAGGCCTGGCTGTGGCACGCCGCCCGGCGGCCGCGCCGGATCGACGCGGTGGCCTTGCTCAGCCCGTTCGACTCGCTGGTCTTCGAACGCCGTCGGCTGCGCGGGTTGTTCGACTTCGACTACGGCCTGGAGATCTACGTCCCGGGGCCGCGCCGGCGCTACGGCTACTACGTCTACCCGTTCCTGCTGGGCGAGCGGCTGGTCGCCCGGGTGGACCTGAAGGCCGACCGGCAGTCCGGCGAGCTGGTCGTCCGGGCCGCCTGGCTGGAGGACGGTGCCGATCCTGGGGTCGTACGTTCCGCGCTGCGCGGTGAGCTGGACCTGCTCGCCGACTGGCTCGGTCTGGCGGCGGTGCGGACCGTGCCGGCCGCCGAGTGGGGGCTGCCCGGCAACGGACGTCCGCTGGTGTGGTGACTGCGGGTTGGTGACTGCGGGGAGTGATGGATGCGGGCGTGGTGAGGACGGGACAGTGACGCCGGAGGTGGTGGAGGCGCCGCACTGGTAAGGACCGGGGCTAGGCTGGCGGCAGGCCGCGACGTCGCGGCCGCACCCGAGGAAGGAATCTCCCCGTGACCGAGACTGTCACTCCGCGTCCCCTGGAGCCGCTGGGTCGTCCCCTGGACCCCATCGGTTTCGCCGTACCGTCGACCGTCCCGACGCACTGGTACAACCTGATGGCCGACCTGCCGGAGCCGGTGCCGCCGCACCTGCACCCCGGGACGCGGCAGCCGCTGACGCCGGAGGACCTCGCGCCGCTGTTCCCGCAGAGCCTGATCGCGCAGGAGGTCTCCACCGAGCGGTGGATCGAGATCCCGCAGACGGTCCGGGAGATCTACGCCGGGTGGCGGCCCTCGCCGCTGGTCCGGGCGCATCGCCTCGAGCGCGCCCTCGGCACCGGGGCCCACGTCTACTACAAGTACGAGGGCGTCTCTCCGGCCGGTTCGCACAAGCCGAACTCCGCGGTGGCCCAGGCCTACTTCAACGCCGCCGAGGGCATCACCCGGCTGACCACCGAGACCGGCGCCGGCCAGTGGGGCGCGTCGCTGTCGATGGCTTGCGCGCTGCTCGGCCTGGAGTGCGAGGTCTGGCAGGTGCGGGCGTCGTACGACTCGAAGCCGTACCGGCGGATGCAGATGGAGACGTACGGCGGGGTCTGCCACTCCTCGCCGTCCGACCTCACCAAGGCCGGGCGCGAACTGCTGGAGAAGTTCCCCGACACCACCGGTTCGCTCGGCATGGCGATCTCCGAGGCGGTCGAGTCGGCCGTCGAGGACCCGAACGCCCACTACGCGCTGGGCTCGGTGCTCAACCATGTGATGCTGCACCAGACGGTGATCGGCCAGGAGGCTCTGGTCCAGCTCGGCGAGGCCGGCGAGCAGCAGGCCGACATCGTCTTCGGCTGCGCCGGCGGCGGTTCCAACCTGGCCGGACTGTCCTTCCCGTTCATCGGGCAGAACCTCCGCGAGGGCTCCACCACGAAGGTCGTCGCTTGCGAGCCGGCCGCCTGCCCGAGCCTCACCCAGGGCGAGTACCGCTACGACTTCGGTGACGTGGCCGGGATGACGCCGCTGCTGAAGATGTACACCCTCGGGCGGGAATTCGTGCCGCCGGCCATCCACGCCGGCGGGCTGCGCTACCACGGCATGTCGCCGATCGTGTCGCATGCGGTCAACCTCGGGCTGATCTCGGCGATCGCCGTCGACCAGGACACCGCGTTCACGGCCGGCATCGAGTTCGCCCGGGCGGAGGGGATCATCCCGGCGCCGGAGTCCTGCCACGCCGTCGCCGGCGCGATGGACTACCTGCGCACCTCGGCGCAGGACGGCGAGGTGGTCGTCATCGGTCTGTCCGGGAACGGTGTGCTCGACCTCGCTTCGTACGAGAAGTACGTCTAGTCCGCCGGGCTCGGCGGGCCATCCGCCACAGTGGGCCGCCGGTGCCCTCCCGGCCGGTCCGGACGTGGTCGAGCACGTTGTCGTTCGCGGCAGTGAGGTCGATCCGCCGGCGGGCCGACAGGGCACCGGCCAGGAGGATCTCGTCGTCGACCCGCACGGCGGTCTGCGGCGGCGGCATGACGAGGGTCTGGTCGCCGCGGCGGATCCCTCGCCGACCTCGCGATGGATCGCCTCGGCCCGGCGGCGGTCCACCGGGAGGGGCCAGGTGTGCGGCGTACGGTCCGGGGTGGTCTCCTCCAGCCCCGCCGCCACCTCGGCGCACCAGACCTCGTCGTGCCCGGGCAGCTCCCGCAGGAAGGCCGACAGCAGCGGGGTGGTGATCACCGAGAGGAACTCCTCTGCCACGATCGTGATCCACAGCCGCTGGGCATCGGAGAAGGCCGGTGGGAACTCCCCGAAGCCGACCGTCGCCGCGGTGTAGGTCATCACGTAGACCGCGTGGAACAGCGACATCGGCGGCTCCGGAGCGGCCGGTCAGCGGTGCAGCATGACCGACTCGCTGATCATCAGCACGACCGAGACGAGGTTGGCCAGGAGGGCTCCGGCGGACAGCGAGACCACCGTGGACATCTGGTGAGCACCCAGCGGCGAGGCGTCCACCACCTGCGCGTAGACCGTCCAGACCACTGCGGAGGCGATCAGCTGCAGGTCGGCGACCAGACTCGTCGCCAGGTGCACGGCGCCGAGCTGGTGCGGTCGCCGAACTTGCGCACCGCGGCGATCAGACTCACTACGAGGGCCGCCGCGAACTCCCGGACGTTGTGCCTCTGGGGTCGGCGATGTCGCCCACCGTGAAGCCGAAATGGAGCGTCGCCGCCAGGGTGATGAAGACCCCGAAAACGATCTTCTCGAAGTTCGTGGCGCCAACTCGAGGGGAGCGGCGGTCAGCGTGTGGCCTCCAGCACGTCCGCGTACGTCGCGCGGCGCGGAGGCCGCAGTCGTACGTCGCGAGGGGCAGATGTCGTACGTCGCGCCGGGCAAGTGAGTGCCGCCTCGGTGGCGTCGGCCGCGCCGACACGGTGAGATGCTCTCGTCATCGTTCGAGCGAAAGGTCATCACCATGGTGGATCGAGGCACTGGACCCGCCGACGACGCGGGCCCCGCGGACGGCACGGGGCCTGCGGACGACGGTGGGCCTGCGGACGGCGCGGGGCCTGCGGACGGCGCTGGGCGGGCCGAGGAGGCCGGGCGCGCCGACAATGCTCCTGCGGACGAGGCGGAGCGCGCCGACCGGGCTGCCCGGATCGGCCCCGAGGCCGAGGCTCGAGCAGCGAAGGAATCCGACGCCGTCGCCGGATCACCGGCGGCCGCGCACCCGGGCGGCGCGCCCGAACCGCACACCGGGGACGTGGCCGGCAAACTGAACTGGCTGCGGGCCGGGGTGCTGGGTGCCAACGACGGCATTGTCTCGACCGCCGGCCTGGTGGTCGGCGTGGCCGCGGTGAACCCGGGGGCGACCTCGGCGATCCTCGTCGCCGGCATCGCCGGGCTGGTCTCGGGCGCGGTGTCGATGGCACTGGGGGAGTACGTCTCGGTGTCCACCCAGCGCGACACGGAGAAGGCGTTGATCGCCAAGGAGACGTACGAGCTGGAGACCTTCCCTGAGCAGGAGTTCGCCGAACTCGTCGGCCTCTACCGCCACCAGGGGCTGTCCAAGGAGACTGCGACCCGGGTGGCCCACGAGCTGACCGCCCACGACGCGCTGGGCAGCCACCTGCACATCGAGCTGGGCATCAACGAGGAGCAGCTGACCAACCCTTGGCAGGCGGCGCTGGCGTCGGCGATCGCCTTCACCGTCGGCGCGGTGCTGCCGATCCTGGCGATCCTGCTCACCCCGGTGCCCGCGGCACGGATCCTGGTCACCGTCGGCGTGGTGCTCCTCGCCCTCGCACTGACGGGGGTGGTGAGCGCCCGGCTCGGCGGCGCCCGGCGGGGGCCCGCGGTCGTCCGGTTGCTCGTCGGCGGTGCTGTCGGGATGGGATTCACCTACGGCATCGGCACCCTGCTCGGGGTCAGCGGCGGCTGACCGCACTGTCTCTGCTCGTCGCTGCTTCCTGTCCCTGCTTGCCTCTGCCTCTCTGTCTGCCCTGGCCGGCGATCCGGGATGTTGTCACCGGGGTTGTGGCGTTGTTGACGGGTGACCGGTGACCGGTGACCGGTGACCGGTGACAGGTGACGGGTGACCGGTGACAGGGGACGACAGGTGTCGTCGCCGGCGCACGGTCCGGGGAGGTCTCGTCGCGACGGTGCGGACCCATGCGGTGGGCGGCATGAGCAGGACGTGCCTCACGTCGGTCGTAGGGGTGCCTGAGGACCGAGTCTCCTCGGCATCCCCGACCGTTTGCATGTTCCCCGACGATTCGCAGGATCCCCGATCCTCTTCGCCTTCACCGACCGTATTCGGCCGTGGAACGTCGGTGTTCCTGAGGACCATCGGTGTTCTTGAGAGTCGTCGGTGTCCCGGGGCGGGGATCGTTGGAGAGCACCTCCGTCCGGCCCGTACGCGGCACTGTGTAACAGCTGCACACGAGCGAATGCAGCACAGATGTGACGAACTGTTGCGGGTGCTGAGCCCTGCCCTCAGGCACGATCCGGCGGGCGACGGCGGAGCGCCAACTGCTACCCCCCGCTGGGGTCGCGGCGCGCCAACCACTACCCCCGCTGGGGTCGCGGCGGCGCCAACCACTACCCCCGCCGGGGTCGCGGCGCACCATCCGCCCCGTCCGATGGGACACCTGCCGGGGACCGCAGCGGGCGTGTGGCCGTACGCCTCAGAGTGCCCGGACCGCCCGCAGGTACAGCGCGTGCAGCGCACCGGCCACCGCCGCGGGCGCCTCCACGTGGGTGAAGTGCCCCGCCTCGGGGATCTCGACGAGTTCGACATGGGCCAGGCTGCCGGCCAGGTGGCGGGCTGCCTCGGCTCCGGTCATCGTGTCGTACTCACCGCGCAGCACCAGGGCCGGAGCACTGATCATCCCGAGGGCGGATCGCCGGTCGGGACGGGCGGCCATCGCCCGCTGGGCCCAGGCGATCCCGGCTGCCGGGGCCTGCTCCAGACCGGCCCGCACTGCTTCGACGACGGCGGGCCGGTGGGCCAGGGTGATCGGGCTCAGCGCCGTCTCCAGCAGGCCGAGGGCGACAGTGTTGCCGGCCTCCCCCTCTGCCGCCTCCGCCATGGTCAGCCGGTTGGCACGTGCCTGGTCGGTGTCCGCCTCGGCCTTGGTGTCGAGCAGGCCCAGTCCGGCGACCGATGCGGGGCTCTCGGCGGCGATCGCCAGCGCCGTGTAGCCGCCCATCGACAGCCCGGCGAACACCGCCCGCTGCACGCCGAGCTCGGCGAGGTCGGCCACCACCGCGTGGGCGTACGTCGCCAGTGACGGTTCGCCGGACAGCGCGGGGGAAGCGCCGAAGCCGGGGGCGTCGACGGTGAGCACGGGGAGATCATCGAGCTCGTCCGCCACGTCGTGCCACATCGAGGCGTCGAACGGGAAGGCAGGAAGCAGGACGAGTGGGAGGGCCTCGATCGGACCTTCCGCGGGCACGGTGCCGTGGCGATGCCAGGCAAGAATCGTCATGCGATCCATCGTGCCAGCCCGGAGTATGCCGGTCGAGCCTTTCGGGGACTGGTGTGCCGCGTCGTCGGCGCCTACCGTCGGACGATGTCGCGGCCGTGCCCGGGCGTCCGGCGAGGCTGCGGCGGACTTGTTCCCGCGCTGTCGAGGCCTTGATGTCACTGGCCTGTGCTTGACTGGGCGACAATCGAACGACAGGAGAGCCATGATCCGGTTCGACCACGTCCACAAGCGGTTCTCCGACGGCACGGTCGCTGTCGAGGACTTCTCCCTCGAGGTGCCCTCGCACCAGGTCGCGGTGCTGCTCGGGTCATCCGGCTGCGGCAAGACGACCCTGTTGCGGATGGTCAACCGGATGATCGACCCGACCAGCGGCAGCGTCTGGATCGACGACGACAACGTCGCGGATCTTGATCCGGTGGCGCTGCGCCGGCGGATCGGCTACGTGATGCAGAGCGCCGGCCTGCTGCCGCACCGTACGGTCGCGGACAACGTGGCGACCGTCCCGCTGCTGGAGGGCGCCGATCGGCGGACCGCCCACCGGCGGGCCCACGAGCTCCTCGAGCTGGTCGGCCTGGACGCCGCAACGCTCGCCCGGCGCTATCCCTCGCAACTGTCCGGCGGCCAGCGCCAGCGGGTCGGGGTGGCCCGGGCGCTCGCATCCGATCCCAACATTCTGCTGATGGACGAGCCGTTCGGCGCGGTCGACCCCGTGGTCCGTGCGGACCTGCAACGCGAGTTGCAGCGCATCCAGGCCGACCTGGGCAAGACCATCGTCTTCGTCACCCACGACGTGGACGAGGCCTTCCTGCTCGGTGACACGATCCTGGTGCTGCGGACCGGCGCCGAGGTGGCCCAGGCCGGCACGGCGGAACAGATCATGGCCCGGCCGGCCGACCCGTTCGTCGCCGAGTTCATCGGCGGGGCGCGGCGCCGGCTGCACACCGAGACCCGCGACGGTGCGCTGGCCGTGATCGATGCCGACGGCCGGCTGGCCGGTTACGCCGAACGGTGGGGGGACTGATGCGCTGGGCCCTCGCCAACGCCGAGCAGATCTGGGCACTCACCCTCAACCACGTGGTGATCGCGGTGCCGCCGATCGTCCTGTCCCTGCTGCTGTCGATCCCGCTCGGCTGGTGGGCGCACAAGCACCCGGCTATCCGTCGTACGTTGCTGACCGGCAGCGGCATCCTCTACGCGCTGCCCTCGCTGCCGCTGTTCGTGATCCTGCCGGTGCTGCTCGGCACCCGGATCCTGGACCCGATCAACGTCGTGGTGGCGCTGACCCTCTACGGCATCGCGCTGATGGTGCGGACCGCGGCCGAGGCCTTCGATGCGGTCGACGGGACCGTACGCGAGAGCGCCGTCGCGGTGGGGCACAGCCCGACGCAGCGATTCTGGCGGGTCGACCTGCCGCTCGCCGGGCCACCGTTGCTCGCCGGCCTGCGGGTGGTGAGCGCCTCGACCCTGTCGCTGGTGTCGGTCGGTGCGCTGATCGGGGTCCGCTCGCTCGGCTACTTCTTCACCGACGGCTACACCCGCAGCTTCGTCACCGAGATCGCCGTCGGGATCATCGGCACCGTGGTGCTCGCCCTGGTCTTCGATGCTCTCCTCGTCCTCGGGGGCCGGATCCTGCTGCCGTGGGTGCGGGCCACCGACACCAGGACGGCGGCCGCATGAGCTTCTTCGTCGCTGCGCTGGCCTGGATCGTCGATCCGGCCCACTGGCCCGGTCCCGGCGGGATCGGCGGCCGGCTCGTCGAGCACCTGTGGTACTCGCTGCTGGCGGTGCTGCTCGCCGGTGTCGTCGCGCTGCCTCTCGGGCTGTGGATCGGCCACACCGGCCGTGGCCGAGCAGTGGCCATCGGGCTGTCCGGCGCGTTGCGCGCCCTGCCGTCGCTGGGCCTGCTGACCTTCCTGGCGGTGGCGATGGGGGTCGGCATCGACGGGGTGCTGCTCCCGTCGACGATCGTGTTGGCGGTGCTGGCCGTCCCGCCGATCCTCGCCGGAGCGTACGCCGGGGTCGAGGCGATCGACCCGGACGTGGTCGACGGCGCCCGCGCCGTCGGGATGAGCGAACGACAGATCGTCACCGGGGTGGAGATGCCGCTGGCCGCCCCGATGATCCTCGGCGGCATCCGGTCGGCGACCCTGCAGGTCATCGCCACCGCCACGATCGCCGCCTATCTCGGTCTGGGCGGTCTGGGCCGGCTGATCCTCGACGGACTGCCGGTGCGCGACTATCCGCGGATGCTCGCCGGCGCCATCCTGGTGACCGTGCTCGCCCTGCTGGTCGACGGCCTGCTCACCCTGCTCCAGCGGCGTCTGACAGCCGCCTCCGTCCGTGCCTCGATCGGCACGGACCGCTAGAAACCACCGGAAGGAACACCATGAATCGCCGACCCGTACGCCTGCTGGCACTGGCCGCAGCGCTGATCCTGGCCCTCGCCGGGTGTGCCACCTCCAACCCCACCTCCGGCGCATCGGCCCCCTCGGCCGCCGCCGGTACCGTCCGCATCGGCTCGGCCAACTTCCCCGAGTCGGAGATCATCGCCGAGATCTACGCCCAGGCTCTGGAAGCCAAGGGCGTGACGGTCGAGCGGCACATGCAGATCGGTGCCCGTGACATCTACATCGGTGCCCTCAAGGACGGCTCGATCGACCTGGTCCCGGAGTACACCGGCAACCTGCTGCAGTACTTCGACTCCGCCACGACCGCGAAGACCCCCGACGAGGTCAACACGGCGCTCACCAAGGCGACCCCCTCCGGCTTCACCGTGCTGACCCCGGCGCCGGCCGAGGACAAGGACTCCTACAACGTCACCAAGGAGTTCTCCGACAAGAACCACATCACCTCGCTGGCCGACCTGGCCGGCTACCAGGGCAACCTCAAGGTGGGCGGCAACCCCGAGCTCGCCGAGCGGCCGTACGGTCCCAAGGGCCTCAGCTCGATCTACGGTGTGCCGGCCGACCGGATCAGCTTCGTGGCGATCTCCGACGGCGGCGGCCCGCTGACCGTCAAGGCGCTGCAGGACGGCCAGGTCGACCTGGCCGACCTCTTCACCACCACCCCGGCGATCAAGGACAACGGATTCGTCACCCTGGAGGACCCGAAGAACATGATCATGCCGCAGAACGTCGTGCCGCTGATCAGCGCGAAGGCGAACACGGCGGCCGTCACCGAGACCCTGAACACGGTGTCGGCGGCACTCACCACGGATGATCTGCTGGCGCTCAACGGGCGCAACCAGGGCGCCGAGAAGGCGTCCCCGGCGCAGCTGGCGAAGGACTGGCTGAAGCAGAAGAACCTGGTCTGACCGCCTCGGACAGACAGATCCGGAAGCCCGGATCGAGAGATCCGGATCTCCGGACCAGGTCCGGACGGCTCCACCGATCGGATCCGGACAGAGGGCGACCCCCGACGGCTGGTGGGCCGCCGGGGGTCGCCGGTCGTCGGGGAGAGTGGATACGTCCCGACGGGTCATGCGGGCGTTCGGGTCCTTCGTTCCGGGTCCTTCGTTCCGGGGCGTACGGTCCGGAGGCGTACGAGTCCGCGGGAGCCTCAGTGACCCTTGCCGTGGTAGGGCCGAAGGCCGTCGACGGGCACCTGGCCGAGCCGGCCGTGCTGGAAGTCCTCGAAGGCCGCCACGATCTCGGCGCGGGTGTTCATCACGAACGGGCCGTACTGCACCACCGGGTCGCCGATCGGCTGTCCGCCGAGCAGCAGCACCTCCAGTGCCGGCTCCTTGCCGGACTGCACGGTGTCGGCGGCGATCGTCAGCCGGTCACCGGCACCCATCACCGCGAGCTGGCCGGTGTGCACCGGGCGGGCGTCGCCGCCGACCGTGCCGCGACCGGCCAGGACGTACACCAGGCTGTTGAAGTCCTTGCGCCACGGCAGCGACAGGCGCTCGCCCGGGTTGATCGTGGCGTGCGCCATGGTGATCGGGGTGTGCGTCGATCCCGGGCCGGTGTGGCCGTCGATCTGGCCGGCGATCACCCGGACCAGCGCGCCGGCGTCGGCGGAGGCCAGCAGAGCGACCCGGCCACCCTCGAGATTCTGGTAGCGCGGGGCGATCATCTTGTCCTTGGCGGGGAGGTTGACCCACAGCTGGATGCCGTGGAACAGGCCGCCCGCGTCGACCAGTTCGGCCGGCGGGGTCTCGATGTGCAGCACGCCACTGCCGGCGGTCATCCACTGGGTGGCGCCGTCGAAGATCATCCCGCCGCCACCGTGCGAGTCCTGGTGCTGGAAGCGGCCGTCGAGGATGTAGGTCACGGTCTCGAAGCCTCGGTGTGGGTGCCAGTCGGTGCCCCGGGCCTCACCGGGGGCGTACTCGACCTCACCCATCTGGTCCATGTGGACGAACGGGTCGAGCAGCTCGTGGGGGACGCCGGCGAAGGCGCGGCGGACGGGGAAGCCCTCGCCCTCGAAGGAACTCGGCGCGGTCGTCACCGCCAGTGCGGTGCGCTCGGTCTCGTCCGGACGGGCGGGGGTGATGCGCGGCAGGGTCAGGGTGTCGGCGGTCACAGCAGGCATTTGGTCTCTCCTCGGATGAGGCCCACGGGGTGTCGGAGGTGCCCACGGGGTGGTGATGACACCTGAAACAGTTGAGAAATCAATCATATTCCCGAGCGGGTGGACACGGAAGGTCTGTGCCGGTGACGAGTGTCGTTCGGACGGGTGTCGCGGACGGTGAGGGGTGTCGCGGACGGTGACGGGGGTCATGGGCGCCGGGTAGCGTGAGGCCATGGCGACGATCGTGATCATTGGCGGACATGGCAAGGTAGCGCTCCGGCTGGCCCCGCTGCTCGTGGCGCAGGGGCACCGGGTGCGCTCGTGGGTGCGCCATGAGGACCAGCTCGACGACATCCGGGCCAGCGGCGCTGAAGCGGTGCTGGCCGACGCCGAGGCGATGGACGTCGAGGCGATGGCCACCGCCCTGACCGGTGCCGACGCGGTGGTCTGGTCCGCGGGGGCCGGCGGTGGCAACCCGAGCCGGACGTACGCCGTGGACCGCGACGCGGCGATCCGTTCGATGCAGGCCGCCGAACAGGCCGGCGTACGCCGCTATGTGATGGTGTCCTGGGCCGGGTCGGTGCCCGACCTCGGGGTGCCGGCCGACAGCTCGTTCTTCCCGTACGCCGACGCCAAGCTCGCCGCCGACGACCATCTGCGCACGACCTCCCTGGACTGGACGATCCTCGGTCCCGGCACGCTCACCCTCGACGAGCCGACCGGTCGGATCGACACCGGCGTCGGTTCCGGGCGGCCCACGTCGCGGGCGAACGTGGCGCTGGCGGTCCGCGAGGCGCTGGCCCAGCCGGCGACGATCGGCCGGTTCATCCCGTTCGCCGACGGCGGCACACCGATCGCCGAGGCGTTCGCCGCGCTCTGAGGACGACCCGCGCTCTGAGGACGACCCGGGCGGCGGACGACCGTGGGGCGTCCCCGGGACTAGGTTGGGGCCCATGACGCAATCGTGGGACCCCGCACTGTGGGAGCCGGTGCCCGGCTTCGAGGACTTCACCGACATCACCTACCACCGGGCCAAGGACGTCCCCGCGGTGCGGATCGCCTTCGATCGCCCCGAGGTGCGCAACGCCTTCCGGCCGCAGACCGTCGACGAGCTCTACCGCGCCCTCGACCATGCCCGGATGAGCTCCGACATCGGCTGCGTCCTGCTGACCGGCAACGGCCCCTCGCCCAAGGACGGCGGCTGGGCCTTCTGCTCCGGCGGCGATCAGCGGATCCGCGGCAAGGCCGGCTATCGGTACGCCGAGGGGGAGACCGCCGAGACCGTCGATCCGGCCAAGCTCGGTCGGCTGCACATCCTCGAGGTGCAGCGGCTGATCCGGTTCATGCCCAAGGTCGTCATCGCTCTGGTCAACGGCTGGGCCGCCGGCGGCGGCCACTCGCTGCACGTGGTCTGCGACCTCACGCTGGCCAGCCGTGAGCATGCCCGGTTCAAGCAGACCGACGCCGACGTCGGCTCCTTCGACGGTGGCTTCGGCTCCGCCTACCTGGCCCGTCAGGTCGGCCAGAAGGTGGCCCGGGAGATCTTCTTCCTCGGCGACACGTACGACGCGCAGCGGGCGTACGAGATGGGCACCGTCAACAAGGTCGTCGACCACGACCAGCTCGAGGTCGAGGGTCTGGAGTGGGCGAAGAAGATCTGCGGCAAGTCGCCGACCGCCCAGCGGATGCTGAAGTTCGCCTTCAACGCCATCGACGACGGCATGGTCGGCCAGCAGATCTTCGCCGGCGAGACGACCCGGCTGGCGTACATGACCGACGAGGCCGTGGAGGGTCGCGACTCCTTCCTGCAGAAGCGCGACCCCGACTGGTCGGCGTTCCCGTACTACTACTGATCTCACGCTCGGGCACCCCGTCCGTCGCCGCACACGGGAGGATCTCGACGGTCGGTGGCGGCGCGCGGTCAGCGAGCCGGGTGCGGTCAGTGAGGTGTGTGTGGTCGGCGAGGCGGGTGTGGTCAGCGAGTCGGCCGGGCGTTGCGCCTGGTCAGGCGACCAGGCGCAGCGCCGTCTCGGCCCGGCCGATGCGTACGGTCTGGCCCCAGGTCAGGGTGAGCGAGTCGGCCTCGATGCCGTCGCCGAACGCAACGAGCCGGTCCGACGCGATGGTCAGATGGAGCTCGGCGTCGACGAGTTGGCCTTCGGTGAGAGCCGTCCCGGTCGCCGGGGACGGCCAGGCCTCGCGGACGAACCAGAGCAGGCGAGGCTCGGTCGGTGACGGCAGCGGTAGCTGACTGGCCCGCTCGAGGGAGACCGACCGGCACCAGCCAGTCGCTCCTGTCCCGGTCGCGACGATCACCCCGGACGAGGCTTGCGGCTCGGCGAGGGTGTCCGGCGTACGCAGCTCATAGCGCGCGGTCTGGTGGCTCGGGTGTCCGACGTAGATCTCGTTGAGGGCCAGCAGGCGCTGCCCGTCGTCGAGGGTCGCCCGGACCATCGTGTGCTCGGTGACCTGGTCGGTGGCCCGGAGCAGGTCCGGCAGATCGCGGGCGGCGTGGGCCACCAGTGCGCCGACGTTGCGGCCGGGCTCGGGGTCGATCCCGATCACCGGCTGGCCCTCCAGGTATTTCGCAACGTTGGCGACGAGGCCGTCCTGGCCTACGACCACGACCAGGTCGTCGGGGGCGAACAGGAAGCGCGAGACGTCGCCGCGCTCGACGCTCCCGCGGCGCCACTCGACCGGGATCGCCGCGGCAGCGGTCTCGATCGCCTGCTGAGTCAGCCGGTGGCGTTCTTCGAGTTCGGCGATGTCGCGACCGCGGCTGCTCAGGAAGAACGCCGCCTGGCCCCGGGTGCCGTGGGTGGCGAGCAACTCCTCGTACTCCGTGCGCCGGTGCACGATGACGACCCGGGGCATCAGGCTCATGCTGTCACCTTGCCCGTGCCGAGGTGGGTCAGCGCCTGGCTGATCAGGTCCGGGCTGAGCACCAGGGTCTCGATCGTCGGCAGGTTCGCGGCCAGATCCTTGACGGCCAGCGCGAGCAGGATCGTCTCGGGCGCGTCCCGGTAAGCCGCGACCTTGGCCGCCTCGGCGTCACCGGCGGCGACACCCGCGAGGCGGGTGCTCTCCGCCCGGGCCTCGGCCAGCGTGATCGTACGCCGCGCCTCCGCGTCGGCCGCGATCGCGCCGGCGGCCGCGTTCTCCTCGGCTTCGCGCCGCGAGTTGGCGCCGCGCTGGCTCACCAACTGTTCCTCGCGGCGGGCCAACTCGATCTGCGTCTGCAGTTCGTTCTCACCGATCGCGCGCTCGCGCTCCACCGCGACCGCACGGCGCTCGAACGTCGCCTTGTCCGCCTCCTGCTGCACCTGTTCGCGCGTCGGTGTCCGCAGCGCCTTCTCCACCTCGGGGGCGGGGCGGACGGCGACGACGCGTACGCCGACGACGGTGATCCCGGTCTCGGCCAACCGCCCGTCGCCGCGCAGTCCCTCCGTGATCACGGTCCTGATCGGACCGACGCCGCCGGCCATCGCGGCGGTCAGGTCAGCGGTCGCCAGCAGATCGATCGCATACTGCTGAGCCGACTCGGTCAGCAGACCAGCGACTTGGTCGAGCGGGGTGCCCCGCCACCGACCGGTCTCCGGGTCGATCGAGAAGTCGATGCGGCCGGCGGCGGTCGCCGGATCCGTGACGCGGTAGGTCATGGTGGCCTGCACGGTGACGTCCTGGAAGTCGCTGGTGCGGGCGTGGAACAGCAGCGGCAACTCCCGGTCGTCGACCGGCACCTCGTTGAGGACGGCACTCAGCGGCCGGAACCAGAAGGACGCGCCGACGCCGGCACGTACCGGCCTCCCGTCGCGGATCTGTTCGACGTGGGCGGTGCTCGAGCCACGCAGGTGGCGTACGAAGGGGTAGCGGGCGATGTCGGCCATCGGAGACTCCTGTCGTCGTGATTAATGTCAGAACGACAGTAAGCATCGAGGCTCATAAATGTCAATTAGACATTAAGTGCTCGGTTCATGATCTCCGCGTGGCGGGATGCTGGGGCGGCGTGCCGCGGCGGTGTACCAGGTGGTGTGCCGGGGAGGGGTCCGAGGGCCGTTCGCGATCCTCGCGAGTTCCCGTGGGACGGCTATGGTCGGGGCATGGCTGAGACCTCACTTCCCTCGTCCGCCCGCCGCCTGCAGGGCATGGCGATGGTCACCACCGTCCTCGTCGTGATCCAGCTCGTCCTCGGGCTGCTGATCGCCACCGGGATCGCCGGTCAGCTGCGCGACGTCCATGCCGGCATCGGCTACCTGACCACACTGGCCGCCGCCGTTGCGGCGGTGTTCGCCTGGCAGGTGGGCTCGCTGGTCGGGTCGAAGGGCGTGTTCTTCCATGCTCTGTCGCTGCCGATCCTGATGATCGTCCAGATCGGCCTGGCGGAGGCCCACCTGGAGATCGTCCACATCATCCTGGGCCTGGCGATCGTGGTCGGCGTGGTCGGACTGGTGCCGATGGCCGCCAAGCAGGCTGCGAAGCTGCGGTCGCACGCCTGAACCGACGGCGTGGCGCCACGCGGCCGGATTCTCGCCGTCGCGCGTGGGCCGGGCTGTCGACCACATGGGCGGAGCCGTCGATCACGTGGGCCGAGCCGTCGACTCCGGCCGAGCTGTCGACTCCGTGAGCCGGATCTGGCGGCTCGGTGCGGCCGACCGTGGGGAGTGGTTCGCCGATCTGCGGAACGGCGCGGATCGCCGGAGGCCGGGACCGGTGCCGGAGAGGTGGGCCGCCAGATTCGGCTCACCCGTCGGGTGATGGCCTGGCGGGGTGAGGCGATAGCCCGTCGGGGTGACGGCCCGTCGGGGTGATGGCCATGGCCTGTCGGGGTGATGGCCATACGTCGATGATCAGCCGACCGCCTGGGTCGGCCGACGTGCCGGGGCGGTCGTCGCCTGGGACGGGTCGATCGCCCGTGCCGTCATCATGGCGAGGCCGGCGAGGACGAACGCGTTGACCCCGTGGATCAACCCGAGGTAGGGGCTGAGGAGGATGCCGCCGAGGCCGACCGCGACCTGGAGGACTGCGGACACCAGTGCGAGACCGGCCCACAGGCGGGCCCGGCGGGCGATCAGGGTCAGGATGAACAGGATCAGGGCGACGGCCGGGATGACGTACATCCCGATCGTGCCGTGGAGCATGGCGCCGACCGGGAACGGCACCTGGGCGCCGGGGTTGGCCTCCTGGAACCGGATCTCCTCTGCCACCCCCCAGACGACCACGGCGGCTTGCACGACGACGAGCAGGGCGATGAGGCGGGCGAGGTATTTGACGGCGGTGGTCATGACGTCCTCCTTGAGGACTGAGTGGACCCGTCACCAGATAGCGTGACCTTAGTCACATTTTGAGCCACCGTGGGACGCGCGAAGATGACGATTAGGTCTCGATCGCCCGGGTCACCTCGCGCCCCGTACGTCCCGCCGGGTCAGTTCGCCAGGCCGTAGAGCCGGTCGCCGGCATCCCCGAGCCCGGGCACGATGTAGCCGTGCTCGTTGAGCCGCTCGTCCATCGCGGCGACGACCAGGTGGCAGGGCACCCCCAACCCCTCGGTGATCGTACGGACGTGCTCGACGCCCTCCGGGGCCGCGAGCAGGCAGATCGCGGTCACGTGGTCGGCACCCCGGTTCACCAGGAACTGGATGGTCCCCGCCAGCGAACCGCCGGTCGCCAGCATCGGGTCCAGCACGTAGCACTGCCGCCCGGACAGGTCGGCGGGGAGCCGCTCGGCGTACGTCACCGGCTGCAGCGTCTCCTCGTTGCGGGCCATCCCGACGAAGCCGACCTCGGCGGTCGGCAGCAGCCGGGTCATCCCGCCCAGCATCCCGAGGCCGGCGCGCAGGATCGGCACCACCAGTGGGCGCGGCGTGGAGAGACGTACGCCCTGCGCCTCGCGGACCGGCGTCTGCACGGTGCACGGTTCGACCCGTACGTTGCGCGTCGCCTCGTACGCCAACAGGGTCACCAACTCGTCGGTGAGCTGACGGAAGACCGGCGAGGCGGTCGAGGCGTCGCGCAGCAGGGTCAGCTTGTGTGCCACCAGGGGATGATCGACCACATGAAGTTCCACGCCCCTCAGGGTGTCACATCGGCGCCGCACCGGGCCGCCCGGTCCCGATGTGACACCGGTAGCCAGCCGTCCGCTCGACTGTCGCCGTTGCTGGATCTCTGAGAACATAGGGTGGCCATGGGCGATCAGGAGGCTGGCGTGTCTGACTACGACGACGAGGAACTCGACGACCTCGACCTCGATTCCGAGGACGAGCTCGACGACGATGACGACCAGTTCGAGGACGACGACATCGACGAGGACGATGACGGCGACTATGAGGAACTGGACGACGCCACCGACGAGGACGTCGACTTCGTCGTCGCGGCCTATCGCGAGGACGGCCATCCCGTCGTCGTCGCCCTCGACCTCGAGATGGCCAACGACCTCGACGAGATGATCAACCACCTGCGCCGGCTGCCCGGTGAGGCGGGGGCGATCGGGATGCTGTCGCTGGTCGAGGAGGTCTTCGTCATCGTCCGGGTCCGCGGCGCGATCGTCCAGGTCTTCCTGTCCGACGGCGCCGCCGCCGACGAGTGGCCGATCGCCCGCGACATCCTCGACTACCTCGGCATCGACGAGATCCCCACCGACGGTGAGGACGAGGACGACGTCGTACCGATCGGTGACTCCGAGATCCTGCGGGACCTCGGCGTGGGTGATTTCGACCTCGAGCAGTTGGCCGAGGACTTCGACACGACCAGTGACGAGGCGCTGTTCCAGCTCGCCGACCGGATCGGGATGGGCCCGCAGCTGCGGTCCACCGTCCAGGAGGAGTTCGAGGACTGAACGCCCCGATGTCTGTCGGGCGGCCGGTTCCCCCCGGGGGATGGCGCGGCCCGATGCTGCGCGCCCTCGACGAGGCCCGGCTCGCGCCGGCCCACGGGGACGTACCGATCGGCGCGGTCGTGCTCGATCCGTCCGGTGAGTTTCTCGCCGGCGGGCACAACGAACGAGAACGGTACGGCGACCCGACCGCCCACGCCGAGATCGTCGCGATCCGTGCGGCCGCCCGGGCGGTGGGGGAGTGGCGCCTGGAGGGCTGCACTCTGGTGGTCACCCTCGAGCCTTGCACGATGTGCGCCGGGGCGATCGTCGCCGCCCGGATCGACCGCCTGGTCTTCGGGGCGTACGACCCCAAGGCCGGTGCCGTCGCCTCCCTGTGGGACGTCGTACGCGACCCGCGGCTCAATCACCGGCCCGTGGTGACCGGCGGCTTCATGGCCGAGGAGTGTGCCGTGCCGCTGCTGGACTTCTTCGGGGGCCGCCGGGACTGATCGGGGTGGGTGTCGCGCCGAAGCGTGCCGCCCGTGATGAAGCGTGCCGGCCATGATGATGGCACCGTGGGCCACGTCGCTCGGGGGCCGTGATCGGGACGGCGATCGGGGCCGTGATCGGGACTGCGCCGATCGGATCCTGCTCGTGGGGCCACGTCCGGGCGATCACAGGGTGTCTCTGGCTGGCCATGATCCCGCGTGCCGGGGTGCGGCGTCGGCCGGTTCGCCCGATTGGCACCCCGCGGCCACCTTCGTGTAATGTCTGTCGACGGTGACGTGTCTGAGCGGCCGAAGGAGCTCGCCTCGAAAGCGAGTGTAGGGAGACCTACCGTGGGTTCAAATCCCACCGTCACCGCCATCTCAGCAGCCCGGATCCTCGGTGGAGGGTCCGGGCTGTCCGGCTGTCAGGGATTTCGCCGGTGGTGGAGCCCGTCACACGAGGCCCGCCAGTAAGCAGAGAAGGACGAACAGCGCGAACGCCACCGCGCCGAACGCCACCACCACCAGCCACCCGATGCCGCGCCGCAGGGCCCGCCGACCCCAGGTCGCTCGGTCGCCGGAGACAAGGTGCTCCCCCTCGAGCTCGGGGCATTCACGATGTATCCAGTCCGGGCCGTCGAGCTCCAGCCAGACGATGACCACGCGGTGCCGTGCATCACGCAGAACCAGCAGGTGCGTGTCCCAGTTGAACGACGGGAGGACAACGCCGACGCCTCGCAGCGACGGGACGGACACCTTCCGCAGCCCGAGGACCGTACGGACGCCCACGTCAGAACCCATCCGGACGGCCAGGTCGGCGGGTCCCACCGGGAGTACGAGCAGGGGCAGCAGCAGCGCCAGGAGGAACGACAGCGCAAAGGTGGAGTTGGGGATCCAGTGGTCCGGGAGAGCTCCCGCAGCCAAGGGGGCGGAGCGCCATAGCGGTTTGGTGAGGCGGCACACCGGGACCGCGATGGTCCCAGCGATCAGGATGACCCGGCCCCCGACCAACAGGGCCGTGGCCATCACATCCTCCCCGCGGCCGTCGCCGTCACCGGTTGGTCGCATCGTGCGCATCAGTCGTGAGCGACGCGGTGGGACCAGCGGAACCGCCGCCATCGCTCCGCCAGCAGGCGGCGAGCTTCGTCGAAGGACGACGTGGTGTCGAGGCACGCGACCTCCACGGTGGCCGGGGAGTCCCTGTCAGCGACGAGCAACTCGGTCGCCAGAGAGATGGCGTCGCGTATGTCTGGGTGACAATCCGTGCATGAATCAGTGGTCAGGACTTCGACCGCCAGAAGACGCATCTTCAGCGGGAGGTCATCGGTATCGCCGGGCACGGCCCCATCGTGCACCCTGCAGTGGCCGCCCGGGGCCCGGAACCGGTGCACCGTCGCGGGGCAGGCTGCTCGGACACCGATGATCCTCCTGATCAGCTGAGTGCTCGGCCCCTGTATGGACGTTCATCCGCCCCTCGCGGTGCGGGTGCTCACCTCAGGGCGAGCCTGAGCCGCAGGAGGGTGCTGACCTCCTCAACGTCTTGCGGCGTACGTACGTCGATGGGCACGGAGAACAAGTGCCCTGCAGGCTCGAGATCGGCGATACGGTCTCGCAGTCGATCCCCGAGCGAATCACTCCCCAGCACCTTCGGGCGGAGCCGCTCGGCGAAGTGGAACGCGACCCGGAGCGCCCCCGGGTGAACGCTCAGCCACGCCACCGTCTTCCCCTTCTTCGTGGCCTTGGCGAGCCAGCCTCCGTCGCGATAGTGCCGCCACGCGACCTCTGCCCCCTGAGCAGAGAACACGTCGGTAACGGCGCTCCACACCGCGGCGGAATCCCCGAGCGCGTCGAGGATCGAGCGCTGGTCAGGGTGCACCGCCGGATCGACGAA
Organism: Raineyella sp. LH-20; assembly: GCF_033110965.1. Classification (NCBI taxonomy): domain Bacteria; kingdom Bacillati; phylum Actinomycetota; class Actinomycetes; order Propionibacteriales; family Propionibacteriaceae; genus Raineyella; species Raineyella sp. LH-20. The sequence continues at coordinate 539,874 of NZ_CP137003.1, read as the reverse complement.
CGCGTTGTCCATGCCCTCGATCATTGCACCCGTGCTCTCCGATCAACCCACCATCGAGCCCGGGGAGCTCCGGTGGTCGGAGGCCCGGGTGATGGGGTTCTGGCGTTCAGGCGGTCGGGGTTCGGGGTTCGGGGTTCGCGGTTCAAGGTTCAGGTGGTCGGTGTTTCGGCGTTCTGGGTTCGGGATTCAGGTCCCGGTGGTCCGGGTGGTCCGGGTGGTCCGGGTGGTCCCGGTGGTCTGGTGAGGTGGATCGTCGGCTGCCTGTGCTCGTCCCCGCAGAGGACGTCGGTTATGCGTTGCGTTCATGCGTTGGTGTGTGTCTTCACGCACGAACGCATGAGCACAACGCATGAGTGGGTGAGCCTGCGCTGAGTTCGGGATCCGCACCGTCTGACAGCCCCCGTCGTGTGTCTCCGGGGGACCGACTGGAGATGCGCGGACGGGGCAACATGCCCGTGGGGATTCGCCACCAGGCGGAAGACGTGCCCCTGGGCCTGACTCATCCCCTGGGCCTGACTCATCCCCTGGGCCTGACTCACCCACTGCGCCGGACTCACCCACTGCGCCCCGACGATGACCCGAAGACGTGAGCCGAATCTGGCATCTCGATCGACCGCGGGGGAGTGCTCGGTCGATCGATCGGCGGAATGGCGCGCTTCTTGGCAGCGGCCAAGCGCGTGCGGGGAGCCGAGATGTCAGATTCGGCTCATGATCCGTCGGCACCGGGCGACGCGCTGCCTCAGCGGGCGAAGTAGAGCAGTCCGGTGATCGCGTCCACCGCGCGGGTGGGCAGATATTTGGCGAGGGTGATGATCGCAGCGGCGCGGCGCCCGACGGGGTAGCGGGCCGAGGGCTTGTCGTCGGTGGCGGCCTCGATGATCACCTCGGCGACGCGGGAGGCCGGCACGGCGAGGACTCCGGAATTCATCGCCCGCAACGCCCGGCGGGTGGCCTTGGCATGCTTGGCGTACGCCGTGCCCCTGGACGACTTGACCAGCGAGTCGGCGGCGATCGCGTTCCACTCGGTGCGGACCGGGCCCGGCTCGACCAGGATGACGCGTACGCCGAAGGGCTTCATCTCCATCCGCAGACAGTCCGAGAGCCCCTCCACGGCGTGCTTGGAGGCGTGGTACCAGGCGCCGTACGGTTCGGCGACGTAGCCGGCGATCGAGGAGACGTTGACCACCCGACCGGTGCCCGCCTTCCGCATGTGCGGGAGCACCAGCTGGGTCATCCGGGCGAGTCCGAAGACGTTCACCTCGAACTGGGCGCGGGCGTCGCGCATCGGCACGGTCTCGACCGCCCCGAAGGCGCCGAAGCCGGCGTTGTTGATCAGCAGGTCGATCCGGCCCTGCTCGGCGATCACCGCGTCGACGAGGTCCTGCATCGATCGCTCGACGGTGAGGTCCAGTGCCCGGGTGTGGATGCCGGCCCGCTGGAGGCCCTTCATCCGGTCGGTCCGTCGGGCCGCCGCGTAGACCGTGTAGCCGCGTTCCTTCAGCTGGTGGGCGGTGAGCTCACCGATGCCGGACGAGCCGCCGGTGACGATGGCGACGGGAGCAGACATGCCGGATCCTTCCGTAGGGGCTTGCCGCCCAGCCTAGGCGGCGGATCGGTCGGTCGGCCCCGACGGCTCAGGCGCTGGGCGAGGCGGACGCCGAGGGCAGCGCCGGCAGACAGATCGACGGGACGTCGACGGCGATGGCGGCGGCGGCCTTGTCCTTCATCCCGGCGAACTGGTCGCCGACGACCACCCGGACAGCGTGGTCGGTCATCGTCGCATCAGCCCGCACTTCAGCCTTGGGAAACTGTGCGGCGACCAGTTTCACCTCGGGCGCGTCGACGGCGTAGCCGACCACCACGACGTCCTGGGTGACGATGCTGGTGGAGTTGCCCGTGCCGGACACGACGAACTTCTGGGCGGTCAGCGATCGGGCGACCTGACCGGCCAGGCCCTGCTTGCTGCCGGCGTTGTCCACGGCGACCGTGACCTGTTGGGACAGCAGTTTGCCGTCCTGCAGGGTCTGCGGGACGCACGGTGGCGGCGGGGCCTTGGGGGTGGGTTTGAGGATCTCCTGCCAGGCCCACAGGGTGCCCAGTGCGACGAGGGCGACCAGCACCACCAGGACGAGAGGCGTACGGACGGTCCGCCACAGCTTCTGGGCGTCCATCGCGAGTTCCTCCTGGTGGTGGTCGAGAGTGGTCGGATCCTAGCGGAGTTCCAGCACGCGGGCGTGCATCGTTTGGCGCTGCTGGAGTGCGGCGCGGAGCGCCCGGTGCAGGCCGTCCTCCAGATAGAGCTCGCCGTGCCAGGACACGACATGGGCGAACAGGTCCCCGTAGAAGGTGGAATCCTCCTCCAGGAGAGCCTCGAGGTCCAGTGTCCGCTTGGTCGTGACCAGCTGGTCGAGGCGCACCTGGTGCGGAGGGATGGCGGCCCACTGCTTCTGGACGTACCCGTGGTCCGGGTAGGGACGTCCATCACCCACGCGCTTGAAAATCACATCCCCTACGTTACGTGTCGGATCCAGCAGATGGTGGGCGAGCACCGTGCGCCCACCCACCCGTTAGGAAGATGTGACCGTCGTCGGCGAGCTGGGGGTGGTCGGCGGAGGCCCGGCCGCTGTGCCAGAAATCGACACCGGTCGGTGGGGTCGACGCTGCGGCCGTTGTGTGAACCAACCAAAGGATTTCCGGTCGATTTGGACGGCACGGGCCAACAGCCCCGAGTTCGTCGCGGCACCTCGCGGCAGACGCCCTCCGGATGTAAGTCTCGTCCAGGAGAGCGGCGGGGCCGGCCTGCCGCGGACGAGGAGATACCTGTGTTCCAGCGCATCGCTGTCGTCAATCGCGGCGAGGCCGCCATGCGGCTGATCCACGCCGTCCGTGACCTGAACGCCGAACGCCGGGATGAGCCGCCCCTCACCACCATCGCCCTCTACACCGACGCGGAGCGTACGGCGATGTTCGCCCGGGAGGCGGACGAGGCCTATCCGATCGGCCCGGCCAGCGCCCGGCCGTATCTCAACCACGCCCTGCTGGCGAAGACCCTCCAGGAGGCCCGCGCCGACGCCGTGTGGGTCGGTTGGGGCTTCGTCGCCGAGGACGCCGCGTTCGCCGACCTGGTCGAGAGCCTCGGCATCACGTTCATCGGGCCGAGCGGCGACGCGATGCGCAAGCTCGGCGACAAGATCGGCAGCAAGCTGATCGCCGAGCAGGTCGGCGTCCCGGTGGCGCCGTGGTCCCGCGGCGGCGTCGACACCCTCGAGGACGCCCTGGCAGCGGCCGAACGGATCGGCTACCCGCTGATGCTCAAGGCGACCGCCGGCGGTGGCGGCCGCGGCATCCGCAAGGTCACCGACGCCACCGAGCTCACCGACGCCTACCAGCGCACCCGCGACGAGGCGGAGCGGGCCTTCGGGTCGGGCGTCGTCTTCCTCGAGAAGCTCGTCACCCACGCCCGCCACGTCGAGGTGCAGGTCATCGCCGACGGCCAGGGCACCGCCTGGGCGCTCGGCGTACGTGACTGCAGTGTGCAGCGCCGCAACCAGAAGGTGATCGAGGAGTCGGCGTCGCCGCTGCTCACCACCCAGCAGACCGCGGACCTCAAGGCCTCCGCCGAACGGCTCGCGCTCGCCGTCGACTACCGCGGCGCCGGCACCGTCGAGTTCCTCTACCAGCCCGACGACGAGCAGTTCGCCTTCCTGGAGGTCAACACCCGGCTGCAGGTCGAGCACCCGATCACCGAGGTCACTACCGCCTTCGACCTGGTCAAGGCCCAGCTGCACGTCGCGGCCGGCGGTCGCCTCACCGACCGGCCCGTTGAGGCCGGGCATGCCGTCGAGGCCCGGCTGAACGCCGAGGACCCGGACCGCGACTTCGCCCCTGCTCCGGGCCTGATCAGCCGTCTGGACCTGCCCGCCGGGCCCGGCATCCGGGTCGACACCGGCGTCGCCGAGGGCGACACCATCCCCGCCGACTTCGACTCGATGATCGCCAAGGTCATCGCGTACGGCCACACCCGCGACGAGGCGCTGGGCCGGCTCCGCCGCGCGCTGGCCGAGACGACCGTGGTGATCGACGGCGGTGCCACCAACAAGAGCTTCATCCTCGAGCTCCTCGACCGCCCCGAGGTGACCGGCCAGGGGCTCACCGGCGGGGATTCCTGCGGCTGGGCCGACACCGGCTGGATCGACCGGACCCGCGCCGCCGGCGGCCTGGTCACCGACCGGCACTCCGGCATCGCGCTGGTCGCTGCGGCGATCGAGGCGTACGACGAGGAGGACGCCGTCGATGTGGCCCGGCTGCTCGAGACGGCCCATGGCGGCCGCCCGCAGCTGCGTCCCACCCCGGGCCGATCGGTCGATCTCAAGTTGCGTGGCGTCGTCCACACCCTCACCGCCTGGCAGACCGGCCCGGACCGCTACCGGGTCCGGGTGGGCGAACAGACCGTCGACGCCGAGATGCAGCGGCTCGACGACGTGCACGGCCGGATCACGGTCAACGGTGAGCGGCATCGCCTGGTCACCGCCACCCACGGGCCGGTGCTGCTGGTCGAGGTCGACGGTGTCACCCACCGGGTCAGCCGTGATGAGGGCGGCGTGCTGCGCTCCCCGGCGCCGGCGCTGGTCGTCGCCACCCCGGTCGCCGTCGGTGACGTGGTGCAGGCCGGCGCCCCGGTGGTCGTCCTCGAGTCGATGAAGATGGAGACGGTGCTGCCCGCGCCGTTCACCGCGCGGGTCAAGGAACTGCAGGTGATGACCGGCAGCCAGGTCGAGACGATGGCCCCGCTGGTCCGGCTCGAGCCGGTCGGCGACGGCGAGGAGGCGGCCGCGACGTCCGAGCCCGGCACCGTCGACCTGCCCACGGCCGCCCCGCAGACCGACCCCGCCGCGGTCGCCGACGCCCTGCGTGCCGACCTTTCCGCGGTGCTGCGCGGCTACGACATCGACCCCGCGGCGCAGACCCTCGGCTGCTACCTCGCCGCCCGGGACGAGGCCCGGGCCGCCGGTGCCGATGTGCTGACCGGAGAGATCGCGCTCGTCGCGCTGTTCGCCGACCTGACCGAGCTGAGCCGCAACCGGCCGTTCGGCGAGCAGGCGAACACCGAGCTGCGGATCCACTCCGACCGTGAGCAGTTCCACCGCTACCTGCAGAGCCTCGACGTCGACCGGGCCGGTGTCCCGGCCCAGTTCAGCCAGCGCCTCACCCGGGCACTGGCCCACTACGGGGTGTACTCGCTCGACCGGACCCACGCCCTCGAACTGGCCGTCGCCCGGATCTTCACCGCCCAGCAGCGGGTGTCCACCGATGTGCAGGTGGTGCTGGCCATCCTCGACCGGTGGATCACCGAGTCCGCCCCGGAGGCGGAGCGCGCCGGCACTGCCCGCGCCCAGCTGGAACGCCTGGTCCGGGCCACCCAGCGCCGGTTCCCCGCGGTCGGCGACCTGGCCCGGTCGGTCCGGTTCCGCTGGTTCGACCAGCCGCAGGTGGACGCCGAACGCGACGCGGTCCTGGCCCGGGCCCGGGCCGAGGTGGACGCCCTGGCGGCCGATCCGCAGGCCCCTGACTATGCCGAACGGATCGCGGCGCTGGCCGCGCTGCCCGAGCACACCGCGCCCTTCCTGGCCGAACGGCTCGCCCGGGAGGTGCCGGCCCACGAACCGATCCTCGAGGTGATCCTCCGCCGGCACTACGGCGACCACTCCCTCACCGATGTGGTGCCCGGCACCGCCGACGGGCGGGCCGTGGTCACCGCCCGCTGCCTGCTGGAGGACCGACCGACGGTGCTGGTGTCGACCCTCGGCCGGGCCGACGAACTCGCCCCCGGCGGGCCGCTGGCGACGCTGGTCGCCGACCGGCTGGCGGACCGTACGCCCGACGAGGACGCGGCCGTCGAGGTGTACGTCCGCTGGCCCGAGCCGGTCGACCTCACCGTCGCCGGCACCCGGCTCGCCGCACTGCTGTCCGGCTGGGCCTGGCACGGCAGCCTGCGCCGGATCGTCGTCGGCCTGTGCAGCGCCGAGGGCGACGTCGACTACCTGACCTTCCGGCCGACCGCTACCCCCGACCCGGACGGGGCCCGGGTGCTGGCCGAGGACCAGCGGGTCCGCGGCGTCCACCCGATGGTGTTCCGGCTGCTCGACCTGTGGCGGCTGCGGGAGTTCGACACCACCCGGCTGCCGGCCCCTGAGGGCGTGCTGCTCTTCGACTGCGTCGCCCGGTCCAACCCCGCCGACCGACGCCTGGTCGCGATGGCCCAGGTCCGCCAGCTGGCGGCGGTCCGCGACGAGCGGGGTCGTCTCGTCGGCCTGCCGCACGCCGAACGGGCGGTGGAGAACTGCCTGGAGGCGATCCGCCGCACCCGGGTCGCGCTGGGCTCGGCGGGTGGCGGGCTCGACATGAACCACGTGTGGGTGCACGTCTGGCCCGAGGTCGAGCTCGATCTGCGCGACGTGATGGCGCTGCGGCACAAGATCACCCCGCTCAGCGACGGCACCGGGATCGAGGAGGTCGTCGCGCACGGCACCTTCGTCCAGCCGGGCGACGGCACCCGGCCGCTTGCCATCCGGTTCCACACCCGGCCCGGTGGCGGTGTCGCCGCCTCGGTGGAGGCGCCGCCGGCGGAGCCGCTCAAGCCGCTGGACGACTACGCGGCCAAGGTGCTGCGGGCGAAGCGGCGCGGCCTGGTCTACCCGTACGAACTGGCCGGTGCGCTGGCCGACGGCGGCACCCTGGTCGAGCTCGACCTCGACCCGACCGTCGCGCCGGGCGAACCGGACCGGCTGGTGCCGGTCGAGCGCCCGTACGGCCGCAACCGGGCCGGCATCATCGCCGGCCGGGTCACCACGCCGACGCCGGTGCACCCGGAGGGCGTGACCCGGATCCTGCTGTGCGGTGACCCGACCAAGGGCTTGGGCGCGCTCGCCGAGCCGGAGTGCCGCCGGGTCATCGCGGCGGTCGACCTGGCCGAGGCCGAGGGGGTCCCGATCGAGTGGTACACGCTGAGCTCCGGTGCGCGGATCTCGATGGAGTCCGGCAGCGAGAACCTGGACTGGGTCGCCGAGGCGCTGCGCCGGATCGTCGAATACACCCAGGCCGGTGGCATCGTGAACGTCGTGGTGGCCGGTATCAACGTCGGCGCCCAGCCGTACTGGAACGCCGAGGCGACGATGCTGATGCACACCAAGGGCATCCTGGTGATGACCCCCGAGTCGGCCATGGTGCTCACCGGCAAGCAGTCGCTGGACTTCTCCGGCGGCGTCTCGGCCGAGGACAACCTGGGCATCGGCGGCTACGACCGGGTGATGGGCCCCAACGGCCAGGCGCAGTACTGGGCGCCGGACCTCGCCTCGGCGTTCGGCATCCTGCTCGGCCACTACGACCGGACGTACGTCGCGCCGGGCGAGGCCCGGCCGCGGACCGCCTCGACCACCGACCCGTCCGACCGGGACGTGTCGACCTACCCGCACCCGTACGGCACCGACTTCGCGACCGTCGGGGAGATCTTCAGCGCCGAACACAACCGTGACCGGAAGAAGCCGTTCGACATCCGTACGGTGATCGCCTCGGTGTGCGACCAGGACCATCCGCGGGTCGAGCGGTGGGCCGGGATGGCCGACGCGGAGACCGCTGTCGTGGTGGACGCCCGGCTGGGAGGGCACTCGGTGTCGGTGCTCGGTGTGGAGTCCAAGCCGGTGAAGCGGGCCGGGTTCCCGCCCACCGACGGGCCTGACACCTACACCGCCGGCACGCTCTTCCCGCGGTCGAGCAAGAAGGTCGCCCGGGCGCTCAATGCGGCCTCCGGCAACCGGCCGCTGGTCGTGCTGGCCAACCTGTCCGGCTTCGACGGGTCGCCGGAGTCGATGCGTGACCTGCAGCTGGAGTACGGCGCCGAGATCGGCCGGGCGATCGTCAACTTCGACGGCCCGATCGTGTTCGTCGTCATCTCCCGCTACCACGGCGGCGCGTTCGTCGTGTTCAGCAAGCGGCTGAACGAGAACATGACGGTGCTGGCGCTGGAGGGGTCGTACGCGTCCGTCATCGGCGGCGCGCCGGCCGCGGCGGTGGTCTTCGGCCGCGACGTGGACAAGCGCACCGCGGCCGACCCGCGGGTCGCCGAGCTGGAGGCCCGGCTGCCGTTGGTCTCCCCGACCGAGCGGGCCGAGCTGCAGCTTCAGCTGGACGACACCCGCGCGGCGGTGCACGCCGAGAAGATCAGTGAGGTGGCGGCCGAGTTCGACGGCATCCACGACATCCACCGCGCGGTCCGCGTCGGGTCGGTGGACCGGGTGATCAGCACCGCCGACCTGCGGCCGGCGATCATCGGGGTGATCGAGGACTACCTGGCCACGCATTGACGGGCAGAAACCGAGGGTTGAGAGGCAGACACTGAGGGCGCACTGAGCGGGGCGGCGGCCGGCGCACGACCATGACGTGCCGGGGGAGCGGCGGCGATCCGGCGATGTCCGGACACCGCCGCCCGTGCCGTCGTCCGCCCGTGGGGTGGCCCTCCCCAAGCGGCACTGCGGGGAGACCGGGCGGGGTCCCCCCGGGAGCCGGTCAGCCGGGACGCCCCTGCGCGGGCCCGATCGGGGAGGCGTACGATAGGGGGCGTCGAAGGGGAAGGTCCGGATCCGGGCCGTCCCCTTCTGTCATGTCTCGGACCGTACGGATCGGGACGCCGAAGAGAAGGAGACACCCATGAAGGATCGCAACGACAACCCGAAGAAGTCCCTCGCCGACATCTGGCTGAACGGCTTCCGCCAGATGTCCGCCGACCAGGCCGGATCCACCGACGGCGGCAAGCGCTTCTGATCGATTCCGGGGGCGGACAGAGTCGTCCGCGTACCGTGTCAACGGGCTGGAGACCGAGACGGTCTTCGGCCCTTTTGTCACCCTTCGTCGGGAACGTCGGGCGCGCCGGGTCCCGGGTCGGTCGCGCTGGCGAGGTGCCGGGCCGCGAGCGCGTGTTGGATGTCGCGGGTCGACTCGTAGAGCCGACGGTAGAGCTGGTAGAGCTCGTCGTAGGCGGGGTCGTGCCGCGGCTCGATCACCCGGACGATCGGGTTCCACTCGGCCACCGGGGGCACGTCGGTGACCAGGCCGGCGGCCAGGTGGGCGTCCCCGTACGAGGCGCCGACACGGATCCGGGTGAGGTGCTGCGGCAGAGCGGTGATGTCACTGACCAGCTGAGCGGACAGCGCGGAGCGCACCCCGCCGCCGACGGCGACCGCTCGGCGCGGCTCGACGCCTGCCTCGTGGAAGGCCTCCAGGTGGTGGCGGACCGCGTAGCCGACCGACTCCAGGGTGGCGCGGAACAGGTCGCCGCGGGTGTGGCGTACGGTCAGGCCGCAGATCGTGCCGCGGGCCGACGGGTCGAGGATCGGGGTCCGCTCGCCGTCGAAGTAGGGCAACATCAGCAGACCGCGGGCGCCCGGCCCCGAGGCGGTCGCATCGCAGGTCAGGCTGTCGTAGCTCGAATCGCCGAGCAGCTCGCGGACCCAGGCGGTGATCGCGCCGGAGGTGCCCATCCCGCCGGACAGCGTCCAGCGGCCGGGGACCAGCCCGGGGCTGCCCCACATCCGCGGATGACGCACCCGGTGGTCCTGGGTGGCGACGAGGCACATCGTCGTCCCGTACATCAGCATCAGGTCGCCGACCTCGGTCGCGCCGACCGAGTGGGCCTCGGCCCAGGCGTCGATGGTGCCGACGGTGACCGGGGTGCCGGCCCGCAGACCGGGCACCTGCGCGGCGACGGCCGCGGTGACCTCGCCGGCCCGGTCGCCCGCCCAGGCCAGCCGCGGGAAGGTGATCCCCGGCGCGACCTGCTCGCAGCGTTCCGGGATCCACTGCTGGTGGGCCGCGTCGTAGAGCGGCGTGCATTGCCCGGCTGACTGGTGGTCCAGGACGTACGCGCCGGTCAGTTGGTGCACCAGCAGGCTCGCCGGCATGTGGAAGGTGCTGGCGGCGGCGTACGCCTCGGGTGCGTACGTCCGGAACCAGGCGAGCTTGGGGCCCACCGACTGGGTCGACAGGTACGCGTCACCGGTGCGGTAGATCTCGTCGGCGCCGAACAGGTCTTCGAGCTGGTGGATCTGCTCCACCCCGCGGGTGTCGACGCCGTACAGGGCTGCCGGCGCGACACCGCGGCCGTCCGCATCGCACAGCATCAGCGTCGGGCCCATCCCCGACACCCCGACGGCGGCGAACCCGTCAGGGGCGTGCCGGCTGAGCTCGGTGCACAGGCCGACGAACTCCTGCCACCAGATCTCCCCGTCCATGGAGACCCAGCCGGGGCGGCTGCGGTCGACCCGATGCGTACGCGTGGCGACGCCCAGGACCGTCCCGTCGACGGCGACCGCGACGCCCTTGGCGCTGGACGTCCCGACGTCCACCCCGAGCACGACGCTGTTGCACATGGCCCCCAGTCTGCCAGCCCGGTGTCAGCGGCCGTCGGGGCCGGTGCTCGCCGGGCCGGACCGGAGTGGCGGGACCTCCAGTGGCCGGGCCGCGGGCACGACCAGGACGGCCAGCGCGGAGACGACGCCGACGACGAGCAGGGCGTGCAGCACCCCGACGTGGTCACCGAGGAAGCCCAGCAGCGGCGGGCCGGCGAGGAAGGCGCCGTAGCCGATCGTGCTGACGACGCTGAGCCGCGCGGCCGCCCGGGCCGGGTCGTCCGCGGCGGCCGACATCCCGACCGGGAACCCGAGGCTCGCGCCGATCCCCCAGACCGCGGCGCCGAGGTAGGCGAGTGGCGGGGGGCCGAAGACCACCAGCAGGCAGCCGACGATCGCCGAGCCGAAGAGGACCCGTAGCACCGGTTGGCGGCCGTAGTGGTCAAGCATCCGGGTGCCGAGGATCCGCCCGGCGGTCATGAAGGTCAGGAAGACCGCTAGGGCCACCACTCCGAGGGCCTTGCTCACCCGGTGGCCGTCGACGAACGCGACCGCCAGCCAGTCGTTGGCGGTGCCCTCGGTGAAGGCGGCGGCGAGCACCATCACCCCGACGAGCAACGTACGCGGCTCGGTCCACGCCGAGCGTACGGGTGGGGCGGGGTCGGCGTGGGGGGAGCCGGCCCGGGAGGCGGCGTCGGCGGGTCGGTCGGCCTCTGCGGCGCCAGGGGGGCCGGTGATGGCCGCGGCGGTGGGCGGGGTCGAGGCGGCCGTCCGGGTCGAGCCGGCCGTCCGGGTCGAGGCGGCCGGGGCCAGGAACCGTACGGTGCCCCACCAGACGCCGGCGAGACACACCACGGCCATTGCGACGACGTGCACCAGCAGCGGCACCTCCAGCCGGACCAGCAGCGCACCGACCAACGCCGCCAGCACCGTCCCGGCGCTGAACGCGGCGTGGAACCACGGCATGATCGCCCGCCGCAGCGAGCGCTCGATGACGCTGCCCTCGAGGTTCTGCGCCACGTCCCACACCCCGTTGCCGAGACCGAGCAGGTAGAGCCCGACCATCACCACCGGGATCGGTGCCCCGAGAGTCACCCCGACGGCCGCCAACAGCATCCCGGGCAGGGCGGTCAGCGTGCCGAGGCGTACGGTCCGGACCGCCCCGAAGCGCTGCGCGAGACGGCCGGCGATCGGCAGCCCGCACAGCGCCCCCGCCGACACAGCGAGCAGCAGCAGGCCGAGCTGGCCCGGGGTGAGACCCAGCGCCTGTTTCACGTCGGGCACCCGCGACATCCAGGTCGCGAACATGAACCCGTTGACGCCGAACACCGCCAGGTCTCCGTTGCGGGCCCGGCCGGCCGCCTCCGCCCGCTGGTCGGGGTAGGTCACGGAGAGGGGCTCGTCGTGAGCGGGATCGGTGCTCGGCCTTGGCATACCGAGACCGTAGGTGAGTGGATGATCACGTGCAACGATCACTGCTGGCGTGACCACGCCGCGCCGTCACTCGGGGGCGGCCTTCTTCGGCCGAGGGTGGTTGACGTACGCGTAGTAGACGCCGATCAGTGCGATCGCCACATTGCCGGCGGCTGCGGCCACGTCGATGCCCTGGGTGAGGCCGACGATGAGGAAGAAGACGGTGTTGGCGACCGAGTGCTCCAGCCCGAGGAAGGCGAAGACGAACACGGCGGTGACCATGGTGAGCGTCATCGTGATGGTGTCCTTCACGTTGCCGTTGTAGACGAGCAGCATCGCGACGTTGATGACGACGTTGCACAGGATCGCCCGGACGAACAGGTCCCCGAGTCCGGCGGCGCTGCTCAGATAGCCGAGCTTCACCTCGAGGGCGTGCGCCATCTGGGTGGCGACGGCACCGGAGACCAGTGTGGAGAACTTCAGCAGGACGGCGAGCACCAGGCCGCCCAGGGTGTTGCCGAGGAAGCAGAGCAGCATCAGCAGTGCCGCCCGGCGGGTCGTCGTGCGGCGGTGGTAGTGGGCGATGCTCGCCACCATCATGTTGGAGGTGAGCAGCTCGGACTTCGTGAAGAAGATGAACACCAGCGCCCAGCCGAAGACGAACGAGCCGAGCAGCTTGCCGAAGCCGGCGAGGCTGACGCCGCCCACCTGGACGCCGGCGAAGGTCGCCACGGTCGCGTGGTACGCGACGTAGAACAGGCCGATGAGGAAGCCGGCCATCGCGGCGCGCTGCAGGTAGCGCACCGTGATGCGGCTCGACATGTGCACCTTGGTGTCGGCGGCCTCGAGGGTGTTCTCGATGAACACGCGTCCGGGGTACAGGCGGTCGTCGATCTCCACTCATCCAGTTTGTCTTTACAAAACGCTATTTGTCAACACAAAGGGTGAGGGAGGGTGATGGGTCGACGTCGGCCGGACAGCAGTCGAGGTGTCCTCCGACGAGTAGTAATCGGTGCGAGTGGCCCGGTCGAGAAACAGGTGCCCCCTGGAAGCAGCGATCCCCGCCCTGTCGACAGGGCGGGGATCGAGGTGGCGGAGGATACGAGATTCGAACTCGTGAGGGCGTGAACCCAACCCGCTTTCCAAGCGAGCGCCATAGGCCTCTAGGCGAATCCTCCGTCGGAGGACTCTACCGGAACCTTGCGGTTTCACCAATTCGCCATGTCCTGCGGGTGACAGGGGTCCGCGACCGCCACCGAGCGCGGTTCCTCACGTCACCGTGCCCGCTGGGCCTCGCCGCGCCGCCCCTCACGCACAAACGCTCAGCTCTACGCCTGGCCCGTGCGTTGGTGCTGAATGATGGACACCTTTGCACGGGCGAAGTGCAGAGGTCGGCGAATGTGTCTGAGCCGGTGCAGTGGGAGGAACTGCTCCAGGCCACAGGTGCCGGCATTCGTCCCTGGTCCTTCCCCTTGATGATCGTCCGAGTTGGGCGGGGCGGGGGCATCCCCTACACTGGACCGAGGTCCCCCGTGTGGCGTTACCTCGCCCAACTCCCCCAGGGTCGGAAGGCAGCAAGGGTAAGTGAGCTCTGTCGGGTACGCGGGGGACCCCTTTGTGCGCCCGGACGTCTGTGTGCCCGGACGATCTGCGTCCGCCCAGCGTACGAGCCAGGAACCTCGACCCTGCGGACGCTGTCTGTCCCACCGCATAGGGTGTGCACCGTGGACGAAGACGACGAGCTCGAGCCCTGGGAGGCTGACGACGATCTCGACGACGTCGGACCGGCGGACGTCGATGCGTACGACGCCGACGGCGACGTCGAGCTGGACGTCGCCCCCCAGACGGGGGACGGGCTCTTCGATGGTCCCGCCACCGAGGGGGCCGCGCAGCCCACGCCGTCACCTGCCGGCACCGCAGCCCCCGCCCAGGACCGGCCCGCCCAGGACCGTCCCGCGCCGGCCGAGGCGCTGGCGCTCTACCGGCGTTATCGGCCGGACACGTTCGCCCAGGTGGTCGGCCAGGAGCACGTCACCCAGCCCCTCCAGCGCGCGCTGGCGAACAATCGGGTGAACCACGCCTATCTCTTCTCCGGTCCGCGCGGTTGCGGCAAGACCACCTCGGCGCGCATCCTCGCCCGGGCCCTGAATTGTGAGAACGGTCCGTCTCCGGAGCCCTGCGGTCACTGCCAGTCCTGCCGGGATCTTGCCACCGGTGGGCCCGGCTCGATCGACGTCATCGAGATCGACGCGGCCTCGCACGGCGGCGTGGACGACGCGCGTGACCTGCGGGAGCGGGCGTTCTTCGCCCCGGTCGCCAGCCGCTACAAGATCTACATCATCGACGAGGCGCACATGGTGACGACGCAGGGCTTCAACGCCCTGCTGAAGCTCGTCGAGGAGCCACCACCGCACGTCAAGTTCATCTTCGCCACGACCGAGCCGGACAAGGTGATCGGCACCATCCGGTCGCGTACGCACCACTACCCGTTCCGATTGGTCCCACCCAAGGTGCTCACCCACTACCTCGCCGAGATCTGCGAGAGCGAAGGCATCGCGGTCGAGTCCGGCGTCCTGCCGCTCGTCGTCCGGGCCGGCGGCGGATCGGTCCGCGACTCGCTGTCCGTGCTCGACCAACTGCTGGGCGGGGCGTCCGACAGAGGAGTGACGTACGAGCACGCCACCGGTCTGCTCGGCTACACCCCGGAGAGCCTGCTCGACGAGATGATCGACGCGTTCGCCGCGGGGGCGGGCGCCGGTGTGTTCTCCGTCGTCGACAAGGTGATCGAGGTCGGCCAGGATCCACGGCGGTTCGCCGAGGATCTGCTCGGCCGGCTCCGCGACCTCGTCATCGTCGCCGCCGTTCCCGACGCCCTGAGCAGCGGACTGGTCGACGTCTCACCCGAGCAGGGCGAGACCTACGCCGCCGAGGCCACGGCGATGGGCCTGGGGGAGTTGACCCGGGCAGCGGACGTGATCGCCGAGGGCCTGACCCAGATGCGGGGGACCACCGCACCGCGGCTGCACCTGGAACTGATGTGTGCCCGGGTGCTGCTGCCCGGCGCCGACGTCGCCGAGCGGGGCATCAACGCCCGGTTGGACCGGATCGAGCGGCGACTCAATCTCGGTGGGCTGGACACCGGGGTGCCGATGGCCGATCAGCCGCGGGTGGCCGGTGCGCCGCAGACGGCCCCGACCGGCGGGTCCGGTCCGGCAGCGGGACGTGCCCCTGAGGGCCCGTCCGGGTCCGCGCCGGTGCCAGACGCCGAGCCGCGCCGCGGCCGCCGACCCGCACCGGCCTCCATGGCGGACACCCCTGGGGTCACCACCTCCGGGCCGGCCACCGGTGCGACCGGTGCGCCGTCGGAGCCGGCCGCCGGGGCACCGGGCGTCCCGTCCCGTCCCGTACGCCCCGAACGTCCTCCGCGCCCGGAACGTCCTGAACGCCCCGTGCGACCGGAGCGTCCTGCCCGACCGATTCCGGCACCGTCGGCACCGGAGGCCGCCGCCCGCCCGGAGCCTGCCGCAGGGCCGGGGTCACGACGCCCGGAGCCGGCAGGTCCCGAGTCCGTACGACCCGAGACCGCCTTCCGGCCTGGGTCGGCGTCCGCGGAGTCCGGTGCACAGCCGCAGACCGCGCGCTCCGACGCTGCTCATCCTGAGCCCGTACGTCCGACGGCCGCGGTCGATGGTCCGGTGGCGGCCCAGGCGGCGGCCTCGACCGGGTCGGGCCCCCGCCGACTGACCACGGAGGATGCCCGGGACCGATGGCCCGAGTTGCTCGAGGCGGTCGGAGAGCGTCGCCGGTTCACCAAGGTGGTGCTCGACGGCAATGCCGGTGTGCTCTCCCTGATGAACAACGTGCTGACGATCGCGCTGAACTCCGCCGGGGCCCGGGCGACCTTCGAACGACCGCGCGAGCGCGAGGTGTTCGTGGAGGCCGTGACCCAGCTGTTCGGGACGGTCCTCCAGGTGGAGACGGTCATCGACCCCGAGGTGGTCCGCCAGCAGCACGCCCGCCGCGGTGGCCAGCAACAGCCGGTGCACCGTCCGTCACCCGCAGGCGCCGGACGTCCGCCCGAGCCCGCCCAGGCCCAGCGCCCGCCCGAGTCCCAGCGCCCGCCCGAGTCCCCGCGGTCGGCCCCGCGGTCGGATCACTCCGAGACCTCCGCTCCCGAGGGACAGCGGACCGCCCAGCCGGAGGCCCGGCGGGCGCCGCGCGGACCGCGGGGCGGTCGACCGGCCACCCCGCCGTCGTCCGACCCGGACCCGACCCACGACGCCGGTCCCCGCTCGGCCGAGTCCCATCAGCCCGGTCCCGATCCGGTCGGTCCCCACCGGCCCGGCACCGCCCATCGGGCCGGATCCCCGCAGACCGACGTCCACCGTGACGTCCCGCCGCCGCTGGAGCCGCCGGACGACCCGTGGGACGAGCCGCCGCCCGAGGACGACCCGTACGGCGATCCGTACGGCCCGCCGCCCAGGGGGACGGGACCTGCCGGCCCCTCGTCCGCGCCGTCGCCGGTGCGACCGGCCGGACGGCCCGAACGCGCCGCGGCGCCGACCCAGGATCCGACGTCACGTCCTGCCCCGACGTCGCGTCCCGCCCCGGCAACGCGTCCGGCTCCGGGCGGCGCACCGTCGGCCTCGGGACCACGGCCGGCGCCTGAAGCGCGACACAGCCGCTACTCCCAGGTGACGGCCGCGCCGACGCCCCCGCGGGAACTGACGCCCGAGGAGGAGGCCGCGGCCTACGCGAACGACGACGTGACGGTCGGCGAAGGCTACGAGAGCGCCGCAGAACTGCTCACCAACGTGCTGGGCGCCGAGCTTCTGCTGGAGGAACAGCAGGAGACCGGCCTGGGCGGCTGATCGGGGCAATGCGGCCCGTCCGCGAGGGATCATCCGTCGCCGACCGGACTCACAGGCGAGGGGACCCGGACGAGGAGACGGACAGCCGAGGGGACACAGGGCGGCGACGTACGCTGGCCGGCGGCTGCTCGCCCGACAGGAGGTACCCCGATGGCACAGCGACCCGACCCGAAGTGTCCGGTCCGACCGGGGGACACCTGCAGCCTGTGCTACCCGGGTGCGACCGGGCCTCAGGACTGTGGGCTGGTGTGGCTGGTCCGTCAGGACCCTGAGCTGAGCGCCGAACTGGCCAGGCTCCGCTCCGAGACGGCGAGCTGATCCGCCGGCATCGGGCCGGGGGACCGCCGTGCGGTCCTGCAGGGTCCGTCGTTGCGGTGGTCCCCGTCAGGCCGTCGGCCACAGCCGAGCGACCACCTCTCCGGCCGGCACCGCCTCGGCGAGCCGCCAGCCCGTCCCTGCCCAGAGATTGGTGTGCTGAGGGTCCCCGGCCGCCGCGGCGGCCCGCCGGATCGGACCGGCGACCTGGTTCACGCCGGGATAGCAGGCCGGGGCCAGCGCGTCGTACGCCTCGACGAAGGCGTTGCGCAGGCTGCGGGCCAGACGTCCCGAGAAGCATCGGGTCATCACCGTCTCGGTGAAGCCGGGGTGGGTGAGCGCGGCCCGATGGGTCGGGTTCGTGCCCGCCTCGGGGGTGAGCAGGAACGCCGTGCCGAGCTGGGCGGCGACCGCGCCCGCCTCGAGCATCCGGCGGATCGCCGCCGCGTCACTCAGCCCGCCGGCCGCGATGAGCGGCACCGACACCGCCGCCCGTACGTCCCTGAAGAGGTCCTCCAGCGGCAGCGTCGGCGCCGGATCAGCGGTCCGGAAGGTGCACTGGTGGCCACCGGCGGCCGGGCCCTGGACCACGAGCGCGTCCAGACCGCGCCGGACCGCCTCCCGGGCGTCGGCCGCCGCGGTGACACCGCCGACGAGGTAACTGCCGACGGCGTGCAGCCGCTCCACGGTCGTACGATCCGGCAGACCGAAGGTGAAGGAGACCACCGGCACCGGGTCGGCCACCAGCAGCTCGACCTTCTCCTGCCAGGCGTCGTCGTCTGGCTCCGCCTGCGGCAGGCCCTCGACGCCGAGCTGAGCCGCCAGCGGCAGCAGCGCCTGCCGGTAGGCCGCGATCGCCTCCTCATCGAGGGGCGTGCGGTCGGGGACGAAGAGGTTCACCCCGAACGCCGTGGTGCCACCCGCCCGGACCTCGGCGATCTGCTCGGCCAGCGCGGCCGGACTGCGATATCCGGCGGCGAGGAAGCCGAGCCCGCCGGCCTCCCCGACGGCACGGACCAAGGCCGGGGTCGACGGGCCCCCGGCCATCGGGGCGGCGATGATCGGGACCCGCAGGGTCGGGAAATCCTCCATGGTGCGCCACGTTATGCGTCGGCAGGGCGGAGCGGAAGAGAGCCGGGCGGAAGAGAGCCGAGCGGAAGAGAGCTGCGGAGGAGAGCCGGGCGGAAGAGAGCCGGGCGGGAGAGATCAGGCCGCCTCGGCCACCCGGAGCACCCCGGCACCCTCGATGTCGCCGCGGGCGAGATAGCCCAGCGCCCGATCCGCCTCCTCCAGCGGGTACTCGTGCGTGGTCGGGTGCAGGCCGAGCCGATCGGCCAGGGTGAGGAACTCCTCGCCGTCGTTGCGGGTGTTGGACTCCACGCTGGTCAGCGTCTTCTCGTGGAAGATCGCGTCCTGGTAGTCCAGTGCCGGGATGTCGGACATGTGGATGCCGGCGCAGGCCAGCGTCCCGCCGGCCGCCAGCCCTGCCAGGGCGTACGGCACGATGTCGCCGGCCGGGGCGAAGATGATCGCCGAGTCCAGCGGCACTGGCGGCATCTCGCGGGCGTCCCCGGCCGACGCGCAGCCCAGCTCCAGGGCGAACCGTCGGGCCCGTTCCCCGCGGGTCAGCACGTGCACCTCGACGCCCTGGGCCAGTGCGACCTGCGCCGCCAGATGCGCGCTCCCGCCGAACCCGTACAGCCCGAGCCGGCCGCCCGGCGGGACGTTCGCCCGGCGCAGCGCCCGGTAGCCGATGATCCCGGCACACAGCAGCGGAGCGGCGGTGGCGTCGTCGAATCGCTCCGGCAGCCGGTAGGCGAACCCCTCCGGGACCGTGGTGTACTCCGCGTAGCCGCCGTCGGCGTCCCAGCCGGTGTATTCGGACCGTACGCAGAGGTTCTCCCGGCCGGTGCGGCAGGCCCGGCAGACCCCGCAGGTGCGGCGCAGCCAGGGAATCCCGACCCGCTCCCCGGTGGTGAACCGGCCGGCACCCGGGCCGGCACCGACGACCTGGCCGACGATCTCGTGACCCGGCGTGACGTGGTGGCGGTGCACCGCCAGATCGCCCTCGGTGACGTGCAGGTCGGTGCGGCACACCCCGCAGGTGAGGACCCGGACGAGCAGCTCACCGGGGCCGGGCGTCGGGATGTCCTTCTCGACGAGGGCGAGGGGGCTGCTGTCCAGGGGGCCGGGCGACCGCACCTGCCATGCGCGCATGATGATCTCCTTGTCGGGTGCCTCCCAGTCCATCACGTCGCGGCGGTGCGGGCCACCGCTCTGCGGTTGGATCTAGGCTGGGAGCGCACACCGCGACGTACGGCGAAAGGACCCCGATGACCGAGGGACTGCCCCAGGGATTCGACATGAACGCACTGATGCAGCAGGCGCAGGCCATGCAGGCGCAGATGCAGCAGGCGCAGGCGGAGCTGGCCGTCACCTCGATCTCCGGCACCGCCGGCGGTGGGCTGGTCAGCGTCGTGATGACCGGTGCCGGTGAGGTCACCTCCGTCACCATCAAGCCGGAGGCCTGCGACCCCGAGGACACCGAGAGCCTCGGCGACATGATCGTCGCCGCGCTGCGCGACGCGAACAACCAGGCCGCCGCCCTGGCCCAGCAGAAGCTCGGTCCGCTCGCGGGCGGGATGGGCCTTGGCTTGTGAGGGGCTGGGGCCTGTGAAAGGCAGAGGTCGTTGAGCGGCAGGGCGTCCGAGAGGCAGGGTCTCTGAGTGGCAGCCATCTATGACGGCCCGATCCAGGACCTGATCACCGAACTCGGTCAGTTGCCCGGGATCGGGCCGAAATCCGCCCAGCGGATCGCCTTCCACGTCCTGTCCGCCGAGCAGGAGGACGTGATGCGGTTGGTCGACGCCCTGGTGCAGGTCAAGGAGCGGATCCACTTCTGCACCACCTGCTTCAACGTGTCCGAGGGCGACACCTGCTCCATCTGCCGCGACCCGCGCCGCGACCCGGCGCTGATCTGCGTGGTGGAGGACGCCAAGGACGTGGTGGCGATCGAGCGCACCCGCGAGTTCCGCGGCCGCTACCACGTGCTCGGCGGCTGCATCAGCCCGGTCAACGGCATCGGCCCTGACCGGCTGCACATCCGCGAACTGGTCGTACGACTCGCCGACGGTGCGGTGCAGGAGGTCATCATCGCCACCAACCCGACCATCGAGGGGGAGGCGACGGCGACCTACCTGAGCCGGCTGCTGCTGCCGACCGGGATCACCGTCTCCCGGCTGGCCAGCGGACTGCCGGTCGGCGGCGACCTGGAGTACGCCGACGAAGTGACCCTCGGCCGGGCCTTCGAGGGACGTCGTGCCCTCGCCTGAGCGGCCGGCGCCGCCGGCCTTGGCGACGTCCCTGAGTTCCCCGGTCCCGCCAGGTGCGGCGTACGGCGCCCGTGCCGTACGGCTGGTCGCCACCGACCTCGACAACACGCTGTTGCGCTCCGACAAGACGGTCAGTCCCCGCACCGACGCCGCGCTGCGGGCGGCGGCCGCGGCGGGCATCACCGTCGTCCCGGTCACCGCGCGGCAACGGCTCGGCCTGGTCACCGTGGCACCGCAATTCGTCGAGCTCGCCGACAGCTTCGGCGGCTGGGCGGTGTGCTCGAACGGGGCACTCGGCCTCGACCTCGTCACCGGGCGCCGGCTGTTCGAGGCGACGATGAATGTCGCCGACCAGCGCGACCTGGTCGTCCGGCTCACCGCGGCGGTGCCGGACGTACGGTTCTGCGCGGTGCGCGACGGCGGCGACGGCTTCCTCGTCGAGGCCGGCTACGCCGAGCTCAGCGTCTGGGCCGACCACAACCGCGACCCGCGCCGGATGCAGGTCGTCGGCCGGTCGGCGTTGGCCGACACCCCGAACAACAAGATGGTCGCTCGCCACCCGGTGCTCACCGCCCGGGACCTCCTCGACGCCTTCCGTGCCCTCGACCTGCCCGGCCTGCAGGCCACCTCCTCGGGGGCGCCGTTCCTCGAGGTCTCCGCGGCCGGCGTCGGCAAGGCGTACGGGCTGCAGCGGCTCACCGACCACCTCGGCATCGCCGCCGCCCAGGTGGTGGCGCTCGGCGACGGGCTGAACGACCTGGACATGCTCGCCTGGGCCGGCTGGGGCGTGGCGATGGCCAACGCCGAGCCGGAACTGCGGGCGGCCGCCGACCAGGTCGCCCCCGGCTGCGACGAGGACGGTTTCGCCCAAGTGCTCGAGGCGCTGATCGCGCGGGCCGCCACGGACTCCGGGGCACCGGCCACCGGTTCCGAGGCGCCGGCGATCCGGTGACTTGGGCCGCACCCGGCGGCCGCCTAGAATGCTGACCGTCGCACGGCGAGGATGGGGCCATCACCCCGGAGCTGCCGGAAGAACGGTCGTACGATCCTGATCCGTCGGGACGCGTACGACTCACTAGAACCGGCTGCGGCACGAACGAAGTGGGTGGGCCGCCCGAGCGCGGACCCGCCAAGAAGGGTGGTACCGCGGGGTCCCCTCGTCCCTTCTCCCAGCCCGGCGTGTCGCCACGGCTGGTCCGAGAACGAGTGACGAGGACGGACATGACGCAGGAGATCGGGGCGGGCGCACAGCCGGAGCGGCGCGATCCCGCGGAGCAGGCGGCCGTGGCGGCCGCCGCACAGGGGCATTTCGAAGGGGCCTACCACGCGGTCCCGGCACAGATCGACCTGCCGGCGACCGAACACCGGATCCTCGACCTCTGGGCCGCGAACGACGTGTTCGCCCGCTCCGAGGAGCGGACCCGCGGCGGGCAGCGCTGGACCTTCTTCGAGGGCCCGCCGACCGCCAACGGCATGCCCGGCACGCACCACATCGAGGCGCGCGTCTTCAAGGACATCTTCCCGCGGTTCCGCACGATGCAGGGCTACTACGTCGAGCGCAAGGCCGGCTGGGACTGCCACGGCCTGCCCGTCGAACTGGCCGTCGAGAAGGAACTCGGCATCAACGGCAAGCCGGAGATCGAGAAGTACGGCATCGAGGCGTTCAACGCCCAGTGCCGCGCCTCGGTCAGCCGCCATGTCGACGCGTTCCGCGAGCTCACCGACCGGATGGGCTACTGGGTCGACCTGGACAACGCCTACTGGACGATGAACGCCTCGTACGTCGAGTCGGTCTGGTGGTCGCTGAAGGAGGTCTTCGACCGCGGCCTGCTCTCCCAGGACCAGCGCGTCGCCCCGTACTGCCCGCGGTGCGGCACCACGCTGTCCGACCACGAGGTGGCGCAGGGCTACGAGACCGACGTCGACACCACGGCGTTCGTACGACTCCCGGTCACCTCGGGGCCGTACGCCGGCACGGCCGACATGGTCGTCTGGACCACCACCCCGTGGACCCTGCCCTCGAACACCACCGTGGCGGTCGGCGCCGACATCACCTACGTCACCGCCACCGACGGTGCCTCGACGGTGATCGTCGCCGAGGACAACGTGGCCTCCGCGCTCGGCGAGGGCTGGACCGTGCAGGACCGCTTCCCGGGGTCGAGCATGGAGGGCTGGACCTACCGGCGTCCGCTGGAGGTCGTCGACCAGCCGGGCACCGCCTGGTTCGTGGTGCTCGAGGACTACGTCGCGACCGGCGAGGGCACCGGCCTGGTGCACCAGGCGATGCCGTTCGGTGAGGACGACTACCAGTCGTCGCGGCGCCACGGCATCGAGTTCGTCAACCCGATCGGCCCCGACGGCCGTTTCCACGACGACATCGCTCTGCTCGGCGGCCAGTTCTTCAAGGACGCGGATCGTACGGTGCTGGCCGATCTGAAGGAGCGGGGGCTGCTCTTCCGGACCCTCGACCACGAGCACCAGTACCCGCACTGCTGGCGCTGCCACACGCCGCTGATGTACTACGCGCAGCCGTCGTGGTACATCCGCACCACCCAGATCAAGGACGCGCTGCTGCGCGAGAACGAGGGCACCACCTGGTACCCGGAGACGATCAAGTGGGGTCGTTACGGCGACTGGCTGAACAACAACGTCGACTGGGCGCTGTCGCGGACCCGCTACTGGGGCACCCCGTTGCCGATCTGGATCAACGACGAGACCGATGACCGGATCTGCGTCGGCTCGCTCGCCGAGCTGGGCGCGCTGGCCGGCCGGGATCTGGCCGACCTCGACCCGCACCGGCCCTACATCGACGAGGTGACCTTCACCCGGCCGGGTGTGCCCGGCACGTACCGGCGGGTGCCGGAGGTGATCGACGCCTGGTACGACTCGGGCTCGATGCCGTTCGCGCAGTGGGGGTACCCGTACGTCGACGGGTCGCAGGACGCGTTCAAGCATGCCTATCCGGCCGACTTCATCTGCGAGGCGACCGATCAGACCCGTGGCTGGTTCTACTCGCTGATGGCCGTCGGCACCGCGGTGTTCGACACCTCGTCGTACAAGAACGTGCTCTGCCTGGGCCACATCCTGGCCGAGGACGGCAAGAAGATGTCCAAGCACCTGGGCAACATCCTCGAGCCGATCCCGCTGATGGACAAGCACGGCGCCGACGCGGTCCGCTGGTTCATGGCCGCCTCGGGGTCGCCGTGGGCGGCGCGGCGGGTCGGTGACACGGCCATCCAGGAGATCGTCCGCAAGGTGCTGCTGACGTACTGGAACTCGGCCTCGTTCCTGGCGCTCTACGCGCAGGCGAACGGCTGGGCGCCGGTGCGGGCCGACGGGAGCCTCGTCGAGGTGCCGGTGGCCGAGCGGCCGGTGCTCGACCGCTGGCTGGTGTCGGAGACCAACGTGCTGGTCCGCGAGGTCACCGCGGCGCTGGAGGACTTCGACTCCCAGCGCGCCGGGCAGCTGCTCGCCGAGTTCGTCGACAACCTGTCCAACTGGTACGTCCGCCGCTCGCGGCGCCGCTTCTGGCGCGGTGACGACTCGGCCCTGCTCACCCTGCACGACACGATGGAGGTGCTCACCCGCCTGATGGCGCCGATGGTGCCGTTCCTCACCGAACACGTCTGGCAGCAGGTCGTCGTGCCGGTCGACCGGGACGCCGCCCCGTCGGTGCACCTGAGCTCGTGGCCGGTGGCGGATCCGGCGTTGATCGACGAGCAGCTGGACGAGGCGATGGGCCTGGCCCGTCGGGTCGTCGAGCTCGGTCGCGGTGCCCGCGCCGAGGCCAAGGTGAAGATCCGCCAGCCGCTGTCGCGCCTGCTGATCGCCGGCGACTCGTACGCCCTGCTGGACGATTCCTTGCGGGGAGAGATCGCCGACGAGCTGAACGTGCAGGACGTCGCCTCGTTCGCCTCGGCCGGAGACCTGGTCGACTACTCCGCGAAGGGCAACTTCCGGGCCCTCGGCAAGCGGTTCGGCAAGCAGACCCCGCAGGTCGCGGCCGCCATCGCGGCGGCGGATGCGGCGCGGCTGCACGATGATCTGGCCCGCGACGGCAGGGCGACGGTGGACTTCGAGGGGGGCACCGAGGTGGGGCCCGACGAGGTGCTGATCACCGAGCGGCCGCGCGAGGGCTGGTCGGTGCTCAACGAGCAGGGCGAGACCGTGGCACTGGACCTGGAGCTGACCCCGGAACTGGTGACGGCCGGGGTGGCCCGCGACGTGATCCGCGAGGTGCAGGAGGCCCGCAAGACCTCCGGCTTCGAGGTGTCCGACCGGATCGCCCTGGTCTGGGCGGTCGACGGTGACCAGGCCGGTGCGGCGACGGGGGCGGCGGTGCGCGAGCACGCGTCGCTGATCGCCGACGAGGTGCTGGCCGTGGAGATGGCCGAGGGCGCGGTGCCGGCCGACGGCTTCGCGATCGACGACCTGGGTCTGCGCTTTGCGGTGACCCGGCAGGGCTGAGATCGGCCGGCCGCCGGGACTGAGGTCGGCAGCGGGGCTGAGGTCACCGGAGGGGCGTACGTGGCGTGGCCGCGTATGCCCTCCGGTGGCGTGCGGACGCACTGACTACGGATCAGAGAAGGTTGGGAGTCGGCTGGGGAGGTCAGCGCCCGGGCGGCAGCTGCCGCCGGTCGTCGGAGCCGTGAGGAAGCTGCCCGGGGCTGTGCTTCTTGTCACCCAACACGCGGCTGCTCACGATCGTCAGGATGATGGCGGCCACGATGAGCACCCCGGTCGGGATGTTGGTGAAGATGATCAGACCGATGGCGACCGGCCAGATGACGGGCCGTACGACCCGCAACACGTTCACCCACCCTGGCTCGACGGCCGACGAGGACGGGGCCGTGGGCGCCGGCACGACCTGGCTGCGGGACACGTACGGCACGGCGGAGCGGCGCTGGAGAGGGGCGGCCGCCCACGGGGCTGCCGGGTTGATCGGCGGGAGATCGGTGAACAGCGGGACCAGATCGGCGATCGTACGCGCCTGGAGGGCGGTGTCCATGCGCTGGTTGAACTCCGCCTCGTCGAGCCGACCGGCGACATAGTGCTCGGACAGCTCGTCCACCGCCGCCTGGCGTTCGGCGTCGCCGATGCGCGGGAGGGGAGGCTGCTCGTGGGCGGAGCCCGGGTCGCTGGTCATGGAGGCCATTATGCCCAGTGCTCCGGTTGCCGCCGGTGGCGGTGACCGGGGACGGACCCCTCCCCGCGTGGACGGCCTGGTCGGCAATCGTGCGCCTCGGGGAGCGCTCATGCCGGAGCTGGGCGCGTGACTGACGGCGGCGCGAAGGGCAGCTGCGGGCTCTCGGTTGCAGATCGTACGGATCACCTGGGCGATCTCGATCGTCTCTGAGTGGATCGCGGTCCAACTCCGCCAGGCGGTCGCTCGGGGCGCCCGCAGGTAGTCGTGACCGGCTCGGCCGGCTCGGGCCGGGCGGGGGTGTGTCGCCTCAGGTGGCGGATCGACCCCCTCGCCCTGCCAGACCGTACCCGTGGTACGCATACCCTCCCGGTCGCCCGTGCGGGAATGAATACGAAGCGTACGGTCTGGATGGGGGACCGGGTGCGACCTGGCTGTCACGGTGTCGTTAGGTGAGGACTGCCTTGCGACATCGCCACACTGTGTGACGAACCCGGCAGCTATGGCTGGTCGCCTCCGATCCGTGCGTCCCACGACTGATCGCTCGGCTCGCCGTGGATGCGGACCGTGTGGTGGCCGCGGTCGCGTCAGCAAGACCGCCGGCGAGGCCACCTGGGTCTGGCCCGGGCAGCGTCCCCGGCGTTCCGCCCGACGGCGCCGATTCGCTGGTCATCGACCTGGAAGCGACATCGGTCTGTGCGCATTCGGAGAAGAAGCACGCCGCGCCCACCCCGAAGGGCCTCCGCGGGCGTGGACTACCCGCCCCGCGTCGCCACGCGAACCAGTGTCAGACCCGACTGACACTCTCCGGACGTTTGCCTAGATTGAACTCGAAACTTGTGCAGCCCCAAGAGCCCGACTCACCGAACCTTGGGGGCGCGATCGATCGTTGGGGGGAGCCAGGATGGCCGAGTGGACTGTGAGGAGATGGGCCCGCTATGGGCATGAGCGGCTCTATGCGGCGTCGCCGGATGGGATCACGTTGGGCTATCTGGACCTCAAGACAGGGCAATACCACTCCGACAACCTGGGCAACCTCCCCTTGCTGGAGACGGTGATTGGCGATCACCTTGCGACCAGGATGCAAGTGGGCACCACGAACGGCTCTGTGAGTCCTGCCGAGACCATCGGTGCCGCAACCGCAGTCGAGCCACCTGCGGGTACATCGGTGCCGCAGTGGGAGGACATCAGCGCCACACAGGCCGGTGCTGCGGCACGACAGCGGGCGCTTGCCGCACGTGAGGCACAAGGGCCCTTCCGTCACGTGCTCTCCCGTCTCGTCGGTGCGCGGACCGATGAACGCGCCTGGCGGATCGGTGCTGATGGTGAGCAGGCCACCGCTGAGCAGCTTGCCAAGCTCGGCCCCGAGTGGCGGGTCCTGCACGCCGTGCGCGTCGGGGATTGTGGCGCCGATATCGACCACGTGGTCATCGGACCTCCCGGTGTATTCACGGTGAATGCAAAGAACCATCCTCGTGCATCGATCTGGGTCGGTGGAGACACCTTCCTGGTGAACGGGCAGCGCGTTCCCTACATTCGCAACAGCCGCTACGAGGCACGACGAGCGGCCCGCCTTCTCACCGAGCGGGCTGGCTTCCCTGTTGCGACTATCGGCGTTATTGCGGTGATGGGCGCGCACAAGGGCTTCACTGTCAAGAAGCAGCCCGAGGACGGTGCTGTCGTTGTCGTGCCCCGCCGGAGCCTCGGCCGATACCTGCAGAATCGGTCGGCACGGCTCGGCCGCCACGAGATCAGCGCGATCTACGAGGTCGCGCGTCGATCGACCACGTGGAAGACCTGAATGACGGAAGGCTTGCTCCGCGTGGACCACTCTCAGCGTCCCAGCTCCTGCGCACCACGGGGCATGGGACGGGCCCAGGGTGGACCGACGTCACGAGGCGGTCGGGGGAACCGCGCCTGGACCTTTTACTGCCGCGCGCCCGGTGCGCTTGTGGATGATGTGAGACGCCTCTCATTCCCTGTGGACAACTCGATTCCGGGCTCTCTTGTGGACCACGCCTACGACAGGCTGGGCCGAGCGCGAGTCAAGGGGGATGAGACGTGGTGCCAAGTCGTGTCTGCACGCTGACAGTGGCGTGGGGGATGGTCGGTGCGGCGGGCCTGTTGGCCGGCTGTGGTGGTGTGTCGCGGGCGGCGCCGAGTCCGACGCCGACGTATTTGTGTACGCCGGATCCGGCGGGCGTTCCGTGCACGCCGGAGTTGGCTGCGTCGCAGGCTGAGGAGGCCGAGGCGTACGAAGAGGCGATCTTCGTGTATCGAGAGTTCACCAAGGAGCGGAATCGGCTCCTTCAGGCCGGAGGAAGCCTGACCCCTACGCCGACGATGGAGCGGCTTGCTTCGGGATCCTATCTTGAGGCCATCTCTGGATTCTTGGCGTCAGCTTATTCTGAAGGAGTTTCCTCCAGTCGGCCAATGGATATCGTTTATGTGAATGGAATGAATTACTCAGGGGGCTCGCTGCAGCTGAAGGCTTGTGAGGACGGGACCAGATCGGAAATTATTGATCGGCAGGGCAACTTTGTTCGCACCGGGACCAGGGGTGTTGTCCTTTTGGACCTTCGCCGCGTGGACGGGCAGTGGGTAATCGTCGAAGGTACATCGCCCGAGGGGGAGTCGTGTCACTGAGATCTGGCGGGATCGCGGCTGCGGCATGCGTGCTGTGGTTGGCCGTGGGGGTAGGCCTGGCCCAGGCATCCTCCGGCCTTTCGGACTACTCTGGCGGCCAGTCGGTGAGGCTTTCGGATGAGCAGTCGGCCGTCGGCACTGTCCGCGGCGGTAGTTCGTCCGGTGGAATCTCGGCGGGATCTCGGACTGGTGCGAGTGGGCCAGGAAAGCCGTCCTCCGACGGCGGGTGGTCCGTTGTACGGTGGCGGGCGGGTGTTGATCCGGCGTCGGTGTCGGGTGAGGAGTTGCGTCGGCGGTTGTTGGAGCATCAGCGGGCGTATTTGGGGTTGACGGATTCGTCGGATTTTCGGTGGAACAATGTGGTTCCGTTGGATCCGCCATCGGCGGGGGCGGTGGATCCGGCGGTGCTGGCGCGGGAGGCGTCGGCGATGTTGCGGTTGCCGGGTCAGACGGTGCGGGTGGGGCCGGATCCGTCGTTGAATGAGTGGAACATGCTGGCGGTCGGGTTTCCGGTCTGGCTGTGGTGGGAGGGAGACAGTACGACCAGTCAGACAGTTTCCCTTGACGGGGTCACGCTGGAGATGGTTGCTCGTCATCAATCGTCGTCGTTCGAGATGGGGGATGGGACGACGGTGACGTGTGGGGTGTCGACGCCGTGGGTGGCGGGGGCGCGGCCGCCGGGGTCTCCGTCGCCGACGTGTGGTCATGTCTATACGGAGCCGGGTGATTACACGATCAGGGCGACGCATCACTGGCAGTTGTCGTGGACGGCGTTGGGCCGGTCGGGGGTGTTGCCGATGTCCAACACGTCGTCGGCCGGGCTCGAGGTCGGAGAGCTGGCCGCCGTCATCGTCGAACGCTGACCCGACCGTCAGGCCGACCTGGCTCGAGTTGCCACCCACAAGATCCCACGACGACGAGGAGGAGCTGGCATGCCCGACGTACGCGTACGTTTCAACCCTGATCGGTCTCGGTGGGAGGCCCTGCTCGACGGCGCCGAGATCGGGTTCCTCGACTACCAGGTCAACTGCGGGATCGTCGAGATGCCCCGTGCAGTCGTCGGACCCGCCGGCACCGGGCAGCCGACCGACGGGGTGTTGACGACGTTGATCCGCGCCGGTCTGGACCAGGCGCGCGATGACGGCCTGACGGTGCATGCCACCAGTCCCGAGGTGGAAGAGGTCCTGGCGGCGTACGGCGACATCGCGGAGGATCTGCAGGGCGGTCAGGCAGGCGATGACTGTGAGGACGACGCCGACGAGGACGAAGGCGGTGAGGGCGACGACGGCGGGCGCGACAACGGGGACGACGACGGTGGGCGAGACAACGGTGAGGGCATCGACCTGCTCTGACGGCCGGCCCGCAGCCCGGCCGTTCGGGGAGCGGATGGCCACCCGCATGACGGATCGGTGTGCCGTCCGTTGGCCGGCCCGGTATCGTGGCTCCGACTCAAAACGCGCAAAGGAGGCCGCATGCCCCGCATCGTCCAGAAGTACGGCGGATCGTCGGTGGAGGACGCCGAGGCCATCAAGCGGGTGGCGCGTCGGGTCCTCGCTGCCAAGCAGGCGGGCAACGAGGTCGTCGTCGTCATCTCGGCGATGGGTGACACGACCGACGAGCTGATGGACCTCGCGTTGCAGGTGTCTCCGATGCCGAAGGCCCGCGAGCTGGACATGCTGCTGACCACCGGGGAGCGCCAGTCCGCTGCCCTGCTGGCGATGGCGCTCGGCGACCTGGGGGCGGACGCCCGTTCCTACACCGGTTCGCAGGCCGGGGTCCTGACCACCGCCAAGCACGGTGACGCCCGGATCATCGACATCACGCCGGGTCGGATCGAGAAGGCGCTCGATGCCGGCAACATCGTCATCGTCGCCGGCTTCCAGGGTGTCTCCCAGGACACCAAGGACGTCACCACCCTCGGCCGCGGTGCCTCCGACACCACCGCCGTCGCCCTCGCCGCCGCCCTCGACGCCGCCTACTGTGAGATCTACTCCGACGTCGACGGCGTCTTCACGGCCGACCCCCGCATCGTCCCCAGCGCCCGGCGGATCCCGGAGATCTCGTACGAGGAGATGCTGGAGATGGCGGCCAACGGCGCCAAGATCCTCCACCTGCGCTGCGTGGAGTACGCCCGTCGCGAGCACGTCGCCGTCCACGTACGCTCGTCGTTCACCGACAGGCCCGGCACGTGGGTCAAGGACCTCAAGGACGTCCAGAAAGGACCTGGCATGGAACAGGCACTGATCACCGGCATCGCCCACGAGCGCGGCGATGCGAAGGTCACCGTGGTCGGCGTCCCCGACCAGGTCGGCCGTGCTGCGGCCATCTTCACCGCGCTGGCCGAGGCCGACATCAACATCGACATCATCGTCCAGAACGTGTCGCGGGTGGACACCTCCCGCACCGACATCTCCTTCACGCTGCCGACCAAGGACGCCCGCAAGGCGATCGAGACCCTGAAGTCCATCCAGGAATCCGTGCAGTTCCAGGAGCTGCTCTACGACGACCAGATCGGCAAGGTGTCGGTCATCGGCGTCGGCATGCGTTCCCACCCGGGCGTGACGGCCAAGTTCTTCAAGGCGCTGGCCCAGGCCGGCGTCAACATCGGGATGATCTCCACCTCTGAGATCCGCATCTCGGTGGTCGTCGACCAGGACGACCTGGAGACGGCGGTCCGGGCGGCGCACACCGCGTTCGGCCTGGACGCCGAGGGCGAGGCCGTGGTCTACGCCGGCACCGGCCGCTGAGGCGAGCCGGGCTTGCCTCCCGGCCGGAAGCTGTCGACGCGAGTGAGCCGAATCTGGCGGCTCACTCGCCGAGGGCGTGCGGCCCGCGCCGACGATCCGCGTCATTGCGCGGATCGGTGATCGTCGGCTGTGCTGTCGGGATACTGAGCCGCCAGATTCGGCTCACGCATCGCCGCCTCGGCGGTGCGCTCGCGTGTGTGGCGCCCCTCAGACGGCGTCCGCCGGCATCGCCGCGCGGTACATCTCCCGGGCCTGCTCGAAGCCGATCACCCAGCCGGTCTGTCGGATGCTGCGGTAGAGCGGGGTGATGAGCATCCGGCCCGCCGTGTCGTACACCTCCGGGAAGCCGCCGTCGCGGAGCATCGCGCTGGCGTAGGCGTCCAGGTGCCGGCCGGCCTCCTCGAGGTAGCCGTGGTCGTCGGTGGCGCGGTGCAGCAGCAGGAGCACCTTGATGTACTCCATCCCCCAGAAGCTCCACACCGAGTCGCCGCCGTACGAGGCGACGGCCAGCCGGACGACCGGATACTGCCGGTGCGCCCGGGTGTCGGCGTGGTACTTCAGAGCGAACGGCTCGGCGACCCCGGTGGTGCGGATGTGCTCCACCGATCGGGCGAAGTAGTCCCGCTCGGCAGGGTCGGCGGGGTCGAGGAAACCGGTGGCCAGCACGATCAACCAGTCCGAGGAGTAGTAGCCGCCGCCGATCCCCTCCGGGGACAGGTCCTCCAGGAAGTGACCCTGTTCCGTCAGCCAGAAAGTCTCCAGGATCCGCCGCTTCAGGGCGGCCAGCGCGTCAGCGTCGATGTCGGCCAGGCCGAGCCGGCCGGCGAGCTGGGTGGTCTTCCACAGGATCACGTTGTCGTAGAAGGCCGAGAGGCGCCGGGTGATGTCCTTGGCGCCGGACAGCGGCAGGTCGGTGCGCACCAGCCCGGTCGCCGGGTCGACGACGGTGTCCCGGTAGGTCGCATAGTGCCGGGCCAGCGATTCCCCGTAGCGGGTGAGCAGGTCGGCAGCGGCCTCCTCGGTGGCGAGGACGTGCCGGTCGGGGCCGTACGCCGCCGGCCGCGCCGACTCGATGCCGGCCAGCGCGGCCACCGCGTAGAGCATCCCGTAGAGGGCATCGGACGGGTAGGCGTAGATGTCGACGCAGGTCGCGGCGCGCGGGCCGGTCGCCACGATCGTGGTGGTCAGCTCCGGCTGGCGGGCGAACACCCCGAGCGCGTAGCCGACGGTCTGCAGGTACACCAATTGCCGCGCCTGCCAGTCGGCCTCGTCGCCGGGGATGGCCCGGTCGAGCATCGGATAGTAGAAGACCCCGAGGTTGCGGACGAACAACGCACTGAACTGGTCGCCGGAGATGAGCAGCAGCCGCGCCGGGTCGAAGCGCAGCGTGTGGATGTCGGTGATCACCCCGTCCACGGTCGACGCGCCGGAGCGGGGGCTGGTGAGATAGCGCGTCCGCAGCACGTTCACCGCACAGGAGTAGTAGGCCAGCGCCCGCCACAGCGGATGCTGGCGCAGCACCAGCGTGTCGTTGCGGTCGACCGTCTCCAGCCGGCCGTCGACGAACCGCGCCGTGTAGGTGTTGCGGACGATCGTGAAGCGGGAGAACGGATTGGTGACGTACGCGAAGGCCACCGACCCGGCAGCGAGGATGCTGGACCCCACGGCCAGGAACCGGACGGGCAGGCGGAACACTGTTGGCGACCCCATGGTGACGGCGGCGGACGGCGACAGGGCCAGCGTACGGCCCGGCGGGCTGCGGTGTGTCGGGCCGCGGGGAACGGGCGCGGATTTCGGTCCGAGGCGTTCGCCTGAGAGAATGACCCGTCGCAGGAACTGTCGTACGGAACCGAGGGCACGTGACCGATGAACCGCTCGACCCGGAACGGGTCCGTGGCGCGCTCGACAGCCCGACGCTGAAGCTGCTGTCGGCGCACACCGCCTGGTGGGTGCTGCCGTTGTTCTCCGAGCACCTGGAGCCCGCGCAGGGCCCGGTGTCGGCGGCCTGGTTCCATCGCCGGGTCGCCGAGTCGCTCCAGTCGCTCGGGCTGCCGGACAGCCCGACCCCGGCCGAGCACTGTCGCAAGTGGGTCGACCAGGACCACTGGCTGGTCCGCAGCCGCGACCCGGAGGACGGCCGGCTGATGTATGAGCTGTCTGACAATGCGCTGCGGGCGATCCGGATCGTCCGGGACACCTCGGGCGACTCGTCGACCGTGTCGGACTCCCGGCTCGGCTCCATCACCGATGCGGTGCGCCGGCTGGCGGACATGGCCAGCCCCGACATCGCCGCGCACATCGCCCGGATCGATGCGCGGATCGCCGAGCTGGAGGAGCGTCGCGAGGCGCTGCGGGCGGGTGACGTACGCGCCGCGACCGATGAGGAGATGCGCCGCCAGTTCGACGAGGTGCGCCGGCTGCTCGCGTCGCTACCGGCCGATTTCCGCGCGCTGACGACGATGATCGAGCGGCGCCACCACGCCGTGGCGGCGGGCATCTCCAGCACCGGCACGCCGAAGGGGGCGGCGGTCGAGGAGTTCCTGCACGAGCACGACCTGCTGGCCCAGACCCCGGAGGGCCGCGCCTACCGCGGCTTCTCCGACCTGCTGGTGTCGCGGGAGGCGGAGTCGCTGCGCGGCGACATCGACCTGATCCTCGACCAGGAGGCGGCGTCGACCGCGCTGGGTGACGGGGACCGGGCGGCGTTGCGGACGCTGATGTCGAGTCTGCTGGAGGAGGAACACGAGGTGGAGGCCGCCTACACGCGGTGGACCGCGTCGCTGCGCCGCTTCCTCACCCGGTCCTCCGGCGGGCGCCACCAGCGGCTGCTGGCGTTGGTCGACCAGGTGCTCGAGGCCGGCGACGAGCTGAGCCGTCGCCCCGGCCGGCCGATGGTCGAGGACGTGCTCGGCGTCGGCACCCTCGATGTCCGCGACATGTCGCAGGCGGCGCTGTGGCAGCCGAGCCAGGAGGCGAAGGCCCAGCCGCTGCAGGCCCTCAATCCCACCGGGATGCTGCCCGAGGACCGCGAACTGATGATGATCCAGGCCGGCACGTCGACCCGTGCGGTCGCCGCGACGGTGAACCAGCTGCTCGCCTCCGGGCCGACCACCGGCGCGGGCGTGTTCGCGGCGACCCCGGAGGTCTGTCGTCGCCTGGTGGTGCTGCTCGGCGTGCTGGACCTCGGTCTGGCGCACGGCCGGGTGGAGGACGGCTCGACCGAGCGCGTCCTGCTGGTCACCCCCGGCGGCCGGGAGCGCACCGTCCTGGTCCCGCTGGTGCATTTCGACCGACCTCTCCCGATCAAGGACGCTGGCAATGAGTGACCCGCAGACTGAGGACGCGTTCGGCTCCCGTTCCGGGGCGTACGCCGAGGACGCGTTCGGTACAGCAGCCGACCCGGAGGTGTTGCCGGATCCGGCGCGCCGGAGCATGGCGACACTGCTGACCTCCCGGTTCATCACCCGGGCCAGCCATGCCGCGGCGTGGCAGGGGCTGATCGATCACGAGCCGCGGATCCGCGCCCGGCTGGCGGACATGTTCCTCGAGTTGGTCATCGACCACGACCACGAGGTGGCGTTCAAGCGGCAGGTGGACGATCCGGAGGCGCCGGTGGTGCTGCGCCGGGAGAAGCCGCTGGGCAAGGACGCGACGTTGTTGCTGGTGCATCTGCGTCAGCTGCATGCGTTCACCGATGCGGCGGATTCCGCGGTGGCGATCACGCTGAGCGAGGCGACGGACTTCCTGGCCCGGTTCCGCGACCCGAGCGACACCGACGAGGCGGGCTTCCAGCGTGATGTCGAGACGGCGCTGCGGGGTGTCGAGCGGCTCGGCCTGCTGCGGCCCGATCAGGATGTCCCGGACACCTGGATCGTCTCGCCGGCGGTCGTCGCCCTGGTGACGCCGGACCGGCTGGCGGCGATCCGCGACCAGCTGCAGGTCCTGGCGGGCGGCGGCCCGGCGGCGAACGGCGAGCGGTCGGCGTACGGCCGGCCGACCGACGCCGGCCGGCCGGAGGAGGGCAGTCCGGACCAGGACGGCCCGGATGTGGGCGCATCGTACGGTGAGGACGACACGGACCAGAACGGGGTCGAGGACGACATGGACCCGGCCGAGGACGGAGCGGACGCATGAGCGAGAGCGAACTGTTGACCGACGGCCCGGACCAGTGGCGGATCAGTGCGGTCCAGGTGGTCAACTGGGGCGGCTACGGCGGCCACCACGTGATGCACGTGCGTCGCGACGGCACCGCGATCCTCGGCCCGACCGGGATGGGCAAGTCGACCATCCTCGATGCGATGTCGGCGGTGATGATGCCCAACCCGCCGGCCTTCAACCGGGCCGCCCGCGATGACGGGGGCAAACGGTCGGAGCGTACGGTCTACTCGTACGCCCGCGGCAAGATCGACGATGTGCTGGCGTCCGACGGGCGGACGACCCGCACCCACTACCTGCGTCCGCCGGGGGAGCGGCCGTTCCCGTCGGCTGCGGCGATCACCTGGACCAACGGGCTGGACGAGCAGATCACCGGTGCCCGGGTGGTCTGGGTCAGTGCGGACGCCGCGGCGAACGCCGACCTCAACTCCACCACGCGCTATCTGTTGGTCCGCGGCGGGTTCGACCTGTCCCGGCTCAACGAGGCGATCGACCAGCCGCTGCGGGGGAGTCGTACGTGGCCGCTCGACACGAACGCGTTGAAGCGGCTGCTCAACCCGAACCGGGATCTGGTCACCTCCTCCCAGCCGGAGTTCGAGAAGGAGCTGTGTCGGCTGCTCGGCATCGGCCGCAGTGACGAGTCGTCGCGGCGGGCGCTCGAGCTGCTCCGCAACGCCCAGGCATCGAAGGGCATCTTCTCGATCAACGCGCTGTTCAAGGACTTCGTGCTGGACCGGCCGCTGGCGCTGGAACGGTGGGAGACCGCGCTGGTCACCTATCGCGAGGCGGCCCAGCTCTACGACGTGTTCGAGGACGCCCGGACCCGGTTCGAGGTGCTCAAGGACGTGCCCGAGCTGGCCGCTCGCTACCGTACGGCGCTGGACGACTCCGCCACCGAGTGGCGGCTGCTCGGTCCGGCCGGGGTGGCGGCAGGTGGCGGGTCCGGGGCCGACGCGGCGCCGGTGGATGACCCCGATGACCGGCCCAGCCCGCTGGAGCTGTGGAACGCGGAGCACCTGCTGGACTGGGCGGCGGCCCGGATCGACGACAACCGCACCCGGGCCACCGAGCTGGGGGCGGTCGCCAAGCAGCACGATGCGGAGGCGATCGCGGCCCGCGACGAGGAGGAGGCGCTCACCCAGCGCTACTACGCCAAGGGCGGCGGCGACTCCGAGGACCTGGTCCGGCGGCGGCAGCAGGCGGCGACGGAGCTCGCCGAGCGCACCGCGGCCCGGCAGGCGTACGTGGATCGGGCACGCTGGCAGGGCTTCGAGGAGCCGGCCGACGAGCCGACGTTCGCGACGCTGGTCCAGGCCATCCACGAGCGGTTGCGCGGGTTGCCCGGCCAGGACGCCGAGTGGAAGAGCGCGTCGTACGATGCCGCCTCCGCCCGGGGCCGGGCCCGCGACGAGCTGAACGCGACGGCCGACGAGATCGCCTCGCTGCGCAAACGCCGCTCGAACGTGCCGGCCGAGGCGGACCGCACCCGCCGCGACATCGCCGAAGCCTGTGGGATCGACCCGGCTCGGCTGCCGTACGTCGGGGAACTGCTCGAGGTGACGCCCGAGGAGCGCCGCTGGTCCACCGCGGTGGACCGGGTGCTCGGTCAGCTGGCGCAGAACATCATCGTCGCCCCCGACGACTGGCGGACCGTCACCCGCTACGTCAACGACCACCGGATGCGCGGACGGGTGGTCCTGCTGCCGGCCCGCCCGGCGCACAACGCGACGCCGCGGGTGCTGCCCGATTCGGTGCCGGCCAAGCTGCGCCTGGACGAGTCCGGGCCGTACGCCGAATGGCTGCTCGACCATCTGGTCGCCGGCTACTCGGTGCTCTGTGTGGAGGATGCGGCCGGCCTGGACGCCCCGCGGCCCGCCGGCTACACCGGGGCGGTCACCGTCGCCGGCATGCGGACCGCCGCCCAGGGCCGGGTGATCAAGGATGACCGCAAGCTGCCGTCGTGGCTGGGTCTCGACAACGCGGCCACCATCGCCTCCCTGGAGGAGAAGGTCGAGGGGCTTCGCGCCGCGATCGGCCGCTACAACAGCGAGCTGGAGGACCTCGACAAGCGGCGACGCGAGGGCATCGACGTGGCCGGCGAACTGCGCTGGTTGTCCGAGCAGACCTGGGCGTCGATCGACGTCGCGACGGCCCGGGCCGCCGAGGCGTACGCCGCGGAGCTGCTCGGCCGGTTCACCCAGGGCCACCGTACGCTCGACTCGCTGAAGGCCGAGCGGGCCGCGGCCCGCGACCGTTACGTCACCCACACCACCGCCGCCGCCAAGGCCCGCGAGCGGCGCGCCGGGCTGGACGAGGAGTGGGGCGCCCTGGTCGACCTGCAGGACGAGATGTCCGACGTCGCCTCCCGCGGCACGCTGACCGAGGAGGATCGTACGACGCTCGGCCGCCTCGGCTTCCCGGAGCCGGAGAGCGCCGCCCGGGCTCACGAGACGCTGGCGATCAGCGCCGAGCGGTTGCGGACGTTGGCGCACGAGCACACCGGCGCGGTGGAGCTGGCCGAGACCGCGCTGGTCGGCATCTTCCGGGAGTACCTGCGGGTCGATCCGCGGGCCGAGATCGACGAGACGATCGCCTCGCTGCCGGCGGTGGAGGCCATCCTGGCCGACCTGGAGTCGGACGACCTGCCGCGCGCCCGGTCCGAGTGGCTGGCCAAGACCCGCGAGGACATGCAGCGCAGTCTGCGGACCCTGCTGGTGCAGATCGAGGAGGACCGGCGTTCCATCCGCGACGGCCTGCTGCCGGTCAACCGGGCGCTGTCGGGCGTCGAGTTCCGGGACGGCTCCCGGCTGCAGATCGAGGACCGGCCGATCCCGACGGCCGACCTGGAGGACTTCCGGGCGACGATCACCCGCTACACCGCCGTCGGGGCGGCCGAGATCGGCGAGGACATCACCGAACAGCTGTTCGTCGCGATGCGCCGCGACCTGGCCCGGCTCGACGAGCAGTCGACGACGGCCGAGGCGTGGCGGCGGCGGGTGTTCGACGCCCGCGAGCACGTCGAGTTCCGGGCGGTGGAGCACCGCCCCGACGGCGAACCGATCGTCCACGACGGCGTCTCCGGCAAGTCGGGCGGTGAGGGCCAGGAGCTGATCGCCTTCATCCTCGGCGCCGCGCTGCGCTACCAGCTCGGCGACGGCACCGACCAGGCGCCGCGGTTCGCGCCGATCGTGCTGGACGAGGGCTTCGTCAAGGCCGACTCGGAGTACACCGGTCGGGCCCTGCACGCGTTGCAGAGCCTCGGCTTCCAGCTGGTCATCGGCGCCCCGCGGGACAAGGCGGCCGCGTTCGAGGACTACGTCGGGTCGATCGTCTACGTCAACCGCAACCCGGAGCGGGACGGCGAGGTGCGACTGTACGAGTTCGCGATCGACTGACCCGCGTCCGTCCGGTGTCCCGCGGGGTACGGGACGCCGGGGGTAGCCCTGT
The DNA here is from genome assembly GCF_033110965.1 of Raineyella sp. LH-20. Taxonomy (NCBI): domain Bacteria; kingdom Bacillati; phylum Actinomycetota; class Actinomycetes; order Propionibacteriales; family Propionibacteriaceae; genus Raineyella; species Raineyella sp. LH-20. The sequence continues at coordinate 501,405 of NZ_CP137003.1, read as the reverse complement.
GGCGCGGTGCTGCGGCAGGATCGGTGCTGCGGCACTGCCGGCCTCGCCGGTGGCAGTGCCCGTCGTCAGTCCGTCGTCGTCAGGAAGTGGACCCGCCATGACCGCACCCGAGAACATCGTCGTCGAGACCCGGGGCCGGGTCGGCCTCATCACCCTGAACCGGCCCAAGGCGCTGAACGCCCTCAACGCGGCCACGATGCGCGAGGTGCTCGACACCGCCCGTACGTTCGACGCCGACGAGGCGATCGGCTGCATCGTCATCACCGGCTCGGAGCGCGCCTTCGCGGCCGGTGCCGACATCAAGGAGATGGCTGAGCAGTCGGCCACCGACATGTTCCTCACCGACTGGTTCGCCGAGTGGGAGGAACTGACCCGGGTCCGTACGCCGATCATCGCCGCGGTGTCCGGTTACGCCCTGGGCGGTGGCTGCGAACTGGCGTTGATGTGCGACTCGATCATCGCTGCCGACACCGCCCGGTTCGGCCAGCCGGAGGTCAACCTCGGTGTGCTGCCCGGGATGGGCGGTTCCCAGCGGCTCACCCGTGCGGTCGGCAAGGCCAAGGCGATGGACATGGTGCTGACCGGCCGGATGATGAACGCCGAGGAGGCCGAGCGGGCCGGGCTGGTCAGCCGGGTGGTGCCGGCCGCGAACCTGCTCGGCGCGGCGCTGGAGGTGGCCACCACCATCGCCGGCAAGTCCCGGGTCGCCACCCTGCTCGCCAAGGAGGCGGTGAACGCCGCGTTCGAGACGACTCTGGAGCAGGGCGTACGCCACGAACGGCGTCTCTTCCACTCCGCCTTCGCCTCCCGGGACCAGAAGGAGGGCATGGCCGCCTTCGTCGAGAAGCGCGACCCGGAGTTCACGCACCGCTGAGTCGCGACCGCCGCCTGCGCACGACTATTACCCGGCCACGACGGTGGCCGGGTAACAGTCGTGTTGCGCTCGGGGTCCGACATCGCAGCGACCCGTCGGCGTAACACGACCGCAGGAATCCCCTCCTAGCGTTCCGGGCATCCGCAGGGCCGACCTGCGTGTCGGCCCGAAACGAGAGGGACCTATTGTGACCGTACGACGTCGTTTCCTCACGACGGGGATCGCCGGTGTGGTGATCGCCTCGCTCAGTCTCACCGCCTGCGGCACCCGGGCGGGGTCCGCCACCGCTGATCCGGGCGCCAAGAAGATCGTCACGATCGGTGTCATCGCCCCGCTGTCGGGCAACCTGTCCTCGATGGGCACCGGCATCCAGAACTCGGTCGACCTGGCCGTCAAGCAGGCCAACGCCAGCGGTGCGCTGCCCGGCTGGACCATCCGGATCGATGCCCAGGACGACCAGGCCTCGCCCGACGTCGGCAAGAACGCCGCCACCAAGCTGGCCGGTGAGAAGGACGTGGTCGCCGTCGTCGGCCCGCTGAACTCGTCGGTCGGCCAGGCGATCCAGCCGATCCTCGACCCGGCCACGATCGCTCTGGTCTCGCCGGCCAACACCAACCCGACGCTGACGCGTGGCGCCGACGCCTCGACCGCCCCGAAACGGACGTACGCCAGCTACTTCCGCACCTGCACCACCGACGCCGTCCAGGGTCCGTTCGCCGCCCAGTATCTGCTCGACGCCGGCATCAAGGAGGTCGCGACCGTCCACGACAAGAAGGCGTACGGCCAGGGCCTGGTCACCGAGTTCACCAAGGCCTTCACCGCCGGCGGCGGCACAATCGTCGCCGCCGAGACGGTCAACCCCGACGACAAGGACTTCGCCGCGGTGATCGCCAAGATCAAGCCCACCGCACCGCAGGCCCTGTACTACGGCGGGGAGCACCCGGTCAGCTCGCTGCTGACCAAGCAGATGAAGGACGCCGGTCTGACGATCCCCTTGATGGGCGGTGACGGCATGTACGACCCGGCCTACATCACCAACGGTGGTACGGCCACCGAGGGCGACCTGGTGACCTCGGTCGGTGCCCCCGCCGAGTCGCTGCCGTCGGCGAAGCAGTTCGTCTCCGACTACCAGGCCGCCGGCTACTCCAGCGGCTACTCGACCTACGGCCTCTATGCGTACGACGCCGCCAACGCGATCATCGAGGCGCTGAAGGTCTCGCTGCCCAACGCCAGCGACGCCACCGCCGCCCGCCAGCCCACCGTGGCCGCGCTCGGGAAGGTCGATGTCGAGGGTGCCAGCGGCAAGGTCTCCTTCGACGAGTTCGGTGACAACAAGACCCGCGTGCTGACCGTCTACAAGGTGAAGAACGGCGCGTGGGTGGCGGACAAGACCGGCGAGTTCAAGTAGCGGGCCGGTTCCTCCGCCACACGCGTCGGAACCACCTCTGGCATCTCTCCGCCGGGGCGGAACATCCCTCCGCCCCGGCCGAGCGGGCGGACGGCACGGCAGGCCCACCCACGGCCGCCGGGAAGGCACATGATGGATCTCTTCCTCCAACAACTCGTCAACGGGCTGTCCCTGGGCGCTCTCTACGCGCTCATCGCGGTCGGCTACACCGTCGTCTACGGCATCGTCCAGCTGATCAACTTCGCCCACGGCGAGATCTTCATGGTCGGCGCGTTCGGCGCCTACACCACCTGGGTCGTGCTGGGGCGCCCGACCGACCTCTCCCTCGGTGAGGCCCTCGGGGTGGTGCTGCCGCTGATGGTCCTCGGCGGGGTCGTGGTGTCGGTGACCATCGCGCTGACGATGGAACGCCTCGCCTACCGCCCGCTGCGCGGCGCTCCACGGCTGGCGCCACTGATCACCGCGATCGGCATCTCGATCGGCCTGCAGGAGATCGTCCGGCTGTTCTTCGGCCGGATCCCCGGCTTCCCCGACTCGCGGCAGAACGTCGCCTTCCCGACCGTACGCGGCATCTCCGGCAGCTCCACGAAGCTCGGGGACGTGCTGGTGCCCAACTCGGCCATCTTCACCCTCGTCGCCCTCGCCGTCTGCACTGCCTTCCTGTGGTTCTTCGTGAACCGTACGGCGATCGGCCGGGCCATGCAGGCGACCAGCCAGGACCCCGACACCGCCCGGCTGATGGGCATCGACGTCGACCGGGCGATCGTCACCGCTTTCGGCCTCGGCGCGGTGCTCGCCGCCATCGCCGGCGTCGCCCACGGGCTGCGCTACAACGCCATCGACTTCCAGATGGGCTTCATGGCCGGCATGAAGGCCTTCACCGCGGCCGTGCTCGGCGGCATCGGCAACATCAACGGCGCGGTCGTCGGTGGGCTGGTGCTCGGTGTCGCCGAATCGATGGCCACCACCTTCATCCCCGGCCAGTTCGGCGGCTCGGCCTGGAAGGACGTCTGGGCCTTCGCCATCCTGATCCTGGTGCTGGTCTTCCGACCGCAGGGCCTGCTCGGCGCGAAGGTGGTGGATCGGGCATGAGCACCACCACCGACACCCTGACCTCCGCCGCCGGTGCCCCTGGCGCCGCCCCCGACTCGACGCCCGAGCGCTGGTCCCGGTTCGCGCCGGCCGGGCGGGTCGCCGCCGTCGTCGGGGCCCTGCTGCTGATCGGCACTCCCTACCTGTCCTGGGCGTACGGCCACGAAGCTCTGGACGACATGACCTACACCGGTGGGCCCTCTGGGCTGCAGTTCTTCGCGCTGCTCGGCGGTGTCGTGCTGCTGGTGCTGCTGCTCGCCCCGTTCCCCGCGCGGCGCTTCCTGCACGGCCGCAAGCAGGACCGGGTGAACTGGAACCGCGGCGCCCTGGCCGCGGCCATCGGCGCCACCGCCTACCTGGCGGTGATCCTGGCCGCCATCGCCCTCGAACTCGGCGGCCTGGTCAATGTCGACCCCGGCGGCTGGCTGGCGTTCGCCGGCGCGGTCCTCGCGCTCGCCGGCACCCTCACCCTGCCGAAGGGCGTCACCCCGACCCTGCAGTGGGTGCGGGCGCCACGCTGGCTGCAGATCCTCGGGATCGTGGCGGCGATGGCCGGCGTGCTGTTCGCGGCGGCGTACGGTCTGGGACAGGACGACGGTGGGTCGTTCATCGCCTTCGCCGTCTTCCTCGGCTCGGCGGTCTACGTCGCCCACCGCAGTGGGATTCTCGGCTGGCTCGGCACCGCCGCCGCGCAGAACCGTCGGGTGCTCGTCCTGTCGGCCTTCGTCGTGGCGTTCGCCTTCCCGTTCACCCAGAACGGCTCGGACGCCAACATGTCGATCGCGTCCCAGGTGCTGATCTTCGCCGCCACCGCGATGGGTCTCAACATCGTCGTGGGCCTCGCCGGGCTGCTCGACCTCGGCTACATCGCCTTCCTCGGCGCCGGCGCGTTCACCGCGGCGACGCTGTCGACCTCCGCCTTCGCGACGATCGACTGGCATCCGCCGTTCCTTGTCGTGGTGCTGATCTCCGGTGCGATCTCGGCGACCCTGGGCCTGATCATCGGCTCCCCGACGTTGCGGGTCTCCGGTGACTACCTGGCGATCGTCACGCTGGCCTTCGGTGAGATCTTCCGGATCACCATGAACAACCTCGACGGCCAGGACGGCCCGAACCTGACCCACGGCTCGAACGGCATCCCCGGCATCCCGAACCTGTCGCTGCTCGGCTTCGACTTCGGCCGGCCGCACGCCATCCTCGGGGTGACGATCGGCCGGTTCTCCAACTACTACTGGCTGATGCTGCTGGTGATCGGCCTGATCATCCTGGTCTTCACCAACCTCAACCATTCCCGGATCGGTCGTGGCTGGGTCGCCATCCGCGAGGACGAGCGGGCCGCCGAGGCGATGGGCGTCAACGTGTTCGGCCTGAAGCTGCTCGCCTTCGCCGGCGGCGCCTTCCTCGCGGGGGTGGCCGGGGCGGTCAAGGCGCACCAGGACGTCTCGGTCACCCCCGACCAGTACGTCTTCATGGAGTCGGCCTTCCTCGTCGCCGGGATCGTACTCGGTGGCATGGGCACCGTCGGTGGTGTCCTCCTCGGTGCCTCGATCCTGAAGCTGCTGCCGGAGAAGCTGCGGTTCTTCCAGGACTACCGGCTGCTGATGTTCGGCATCCTGCTCGTCGTGATGATGCGGATCCGGCCCGAGGGGTTGATGCCGGACGAACGGCGCCAACTGGAGTTCCACGACGAGGACGAGGAACTTGCCGAGGAGATCGGCGAGAACGTCGAACAGCACGTCGTGCCGTCCCTGGCCGGCGCCCAGGCCGTCCCGGCTCGTGCCGCCGCCGCGAGCAAGGAGCACCGATGACCCCAGCACCGATGACCCCAGCACCGATGACCCCAGCACCGATGACCCCAGCATCGATGACGACCGCCGCCGACCCGGCCGGCCCCGCCGGTGGTGGAGCCCGCCCCACCGATAGTGTCCCCTTGCTGGAGGCCCGGCAGGTGACCATGCAGTTCGGCGGCCTGACCGCCGTCGACAGGGTCGACCTGACCGTGCACACCGGCGAGATCATGGGGCTGATCGGCCCCAACGGGGCCGGCAAGACGACCTTCTTCAACTGTCTGACCGGGATGTACCGGCCGACCTCCGGCGAGGTCCGCTTCGCCGGCGAGCTGCTCCCGCCGAGGCCCCGCCGGGTGGCGGTGGCCGGCGTGGCGCGTACGTTCCAGAACATCCGGCTGTTCCAGAACATGACGGCGCTGGAGAACGTGATGGTCGGCCGCTACTGCCGGACCCGGACCAACGCGCTGGAGGCGGTGCTGCGGCTGCCCCGGCACCGCCGCGAGGAGGCCGAGACCCGCGAGCACGCGCTGAGGTGGCTGGAGTTCGTCGGGCTGGAGGGCTCGGCCGACACGCTGGCCCGCAACCTGCCGTACGGCGACCAGCGGCGCCTGGAGATCGCCCGCGCCCTGGCGACGGATCCCCGGTTGCTGCTGCTGGATGAACCGACTGCCGGGATGAATCCGCAGGAGACCCGTGACGCCGAGGCGCTGATCACCCGGATCCGGGGGCTCGGGCTGGCGATCCTGGTGATCGAGCACGACATGCGGTTCATCTTCAGCCTGTGTGACCGGGTCACCTGTCTGGTCCGCGGTCAGGTGCTGGTGGCGGGTGACCCGGCGACCGTGCAGAACGATCCGCGGGTGATCGAGGCCTACATCGGTGCCCCGGTGGACGAGGGCGAGACGGAGGAGGACGACCGTGCTTGAGGTCAAGGATCTGGTGGTGGCGTACGGTCGGGTCGAAGCGGTCAAGGGCATCTCCTTCGCGGTCGACGAGGGCCAGATCGTCTGCCTGCTCGGGACCAACGGAGCCGGCAAGACCACCACGCTGCGTACGGTCTCGGGACTGATCAGGCCCGTCAGCGGCTCGATCACCTTCCAGGGGCGGCGGATCGACAACCTCCCGGCCCACCGCGTCGTGCAGCTGGGGATCGCCCAGTCACCGGAGGGCCGCCGGCTCTTCGCGCGGATGAGCGTCGAGGACAATCTGATGCTCGGTGCCTACACCCGGCGGGATCCGGCGGGCGTCCGGGCCGACATCGACAAGGTCTACTCGCTGTTCCCGGTGCTGGGGGAGCGCCGCCAGCAGGCCGCCGGGTTGTTCTCCGGCGGGGAGCAGCAGATGCTGGCGATCGGCCGGGCACTGATGAGTCGCCCGCGGCTGTTGATGCTGGACGAGCCGTCGATGGGGCTGTCGCCGATCATGACCCGGACGATCATGCGGACGATCGCCGAGCTGAAGGCGACCGGGACGACCATCCTGCTGGTCGAGCAGAATGCCCGGGCCGCCCTCGCCCTGGCCGACCAGGGCTATGTGCTGGAGGTCGGGTCGGTCGCCTTCGCCGACACCGGCGCTGCGCTGCTGGCCGACGACCGGGTCCGCCGGACCTATCTGGGTGTCGAGGCCGCCTGAGGTCGCAGCCTCTGAGAGCGCCGGTCGTCCATCGCGCGGCAGGCGACGCGGGCTCGGGGAGACCCGGGCCAGGCGGCTCCGTAGCGCGGGAGTATCGTCGGGGCGACGGAGTCGTGCCCCGTAACGCGCGCAGAACCGCACCGATGCCTTTCCGCTCGTCACCGTCGTCGTGTGTCGATCATCGGTCTCGCCCCACCCGGGCGGGAACGATCGGGTCCTGCCCCACCCCGGCAGGAGAGATCCGGCCGCGACGGGCCTCAGTCGTGGGCAGGGACGGTTGCGTCCGATCGCGTGCCCGGATCACCGTGTGTTGTGTCGATGTCACCGGGATGGCGATCCGTCTTGTCGTTCACGAAAGAACAGGTGCCCCCCTTGTCCACCACAACAACCTCCCAGCACACTTCCGTGCGGGAACTCACCGTGCGCGGGGTCATCATCGGTGGCCTCATCACGCTGGTGTTCACGGCGGCGAACGTCTACCTCGGCCTCAAGGTCGGTCTGACGTTCGCCACGTCGATCCCGGCGGCTGTCATCTCGATGGCGATCCTGCGCTACTTCCGCAACCACTCGATCCGTGAGAACAACATCGTTCAGACGATCGCGTCGGCGGCCGGAACCCTGTCGGCGATCATCTTCGTCCTGCCCGGCCTGATCATCGTCGGCTGGTGGAGCGGCTTCCCGTACTGGACGACCGCCGCGCTGTGCGCGCTGGGCGGCATCCTCGGCGTGATGTACTCCATCCCGCTGCGGCGGGCGCTGGTCACCGGCTCCGACCTGCCCTACCCCGAAGGCGTCGCCGCCGCGGAGGTGCTGCGGGTCGGTGACACCACCGAAGGCGCGGAGGAGAACAAGCGTGGCCTGAAGGTGATCATCGTCGGCGCCGTGAGCGCCGCAGCCTTCTCCCTGGTCTCCGCGTTCAAGGTCATCAGCAACAGCGTCGCGACCGCCTTCCGGATCGGCAGCGGCGGCACCATCGTCGGTGCCAGCCTGTCGATGGCCCTGATCGGCGTCGGCCACCTCGTCGGCATCACCGTCGGTGTCGCGATGATCGTCGGCATGCTGATCGCGTACGGGGTGCTGCTGCCGATCTACTCGGCTGGTCAGCTGCCCGGCAGCGGCGGCATCGCCGAGACCCTGCAGGGTGTGTTCTCCCACGACGTACGGTTCATCGGTGCCGGCACCATCGCCGTCGCGGCGGTCTGGACGCTGATCAAGATCATCGGTCCCATCGTCCGGGGGATCGCCGACGCCGTCGCGAGCACCCGCCAGCGGCGCAGCGGCGCCCGCCTCGACCGCACCGAGCGCGACCTGCCGATCACCGTCGTCGCCGGCGTCACCGTGGCGTCGATGATCCCGATCGGCCTGCTGCTGTGGCTCTTCGTCCGGGGCACCCCGCTGGCCTCCAGCGCCGCCGGCCTGGTCATCATCAGCGTCGTCTACGTGCTGCTCATCGGTCTGGCCGTCGCCTCCGTCTGCGGCTACATGGCCGGTCTGATCGGCGCCTCGAACAGCCCGATCTCCGGTGTCGGCATCCTGATCATCCTCACCATCGCCCTGCTCATCAAGGCCGTCCACGGCAGCGACCCCTCGCAGGTGCCGGTGCTGGTCGCGTACACGCTGTTCACGGCGGCGGTCGTGTTCGGTGTCGCGACGATCTCCAACGACAACCTGCAGGACCTCAAGACCGGCCAGCTCGTCGAATCCACCCCGTGGAAGCAGCAGGTCGCCCTGATCATCGGCGTCGTCTTCGGCTCGTTGGTCATCCCGCCGGTGCTGCAGCTGATGCAGACCGGCTTCGGCTTCGCCGGCGCCCCGGGTGCCGGTCCGGACGCCCTCGCCGCGCCGCAGGCCTCGCTGATCTCCTCGCTGGCGCAGGGCGTCTTCGGTGGGTCGCTGGACTGGCGCCTGATCGGCATCGGTGCGGTGATCGGTGTCGTCGTCATCCTCATCGACGAGGTGCTCGGCCGGACCACCGAACACCTGCACCTGCCGCCGCTGGCCGTCGGCATGGGCATCTACCTGCCGATCGACCTCACCCTGATGATCCCGATCGGCGCGATCATCGGCCTGGTCTACGACCGGTATGCGGCCCGTACGGACAAGCCGGAGCGCACCAAGCGTCTCGGCGTGCTGATGGCGACCGGCCTGATCGTCGGCGAGAGCCTGTTCGGCGTCGTGTTCGCAGGCATCGTCGGCGCCACCGGCAAGGATTCTCCGTTGGCGTTCATGCCGGACGGCTTCGCGGGCGTCGCCACCTGGCTCGGTCTGATCGTCTTCGTCGTCCTCACCGTCGGCCTGTACCGCTGGGTGCACACCCTGAGCAAGCAGGCGATGGAGCCGGCGGACGCCGAGAGCTGATCCACCCGGCCCCCGCGGCCGACCCTGTCCCACCTGCGCCGGCCCGGTCCATCGGACCGGGCCGGCGCAGGTTCAGGCCGGCCCTGGGCCGGTGAGGACGACGAGCTGTCGGGTCGTCCGGGTCATCGCGACATAGCGATCGACCGCACCCTCGATGCCGGCGCCGAAGCGGTCCGGATCGATCAGCACTACAAGGTCGAACTCCAGGCCCTTCACCCGGTCGGGAGCCAGCGACCGGATCCGGTCGCTGGCCCGGAACGTCGGGTCGCCGACCACGCAGGCGACGCCCTCCTCGTGCTCGGCGAGCCACTCGGCGAGGATCGCGTCCCGCTCCGCGACCGCGCCGTACCGTACCGGGACGCCGCCGCGACGGATGGAGACGGGCACGTCGGCCTGCGGCAGCACCGCCCGGATCACCGGCTCGGCCGCCGCCATCACCTCCTCCGGCGTCCGGTAGTTGATCGTCAGGGTGGCTCGGCGGACGACGTCGAACCCCACCCGCGCCAGTCGCTCCTGCCACGATTCGGGAAAACCGTGCCGGGCCTGCGTACGATCGCCGACGATCGTGACACTGCGCGACGGACAGCGGCGCAGCACCATCTGCCATTCCGCGTCGGTGAGCTCCTGCGCCTCGTCGACCACGATGTGGGCGAACGGGCCGGCCAGCGGATCGGCCCCCTCGTCCGGCACCCGGTCGTCGTGCACCAGGGACTGTCGGATGCTGTCGCGGCGCAGCAGGTCGAGCGAACTCTCCGGGTCGTCGTCCGCTCCCAGGAAGTACTCGACGACCCGGTCCATGTACGCACGGTCCTCGGCCAGCGCGGCCTCGCGCTGCTGTCGCCGCTGCGAGGTCTCCGGATCACCGAGCCGCTGCCGCATCGCGTCCAGCAGCGGCAGGTCGGCCACCGTCCACGGCGCCCCTTCCGGGCGCCTCAGCCGGCGCAGCTCCTCCGGGCCCAGCCATGGCGCGCACCGGCGCAGATAGGCCGGCACCGCCCACAGGTCGGCGACCAGATCGGTCGGCCGCAGGATGGGCCAGGCCCGGCGGAAGGTGCTGCGCAGCTCCTCGTTGCGCAGCAGCGAGCGGCGTAGCGCCTCCGCGGGCACATCGACGTCCTCGACGGTGTCGACCAGGATGTCCAGCAGGGCGTCCCAGACCTCGTCGCGGGCCTCGTTGTGCGGGGTGCCAGGATCGGGGGCCTCGAAGGCCTCGGCCCAGTCGGCCGGGCTGAGCCGGATGTCGGACCAGTCGGTCTCCACCGTCATCGGCGCGGTGGGCGGTTCCTCGTACAGTCGCACCGCGGGCTCGACCGCCGCCGTCATCCGTGCGGAGGACTTCAGCCGGGCGACCTCGGGATCGGTCTCCGGTGCCGCGGTGGCGCCCTCGGGCACCAGGTCGCGCAGGGTGCAGGTCCGTACGCCGTCCTCGCCGAGATCGGGCAGTACGTCGGCCACGTAGTCCAGGTAGGGCTGGTGCGGGCCGACGAACAACACTCCGCCACGGTGACCGCCCAGCCGCGGATCGGCGTAGAGCAGGTACGCCGCACGGTGCAGCGCCACGACGGTCTTGCCGGTGCCGGGACCGCCGTCGACCACCAGCGCCCCGTCGGAGCCGGCGCGGATGACGGCGTCCTGGTCGGCCTGCAGGGTGGCCAGCACGTCCCGCATCCGCGCCGTCCGACGGGCGCCCAGGCCGGCGATGAACGCCGACTGGTCGTCGAGCGCTGCCCGCCCCGCCAGCCCCTCCAGGGCGAACACCTCGTCCCAGTAGTCGATCACCCGGCCGTGGCTCCAGCGGTACCGCCGGCGGCTGACCAGCCCCATCGGGGTGCCATGGGTGGCCGCGAAGAAGGGCTCGGCGGCCGGTGCCCGCCAGTCGATGAGCAGCGGCTCGCCCTCGGCGTCGAGGAGGCCGAGTCGTCCCACGTACACCGGCTCGCCGTCGCCGGAGCCGACCATCCGGCCCAGGCAGATGTCCAGGCCGAAGCGTTGCAGCACCCGCAGTCGTGCCGACAGCCGATGGATCTCCAGGTCCCGGTCCAGTGCCTGGCGGCCGCGGCCGCCGGGGGCCCGGCGCAGCGTGGCGAGGCGGTCCTCCAGTCCGGCGATCTGCCGGTCGAGGGCCCGCGCCACGGTGGCGAAGTGCCGCTCGTCCTGGGCGATCAGCGCCGGGTCGGCCTTGGCCGCCAGCCGCTCGGGAAGATCGAAGATCGTACGGGTCCCGTCGGACGTCGGGTGCGTGCTGTCAGGGATCGGAGAAGTCTGGGGGGTCATGGGGTCCATTCCCTGTGGTGATGTGCCTCGAGGTGACCGATTGTGCGCCGCCCCCTGGGCCTTGCGGCAAGCCCCCGAGTGTGCCATAACCTGGAAATGCAGAATGCGGCGGGTAATTCCATCAATCGCCGCAATCCGGGCGTCGCCGGCGCCGGCGGTTAAACTCTCTGTGTGAAGGAATCGGAGGAAGTCGCCGCCGCCCCGCTGCTGGGTCCGATCCGAGCGAAAGCCCTCCCCGACGACGTCTACGACGCGTTGCTCGACATGCTCACCTGGGGAGCGCTCGAGCCGGGTGCCCCGCTGTCGATCGACGGTCTGGCGCAGTCCCTCGGCGTCTCACCGACACCCGTCCGCGAGGCGCTGGCCCGGCTGGAACCGACCGGGCTGGTCCGCCGTACGGTGCGCCGGGGCTATCGGGTCTCCCCGCCGATGTCGCGCGAGCAGATGTACGAGCTGGCGGACGCGAGGCTGGTGCTGGAGACCGGGGCGATCGAGCGCGCGATGCGCAACGTCGAGGCCCTGCTGCCCGATCTCGAAGAGGCGTACGCCCGCCACGAGCGGTCCGCACGTGACCTGCTCGATCCGGACCGTCAGCCCGCCCACGACGACGTCCGGCGGTATTTCGAGGACGACTGGTCCTTCCACGAGGCCATCCTCAAGCACTGCGGCAACCGGTACATCGCCCAGGCCGTCGATGCCCTCTCGTTCCGGGTGCATCGGATGCGTCAGACCGTCGGCATCGGTGTCTCCGACGCGGGCGACGCCGTGCCGGAGCACTTCGCCATCCTCGAGGCCGTACGCGCCCACGACGTCGCCGGCGCGGTGGAGCAGATGCGGATCCATCTGACCAACCTGGAGGCGCGGGTCTCGGCCTGACCCGGTCGGCGCGGGCGGGCATGGGTGTGGGTGGGGATGACCGCGTCATCCCCACCCACAACCGACTCAGCGAGGGAGTGGCTACTCGACCGCCCTGCGCGGGTCGCCCGAGATGACCGACTCCGAGAGGGCCGGGGCCTCATCGGACCGGACGGCAGCACTCGTCTGGGCAGTGTTCGCCGCTGGGGCGCTCACCGCGGCCTCGACGGGTTCGGGGTTGCGACCGCCCCAGATCCCCTTCAGCACCAGCGTCCCGATCGCCCCGATCAGCAGCACGGCGGCCAGGAAGTACATGCCGTTGCGCGGCGTGCCGGTCGCATCGGAGATCGCGCCCACCGCGTACGGTCCGACGAATCCGCCGATGTTGCCGAACGAGTTGACGAAAGCGATGCCGATCGCCGCCGTCGCGCCCACCAGGTAGCGGGAGGGCAGCGGCCAGAAGACAGCCGCGATGGAGTAGAGGCAGAACGCCGCGACCGACATGGCCGCCAGCTCCAGACCCGGCGTGTGGAAGGCGCCGGCCAGGCCGATCCCGAGCGCCGACACGGCGAAGATGGCCGCCAACGGATACCAGTTCTCGGTGTATCGCTTGGCCCACCAGGTGGTGATCAGGATGCCGATGAATCCGAAAGCGTACGGAATCGCCGACAGCCATCCGACGGTGACGTCACTGGCGGTGAATTCCTTCACCACCGACGGCACCCAGAAACTGAGGCCGTAGACGCCGACGGTCGACGGGAAGAACAGTAGGGCGAATCCCCAGACATATTTCGACTTCAATGCCGCCAACGGATTGTGGTGTTCGATCTGGCCGAGTTCGCGCTTGTCCTTGGCGAGTTCGTCCTCGATCCACTGGGCCTCGGCCGGCGAGATCCACGCGGCGTCGCGCGGAGTGTCCTTGAGGTAGAACATGGTCGGGATGCCGGCGACGACCGCGACGCCGCCGGCGAGCAGGAACATCCAGTGCCAGCCCCGCAGCCCGAACCAGTCCAGCCCGAGCATCCAGCCCGCGAGCGGACTCATGATCAGGAAGGCCAGCGGTGCGGCCAGCACGAAGGTGCCGGTCGCCCTCGTCCGGTGCCGCTGCGGATACCACTGGGTCAGGTAGAACAGGATGCCGGGATAGAACCCGGCCTCGGCGACGCCGAGCAGGAAGCGCAGCGTGTAGAAGGACGCCGAGTTCCGGGTGAGCGCCGTCGCCATCGTGACGAGACCCCAGGTGACCAGGATGCGGGTGAACCACTTCCTCGCCCCGACCCGCGGGAGCACCCAGTTGGACGGCACCTCGAAGAGGAAATACCCCAGGAAGAAGAGCCCGGCACCGAGGCCGTACGCCGCATCGGAGATGTGGACGTCCGCCGCCATCTGCAGCTTGGCGAATCCGATGACCGAGCGGTCGACGTACGCCACGGTGTAGAGCACCATGACGAACGGCACGATCCGCCGGGTGATCCGCGCGATCAGTTTGCTTTCGTCGATAACCACTTTTGATGAATCCACGTTGATCCTCCAAAGTAATGGTGGTTGGTGGGGCGGTGCGCCGTCAGTCGACGCTGGCCGCGACCTTGGTGCCGGCGGGCGCCGGCCCCATCTCCTGGACGAGGTCCAGCATCTTGGCGTACGCCTTGTTGCGGTACGCGATGAGCGCGGCCTTGACGTCGTCGTCGAAGTCGCCGGTGAGGCCTCGACCGTTCTTCACGCCGAGCCGTTCCGCACCGACCGCGTCGCGCAGCATCTCCGGGGTGGCGAGGCGTTCGCCGAACGCCCCCTCGAAGGTCTTGAAGCAGTTGACGTAGACGTCCAGGCCGGCCTGGTCGGCGATCGCGAACGGCCCGAAGAAGCCGAGCCGGAAGCCGAAGGTCGTCCGGACGATGGTGTCGACGTCCTCGGGCGTGGCGATGCCCTCCTCGACGATCGAGCAGGCCTCCTTGAGCAGCACGTACTGCAGCCGGTTGAGCACCATGCCGGGCGTGTCGGCCACCTGGGCGCCCTGGCGGCCGCACCGCTGCAGGATGTCCTTCACCGTGGCCACCACGTCCGGCCGGGTGGCCTGCCCGGCGACCAGCTCCACCCCAGGGATGAACGGGGCGGGGTTGGAGAAGTGGACGGTGAGGAAGCGCTCCGGGCCGACCACGGCCGGGACCAGCACGTGGACCGGGATGGTCGAGGTGTTGGTGCCGATGATCGCGTCCGGCCGCGCCGCCCGGGAGATCCGCTCCAGCACGGGCTTCTTCACGTCGGCGACCTCGAAGACGGCCTCCTCGACGAAGTCCGCGTCGGCCACCGCCTCCTCGATGGACGGCGACCAGCGGATGTTGGCCGCGACGAGTGCGGCCGAGCCCGGCTTGTACAGCCCCTGGTCCTCGAACTCCTGTGCCTCCGCGATCAGCCGGGCGTACGCCTTTTCGGCCGCTGCCGCGTCGACGTCGGCGATCGTCACGTCGAAGCCGGCGATGGCGAGGGACTGGGCGATGCCGCCGCCCATGTAGCCGGCCCCGACGACCGTGGTCTTCTTGATCTGCTCTGACATCAGTTCCTCCACTTGCCTGCATGGTGTGCTGGGCCCGTCCGCGACGGGCTCGGTGCCCGCGGCCGGTCGACCGCGGTGGTCATCCCCCCGGTGTGTACGTCGGGCGGCGTACGTACGACGGGCGCCGGACGTACGCCGCCCGGCTAGGCCCCGGCCGGGGTCAGTTCCGGCTCGGCGACCCGCTCGATCAGGCTGCGGGCCTGGACGAGCACCTCGCGGATGTAGCGGGCGTTGGTGGCGCCGACGCCCAGCCAGTCGCTGCCATAGTGCTCGGTCATGAACGGACCGGCGTAACCGGCCCGCAGCGCCTTGCGGATGACGGTGCGGTAGTCGATCAGGCCGTACTCGAGGGGCACCGGCGCGGAGAAGTAGGCACCGGTGGCCGGGTCCTCGTCGCGCAGGTAGTTCTTGATGTGCCAGTAGTTCGAGTACGGCAGCACCTGGTCGTACATCACGTCGTACTTGGCCATCGGCCGGTGCAGCCGGATCAGGTTGCCGATGTCGGGGTTGATCCCGAGCGCCGGGTGGTCGGCGTCCTTCAGGAAGGAGACCGCGCCCTCCGGGGTGCCGAGGTAGGTGTCCTCGTACATCTCCAGGGCGATCTGCAGACCACGCCGCTGGGCATGGTCCGCCAGCTCCCGGGCCCGCTCGATCGCCAGCGGTCGCAGCGCCGGATCGTCGTGGTGGCCCTCGGCGAGCCAGAACCACAGGGCCTCCTTCTGCGGGGCGGTGAGCGCCTGCTGGAAGCCGATGTTGACGATCTCCGCGCCGAGGTCGGCGGCCCGGTCGATCGTGGTGTGGATGGTGGCGACGTTGCGCGCGCCGTGCTCGACGTCAACGACGCTGTTGCGGCCGATCGAGATCGCCGCGACGTGCAGGCCGAAGCGGTCCAGCACCCGGCGGAACTCCGCGAAGCGCTCCGGGGAGAGCTCCGCGATCGGGATCCAGTCGTCCATCGGGTCGATCTCGGTGAAGCCGCAGCCGGCCACCTGGGCGAGCTGGTCCTCCCAGGCCCGGACGGGGGCCTCGCCGATCGGCGTGCCGTCCTCGGCACGAGGGCCGAAGTTGATCTTGCAGGCGATGGGCCAATTCTCTGGGGTGTACATGGGATATCCCTTTCTGGGGACTGCTGGTCCCGCCGGCGGTCTGCCGGTCAGGACATGGGTCAGGATGCGGGTCAGGATGCGGGGGCGGGCGTGGGGCAGCCGAGCAGGCGACCGGCCTCGTCGACCACCCGGGCGACGTTGCGGGGATCGTGGACGAAGCGGCCGAGGAACAGCCCGTCGACGGCGTCGCCGAGCCCGGTCAGCGTGCCGGGGCCGGCGCTGCCGCCGTAGAGCAGGACGAGATCGGAGTAGCGCTCCCGCAGCTCGTCGCGGACCAGGTCGCAGATCGCGCGGATCCGGTCCGCGGGGGCCGGTTCGGCGGCGCCGATCGCCCACTGCGGTTCGTACGCGACGATGACGCGGCGATCCGGGGTGTCGCGCAACGGTGCGGCCAGGGCGGCATCCACCTGGTCGACGACGACCCGGGCGGCCTCGGCGACGGTGCCCAGCTCCGGCTCGCCGACACACAGCACCGGGGTCAGGCCGTGGGCGAGCGCCATCGCGCATTTCGTCGCGATCTGGGCGTCGGTCTCGCCGAACAGTCGGCGTCGTTCCGCGTGGCCGATCTCCACCAGGCGTACGCCGATCTCCGCCAGCTCGGCAGCACTCACCTCGCCGGTGAATGCTCCGGGTTCGGCGGCGGCGACGTCCTGGGCGGCGACCGGGTGCGGGGCGAAGATCCGTACGGTCTCCGGCAGTGCAGGGAACGCCGGGGCGAGGAAGAACTCGAGCTGCCCGGTCTCGACCGCCGGGGAGGCGGCGAGGATGTCGGCCACGGCACTGGCCCACCGGAGGGTCTGCTGGTGGCCGAAGTACATCTTCAGGCTCGTCCCGAGGACGATCCGACGGTCGGTCATCGGAGGGCCTGCTCGCCCAGGGCGGTGACGATCAGGGCGAAGGAGACCGCGCCGGGATCGGGGGTGCCGACGGCCTTCGCGCCGTGGGTGCGGGCGCGTCCGAGCTTCGGCAGCATCGCCGCGGTCCCGTCGGCGGCTCGCCGGGCGGCCTCGGCGGCCCGGGGCCAGTCGGTGGTCAGGGGAGTCGACGGTTCGTCGTCGAGGGCTGCGGCGAACGGCGCCAGCGCGTCGACCATGGTCTTGTCCCCGACATGGGCACCGCCGTGCTCGATGACCCGAGCGCAGGCGTCGCGGACGCCGCGACGGACGGCGTCGGCGGTGGGGGAGTCGGTGTCGCCGATCGCCTCGGCGACCGCCCCCAGGATGAGACCCCACAGGGCCCCCGAGGTGCCGCCCGCGTCGTCGGACCAGCCCTCCGCCGCCCGGCGCAGGGTGGTGCCGGCGCCGGCTCCGGCCGCGCCGGCCGCCCGAGCCGCAGCCACCGCGGCGTGGGCCCCGCGCTGCATGCCGAGGCCGTGGTCCCCGTCACCGGCGACGGCGTCGATCCGGCCGAGGTCGTCGGCGTGCTCGTCGACCGTCCGGCTGAGCGTCTCCAGGGCCGTCAGGATCCGCGGAACGTACGCCCGGGACTGTTCGCTCGCCGCGGGCGTCGTGGCGCCTGCGCCTGCGGGATCGCCCACCGCCCGGTCGGCCAGGTCGACCGTACGCAGTGCGTCGTCGGCCGGACTGCCCTGGACGTAGGCGGCCGATCGCGCCGGGGCACGCCACAGGCCCTCCAGTTCCTCGTCGGGCCAGCACAGGGTGAGGGAGAGCCCGCTCATCTCGAAGCTCGTGCAGAACTCCCCGACCCGGGCGTCGGCGAGCACGATGCCGCGCGCCGCCAGGGCGCGTCGCACCTCGTCGAAGACGACGTACAGCTCGTCGTACTTGAACGACCCCAGCCCGTTGAGGATGACGATGACGCGGCGGCCGTGCGGGTCGTGGCCGCCGGGCACCTCCGCGAGGAGCCGGCCGACCAGCAGCTCCGCCAGGCCGTGCGGGGTCGGGATGTCGACGTCCTCCAGGCCGGGCTCGCCGTGGATGCCCAGGCCGACCGACATCCGGCCCGCCGGCACCCGGAACAGCGGCTCGTCGGCGCCGGGTAGCGTGCAGCCGCTGAACGCCACCCCGAGGGAGCGGGTGGCGGCGTTGGCTGCTTCGGCCACCCGGGCCACGCCGTCGAGGTCGTAGCCGGCCGTCGCGGCGGCGCCGGCGATCTTGAACACGACGAGGTCACCGGCGATCCCGCGTCGCTTCGACGCCTCGGCGGGCGGAGCGGAGGAGATGTCGTCGGTGACCGCCACGGAGCGTACGGGGATGCCGCTCTGCCGCAGACGTTCGGCGCCGGCCTCGAACTGCAGGACGTCGCCGGCGTAGTTGCCGTAACTGAGCAGGACGCCGCGACCCTGCTCCGCGCACCGGGCGACGTCGGTCACCTGGTGCGCACTGGGGGAGGCGAAGATGTTGCCGAGCACCGCGCCGTGCGCGAGGCCCGGCCCGACCAGACCGCCGAACGCGGGGTAGTGGCCGGAGCCTCCGCCGATCACGACCGCCACCTCGTCGGCGGCACTCCGGGTCGCCCGGACCACCCCTCCGGGCACCTGCTGGACCAGCTCGCCGTGCACTGCCACGAATCCCGCGGCCGCCGCGGCCGCAAAGGTCTCGGGGTCATGATCCAAGAAGGCCATCGCCACTCCTCGTCGCTGAGGTCACGTCCGCATCCAGCGGATATGACAGATCCTATAGGATCTACGACTAGTCGACAAAGAGATTCAGGTCACATCGTCGACGGCGGCGTCGCGGGGAACGGGGCTACTGTCGTACGGCGGAATATCTACGCGGCCGCCGCGGTTGGGATCGGCGTGACCGTACGCCAGCAGACCGCCACCGTCGTGGTCATCGGCGCGGGCCAGGCGGGACTGTCGGCCGCATATCACCTGCACCGCCACGGATTCGTCAGTGCCCTGGAGCGGCCCGAGGCGACGCGTAGCTATGTCGTGCTCGACGCGAACCCGGCCCCGGGCGGCGCGTGGCAGCACCGCTGGGAGTCGCTGCGGGTCGCGACGCTGAACCGGATCTTCGACCTGCCCGGCCTGGCACAGCCGGTGATGGACCCGGCTGAGCCCAGCCGCGAGGTGGTGCCCCGCTACTTCGCCGACTACGAGCGGATCGGCGGCTATCCGATCCTGCGCCCCGTCACGGTGGACCGTGTGGCGTACGCCGACGACGAGGAGGACGGCGATCTCCTGGTGCATGCGGTCGCCGCCGACGGGAGCCGCAGCACCTGGACGACCCGGGCGATCATCAACGCGACCGGCACCTGGAACAACCCGGTGCTGCCTGTCTACCCCGGTGCCGGGACCTTCCGCGGGCGACAGCTGCACGCGCGCGACTACGGATCGCTGGAGGAGTTCGCCGGGCTCCGCGTCGCGATCGTCGGCGGCGGGATCACCGCGGTGCAGCTGCTGGAGGAGCTCTCCCGGGTCGCGACGACGTTCTGGTACACCCGGCGCGAGCCGGTGTTCCTGCCGTACGCGTTCGATCCGGAGACCGTGGGACGGGCGACCATCGACCGGGTCACCGCCGACGTCGAGGCGGGCCGGCCCACCGGCAGCGTCGTCAGCTACACCGGTCTGTCCTGGACGCCGTACGCGCTGGCGGCGAGGGATCGTGGCGCGCTGGTGCGCCGACCGATGTTCGTCTCGATCGAGCCGGACGGTGTGCGCGAGGCCGACGGGTCGTTCACGGCGCTCGACGCGATCCTGTGGGCGACCGGCTTCAAGGCTGACCTGCGCCACCTGGAGCCGCTTCACCTGCGCAACGCGATCGGCGGGATCGCGCTGGACGGCACCCAGGTGCGCGGCGAGCCGCGGGTGCATCTCATCGGCTTCGGGCCGTCCCAGTCGACGGTCGGCGCCAACCGGGCGGGGCGCGACGCGGTCGCCGCCGTGATGCGCCGGCTGAACGCGCGCGTCACGGCCTCGACCGGGGGAGACGGATCCCAGCACCTGTAGCGTTCCCGTCATGAGTGTCAGGGGCCCGGTGATGTTGTTCGCAGCGTGGGCGCTGCACGATGTCGAGGAGGCACTGGCGTTTCCTGCAACCTGTGACGTGTTGGCTGAGGACACCGGAATCGAGGAGTTCCGCATCGATCAGCGCGAGTCCTGGGTCGCTGTTGGCCTGGCGGGTGCGGTGCTCCTGCTGGCGTGTCAGCGCGGAGTGGTGACGCAGGGTCGTTCCGCGTTCTACCGTGCGGTGGTCGCGGGGCTCGAGGCGCACGTCGTGACACATCTTGCGGCGTCGGTGATCCGACGCGGGTACACGGCGGGGGTGGCCACGGCGGTGCCCGTCATGCTGCCCGGCGCTGTCTTCGCGCGACAGGAGCTGCGGCGTACGGGCATGTCGCTCACGACGCGCGACTACCTGAACGGAGCGGCGATCCTCATCCCCGTCGCACTGCTGTGCCAGGTGATCGCGCGCATGGTCCCGTCCCAGCAGCAGTGATCGGGGGATCGCCCTCCTGCGACGCTGAGTCGGGCTCAGCGTCCCGGGAGTGGCGGAATCGTGCCGAGCCCTGGAATGCTCTCCGGCCAGATCAGCTCGACCGTGCATGGAGCGTGGTCGATGATGAATCGCGCGTGATGCCCCAGGCTCGATGGCCCGAGGCGACTGCGGTCACCGTCCCTCGAGATGATCAGCCGATCGGCGTCAACAGCGGCGGCAGTGATCACCCGCTCGGTCGGACCGCTGAGCACCTGGGTGCGGCAGGGACGGCCCAGGGCCTCAGCAGCCTGATCGAGCAGCGCCCTGGCCTCCTGCGTGGTCAATCCGGGAGCGCCCGCCGGCGGACGTCCGCGTCCCATCAGCCCCAGCAGTGCGCCCGCTGGCAAGGCCTCTTGTGGGTCGTCGACAGCCACGAGCAGCAGATCATCGTCCGCCGGGCGCTGCTGGGCGGCCGCCACGGCCGCCGGCCAGGTTCCCGGAGCGATCCACACCAACACCCGCATGTCAGACTCCCGTCAGCATGGCGCTCGCCCAGAGCGCGATGGTGGACAACAACAGGCTGAGTGGCACCGTCGCCAGACCCAGCGTGGTGAACTCGACGATCTCGGCGTCGTGATCATGATCGGCCATGATCCGACGCCACAACAGAGTGGCCAGCGATCCCACATAGGTGAGATTCGGCCCCACATTCACGCCGATGAGCACGGCAAGCACGGCGACCGGGCCGAGCGGAGCCACCAGGGGCAACAACACCAACACCGCCGGCAGGTTGTTGACCAGATTCGCCAGCACCGCCGCCATCCCGGCCAGGAGCAGCAGGCTGCCGAGGTCGCGGCCGGCCGGCAGGATGGTGCGCATCAGGTCGGCCACACCGTGATCGACCACAGCCTGCACCACGATGGCCAGGCCCAGCACGAACAGCAGGAACCACAGGTTCGCTGCCGTGAGCAGGGAGCGCAGTTCGTTGCGCACCGGCTGTGCCCGGACAACGATGCGCTTGGCCACCAGCACGGCGACACCGGCCAGAGCCGCCCAGAACGGCTCCAGATGAAGCGGTGAACTCACCACGAAGCCGACCAGGGTGAGGCCCAGGACGACCAGGGCGAACACCGGCACCCGGGTGCGCTTGGACGCCGGCCGCGGGGTGGCGGCCACCGACAGCTCGGCCGCGAAATACCAACGGAAGACCGCGAACTCCACCACCACCGCGACGAGCCACGGGGCCGCCATCAGGCCGGCGAAGGCGGTGAAGCTGAGTCCGGCCGCGCTCATGGCCAGCAAGTTGGTGAGGTTGGACACCGGCAGCAGCAGCGAAGCCGAGTTGGCCAGGTGGGTGGTGGCGTAGACATGCGGCTTGGGCCGGGCGCCCAGGTGTGATGCGGTGGCGAAGACCACCGGCGTCAGCAGCACCACGGTGGCGTCCAGACTGAGCACAGCGGTGGTGACCGACGCCACCGCGAACACCAGTATCAGCAGACGCGTTGGCCGCCCGCGCGAGCCGGCGGCCATCAGCTCACCTGCGGCGGCGAACACACCTTCGGCCTGAGCGAGGTGGGCCAGCATGAGTACGCCTGCCAGGAAGCCGATGGTCGGCGCGATCCTGACCGCCTGTGCCAGCGCTTCCGCTGGGGCGACGACGCCGAGGCCCACGAGGAGCGCTGCGGCCGGAACTGCGGCGACCGCTTCGGGCAGACCGTGGGGCCGGGTGACCGCGAACACCAACACCGCCAGCAGAGCGCAAGCAGCCAGCGTTTCAGCGACGCCGTCGGATAGAGCAAGGATCATGGTCGGTCCGTCACAGGGCTAGGCGCTTCGCGGTTCAAGCCACCACACCATATCGGTCGCCAAGAAGGGTGCGAAAAGGCCCGTCCGAATCGGCCCACGGAAATCCAGCGTGACCTGACCCTCGACCCCGACCCGCCGCTACCAGCCCATCAACCGACCCCAGAAGCAACGAATGGCCCGAACCTACGGACCGTAGGTTCGAGCCATTCCGATGTCCTGAGACATCAAAAAAATGTCGGGGTGACAGGATTTGAACCTGCGGCCTCTTCGTCCCGAACGAAGCGCGCTACCAAGCTGCGCCACACCCCGTCCGCCCTGTCGGGCGGCCCTTCATGCCCTCGCGGGCACTAGAGAACTGTAGCGCACCCGCTCGCCGGAGAAAAATCGAGGGGGCTCCGGTGAGCAAGCGGACCGGCCCGTCGGGGACCAGCGGCGGGGTACGGTCACCTCGCCGGCCCGCCGGCCCGCCGGTCGGCGGTCGGCGGTCAACGCATACGTGGCTGCAGGGTGAGCAGCGTCGCCTCCGGCCGGCAGGCGAACCGGTACGGCGCGAACGGGGAGGTGCCCAGCCCGGCGGACACGTGCAGGGCGGCCGTACGTCCCTCGGCGGTGTGGGTGGACAGTCCCTTGACCCGATCGCGGTCGAGGTCGCAGTTGGTCACCAGCGCCCCGTAGCCGGGCAGGCAGACCTGCCCGCCGTGGGTGTGGCCGGCCAGCAGCAGGTCCATCCCGTCGGCGGTCATCGCGTCGAGCACCCGGGCGTACGGGGCGTGCACCACCCCGATGTGCAGGTCCGCTGACGGGTCGGGCGGGCCGGCCACCGCGGCGTAGTCGTCGCGGCGGATGTGGGGATCGTCGGTGCCACGGAACTCGATGCGGTGACCCTGCACCTCGAGACTCCCGGCGGCGTTGTTGAGGTCCAGCCAGCCGCGGTCGGTGAACAGGCCCCGCAGTGCCTCGGTGTCCAGCATCGCGCGGTCGCGTACGTCTGACGAGCTGGGTCCCTTGACGATGTAGTCGAGGGGATTCTTCATGGTCGGGCGGTAGTAGTCGTTGGAGCCGAAGACGAACACGCCCGGCGCGTCCAGCAGCCGCCCCAGCGCCCCTTCGAGGTGGTCCAGTGCGGAGTCCGAGGACAGGCTGTCGCCGGTGCTCACCACCAGGTCGGGTTCCAGTCCGGCGAGCAGCGAGATCCAGGTCTGCTTCTTGCCGTGCGCCGGGAGCAGATGGATGTCGGACAGGTGCAGGATCCGCACCGGGGCGCTCCCGGGCGCCAGCAGCGGCACCCGGAAACGTCGCAGCCGGAACGCGCTCAGTTCGACGAAGTGACCGTACGCCACGCAGCCGGCCGCCAGGCCCGCGGCGCCGAGGATCGTACGCCCCACGGCGCGGCCTCCGGCCATCTCAGTTGCCTCCGGTCGGAGTCGGGGCCGGTGTGGTGGAGGGGTCTGTCGTCTGGTTGTCGCCCTGCGGTGCGGGCCCGGCGGAGAAGGTCAGGTAGACCGTGGACGACTGGGGCGCCTGATCGGTCGGCGTGACGCCGAGGAAGGTGCCGTACGGCGCCGAGTTGTAGAGGTAGGTCTGGTCCACTTGGAAACCGGCGGCCTCGAGGGCCTTGCGGGCGTCGTCCGGGGTCATCTGGTTGACACCCTGGGGAAGGGCGACCAGCTGGCCGGGCTCGAACTCCGGCTTGACCTGGCCGAACGGGGTCTTCGGTTTGCCCTGCAGCCCGGCGGTCATCGCGGACTTGAAGATCCGGCCGGCGTCGCCCGAGCCGGAGCCGGTCAGCACGGTGCCGGAGACCGGCAGGCGGATGCCCTTCAGAGTCTTGTTGTGGTTGTTCCAGTACGGGTTGGTCTTGTCGATGGCGACCATGGAGGCGCCGGCCAGCTCCGGGGTGTAGCCGACGAACCACACCGCCTGGTTGCTGTCGGTGGTGCCGGTCTTGCCCGCCTGGTCCGGGAATCCGTCGACCCGGGCCGGCTTGCCGGTGCCGTTGGCCGACACCCCGGTGAGCACCTTGTTGACGGCGGCCGCGACGCCCGCGTCGACGGTGCGCTGGCAGTTCGCGCTCGGGGTGGCCAGCGGCTTGCCGTCGGCGGTGGTCATCGAGCCGATGATGATCGCGTCGCAGTGGATCCCGCCGGAGGCGAAGGTGGCCATCGCCTCGGCCATCGAGACCGGTGCGACCTCCGCGACGCCCAGCACGAACGACGGATTGCGGTTCATCAGCTGGACGATGTCGCCGCCGGTGGCCATCTGTACGCCGACCTTCTGGGCCATCTTCGTGGCGTTGCAGATGCCGGCGTCGCGGATCAGCTGGACGAAGTAGGTGTTCACCGACCAGTCGGTGGCCGTCTGCAGGTCCATCGACGGAGCCGACCGGGTCGAGTTCGACACCGTCCACGGCTCACGCAGGACGAACGGCCCGGTGCAGGAGCTGAAGGTGGTCCCCCGGAAGCTCATCGGCGAACTGGCCGGATAGGTCTTGTCGATCGGGATGCCCTTCTCGATCGCCGCCGCGAGGGTGAAGATCTTGAAAGTCGAGCCCGCCTGGTACCCCTCGGCGCCGCCCATCGCCTGGGTGGCGTTGTAGTTGTAGAAGGTCTCGCCACTCCCGTTGCCCATCGCCGGGCGGCTCTGGCCCATCGCCTGGATCTCGCCGGTGCCCGGCTTGATCATCACCATCGTGCCGAGGGCCGGGTCCCGGTCGGCCACCACACTGGAGACCGACCGCTGGGTCGCTTCCTGCACCCCCGGGTCGATGGTGGTGCGGATCGTCAGGCCGCCGCGGTTGAGCATCCGCTGGCGGTCCTCGACCGTCTCACCGAGGGCGGGGGAGTCCAGCAACTCGTGGCGGGCGTACTCGCAGACGAACGGGTACGGGCTGGAGGAACAGCCGTTGCGGATCGCGCTGACCTGCGACGCGTCGAAGGTGGTCGCCTTCGCCTGGTCGACCTGCTCCTTCAGGCTCGGATCGAGTTCGGCCATCCGGTCCAGCACGGTGTTGCGGCGCTCCAGAGCGGCCTGCGGGTGCAGCCGCGGGTTGTAGGCGTCGGGGCTCTGCACCTGACCGGCGAGCATGGCCGCCTCGACCAGGGTGAGGTCCTTCGCCGACTTGTTGAAGAAGTGGCGGGCGGCCGCCTCCACGCCGTACGCCCCGTCGCCGTAGTAGGCGATGTTGAGGTAGCGCTCCAGGATCTGGTCCTTCGACAGCCGCTTCTCCAGGGCGATCGCGTAGCGCAGCTCCTGGATCTTGCGACCGTACGACTTCTCCTGCGCCTGCTTGACGCCCTCCTCGTCGCCGTTGGCCCGTGCCGCCTCGATCTGCACCTGCTTGACGTACTGCTGGGTGATCGAGGAGCCACCCTGGGTGGACCCGCCGGCGCTGTTGCGGAGCAGCGCGCGCAGGGTGCCCTTGACGTCGAGGGCACCGTGCTCGTAGAACCGGTGGTCCTCGATGTCCAGCTGCGCCTGGCGCATCACCGGGGCGATCTCCGACAACGGGACGTAGACGCGGTTCTCGTCGTAGAAGGTGGCCAGCGTGGTGCCGTCCGCCATCAGCAGGGTGGACCGCTCGGCCTGAGGCGGGGTCTCGAGATTGGCCGGGACCTCCTCCAGCCCGGTCGCGGCCGCCTTCAGCGTCGACGTCGCGACACCGACCGCGGGCATGACGAACCCGGCCGCGAGCACGCCGATCAGGACGCTCACGACCAGAAGGGTGAGGACCGCCTGAGTGCTGCTACCGGGACGAGGATCTTCCGACACGATCCCGAGCCTACGTGACGTGAGGATCCGACCCAATGACCCGCGCCCGGGCGACGCGGCGACGCGGGAGCCGACGGGCACCCCGGACGACACGCGTCAGGGCGGGAACGTGACGAGCCTCTCTTGCGGGGGGCAGGGTACGCCGCGTGGGCAAGGGTGCACCGCCGATCAGCTTCAGGCTACGATGACCGGGTAACACCACCTGGGTGATTGGTCCACTCCACCGGGCGGACGGCAAACAGGCGCCGTACGTCACGGGGACCGATCGGAAGGGTGGCGGACATCGGGACTCGGGGGAGCCCCGGACGAACAATGAGCCGCACCGCTCCAACGACGGATCGAAAGGCGGGGGTCATCGTGACCGCACTTGTCGGTGAGGACTGGGCAGTACACGCGAATTGCGGAGGCCGTTTCGACGAGCTCTTCGCCGAGGGGGCTGCCCAGCGCAAAGCACGGGGAATCTGTATGGGCTGCCTAGTACGGGTCGAATGCCTGGCAGAAGCCTTGGACAACCGGATCAACTGGGGGATGTGGGGTGGGCTGACCGAGCGCGAGCGCCGCAAGATCCTCCGCGAGAACCCTGAGATCAGGGAATGGGCCGACATCCTGCGGGCACACGACGGGAAGATCCCTGGTGCCACGCACCATGCAGCGCCCCGGAGGGCCGCTGCGGCGGTCTGATCGGACGAGCCGCGGGGCACGGGTCCCGCGGCGTACGGCGCCCCACGCCGCTCGCGAGCTGATCCCGAGCACGTTCACCACAGCAGGTTCAACCACTCTGCTTCAACCACTCAGCGCAGTCGATGGCTCACGACGGCCTTCGCCCCGGCCAGGTCGATGTCGGCCACGGCGACGATCCGTCCAGCTGTGCCTTGACGGTGAGGGCGGCCGCCTGGTGGGTCGGTCCGACCAGGTCGCCGTACACCGCATCGACCAGGGACGGCACCGACGTGTGGCCGGCCTGGTAGGCGACCCGGATCTGGTCCAGCCGCTGCTGGCGGTGCGCACGGTAGGAGCGGATCCGGGCCAGCGGGTCGGTGACGATCGGGCCGTGGCCCGGCATCAGGCGCCGGATCCCGTAGAGCTCGGTGAGGCGCTCCATCTTGTCCAGGGTGGCGAGGTAGAGCGCGAGGTTGCCGTCCGGCCAGGTGATCTGGGTGGTGCCGCGGCCCAGGATGGTGTCGCCGCAGAACATCACGGCACCGTCGTCGAGGAAGACGATGAAGCCGATCGAGTCACGGGTGTGCCCGGGCAGGGTCACGCAGATCACCGCGCTCCCGCCGACCTGGCCGCGTTCGCCGTCGCGCAGCGGATCGGTCATCGCGATCGTGGGGTCGTACGCCCGGATCGGGCAGCCGGTCCATTCGGCCAGCCACATCGCGCCGCCGACATGGTCGGCGTGCCCGTGGGTGATCCAGATCTCGGAGATCCCGTCCGGGCAGGCCTTGCGGACCCGGTCGAGATGACCGAAGTCGGCAGGGCCCGGGTCGATCACCACCGCCGGGGTGCCGTCACGGCCGGGAAGGATCCAGGTGTTGGTGCCCTCCAGCGTCATCGCGCCGGGGTTGGGCACCAGGATCCGCTGGGGCTCGGTCACGATGATTGATCCTCCTCGCGCCGCGACGGGCGCGGTCGTGTCAGCGGTCGTGTCAGGCGAGGGTGACGGTGAGTTCGACCTCGACCGGGGCGTCCAGCGGCAGCACGGCCACGCCGACGGCACTGCGGACGTGCCGACCGGCCGTGCCGAACACGGCGCCGAGCAACTCGCTCGCCCCGTTCGCCACGGCAGCCTGGGCGGTGAAACCGGGGTCGCTGGCGACGTACACGCAGACCCGGGAGATCCCGGCGATCGCGTCCAGACCGCCGGCGGCGTCGGCCGCGGCGGCCAACGCGTTGAGGGCGGCGGTCCGGGCCAGGTCCTGGCCCTGCTCCGGGCTGACCTCGGCACCGAGCTTGCCGGTGAGCGGCAGGGCGCCGGCGACCAGCGGCAGCTGGCCCGAGGTGGTCACCCGCGAGCCCTCGCGCAGGGCGGGGACGTACGCCCCGACCGGGGCCGCAACGGTGGGCAGGGCGAGCCCGAGCTCGGCCAGCCTGCTGGTCGGGGTCACTCCGCGTCCTGGAGCGGGCGCTTGAGATAGGCGACCAGGTTCTCCGGGTTCGGGCCCGGGACGACCTGCACCAGCTCCCAGCCGTCGATGCCCCAGTTGTCGAGGATCTGCTTGGTGGCGTGCGTCAGCACCGGGACGGTCACGTACTCCCACTTGGTCATGGCGTCAGACTAGCGGGCGCGCCGGGAGACCCGGTCCATGTCGAGGATGGTCACCGAGCGCGGCTCCAGCCGGATCCAGCCCCGGGCGGCGAAGTCGGCCAGCGCCTTGTTCACCGTCTCGCGGGAGGCGCCGACCAGCTGGGCCAGCTCCTCCTGGGTCAGGTCGTGGTGCACCAGGATGCCCTCGGCCCGCTGCTCGCCGAACCGGCCGGACAGGTCCACCAGGGCCTTCGCGACACGACCGGGCACGTCGGAGAAGACCAGGTCGCTGACCGAGTCGTTGGCATGGCGCAGCCGACGGGCGAGCTGGGCCATGATGCTCTGCGCGACCTGCGGGTAGTCCTTCAGCCACTTGACCAGGTCGTCGTGCTCCAGGCAGCGCAGCTCCGCGGCGGTGACCGCGGTCGCGGTCGTCGAGCGCGGGCCCGGATCGAAGACCGACAGCTCGCCGAACATCTGCCCGGGGCCGAGCACCTCCATCAGGTTCTCCCGGCCGGTCGCGCCGGTGCGGCCCAACTTGAGCTTGCCCGACACGACGATGTAGAGCTGGTTGCCGCTGTCGCCCTCGTGGAACAGGACGGCCCCGCGGCTGAGGCGGATGCTGGACATCGAGTGCACCAGAGCATTGGTCGCCTCACGGTCCAGCCCCCGGAAGAGGGGTGCCTGCTTGAGCACGTCCGGATCCACTTTTCCTCCTGCGCTGGCCATGGGATTACCGCCCCTAGACTAGCCGCTTCGTGTGAGGCTGTCGCACCGGACGAGGCGTCTGCCACATCAGGCGCAACGCGAACGTGGACCTCGCCGCTGCCGGGGACGGCTACCCTGCAGGGGTGACGGCGCGCGACGCCCGCCAGGGGCGGGAGACCAGGACGGCGTTGATCCGCCGTGCCCGCCGGATCGACCGGATCCTGGCCGAGACCTACCCCGACGCCCGGGCCGAACTGGACTTCGGCTCGCCGTGGCAACTGCTGGTGGCGACCATCCTGTCCGCACAGACCACCGACGTACGGGTCAACGCCGTCACGCCCGAGCTGTTCCGTCGCTGGCCCGATCCGGCCGCGCTGGCCGGCGCCGATCGTACGGAGCTGGAGGACACGCTGCGCCCGCTCGGCTTCTACCGGGCCAAGTCGGAGGCACTGCTGCGGCTCGGCCGCCAGCTGCTGGACGACTTCGGTGGTGAGGTGCCGCGTACGTTGCCGGGCCTGGTCACCCTGCCCGGAGTGGGCCGGAAGACCGCCAACGTGGTGCTCGGCAACGCCTTCGGCATCCCGGGGATCACCGTGGACACCCACTTCGGCCGGCTCGCCCGCCGCTTCGGATGGACCACCCAGACCGATCCGGACAAGGTCGAGGCCGAGGTCGGCGCGCTGTTCCCTCCGGCCGACTGGGTGATGTTGTGCCACCACCTGATCTGGCACGGTCGGCGTCGCTGTCATGCCCGTCGCCCTGCATGTGGTGCCTGCCCGGTGGCCGCACTGTGCCCGTCATACGGCGAGGGGGAGACCGACCCGGTGAAGGCGGCAGCGCTGGTCCGGGAGCCGCGCCGATGAGAGGGATCCGTCGACGGGTGCTGCCGGCGGTCCTTGCGGGATGTCTGCTGCTGATCGCCGGGTGTGCGACCACTCAGCCGGTGCAGCCGGTCGCGTCGTCCTCGACCGGCGCACCGACCGGCGCCGGATCGGCGACCCCAGGTCCCGACCTCGCCGGGAAGCGCCAGGCGCTCGGCATCGCCGCCTGCCCGACGACGCCCCGACCTGCCGCGGACGGTGCGGCGAGTGGCGGCGCGGCGGGCGGTGGTGCTGCGAATGGTGCTGCGGGGGACGGCGTCGTGAAGGGCGCTGCCGCGGACGGCCTGCCCGCCGTCGCCACCCCGTGCCTCGACGGGTCCGGGCCGGTGGACCTCTCGGCGCTGCGGGGCACCCCGATGGTGGTCAACCTGTGGGCCACCTGGTGCGGACCATGTCGCACCGAGGCGCCGTACCTGGCCGAGGTGTCGCGGCAGACCGGGGCGAGCGTACGGTTCGTCGGGGTCGACGTGGCGGATCCTGATCCGGCCGCCGCGCTGGAGTTCGCCGGGGCCCAGGGCTGGACGTACGCCCAGGTGGCGGACCCGGAGCGTACGTTCGCCGGTCGGCTCGGGGTGGCGGGGATCCCGCAGACGCTGCTCGTCGACGCCGACGGCCGGATCGTGTATCGCCACGCGGGTGCGCTCACCTCGGCCGACCAGCTGCGCGGGCTGCTGCACGACCACCTCGGGATCGGCGAGTAGACAGGGATCGATCAGCGAGTAGACAGGGATCGATCAGCGGGTAGGCAGGGGATCGATCAGCGGTCCGGGACTGCTTCGGCCGGTCACGGGTGGTGCGTACAGTGGCGGTCATGCCGGAGCAGATTCCCGACGTCGAGGGACCGGATTTCCTCGATGATGCGTCAGACAGTCCGGAACGTCCCCGGCCGCTCACCGGCTACCCGCGCGACCTCGGCGAGCGCGACGTCGAGCTGGACGAGCGGCCCGCCGCTCAGCGGCCGATCCCCTCGCTGCTGCGTACGCTCCGGGTGAAGCTGCGCGAGCCCGAGACCCAGCAGCGGGTGCTGGTCGACCGCGTCGCGCGGGGCGGGCGTCGGGCCGCGGTGCTCGCGTTGTTCGACACCCGTCCGCCGTCCGCGCGGCTGCTGTTCGTCGAGAAGGCGGCGCACCTGCGGCGCCACGCCGGCCAGATCGCTTTCCCCGGCGGCTCCTGGTCGGAGGGGGACGAGGGCCCGGTCGGCACCGCGCAGCGCGAGGCGGGGGAGGAGGCCGCCGTACGCCCCGACTCGTTCCGGGTGCTCGGGGTGCTGCCCACCGCCCATGTGGCGGTCAGCGGTTTCGACGTCGCGACCGTGGTGGCCTGGTGGCACACGCCGCACCCGGTGGCGGTCAACGACCCCGGCGAGATCGCCGCGCTGCACCAGGTCGAGGTGCGTCGACTGGTCGACCCGGCCAACCGGGCCACGGTGCGCTATCCCGGTGGACGGCAGGGGCCGGCGTTCCTGGTCGACGACCTGTTCATCTGGGGGCTGACCGCGCACCTGGTGGACGCGATCATCGACCTCGCGGGGTGGACGGTGCCATGGGACCACGATCGGGTCCGCCCGGTGCCGCCGCGCTTCGGCCGGGACCACAACCCGGGTCACTGACCGCCTGGAGTCCCGCGCCGGTCAGCTCGTGCAGATCAGAGGGTGTCGGCCCCGGCCCAGGACTCGACTGACTTCTGCGCCTTGCGGGCCGCCGCGTCCGCCTCGGCCTGGTCCTTGCCCCGGACGAGCGCGGCCTTGGCCCCCTCGACGGTCGCCGTCGCCTGGTCGATCGCCCCGGTCGGCGCCATGCCGCCGCGGGTCGCCTTCTTCACCCGGCCCAGCCCGATCAACGCGCTGATCGCGGCCAGCACCAGGAAGGCGCCGCCGATGGTCAGGAAGCCCCAGGCCGGCCCGGCGGAGAACTCCCCGCGGGAGTAGGCCACCGCGAGGCCGAAGCCGGCGGCGGTCATCAGGTGGGTCAGGGCGAAGACCGCCATCACACCGGCCGCAGCGAACAGGCCCCCGCCGATGCCCAGGTTCTTCGCCTTCGGCATCATCTCCGCCTTGGCGAGGTCGATCTCGCCCTTCACGATGGTCTTCACATCGTCGGTGATGTTCTTCAGGAGGTCACTGATCTGTTCGGCCATGGCGGGTAACTCCTGGTTTGCTGCGGCGGACGGGTGGGTGGTGCGGGGCGGCGGATCGAGGGCACCGGCCGACCCGCCGTCGGGCCCGATGACTCCGAGGGTGGGCGGCGGGGCGCCGGTCCTCGGCGTCCTCTGGTCCATGAGCGTAGTGCCTCTGCAGCCCGGTTCGCGCGTTCTGGGAGAATGGCCGCGGTCACGGAAGGGGCAGCACATGGGCCGATTGGCCGGGTTGAGCATGCGGAACAGGGCATTGGTCGCCCTGGTCACCGTCTTCGTCCTGATCTTCGGAGTCGTCAGCACCACCTCGCTGCGCCAGGAACTGATCCCGCGGATCTCGGTGCCGGTCGCCGTCGTCTACGCCTCCTACCCGGGCGCGTCCCCCGAGGTGGTCGAACAGCGGGTGACGATCCCGATCGAACAGGCCGTCGCCTCCCTGCAGGGGCTCGACACGAGTTCCTCGGTGTCCACCGCCGGTTCCGCCACGGTGACCCTGCAGATGCGCTACGGGTCCGACATGTCGTCGGTCCAGCAGGACGCGAAGGCGGCGATCTCGCGGATCGAAGGCATGCTCCCCGACGGGGTCACCACCCAGGTCTTCACCGGCAGCGTCGACGACGTCCCGGTGATCCAGCTCGCCGTCGCCGACGACACCACCGCCGGGCAGCTGGCCGAACGGGTCCGTACGCTCGTCGTTCCCGAGCTGGAGAAGGTCGACGGGGTCCGTGCGGTGAGTGTCGCCGGCGCCCCGATCCCGCAGGTGCTCGTCGCGGTCGACGACACGAAGCTGTCGGACAAGGGCGTCACCGTCGCCCAGTTGCAGCGGGCGATCGGGACCGCCGGCGCGCCGGCCGCCGCCGGGTCGCTGCAGGACGGCACCCAGGACCTCACCGTCACGGTGGGGGCGCGGTACGCGAGCGCGTCCGACGTCGCCGCGGTCACCATGACCAGCGCGACCGGGGCGGCCGTACGCGTCGACCAGGTTGCCACGGTCAGCGACCGCGAGGCACCCGCCACCTCCCTGGCCCGTACGAACGGCCGGGAGAGCCTGTCGCTGTCGGTCACCAAGACCCCGGAGGGCAACAGCGTCGCCATCTCCGGCCAGATCCGCGACAAGCTCACCGGGCTGGACGCCGCCCTCGGGCACGGCGCGCACACCACCGTGGTGTTCGACCAGGCGCCGTTCATCTCCGAGTCGATCCACAACCTGCTCGTCGAGGGTGGCCTGGGCCTGTTGATGGCGATCGTCGTCATCCTGCTGTTCCTCGCGTCGATCCGGCCGACGTTGGTCACCGCGGTGTCGATCCCGGTGTCGGTGCTGATGGCGCTGATCGGGATGGGATCGGCCGGCTACTCGCTGAACATGCTCACCCTCGGCGCGCTGACGATGGCCATCGGCCGGGTGGTCGACGACTCGATCGTCGTGATCGAGAACATCCAACGCCATCTGGGTGAGGGACAACGCCGCACCGACGCCGTGCTCGCCGGCGTCCTCGAGGTCGCCACGGCGATCACCGCCTCGACGCTCACCACGGTCGCGGTCTTCCTGCCGCTGGCGCTGGTCGGCGGGCAGGTCGGCGAACTGTTCCGTCCGTTCGCCATCACCAGCTCGCTCGCGCTGCTGGCCTCCTTGCTGGTGGCGCTGACCATCGTGCCGGTGCTGGCGTACTGGTTCCTGCCGGAGCGCTCCCGCAGCCATGTCACCGCCCTGGAGGACGCTTCCGGCCGGCCGCGGCGTACGCCGATGCAGCGGCTCTACCTGCCCACACTGACGGCAGCGACCCGCCACCCCGTGGTCACCGTGCTCATCGCGGTCGTCCTGCTCGGGCTCTCCGGCGCCATGGTGCCCCGGCTGCAGACCGATTTCCTCGGTGACACCGGCCAGAACACCCTGACGGTGACGCAGAAGTTCCGGCCGGCACTGTCCCTGGCCGAGCAGGACCGCCAGGCCCGTACGGTCGAGGACGCCCTGCGCGGTGTCGCCGGCGTCGAGACGGTGCAGACCACGATCGGCGGTGCCGGGGCAGAGGCGATGTTCACCGGTGGCGGCGCCGACCAGGCGACCTTCTCGCTGACCACCGACGCCGCGGCCGACCAGAAGGCGCTTCAGCAGCGGGTCCGCGACGCGGTCGCCCCGCTGACGGACGTCGGGGACGTCGCGGTCGCCGCACAGGCCGGCTACGGTGCCAGCACCATCGACGTCAAGGTCTCCGCCCCCGACACCGAGCGGCTGCGGGCGGCCACCACCGCCGTCCATGCGGCGCTCACCAGCGTCCAAGGATCTGCCGGGGTCACCGACACCCTCGCCGCGGATCGGCCCACCATCGTAGTGGACCTGGATCGTACGAAGGCGGCCGAGCGAGGCGTCGACGAGCAGACCGTCACGGCGACCGTCAAGGCCGCCCTGGCGTCCCAGCAGGTCGCCCAGGTGGAGAGCGACGGGGTCACCAAGGACGTGATGATCAGCTTGCGCGACGCCCCCGTGGGTCTCGAGGCGCTGCGCAACCTGGAGGTCCCCGCCACCGTCAAGGCGCCGGTCGCGCCGCCCGTCGCGGCGACCCCGCCCGCCGCCGGAACCCCCGGAATCCCCGGAACCCCCGGTACGACCGGTGCGACCGGCGCCACGCCGACCACCGGGGCCACCGGGGCCACCGGCGCAGGCGGCACGGCGGTGACCACACCGACGGCCGGACCGAGCACGGTGCGCCTGCGCGACGTCGCGGACGTACGCCGGGCCGACGTGGCGACCTCCATCGCCCGCGATCAGGGCCAGCGCAGCGCGACGGTGTCGGTGACCCCGGCCGGCACCGACCTCGGCGCCGTCACCCGGGCGGTCACCGCGAGGATCGACACGGTGAGCCTGCCCGCGGGTGCCTCCGTCGTCGTCGGCGGTGTCAGCGCCGACCAGCAGAAGGCGTTCACCCAGCTCGGCCTCGCCCTGCTGGTGGCGGTCGCCATCGTGTACGTGGTGATGGTCGCGACCTTCAAGTCGCTCGTCCAGCCACTGATCCTGCTGGTGTCCATCCCCTTCGCGGCGATCGGTGCGGTCGCCGCCCTGGTGCTGACCAATACCCCGCTCGGCGTGCCGTCGATGATCGGCGCGCTGATGCTGGTCGGCATCGTGGTCACCAACGCCATCGTGCTGATCGACCTGATCAACCAGTACCGGGACCGTGGCCGGGCGATCGACGACGCGGTCCGCGAGGGGGCCCGGCACCGGTTGCGCCCGATCGTGATGACGGCGCTCGCGACGATCCTCGCGATGGCGCCGATGGGGCTCGGCCTCAGCGGGGGCGGGGTGTTCATCTCCAAGCCGTTGGCGATCGTCGTGATCGGTGGCCTGGTCTCCTCCACACTGCTCACCCTGATCCTGGTGCCCGTGCTCTACACGATGGTCGAGCGGGTCGGGGAGACCCGGGAGCTCCGCCGCGAGAGCCGGCTGGCCCGCCGGGTCCAGCAGGAGGAGACTCCGCGGCGCCGGCGCCGGAAGGAGGCGGGCCCGGCGGCGCCGGTGCCGCCACCCGCTCCCGCGCCGGTGCCTGTCCCCGTGGTGGCGGACCGGCCGTTCCTGTCCCCACCGGGCGAGCGCACCCCGGCCGTACGACTCCAGCAGGACGTACGACCCCTGGACGTACGACTCGAGCCCGTCCCGGCGGACGCCTTCGGCGCGGTCGACCCCCAGTTGCCGCGCCGCGGGATCACCGACGAGCCGTCGCCCGGGATCTGAGGCGGCGCCTCACCAGCGCAGGTGGATGCCGACGGTGATCGACGGCTCCTGCGCCTGCCGCTCGGGGTCGGGCCAGGCCTTCCGGCACTCCACCCGGTAGGGGAGCATCAGTTCGTGCCCGCGGGCGATGTCGTCGAACAGGCCGCCGACGTCGCCCAGCAGGGCCGCCCGGTCGTGTGCCGCCAACTGCCGCACCCGCGGCCGCGCCTCGACCATCGCCAGCAGACCGGCCCGGTCGACCGGCACCCAATGCCGGAACGACCGGGACTCCGCCGTGACGAACCAGCCGCCGGAGAGGATCTCCTCCTCGGAGGGCCCGGACACCGTGGTGGTCATCGCCGTCGGGTCGTACGCCTGCAACAGTCGCGCCAGTCGGCGGACCCATGGCACGGTGTCGTCCCGGGTGGTCCGCAGCACGCCCAGGTGGCCGCCGGGGCGCAGCACTCGGACCGCTTCGGGAAGGACAGCGGTCGTCCGGGCCCGTTGGCCGGCGATCGTCACGACGTCGAACCAATGCGGCCGGAAGGGGAGCTGGTCGGCGGTCGCCCGGACGACTGTTGCGCCCTCGGCCCGCCCGGACACCAGCTGGGCGACCCGGGGATCGACGGAGATGCCGAACACCCGGTGCCCGCACCGGACGAGGTCCGCCGTGAAGGCGCCCTTCCCGGTGCAGAGATCGAGGACCCGGGAACCGGCATCCGGCAGCAGCCACGACATGGCCGCCGCCGGGTGGTGGGTGCGGGGGGAAGGCATGCGCCCACTGTACGGGGGAGGCCTGCGATCACCCCGGAACGTGCTGTGGGACCCGCCCGGGGGCGGGTCCCACAGGACACCTCAGACCAGGTGATCAGGCGCACTGCCGTGTCGTGCCCATCGGCGGGGAGCCGACTGCTACGCCCTCGAAGACGGTCGATCGATACGTGGGTGCCTGGCTGCTGTGTGGGGTGTGAACCTTGGTCAATTCATACCAGTAGGCCCGGTGGTCGGGGAAGGTTTCGGCTGTGATTGGCCTCACCTGGCCGGTGGCGGCGAGCCTCCCGGCTGCCCGGCAGGGGTTGTCCACAGGCGGGGCGTCCGGATCCGGTCATCCACAGATCCGCCGCCGCAGGCCCGTCCGGGAGGCCCGCCGGCCCACCCTCCGGACATGGATCTGCTGCCTCGTCGTGTCCGTGCCACGGCCCCCGGGACCGGTCGCGGTCCGATCCCCCGGACCTCTCCGTCCGGTCCACCCCCGGGCCAGCGCCTGCCGTCGCCGTCCCGGGCCCTCCCGACGGCGACGAGCGTGCTGGTCGGAGCGCGGACCGACCTGCTGCGGGCGGTCGAATCCGTCACGGCTGCGCTCACCACGCCACCACCGCTGGCGCTCCCGGCCGCCCAGCTGCCGGCCCGGTGGAGCGCCGCCGACGCCGTGCTGATCGCCGTCGATGCGGCCCCGGCCGTGGCCGAGCTGGGATTGCCCGCCCGCGACGGCGTCCACTTGCTCGGTGCCGAGACCGACGCCGACGAACTGTGCCGGTGGTCCGGGCCGTTGGGGGCGAGCCTGGTCGTCGTGCCGCGGGACACCCCGGTGCTCGGCCGGGTGCTCGGCGGGCCGCCGCCCCGCGAAGGTGCCCGCACCCTCGCCGTGGTCTCCGGTGGCGGCGGCGCCGGAGCCTCCACCACCGCTGCGGGCCTGGCCGGCGCGGCGGCACTCGACGGACGCCGTCCGGTGCTCGTCGACCTCGACCCCTGGGCCGGCGGGATCGACCTGCTGCTGGGCGCCGAGCGCTCCCCGGGCTGGCGGTGGGACGACCTGGCCCGCGCCCATGGTGGCGTCGGGTCACTGGCCGGGCGGCTGCCCGGCGGCGACGGCGTCGACATCATCACCATGGGTCGGACGCCGGAGGACCGGCTCCCCGACGACCAGGCCGTCGACAGCGTCCTCGCCGCAGCCCGGGCGACGTACGACCTCGTGGTGCTCGACGTCTCGCGGCGGGCGCCGTGGGACCGGCACCTGGCCCGGGCCGGGTCGGTCGTGGTGGTGGCGGGGCCGGGCGTCCGGCAGTTGGCGTCGGCCCGCCAGGTCGCGCTGCACTGCGTCGGAGACGGGCTGGACCCGATGATCGCGGCCCGCCGCGGCGGTGGCGGCCCTGTCCGGGGAGCGGATCGGGAGATGGTGGCGCAGACCCTCGGCTTCCCGGTCATCGGCCTGCTGCCGCACGACGCCAGGCTGCCGGTCGCCGCGGAACGTGGCGACCCGCCTTGGCGGGTGGCCCGCCGCGAGTGGGTGGCCGCCTGCGGTGAGCTGCTCGCCAGCGTCGATGCCTTCGGACCGCAGCGACGGGTCTCCCGTCGGCCGGACGGAGCGCGATGAGCGGCCTGGTGGACCTCGACCGGCTCCGCCCGGCACTCGCCGGGCTGGGCCACCCGCCGACCACCGAGGACGTCGCGGCGGCCATGCGGGCCGAGGGCCTGGTGGTCACCGACGCGCTGCTCTACGACGCGGTCGAGCGGCTGCACCGCGAGTCGTACGGTGCCGGGGTCCTCGACCCGCTGCTCGGGTTGCCCGGCGTCACCGACGTCCTCGTCAACGGCCCCGACCAGGTGTGGATCGACCGCGGCCACGGCCTGGAGCGGATGCCGCTGACCTTCGGGGCGGAGGAGGAGGTCCGCCGGCTCGCGCTGCGACTGGCCGCCCGGGTGGGGCGCCGCCTCGATGACGCTGCACCGTACGTGGACGCGCGGTTGCCCGACGGGACCCGGGTGCATGCGGTGCTGGGGTCGGTGGCCGACCCGGGCACCTGCATTTCTCTGCGGATCCCGGCCAGGCATCGGTTCAGTCTGGCCGACCTGGTCGACCGTGGCGCGTTGCCCGGTGCGGCGGTGCCGCTGCTGGAGGGGATCATCGAGCACCGGCTGGCCTTCCTGGTCTCCGGAGGAACTGGTACCGGAAAGACCACCGTGCTCGGCACCCTGCTGGGCCTGGTGCCGTCGGATCAGCGGCTGGTGGTCGTCGAGGATTCCCGGGAACTCGACCCGCCGCACCCGCACTGCGTACGCCTCGAAGGACGGCCGGCGAACGCCGAAGGCAGCGGGGCCCTCGGGCTGGCCGTCCTGGTCCGCCAGGCGCTGCGGATGCGGCCGGACCGGGTGGTCGTCGGCGAGGTGCGCGGGGCCGAGCTCTGTGACCTCCTCGCGGCGCTCAACACCGGTCACGAAGGCGGCTGCGGGACGATCCACGCCAACTCGGCCGCCGATGTCCCGGCCCGGCTGGAGGCGCTCGCCGCGCTCGGTGGGCTGGGCCGCGAGGCGACCCGGACGCAGGCCCTGTCGGCGCTCGACGCGGTGATCCACCTGCGCCGCGACCACGACGGGCACCGCAGGGTGGCCCAGGTCGGCCTCTTCGGCGCCGACCCGACGGGCGGCATGCAGGTCCGGGAGGCACTGGCGTTCCCCCGGGACGGCACGATCCGGCGGGGTCCGGCCGCCGACGAACTGCTGTCACGGGTGATCCGATGAGTGTCGCGGGCCTGGCGGCGATGGCCGCAGGCCTGGCCGTGGCGCTGCTCGTTGCAGCTCCGCGCGGCCGATCCGTCGCACGACTGGTGGAGCGCCCCGCGGCGGAGACAGCGGCGGGGGAGCGGCGACCGGGCGGGTTCCGTCGCGTCGGCCTGCTGGTGGCACTCGGCGGTCTTCTCGTCACCACGGTGGCGGGCGTGGTCGCCGGACTGGCGGGGGCGGCGTACGTCATGATCGGTCTGGTGCCGGCCCTGACGGTGACGTCACTGGTGAGGGGACGGGTGCAGGAGGCGGCTCGGGCCCGGTCCGAGGCCGAGGTCGCCCGGGCCTGCAGTCTGGTGGCCGCGGAGGTCCGGGCGGGTCGTGCCCCGGAGGGGGCGGTCGGTCTGGTCGCCGAGGACTGTCCGATCCTCGCCCCGGCCGCGGCCGCCCTGCAGGTCGGCGACGACGTGGTCCGCACCTGGCGCCACCAGGCCGCGGGACCCGGCTGCGGCGGACTCGCCGACCTCGCCCGTGCCTGGGAGGTGTCCCGGGCCTGCGGAGCCCCGATGGGGCCGGCCCTCGACCAGGTGGCGGCCGCCTTGGAGCGGGAGGCGGAGATGTCCCGGCTGGTCCGCGGCGAGCTCGCCTCGGCCCAGGCCACCGGCCGGTTGATGGCCGTGCTGCCCGCGGTGGGGATCGGGCTGGGGTACTCGATCGGTGGCCGCCCGTTGGACTTCCTGCTGCACACCACGGCGGGGCTGGCCTGCACGGTCACGGCGGTGGTGTTGGCCAGCGTCGGGACGCTGTGGACCACGGCGCTGGCGCGGACGCCGGGACGGGAGGTCTGAGGTGGTGCCCGAGGATCCGACCGCCCTGCTGGTCGCCGCCCTGCTGGCCGCCGCGGTGGGACTGGTGCTGCCGGAGCCGCCCGGTGGTCCCCGTCGCCTGCGGACCGGCGCCGGCCGTCCGTGGTGGCTGGCCCGCTGGGAAGGCTTCGCCCGTCCGGTGCCCGGGGCCCCGGCCACCGAGACCCGGGCCCGGATCGCCATGACCGCCGGCGGCCTCGCCGGGGTGGTGGTGCTCGGCCTGGCGCCCGGTGGCGGATTGCTGGCACCGCTGTTGGTCGGCGCCAGCGCCGCGGCCGGCTATCTGGTGAGCGGGCGGATCGTCTCCCCGGCCACCGTGCGCCGCCGACGGCGACTCGCGGCTGACCTGCCCGGCGCACTGGAACTGATGGCCTCCTGCCTGGCCGCCGGCCTGCCGGTGCGGGGTGCGGCAGCGGCGGTCGCCGGCGCGTACGGTGGCCCGCTGGCCGACGACGTCGGTGGTGTGCTGGCACAGATCGCCATCGGCGACAGCGAAGGACATGCCTGGCTGCGGTTGGCCGACGACCCGGTGTGGACGCTGGTGGCCCGCGACCTCGCCCGGTCGGTGCAGAGCGGATCGACCCTGGTCGACCTGCTGCGCCGCCACGCCGAGCGCGCCCGCAAGGAACGCCACGGGGCGATCGTCGAGGCGGCGCGGACGGTCGGAGTCCGCAGCGTGCTGCCGCTGATGGGCTGTTACCTACCGGCGTTCCTGCTGGTCGGCATCGTCCCGGTGGTCGCCGGCACCCTGCCACGACTGCTGGGCTGACTGGGCCGTACGCGGTGGGTCGCGGGCCGGCTCGCCCCGCCCGCACACCGATTCGTCCACAGCCCGGATCTCCCCGGATCAACCGTCCACAGCGGACCACCGAAGCAGCCGCAGGCCCCCGCCTCCGTCCCACCCTCCGAGCGAGCCCGGACCGCAGGGGGACGGGCGCACGAAAGGGGAAAGCCCATGTCCGAGACCACCACCTCCGACATCACCATGACCGACCCGACCACCGACCTCCTCGTCTCCGAGGGCCCGGCCCGTCGTCGGGGCCTGCGGGCCCTCGCGCGACGTCGCCACGACCAGCGGGGGATGGCCACCGCCGAGTACGCGGTGGGCACGGTCGCCGCTGTCGCCCTGGTCACCGCCCTCATCAACGTCTTCCGCAACAAGGAGTTCGTCCAGCTCCTGCTCGACCTGGTGAAGACCATCTTCAAGGCCGTGATGGCCGCCAAGGGGCTCGGCATCTGAGCCGGTCCGCCCGCGAGCGCACAACGGAGACGCCGGTGGCGGCAGCCCAGCTGGGTGTCGCCACCGGCCGTTTCCGGTCTCCGTCCATTCGTCCGACGGCTCGTCCACCCGGGCCGCCACAGTCCCTGGGAAGGACCACCATGATCACCGCGAGCTGTCACCCGGTCAGGGACGCGCGCTCCGGTCACCGGCCCGGGCGAGCGTCACATCGGCATCGCGGCCGGGGGTCGCGGCCCGGTCGAGGCAGGTGTTCCGATCGAGCAGGATGGCCCGATCGAAGCCGGCACGCCGACCGCGGCATGGTCACCGCGGAGCTGGCGGTCGGCACCGTCGCCGTCGTTCTCGTGACGCTGTTGCTCGCCTGGGGTCTGCACCTGTTCACCCGGCAACTCCTGCTGGAGGACACCGTCGCCGAGGTCGCCCGGCAGACCGCCCGGGGTGACCGGACGGCAGTGGCCGCCGCCCGGTCCGACGCGGTGGCCGGCACCCGCCTCACGGTCTCGCCGGAGGCGCAGGCTGTGCTGGTCCGCGGCGAACTGCCCAGCGGACCACCGGGACGGCCGGAGGACCTGGTGCTTGTCGCCGAGGCCCGGGTGCTGCTCGAGCCGGGGGCGATCCGATGAGGGCGGCCGCCGGTCGGCCGGCGGGCGGTCCGCGCCGTCGACGGACGGACCAGCGGGGCTCAGGGACGGCGTTGCTCGCCTCCACCGTGGCGATCCTGCTGGTGCTGGCCTGGGCGGGCCTGATCGGCGGCACGTACGCCCTGGGGATGCACCGGGTGCGAGGCATTGCCGACCGTGCGGCGCTGGCCGGCGCGGCAGCGTACGTCACGGGGGCGGACCCGTGCCCCGCGGTCCGGCGCCAGGTCGAGGCCGAGCCGCCGGCCACCCTCACCGGCTGCCGTGCTGTGGGTGACATGTACCGCTACGTGGTCAGCGTGCAGGTCGTCCGGCCGGTCGCGATCCACCTCCCCGGGCTCCCCGCGGAGGTCGGGGCGGTCGCCCACGCGGGCCCGGGCGAGGCCGGCCGCGCGACCGTTCCGGGGCGGATGCCGTGACGGGGCAGCCGGTCGCCGACGCCCACCGGGCGAGGGGGCAGGATGGGGGGCATGGATTCGTGGTTCGAGACGTTCTGCCAGGAGCTCGTCATCCGCCGTTCCCTGGAGCGGACTGGGCAGGCCCTGGTGCTGGCCCGGGAGGACTTCGGCGTCGTGCTGCAGGTCGCCACCGACTGGAGCATCGTCCCGGCGGCGGCGCTTGTCGAAGGCCTCGGTCCGCGGTGGATCGGTCTGGTCCGCGCGGCGGTGATGCCGCTGGTGGAGGCCGACCCCGCCACCGGCGAGGACTGGGAGCAGGGTGCCGCAGCCGCCTACCGTGCTCGCCCGGATGCCGTGGACGGGGTGGTCACCGACGTGTTGGTCGTCGACCTGTCCGACGCGGCCCGCGGCAGCGGACAGTGGGTGCTGGCGTTCCAGGCCGACGACTCGGGTGTGTCCTTCGCCGAGCCGGTCCGGGCGGGGGAGTGTGCCGACGGGGTGCTCGCCCTCGGCGGGCTCGATCCGCGCGATCCCGGTCGCATCCCGGCCCCGGACGGCAGCGGGCCGCTGTCCCGGGCGCGGGGCCGGCTCACTCTGGACCTCGGCGGCGCGCACCTGGCGGTGCGCCGGGTGACCGATGCCGGCGGCGACGGATTCGCGTACGCCACCGAGCCGTACGCCACGCAGCTGAAGGAGGCCGGCATCGAGCCGGTGGAGCTGATCACCCTGGACGTCTGAGTCCGGACCCGGGCATCCGGGTGCGTGCACCGGGGCCGTCGGTCAGACTGTCATTCGGTCCGGGCGAGGCCGTCGGCCAGCACCCGGGCCAACGAAGGCCGGGTGGCCCGCAGACCGAGCACGACGAACAGGGCGCCGACCACCATCACCGCGGCGGTGACGACCAGCGTCGCCGGCGACAGCACCAGCGCGGCACCGACCAGGGGCAGCAGGACAACGGCTGCGCTGGCGATGGACACCACCATGACGAACCACAGCGGCCCCAGCACCGTCCGTCGGCGCGCCCGGTCCTGGCGCGTCAGGTCCATCCCGATCAGGTCGAGGCCGACCTCGACGCGGCGGCGGTCGAGCACGGCCGCGGCCTGGTTGATGCCGACCGAGCAGGCGACGGTCGCGAAGGCGAAGACGATGGTCAGCAGCACGCCGGTCCGGATGTCCTGGACCAGTGCCATATCGCTCGCTCCGGCGCCGGTCGAGAACCGCTCCAACAGTGCCACCCCGGACCCGCCGGCCACCCCGACGAAGCACACCGACCCGAGTGCGGCTACCTGTCGCCAGGCCTGCTTCGGTGATTCCAGGACCGTACGGGCGGCGACCAGGGCCTCGGCCGTCCGGGCGCGGCGCAGTCCGCGACGGAAGTGGACGGCGAGCAGACGGGGCCCGACGATGTCGATCACCTCCAGGGCGACGGCGATGGCGAACAAGCCCACTGCCAGCGCGACCACCGGGCCCGACTGGACGCCGAACAGGGGAGCGATCTTCGTGGCCAGCACCGCCACCACGAGCAGCAGCACTCCGATCACGATGCGGGCCCGGGAGACCGACTGGGGGGTGCTGCGCATCCGCACCCCGAGCGGGGAGATGGCCACGGCACGCAGGCCCAGCGCGGAACTGACCAGGGCCAGGACGACCAGGGCGGCCACCACCGCGGCCAGCGGGCCCGGGCCGAGCAGCAGGGCGGCAGCGCCGATCCGGTGACCGTCGAACGACAACAGGCCGAGCAGCGGCAGGGTCATCGCGTACCCCACGCAGCCGAGCAGCGCGCCGGCCAGGGCGTACGTCCCGGCCTCGGCCAGGGTGACCAACCGGAGGGTCAACGACGTCGCGCCGAGCAGCCGCAGCGAGGACAATCGGTCGTCGCGCCGGCGGG
The DNA here is from genome assembly GCF_033110965.1 of Raineyella sp. LH-20. Taxonomy (NCBI): domain Bacteria; kingdom Bacillati; phylum Actinomycetota; class Actinomycetes; order Propionibacteriales; family Propionibacteriaceae; genus Raineyella; species Raineyella sp. LH-20. Next base: position 457,305 of record NZ_CP137003.1, on the reverse strand, counting down.
CGGACAGCCTGGCGGCCGACGACGCCAGAGTGACCAGCGGCAACACCAGCAACACCACCGCGATGCTGGACAACAGCCGATAGGTCCCCGCCAGCTCACCGGTGAACGACCAGAACATCGCCGCGCCCCCGGTGACGTCGAGGATGATCGTCGAGATCACGGCGAAGGCGGTCACCGGCAGACCCCAGGCCGCCCGATCACGCAGGGTCGGGCGGGCCAGCAGAGCGAGCAGCGTCCAGGTCGGCCGGAGCGGGCCGCGGTGGGTCGGCAACGGCAGCGCCTCAGGAAGCCGGCCCGCAGCAGTGGGCTCGGACAGCTGCGTCGGGACGGCCTCGGGTGGACGGTTCGTGGCGGGTGACAGGGCCGACGGGTCGGATGACGCGCTCATCACGCCACCTCGCCGGGGAGCGCGTTGCTCCGGACGCCGGTATTCCGGACGCCGCTGGTCCGCAGGTCGTGATTCCGCAGGTCGTGATTCCGCAGGTCGTGATTCCGCAGGTCGTGATTCCGGACGTCGCCCCTCGAGGCGCGGTCAGCGGCCGACCGGTGACCGGCCGGCGCCGCCTCCGGGCGGCCGACGTCGCTGACGATGCGGCCGTCGTGCAGGGTGAGGATCCGCGAACAGCTGCGGGCGATGCCGGGATCGTGCGTGACGACGACCAGCGTGCGGCCCCGTCCCACCGTCGAGGAGAGCAGGGCATCCATCACATCGGCGGCGGTCGCCGAGTCGAGCGCGCCGGTGGGTTCGTCGGCGAACACGATCGCCGGATCGACCACCTGGGCCCGGGCGATCGCCACCCGCTGCGCCTGGCCACCCGAGAGCTGGCCGATCCGGCGATCGTCGAGGCCGTCCAGGCCGAGGGCGGTCAGCCAGCGGGACGCGTGGTGCTCGGCATCGGCTCGCTCCGCGCCGTTGAGCAGGAGGGGCAGCGCGATGTTCTCCACGGCGGTCAGTTCGGGGACCAGCATGCCCTGCTGGAAGACGAAACCGAGAGACTCCCGCCGCAGCCGTGCCCGTCCGGCGGCGTCGAGTCGATCGACCCGTACGGTGCCGACACCGGCGTCGAGCCGGATCGTTCCGGACGACGGCGCGATGATGCCGGACAGGCAGTGCAGCAGGGTCGTCTTGCCCGAGCCCGAGGGACCCATGATGGCGACCGCCTCGCCCGGGTCGATGGTCAGGCTGGTCCCGGCCAGGGCGACGGTCGAGCCGTACGACTTCGTCACGTCCTCCGCGACGAGACAGGGAGCAGGGGCAGCGCCGGGTGCGCCGGTCGCCGGATGCAGTGCTGAAGACATGCCTCCACCCTGTCGCGGAGAGCCGCCGGACGGATCATGCCGCGGGCGGCTCCCGGAAGATCACCGTGCAGGATGAGGTCCCCGGGCAGGCCTCCGGGATCACCCCCAGGCGGCACAGCCCGAGGGGGCCGGCCCTACGGCCGGCGGGCGCGGCGTGCACCTGAGGGCGCGGCCTGCAGCCTGAGGGGCACGGCGTGCCGCCGGGGGCAGGCACTACAACCAGCGTCGTCCGCGGAGCAGGCCGATCAGGTGGTCGAGCACCGCCGGATCCATCCGCAGCCCGTTGTGCTCGTACTCGCTGGTCACCCAGGTGCGGCAGTCCGGCAACAGGCCGGCGGTCTCCAGGGAGTACTCCAGCGGCACGTACGCGTCGTGCTGGTAGACCGCCGCGGCGACCGGGACGTCGGCCCGGGCGAGCTGCTCCGGCACGTAGAGCCGGTCCCAGGGGTGCTCAGCGAGCCGGTCGGCCACCCCGGCGAAGGCCGCCAGCTCGGTGTCCTCGGCGAACAGCGAACGGTGCAGGTGCTCCCCACCGAGCAGGGTGACGTCCTCGCGGACCCGGTCGGGCATCGTACGATCCGCCGCCCAGTGGGTGGCCACCCCGTCGGCGTAGCACGACTCGTGCAGCACCGCGTAGAGCGGATTGCGGCCGGCGAAGGGGAGCGTCGCAGCCAGGTCGTGGGCGAACGCCGCAGAACCGGGATCCAGGCCGAGCAGGTAGTGCAGTTGCTCCGCGCCGCCCTGCATGCCCAGCCGGATCCCGATCGTACGGAACCGGTCGGGGGAGACCCGGTCGCCGTTGGGCAGGCTGATCGCGCCCCGGGCGCACAGGGCACTGAGTCGGCGGACCCGGTCCCGATCGCCGGGGAAGCGGCGGTAGTGCTCCTCGGACTTGCGGATCATGATCTGCCAGGTGGTCGCGTAGATGTCCTCGATCGGGTGCCCGACGGCGCTGAGCCCGCCGGTGAGGATGACGCCGTCCAGCGATCCCGGAAAGGCCGACAGGTAGTGCAGGGCGGCGAAGCCACCGAACGACTGGCCCAGCACGGTCCAGCGCGCCGCCCCGAGCGCCTGCCGCACCGCCTCGGCGTCGCGGACGATCCCGTCGGCCCGCAGATGGGTGAGGTAGCGAGCCTGCTCGGCCACTTCCAGACCGGCGAGCGGCGCGGCCGGCCGGGCCTCGACCCGGCCCTCCTGCCGGACAACGGTGGAGGAGATCGGCGCGGAGCGGCCCGTGCCGCGCTGGTCGAGCAGCACCACCCGGTAGTCCTCCAGGGCGCGCGGCAGCCAGGACGGTCCGGCCGGGACGAGCGTCGGACGGGGCGCCTCGTTGCCGGGGCCACCCTGGAGGAAGAGCAGGCACGGCTTGTCCTGCCCGCCCTCGCCGGTCACCACCCGCGCGAAGACCTCGATCGTCCCCGCCGCGGGGCCCGCGTGGTCGAGGGGCAGGTCGAGGGTGAGACTGGTGAGGGTCAGACCGGGCAGCACTTCGGTGGTCGTACGCACGCTGCTGAGCCTAGGCCCGCCTGCGGGGTCCTGAGCCTAGCCCGCCTGCGGAGTCGCCGACCTACGCCTCTACTACGGTCGCCTCGTCCGGTCCACACGTACGGCTCCAGGCTCAGCCATCCCTCACGCGGCGCTCAGGGAGCGTTCACGATCGTGGTCGGGATCCTGGTCCTCGGAGAGGATGATGGAGTCCCGTCCGCGAGAGAAAGCGCCCTTCTTGTCATGTCTGTCCCACAACTCCGGCTGTCGGCTCACCGGGCCCCCGCGGAGGACGGCATCTTCCGCCGTTCGGCCTATCCGCTGACGCTCATCCTGGCCGCGGTCGTGGCGATCGTGGTGATCACCGGGGTGGGCTTCGCGCTGAAGGGCCATCCGGTCGACCTGCCGCTGTCCAAGGCCCTGAACGGGCTGCACACCGGCGCGTTGGGGGCGTTCACCTCTGCCGTCTACCACGTCATCAGCCCGGTGCCGGCGATCATCATCACCGTGGTGATCTGCGCGGCGATCTGGCTCCTCGGCAAGAACCTCCGTGCGGCCGTCGCCCTCGGCGGGATGGTGGCGGTCACCTGGCTCCCGTCGGCGGTGGTGAAGATGCTGGTGGACCGCACCCGCCCCGACGCGGCCGTGATGGCGCACCCGTTCATCCCGGTGCAGACCGATGCCTCGTTCCCCAGCGGGCACACCGTCTTCATCGTCGCCTTCGTCATCGCGGTGGCCTATCTGCTGCGCGGCAGCCGCTGGCAGCGGCTCTGGACCGTCGTGGGCACGGTGCTGGTGGCGGTGGTGGCATTGTCGATCATGATCGACGCGATGCACTACCCGACCGACGTGCTCGCCTCGATCGTCTGGTCGCTGTCGGTGGCACCCGCGGTCCGGGTGATCGGCGTCGACTGGGTGATGCCGCGGATCCCGTTCCTGGCGCCGCCGACCGACCACCCGGCGCTCACGCGGTAGCGCCCTGCCGCCGGAGCCGCGCGGTCTGATCACAGAATCCTCCTGATCGCAGAATCCTCGGCCCGGCTCGGCGCGGCCCTCGGCCCGGATCGGCAGGGTCCGCAGCCCTGCACCGGCATCGCGTCCCGCCCGGTGGGCTCCCTTATCCGACTGATAGGGGTGCCTGCCGGGTCGGGGGCTACCGGTCCCGCGGGACCGCCCCGACGATGGAGGCCATGACCGCACTCCTCGCCGACCCCGCGCATCCTGCGTCGGACGTCACTCTCCGTGGCGTACGCCTGCCGCCCCTCGGCCCGGCCTGGTACCCGGCGGCGATGGGCACCGGGATCCTGGGCACCCTGCTGCAGACCCTCGCCGGGCGTCTGCCGTGGGGACACGTCGGCTCCGTGGCGCTGCTGGTGACCTGCTGGGTCGTCCTGGTCCTGCTCACCGGCGGATTCGTCGGCCGGATTCTCCGCGACAGCCGTGCCTTCACCGAGACGGTGCGCGACGTCGCGACGGTGCCGTTGTGGGGCACCGTCGCGATGGGGCTGCTGGCCGTCGGGTCGTGCACCGCCACGGTGGTGCCGGCCTGGTGGCCGGGCCTCACCCGGACCGCGTGGGCGATGGACGGCGTGCTCTGGGTGCTCGGGACCCTGATCGGTCTGCTGACCGCACTGGGGTTCGGGGCTCGACTGGTCGGCAGCGACTGCGGGGCGCCGACGACCGTGTGGGGACTGGCCGTGGTCGGGCCGATGGTGTCCGCGACCACGGGCACCGGACTGTTGTCGCACCTCGCCGGCCCCGGGCGGATCTGGCTGCTGCTGGTCACTGTCGGCTGCTTCTTCCTGTCGCTGTGCGTCGGCACGATCGTCTTCGCCGTCGCCTACCACCACCACTGGCGGATCGCCCCGATCGCGCTGGCGGCGTCGCCGTCAGCCTGGATCCCGCTGGGGATGGTCGGTCAGTCCACCGCGGCGGCCCAGTCGATCGCCGCCCAGGCCGCGCCGGCGTTGACCGGCCCGGCGGCTGCCGTCATCCACCGGGCTGCCGACGCGTACGGCGTCGCGATGTTCGCCGTCGGCCTGCCGCTGGTCGGCTGGGCGATCGCGGTGACCGTACGGGGCTTCCTGCGCCGGATGCCGTTCAGCCCCGGGTGGTGGGCACTGACGTTTCCGATCGGGACGCTGGCCCTGGGGGCGACCTTGCTGGGGCAGGGCACCGGCAGCGCGCTGTTGGCCGGTGTCGGGGAGGTGGGGACCGTGGTGCTCTGCGGCACGGTGCTGCTGTGCGCCGTGGCCTCCGTCCGCGCCCTCGCGACCCGCGGCCTTGCGGCGTGAGGAAAATGCGCCCGGTGGTGTCGCTCGAGGACGCACCCGCCGGGGATCGCCGCCCGACACCGTGGACCGCCGGAAGTGACATCATCCAGAGGTGACGACCTACCCGAGCCTCCAGGTGCTCGACCTGCTCGTGGCGATCGCCGACCACGGCAGCGTCGGCGCCGGGGCCCGGGCGGTCGGGATGGCGGGCCCGAACGCCAGTCGTACGGTCCGCCGCTTCGAACGTGAACTGCGGGTGGTGCTGTTCCGGCGTACGCCGCGGGGCAGTGAGCCGACCGAGGCCGGACAGGCGGTGATCGCCTGGGCCCGTCCGCTGTTGCACCAGGCCGAGGGCTTCACCTTGGCGCTGCGGTCGCTGGAATCGGCCGGTCGGGGCCAGCTGGACGTGGCGGCGTCGATGACCGTCGCCGAGCATCTGTTTCCGGGGTGGCTGGCCGAGTTGCGCCGCCACAACCCCGAGGATCGGGTGCGGTTGCGGGTGGAGAACTCGGCGGAGGTCACCTGGCTGGTGCTGGAGGGGGCGGTCGATCTCGGCTTCGTCGAGGATCCCAGCCCGACCCCGGGGCTCACCCACCACACCGTCACCCACGACCGGTTGGTGCTGGTCGTCGCGCCTGACCACCCCTGGCACGTACGCCCCGCGGTCGATCCCGATGATCTGGCCGCCACGCCGTTGGTCACTCGGGAGATCGGCTCGGGCACCCGGGCCGTGTTGGAACAGGCCCTCGCGCCCCGGACCCTGGCCCCGGCGGCGGCCGTGCTCAACAGCAACGCCGGCGTACGTGCCAGCGTCCAGGCCGGGGTGGCGCCGGGCGTGCTCAGCGAGTTGGTGGTTGCCGACCTGGTGCACGCGGGGGAGCTGGTGGTCGTCCCGATCGCCGGCCTCGATCTGGTCCGCCCGCTCCTCGCGGTGTGGCGCACCGGCCAGCCGCCCCGGGGGATCGCCGCCGAGCTGGTCGCGGTGGCCGAGCGGAGTGCTGGCTGAGTGGCGTTCGATGTGTCGCCCCAGAGGCGACGGGCGATGCGGCGTACCTGCGCAGAGCTTTCGGGGCAGACAGGGTCCATAACTTGTAGAGTCTCGGGCGTGTCCGCAAACGTCGGGCCTGCCACATTCACGGTGGGCGCGTGAGTGAATCGCTCAGGATTTGATTCGACAGACGGGGCGGACCAGGGCGGGTTGGACGACCCGGTCTGACCACAGCGTACAGAGAGGGCGTGCCGTGGCGTTCGAGGATGCACTGACTGATCTCGCGTCGAAGGTCTCGGAGTACCGGGACACACTGCAGACCGAGGAGGCGACGAAGAACGCGGTCATCATGCCGTTCATCAGCCGCGTTCTCGGGTATACGACGTGTTCAACCCGGCCGAAGTGGTGCCCGAGTTCATCTGCGACATCGGCACGAAGAAGGGCGAGAAGATCGACTACGCGATCATGCGTGATGGTGTGGTCCAGATGCTGATTGAGGCCAAGCAGATTGGCACCCCGCTGACCTTGGAGAACGCCGGGCAGCTCGTCCGCTACTTCCATGTGTCGAACGCTCGGATCGGAGTTCTCACGAACGGGCAATACTGGAACTTTTACACCGACCTCGACAAGCCGAACATCATGGACGAGAAGCCGTTCTTGCGGCTTAACCTCCTCGATGTCGACCCCTACACGCTGCCTGAGCTGAAGAAGCTCACCAAGTCTGCGTTCGACTTGGAGTCTGTCCTTGTTGCTGCGGAGGAACTGAAGTACGTGTCGGCGGTGAAGGCCGAGATTGCCAAGGAGTTCACCGAGCCTGGCGAGGACTTCGTGCGCCTTTTCGCCACCCGTGTGTACGAGGGCTCGCTGACCGCGAAGATGCGTGAGTTTTTTCTCGGAATCACCCGCAAGGCAGTGACACAGTTTGTCAACGACCGGGTCAACGAACGGCTGAAGTCAGCTCTCGGCAGCCAGGGCGCTGTCGTGGGAGCGGCGCCGGTCACGGGGCCCACCCCCCAGCCTGAGGTCGATACCGGCGAGGAAAATTCCGAGGGTAATGGTGAAGGGAGCCGCGGGATCGAGACCACCGTTGAAGAGGTTGAGGCCTACAACATTGTGCGAGCGATTGTGGTTTCGGAAGTTTCGTTGGAGCGAATTGCTGGGCGTGATACCAAGTCGCACTTCAGCGTCCTTTTCGACAACACCAACAGGAAGCCGATCTGCAGGTTTCGTTTTAATGCCCGCCAGAAGTATCTCGGTTTGATTGACGGTGAAAAGAATGAGGTTAAAGTTCCGATTGAAAATGTTGAGCAGATCTACGACCATATGGACGCCATCCGTGCTACAGTCCACGCTTATCTGGGCTGAGAATCTCTAAGTATTCCAGAGTCTCCGACAACTATAAGCGGTCCTTCGCCCAGCAGCGGCTCGCAAGGAGGTTTGGTGGCGATCTTCAATGTGTTGGTTGGACATCCTTGTCTGGCAAGCAGAAGGCCGCCAGATGCGGCCAGAGATGAAATTCTGAGGTGATTCGATCCTTAGTATTGCTGAGATTTAGAATTAGATCTATCGGCTGATCTGTACTTGACAGGTACGGGGCTCCGAAATTCGTGCCGCATCTGATGGTTGAGGATCGGATCCAATGTGCGTCGGAGCAGTCGAGAGCTGTGGCATCCCGTACGGTGCTGGCATACAACCAGCGCCGGTCCCGCTGGCCCCTGCCCACCCCCGCGACCCGCCTCACCGGCTGGCCGGGTCCGCACTGACGAGGTTGACAAATCAGGCCGCGTCACCTGGCGCCACGCCGGACGCCTCCGTCACATCGGCATCGGACACGCCCACGCGCGAACCCTCATCACCCTGTTCGTCCACGACCTCGGCATCACCATCATCAACGCCACCGGCGACATCCTCCGCAGACTCATCCTTGACCGCACCAGGGACTACCAACCCCGGCCCACAGCACGAAACCGGTGAACCCCCCACATCGAGGATTCACCGGTTTCCAAGGTCCTGAGACATCATAATGAGCATCCCCTACGGGATTCGAACCCGCGCTGCCGCCTTGAAAGGGCGGTGTCCTAGGCCACTAGACGAAGGGGACTCGGTGCTGAGCACCACGGCCATCCGCTCTGTCACGGGCGAAGGGCCGACGAACAGCATAGCCCAGCCGACGGTACTGGGCGATTCCTGCGCACGCGGCGGGCCGGTCCGGAGTCACGCCGGTGAGGTGAGTGGCCCCGGGCCACTCACCGCCGTGATGATCCGGTCCGACCGCCAAGGGGTGAGGCGTACGCGACGAGTGCCCCGTACGTTCCGCTGCCTCGTACGTTCAGCGGTCTCAGTAGACGCTGACGTGCACGTGGTCGTAGTGGTTGGCCGTGGTCGAGCCCCGGTCGGCCATCGGCCGCCATCCCTCCGACGAGCGGGCGACCGACCAGATGTGCTGGCGCCAGATGATGTAGTTGATGTTCAGTTCCCGGGCGTGGGCCTGGAGATAGGCGGCGATCGCGTCGCCGACCGCCTTGTTGGCCCCGGACCAGTTCGGGATCATGCAGTCCACGGCGTGGCCGTCGTTGTGGTCCGAGCCCGGTTCGACGCGTACGCCGTAGTACGGGCCGACCACCGGCCAGTTGGTCTCGACCAGGTTGATGACCTTCTTGACCCCCGGGATGGTGCCGGACAGGCCGACCGACCCGGGCAGCGCCGACGCGATCACCGAACCGTCGCTCACCGGCTGCACCGCGTTCGAGGGGCCGGGGTTGCTGGTGCTGAGGTACTGGCTCGACATCCAGCGGGCGGCGCCCTGCCAGACCACCTCGGTCCAGCCGTTCGACGTCTTGCCGGTGGTGGCGATCTGCTGCCCGCGTTCCAGCGTGGTCACCACGCTGTAGCCGGTCGACGGGCCGGTGCGAACGTTCACCGAGGTGGTGGCGTACATCGTCCCGGACCCGGTGACGACCGAGGGGGCCGGCTGGCTGGCCGAGGCGCCGGCGCTGGTGAGGTAGGCGCTGGACACCCACCGGGTGGCGCCGTTGTAGAGCACCTGGGTCCAGCCGTTCTGCTCCGTCCCGGTCGTTGTCACCTTGGTGCCGCGCACCAGCGTGGTGACAACGGCGTACGACGTCGAGGGTCCGGTGCGGACGTTCAGTGCGGTCGTGGTGTACGCCGCACCGGCCGCCGTACTGCCGGAGGACGACCCGCCGGTGGAACCGCTGGAGGTGCCGGCGCCGAGATAGACGCTCGACACCCAGTAGGCGTGTCCGCTGCGCGAGATCTGGGTCCATCCGCCCGAGGTCGTCCCGGTCAGGGTGACCGTGGTGCCCTTGCCCAGGGTGGTGACGACGGAGTACGAGGTGGACGGGCCGGTGCGTACGTTGAGGTTGACCGTCGTCACAGCGGTACCTGTTGCACCGGTCGACACCGGCGTGGCGCCGTCGGTGGCGCCGCTGACGTAACGGCTGGCGACGTAGACCCGTCGGCCGTTCAGGTCCACCGGCGTCCAGCCGTCGACGGATCCGCCCAGTGCGGTGATCCGTTGTCCGGTGCTGAGACCGCCGACGATGGTGTAGCTGAGGCCGGGTCCCGACCGCAGGTTCACTCCGGTGGTCGCGGTCAACCGGTCGCCCTGTGCCGACTGCGAGAGTGGTCCGAAGACCATGCTCGACGCAGTGACGAGGCCGGCCAGTGTGGCCGTGGCTGCCGTGCGCCCGAGGGCGCGTGTCACGAAGCCCATGACGTCTTCCCCTCCCGGCGACCTTCCCGAGCCGCCGCGATGTGCGGGCTCCGACGCCGACGCCGGTGCCCGAAGGGGTCGTCGTCGCGGGTGCTTCCCCGGACCTCCTGCCCTTCCCCGACAGGGTGTCCCACACGCGTACGACGACCTCCGTGGCTGACACTAGGGGCCGAGCGGTCGCAGGTGAACTCTCAAGCTTCAGTTGACATTGACTTGACTAGGGGAAATGACGGCTCCGTCGGTCGGTTGGGGGAGAAGTCAAGAGCGTACGGTGACATCTGCGACACGCCCAGGTGAACAGCAGGTTAACGAAAGGTGTCCGATTGGGGGTACTCTTCTTCTTGTCGGGGCGCGATGGACGCCCCCGGATGTGCCCACGATCACGCATCGCTTGCGTGGAAGGAGGAGGTCACCATGTTGACCGCAGAGGAGCTCGAGGCGCGTTACGCGTACGACACGGCCCAGCTGGCCGACCACTACGAGGGCGTGTTCACCCCCGAGGAAGTGCGTGAGGCTGTCGCCGTCTCCCGGGAGCACCTGGAGAAGCAGGCCAGCGTGACCGATTTCCTGCCGCTGCTCGTCTCGCGGATGGCGAAGGAGGAATTGCTCGCCAAGGCGCAGGCCGAGGGCCGCGTCGCCAAGGCCCTGCCGGAGATCCTCTTCGTCTCCGAGAACAACAGTGCGCGCTCCCACATGGCCGCCGCGCTGACCCGCCACCTGGCGGACGGCAAGGTGAACGTACGGTGCGCCGGCCTCCACCCGCGCGGCGGGCTGTCCAGTGACGTGATCACCGTGCTGGCCGAGCGGGGGATCACTCTGAAGTACCCGTACCCGATGCCGTTCACCTCCAGCCTGGTGGGTGCCGCCGACGTGGTGGTCACTCTGGGTGTGCCGGAGTTCCACGACTTCGCCGGCAAGTCGTGGGTCAACTGGGAGGTGCCGTCGCTCCGCGGCGAGGGGCTCGAGTTCGTCCGCGAGGTGGCCGACGACCTGGAGCGCCGGATCCGTGCACTGCTGGCCGATGAGGTCAGGATCGCCGCGTAGTCGGCGGTCTGCGGGCCGGGCCGGCCCGCAGCGGAGCGGCTGTTGACCCCCGGAGGGCCGTCGGCGGTGGCGTACGACGCCATCGTGACGGCCCTCCGTGTCGTGTCATGTGGTGGTGCCGGCGGATTGTCCGATGCGGTCGTCCGATGCGGTCGTACGGTCGGTCGGGTCGGTGGTGTCCCTTGTTCGAGGGGTGTGATGTCCACCGGTGTGCGGGTCGGTGGCCTGTCGGTAAGCTGGGGGGCCGACCGGGGTCCTTAGCGCAATTGGCAGAGCAGCGGACTTTTAATCCGCGGGTTGTGGGTTCGATTCCCACAGGGCCCACCCGATCGACGTCACGGCGCCGGCTTCACCCGTTCTGCGGTGAGGCCGGCGCCGTTCGTCTGGTGTGCTGGATCACCCCTTGGAGTGGATGGTGACCACGTAGCCGTCCGGGTCGCGGAAGGCGAACTGGGTCCCGAAGGACCCCTCGAACGGCGCCTGGACGATCGGCACGCCCTGCGCGACCAGCCGCGCGTGCAGACCGGTGGCATCGGGGGCGTGGAACCACACGCCGATGCCGGCGCCGAGCTGGCCGACGGCGTCGAGATCGACGCCCGGGAACGGGGCACGTACGGCGAACGAGACGCCGCCCGCGGAGAACACTGCGGCGGCCGGGTTGGGGACCGGAAGCCGGGTCAGGCCGACGGTCTTCTCGTAGAACTGTGCGGACGCCTCGCGGTCGCGCACCTGGAACGACACGAAATCGGGGCCGGTGGTCGTCATGGGGACTCCTCTGCTTCGTCGGGATTTATGTCAATGTTCTGACACTCAATCCCCTGTGTCAAACTATTGACATGGCAGACGTGAGGGACCGTACGACGCCGGAAGAGTTGGGCGTGCTGATCAAGGAGACGCAGGCCGTGCTGCACCAGCGGATGGACGAGGTGTTGCGTCCGCTCGGGTTGACCGTGCCGCAGTACGCGTGTCTGCAGGCCCTGCAGGACACCCCGGGCATCACCGGCTCCGACCTCGCTCGCCGCACTTTCGTCTCCCGTCAGTCGATGAGCGTCCTGGTCCAGGGTCTGGAGAAGCGGGGCCTCGTCGAGCGGTCCGATGCTCCCGGTCCGCGCCGTGAACGCGCCACCAGCCTCAGTGCCTCCGCAGGGGCGCTTCTGGTGCAGGCGCAGAGGCGAGTGGCCGGCGTGGTCGAGACGATGACAGGGGCCCCCCCCCCCCCCCCCCCCCCCCCCCCCCCCCCGGCCGTGATCAACTCCGGGGGCTGCTGGTCGCGTGCCGTGACGCGCTCCTGGAGGGGTGAGGGTCAGTCCTCGCTGCCCACCTCGACCGGCACCGGCTCGACGTGGCCGGTCGTTCCGATCACCCGGACGTGCTTGCCGCGGGCGAGCGAGGCCAGCGCGCCGACGAAGCTCATCACGGCCGCGGCCAGGAAGACGACCACCAGGCCGGACTGGAACGGCGCCGAGATCAGCTGCGGGAAGAACTGCTGCCCGGTCAGGGTGGCCGCATCCGCGGCGGGGATCTGGGTGAGGATCCCGGTCGGCTCCAGCATCGACTGGATCGGGTTGTAGCCCAGGAAGGCGGCGAACAGGCTGCCGGTGGGCGGCATGTTTGCGATCGGGGTGGCGATCGCGGCCGGGACCGAGTGGCTGGTCAGGCCGGAGAAGAGGGCCTGCGGCAGGGTGCCCGCCAGGCCGACGATCATCAGCGAGAAGAAGACGCCGATCGACAGCGAGTTGCCGGCGTTCATGAACGTGCTCGACATCCCCGACGCGATGCCGCGGTCGGCGGGCCGTACGCTGCTCATCACGGTGGACCGGTTGGGGGCGGCGAACATGCCCGAGCCGACCCCGTTGAGGAAGCACACGACCGCGAAGAGCCAGTAGGGGAAGTTCACCGGGATCAGCAGGAAGCCGATGAAGGTGATGCCGACCAGGACCAGGCCCAGCGGGGCGAACAGCCGCGAGCCCAGCCTGTCGGAGATCATCCCCGACAGCGGCCCGGAGACGACGAACCCGATGGTCAGCGGCAGCATGTAGATGCCCGCCCACAACGGCGTGTCCTCGTACGCGAAGCCGTGCAGCGGCAGCCAGATGCCCTGCAGCCAGATGATCAGCATGAACTGCAGCCCGCCCCGGGCGACGGCCGACAGGAAGGCCGACAGGTTGCCGAAGGCGAACACCCGGATCCGGAACAGGTCCACGTCGAGCATCGGGTTCGGGATCCGCTGCTCGTACAGGACGAAGGCGACGAGGATGACCAGGCCGCCGACGATGCCCGCGATGACCCAGGGGTTGGTCCAGCCGGACGGGTGGTCGCCGTACGGCTGGATGCCGTAGGTGATGCCGATCAGCAGGACCGTCAGGCCGACGGCGAAGAGCACGTTGCCGATCGCGTCGAGCCGTTCCTTGCTCTTCTCGATCAGGTGAGCCCGCTGGCCGGTCTCATGCAAGGAGACGTACGCCCACACGGTGCCGATGATGCCGACCGGGACGGAGACGAGGAACACCCACCGCCAGTGCAGGGCCGCCATCAGGCCGCCGAGCACCAGTCCGACGAAGGTGCCCGCGATGGCGGCCACCTGGTTGATGCCCATCGCCGTCCCCCGCTTGCCCGGCGGGAAGGCGTCGGTGATGATGGCCGTCGAGTTGGCGAAGATCATCGATCCGCCGACCGCCTGGACGAGGCGCCACAGGATCAGCCAGATGGCGCCCGCGCCGCCGTCGTACGGGTCGACCGACAGGGCGATCGCACCGACGGTGAAGACCAGGAAGCCCAGGTTGTAGATCCTGACCCGCCCGTACAGGTCGCCGAGGCGTCCGAAGGTGGTGACGAGCACCGCGGTCACCAGCATGTAGCCCATGAGCATCCACAGCAGATAGCTCACGTTGCCGGCTTCGAGCGGGTTGAGGTGGATGCCGTTGAAGATGGCCGGCATGGCGATCAGGACGATCGAACCGTTGATCGACGCCATCAGGGCGCCCAGTGTCGTGTTCGACAGGGCGACCCACTTGTAGCGTTCCGGGTGCAGTGTGTGGATGCGGGAGGTGGGGCTCATTGCGTGGCCGCCGATTCCTTTCGGGGGGTTGGTGATGTGTCGGGCGACGCTGCCCACGTCGGAGGAGGGCCCAGTCGCGGCGGCGCGAGCAGCTCGGACTGCCGTTCGACGATCGACTCGAGGACCCGCAGGAAGGCCTCGCGGTCGGTGTCGGACGTGTCCCGGAGCAACTCCTCCTCGAGCCACCGGATGGCCGGCCAGACCTGTTCGAGCAGGTCGTCGGCGGCCGGGGTGGTCCGGGCCAGCATGCCCCGCCCGCCGGCCGGGTCGGGCGTCCGCTCCACGCGCCCGTCCTGTTCGAGGACGGAGAGCATCCCGGCCACCGAGGCCGGCGTGATGCGGACGAGCCGGGCGAGGTCGGCGCCGGAGCTTCCCGGGTTGTCGGCGAGGTGCCGGAGCATCGTGTACTGGGCCATGGTCAGTCCGAAGGGGCGGAGCACCCCGTCCGCGAGGCCGCGGGCGGCGAGGTGGGCCCGCTTCAGCGGACCCAGCAGGCTGGTGCGTCGATCCGGTCTGACCATGGGTCCTATCTTAGGCTCCTTATATGTGTCTGGTCACAGCGTGCCGCAGGATGGACTGTGTGGTGGGCTGATGGATTGATGTGACTGGGCTACCTGGGGTGCCGCGGCCCGGCAGGCTGTGACAGGGTGGGCGTGTGAAGGTGGGATGCATCGGATTGGGCGACATCGCACGGAAGGCCTACCTGCCGGTGCTGGGCAGCCTGGCCGAGGTCGAACTGCATCTGCAGACCCGCAGCCCGTCGACCCTCACCGCCGTGGCCGACGGGCACCATCTGCCCGGCGCGCAGCGGCATGCCGACCTCGACTCGCTGCTCGACGCCGGACTGGACGCCGCGTTCGTCCATGCCCCGACCGAGACCCACCCGGCGATCGTGACCCGGCTGCTGGACGCCGGCATCGCGACGTACGTCGACAAACCGCTCGCGTACGACCTGGCGACCTGCCGGGAGCTCGTGACGCTCGCCGAGCAGCGCAGTACGTCGCTGATGGTCGGTTTCAACCGGCGCTTCGCGCCCGGCTATGCGAGCTGCCACGATCACCCGCGAGACCTCATCGTGCTGCAGAAGAACCGGCCCGGCCCGGCCGACGAGGTGCGGCGTACGGTCTTCGACGACTTCATCCATGTCGTCGACACGCTGCGCTTCCTTGTCCCCGGGGAGGTCGACGAGGTGACGGTGAACCATCGGGTGCGGGAGGGCCGGCTCGAGCACGTGGTCCTGCAGTTGTCGGGGGCCGGGTTCACTGCGCTCGGCGTGATGAACCGCGTCGCCGGGGTCACCGAGGAGGTGCTCGAGGTGTCCGGCGGAGGCCGCAAACGGGTCGTCCGTGACCTCGCCGACGTCATCGACCATCCCGACGGGCTGCCCACTGTGCACCGCCGGCCCGACTGGGTCCCGGTGCCGCGCCAGCGCGGCCTCGAGCAGGCCGTCCTCACGTTCCTCGGTGCCGTACGGGAGGATGTCGTCCTGTCGGCCCGCAACGCGCTGGCCACCCATGCGCTGTGCGAGCAGATCGTGGCCCGAGCAGGCGAGTCGTACGATCCGCGCTTCGACAGCGCCGCCACCGCATCGGGTGACGGCACCCCATCGGAGGAAGGCAGACCATCATGAGGATCACCCTGACCAGCGTCCTCGTCGACGATCAGGACAAGGCTGAACGGTTCTACACCGGGGTGCTGGGCTTCGTGGTCAGACACGATGTCCCGCTCGGGGGCGGCGCCCGCTGGCTGACGGTCGTCTCTCCGCAGGACCCCGAGGGCACCGAACTGCTCCTCGAGCCGCGTGGCCACCCGGCGGCGGCGCCCTACTGTGAGGCCCTGTTCGCCGACGGCATCCCGTTCACCCAGTTCACCGTCGACGACGTCGACGCCGAATACCAGCGGCTGCGCGACCTGGGCGTACGGTTCACCCAGTCGCCGATCGCGATGGGCCCGGTGACCACGGCGGTGTTCGACGACACCTGTGGCAACCTGATCCAGATCGTCCGGCAGACCGCCCAGTAGGCTCGCCTGGCCGGTGGCCGGTGGCCGGTGGCTCTGGTGGTCCGCCGGCCTGCGGCCGGTGGCTGCGGATTCCTATTGTTACGACCGTGTGTCCGCGCCGAGACGTAGGTCCCGCGCCGACACGGTCCACTAGCCTGTCACCGAACTCCGGAGGGTGTAGTAGTGCGTTCCGGCCCAGAGAACGAGGTGGATGCATGAGTCTCTTCCTGAAGAAGACCATCGGTGAGGTCCAGGAGGACCTGGCGGATCCCGAACGCAGCCTGAGGCGCGAACTCGGCGCGTGGGACATCGCCGTGATGGGTGTCGCCGTCGCGGTCGGCGCGGGCATCTTCTCCGTCGGTGCGCAGGCCGCCGCCGACTACGCCGGCCCGGCCGTGATCATCTCCTTCATCATCGCCGCGCTCGTCTGCGGTCTCGCGGTGATGAACTACGCCGAGTTCGCCTCGACGATCCCGGTGTCGGGGTCGGCGTACACCTTCTCGTACGTGTCGCTGGGGGAGCTCATCGCCTGGATCATCGGCTGGGACCTGATCCTCGAGATGCTGATGGCGGCCTCGGTGATCTCCAAGTACTGGGGCATCTACGTCCGCAACGTGTTCGAGTTCCTGCACATCGACCTGCCGACCGAGTTCGCGCTCGGCGGGCTCACCGTCTCCTGGCCACCGGTGCTCATCGTGGCGCTGTTCACCGTGCTGCTGGTGCTCGGCACCAAGCTCACCTCGCGGGTCAACGGTGTGCTGACGGTGATCAAGATCGGGATCACGCTGTTCATCATCGTTGCGGGCTCCTTCTACGTGAAGGTCTCCAACTTCAAGCCCTTCCTGCCGCCGGCCGAGCCGACCACCGGCTCCCAGGCCTCCGGGGTGATGACGCAGAGCCTCTTCGCGTTCCTCTCCGGCGCCGACCCGACCCGCTACGGCATGTACGGTCTGCTCGGCGCGGCCGCCCTGGTCTTCTTCGCCTTCATCGGCTTCGACATCGTCGCCACCACCGCCGAGGAGGCCAAGGACCCGCAGAAGACCCTGCCGCGGGGCATCTTCGGCGGCCTGGCGCTGGTCTCCCTGCTCTACGTCGCGGTCACCATCGTCGTCACCGGCATGGTGAGCTACCGGGAGATGGCGAAGGAGGACGAGCCGTCGCTGGCCACCGCGTTCCGCCTCGTCGGTGCCAACTGGGTGGGCACCATCATCACCATCGGCATCCTGATCGGCCTGACCACCGTCATCATGGTGCTGCTGCTCGGGCTCGCCCGGGTCGTCTTCGCGATGAGTCGCGACGGGCTGCTGCCCCGCGGCCTGTCACACACCTCGGACCGCGGCACCCCGGCCCGGCTGCAGATCCTGGCCGGTGTCGTCGTGGCCGCCATCGCCGCACTGGCCGACGTCGGCCAACTGTCCGAGATGATCAACATCGGCACGCTGTCGGCCTTCGTCCTGGTGAGCTTCGCCGTGCCGGTGCTGCGGCGTCGCTACCCCGACCTCAAGCGCGGTTTCACCGTGCCGTGGTCCCCGACGCTGCCGATCATCTCCGGTGTGCTGTGCCTCTGGCTGATGGCCAACCTGGCCGTGGAGACCTGGCTGCGGTTCGTCGTCTGGCTGCTGGTCGGCCTCACCATCTACTTCGGTTACAGCTACCGGCACTCCCGGGCCCGACTTGACCAGGAGACCGAGCTGCCGACCACCGGTGAGCGTCCCGGTGCCCGACAGTGGACCGTCGCCTCGGGCGTCCTCGTCGGGCTGGCCGGGCTGGCCGTGATCGGAGGGATCGTCGTCGCGCTGGCCGGGCGGAGCGGAACGGCGCTGTCCGGTGGGCTGGTCTGGGCACTCATTCTCGGCCCGGCGCCCGGCATCCTCGCCGGTCACCTGGCGCTGACCCGGACCGGTGCGGACAACGGCCGGTCCCGGCCGGTGCAGACCGTCCTGGCGACGGGTTACGGCGCCGGCGCGGTGGCGGTGGTGCTCGGCATCGTGCACGCGCTGGCGGTCATCTGATCCGGGCGAGGATGGGCGTGTCTCCGGCGGAACGGTAGGACGTCCGGCAGGATGTGATGCAGATCACTTGATCTGGCGTTCCTTCCCCCAGTCTGTCGTTCCTCGAAGGAGAGCACCATGACTGACGCCGCCTTCCGCCCCCGTCCGATCCAGCTCCGGCCCGTCCACGCCCGTCCTCTCCGGCTGCTGGCCGCCGCCGGCGTCCTCGGACTGCTCGCCTCCCCGCTCGCCGCGACCACCGCGTCCGCCGTGACGGGCGACATCAAGGTCGCCGAACACGGCGCGACTCCGGACAACAGCAACGATCCGCACATCGCCGGCTGCTCCTTCGACGTCCAGGCGTTCAACGTCGATCAGGGCAGCTACGCGGTCACCTTCACGACGCAGGCCCCGGCCCCGGCCGGTATCGCCAGCAGCGACTACGGATTCTCCGGCCCCGGGCAGTTCGTCATCCCGTCCGACGGGGACACCGTCACCCACTCGTACGTCCTCGTCTCGAAGACCGGCAACGCCCTGCCCGCGGCCGACTTCCACATCAAGGTCGAGCTCGACGCCGGCGGCGACAAGGTGAACTCGAAGGTCTTCTGGCTGGACGAGTGCGCCGCGCAGCCGCCCACTGAGCCGTCGGCCACCCCGACCACCGCCCCCTCGGCCCCCGGCACTGTCAATGCCGGCTTGGCGGGTGACAGCACCGGTGGCCTCGTGGCGCTGGGGGTGGGCGGCGTCGTCATCGCCGGGCTGGGTGCGCTCGGCCTGCGGCGACGCGCCGGCCACTGAGGCGCCGTACGATCCGCACGGGGGCGCCCCGTGAGTGCCCGTCGCCGCCGACCGCTGGTGCCCACCTGGGTCCTGCTCGCGGCCTCCGTCGTTGGCCTGGTCGCGGCGCCGTCGGGTGTCGTCTGGCTCGCCTACTTCCGGCATCGGACGCCGCCGGTGCCGGCGGTCGCGCCGTTCGATCCCACCGCGCTGACCGTCGACTCCCTCGGCCTGCACAGCGTCGGCGTGCTGCCGATGGCTCTCGACCGCGGTGCCCTCAACCCGCCGGACAATCCGCGGCTGGTCGGCTGGTGGAACCGCTCCGCCGATGCCGGCGCCGAGGTGGGGACCACCCTGCTCACCGCCCACAAGGTGCACAACAGCGGATCGGCGGTCTTCGAGCACCTGGTGGAGCTCAGGCCAGGCGCCACCGTCGTCCTCGGTGGCGCCGCCGGCTCCCGGACGTACGTCGTCCAGGATGTCCGGGTGCTGACGAAGGACCAGCTCGCCGCCGCCTCGGCGCAGCTGTTCGCCCAGGACGGGCCGCATCGGCTGGTGCTGGTCACCTGTGAGGACTGGGACGGCACCGGATTCACGGCGAACTCGGTGGTCACGGCCGTCCCGGTCGCCCCGTCACCGCCTGCATCGTGACCGCCTGGATCGTCACTGCCTGGATCGTGACCGCCTGCATCGGCGCCGCCCGCAGCGGCACCGCCCGTATCGCTGGCGGGGCGGACCTGAACCCGAGCCGCCTCCCGGCGGGCCGGCCGCTGGCATAGTGGTGCCCGTGAAGGAGTCCACGCTCACCGCACAGTCCCGATCGCGAGCCCTGGAGGAGATGGCCGACGACGGCGGCCTCGACCTCCTCGTCGTCGGAGGGGGAGTGACGGGCGCCGGCATCGCCCTCGATGCGGTCACCCGTGGCCTGCGCACCGGGCTGGTGGAGATGCAGGACTGGGCCGCCGGCACCTCGTCGCGATCGTCGCGGCTGGTGCACGGCGGCCTGCGCTACCTCTACCAACTGGACCTGCATCTGGTCTCCGAGGCGCTGGCCGAGCGCGGCCTGCTGCTCGACACCATCGCCCCCCACCTGGTCCACGCCCAACCCTTCCTGTGGCCGCTGCGGGTGCCCCTCATCGAGCGCGGCTACAGCGCCCTCGGCGTCGGCCTGTACGACCTGATCGCCCGGTTCCACGGCGGCCGGGTGCCGATCCAGCGCCACTACGACAAGGCCGGCGCGCTCGGCATCTTCCCCGACATCCGCCCCGGGCGGCTGAGCGGCGCAATCCGCTTCTACGATGCCCGGGTGGACGATGCGCGCCTGGTCGTCGACCTGGTCCGCACGGCCGTGTCGTACGGCGCCCTGGCCGCCTCCCGGACCCGGGTGGTCGACTTCGTCCGCCGGCGCGGCGCGGTCACCGGGGCCGTCCTGCACGACCTGGAGGCCGACCGGGAGATCACCGTCCGGGCCCGCCACGTCATCAACGCCACCGGTGTGTGGACCGAGCAGACCGAGGGCCTGGCCGGTCCGCGGGCCCAGGGACTGAAGGTGCTCGCCTCCAAGGGCGTGCACATCGTGGTGCCCAAGGAACGGATCCGGGGCCGCACCGGCCTGTTCCTGCGGACCTCGACGTCGGTGCTCTTCATCATCCCGTGGCCCGACCACTGGGTGATCGGCACCACCGACACCGCCTGGTCCGAGCAGCGTGAGGCGCCGGTGGCCACCGCGGCCGACATCGACTACATCCTCGACCAGGCCAACGCGGTGCTGCGCTCCCGGCTGACCCGCGACGACATCCTCGCGTCGTACGCCGGCCTGCGACCGCTGCTGCAGCCGCTGCGCGGCACTCCCGGCGAGTCGGCCAGCGTGTCGCGCGAGCACACGGTCGCCCGGGTCGCGCCCGGCCTGTCGGCGATCGCGGGCGGCAAGCTCACCACCTACCGCCGGATGGCCCAGGACGCGGTCGATTTCGCCCTCGGCGCCGAACGGACCCGTGCGCAGCCGTCGATCACCGAGCGGGTCCCGCTGGTCGGCGCGGTCGGTTACGAGGCCACCCGGGCACAGGCCGGCCCGATCGCGCGCCGGATCGGCTGGGACCGGCACCGTGTCGAGCACCTGTTGTCGCGCTACGGGGCGGAGCTGACGACGATCGCCGATCTGGTCCGCGCCGATCCCGATCTCGGTCGTCCGCTGGCAGCGGCTCCGGCCTATCTGCGGGCCGAGGTCGCCTTCGCGGTGACCCACGAGGGCGCCCTGCACCTCGCCGACGTGCTGCGCCGCCGGGTCCGGCTGGCGTACGAGATGCCCGAAGGGGGCTGCGCGGCGCTGGACGAGATCGGTGACATCGTCGCCCCGCTGCTCGGCTGGGACGCCGCCACCCTGGACCGTGAGAAGCAGCGCTACCGCCGCGAGGTGGAGGCCCAGCGCGCCGCGTCGGAGGCGCCCGACGACGCGACCGCGTCGGCCCTGATGGCGGCGGCGCTGGCGGAAGTCTAGACGGCCGTGTCCGGGCCGGGATCAGAGCCGGCCGAGGAACTCCGGATCGTTGTCGGGGGCCTGGTCGCGCGGATCACCGCCCCCGCCGCCGCCCCCACCGAAGGAACCGCGGCCGAAGATCAGCCAGGCCAACCCGCCGACGAACGGGAGCACGACGATCGCCATGAACCACATCCACTTCGGCATGAAGTTGACCTTCACCGAGTCGGTCTGCGCCAGATCGGTGATGCAGTAGATCGCCAGCATGATGGCGATCAGGACGGGCAGATAGCGCATCATGACGGAATTGTAGGCGTCGGGACGCCCTGTCGGAACGGTGTCGGTCGGGGGCGATCCAGGCCGGTGCGACCGCCTGAGGGCAGCGTGTAGGGCAGGTCGGCGCGTACGACTCAGAACGGGATGGCGAGGCCGATCAGCAGGCCGGCGGCCGCGATCAGCTCGGCGATGCCGGTCAGTTTCAGCACCTGCACCAGGGCCAGGCCCTTCGCCCCGGTCAACAGCGCGCGGGTGGGACCGGCCAGTGGCAGGACGAAGGCCAGGCCGAGCAGCGACCACCAGCGTCCGGAGGCGATCGCGACGGCCACCACTGCGGCGACCGTCACCAGCACCAGCGCGAGGAACAGCAGCCGGCTGCCGCGGTCGCCGAGCCGGGTCTCCAGGGTGCGCTTGCCGGCGACGATGTCGGTGTCGAGGTCGCGCAGGTTGTTGGTCACCAGGATCGCGCAGGCCAGCGCGCCGATTGCGATCGCGGCGAAGAGGCTGGGCAGGGTCACCGCACCGACCTGGACGTACGTCGTGCCGCAGACGGCGACCAGCCCGAAGAACACGAAGACGAAGACCTCGCCGAGGCCCAGATAGCCGTACGGGTGCTTTCCGCCGGTGTAGTACCAGGCGGCCAGCACACAGGCGAGGCCGACCAGCAGCAGCCACCACTGCTGGGTGAGGATCACCAGCACCAGACCGGCGATCCCGGCCAGACCGAAACACCCGAAGGCCGCCCGCTTGACCGTCGCCGCCGGTGCCGCGCCGGAGCCGACGAGTCGCTGCGGGCCGACCCGTTCGGCGGAGTCGGTGCCGCGGATGCCGTCGGAGTAGTCGTTGGCGTAGTTCACCCCGACCTGCAGGGCCAGCGCCACCACCAGCGCGAGCACCGCATGGAGGGGCCGAAACGATCCCACCGCGGCGGCCGCGCCGGTGCCGGCCAGGACCGGGCTGACCGCTGCCGGGAGGGTCCGCAGCCGGGCACCCTCGACCCAATCAGCCATCGTCGTCACGCCTGAGCACCCTTCGTCACGGCCACGTCCCTTTCGTCACGCCAGCTCTTCGTCCATCGTCCCCCACGCGGCGATCAGCGCCCGCCGGTCGATCTTGCCACTACTGGTCGTCGGCAGCACGTCGAGACGGGCCAGACCACGCGGCAGCGCGTGGTGCGCCAGCACGGGCGCCAGGACCGTGCGGAGGTCCGGCAGGGAGGTACGTACGGTCGTGACGACGACCACCCGGGTGCCCCAGATCTCGTCGGTGACTCCCAGTGCCACCAGGTCGGTGGTGCCCAGGGCCCGCCGTGCGGCGGTCTGGACCGCGGCCAGGTCGACGTTGAGCCCGCCGGAGATCACCACGTCGTCGAGCCGGCCGAGGACCCGTACGCTGCCGTCGGGGGCGATCTCGCCCCGGTCGCCCGTCAGCAGGGTCCGGCGGCCGCTGGGGCCGATCCGAAGCACCTCGGCGGTCAGGTCGGGGCGGCCGAGGTAGCCGGAGAACACCATCGGGCCGGTGATGGTCAGCCGGCCGGCGGAAGCGCGGTCTGGGTCGGCGTGGTCTGGGGCGGCGTGGTCTGGGTCTGGTCGGTTTGGATCTGCCCTGTCTGGGGCGGCATGGTCCGGATCGGCCACGGCGGCAGTCTCGACCCGCACCTCCACCCCGGCCAGCGGCCGACCGTCGTACACGCAGCCGCCGGACGTCTCACTCATCCCGTACGTGGTGACGATGCGCAGGCCGCGGGCCCGCAGATCGGCGAGGAGCTCCGGGGCCACGGCGGCGCCACCGAGCAGGATCGCGTCGAACCGGGCCAAGGCCGCCAGCGCCGCATCGTCATCGAGCAGGCGGGCCAGCTGGGTGGGGACGACCGACAGATAGTGC
Organism: Raineyella sp. LH-20; assembly: GCF_033110965.1. Lineage (NCBI taxonomy): Bacteria > Bacillati > Actinomycetota > Actinomycetes > Propionibacteriales > Propionibacteriaceae > Raineyella > Raineyella sp. LH-20. The sequence continues at coordinate 434,020 of NZ_CP137003.1, read as the reverse complement.
CGGACGTCGGGGCCGGCGGCCGCCGTGAGGTCGGCGATCCGCGGAGCGTCCAGGTGCGGCGGGGCGAGGTGCAGGGCGGTGCCGGCGAGCAGCGCGCGGCAGACCACCATCGCACCGGCCACGTAATGCGCCCCGAGAGCCAGCGACCAGTCGCCCGGCCCCCCGATCCGGTCATCGGTGGCCGCGGCGCCGGCCCGGATCGCGGCGGCCGAGAGCATCACCCCCTTCGGGGTGCCGGTCGACCCGGAGGTGGAGACGATCAGCGCGACCCCGTCCGGGACCGCGCCCGGCCGGCCCGCTGTCGCCAGCATCGCGCGGACGGCCGCTTCCTCGACCGGGTCCGGCGGCAGCGGGGCCAGCACGTACGACCCGTCCAGTGCGCCGGCGAACGCCTCGGTCAGTTCCTCGGCATCCAGCCCGGCCATGGGCAGCAAGCGCAGCGGGGGTGTTGACACGCGCCCAGCGTAGGCCCGTCCCCGCACGGTCTCTCACGCACAAACGCTCAGCTCTTCACCTCGCCCGTGCGTTGGTGCGGAATGACGGACACTTCTGCACGGGCGAAATGCAGAGCTGTTCGAATGTGTCTGAGCCGGTGCAGCGGGAGGACTGCTCCGCGTCACACCTGCCCTGTCGGGTCACGGTCGCGGCGTCCGGCGTACGGCCGCCCCGGGGACAGCCGGTGTCCAGCGTACGAGGCCGATCACCGGAGCCCCGCCGAGCGACCGGGCGGCATAGGGTCGGGGCATGGAGACGTACGCCTACTCGATCCCGCTGCGCACCCGGTTCCGGGGGATCGAAGTGCGGGAGGGTCTGTTGTGGCGCGGCCCGGCGGGCTGGGCCGAGTGGAGCCCCTTCCTCGACTACCACGGCGCCGAGTTGGTGCCCTGGCTCGCCGCGGCGCGGGAGGCCGCCGAGGAGGGCTGGCCCGCCCCGATCCGCGGCCGGGTGCCGGTCAACGTGACGGTGCCGGTCGTCGCGCCCGAGCAGGCATACGCCCTGGTGGTGGAGTCCGGGTGCCGCACCGCGAAGGTCAAGGTCGCCGATCCCCGCTCCGACATCGCGGACGACATCGCCCGGTTGGAGGCTGTCCGCGACGCGCTGGGGCCCGATGGCCGGGTCCGGATCGACGCGAACGGGGCCTGGGACGTGCCCACCGCCCGCCGTCACCTCAAGACATTGGCCCGGTTCGAGCTGGAGTACGCCGAACAGCCGTGCCCGACCACCGAGGACCTCGCCGCGCTGCGTCGCCACCTCGCCCACGACGGCATCGACGTGCCGATCGCCGCCGACGAGTCGATCCGCCGCTCGGGTGATCCGGAGCGGGTGGTGGCGTTGGAGGCGGCCGATGTCGCGGTGCTCAAGGTGCAGCCGCTCGGTGGCGTACGTGCCTGCCTGCAGCTCGCCGACCGCCTCGGCCTGCCGGTGGTGGTGTCCAGCGCACTGGAGACCTCGGTCGGGCTGGCCGCGGGCGTCGCGCTGGCGGCGGCACTGCCCGAACTGCCGTACGCCTGCGGTCTCAACACCTCCCGCCTGTTCGTCGACGACGTGGTCGACGCCCCGCTGGTCGCCGTCGACGGCTGGCTGGACGTCCGTCGCCCCGAGCCGACCGCGGCCCGGCTGGCGACGCTGGGTGCCGACCCGGAGACCCGCGCGCGGTGGGACCGACGGCTGGCGGAGACGGCTAGCCTGAGCCGGTGAGTCCACGGCCGCCGACGGAGCCGGCCACCAGCAGGTTCGTCAGGGAGGCCGCATGAACCCGTCCACCGCCCTCGCCCGGGCCGTCATCGGTCACCTCGTCGCCAACGGCGTCGAGCACCTGGTCGTCTCGCCCGGCTCCCGCAACACCCCGCTGCTGTTCGCCGCGCACCGGGCCGAGGCCGCCGGGCGACTGCGGCTGCACGTACGTCTCGACGAGCGGGTCGCCGGGTTCACCGCGTACGGCATCGCCCGGGTCACCGGACGGCCGGTGCCGGTGCTGGTCACCTCGGGCACGGCGGTCGGCAACCTGCTGCCGGCGATGATGGAGGCCGCGCACACCGGGGTGCCGCTGATCGCTCTCACCGCCGACCGGCCGAACGGCATGCTCGACACCGGCGCCAACCAGACCACCCACCAGTTGGGGATCTACGGCACGTTCGTCCGGGCCGAGGCCAACCTCGAAGCCGACTCCGGGATCCGGGCCGTACGCCACCAGATCGCCCGGGTGCTGGCCGCCGCCGGTGGCGTACGCAGCCGCCTCGCCGGCCCCGGCCACCTCAACCTACGATTCGCGGAGCCGCTCGTCCCGGATCCGGACGACGACGACCTGGCCTGGCTGGACGTCGACGCCCCGGCGATCGCCCCGCTCGGCGCCGGCATGCTGACCGAACCCGCCGCCGGGCCGCGCACCGTGGTGCTGGTCGGCAGCGGTGGCCCGGCCACCGGGGCCCGGGCCCGCCGGGTCGCCGAGGAGGCGGGCGTGCCGCTGCTCGCCGGCCCCGCCTCCAACGCCCGCACCGGCAGCGCCCTCGGCACCTACCGCCTGCTGCTCGACTCGCCGCTGGCGGCCCGGATCGAACGGGCCGTCGTGTACGGCCGGCCCACCCTGTCCCGGCCGGTGATGCGGCTGCTCGCCCGCACCGACGTCGAGGTGATCGTGGTCGCCGACGGCTCGGACTGGAACGACGTCGGGCTGCACGCCGCCGTGGTGGCCGACGAGGTGCGACTGCCCGCTGGCGATCCGGGATGGCTGGCGGAATGGCGGGAGGCGGACCGCCGGGTCGCCGCGGACCTGGCCGCACTGCTGGCCGCCCAACCCGTGCTGACCGGGCCGGAGATCGCTGCGGCGGTGGTCACCTCCGTGCCCGCTGAGGACCTGCTGCTGCTCGGTAACTCTCAGCCGATGCGCGACGCCGACCTGGCGCCGATCCAGGACGCCCCGGGGCGTGTGCTCGGCAACCGCGGGCTGTCCGGCATCGATGGCCTGCTCTCGACCGCCACCGGGGCGGGCCTCGGTCTCGGCCGGCCGGTGACCGTGCTGATCGGCGACGTCTCGCTGGCCCACGATGCCGGCGGCCTGCTGATCGGTCCGAGCGAGTCGGTGCCCGACCTGCGGGTGGTGCTGGTCAACGACGACGGTGGCTCGATCTTCCACACCCTCGAGCAGGGCGATCCGCGCTATCGGGCCGGGGCGTACGCCGGGTCCTTCGAGCGACTGTTCGCCACCCCGCACGGCGTCGACTTCGCCGCCTTGGCCGCAGCGTACGGCTGGCGCCACCGGCTGGTCACCACCCGCTCGGAGTTGGCCGAGGCGCTGGCCGCGCCGGTGCAGGGGCGCGAACTGTTGGAGGTGCCGATCAGCCGGGACGACCGGCGCGACCTGGAGGCGCGGCTGCGAGGGTTGGCGCGGCCTGAGGGGTGAGGCGCCTGATCCGGTGACCAGGATGTCGCCCGAGTCAGTGCTCCGGGTGCTCCAGCTCCTCGCGGCGGCGGACGGCCACCAACAGCAGCTGGACCCCCGCCCCGGCGATGCCCAAGGAAGCAGCCATTGCGATGGACTCGCCCCAGCCGGCGCCACCCACAGTGCCGGTGAGCCAACCGCCGAGCAGGAATGCGGCGATGAATCCCATCGCGGCCAGCACGATGATCCGGGATGTGGCGTCGGTCATGATGACGTCCTCTGTTCGGCGGTCCGCCGGGGTGGCTGTCCACGACGGGCAACCCGAGCCTAACCAACGCCCGTCACCCACACGATCACCTTAAGTCGAATATGTCCGGCTTTTCCGGTGAGGTGGGACCTCCGGTCGGAGCAGGGGTAGCAGGAAGCGGCCGTTCTCATCGAGCTTCGGGGTGAAGAGGCCTCCGATCGGAGCGGGAGTGACAGGGATGGCCGGTGGCGACGGGTGGTGGTAGGGCTGCGCCGTGGGGCTGAGGTGTGGCGTCGGGCTGGGGTGCGCTGTCCGGACGGGTGGTATCGGGTCCGAGTGGCGTCCTGAACGGGTGTGGCAGCCGGCCCGGCACGGGAATCCCGGGCGAACCTGGCTCATGCGTTGTGCTCATGCGTTGGTGCGTGAAGACGCGCAGGAACGCATGAGCACAACGCATGACCGATGTGGAGGGGGCTGAATCGACCCGGGGGGCGGATGAGAGGGGGCTGGAATTCTTGGGGCCAGCGGCGGGTGGGGCCGGGAAAGCATCACAGGGCCAGCGGCGGGTGCGGCCGGGAGAGCACTACAGGGCCAGCAGTGTGGGGCCGGGAAAGCAACGCAGGGTCAAAGGCGGGCGCAGCCGGTGGCGCCATTCGGCCGCGGCGCAGTGCTGGCCCGTACGCCCCCGGTGGAGGGCCGATGTGTCCAGAGCGCAGTAGGCCTCGTGCGGTCGCTCCGGGGGAGCTCACGTGGAGTCCGAGGGACGTCTGTGCGACGTCGCCTGTGGGACGTCCGCGGTCCCGCGTCAGGCGGACGCCAGCCACTCCCGCAGGGCCGCCGTCGCCCGTACGTCGTCCTCGTTGTACTCCAGCACCCGGCTGCGGGACGCCTCCCGCTCGGCCGTGTCGTCGGCGTGCACCGCCTCGTCGAACCAGGCCTGGGAGTTCAGGCCGCCGGGATCGTCGTCGCGCCAGCTGAACCCGGCACCGTCGTGCGCGACCACCTTCAGGCCGAGCCCGTGGATGCCGAACCAGTGTTCCCGTACGGTCGTGAACAGGTCGACGAAGTGGCTCGCGGCGTACGCGTGGGCGCGTGCCAGCACCGGATCGCCGCTGCGCTCCGCGAGCCGTCCCAGCCGGGTGACCTCGTACGCCGAGTAGTGGTAGACCCGCACCGACCGTGGCCCCTCGGCCATCCCGAGCAGCCACGCCATCGCCTCGACCGCCAGCCGGTCCTCGCCGTCGTCGTCCAGGTCGGCGAACGCGCTGAAGTGACGGTAGTAGCGCTCGCCCGAGGCGGTGTCGGTGACCAGGAACCCCCACAGGTAGACCCGGTCGTCCTCGGCGTTCTCGATGTCCAGGTCGATCTCCAGGTCGGCGCGCGGCACGACGATCGGGCCGGTGGTGATCCGCTCCAGGCTCTGGCCGGCGGCCATCAGTCGGGCCCGGTGCGCGGCGAGTTCGAGCCGGCGGTCGGCGCCCGGCCGGTGCTGCACTTCCGGCAGGTAGCGGGGCATCAACTCGGCCAGGTCGATCACCGCCAGGTCGTCGATGGTGTTGATCCCCAGCCGTCGCAGCACCGAGATCTCCCGGATGTCCAGCGGGGACTTGTCGATCTTCAGGCTCAGGTCATGGTCGTCGAGCCGCGGCCGGCAGGTCTCCCACCAGTCGCAGCGCGGGCATTCCTTGTTGACGATCGGCAGCACCAGCGGCTCCGGCGCATCGGCCCCGCCCTGCTGGCGGGCGACCAGGGCCACTCGCACCCGGAAGTCGTGCTCGTGGTCGTAGCGTTCCAGCACGCTGCGCCGGGTCCAGCCCTCCGCCGAGCGGCGGGAGAAGGTCCGCACCATCGGCTCGGCGAGGTCGACCCAGCTGATCGCGATCCCGTGGCCGGGCACGTCGTCGGTGCCGATGACCCCGCCGAGCGGCCGCCCCGCTGCGGCGAAGCCGGCCGACTCCAGCAGCCGCCAGTAGTGCGCGACCTGCAGCAGATCACCCTCCCGGCTGGCCACCCGGATCGCCCGTGAATCGGCCGGCCGGGAATGCTGTGGGGAGGGGGACGCGAGGTCGGACACCGGGACGGTGAACGTGTGATCGCGCCCGGACCGGCGCAGCTCCTGCACCCGGTGGGCCTTGATCTCCACCGGGTGGTAGCCGGGCCGACCGTCGGCGGTGTCGGCGCCGCGCACCCACAGGTCCGCCCGACCGCTGCGGTGCCCGGCGAGATCGAGCGGCACGATCCCGTGGATGATCACGTCGGCACCGCCCAGCATCGCCGCCCGGCAGGCGGCCTCCCGCTCCGCCCAGGGCTCGCGTACGCCGTCCCGCAGGTCCACCACCCGCGGACGGCCGGAACGACGGGCCGCCGCCAGGATCGCGGCGATCACCCGATCGGCGTGACTCGGCCCGTCGTCGAAGCTCTCGGCGACCGACGGGTCCACCGCCGGGGCCGCCGGGTGGGCGCGCGGGTCGAAGAGATTGTGCGTCTTCACCGCGCAACTGCGCGCGGCGTACGCGTCGAGGACGAAGCCGGGCATCGAGGGTCAGGCCCAGGCGCGGTGCACCGCGACGATGCCGCCGGTGAGGTTCTCCCACTGGACGTCGCGCCAGCCCGCTTCGACGAACAGGGCGGCCAGCCCGCGCTGGTCCGGCCAGGCCTGGATCGACTCCGCCAGGTAGACGTACGCGGACGGGTTGGAGGAGACCGCGGTGGCGATCCGCGGCAGCGCCTCCATCAGGTACTCCTTGTAGAGCGTCGCGAACGGCGCCCAGGTCGGGGTGGAGAACTCGCAGATCACGATCCGGCCGCCCGGCCGGGTGATCCGACGCAGCTCCCGCAGCGCCCCGACGGTGTCCTCCATGTTGCGCAAGCCGTACGAGGCGGTGACGGCGTCGAAGGCGCCGTCCGCGTACGGCAGTCGCAGCGCGTCACCGGCGATGAAGGACAGCTCGGGGTGGCGTTCCTTGCCCACCTGCAGCATGCCGAGGGACAGGTCGGTCGGGACGACCGTCGCGCCGGACGCGGCGAAGGACAGGCTGGACGTGCCGGTGCCGGCCGCCAGATCGAGGATCAGTTGGCCGGGGCGAGGATCCAGCGCCCGCGTCGTGGCCTCGCGCCACCAGCGCACCTGCCCCATCGAGAGGACGTCGTTGGCGAGGTCGTAGCGGCGGGCCACCCCGTCGAACATCATCGCCACGTCGTGGCGGCGCTTCGCCAGCGTCGCACGGTAGTCGGTCTTGTCGTCTCCTCGGGGCACGGGCCCAAATATGCCACGGACGGTGGTCGTACGCCTGTTGCGGGCACGTCGGCGGCCGCGGCCCGCCCCGGAAAGGACAGCCGGTGCCAGGCCCCGAACGCCGGCCGATCGTCCATGAGGTGGGCAGGCACCTCGGATGCCGGACACGGCCCAGGGCTACCCTCAATCGCATGTCGCAACTGTTCACGCCCCTCACCCTGCGGGGCACGACCGTCCCGAACCGGGTCTGGATGTCCCCGATGTGCATGTATTCCGCGGCCCCCTCCGGAGCCTCGGCCGGCTGCCCGACGGACTTCCACCTGCAGCACCTGGCCTCGCGGGCCGGCGGCGGGGCGGGACTGGTGCTGGTCGAGTCGACCGGGGTGCTGCCGGTCGGACGGATCTCGCCGTGGGACCTCGGGCTGTGGAACGACGCGCAGGCCGACGCGTTCGCACCGATCGTCGACCTGTGTCACCGGCTCGGCGCCGCGGTCGGCATCCAGCTGAACCATGCCGGTCGCAAGGCCGGCACCCGCCAGCCGTGGGCCGGCGTCGGCACCCTGTCGGCCAGGGACGGCGGCTGGACCCCGGTCGCCCCCAGCGCGGTCGCGTTCGACGAGCACCATGCCACCCCGCGGGCGATGACCGCAGCCGACATCGTGTCGGTGATCGAGGGCTTCCGGTCCGCGGCCCGCCGTGCGCTGGAGGCCGGCTTCGACACCGTCGAGATCCATGGCGCCCACGGCTATCTGCTGCACCAGTTCTGCTCCCCGCTCAGCAATCGACGCACCGACGACTGGGGCGGCTCCTTCGAGGGGCGGGTCCGGCTGCCGCTGGCCGTCGTCGACGCGGTCCGCGAGGAGGTTGGCCCCGACGTCCCGGTCCTCTATCGGGTGTCGGCCACCGACTGGTTCACCGAGAACGGGATCGAGGGGGACAGCTGGACCCTGGAGCAGACGCGTACGTTCGCTCGTCTCCTGGAACAGCACGGAGTGGACCTGATCGACGTGTCCACCGGCGGTGTCTCGCCGCTGTCCCGGCCGACGACGGTCGGGCCGGGCTACCAGGTGCGGTTCGCTGCGTCGGTCCGCGAGGTGGTGGGGATCCCGGTCAGCACGGTCGGCATCATCGTCGACGCCGACCAGGCCGAAGAGGTCCTCGTCGAGGGCCGTGCGGACGCGGTGATGGTGGCCCGCGAACTGCTCCGCGACCCGTACGCCCCGGCACGGTGGGAAGCGCACCTGGACGGCGGACCGACCCGGTTCCCGGTGCAGTACACCCGCGCCCTGCCGTTCCGCTGAGCCGGTCCGTCCGCTGGAGAGCCCGGCCCGTACGGATGCCGTACGTACGGGTCGGCTCCGCGGGCGATCAGTCCTGCTGTTCCTCCAGGGCGTCCCGCATCGCGACCAGCTTCGCCGTCGACTCGGCCAGCTCGTTGGCCGGTTCGGAGTCGGCGACGATCCCGCACCCGGCGAACAGCTCCATCGAGTGCCCGTCGGGCAGCAGCCGGCCGCAGCGCAGCGCGATCGCCCATTCGCCGTTGCCCTGCGCGTCGATCCAGCCGACCGGCCCCGAGTAGCGGCCGCGGTCCAGTCCCTCGATCTCGGCGATGGTGGCCCGGGCGACGTCGGTCGGGGTGCCGCACACCGCGGCGCTCGGATGCAGTGCCGCCGCCAACGCCAGCGCCGTGGTCCCGGGCCGGACCGCCGCATTCACGTCGGTGGCCAGGTGCATGACGTTCGGCAGTTCCAGCACGTACGGGGTCTCCGGCACGTTCATGCTGGTGGAGTACGGCGCCAGCGCCCGCGCCACCGACTCGACCGCCAGGGTGTGCTCGCCCAGGTTCTTCTCCGACTGGGAGAGCACCTCGGCGATCGCCCGGGAAGAAAGGGTGTCCTCCACACCTCGCTGTCCGGTCTCCCCACTGCTGCGTCGCTTCGGGCCCATCGCCCCACGCCAGATCGTTCCCGCGAGCACCCGGGAGGTGACCAACCCTTGGTCGACCCGGACCAGCATCTCCGGGGTGGCGCCGACCATGTCGTCGACCCAGAAGGTCCAGCATCGCGGATACCTCGGGCCGAGCCGGTCGACCAGCCAGCGCGGGTCGATCCGGTCGGGAGTGGTGGCGACGATGTCGCGGGCCAGCACCACCTTCTGCAGATGCCCGCCGGTGATCCGGTGGACGGCGGTGGCGACCGCCTCCTCCCACTCCGGACCGGACATCGCCCCGTCCGACCAGGACACCTCGCCGGGGCCGACCGGTGCGGCGGTCCGCGGCGGCAGCTCGGGCGCCGGCAGCGGCAGTTCCGCGGGACCGATCCGGGTCAACCAGTGCCGGCCGTCGCGGCGGCCGATCACCAGCGACGGCACCACCAGCACCGAACGGCGCGCAGTGTGGTCGCGGTCGAAGGTGAAGGAACCGAAGGCCAGCGGCCCGACCCCCGACGGCAGATCGTCGCCACCCAGGTTCTCCGGCATCGCGGCCACCACGGCCCGCCACCAGGCGTCGGCCTCGGCCAGCGAGTCGACCTCGCAGCGCGCCGCCTCACCGATCCCGATCACGCCGTCCTCGCGCGGCCCCCGGCCGCTCGCGCCGGAGGCCTCGCCCAGCACCCGGCCGCTCGCGCCGGAGGCCTCGCGATGGAACCAGGCGCTCGCGCCGGTGGCGGGCAGGAAGTCCTGCAGGCGCCCCGGGTCGCCGATCGGGGTGGTCGCCGCACGCAGGCGGGGGACAGAGGGGAGCGAGGCAGGCTGCGTCACCCCGGCACTCTAGCCCGTCGGCACGGACCGGCCGTGTGCTCCGGCAGCCCGCGGACCCGTGAGTCACAGATGAATAACACCACGCGAGCATTGCGGAAATTATTCCGCCAATATGGCGCTGACTAGGGTGAATGCGGAATGTGGAAGGTTCGCCCTAGCACGGCGGGAGTCGTAGACTGCGGATGTCTCCGGCCTGCGTGAGATGCAGACCACGGGCGTCACCGACCACAGGAGCGTGTCCATGTCCTCCGCCACCGAGGCAGCAGTCAGTGCCGCGGGGGGAGTGCACACGCCGTCCGGGCGTGAGGCGTCGGAGCATGACGTGGTGGTCGTCGGCGCCGGCCCCGGCGGGTCGGCCACAGCCGCCCATCTGGCCGGTCTGGGCCTCGACGTCGCTCTGCTGGAGAAGGCCACCTTCCCGCGCGACAAGATCTGTGGTGACGGCCTGACCCCCCGAGCGGTCCGCGAGCTGGTCCGCCTCGGCATCGACACGTCCGAAGAGGCCGGCTGGGTGCACAATCGCGGCCTGCGCGTCTACGGCGGCAACGGACGTCCGTTCACCCTGGACTGGCCCGAGCTGGCCGACTTTCCGCACTACGGCATGACCCGGCGGCGTACCGAGCTCGACGAGCTGCTCGCCCGGCACGCGGCCACGCGTGGTGCTCACCTGGTCGAGGGCGCCCACGTCACCGAGCCGGTGCTCCGCGGCCGCCGGATCGTCGGCGTGACGACCAAGGACGGTCGTACGTTCCGCGCTCCGGTGGTGGTCGCCGCCGACGGGAACTCGTCCCGACTCGGCGTCGCGATGGGGATCACCCGCGACGAGAAGCGGCCGATGGGCGTGGCCGTACGGTCGTACGTGGCCTCGCCGCGCCACGACGGGGCGTACATGGAGTCCTGGCTGGAGCTGTGGGACGGACGCCCGGGCGCCTCGAACCTGCTGCCGGGGTACGGCTGGGCGTTCCCGATGGGGGACGGCACGGTCAACGTCGGTCTCGGCATGCTCAACACCTCGCCGGCCTTCGCGAAGACCGACTACCGCGCGATGATGCGCACCTGGCTGGACAACACCCCGGAGGACTGGGGCTTCCGTCCGGACAACCTGCGGGCGCCGATCAAGGGCATGGCGCTGCCGATGGCCTTCAACCGCAAGCCCCACTACCGCGACGGGCTGCTGCTGGTCGGCGACGCCGGCGGCATGGTCAACCCCTTCAACGGTGAGGGGATCGACTCGGCCATGCAGGCCGGCCGGGTCGCGGCGGGTGTCATCGTCGATGCGAAGTCCCGCGGCTTCGGCACCGCCTCGGCGGAGCGGGCGCTGGCCGGCTACCCGCTGCTGATGAAGGACGAGCTGGGCAAGTACTACCGCCTCGGCGCGGTGTTCGCCCGGCTGATCGGACATCCCACGGTGATGCGGATCGCCGTGCACTACGGACTGCCACGTCGCACCCTGATGCGGCTGGTGCACAAGTTGTTGGCCGGGCTCACCGACCAGCGCGACGGAGATGCCTTCGATCGCGTGATCAACACCCTCGTACGGATCGCTCCGTCGGTCTGAGTACATTCGGGCCGGGGTGATGGCGGAGATGACAGAGAGGGCTGCGAGGATGGACTCGGCACAGGAAAGGACCTGGCGATGAACATGTACCTTCCGTTGATCCTGATGCTGGTGATGGGCGCCATCATGGCGACCGTCGCCCTGGTGTCGGCGATCATCGGGCCGTCCCGGTACAACCGGGTGAAGTCCGACTCGTACGAATGTGGCATCGAACCGACGCCCCAGCCGATCGGCGGCGGCCGGTTCCCGGTGAAGTACTACATCACCGCGATGCTGTTCATCATCTTCGACATCGAGGTCGTCTTCCTCTACCCGTGGGCGGTCTCCCTGGAGATGCCCGGGCTGCGGTCCTTCGCCCTGGTCCAGATGCTGATCTTCATCGGCCTGGTCTTCCTGGCCTACGTCTACGAGTGGCGGCGCGGGGGTCTCGAGTGGGACTGACACGCATCGCCCCGTCCGTCCTGAGCCGAATTGTGAGGTGCTGATATGGGTGTCGAGGACAAGATCCCCCAGGGGATCCTGCTGACCACCGCCGAACAGCTGTTCGGCTGGGCGCGCAAGGCGTCCTTCTGGCCGGCCACCTTCGGCCTGGCCTGCTGCGCGATCGAGATGATGTCCTTCGGCGCCACCCCGCACGACGCGGGCCGCTGGGGCCAGGAGGTCTTCCGTGCCTCGCCGCGCCAGGCCGACCTGATGATCGTCGCCGGCCGGGTGAGCCAGAAGTTCGCCCCGGTCGTCCGGCAGATCTACGACCAGATGGCCGAGCCGAAGCGGGTGCTGTCGATGGGCGTGTGCGCGTCCTCCGGCGGCATGTTCAACAACTACGCGCTGGTCCAGGGCGTCGACCACATCGTCCCGGTCGACGTCTACGTGCCCGGCTGCCCGCCGCGTCCGGAGATGCTGATCGACGGCATCATGAAGCTGCGCACCATCGTGCAGAACGCGCCGATCGGCGCCGACGAGCGTGACGCCGCGATCGCCCGCGAGGCCCGCCAGCTGGTCGCCTCCCCCCTCGCCGAGCAGAAGGGCTTGCTGCGATGAGCGAATCGAACATCCCCGCCGTCCCCGAGGGCGAGCAGGGCGCCGGCCAGGAGCGTGAGGTCCTCGACGTACGCCAGGGCCTCTTCCACGCGTCGACCACCTCCGACGTCTCCGGCTACAACGACATGACCTGGTTCGTCGAGATGCCGCAGGCGAGTCGGCCCCCGTACGGCGGTTGGTACGACGGCGCCGTCGACCGGCTCCGGGCCGCCATCGCCGATCCGGACACCGCGATCCGCAAGGTCGTGGTGGATCGCGGTGAGCTCACCCTCTTCGTCGAGCGCGAGCACATCGCCGAGGTCGCCCGGGTGCTCCGGGACGACCCGATGCTGCGCTTCGAGTGGTGCTCCAGCGTGTCCGGGGTGCACTACCCGACCGACCGTGGCGCCGAGCTGCACGCGGTCTACCACCTGCTGTCGATGACCCACAACCGCCGGATCCGGCTCGAGGTCAGCTGCCCGGACGCCGATCCGCACATCCCCTCGGTGGTCCCGACCTACCCGACGGCCGACTGGCACGAACGGGAGACGTACGACTTCTTCGGGATCATCTTCGACGGTCACCCGGCGCTCACCCGCATCGAGATGCCGGACGACTGGCCCGGCCACCCCCAGCGCAAGGACTACCCGCTGGGCGGCATCCCGATCGAGTTCCACGGCGCCACGAACTCCCCGGTCCACGAGCGGAGGGACTACAACTCATGAGCAGCACCGAATTCCACGGCGAGGAGATCCTCGACGACGCCACCGCGATCGGCGAGGACCCGTACCGTCAGGCCGGTGACCCGGACGTCGACGCGACCTACTACGCCGACGGCGGTGACTGGGACGACATCGCGGAGGCGCAGGCCGAGCGCGGCGACGAGACCATCGTGGTCAACATGGGCCCCCAGCACCCGTCCACGCACGGCGTGCTGCGGCTGATCCTCGAGCTCGACGGCGAGACGGTGACCGACGCGCGGGTCGCGATCGGCTACCTGCACACCGGCATCGAGAAGTCGATGGAGTACCGCACCTGGTCGCAGGGCGTCACCCTGTGCACCCGGATGGACTACCTGACGCCGTTCTATCAGGAGGTGTCGTACTGCCTGGGCGTCGAGCAGCTGCTCGGCATCACCGACGACGTCCCCGAGAAGGCGACCGTGATGCGGGTCCTCCTGATGGAGATGAACCGGATCATCAACCACCTCGTCGCGATCGGCACCACCGGCAACGAGATGGGCGCCACCACCGTGATGACCGTCGCGTTCCGGGAGCGCGAGGTGATCTTCGACATGATCGAGATGATCACCGGCCTGCGGATGAACAACGGCTTCATCCGCCCCGGCGGCGTCGCCAACGACCTGCCCGCCGGTGCCATCCCCAAGCTGCGCGAGATGTCGGACTGGCTGCACAAGCACCTGCCCGAGATCGGCCAGCTGTGCGACGACAACCCGATCTTCCGCGCCCGCCTCGACAACGGCATCGGCTACCTCGACCTGTCGACCTGCGTCGCTCTGGGCACCTCCGGGCCGCCGCTGCGGGCCACCGGCATCGACTGGGACCTGCGTAAGAAGCAGCCGTACTGCGGCTACGAGACGTACGACTTCGACGTCGTCACCGATGACGGCTGTGACGCGTACTCCCGTTACGTGGTGCGTCGCGACGAGATGTTCGAGTCGCTGAAGATCGTCGACCAGGCGATCGACCGGCTGGAGAAGCTGGACGGACAGCCGTGGATGGTCGACGACCCGAAGATCGCCTGGCCCTCCCGACTCACCGTCGGCCCCGACGGCCAGGGCAACGCCACCGAACACATCCGCCACATCATGGGTGAGTCGATGGAGTCGTTGATCCACCACTTCAAGCTGGTCACCGAGGGCTTCCAGGTCCCGCCGGGCCAGGTGTTCGTCCCCGTGGAGAGCCCGAAGGGCGAGCTCGGGGTGCACCTCGTCTCCGACGGCGGCACGCGACCCTACCGGGCCCACTTCCGGGATCCCAGCTTCGCCAATCTGCAATGCCTCCCGGCGATGGCGAAGGGCGCCATGCTGTCCGACGTCTCGGTCGCCGGGGCCAGTCTCGACATGGTGATCGGAGGAGTCGATCGATGAGCGGTTTTCGGAGCCACTTCGACAACACCGGGGGCGTCGACTTCGACACCGCCGGGGAGACCCTGATCACGGCCGAGACCATCGCGGAGATGGAGGAACTCGCCTCCCGCTACCCGCAGAAGCGGTCGGCACTGCTGCCGATGCTGCACCTGGCACAGAGCGTCGAGGGCCGGATCACCCCGGCCGCGATCGACATCTGCGCCCGCGTCACCGGCCTCACCCCGGCCGAGGTCAACGGTGTGGCGACCTTCTACACGATGTACAAGCGCAAGCCGATGGGCAAGCACCACATCGGCGTCTGCACCACCTCGCTGTGCGCGATCCTCGGCGGTGACGAGATCGCCGAGGCGCTGCACGAGCACCTCGGCATCGGCAACGACGAGACCACCGAGGACGGCGCCATCACGCTGGAGCACATCGAGTGCAACGCCGCCTGTGACTACGCGCCGGTGGTGATGGTCAACTGGGAGTTCTTCGACACGATGACGCCTCGCAAGGCGGTCGAGCTGGTCGAGAAACTGCGCAACGACGAACCGGTGTTCTCCCCGCGCGGCGCGACCATCACCTCGTGGCGCGAGGCGGAGCGGGTGCTCGCCGGATTCCCCGACGGGCGCGCCGACGAAGGTCCGGCCGCGGGGGCGCAGTCCCTGCTCGGCCTGAAGATCGCCGAACGCAACGGCTGGCACGCCCCCGACCCGGCCGATCTGCCGGGCGCGGCACCCCAGGAGGAGGGCAAGTGACCGACATGCTGACCCCGGTCCTCAGTGCCAACTGGGGCGACGAGCGGGCCTGGAAGCTCACCAACTATGAGCGGCGCGGGGGCTACGGGGCGCTGCGTACGGCGCTCCAGCAGGCTCCCGCCGACATCGCCGGCCAGGTCAAGACCGCTGGCCTGCGCGGCCGTGGCGGTGCTGGCTTCCCGGCCGGTGTGAAGTGGAGCTTCCTCCCCAAGGACAACCCGAACCCGGTCTATCTCGTGGTCAACTGCGACGAGTCCGAGCCGGGCACCTGCAAGGACATCCCGCTGGTGATGGCCTCCCCGCACACCCTGCTCGAGGGCATCATCATCAGCTCGTACGCGGTGGGCTGCCACCACGCGTTCGTCTACATCCGCGGTGAGGTGCTGCACGTCATCCGGCGGATGCAGCAGGCCGTCCGCGAGGCGTACTCGGCGGGCTACCTCGGCAAGGGCATCCTCGGCACCGACTTCGACCTCGAGGTCACCGTGCACGCGGGCGCCGGCGCGTACATCTGTGGCGAGGAGACCGCGCTGCTCGACTCCCTGGAGGGACGTCGCGGACAGCCCCGGCTGAAGCCGCCGTTCCCGGCGGTCGCCGGTCTGTACGCCTCCCCGACGGTGATCAACAACGTGGAGACGATCGCCACCGTGCCGTCGATCGTCGGCAACGGTGTCGACTGGTTCCAGTCGATGGGCTCGGAGAGCTCGCGGGGGATGACCCTCTACTCGCTGTCCGGCCACGTGGCCAACCCCGGCCAGTTCGAGGCCCCGATGGGCATCACGCTGCGCCAGTTGCTCGACATGGCCGGCGGGATCCGGCACGGGCACCGGCTGAAGTTCTGGACTCCGGGCGGTTCCTCCCTCGGCATCCTCACCGACGAGCACCTGGACGTGCCGCTCGACTACGACGGCCCGGCGAAGGCCGGCAGCGGTCTGGGCACCAAGGCCCTGCAGTGCTTCGACGAGACCACCTCGGCGGTCCGGGCCTGCGCCCGCTACGTCGAGTTCTACAAGCACGAGTCCTGCGGCAAGTGCACGCCGTGTCGTGAAGGCTCCTGGTGGCTCGTCCAGATCCTCGACCGCCTCGAGGCCGGCAAGGGCGAGGAGGGTGATGTCGAGAAGCTGCTCGACCTGTCCGACAACATCGCCGGTCGGTCGTTCTGTGCGCTGGCCGACGGCACCGCCACGATCGTGAAGTCCATGATCAACCACTTCCGATCCGAGTTCGAGGCGGGCCTGCACACCCCCGCCCGGGAGTTGTTCCCGTACGAGAAGACGACCGCCTGGTACCGCCCGGGCGTCGCTGCCGAGAGCGGAGCCACCGCATGACCGAGACGACGGAAGCCCAGCTCGCCCCCCGCGCTGCCGCGGCGCCGGCGCTGACGCGCAACCCGCTGGCGCGCCAGATCGCACAGATGGATCCGGCGGACCTGATCAGCGTCACCATCGACGGGGTCGAGGTCAGGGTGCCCAAGGGCACCTTGATCATCCGCGCGGCCGAGATGATCGGCCACCCGGTGCCCCGCTTCTGCGACCACCCGCTGCTCGACCCGATCGGCGCCTGCCGGCAGTGCCTGGTGGAGATCACCGACGACGGCCGCGGGCGGCCGATGCCGAAGCCGCAGGCCTCCTGCACCACCACGGTGATGCCGGGCCAGGTGATCAAGACCCAGGCCGCCTCGGCGGTGGCCGCGAAGGCCCAGAGCGGCATCAACGAGTTCCTGCTGATCAACCACCCGCTCGACTGCCCGATCTGTGACAAGGGCGGGGAGTGCCCGCTGCAGAACCAGGCGATGATGGTCGGCAGCGGTGACACCCGGTTCAGCGACGTGAAGCGGACCTACCCGAAGCCGATCCCGATCTCCGCGGAGATCCTGCTGGACCGCGAGCGCTGTGTGCTCTGCTCGCGCTGCACCCGGTTCGCCGACCAGATCGCCGGCGACCACCTGATCGACCTGGCCGAGCGCGGAGCCGTGGAACAGGTGTCGATCTTCCGCGAGCAGCCCTTCAACTCGTACTTCTCCGGCAACGTCATCCAGATCTGCCCGGTCGGCGCGCTGACCAGCACCGCCTACCGCTTCCGGGCCCGCCCGTTCGACCTGGTGTCGACGACGACCACCTGTGAGCACTGCGCGGCCGGCTGCGAGCTGCGGGTCGACCACCGCCGCAACGACGTGATGCGCCGCTACGCCGGCGACGATCCCGACGTCAACGAGGAGTGGAACTGCGACAAGGGCCGCTTCGCCTTCGTCTCCGGACGGGGCGATGACCGGCTCACCCACCCGCTG
Organism: Raineyella sp. LH-20; assembly: GCF_033110965.1. Lineage (NCBI taxonomy): Bacteria > Bacillati > Actinomycetota > Actinomycetes > Propionibacteriales > Propionibacteriaceae > Raineyella > Raineyella sp. LH-20. The sequence continues at coordinate 416,684 of NZ_CP137003.1, read as the reverse complement.
ATCCGCGAGGACGGCGCGCTGCGGCCGGCATCCTGGCCCGAGGCGATCAACGCCGCGGTCGCCGGACTGCGGGCAGCCGGGTCCTCCGTCGGGCTGCTGCCCGGTGGCCGGGTCACCGTCGAGGACGCGTACGCCTGGTCGAAGTTCGCCCGGGTGGCGCTCGGCACGAACAACGTCGACTTCCGCTCCCGCCCGCACAGCGCGGAGGAGACCGCCTTCCTGGGCAGCGCGGTCGCCGGCCGGTCGCTGGCCGAGTCGGTGACGTACGCCGACCTGGAGAAGGCGTCCGGTGCGCTGCTCGTCGGGTTCGAGCCCGAGGAGGAGTCGCCGATCGTCTTCCTGCGGCTGCGCAAGGCATGGCTCAAGAAGCACCTGCCGGTCTGGACCGTCGCGCCGTTCCTCAGCAACGGTGCGGCGAAGACCGGCGCCACGCTGCTGGCCACCGTGCCGGGCGAGGAAGCCGCCCGGCTCGACACCCTGGATGCCGAGGTCGACCTCGGCTCCGCCGGGATCATCCTGGTCGGTGAGCGGGCCGGCGCCGACGCCGGCGCGCTGAGCGCGGCCCTGCGGCTGGCGCAGCGCACCGGGGCCCGGCTGGCCTGGATCCCGCGTCGCGCCGGTGAGCGCGGTGCCGTCGAGGCCGGCCTGCTGCCGACCCTGCTGCCCGGCGGTCGGCCGGTCGCGGATCCGGCGGCCCGGGTCGACGTACGTGCCGCCTGGGAGGTCGCCGCTCTGCCCACCGAGACCGGACTGGACGCGGACGCGATCCTCGCCGCAGCGGCCGAGGGCACGGTGCGGGCCCTGGTCGTCGGCGGCGTCGAGCCGACCGACTTCGCCAGCCCCGCAGCCGCCCGCCGCGGCCTGGAGAACGCCGGTTTCGTGATCAGCCTGGAACAGCGCCTCTCGGAGGTCACCGAGCGCGCCGACGTGGTGTTCCCGGTCAGCCTGTTCGAGGAGCGTCGCGGCACCTTCCTGGACTGGGAGGGACGCGAGCGTCCGGTCGCCCAGGTGGTCACCCCGTCCAGCCTGGTCGACGACCTGCGCATCCTGGTCGCTCTCGCCGACGGCCTGGGCGTCGACCTCGGGATCCGTGACACCGACGCCGCCAAGGCCGAGCTCGATCAGCTCGGCAGCTGGGAGGGGGAGCGGGTCGCTGCTCCTGCCGTCCCGGCGCCGGCCGCCGGCGAGCCCACCGCTGATCAGTTCGTCCTGGCCACCTGGCGCACCCTGCTCGATGCGGGCCGTGGCCAGGACGGCGAGCCGCAGCTGGCCGAGACCGCGCCCGCCGCGGTGGCGCGGGTCTCGGCGGCGACCGCCGCCCTGATCGGCACCCCGCAGACGGTGTCCGTGCGGGCCGGTGACGCCGAGCTTCGCCTGCCGCTGGTGGTCGAGGCCACGATGGCCGATGGCGTGGTCTGGGTCCCGCGCAACGCCCCCGCTCTCTCGGTGGCCGAGCACCTCGACGTCACCGCCGGTGACCGGGTCGGACTCGCCGCCGCGACGACCGAGGCCGCCGGCTCCGGCGAGCCGACTGCTGGTATCGAGGACTCGACTGCTCGCTCCCGCGACTCGTTTGGAGGCATGGCATGATCCCGCTGGACCTCTCCCTGTTCGGTCACGACCCGGTGTGGTTGGTGATCGTCAAGGTGATCATCTGGTTCGTGTTCATCCTGTTGGCGACGATCTTCAACGTCTGGCTGGAGCGGCGCACGCTCGGTCGCATGCAGCAGCGCATCGGACCGAACTTCGCCGGCCCGTTCGGCCTGATCCAGGCCCTCGGTGACGGTCTGAAGCTGCTGTTCAAGGAAGACGTGACGCCGAAGCTGGCGGACCGCTTCGTGTTCAAGCTGGCGCCGTTCATCATGACGGTGGTCGCCTTCGGCACCTTCTCGCTGATCCCCTTCGGCGGCACGGTGAAGATGTTCGGGCACCAGACCCAGCTGCAGCTGGTGGACACCCCCGCGGCGGTGCTGCTCTATCTCGCGCTCACCTCGATCGCCGTGTACGGCGTGGTGCTCGCCGGCTGGTCGTCCTCCTCGACGTACGCCCTGCTCGGCGGCCTGCGCTCGACCGCGTCGATGATCTCCTACGAGATCGCGATGGGTCTGTCGCTGGTGTCGGTCTTCCTCTACGCCGGGACGATGTCGACCAGTGAGATCGTCCAGGCCCAGGCCCGACCGCTGCAGTTCGGTGCGGCCCAGTGGCAGGGCTCGATGGGCTGGTACTTCCTGCTGCTCATCCCGTCGTTCATCATCTACGTGATCTCGATGTTCGCCGAGACGAACCGTCAGCCGTTCGACCTCCCGGAGGCCGAGGGCGAGCTGGGGTCGGGCTACATGACGGAATACTCCGGCATGACGTACGCCCTGTTCTTCCTCTCCGAGTACATCAACATGTTCATGGTGTCCTGCGTGGCCACCACGCTGTTCATGGGCGGCTACCTGCCGATCTGGCCGTTCAACAACATCGGCGTGCTGAACAATCCGTGGCTGGGTCCGGTCTGGTTCCTGATCAAGGCCTACATGTTCATGTTCCTGTTCATCTGGGTCCGGGCCACCATCCCGCGGATCCGGTACGACCAGCTGATGCGGCTGGGCTGGAAGTGGCTCATCCCGGTGTCCCTGGGGTGGACGATGCTCGTCGCGGTGTTCCGCGTCGGCATCGCCGATGGCTGGCTCGGCAGCCGCGGTTTCTGGATCACCGCCATCGTCGTCGCGGCGGTGCTGATCGCCCTGCTGCTCTTCGGCGGGCCGCGGGAGACGGCCGTGGAGGAGGAGCCGACGGCGTTCGACCCGTACGCCGGGGGCTACCCGGTGCCGCCGATCGGCGACCAGAAGGTGCCCGGCCTGGTCGACGTGGTCAGCTCGGCGGCCGACGAGCCGGCCCGCGCGGTCCTGTCCGAAACGTCCGACTCCCAGCGAAGGGCTGATTCCTGATGGCGAATCCTGTTGCCGGGTTCGGGGTGACGTTCTCCACCCTGTTCCGCAAGACCCAGGTCAAGGGCGACCAGGCCCGGATGTATCCCGAACGGCCGGCGATGATCATGCCGCGCTACCACGGTCGACACCAGCTCAACCGCTGGCCCGACGGTCTGGAGAAGTGCGTCGGCTGCGAGCTGTGCGCCTGGGCCTGCCCGGCCGACGCGATCTTCGTCGAGGGCGCCGACAACACCGACGAGGAGCGCTACTCGCCGGGGGAGCGTTACGGCCGCGTCTACCAGATCAACTACCTGCGCTGCATCCTGTGCGGCTTCTGCATCGAGGCCTGCCCGACGCGGGCGCTGACGATGACCAACGAGTTCGAGCTGGCCGACACCAGCCGTGAGGCGATGATCCTGGAGAAGGACCAGCTGCTCGCCCCGTTGCTGCCCGGCATGGAACAGCCGCCGCACCCGCGTCGGCTCGGCGATGACGAGCGAGCGTACTTCCTCGGCCTGCCCGACACCGGCGCCCGCGACCCGCGGATGCCGGAGGGGCAGCAGGAGACGTACGTGGACGAGTCCGAGGCCCGCCCGGTGGGCACGCCGTGGATCCGTTCCGGGTCGGAGGTGCGCAAGGAGATGCGCAAGCAGTTCCACCCCGACTACAGCACGCCGTCGGCCCAGGACATCCGGGCCCTCGAGCCGTCGGACAAGAACAAGGGAGCCGAACGATGATCCCCCTGGTGACCGCCCAAGCGGTGGCCTTCTGGTTGCTGGCACCGCTGATGGTGCTGGCGGCGCTCGGCATCGTGTTGTCGCGCAAGCCGGTCCACTCCGCGCTGCTGATGGCCTTCGTGATGATCGCGCTGGCCGTGCAGTACGGCGCGCTGGACTCGCCGTTCCTGCTGGCCGTGCAGATCATCGTCTACACCGGCGCGATCATGATGCTGTTCCTCTTCGTCGTGATGCTGGTCGGTGTCGACACCACCGACTCGATCGTCGAGACGATCAAGGGACAGCGGGTGGTCGCGGTGATCGCCGCGATCGCGCTGCTGGTCCTGGTGGTCGTCGGCCTGTCGAGCGCGGTGAGCGGGACGGCGCGCGGCCTGGCCGACGCGAACTCGCTGGGCAACGCCCAGGGCATCGCCGGACTGTTGTTCAACCGCTACGTGCTGGTGCTCGAGGCCGCGGCCGCGCTGCTGCTGATCGCGACGATCGGCGCGATGGTCCTCGCCCACCGGGAGCGCACCACGCCGAAGAAGTCCCAGCCCGAGCAGTCGCGAGAGCGGATGCAGGCGTATGCCCGCACCGGCGCCCACCCGGGCGGCCTGCCGTCCTCGGGTGTCTTCGCCCGGCACAACGGTGTCGATGCCCCGGCCCTGCTGCCGGACGGCTCGGTCGCCGAGCCTTCGGTGTCGCGGACCCTGAAGCTGCGCGGTGTGATGCTGCAGGGTGACAACCTGGCCGACCCGGTGCGGGAGAGCCTCGGCGAGATCGATCCCGGCTCCGAGGACGCCGTCGGCGGGCGTACGGTCGCCCAGGCGCGGGCCGATCAGCTCGCCCAGGCGCGGGCCGACCAGTCCGAGGGAGCGCGCGCCGAGCGCGATCAGCTGGAGGCCGCCACGGTGGCGGACGCCGGGTCCGAGTCCGCGGAGGGAATCGAAGAACGATGAATCCGAACAACTACCTCATCCTGGCGGCGCTGCTGTTCGTCATCGGCGCCTCCGGCGTGATGCTGCGGCGCAACGCCATCGTCGCCTTCATGTCGATCGAGCTGATGCTGAACAGCGCCAACCTGCTGCTGGTCACCTTCTCCCAGTACTGGGGGGTCCTGGACGGTCAGGTCGGTGCCCTGTTCGTGATGGTGGTCGCGGCCTGCGAGGTCGTGGTCGGCCTCGCGATCATCGTGTCCATTTTCCGTACGCGTCGCTCGGCCTCGGTCGATGACGCCAACCTGCTGAAGTTCTGAGGGGTGCGCCGATGATTCCGCTTGAACTGATCGCCTCGGTGCCCGCCGAGGGAGCGTTCACCTGGGCATGGACGATGCTCGCCGCCCCGGCGCTCGGCGCCCTGCTGCTCCTCGTACTCGGCCGGTTGACCGACCGCTGGGGCCACTACCTGGCCACCCTGATGCCGATCTGGTCGTTCGCGATCGCCTCGACGCTGTTCGTCGGACTGCTCACCCGCCCGGCGGGGGAGCGGGTGGTCAGCGCGCCGCTCTACGAGTGGTTCAACGCGGGCCCCTGGACCGCGAGCTTCGGGCTGCGGATCGACCCGCTGTCGATCCTGTTCGCCCTGCTGATCACCGGGGTCGGCTCGCTGATCCACATCTACTCGATCGGCTACATGGCGCACGACCCCAACCGGCGCCGCTTCTTCGCCTACCTGAACCTCTTCATCACCGCGATGCTGATCCTGGTGCTCGCGGACAACTACCTGCTGCTGTTCATGGGCTGGGAGGGCGTCGGTCTGTCGTCCTACCTGCTGATCGGCTTCTGGCAGGAGCGGCCGAGCGCCGCGAAGGCGGCCACCAAGGCATTCGTGATGAACCGTGTCGGCGACGTCGGGATGTCCATCGCGCTGATCCTGATGATCGCCCTGTTCGGCTCGACCTCGTTCGACGCGGTCAACGCCGGGGCGCCGCAGATGACCACTCCGGTCGCCACGCTGCTGGGCATCCTGCTGCTGGTCGGTGCGTGCGCCAAGTCGGCCCAGGTGCCGCTGCAGGCCTGGCTGCTCGACGCGATGGAGGGCCCGACCCCGGTCTCCGCGCTGATCCACGCCGCGACGATGGTCACCGCGGGTGTCTACCTGGTGGTCCGCTCCGGCTCGATCTACGCGATGTCCGAGGTGGCCTCCACCGTGGTGGTCATCGTCGGCACCGTCACGCTGCTCGCCGGTGCGTGGATCGGTTCGGCGAAGGACGACATCAAGAAGGTGCTGGCCGGCTCGACGATGTCGCAGATCGGCTACATGATGCTCGCCGCCGGCATCGGCCCGGCCGGGTACGTCTTCGCGATCTTCCACCTGCTGACCCACGGCTTCTTCAAGGCCAACATGTTCCTCGGGGCCGGTTCGATCATGCACGGCATGAACGACGACGTCGACATGCGCCACTACGGCGGCCTGGCCCGCGCCATGCGGATCACCTTCGTGACCTTCGCGATGGGTTACCTGGCGATCATCGGCTTCCCGTTCTTCGCCGGCTTCTACTCGAAGGACCACATCATCGAGGCGGCCTTCGAACACAACATCATCATCGGCATCCTGGCGCTGCTCGGCGCGGGTGTCACCGGCTTCTACATGACCCGACTGATGATGATGACCTTCTTCGGCGAGAAGCGCTGGCGTGACGACCAGCACCCGCACGAGTCCCCGGCGGTGATGTGGGTGCCGCTGGTGATCCTCGCGGCGATGTCGGTGGTCGGCGGCTTCGCATTCAACAACTGGATCGGCCGCTTCCTTGCCCCGGCGGTCAACGGGGTGGAAGAGGTCCCCGGGCTGTTCCACTTCAGCCCGATCGCCCTCATCACGGTGCTGGTGGTGGCCGCGGGCGTCGCCCTCGGCTGGTGGCTGTACCGCGGTGACATTCCCGACAAGGCGCCGCAGAACGTGTCGGTGGTCACTCGAATCGGTCGCAACGACCTCTACGGCGACACCATCAACGCCGCGGCGTTCACCAACACCGGCAACGGCGTGGTGACGGCTGTCGTGGCCGTCGACGACCACGTGATCGACGCGGTCGCCAACGGGACGGGGACCGCCTTCGGCGGTGTCGGCCAGCTCTTCAAGCGGCTCCAGACCGGCTATGTCCGTTCGTACGCGCTGACGATGGTGGCGGGTTCCGTCCTCATCGCCGTCGTGCTGATCCTGGGCCGGCTGGCCTGACGGGAGGAGAAATCACATGACGACGTTCCCCTGGCTCACCGTGCTCGCGGTGCTGCCGCTGATCGGTGCGCTCGCACTGGTCTTCATCAAGGGCGCGCTGGCCCGTACGGTCGGGCTCGCCTTCTCGCTGGTGACACTGGTCATCTCGATCGGAGTGGCGATCGGCTTCGATCCCGGCTCCGGCATGCAGTTCGTCGAACAGCAGTCCTGGATCCCGGCGATCGGCGCCTCCTACTCCCTGGGCGTCGACGGCATGGGTCTGCTGATGGTCCTGCTGACGACCATCCTGGTGCCGGTGGTGCTGATCGCTGTCTGGGACGATCCCGATGCCAACGACGGCCGCTGGACCTCGCAGACGTTCTTCGCCCTGGCCCTGCTGTTGGAGGGCCTGTCGCTGTATGTCTTCATGGCCACCGACGTGCTGCTCTTCTACCTCTTCTTCGAGGCCACGCTGATCCCGATGTACTTCCTGATCGGGGGATTCGGCGGAAAGAAGCGCAACTCCGCGGCGATGAAGTTCCTGCTGTTCTCGCTGGCCGGCGGTCTGGTGATGCTGGTCGCGGTGATCGGCATCTATGCGGTCACGGCGGGCCTCGGCCAGCCGACGTACGCCCTGCAGTCGCTGCAGCCGGCCGCCGCGGCGGGTCTGTTCGACACCCCGGTCGGCAAGTGGCTGTTCGCCGGATTCTTCATCGCCTTCGCGATCAAGGCGCCGATGGTCCCCGTACACACCTGGTTGGCCGACGCCGCCGAGGCCTCGCATCCCGGCAGCGCCACGCTGATGGTGTCCGTGCTCGACAAGATCGGCACCTTCGGCATGCTGCGGTTCTGCCTCGGCCTGTTCCCCGAGGCCAGCGTGTGGGCGACCCCGTTCGTCCTGGTGCTGGCGCTGATCTCGATCGTCTATGGTGCGGTCGCGGCGATCGGGCAGCGGCACCTGATGCGGTTCGTCGCCTTCACCTCGGTGAGCCACTTCGGCTTCATGGTGATGGGCATCTTCGCGATGACCACCTCCGGTATCGCCGGGTCGATCTTCTACATGTTCAACCACGGTCTGTCGACCGCAGCACTGTTCCTGGTCGTCGGCTTCATGGTCAAGCGTCGCGGATCGGCCGACATCGCCGCCTTCGGTGGGGTGCAGAAGGTCGCCCCGGTGATGGCCGGATTCCTGCTGCTCTCCGGTCTGTCCGCCCTGGCCCTGCCCGGTCTGTCGAGCTTCGTCTCGGAGTTCATGGTGCTCGCCGGCACCTTCAGCCGGACGCCGTGGATCGCCGCGCTGGCCGCCTCCGCCCTGCTGTTGTCCGCGATCTACGTGATGGCGGTCTACCAGCGCACGATGACCGGCCCGGTGACCGACCAGGTGACCCGTACGGTCCACGCCGACCTCACCCTGCGCGAGCGGGTGGCCGTCGTCCCGCTGCTCGCGATCATCCTCGTGCTCGGCTTCTTCCCGCGTCCTGCCCTGCAGCTGGCTGAGCCCCAGGGGGCCCAGACGGTCGCGGCCATGCAGTCCGTCGGGGTGTCCGAACCCCAGCCGCAGATCCCGGAGGGCAAGAACTGATGAACACCAGCATGGACTACGCGGGGCTGCTGACCGCGATCCTTCCCGTCGTGATCGTCTTCGCCGGCGCCTCGTTGAGCCTGCTGGCGGAGGCCGTCCTGCCGCGGCGCGCCCGGTGGGGGACCCAGCTGGGCTTGTCCTTGGTCGTCCTGGCCGCGGCGTTCGCCTCCTCGATCGCGATGTACGGCTCCTCGTCGCTGGCCCAGGACCAGACCGCGATGGTGATGGTCGACCGACCCGCGCTCGGGCTGTGGATGCTGCTGACGGTCTTCGGCCTGCTGTCGATTCTGCTGTTCGCCGAGCGTGAGGTGTACGGCGGGGTCAGCGCCTTCACCCCGTCCGGCGCGGCCATCCCCGGCTCGCTCGACGAGAAGGCGGCCGGCGAGGCCCGCCACGAACACAGCGAGGTCTTCACCCTGCTGCTGTTCTCGGTGACCGGCATGATGCTCTTCCTCGCCGCCGACGACCTGATGATGATGTTCGTCGCGCTCGAGATCATGTCTCTGCCGCTCTACCTGCTCTCCGGGCTGGCCCGTCGCCGCCGGCTGCTCAGCCAGGAGGCGGCGCTGAAGTACTTCCTGCTCGGCGCGCTGTCCTCGGCGTTCTTCCTCTTCGGCATCGCCCTGGTCTTCGCGTACGCCGGCTCGTTCCAGCTGGCCGTGATCGACGCGTCGATCGGCCAGAGCTCGCTGTCCGAGGGCGTGCTGATCTCCGGTGTGCTGATGATGCTCGTCGGGCTGCTGTTCAAGGTCGGCATCGTGCCGTTCCACAGCTGGGTCCCGGACGTCTACACCGGCGCCCCCACCCCGGTCACCGCGTTCATGGCGGTCTGCACCAAGATCGCCGCCGTCGGCGGTCTGATGCGGGTGCTCTACGTGGCCCTCGGCGCGGAGCGCTGGAACTGGCAGCCGGTCGTCGCGGTGATGGCGATCCTCACCATGCTGGTCGGTGCCGTCGTCGGTCTGGCGCAGACCGACATCAAGCGGCTGCTCGCGTACTCCTCGATCACCCACGCCGGCTACATCCTGGTCGCCGTCGCCGGTGCCGCCCAGGCGGTCAACGGCATCAACGGCCTGACCTCGGTGTCGGCCACCTCGTTCTACCTGCTGACGTACGGTGTGGCGACCATCCCCGCCTTCGCGATGGTGACCATGGTGCGCGACAACGGCGCCGAGGTGACCCAGCTGTCCGGCTGGGCCGGCCTCGGCCGGAAGAACCCGGTGTTCGCCACGGTGATGGCGGTGTTCATGCTGAGCTTTGCCGGCATCCCGCTGACCGCCGGCTTCATGGGCAAGTGGGCCGTCTTCGCGTCCGCGTTCGAGGGCGGCTGGGGTTGGCTGTCCCTGGTCGGTGTGCTGCTCAGCCTGGTGGCGGCGGTCTACTACCTGCGGGTGATCGCGGTGATGTTCTTCCGCGAGCCGGTCGAGGGGCCTGAGGTCATCGACACCTCGGCGGCGACGCTGGTCGTGGTGGTGCTCGGTCTGGTCGCCACCGTGGTGCTGGGCATCGTTCCCGGCCCGGCGATGGGCTTCTTCCACAATGCGAGTGAGTTCCTCCGTCTGGGTATGATGTGAGCCTTGTGACCCCCATCTCAGCGCCGCAGACCCGGGATGCGTTCGAAGCGTACGTGCGGGAGCGGCTCGATGTGATCGAGACCGCTCTCGCCGACGCTGCGACCGGCTCGATGCCGTTCGTCACCGAAGCCGCCCGGCACATCATCGCCGCCGGCGGGAAGCGGTTCCGGCCGCTGCTCGTCGTCCTGGCCTCCGCTCTCGGCACCCCGCGGTCGGCGGAGGACCTGACCCGGGCCGCGCTGGTGATGGAGCTGACCCACGTGGCCAGCCTTTACCACGACGACGTGATGGACGAGGCGGAGATCCGCCGGGGCGCTCCCAGCGCCAACAGCATCTGGGACAACAGCGTCGCCATCCTCGTCGGCGACTACCTCTTCGCCCGCGCCTCCGACATCGTCGCCGACCTCGGCGTCGACTTCGTCCGGCTGCAGGCCCGGACCTTCTCCCGCCTGGTGCAGGGCCAGATCGCCGAGACCGTCGGTCCCGCCGAGGGCCAGGACGCGGTGGGTGCCTACCTCGACGTGGTGGCCGACAAGACCGGCTCGCTGATCGCCTCCTCGGCGATGTTCGGCGGCATGATCGCTGGACTGCCGCAGGAGCAGGTGGCGGCGCTCGCCGGGTTCGGCGAGGAATTGGGCGTGGTCTTCCAGCTCAGCGACGACATCATCGACATCACCTCCGACAGCACCGGCAAGACGCCCGGCACCGACCTCCGCGAGGGCGTGCCGACCCTGCCGACCCTGATGCTCGCCGACTATCAGGACGACGACTCCCAGGACCTGCTGCGGACGGTCCGTGGTGATCTCTCCGACGACGACGCGCTGGCCGAGGCGCTGCGGCGACTGCGGGGACACGCGGTGATCGAGCGGGCCGGTGCGGAGGTCGCCCGCCGTGCCGAGATCGCCCGCGGACACCTCGCAGCCCTGCCGGACGGGATGGCCAGGGACGCACTGAGCGAGCTCTGCGACACGGTGGTGAACCGCTCGGCCTGAGCCGTTCCACCCAGAGAAACATGTGAGCGTACGTTCACATGTTTCGATGTCTGCGGGATAGTCTCGCGGCATGCACGTGCCCGACGGATTCCTCGGCGTCCCCGTCTCGGTGGCCACCGGCGCCGTGGCGGCCGCCGCCCTCGGCCTGGCCCTGCGCGGCTCTCGTCGTGAGCTCGGCGAGGTCGGGGCGGTGCGCGCCGGCTTGACTGCGTGTTTCATCTTCGCCGCGCAGATGGTCAACTTCCCTGTCGCCGCCGGCACCTCGGGACACCTCCTCGGCGGTGCCCTCGCGGTGACACTGGTGGGGCCGTGGACCGCCGTACTGGTGATGTCCTGCGTCCTGGTGGTGCAGGCGCTCGTGTTCGCCGACGGCGGGGTGACGGCTCTGGGTACGAACATCGTGCTGATGGCCGTGGTCGGCGTAGGGGTCGCCACCGTGGTGTCGTACGGCCTGATGGCGCTCCTCGGCCGCCGGGCGCGGAGACAGCACGCCGGGCGTCCGGGCGGGTCCCAGGGACAGGGCCGAAGCGTCGTCGCGGCGAGCATGGCCGGGGCGTTCGTGTCCGTCCCCGCGGCGGCAGCCGCCTTCTGTCTGCTCTATGCGATCGGCGGCGCGGTGCCGATGCCGATCGGCGCCCTCACCGTCGCGATGGTGGGCACCCACCTGCTGATCGGCATCGGCGAGGCACTGATCACCGGGGCCGTGGTCGGCGCGGTGCTCGCTGTGCGCCCCGACCTGGTCCGGCTGGCGGGCGGGGAACGCGCGCAGGTGGCCGCTGTGACATTGGCCGACGGCACTGTGGTGTTGCACTCGGTGCACTCGGCCGCTGATCGTACGGATCCCGCTGTCGGGGCCTGGGCGAGGCAGCGTCCGGTCGGCCGGCGGGGCCTTCTGCTCGCTGCAGCGGCGGCGGTGGTGATCGCCGGCGGGCTGAGCCTGATGGCCTCGACCAGCCCGGACGGTCTGGAGCATGTCGCGGCCGCCCTCGGCTTCGCAAGCAGTGCGACCTCGCCGGTGGTGCACTCCTCGTTGGCCGACTACGGCATCGCCGGTCTGGGCGCGGTCGGGACGTCGCTGGCCGGCGTGGCCGGTGTCGCGCTGACTCTGGGACTCGGTCTGCTGGTCACCGGATTGGTCCGTCGGGGGCGCCCGCTGGCCGGTGAGGTCGAGGTCGACGTCGCGGGATCGGCGGAGTACCCGGCGCATGCGGCCGATCGGTCGGCACCGTCCGGGGAGGTGTCGCCAGGCTTCGGGGAGGTGTCGCGAGGCTTCGGGGAGGTGTCGCCAGGCTCGGGGGGCCTGTCGCGGGGCTCGGGAGACCCGTCGCGGCCCACGGGAGACCTCTGATGACCGCCGTGAAGGTCGCTGCACCGGCCGTACCTCCGGTGCTGCTGGCCATCACCCCGCGGATGGAACGGCCGTGGGAGCGCTCGAGCGCTGTCCGGTCGCTCCCGCCGGAGACCAAACTGGTCGCCCTGGTCACCTTCGCCCTGGTTGTGGTGGCCACTCCGACGGCGGCCTGGCCGGTGGCCGTGGTCGCCGCATTCGGCTTGGCAGCGGTCGCGGTGATCGCGCGGGTGCCGGGTGGCTGGGCCCTGCGCCGCGCCGGGGTCGAACTGCCGTTCGTCGTGTTCGCGTTGCTGATGCCGTTCGTCGCGACCGGCCCTCGGGTGCCGGTCGGTCCGCTGACGCTCTCCCACGCCGGCCTGGTCGGCGGCGGGGCGGTCCTCGTCCGGGCCACCCTGGGCCTGGGAGCGGCGCTCGTGCTGGCCGCCTCCACCCCGCCGTACGAGATCATCGAGGGTCTCGGGAGGCTTCGGCTGCCGCGTGCCCTGGTGGACGTGCTCACCCACATGATCCGCTTTCTCGATCTTGTCGCCGACGACCTGCGCCGCCAGGGGATCGCCCACGCCGCTCGAGGAGACCATCGGAGCCGCGGCGTACGCCTCGCGGCCACCGCGGCCTCGGCCGGCCACCTCTTCGTACGTTGTGTCGAACGCGGTGAACGACTCCAGCTCGCCATGCTGTCCCGCGGCTACCGAGGCACCCTGCCGCCGAGCGGCCGGCCGGCACCGGCCGCGGGGGAGTGGGGCCGGGCGCTGGCGTTGCCGATGCTGGTCGGCGCTGCACTGCTGGTGGCTTTCGCGATGGGGGCCCGATGAGCTGGGACGCGACCGAGGGCGGCGCGGCGGATGTCGGTGCGGCCGCGACCGCGGATGCCCCTGTGGACACGACCGCGGATGCCGCCGCGGACACGACCGCGGATCCCACTGCGGACGTGACGGCGGACGCCGTCGAGCCTGCCGGACCGACCCGGACCCCGCCACCGGCTCGGACGCCGACGCCGACACCGGCGCTCGCGATCGAGGGACTCGCGTTCGCCTACCCGGACGGCCGACAGGTGCTGTTCGGTGTCGACCTCACCGTCGCGCCGGGCGAACGGATCGCCCTGGTGGGGCCGAACGGGGCGGGCAAGACCACCTTGCTGCTGCACCTCAACGGCACCCTGGGCCCGACGTCCGGGGGCTTCGGGGTCGGCGAGATCAGGGTGGGAGGCGTGCCGGTGCGCCCGGACACGCTGGGCGAGATCCGGCGCCGGGTCGGGATCGTCTTCCAGGACCCCGACGATCAGTTGTTCCTGCCCACGGTCGGTCGGGACGTGGCGTTCGGCCCGGCGAATCTCGGTTGGCCCTCCGAAGAGGTCGACCGCCGGGTGACGGGGGCACTGGAGCGGGTGGGGCTGGCCGGTCTGCGGGACCGTACGCCGCACCATCTCTCCTTCGGCCAGAAGCGGCGGGTCGCACTGGCCGGGGTGCTGGCGATGGATCCCGACATCCTCGTGCTGGACGAACCGTCCTCCAACCTCGACCCCGCCGCGCGCCGGGAACTCGCTGAGATCCTCACCTCGCTCGACGTCACCGTGGTGATGGTCACCCATGACCTGCCGTACGCCGCGCAGCTGTGCAGCCGATGCGCGATCCTGGACGGCGGCCGGATCGTCGCCGACGGCCCGATCCTCGACGTGCTCTCCGATGCGGAGCTGCTCGCCGCGCACCGCCTTGAACTGCCGTACGACTTCCGGCTGGCCTCGCCGGCTGATGAGAAGGTGCGCGATGATGGGGCGGGGCCCGGGGTGCGGCGCGATGATGGGGCGGTGGCCCGGGGGACGGCGCGATGATGGGGCGGTGGCCCGGGGGACGGCGCGATGATGGGGCGGTGGACGGAGTGGCGACGCGATGACCGGCACGACTGACGAGGAGCTGGCGCGTTGACCCGCCCTGCCGACGGGCCGCTGCCCGTCCCCATGGATGACACCGATGCCTGGGCGGCCCGGTTCGACCTGCTCGGCGATCCGACTCGGCTCAGCCTGTTGGCTCACATGCACCTGCACCCGGGATGCACGGTTGGCGAACTCGCCGCGGCCGCCGGGACCACCCCTACCACGACGTCCCAGGCGCTGCGGGTGCTGCGTCGGCAGGGCTGGGTGGGGGCGGAGCGGGACGGCCGGTCGATGCGCTACACGCTGCTGGACGACCTGGCCCACCGGGTGCTGCATCTGATGGGACAGCGGCACGCCGGTCAGTGATCCGGGGTACGGGGAGATCTGGCAGTACGGGGGCGGCGATCCGGGGACTCGGCGGCCGGGGGTCCGGGGAGACGGCGGCCGAGGCTCGGTGGTCTTCGGCGCCCCAGGGGCTCTTCGACGGTCAATGGCCGCGTTCCCCGACGATTCTCAGGTCGCCCGACGTTCTGCGGCAACACCGACCGTAATCGGCCGTGGAACGTCGGGGTTCCTGAGGGCCATCGGGGTTCCTGAGGGCCATCGGGGTTCCTGAGAATCATCGGTGATCGGGGTGCCGAAGTGGTGCGCGGGGTCGGGAGCGTCAGGCGGTGCACCTCGGTGGCCACGGAGGGTGGGTTTCGGGGCGCCGAGGTTGCTGGGCAGGCTCGGAGACCGTCAGGGTTGCCGCACCCCGGTGGCCGCCGAGGCAGGTGTCCAGGTGGACCCAGGGCCGGCTGGACGCCCGGGGCGGCGCTGAGCGGCAGCTCCTGCCCCGGGCCCTACCCTCACCAGATCCGGACGCGGTCCTCGGGATCCAGCCACATGCCGTCGCCGGGCCGGGTGGCGTACGTCTCGTGGAAGGCGTCGACGTTGCGCAAGGTCTGGTTGCAGCGGAACTCCGAGGGGGAGTGCGGGTCGGTCGCCAGGCGCTGCCGGACGGTCTCCGGGCGGGTCTTCTGCTGCCAGATCCGCGCGAAGTTCATGAAGAAGCGCTCCGCCCCGGTCAGCCCGTCGATCGACTCCGGCTCGCGGACCTCGCCGGTGTCCGGGTCGGTCAGCGCGATCCGCCACGCGGCGTACGCGATGGAGACGCCGCCCAGGTCGCCGATGTTCTCGCCGATGGTCAGCGACCCGTTCACCTTCAGCCCGTCGGCCCCTTCCGGGGACAGCTCGTCGTACTGGGCGATCAGCGCCGTGGTGCGGGCGGTGAACGCCGTACGGTCCTCGTCGGTCCACCAGTTCCGCAACCGGCCGTCGCCGTCGCAGGTCGAGCCCTGGTCGTCGAAGCCGTGGCCGATCTCGTGACCGATCACCGCACCGATGCCGCCGTAGTTGACCGCGTCGTCCGCCTCGGGGTGGAAGAACGGCGACTGCAGGATCGCGGCCGGGAAGACGATCTCGTTGCGCAGCGGGTGGTAGTAGGCGTTGACCGTCTGCGGAGTCATGAACCACTCCTCACGGTCGATCGGCCCGCCGAGCTTGTCCAGCTCGCGGTCGGTCTCGAACTCGGCGGTGCGTCGTACGTTGCCGATCAGGTCGTCGGGCACGATCGACAGCTTGGTGTAGTCGATCCACTTGGTCGGGTAGCCGATCTTCGGGGTGAAGTGGGCGAGCTTGGCCAGCGCCTCCTCCCGGGTCGCGTCGGTCATCCAGTCCAACGCGCTGATCGAGCGTCGGTAGGCCTCGACCAGGTTGGCCACCAGTTCGTCGCAGCGTTCCTTGGCGGCCGGCGGGAAATAGCGTTCCACGTAGAGCTGTCCGACGGCCTCCCCAATGCAGCCTTCGACCAGCCCGACACCGCGCTTCCAGCGCGGCTTGATGGTCGGCGTGCCCGACAGGACGGTGCCGTAGAAGGCGAAGTGTTCCGAGGTGAACGCCTCGGGCAGGTAGGCCGCGGTGCCGACCAGCAGCCGCCAGCGGGCCCAGGAGCGCCAGCCGGGCAGTCGGTCGGCGACCAGCAGCAGCGCGACGTCGTCGAGGAACGACGGCTGTGACTCGATCAGCCCGGTGACCTTCGCACCGTCGACGCCGAGTGCGTCGAGGTAGCGGCGCAGGTCCAGTTGCGGGTTGATCGCGGCGACTCGATCGGCCAGCGCCTCGACCTCGATCGGGTTGTACGAGGCGACCATGTCGCGGCGGCGGACCTTGTCCCAGTGGCAGGCGGCGATCGCCGTCTCCAGCTCCATCATCGCCTCCGCCTGCGCTCGCCCGTCGGCCAGCCCGGCCAGCCCGAACATCCGCTCCGCGTGGTCGACGTACGCCGCACGGATGTCGGCGTACTGGTCGAGGCGGTAGTACTCCTCGTCCGGCAGCCCGAGACCGCCCTGACCGAGGAACAGGGCGTACGCCTCGGGCCGGCCTGGATCGGCGTCGACGCCGCCGTACAGCAGGCTGCCCAGGCCGCGGCGGGCGTTGCTGCCGAGCAGGGTGACCAGGGAGGCGACGTCGGCCAGCGCGTCGATCGTGCCCAACTCGTCCTGCAGCGGGCCGGTGCCCAGGGCATCGATCGTCGCGGTGTCCATGAAGCTGGCGTAGAGGCCCGCGATCCGGTCCGCGTCGGTCTGCGGGCCGTCGTGCGCGGCGGGGGTGCCGAGGCCGGTGACGATGTCGCGGACCGCCTCCTCGGAGCGGTCCCGCAGGTCGCTGAAGGCGCCGGTGAGCGGCTTGTCGTCGGGGATCACCGCCCGGGCCAGCCAGCTCCCGTTGACGTGCCGGTAGAAGTCGGCGCGGGCGGGGACCGCCTCGTCCACCGCGGTCAGGTCCAGCACGACGGGGGTCTCCTCAACAGTCATGAGCCGATCGTAGTCGGGCGGCCGCTGTCGGCCCGATCGCCGCTCTGCGGCCCACCTAGCCCGGCGTTCTGCGGCCCACCTAGCCCGGCGTTCTGCGGCCCACCTAGCCCGGCGTTCTGCGGCCCACCCGGCCCGGCGTTCTGCGGCCCACCCGGCCCGCCGCTCGGCAGCCCGCTCCGGCGCAGTCGTCGCCACGCCAGCAGCGCCTCGGTGCTGACGATCATCACCGACACCCAGACCAGCAGGAAGCCGATCCAGCGCCCCGGCGACATCATCTCGCCGCGCACCAGCCAGCCGATCAGGAATTGCAGTGTCGGTGCCAGGTACTGCAGCAGCCCGATCGCGGTCAGCGGCAGCCGCTGGGCGGCGTCGGCGAAGAACAGCAGCGGGACCAGGGTGACCAGGCCCCCGATCACCAGCAGGGCGGTGTGCAGCGGACCGTACGCGGTGAACGTCGCCTGCCCGGAGGCCTGCAGCCAGCCGAGGAAGGCGATGGCGACCACGCTGATCCCGAGCCCCTCGACGACCATGCCGGACAGCGCATCGATCCGTACGCCCTTCTTCATCAGCCCGTACACACCGAAGGTGACCGCCAGCACCAGGGCCGCCCACGGCAGCCCGCCGACCTCGACGGTCAGCACCACCACGGCGATCGCGGCGAGCCCGACGGCGAGCCACTGCAGCCGGGACAGCCGTTCGTGCAGCAACAGGACGCCGAGCAGGATCGACAGGATGGGGTTGATGTAGTAGCCGAGGGCGGCATCGAGAACGTGGCCGTTGTTGACCGCCCAGATGTAGGTGCCCCAGTTGACGCTGACCAGCGCCCCGGCGCCGAGCAGGGTGGCCCAGGCGCGCCGGCTGGTCAGCCCCTGCCAGAACCGCCGGCGCAGCAGCAGGCAGCCGAGCAGTGCGAAGACCAGTGACCAGACCACCCGCTGGGCGAGGATCTCGATCGCGCCGGCCCGGGCGACCAGCGGCCAGTAGAGCGGGAAGAAGCCCCACAGCAGATAGGCGCCGAGACCGGCGAGCAGCCCGCGGCGCAGTCCGGGCCGTCCGCTGCTGGTGGTCGGCTCGGGCATCGGGACTCCTCACGATCACAGACGTACGGCGGCACCGAGCGGGAGGACCGCCGGCCGCTCAATCTAACAGCGACCCCGCACCGGGCCGTCCGGCGCCCACCCGCTCACCCGATCAACGCTCACCCGCTCACCCGATCACCCGATCACCCCGAAGGTGAAGCCGGCCGCGCGCAGATCGGCGACGATCTGCGGCAGCGCCTCGACGGAGATCCGCTTGCCCGGGGCATCGTGCATCAGGATCACCACGACGTGCGGGTCCTTCAGCAGCGCCATGTCCTTGCGGACGTTGTCGGCCGCCTCGGCGGGCGTGGTGGGCTCCTTCTTCTTCGCCTCGGCATCACCGGTCATCGCGTTCCAGTCGATCCACGCCAGGCCGCGGGAGGCCAGACCGGCATCCGCACCCGTCAGGCCCTGCCACGACATGTGCCCGCCCGGATAGCGGAAGCAATCGGGCGTGTAGCCGGGGCCGAGTGCGGTCCGCACCGCATCCAGCGCCCTGCCCTCGTCGGTCAGCACGTGCTCGGCGTCCGCGTGCCGCTGGGGATAGAGGTAGTGGTAGTCGTGGCTGAACGAGTGGATGCACACTGCATTGCCCTCGCTCACCTCACGCTGCATCAGCGCCGGGCCGCTGCGGCCGAGCCCGAGCGGGCCGCCGATCACGAAGAAGGTGGCCGGGACGTTGTTGGCCCGCAGGGCGTCGAGGACGAGCGGGGTGGCGTCGGTGCTCGGGCCGTCGTCGAAGGTGAGGAAGGCGATCTTCTGCTGCGGGTAGTCCGCGGCCGACCGGCCGTTCACCAGCCAGTCGTGCACCGACGCCGCCGGATAGGCGTACGCCTGTGCCGCGGCGGCATGGTTGGTGCCGGCCACGACGTACGGCGTCGGCGTCGGCGTGGCGTCCGGGCGGGACCGCCCTCGCTGCGGCGGGGCGCACGCCGACAGCAGCAGCGTCGCCAGCACCAGGGCCACCGACAGTGGCCGGACGAGCGCCGTGATCGGGCGGCGGGACGACGGACGGGCTGGGGTCATCGAGACTTCCTCCGGGCGTCCGAGGACGCTTGACGGGGACACATCCACCTCAGGCTAGGCGCGCGACGGGGCATGCTTGGCAGGCGTGCCGCGTGTCGTGCCCCGCCGACTCAGGGCACCCTCAGTCGCCTCAGGGGGCCCTCAGTCGGGGAGGGCTCAGGCGCCGACCTCCCAGGTGTCCTGGCCGTACAGCAGGTCCTGCAGTGAGGCGTCGTCGACCTCGTTCCCGTCGCCGCGGGCGGTCCGGACCTGCTCGCGGGCCTCGTCGTCGTACGACGGGCGCTGGACGTCGCGGAAGACGCCGATCGGCGAGCGCTGCAGGTGCCCGGCACTGCTCAGCCGCGACAGCGCGAAGGCGTACGAGGGGTCCTCGGCGTGCGCGTCGTGGACGACGATGTCCTCCGCGGACACCGTGGCGCGCTCGGCGATCCGCAGCGCCCCGGTGGCCCGCTCCCGGACCACCGCCAGGTGGCCGTCGACCCCGAAGACGATCGGCTCGCCGTGGACCAGTGGGATGATCGCCTCGGCCGACTCGTCACCGCCCTTGAGGGCGTCGAACGCGCCGTCGTTGAAGATCGGGCAGTTCTGGTAGATCTCCACCAGCGAGGCACCGCGGTGTGCGGCGGCCGCCTTCAACACCTCGCTGAGGTGCTTGCGGTCGGAGTCGACCGCGCGGGCGACGAAGGTCGCCTCCGCGCCGAGCGCCAGCGACACCGGGTTGAGCGGCTGGTCCAGCGACCCCATCGGGGTCGACTTGGTGACCTTGCCCATCTCCGAGGTCGGCGAGTACTGGCCCTTGGTGAGGCCATAGATCCGGTTGTTGAACAGCAGGATGGTGATGTTGACGTTGCGGCGCAGCGCGTGCAGCAGGTGATTGCCGCCGATCGACAGGGCGTCGCCGTCACCGGTGATGACGAAGACGGCGAGGTCCTCGCGGGTCGCCGCGACGCCGGTGGCGATGGCCGGGGCACGGCCGTGGATCGAGTGCATGCCGTACGAGTCGACGTAGTACGGGAACCGCGACGAGCAGCCGATCCCGGAGATGATCACGGTGTTCTCGCGCTTGATGCCGAGCTGCGGCATGAACCCCTGGAAGGCGGCCAGCACGGCGTAGTCGCCGCAGCCGGGGCACCAGCGGACCTCCTGGTCGGAGACGAAGTCCTTGCGGTTGAGCGGCTCGATGGCCAGCGGCACGTGGGCGAGGCCCCGGCCGAGTGCCCGCGGGGTGGCCACGGCATCGGGTGTCTGCGTGCTGGGTGCCTGCGCGGCGGGGGACTGGGTGGCGGTCACTGGAGGGCTCCTTCCGAGGCCTCGGGTGCGGAGGCCTGCGTCGCCGAGGCCAGCGCCTCGACCTCGCGGATGATCTCGTACAGGTCCGCCTCGAACTCGTCGACCGAGATCGGCAGGCCCCGGACCCGGGAGTAGCTCTGGACGTCGACCAGGTACTTCGCCCGCAGCAGCAGGGCGAGCTGGCCCAGGTTCATCTCCGGCACGACCACCTTGTCGTACGACCGCAGCACCTCGCCGAGGTTCGCCGGGAACGGGTTGAGCCAGCGCAGCTGGGCGTGGGCGATCTTGGTGCCGGTCTTGCGCATCCGGCGGATCGCCGCCAGCGCCGGGCCGTACGTCGACCCCCAGCCGAGCACCAGCACCCGGGCGCCGTCACCGTCCTCCCGGCCCGGGTCGTCCACCTCGAGCGGCGGGATGATCCGGGCGATGCCGTCGACCTTGGCCTGACGGGTGTCGGTCATCAGCTGGTGGTTTGCCGGATCGTACGAGATGTTGCCGGTGCGGGAGTCCTTCTCGATGCCGCCGAGGCGGTGCTCCAGGCCCGGCGTGCCGGGGACGGCCCACGGGCGGGCGAGGGTCTCCTCGTCGCGCAGGTACGGCAGGAACTCGGCCTTCTTCCCGTTCGGGCCCTTCTCGCCGTTCGGTGCGGTGGCGAAACGCGGGTCGATCGGGTCGATGGTGTCCAGCTGCGGCACCCGCCAGGGCTCGGCGCCGTTGGCGAGATAGCCGTCGGTCAGCACGAAGACCGGCGTACGGTACTCGACCGCCACCCGGACCGCCTCGATCGCGGCGTCGAAGCAGTCGGAGGGGGACTTGGCAGCGATCACCGGCACCGGTGCCTCGCCGTGGCGGCCGTAGAGGGCCATCAACAGGTCGGACTGCTCGGTCTTGGTCGGCATGCCGGTCGAGGGGCCGGAGCGCTGCACGTCGCAGATCACCATCGGCAGCTCGGTCATCACGGCCAGCGAGATCGTCTCGGACTTCAGGGCGATGCCGGGGCCCGACGACGCGGTGACCCCGAGCCGACCGGCGAAGCTGGCGCCCAGCGCCGACCCGGCCGCGGCGATCTCGTCCTCCGCCTGGAAGGTCATCACGTTGAAGCGCTTGAGCTTCGACAGGGTGTGCAGCACGTCGGAGGCCGGCGTGATCGGGTAGGCGCCGAAGAACAGCGGCAGGCCGGCCTTCCGCGCACCGACGACCAGGCCGTACGCCAGGGCGACGTTGCCGGAGATCTGCCGGTAACGGCCGGCCGGCATCGGCGCGGGGGCCACCTGGTAGGTGACGCCGAAGGTCTCGGTGGTCTCGCCGAACGCGTAGCCGGTGCGGAAGGCGGTGATGTTGGCGTCGCGCAGCTGCGGCTTGCCGGCGAACTTCTCGCTGAGGAACTTCAGCGTGGTGTCGGTGTCACGGTTGTAGAGCCAGCTGAGCAGGCCCAGCGCGTACATGTTCTTCGCCCGGGAGGCGTCCTTGCGGGTCAGCCCGAAGTCGTGGACCGCCGCCACCGTCATGCCGGTGAGGTCGAGGGCGTGCAGCTGGTAGTCGTCCAGCGAGCCGTCCTCCAGTGGACTCTCCGGGTAGCCCACCTTGGTGAGGTTGCGCTTGGTGAACTCCGCGGTGTCGACGATGATCAGCCCGCCGCGCTTGAGCTGGGGGAGGCTCGCCTTGAGGGCCGCCGGGTTCATCGCCACCAGCACGTCGGCGGTGTCGCCGGGGGTGACGATGTCGAAGTCGGCGAAATGCACCTGGAAGCTCGACACTCCCGGGATCGTCCCCTGGGGGGCCCGGATCTCGGCCGGGAAGTTGGGAAGGGTGGAGATGTCGTTGCCGAACGACGCCGCCTCGGCGGTGAACCGGTCGCCGGTGAGCTGCATTCCGTCGCCGGAGTCGCCTGCGAACCGGATGACCACACGGTTGAGCATCTGGACGTCTGCCACGTCGGTGTGCCTCACTTCTTGTCGTACGACGCCTCGTGGGGGGAGGCGCCGCAAGTCTAGTGCTCACCGCAGGTGAGCCTTACTCATTGGATCTGCTAATGAGTGTAGGTGCAAGTTCTTATGCCTCAGAGTGGTCCGGAGGGTGGCACGTCTGCGGCGATAGGCTGTCGGGTATGGCACAGGGCACACGGATGTACGACTGGTACGGCGACGGCCGGCTCCTCGTCGCCGACCTCGGACTGGCCTGTTGCACCCTGGAATTCGAGGCCGCCGCGATGGAACGCCGCGAGGTGGCCGCGGACGAGGTCCCCGGTGCAGCGCTCGCGGTGGTGGTCTCCGGCACCGTCCCCGATGCGCTGGTGCCGGTGGTCCGGCAGGCGATCGACGCCCTCGGTGACCGCACCGGCCGGCGTCCCCAGGTGGTGGCGTACGGTGCCTGCGCCGACTCGGGCGGCCCCTACTGGGATTCGTACGCCGTCGCCGACGGCATCGCGCAGTTCGTCCCGGTGGCCGCCGTCGTCCCCGGCTGCCCGCCCCCGCCGGGATCCCTCGACGACGCCCTCGCCGGGCTGACCGTCCCGGCAGTAGCGACCGTCCCGGCAGCGCCGACGGTGGCCGAGGAGGCGTGATGAGGGACGACCTGACCCGCCGGGTGGACCCGGCCGACTGGGTCGACGCCGTCCGCGCGGCCCGTGACGAGGGGTTCGACCGCTTCGACTGGCTCGACGCCACCGACGACATCGGCCGGGCGTCGACCGTGACGGTGGTCTGCCAGCTGCGCGACCGGGCGGCCCGTACGCTCCGGGTGCGGACCAGCGTGTCGCGAGAGGGTGGTGCGCTGGCCAGCCTGGCCGGCATCTTCCCGGGGGCCGGCTGGTGCGAACGTGAGGCGGGGGAGGGGTACGCCGTCGAGTTCAGTGGCGGAGACGACCGTCGGCTGCTGCTCGCCCCGGACGCCCCCGAGGCGCCGCTCCGCAAGGACCACCCGCTCGCCGCCCGTGTCGCGGTGCCGTGGCCGGGCGCCGCCGACCCCGAGGAGGGTGCCCGGGCCCGCCGCCGGATGGTGCCGCCGGGCGTCCCCGATCCCGCGGTGTGGGGCGAACGTGACCCCGCGGCAGGGCCGGCCGACCCCGAGGAGGTTGCCGCGGGGGTGTCCGGGGCGCGGGTCCGCCGCTCCCGCGACCGGAGTCAGGATCGAGACCGGAGCCAGGATCGAGACCGCGGCCGGAGCCGGGATGAGCGGGGGCCGAGATGACCGGGCCGCACCGCAGCATCCGGCTGATCGAGGACCGCTGCACCTCGTGCATGATCTGTGTCCGGGAGTGCCCGGTCTGGTGCATCACCGTGCAGGCCCACACCGAGCCCGATGCCGGCTCGGAGGGCTCCCGGCGGCCGCGGCTGCACAACGTCCTGGATAGGTTCGCCATCGACTGGTCGGTCTGCATGTACTGCGGCATCTGTGTCGACGAGTGCCCCTTCGACGCCCTGGCCTGGAGCGATGATCGGGTGACGCCGGCCGGCAGCGCCGGTGGGTTGGTGCACGAGCGGGACCGGCTGGCGCCCGCCCCTGGTCCGGTGTCGGGTCCGGCCTGATCCCGCCCGGCTGCGCTGATCGGGTGAGGCTGCGCTGATCGGGTGAGGACTCGCCCGCAGGGATTGGCCGGGAGGCCGGATCCGGGCATAGTCTGGCAGGGTCGGCCCGCAGCAGGAGGGGATCGCGCAGCGGGAAGGGGTGAGCATGGCTGGTGACCGGGTGCGTGACCTCGAGTCGCCGCAGGCGCTCCGCCTCTCCTCCCGTGCCGCCCTCCGGGACCTGGCGACCGACGCGCTGGCCGCCCTCGGTGCCGAATGGTTCGACCCGATGGTCCGCCAGGGCATCCTCGGCACGATCCTGCTCGTCGTCGGCTCGTTCAGCCCCGCCTTCCTGCCGGACGCCTCACCACTGTGGTCGTTGCCCGGCCTCGGCATGCTCCACACGCCGGTCGGCACCGCCTTCACCTCGATCGTCGCGCTCGCCGGTGTCTGGCTGCTGCTGGACGCCTGGCTGCGACTGCGGCCGACCGCCTCGGGACGCCACGACTTCCGCGCCGTGCTGGCCCTGTGGTCGGCGCCGCTGCTGGCGGCCCCGCCCATCTTCAGCCAGGACGCCTACTCGTACGCTGCGCAGGGCTGGTTGGTCTCCCGTGGGGTGGACCCCTACCAGGTGGGGCCGGCGGCTCTGCCCGGCTCGTTCGCCGATGCGGTCTCGCGGGTGTGGCTCTACACCCCGGCGCCGTACGGTCCGCTCAGTCTCCAGATCCAGCGGATCCTGGTCGACGCGACCGGCGGGCACCTGCTGGCGCCGGCCGCCGGCAGCCCGCTGCACGCCTACCTCGCCGCGCTGGCGATGCGCGTCCCGGCCGTGGTCGGGGTGGTGCTGCTGGCCGCCTGCCTGCCCGGCCTGATCCGCCACGTCGGCGGCACCGGTGTCGACCTCGACCGGGGCCTGTGGCTGGCGGTGGCCAATCCGCTGATGATCGTCCACTTCGTCGGTGGCGCCCACAACGATGCGCTGATGGTCGGGCTGATGGTCCTCGCGCTGTGGTACGGCGCCAAGGGCCGGTTCGTCACCGCGGCGGTCCTGGTCGGCATCGCCACCGCCGCCAAACAACCCGCGGCACTGGCGGGCCTCGCCGTCGCGTTCATGTTCCTGCCGGCGGCCGCCAGGCGCTGGTCGGCCTGGCGGGAGATCCTCCGGCGTACGGCCACCACTGCGGCGATCGCCCTCGGCGCGTTCGCCGCGGTGTCGCTGCTCACCGGTCTTGGGTTCGGCTGGCTGCACGCGATGGCCGTGCCCGGATCGGTCCCCACCATCGCTCCCAGCAGCCTGGTCGCCCAGGCGGTCAACTCGCTGGTCCTGCAATGGGGCTACTACGAGTGGGGCGGGGTGATCACCGGGGCGATCGAGACGGTGTTCGGTCTGGCCACCGTCGGGTTCATCGCCTGGATGGCTGCCCGGATCGCGCTGCACCGCCCGATCCGCTTCGTCTCCTGGGGCCTGCTGGCGGCCGCGATCGGCGGCGCCGCGCTGCACGGCTGGTATCTGCTGTGGGGCGGGCTGCTGCTGCCCGCGACCCGTCCGTCGCCCCGGCTGGTCCGGGTGGCCGTATGGGTCAGTGTCGGCATGGTCGTCTACTACGGCACCGATCTGTCGATCCGCAACGGGGCCGGCTGGGCCGGCATCGTTGCGCTGGTGCCGTTCGCGCTGCTGATGCTGCGCCACGACAAGGCCGCGTGGCGTACGTCGCTGGCGGCCGGGTCACCGGCTGCGTCCCGCTGAGGGAGTGATCCCCCATCGGGCAGGCCCGGCCTCAGTCGGCGAACAGCTCGGCGACCTCCTGCGGGTCGACGTCCTCGATCGAGGCGTCGCTCCACCGCGGGCTCTGGTCCTTGTCCACCAGCTGGGCGCGGACGCCCTCGGCGAAGTCGGGCAGCATCGCCATCCGCTCGGCGACCCGCAGGTCCTGGGCGAGCACCTCGTGCACCCCGGACATCGCCCGGGCACGCCGCAGCGCCTCCAGACTGGTCACCACCGACAGCGGACAGCGCAGGCGCAGGTCGGCACCCGCTCGGCGGGCCGCCGGAGCGGGGTGGTCGAGCAGCCGCTCGACGACCGTGACGGCGTCGTCGGTGGCGAAGCACTCGTCGATCCAGACCCTGGACGGGCCGTCCGCGTGCAGCGCCGACAGGGCGGGGAAGGAGAGCTCCACCCCGGTGAACGGGGCCCCCTCGGCAAGGGCGTACAGCCACGGGTCACGACGGCCGTCGAGGGCTGCCATCTCCACCAGCCGGTCGGCGGCCACCATCGCGTCGGCGAACCCGGCGGCCACCGCATCGGCGCCGTCCAAGGTCGCCCCGGTCATCGCCATCCAGGCACCGATCCGGCCGGGCGCCCGGGCCAGCAGCCACTGGGCGCCGACGTCCGGGGTGAAGCCGATGATGGTCTCCGGCATCGCCAACTGGGTGTTCTCGGTGGTCAGCCGGATCGAGCCGTGGCCGGAGACGCCCACGCCGCCGCCCATCACGATCCCGTCCATCAGCGCGACGTACGGCTTGGGGAAGTCGGCGATGGCAGCGTTCATCGCATACTCGGCGGCGAAGAACGGCCCCGGATTGCCGTCCTCCAGGACGTTGCGGCGGACCGCCCGGACGTCGCCGCCCGAGCAGAGCCCGCGCGCGCCGGCACCCTGGATCACCACCGCGCCGATGGAGTCGTCGGCCGCCCACGCGTCGAGCCGGTCATGGATGTCGGTGACCATGCCGAGGTTCAGGGCGTTGATCGCCCGCGGCCGGTTGAGCACGATCCGGGCCACCGGCCCGTCGATGCCGAACAGGACGTCGTCGGTGGTGCAACTGGTCAGCTCCATCGGATACCTTCCTCGGTCACAGTGCGTAGTCGACCACGACCGGAGCGTGGTCGGAGATCCGCGCGTCGTACGACGGGTCGCGGTCGGTCCCCGCACCGGTCGCCGCGTCGGCCAGCGCCGGGGTGGCGAGCTGGTAGTCGATCCGCCAGCCGGCGTCGTTGTCGAACGCCTTGCCGCGCCACGACCACCAGGAGTACGGGCCGTCCACACCGGCGTGGTGGTGGCGGACCACGTCGACCAGGGTGCGCGGCGACTGCACGCCGGCGATCCACTCCCGTTCTTCCGGCAGGAACCCCTCCGACCGGCGGTTGGTCCGCCAGTTCTTGATGTCCAACTCAGTCGGGGCGATGTTCCAGTCGCCCATCACGACGAACTCCCGGCCCTGCCGCGCCGCCTCGCGGCGGCTGCCGGTCAGGTGCCGGGAGAAGGACCGCAGGAAACGGAACTTGCGCTGCATCTTCGCCAGCGAGGCCTCGTCCTCGTACGGCGTGCCGCCCTTGGGGACGTAGACCGAAGCGACCCGCAGCTTCGGGCCGGACTCCGGCTCGAGGTCGACCTCGACGTAGCGCCCCTCCCGGTCGAACTCCTTGCTGCCGAAGCCGGTCCGCACCGCACTGGGCGCCGTACGTGTCGCGATCGCCACCCCGTTGCGCCCCGGGATCACCCCGGCGTCGTGGACCAGGTGGTAGCCGCCGAACACATCCGGCACCTCACCAGCGGGGCAGCGCATCTCCTGCACCGCCAGCACATCCGGCCGACGGGTCGCCAACCAGGTAGGGAAACCGCGTCGATCAGCGGCTCGGATCCCGTTCACGTTGAAGGTGGCGATGCGCAGCACGGGCCCAGCATAGGGGTAGCGGCGTGGTCCTCTGCCGGGTCGGGCGGGGCGGCGTCAGCGGTAGTTGGTGAACTGCACGGCGAAGTCGTAGTCCTGGGCCTTGATCAGCGACTGGACCGTCTGCAGGTCGTCGCGGCTCTTCGAGGAGACCCGCAGCTCGTCGCCCTGGATCTGCGCCTTGACCCCCTTGGGGCCCTCGTCGCGGATCAGCTTGGAGACCTTCTTGGCGTTGTCCTGGCTGATCCCCTCCTGGATCGAGGCGGTGATCTTCCACACCTTGCCGGAGGCCCGCGGCTCGCCGGCGTCCAGCGACTTGAGGTTGATCCCGCGGCGGACCAGCTTGGACTGAAGCACGTCCAGCACGGCGTTGACCCGCTCCTCGGTGGTCGCCTCCAGCTCGATGACGGCCTCGCCGCTGAGCGCAACCTTCGCGTCGGTGCCCTTGAAGTCGAAGCGCTGATGCACCTCCTTGGCGGCCTGGTTCACGGCATTGGCCACCTCCATGTGATCGACCTTGCTCACGACGTCGAACGAGTTCTCACTGGCCACGATGTGCTCCTCGGGTGGGGGTCGGTGTCCGACCATTCTGCCGTGCCGGGGCTGCGCGGGCAGGCCCGATGACGCCGTTTTGCACTGAGCCCGACAACCTTGCTATGGTTTCCGTCGCCCGCAGAACCCGGGAGACCGGGGGCGGTGGGCATGGCAGGTTGCCCGAGCGGCCAAAGGGAGCGGTCTGTAAAACCGTCGGCTTCGCCTACGCTGGTTCGAATCCAGCACCTGCCACGCACAGCCGGGGTCCCGGCTTGCACCACTGCAGGATCCGCGCCGAACGACGGTTTGGCAAGATGATCCGAGTTGTGTAAGTTGGTTCCTCGGCAGCTGAGCCGGGATTCGCCTCCCGGACCAGGGTGCAGGCCCCTATAGCTCAGTAGGCAGAGCGTCTCCATGGTAAGGAGAAGGTCAGCAGTTCGATTCTGCTTGGGGGCTCGGATCCGGATCCACAGTCAGCGACAACCGCAGTCGGTGACACCGTGGATGCCAACCAGGCGACTGGTCCGGAACATGGCGGGGTAGCTCAGTTGGTGAGAGCGCACGACTCATAATCGTGAGGTCGCGGGTTCGAATCCCGCCCTCGCTACCATTCAGACCAGTGAACGTGAACAGACAGAGGATCGACCATGGCCAAGGCCGCTGATATTCGCCCGAAGATCACGCTCGCCTGCACCGAGTGCAAGGAGCGGAACTACATCACCAAGAAGAACCGGCGCAACACGCCGGATCGTCTGGAGCTGGCCAAGTTCTGCCCGAAGTGCGGCCGTCACACGGCCCACCGCGAGACCCGCTGAGCGGCTCCTCCCGAACACCGTCCCACAGGGCGTCACCCACGCGGTGACGCCCTGTGGCGTTTCCGTGTCCGCGCGCGTCCTGAGCCCCTGCGCCGGCCTCCCTCGGCACCCCGTGAACGGGTAGCGTGGTGCCCATGGCCATCACCACTGAGCATGCCGGCCGGTCCTACCCGGCCACGGCGCCCTACCGGGTGTCCCGCGCCAAGATCCACGAATTCGCTCGGGCGATCGGCGACGACAATCCCTCGTACGGTGGCCCGAACCCGATCGCCCCGCCGACCTTCGCCTTCGTCATCGCCTCGACCGCATGGGAGGCGATGCTCGCCGACCCGGAGCTGGAGGTGCGGCTGGAGCGGATGATCCACGGCGAGCAGCGGTTCACGTACGATCGCCCGCTGCGGGCCGGTGACGAGGTCGTCGGCGTGCTGACCCTCGACAAAGTGCGGCTGCGTGGCCCGATGGAGTTCATCACCACGTCCGTCGACGTCCGTACGGTCGCCGGCGAGCATGTCTGCACCGTGACCGCCCAGCTGATCCACAACCGTGAGGCCACCGCGCCGAAGGGGTCGGCCCCCCGGGCCGCCGCAGCCGAGGAGGCCACCCGATGACGACCGACCCGACCCCGCTGACCGTCGGCACCGAGCTGCCTCCGCTGACGGTCAATCTCACCCGGGCCGACCTGGTGCGCTACGCCGGCGCGTCCACCGACTTCAACCCGATCCACTGGTCCGACCGGATGGCCCGCAAGGTGGGCATGCCGTCGGTGATCGCCCACGGCATGCTGACCATGGCCACCGCTCTGCGAGTCGTCACCGACTGGGTCGGCGACCCGGGCAAGGTGCGCGGCTACTCCTGCCGCTTCACCAGCCCGGTCCCGGTCCCCGACGACGACGCCGGGGTCGAGGTGAGGATCGGCGCCGCCGTCACCGGGCTGACCGACGAGACCGCCACGGTGACCATCACCGCCGTGATCACCGGGCCCGACGGGGCCGACGTCAAGGTGCTCGGCCAGGCGGTCGCGGAGGTCGACCGTGGCTGAGCGGCTTGCTGACCACACCACCTTCCACCTGGGCGGGCCGGCTGCACGCTACGCGGTCGCCCACGACGACCGCACCCTGATCGACCTCGTCACCGCTGCCGACGCCGCCGGCGAACCGGTCCTCGTGCTGGGCGGCGGCTCCAACCTGCTGATCGGCGACGACGGGTTCGACGGGCTCGTCGTCCGGGTCGCCACCCAGGGCCTGTGGGTGGAGGAGGAGTCCTGCTGCGCCGGCGCCAACGTCACCGTCGCCGCGGGGGAGTCCTGGGACTGGTTCGTCCAGGAGGCGATCACCCGCGAGTGGCGCGGTCTGGAATCGCTGTCCGGCATCCCCGGCCAGGTGGGCGCGGTGCCGATCCAGAACGTCGGGGCGTACGGCACGGAGGTCGGCCACTACATCGTCCGGGTCCGCACCTGGGACCGCCGCGAGCGGGCCCAGAAGACCTTCTTCCCCGCCGAGTGCGGCTTCGGCTACCGGACATCCCGGTTCAAGGAGGAGCCCGGCCGCTGGATCATCCTCGATGTCGCGTTCCAGTTCCTGCTCGGTGACCTGCTCCCGGCGGTGCGCTACCAGCAGCTCGCCGACAGGCTCG
The DNA here is from genome assembly GCF_033110965.1 of Raineyella sp. LH-20. Taxonomy (NCBI): domain Bacteria; kingdom Bacillati; phylum Actinomycetota; class Actinomycetes; order Propionibacteriales; family Propionibacteriaceae; genus Raineyella; species Raineyella sp. LH-20. The sequence goes on along the minus strand of NZ_CP137003.1, from coordinate 386,122 downwards.
GGGTCGCGGTCGGTGAACCGGCCCGGGCCCGACAGGTGCGCCAGGCCGTCCTCGAGCTGCGCGCCGGCAAGGGCATGCTGGTCGACCCGTCCGACCACGACACCTGGGGCGCCGGGTCGTTCTTCACCAATCCGGTGTTGCCGGAGGAACTGGCCACCCGGCTGCCGGCGGCGGCGCCGCGTTACCCGGCGGGTCCTGGCCTGGTGAAGTCATCCGCCGCCTGGCTGATCGAGCACGCCGGCTTCGGCAAGGGCTGGCACCTGCCCCGCTACGCCGACGGCGAGGCCCCGGCGACGCTGTCGACGAAGCACACCCTGGCGCTCACCAACCGTGGCTCCGCCTCGACCGCCGACGTGCTGGAGCTGGCCCGGGCGATCCGCGACGGCGTCCGGGAGGCGTACGGCGTCACCCTCGTCCCCGAGCCCAACCTGGTGAACTGCTCCCTGGACGATGTCCGGGTCTGACCGCCCCGCGGACCGTACGGGCCTGCGGCCGGGCGTCCCGGGTGCAGCGGCCGGCAGCGCCCCGGATTTCGCGGTCTGGGCACCGCGGCCGCGTCGGGTGCGGTTGTGGACCCGTCCGGCGGCGCCCACGGCGGCGGGCGATCCAGCCCTGATCACCACACCGTCGAGTAGCGCGCGCCCGGACAGCGCGCCTGTGGACACCATGCCTCTGGACAGCGCGCCTGTGGACAGCGCGCCTGTGGACAGCGCGTCCCGGATCACCGAGATGATCCGGGCCGACGACGACTGGTGGGACCCGGTCACCGCGGTCCCGTTGCCCGCCGACGGCGAACTGGACTACGGCTACCTGCTGGACGACGACCCGACACCGCGCCCCGACCCGCGCACGATGCGCCAGCCGTACGGGGTGCACGACGTGTCGCGGACGTACGATCCGGCCTCCTTCCCGTGGACCGACGACGCGTGGACCGGCCGCCAGCTCGCCGGCTCGATCATCTATGAGCTGCACATCGGCACGTTCACCCCGGAGGGCACCCTTGTCGCGGCGATCGACCGGCTGGACCATCTCGTCGATCTCGGTGTCGACACCGTCGAACTGCTCCCGGTGGCCGCCTTCAACGGCCCTCGCGGCTGGGGCTACGACGGGGTTGACTGGTTCTGCGTCCACGAGGCGTACGGCGGCCCGCGCGCCTACCAAGCCTTCGTCGATGCCTGCCACCGCCGCGGCCTGGCGGTGCTGCAGGATGTCGTGCACAACCACTGGGGCCCGTCGGGCAACTACCTGCCGATGTTCGGGCCCTACCTCGACGCCAGCACCGACACGCCCTGGGGCAATCCGGTCAACCTCGACGGCCCTGACTCCGACGAGGTGCGCCGCTATCTGCTGGACAACGCCCGGATGTGGCTGCGCGACTTCCACGTCGACGGGCTGCGGCTCGACGCCGTGCACGCCCTGATCGACCCGGGCCGGGCCGTCGACATCCTCGAGGAGCTCTCCGCCGAGGTCGACGCGCTCAGCGCCTTCCTCGGCCGCCCGCTCACCCTGATCGCCGAGTCCGACCAGAACAACCCGCGTCTCATCACACCCCGCGAGGCCGGTGGCTACGGCCTCGCCGGCCAGTGGGTCGACGACTTCCACCACGCGCTGGTCGCCACCCTCACCGGCGACGACACCGGCTACTACGCCGACTTCGCCGACCCCGAAGCCCTGGCGTACGTGCTCGGCCACGGTTTCCTGCACGACGGGCGATGGTCGTCCTTCCGGGGGCGTACGCACGGCCGTCCGCTGCCGCCCGGCACGCCGGCCTGGCGGCTGGTGGTGTGCGCCGACAACCACGACCAGATCGGCAACCGTGCCGCCGGAGACCGGCTCCGTGGCCGGGTCGACGAGCGCACCCTGGCGACCGCGGCGGTGCTGACGTTGACCGCCCCGTACACCCCGATGCTCTTCATGGGGGAGGAGTGGGGCGCCTCGACGCCCTGGCCCTTCTTCTCCTCCCATCCGGAGCCGGAGCTCGCCCGGGCGGTGTCCGAGGGACGGCGGGCGGAGTTCGCCCGGATGGCCTGGGACCACGCCCGGGTGCCCGACCCGCAGGACCTGCAGACGTTCACCGACGCGATCCTCGACTGGTCCGAGCCGCTCCGCGAGCCGTACGCCTCGCACCTCGCCCTGGTCCGCGACCTGATCACCCTGCGCCACTCCTGGCCCGATCTCGGCGATCCACGGCTGGACCGCACCGCGGTGCGGCTCGACGGCGACCTGCTGGTGATCGAGCGAGGCGTACGGATCGTCGTGGCGGTCAACCTCGGCGAGGAACCGGTCGATACCGGCCTCGCCGGCACGGTCCTGCTGGCGACGGGTGACGTGACGACGGGTGACGTGGCGACGGGTGACGTGACGGGGGGTGACGTGACGGCGGGGGAGCCGGCCACGGCGACCGCCGGGACCGGGCTGCGGCTCGGGCCACGCTCATCGGTGATCCTCGACCGGGCCTGAGTCGGTCGAGGACCTGGCCGGTCCGGGCCGGCGGTCGCGGGCCGGTGTCCGGGGCCGGGACGATCAAGCTCGGCGCCCCGTCATGTCTCGTCCCCGTGCCGGTCCGGGGCACGGCGTGCCGTGCCACAGGGCGGCGGCACGGCCGGCCCGGTTCGACATCGTCGCGGCGATCTGCGTAGACTACCGATCTTGTCGGACGGGGAACCGCCCGACGGACGGCACTAGCTCAACTGGCAGAGCATCGGTCTCCAAAACCGAAGGTTGGGGGTTCAAGTCCCTCGTGCCGTGCGAGTCCGGGGCACCGTGTGTGCCGGGCGCGACGAGCAGTCCTCGCTGGCGCTACAGTCGGTGATGTCGTCCGAACCGGTCGATGGCACTGCCTTGTCGGGGCACGCCTCGACTGTCGGGGGGCACCGAGACCGAACAGGTCGCTGACCTGGCGAGACGAAGGACGATGTGTGGCAGAGGACCTGACGGATCCGCAGGATTCCGAGGATGTCGCAGCCGCCGAGGAGCGCACCCCCGCATCCCGCGCCGGTGGACGGGGCGGACGCCGCCCGGTGCGCCGGGCGCACGATTCCTCGCGCCGCTCCGCACTCCCGCCGTACGAGCAGAAGGCCGGGCCGATCGCCTTCACCGGACAGTCCGTCGATGAGCTGAAGAAGGTCACCTGGCCGACCCGGCAGGAGATGGGCGGCTCGTTCATCGCCGTGCTCCTTTTCGTGGCGTTCATCATGGTGTTCGTCAGCCTGCTCGACACCGGGCTTGGCTGGGTGGTGCTGAAGGTGTTCGGCGGATGACGTACGACAACGACCGAGAGGGAAACGTGGCAGACAACGACGAGTTCGACCCGTCCGAGGTGGAGATCGACCTGGACGCGTTCGAGGACGACACCGTCGGTGACGAGCCCGACCTGGACTTCGGTCTCGACGCCGAGGAGCCGACCGACGAGGAGCTGAGCGCGGCCGACATCTTCGGCTCCGTGCAGACCCCGCCGGCGGAGGCGACCACCGAGCCCACCGAGACGACCCCCGCCGACGAGGACGAGCACGCGGACGTCGAAGAGGCCGAGGATGAGGCGGAGTCCACCGGCACCGCGCCGGGGGCACCGGCCCGCGGGCTGGACGACGACTTCGAGATCAACCTGAACTTCGACGCCGACCAGGAGGAGGAGCAGACCTCCGCGGCGCCGGTGATGGACTTCGACGCCGAGGCCGCGGTCGCCACCGCGATGGCCGAGCTGCGCACCGACCTGGACAGCAAGTTCGGTGACTGGTACGTGGTGCACACGTACGCCGGCATGGAGAACCGGGTCAAGCAGAACATCGAGCAGCGCGTCACCTCCCTCAACATGGAGGACTACATCTACGAGACCGTCGTCCCCACCGAGACGGTCGTCGAGATGAAGAACGGCAACAAGAAGGAAGTCACCCGGGTCTATCTGCCCGGCTACGTCCTGGTCCGGATGGACCTGACCGACGAGTCGTGGGGCTGCATCCGGCACACCCCGGCCGTCACCGGCTTCGTCGGCAACGCCAACGACCCGACCCCGCTCACCCTCGACGAAGTCGAGAACATGATGCGGCCCTCGGTGGTGGCCCGCGTCGCCGCATCCGCGGTCGGCAAGGGCAAGCGCCCGGCCAAGAAGGTCGAGGTGCAGGACTACCAGATCGGCGACTCGATCATGGTCATCGAGGGCCCGTTCGCTGGCGTCCCGGGCATCATCACCGAGATCAACCCGAACACCCAGCGGCTGATCGCCACCGTGGAGTTCATGGGCCGCGACACCCCGGTGGACCTGACCTTCCCGCAGATCCAGAAGTCCTGACGGCGGCCGGACGACCGGCCCCGGACACCCCCCACGAGGACCCCTCACGCCCGCGGATTGCGCGGCGGAGGGGTCCTCGGGTTATGCTTTGACACTGTGCGTCGTGTGCCCGCCCCCGGGCGGTCCGTACGACGCACCGGTCGGACCTCGGGCAGCCCCAGCCAGGTCGCCCCGCTTCGGCCGCCGCGTCCGCACGCCCCGGCGTACGTGATGTGAGGATCCCGCCCGCGCGGGGACCTCCGGAGACCCCACCGTGGTGCGGGTCACCGACCATCGGTCGCACGACCCCGTACGACCACCGAAGAGTTGGGCGTACGTCCGCGTACGTCCATGAGCATGCACTGCCTTGAGCATGCACGGAAAGGACCCACCGCATGCCTCCCAAGAAGAAGGTCGCGGCGATCGTCAAGATCGCCATCAACGCCGGCCAGGCCAACCCGGCGCCGCCCGTCGGCACCGCCCTCGGCCCGCACGGCGTCAACATCATGGAGTTCTGCAAGGCGTACAACGCCGCGACGGAATCCCAGCGTGGCAACGTCATCCCGGTCGAGATCACGATCTACGAGGACCGGACTTTCACCTTCGTCACGAAGACCCCGCCGGCCGCCGAGCTGATCAAGAAGGCCGCCGGGATCAAGAAGGGCTCGTCGAACCCGCTGAAGGACAAGGTCGCCAAGCTCACCGCCGACCAGGTCCGCGAGATCGCCACCACCAAGCTCCCCGACCTCAACGCGAACGACGTCGAGGCCGCCATGAAGATCGTGGCCGGCACCGCCCGTTCCATGGGCGTCACCGTCGAGGACTGACCCCGTTCCGGTCCGTACGACACGGATCGGGGCTCCATCCACCGGATGTGGGAGGACCGGCGCGGTCCGCACCACCACTGGTATCAGCACTGAAGGAAACCAGCTCATGAAGCGCAGCAAGGCATATCGGGCGGCCGCCGCCAATCGCGACGAACAGGCCCTCTACTCTCCGCGTGAGGCCCTGACTCTGGTCAAGGACAACGCCTCCGCCAAGTTCGACGAGACGATCGAGGTCGCGATGCGCCTCGGCGTCGACCCCCGCAAGGCCGACCAGATGGTCCGCGGCACGGTCAACCTTCCCCACGGCACCGGCAAGACGGCACGGGTCCTCGTCTTCGCCACCGGTCCGAACGCCGAGGCCGCCACGGCCGCGGGCGCCGATGAGGTCGGCGCCGACGAACTGATCGAGAAGATCCAGGGTGGCTACCTGGACTTCGACGCAGTCGTCGCGACCCCGGACATGATGGGCAAGGTCGGCAAGCTCGGTCGCGTCCTCGGCCCGCGCGGCCTGATGCCGAACCCGAAGACCGGCACCGTGACCATGGACGTCGCGAAGGCCGTCACCGAGATCAAGGGCGGCAAGATCGAGTTCCGCGTCGACCGTCACTCGAACCTGCAGTTCATCATCGGCAAGGCGTCGTTCAGCATCGACCAGCTGATGGAGAACTACTTCGCCGCGGTCGACGAGATCGTCCGGCTCAAGCCGACCACCGCGAAGGGTCGCTACGTCAAGAAGATCTCCGCGTCCTCGACGATGGGCCCGGGCGTCCTGATGGACCCGGCCAAGGTCAAGGCTGAGATCGAGGCGACCGCCTGATTCCAGCGGTCGGGATCGAGGCGACCGCCTGATCTCTCCAGGAACCATCCCGAAGGGCTCCGCTGCCGTGCGTACGTACGGCAGCGGAGCCCTTCGGCGGATTGGACTCCACCGGACGGGTCGGCTAGAGTGGTCGCTGCCAAAGACCGCAGGTGGTCGTACGCCCGTCGTACGCCCTAAGCTCCGCACCGGAGGCCCGCGCAGGTGAGACGAGTTCCATGTCGTCCCGTCATCCAGCCAGGCCCGCCTGGGGATGGCCGGTCATCATGTGCCCCGTGCGCCCGCGCGCCGGGGCATTTTTCGTGTCCCGGACCCGCGAGGGTGGTGCCGGGTGGCTCCAGCGGTCGAGGCGTACGTCCCGTCGGGACGTGCACACGACAGAAGTGGAAGGAGAACCATGGCGAGGGAGGACAAGGCAGCAGCTGTCGCCCAGCTCTCGGAGCAGTTCGAGAGCTCTGACGCTGTTGTGCTCACCGAGTACCGCGGCCTCTCCGTGGCGCAGCTGAAGACTCTTCGGCGCGCGCTGGGCGAGGACGCCACCTACGCCGTGGCAAAGAACACCCTCATGAAGCTGGCGGCCAACAAGGCCGGCATCGACGTGCTGGATGAGATCCTGGCCGGCCCGAACGCTCTGACCTTCATCAAGGGCGACATCGCGACCGTGGCCAAGGGCCTCAAGAACTTTGCCAAGGACAATCCGCTCCTGGTCATCAAGGGTGGCGTCATGGAGGGCAAGTTCCTCGACGCCAAGCAGGTCGGCGCACTCGCCGACCTGGAGTCGCGCGAGGTCTACCTCGCCAAGCTCGCCGGCGCCATGAAGGGCAACCTCTCCAAGGCCGCCGGTCTGTTCGCCGCCCCGCTGCAGACGGCTGCTCGCGCGTTCGGTGCGCTGCAGACCGCTGCCGAGGCGAACCCCTCCCTCATCGCGGGTGCCGGCGAGGCGCCGGCCGCGGTGGAGACCACGGAGCCCGAGACCGCCGATGCAGCCCCCGCTGCGGAGGCCGCCGAGGCAGCGCCTGCTGCCGAATGATCCGTACGGATCACCACCACCGCAGGCGTGGCCCGGACGGCCAGACTGCATCACACACCAAGAAGTGAGGAACCCATCATGGCCAAGCTGAGCAACGACGAGCTGATCGCCGCTTTCAAGGAGATGTCGCTGATCGAGCTCTCCGAGTTCGTGAAGCTGTTCGAGGAGACCTTCGAGGTCACCGCCGCCGCCCCGGTCGCCGTGGCCGTCGCCGGTGCCCCGGCCGGCGCCGCTGAGGCCGAGGCCGAGGAGGAGCAGACCGAGTTCGACGTCGTCCTCGAGTCGGCCGGCGACAAGAAGATCCAGGTCATCAAGGAGGTGCGCGCGCTCACCTCCCTCGGTCTGAAGGAGGCCAAGGAGCTCGTGGAGTCCGCCCCCAAGGCCATCCTGGAGAAGGTCGCCAAGGACGCGGCTGCCGCCGCCAAGGAGAAGCTCGAGGCCGCTGGCGCCTCCGTCTCCGTCAAGTGATCACGGCCTCGGAGCCCGCGGGTCCCGAGGAGCTGACATCCGTCCACAGGGGCGGGTCCCGTCTGGGGCCCGCCCCTGTGGCGTTTCCGGGCGTTCGGCGGTGGTCGGTGGGGCCGGCCTGCGCTGCGGCGGTCGGTGTGGCGCGGCGGGGCGGTGGTGCTTGAGGTGGCGTTGGTGCTTGGGGTGGGCTTGCGGGCGGCGGGGATCGTCGGCTGGTATCCCGGCGCCCGGGGTTCGCGTTCGCTGGCTCTGGTGAGCTGGCATGGGGCGGTCCTGGTTCGGTGGACCGCGACTCGTGGGCTGCAGTTTGTGGGCCGCGGTTCATGGGAACGCAGCTCTTTGGGCCCGGCACGAGGGATCCCCGACGATTCTGGTGAACCCCGATCATTCTCAGCCTCGCCGATGCTGCGCATCTACGCCGACCGTATTTGGCCGTGCAACGTCGGTGCTACTGAGGGCCATCGGGGTTCCTGAGAATCGTCGGGGATCTGGGGGCCAGAGGCTGGCTGACTTCGCGTCGTTGCACGTCCTGTTGTCGACACCCGTGGGGTGTGTCGGCGCCAGTGTGCTCGGTGCGCTCGGTGGGGCGCGGATGCTCGTGTCTCGGGCTCTTGGTGTGGCGCCGGCACCCGGGCTGCCCGCGACAGCGATGCCGCGGGCACGTACGTCGCAAAGGGGTGTTGTCCGCCTGCCGCAAAGGGGTGTTGTCCGCCTGCCGCAAAGGGGTGTTGTCCGCCTGCCGCAAAGGGGTGTTGTCCGCCTGCCGCAAAGGGGTGTTGTCCGCCTGCCGCCGAGTGTTGTCCGTGTGTTGTTCGGACTTCCGCCAGCGCCATGCCGGCGATTCGATGGGGGCATGGAGCGCCGCCAACCCGCAGACCACGTTCAGTATCCACTGACCTCGACCGCCGGACTGCGGGCTCGGGGAATGTCGACCCACGCTATCGAGTCGGCCGTCCGCACCGGGGCTCTCGCCAGGCTTCGCCGGGGCACGTACACCGACCGGCTTCCTGATGACCCGTCGGACAGGCACCGGCTGCTGGTGGCTGCGGCGGTCGAGGGGTTGAACGACGGTACCGTCGTCAGTCACGTGTCGGCGGCCGCGTGGCACGGATTGGACGTGCCCTGGCGTGACCTGTCGGATCAGGTCCATGTGACCAGGGACCGAGGTGGGGAGAGCCGGCGTCGTCGGCTCATCAGTCATGTCGCCGCTGTCCCGCCCGCGCACGTCGAGGTCTCGGATGGCTGCCCGATCACCTCAGTGCCATGGACAGTCGTGGACTGTGCGCGAACCCTCGGCTTCGCGGACGGGTTGGCGGTGGTGGACAGTGCCCTTCGGCTCGCGTTCGGCCGATGCACCAAGGAGCAGCTGGTGGGCGTGCTGCGGGCTCAGGGCGGAAGACACGGGATTGCCATTGCGCGGGCGGTCGTGGCGGGCGCATCGCCGCTTGCCGAGAATGGCGGTGAGTCGGTGAGTCGGGCACTGCTCAAGCAGCAAGGGCTCCCGGATCCGGTCCTGCAGTACGAGATCCGCAACGAGAACGGTGAGTTCGTCGCGAGGACGGATCTGGCGTGGCTGGAGGCGCGTACGGTCGGCGAGTTCGATGGTGTCCAGAAATACCGTCGAGGGCAGGATGACCAGGATGCGGGTCGGATCGTCTACCAGGAGAAACGACGCGAGGACGCGATCCGAAGTCTCGGCTGGGAGGTCGTCCGGTGGGGGTGGGACGACCTCGACGACTCCGCTGCCCTCGCCGCCCGGATCAGGACCGCGATGCGGCGGCGTGCTGGAGCGTACGTCACCCGCCCGCGCACAGCCTGAGCTGCGCTCCACCCACACCCGATCTCTCCCGCGGTCGGGATGGGGAGGGGGGCGGGGTGGGGCGGGATGATACCGGTGGTCGGCAGACCGAGCGCAGGGGCGGTGGCAGGGGCCTTCGGGGCCCCGGATGGCGGGGCCCCGAAGGCCCCCACAGCCCCGATGAGTCTCAGCTACCCCGATGATTCTCAGCTACCCCGATGTTGCTCATCTTCCCCGACCGTACTCGGTCGTGCATCGTCGGTGTTCCTGCGGACCGTCGGGGTTCCTGAGAGTCGTCGGCCTTCTTGCGCGCAAGTAGTGCGCGAGTGGCGCGCGGGGCCTGGTGAAGCATGGCGCGGGAGGAGTGGTTCGCTGGCCGGCCGCCTCGAGTGCGAGCGGCCGTGCTCGGGCCGAGCCTCGCCGACGTGTACGCCGAGCCTCGCCGATGTGTACGCCGAGCCTCGCCGACGTGTACGCCGAGCCTCGCCGATGTGTACGCCGAGCCTCGCCGACGTGTACGCCGACCCGGCCTCCGTGAGCGCCGGAGGCCCTGAGCACGGATCTGTCCGAGGCCACCGGCGCCGTGAGTGCTACGCCCCGACGCTCCGCCGGGGTTCCGCTCCCGGATCGTCCACTCAGATCCCGAACCGCGCGCTCACGCCCCGCGCCAGCAGGTCGATGCCCAGTTCCAACCGATTCCCGTCGTCCGGTGCCGGCCCGTCGATCACCCCGAGGGCCGCCGCCTGGGTGCGTGACTGCTCGTTGAGGGTCAGCCCGAGGGTGAGATGGAGGGCCGTCTCGCCGATCGCCTCGGCATCGGCGGTGTCCAGGCCGGCTGCGGTCAGCAGGCGTACGAGGGGCTCCTGCGGGCGCAGCGTGCCCAGGCTCAGCGCCAGCGCCGACGAGGTGAGGTCGGCCCCGTCGCGATGGGTCAGCAAGGTAGCGCGCAGCGACACCGACCAGTCGAGCAGGGCCTGTTGCCAGGGATCGTCGGGCCCGGGGGTGCAGACCCCGGCGAGGATGTGGTCGGTGACGGCAGCGAGCAGTTCCTGTTTGTTGGCGTAGTGCCAGTAGAGGGCGCCCGGCTGGACGTGCAGGGCGGTCGCCAGCCGGCGCATCGTCAGGTCCGCCAGCCCGTACGTGTCGAGGATCTCGACGGCCTTGGCGAGGACATCCGCCCGGCTCAATGACATGGACCCTCACTCCCGGCTGTTCGACCCCGGGTTCCGAGCCTAGCCGCCCGCCCGCGGACCCGCCGCATCGGACGACTTGAACACCGTATAGTGAACGCTGTTCAAGTCGTCCGATCATGCCCTTCGAGGAGATTCCATGGCCAGCCAGGACCTGTCCACCGCCGAACGAGTGGCCGTCGGCCCCGAGGGGGTCGCCGCTCACGATCGGTCGACCGATGTCGCCGCTCACGATCGGTCGGCCGATCCCGAGGGCGCCTCACCTCACGATGGGTCGGCCGATCCCGAGGGGGTCGCCGCTCACGATGGGTCGGCCGATTCCGAGGGGTTGGTTGACCCCGAGGCGCTCGCTGATCGCGTGCTGGCTGGGGGAGCGGTGACCGAGGAGGAGGCGGTGGCCCTGCTCGGTGTGCCCGACGCCGAGGTGCTCGGCCTGGTCCACGCGGCCGGACGGCTCCGCCGCCACTGGTTCGGCAACTCGGTCAAGCTCAACTACCTGGTCAACCTCAAGTCGGGGCGGTGCGCCGAGGACTGCGGGTACTGCTCGCAGCGGCTCGGTTCCGAGGCCGATGTGCTCAACTATCCCTGGTTGTCCACCGACGAGGCGGTCCGGGCCGCGCGGGCCGGGATGGATGCCGGCGCCCGCCGGGTCTGCCTGGTCTCCTCCGGCCGCAGTCCCTCCAACCGCGATCTCGACCGGGTCGGCGACATCGTCGACGGGCTGAGGCAGGCCGACGCTGATGTCGAGGTGTGCGCCTGCCTCGGGCTGCTCAAGGAGGGCCAGGCGGAGCGGCTCGCCGCGGCCGGCGTCGACGCGTACAACCACAACCTCAACACCGCCGCGTCCCACTACGACGACATCTGCTCCACCCACACGTACGCCGACCGGGAGGACACCGTCGGCAGGGCGCACGGCGCCGGACTGTCGGCCTGCTCCGGCCTGATCGCCGGAATGGGAGAGACCGCCGCGGAACTGGTCGACGTCACCTTCGCGCTGCGCCGGATCGGCTCGGACTCGGTGCCGGTCAACTTCCTGATGCCCTTCGACGGCACCCCGCTGGCGGGCAGTCACACCCTCGCCCCGCTCGACTGCCTGCGGATCCTCGCCATGGTGCGCTTCGTGCACCCGGACACGGAGGTCCGGATCGCCGGCGGCCGGGAGGACAGCCTGCGCTCCCTGCAGCCTCTGGGACTGGAGGTCGCCAACTCGATCTTCCTCGGCGACTACCTGACCTCCGAGGGACAGGCCGGCGCAGCCGACCTGCAGATGATCGCCGACGCCGGCTTCGTGCCGGTCGGGGAAAAGGATGATCCGGCGTACGGAGCCGCCCAGACCGGGCAGGCCCGTCAGGCCGCCCAGACCGCGCAGGCAGCCCAGACCGCGCCGGGCACCCCGGGGGCCCAGACCGCGCCGGGCACCCAGGCGACGCCGGCGATCCGCCGCCGGGGCGCCGGAACCGCGCTGGCCCCCAACGCCTGATCGGCCTCGGTCCACCACCGCACCACCGACCGCACGACACCGCTCGTGGTCGGTGGTGCGGTGGTGTCGTCAGGGTGGCGTAGCATGACCCCGTCGAACGGATCGGTGCGACCCGATGCGCGTCGGAGGAGAGCTGAGGTCGGACCACATCCGACGCCGGGCGAATCCGACATCGACGAGATTGCGGTACCGGACGAGAGGCTGCCTCGGGCGAGACGAAGCCTGTCGTACGGGTGCGATGCGCCCTCGCGTCGCCCGGTGTTCACCCCCGTCAGGCTGGCAGGCCGACACGCGGGAGAGTAAACTGGGCGCCAGCGCACCGGAGATGGGCTATTCTTCTGGGTTTGCGTTTTCTGTCATGGTCGTGTAGTGTCGGCGTTTGCCTGTTGTCGCCTGCCGCCCTGATGCCGTACCGCGTGAGTTTCCCCTTCCCCACAGGGGCCCGCGTGGATGGCGCCTTCCCTGGTCGTGTGGCATCGGCACTACATCGCCTGCCAGTTCTGGAAGGACCAAACTGTTGGCCGCCGCGCGCATTGCCTCGAAGAACACCGACGTCATCTCCTCGACGGGACGCATCTCGTTCGCGAAGATCCACGAACCCTTGCAGGTGCCCCACCTGCTCGATCTTCAGATCAAGTCGTTCGATTGGCTGGTCGGTAACGACGCCTGGAAGGCGTCGGTGGAGGAGGCCCAGGAGCAGGGCCGCACCGATATCAACACGAAGTCCGGCCTGGAGGAGATCTTCGAGGAGATCTCGCCCATCGAGGACTTCTCCGAGACGATGTCGCTGTCGTTCCGCGACCACCGTTTCGAGGACCCGAAGAACTCGGTCGACGAGTGCAAGGAGAAGGACGCCACCTACTCCGCGCCGCTGTTCGTCACCGCGGAGTTCATGAACAACGACACCGGTGAGATCAAGTCCCAGACGGTGTTCATGGGTGACTTCCCGCTGATCACGGAGAAGGGCACCTTCATCATCAACGGGTCCGAGCGCGTCGTCGTGTCGCAGCTGGTCCGGTCGCCGGGCGTCTACTTCGAGAAGACCCCGGACAAGACGTCCGACAAGGACATCTACACCTGCAAGATCATCCCCTCGCGCGGCGCGTGGCTGGAGTTCGAGGTCGACAAGCGCGACCAGGTCGGCGTACGCCTCGACCGCAAGCGCAAGCAGTCGGTGACGGTGCTGCTCAAGGCCCTCGGCTGGACCAACGAGCAGATCCTGGAGGAGTTCGGCCAGTACGAGTCGATCCGCCACACCCTGGAGAAGGACCACACCACCGGCCAGGACGATGCCCTGCTGGACATCTACCGCAAGCTGCGCCCGGGTGAGCCGCCGACCATCGAGGCGGCCAAGAACCTCCTGGAGAACTACTACTTCAACCCGAAGCGCTACGACCTGGCCAAGGTGGGTCGCTACAAGATCAACAAGAAGCTCGGCGTCGGGCTGGCCTTCGACCAGCAGGTGCTGACGATCGACGACATCGTCTCGTCCATCCGCTACGTGGTGGCCCTGCACGACGGCCGCACCTCGCTGCCCGGCGTCGATGCCAACGGCGAGGTCGAGGACGTCCTGGTCGAGGTCGACGACATCGACCACTTCGGCAACCGCCGTCTGCGTACGGTCGGCGAGCTGATCCAGAACCAGCTGCGCACCGGCCTCGGCCGGATGGAGCGCGTCGTCCGGGACCGGATGACCACCCAGGACATCGAGGCGATCACCCCGCAGACGCTGATCAACATCCGTCCGGTGGTGGCGGCGCTGAAGGAGTTCTTCGGCACCTCGCAGCTGTCGCAGTTCATGGACCAGAACAACCCGCTGGCCGGTCTGACGCACAAGCGTCGTCTGTCCGCGCTGGGCCCCGGCGGTCTGTCCCGTGACCGCGCAGGCATGGAGGTCCGTGACGTCCACCCGTCGCACTACGGCCGGATGTGTCCGATCGAGACTCCTGAAGGCCCGAACATCGGCCTGATCGGTTCGCTGGCGTCGTTCGCCCGGGTGAACGCCTTCGGCTTCATCGAGACCCCGTACCGTCGGGTCGTCGACGGCAAGGTCACCAACGACATCGACTACCTGACCGCCGACGTCGAGGACCGCTACGTCATCGCCCAGGCCAACGCCCCGCTGCGCGAGGACGGCTCCTTCGTCGATGAGCGGATCCTGGTCCGCAAGCGCCACGGTGACGTCGACACCCTGCCCAGTGGGCAGATCGACTACATGGACGTGTCGCCGCGTCAGATGGTGTCGGTGGCCACCGCCCTGATCCCGTTCCTCGAGCACGACGACGCCTCCCGGGCCCTGATGGGGTCCAACATGCAGCGTCAGGCCGTGCCGCTGGTCAAGTCGGAGGCTCCGTTCGTCGGCACCGGCATGGAGTACCGCGCCGCCGTCGACGCCGGTGACGTCACCCTGGCCAAGAAGGCCGGCGGGGTCACCTCGGTCACCGGCGACGTCGTCGAGGTGTCGAACGACGACGGCACCCTCTCGGCGTACAAGCTGGAGAAGTTCGTCCGGTCCAACGCCGGCACCTGCGTCAACCAGCGCCCGCTGGTCTCCGTCGGGCAGCGTGTCGAGGTCGGCACCCCGCTGGCCGACGGCCCGTGCACCGACAACGGCGAGCTGTCGCTGGGTCGCAACCTGCTGGTCGCGTTCATGCCGTGGAACGGTCTGAACTACGAGGATGCGATCATCCTGTCCCAGCGGCTGGTGCAGGACGACGTACTCACCTCGATCCACATCGAGGAGCACGAGGTCGACGCCCGCGACACCAAGCTCGGTGCCGAGGAGATCACCCGCGACATCCCCAACGTCTCCGACGAGATGCTGGCCAACCTCGACGAGCGCGGCATCATCCGGATCGGCGCCGAGGTGACCACCGGCGACATCCTGGTCGGCAAGGTCACCCCGAAGGGCGAGACCGAGATGACCTCCGAGGAGCGCCTGCTGCGCGCCATCTTCGGGGAGAAGGCCCGCGAGGTCCGCGACACCTCGATGAAGGTGCCGCACGGCGAGTCCGGCACGATCATCGGGATCAAGGTCTTCGACCGGGACAACGGCGACGACCTGGCCCCCGGCGTGAACCAGATGGTCCGGGTCTACGTGGCCCAGAAGCGCAAGATCTCCATCGGTGACAAGCTCGCCGGCCGTCACGGCAACAAGGGCGTCATCTCGAAGATCCTCCCCGCCGAGGACATGCCCTTCCTCGCCGACGGCACCCCGGTCGACATCATCCTGAACCCGCTCGGCGTGCCCTCCCGGATGAACGTCGGCCAGGTGATGGAGCTGCACCTCGGCTGGATCGCCAAGTCCGGCTGGGACGTCACCGACGTCGACGAGCCGTGGGCCGAGCGGCTGCGCTCGGTGGGCCTCGGGCTGGTCGAGGGCGATCAGTGCCTGGCCACCCCGGTCTTCGACGGCGCCACCGACGAGGAGCTCGCCGGTCTGCTCGAGTACGGCCTGCCCAACCGCGACGGCCTGAAGGTCATGCAGGGCACCGGCAAGGCGCAGCTGTTCGACGGCCGCTCCGGCGACCCGTTCCCGGAGCCGATCGGTGTCGGCTACATGTACATGCTGAAGCTGCACCACCTGGTGGACGACAAGATCCACGCCCGTTCCACCGGTCCGTACTCGATGATCACCCAGCAGCCGCTGGGCGGCAAGGCGCAGTTCGGCGGCCAGCGCTTCGGTGAGATGGAGGTGTGGGCCCTCGAGGCGTACGGCGCCGCCTGGGCACTGCAGGAGCTGCTCACCATCAAGTCCGACGACGTGTCGGGTCGTGTGAAGGTCTACGAGGCCATCGTCAAGGGGGAGAACATCCCCGAGCCGGGCATCCCCGAGTCCTTCAAGGTCCTGATCAAGGAAATGAAGTCCCTGTGCCTCAACGTGGAGGTGCTCTCCTCGGACGGCATCGTGCAGGACCTGCGCGATGCCGAGGACGAGAACTACCGCGTGCCGGACGGGCTCGGCGTCGACCTGCGTCGTCGCCCCGGCTCGGACGCCATGGTCCAGGGCTGACTTCCCTCACCCACCAGCAACTCTTTCAGGACTATCAGCCCGCCTGACGAGGCGGGAGGAAGAGATACAACGTGCACGACGCGAATTCCTTCGACGAACTGCGGATCGGCCTGGCCACGGCCGAGGACATCCGCGGGTGGTCCCACGGCGAGGTGAAGAAGCCGGAGACCATCAACTACCGCACCCTGAAGCCGGAGCGCGACGGGCTGTTCTGCGAGAAGATCTTCGGTCCCACCCGTGACTGGGAGTGCTACTGCGGCAAGTACAAGCGCGTCCGCTTCAAGGGCATCGTCTGTGAGCGGTGCGGCGTCGAGGTGACCCGTTCCAACGTCCGCCGCGAGCGGATGGGCCACATCGAGCTCGCCGCCCCGGTGACCCACATCTGGTACTTCAAGGGTGTGCCGAGCCGGCTCGGCTACCTGCTCGACATCGCGCCGAAGGACCTGGAGAAGGTCATCTACTTCGCGGCGTACATGATCACCACCGTCGACGAGGAGGCGCGTCACCGCGACCTGCCGTCGCTGGAGGCGAAGATCAACCAGGAGAAGGCGAACCGCACCAAGCAGCGTGACGCCGCCATCGAGCAGAAGATGCGCAAGCTCGAGGAGGACCTGGAGAAGCTCGAGTCCGAGGGCGCCTCGGCCGACATGAACCGCAAGGTGCGTGCCCAGGCCGAGAAGGAGGTCAAGCTGCTGCGTGACCGCGGTCAGCGCGAGATCGACCGTCTGGACGCGGTGTGGGACCGGTTCAAGGGCCTCAAGGTGCAGGACCTCGAGGGTGACGAGGTGCTCTACCGCGAGATGAAGGCGCGCTTCGGCCGCTACTTCGCCGGGTCGATGGGCGCTGCCGCCATCCAGCAGCGGCTGCGCGACTTCGACCTCGACGCCGAGGCGGAGAACCTCCGTACGATCATCCGCAACGGCAAGGGGCAGCGGAAGACCCGCGCCCTCAAGCGGCTCAAGGTGGTCTCGGCGTTCATCCAGACCGGCAACTCGCCGGAGGGCATGGTCCTCGACGCCGTCCCGGTCATCCCGCCGGATCTGCGCCCGATGGTCCAGCTCGACGGTGGCCGGTTCGCCACCTCCGACCTGAACGACCTCTACCGTCGCGTCATCAACCGCAACAACCGCCTCAAGCGACTGCTCGATCTCGGCGCCCCCGAGATCATCGTCAACAACGAGAAGCGGATGCTGCAGGAGGCCGTCGACTCGCTGTTCGACAACGGCCGCCGCGGCCGGCCGGTGACCGGCCCGGGCAACCGCCCGCTGAAGTCGATCTCCGACATGCTCAAGGGCAAGCAGGGCCGGTTCCGTCAGAACCTGCTCGGCAAGCGCGTCGACTACTCGGGCCGTTCGGTCATCGTGGTCGGCCCGCAGCTGAAGCTGCACCAGTGCGGTCTGCCCAAGACGATGGCCCTGGAGCTGTTCAAGCCCTTCGTGATGAAGCGGCTGACCGACCTCAACCACGCGCAGAACGTCAAGGCGGCCAAGCGCATGGTCGAGCGCAAGGACCCGCGGGTCTGGGACGTCCTCGAAGAGGTCATCACCGAGCACCCGGTGCTGCTCAACCGCGCACCTACGCTGCACCGCCTCGGTATCCAGGCCTTCGAGCCGCAGCTGATCGAGGGCAAGGCCATCCAGCTCCACCCCCTGGTCTGCACGGCCTTCAACGCCGACTTCGACGGTGACCAGATGGCCGTCCACCTCCCGCTCAGCGCGGAGGCCCAGGCCGAGGCCCGGATCCTGATGCTGTCGACGAACAACATCCTCAAGCCGGCCGACGGTCGTCCCGTCACCCTGCCGACCCAGGACATGATCATCGGCATGTACTTCCTCACCCAGGAGCGCCCCGGCGCGATCGGTGAGGGCCGGGTGTTCCGCGACCCGGCGGAGGCCCGGATGGCCTTCGACCTCGGCGAGATCAAGCTCGGCACCAAGGTGACCATCCGGATGCGGGACATCGTCCCGCCGGACGCCAGCCAGCAGCTGCGCGAAGACGGCACCATCATGCTGGAGACCACGCTGGGTCGTACGATCTTCAACGAGGCGCTGCCGGCCGACTTCCCGTACGTCAACTACGAGGTGTCGAAGAAGCCGCTGGGCCGGATCGTCAACGACCTGGCCGAGCGCTACCCGAAGGTCGACGTCGCCGCGGCGCTGGACAACCTGAAGGACCTCGGCTTCGGCTGGGCCCCCCGGTCGGGTGCGACGGTGTCGGTCTCCGACATCCAGACCCCGGACAGCAAGCCCGAGCTGATCGCCCGCTACGAGGCCAAGGCGACCGCGATCGACAAGCAGTACGAGCGCGGCAAGTCGACCGCCGAGGAGCGTCGCTCCAACCTGATCGAGCTGTGGCAGCAGGCGACCGCCGAGCTGACCGAGGCGATGGAGCAGAACTTCTCGCACACCAACCCGATCTACATGATGGTGCACTCCGGTGCTCGAGGGAACATGACGCAGATGCGTCAGATCGCCGCCATGCGAGGCCTGGTGGCCAACCCAAAGGGCGACATCATCCCCTCCCCGATCAAGTCGAACTTCCGTGAGGGCCTGACCGTTCTGGAGTACTTCATCTCCACCCACGGTGGCCGGAAGGGCCAGGCCGACACCGCGCTGCGGACGGCCGACTCGGGCTACCTGACCCGTCGTCTGGTCGACGTCTCCCAGGACGTCATCATCCGCGAGGAGGACTGCGGCACCGAGTCCGGTCTGCCCAAGCGGATCGCGATCGAGAAGAACGGCGTGCTCGTCGCCGATCCGACGATCGAGACGGCGGTCTACGCGCGGTGCCTGGCCACCGACATCACCGACGCCAACGGCGAGGTGCTGCTGCAGGCCGGCGTCGACCTCGGCGACGTCAACATCAAGATGCTGATCGACAACGGCATCACCCACGTGAAGGTCCGCTCGGTGCTCACCTGTGAGTCCACCTCCGGCACCTGCGCGATGTGCTACGGCCGCTCCCTGGCGACCGGCAAGCTCGTCGACGTCGGTGAGGCGGTCGGTATCGTCGCGGCCCAGTCGATCGGCGAGCCCGGCACCCAGCTGACGATGCGTACGTTCCACACCGGTGGTGTGGCCGGTGACGACATCACCCAGGGTCTGCCGCGTGTCGTCGAGCTGTTCGAGGCCCGGTCCCCGAAGGCCAAGGCGCCCATCGCGGGTGCTGCCGGCCGGATCCGGCTGGAGACCACCGACCGCGGGCGCAAGATGTACGTCGTGCCCGACGACGGCTCGGAGGAGTTCGAGGTCGCGCTGGGCCGGCGTGCCCGCCTGCTGGTGGAGGACGGCGACCACGTCGGCGTCGGCCAGCAGCTCGCCAACGGCCAGCTGGACCCGCAGGACGTCCTCGAGGTCCTCGGCGTCGCGGCGGTGCAGCAGCACCTGGTGGACGAGGTCCAGAAGGTGTACGGCACCCAGGGCGCGCCGATCCACGACAAGCACCTGGAGATCATCATCCGCCAGATGCTGCGTCGGGTGACCGTGCTGGAGTCGGGCGACACCGAGATGTTGCCCGGTGAGCTGGTCGATCGTCCGACGTACGTCGCGCAGAACCGCAAGGTCGTCGCCGAGGGGGGCCAGCCCGCCCAGGGCCGTCCGGTCCTGATGGGCATCACCAAGGCGTCGCTGGCGACCGACTCGTGGCTGTCGGCGGCCTCCTTCCAGGAGACCACCAAGGTGCTGACCGATGCCGCCATCCACGGCAAGTCGGACTCCCTGGTGGGCCTGAAGGAGAACGTCATCCTCGGCAAGCTGATCCCGGCCGGCACCGGCCTGGACCGCTACCGCAACATCCGGGTCGAGCCGACCCCGGAGGCGAAGGCGGCCGCGTACACGATGGCCAGCTACGAGGCGTACGACTACGACCTGATGTCGGGTGCCGGCACCTCGGTCCCGCCGCTGGACGACTTCGACATGGGTGGCTACCGCTGATCGGAGCCCGTCACAGGGGATCTGCACCGCCGTGGGGGCGTCCGGAAGGACGCCCCCACGGCGTTTCCGTGTAGAGTGACGTGCCGCCCGCGCAGGTGTTTTGACCGATGGCAGGAAAGTCGGTAGCCTTGCTATCTGTGTCCGGCCTGTCCGGACCAGTCGCAGCGCCCGCTCGCGGGGTGATCGGCTGTCGGCCATCGGCCGGCACGGCCGATCGTGGTGAACAACCTGGGTGAGGTTCCGTATCGCGCCGTGCGCGGTGTCGGCCACCGAAGGCTTTCGGAACCGCCGGCAGAGCCGCGAACATGCGGTCGTCCCGCCGCCACGAGGCGACGTCGCGCAAGGGTCTTTCCCGCGCGTACGTCCTCGCCGGTAGGGGGTCGCAGCCAGGAGTCATCTGACCCCGCCAGGAGTCGTACGACATCAGGGCACACCCGACCGCCGGGTGTGCCCGACCAACGGAAAGAGATACCAGCCGGTGCCAACTATCCAGCAGCTGGTCCGCAAGGGCCGGACCGACAAGGCGACGAAGAGCAAGACGCCTGCCCTGAAGGGCTCTCCGCAGCGCCGTGGCGTCTGCACCCGCGTCTACACCACCACCCCGAAGAAGCCGAACTCGGCGCTGCGGAAGGTCGCCCGTGTGCGGCTCTCCAGCGGTGTCGAGGTGACGGCGTACATCCCGGGCGTGGGTCACAACCTCCAGGAGCACTCGATGGTGCTCGTGCGTGGCGGTCGTGTGAAGGACCTCCCGGGCGTTCGTTACAAGATCATCCGCGGCTCGCTGGACACCCAGGGCGTCAAGAACCGTAAGCAGGCCCGCAGCCGCTACGGTGCGAAGAAGGAGAAGTAATGCCTCGTAAGGGTCCCGCGCCCCGTCGCCCGATGCCCGCCGATCCGGTCTACGGCTCTCCCCTGGTGAGCCAGCTGGTCAGCAAGATCCTGGTGGACGGCAAGAAGTCCGTCGCGCAGAACATCGTCTACACCGCTCTCGAGGGCACCCGGGCCAAGACCGGCGTCGACCCGGTGCAGACCCTGAAGCGCGCTCTGGACAATGTGAAGCCCTCTCTCGAGGTGAAGTCCCGCCGCGTCGGCGGCGCCACCTACCAGGTCCCGGTCGAGGTCAAGCCGGCCCGCGCCACCACGCTGGCGCTGCGCTGGCTGGTCGGATTCTCCCGGGATCGCCGCGAGAAGACGATGGCCGAGCGCCTGATGAACGAGATCCTCGACGCCTCCAACGGCCTCGGCGCTTCGGTGAAGCGTCGCGAGGACACCCACAAGATGGCCGAGGCCAACAAGGCTTTCGCTCATTACCGTTGGTGACACCCCTTGCTGCACGGCGCCGGGCGCCGATGGTCCGCTGTGGCGGTACGCATCCTCGTACCGCCCGGGTTGGATCGTCGGCGCCCGTCGCCGTACCCTGTGCAGGGTCGCGTGTCGCACGCCCATCGGGCCGCGCCGCCGTCGGGGCGTGCGTCGGCCACCCATCCACTGACCACCGGTCACGCCGCCACGTGCGGTCAACCCGGAAGACCGCACACATGACGAGAGGTACCCTTCGTGGCTGTCGAGATTGAAACCGACCTCGCCAAGGTCCGCAACATCGGGATCATGGCGCACATCGATGCTGGTAAGACCACCACCACCGAGCGCATCCTGTTCTACACCGGTATCAACTACAAGATCGGTGAGGTGCACGAGGGCGGCGCCACGATGGACTGGATGGAGCAGGAGCAGGAGCGTGGCATCACCATCACCTCCGCTGCCACCACCTGCCACTGGCACGACATCCAGATCAACATCATCGACACCCCCGGCCACGTCGACTTCACCGTCGAGGTGGAGCGCTCGCTGCGCGTCCTCGACGGTGCGGTGGCCGTCTTCGACGGTGTCGCCGGTGTCGAGCCGCAGTCGATGACCGTGTGGCGCCAGGCGGACAAGTACGGTGTGCCGCGGATCTGCTTCGTCAACAAGATGGACCGTACGGGCGCCAGCTTCGACCACGCCGTCGAGACCATCCGGACCCGCCTGAACGCGACCGCCGCCGTCATGCAGCTGCCGCTGGGCGCCGAGTCCGACTTCTACGGCGTCATCGACCTGGTCGAGATGCGCGCCCTGGTGTGGCGCGGCGAGACCAAGGTGGGCGAGGACTACGAGATCGAGGAGATCCCGGCCGACCTGCGGGAGGCCGCTGAGGCCGCTCACACCGAGCTGCTCGAGGTCGTCGCGGAGAACGACGAGGAGTTCATGGAGAAGTACCTCGGCGGCGAGGAGTTCACCGTCGCCGAGCTGAAGGCCGCGGTCCGCCGCGCCGTGCTGTCCAGCTCCATCACCGCCGTGTTCCTGGGCACCGCCTTCAAGAACAAGGGCGTCCAGCCGCTCCTCGACGCAGTCGTCGACTACCTGCCGTCGCCGCTCGACATCCCGGCCATCGAGGGCTTCAAGCCCGGCGACGAGTCGGTCGTCATCGAGCGCCACCCGGCCGACGACCAGCCGCTCGCCATGCTGGCCTTCAAGATCGCCGCCGACCCGCACCTCGGCCGACTGACCTACATCCGGGTCTACTCCGGCCGACTGGATACCGGTTCCACCGTGCTCAACTCGGTGAAGGGCAAGAAGGAGCGGATCGGCAAAATCTACCAGATGCACGCCAACAAGCGTGAGGAGATCGCCTCGATCGGCGCCGGCCAGATCGTCGCCGTGATGGGTCTGAAGGACACCGGCACCGGTGACACCCTGTGCGATACGGCCAACCCGGTCGTGCTGGAGTCGATGACCTTCCCCGCCCCGGTCATCGAGCAGGCCATCGAGCCGAACTCGAAGGCCGACCAGGAGAAGCTCGGCGTCGCCATCCAGCGCCTTGCCGAGGAGGACCCGACCTTCCAGGTGCACACCGACGAGGAGACCGGCCAGACCATCATCGCCGGCATGGGCGAGCTCCACCTGGACGTGCTGATCGACCGGATGAAGCGTGAGTTCCACGTGGAGGCCAACATCGGCAAGCCGCAGGTGGCCTACCGCGAGTCGCTGCGCAAGAAGGTCGAGAAGTTCGAGTACACCCACAAGAAGCAGTCCGGTGGCTCGGGCCAGTACGGTCGCGTCATCATCGACGTCGAGCCGCAGGAGCCGGGCTCCGGGTACGAGTTCGTCAACGCCGTCACCGGTGGTCGCATCCCCCGGGAGTACATCCCGTCGGTCGACGCCGGCATCCAGGAGGCCATGCAGTTCGGTGTGCTCGCCGGCTACCCGGTCGAGGACGTCAAGGTGACCCTGGTCGACGGCGCCTACCACGACGTCGACTCCTCCGAGCTCGCGTTCAAGATCGCCGGTTCGATGGCCTTCAAGGAGGCCGCCAAGAAGGCCAACCCGGTCCTGCTCGAGCCGATCATGGCCGTCGACGTGACCACCCCGGAGGACTACCTGGGCACCGTCATCGGTGACCTGAACGCCCGCCGTGGCCAGGTGCAGTCGATGGAGGACCAGCACGGCAACAAGGTCGTCCACGCACTGGTCCCGCTGTCGGAGATGTTCGGCTACGTCGGTGACCTGCGCTCGAAGACCTCGGGCCAGGCCTCCTACTCGATGGAGTTCCACTCGTACGCCGAGACCCCGAAGAACGTGTCCGAAGAGGTCATCCAGAAGGCCCGCGGCGGCGAGTGATCGCCTGATCCTCTGACCGGCGCCGGATAGGATGGACCGAGTAGTATAGCTCCGGTTTGACTATGCGGCGCCGGTGCAGAAAACTTGGCCGGGTCACCCTCGGGAGACCCGGCAAAGCGTCAGACCGGTAGTAATCAACGCGCGCCTCGCAACCAGTGAGGCGACCATCAAGAAGGAGCCCCAGTGGCAAAGGCCAAGTTCGAGCGGACCAAGCCGCACGTCAACATCGGCACCATCGGGCACATCGACCACGGCAAGACCACTCTGACCGCGGCGATCTCGAAGGTGCTCCACGACAAGTACCCGGACCTGAACGAGGAGTCCCCCTTCGACTCCATCGACAAGGCTCCCGAGGAGCGCCAGCGCGGCATCACGATCTCGATCGCTCACATCGAGTACCAGACCGAGAAGCGCCACTACGCGCACGTTGACTGCCCCGGCCACGCCGACTACGTCAAGAACATGATCACCGGTGCCGCGCAGATGGACGGCGCCATCCTCGTCGTGGCCGCCACCGACGGCCCGATGCCGCAGACCCGCGAGCACGTCCTGCTCGCCCGCCAGGTGGGCGTGCCGGCCATGGTCGTGGCGCTGAACAAGTGCGACATGGTCGACGACGAGGAGCTCATCGAGCTCGTCGAGATGGAGGTCCGCGAGCTGCTGGCCTCGCAGGACTTCGATGAGGACTGCCCGGTCGTCCAGATCTCCGCCTACCAGGCGCTGCAGGGCGACCCCAAGTGGGTCAAGTCGGTCGAGGACCTGATGGACGCGGTCGACGAGTACATCCCGACCCCGGCCCGCGAGGTCGACAAGCCGTTCCTGATGCCCGTCGAGGACGTCTTCACCATCACCGGCCGTGGCACGGTCGTCACCGGCCGTATCGAGCGCGGTGTGATCAAGGTCAACGAGTCCGTCGAGATCGTCGGCATCCACGACGCCACCGCGACCTCCACGGTCACCGGTGTCGAGATGTTCCGCAAGCTCCTCGACGAGGGCCAGGCCGGTGAGAACGTCGGCCTGCTGCTGCGTGGCACCAAGAAGGAAGACGTGCAGCGCGGCATGGTCATCTGCAAGCCGGGCTCGGTCACCCCGCACACCGAGTTCGAGGGCCGCGTCTACATCCTGAACAAGGACGAGGGTGGCCGTCACAAGCCGTTCTTCGCCCACTACTCGCCGCAGTTCTACTTCCGCACCACCGACGTCACCGGCGCCATCGAGCTGCCCGAGGGTGTCGACATGATCATGCCCGGTGACAACACCGACATGAAGGTGAAGCTGATCCACCCGATCGCCATGGAAGAGGGCCTGAAGTTCGCCATCCGTGAGGGTGGCCGCACCGTGGGTGCCGGCAACGTCACCAAGATCATCAAGTGATCTGAGGCGTACGCCGCCCCACCAGGCACTGCTCGACGCACCAGGAGGCCCACCCCGTCACGGGGTGGGCCTCCTGCGTCTCCGGGATCGCCGCCTCCGAAAAACCATCCTTGACCGTACGAAATGGCCGTGTGAGGATCGCCGCATGTGCAACTACTGCGGCTGCCAGGACATGACGCTGATCCGCGATTACTACGCGGAACACGACAGCGCCCGCGACCTCGCCGACCGCGCACGCCGGGCGATGGACGCCGGGGAGTACGCCAAGGCCCGTGATGAGATCGCCCGGCTGGCCGTCGAGTTGGAGGGGCACTGGCAGGGGGAGGAGGGCGGCCTGTTCGCGGTGATGGTCGACCGCTACCCTGACGACTTCGCCGACTACATCGGGCCCTTGGTCGAGGAGCACCGGGCGCTCGCCGGCTTCCTGCAAGCGCTCGACGTCACCGACGCCGCCCACCGCAGGGCCTTCGCCGATCAGGTGGCCGAACTGCACGAACACATGCTGCGTGAGGAGGACTCGCTGTTCCCCGCGTCGGTCGTCACCTTCGTCGGGGAGGACTGGACCCGGGCGATCGACGGGTGGCAGTCCGCGCACCCGGACCGGGAGCTGATCGCAGACTGACCGGCGGGGTCGCGCCGGTACGGATCGACCGTGGCGGCGCAGCGGAGCCGCGGCAACCGCCCTACGAGGATCAGTCGCAGCCCTCCGGCCCGCAGGCGGGGGCGTCACCGGTGTCCAGGGTGATGAAGTTGCGCGGTGCCGGACGGCTCTCCTCCCACACCTTCTGCAGCGCCTGGGCGAACAGTTCGGTGGGCTGTGCGCCGGAGATGGCGTACTTGTCCTCCAGCACGAAGAACGGCACCCCGGTGACCCCGATCGACCGGGCGGTGCGGAAATCGGCGAGCACTTCGGCGCGGACCGCATCGTCGTCCAGCGCAGCGCGGACCGCGCCCTCGGTCAGCCCGTGGCGTACGCCGATCGCCACCAGCACGTCGGGATCGCTGATCGCCTCGCCGCGGACGAAGTGCGCCGCCAGCAGGTCGTCCTTCACCGCGCCGACGTCGATGCCGGCGGTGCGGCGCGCGAGGTGCAGCAGCTGGTGGCCGCGCAGCGAGTTGGCCGGGACGAGCCGGTCCCAGTCGTACGTCAGTCCGACGGTGGCCGCCTGCTCGCCGACCACCGCCAGCATCTCCTGCACCTGGTCGGCCGTCATCCCCTTGACGTCGGCGAGGTACTCCGCCTCGCTGCCGTCGTAGCGCTCCGGCAGGTCGGGATCCAGCTGGTAGGAGCGCCAGGTGACCCGGACATCGTTGCGGTGGGTGAACGCCGCCAGTGCGGCGTCGAATCGCCGCTTGCCGATGTAGCACCAGGGACAGGCGATGTCGGACCAGATGTCCACGCGCAGCGTCATGTCGGCCTCTTTCTCGGTCCCCGTACGTTTCTCTCGGTCCCCGTACGTTTCAGGCGGGTCGGCCGTCCGTACGGTGCGGACCGGCAGGCCCGCGGTCACTGCCGGACCAGCAGGCCCACCGGGTAGTCGACGAGGATGTCTGCGAGTGCGACGGTACCCGACCACTCCAGCCCCTGCAGCTGGTCGCGATACGTCCCGTCGAGGTGCAGGACCGTGTCACGCCAACCGCCCTGATGGGTCAGGCCGTACGGCAGCCGGGTGGCCAGGGTGATCGCGCCGCCGCGGTCGAACGCGACCAGGTGGTCGGCCGCGGGCCCCTCGGCACAGACCGGCGCGTAGCCGGTGAACAGGTCGGGCCGCTCCCGGCGCAGCCGCAGTGCCCGGGAGGTGATCCACAGCTTCGCCGCGCCGGTGGCGTCCAGCGGTGGCGGCTGGGTGCGGCGCAGCAGGTCGGCGCAGGCGGTGAAGTCGACCGGCCGGCGGTTGTCCGGGTCCACCAGCGACTCGTCCCACAGCTCGGTGCCCTGGTAGACGTCGGGCACCCCGGGCATGGTCAGCTGGACCAGCTTCTGTCCCAAGGAGTTCGACCAGCCCGGGCGGGCGACCAGCCCGAGCAGCGTACGCATCAGCTCGACGGTGTCGGGGTCGTCGTACGCGCGGTCGATCGCGGCGTGCACCTCCTGCTCGAACTCCTCGTTCGGATCGGTCCAGCTGGTCTGGTCGGAGGCCTCGCGCATCGCCTTGGTGGCGTACGCCTGCATGCGTTCCCGCGCGATCGGCGCCGCCCCGACGAAGGTCTGGGCGAGCAGGTAGGCCAGCGGCCGGTTGGCGATGTCCATCCGCTCCACCACCCCCTGGGCGAACGGACCCCAGATGTCGCCGATCTCGGCCAGCACGTTGAGCCGGGCCCGGACGTCCTCGCTGCGCTTCGTGTCGTGGGTGGACAGCGACGTCATCGAGTGCGGCCAGTGGGCCTGGCGCTGGGCCATCCGCCGGTGGAACTCGCCCACCCCGATGCCGAAGGTGCCCGGATCGCCCCCCACCTCGTTGAGGGCGATGAACCGGGAGTAGCGATAGTAGGCGGTGTCCTCGACGCCCTTGGCCATCACCGCACCGCAGAGCTGCTGGAACCGCTGGGCCACCTCGTCGACAGGATCGTGCAGCCGACCGCTGATCGCGCCGATCACCTCGGCGAGGTCGGGACGGGCCGCGACGGCGGCCCGTTCGGCGGCGATCAGGTAGCCGTCGCCCTGCGGCAGGTAGGAGCGGTACACCTCGAAGCGGGCGGCGATCTCGGCCAGCGCCGACTCCAGTGGTTCGGTCTCGATCTCCGGGGCGAGCCGGGCGATCCGGTGCCGCTCGGCCTCGAGCAACTCGTACGCCGCGTTGAGCTTGCCCTCCAGGACGTGGTCGGCGATCCCGACCTGGTCGCCGGTGATCGAGGTGTAGATCCGGGAGAACTGCTTCTCGGCGGCCGGATCGAGGAACACCGCGCCGGCATCGAACATCGCGTCGTACCCGCTGGTGCCCTGGATCGGCCAGCTCGGCAGGTGCTCGCCGCGCTCCAGGATCTTCTCGCCGACGATCCAGGCGTCCGGGGCCAGCTCGCGCAGCCGGACGAAGTAGCCGCCGGGGTCGCACAGACCGTCCGGATGGTCGACCCGCAGCCCGTCGACCTGCCCGTCGGCGATCCACCGGGCGATCCGGGCGTGGGTGGCGGCGAAGACCTCAGGGTCCTCCTGGTGGACTCCGGCCAGGCTGGTGACGGTGAAGAAGCGCCGGTAGGTGATGTCGGTGTCGCCGCGGCGCCACGAGATCAGTCGGTAGTGCTGGCGCCCGTGGACGGCGGCCGCCGAGTCGCCCGGCTGCCAGGTGCCCTCCGCGACCGGGTACCGATGACCGAAGTAGTCGAGTTGCGCCCCGTCGTCGGTCACCACGAGGGTGAGGTTCTCGTCGCGGTCCTCGCCGAGCACCGGCAGCAGGATGGGGAACCGGTCCCAGTCGATGTCGTACCAGGCGGCGTACGGGGACTCGCGGCCCTCGCGCAGCACGCTCCACCAGCTCGGGTTCTGGTCCGGCTCGGCGATGCCGAGATGGTTGGGGACGATGTCGACGACGATCCCGATCCCAGCCGCGTGGGCGGCCTCGACGAGAGCGGCCCAGGCCTGCTCGCCGCCGCGGTGTGGATCGATCCGGGTCGGGTCGACGCAGTCGTAGCCGTGCTCGGAGCCGGCGGTCGACGCGAGCAGTGGGGACAGATAGAGCGCACCCACCCCGAGGTCCTGCAGGTAGTCGATCATCGCCGCGGCCTGCCGCAGGGTGAAGTCGCGGGTGATCTGGAGTCTGTAGGTCGAGGTGGGGGTACGCACGTGTTGTCCTTCCGCCGATCCTGCCTCACACTATCCGGCGGAGGAGTCCGGATAGGGTGGAGACGTCGATGCCCGCCCCGTCGAGGAGGAATCCATGGCCGCTGCACAGCTCGCCCCGACCACCCCGCTCCGCAGCGGAGGTGCCATCCCGCTGCTCGGGCTCGGCACCTGGCCGATGACCGGCGCGGCGTGCACCGAGGCGGTCGTCACCGCGCTGGAGAGCGGCTACCGGCTTCTCGATACGGCAGAGAATTACGAGAACGAGGCCGCGGTGGGGGCGGGGGTGCGGCAGGCGTCGGTCGCCCGCGAGGACGTCTTCGTCACCACCAAGTTCAACCGGAAGTGGCATGGCCGCGATCTGGTCCGGCCGGCCCTCGAGGCGGCGCTGGAGCGGATGGGCCTCGACTACGTCGATCTGCTGCTGATCCATTGGCCCAACCCGGACCAGGGCCGTTACCTGGAGGCGTACGAGGGGCTGCTGGCGGTCCAGCAGGCCGGGCTGACCCGGGGGATCGGCACCTCGAACTTCACCGCGCCGTTCCTCTCCGACCTGTTCGCGCACGGGTACGTGCCGGAGGTCAACCAGGTCGAGCTGGACCCGACCCGGCCGCGCCGGGACCTGGTCGCGATCCACCGCGAGCACGGGATCGTGACCGAGGCCTGGAGCCCGCTCGGCCGCGACCACCGCGACGCGCTGATGGCGTCGGCCGCGGTGCAGGACGCCGCCCGGACGCTGGGGCGGACGACCGCCCAGGTGGTGCTGCGGTGGGAGGTCCAGCAGGGCGTCGTGGCGGTGCCGAAGTCCGCCGATCCGCGCCGCCAGCAGGAGAACCTCGCGGTCTTCGACTTCACCCTGTCGCCGGACCAGATGGCCGCGATCGGGGCGCTGGAGGATCCGCAGGCCGACCTGCTCGACCCGCTCCGCTTCGGGCACTGAGGACTCCGGTCGTCGACGCACCTCGGGGGCGGGTTGCCTGAGCCTCACCTGTCTTCCGCGAGCCTTCCCTCGCTACCGGGACGGCCGTACGGCGGCTACTCTCGCACCCCATGAGCACCCCTGTGACCGCCGGGCAGATCGTCGACACACGCATCCTCCGCCGCTTCATGTGGCTGTCCGTGGCCGCCGCCCTGGCCACGATGGCGATCAAGGGCGGCGCCGCGGTGCTGACCGGATCGGTCGGCCTGCTGTCCGACGCCATGGAGTCGATGGTCAACCTCGCCGCGGCCCTGATCGGCGTGTGGGCACTGCGGCTGGCGGCGAAGCCCGCCGACGAAGGGCACCCCTTCGGCCACGGCAAGGCGGAGTACTTCTCCTCCCTCGCCGAGGGCTCGATGATCCTGGTGGCCGCGACGCTGATCATCTACACCGCGGTGCAGCGGCTGATCCACCCGCAGCCGGTCGAACAGCTCGGCGTCGGCCTGCTGCTGTCCACCGGTGCCTCGCTGGTCAACCTGGTCGTCTCCCTGGTGCTGCGCAGGGCCGGCCGCCGCCATCGGTCGATCGCTCTGGAGGCGGACGGCCGACACCTGATGACCGATGTCTGGACCTCGGCCGGCGTGCTGGTCGGCATCGGGCTGGTCGCCCTGACCCACTGGCAGCCGCTCGACCCGATCGTCGCGATCCTGGTCGGCGGCAACATCCTGATCACCGGCTGGGGGCTGTTGCGCCGTTCCGGGACGCTGCTGCTCAGCTCGTCCCTCGACGCGGAGGACGTCGCGCGGATCCGGGCGGTGGAAGCCGTCTTCGCCGCCCGGGAGCCGGTGCACTTCCTGGCCAACCAGACCGTCCAGCAGGGCCAGCTCGCCCTGGTGCACACCTTCATGTGCGTCCCGGACGAGTGGACGGTCGGCCGGGCCCGGGCGCTCGCCGAGGAGGTCAAGGCGGCGATCGCCGCAGAGCTGCACGCCAGTGACGTGTACGTCCACGTCCAGTCACACTCCTCGCACGACGTCTCCGAAGAGCCGCTGCCGGACAAGCCGGTCGCGCCCGGCGCCTGACCGGCCGGGTCAGCAGCTCGCGGGCGCCCCGTACGCTCCGGAAGCTCCGTACGCCCCGGAAGCTCCGTACGCCCCGGAAGCTCCGACGGTGCCGACGAGGCGTACGCCCTCCCGGTCGCCCTCGGCCAGGGAGGACCAGCTGCCGGGCACCTCGATCTCGGTGACTGAGGACACCGGGAAGGCACAGCGTTGGGCGTCGGCGTCGCCGTGGTCGGCGTCGTACGACAGCTCGGCGGCCAGCGCCGGCAGACCGGGGGAGTGACCGACCACCAGCAGCGCGGTCACCTCGTCCTCGATCTCACCGATCCGCTCCAGCAGCGTCTCGACATCGGCCAGATAGAGCGCCTCCTGGAACTCCAGCCGCGGCGCACCGGGCAGGTCCAGTCCGGCGACGGTCTGCCGGCAGCGCTCGGCGGTGGAGCTCATCACCACGCCGATGCCGCGGTCGGCCAGCAGCGCGCCGGCGTCGACGGCCTGTTGCCGGCCGAGCGCGCTGAGCGGGCGCTGCTTGTCCGAGGCGGGCGAGTCGGCCTCGACCTGGCCGTGGCGCATCAGATACAGGTGGCGTGACATACCCCCCAGGGTAATCGGTCCGGGTGATCAGCGGCGTCGCTGTTCCTGCTCCGGATGCACGGCGCCGCCGCGGGAACGGTCCAGCGACACCGGGCCGACGATCGGTTCCCAGCCGCGGTCGGGCCGCCGGATCACCGGATCGGCGGCGCGGGAGCGATAGACGATGTACGGCCGGGTCGGGTAGCCCAGCGGCACCGAGAAGGCGTGCACCAGCCGGGTGTAAGGCCACACCGCGAAGAGCAGGAACGCCGCGATCACGTGCAGTTGGAACGCCAGCGGCACGTCCGCCATCAGCGCGGCACGTGGCTGCAGGACGAACAGCGACCGCAGCCACGGCGAGATGGTCTCGCGGTAGTCGTAGCCCTCACCGCTGCCGAACACCTGGTGCAGCAGCGTCGCGACGATGCCGAGCAGCACCGGCAGCGCCAGCAACACGTACATGACCTTGTCGTTGCGGGTGGTGGCCTGGAAGACGCCGTGCACGAAGCGCCGCCGGACGATGAGCAGGACGAGACCGACCCCGGCGGCCAGACCGGCCAGCCCGCCGCCGAGGGTGGCGATCAGGTGGTAGGCCCCTTCGTGCAGGCCGATCGCCTCGGTCCAGGTCTTCGGGATGACCAGGCCCAGCAGGTGGCCGGCGGCGACGGCGAGGATGCCGTAGTGGAACAGCGGCGAGCCGAGCCGCAGCATCCGGCTCTCGTACAGCTCCGAGGAGCGGGTGGTCCAGCCGAACTTGTCGTGCCGCCAGCGCCAGACGGTGCCGACGACCAGCATGGTGAGGCAGACGTACGGGTAGGCGATCCACAGCATCGCGTCGAGGGTGCTCATGATCGATCACTCCTGGGAAGGGTCGGTGGGGGGACGACCAGCGGCTCGCCCGGTCCCAGGGCGTCCGCGCCGACCATCTCGGCCGGCGGGCCGCCGGCGATCAGATCGAGGGTGCGTCGACGAGTCCGCTCGTCGACGTGCGGCAGGGTGAGGGTGACGGCCTCGACCACCCCGGTCCACGGGCTGCCCGTCGCCGCGAGGGCCTCCCGCAGCACCTCCAGGCCCTCCCGGTGCGAGCTGAGCAGCACCCCGGCCAACTCGGGGTCACCGAGCGCGGAGAACTCCAACACCACGGGCAGGAAGTCGGGCAGCTCCCGGGCATCGAACTCGAAGCCCGCGGCCCGGTACACCTCGAGGAACGTCACCAGGGCGGTGCCGCGCTTGCGGGTGTCGCCGGTGAGGAAGTACGACAGGTAGAGCGAGCACTTCCGCTTGAGGTCGAAGGTCTCGACGTACGCCTGGGCCAGCCGGTCGGCCCCGACGTGCTCGGCGTGCGCCAGGAAGGTGTCGAGGCGGTCCGCCAACGGGGCGGGCAGGGTCGGCAGTTCGGCGGCGATCGCCGGGTACTTGGCCACGGTGTCCGCGTCGGGATAGCCGAGCAGCACCGCGGCGGCCATGTGGGTGACGGCTCGCTGCCGCGCGGTGTGCGGGACCGGCGGCCGGGGCGTCTGGCGGGGTCGGCCGAGGAAGCCGCCGCGTCCGATACCGGGGAGACTCACCGCGCACCTCCGGCGAGACCGGGCCGTCCGGGGTGCTGGCCGGGATAGCCGTCGAGGTCGTCGCGGCGGCTGAGGGCGAGCCGGACCCGCCGTGCCCCGCCGGGCCCCTCCGTCGTCCGCGCCGCGCCGTGCGCGTGCCCCGCCGCGGCCAGGCCCGGACCGTTCATGCCGATCCCCTCGGGGCCGTCCAACGAGCAGCCCATCGGATCGACCTCGGCCATCGCCCGGCCGATCTCCCCGTGCGTGCTGGGGATGACGTAGCGCTCGTCGTAGTCGGCGATGGCGAGCAGCCGGTACATGTCCTCGAGCTCCTGCCCGGTCGTCCCGACCGCGGCGGCGATCTCCTCCTGCGGCTGCCCGCCGAGGGTGAGGTCGCGCATGTACGAGCGCATCGCGGCGAGCCGGCGCAGCGCCAGCTCTACCGGCCGGGTGTCGCCCGCGGTGAACAACTCGGCCAGGTAGGCCAGCGGGATCCGCATCGTCGACAGCGCGGTGAGCAGCACCTGGTGGTCCTCCGCGTCGTTGCCCGTCCGGGACACCTCGTCGACGATCGGCGACAGCGGCGGGACGTACCAGACCATCGGCAGCGTGCGGTACTCCGGGTGCAGCGGCAGCGCCACCTCGTAGTCGTGGATCAGCCGCCAGACCGGCGAGCGCTGCGCCGCCTCGATCCAGTCGTGCGGGATCCCGGCCGCCGCCGCGGCCCGCTGCACCGCCGGATCGTGCGGATCGAGGAAGCAGCGACGTTGCGCCTCGAGCAGGTCGTGCTCGTCCTCGACCGAGGCCGCCGCAGTGACCCTGTCGGCGTCGTACAGCACGATGCCGAGGTAGCGCAGCCGTCCGACGCAGGTCTCCGAACAGACCGTCGGCAGCCCCTCCTCCAGGCGCGGGTAGCAGAGGGTGCACTTCTCCGCCTTGCCGGTGCGGTGGTTGAAGTAGACCTTCTTGTACGGGCAGCCGGACACGCACATCCGCCAGCCCCGGCACTGGTCCTGGTCGACCAGCACGATGCCGTCCTCCACCCGCTTGTACATCGCGCCGGACGGGCAGGAGGCGACGCACGACGGGTTGAGGCAGTGCTCGCAGATCCGCGGCAGGTAGAACATGAAGGTCTTCTCGTACTCGAGCCGGACCTCCTCGTTCATCTTCGCCAGGATCGGGTCGTTGACGGCGATCTCCTGCGAGCCGGCGAGGTCGTCGTCCCAGTTGGCCGACCAGGAGATCTTCATCTCCTCGCCGGTGATCAGCGAGCGCGGCCGGGCGACCGGGACGTGCGGAGAGTCCGCCGGAGCCCGCAACAGCATGTCGTAGTCGTACGTCCACGGCTCGTAGTAGTCGGCGATCCGCGGCAGGTCAGGGTTGTAGAAGATCGTCGCCAGCTTGCGCAGCCGGCCGCCGGCACGGGGCCGGATCCGGCCGTTCGGCAGCCGCACCCAGCCGCCCTTCCACCGCTCCTGGTCCTCGTACGTCCGGGGGTAGCCGAGACCGGGGCGGGTCTCGACGTTGTTGAACCAGACGTACTCCAGGCCCGACCGGTTCGTCCACGCCTGCTTGCAGGTGACCGAACACGTGTGGCACCCGATGCACTTGTCGAGGTTCATCACCATCGCCATCTGGGCCATGATCCGCATCAGTACTGCACCTCCTGGCTGCGGCGACGGATGACGGTGACCTCGTCGCGCTGGTTGCCGGTCGGACCGACGTAGTTGAAGGCGTACGCGTGCTGGGCGTAGCCGCCGATCAGGTGGGTCGGTTTCATCAACACCCGGGTCAGGGCGTTGTGGATGCCGCCGCGGGTGCCGGAGGTCTCCGACCGGGGCACGTCGACGGTCCGCTCGGTGGCGTGGTGCAGGAAGACCGTCCCCTCCGGCATCCGGTGGGAGACGACCGCGCGGGCGACCACGACGCCGTTGCGGTTGTACGACTCGACCCAGTCGTTGTCCTTGACCCCGATCTTCGCCGCGTCCGCCGGGGACATCCAGATGTTGGGGCCACCCCGGCTCAGCGAGAGCATGTAGAGGTTGTCCTGGTATTCGGAGTGGATCGACCACTTGTTGTGCGGGGTGAGGTAGCGCACCCCGACCTCGACGCCGCCGGACGCGGCGCCCGAGGGCACCGCGGAGCCGAGCTTCGCGTCGCCGAAGAGCCGGTGCATGTCCAGCGGCGGCTTGAAGGTCGGCAGGTTCTCGCCGAGATCGGCCATCCAGTCGTGGTCGAGGAAGAAGTGCATCCGGCCGGTCAGCGTGTGCCACGGCTTGTCCCGCTCGACGTTCTGCACGAAAGCCGAGTAGCGCCGCCCGCCGGTCTCCGAGCCGGACCACTCCGGGGACGTGATCACCGGCTGGGGCTGCTGGGCGGTGTCGGCGAAGGTGATCCGCCGGCCCTCGTTCTCGGCCGCCAGATCGGAGAGCCGGGTGCCGGTGCGCTGCTCCAGCGTCTCGAAGCCCTGGGTGGCCAGGTGCCCGTTCGAGGTGCCGGACAGTCGCAGGATCATCTCGGCCGCCTTGACATCGGTGTCGACCAGCGGCCGGCCGGCGCACGGCCCGGTGCGGGCGACGCCGTTCATCCGTGCCAGCTCGGCGATCTCCTGCTCGGGATGCAGCAGCACCCCCTTGATCGCCATCCCGGCCTTCTCCGGCAGCGGCCCGATGGTGTCGAACTTGGCCCGGATCGCGGTGTAGTCCCGCTCGACGGTGATCAGCTTCGGCATCGTCACCCCGGGCACCATCGGCGTCTCGGCGTACGGCTTCGTCGCGCCGTGCGGCATCCCCATCGCGTCCGGGGTGTCGTGGTTCAGCGGTGCCGCGAGCAGGTCGCGACGGGTGCCGAGGTGGGTCCTCGCCAGCTCGGAGACCGCGCCGGCGAGCTCCCGGAACACCTCGTAGTCGGTCCGCGACTCCCACGGCGGCGCGATCGCCGGGTTGAAGGAGTGGATGAACGGGTGCATGTCGGTGGTCGAGATGTCGTGCTTCTCGTACCAGGTCGCCGCCGGCAGGACCAGGTCGGAGTGCAGCGTCGTCGAGGTCATCCGGAAGTCCATCGTGACGAACAGGTCGACCTTGCCGGTCGCCGCCTCGTCCCGCCACACCATGTCGAGCGGGCGCCGGTCCGGCCCGCACTCGGCCGCCCGGACCGCGTTCGTGGCGCCGAGCAGGTGCTTGTGGAAGTACTCCGCGCCCTTGGCCGAGGAGCCGATCAGGTTGGTCCGCCAGTTGGTGACCACCCGCGGGAAGTTCTCCGGGTTGTCCGGGTCCTCGCAGGCGAAGTGCAGCTCGCCCTTCTGCAGCTGGTCGACGACGTACGCCGGCGCCGCCATCCCGGCGGCGGCCGCATCGTCGGTCAGCTGCAGGGAACTGCGGTCGAAGGTCGGGTAGGACGGCATCCAGCCGCGTTTGTTCGCCTCCATCAGGGTGTCGGCGGTGGTCCGGCCACGCAGCCGGTCACCGGCCAGCGGGGAGAGCAGTGCGTCCGCCGGCAACCCGTCGTAGCGCCACTGGTCGGTGGCCAGGTACCAGTACGAGGCGGTCGTCATGTGCCGGGTCGGCCGCTGCCAGTCCAACGCGAAGGCGTACTGCTGGAAGCCGGTGATCGGGCGGACCTTCTCCTGGCCGACGTAGTGCGCCCAGCCGCCGCCGTTGCGGCCCTGGCAGCCGCACATCATCACCAGCGCGATCATCGTCCGGTAGATGGTGTCGGAGTGGAAGTAGTGGTTCGTCCCGGCGCCCATCAGGATCATTGATCGGCCGCCACTGTCGGCGGCGTTGCGGGCGAACTCCCGGGCGACCCGGGTGATCTGTGCTGCCGGCACCCCGGTGATCGACTCCGCCCAGGCCGGCGTGCCGACCGCGTCCTCGTCATCCTCACCGTCCGGCCAGACACCGGGCAGGCCCGCGCGCTGCACGCCGTACTGCGCCAGCATCAGGTCGTAGACGGTGGTGACCAGCCGGTCGCCGACCCGACGGGCCGGGACGCCGCGGCGGTGCACGGCCGCGCCGCCCAGGTGCTGGCCGTCCTCGTCCCCGGCCGCCGGCACCGCATCGAAGCGGGCGAGCAGCAGCTCGACGGGCTCGTACGTTTCACCGTCGAGGAGCGACAACAGCGGGTCGATGTCACCGAGGTCGAGGTTCCACCGGCCGGCGCCGGACGCCCCGAAGCGGTGCCCGAGCGAGCCGTTCGGCACCCGTGGGGTGCCGTCACGGTCGAGGAGGACCGTACGGAACGCGGCGTTCTCCTCCTCGGCGTGCCCGGGCAGGTCCTCGGCGGTGAGGAACTTGCCCGGGACGTACGCCCTCGCCCCGGGCGCTGTCCGCTCCGTGCCGTCCGGGGCGGTGTACTCCTCCAGAGACACCAGGAAGGGGGAGTCGGTGTACTTCGTCAGGTAGTCGAGGAAGTACGGGGTGCGCTCGGCGACGTGGAAGTCGCGCAGGATGACGTGGCCCATCGCCAGCCCGAGCGCCCCGTCGGTGCCCGGATGGATCGCCATCCACTCGTCGGCGAACTTCGTGTTGTCGGCGTAGTCAGGGGAGACCGAGACCACCTTGGTGCCGCGGTAGCGCACCTCCGTCATGAAGTGCGCGTCCGGCGTACGGGTCACCGGGACGTTCGAGCCCCACATCATCAGGTAGGAGCTGTTGTACCAGTCGCCCGACTCCGGGACGTCGGTCTGGTCGCCGAAGACCTGCGGGGAGGCCATCGGCAGGTCGGCGTACCAGTCGTAGAACGACAGGATGGTGCCGCCGAGCAGCGAGTAGAAGCGGGTGCCGGCACCGTACGACACCTGGCTCATCGCCGGGATGACGGAGAAGCCGGCCAGCCGGTCGGGCCCGTAACGCTTGATCGTGTAGACGTGCGCCGCGGCGGAGATCTCGTTCGCCGTCTCCCAGCTGATCCGGACCAGCCCGCCCTTGCCGCGCTGTGACTTGTACGCCCGGGCCTTCTGCGGGTCCTCGACGATCGACTCCCAGGCGTCCACCGGGTCCGGGTGGGCCGCCTTCGCCTCGTTCCACAGCCGCAACAGCACCGAGCGGGCGTACGGGTAGCGCACCCGGGTGGGGGAGTAGGTGTACCAGCTGAACGCTGCGCCGCGGGGACAGCCGCGCGGCTCGTAGTCGGGCAGGTCCGGGCCGGTGTCGGGATAGTCGGTCTGCTGCGCCTCCCAGGTGATGATGCCGTCCTTGACGTAGACCTTCCACGAGCACGAGCCGGTGCAGTTCACCCCATGGGTCGACCGTACGACCTTGTCGTGCGACCAGCGGTCGCGGTAGAAGACGTCACCCTCCCGGCCACCGGTGAGGAAGAGTTGGCGCTTGTCGGCGGAAGCGATGCCGCGGCGGAAGAAGGTGCCGAGCCCGAGCAGACCGTTGTCGTCGCTGAGCGGCTGGGCGGCGTGCCCGGGCTCGCCTCCGGGAGATGCGGGGCCGGGAGAAGCGGCGCGGCCGGGAGAAGCGGCGCCTCCGGGAGATGCGGGGCCTTCGGGAGATGCGGGGCCTCCGGGAGAAGCAGGGGTCGTCATGGGAGTCCTTTCGCAGCGGTGCGCGGATCGACGGGGAGCTGCCGGGGTCGGATCAGCCGGGGAAGGGTGCCTTCGGACGGGCGTACATCACCCAGGTGAGGACGGTGCAGAAGAGGAAGAAGATCCCGCAGCCGATGAAGAACGCCTGGTTGGCCAGGTTGGCCAGCGCCACGCCGACGATGAACGGGCCGAAGGAGGCGATCGCCGCGGTGAAGCCGATCACCCCACCCGCCTGGCGTGGCGGCATGATCATCGGCATCTGCTTGAACGTGCCGGCGTTGCCGATGCCCGCGAAGAAGAACATCGCGAACATCGCCCACAGGAATCCCTTGTACTGGTCGGGCGAGGTGGGGTTGAGGAAGGCCGCGGCCACCAGGATCGACACGGTCATCCCGACGCCGGAGACGAAGGTCCAGACCGCCCCGCCGAACCGGTCGCACAGCGGCCCCCAGGCCACCCGGACCGCGGAGGCGATCAGCGGCGGCAGGAAGGCGTACGCGGCGCCGGCGACCAGCCCGGTGACGTCACCGCCGGACGGGACGAACTTCGACGTGATGCCGTACGTGTTGTTGAGCAGCAGGGCGAACTGGGCGGCGAACCCGGAGAACGCGCCGAAGGTCATCAGGTAGATCAGCATCAGGAACCAGGTGTTCCTGTTGCCGAAGATGTCGATCTGCTGGCGGATGTTGGCCTTGATCGGCACATCGCGGAGGAAGAAGAACGCCAGCACCGCGGCGAGGACCACCCAGGGCACCAGCACCAGGCCCACGTTGTGCAGCCAGATCGGGTGCCCGGCCGCCTCCTGCGGGGTGAGGAAGGCCGTGCCGAAAAGGCCGAAGCCCATCACCCACGGGCCGAGCACCTGGATGATCGACATGCCGAAGTTGCCGATGCCGGCCTGGATGCCCAACGCGGTGCCCGCCCGCTTCTTGGGGAAGAAGTAGCCGGTGGAGGGCATGTAGCCGGAGAAGATGCCGCCGCCGATGCCACAGGCGAAAGCGAGCAGCAGCAGTGTGCCGTACGAGGTGCTGGAATCGCGCACCGCGAACGTCCAGCCCAGCATCGGGATGAGCAACAGCAGTGAGGAGATGGTGACCAGCTTGCGGGTGCCCAGGATCGGCGGCAGGAACATCCAGATCAGCCGGATGATGCCGGCGGCCAGGCCGGGCATCGAGGTGAGCCAGTAGAGCTGCTCCTTGGTCAGGTGGAATCCGACGTTGTTGAGCTGCGGAGCCACGGTGGAGACGATGTACCAGGTGCAGAAGGCCAGGATCAGCGAGTAGGTCGTGATCCACAGGGTCCGCCAGGCCAGGCGGTTGTCCCAGGTCTCCTCACGGTTCGGGTCCCAGTTGGAAAGGTCTCGTGCCAGGGCGCTCTCGACGGCCATGGGTGTCCTCACGCTTGGTGCTGATAAATGCGGTGTGGGTGCTGTGGTAGGTGCCGGGGGCACCTACCGGTCATCGTGGTGGAAACGCGACCTATTTTCCAGCGGAAAACCGAATTTATTGTGTGATCTGCGTCAGGGGGTCGGGCGGACGGGGGACGTCGGGGTCAGTGCTCCCGGGGTGGGGCCGTCAGGATCGAGGATCCGGCGGTCATCACGGACTCGAGGTGGGCGTGGTCGGCCCAGGTGTCGACATCCGCTGCTTCGGTGCCCTCGACCGGCACCGGCAGGAGGTCCAGGGGTGCCGTGAGCCGGCGGACCGAGGCATCGCGGACACCGCCGTCGGCGGCGAGCCGGTCGAGTGCCCGCCGCAGCGCGCCCGACCGGTAGACCCCCGCCAGCCACTGGGCCCGGCCGTCGGCGTCGATCAGATAGGCCCCGTCGAGCGGACCGGACGCGGGGGACAGACAGGCCGCCAGGAGACGCGGTACAGCGGTCGCGACGTGTGGGATGTCACAAGCCAGGACGAGAACGAGTCGGTCCGTGGAGGTCCGTCGTCGGTGCCGGTCCAGCGCGTGGAGGCCGGCGTCGATGCCCGCCACCGGGCCGCCGTGCGCCGGACACTCCTGGGTGTGCAGCACGGTGGGGGGGATCCGCAGCGACGGCGGGCCGACCACCACGCGTCGCCGGGCAGGAGCGGTGGCCGCCAACGAGTGGTCCAGCAGCCGGCTGCCGGCCAGCTTCAGGTCGGGCTTGGAGATGCCGTCGAGACGGCGTGCCCGGCCACCGGCCAGGATGATGGCGTCGTACGGCACTGCTTCCATGAGGGGACTCTAGGCCGTGTGACCGTCCGGTGTCGCGTGGTCGGGGTCACAAACACAGCGTCTGTCCTGATCTGCTGTCCAGCGGGTCAGCTGTCCGGCGGGTCAGCTGTCCAGCAGATCAGATGTCCAGCAGGCCGCACAGAGCGTCCAGGCGGTGGAAGGTGATCTGGGCCGGGGCCTGCGCCCGGACGACCGGCTTGGCGCAGAAGGCCACCCCGAGCGCCGCGGCGGAGATCATCGCCAGGTCGTTGGCGCCGTCACCCATCGCGACCGTACGCTGCGGGTCGGCGCCGACCGCGGCGGCGTACGCCCCGAGCTCGCGCTCCTTGACCCGGCGGTCGACCACCTCACCGACGGTGCGACCGGTGAGTCGGCCGTCCGCGTCGACCTCGAGCCGGTTCGCCCGGACGAGGTCGATGTCAAGCCGAGCGGCGAGCGGGGCGACGATCTCGATGAAGCCGCCGGAGACCAGTCCGACGTGTCCGCCGCGGCCCTGCACCGTACGGACCAGCTGTTCGGCACCGGGGGTGTAGTGCACCCGGGCCGCGACATCGGTGAGCACGGTGGCCGGCACTCCGGCCAGGGTAGCCACCCGGGCGGCGAGGCTCTCGGCGAAGTCGATCTCGCCACGCATCGCCTGCTCGGTCACCCGGGCCACCTCGTCGCGCGATCCGGCGGCCTCGGCGATCTCCTCGATCACTTCGCTGGTGATGAAGGTCGAGTCGACGTCCATCACCACCAGGTGCGGGCCGTCCAGCAGCGGGCCGTGGACGACCGCGCCGGACAGGTCGTAGCGGGTGGTGACCGGGCGGACGTCGATCGGGGCCGGGGCCTCGCCCTCGAGGTAGACCGCCTGCCAGGCGGCCTCCGTGCGGTGACGTACGCCGCTGGGGCCGGGGAACAGGGCCCGTGCCGCCGCCACGGCGTCCGCGGGGATCTCGGCGTCGCTGACCAGGGCCAGACGCTGGGGCACGGAGGGGCGCTGCTGCACGATGTCGACCCTATCCTGGCGACGGTGGCGCGCCCGACGCCGTCCGTGGGTCCCGCCCGACCGCGCGCTCGGCGGCGTCGGCTGGTCCTGCCCGCCGGCACAATTTGCCGGATCCGGCAAGAGATGACAACATAGTGGGGTTGCTCCGACAGGGCAGCAGGTGTCATCTACATTCCATAGGGTCTCCACGCAGAGTCGCCGACCGGTTCGTCCGGCGGGTGAGGTGGGAGTCGGTCCCGTACGAGGGGCCCAGGGTAATGGGTGATGGCATGCGCTGTCCGGCCGCCGCGTTCGCGGGTGCGGCTCGGGCTCCGGGGATGCCGGCATCTGGTGATGCGCAGCATCGACTCCCGGAGCACGAGGCGTCAGACCCGGGACACGCATCAGGAACCAGGGGAGACTTGGGTCCTGTTCTGTCCCGGATGCGCGACACGCCCGACCGCGTGGGCCGCTCGATCGTCGTGATCGTGCGGGTCTTTCGATCAGGCTGGGCGGGGAGTGACGGAGACCGGTACTGCTCACCCGAGCGGCCGCCGAAGCACGAGAAGAAGGACGAACTGTGGCGGGACAAAAGATCCGCATCAGGCTGAAGGCCTATGACCACGAGGTCATCGACTCCTCGGCGCGCAAGATCGTCGACACGGTGACGCGGACTGGTGCCCAGGTTGCCGGCCCGGTGCCGCTGCCCACGGAGAAGAACGTGTTCTGTGTGATCCGTTCGCCGCACAAGTACAAGGACAGCCGCGAGCACTTCGAGATGCGTACGCACAAGCGGCTCATCGACATCATCGATCCGACGCCGAAGACGGTCGACTCGCTCATGCGCCTCGACCTGCCCGCCGGTGTCGACATCGAGATCAAGCTCTGAGGGACGTCTGAATCATGAGCACTGAACGCAAGGTGAAGGGGCTGCTGGGCACCAAGCTCGGCATGACCCAGGTCTGGGACGCCGACAACAAGATCGTCCCGGTGACCGTCATCCAGGCCGGTCCCTGTGTGGTGACCCAGGTCCGCACCCCCGAGGCCGACGGCTACTCCGCCGTCCAGCTCGGGTTCGGCGCGGTCAAGCCCACCAAGGTCACCAAGCCGATGGCCGGGCACTTCGAGAAGGCCGGTGTGACGCCGCGCCGGCACCTGATGGAGCTGCGGACCACCGACGCCGCCGAGTACGCGGTCGGCCAGGAGCTGCTCGCCGACGTGTTCGCCGACGGTGAGTACGTCGACGTCACCGGCATCACCCGGGGCCACGGCACCGCCGGTGTCATGAAGCGGCACGGCTTCAAGGGTCTGGGCGCCGGACACGGTGTCCACCGCAAGCACCGCTCGCCGGGTTCCATCGGCGGCTGCTCCACCCCGGGGCGTGTCTTCCGCGGTCTGCGGATGGCCGGTCGGATGGGTGTGGACAAGCAGACCGTGCAGAACCTCACGGTCCACGCTGTCGACGTCGAGAAGGGCCTCATCCTGGTCAAGGGCGCCATCCCCGGCACCAAGGGTGGCCTGGTCGTCCTCCGCAGCGCCAACAAGAAGGCTGCCAAGGAAGGGAAGGCCGCATGAGCACCCTGACCATCGACGTCCTGGACGCCCAGGGCAAGAAGGCCGGCACCGCTGATCTCCCCGCCGAGATCTTCGACGTCGAGCCGAACATCGCGCTGATCCACCAGGTCGTGACCGCCCAGCTGGCCGCTGCCCGTCAGGGCACCCACAAGGTCAAGACCCGCGGTGAGGTCGCCGGCGGCGGCAAGAAGCCGTGGCGCCAGAAGGGCACCGGCCGCGCCCGTCAGGGCTCGATCCGCGCTCCCCAGTGGACCGGCGGTGGCGTCGTGCACGGCCCGCAGCCGCGCTCGTACGCCCAGCGGACCCCGAAGAAGATGATCGCGGCCGCGCTCTACGGCTCGCTGACCGACCGCTTCCGCGACGGCAACCTGCGCGT
The DNA here is from genome assembly GCF_033110965.1 of Raineyella sp. LH-20. Classification (NCBI taxonomy): domain Bacteria; kingdom Bacillati; phylum Actinomycetota; class Actinomycetes; order Propionibacteriales; family Propionibacteriaceae; genus Raineyella; species Raineyella sp. LH-20. Next base: position 342,730 of record NZ_CP137003.1, on the reverse strand, counting down.
CGTGACCGGCCTGGGGGTGGCCGAGAAGCCGTCCACCAAGACCGCCGTGGCGTCCCTGGCCACCGTGTCGGAGGCCCGCAAGGTGCTCGTCGTGGTCACCCGCGACGAGGAGATCACCCGGCTGAGCCTGCGCAACGCCGTCGGCGTGCACCTGCTGGTCCCCGACCAGCTGAACGCGTACGACGTGCTGAACGCTGACGACGTGGTGTTCACCACGGCCGCCCTGGAAGCCTTCGTCGGCACCCGTGGTGCCGAGCCGGAGACCGCTCAGGTCGAGGAGGAGCAGAAGTGAACGAGCCGCTGAAGATCCGGGTGCACCACGACGTGCTGATCGCCCCGGTCGTCTCCGAAAAGAGCTACAGCCTGATCGACCAGAACAAGTACACCTTCCTGGTCGAGCCGGACGCCAACAAGACCGAGATCAAGATCGCGGTGGAGAAGGTCTTCGGGGTCAAGGTCACCGCGGTGAACACGATCAACCGTCAGGGCAAGACCCGTCGGACCAAGTTCGGCACCGGCAAGCGCCCCGACACCAAGCGTGCGATCGTCACGGTCGCCGACGGCCAGCGCATCGACATCTTCGGAGGCTCGGTCGACTGACCGGGGCTCCTCGCTGAGACAAGGAACGCATCCTATGGGTATCCGTAAGTACAAGCCGACAACGCCGGGCCGCCGTGGCTCGTCGGTTGCCGACTTCGTCGAGCTGACCCGGTCGACGCCGGAGAAGTCGCTGCTCGTCGCGAAGCCGAAGACCGGCGGCCGCAACAACAACGGCCGGATCACCACCCGCCACATCGGTGGCGGGCACAAGCAGGCCTACCGCCTGATCGATTTCAAGCGCTACGACAAGGACGGCGTGCCGGCCAAGGTCGCTCACATCGAGTACGACCCGAACCGCACCGCCCGGATCGCGCTGCTGCACTACGCCGACGGCGAGAAGCGCTACATCATCGCGCCGAAGGACCTCCAGCAGGGGGCCCTGGTGGTCGCTGGTGAGGGTGCCGACATCAAGCCCGGCAACAACCTGCCGCTGCGCTCCATCCCGGTCGGCACCACGGTCCACGCCGTGGAGCTGCGCCCCGGTGGCGGCGCCAAGATGGGCCGCTCCGCCGGCGCGTCGGTGCAGCTGGTCGCCCGTGAGGGCAAGAAGGCCACGCTGCGTCTCCCCTCCGGTGAGATGCGCATGGTCGACGTCCGCTGCCGCGCCACCGTCGGTGAGGTCGGCAACGCCGAGCAGTCGAACATCGACTGGGGCAAGGCCGGCCGCAACCGTTGGAAGGGCAAGCGCCCGACCGTCCGTGGTGTGGTCATGAACCCGATCGACCACCCGCACGGTGGTGGTGAGGGTCGTACGTCCGGTGGCCGTCACCCGGTCTCTCCCTGGGGCAAGCCCGAGGGCCGTACGCGTGACAAGAACAAGGCCAGCAACCGCGACATCGTGCGGCGTCGCAAGTCCGGCAAGAAGCGCTGATCGAGGAAGGGAAGGTAGAACATGCCTCGCAGTCTGAAGAAGGGCCCCTTCGTCGACGACCACCTGTGGAAGAAGGTGGACGCGCAGAACGAGAAGGGCACCAAGACCGTCATCAAGACCTGGTCGCGCCGCTCGATGATCCTGCCGGACATGATCGGGCACACCATCGCGGTGCACGACGGTCGTAAGCACGTGCCGGTGTTCATCACCGACGCCATGGTCGGCCACAAGCTGGGTGAGTTCGCGCCCACCCGTACGTTCAAGGGCCACATCAAGGACGACCGCAAGTCGCGTCGTCGCTGAGACCGAGGAAGTTGAGAGCCAATGAGCAACACTGACAAGGCACGGCCGAGCCGTCGCGCGGCCCTGCTCGGCGATCGCCCCGGTAACTACGCGATCGCGAAGCAGGTGCGGATGTCCGCGCAGAAGGTCCGCCGCGTGGTGGACATGGTCCGCGGCATGGACGTCGACACCGCCCTGGACACCCTGAAGTTCGCCCCGCAGGCGGCCGCCCAGCCGGTCTTCAAGGTGGTGGCCTCGGCCGCCGCCAACGCGGAGAACACCGACGGCCTGCGTCGCAACGACCTGTACATCTCCCAGGCGTTCGTCGACGAGGGCATGACGATGCGTCGGATCCGTCCCCGGGCCAAGGGGTCGGCCAGCCGCATCCTGAAGCGTTCCAGCCACATCACCGTTGTCGTCGAGCCCCGCTCGAAGGCCACCGAGTCGCAGAAGAAGGAGGCCTGAGCATGGGTCAGAAGATCAACCCGAACGGCTTCCGCCTCGGTATCACGACCGACCACGTGAGCCGCTGGTACGCCGACAAGCAGTACGCCGATTTCGTCGGCGAGGACACCAAGATCCGCGACTGGATCCACTCGAACCTCGAGCGCGCCGGCATCTCCAATGTGGAGATCGAGCGTCGTTCGGAGCGGGTGACCATCTACCTGTACGCCGCCCGTCCGGGCATCGTCATCGGCCGTAACGGCGCCGAGGCGGAGCGCGTCCGTGGCCAGCTGGAGAAGCTGACCGGCAAGCAGGTGCAGCTGAACATCCTCGAGGTCAAGGACCCCGACACCGATGCCCAGCTGGTCGCCCAGGGCGTGGCCGAGCAGCTCGGCGCCCGCGTGGCCTTCCGCCGCGCGATGCGCAAGGCGCAGCAGTCGGCCATGCGGGCCGGTGCCAAGGGCATCCGGATCCAGTGCTCCGGTCGTCTCGGCGGCGCCGAGATGAGCCGCTCGGAGTTCTACCGCGAGGGTCGCGTGCCGCTGCACACCCTGCGTGCCGATGTCGACTACGGCTTCTACGAGGCCCGTACGACCTTCGGCCGGATCGGTGTGAAGGTGTGGATCTACAAGGGTGACGTGTCCGGGACCCGCGCCGAGCGGGCCGCCCAGAAGGCCGCCCGTCAGAACGCCAACCAGCGCCAGCGCCCGGCGCGCGGTGGCCGTGGCCGTGGGGATCGTCCCGACCGCGGTGGCCGTCGTCGCCAGGATGCTGCGGCAGCCCACAACGCCCCGCAGGGCGAGGCTGCCTCCGCGACCGAGAACGCAGGAGCCTGATAGCCATGCTGATCCCCCGTCGAGTGAAGTACCGCAAGCAGCACCACCCGGGGCGCTCCGGCGCCGCCAAGGGTGGCACCGAGCTCGCCTTCGGTGACTACGGCATCCAGGCCCTGTCCAACGCCTACGTCACCAACCGGCAGATCGAGTCCGCTCGTATCGCCATGACCCGTCACATCAAGCGTGGCGGCAAGGTCTGGATCAACATCTACCCGGACCGTCCGATGACCAAGCACCCCGCCGAGTCCCGCATGGGTTCCGGCAAGGGCACCCCGGAGTGGTGGATCGCGAACGTCAAGGCCGGTGCCGTGATGTTCGAGCTCGCCGGTGTTCCGGAGGAGGTGGCGCGCGAGGCCATGCGCCTGGCGATCCACAAGCTCCCGATGAAGGCGCGCTTCATCAAGCGCGAGGCAGGTGAGAACTGATGGCGAAGACCACCAGCGCAGCCGATCTGCGCCAGATGAGCCGCGAGGCCCTGAACGAGAAGGTCGTGGAGCTGAAGAAGGAGCTCTTCAACCTCCGCTTCCAGCACGCGACCGGCCAGCTCGAGTCGCAGGGCCGGCTGCGCGAGGTCCGCAAGGACATCGCCCGGATCTACACGGTGCTGCAGGAACGCAACCTCGGGATCGTGGACGACCCGGACCAGGCTGCGGCGGACCCGGCCGATGAGGCCGTTGCGACGAACCGAGCCGAGAAGGATGAGAAGGCAGACGCATGAGCGACCAGAACCAGACCGCGGCCGACGCCGTTGAGCGCGGTCGCCGCAAGGTGCTGACCGGTTACGTCGTCAGCGACAAGATGCAGAAGACCATCGTCGTGACCGTCGAGGAGCGCAAGAAGCACTCCCTCTACGGCAAGGTGATGCGTCAGACCGCGCGATACAAGGCCCACGACGAGAACAACGAGGCCGGCATCGGTGACCGCGTTCGGATCATGGAGACCCGTCCCACCTCGCGTACGAAGCGTTGGCGCCTCGTCGAGATCGTCGAGAAGGCCAAGTAACCACATCGAGTTCCACCAGGCCCTCGGCAACGGGGGAACCGGTGGGACAACCAGGAGATAGAAGATGATCCAGCAGGAGTCGCGACTGAAGGTCGCCGACAACACTGGTGCGAAGGAGCTGCTTTGCATCCGTGTTCTCGGCGGCTCCGGTCGTCGCTACGCCGGCCTCGGCGACACCATCGTCTGCACCGTGAAGGACGCCATCCCGGGTGGGAACGTCAAGAAGGGTGAGGTCGTCAAGGCCGTCGTGGTCCGTACCGTCAAGGAGACCCGTCGCCCCGACGGCTCGTACATCAAGTTCGACGAGAACGCCGCCGTCATCCTGAAGAACGACGGGGAGCCCCGCGGCACCCGTATCTTCGGCCCGGTCGGCCGTGAGCTGCGTGACAAGAAGTTCATGCGCATCATCTCGCTCGCTCCGGAGGTGATCTGAGATGGCAGCCCAGAAGAAGCTCAACGTCAAGAAGGGTGACCGCGTCAAGGTCATCTCCGGCAAGGACAAGGGCACCGTCGGCGAGATCATCGCCGTCGACCCGGCCCGCGAGCGGGTCACCGTCGAGGGTGTCAACATCGTCAAGCGCCACCTGACCGACCGCCAGGCCGGCGGCCGGGTCGAGAAGGGCGGCATCGTGTCGTCCGAGGCGCCGATCCACGTCTCGAACGTGCAGCCCGTCGTGAAGAAGGACGGTGTCGAGGTCGTCACCCGCGTCGGTCACAAGCGCGAGAAGGTCACCAAGACCCGCGCTGACGGCTCGACGTACGAGGCCTACCGCAGCGTCCGCATCGCCAAGGCGACCGGGGAGGAGTTCTGATGTCGCAGACCGCTACCGAGTCCACCGTCGTGGCGCCGCGGCTGAAGGCGAAGTACCGCGAGGAGATCGCCCCGGCGCTCCAGGAGCAGTTCCACTACGCCAACCCGATGCTGATCCCCGGGCTGGTGAAGATCACCGTGAACATGGGTGTCGGCGACGCCGCCCGTGACTCGAAGGTGATGGACGGTGCGCTCAAGGACCTGACCGCGATCACCGGTCAGAAGCCGCAGGTCACCAACGCCCGCAAGTCGATCGCCCAGTTCAAGCTCCGCGAGGGCCAGGCGATCGGCGCCCACGTCACCCTGCGGGGCGACCGGATGTGGGAGTTCCTCGACCGGCTGCTGACCCTGGCGCTGCCCCGGATCCGCGACTTCCGCGGGCTCAACCAGTGGCAGTTCGACGGCAAGGGCAACTACACCTTCGGTCTCACCGAGCAGGTGATGTTCCACGAGATCGATCAGGACAAGATCGACCGCACCCGTGGCATGGACATCACCGTCGTCACCTCGGCGGCCAACGACGAAGAGGGCCGCGCGCTGCTCAAGCAGCTCGGCTTCCCCTTCAACGACAACCCGAAGAAGGCCAAGGCCAAGGCCAAGGGCCCGCGCTACTCCCGTGGGAAGAAGTGAGTGACTGATGGCAAAGACCGGTCTTAAGGTCAAGCAGTCCCGCAAGCCGAAGTTCGGCGTCCGGGCCTACACCCGCTGCCAGAAGTGCGGCCGGCCGCACTCGGTGTACCGCAAGTTCGGCCTGTGCCGCGTGTGCCTGCGGGACATGGCGCACAAGGGCGAGCTGCCCGGCGTCACCAAGTCGTCCTGGTGAGCCGCGCGTACGCGGTGCGCTCCCGCTGTGACCAGCGGGCGGGCGCCGCGTACGTGGGGCCACCGGCCCGCATCGCATCGCAACCCACGATTTTCAACTTCCAACGCCGCAGGTCCGGGGCGCAGTCCCGGAAACCGCAGTGAGAAAGAGGCTTCCTGAGCCATGAGCATGACCGATCCGATCGCAGACATGCTGACGCGTCTGCGTAACGCCAACCAGGCGTACCACGACGAGGCGTCGATGCCCCACTCGAAGATCAAGGCGGGCATCGCCGAGATCCTCAAGCAGGAGGGCTACATCGCCGACTACGCGGTCGCCGAGCCCGCCGAGGGCGAGGTCGGCAAGACCCTGACCGTGACCCTGAAGTACGGCGAGGAGCGCGAGCGTTCCATCGCCGGCGTCCGCCGCATCTCCAAGCCGGGTCTGCGGGTCTACGCCAAGTCGACCAACCTGCCGAAGGTCCTCGGGGGCCTGGGCATCGCCATCATCTCCACCTCGCAGGGTCTGCTGACCGACCGTGAGGCCAAGGCCAAGAGCGTGGGTGGGGAAGTCCTCGCCTACGTGTGGTGACGGACGAGACCGAGAGGAGAGAACACCATGTCCCGAATCGGAAGGCTCCCGATCACCGTCCCGTCCGGCGTTGAGGTCACCCTCGACGGCCAGCAGGTCACGGTCAAGGGTCCGAAGGGCTCGCTGGAGCACCACGTGGCTGAGCCGATCACCGTCAGCCGCAACGAGGCCGGCGAGCTGGTCGTCGCGCGTCCGAACGACGAGCGTCTCAACCGCTCCCTGCACGGCCTGACCCGCACCCTCGTCAACAACATGGTCCTCGGTGTCACCGAGGGCTACGTCAAGAAGCTCGAGATCCAGGGTGTCGGTTACCGCGTCCAGGCCAAGGGCCCGACCCAGCTGGAGTTCGCCCTGGGCTTCTCCCACCCGGTGATCGTCGACGCCCCGGAGGGCATCACCTTCACCGTCGAGAACCCGACGCACTTCGCGGTGCAGGGCATCGACAAGCAGCTGGTGGGCGAGGTCGCCGCCAACATCCGCAAGATCCGCAAGCCCGAGCCCTACAAGGGCAAGGGCGTCCGCTACGAGGGCGAGCACGTCCGGCGCAAGGCCGGAAAGGCAGGTAAGTGACGATGGGCATCTCCCTGACGCACAACAAGAACACCGCGCCGAAGGCTGCGTCCAAGCAGCGCCGCCAGGTGCGCGGCCGCAAGAAGATCTTCGGCTCCGCCGACCGTCCCCGTCTGGTCGTGTCCCGGTCCGCCAAGCACATGTTCGTGCAGGTGATCGACGACACCCAGGGGCGTACGCTCGCATCGGCGTCGACGATGGAAGCCGACCTGCGCACCTTCGACGGCGACAAGTCCGCCAAGGCCCGCAAGGTCGGGGCACTCGTCGCCGAGCGGGCGAAGTCCGCGGGGGTCGAGCAGGTCGTCTTCGACCGCGCCGGCTACAAGTACCAGGGTCGTGTCGCTGCGCTCGCCGACGGTGCGCGCGAGGCCGGTCTGGACTTCTGACCGTACGACGAGAGGAAAAGGAAAGCGATGAGTGAGAACCAGGGCCGCAGTGGCGGCCGTGGCGAGCGTCGCGGCCGTGACGATCGTCGGGGCCGGAACACCGAGGACAAGAACCAGTTCATCGAGCGCGTGGTGACCATCAACCGCGTTGCCAAGGTCGTCAAGGGCGGCCGCCGCTTCAGCTTCACTGCGCTGGTCGTGGTGGGCGACGGTGACGGCACGGTCGGCATCGGCTACGGCAAGGCCAAGGAGGTGCCGGCGGCGATCGCCAAGGGTGTCGAGGAGGCGAAGAAGAACTTCTTCCGCGTCCCGCGCATCCAGAAGACGATCCCGCACCCGGTCCAGGGCGAGAAGGCCGCCGGCGTGGTCATGCTGCGCCCGGCCGCTCCCGGTACCGGTGTGATCGCCGGTGGCGCCGTCCGCGCCGTGCTCGAGTGCGCCGGCATCGCCGACGTGCTGGCGAAGTCGCTCGGCTCGCCGAACGCGATCAACGTGGTGCACGCCACCGAGGCCGCGCTGAAGATGCTCGAGGAGCCCGAGGACGTCGCCAAGCGCCGCACCAAGGCCGTGCAGGACGTGGCCCCGGCCGCGCTGCTGCGGGCCCGTGACGAGGCGAAGCAGGAGGTGGCTTCCTGATGGCGAAGCTGCAGATCACCCAGATCAAGGGTGTCGTCGGCGAGAAGCCGCAGATGGGCAAGACCCTGCGCGGCCTCGGACTGCGGAAGATCGGCCAGACGGTCGAGCAGCCCGACAACCCGGCGATCCGTGGCATGGTCCGTGCGGTTCGCCACCTGGTGACCGTCGAGACCGTCGAGGAGGTTGACTGACCATGGCGATCAAGCTGCATGATCTCCAGCCGGCACCCGGCTCCAAGCGGGACCGGATCCGTATCGGTCGTGGTGAGGGTTCGAAGGGCAAGACCTCGGGCCGTGGCACCAAGGGCACCGGCGCACGCAAGAACACCCCGGAGAACTTCGAGGGTGGCCAGATGCCGATGCACATGCGGGTCCCGAAGCTGCGCGGCTTCAAGAACCCGTTCCGTGTCGAGTACCAGGTGGTGAACCTGGACAAGCTCGTCGCCCTCTACCCGGAGGGTGGCGAGGTCACCGTCGACGACCTGGTCGCCAAGGGCGCCGTCCGCGACGGCTGGCCGGTGAAGATCCTCGGCTCCGGCGAACTGTCGGTCAAGCTGCAGGTCACCGTCGACAAGTACTCGGCCTCGGCCAAGGAGAAGATCGAGGGCGCCGGCGGCACCGCCGCGACCCGCTGATCTTCGCTGGACAACGGGCGCGTCCCTCAGACGCGCCTGCACCAGGGCGGCTCCGTCAGGAGCCGCCCTGTTGCGTCGTCCGTCGAGGCGGCTTCCCCTGATGCCGCCGGACGGGTGACTGATGACGGGGGACGCTGCGGGGCGCCCGTGTGCTGGGTGACGGCATGGACGGTGCTCACGTACGGCTGACGGTGCTCACGTACGGCTGACGGCGTTCACGTACGGCTGACGGTGCTCACGTACGGCTGACGGCGTTCACGTGCGTGGCCAATCAGGGGGCGCTGTCCTCCTACGGCACCCACGCCTGTGGCGTCGTCCTGGCACGGCGCTTACGTACCCCGACGGCGCTTACGTACCCCGACGTTCCCCGGTAACCCCGATCGTGTACGGCCGAATACGGTCGGGGTTTTTGCCGTAGATCGGTGTTGGCGAGAGTCGTCGGCGTCGGTGAGAGTCGTCGGTGTCGGCAGTGAGTCGTCGGTATCGGCAGTGAGTCCTCGGTCGTTGAGTCGGTGTCCGAGCGAGCCGACGGTCTTCGGGTTCGGGGCCGAGAGCCTGGGATGGTCGTGTTCGGCGGACCCGCGCGGTCCTGTCGGCGGGATGCCGGGGTGAATCCCATGGTGTGGGATGAATCCCTTGGCGTGGTCGGCCTTTCGTATCGCGCCCGGTTTGCCCTCGTCGGTTGCGCGGACAAGACTGCTACAGTCACTGAGCACGCCTATGTGGGTGTGATGTCCACGCGGGTGGTCCCGGCCTGGACCGGGCCTCCCCGGGCGTGTCGTCGTCGTACAAGAGAGGGGCACGGTGCTCTCCGCATTCACCAATGCCTTCCGGACACCCGATCTTCGGAACAAGATCCTCTTCTCGCTGGGGATCATCGTCATCTTCCGACTCGGATCGGCCATCCCCATCCCGAACGTCAACGTCCAGCAGGTCGACACCTGTCGGGCACTGGCCAGCGGTGGGGCCGCAGGGTTCGCCTCGATGCTGAACATGTTCTCCGGTGGGGCACTGCTGAAGCTGGCGGTCTTCGCCCTCGGCGTGATGCCGTACATCACCTCGTCGATCATCCTGCAGCTGCTCACCGTGGTCATCCCGCGGTTGGAGGCGCTGCGCAAGGAGGGCGGCCAGGGCCAGGAGAAGATCACCCAGTACACCCGCTACCTGACGATCCTGCTGGCGATCATGCAGTCGACCGCGTTCGTCACCCTCGCGGTCAACGACCAGCTGATCCCCGGCTGCACCGGCCTAGTCTACAACACCGGACTGTTCCCGATCATCGTGATGATCCTGACGATGACGGCCGGCACCAGCCTGGTGATGTGGCTCGGCGAGCTGATCACCGAGAAGGGCGTCGGCAACGGCATGTCCGTGCTGATCTTCACCTCGGTCGCCGCCCAGTTCCCCAACGGCCTGGCGTCGGTGCGCCAGTCCCGCCCCGGCTCGCAGGGCTGGGTGGTGATGGGCCTGGTGATCCTGGTCGGCCTCGCGGTGATGGCCGCCGTGGTCTTCATCGAGCAGGGCCAGCGGCGGATCGGCGTGCAGTACGCCAAGAAGATGATCGGCGGCAAGCTGCGCGGCGGCACCTCCACCTACATCCCGGTCAAGGTGAACCAGGCCGGCGTCATCCCGGTCATCTTCGCCTCGTCGATGCTCTACCTGCCGGTGCTGTTCTCGACCTTCCGGCCGGACGGACCGGCCGCCCAGTGGGTCAGCAAGTACTTCGGCTCGATGTCGCACCCGGTCTACGTCATCACGTACGCCGTGCTGATCATCTTCTTCGCCTACTTCTACGTCGCGATCACCTTCAACACCGAGGAGATCGCCGACAACATGAAGAAGTACGGCGGATTCATCCCCGGCATCCGCGCCGGGCGGCCGACGGAGAAGTACCTCTCGTACGTGCTCAGCCGACTGACCGCGCCAGGGTCGATCTACCTGGCGCTGATCGCCCTGATCCCCTCGGTGGCGTTCATCCTGTTCCAGGCCAACCAGAACTTCCCGTTCGGCGGCACCTCGCTGTTGATCATCGTGGGCGTCGGCCTGGACACCATCAAACAGATCGAATCCAAGCTCCAGCAGCACAACTACGAAGGGTTCCTACGATGAGGCTCCTGATCATGGGTCCGCCCGGGGCGGGCAAGGGTACGCAGGCGAAGGGCATCGCCGCTCGCTACGAGATCCCGGCGATCTCCACCGGCGACATCTTCCGGTCGAACGTGAAGAACGAGACCCCGCTCGGCCTGAAGGTCAAGGAGATCATGGCGTCCGGCGGCTATGTCGGCGACGACATCACCAACGGGCTGGTCCGCAACCGGCTCGCCGAGCAGGACGCCGCCGGCGGGTTCCTGCTCGACGGCTACCCGCGCACCCTCGCCCAGGTGGCGGCGCTCGACGGGATGCTGACCGAGCTCGGCGTGCAGCTCGATGCTGTCATCTCCCTCACCGCGGACACCGACGAGGTGGTCGGCCGGCTGCTGAAGCGGGCCGAGATCGAGGGCCGGGCCGACGACAACGAGGAGACCATCCGGACCCGTCTGCGGGTCTACGACGAGGAGACCGCCCCGCTGCTGGCGACGTACGCGGAGCGCGGGCTGCTGGTCGAGGTCGACGGACTCGGCACCATCGACGAGGTCGGCCAGCGGATCGCCGACGCGCTCGTCGCAGAGAAGGCCTGAGTGTTCCGCGGCAGTCGTGGCATCGAGCTGAAGACCGACGAGCAACTCCGGCTGATGCGCCGGGCCGGGCTGGTCGTCGCCGACCTGCTCGACACCATCACCTCGCAGGCCCGCCCGGGCGTCACCCTGCGTGAGCTGGATCGGATCGGCCGGGAGACACTGGCCCGCCACGGTGCGGAGTCCAACTTCCTGGAGTACGGCGCCGACTCCCGCGGCCAGGGCGGCTTCAAGGGCGTCGTGTGCCTGTCGGTCAACGAGGTGATCGTCCACGGGATGCCCACCGACTATGCACTGCAGGACGGCGACACGCTGTCGGTCGACGGTGGCGCGATCCTCGGCGGCTGGCACGGCGACTCTGCGCGGACCGTGCAGGTCGGCACCCCGGTCGCCGATCGGCAGGCGCTCAGCGACGTCACTGAGGGAGCGATGTGGGCGGGCATCGCCGCCGCTCGCCTCAACGGCCGGATCGGTGACATCGGCGCCGCCGTCGAGGCGTACGTCGAGGCCGCCGGATCGTACGGCATCGTCCGGGAGTACGTCGGACATGGCATCGGCACCGAGATGCACCAGCCGCCGGACGTGCCGAACTACGGCCGGGCCGGCAAGGGCCCGCGGATCAGCCGGGGGATGGCGTTCTGCGTCGAGCCGATGATCACCCTGGGATCGCCTGACAACGCGGTGCTCGACGACGACTGGACCGTCGTCACCCTCGACGGCAGCGCGGCTTCGCATTGGGAGCACACCGTCACCTGCACACCGAAGGGCCTGTGGGTGCTGACCGCTCCCGATGGCGGCGAGGAGATGCTCGGCCGCTTCGGCGTGCCGTTCGGTCCGCTGGCCGACTGACCCGGCGCCTCCGGTCAGCCGCAGTCTGGTGCAGGTACCGACCGGATGGCACACTGGCGGGACATGGCCCGCAGGCAGCTGGGCGGGCCGGATCCCCGGGGAGGCCCCGTGTCCCGAGACGACGACCCCGGCCGGCACGACCCCGGCCGGCACGACGACCCGTGGCGGCCGCGGCCGTTCCGGGCAGCCGAGCACCTCGGCCGCGAGATGCCGCCCGAGCCGTCACCGCTCGAGGTGATGGAGCTCATCGACCGACTGCGGACACTGATCGCGCACCGCTCCGACGGGTCGTACCAGATCGACCCCGACGACTCGCTGGCTCGCGAGGCCTGCTGGGCGCTGGCCGCGGTCCTGGAGGACAAGCCGGTGCGCGACCCCGCGGAGGTGACCGCGCTGTGGTACGTGGCGCGCCAGTACGCCGCGGGCGGGGCTGCGCCCCGTCGGCTCGGTAAGGTCCTCGAACCGGCGGTCGTCTGGCTGTCGCCGACCGATGAGGACGGTCTGGCGATCCGCTCCCGATTCGCCGGGTGGATGGTGCGCTGCGGCGGGGAACGGGCCCGGTTCGGTCCGCTGCGCGCCGCTCAGAGCTACCGCACTCTGGTGCCCGCCCTGTCCGGCCACGGAGTCAGCCGGACCCGCCCGATCGCGGTGTGGCAGGAGACCCTCGCCGGCCTGTCCGGGCTCTGCCGCTGGTCCGGCGGCCCGGGTGGGCGGCACGGGGCGATCGGGCTGGAGGCCGGTCTGTCGTACGCCCGGCTGGCGGCCCAGCTGGGGCGTCGGGCCGAGGCGGTGGCCTGTCTGGCGGAACTGCACCGTACGCTCCGCGAGCTGGGGTCGGGCGGGGAGCCGCACCCCCACGCCGCGGAGGCCCTGTTGGACATCGAACTGGACCTGCACGTCCTGGACGCCGCGCCGCCGGACTGATCGGGCCCGACGGCCGTGGGCGCCGCTGACCGGGCCCGACGGCCGTGGACGCCGGCCCGCTACCCACCGGCCGCGGGTCGGCGGCGGCTACCGGCTGGCCGCAGCCAGCAGGGTGTCGGCCGGCTCGAGCAGGGCCAGCACCTCGGCGCGGCGCGGCTGGCCCACGATCCGATGGGCCACCGTGCCGTCGGCGTCGAGCACCAGGACGGTCGGCGTCCGCAGCACCCCGAACCGTTCGACGAGATCGAGCCGGCTCTCGGCGTCCAGGTCGACGTACGCCAGCTCCGGGCGCTCCGCGGCCACCGACTCCAGCAACGTACGGGTCCGGCGGCACGGCGTGCACACCGACGAGGAGAACTGGACGAAGGTCCGCGAGGCACCGAGGTCGGTGCCGAGGTCGTCGGAGCTGAGCCGCGGTCGCCGGGCTCCGGTGGTGGAGCGGGAGCGGCCGTCGGTGGCCCGCCGGTACAGACCGAAGGCGGTGGCCGCCGCCAGCGCGACGAGAAGGATGATGAGGCCGGTCACAGAGGGGTCCTGTCGGGATGGGGGGCGTGGAGGAGCGGGCGGAGTGCGGAACGAAGGTGGGGACCTGGGGGACGGAGCCGCCGTCAGACCGACGGGTGCGGCGTACGGGCGCGCAATCGCTGCACCAGCAGGTACGTCTCGCAGCCGAGACAGAAGTCGAACGCGGCGTTGAGGAAGGCGGCGATGAACGCGACGCCGGTCGCGGCCCAGAACAGCGGAGCGAGGCCGGTCAGTGCACCGACCAGTGCGAGCACGGCGAAGACCAGCCCGACCGTCTGGGCGAAGCGCGGCGGTGCCTCGTCCTCCAGCTCGGCCGGCGGGCCCAGCCGCGGCCGGACCCAGGCGCGGTAGATCCAGCCCCAGGGCTGGCGGGACAGGCCGAACACGGAGCCGCCGATGAAGGCGAGCGTCTGGATGCCCAGCGGGACCAGGCCCCAGGTGGGGCCCAGCAGGAGCGTGACGGCTAGCAGCACCGAGGTGATGATCGCCCCGAACCGCGGGCCGCGGGGGTCGATCCGGACCGGAGTCGGGGTCTCGGCCCCGGACGTGCCGGCAGGGTCGGACGGCCGGCCGGTGCCGGCGGCAGGAGCCGTGGAGGTACGGGCGGTGTGGGCGGGATGGGCGCGGCGGGCCATGGGGGCGACCTTCGGGAGGGTGAACGGACTACTTGCGATCTTATGCAAGACATCACGAATATCAATACCTGTGCCGTCGGACACGCCCGGAGGACGGTCGAGCCGTCCGTGGGACCGTGTGCCGGCGGTTCGTCACGTGATTGGTACCGTCGGGACCGTCTTACCGGCCGGGACCGGGGGCGTCGGCGAGGCAGAATGAGCCGGCAGTGGACACCGCCGGCGCGACGCCGCGTCGGAGAGGAAAGGACTCAACCGATGAAGTCAGCCCGTCTCGGGGTGCTCGGCGCGATCGCCGCCGCCTCGATGTTCCTCGCAGCCTGTGGCAATTCGGCCGGCTCGGGTGCCGGCGCCCAGTCGTCGGCCAGCAAGACCTACACGATCGGGATCACCCAGATCGTCTCGCACCCGTCGCTCGACGCCTCGCGCGAGGGGTTCAAGAAGGCCCTCGCCGACGCCGGGCTGACGGTCGACTACGACGAGCAGAACGCCCAGGGCGACCAGGCGACCGCGACCTCGATCGCCACCAAGTTCGCCTCGGACAAGAAGGACCTGGTGCTCGCCATCGCCACGCCGACCGCGCAGGCCGCGGCCCAGGCGATCGCCGACACCCCGATCCTCTTCACCGCGGTCACCGACCCGGTGTCCGCGCAGCTGGTGACCTCCCTCGACGCGCCGGGCGGCAACGTCACCGGCACCACCGACCTCAACCCGGTCGCCAAGCAGATCGGCCTGGTCAAGCAGCTGCGGCCGCAGGCCGCCACCGTCGGCATCATCTACAGCTCCGGCGAGGTCAACTCGGCAGTCCAGGTGAAGCTGGCCCGCGAGGCGGCCGCCCAGCAGGGGCTGACCGTCAAGGAGGTCGCGGTCTCCAACTCCGCCGAGGTGCAGCAGGGCGCGCAGTCGCTCGCCGGGGTCGACGCCATCTATGTCCCGACCGACAATGTCGTGGTCTCCGCGCTGGAATCGGTGATCCAGGTCGGGGAGACCCGGAAGATCCCGGTGATCGCCGGTGAGGGCGACTCCGTCAAGCGCGGCACGGTCGCGACGTACGGCATCGACTACACCAAGCTCGGCTACCAGACCGGCCAGATGGCGGTGAAGATCCTCACCACCGGTGCCAAGCCGGCCACCATGCCGGTCGAGTCGCAGTCCGACGTGCAGCTCGTCATCAACAAGGCGGCCGCTGAGCGGATGGGCGTCACCATCCCCGACGACCTGGCCAAGCAGGCCGCTCAGACCTACTGACATCGTTCCGTCCACGAGGATCGCCACGTACGACGGGCGCGATCCGCACATGAAGGAGGAGGGCGCATGATCGTCGCCCTGGACCTGGGGTTCATCTTCGCCGTGATGGCCTTGGGGGTCTATATCTCCTTCCGGATCCTCGACTTCGCCGACCTGACGGTCGACGGGTCGTTCACCAGTGGTGCGGCGACCACCGCCGCGCTGATCGTCGCCGGGGTGAACCCGTGGCTGGCCACCGCGGCGGCGATCCTGGTCGGCCTCGCCGCAGGCGCGATCACCGGCGTGCTGCACGCCAAGGGCGGGATCAACCCGCTGCTGGCCGGGATCCTGACCCAGATCGCGCTGTACTCGATCAACCTGCGGATCATGGGCAAGGCGAACGTCCCGCTGCTGCGGGCCGACACGATCGTCACCCCGCTGCGGGAGGCCAAGGTGCTCGGCACGCCGGTCTCGGTGCTGATCTTCCTGGCCGTCGCGGCGGTGCTGACCGCCCTGCTGATCTGGCTGCTGTCGACCGACTTCGGCCTGGCCATGCAGGCGACCGGCGACAACCAGGCGATGATCCGCTCGCTGGGGGTGAACACCGATGCGATGAAGATCGTCGGCCTGGCGCTGTCCAACGGGCTGGTCGCCCTCTGCGGGGCGCTGATCGCCCAGTACCAGGGCTTCGCGGACATCGGCATGGGGATCGGCCTGATCGTCGCCGGCTTGGCGTCGGTGATCATCGGCCAGGCGATCTTCGGGCAGCGTACGGTCCTCATCGCCGCCTCGGCGGCGGTGATCGGCTCGGTGATCTACCGGCTGGTCATCCAGTTGGCGCTGATGATCGGCTTCAACCCGAACGACATGAAGCTGATCTCCGCGGTGCTCGTCGTGATCGCGCTGCTGCTGCCGCGCTGGGACGTGGTCCGCCGGATCGGCGCCCGACGCCAGGAGCGCCTGCAGAAGCTGACCGAGCCGTACGGCGAGGGGGCCGCCGCCGTCGCCGCCACGACCGGCGAGCACACGACGGATGCCGGACAGGAGAACGCGCGATGACCGCCCCTCAGTCGAAGCTCGAGCTGACGAACGTCACCAAGGTCTTCTACCCGCACACCGTCAATGAGCGGGTCGCCCTGAAGGCGGTCTCGCTCACCCTGCGGGAGGGTGACTTCGTCACCATCATCGGCTCCAACGGCGCCGGCAAGTCGACCCTGCTCAACGTCATCGCCGGCGTGCATCGGCCGGAGGCGGGCAGCATCCGGATCGACGGCCACGAAGTCTCCCGGCTGGCCGATTTCCAGCGGGCCCGTGACATCAGCCGGGTCTTCCAGGACCCGATGGCGGGCACCTCGCCGCACATGACCATCGAGCAGAACCTGGCGATGGCGCTCTCCCGGGGCAGGCGCCGCGGTCTCGGCCGTGGGGTCTCGGCCCGCAAGCGGAAGCGATTCCGTGAGGAGCTCGCCACGCTCGAGCTCGGCCTGGAGGACCGGCTCGGGGTCCGGGTGGGGATGCTGTCCGGTGGTCAGCGCCAGGCGCTGTCGCTGCTGATGGCGACCTTCAGCGAGCCCGAGATCCTGCTGCTGGACGAGCACACCGCCGCGCTCGACCCGCAGCGGGCCGCGCTGGTCACCCGGCTCACCGGGGAAGCGGTCAAGCGGCACGGCCTGACCGCGTTGATGGTCACCCACAACATGGAGCAGGCGCTGCAGCTCGGCAACCGGCTGATCATGATGCACGAGGGCGAAGTGATCTTCGAGATCGACGCCGCGGAGAAGGCGAAGGCGACCGTGCCGGACCTGCTCAGTGAGTTCGGCAAGGTGCGGGGCGCCACCGAGGCGCTCAGCGACCGTACGCTGCTCGGCTGATCCGTACGTTGCTCGGCTGATCCGTACGTTGCTCGGACGACCGGACAGCCGGACGACGGAGGCGTACTCTACGCCGACGGTGGTCTGACCATGCTGTCGGGGTGCCCGCTGGGCTCCGGGACGGATGGCCAGAATGGGTCTCATGGTGACTTCTGACGTGCATGCCGCGATCAACGTGCGCCTCGCCCTGCTCGGCCTCCCGGTGGCCGAGGGCAGTGCGGGCGGCGCGGAGACCCGCCTCGTCGCGCCGCTGCTGGCCCGGCAGCGGGAGCTCGGCCGCCGGCTCACCGATCGGCTCTGCCCGGTCGACGGGCGGATCCAGTCGTTCCTCGACGACTTCCTGGCCGACGCCCCGGTGCGGCCCACGCTGCCGGTGAACACCCTGGTCCTCGACCAGCCCGGTCTCGCCCGTGGCCTGTCGCTGCCCCAGGACGGCGACTCCTTCACCTCCGCGTACGTCCACAGCTACCGGCTGGCCAATGGGGTGCTGCACAACCCGGTCAACGACCGGCGCACCACCGCCGGCGTCTTCCACATCGCCCAGGGCGGTCTGCCGATCCCCGACGACAAGATCAGCGTCCGCACCGACGTCTTCGCCCGCCTCCTGGAGCTGGCCCTGCGGCCGCCGGCCGAGGCGCTCGAGGTGCCCTGGACGGCCGGCTCCGACCATCCGGCGCGGACCTTCGTCTCCTTGCTGCTGCGTCCGCTGGTGGTCCCCGCAGTGCCCGGCGTCGCGCCGGCCCGCACCATGGAGGTGCGGTTCCTGGTGCCCGGCGGGCTGGTCAGCAATCTCGACTTCGTCGAGGGCATCTTCGGCAACGCCGGCGACCCGCAGCTCCCCGAGAACGACGCCGCCCTCGACCCGGAGCACTGGACCGGCACCACCGGCTGCGTCATCCTCGCCCCGCACCTGGTCGAGGTGACCAAGAGAGACCTTGGTCTGCCGCACTGGGACCAGGCCACCGAGCGTGAGCGCCGCGACGGGCAGTGCTGGCGCACCGAGGACGAGCGCTACAACGGCGGCAAGGCGTTCAAGGTCTGCGCCCGGACCGCGGCCGGGGTGATCGTCACGGTGATCGCGGACAACTACTTCGGGTACTGCAAGAAGGAGGTGAAGACCCAGATCGGCTACTCGGCCAATCTGGTCGGCGGCGCCGAGGAGGAACACTCCGGCGGCGCGCTGGTCTTCCCCAGCTACCTCGAGGGGCAGGAGTACTACGACAAGCTCGCCGGCGACGACTGGCGCCTCGATGACGTCCTCGCCCGCGAGGAGGGCCGCTTCGTCCGTCAGCCCGAGGGCCACGCCGTGGACCCGGCCGACCCGTCGGTCGTGCTCGTCCCGGGCCGGGCGCTGTTCAGCATCCGCGACCGGTCGGTCTCCTGGGCTGACGGCCACGGCGGCCGGTCCGCGATCCCGCTGCGGGCCGACCGTACGTACCTCGGGCCGCACGGCTACCGGGTGCGGATGGCGCAGTCCGACACCGACCCGACCCAGTGGAGCCTGATCGGCACCGCCGCCGGCTCGACCGCCTGTCACAAGCCGAGCACCGTGTCGGGCGGCGGCAAGTCGGAGATCTCCAAGGCGATCACCGACGCGTTCGTCTACGGCAACGCGTACGTCAAGGACTTCGATCAGGACATCGAGACCGTCGCGTCGATCCTGGCCGGTGACTACACCGACCGGTTCGCCGACCCGGCCCGCCGGGGGACCGACCACCGCGAGGTGCTCAGCGACCGGCGCAGCATGGGCAGCGTCATCAAGCTGCTCACCCCGAGCGAGGACTACACCGCGGAGTACAACGACTGGCTGCGGGCGATCCCGCAGCACATCAAGGAGCTGGTCTTCGTCGTGAAGCGCTCCTACCGGCCGGAATGGGGCGCTGACTGGCGGCGCCACTTCAGCGTCGGCATCATGAACGGCCGCTCCGGCAATGCCCTGCGCCTGGACGGTGACAAGGTCGTCGTCAACATGCTGCGGGTCGGCTTCGACCAGGACGGCTCCTGGCGGCTGTTCAGCCTGCGCCCGGACTTCAGCCCGGCGGTCAAGGTGCAGACCGAGGACGACATCACCGCCAGCACCGTGCTGCCCGCCGCGGCGCTGGGAGTGCCCGGCGAGCTGTCCCGCAAGGTCGTCGCCAACTGTGAGCGGCTGCTCTTCCAGCGTCCCGACGACGCCATCCACCGCGGCTACGACAAGCAGGCCGAGCGCGACATCGCCGGTCACGACACCTTCCTGTCCAATTTCCAGCCGCTGGACCACCATGACGCCCGGGAACTGCGCGATGACGCGGTCGGGTTCAGCACCTTCAGTGCCCCGGTGCAGGCACTGATCAGCCGGGTCGCCGACCAGGCCGACGAGCAGGGCCCGGACTGGTGGGTCTGCTCCGCGCAGCCCCGGCTGGTCGACGGCAAGCCGTCGAAGAACCCGCGCTACCTGCAGGTGCGCCCCGACATCGCCGATCCCGGCGCGACCGCGATCGCCGACCTCGCCGTCCACCTGTGGCGCCGGATCCCCAGCTCCCGGCCGGTCCCGGTGCCGGTCGACCTGGTCGCCGCCGGCCGCCGCAACAACCCGCCGGAGCCTGGCGTCCCGCCGCTGTGCGCGTTCAACCCGCTGCACTACCTCGAACTGCCCGAGCTGTTCATGGAGTTCATCAGCTCGATGACCGGCAAGTCGCCGTCCACCACCGGGGCCGGCTCGGAGGGGGCGCTCACCAAGGGGCCGTTCAACGCGCTGCCCGCCGTGTACGACCTCAACGCGGCGCTGCTGTCGTACGTCCTCACCGGCTACGACGGCTGGCTGTCCTGTGCCGGCTACCTCGGGCCGCGGGTGCGGGTCGACCACGACATCAGCCTGCTGGTGCCCGAGGTCTTCTCCCGGATGAGTCCTGCCGAGCGGGATGCGTCGAGCCTGATCGCGAACGGTCTGCTGGAGAAGGTCGGCGATCTCGAGGTCGAGGGACGTACGGTGCTGGCCGGCCGGCTCGGCTACCGGATGACGAAGCGCTTCGCCACCGCGTACTTCGGGCGGATCTTCATGCACCCCGACGTGGTGTTCACCGACGAGATGCTGCGTCCCGAGTTGCAGGATCCGGCCGTCTTCGCGGAGAGCGTGGACACCATCGTGCGCACCCACCAGCGGGTCGCCGCGGCTTACTTCGCCGACGGGACCGCCGACCTGGCCTGTCCGCCGCTGCGGGCGGTGCTGGAGATCATGGCGTACGGTGCCACCGCCGACGGCCATCGCCTGGACGATCCTGCGGTCCGCGACCTGTTCCGCCGGGAGAACGTGCTCGCCAGCGACTGGTACGCCGCCCGACTCGACGCCCAGCAGGCCGCCCGGGTGCGGCGCGGCACGGCGGCGGTGGAGCACCTGGCCGGTTTCGTCGCCGGAGCCCATGCGGCTGAGGTGACCGAACGGCTGGGGCTGACCGACCGCCTGGCCCGGACCCGCGCCGAGCTGGCCCGGATCTCGTCGGCCGACTACCGCGCCGGGCTGGTCGGCGAGCTCGGTCTGCAGCCACAGCTCAGCTGACCTGCAGCTCCCACGCCCGGCCGGGCCGGGCCGGCGGATCGAGCCGTACGTCGAACGCGTCGGCCAGGCCGGCGGCCAGCGCGGCGGGGGTGCGGGCCGCCGAGCCCTCGCGGCACAGGTGTCGGGCGACCAGGCCGCGGGTGTGTTTGGCGTGGTGGCTCGCCCCGGGCACCTGGACCCGGACCCAGCGCCGGGCCACCGCTCCGGACGGGTGCCAGGCCGGCAGATAGGTGGTGGAGCGGCAGTCCACCACCAGTCCCTGGCCGGCGACGGCGGTCAGCTCCCCGGCCAGCTGCTCCCGCCACCACGGACCCAGCCGGCCGACCCCGGGCAGGTCGACGTCCATCGCCAGCCGGTAGCCGCCGACCCGGTCGGTCATCCGCAGCGCGCCGTACGCCGCGGACACCACCACCAGCCAGGAGTTGGCCCGGCGACGGGCCGGGCCGGTGAGCGTGGCCAGGTCGAGCGCGTCGTAGAGCACCCCGGAGTAGAGCCGTCCGGCGGGCGTGGCGGGGGAGTCCAGCACCGTCGTGTTGCGCTCCACCTCCGCCGCCAGCGAGGCCGGGACGCCGAGCACCCGGAGCGCGTCCGGTGTCGCGGAGGTCCGCGCCAACGCGGTCAGCACCGTACGCCGGGCCGCGGTGAGCCCCGGGAAGGAGAGCGACTCCAGCGTCGTCGGGGCGCCGTGGGCCCGCGGGGTCTTGGTCTCCGAGGGGGGCAGCAGGATCAGCACCGGCCCAGCATGCCAGCGTGCCGCGACCGGCCGGTCGGCGTCCCGGCGCCCGGCTAGTCTGGGGCCATGAGCAGCAACCTGCCCGTGCCGTACCGCTACCGCTCCGAGCCGGACAAGCCGGTGCCCGACCAGGAGCGGGAGGACCTCACCGCCCGGGTCAACGCGGCCTACACCGACGGCAGGCTGGACGACGACGCCTACCACGCCGCGCTGGACCGGGTGTTCTCCGCCCGGACCCTCGGCGAACTGGTGCCGGTCGTCGAGGCGGTGGGCGCCGTGCCGACCTACCACGAGCCGGCGATCGTCGCCTCGACCGCGCCGAACAAGCCCGGCGAACTCGCCGAGATCACCGGCCCCGGCCGCGCGGGCCTGCTGGTGCTGGCGATCGGTGGGGGTGCGCTGCTGGTGCTGATCGTCCTGCTGGTGCTGCTGATCGCGCTCTGAGCACGCGGGGCCTTGGAGCCTCGAAGCACGGGAGCGCGCGGGCCCGCTGAGCACGCGGAGTGCGTAAACCTCGGTACCCCGTCGGCGGCCCGGTGCGCGGGGCAGCACCGGGGTTACCGGTCCGGGCGGATCGTCCATATCATCGGAGCGTGCCCAAGAAGCAGATCACGCCGGGCAAGATCCGGGACCATGTGAAGCGGCTAGGCGAGTTGTACCCACCGATCCCGTTGTCATCGGTCGATCGTACGGTGCATGATCCGGACCAGGTCCGCTCCCGTTTCGGGCACGTGCTGAACTACCTCGCCCGGGTCGAGCTCGAGGTGGACCGCAACGTCCTGGAGATCCTCACGCTGATCCCCGGGGTCGAGGAGACCGACCGCCTCTTCTACCAGGACGTCTGGCAACCGCAGGAGATCCAGCACGGGCTCATCCTCGACCGGTTGTCCACCGACGTCGGACTGCCGCCGTCCACCCCGCAGTTGACGTTCACCTGGACCATCCGCCTGCTCGGGGCGCTGGCGCACTGGCGGCCGATCCAGGACGTCTCCCGGATGCTGTTCTACCTCACCGGCGCGTCGACCGAACGCCAGGCGGTGCTCGCCTACAACAGTTTCACCGCCGGGCTGAAGGAGATCGGTGAGGAGGCCATCGCCGAGTCGGTGATCCACCCGATCAAGCGTCAGGAGCCGGGCCACTTCGCCTACTACCGGATGTCCGCCGAGCTGCTCGCCGCGCGGCTGCGGCCCTGGCAGAAGTGGCTGGTCCAGCAGCTGCGCACCGCCTCGTACACCATGGTCGGCACGAACGGTGACGAGGCGTACAAGCGCGACATCGGTGGGCTGATGGTCACCTTCGATCTGGACCGCGACCTCGAGGCGTACGCCCGCGAGATCGGCCGGCTCGAGGCGCGCGTCGTCTGGGCCAACCGGCACGGGATGGAATTCCCGCCGTACATGCTCGCGAGCATGCGGGAGTCGGTCGAGCTCTACCGGGAGAAGGGGCTCTCGACCCTGCCTGCCCGCTACGACCTCGAGGGCCATCCGCTGGTGGAACGCCCGGAGGCCGCCTCGCTGGTGGCGGTCCGCTGAATCGATCGGCGGAGTGGACCGCCGGGGCCGCTGAGCCGATCGGCGGAGTGGACCGCCGGGGCCGCTGAGCCGATCCGCGGAGTGAGCCGTCGGCCCGCTGTGCTGTGGGGTCGGTGGGGCCTCCCCCTGATCGTTCCGGCGCCCGATCGTGATTTGGGCAATCCTTGCCGCGCCGGGTAGAGTGACTCCTTGGTCACCTGTGTCGGTGCACCGACGCGCCCACTAATCGGTGGGGGCGGAGTCGACGATGTGAGGATCATGGCAAAGAAGGAAGGCGTTCTCGAGCTCGAGGGCACCGTCGTGGAGGCTCTGCCCAACGCGATGTTCCGGGTCGAGTTGTCCAACGGCCACAAGGTGCTGGCCACCATCAGCGGCAAGATGCGACAGCACTACATCCGCATCCTGCCGAGCGACCGTGTCGTCGTCGAGGTTTCCGCGTACGACCTCAACCGCGGGCGCATCGTCTACCGACACAAGTGACACACGGGTGGGCCCGGCCCACCCACCCATCCATCCACAGTCGGGCGCGGTCCGTCGACGGGCCACGCCCTGCGCCGATTCAGAAAGACGATCGATGAAGGTTCAGCCGAGCGTCAAGAAGATCTGCGACAAGTGCAAGGTCATCCGCCGGCACGGTCGCGTGATGGTGATCTGCGAGAACCCGCGCCACAAGCAGCGCCAGGGCTGACGCCCGGCAACGCCTCGACGCCTCGCCTCACCGCTCCCGCCACGGCGGCCCCCCGGGTCACCACGCAGGGGCACTTCGCCGGACCACGGTCCGGGACAACAACCAGCTCCGGACCGCTTGCCGGCCGGGCAGGACAATCGAATACTCCACTCACCGGGCCGCCGGCGGGTGGGGACCCAGTCAGTGTGAACGCAACCCCGCGACGTACGTACGTTTCGGATCCACCCTCGGACGAAGGCCGAGGCCCTGCCGCGAATTTCCTGGGATCGAGCATCAAGGACCAGGCGGACAGGGACGCTTCACGCCACACACCTTCGCGGACCACGGAGGTCATGCGGGTCGGGAGACCCGTTCCGTCGTCCGTCCCACGGGAAAGGAACCCGCCACATGGCACGCCTGATCGGTGTCGACCTGCCGCGCGAGAAGCGCCTCGAGGTCGCCCTCACCTACATCTACGGCATCGGCCACACCCGCGCGCTCGAGACCCTCGCCGCCACCGGCATCTCGGGCGACAAGCGCGTCCATGAGCTCACCGAGGACGACCTGGTCGTCCTGCGTGACTTCATCGAGGCCAACTACCAGACCGAAGGTGACCTCCGCCGCGAGGTCGCTGCCGACATCCGCCGCAAGATCGAGATCGGCTCCTACCAGGGTCGTCGTCACCGCAGCGGTCTGCCGGTCCGAGGCCAGCGCACCCGCACCAACGCGCGTCAGCGCAAGGGCAAGCGCAAGCCCGTCGCCGGCAAGAAGAAGTGACCCTCACTTCCTCGCTCACTGACTGACAGACTCTTCGAGGAGCAGAAACACACTCATGGCTACTGCAGGCCGTAGCACCGGCAAGAAGGTGCGCCGCAAGGAAAAGAAGAATGTGGTCGCCGGCCAGGCCCACATCAAGTCGACCTTCAACAACACGATCATCTCGATCACCGATCCGGCCGGCCAGGTCATCTCCTGGGCCTCCGCCGGCACCGTCGGGTTCAAGGGTTCCCGCAAGTCCACCCCGTACGCCGCTCAGATGGCCGCCGAGGCGGCCGGTCGTCGTGCCATGGAGCACGGCCTGAAGCGCGTCGACGTGTTCGTCAAGGGTCCGGGTTCCGGTCGTGAGACCGCGATCCGTTCGCTGGGCGCCATCGGTCTGGAGATCGGTCCGATCTCCGACGTGACCCCCGTCCCGCACAACGGCTGCCGCCCGCCGAAGCGCCGCCGCGTCTGACCCGAACGAACTAGCAAAGGACTGAACAAGAATGGCCCGTTACACCGGCCCCATGACCAAGAAGTCCCGTCGTCTCGGGACTGACCTCGTCGGCAACGACAAGGCGTTCGAGCGCCGCCCGTACCCTCCGGGCGTGCACGGCCGCGGCCGTACCAAGGACTCGGAGTACTCGCTGCAGCTGCGCGAGAAGCAGAAGGCGCGTTTCGCCTACGGCGTGCTGGAGAAGCAGTTCTCCCGCTACTACGAGGAGGCCAACCGCCAGCCCGGCCGTACCGGTGACAACCTGCTGCGCATCCTCGAGTCGCGTCTCGACAACGTCGTGTACCGCGCCGGGTTCGCCTCGACCCGCCGCCAGGCCCGTCAGCTCGTCAACCACGGGCACTTCCTGGTGAACGGCAAGAAGGTCAACATCCCGTCGTACCGCGTGACCGACCACGACATCATCCAGGTCAAGGAGAAGTCGCTCAACATCGACCCGTTCGTGGTCGCCCGCGAGACCCACGCCGAGCGCTCCGTGCCGGCCTGGCTCGAGTCGCGCCCGAACCAGATGAAGATCTTCGTGCACCAGCTGCCGACCCGTGAGCAGATCACGGTCGACGTGCAGGAGCAGCTGATCGTCGAGCTCTACTCGAAGTGATCCCATCGACCGGAGGGGCGGACCTGCGCCCCTCCGGTCGGGTTCACCCCGGGAGAGTGCCCATCCGGGTGGCTCTCCCACCCCTGGGGACGTACGGCACCCGGCCGTCGCCCCACGCGGATCGTGTCCTTGCGATGCGCGGATCGCGTCTTCAAATAGTGGTGGACGCGGAAAGGAACACACCATGCTGATCGCACAGCGCCCGACCTTGAGCGAAGAGGTCCTCGACGAGCACCGTTCGCGGTTCGTCATCGAGCCCCTCGAGCCCGGCTTCGGTTACACCCTCGGCAACTCGCTGCGGCGTACGCTGCTCTCCTCGATCCCCGGTGCTGCGCTGACCAGCATCAAGATCGACGGGAACCTGCACGAGTTCTCCACCCTTCCCGGGGTCGTCGAGGACGTCACCGAGATCATCCTCAACCTGAAGGGCCTCGTGCTCACCTCGGAGGAGGACGAGCCGGTCGTCATGTACCTGCGCAAGGCCGGTGCCGGTGAGGTGACCGCCGCCGACATCCAGCCCCCGGCCGGTGTCGAGGTGCACAACCCCGACCTGCACATCGCCACGCTCAACCGTGACGGCGCCATCGACATGGAGTTCGTGGTCGAGCGCGGCCGCGGCTACGTGTCGTCGGACCAGAACAAGGAGACCGAGCACGAGATCGGCCGGATCCCGGTCGACTCGATCTACTCCCCGGTGCTGAAGGTCAGCTACAAGGTGGAGGCCACCCGCGTCGAGCAGCGGACCGACTTCGATCGGCTCGTCGTCGACGTGGAGACCAAGCAGTCGATCACCCCGCGGGACGCGGTCGCGTCTGCCGGCCGTACGCTCGTCGAGCTGTTCGGCCTGTTCCGGGAGCTCAACGTCGAGGCCGAGGGCGTCGAGATCGGCCCGTCGCCGGTGGACGACCAGTACGCCACCGACCTGGCCCTGCCGGTCGAGGACCTCAACCTCTCGGTGCGTTCCTACAACTGCCTGCGTCGTGAGGGCATCCACACCGTGGGTGAGCTCATCTCGCGGTCCGAGCAGGACCTGCTCGACATCCGCAACTTCGGCTCCAAGTCCATCGACGAGGTCAAGCAGCAGCTGGCCACCATGGGCCTGGCGCTCAAGGACAGCGCCCCCGGTTTCGACCCCTACACCTACGCCGGTGCGGGGAGCGACGACGAGGACGAGGACACCGACTTCGCGGAGACCGAGCAGTACTGAGCTCCGCTCCGTACGAGAGTCCCGGGCACCGCTTCTGATTGAACTGGAGAGACAAGAATGCCTACCCCCACCAAGGGCCCCCGTCTGGGCGGCAGCGCCTCGCACGAGCGCATCATCCTGGCCAACCTGGCCAGCCAGCTGTTCGAGCACGGCGCAGTCGTGACCACCGAGGCCAAGGCCAAGCGGGTCCGTCCGCTGGCCGAGAAGATGATCACCAAGGCCAAGCGGGGCGACCTGCACGCCCGCCGCGTGGTGCTGAAGACCATCACCGACCCGAGCGTCGTGCACGTGCTGTTCACCGAGATCGCTCCGGCGATGGAGGGTCGCGACGGCGGCTACACCCGCATCACCAAGATCGGCAACCGTCAGGGCGACAACGCCCCGATGGCCAAGATCGAAGTGATCACCGAGAAGGTGACCCCGAAGGCCGCCGCGCAGGCCACCACCGAGTCCGCCGAGGAGATCAAGGCGGCGCTCGCCGAGGCCACCGAGGCTGAGGCGACTGAGGCTGAGGTCACTGAGGCTGAGGTCGAGGAGACCGTCGAGGCTACCGAGCCGAAGGCCGACGAGAAGGCCTGATCGGAGACCGACTCAGGTACGTACGTCGACAGGGCGTGGAAGGGCTTCCCTTCCACGCCCTGTGGCGTTCCCGCGGGAACGCACGATCTCACGGACCGCCACATCCGTACGGAACCGCCGGATCCCTGCAGGAAGGCCACGTCCGTTCGGAACCGCCGGATCCCTGCAGGAAGGCCACGTCCCGGAGGAACGCCACGTGTCACGGGAACGTTCGGTTGGGCGGCCGACGTTCAGGTCATGCCCGAATGCTCCCGGATGGCGGCTGACGATGCCCGGATCATGTCTGATGACGTTCCCGCGGGAACGCTGCGGGAGGTGTTGTGCCCGGGTTCTGCCCGGTTGCGTTCCCGCGGGAACGCCAGGTGTCTTCCGGCGGGAACGCCAGGGTGTCTTCCGGGGAACGCCAGGGTGTCTTCCGGCGGGAACGCCAGGGTGCCGTCGCGGCGTCGCAGCGGTATCGGCGCCGGTCGATGACCTGCCCTGCCGGTGCCCGGTGCCCGGTGCCCGGTGTCCGGTGCCCGGTGTCGGGAGCGCCTATCGGCTCAGCGTCGGCCGCTCGACGTTCAGCTGCTCCGCGCGCCGCCGTACGCCCGGATTCTCGCGATCCGTCCCCGAAACCCTGGGTCGCCTCACGCACGAAGCCACAGCTCTGCGTTGTGCCCACGCATGATTGCTGAATGACGCGCACCTTTGCGTGGGCGAAACGTAGAGCCGACCAAAGGTGCTTGAGGAGCACCCCATCATCGCCCGCAACGCGGGGGGCGATCCCGCCCGCGCCCGCGCCCGCGCCCGCGCCCGCGCCCGCGCCGGTCAGGTCCACTGTCGCGCCCGCAGCGCGGGGAGATACGGGCGTGGATGGGCAGGGCGGCGTGCGGGCACCGCGGCGGCACCGCAGGACGCGCCGAAAGGGTGGGCCTCCCTGTGGAGACCCACCCTTTCGGACGTACGACGCAGGCTCCGACCTGGGAGCTGCGATCAAGCGGTGCCGATCAGTGGTGCCGTGATCAAGATCAAGCGGTGCCGTGATCAAGCAGTGCCTGACCCGTGGCTGCTGTGATCAGGCGGTGGCCTTGGTCAGGCGCTCGTTCACGTTGTCCCAGTTGACGACGTCCCACCAGGCGTTCACGAAGTCCGCCTTGACGTTCTTGTACTGCAGGTAGAAGGCGTGCTCCCACATGTCGAGCAGCAGCAGCGGGGTCTGGCCGACCGGCAGGTTGCCCTGGTGGTCGAAGACCTGGTAGACCCGCAGGTCCTGGGAGAGGGCGTCGTAGCCGAGGACAGCCCAGCCGGAGCCCTGGATGCCCAGCGCCACCGCGGAGAACTCCTTCTTGAAGGAGTCCAGGCCGCCGAACTTCGTGTCCAGCGCGGACTTGATGTCGCCGGTCGGCTCGGAGCCGCCCGGCGCCATGTTGGTCCAGAAGACCGAGTGGTTGAAGTGGCCGCCGAGGTTGAAGGCGAGGTCCTTCTCCAGCTTGTTGATGACGCCGAAGTTGCCCTTGTCGCGGGCATCGGCCAGCTGCTCGAGCGCGGTGTTGGCGCCCTTCACGTAGGTGGCGTGGTGCTTGTCGTGGTGCAGCTCCATGATCTCCGGGACGATGGCCGGGGCCAAGGCGTTGTAGTCGTACGGGAGATCGGGCAGCTGGTAGCTCATATTTGCTCCTTCACGCGGCAGAACGCCGTCCATTGGCGGGTAACGACCCTCTCACCTTATCGACGTGTACCGCTGGGTCAATGGTTCTTGCCGCGACGACTCTCCAGCACCCGGAATCCCTTCGAGCTGGCCAGCCGCTCGGTCGGCCAGCCCTGCTCACCCAGCCAGCGCTGCAGACTGTCCGCGCCGAGGTTCTTTCCGGCCACCAGCACCGCCCGGCCGTCCGGAGCGAGCCGGGCCAGCCAGGTCGTCAGGAGGTCGTGCAGCGCCTCCTTGCCGATCCGGATCGGCGGGTTGGACCAGATCTCGTCGTACGTCGCTGTCGGGTCGGTGCCCTCCGGGGTGAACGTACGTACCCGGTCGGCCACCCCGAGCGCGGCGGCGTTGTCGCGGGTCAGGGCCAAGGCCCGTTCGTTGGTGTCCACCGCGTCGACGGTCAGCCAGGGACAGTCGAGGGCCAGGGTCAGGGCGATCGGGCCGTAGCCGCAGCCGACGTCGGCGACCCGGCGGACCTGCGGCCCGGGCGGGGACACCTCCTTGAGCAGGACGGCGGTGGCCGGGTCCAGCCGGCTGCCGGAGAACACCCCGTTGGCTGTCTGCAGGGCCACTTCGCGGCCACGGACGGTGATCCGGATAGTCCGGCGATGCTCCTCGCCGTGCGGAGTGGCGAAGTAGTGGTCCAGCGGTTCGTCAGACACAGTCGCAGTCTCCGTCCGGGAGCAAAGGGGAGGGGGTCGTCGGGACCGGCCGGGGCGGCGGGGGGCCGGCCGGGGTCTGTTGTGCCGTTGGGGGCAGCACCCGCACCGCGCGGGCCGCGGCCGCGCGGGCGGCCAGCTCGTCGTCGGGCGGATAGCCGACCTCCTCCAGGGTCAGCCCGTGCGCCGGCATCACCTGGATCGAGGACTGGCGGGTCGGCGCGTCGCGGACCGCACGCAGCCAGACCAGATCACGCTGCCCGGTGGCGACCGCGGACAGCGCCCCGACCAGGGAGCGCACCATCGAGTGGCAGAACGCGTCGGCCCGTACGGTGATCTCCACCGTCCCGTCGCCCGACCGGCGCCGCGGCGTGCAGTCGAGCAGCGTACGGATCGTGGTGGCGCCCTCGCGCGGCTTGCAGAAGGCGGCGAAGTCCCGCAGACCGAGCAGTTCGCGGCCCGCCGCGGTGAGCTCATCCAGGTCGAGTGTGCCGCGGATGCGGGCGACGTGACCTCGCAGCAGCGGATCGGCGAAACCCGCCTCATCGACCAGCCGGTAGACGTAGCGCCGCCACCGGGCGGCGAACCGGGCATCGAAACCCTCGGGGGCGGGGCGTACGCCACGGACCACCAGGTCGGCCGGCAGCACCCGCCGCAGCCGGCGCGCCAGGGTGTCCACCGGGGCGTCGTCGGGCAGGTCGACGTGGGCCACCTGGCCGCGGGCGTGCACGCCCGCATCGGTGCGCCCGGCGACGGTCAGCGTGGGGGCGGCGGGCAGGCGCAGCACCTGGCCGATCCGGTGCTCCAACTCGCCCTGGACCGTACGACGATCCGGCTGGGCCGCCCAGCCACTGAATTCGGTGCCGTCATAGGCGATGTCCAGCCGCCATCGGGTGGTGCCGGGCGCGGGGGACTCAGACATCGGCGTCCTCGACCGGCGCGTCCGTACGGACGTAGACCAGGTCGCGGATCGGCCGGCCGGCGGCCAGTCCGCGCTGTTCGAACCGGGTCAGCGGCCGGGCGTCCGGGCGCGGGGCCCAACCGTCCCCACGACCGTCCCCGGCAACGAAGCGGAGATCCGTGGACTCGCGGTCCCCGGAGCCGGCCGATGCGAGGTGGGGATTGACCAGGTCGCGGCGCCCGTCGAGCACCTCGCGCATGTGCTCGGCGTAGTCGGGCCAGTCGGTCGCCAGGTGCCAGCTGCCGCCGGGCCGCAGCCGGGAGGCGACCAGGGCGGCGGTGGCCGGGCTGACCAGGCGGCGCTTGTGATGGCGGGCCTTGTGCCAGGGATCGGGGAAGAAGGTGAGGATCCGGTCGACGCTGCCGGCCGGGATCCAGTGCCGCAGCGCGTCGACGCCGTCGACCTCGGCGAGGCGGACGTTCGTCAGCCCGGCGCGGGCGATCATCCCCAGCGCGCTGGCCATCGCCGGCGTGAACACCTCGAAGCCCAGGTAGTTGACCTCCGGGTGGCGGGCGGCGATCGCGGCACACGCCTCGCCGTTGCCGGTGCCGATCTCCACCCACAACGGCGCCGTACGCCCCCAGATCGCCTCCGGGGCGAACAGCTGCCCGGGCGCGACGGAGGTGCTGGTCGCCCGGTGGGCCAGCGGGACCACCCACTCGGCGTGGTGAGCGTCCCAGTTGCGCAGCTGGGAGGCGTTCATCCGGGTGCTGCGCCGGACGAACGAGACGATGTCGCGGTGCACCCGGGGCGTCGGGGCCGCCGCCCCGGTCACCGGTCGCCCTTGCGTCGGTACGGGTTGGCCTGCGGCTTGCGCCGGGTACGGCGGGCCGTGGGGTGGTCGTGGGCGGCACGTTCGGCGCGCAGCCGGGCCGCCTCGGCGTCCTTGGCGAGTTGGTCGGCGACCATCGCCTCGACCGCGCGCTGCTGCGACCGGTCGGTCCACCGCCGGATGAGGACGGACCTCAGAAGCATCGTCGCGGCGACGACGACGGCGAAGGCCGCCAGCGACCAGCCCCAGCTGTTGGTCAGCTGCATGGCGACCGCGCCGGCCGTGGCGGACAGCAGCGCCACCACCCACAGGCTGATCTCACGGAACAGCTTGGCCCGGCCGATCCCGCGGCCGACCAAGTCCGCAGGGGACCGGTCACCGAGGGGCCGGTGGTCGTTGCCGGGGCGTCGGCGGGCGTCATCGGGGGTGGTGGGCATGAGGCCCAATTTACGGGCCGGTCCGTGGTCCGGCGGGAGCGTCCCGGGGACCGCTCGTCCCGGGACGATCCCGCCGGTCGGCGGTGCGCGTCGAGGTCGGCGCGCACCGACATCAGCAGCGCTGGTCGATCGGGACGAAGTGGCGGCGGGGCGCGCCGGTGTAGATCTGCTTGGGCCGGACGATCTTCTGCTCCGGGTCGTTGGCGCCCTCCAGCCATTGGGCGAGCCAGCCGGCGGTGCGCGGGATGGCGAAGAGCACGGTGAACATCTCCGGCGCGAAGCCGAGCGCCTCGTAGATCAGCCCTGAGTAGAAGTCGACGTTGGGGTAGAGGCGCCGGGTGACGAAGTAGTCGTCCTCCAGCGCGATCCGCTCCAGTTCCAGGGCGATCTGCAGCAGCGGGTTGACACCCGTCACCTCGAAGACGTCGTGGGCGGTGGATTTGATGATCCGCGCCCGCGGGTCGTAATTCTTGTAGACGCGGTGGCCGAAGCCCATCAACCGGGCGCCGCCCGACTTCACCCCGGCGATGAATTCCGGGACGTTGGCCACATCGCCGATCTCGCGCAGCATCCGCAGCACCGCCTCGTTCGCCCCGCCGTGCAGCGGGCCGAACAGTGCGCCGATCCCGGCCGACACACAGGTGTAGGGGCCGTTGCCGGAGGAGGCGACCGTACGGACGGTGGTGGTGGAGCAGTTCTGCTCGTGGTCGGCGTGCAGGACGAACAGCACCTCCAGCGCGCGGACGAGCCGGGGGTCGGGGCGGTAGTCGCGCTCGCCCATCATGAACAGCATCCGCATGAAGTTCTCCACGTAGGAGATGTCGTCACGCGGGTAGACGAACGGCAGGCCGGCGGAGTGCCGGTAGGAGAAGGCCGCCAAGGTCGGCATCTTGGCGATCAGTCGGCGGATCTGCAGGTGCGGGCTGAGGTGCAGGTCGGCCTCGCGGGACTCGGGGTAGAAGGCGTGCAGCGAGCTCACCGCCGACATCAGCTTCGCCATCGGGTGCGCGTCGTACGGGAACGCGTCGATGAGCTTCTTGACGTTCTCCGGGATGAACATGTGGTGGTTGATGTCGTACTCCCACTGGGCCAACTGGTCGCTGGTGGGTAGCTCACCGTAGGCGAGCAGGTAGGCCACCTCGAGGTAGCTGCACCGCTCGGCGAGCTCCTCGATCGGATAGCCGCGGTAGTCGAGGATGCCCTTGTCGCCGTGGATGTAGGCGACCGAGGAGTGGCAGGTGGCGGTGTTGAACATGCCTGGATCGAAGGACACCAGGCCTCGGCCCTGGGCGTCGTGGATCTGGAACAGATCCTTCGCCCGGACGGTCCCCTCGGAGACCGGGAGCTCGTACGTCTCGCCGGTGCGATTGTCGCGGATGGTCAGCGTCTCTCCCATGACGGCACGATAGGGGCCGGAAGGGTCCGTTCCGGGGTCGGGTGGGCGTACGCTTCGTCACGGCGTGTGGTATGACGGGTGATAGAGAAAGGGACCGTGACGGTCGCCTGCCGCAGCGGTGGCCGGTCGGCTGTTTTGACCCGAGCGCCCGGCGACGGTAACCTATTCCGATGTTGCGCTTGGCGACGCATGCCGGCGAGCCCGACGCCCCGGAGACCGGGGGTTGCGGCCGCGGATTTCCCGGTCGCACTGCGTAAGAGAACGTATAACTACCTAGTGGAAGTGGTCCCCGACCGTGTCTACGTACAGCCCGAAGCCCGGCGAGATCGAGCGCCATTGGCATGTCATTGATGCCGAGGGTGTGACCCTCGGCCGCCTCGCCGTGACCGCCGCGACCCTGCTGCGCGGAAAGCACAAGGCGACCTTCGCCCCGCACATCGACGGCGGTGACTTCGTCGTGGTCGTGAACGCTTCCAAGATCCGGCTGACCGGCAAGAAGGCCACCGACAAGATGGCCTACCGGCACAGCGGTGAGCCGGGCGGCCTGAAGGCCGTGGCGTACGGCGAGCTCCTCCAGAAGGACCCGCGCCGCGCCGTGGAACTGGCGGTCTGGGGCATGCTCCCCAAGAACCGTCTGAGCCGCAAGCTGATGGGCAAGCTCAAGGTCTACGGCGGCCCCGAGCACCCGCATGCGGCGCAGAACCCGCAGCCGTACGAGATCGTCCAGATCGCCCAGTGACCCACTGATTGCCGAGGATCAACCAAGTGTCTGAAAACGTCGCAGAGACCACCGAGAGCAGCGAGGAGTTCGCCTCCTTCACCGAAGGTGACCGCGAGATCGCCTACCGTTCCGAGGGCCAGGCGGCCGGTGCCGCCGCTCCCGGTGAGCGCCAGGCCATCATCGCCCCCGGCATGGCCACCGGCCGCCGCAAGGAGGCCGTCGCCCGCGTCCGGATCGTTCCGGGCACCGGCCAGTGGTCCCTCAACGGGCGGGCCCTTGAGGACTACTTCCCGAGCAAGATCCACCAGCAGCTGGTCAATGAGCCCTTCGTGGTCGCCGGTGTCGAGGGCGCGTACGACGTCATCGCCCGCGTGCACGGTGGCGGTCCGTCCGGCCAGGCCGGCGCGATGCGCCTGGGCGTGGCCCGCGCGCTGAACGCCGTCGATGCCGAGGCCAGCCGCCCGAGCCTGAAGAAGGCCGGCATGCTGACCCGCGACGCCCGTGCGGTGGAGCGCAAGAAGGCCGGCCTGAAGAAGGCCCGCAAGGCTCCGCAGTACTCGAAGCGCTGATCAGGCCCCCTCGGGGGTGACTCACATGGGTCGTCTCTTCGGTTCGGACGGTGTTCGCGGTCGCGCGAACCAGGACCTTACAGCGGAGCTGGCGCTCGATCTGGCAGTGGCGGCGGCCCACGTCCTCGGTGAGGGCGTGGGCCATCGCCGACCCAAGGCGCTGGTCGGCCGCGATCCGCGGATCAGCGGCGAGTTCCTCGAGTGCGCCGTCGTCGCCGGGCTGGCCAGCACCGGCACCGACGTCGTACGGGTCGGCATCACCCCGACCCCCGGCCTGGCCCGGCTGGTCCGGGAGACCGACGCCGACCTCGGGATCATGCTCACCGCCAGCCACAACCCGATGCCGGAGAACGGCCTGAAGTTCTTTCGCAGCGGTGGCTGGAAGCTCGATGACGCCCAGGAGGACGCCATCGAGGCGGGGATGCTCGACTCGTGGCAGCGTCCGATGGGGGCGTCCGTCGGGCGGGTCTCCGACGCCCCGCAGCTGGTCGACGACTACACCCAGCACCTCGTCGCCACCCTCCGCTCAGCCACCCAGGACGCCATCTCGCTGGTCGGCCTGAAGGTCGTCCTCGACCTCGCCAACGGGGCGGCCCACCGCACCGCGCCGGCCGCCTTCCGCGAGCTGGGCGCCGAGGTCGTGGTGATCAACGGCAAGCCCGACGGCACCAACATCAACGACCGGTGCGGTTCCACCCACCCGGCCGAGCTGCAACGTGCCGTCCTCGAGCACGGCGCCGATCTCGGCATCGCGCTCGACGGTGACGGCGACCGGGCGATCGCCGCGGCCGCCGACGGCGACATCGTCGACGGCGACCAGATCATCGCGATCCTCGCCCTGGCGCTGCAGGAACGCGGTCTGCTCCGCAACGACGCCGTGGTGGCCACCACGATGAGCAACATCGGGCTCGACCACGCGCTCACCGCTCACGGCATCGACGTGGTCCGCACCGATGTCGGCGACCGGCATGTGCTGCGCGCGATGCGCGCCGGCGGGTACAGCCTCGGTGGGGAACAGTCCGGGCACGTCATCCTGCGCGACCTGGCGACCACCGGGGACGGCACCCTCACCGCGCTGATGCTGATGGCGGTGATGGCCGATGCCGGCGCACCGCTGGCCGAGCTGGCGTCGGTGGTCCACCGGATCCCGCAGGTGCTGATCAACGTCCCCGACGTCGACAAGCACCGAGCGGCGACCGACCCGGAGGTGCTCGCCGCGGTCGCGGCGGCCAACGCGGCTCTCGGGGCGCGCGGCCGGGTGCTGCTGCGCCCGTCCGGCACCGAGCAAGTGGTCCGGGTGATGGTCGAGTGCGAGGACGCCGACCGATCCCGGGCCGTCGCCGAGGGGCTGGCCTCCGTGGTCGGTGAGCGGCTGACGCTGCGCAGCACCGCTCGCTAGGACGGCAGCCGGCGTCAGATCTTGCGGATCCGCACCCACTTGACCTCGTGGTTGGCGCCCTTGCGGAGGATCGCCGTCGCCCGACCGCGGGTGGGGCGGATGTTGAGCGCGAGGTTCGGGCCGTTGATGGTGTCCCAGATGTTCGCCGCCTGGCGCATCGCGCCCTCCAGACTCATCTCGGCATACCGCCGGAAGTAGGAGCGCGGGTCACGGAACGCGGTCTCCCGCAGCGACATGAACCGCTCCAGGTACCAGCGGCGGATGTCCTCCGGCGCCGCGTCGACGTACACCGAGAAGTCGAAGAAGTCGCTCAGCGTCAGCCCGGTCGATCCGTCCGCGTGCACCCGGGCCGGCTGCAGCACGTTCAGGCCCTCGACGACGACGATGTCGGGCTGGCGGACCACCAGCCGCTCACCCGGCACGATGTCGTACGACAGGTGCGAGTAGACCGGGGCGGTCACCTCGGGGCGCCCCGACTTCACGTCCATCACGAAGCGCAGCAGCGCCCGGCGGTCGTACGACTCGGGGAAGCCCTTACGGTGCATGATGCCGCGCCGCTTGAGCTCTTCGTTGGGGTGCAGGAAGCCGTCGGTGGTGACCAGCTCGACGTTCGGGTGGTCGGGCCAGTTCCGCAGCAGCTCGGTGAGCAGTCGGGCGGTGGTCGACTTGCCGACGGCGACCGACCCGGCGATCCCGATCACGAACGGGGTGCGCTTGACGTCCAGCCGCAGGAAGGTGTTGGTCGACCGGTAGAGGTTGCCGCGGTGCCGGAAGTGCAGGCTGAGCAGCCGGGTCAGCGGCTGGTAGACCTCCATCACGTCGCGCATCGAGGTGGGATCGCCCAGACCGCGCAGTCGGTCCAGGGTCTCCTCGCTCAGCGGCGACGGCAGCGCATTGGCGAGTTCGGCCCAGTCGGCGCGGCTGCGGTGGACGTACGGTCCGCCGGCCTCGCCCAGGTCCGGTGCGGTGTCGCCCGGTGGCTGCGTCGCTTCTGGCATGGGCGCCATTCTGCCGTGTCCGGGTGAGCCGGGACACGACGGCCGTGCCGCGGGCGCCCGGGGGCGGTCGGATCGGCCGCTAGTCTGTCTGCCATGTGTGGAATCGTTGGGTACGTCGGGCCGCGCAGCGCCCGTGAGGTCGTGGTCGAGGGGCTCCGCCGCCTCGAGTACCGTGGCTACGATTCGGCCGGCGTGGCCGTCGTGGCCGAGGGAAGGATCGCCGCCGAGAAGAGGGCCGGCAAGCTGGCGAACCTCGAGATGGCGCTGGAGGACAGCCCGATGCCCGCGTCGGGCACCGGCATCGGCCACACCCGGTGGGCCACCCACGGCGCCCCGACCGACGGCAACGCCCACCCGCACCTGTCCCAGGACGGCCGGGTCGCCGTCGTCCACAACGGCATCATCGAGAACTTCGCCGAACTGCGCGCCGAGCTGACCGCCGAGGGCATCACCTTCCGTTCCGAGACCGACACCGAGGTCGCCGCCCAGCTGCTCGGCGTCGAGATCGCCAAGGGCGCCGACCTGCGGACCGCCCTGCTCACCGTGGTCAACCGGCTGCAGGGCGCGTTCACCCTGGTCGCCGTCGACGCCCAGGCCCCGGGCCGGGTCGTCGCCGCTCGGCGCAACTCCCCGCTGGTGGTCGGCCTGGGCGAGGGGGAGAACTTCCTCGCCTCCGACGTCGCCGCGTTCATCGAGCACACCCGTGAGGCGTTGGAGCTCGGTCAGGACTCGGTCGTCGAGATCACCGCCGACGGCGTACAGGTCAGCGACTTCGCCGGGCAGCCCGCCGAGGCCAAGCGCTTCCACGTCGACTGGGACCTGTCGGCCGCGGAGAAGGGCGGCTACGACTGGTTCATGCGCAAGGAGATCTTCGAGCAGCCGCAGGCGGTGGCCGACACCCTGCTCGGCCGCCACACCGAGGACGGTGCGCTGACCCTCGACGAGGTCCGGCTCACCGAGGAGGCGCTGCGCCAGGTCCAGAAGATCATCATCATCGCCGCCGGCACCTCGTTCTACGCCGGAATGGTCGCCAAGTACGCCATCGAGCACTGGGTGCGGATCCCCTGTGAGGTCGAGCTGGCCTCCGAGTTCCGTTACCGCGACCCGATCGTCGGCTCCTCCACGCTGGTGGTGGCGATCTCCCAGTCCGGCGAGACCGCCGACACGCTGATGGCCATCCGGCACGCGCGCGAGCAGCACGCCCGGGTGCTGGCCATCTGCAACACCAACGGCTCCACCATCCCGCGGGAGTCCGACGCGGTGATCTACACCCATGCCGGCCCGGAGATCGGTGTCGCCTCCACCAAGGGCTTCACCACCCAGCTGGCCGCCTGCTACCTGCTCGGCCTCTACCTCGCCCAGGTCAAGGGCACCATGTACGGCGACGAGATCGCCGCGGTGACCAAGGAGCTGGAGGGGCTGCCGCCGCTGATGCAGCAGGTCCTCGACAACGCCGCCCCGGTCCTCGACCTGGCCGCCCGGCTGGTCGACCAGCCGTCGGTGCTCTTCCTCGGCCGCCACGTCGGCTACCCGGTGGCACTGGAGGGGGCGCTGAAGCTGAAGGAGATCGCCTACCTGCACGCCGAGGGCTTCGCGGCCGGTGAACTGAAGCACGGCCCGATCGCCATCATCGAGCCCGGCATGCCGGTCTTCGTGGTCGTCCCGCCGCGTGGCCGTGACCAGTTGCACGACAAGGTGATCTCCAACATCCAGGAGATCCGCGCCCGCGGTGCCCGTCCGATCGCCCTGGCCGAACAGGACGACACCATGGTCGACGAGTTCGCCAGCACGGTGATCCGACTGCCCAAGGTGTCCACCATCCTGCAGCCGCTCGTCGCCGTCATCCCGCTGCAGTTGTTCGCCTGCGAACTGGCGACCGTGCTCGGCCACGACGTGGACCAGCCGCGCAACCTGGCCAAGTCGGTCACCGTCGAGTAGGGGACCGCTCGGTGGCGATCGTCGGGATCGGCGTCGACGTCTGCGAGATCTCCCGTTTCGAGGAGATGCTGCTGCGTACGCCCGGGCTGGTGGCACGCCTCTTCTCCCCGGAGGAGGCGCACCACCGGCCGGCCTCGCTGGCCGGCCGGTTCGCCGCCAAGGAGGCGTTCGCCAAGGCCCTGGGCTCGCCGGGCGGCCTGGTCTGGCGCGACTGCGAGGTGCGCAAGACCCCGGAGGGGCAGCCGTACTTCGTCACCACCGGCACCATCGCCGACCTGCAGACCCGGCTGGGCATCGTCCGGATCCACCTGTCGATGTCCCACGACGGGGGCATCGCGACGGCCTTCGTCGTCTGCGAGGATGACAGGTAGCGGGCTGCACCGGCCGAAGCTCGGAGGAGCCTGCACCCGGTAGGAGGTCATCGTGTTGCTCGTCCACTCCGTCGAGTCGATCCGTGCCGCCGAGCAGGAGGCGTTCGCCCGCACCGAGGACGGCGAGCTGATGCAGCGCGCCTCGGATGCCCTGGCGACCAGCCTGCTGTGCGACCTGGGGCACACCGACGGCACGAAGGTGCTCATCCTCGCCGGCCCCGGTGACAACGGCGGTGACGCCCTGTGGGCGGGCATGCGGCTGGCCGGGCGGGGCGTACGGGTCTGGGTGCACGCGGTGCTGCCCGACCGGGTGCACCGGGCCGGCTGGGCCGCCTGCCTCGAGAACGGCGCGACCCCGGTCGACCACGCCTCGGCACTGGCCCTGATGGACCGGGTCGACCGGATCGTCGACGGTGTGTTCGGCATCGGCGGCCACCCCGGCCTACCGGACGACGTGCTGCACCTGGCGGAGGCCGCCGAGCGGTCCGGCACCCCGGTGACCAGCGTCGACCTGCCGTCCGGTCTGGCCGCCGACGGCGCGCCGGCCCACCCGTCCTTCCGCGCCGAGCGGACGGTGACCTTCGGCAGTGCCAAGGCCTGCCAGGTGATGCAGCCGGCCGCCGAACGCTGTGGCGAGCTCGAGGTGGTCGACATCGGGCTGCACTGGGCCGCGCTCGGCGATGCCGGGGTGCCGATGCTGCGGCGGTGGGACGCGGTCGACGTGGCCGCCGCTTGGCCGGTCCCGACGGTCCGCTCCGACAAGTACTCCCGCGGCGTGCTCGGCGTGGACGCCGGCTCGGCCACCTACCCGGGTGCCGGGGTGCTGGTGGCGTACGGTGCTGCGTACGCCGGCACCGGGATGATCCGCGCGCTCGGGGCCACGGAAGTGGCCCGGGCGACCCTGGCGGCGATCCCTTCGGTGGTCACCGCACCGGGGCGGGTCCAGGCCTGGGTGGTCGGTTCCGGCTGGGGCGACCGCCCCGACGGGACCGCGCGGCTGGCCGACGTCCTGGCCGATCACGTGCCGGTGCTGATCGACGCCGACGGCCTGCGGCACGTGCCCGAGGTGACCCTGGCGCCGGAGCACCTGCTCACGCCGCACGCCGGCGAACTCGCCCGCCTGCTCGGCGTCACCCGGGCCGAGGTGGAGGCCGACCCGCTGGGCCACGTGCACCGGGCCGCCGACCGGTGGGGGGCGACGGTGCTGCTGAAGGGCGCCACCCAGTACGTCGCGACGCCGGGGGAGCGTACGGTCGAGGTGGCGGTCCCCGGGCCCGGGTGGACCGCCCAGGCGGGCTCCGGTGACACGTTGTCCGGGGTCTGCGGCGCGCTGCTCGCCGCGGGCCTGCCGGCGGCGCGGGCCGCGGTCTGCGGAGCCTCGTTGCAGGCGCTCACCGCTGCCGCCGAGCCGCCGCTGCCGCCGCATGCGCTGGCCGAGCGGTTCGGGGTGACGCTGCAGCGTCTGCTGACCGATCGCTGACACCGTCGGGCGGAGTGTCTTCGAAGGTCTGCTGACCGACCGCTGACGCTCGGACCGCGGAAGCCGGGGCAGAATGACCGACATGACTTCCGCCGGGCCCACCATCGACCCCCAGACCGCCAGCGCCCTGATCGACCTCGATGCCCTGCGGGCCAACCTCGCCGCCGTCGGTGCGGTCGTCGCGCCGGCCGAGGTGATGATGGTGGTCAAAGCGGACGCGTACGGTCACGGGATGCTGCCCTGTGCCGCCGCGGCCCGGCAGGCCGGGGCGACCTGGCTGGGGGTGGCCGTCCCGTCGGAGGCCCTCGCGCTGCGCGCCGCCGGCGACACCGGGCGGGTGTTCTGCTGGCTGTACGGCTCGGACGAGGACCCGACGCCGTTGGTCGCCGCGGACGTCGACGTGTCGGTGCAGAGCCCCGAACAGGTCGCGACGGTGGAGCGCGCGGCGGGTGCCGCGGGTCGTACGGCCCGGATCCACCTGAAGATCGACACCGGCCTGTCCCGCAACGGCTGCCGCCCCGAGCAGTGGGGCGAGCTCGTTGCCGCGGCCCGCGCGGCGGAGGAGCGCGGGGAGGTCGAGGTCGTCGCGGTGTGGTCGCACTTCGCCTGCGCCGACGAGGTGGGACACCCGGGCAACGCCGCCCAGCTGGAGGTCTTCGACCGGGCGGTCGAGGACGCCCGGGCCGGCGGGCTGCAGATCCCGATCCGGCACATCGCCGCGTCCGCCGCGGCGCTGAGCATCCCGGGAAGCCGCTACGAACTGGTCCGGCTCGGCATCGCCGGCTACGGACTCGATCCGGCGGACGGCACCCTCGCTGCCGATGCGGGCGTGGCGCTGACCCCGGTGATGACGCTGCGGGCCCGGCTGGTGAACCGCAAGCACATCCCGGCCGGCACCGGCGTGTCGTACGGCTACCACTGGACCGCCCCGGAGGGCGGCGCGGAGCTCGGGCTGGTGCCGCTCGGCTACGCCGACGGCATCCCGCGCCATGGGGCGGGCCGGCTGGAGCTGGCGAGCGGAGGCCGGCGGGTGCACCAGCGGGGCAGCGTCTGCATGGACCAGATCGTCGTCGACCTCGGACCGGACGCCCCGGAGCGGATCGGTGACGAGGTGGTGCTGTTCGGTGCGCCCGGTCCCGCCGGTGTGGTGCCGACCGCCTCGGACTGGGCACGGTGGTGCGGCACCATCGGCTACGAGATCGTCACCCGGATCGGCGGGCGGGTGCCGCGGGTGCTGCGCGGCTGAGCGCTCAGGCGGTGAGCCGGTGGCGCGACCGCGACTCGGCGATCGCTTCCCGGTAGTGCCCCATCAGGTCGTCGCACAGCCGGCCCCAGGTGCGGTCCAGCACCGACAGCCGTGCCTCGGTGGAGAACGCGGCGCGCTTGCGGTCGTCGCCGAGCAGGTCACGGACGTGGCGGCGCATCGAGGCGAGGTCGCCGGGTGCGTAGAGCCAGCCGGTGCGCGAGGAGTTCACCAGATCGATCGGGCCGCCCTTGGCCGGCGCGATCACCGGCAGGCCGGAGGCCATCGCTTCCTGGATCGACTGGCCGAAGGTCTCCAGCTCCCCGGGGTGGACGAAGAGGTCCATGCTCGCCATCACCCGCGGCAGGTCCTCGCCGGTGAGCTGGCCGGTGAAATGGGCGGTCGGCAGGAAGGACTCCAGGCTGTCGCGCAGCGGGCCGTTGCCGACGACGACCAGCTTGGTGTCCGGCAGATCGGCCAGTGCCGCCAGGTCGCCGATCTGCTTCTCCGGCGCCAGCCGGCCGACGCAGCCGATGATCCGCTCGCCGTCGGGCGCGACCCGGCGGCGCCAGGTCTCGTCCCGCTTGGCCGGATCGAACCGTACGGAGTCCACCCCGCGCCCCCACAGCCCGACCCGCGGGATGTGGTGCTGCAACAGCTGCGTACGTGACGCCGTGGAGGGGGCCAGCGTCATCGTGGCCTGGGAATGGATCTGTCGGACCCGCCACCAGAGCAGGGTCTCGGCCCCGGCGAACCCGTAGCGGGCGGCGTACGAGGGGACGTCGGTCTGGTAGATCGCGACCACCGGGATGCCGAGCCAGTTCGCGGCCAGCGCCGCCCGGTGGCCGAGGGCGATGGGGGCGGCGAGGTGCAGCACATCAGGGTGGAAGTCCTCGAGCAGGCGCTCCAGCCGCAGCTGGGTGGTGCCCGAGACACGGACGTCGTGGTAGCCGGGCAGTCCGACCGCAGCCACCGGGATGACGGGGAAGCCCGCGTACTCCGACGGCTCGCGGCCCCCGCTCGCCGGGGCGATGACCATGGCCTGGTGACCCTCGTCGCGGAGGTACTCCAGCACCCGCATCACGGAGTGAGTCACTCCGTTGATGGCGGGGAGGAACGATTCCGTGAAGATCGCGACCCGCACGTGTTGCCCTTTCCTAGACCTCCGACCAGTCTGCGATCACCAGATGGACGGACGGTGACGTACGTCGACGTGTCGCCCAACGTCGGGTGACGACCTGGCGAACGGCGTGTACTCCTCCGTCAGTGTAAGAGCCGTCACAGGCGGGGTGTCGCGGGGGTGTTCCGCAGGGCGGTCGGCGTACGGGGCGGAGGTGGGGATGTGCCTTGCCGGCGCCTGTCAGTCGAACCCCGATGGTTCCCGGGAACCCCGATGCTCGCCAGGATCCCCGATGCTCACCAGGATCCCCGA
The DNA here is from genome assembly GCF_033110965.1 of Raineyella sp. LH-20. Classification (NCBI taxonomy): domain Bacteria; kingdom Bacillati; phylum Actinomycetota; class Actinomycetes; order Propionibacteriales; family Propionibacteriaceae; genus Raineyella; species Raineyella sp. LH-20. The sequence continues at coordinate 299,375 of NZ_CP137003.1, read as the reverse complement.
TGCTCACCAGGATCCCCGATGCTCACCAGGAACCCCGACGCTCCACGGCCGAATAGGGTCGGGGTGGATGGCTGACGTCGGGGAAGCCGGGAATGGTCGGGGTTCTCGCGAATGGTCAGAGCCGGCCCCCCGCCGGGCCGCCCCATGTGCCGGTTCGCGCCGTATCCGTGTCCGTCCCCACCTCGCTTGCCCGGTCAACGGCAGCGCCCGCAGGATCGGCCATACGGCGGCCATCGCTGCCGTGCGCAGCGGCCACGGCGGTAGTGCCACACCGATTCGTGACGATGCTGGTGTGCGATGTAGCATGAACCATCCGGCGGTGCAGCGCCGTCCGGAACGCAGACGCCCAATGTCGGGCGCATGGGCACGTCTTCCGCTCCCGCACCAGCAGGATAGTCCGCTGGAAGCGGGCGACCGTCGATCATGATGACGCGCCTATCAGGCCAGGACCCAAGGTCCAGAAACGAGTCATCACCGTGCCCTACAACGCGCGCCCTTCCATGTCCTCCGGCGGTTCTTCCAGCCGCAAACCCAAGAGCCACAAGGCCGACGGCACCCCCAAGAAGCGGTGGACCGCCGACGAGCGGGCCGCCCGTGGCCACGGGCCGCGTCACCGTGGTGGCCAGCGCGACGATTCGCCGCGCCGCGACTACGGCGATGCCCCGCGTCGTGACTTCGGCGATGCCCCGCGCCGCGACCGCGGCGACCGCTGGGAGGACCGCCGCGACGACCGGCGGGAGCGTTCTGAGCGCCCCGAGCGTTCCGACCGTCGCGGATCGTACGACCGGGACGCCCGTCCGCAGTCGCGTGGTGACGACCGTGACCGCTCGTACGACCGTGGCTATGACCGCGACCGCGGCAACGACCGGGGCCCCCGACGCGATCGCGGCGACCGTGGTCCCGCGGCCTACAACGGTGACGGCCGCTCGTACGGCGAGGATCGTCGTCGTGCCGCGGCCGAGCGTCGCGACCGCAGCGGCTCCGCGCAGTCCCGCGAGGGCGGATCGTACGAGCGCCGTCAGGACGACCGCGGTCGTGACCGCGGCGGCAAATCGTACGGTCGTGACGACCGACGCGCCCGGGGCGGCAGTTCCTTCCGGGAGAACCGGCCGCGCACCTCGGCCTGGGGCCGGGACGTCGAGGTCGACGGCGAGCGCTGGGGCGACGACGCCTCTCCGCGCCGGGGCCGATCCGAGCGTCGCTTCGAGGACCGTCGTGACGACCGTCGCGGCGGCCAGGGACACGACCGCTATGGCGACGACCGCCGCACCGACGGTCACCGCGACGACCGACGTTCCGAGCGTTACCGTGACGACCACCGCCGTGACGACCGCTTCCGCGACGATCGCTTCCGTGACGATCGTCGCCACGCCCACCACGACCACGACCACGACCACGAGGATGCCGCCGCGCCGCTGGACACCATGGAGTGGCACGAGGCCGAGGACGTCGAGGTCGACACCTCGGCGGTGACCGGCGCCAACGGCTTCGCCCAGCTCGGCGTCCCCGCCGCGCTCGTCGCGGTGCTCGCCGGCAAGGGCATCACCGATCCCTTCCCGATCCAGAAGGCGTCCATCCCCGACGCGATGGCCGGCCGGGACGTCCTCGGCCGTGGCCGCACCGGCTCGGGAAAGACGCTCGGCTTCACTCTGCCGCTGCTCACCCGGCTCCAGGAGACCGTCGAGCCGGACGGCACCGCTCGCCGGCCCCAGGCGGTCATCCTCGAGCCGACCCGCGAACTCGCGATGCAGGTGGCCGATGTGCTTTCCCCGCTGGCCCGGGCAGTGGGCATGCGCTCCCTGCTGGTCGCCGGCGGCATGTCGTACGAGCCGCAGCGCCGCGCCCTCTCCCGCGGGGTCGACGTCATCGTCGCCACCCCCGGCCGGCTGATCGACCTGATCGAGCAGGGGGCCGCGGACCTGTCCGAGATCCGGGTCTCCGTGCTCGACGAGGCCGACGAGATGGCCGACATGGGCTTCCTGCCCGAAGTCACCCGGATCCTCGACGAGACCCCGACCGACGGACAGCGGCTGCTGTTCTCGGCCACCCTGGACAAGGGTGTCGACGGACTGGTCAAGCGCTACATGCACGACCCCACCGTCCACGAGGTCGACTCCGCCCAGGCGACCGTCACGACGATGGAGCACCACCTCGTCCTGGTGAAGCCCGAGCACAAGGCGACCGTCACCGCCGAGCTCGCCAACCGCACCGGCCGCACGATCGTCTTCGCCCGCACCCAGAAGGGGGCCGACCGGATCGCCGGCCAGCTGCGCGAGGCCGGCGTGATGGCCGGCGCGCTGCACGGCGGGCTCACCCAGGGCGCCCGCGCCCGAGTGATGGGCGCCTTCAAGGAGGGCACCGTGCCGGTCCTGGTGGCCACCGACGTGGCCGCCCGTGGCATCCACGTCGACGACGTCGGCCTGGTCCTCCAGGTCGATCCGCCGGCCGACCCCCGCGACTACACCCACCGGGCCGGCCGGACTGCCCGCGCCGGCACCGACGGTGTCGTGGTCACCCTGATCCTGCCGCACCAGCGCCGCTCCATGACGCGGCTGGCCCAGCAGGCCGGTGTCCAGGTCAAGGCGCAGGAGGCCGCCCCCGACGAGGAGTGGCTCTACCGCGCCACCGGCGCCCGCAAGCCCTCCGCCGAGCCGATCGAGGACGCGGCGTACGAGGAGCTGATCGCGCCCAAGCAGCCGCAACGCCGGGGTGGCCGCCGCTACGGTGGCGGACGCCGGTCGTACGGTGACCGTGGGCGGCGACGGGACTGAGTGCCCGGAGTGCCCGGAGCGCACGGGGCGCACGGGGCGCACGGTCGCGACGAGCCGCCAGGGAGCCTTCCCTGGCGGCTGTCGTCGCCGCGACTAGCATGGTTGGTCGGTCGCCCGGCACGCCGTCGGGCGGCGCGGCGATCGACCGGCATCGTGCCCGGCGTCACGACGCCCGGAGCACCGAGAGGAGTCACCCATGAGTGCTGAGCCCCAGCTCGACCTCGCCCTTGCCGCGGAGTCGGACGCCCCTGCACTGGTCGACGTCATCCATGCGGCGTTCGGCGCCCGCCGGGCCGCGGGCCCGCCACCGGCAGGCCTGTCGGAGACGGAATCGTCCGTCGCCAAGGCGCTGCGCGACGGGTTCGGGATCATCGCGAGGGTCGATGGCCGGCCGGCCGGAGCGGTGCTGGTGGGTCTCGAGGTGGACGCCTCGACCGAGCAGCCCGCCGCGGTGGCGCAATGGCACCGGGTCAGCGTCCACCCGGACTTCCAGCACCACGGCATCGCCACGGCGATGATCGAACTGGCCGAGGAGCTGTCCTCGCTGCGCGGATGCACCTACGCCGAGCTCGGCGTACGGGTCGAGTTCCCCGAACTGTTGGCCTGGTGGCGTCGGCTCGGCTATGACGTGCTGTCCCGCGGCGACCATCTGCTCCGGGTCGGGCGGGAGCTCCCGGTGGCCTTCGAGGTGCCGACCGCCGAGGACATGGCCCGGCTGGGACACTGGGTGGCCCGGGTCGTACGGCCCGGCGACCTGATCATCGCCAAGGGCGAGCTGGGCGCCGGCAAGACCACCTTCGCCCAGGGACTCGGCGCCGGACTCGGCGTCGAGGGCCCGATCGTCTCACCGACCTTCGTCCTCTCCCGGGTGCACCGCAGCACGGCGAGCGGGCCGGCCCTCGTCCACGTCGACGCCTATCGGCTGGGCGATGCCGCCGAACTGGACGACATCGACCTCGACGAGACCGCCGGCGACGCCGTCACCCTGGTCGAGTGGGGCGAAGGGCTCGCCGAGCAGCTCAGCGATGACCGCCTGCTGCTGTCCATCGAGCGGTCCGACGATCCGGCCGACGAGACCCGTTTCGTGTTCTTCCGCGGCGAGGGCGAGCGCTGGGAGCAGCTGCACCGCCAGATCCAAGCCGTCGCTCCCACCGGAGGCCTGATCCATGACTGACCCGACGCCGACCGGCACCCCGCTGGTCCTGGCGATCGACACCTCGACCGACATGTGTGTCGGCGTCGCGTCCGGCGACACCGTGCTCGCCACCCGGCGCGACCCCGACCGGCGCGCCCACGTCGAGCACCTCACCGCCTGGATCCGCGAGGCGCTGGCGGAGGCCGGTGCCTCGCTCGCGGACGTGACCGACATCGTGGTGGGCCTGGGGCCCGGCCCGTTCACCGGACTGCGGGTCGGCATCGCGACCGCCGAGACCCTCGCCTGGGCCGGGAGCCTGTCCGTGCACGGGGTGTGCAGCCTCGACGTCGTGGCGTACGAACACGCCCGTGAGGCGCCGACCGGTGACTTCCTGGTCGCCTCGGACGCCCGCCGCAAGGAGCTCTACTGGGCCCGTTACGCCGCCGACGGCACCCGGACCGGGGAACCGCAGGTGAGCGCCCCGGCCGCCCTGCCCGAACTGCCCGTCATCGGGCCCGGCGCCGACCTCTATCCGGCGGTGCACCACGGTCGGCCCGATGCGGGCCCCCGCGCCATCGATCCCCGCCTGCTCGCCGCGGTCGGGCTGCGCCTGCCGTCAGCCGGCGACCAGCCGCTCTATCTGCGCCGCCCCGACGCCGTCGCCCCGACCACCCGCAAGTCCGCCCTGGTCAGCCACAAGCGCCTGACGATCGGGCGGGCATGATCCTGCGGCGGGCGAGGGCGACCGACCTGCCGGGCGTCCTGGCGTTGGAGCGGTCCGGCTTCCCGCCGCGGGAGCAGTGGAGCGAGACCTCCTGGCGCGGTGAGCTGGAGGGCGGCGACCGGATCGTCCTGGTCGCGGTCGAGCCGGGGGCATCCGACGACCCGGCCCTGCCCACCGCGGACCGGCTGCTCGGCGTGATCACCTTCCTCGTCGGCCCCGACACCGCGGACCTGATGCGGGTCGTCGTGGCGCCGTCCGCCCGGGGCCGCCGGGTCGGCCGTGGCCTGGTGCAGGCCGGCCTGCACCACCTGCGCACCCGCGGCATCGGCCAGGTGCTGCTCGAGGTCCGCCACGACAACGCGCCGGCCCTCGCGCTCTACCGGGGCTGCGGCTTCACCACCCTGCACACCCGGCCCGCCTACTACGGTCCCGGCGCCGACGCGCTCGTGATGAGCGCCCGCGTCGAGACCACGCTGCCACCGCTCGAGGGACCCGCCGGTCCCGCTCTGGAGGGAAAGAACGCATGACCGGACCACTCGTCCTCGGCATCGAGTCGTCCTGCGACGAGACCGGTGTCGGCATCGTCCGCGGCACCGAACTGCTCGCCAACGAGGTGGCCAGCTCCGTCGAGCAACACGTACGTTTCGGCGGCGTGGTCCCCGAGGTCGCCTCCCGGGCACACCTGCAAGCGATCGTCCCGGCGCTCGACCGGGCCTTCGCCGCGGCCGGGGTGGCGCCGGCGGACCTCGACGGGATCGCCGTCACCGCCGGGCCCGGCCTGATGGGTGCGCTGACCGTCGGGATCGCGGCCGCCAAGGCCCTCTCGCTGGCCTGGGACAAACCGCTCTACGGGGTGAACCACCTGGTCGGCCACGTCGCCGTCGACCTGCTCGAACACGGCCCGCTCGACCCGAGCAGCCCGACGATGGCGCTGCTCGTCTCCGGCGGCCACACCTCACTGTTGCGGGTCGGCAGCCTGGTCGACGACCTGGCCGAGGTCGGCACCACCATCGACGACGCCGCCGGCGAGGCGTACGACAAGGTGGCCCGGGTGCTCGGCCTGCCCTACCCGGGTGGCCCGGTGATCGACAAGGCTGCCCAGCAGGGCGATCCGCGGGCGATCCGCTTCCCGCGCGGTCTGACCGCCAAGCACGACCTGGAGAAGCACCGCTTCGACTTCTCCTTCTCCGGTCTCAAGACGGCCGTCTCCCGGTGGGTCGAGACCGAGCAACTCGCCGGGCGCGAGATTCCGGTCAACGACGTGGCCGCCTCCTTCCAGGAGGCCGTCGCTGACGTGATCACCGCCAAGGCCGTCGACGCCTGCCAGCACTTCGGCGCCGAGACACTGCTGCTCGGCGGCGGTGTCGCGGCGAACTCCCGGCTGCGCGGACTGCTGGAGGAACGTACGGCCGCCGTCGGCATCACCCTGCGCCGCCCCCGTCCGGGCCTGTGCACCGACAACGGCGCGATGATCGCCGTGCTCGGCGCCCAACTGGTCGCGGCCGGCGCCCTGCCCTCACCGATCCTGCTCGGCGCCGACTCCGGGATGCCGGTCGACCGGACGTACGTGGCGCCCGCGGCCTGAGCGGGGTCAGAACAGGTCGTTCTGGCGGTATCGAAGACGAGGCCGTTCTCGGCACGGTCGCTCACGAGGTCACCTGCCAGATTTCCGAGGCACGGCCGCTCACGAGGTCAGCTGCCAGATCTCCGAGGCACGGCCGGGCGGAAGCGGAGGGAGATCCTCCGCCGAAAACGCGCAGTGGAGGAACTCGAGAGCTCGGTCTTCAGAGATCAGCTCCCGCTCGTAGAGCCGGAGTACATCCCGCTGACACGGGATCGGTAGTGCTGGTGGTTCCAGGTCATAGGGGACATGATCAGAAAGTATTCGAAAGTGTGAGGTGCTGAGATCTTCATAAGAGTAGGGTTTCAACCGTAGCCCCCCTCCCGGGATGCGCCATTCCGATCCCGGAAAGGAATCATCATGTTGTCACGCCTCGCGGTCGCCTCCGCCGCTTCCTTGTCTTTGGCTGCGGGTATCAGCGCCGAGCCCAAACGCGGCTGAGGTGACCGCGGCGGTGCATGATGTGGCCTGTGCTGCCCTTGCGTTTCTCGCTGTGGCGTGCCCCGAGGGCGTCGTAATCGCCGGCGTCGCCATCTCAGCCGCCGACTTGGCGGTCATGGCTGGGATCGCCACCGTCTACTCAGCCCTTTACAACTGGATCGCAGCGAACATCTGCTAGATGTCATGAGGAGGCATCCGTGAAGTGGGCGTACTTGGTCCCTGCAGTTGCAATGCTGATCGCTGCGGGGCTCATGTTCTTCGCCGCGCGAACCAAGAAACGATCTGCACTCGTGGTGGGTGCACTGGTGGCGGTTGGTGCGGCATTGATAGACATCATTCTGGCAGTATCGAACTAGACAATGGGACCGAATTGCCTTGAGTCATTCAGCTTTTCGCTCCTGATTTGCACGAGAGCTTCTCGCTCGTGCAGATCTTCGCGATGGCGGTGTGGCTCAGGTCCGCGGCATACGCGAGGCGCTCCTGGGTGAGCCCTCGGCGTCCTCGGCCTTCGGCGATACGTTCTCCGAGGGTGACGTCACGGATTTCCATGGGCGCGATTCCAGAACACAGGGGTCCCCGGGTGCAGACCCGGGGACCCCTGTGGCGACCAGTGGAGGACTACTTGTCGTCGCGCTGCTGCAGGAACTGGTTGACCTGATCCTGCAGACGCTGCGGCAGCCGGCCGGCCAGCTGCTCGGCGCGGGCGGCGAGCTCCTCGGCGGTCTGCTGGGCGTGTTCGGACACCGCGCCCGGGTGCCCGGCGGCCGCGGCGCGGGCCTGGTAGGCGGCCTCCTGCTGGGCCAGCTGGGCGGCGGCGCGCTGCTCGGCGGCATGACGCTGGGCGGCCTCCTGCTGGCTGCGGGCATCCCCCTCGCGGCGGGCGTGCTCGGACTCGTAGCCGGTCAGCAGCGAGGTGCGGATCTCCTGCGACAGGTCCCCGAGAGCCCCCGGGTTGGACGGCAGCAACAGCACGTTCGAGCGGCCGTTCCGGGCGACGTCCTGCAGCGTGTCGAAGTACTGGGTCATCAGCAGCAGCTGCTCGGCGGTGCCCTCGATGCCCGCCTTGCGCAGCATCTCGTACTGTTCGGCGATGCCCATCGCGATCGCCTTGCGCTGGGCGGCGACGCCCTCACCCTGCAGCCGCTTGGACTCGGCCTCGGCCTGCGCCTGGGTGACCCGCTTGATCTTGTCGGCCTCGGCCAGTGACTGGGCCGCGTCGCGCTCGCGCTGGGCGGCGTTGATCGAGTTCATCGAGTCGCGCACCCGCGGGTCCGGCGAGATGTCGGTGACCAGCGTATTGACGATCCGGAAGCCGTACTCGGCCATCGACTGGGACAGCCGCTGCTCGACGGTGGTGGCGATGTCGTCCTTCGACTCGAACGCGGTGTCCAGGGTGAGCCCGGACAGTGCGGACCGTACGGTGTCGAAGACGTACGACCGGATCTGGTCCTCCGGGTCGGAGAGCTTGTAGTAGGCGTCGACGACGGCGTGCTGGTCGATGACGTACTGCACGGCGACCGGGATCGTCACGAAGACGTTGTCCTTGGTCTTGGTCTCGATGTTGACCTCGAGCTGGCGGACCCGTAACGAGATCGGCTTCGTCGTGGTCTCGATGAACGGGATCTTCGTGTTCAGCCCCGGGGAAGCGACCTTCTGGAACTTGCCGAACCGCTCGACCAGCACGTTCTCCTGGGTGTGGACGGTGAAGAAGATGCTGGTGCGCAGGCCGCCGAACAGCAGGCCGCCCACCACCAGCACCACGACGATGATGAACAGGATCTGGAACACGTGGGCCTTTCCGGTCGCGGCGATCTCACAGGGATCACACAAGGGGGGTCGGGGCCAACCGTACGCGACGACAGGGCCGGTCCGGCTGCGGGGCGTCCGGCGGGCACCCGTTGTCGGGCGTCGCCCGCGTCGCCAGGGCCGCTCTGCGCCGGTGACGGCCGGCGGTGACGCCGCCGTGACGGCGGTGTGACGCGGGCCACGTACGGTCAGGCTCATGGGGAGGACAGGCCGGCCTGACGGGCCCGCGGCCACGGCGGGGGAGCCGTCGTGAACTTCGGCGACCGCACCCTGCTGCGGTTTCTGGACCCCGCCGAGCTCGCCGCCATGCTGCCGATGGCGACCGGGCGGGCGCTGCTCGATGCCGCCTTCGTCTTCGAGGATCTGGTGGTCGGGGACGCCACCGCGGTCTCCGCTCGCCTGCTCGCGCTGGCCCCCGCCCTCGGCCGCGACGTCCCGGTCTCCGTCGCCGTCCGGCCGCTCGGCGGCGGCGCGGAATGGCAGGCGACCGGCTCCTGGCGGCCGACCGCCGCCCCGGTCGTCCACGCCGTCCTCCGGATCGACGTCACCGCGGCGACCCGCGGCGTCCACACCGAGGTGACCGAGGCCGAGGTCGAACCGCTCCGTGGTCTGGGGGACCGGGTCGCGGCCGCGGCCGACGTCGATGCAGCGATCGACGCGATCCAGACCCACGTCGGCTCGACCCCTCGCGACGCCCTGGTCGAGGTGCTGCGGCGCCGCGGCGTCACCGACCTCGATGACCTGCGGGCGATGTTCGGCCCGACCCACGACGCCGGTCGGGTGGTGCTGACGCTGGTGAGCGACGCCACCGGAGCCCCGGTCGAGACCACCTACCGGCTCACCGTGGTCGCGCAGATCGTCGAGGACCTGGCCGCCGGGCTGCTGGCCGGGGTCACCGCGGTCAGCACCGCCCGGGACGGCCTCGACACGCTCGTCGACCCGGTTCCGGCCCCGCAGGGGGCCACGCCGCGGGAGAGCCGTCCGGCGCTCCTGCTGTTCCCGCTGTCCGCCCTCGACGACGCAGACCTCCCGCTGGCCGCCGGCCAGCACCCGGCCAATGCCGCCGACCGCCGGGCCAGCCGGCTGGCCGAGCTCACCTCCCGCCTGCAACTCGGCGGGATCGTCCCGGTCGCGATCTGATCACCCGAAGGAGTCCCCCATGAGTATCCCGACCGCCGAGTACCCCTACATCCGGGTCACCATCGACACCAGCGGTCTGCAACCCACCGCGACCCGGGCCTTCGGCAACGTCGCCGTGGTCGGTTCCGCGGGCGGCTTCGGCACCGCCACCCCGAACACCCCGGTGCTGATCGGCGGCGAGGCCGAGGCCCGACGGCTCTTCGCGACCGTCGACCCGGCCACCGGGGCGATCGCCGGTGGGGGCACCGAGGCCGGCCCGCTCTACCGGTCGGTGCGCGAGCTGCTGTTGCAACGGCCCGGACCGTCCCGGATCTATGCGGTCGCCACCCATGACGAGGGCGGGGACCCCGACTGGGCGGCGGCGCTCGCCTCGGTCGCGACCGCCCCGGTCCAGTTCGTCTGTCTGGCCCGGGTCACCGATCCGGCGACCCTCGCGCTGCTGCGCGGCCACATCGAGGATGCCAGCGACGCCGGGGCCAAGCGGATGGGCGTCGCGATGGTCGACCCGGACCTCACCGTGCCCGCCGGCAAGACCTTCGCACAGGCCGCCGACGCCGCGTACGGAGGACTCAAGAACAGCGACGGCCGGATGATTCTCGCCGCTGCCCGGGTCGCCACCGACGGCGGCATCCCGGTCCAGGACGTCGCGGCCGCCACGATGGGCACCATCGCCGGCTATCAGCCGCACCTCAGCGTGTTGCTCAAGCAGGTCAACGGGCTGGTGATCCCGCTGGCCCGTCAGTTCACCGGCACCGAGGTCACCCAGTTGGCCGAGGTCGCCATGCTGCCGCTGCTCGATCCGGAGTTCATCCCCGGCGACGGACTGTTCCTCGGCTCCGGCCGCAGCTACAACCCGGCCGATCCGTCCCGGCTCTACGTCGACGTCGTCCGGGTGCTCGACGACATCGAGTACCGGCTCAAGGCGGGGCTGATCGGCGCGATCGGCAATGTCCGGATCGACCGGCTCGGCATGGAGGGCCTGCGCAGCCGGTTCGACGCGATCCTCGAGCCGCTCCGGTCCGGGCGGGTGATCGACGGCTACACCGTCGACATCCCGGTGCTGCCGATCCTGGAGACCGAGGAGGCCAACCGGTCGCCCGGCGCGGCCGCCACCCTCACCCAGACCCGTACCAGTCGCGCGGTCGAGGTGCTGGTCACGGTGACGTACGCCGGCTCGGTGCACTTCCTCGACGTCCGGCTCGCGCTGGTCGCCTGATCCCTCCCGACAACGCCGTCGGCGAGCCCGCAGGACTCGACCCGGCCTCCCGTACGAAAGGCACCCGTCATGGCCACCTGGACCAACTCCCGGCTCGCCGTCGTCGTGGACGGCGACACCAGCCACCCGCTGACCCCGATCGACTCGTTCTCACCGACGTTCTCGCTCAACACCGAGGTCGTCCACTCGATCGAGGCGACCCACATCGGCTGGATCGCCAACCCCGACAGCTTCACCTTCTCCCTGACGGTGAAGGCGATCGGCGGTGCCGCGGCGAGGCTGACCCAGCTCGCCCTGGAGGGCACCGAGTTCTCCATCGGCCTCTACAAGCAGGCGGGCAGCGCCGACGAGTGGGACTTCTCCAATCTTGTCCTGACCAAGTGCCTGATCACCTCCGCCAGCCCGTCCAACGCCACCGTCAGCGGCGCCCCGATCGCGACCTTCTCCGGGATCAGCCGGCACGCCGGGATCAACAACGACACCATCTCCCGGCCCACCTTCACGGCCTGAGGTGCGGTGACATGGACGGCGATCGGTGGGGACGCGGCGCGGACGACCCGGCGCGACCGGACGACCTCGGACAGCCGGCGGGCGGCTACGTCGAACGCAGCGGCTTCGCGTTCCTCCGCCGCGGCGAGTCCATCACGGTGTCCGGGGAGGGGGCCGCCACGGTCCGCAACGGACCCGGCCCGGCCGCCGACGGGATCGTCCTGGAGATCCCGGTGACCGTCGAGATCGGCCCCACGGTCGAGGAGATCACCGAGGCCGCAGCCGAACTGGCCCTCCGCCGGCTCCGGGAGGCCCTCGCGGCCCGGACCACCGGCTGACCCGGGCGACGGACCGACGGCTGAAGCGAGCGGGAAGGAGACAGGGCGATGGCGAACCGGACGACAGGTCGGCCGAGTGGTCGGCACGGCACCCGGCTGCGCGTCCCGGTCACCGTGCGGGTGAGCCCCGACGCTGCCGGCGACCTGCCGGTGGGGGAGGTCCGGAGCCGGGTGGCCGACGCCGTCGCCGCCGCCTGCGCACGCTTCCCCCTTGCCGCGCTCGAGCTGTGCCCCGACGACGTGACGGGGGTCGCCGTCGAGGTCCGCCCGGCCACCGGCGCCGGGCCGGAGACGTCGCTGCCGTTGCAGGAGGCGGCCGCGGCCGGCGCCAGGGACGGTGCGGCCCGAGCCGGATTCCGCTCCGTGGCCGGCCGACCCGGCCAGGTCCGGGTCACTGAACCGACGACGGAGATGCTCGATCCGCTCCGGATCCGGCACCGCCTCGACGGCACGACGTACGTGATCCCGTCCTTCGACGGCGGCACGGTCGAGGTGCCGCTGCGGGAGACCGACGCGGACCGTACGAAGCCCTGGCTGCCGGCGATGAACGTGGCGGTCACCGTCGAGCAGGCGGTGGGGATCGCCTGGCGGTGGCACCTCCACCGGCACGGCGGCCGGTCGGCCCTGGACCGCGAGTTGCCGGGCTACTACGGCTTCATCCGGACGACCAGCGGCGCCTTCCTGCGCTACCTGTTCCTCAGCCGGGTCGAAGCGGTCGGCCCGAGCGGGGACCCGCTGCCGGGTCGCTACCGGTATCAGATGACCCTGGACACCGGCAGTTTCAACGTCTTCGCCCTGCCGGGGCGTGGGCCGGGCTTCTCCTTCCCGACGTCGGGGAGCTCGGTCGGGGAGTGGTTCTGGCCGGGCGGCGACGTCCTGCCGATCGTCTTCGCGATGCAGCCGCAACCACCGGCCAAGCCCGGGAAGGAGAGATTCCCCTACGGTTACACCGCGCTGCCCGGCGAGGCCGGCACGCCGGACCCGAGCGAGCTGGATCCGAGCCAGCCGGCGCCGCCGCCCGACGAGGAGCCCTCCGCACTGGACATCGCCGAGCCGCCGCGCTCGGCGACCGGCACCCAGCGATCCTTCCCGGGATCGGAGACCGCACCGGCCGTCGAGTTGCCGTGTGTCCCGTTCCTGGCCGAGCCCGATGTCGCCGCCCTGGTCGACACCCGCAATCTGACCGGGCGGATCCGGTCGCTCGCCGCCGCCCTGGCGATCCCTGAATGCGGCTTCGCCGGCGCCTTCGCGCTGCACTGCGCGGTGGCCGTCGCCGGTCGGGCCCGCGGCCTCGCGGCGGCGAGCATCGTCTCGGCGGTGCTGTCCGACGTGACCGTACGTCCCGACGCCACCGGCAACAACGGCTTTGTCGAGGTGAAGCCCAATCCCACTCCCGAGCTGATGTGGTTGCGTCGGCTCGCCGGCATCGCCCGCGAGGTGGGCGACTTCGCCGACGCCGTCGTGGCCAGCTACCTCGACCCGGCGAACGCCCGGCTGGTCCGGATCGACCCCGGCGACCCGCCGAACGCCGCGGGCTGGGCCGTACGCTTCCTCAACGAGATCCAGGACGCGATGCGGTACGGCTACGAACATGTCTTCGCCGAGACCTGCCGGGCGGTCATGCTCCAGCAGCTGCGAAGCTCCGCCTCCGGCATCGCCGCACGCCAGCAGAAGCACAACTTCGACGTCCTCGTCGAGGACTTCGGCACCAAGCTCGAGATCCTCGGCGACGTGGTGCTGTGGCCGTCCGTGCTGCTCGCCGCGATCCAGCACGCCGGCAAGGTCTACCTGCGCTCCGGGAGCGTCCGCGAGGTGCTCGCGGCCCAGGAGGTCATCGTCGTCGACGAGGGACCGCCGGTGTACCTGCCGGCACCGATCGACTCCACACCGCAGCGGATCCTCGCGATCGTCGGTGATGACCGGATCGAGCGCCGCGACGGCCGTACGGTGGCCGTCCACAACGGGCGGGACTGGACCCCCGATCAGCTCCGCGAGACGATCAACCAGCGACGCAGCCTGCTCAACCAGAGCGATCCACTCTTCTTCCAGATCCCCGACCTGCAGCAGCTCGTGCTGGGCATGGAACGCGACCAGGCCTTCCTGCAGCACTACCTGCGGGACCTGCTGGCCGAGATGTCGGCGGCGAACGCCCGGATGACCCAGAAGGCCTCCGACCTGGACGACGGGGCCTACTTCGCGCTCGAGGCCTCCCAGTACGTCAAGCGGGAGGGCGGCAAGGACTGGCGCGGTCTGCGCTACACCCTGCAGGGCATCCACCAGCTGGCCGACGAGCACCTCGCCCCCGAGGTCCGCGGCGACCGGTTGTACGCCGCCGGGGTGAACCAGGCCCTCGACCACAAGGCGGACGAGGACGCGATCATCGCCATCGCCTCGTCCTTCGGCATCATCGTCCTCGGCCTGTTCTGCGCACCACTGGGCGCGGTCGCCGCGGCGGCGATCACCGGCGCCGCGAGCATCGCCTTCGCCGTCCACGACGTGCTCGAGGCGCAGCGCCAGACCGACCTCTACCGGGCGCTCGAGGACCCCGAACTCTTCCAGCACTGGCAGGACGTGCAACTCGCCCAGCTGATGGCCACCATCTCGGTCGCCTTCTCCGTCTTCGACGCGTTCGCCATCGGCAAGGCCGCCCACGCCCTCACCTCCAGCGCCCTGGGGGCCCTGCGGATCGCCGAGAAACAGGGCGCCCGGACGGTGGTCCGGCTCGCCTCGGAAGCCGTCCGCGAGCAGGTGATCAAGGGCCTCACCGAGGAGGCGCTCCAGCGGGCCGTCCGGCAGGCCGTGCACGAGGCGACCGTCGTCGTCGTGATGAACGAGGTGCTGCCGAAGGTGATCACCCCGCTGCTGGTGCCGTGGATCCGCCAGCAGGCACAGGAGCACGGGACCGCCGCCGAGGTCGACGCCGCCCTCGGACCGCTGGCCTCCGCCGCCGTCACAGGAGGCCCGCGATGACCATCTCGGCCGACGCCCTCCGTCCCGGGCTGCAGGCCTTCGCCCGCGAGCAGGCCCCGGTGATGACCCGGTTGCGGCGCGCCCTGGAGATCCTCTACCGGGACCGGGCCGGTGGCCGCACGATCGACGAGATCGCCGAGATCGTGCTGCTCTCCGTCGCCCGGGCCCACGAACAGCGGACCCAGGCCGCGCTCGACCGGATCAACCACTCGATCGGCCGGATCCTCGCCGACGTGGAGACCAGCCGCGGCGTGGGCGCCGGCCCCGCCGTGCTGCGCGATCGGGCCCTGCGCGAGTCCGACCTCAAGGCGATCGCCAACGCCGTGGAAGACCTGATGACCTTCGAGGACGAGGTGAAGCGGCGGATCGCGGCCCACGACGAGTCGCTGGGCCGGGCGGTCGACGAGGCACTGGTGCCACCGGGCCGGGCACCGGTCGGCTCGTTGACCAAGGCACTCGGCCGGGGAGAGGAGATCGTCCAGCTCTCCGAGGCGGTGCTCGAGGCCTGGCGGTCGGGGCACACGCTTCCCGAACGATCGGTGGCGTACGCCGTGCCGAACCCGGCCGAGCCGCAGCTGGTCGCCGCGATGCGCCGCCTCGAGGACGCCGTGACCGCCTTCCGCCGGGACCCGCGGGCCGATGCCCAGGCCGCCGCGGCTGCGGCGAACGCTCTGCAGCGTGAGTACGCCGCGGCGAACGAAGCACTCCGCCGGGCCGCCGGCGACTTCGATGCCCTGATCACCGGGGACGTGTTGCCCGGCCGGCCGCTCCCGCCCGGAGCCCCGCCACGCGTCGGGCCGTCGGCCGCGGTCGCCGCCCGGGCGGACGCCGTCCGGGCCCGGCTCGCGGCGGCCCCCACCCTCGTCCGCGATCTCCCGCGTCCCCAGCTGCTCGACGAACTGCGGCTCAGCGATCTTGACGTGCTCGCCGAGGGGGCGCTGCGGGAGCCGGTCGCCCGGGCAGGGCTGGAGCGGGTGCTGCTCTCCCCAGGTCAGATCCGCGCCCTGCGCACCGCCCCACCCGGTCTGGCCGTCCGACTCGCCCGTCTGGTCGAGGGCTGGCAGCGCGCCCACCTGATCGGGCCCGGCTTCGGGTCGGAGCTCATCGAGGGGATCATGCTGGCCCCGGAGGGGGTCAACCAACTCGTCCAGAACAAGGGCTTCGAGCAGATCCTGCGGGCCGCCCACGGAGCCGGGGCCGACGTACCGCTGATCGTCCGGGCCAAGGGCCGACGGCTGGCGGTCCCGCTGCGGGACGGGACCACCGAGATCGTCGACATCCTCGACTCCGTCCAGTACCGGGTGCCGCGCGAGGGGCGTCCGCCGGTGGTGTTCGACATCACCGTCCACCCGGACGGCACCTGGTCGGCCGATCACCACGGCACCCTCGACGGTCTGTGGGATCCCACCGTGCCGCTGGCAGGTGCCCGATGAGCGACCGTTCGTACATCGAGGAGTTCCGGCACCTGCCCTCCGCGGTGCTCGTCGACCTCCCCCTGGCCGTCCCGCTGTTCGCGGTGAGCCGGATGTCGCTGAGCGAGTCGTACGCCCTGCCGCCGGTCGGGCCCGCCGCCTTCCGGGTGTCCACCAGCGCCTCGACGGACGTCGTCTCGCTGACCGCCCTCCTGGTCGGGCCGCAGCGTCTGCTCTGGAAGAAGGACCTGGAGCTCGTCGCGGCCTCCAGCCGCACCGGCGGGTCGCTCGGCGCCTGGACCGGTGGTGCGGTCGCCGGGGTGACGCTGGTGAGCACCCTGGTGACCCGGACCAACATGCAGGTGACGGAGCTGTCGTTCACCGCGGCCGCGCAGCGGCTGGACTGCCTCGAGGTGAGCATCACGCTGCGTCACGTCCCACAGCCCGGACCGGTCGACGCGCTGGTCGACCTCGGCGCCACCGCAGCCCTGTCGATCGTGGAGTTCGCGACATGACACTGCCGACGGGGTGGATCGCGGTGCCCCTGGACCCCGACGGCGGGCTGCCGCAGGCCGCGACGCTGCCGGCCCCCGACCATGACCTGAGGGTGGTGCTCGTCGCCACCGCCCCCGACCTGGCCGCAGCGCTGTCCGCCCCGCCGGACCGGGTGGTCTGGTCCTCGCGCGACGCCCTCGACCGCCGGTCGGCGGTCCGGCCGGCCACCGGACCGGACATCATCGCGCCGGGCCTCGACGTACGGGACGTACGGACGGTCGCCGCGGACACGGCGCTGGCCGCCCTCACCGCGGCGCCGGGGGAGACGTTGTCCCCGGCCGAGGTGCGGGTGGTGCTCCTGGTCCTCGCCGGCCGGATCGTACTGGCGGCCCACCCGGCCCGGCCCGGTCGGGCGCTGCCGGTCAGCGACGCGCCCGGTGGTGGGCGGCTGCGCGGCCACCTGTGGGTCGACGAGGTGACCGTCGCGGCGGGAAGCCTCGTCGCGGCCGGACGGACCGAGGCCAGGATCGGCGTCGGCTGGCGACCCCTCGGGGCCGGCCTCGGCGCGGTGGCCGGCCGTCCCGCCCCGATGAGCCCGGAGGACTGCTATGGCCGTCTCGTCTAGCGTCGGGTTCGACGCCGGGTGGCGCCTCGAGTTCCGTCCCGATGACCCGCAGGCCGCGACGTCCGCGCCCGCGGTGGCGGTGGACCGGGCGGGCTACGACGCCGACCTCGAGGTCAGCTTCGCCGGCATCTGGGCGGCGCCGACCTTCAGCGCCACCGTCGACGGCCTGCGCCAGGCCGACGTCGACACCATCCTCAAGGGCCGGTGCAGCCGGGTGACGATCGCCCTGGGCTGGCGCGACCGGCCCGGGTCCCTGCTCGCCGCGGGGGCGAACCTGCTCGCCGCGACGGGTCTCGGCGGCGCCCGGACGTCCGGTCTGGTGACCGTGCTCACCGGCCGGATCACCGAGCTGACCCGGACCGCCGGGGAGGTCCGCTACCGGACCCGGTTCAGTGGCGTCGACGCCACCTGGGCCCGCCTGCAGCGGACCCAGGTGGGCGCCCCGACGCTCCCGGTCAAGGGGACGGTCTTCCAGTGGGTCGACGCGATCTGCCAGGGCCTCACTCCGCCGATCAGAGTCTTCCCCGAGGGCCACCAACCGGTCCTGGAGGGCCGCACCGAGGTGCGCGCCGCCGACCGCGTCGGCGACGTCCTGCAGGCGTTGGCCCGCGCGGCCTACGGCGCACCGCACGGCCGGGTGCCACTGTTCCTCCGCGACGGGGAGCTCCACCTCGGCGCCTGGACACCGTCCGTCACCGGGGGACACTCGTGGTCCCTCGACGCCGCCGCCGGGCTGGTGGAGGCCACCCCGGCTCCGTACGAGTACGACGACCCGGCCAAGGACGACCCGTTCGCCACCTCGACCGCCGACGCCTGGGACGTGTCGCTGCTCGGCCGCCCGGACCTGCGGGTCGGGGACGTGGTGACGATCCGGCTGCCCCGGACGGTGACGAAACAGCCCTCCGGAGGCGTCCCGGCGCTCGGCGCCCTCGGTGCCGTCGGCAGCCTCGCCGCACCCGTCGTCGACCTCGTCCGCGGGGCCGCCACCGTGCCGCCCCGGGACTTCCGGGTGGTCGCACTGAGCCACACCCTCGCTCGTACGACCGGCTTCACCACGAAGCTGCGGGTCGAGGGCGTCGACGGCGGACCGGCCGCACCGGCCCCGCTCGGCGAGGCCCAACGGGTCGCCGAGACCATCGACGCCCGGATCGGGACGATGGCCAGGTCCCGCCGCGCCGTGGACGCCGGCGTGGTGACCGCCCAGGCGGTGAAACCCGGCGGCGAACGACACGCGCAGCGCCTCGACCTCGACGACGGACTGGCCGAAGCCGCACCACCCAACCTGGCCGTCCGCGGCGCCCTGGACACCCCGGCGACACACCTGGCCGACAAGCCCTACCTCACCCCGTTCGCGTACGGCGGCACCGGGCTGGTCGTCCCGCACTATCCCGGCACCCGGGTGCTGCAGCTCAACCACGACGGGGACTCCCGCAACGCCGTCGTCGCCGGCTGCGTGTGGCCCGAGGGCAGCGAGCCGGAGAGCCGGCAGGGGGACTGGTGGCTCACCCTGCCGACGAAGGTGATGCCCGCAGACGCCGGCACCGGCGTGACCCCGGCGCCGACCGGACCGGTCGCCAGCGACCTGGTCAACGCCGCCGGCGGCCGGGTGATCAATGTGCTCGGTCTGGAGATCACCGTCGGGGAGTCGTTGATGCCGGCCGTCGGCAAGCGCCCCGACGATCCGCCCGCCGGGGTGGTCACCGTCCGCACCGCCGCCGGCAACGCGTCGATCTCGATCGACAGCACCGGCACCATCACCATCGCCACCGACAAGGAGATCCGGCTCAGCGGGAGCAAGGTCGTGATGTCCGTCGCCCAGGGCGTCGAGATCGAGAAGAGGACATCATGACCGTGGATCCGTCGACCGCCGGTCCGCCCGACCCGGTGGCGGCCCGTGCCCTGCTCGGCCGCGGCCTCGCGCTCGGCCGGCCGGCGGTGGGGGAGCCGGCCCTCGATCTGGTGTGGGGGGAGGGCCCGGTGCTGCTCGAAGGGACGGACAATCTCGCCCAGGATCTCGCCGTGGCGCTGCTGACGCCGCTGGGCAGCGATCCGTTCAACACCGGCTTCGGGTTCGACGGACTGCGGGTCCTGTCGCTGGCCCTGGGGCCGCTGCTGCGCGAACAACTGCTGCGGGTCGCGGTGATCCGCACCCTGCTCGCGGACAACCGGGTGGCCGACGTCGTCGACGTCACTCTCGGGCCGCTCGACGCGGCACGACGGCAGGAGGTCCGGGCGACCGTACGGACCGCGGCGGGCGAACTGCCGATGACTCTGGGAGAGGTGGATCAAGGATGACCGACACCCCGGCCGACCTCGACGCGCTGGCGCGGAGCACGTCCAGCGGCCTCGAGCACGGCGTCACCGGCGCGGGATTCGTCCCCAAGCCGGTCGCTCGCATCCTCGACGAGAAGATCGCGCTGGCCCGCGCGCTGTTCGGCACCGACATCGACCTGACCTCCGGCAGCGTGCTGCGGACCCTGCTCGAACTGGCCAGCGTCGAGGACGCCCGGCTGTGGACCGATCTCGGCCTGATGTACGACGACAGCTTCGTCGCCACCGCCCGTGGCGAGGCGCTGTCCCGGCTTGGTGCCGAGCTCGGCCTGCCCCGACCCTTCCACCGGGCCACCGGCACCGTACGGCTGCGGCTCACCGGTGACCTGCCGGCCGACGTCCCCCAGCTCACCCTCCCGTTGGGTGCCCGACTGCGGTCGCACGGCGGCGCGATCGTCTTCCTCCGCGAGGACGTACGCCTCGACGCCGCCCACACCACGGCGGACGCCGGGGTGACCGCGTTCGACCCCGGCCCGGCCGGGAACCTGGACCCGGTCGCCGTGGTGGACGGCGCGACCCCCGGGCTGGTGGACGCGTTCGACCCGGCGGATGCCCGGGTCGCCGCCGCGGCCGGCCTCGCCGCGGCGGGCACGGTGGTGATCGCCCACACCGCGCCGCTGGCCGGCGGTGACCTCACCTGGTCCGACGAGGACTACCGCGACCTGCTGCTGGCCTACCCGCGCAACCTCTGGACGCCGGACGCCCTGCGCGTCGCGGTGTCCCTGGTGCCCGGGGTCCGCCAGGTCGTCGTCAAGGACCTCTACGGCGGACTCGACGTCAACCAGTCGATCTACGGCAACTTCTCCTTCGCCGAGCGGCTCTTCAGCGAACAGCGCAGCCTCGGCAATCCGTACTTCGTCACCGTGCTGGTCGCCCCCGAGGAGGCCGCCGTCTGGGACGGGCCCGGCCAGCTCGCGGACCGGGTGCGGGCGGCGGTCGACGAGGTGCGGCCGATCGGGATCGCACCGTCGATCGAGCAGGCGCTGCAGGTGGGGGTCGGCTTCCGGGTCCGGATCAGCCTCGACGGGCCGCCGTCCGACGGTGGCGGCCGGGCCGGGCTGGTCGGCCGGATCGTCGACCGGGTCCGCCGCTACGTCGGGCGGCTGCGGATCGGCGAGCCGGTCCGCTACAGCGAGATCATCTGGGCCGCGATGAACGAACCCGGCGTCACCGACGCCCGCGACCTGCACCTGCTTCGCTACCCGCCACGGCTGACCGAGGACGTCCTCGGCGACGGCGTCCCGTACGGGGTTCAGCAGCTGGCGGTCGGTGAGGACGTCGTCGTCGGCCCGGCCGAGGTCGCCGTGCTGGTCGCGTCGTTGTCCGACATCGAGGTGAACTGACATGCCCGAGGTGAACTGACATGGGTGGGGAGGACTGAGATGCGCCCGGTCGACAGCCGTACGGTCTCCGGGAGCGGCCTGCCGGCGGCCCTGGACCTGCTCACCCCGCCGTTCGCGGCCGGCGCCGGCCTGCGGGTGCTGCCGCTCGTGGACGGTGCGGTCGACGTTCCCGCCCTGCGGGCCCCGGTGGTCCTGGTCCGGCTCACCGCCCCGCTGGCGCGGCGGGCGGTCGTCGTACGATGCCGCGCCGCCGGCGGCGGTGCCGAGCAGCCGGCCGCGGTCTTCACCGCCTGGTCGGCGGCCGGCTCGCTGTTGCCGCTGTTCCTGCCCCAGCCGCCCGCCGACACCAGCGGGCCGATCCGGCTCGCCGTGACCGTACGCACCGCTGTCGGCGCGCCGTCCGCCGATCCGGCCGCGGCGATCGCGGCGGCCGGCCCGGACCTGCCGCCGGACGGGGCGGCCGCCCTGGTCGAGGTCCTCGCGCTCGAGGGGCGGCTGGCCCGGCTCGTGCACCTGCTCACCGCCGAGAAGCAACGTGTCACCGCCGTAGCGCGGGAGATCGCCGCCTCTCGGCACGTCTCCCTCGCCCGCTCCGGCGCCCTCGACGCGATCGGCGCCGACCACGGTGTGCCCCGTCTTCAGGGCGAGGGCGACGAGGCCTATCGGAGCCGGTTGCTGATCGTCACGTCGTGGCGGCTGGCCACCCCCGCCGGGTTCGACCGGGCGCTCAACGGGCCGCCCGAGCCGACAGCCGGTGGTGGCCCGAACCGCGGGCTGCCGGCCACCGTCGGCATCACCGCCCGGTTCCGGATCGTCGAGCGGTCCGACCAGCCGGCGGTGTCGGTCCGGGTGGTCGAGGTGGTGCCGCCACCGGCCGACGGTCCCAGCGCTTGGCGGCACCGCTTCGTCGAGCTGGCGTCCGGCGGCCTGCTGCTCGACCTCGACGGCGACACCCCGGCGGGCCTGCCGGATTCCACCCGCAGCCGCCTCGAGCAGACCCGGCAGATCCTCATCGGCCGGTTGACCCGCGACCAACCGCTCGACGACCGTCGCTACCTCGGTGCCGGCACCGCGACCTGCCTGGCCCGCGCCGTGCTGCTGCTCGAGGCGCTGACCGGTCCGGGCACCCTGACGCTACGGTCCGCGATGACGGCCGAGGCCGATCCACGGTACGACCTGGGGCTCGGAGTGGCCGTCGATCCGCCGACGGCCGACCGGGTCGACCGGGCGGTCGAGGCCGCCCGAGCCGCGCAGCAGGCGGCCGCGGCGGGTGGCGCCGCCGTGCTCCCGGGCATCGCCCCGGGCGTGGTCGGCGCGGTGCTCCGGGCCGCGGTCCGCGACCGCAGCGACGATCCGCAGGCGCGCTGGCTGTTCGCCGCCGCGGGCCTGGACGCCACCCCGCTGGACGACGGGACACTGCAGCTGACCTCGTTGCCCGGCCACGGCCTGGTCATCGAGGGACCGGCCCGGCTGGCGGAGGGCGAGACCGGGCGGTACGTGGCTCGGATGCGCGGCGCCGGCTCCGGCCGCAGCGTGCTGGTGGACGAGGCGTGGGCCCGGGCGCTGACCGGGTTCGGCCCGGCGGTGGCCGAGGTCCCGCCGCCCCTCGAGCCGGCCGACCTGGCGACGCTGCTGGGGACCGTCGCCACCGTCGCACCTGCGGTGCCCGCCGCGGCGCGGCCGCTGGTCGCCGCCGGGCTCGTCCCGGCGGTCCCCGGCGAGTTCGCGGCGCGGGTCCGGGAGGCGTACGACACCGATCTGCTGCTCGGCCTGGTGGTGCCGACCGGCCTGGCCGGGCTGGCCGCCGACGCCCCGGCCGCCGTCGCCGCCCGGGACACCATCCGCACCGACGTCGCGGTGCTCACCGCCGCGGGCTTCGTGTCGGTGCGGGTGCTGCCGCATCCCGACGGGAGCAGCCTGCTGGTGCTCGGCTCGGTCGGCCTGCTCCCCGGCGGCTCGAACCTGCCCGGTGAGCCGGTGCCGGCCACCTACCGCTGGTACGTCGCGCCCTTCCCGCCACCGGCCCCGGACCGGCCGATGGCTCCGGCCGAACGCTTCAGGTCGCTCGACTCGGGCGCGGTCGACGCCGACTGGTCGTTCCGGCTCGGTGGTCCGCGGCTGCGCCGGCCGCACCGATGGACGCCGGCGCCACTGGAGGTGCGCCGGGGCGTCGGCGGACGGGTGGAACTGCTGGCGACCCGTCCGGGGATCGCCCTGGTGGTGTGCGTCGCCCACACCCGTCGCGGTCTCGCCGACCCGTACGAGGTGCGGCTCGAACTCCCGGACGACGCGGTGCTCGACCTCCACCAGTACGGCTACCTGATGAACCTCCTCGAGGAGCTGTGCCCGCTCGGCATCGAGGTGAACACCTTCCCGATCCGGCGCAACCACGTCTCCCCCGACGGAGGCCCACCGCAGTTCCTGGCCGGAGAACTCTCCCGTACCTACACCCGTTACCGGCGGCGGCGCGGCGTGGGCGCCGAACGGTACGGCCCGCCTCCCGGCTGACACCGGGGCCCGTCCGGCCCCTCCGACCCGCACCCGCCGCCCGCCCGACCCGCACCCGCCACCCGCCCGACCGGCAGCCGAAACCCGTCCACCGCCCGTACGCCCAGGAGTCACCGTGTCCGAACCGATCTCCTTCCTCGACAAGGACATCCTCATCAAGGGGGTCTCGACGCAGCTCGTCGCCGGCACCCTGAAGGCCTCCGGTCTGGCCGAACGGGAGATCGGCGAGATCCTCGGCTGGTGGTACGTCGGTGCCGCCGGCGGCAGCAACCCGCCGCCGTTCGACTTCAGCACCGACGTCCAGGCGACCGACCCGGCGGACGAGGTGACATATGTCCGCAGCTTCGCCCACACCGACTGGGTCGACGGTGAGGACCGGGTGCAGGCCGGCGCCACGCCGGAGGAGCTCGGCTTCAACGCGCGCTTCCACGCGATCGAGAACGAGTTCGACGCGATCCGTGACCAGTTCGTCCGGCTCGCCGGCGGGGTGACGGAGCTGCGCTCCGATCTGGTCGGTGTGGTCAGGGAGCTCGAGGCCACGATCACCTCACTCCAGAACGACCTCCACGACCTGCGCAGCCGGGTCGACCGCGCCGGGACGTCGACCGGCCCGCGGGGCCTCGGCGTCCTCGGGACGGTCAAGGTGGGTGACAAGAGCGCCTACATCGCGCGGAGCGGCGACTCGTTCCAGCTGCTCGAGTTCGCCGGCAGCACCCTCGGCGAGACCGCCGTGCTGCCGCCCGAGGCGGTCAACCCGGCGGCCGTCTTCGATCCGGTGCACGCCCGTCCCGACGACGTGGTCCGGACCGTGGCGGGCCTGGAGGACCTGGTCTCCGCGCCCTCGGTCCGCGAGGTCGTCGACCGCCCCGGGGCGACCGTGGCCGACCTGCGCTCGGCGGTCGGCGGGGCGGTCCTGCCGTCGGGGGTGACCGCGGCATCGGTGCTCGCTGCGCTGCCCGCCGACCAGCAGCTCACCGGGGTCGCCGGGACGGTCTCGATGCTGACCGACCACGTCGTCGGTCTGCTCCCCGCGCCGACCGCGGACGCGGTGCTCAAGCAAGCGCTCGGGGACGCCGGCGGCGGCGCCGCCCCGGCCGACCTCGGTGCCGCCTCGGCCGAGGTGGTCGGTCTCAGCCCGGGCATCGTCGGGGCGCTCAACGGGGTCGGGGTGGACACCTCGGTGAACGGGCTGGCGCAACTGTCGACGGCGAGCCTGGTGCAGAAGCTGTCCGGGGCCGACGTGAACGTCAGCAGCGACGCCCTCCGCGACGCGGTGACCCGGACCAGGATCCTCGGCGCCTTCGCCCACCACTGACGTCATGCCCAGCTCCGTGGCCCGGGAGGGGGATGTCACCGCGACGGTCGGCCAGCTGCCGTACAGCGGCGCCACTAGCGGGACCTGGACGGCCGGCACGGTCGCCTCGACGACCGCGTCGGCGAGCAGCGACGGTGCGGCCGTCGTGGTGGGGGCCAGCTGCACCTTCTCCTTCAACGGGACGAACGGTCAGTCGCCGGTCACCGGGACCTCGACGGTGACGCTGTCCCCAGGGCCGCGGGTGCTGACCATCGGCGGCGTCGCACCGCTGGTCGACGGCGACTCCCAGCAGGACGCGTACGGCAACACGCTGCGGGTGGGGTCGACGGCGACCCTGCGGACCGAGTGACGAGCCGTCGAGGATTCGGGGCTGAGCGGACGCGGGTGTCGCGGTCTCGGGGCTCAGCGGGCCCGGGCGCGACCGTCGACCAGGGAGAACAGTTCCGGTGAGGGCTCGATGCCGAGCTCGCGGTGCAGGAGTGCCCGATAGGCGGCGAACCGGCGGGCCGCCTCCGACCGGTTCTCCTCGGCCAGGTAGGCCTCGATCAGCACCCGCTGGGCGCTCTCCCGCAGCTCGTCGGCGGCGGTGGCGACCAGAGCGATGTCCACCGCCTCCGCACAGTGCCCCCGGGCGATCAGCAGCCGGCCGAGCACCTCCAGGGCATGCAGCAGCCGCTGGCGCAGCCGCTCCCGTTCGACCAGGATCCAGTCGTCCTGCCACCGTGGCAGCAGGTCGAGACCCTCGACGTCCCACGGGAGGCAGGCGAGGTCATCGGGCGTCGCCTCCCCGGAGACCACCCGGACCGCCCACTCGTGCAGCAGGTCGACATCCACCAGGGCCCCGGGTGCCAGGCGCAGGCCGCCCGGGCTCGCCTCGACCATTCCCGGCCCGAGCCCTCCGAGCCGCCACACGGCGGTGCGCAGGTTGCCGGCGGCCCGGGCGGTGTCGGCATCCGGCCACAGAGCGGCCGCGACCTGTCGTCGTTCGTGGGTGCCCGAGTGCACCGCGAGGTAGGCCAACAGCCGGGCGGCGCCGTCACTCACCGGCGCCTCCCGGCCGGCATGACACACCCGTGGCTGACCCAGCAGATGGACGACGGGTCCCGGTCCGCGCCGAGCAGCCAGGCCCTGGATGAGGCCGATCGACATCTCTCCCCCGAAAGCGATGTGAGGTCCGATGTGACGAGAGGTGGGCGTACCCGGGGCCGGCCGGTGCGTGATGCAGCGGAGCCGGGGGTACGAGAGCGACCGAGGGCGGACGTGCGAAACGGCAGACACCCCGGGCGGGCATTGGTGATCCGAGTCGCACCGCGCCGGCGTGGTGTCACTGTAGCCCCGTCGAGGGCCCGGTCGACGGGCACTGGGCTGATACACAACTGCAGCGACCACCCGGTGGGGCCGCCGGGAACACGCGCAACACATCCGTCACCCCGACTCCGTACGCTCGGACCATGGATGTCGCGGTGATCGGTGCCACCGGTGCGGTGGGACGGCAGGTGTGCACGCAGCTGATCGAGCGCCGCGCGCTGCCCACCACCGCGCGACTGCAGCTGGTCGGGCGGCGGGGCGGGTCGTCGTCGGCGGCGACACACGGCTACCGGGCCGACCTGATCGACGCGTACGACGAGATCGCGCCGCTGTTCGACGTCGCGCTGGACCCCGACGAGGTGGTCGCCGATGTCATCGTGGTGGCCTCCGGGGCGACGTTGGGCACCCGGCCCGGCCAACCGGTCGACCGGGCGGCCCTGGCCCGCGCCAACCACGCCATGTTCGCGGCGTACGCCGACGCCCTCGCCGAGCACGGCTCGGGGGACGAGGTGGTCATCGTGGTCACCAATCCGGTGGAACTGGGGGTGGCGACGATGGCCGCTCGGCTCGGCCGGCAGCGGGTGATCGGGATGGGAGCCTGGCTGGACACGCTGCGCTTCCGCCGGGAGATCGCCCACAGCCTCGGCGTGCGGCGCCAGCGGATCGGCGGATTCATCGCCGGCCAGCATGGCGACGATGCGGTGCCGCTGTGGTCCTCGGTCCGGATCCGGGGACTGGTCGAGGGCGAGCGGGACCGAACGGTCGCCGCGCTGCGCGCCGGCCGTGACCTGGCCGACCTGCCGGCGGAGATCGCCACAGCGCAGGCCGAGTTGCTCGCCCAGCAGGACAGCGGGCGGGCGTTCGCGATGGTCGAGGCCTGGCCGCCCGATCTGCGGACGGTCACCCGGCCCTGGCTGACCCACCAGTCGGGAGCGCGGACCGCGGTGGGGACCGCCAACGCCACCGTGGACCTGATCTCGGCGCTGGCGGAGGGCCGAGAGATCGTGACGGCCGGTCAGGTCGCCCTGGCGGGCGAGACCCGGGTGGCCGGGGTGCCGGTGCACGGGGTGCTCGGGGTGCCGGTCGTGCTGGGGCCGGAGGGGTGGAGCGAGGTGCTGCTCGGTGACCTGCCGCCGGACGAGGACGCCCTGCTGGCTCGCGCCGCCCGGCGGATCGCCGCGACGATCGCCCCGTACGTTCCGGAAGGGGACTCGTACGTTCCGGAAGGGGACTTGGGATGAATGAACCGGTGGTGGACCCGTCCGCGCCGCGGTCCTGGGTGGCGCTGGTCCAATGCCTGGACCAGCCGGGGGCGTTGATGGCCCTCGCCTCGGTGTTCGCCGAGCGCGGCGTCAACTTCAGTTCCCTCGCCACCGGGGCGCTCGACGGGCGACCGGGGACGATCGCCCTCACCTTCGACGCGTCCGAGCGGCGCTGCCGGCTGTTGCGCCGGGCCGCCGAGCGCCTCACCGTGGTCCGGTCGCTGGTGTTGCGCCCGTTCGAGGACCCCGGAGCCCGAGCTGCCGGGGTGGTCAGGATGCCTCCCGGGAAGGCGTTCCGGCCGCCCGCCGGCCTGGACGTGGTCTGGTCCGGTGACTCGGCGGCGGGCGAGCCGGTGCTGGTGGAGGGCACCCTCGCCGAGGTGGCGGCGGTCGCCTCGGCAGCGCGTGAGGCGGGCGCCCTGACCATCGGCACGGTGGTCTCCGAGGTGCGCTGACCCCGGCGTCACCGCCGCCGGTCGGCGGCCCGCAGGATCGCCTTGCGCAGCTCGTTGGTCCACAGCACCAGCGACGCCATCGCCGCACACACCGCCCACTGTTGCAGGGTGAGCGGGGCGGTGCTGAACGCCGCCTGCAGGAACGGCAGCTCCACCACCGCCACCTGCAGCACCACCACCGCCCCGATCGACGCCCACAGCCACCGGTTCACGAAGATCCGGCGGAAGGCCGACGCGGTCTCCGAGCGGGAACTCAGCGCGTTGAACAGCTGGGCGAACACCAGCGTGGTGAAGGCCGCCGTCTGCGCCTCGACGTACGTGTGGCTGCCGGGCAGCAGTCCGCCGGGCAGCCATAGGTCGATCGTCAGCAGGCTGACCAGTCCCATCACCGCCCCGACCAGGCCGATGCCGAGCCACATCCGGCGATCGATCACCCGCTCGCGGGGGTCCCGTGGAGGGTCGGCCATCACGTCGTCGATCTGCGGGTCCACGCCCATCGCCAGCGCGGGGGCGGAATCGGTCACCAGGTTGATCCAGAGGATCTGGGTGGCGAGCAGCGGCAGCGCCAGCGCACCGGGCACGTCGTGGGCCAGCCCGAGGGGGGCGGCCAGCAGCACGCCGAGGAAGATCGTGCAGACCTCGCCCATGTTGGAGCTCAGCAGGTAGCGCAGGAACTTCTTGATGTTGGCGAAGATCACCCGGCCCTGCTCGACCGCCTCCACGATGGTCGCGAAGTTGTCGTCGGCGAGGATCATCCGGGCCGCCTCCTTGGTGACCTCGGTGCCGGTCCGGCCCATCGCGATCCCGATGTCGGCCGACTTCAGGGCGGGGGCGTCGTTGACCCCGTCACCGGTCATCGCCACGATCCGGCCGTCGTCCTGGAGCGCGTCGACGATCCGCAGTTTGTGCTCGGGGGCGACCCGGGCGTACACCGACACCTCGCGGGTCGCCGCCCGGAACTGCTCGTCGGTCAGCCCGTCCAGTTGCAGCCCGCTGAGCGCCCGCTCACCGGGCGCGATGAGGCCGAGGTCGGCACCGATCCGGCCCGCGGTCCCGGGGTGGTCGCCGGTGATCATGATCGTACGGATCCCGGCCCGGTGCGCCTGCCGGATCGCCGCCTGGGCCTCGGGCCGCGGCGGGTCGATGATCGCGACCATGCCGACGTAGGTGAGGTGTTCCTCGGCGGACTCGTCGAGGTTGTCGGCGTCGGCCCAGCCGGTCGCGCCGTCCGGTGCGCCCGCCGCCGAGGTGGCGTCCGCGGCCGTCGGTGCCGGCTCTTCCGGCGCGTCACGGTAGGCGACGCCGAGCGTCCGGTAGGCCTGCGAGGACAGCTCTTCGACCTGGTCGAGGATGCCCCGGCGGGTCGCCTCGTCCAGCGGATGGACCCGGTCGCCGACCAGGTGCCTGTCGCAGCGGTCAAGGAGGACGTCCGGGGCGCCCTTGCTCAGCAGCCGGGTCCGCCCGCGGTGGCTGTGCAGGGTGGACATCATCTTCCGCTCGGAGGTGAACGGGACCTCGGCCAGCCGCTCGTACGCGCTGAGATCGTGCCCCGGCCCCTCCAGCTTGCGCGCCGCGACGAGGAACGCCGCCTCGGTGGGATCGCCCTGGATCGACCACACCCCGTCCTGCTCGACCAGTTGGGCGTCGTTCGCCAGCGAGCCCTGCCGCAGCAGCGTACGGACCTCGGTCAGCAGCGCCCCGCCCGCGGACGATGCCGACAGGGGGCGGCCGTCGTGGCTGGCCTCGCCCTCGGGGCGGTAGCCGATGCCGGACAGCTCGACGGTGCCCGAGGCCGTCACCACCCGCTGGATCGTCATCTCGTTGCGGGTCAGCGTGCCGGTCTTGTCCGAGCAGATCACTGACGCCGACCCCAACGTCTCCACCGACGACAGCTGCTTGACGACCGCCCGGTGCCGGGCGAGCTGCTGCACCCCGATCGCCAGCACCACCGACAGGATCGCCGGCAACCCTTCCGGGACCGCCGCGACCGCCAGGGACACCCCGAGCAGCAGCACGTCCACCAGGGCCGCGGCGGTGCGCACCTCGTTGACCAGGACGATCGTCACCATCACCACGACCGCGATGCCGATGACGATCCGGCCGAGCGCCCGGGAGACGTGCGCGATCTCCTGGTCCAGCGGGGTC
The DNA here is from genome assembly GCF_033110965.1 of Raineyella sp. LH-20. Classification (NCBI taxonomy): domain Bacteria; kingdom Bacillati; phylum Actinomycetota; class Actinomycetes; order Propionibacteriales; family Propionibacteriaceae; genus Raineyella; species Raineyella sp. LH-20. The sequence goes on along the minus strand of NZ_CP137003.1, from coordinate 269,525 downwards.
TCCTCGTCCTCGGTGCGGTCGAGCAGACCGGCGATGGCGCCCATCGCGGTGTCCATCCCGGTGGCGGTGACGACCGCCCGCCCGACACCGCGGGCGACGGAGGTGCCCCGGTGGGCCATGTTCAGCCGGTCACCGAGTGGCGCGGGTGCGGCCAGCGCGGTCGCGTGCTTCTCCACCGCGGACGACTCGCCGGTGAGGGCCGACTCCTGGATCCGCAGTGCCGCGCAGCTGACCAGCCGGGCGTCGGCGCCGACGGTGTCGCCCTCGGCCAGCAGCAGCACGTCGCCCGGGACCAGATCGGCGGCCGGGACGGTCAGCCGCCGTCCGTCCCGCAGCACCGTCGAGCGGGCCGCGGTGAGGGTGCGCAGCGCGGCGACGGCATCCAGTGCCTTGTGTTCCTGGACCAGACCGATCATCGCGTTGACCAGCAGGATGGTGACGATGACCAGGGCGTCGACGGGCACCCCGGTGGCGCCCTCGACCAGCCAGGCGAGCACCGAGATCGCCACTGCCACCAGCAGCAGGTAGACCAGCGGGTCCTGGAACTGGCGCACCAGCCGGTGCCAGCCGGGCTCCGGCGGGGTGCCGCGCAGCACGTTGGGTCCGTACGTCACCAGTCGTGCGGCCGCTTCGGCGGAGGACAGCCCCTGCTCGGGGTCGACCCGCAGGTCGGCGGCGAGGGCGGCGGCGGGTCGCAGGGTGGGATCGCCCAGTCGCGGCGCGGCCTGACGTGCGGGATGGGCGGAAGCGGAACGGGCGTCCGTGGCCACGTCTTCAGCCTAACGAGGCGGGGCGTGCCCGGGCGGCGGGAACGGTGCCGGGAACCGGCGGTGTGACGCATCGGGCGCCGGAAAAGCACAATGGGGCGATGGACGGGAACGCGACGGAGGGGAACGCGATCGACGGGAGCAGGGGACCGGTGGCTGACATCGCCTGGCTGGCGACCGCGGAGGGGGTACAGGCGCTGGCCGAGGCTTCGGCGCTGCCGGACACCGAGGCCCCCGGCGCGGTGGCGCGGATGCGGGCCCGCTACGGGGAGCACGCTGCCGGGGCCCTCACCCAGGCGTCCTTGCGGCGGGCGGCCCGGGTGAAGTTCGGCGCCGACGCGGACCGCTGGTTCTACACCCGCGCCGGTCTGGAACAGGCGACCCGACCCGCCGTGGCCGCCCATCGCGCCGCCACGTACGCCGCGGCGGGGGCCCGTACGGTCCTCGACCTCGGCTGCGGCATCGGGACCGACAGCTGGGCCTTCCTCGAGGCCGGCCTGGACGTCGTCGCGGTCGAGGTCGACCCGCTCACCGCCGCGGTGGCCGCGGCGAACCTCGCTCCGGCCGTCGCGGCCGGCCGGGCCCGGGTGCTGACCGGCGGCGCCACCGCTCTGCTCGACGCGTTGTGGTCGCCCGGGGTGTCGGTGTACGCCGACCCCGCCCGGCGGACCGGGGCGGGGCGCACCTGGAACCCGGCCGACTTCACCCCGCCGTGGGACTGGGCCGTCGGCCTGCTCGACCGGGCGGCTACGGACGGGGGAGTGGGCTGTCTCAAGCTCGGCCCCGGCCTGCCGTACCGGATGATCCCCGAGACGGCGGGCGCCGAGTGGGTCAGTCATCGCGGTGACCTGGTCGAGGTCGCGCTGTGGGCCGGTGCCGGCGGTGGCCTCCCCGCTCGCGGCACCCGGACCGCCACCCTGCTCGGCGAGGACGACACGGCGCACCGCCTCGTCGCCACCGATGCAGCGGCTGCGCTCCGGACACCGGCGGTCGGGGCGATGCTGTGGGAACCGGATCCGGCGGTCATCCGGGCCGGCGCGGTCGACACGCTGGCGGCCCTGCTCGGTGCCGGCCGGGTGGCCGAGGAGATCGCCTATCTGATCGGTGATCCGGTGATCGCGGTCGCTGAGGCAACGCCGGAGAGGACCGACCCGGAGGCGTACGCGACCGCGTTCCGGATCCTCGACGTGCTGCCGGCCAAGGAGAAGGTGCTGCGGGCCTGGGTCCGGGAGCACCAGGTCGGCCGACTGGAGATCAAGAAGCGTGGCGTCGACACCGATCCGGCGGCCCTGCGGCGGCGGCTGCGCCCGGCCGGTCCGCAGGCCGCCACGCTGGTGCTGACCCCGACCACGGACGGCGCCAAGGCACTGGTCGTGGAGCGGACACGTACGCCGCTCCCACGCGGCTGATCGAGCCGGGCAGGGGAGCGGCTCGATCGGGAGGGGAGCGGCCCGATCGGGCAGGCCACCCGTCCCCTACGATGCGGGCATGACTGTGGACCTCAGCGTGGAGATCGACGAATCCGACGCCGTCATCCTTGCCCTGGTCGCCGGGGCGGACGGCCGCGCCCTCGAGGCGTACGTGGCAGCGCTCGTCCATGCCGAGGCGCTCCGGCTGCGGCAGGCGGAGGCGTCGAGCCGTCTGGCGGACCGCCGGTACGCCGTCCAGGACACCTGGTTCCCGTCCCCGGGCCTGGATGCAGCGGCCGGGGAAGGAGAGAATGCGCCGGTGGCGGACCAGATCGACGACTAGCCTCCCGGCGTGAGCGAGAGCACTGAGCCCGTCCGGGTCGCCGACAGCCCGGCAGAGATGACCCACTTGGTCACGTCGAGTTGGCTGCGGAACCTCCCTGCGCGGCCTCACCTCCCTGCGCGGCCTCACCTCCCTGCGCAGCCTCACCTCCCTGCGCGGCCTCACCCCCTGCGCGGCCTCCCTCACACACAAACGCTCAGCTCTTCACCTCGCCCGTGCGTTTGTGCTGAATGACGGACACATCTGCGTGGGCGAGGTGTAGAGCTCTTCGGATGTGTCTGAGCCGGTGCCGCGAATGTGGCTGAGCCGGTGCCGCGGATGTGTCTGAGCCGGTGCCGCGAGCGAGCTGCTCCGAGCCACCCGCACCCGTCGGGGCCGCGACGAGGTGAGGAACGGGAAGCCGGCGCGGCTGACAGGTGAGGCTCGTCGGGCGGTTGACCTTTCCCGGCGCGGTACTGAGGATGGACGGTGTGAGGTGCGCCTCATCCGAGGTGCCCCACCAACGGATGGAGACATCGTGCCCAATCAGATCTTCGTCAATCTCCCGACGACCGACCTCGAGCGCTCCAAGACGTTCTTCACCGCCCTCGGCTGGCGGATCGAGCCGCAGTTCACCGACGAGAACGCCGCCTGCGTCGTGATCAATGACAGCATGTTCCTGATGATGCTCACGCCGGCGTTCTTCGCGACCTTCACCGACAAGGCGATCGCCGACCCGCAGACGGTGCTGCAGGTGGAGACCGCGTTCGGCGAGGACTCGCGGGAGGCCGTCGATGCCCTCGCCGACCGGGCGGTCGCCGCCGGTGGCCGGGAGCCGCGCCCCGCGCAGGACGCCGGGTTCATGTACTCGCGCAGCTTCGACGATCCGGACGGCAACCTCTTCAGCGCCGTCTGGATGGACCCGAACGGCATGCCGCCCGCCTGAGGGAGCCCGGATGTGCGGGCGGTCGGCCGGGCTGGACGCCGACCCAGGGTGCGCTGAGCTTCCGTCCACCATGATGGGGACGTGACCACCGACCCCGACCGCTCCCGCGAGGTGACCCGACGCCGCCTGCTCGGAGGGCTCCTCGGCACCCTGGCCCTCGGGACGGGCGCTGTGCTGACCGGCTGCACCCGTCCTCCGCTGGCACGGGAGGCGGCCGCGGGTGCCGCCCCCTCCGGTGGCCCGGCCGCCGGCACGACCTCGACCGCCAGCCCGTCGACCGCCACCCCGTCGGCCGCGGCCCTGACCGAGCAGCAGCTCGCGGCGGTGGCGCAGCGTCACCAGGGGCGTACGCCCAAGGCCTGGGGGCTGCAGACCGAGGGCGTCGTGCTGCGCAGCGGGCAGCAGCAGGTCGCGCTGACCTTCGACGCCTGCGGTGGCCCGGGCGGTGCCGGCGTCGACACCGCGCTGCTGGCGTTGCTGCGCGCCGAACAGATCCCGGCGACGCTCTTCCTCAACTCCCGCTGGATCGAGGCGAACCGTACGCTCGCCGACGACCTCGCGGCCGACGATCTCTTCGAACTGGCCAACCACGGCACCCGCCACCTGCCGCTGTCGGTCAGCGGGCGTTCCGCGTACGGCATCACGGGCACCGGCAGCGTCCGCGAGGTCGTCGACGAGGTGGCCGGCAATCACGATCTGCTGACCCGCCTCACCGGCAAGGAACCGCGCTACTTCCGGCCCGGCACCGCCTACTACGACGACATCGCCGTGCAGATCGTCCGCGACCTGGGCGAGATCCCGGTCAACTTCGACATCAACGGGGACGCCGGCGCCACCTTCACCACCGGCCAGGTCGCCTCGGCGGTCGGCGCCGCCCGCCACGGTTCGATCGTCATCAGCCATATGAACCAGCCGAAGGGGATGACGGCCGAGGGCTACGCGATCGCCCTGCCGAAGCTGAAGAAGGCCGGCATCACCTTCGCGCGGCTGGACGACCTCGGCCTGCGCTGACCCTCTGCCGCGGGCCAGTGGCGGACCGTCGGCGCGGCCGCTGGCCCACCCGGCACCGCGAGCGCCGCCGCGTAGCCCGGCAACGGGGTGGACAGGCTCCGGGCGGCGTACGCCGCCGACGCCGCCCACGCCACCGAGGGTGCTCGTCGCGCGGGACGGACGGACGCCCGGACGCCCGCCTTGAACAACGCCTCCCGACGCACCCACGCCTCGGCCTCGCGGGTGGAGCCCGCTGCATGTCGGTGGGCTGCACTTCCGGGAGCATCCTCGAGGTCTGCCACCCGCTGCACGTCCACCCCGACGGGCCCGGCCGGGCGCAGGGCGACGACGACCAGCAGGCCGGAGTGGGACACCGACACCCCGGGAGCGGCGGTGCAGAGGCCGAGGGTGCGGCTCCTTGTGCCGCTGGCCCCGGCGGCGGGCAGGATCACCCGTGGCGCGCCGTGGGGCCCTCCGCAGCCGGTGCAGGTCCGATCCACCAGCACGTCGTCCGGCGCCGCGCCGAGGTGTGCGGCGACCGCCACCCGGAGCAGGGCGGCGCCGACCAGGGACCGACCACGGTCGGCCGGGTGTTCCAGCGAGTCCACCCGGGCCCGCTCGACCGGGTCGAGGAGATCACGCAACGAACGGTCGGCCGCGGTGAGCGATGACCACCACACCTCGATACCCACGGGACCTCCTGTTCATTCATGGACCGCCTCGTTGCCGGCCCAACAAGCTTAGGCTAACCTTACCTGCCATGTCCCCTGTGACCGCCCTGGCCCCGCGCCCCGGTGTGCTGCTGCCCTCCCTGCTGGCGGCGATGCCGTCGGGGCGTCCCGCGTTGCTCACCGCCGCCGGTGACGCGCTCTCGTACGATCAACTGCGTGACGCCGTCGACGCGCTGGTCGGCGAGCTGCCCGATGCGGCCGACGGGCGATGCCTGGTCCACCTGCCGCTGCGCCCGGACCTGGCCGGCGTCACCGCCTACCTGGCCACCCTCGAGGCGGGTCATGTCGCGCTGGTCACCGCCGAGGACGCCAACGCGACGACGATCGCCCGGCGCTATCGCCCCGACCTCACCGCGACCGGTGATCCGGCCCGCCCGTTCGAGGTCGATCCGACGCTGCCGTTCGGGGCCGATCCGCGGGGGGTACGGCCACACCACCTGCTGCACCCCGATCTGGCGCTGCTGCTGAGCACCTCCGGCAGCACCGGGTCACCGAAGCTGGTCCGGCTCTCCCACGACAACCTGCGCAGCAACGCCGCCGCGATCGCCGCGGCACTGCACCTCACCGAGACCGACCGGGCCATCACCAGCCTGCCGTTGCACTACACGTTCGGCCTCTCGGTGCTCCACTCGCACCTGGCCGCCGGCGGCTCGGTGGTGCTGCACGACGGTTCGGTGCTCGACGAGACGACGTGGCGTACGGTCGACGACCTCGGCGTTACCCACCTGGCGGTCGTCCCGCACATGGTCGAACTGATGGAGTCGACCGGCGTCCTGGAACGCCCGCACCCCTCCCTGCGGCTGATCGCGCAGGCCGGCGGGCGGATGAGCCCCGAGCGGGTGCTCCACACCGCGGCCCTCGGTCGTGCCGGTGGCTGGGGACTGGCGGTGATGTACGGCCAGACCGAGGCCACCGCCCGGATCTGCGTGCTCGATCCGGCCCTGGTCGCCGAGCACCCGGACGCGGTCGGGCGGCCGATCGCCGACACCACCCTGCACCTCGACACCACCGTTCCCGAAGCGTCCGGGGGCGCCAGGGAGGTCGTCGTCCGCGGCCCGGGCGTGATGATGGGCTACGCCGAACACCCCGACGACCTCGCCCTGGGCGCGATGCTCACCGAGCTGCGCACCGGCGACATCGGCCGGATGGACGGCGACGGACTGCTCCGGCTGGTCGGCCGACGCTCCGGCTTCGTCAAGGTGATGGGCGTACGCATCGACGTCGCCCGGATCGAGGGTGCCCTCGAATCGGCAGGGTTCACCGCCTGCGTCGGCGGCGACGGGCGAGGCCTCACCGTGCTGGTCGCGCCGGAGGCGACGCGGACCGACCCCGCCCGGCCCGCCGCTGAGACGGCCATCGCAGAGACGGTCGCCACCGCCCGCCGACTGGTCGGTGAGGCCTCGGGGCTGGGGCCCGCCGCCGTCACCGTCGCCGTGGCGGACCTCGCCCGGTCCGCCAACGGCAAGGTGGACCGTCCCGGCTGTGCTGCGGCGGTGCGCCGGCTTGCCGCCGGCCCGTCCCTCGGGGTGACCGACTCCCCGCTGACCGCCGAGGTGGCCCGCGCGGTCGGCCAGGTCCTCGGCGCCGACGCCGTGGACCTGGATCGGACCTTCGTCCAGCTCGGCGGGGACTCGCTCAGCCACGTCCAGACCTCGATCCGGCTCGAGGGGCTGGTCGGCCCGCTGCCGCGCGGATGGCACCACCGACCGTTGCGCGAGCTGGTGGCCCTCGGCCGATCCGCCGGTCGTGCCACCACCACGCCGCCGGGCGTCCGTCCCGCCCCTCCCACCCGTCCCATCGGCCCGGCGCCGGCCGCCGCGGTCCGCGCCAGCGGCGGACCTGCCCGTCTCGCCGGGTGGTGGAGGTGGCACACCGTCGAGATGTCGATCGTCCTCCGTACGATCGCCGTGGTCCTGATCTGCGGCTCGCACGCCGAACTCTTCCGACTGCCCGGCGGCGCCCACACCCTGCTGGCCGTGGCCGGCTTCAATGCCGCCCGGTTCGGCCTGTCGCTGTCGTCCTCCGTCGGCCGCTGGCGGGCGAGCGCGCGGGTGCTGATCGGCGTCGCGGTGCCCACCGTGCTGATCGCCCTGGTCGGCATCGTCACCACCGACCGCTACGGCTGGTCCAACCTGTTCCTCGCGAACTGGCTGTTGGGTCGCCCGGATGCCGCTCCCACCCGCAACGAGCTGTGGTTCGTCGACACCCTCGTCGCGAGCACCGTGCTGTTCACCGCGCTGCTCTCGTCGCCGGCGATCGCCCGCGCCTGGCGTCGTGACCCGTGGCGCCTCGCCGCGGTCGTCACCGCGGTCGCCCTCGTGCCGCGCTTCGTCATCCTGGGGCTGGGCGACGGCCTGCTGCGCGGGATCGTGCCGACGACGTTCTGGTTCTTCGCCCTCGGCGCCGCCGCTGCGTACGCGGACACCCGGCCCCGCCGGCTGCTCACCGTCGCCCTCGCCGTCATCGGCGGAGTGACGTTCTTCCCCGGTGACCCGTCCCGCAACCTCACCATCGTCGCCGGCCTGACCCTGCTGACGCTGGTGCCGTCGGTGCGGGTGCCCGGCTGGGCGGTGCCGGTGGTCAGTCTGCTCGCCGCCGCTTCCCTCTACGTCTACCTCGTCCAGTTCCAGGTCCTCGCCGTCGTCCCCACGGCCCTCGGCGGGACCGTCGCCTCGATCGCCGTCGGCTGCCTGGTCTGGCGGCTCGCCGACCGCCACGTACGGCGGCTGCAGGATCTCGTCCCCCCACCCACCCGATGAAACGGAACACCGTGCCGACAAAGCGCCATGCCCTGCTAGCCCTGGTCCTCGCGATCCCGCTGCTCCTGACCGCCTGCGGCGGCAAGGCCGATTCCGGCTTCACGCCCCAGGCCGGAGTCCTGCAGATCTACTCCGCCCAGCACCACAACGTCACCCAGGCGTGGGCCGACGCGTTCACCGCCGCGACCGGGATCAAGGCCCAGATCCGCGACGGCGAGGACTCCTCGATGGGCCACATGATCGTCGAGGAGGGCAAGACCTCGCCGGCCGACGTCTTCCTCACCGAGAACTCCCCGGCGATGACCGTGGTCGAACGCGCCGGCCTGCTCGCCCCGGTGGACCCGGCGACCCTCGGGCAGGTCCGCGACGGCATGGCGCCCTCCACCGGGAAATGGACGGCGATCGCCGCCCGCTCGACCGTTCTCGTCTACAACAAGGACCTGATCCGCGAAGACCAGCTCCCGACGTCGATGATGGACCTCGCCAAACCGGAGTGGGCCGGCAAGTGGGGCGCCGCGCCGGGTGGTGCGGACTTCCAGGCGATCGTCGCCGGCATGCTCGCCGACCGCGGCGAGACCGAGACCCGGGCCTGGCTCGACGCCCTGTCGCGCAACGCGAAGGTCTACCAGAACAACATCGCCACCATGAAGGCGGTCAACGCCGGCGAGGTCCCGGTCGGCATCATGTACCACTACTACTGGTATCGCGACCAGGCCGGTGACAAGCAGGGCAGTGCGAACACCGCGCTGCACTACTTCGGCGGCGGGGACCCGGGTGCGTTCGTCAGCCTGTCGGCCGGTGGCGTGCTGGCCTCCTCCGACCTGCCCACCCAGGCCCAGCAGTTCCTGGCGTACGTCACCAGCCCCGCGGGCCAGAAGGTGCTGGTCGACAGCGGCTCCAAGGAGTACGTCGTCGGCAAGGGCGCTCCGTCCGATCCCGCCCTGCCGCCGCTCGACTCGCTCGACGCCCCGAAGGTCGACCCCTTCACGCTCAACTCCGACACGGTGGTCTCGGTGATGACGGATGCGGGCATCCTCTAGCGCGCGCGGGGTGGCGGTGGTCGCCGCCCTGGTCGCCGCCGTCGCCGTCCTGCCGCTGCTCGTCGTCATCCCCAGCGCCCTGTCCACCGGGGCCTCCGGTGCCCTCGACTATCTGCTGCGGCCCCGGGTCGGACGACTGCTCACCCACACCGGGATGCTCGTCGTGGTCACGGTGCCCGCCGCCATCGTCCTCGGCACCCTCGCCGCCTGGCTGGTGGAGCGGACGGCCCTGCCACTGGCGGGCCTGTGGCGGGCGCTGCTGCTGGCGCCGCTGGCCGTGCCGGCGTTCGTCAGCGCGTACGCCTGGGTCTCGGTGGCCCCGTGGATGACCGGCTTCGGCGGGGCCGCGCTGGTCACCACGCTGGCGTACTATCCGTTCGTCTTCCTGCCCGTCGCGGCCCTGCTGCGCGCGCTCGACCCGGGGGACGAGGAGGTCGCCCGCTCACTGGGCCTGTCGCCGGCGGCGGCCGTCGTCCGTACGGTGCTGCCGCGACTGCGCCCCGCCCTCAGCGGTGGGGCACTGCTGGTGACGCTGCACCTGCTCGCCGAGTACGGCGTGCTGGAGATGATGCGCTTCCAGACCTTCACCACCGCGATCATGCAGCAGTACGCCGTCGGCTTCAGCGACACCGCCGGTAGCCTGCTGGCCTCGGTGTTGCTGGTCCTCTGCCTGCTCGCCCTGGCACTCGAACTGCTCGCCCGCGGCCGACGCCGGGTCGCCCGGGTCGGCGCCGGCGCCCAGCAGCGTGCCGTCCCCGCCGCCCTGGGGGCGTGGACGGTGCCGGCGCTGCTCTTCCTGGCCGTGCTGGTGACCCTGTCCCTCGCCGTGCCGGTGGGGACCGTCGCCCGGTGGCTGGCCCGCGCCGACCTGACCGGACTCGCCGGCCAGCCGGTCGGCGGCCTGCTGCGGGTCACCCTCGCCACCCTGGTGCTCGCCGTGCTCGGCGCGCTGGCGGCGACCGCCGCGGCGCTGCCCGGCGCCTGGCTGCTCGCCCGGCACCGCTCCGGGATGTCGCTGACCCTGGAACGGCTCACCTACCTGTCCAGCGCGCTGCCCGGCGTGGTGGTCGGGCTCGCCCTCGTCACCCTCGCGGTCGGCTGGGCGCGCCCGGTCTACCAGACGGTCGGCCTGGTGGTGATCGCCTACGCGATCCTCTTCCTGCCCCGGGCGATGGTCTCGCTGCGCGCCGGCCTGGCCGCCGCGCCGCCGGAGCTGTCCGAGGCGGCCCGCTCGCTGGGATTGCGCGGCCCGGCGACCCTGGTGCGGGTGGTGCTGCCGCTGGTGGCGCCCTCCGTGCTCACCGGGACGGTGCTGGTGGCCCTGGCGGTCGGCACCGAGCTCACCGCGACGCTGCTGCTGGCTCCCACCGGCACCGACACCCTCGCCCTGGCCTTCTGGCGGCAGGCCGGCGAGCTCAACTACGCCGCCGCGGCGCCGTACGCGGCGATGATGATCGTGCTGTCCGTCCCACTGACCCTGCTGCTGCGGCGACAGATCCTGGAGGAACGATGAGTGAGGTGAGGTTGTCCGGTGTGACGGCCGGGTACGGGCGCGGAGCAGTGCTCCGGGGCGTCGACCTGACCGTGGCGGAGGGCACGACGACGGCCGTGCTCGGTGGCTCCGGCAGTGGCAAGACCACGCTGCTGCGGATCATCGCCGGGTTCCTGCGCCCGGATGCCGGGCAGGTGGTCATCGGGGGCCGTACGGTCGCCGGGCCCGGTGTGTGGGTGCCGCCGGAGCGGCGGGGTATCGGCTACGTACGCCAGGAAGGCGGGCTGTTCCCGCACCTGACCGTCGCCGGCAACATCGCCTTCGGACTGCCCTGGCCACGGCGGCGCCACCGGAACCGCGTGCTGGAGCTGCTCGACCTCGTCGGGCTGCCCGCCGACCTTGCCGAGCGGCGTCCCGACCAGCTCTCCGGCGGCCAGCAGCAGCGGGTGGCGCTGGCCCGCGCGCTCGCCCCCCGGCCGGGCCTGGTGCTGCTCGACGAACCGTTCTCCTCCCTCGACACCGGCCTGCGCGCCGCCACCCGGGAGGCCACCGCACGGGCGCTGCGGGCCGCCGGGGCGACCGCGCTGCTGGTCACCCACGACCAGGACGAGGCGCTGTCGTTCGCCGACGAGGTGGCGATCATGGGGGCCGGACGGTTCCGCCAGGTCGCCCGCCCCGAGGTGCTCTACCGGGAACCCGTCGATGTCGAGGTGGCGTCCTTCCTCGGCGACGCGGTGCTGCTCTCCGGTGTCGCCGACGACGGCCGGGTCAGCTGCCGGCTCGGTGTCCTCCCGGTGGGCGGTGACGCGCTCGCCGGGGCGGTGCGGGTGATGATCCGACCCGAACAGATCAGCCTCACCCCGTGCGGGACCGGACACCTGGACGCCACCGTCCGTAGCGTCGAGTACTTCGGCCACGACGCGGTGGTCGGCCTGGACCCACTGGACGACCCGGTGACCGAGCCCCTGCTGATCGGGAGCGGCTCCACCGAGACGGTGCAGATCCCAACCGGGCCGATCCCCGCCGGGTCGATCTCCGCCGGGCCGATCCCCGGGTCGATCCCCGCCGGGCCGATCCACGCCGGCTCCACCGAGGCAGTACCGATCCCCACCGGGGCAGCCGAGGCTGCGGCGGTCGGGATGGTGTCGACCACGCCGGCGCCGGATGAGGCCGGAACCGCTGTGGCGGTCGTCGAACCCGGTCTGCGGGCCCGGGTGATCGGACTGCAGCCGCCGTCGCCCGGGGACCGGGTCGGCGTCCGGGTCGTCGGGTCGGTACGGGTCTTCCCGGGCTGATCCGACGACCTCGGCGCCGGTCAGCGGGCTGCGGCCCGTGCCGGTGGCGGGACTGCTCCGGGACTCAGGGCCGACGGGCCTCGAACTCGAGACGTACGTAGTCGATCACCGGCTCGTCCATCGCCCGGGCCACGGCGTCGACGTACGCGTCGCGGTCCTCCTCGGGCATGCCGCGCAGCACCTCGCCGAGGATGATCGTGGCCAGGAACGGCCGCAGCGTCGCCTCGTCGAGGACCAGCGGCTCGGGGCGCAGCCGGACCGCCACGTCCACGAAGCCGGCCGCCCCGAGAGCGGCCCGGGTCTCCTCGACGCCGGCGAAATGGGTCGTCTCGGCGGGCTGGGTGGCGCCGCCGACCAGCCGGGCGGCGCGATGGACCCGTTCCAGTTGGCCCTCGCCCCCGGCGTCGACGACGAACCGGCCACCGGGACGCAGCGCCGCTGCGACGGAGCGGAACACCGGCCCGTGATCCGGGATCCAGTGCAGCGTGGCGACGCTCATCACCGCGTCCACCGGCTCGCCCACGGTGAAGCCCTCCCGCAGATCGGCCTGCCGCAGCACGACCCGCTCCGCGTACGGCGCCAGGGTCTGGGCGGCGGCGGTCAGCATCCGCGGCGAGCCGTCCAGGGCGACCAGCCGGCATCCCGGATGCTCGGCCAGCAGCACCGCGGCGTCGCGCCCGGTGCCGCAGCCGAGCTCCAGGATCGTCTCCCCGTCCACCGGACGCAGCCGATCCAGCACCCGCCGACCCCAGCCGACGTGCGGCAGGGGCAGCGCGCCGTACGTCGCGGCATCCCAGTCACGGGGTGACGCGACGGGCGAGGTGGCGGAGGTGCTCGTCGGCTGGGGGGTCGAACGGGACGCCTTGTCCTGCGGATCGGTCATGCGGTCATTGTGCCCGCCGGCCGGCCGGAACTCACCCGACCAGGTCGGTCTCCTGCGGATCCTCGAGGGCGTCCTGCGCGGTGATGTGGCGAGTGCCCGGCGTGTGCTCCGGCGGGGCGTAGAGCGAGTAGAGCTTGAGCGGCTCCTCCCCGACGTTGATCACGTTGTGGTAGCTGCCCGCCGGGATGAGGATGGCCCAGTCATCGGTGACCTCCTGGTCGAGGGTGTAGTCGTCCTTGGCCGGCCCCATCACCACCCGGGCCCGACCCTGCTCGATCCGGATGAACTGGTCGTGGTCGTCGTGGATCTCCCCGCCGACCTCGCCACCGGGCTCGATCGCCATCACGGTCATCTGCAGGTTGGTCCCGGTCCACAGGGTGTCGCGGAAGTAAGTGTTGTCGATGGTGGCGGCCTCGATGTCCACCACGTACGGGTTGGGTCCGGCGTCGGTCATGCCGTTCGTCCTTCCTCGATGCGGTTGTGGCCCGAGCCTAATCCGCGGCACCGACACTCCGCCGCCGGGCGGTCTGACCGGGCGGGTCGGGGGCCGCCCGGAAGCTCGCGGACAGTGCCCGGTACTGCGGGGTGAGCATCGAGCCCAGGGCGAGCAGGACGCAGCCGAGGCCGGCGACCAGCAGGATGAGCGCGATGCCGCGGTCGTCCCCGGCACCGAGCAGCCACTGCCACTGCCGTCGTCCGGCGTCGGTGCGCAGCGCCGGGATGATCCACCACTGCGCGAGCGGAGCGGTCAGCAGGCTCATCACCGGGGCGACGGCCATTTCGAAGGTCATCGCGAACCCGAACACCCGACCCTGCTTCTCGTACGGCACCAGACGTTGGATCACCGTCTGTTCGGCGGCCTCGGCCGCGGGCACCAGAGCCATGAACAGCCACAGTCCCAGGACGTAGAGCCATCCCCACTCGCGGAACGTGGACAGCGCCCCGGCGGCCCCGAGCGCGCCGGCGGCCAGCAGCATGGTGCGGACCGGGTTCTTCCCGAGCCCGACCGCCGCGACGAGCGCGCCGCCGCCGATGAAGCCGGTGGAGGCCACCGCGAACCAGATCCCCCACCCCTGGACGCCGAACCGGTCGATGCCGTACGGGTCCATCACCGCACCCGCGACGCCGCTGAACAGGTTGTTGACCGTGGTGAACAGCACCAGGGCGAACAGCCCCCGGACGGCCCGGACCGCGAGCCAGCCACCGCGCAGGTCCACCCATGCAGAGGAGGAGGTCGCCGCTGCGGGACGCGCCTCGGGGATCGGCAGCGGTGCGAGGTGGAGCAGCGTGAGGGCGATCGCGGCAAGGCCGATGAGGAGCGTCCAGCCCATCCCCAGGAACCCGACGGACAGGCCGCTGAACACGCTGGTGACCACCATCGTCACGCCCTGGACCGACCCGACCAGCCCGTTCGCGTTGGCGTGGCGGTCCTCGGGCACCAGCAGGGTGACGGTCGTCGCCAGTGCGATGGTGCGCAGTTGCTCCACCACCGAGCCCGCCAGCATCACGACGGCGAAGACCCAGAACCACGGCAACCTCAGATCGACGATCCGCTCCGCGCCGACCGCGAAGAAGAACCCGGCATCGAGACCGAAGACCGCCAGTGCGGCGAGGGTCGCCGACACCATCACGGTCTTCTTGCGGAACCGGTCGACCACGGTGCCGAAGAACATGCTGAACAGGGAGATGAACAGCAGGTACGCCGCACCGATCACCCCGGTCGCGATCACGTTGCGGGTCTCGGCGTAGATCCAGAACGTCAGGCCGAACCACAGGAAGCTCGTGGTGACATTGGCCACCGCCGTGTTGGCGAGGACATGGAGGAAGGTCCGGAACCCGGCCCGCGGCGGCGCGGACGCGGGGGCTGCGGGCGCCGCGGAGACCGGGATCGGGGTCCGGGCCGGGGGCGGGGTCCGGGGCGGGGCCATGGTCGGGGTCGCGGGCGGGGTTGCGGCCGAGGCCGAGTCCGGGATCGGGTCCGAAGCCGGGATCGAGTCCGCGCTGGAAGCAGTGGGCGGGGCGGACGTGGAGGCCGGGGAGGTGGGGGTCACCTCGGCGACACGGTCTGGTGGGATCTGTGGCTCGTTCATCCCGGTCGTCCTCGACTCGACGACGTCTGGTCAGGTCTCCACAGTAACTCGTACAGTCATGTTCAACAAGGGTGTGGCGATCATCACGTGCGTCGGTTGTGCAGGGTCTCCCGGCGGAACACGCGTGAGGAACCGCACCCTGCGCCGCGACCGGGACCCGACGGTGGCACGGGTGGCTCGGCGCGGTGCCTCCCGCTGCACCGGCTCAGACACATTCGATGACCTCTGCGTTTCGCCCGCGCACATGTGCCTGTCATTCAGCACGAACGCGTGGGCGAGGTGAAGAGCCGAGCGTTTGTGCCGGATGAGGCCCTTGGCATGGTGTGAATCCTGCGGTGGCCCGTGGGCGCGTCCTTGAGTGTCAGGCTCGCGAGACGGGTCACCGTGGTTTCGGGCTAATGGCCAAGGAGCCTCGAAGGATGCCCACGATGACCTCAGTCGGTGCCCTGACCACTGAACTGCTCGCCGATCCCGACCGGTCATACGACCAGGTCCTCCGCCGCTTGATCCGGGTCGGCCTGCAGGACCTCGTCGCCACTCCGCTGCGGATGCGGATGCTCCTTCTGCCAGCCGCCGCTGTTTCAGCGATCCGCGGCCCGCCGGCAGGCCGCAGTTGACTGAAAGCGCGGCAGTTGACTGAAAGCGCGGCAGTTGACTGAAAGCGCCGCAGTTGACTGAAAGCGCGGCGGCTGACTGCAACTCGCGCGTTGCGGTGGCGAAGGCTGTTGAAGGCGCGGCGGCGAGGAACCCCGGGGCGAATCAGCCCACCCGGGCACAGCCGCCCAGGCCCGGGGATCGGGCCGTTCGATGTCGGCGGGCCACTGCACCGGATAGGGTTCACGACATGCCAGCGAGCGGCCAACGAGCAGACGACACCGTCGCCTCCCTGCTGCGCGGCCTCGAGGTGATCGGGATCCTCGCCCGCGCCGACCGGCCGCTGTCGCTGGCCGAGATCGCCCGGCTCGCCGACACCACCCGCGCCACCGCCCGGCGGCTGCTGCTGACGCTGGAGGGGGTCGGCTACGTGTCGAGCGACGGCCCGACGTTCTGGCTGCGCCCGCGGATCATGGAACTCGGCGACACCTACCTCGAGGTGCTCGCGCTGCCGCGGATCGCCCATCCGCACCTGTCCGACCTCGCCGAACGGGTCCGGGACACCTGCTCGTTGACCGTGCTCGACCGGGACAGCGTCGTCTACGTCGACCGGGTCAAGGGCCCGCGGCTGATGAACGTCAACATCGCCGTCGGCAGCCGGTTCCCGGCGTATTCGATGTCGAGCGGGCGGGTGCTGCTGGCCGATCTGTCGGACGCTGAGCTGCAGGACTACCTGGCCCGGCTGCAGGGCGAGCCGCTGGTCGCGGCGCCGGGGACCGCGGCGACGGTGACCACCCCCGAGGATGTCGCCAGGGTGGTCCGCCGGGCGCGGGAGGACGGCTACTCCGTCACCGACCAGGAGCTCGATCCGGCGTTGCGCTCGATCGCCGTCGCCGTCCATGGTCCGGACGGTCGCGCCGTGGCGGCCGTCAACGTCTCCACTCACGTCACCCGGACGACGGTGCAGCAATTGCACGACGAGGTCCTTCCGGATCTGCTCGCTGCGGTGCGAGCGATCGAGGAGGACCTCGCCGGACAGGCCGTCGACGGCTGACCGGGACCGGCGCCGTCCGACCAGGGACTCCGCGCGGGGCGTACGTCCCGGGGAGTCGTACGTGTCAGTGGGCCCGTACGTCCCGGGGAGTCGTACGTGTCAGTGGGCCCGTACGTCCCGGGGAGCCGTACGTGTCAGTGGGCCCGCACGTCCCGGGGAGTCGTACGTCCCGGAGGGCTGAACGTGTCAGGGGGCCGCACGTCCCCGTGAGTCGTGCGCCTCAGGGAGTCGTACGCCCCAGGGGACCGTACGACTCAGAGATCGAGGACCAGCCGCGGTGTCTTCGAGCGGCCCACGCAGACCATCATCGTCCTGCCCGCGGCGCGCTCCTTCTCGTTGAGGATGGTGTCGTGGTGCTCCGGGACGCCCTCCAGCACGGTGGTCTCGCAGGTGCCGCAGTAGCCGTCCTCGCAGGAGGTCATCACCTCGCAGTGATCCCGGATGACCTCGAGCAGCCCCTGGTCGGGCCCGACGGTCAGCACCGCGCCGGAGCGCTGCAGCACCACCTCGAAGGAGTCGCCGCTGGCCGCCTCGGCGGCCGCTTCGCCGTCGGAGGTGAACCGTTCGGTCCGCAGCTGGGGGGTCCGCCCGGCCTGCTCGCAGAAGTCCTCGACGTCCTTGAGCATCTCGATCGGTCCACAGGCGTAGATGAGCGTGTCGTCGGTGACGCCGTTGATGATGCCGGCGAGGTCGGGGCGCCCGGTGTCCCCGGTCACCAGCACCTTGACGTGCGGTCCGGTGGCCAACTTCTTGCGGAAGGCCAAGCTCTCCAGGCGCCGGCCGAAATACACCAGTTCGTACGGCGACTTCTCCCGCTCGGCGCGGATCACCATCGCCAGCATCGGGGTGATGCCGATGCCGCCGGCGATGAACAGGTAGCGCGGCGACGGCTCCAGCGGGAAGTGGTTGCGCGGGCCGCGGATCCGCACCCGCTTGCCGACCAGCGCGGTCTCGTGGATCTCCTGGGAGCCGCCGCGGCCCTCGGGCTCCAGCAGCACCGCGATCCGGTAGAAGCTGAGGTCCGACGGCGGGCTGCACAGGCTGTACTGCCGGACCAGGCCGGACGGCAGCTCGATGTCGAGGTGCGAGCCCGGTTCGTACGCCGGCAGCAGGCCACGGTCCGGGACCATCTCCAGCGAGATGACGCCCTCGGCCTCCAGCGTCGCCTTGCTGACGGTGACCTCGAAGAAGTCCTGGTCCTCGCCGGTCATGCCGACACCTCCTCGACGGTCATCTCCGGGTAGTCCTGCGGCCGGGCGCCGCCGCGCAACACGTCGAGCAGAGCGGCGAGCAGCTTCGGGCTGCGTACGGACACCAGCATGTCGACCTCCTGGCGCAGGGTGACCATCGCGGAGGCACCGGCCGGCTCCTGCCAGCGCTCGGGGGCCACCAGCACGGCGGCGATCAGGTCGCCGCCGACGCGGGCCGCGGTGCAGACCTCGCGGACGACGTCCTCGGGCACCTGGGCCAGATCGGTGCCGACCAGCACCACCATGTCGGCGGCCTCGGCGACCTGACCGGTGCCGGCCGGCGACGGCGGCTGCCAGCCGGCCTCGCCGAGCGGCCGGGTCAGCGCGGCGACCGGATCGGGATCGGTCAGCACCTGCACCCGCTCGACACCGAGGGTGACCAGGTCCTCGGCCAGTCGGGCGCTGCCGGGACCGAGCGGGACGACCAGCACGCGGGCTTCATAGGAACGGCGCAGGGGGTTCATCGGATCTCCTTCGGGGACTCGGTGGGGATGGGATCGGTGACCCGCAGCCACGGGTCGACCACGACGTGAGGAGTGACCGGGGCACGGCCCTCGGCCATGTCCCGCAGGGTGCCGCCGACGCCCTCCAGCGGCACGTAGTACGACGGGATCCGCTCCAGTCCGGTGCCACCGGCGGCGAGCAGGGCGATGGCGCGTTCGACCGCCTGCGGGGAGCGGCCGCGTACGCCCCGGACCGTCACCAGGTTGCGGACGATCGCGGTGGGATCGAGGGCCACGTCGCCGCCGGCCAGACCGGCGATCACCAGCACCCCGAAGCGACCCAGCATCCGCAGCCCGGACGCCATCGTCTCGGGCCGGCCGATGGTGTCGATGACGGCATCCAGCGGACCGTACGTCTCCCGGACGACGTCGACCACGTCGTGGTCGGGGTCGTCGTTGCGTTCGGTGACGGCGCCGAGTTGGCGGGCCAGCTCGAGCCGGTGCGCGCTCGACGTCCGGGCGATCGCGACCACCGTCTCGGCGCCGGCCGCGACGGCGGCCGCCACGCAGGACAGCCCGTGGTAGCCCGGGCCGATGATCGCCACCGTGGACCCGGGCCCGACACCGCCGGCGTCCAGCGTCCAGTCGACCGCGTTGGCCAGGGGCAGCGTCCAAGCGGCCTCGTCGACGGTGAGCCGGTCGGGCAGGCGGTGCAGGGCGTGTCGGGCGGACAGCTCCAGGTATTCGGCGTTGCCGCCGTGCAGCCCGGAGCCGCGCGAGACGGGGATCATCCCGACCCGCTCGCCGCCGGTCCACAGGTCGACCGACGGGCACAGCCGGTAGCGGCCGGCCCGGCACTCGGCACAGCGGCCGCAGCCGACGTACTCCTCGACCGCGACCCGGGTGCCGACCTCGAGGCCCAGCGCCTCGGCGTCGGCCTCGGTGAGGTGGTCGATCCGCCCGATCGTGTGGTGACCGAGCACCGCGGGCGCCCGGAGACCGCGCTGGTGGAGCATGACGTCGGTGCCGCAGACCGCGGAGGACTCCACCCGCAACCGGCTCACCGTGTCCGGGAGGGTGAGCTCCCGGACGACGGTGCTGCCGGCGCCGTCGCTGACGGCGGCGCGGACATGCAGGGCGGTCATCGGCGTCGCTGCCCGCGCTTCTTCGCGGCACGGTCGTCGGCCTGCTGCTTGGCCTTGCGGACCTCTTCGCGCAGCTGGCCCCAGATGTCGAAGACGATCTCGCCGTACTGCGGTTCGTGGCGCAGTTGCAGGACGTCGCGGGGCCGCTCGAACGGCACGTCGATGAAGGCCTTGGCCGTGCCCGGCTGGGCGCTCATCACCATGATCCGGTCGCTCAGCGTGACCGCCTCGTCCACCGAGTGGGTGATGAAGACGACCGTCTTGCGGGTCTCGTCCCAGATCCGCAGCAGCTCGGCCTGCAGCAGCGTCTTGTTCTGCTCGTCGAGCGCCGAGAACGGCTCGTCCATCAGCAGGATCTCCGGGTCGTTGGCGAACGCCCGGGCGATCGACACCCGCTGGCGCATGCCGCCGGAGAGCTGGTGGGGATAGGCGTCGGCGAACTTCGTCAGGCCGGTCGCCTCGAGGTAGTGCCCGACGGTCTCCTTGATCTGGGCCTTCGGCACGCGCCGTACGGTCAGGCCGTACGCCGCGTTGTCCCAGACGTTCATCCACGGGAAGATCGAGTCGCCCTGGAAGACCATGGCGTTCTCGGGGCGACCCGCGCTGCCGACGTTGACGTCGATGGTGCCGGCGGTCGGGGTCTCCAGGCCGGCGAGCATCCGCAGGAAGGTCGTCTTGCCGCAGCCGGACGGGCCGACGATGGTGAGGAACTGGCCGGTGGGGACGTCCAGGTCGAAGTTCTCCAACGCGGTCACGACGTGGCCGCCCGGGACGGTGAACCGCTTGTCGAGGCCGCGGATCCTGATCTTGATGTCGCCGGTGGCCGTGGTGGTCGGGTTCGCCGAGGCGATGGTGTGGGACATGGTGACAATCCGTTTCGTTGGGTCGGGGGGCGTCAGTGACGGGTGATCCACGGAGTGAGCTTGCGACCCACGTATCCGACGACGACCGCGAGCACGAAGCCGACGATCGCGAAGACCAGCAGGTAGGCGTACATCGACTCGATGTTGAACAGCTGGAACGAGTTCCAGACCATGAAGCCCCAGCCGTTGCCCTGGCCGCCCATCATCTCGGCGATCGCGAGCATGATCAGGCCCATGCCGGCGCCGAGCTCGAGGCCGGTGATGATGTTGGGCATCGCGCCCGGCAGGGCCACCGTCCAGAAGACCCGGCCCCGCTTGGCGCCGAAGTTGTGCGCCACGTCGTAGTAGATCGGGGCCACGTTGGCGACCCCGGTGAAGGTGTTGATGACGACCGGGAAGAAGCCGCCCATCGCGACGAAGTACCAGATGGTGTCCTCGCCCAGACCGAAGAACAGCAGGAACAGCGGCAGGACGGCGCTCTTCGGCACCGGGTAGAGCGCCGAGATGATCGGACGCAGCGCGGCGCTGATCGACTTCGACAGGCCCATCAGGACGCCGATGATCACCGCGGGCACGGCCCCGATCAGGAAGCCGATCACCAGCCGGGCCAGGCTGTGCTGGGACTGGCCCCACAGCTGGCCGCTCATCGCCTCGTTCCACAGCGACCGGAAGACAGCGTCGGGGCGGGGAAGAAGCGGGTGTCCAACACCCCGGTCCGGGACAGGATCTCCCAGACGACCAGCAGGCCGATCGAGGAGACGATGGAGATGGTCAGCAGGGTGTTCCTGCTCGGCCCGCTGCGGTGCGTGACCTGGGTGGCCCGGACGGCGCTGCGGCGGCCCTGGCTCTGCTGCTCTTCGACGACGGTGCTCATATCAGTTACCCCTCGCGGTCTTCGCGGCCGCCTCAACGAAGCTGGTGTCGACCAGCGAATCGAAATCGATCTGGGACCTGCCCTTATACAACTTCTGCTTGACGAAGAACGCGTAGTCCTTCTTCAGGCTCTCGACGTTCAGAGCGGCGTCCGGATCGACGTAGCTCGGGACCGTCTTCTTGATCGCGGCCGGCTGGCTCTTGACGTTCCTGGCGATGATCCCGGCGACCTCGTCGGCGCCCGGCCCGGCCCACTTGCCCCGCTCCACCGCGGTGCTGTAGTCCCGCGCCGCATGGGCGTACGCGTTCATGAAGCACTGCGCGGCCGCGTGCTGCTTCTTGCCGAAGTCGCCGCTGTAGAGGAGCACCGCCAACTGCTGGTTGTTGTAGACCGTGGTCGAGTCGGCCAGCTTGACCGCCGCACCGGTGGCCAGCGCTTTGGTGGCGGCCGGCTCGGTGGTCAGTGAGGCGTCGACGGATCCGTTCTGCAGCGCCGCGACGTGGTCGGGGAAGCCGAGGAAGGTGTGCCTGACGTCGTTGTAGGTCAGTCCGTTCGCCTCCAGCAGCCCCGAGGCGGTCGACGCGGTCGCGGTGCCGGGCGCGGGCTCGGCGACACTGAGCCCCTTGAGGTCGGCGACGCTCTTCACCCTGCCGGAGTCGACGAGTTCCTTGCGGACCAGCAGCGGCATGTAGTCGTAGTCGGTGACCAGCTCGCCCTTGTCCGCGACGATCTTGACGTCGATGCCACGGGCGATGCCGTTGTAGAAGCCGGCCGACGGTGCGCCGGCGCCGACGGCCAGGTGACCGGCGGCGAGGTAGGGGATCATCTCGCCGGCGGACTTGAACGGCCGCAGCGTGACGTTGAGGCCTTCAGCGGCGAAGTACCCCTTGTCCTTGGCGATGTAGAGCAGGGCGTCGGAGAGGCTGTTGGTGATGCCGGCCTCGACCTTGACGCCCTCGCAGGAGGTCGCTCCGGCGGCGACGCCGCTGCAGCCGGCCAGGGTGGTGGCCGCCACGGTGGCGGCCAGGACCGCCGCCACCGCGCGGAGGCGCTGGGGGAGTGTGCGCATGGATGTTCCGATCAGATGGAGTAGAAGTTCTCGCCGGGCTTCACCACGAGGACGTCCTTGGCCCCTTCCTGGAAGGGGACGTCCTTCGGCAGCAGGATCGAGGCCGACCGTACGTGGGTGTGCTCGGGGGCGAGCCCGGGCAGGTCGTCGGACTCGAGGTCGTCGAGGGCGGCGAGCAGGCGGCGACGGGCGAGGATGATGGCCGCGTCGGAGGTGCCGAGGCGCTCCTTCGTCCGGTCGCAGATCTCACCCATCGACTCCTGCAGGGAGAAGTCCTGGGCGGCGATGCCGGCGATGCCGGAGAAGGTCTCCTTGCGGCGCTGGGCGGCGCGGTCCATCAGGTAGTCGTTGGCCTTGTCGGCCAGCGGATCGTAGGTGCCCGGCTTGTACTTGACGTGGATGCCGTCACCGGACTGCAGGGCGTCGAGCTCGCGTTCGCCGAAGTCCTGGGTCGGGTGGTAGTTCCAGCTCCAGGCGTAGCAGCTGTCGTCGTCGATCGGCACCCAGGCGTGGCCGCCCATCGGGTTGTGGGTGCCGAACGGCGGGATGATCGTGTACCAGGGCATCATCCACTGGGTGATCCGCCAGTAGTAGGTGTCCTCGTCCGCGGTGCGGCGGGCGCCGATCAGCAGACCGCCGTCGGACTCGGCCACCTCGAACTTCGGCCGGGTGTCGGCCTTGAGGTACTTGTTGCCCTCGGTGCCGGCGTGCAGTGGATCGTTGTCGAGGTTGTAGCGGTGGGCGAAGGAGACGTGGCTGGAGTCGATGCCGCCTTCCATCGCCTGCAGGTAGTTGGAGAACTGGCGCCGCTTGGAGACGAACCGCTTCTCCGGGTTGAGGCCCATCCACTCCAGGCTGGGCAGCGGCGGCTCCTTGGCCGGGTCGCCCAGGTAGGCCCAGATCAGGCCGCCGGCCTCGACGGCCTTGTAGGCGCGCTGCTTGATCCGCTGGCGGAACGTGGTGCCCTCCGGCTCCGACGGCATGTCGACACAGTTGCCGTCCACGTCGTACTTCCAGCCGTGGTAGGCGCAGCGCAGGCCGCATTCCTCGTTGCGACCGAAGTAGAGCGAGGCGGTGCGGTGGCTGCAGAACTCGTCGAGCAGGCCGAGACGCCCGTCGCTGTCGCGGAAGGCGACGAGCTCTTCGCCGAGCAGCTTGATGCGGACCGGGTCGCCGTCCGGCTCGGCGAGCTCGGAGGCGTGCAGCGCGGGGATCCAGTAGCGCCGGAAGAGGGTGCCCATGGGCGTGCCCGGGCCGGTCTGGGTGAGCAGGTCGTTCTGTTCGTGGGTGAGCATCGTTGCTTCCTCTCTGGGAGTGGTGGTGCAGGTGTGGGTCGTACGGGTCGGGAGCGCTCGGGTCAGGAGCACTCGGGTCAGGAGTCGCGGAGGGGACGGGTCAGGGGAGTGGGCAGGCCGATCACGGCGGCCAGCCCGAAGGCGAGCAGCGGGACGAGCCAGGCGGCCGGGAAGGCCACCCCGCTCTCGAGGGCGAGACCGAAGGTCAGCGGGCCGGTGGCGAAGCCGACGTACATGCCGGTGACGAGCAGCCCGGTCGCCGCGCTCAGCAGGGCGGGCGGCACGGTGCGGACCAGCGCGACCATGGTCACCGCGTTGGAGGCGAGGGCTGCGGCGCCGAAGATGGCCGCACCGACCCAGACCAGCCAGCCGCCGGCCACGGTGGCGGCCAGCCCGAGCCCGACGCCGAGGGCGGCACCCAGGGCGAGCAGGGTCAGGGTGTGGGCGCGCAGCCCGTCGCGATGGGCGGCGCGGGCCCACACGATCCGGCTGGCCACCCCGACGGCGCCGATCACGGCGGCGGTCGCCCCGGCGGTCGGCACGGAGAAGCCGAGCTGGCGGTGGGCGAAGAGTGGCAGGTAGGCGTTGGTCGCCTGGAGCCCGAAGCCCATGCAGAAGGTGTAGGCGGTGAGGGTGGCCACCGAGGTCCAGGTGCCAGCCCCCTCGGCGACCGCCGCGGACTGCGGCGCCCGTTCCGGCCGGATGGCCAGCGAGGTGGCGGCGGCCAGCAGTGCGATCACCATGCCGACCGCGGCCGCCCACCGCCAGCCGGCCAGGACGGCGATCGCGGGAGCGAGGACGCCGGCGAGCAACTGGGCCATCTGCACACCGGACTGCTTCCACCCGATCAGGGCGCCGCGGCGGTGGGCGGGCAGTGCGGCGACCACCCGGTTGGTGGCCGGGTTGGAGAGTGCCTGCGCGGCACCGGACACGACGGCGGCCACCACGACCCAGGCGAAGGAGCCTGCCAGGGCCAGCACGCCCAGACCGACCGCGCCGCCCAGGGACACCGCCACCATCACCGTACGGGCGCCGATCCGCCCGGTCGGCCCGCCGAGCACCAGCGCGCTGACCGCGGCGGCTCCGAAGGTGACGGCGGCGATCGCGCCGTACTGCGCCTCGCTGAGTCCGAGGTCGTCGATGACCAGTGGGGAGATCGCGGTCAGGGTGTAGAGCAGCAGTGGTCCGGCGGCCATGCACAGCGCGAGTCCGGCCCACAGGGCAGCGGTGCTGGGACCGCTGGTGCGGGTGAGCGTCGTGCTGGTCACCATTGACTCCGTTCCGACATGCGTACATGTGTGCGCTGTTGCCTGAGTCACACGCTGTCATGTGGTGTACGTCACGTCAATGGGTTGCCCGAGTCGTGCCATCACGTGACACGCGTCACATCTGTGGGGGTGGTGTCGACGTGCTCGACGTGAGGTTCCGGAGCTGGTCCGCGTATCGTGTACGCATGTCGGAACAGGCGGTGACGCGTGTCGACTCGGCCCCCGGCCCGGTCGATCGCGATGTCGTGCAGTCGTTGGTGCGTGGCGTCACTGTCGTCCGAGCGTTCGACGCCGCCCATCCCGCGCTCACCCTCGACCAGGCCGCCGAGCGGGTGGGCATCAGCCGATCGGCCGTACGACGCCTGTTGCGTACGTTGATGGCGGCCGGCCTGACCACCTTCGACGGCCACCACTACCGACTGACCGCCGGACTGCTCGATCTCGGGTATGCGCAGCAGTCCCGGTTGACCCTCACCCAGGTCGCCGAACCGCACTGTGCCGCGCTGTCCCGCGACCTGGAGCGGACGGTGTCGTTGGCCCGGCTGACCGGATCCGACGTGGTCTACCTCGTCCGGGTCGGCCGGCCGCGGCTGGTGGACGTCGCGATCGGGGTCGGCAGCCGACTGCCGGCGCATCATCCGGCGATCGGGCGGGTGCAACTGGCCTGGTTGCCCGAGGCGGAGCTCGAGGCCTTCCTCGCCTCGGAGACCTTTCGCACCCGGCCGACGAGGATGTTTCCCACTGCGGCGGCGCTCCGCGAGACGCTGGCGGACATCCGGGAAAGGGGCTGGTGTGAGGTGGCCGAGGAGATCGCGGCCGGCGTCACGGCGGTCGCCGCGCCGATCCGCGACCGGTCCGGGAGGGTGGTCGCCGCCATCAACGTGTTGACCGAGTCCGGCGTGCACGGCGGCGCGACGGTGCTGGACGAGGTGGTCCCCGCCATGCTGCACACCGCGGCGGACATCGGGACGGACCTCCACCCGAGCCACCTCTCCTGACGCCGAGGTCGTGCTGCGTCGCGCGCCGCGACCGCAGGGCGCGGGTCGCTCGCCCGACAGCTCGCCGCGGAGCCGACCCCGCCGCCGTCGGGGCCGGCCGGGGGGGACAATGAGGGCGTGTCTGACCGCGGATCCATGGCCGACGTCGCCGTGATCGGCCTCGGCGGCGACGGTGCGAGGGCCGGCTGCTCGTCCGGCGGCTGCTCGTCCAACGGCCCGGGAGCACACCGGTGAGCGGCTCGCGTGCCCCGGGCGCGGTGGTCTGGCTGTGGCTGTCCGTCGCTGCCGCGGTGCTGGCGATGGTCGGCAATGTCATCGCGCTGGCCGTGCCCGGCTTCTACGCCGACCTCACCGCCGCGTTCCTGCCCCAGGCGTACGCCCAGGACATCGCCAACCTGGCGCTCGTGTCACCGCTGATGCTGGTCTGTGCCGGCCTGGCGCTGCGCGGATCGGACCGCGCCTTCCTGCTGTGGCTCGGCACCCTCGCCTTCACCGTCTACAACTACGTGATCTACACGGTCGCGGTGCCGTTCGGTCCGCTGTTCCTGCTCTGGGTGGCGGTGCTCGGGTTGGCCACGTACGCCCTGATCGGCGGGTTGACGACGCTGGATCGTACGGTCGCCCGACGGTTCACCGGCCGTCGTATGCTCACCGTGATCGGGTGGGCGCTGATCGTTCTGGGCGTGCTGTTCGCGCTGCTGTGGCTGCGGGAGGACGTGCCCGCGCTGCTGTCCGGCACCGCGCCGCAGAGCGCGGTCGACCTGGCGGTGCCGACCAATCCGGTGCACGTCCTCGACCTGGCGCTCTTCCTGCCCGCGGTGATCGGGGTCGGTGTGGGGGTGCTGCGACGCCGACCGTACGCCGTGGTGGTGTCCCCGGTGCCGCTGGTGTTCCTGATCCTCACCGGGGTGCCGATCCTGCTCACGCCGCTGGTGCAACGCGCCGTCGGCCTGCCTCCGGCGTGGAGCGTCGCCGGGATCCTCGGTGTGCTCACCGTCGTGGTGACAACACTGCTGGTCCGGCTGTTGATGTCACTCAGCAGGCCGGACCAGCGGGCGGTGGACCCGGGAGAGCGGGCGCTCCCGGAGTAGCCGTACGGGCTCAGACCCGGGCGACCAACGCGGCGCCCCAGGCGCGGGCCCGCTCCAGCTCGCCGTCGAGCAGTGGGCCGGGGGTGTCGGCCACGCCGAAGCTCTCGCCCCGTTCGACGTCGAGGAAGCCGCGGCCGTGCAGGGCCTTGGTGGCGCTCTTGGCCGCCGAGCCGGTGAGCGGCTTCATGATCTTGGTGTCGAAGGTCACCACGGTGGTCCGCGGGGGCAGCAACGCCGCCGCGATCCACTCGCGTACGCCGGTCGTCCGGCGCGCGGCATCGGTGGTCTGCGCCTTCTTCAGGGCATCCTCCCGAGTCGACGCGCGGCTCATCGAGAAGGCGTGGGTGGGAGCGCCCAGCACGACCAGGGTGACGTCGTCGGGCACGCTCTCCGGGGCGTCGGTGACCTCCTGGAGGGTCAGCTCGATGCCGTCGCCACGCTGCGCCAGGGCATCGCGCAGGCCGTCGGCGACCGCCTCCGCGACCGCCTTCGTGTTGCCGAACATGGACTCGTAGACCACGAGAACGCTCATGGGCCAAGCCTGGCACCCGTGGGGGACACGACGGCAGGTGGGAGCGCACCCGTTTTGCGAGACCTGCGTCACGCCGGGCTGCCCGCCGCCCCTTCCGTCCGATCCATTTCCGCGGGGCCTCGTTCGGGGCCCTCCCGACGGTCGGTCCGACCGGACCTTCCGCCGGGGGCGTGGCCGACCCTAGCGTGGGGTCAGTGTCAGTGTGGGTGGTGCCGCTGTTGTTGCGGTGGTTGGATCCGGATCACTGGTCGGCTGACTCGTAGCGTGGGTGTCTTCGTGGCGTGCATGCGTTTTGTCGTCGGCCGTTGTGAAGGACCGGCCGGCGTGACTTGATAGGAGCGTGGCACCGCCCCCACTGAGATGTGTCCGCCGACCGGCCCGACCGTCCCTCACTGATCAGGGTGAAAGGAGGCAACCACCATGGTTGTCGTCGGAGCCGATGTTCACAAGCAGACCCATACCTTCGTCGCGGTCGATCAGGGTGGCCGCAAGCTGGGCCAGGTGACCGTCCAGGCCACCACGGACGGGCATCTGAAGGCGCTGGGCTGGGCCCGCCGGGAGTTCGGTGACGAGCTGGAGTGGGCCATCGAGGACTGCCGTCACCTGTCGTCGCGTCTGGAGCGGGACCTGTTGGGCGCCGGTCAGGCGGTGGTGCGGGTTCCGCCGAAGATGATGGGCCAGGCTCGCGCGATCGCTCGCACTCGCGGCAAGTCCGACCCGATCGACGCGCTGGCCGTGGCGCGGGCCGCGCTGGCCGAGCCGGGCCTGCCCCGGGCCTGTCATGACGAGGCGGCACGGGAGCTGAAGCTGCTGGTCGACCGGCGTGACACGCTGGTCAAGCAGCGCACCGCCACGATCAACAGCCTGCGTTGGCGGGTTCATGAGCTCGACCCCGAGTATCCGCTGAAGCCTGCCGGGCTGGACCGGGCCAGGCACCAGCAGGCATTGGCGGTCTGGCTGGCCGGAAAGAGCGGCATCGTGGCCGAGCTGGCTGGCGAGGAACTGGACGACGTGATCGCCTTGACCGGGCGGATCAATGCGATGGAGAAACGGATCAGCACCCTGGTCGGGCAGCGGGCTCCCGAACTGGTCGCCCTGCCCGGTTGCGGGGCCCTGACCGCGGCGAAGCTGGTTGGGGAGATTGGCGGGGTCGACCGGTTCGCTCATGAGGCCCAACTGGCCCGTCATGCCGGGATCGCTCCGATCCCGGTCTGGTCGGGCCGGACCGCGGGCAGGGTGAGGATGACACGCTCGGGCAACCGCCAGATCAACTGCGCCATCCACCGGATCGCCCTCACCCAGACCCGTCTCAAGGACAGTCTGGGGAGGGCCTACTACGAGAAGAAGAAGTCTGAAGGCATGTCCAACCGTGAGGCCCTGCGCTGCCTCAAACGCCAACTCGTCCGCCTGGTCTTCACCACCCTCAAGAACGCCCAGCAATCGGTCCCGGGGGCTTGCCTTCCGGCAGCCGCTTGACATAGGAGAAACACATGACCGATCCGCTGCTCCCGTCCCGTCACGTCAGCGTCTGGATCCACCGGCCGGCCGACGTGGTCTACGCGTACGCCGCCGACCCGCGGCATCTGCCCGCCTGGGCCGCCGGGCTGGCGGGCGCCACGATCGAGCCCGACGGCGACGCCTGGGCCACCGACTCGCCGATGGGGCGGGTCCGGATCGCGTACGTTCGCCGCAACGACCTCGGGGTGCTCGACCACGTGGTGACCGTGCCGTCGGGGGAGAGCTTCTACAACCCGATGCGGGTGGTGCCCGGTGAGGCGGCGCAGCCCGACATCTGCGAGGTGGTCTTCACCGTCCGTCGCCGCCCGGGGATGACCGACGAGTCGTACGCCTCCGACGTCCTGGCGGTGGCGGCCGACCTGGTGACGCTGAAGGAGCGGCTGGAGCGCGACTGACCCGCGGGCCGGAACGGTCAGTGCGGCTGCACGGCATGGGTGCGGCTGCGGACGATCTCCATATCAGAGCAACTCCACGTACCCGTCGGTGCCGTTCACCCGGATCCGTCGGCCGTCGCTGATCAGCCGGGTGGCGCCCTCGACCCCGACCACCGCCGGCAGGCCGTACTCACGTGCGACGACCGCACCATGGGTGCCCGCGCCGCCGACCTCGGTCACCACACCCTTCACGGAGAGGAAGACCGGGGTCCAGCTCGGATCGGTGAACGTGGTGACCAGGATGTCGCCCTCCTCCAGGTGGGCCTCCGGTAGGTCGCGGATGATCCGCGCCCGGCCCTCGACCGTCCCGGCCGAGGCCGCGATCCCGACCAGGGCACCGGCCGGGACGGCGGAGTGGTCGTACGAGCCGGGTGGGACCTCGCCGTCCGAGGTGATCACCCGCGGCGGGGTCAGCCGTGCCCAGGCCTGGTGCTCGGCCCGACGTCGCGCGATCAGGCCGCTGTCCACCCGGCGGGTCCGGACCGCCTCCCGGAATTCTTCGACGGTCAGGAAATACACGTCGTCGGGCCGCTCCACGACGGCGTCGGCGACCAGACCGGCCGCCTCACCCGTCAGGGCGTGCTTGAGCACCCAATAGTGGCGCATCATCAGGTACTTCGGGTATTCGCGATAACCGGCGAAGTTCCGCAGCCGGCTGATCATCGTCGCTGTCCGCGCCGCCTTGCGCCGACCGCCCCGCAGGGTGCGGAGCCGGTCGAGCAGGCTCTGCTCCAGTTCCTCGGCCTCCCGCCGGCTCCGTTCGACCCGGATCGTACGGGCGTCCGGCTCCAGATTCCGGATCGCACTGAGGATCACCGGGACCAGGATGGACGGTGCCTCGCTCCACCGCGGCCGGGTGATGTCGATCTCGCCGGAGCACCGCATGCCGTACGTCGTGAGGAAGTCCCGGATCACCCGGCCGACCTCCTCCCCACCGTCCAGTGCCGCCAGGTCCTCGAAGAAGGTGGCGTCGGTCAGCTGCGGCAGGGCGGCCAGCACGGCGGGACGGCTGCGGACGGCGTCGGCGACGTCGAGGAGCGCCAGCCCCATCGTCGAGGTGACGTCGTTGCCGACCGATTGCGAGAGCGCGTCCCCGGCAGCCTCGACGCCGAGCCAGCGCTTCATCCGCCGGTTGACCCAGCTCAGCGCGTACATGCCGACGTACACCACGGCCATGCTGTGGGCGTCGGTCACCTCCTTGCCCAGTCGCTGGACGTCGGTCTGCACGGCGTCGAACACCGCGTCGCCCGACAGGTCGGCGAGTCGTCGCTGCAGGTCGTCGAGCGTCACCTCGTGTCCGGCGGTGAGCCGGGGGATCGTGCCCGGATCGTTGCGGCGGTAGAGCCGGATCGCCTCGACCGGCAGCCGCCAGGTGAAGTAGCCGGCATTGTTGGTGAGGCTGAAGAACCGGGGCCCGCCGCGGGCCAGCTTCGTCACGTACCCGGGGCGCCGGAGGAGACCTCGTACGGCGCTGTCGATGAGCGGGTCGATGGCGTGCAGGGACGCCTTCAGGATGCGCCGGCCGACCGGGGAGGCCAGGTCGGGCGCCATGTCGATGAAGAACCGTCCGCCTGCCTCGACCAGCGGAGTGTTCCCCATCTGCAGTTGGAAGAACGACAGTCCGAGCGGGGTCATCGCGTCGGTCATCATCTGCTGGTGCCCGAAGGACATGTAGAGGTGGTTCGTGTTGTCGCCCGGGCCGGGGATGGGAAAGAGCGTGGTGATCGGGCGGCTCTGGACGACGAAGAAGGTGCCTCCGGCGTACGCCCATTCGATGTCCTGCGGGCTCCCGAAATGCGCCTCGATGGTCCGGCCGAGGCCGGCCAGGCGCAGGATGTCGGCATCGGCCAGCTTCTGGACGTCCCGCCGCGCGGGGTCGACCGTCTCCCGGACGGTGCCGCCGTCGGGGGCGGCGCTGACGGCGAGTGCCTGGTCGGCGATCCGTCGGCCGGTGATCCGTCCCTCGCGCACGGTGTAGTTGTCCGCGTTCGTCAGCCCCGAGACCAGCGCCTCGCCCAGGCCGAAGCCCGCATCGATCGACACCGTCCGGCGGTCGGAGCTGAGCGGATCGGCGGTGAACATGATGCCGGCCACCTCCGGGAGGAACATCCGTTGGACGACCACGGCGAGTCGTACGGTGCGGTGGTCGATGCCGTGCCGCAGCCGGTAGCTGATCGCCCGGTCGGTGAAGAGCGACGCCCAGCACCGGCGGATGTCCCGCAGCACCGCGTCGGCTCCCGACACGTTCAGGTAGGTGTCCTGCTGGCCGGCGAACGACGCCGTCGGCAGGTCCTCGGCGGTCGCGCTGGACCGTACGGCGTACGCGTCCGTCGCATCGGCTGGCTCGCCGCCGTTCCCGCCACCCGTCGCGCCACTCTTCCCGCTGTCCGTCCCACCCGGTGGGGCGAGCCGGGCTCTGATCGCGTCGGCGATGACGGTCGGGATGGTGACCGCTTCGATGACCTTCCGGATCCGGGTGCCGGCCTCGCGGATGCCGGCGGCGTCCTCCACGCCGAGCCGGGACAGACCCTCCACCAGGTCGGCCAGCGTGGGGTCGCCGGCCGTGGCCTCGGCGTACGCGTCGGTGGTCACGCAGAACCCGTCGGGCACCCGGACCCCGCCGAGCCGGGACAGTTCCCCCAGGTTGGCGCCCTTGCCGCCGACCGTCGCGAGCATGGTCGCGTCGATCTGTTCGAACCCCACCACGTAGTCGGTCATCACGTCTCCCGCCTTGCCGTCTCGGGCCACGGACGCTGGGCGCCGCTGCGCCACGCTGATCCGGTGCCGCCGCTCGGCCGCTTCCCCAGCATCATTGCGCACTCCGCTGCGAAAGGTGTGAGACGGGCGGATCGGCCGATCTGAGGTGCGGCGCCCACCGATGGTCCCGCGCAGGCGGAGACCGGTACCCTCGGCCGCATGGCCAGCTTCGTGGCACTCCTGCGCGGGATCGCGCCCAGCCAGCCGAACCAGACCAACGACAAGTTGCGGGCGGTGTTCGTGAGACTCGGGCTCGACGGTGTCGCCTCGGTGCTGTCCAGCGGCAACATCCTCTTCCGCAGCGACGAACCCGACGCGACACTGCTCGAGGCCCGGATCGAGGCGGCGCTGCAGCAGGACCTCGGCATCGGCGGCGCAACGCTGCTGCGCGAACTCGCCGAGCTGCGCGCACTGCTGGACAGCGATCCCTTCGAGGGCCTCACGCACGGGCCGCAGACCTACCTGACGGTGACCTTCCTCAAGGACCGTACGCTCGTGCCCTCCGGGTGGCCGGAGCCCGCCGAGCCCGGCAGCCGGGTGATCGGCTATCACCCGTCGGCGCACGCGGTGCTGGCCGTGTTCGACAACACCGCCGGCACCCCGGGTTTCATGTCCTGGCTGGAGCGTACGTACGGCAAGGGGATCACCACCCGCTCCTGGCTGACGGTCCAGCGGATCGTCCGCAGGCTGGAGTCCTGAGGCACCGCCGCGGATCCGCGGTCGGCCGACCTGGAGGGCCGTCGGCGGCATAGCGTTCTGCCATGACCGCCGAGCTCATCCCGGAATCCCCCACGTACGCCACCGAGTCGGAGCAACTGGTGGGACGGCGGCTGACCGCACAGCTGCCGGACGGCTCGGTGGTCTTCGCCGGGCTGCGGTTCACCGGGACGTACGACCACGAGGTCGACTTCCTCTGCCTGATCCCGGAGGTCGGGCTGGTGGTGGTCGAGGTCAAGGGCGGCAGCGTCCACTTCACCCACGGCGACTGGTACGTCGGCACCGGCACGGCCCGGCGGACCTTCGACATCGAGCAGCCGCTGCGCAACAAGTACGCCGTCCGGGACTATCTCGAGGCCGACGAGCTGTGGCAGGGCCGGCCGCGGCTGCGCATCGAGCACGTGCTGGTCACCCCGTACACCGAGTGGCCCGACGACTTCCACGCTCCGGGCGTCGAGCGGTGGCAGGTGCTCGGCAGGAGGGAGATGGGCAAGCTGGGGGACAAGCTCGCCCAGCTGTGCCACGTACGAGGTGGCGGCCGGCTACCGACCCCCGACGACATCGCCACGATCCGGGAGATCCTGCGGGGACGCCACCACCCGGTCGCCGACGTCGAGGCCGACGCCGCCGAGCGGGAAGGCCGGGCCGACCGGCTCACCAAGGAACAGGCGATGCTGCTCGACATCGCCCGGTTCGTGCCGCGCACCGAGGTCCGCGGCTGTGCCGGCTCGGGCAAGACCGTCCTGGCGTTCACCCAGGCCAAACAGCTCTCCCGCGGTCACGACGGCGTGCCGCCACAGCGGGTCGCGCTGCTCTGCTACTCCATCGGGCTGGCCGAGCAGTTCACCCGTGACGTCAAACGGTCCTGCCGGCGCGACCGTCCGGACTTCGTCGGCACCTTCCACGCCCTCGGCCAGACCTGGGGAGCCGGCGACGGCGCCCGCGACGACGTCGATTTCTGGGAACGCCGGCTGCCCGCCCAGATGCTCGACCTGGCCGGGTCGCTGACCTGGGAGGAGAAGTTCGACGCGATCATCGTCGACGAGGGCCAGGACTTCGCCGACTCCTGGTGGCTGCCGCTGTTGCGGGCACTGCGGGACGAGGAGACCGGACGGCTGCACGTCTACAGCGACGAGCAGCAGCGGGTCTTCCAGCGGTTCGGCCGCCCGCCGGTCACCCTGGTGCCGTTGGTGCTGGACCACAACCTGCGCAACACCCAGCAGATCGCCCGTACGTTCCTGCCGCTGGCCGGCGCCCGGATGGAGTTGCGCGGCGAGAACGGGCCCGAGGTCGAGTTCATCGCGGCGAGTGCCGAGGACGCACTCGGGGTGGCCGACGACCAGGTCGACCGGCTGCTCGACGAGGGCTGGGACCCCGCGCACGTCATGCTGCTCACCACCGGTCGGCGCCATCCGGTGCAGACCGAACGCCAGGAGGCGTACGGCCAGCAGGGCTACTGGCGGACCTTCTGGGACGGCGGCGACGTCTTCTACGGCCACGTGCTCGGCTGCAAGGGCCTGGAGCGGCGTGCGGTGATCCTCTGCCTCAACGAGGACGGCTCCCGCGACCGGGCCAAGGAGCGGCTGTACGTCGGGCTGTCGCGGGCCACCGACCGCTTGGTGGTGGTCGGCGATCCGGCGGTCGTCCGGGCGATGGGTGGGGAGGCGGTGGCGGAGCGGCTGGGGATCTGATCTGACCAGACCTGATCTGGGGACGCGGTCGACCGCCGAGGCGGAGGCCGTCAGGAGTTCGTCGCGGCGAGCCGGATCTCGTCGACTTCATGACGCAGCATCCGCCGGGTGAAGGCCGCACCCAGCGGGCCGGCCGCCGCCCACAGCAGGCGCTGCACGCCGGTGGCGCCCGGGTGATCGGCGGCGAAGGTGATGGTGAGCAGCGTCCCACCGCCCTGGGGTGCCAGGTCCATCGTCGTGGCGTACGTGACGCCCTCGGCGACGGTGGTGACGACCGTACGGACCTCCGGGATCGCCTGGGCGACCTCCATCTCGTGGGTCTCGGCGCGGCCCATCATCGTGCGGGTCTCCCGCCACCGGGTGCCGACGTCGTACGGCCCCTCGGTGAGCCGCTCGACCGCGGTGATGCTCGGGATGATCGTGGTGGCGTGGTCGAGGTCGGTGATCACCCGCCAAACTCGCGCGGGGCGGGCGGCGATGGTGCCGCTGACGGTGATGGAGTGTCCGGCCACGGGAGGTCCTTCCGGTCATTGTGTGGGGCGTCGCCTGACGAGCATCTCAGGGGGTGAGGATGCTGCCGCCCGAGGACCCGCCTGGCCAGACCGTACCCGTCGTGCACATCCCCCACCGGTCGCCCGTGCGGGGATGACAGCGACGGGTACGGTCTGGAACGACGGGTACGGTCTGGGTGGTGTCGGCGATGTCGGTCCAGCGGGTTGCGGGGCCGGCTGGTTGCCGGTCTGACGGGTTGTTGTTCGGCTGGTTGTCGGTCTCCAGCGGGTTGCTGGTCCGGCGATTGTCGGTCAGGCGACCTCGGCGTCGACCAGCAGCGCGTCCATCTGGCCGAGGGCCTCGCGCATGCCTTCTTCCATGCCCATCTCGAGCATCGTGTCGAACTGTTCGCGTGACTCGAAGGTGTTGGTGATGGTCATTCGCGTGCCGGCGCCGATGCTGTCGAACGTCACCACGAGGCGGGCACTGCCCATCTCGGCGATGGGATTGCCGTCCTCGTCGGCGAACCCGTCCTCGAGTTCCAGGCGTTCCTCCGGGACGATGGTGAGGATCTTCCACCACCCGGCGGGGGTGGAGCCGTCAGGGCCGGTCATGTGGTAGCTGACCGCCCCTCCCTCGGTGAACTCGTAGTGGGTGAAGGTGGCGGGGAACGACGGCGGCCCCCACCACCGCTCGAGCTGGCGCGGATCCTTCCACAGCTGCCAGACGCGCTCGACGGGCGCCTCGAACTCGGTCACGAACGTGAGGGTCAATGCCTCGACGTTCTTCAGTGTGCTGGTCACGGGCATGGTGTCGGTCCTTTCGGACTGGTGAGGGTGGGTGGTCGGGGCGGGGCGATGTTGGGGGAGGGGGTGTCACGGTGCGGCAGGGTGGCGGTCGGGTGTGGCGCCACGGTGACCGGCGCGACGGACGGTGAGGTGGGTGATGTCTCGGACAGCGCTCGATACGGTGGCGCGGTGGTGCTCGTGGGGTCGTCGAGGAGGATGGCGCGCATCCGCTCCGTACGGCCCTGCCAGATCTCCTCGTACCGCTCCAGTGCCTCGCGGGCTCTGAGGATGCTCTGGGGGTTGCCGGACACGATCTGCTCCCGTCCGCGTCGCTGTTTGGACACGAGTGCGGCCTTCTCCAGGACCGTCACGTGCTTCTGCACCGCGGCGAAGCTCATCGCATAGCGCGCGGCCAGAGCCGAGACGGACTGTTCCTGACGCATCACCTGCGCCACGATGTCGCGCCGGGTGGCGTCGGACAGCGCGTGGAACAGGCGATCCAGGTCGTCGCTCATGACTTCATCTACAACCATTTGGTTGTAGATTAGGTCCCGGTGGTGTGACACGTCAAGAGGTGAGTGTGATTCAGGTCACATTGAAGTGGGGTGTGGTCCGCTGATAAGAATCGCTTGTGCGGCTTGTGCGGCTTGTGCGGCTTGTGCGGCTTGTGCGGCTTGTGCGGCTTGTGCGGCTTGTGCGGCGCAGCCGGGTGTGGCGGACCGGTCGATCGATCTAGGGTTGCCGCTTCTGCGGGTAGATCGTCTCGTGCCGGGCGAGCATCGCCACGTACTCGGTGATCTTGCGGGCCCGGGTCTCCGGCTTCTTGACCGACCGGAGGCGATAGATCAGAGCGAACCGGTTGGCCGAGGTCAGCACGTCGAACATGGCCTGTGCTTCCGGCACGGCGGCGACCGCTTCGGCCAGGTCCGGCGGCACCTCGCTGGTGGCAGCTCCGGCGTACGCCAGGTCCCAGCGGCCGTCGGCCTTGGCAGCCTCGACCATCGCCCGGCCGGCCGCCGTCATCCGTCCCTCGGCCTCGAGTCGGGCGACCCGGTCCACGTTGGACTGCGACCACTGGCTGGTCCTGGTCCGCGGCGTGAGCCGGATGATCGAGCTGCCGACGTCCCGGGTCCGCCGCTGGCCGTCGATCCAGCCGAAGCAGAGGGCCTCCTCGACCGCGGCGTCGTACGTCAGGGCGGTGACGTCGCCACCCTTCTTGTGCAGCACAAGCCACACGCCGGGGCTGTCGGCGTGGTGGGCCTGCAGCCAGTCCCGCCACGCGGGGGCATCGGGCACGAGGAGTTCGGGCAGCTCTGCGGCCATGAGCCCACAGTACGGGGACCGGTCGCGGCTGGGCCACAGTGCGGGGATCGGGGCGGCCATGGGGCCGCAGTGCTAGGACCGGGGGCGGCTCGGCCACAGTGCGGCGACGGGGCACGCCAGTGGCGTACGGCCGGTCCGGTGGCGCCAGACGCCCCTCATTCGGCGTACGGCAGGGCCCACTGACGGGTCTTGTCCGCCGATCTACCCTGTGGGTAACGACAGGAAAACGATATGTCGTGACGACGATCGAAGAGGACGTGACGTCATGTATCGCCATCATCATCCTGGTCCCGAGAGCCGCGGGTTTGCGCCGCTGTTCGACAGGGCTGCTCGTTTCGAGGGCTTCCCCGGACCTTTCGGCGTACGTGCCCGCCGCGGCGACGTACGCACCGCGATCCTTCGGCTGCTGGCCGAACAGCCGATGCACGGCTACCAGATCATCCGTGAACTCACCGACCGCAGCGACGGCGCCTGGAACCCGAGCGCCGGTTCGGTGTATCCGACGTTGCAGATGCTGGCCGATGAGGGCTTGGTCGACGCCGAGCCCACGGCAGGCAAGAAGACCTACCACCTGACCGAGGCCGGTCGGGCGGCGGCCGCCGAGTTCGAGGGCAAGAGCGCCCCGTGGGAGGAGGTCGCGGCCGCCAGCCCGGAGGGCAGCGGCTTCCGGCTGGCTGCCGGCCGGCTGGCGCAGGCCGTCTTCCAGATCGGCTCGACCGGCACGGACGCCCAGCGCACCGCCGCGTACGAGGTGATGGAGACCGCCCGCAAGAAGCTCTACGCGATCCTCGCCGAGGAGTGACCAGGCGCGGCCGTCGGGAGGCGGCATGAAGGACTCCGCGCTGCGCGCCCGCTACCGGCGCATCGTCTGGTTCTTCGCGCGGGTCACCGCGGGCTTCGTCTGGTGGGAGGTCGTCGTCCGCCGCATCGGGTTCGGTGGCCTCGCCGACCGCACCCGGTCGCGGCGCAACGCGCAGGCGGCGGCACGCTTCCGGGTGCTCGCCGTCGCGCTGGGCGGTCTGATGATCAAGGTCGGCCAGTTCCTGTCGGCCCGGTTGGACGTCCTGCCGGCGGAGATCACCGACGAGCTCGCCGGTCTGCAGGACGAGGTGCCGCCCGAGGACATCGCGGCGATCCGCGAGGTCGGCCTCGCCGAGTTGGGCCTGCCACTGGCGGAGCACTACGCCTGGTTCGACGACGAACCGCTCGCCGCCGCCTCCCTCGGCCAGGCCCACCGGGCCCGTCTGCGGGCGGAAGATGCCGTTGACCTCGGCTTCGACGCGGTCGTGGTCAAGGTGCAGCGCCCACACATCCACCAGGTGATCGAGGTCGACCTGGCCGCGCTGCGCAGGGTCGGCGGCTGGCTGGCGCGCTACCGGCCGGTGGCGACCCGGGTGGACGTACGCGCCTTGATCGAGGAGTTCGCCACCACCACGCTGCAGGAGGTCGACTACCTTGCCGAGGCCGGCCATGCCGAGACCTTCGCCGCCAACTTCGCGGACGATCCGCGGATCATCGTGCCGCGGGTGGTCTGGGAGCGTACGACCCGCCGGGTGCTGACCCTGGAGGATGTCAGTGCGATCCGGATCGGCGACCACGACGCCATCACCGCTGCCGGCATCGACCGCGCCGAGGTCGCCGCCGTGCTGGCCGACAGCTACCTGCAGCAGATCTTCGTCGACGGCTTCTTCCATGCCGATCCGCACCCGGGCAACCTGTTCGTCGCCCCGCGGCCCGACGGCGCGCCCGGTGAACCGGACTGGCGGCTGACCTTCATCGACTTCGGCATGGTCGGTCACGTCCCGGACACGCTGCGCGAGGGACTGACCGAGGCACTGATCGCCGTCGGGACCCGCGACGGCGGCCGACTGGTCAGGAGCATGCAGACCCTCGACGTGCTGCTGCCGAGCGCGGACCTGGCGCTGATCGAACGGGCCAGCATGCAGGTCTTCGACCGCTTCGGCGGGATGAGCATGGATCAACTGCGCGGGATCGACCACGCCGAGATGATGCGCTTCGGACTGCAGTTCCGCGACCTGATGCGCGACCTGCCCTTCCAGCTGCCGGACAACCTGCTGATGCTCGGCCGCTCGATCGGGCTGCTGTCGGGGATGTGTACGGGCTTGGACCCGGAGTTCAACATCTGGGAGACCATCACGCCGTACGCCAAGGAACTGGTCGCCGAGGAGGGCGGTTCGACGGTCGAGCGGGTGCTGGCCGAGGCGGGCAAGATCGCCATGGTCGCGCTCGGCCTGCCCGGACGGGCCGACCGGGTTCTCACCCTGGCCGAGCACGGCGAACTGAGCATCCGTACGCCACTGCTCGACCGGCGACTGCGCCGGCTCGAACGGGCAGTTCAGCGCGCCAACGGCCTGCTGGTCTTCGCCGCGCTGTTGGTGGCCGGTGCGCTCGTGACCGGCAGCGAGCCGGTGCTCGGGCGGTGGCTGATGGGGCTGTCGGCGCTGCCGCTGCTGTGGGCGATGGTGGCCGGCCGGGGCGGGCCGCACGGGCGGAGTTGAGTCGTCACTCTCCTGGGGGGACGGGCAATGTTCGGGAAGGCGGCCTTCCGTGCACATCGGCCGGGCGGAAGTGTCGTTCATGAACATTCTTCGGCTGAATGTGTTGCCATCGGCCAGTTGTGTGACATTGTGAAGCGCGAACTTCGTGAACAGTCCGATCCGTCGGCCAGGTGTCGCCGCTGTCCCCGCTACGCGGTGAGGCTGTCGCGGCCGCTGCTCGCGGGTGCGCCGTAGCGCTGGCGGGCCCGCTCCTTGGCTTTGGCCGCCTCGACCTCCCGGTTCTTCGGCGGTGCGGTGGTCACCAAGGTATCGAGCAGTCGCTGGGTGGCCTCGGCGATCTCCTCCACCGCCCGGTCGAACGCGTCCGCATTGGCGTGCGACGGCTTGGTCGACCCGCTGACCTTGCGGACGAACTGGATGGCCGCGGCCCGCACCTCGTCCTCGGTGGCCGGCGGCTCGAAGTTGTGGAGCTGGTGGATATTACGGCACATGGCCCCAGCGTAGGTGGGGCGCTGGGAGCTGATCGCCTCACCGGTGACACCGTGGTGTCCCCGGCCGCCCGGCACGCTCCTGCCCGCGCGGGCTGCTACTCCGGCGCGCTGTCGGCACCGGGCAACCTCGGGGGCACGCTCCTGCACGCGCGGGTTTGCTACGCCCGCGCCGCGTACGTCGCATGCTGGCTCTGCCGACTCTCGACAAGCACCGTGCGGTTTGTCAGTCTGGAGCTGTCGAGGCGGCCGCCCCGGTGGCACCGCAAGGAAGCAGGGGACATGACCCAGATCTTCGTCAGCATCCCGACCAACGACCTCGAACGTGCGAAGGCGTTCTACACGGCGCTCGGCGCCCCGATCAACCCGCAGTACACCGACGAGAACGCCGCCTGCTTCGCCTGGGACGACAATGTGTTCCTCATGGTGCTCGCCAGGGACTTCTTCGC
Source organism: Raineyella sp. LH-20 (assembly GCF_033110965.1). Classification (NCBI taxonomy): domain Bacteria; kingdom Bacillati; phylum Actinomycetota; class Actinomycetes; order Propionibacteriales; family Propionibacteriaceae; genus Raineyella; species Raineyella sp. LH-20. The sequence goes on along the minus strand of NZ_CP137003.1, from coordinate 229,149 downwards.
GACGTTCACCGAGAAGCAGATCACCGACCCCAAGGTCGCGGTCCAGACCTCGATCAACTTCACCCGTGAGTCGCGCGACGAGGTCGACGCGATCGTCGAACGAGGTCTCGCGAACGGCGGCACCGAGCCGCGCCCCGCGGAGGACCTCGGCTTCATGTACAGCCGCGACCTCGAGGACCCCGACGGCAACAATCTCGGCTTCCTCTACGCCACACTGCAGGAGTAGGGCACCGCAGACACAGCGGAAGGAGCAGGCCATGGCCGGACGGATCAGCATCGACCTCTTCACCACTCTCGACGGGGTCGCCCAGGCGCCGGGCGGTCCCGAGGAGGACACCTCGAGTGGCTTCCCCTACGGTGGCTGGCAGGCGCCACTGATGGACGAAACCGTCGGCCGTCTGGTCGGCGAGGGCATCGAGGCCATGGATGCCCTCGTGCTCGGCCGTCGGACGTACGACATCTTCGCCGGCTACTGGCCTCAGCACGCCGAGGGCGACGGCGAGGGCCGGATCGGCCGCAAGTTCAATGAGATCCCGAAGTACGTCGCCTCGCGCGGCGCGCCGACGCTGGACTGGCCCGGCACGACCCAGCTGGGGGCGGATGCCGTCGCCGGCGTCGCGGCCCTGCGTGACCGGCACGAGGACATCCACGTGATCGGCAGCGTCGGCTTCGTCCAGTCGCTGCTCGCCGCCGACGCGTACGACGTGCTGTCGCTGTGGGTGTATCCCATCGTGATCGGGCGGGGCAAGAAGGTCTTCCCCGACGGTGCGGTGCCCGCGACACTCGCCCTGCTCGCCCCGCCGATCGTCTCCGAGAAGGGGGCGGTGCTGCTGCGCTACGGGCCGGCCGGCCCGCTGCGGACCGGCGACATGACCACGCCGGATCAGGACGTCTGAAGCGCCGACGGGACGCTCCCACCGGGCTCCTACCGGGGCATGCTCCTCTGAAAAGGACGCCAGGTAGCCAGACCGTACCCGTGGTGCGCATTCGGAACCGGTCGCCCGAGTGGGAATGACTACCACCGGTACGGTCTGGGCCGCGGGTACGGTCTGGGCCGCGGGTACGGTCTGGCCACCGGAACGGTCTGGGCGGCCGTCGGATCTCGCTTGCTCGTCCAATCCCGCCCGCTCGTCGACGTCGGCCATGGTCACACGGCCGACGTCTCTTGACGGCAGTTCGCTCCTTGACGGCCTCGACGGCCGGATCAGTCGTGAGGGGCGGCCAGGGCCAGCGGGGCAGGGAGGTACCGTGCTCCTTCGCGGCGCATGATCTCGGCCAGTTCGGCCTGCCGATCGTCGGTCATCCGCACCGCGGGGGCGGTGATGGAGATGGCCGCGACCGGCGTGCTGGCGTCCCACACGGCCATCGCGATGCAGGCGACTTCCGGCTCGTTCTCCTCGAGTTCACGTGAATAGCCGTGGGTGCGGCAGAAGTCGAGCTCGCTCGCCAGGTGGGCCACCCCGTCGTCCGCCACGTACGCCCCCAGCGAGGACATCGGCACCTTCCGGGCCGCCAGCAGTGCGCGGCCGAGTGCTGTGGTCGCGGCCTTGGCGACGGTGCCGATCTGTGACCGCACCTGGACCGCGCGGTCCGGCTCGACCTTGCCGACGTACACGACGGAATCCCCGGCGAGCACACCCAGGTGGGTCAGTTCCCCGGCGGCGCGGCTGATCGCGGTGAGCGTCGGGTGCAACTGGATGCTCAGGTCGCTCTCGGTGAACCTCCGACCCAGCGCCACTGCCCCCGGTCCCAGGGCGTAGAGCCCCGAGGCCTCGTCCTGGGTGGCGAATCCGTCCAGGCGCAGCGTGCTGACCAGGCGGTACACGGTGGTCTTGTGCAGGCCGACGGCCTTGGCGAGTTCGGTCAGGGTGAGGCCGCCCGGCCCTGCCGAGGCCAGCTCGCGGAGGACCGCGATGGAGCGCGCCACGGACTCGATGGGGGTGGGACTCATGGGCTCAGTCTCGCAGTCCCCGCAGTGCTCGGCGATCCGGGACCATCCGTGACCGGCCGAGGCAGTCCGACGTACGACGCCGTACGGCAAGGCGGTCCGACGTACGACGACGCACGGTGATGCGTCCCGATGTACCGCGCCGTGCGCCGAGGCAGTCCGACGTACGACGCCGTACGGCCATGGCGTGCGGCGTCCGGACGCTGTGAAGTCCCCTCCCCGGGTGTTCAGCTGACGTGCCCATGTGGTTCACTTGTTGCAACAAGTGAACCAGTGTTGCGTCTAGTGAAACCGAGGTGTTCTCGTGGCTGGTGTACCGATCGAAACCCCTGCGTCCCTGGCGGATATCGCCCAGTGGGGCGTCATTCCTGTCGTCGTCCTCGAGGAAGCCGCCCATGCCGAGACGCTCGGCGAGGCGCTGGTCGCCGGCGGCCTGCCGGTCGCCGAGGTGACCTTCCGGACGAGTGCCGCTGCCGAGGCCATCCGCCGGCTCGTCGCTCGGGGGGACATCCTCGTCGGGGCAGGCACGGTGCTGACCGTCGACCAGCTCGAGGAGGCCGTGGCGGCGGGCGCGCGGTTCATCGTGTCGCCCGGACTGTCCGCGGCCGTCGTACGCCGGGCGCAGGAGATCGGCGTGCCGATCGTCCCCGGGATCGGCACCGCCACGGAGCTGATGGAGGCGAAGGCCCTGGGCCTGACGACGGTGAAGCTCTTCCCCGCCTCGGTCATCGGCGGGCCCGCAGCCATCAAGGCGCTGTCCAGCGCGTTCCCGGGCATGCAGTTCATCCCCACCGGCGGGGTGAGTCCGAGCAATCTCGCGGACTACCTCGGTCTCGAGGTTGTCCCCGCCGTCGGTGGCAGCTGGATGGTGCCCTCGACGCTCGTCGCGTCCGGCGACGTCGACGCCCTGACCCAGCTGGTCCGTGCCGCCGTCGACGCGGCCGCGGCCGTCCGCTGACCCATCGCGACCACGAAAGGAACGCTGATGACCGACGCGCCACGACTCACCGTCCGCCCGGCGACCGACTGCGCCTATGACGCGGTGTCCCTCGGCGAAGTGATGCTGCGCCTGGATCCGGGGGAGCGGCGGATCCGCACCGCCCGGTCGTTCGACGCCTGGGAGGGTGGCGGCGAATACAACGTCGTCCGCGGCCTCCGCAAGGTCTTCGGGCATCGTACGGCGGCTCTCACCGCGCTCGTCGACAACGAGGTCGGCCACCTCGTGGAAGACCTGATGATGGCCGGTGGCGTCGACACCCGATTCATCCACTGGGTCGCGTCCGACGGCGTCGGTCGTACGGTCCGCAATGGCCTGAACTTCACCGAGCGCGGCTTCGGCGTCCGCGGCGCCGTGGGGGTCTCCGACCGCGGCCTCACCGCCGTGTCCCAGCTGACACCCGACGAGCTCGATCTCGATCACCTCTTCGGCGAGCTGGGGGTGCGCTGGCTGCACACCGGGGGCATCTACGCGGCGTTGTCCGAGCAGGCGGCGACGACCTGTGCTGCTGTCCTCCGGGCGGCCAAGGAACACGGCACGGTCATCTCGTACGACCTCAACTACCGTCCCAGCCTGTGGAAGGCCATCGGTGGCCAGGCGCAGGCCCGCACCGTCAACCGTGAACTCGCCCAGTACGTGGACGTGATGATCGGCAACGAGGAGGACTTCACCGCAGCGCTCGGCTTCGAGGTCGAGGGCGTGGACGACCGGCTGACCGAGCTCCCGGTGGAGTCGTTCGGCCGGATGATCGACGACGTGGCCACTGCCTACCCGAACATCTCGGTGATCGCGACCACCCTGCGGGGCGTACGCAGCGCCACGGTCAACGACTGGGGCGCCGTCGCCTGGTCCCGCTCGAGCGGACTGGTCCAGGCGGTGCAACGCGACGGACTGGAGATCCTGGATCGTGTCGGCGGGGGAGACTCCTTCGCCTCCGGGCTGGTCCATGGCCTGCTCACCGGCGAATCCCTGGAGACCGCGGTGACCTACGGTGCCGCCCACGGTGCGCTGGCGATGACCACCCCCGGGGACACCTCGATGGCGACCCTCAAGGAGGTCATCAAGCTGGCGGGCGGGGGCAGCGCGCGGGTGGATCGCTGACGCGCGGCCGGCCGACGAGGAGTAGACCGACGACGAGCAGGTCGTCGGTCTACTCGTCGTCGGCGGCGAAGAACTCCGGATTCTGACCGCGGATCAGATCGAGATCCGCCAGCACCAGGCGCAGATGCGCCCGCAGTGCGGCGACGGCGCGGGGCGTGTCGCCCGCTGCCGCGGCGTCGAGCACCTCCTGGTGCTGGTCGATCAGCCGGCCGAGCGATTCGATGCGCGGCAGCGACAGGTGCCGCACCCGATCCAGCTGGGTCTTGGCCTGGGCGACCACCCGCCACGCCGTCTCGTGCCCACCCAGCGCCATCAGTTGCTGGTGGAACCGTTCGTCGAGGGCGAAGAACTCGTCGACGTCCTGTCGCTCGTCCGCACGGCGCTGCTGGTCGATGAGGGCCCGCAACGGGGCGTCCTCGCCTCCCCCGACCCGCGGGACCGCGGAATCGAGGGAGGCGCACTCCAGGGTCTCCCGGACGAACTGGGCCGACAGGACCTCCTCCAGGCGGATCGGCCCGACGAAGCTCCCTCGCTGCGGATAGACGTCGACCAGCCCCTCCTCCGACAGCAGGATGAGGCTCTCCCGGACGGGTGTGCGACTGACGCCGAGACGCTCGGCGATGTCGGCCTCCGACAGCGGCTCCCCGGGCGGCAACTGCAGGTCGACGATCCGCTCCCGCAGGAAGTCGTAGACGAGGCGACGTGTGTTCTCCCCGCGGCGCCGGGCAGCGCGAAGGTTCAAGGCGGCCGACATGTGTCCGATTGTGCCCTATCTCCGCCGGCTCACCGGCTGCCGACCGGCGCGGCACCGGCGACGGTGGGACGCTGCGGGGCGGTGACGGCTCCTCGGACGGCGCTGTTCTCCACCGCCTCCCAGAGTCCGTTGAGGTACGCGATGCCGAGGGCACGGTCGTACAGGCCGTAGCCGGGCCGGCCGACCTCGTCCCAGATCATCCGGCCGTGGTCGGGGCGGATGTACCCGTCGAACCCGTTCTCGTAGAGGGCCCGGATGATCTCGTAGAGGTCGAGTGATCCCTCCCGCGACAGGTGCGCCGACTCGTGGAAGCTGCCGTCGCCGGTCCACTTGATGTTGCGGGCGTGGACGAACGCCACCCGGTCGCGCGCCACGAAGTGACGCAGGATCGCGACGACGTCGTTGTCCGGGTTCTCGCCGAGGCTGCCGGTGCACACCGTGAGGGCGTTGCGCGGGCTGTCGACCATGTCGACGATCGCGGTGAGGTCGTCGATGTTCTTCACCACACGGGGCAGTCCGAAGAGGCTGTGCGGCGGGTCGTCCGGGTGGATCGCCATGGTGATCCCGACCTCCTCGCAGACCGGGATGATGGCCTCGAGGAAGTACTGCAAGTTGGCCCGCAGCGCGGTCTCGTCGACGTCGGCGTACGCCTCGAACAGCTGTCGCAGGTCCGCGAGCCGCTCCGGCTCCCAGCCCGGCAGCATCACGCCGCCGGCGCCCGACGCCGTCCGCTCCAGCAGGTCCTCCGGGTCGATCCGGGCGGCGAGTGCCCGGTCGTACGCCATCGCGTACGAGCCGTCGGCCAGCTGCATCGACAGGTCGGTCCGCAGCCAGTCGAAGACCGGCATGAAGTTGTAGCAGATGACCTTGATGCCGTGCTCGGCAAGGTTGCGGATGGTCTGCCGGTAGTTCTCGATCCAGCGGTCGCGGGTCGGCGCGCCGATCTTGATGTCGTCGTGGACGTTGACGCTCTCGATCACCTCGAGGGCGAGGCCCACGCCCTCGACCTGCGCCTTCAGCGCCGCGATCTTCTCGGTCGGCCACACCTCGCCGACCGGCACGTCGTAGAGAGCGCCGACGATGGTCTCCACCCCCGGGATCTGTCGGATGTACGACAGCGGGATCGTGTCGTCCTTCTCGCCGAACCAGCGGAATGACATCTTCATCGTTCGTCTGCCCCTTCTGTGAGGTGGTGGTCTGTGGTGATCGCACTGTCGGTGACGAGCTCGTGCAGCGTCCGGGCGACCGCTCCGGGTCCGGCGATCAGCGCGCGGACGTATCCCTCGACGGTCGGTCCGACACCCGCCGCGTACAGGTCGAGCCCGAAGAGCTCGGCGTTCGACAGCAGCGGGTGCAGGTGCTCGCCGAGGGTGTCGGGGTCGCCCACCCGCAGGTCGGCCACGAAGCGGTGCAGGTGGTCGGCCAGCGGATCCGGGCTGAGGTCGAACGGGTGGCCCTCGTCGTCCACGGCGAGCAGGTAGCGGATCCATGCGGCGATCGCGAACGGGATGAACCGCAACGACGTGCCGGTGCCGCGGGCGGCATGGGCCGTGAGCGTCTCGCCGAAGCGGATCCCCACCTTCTGGGAGGTGTCGGTGGCGATCCGCTGCGGCGTGTCCGGGATGCCCGGATTGGGGAGCCGGCGGGTGACGACCTCGTCGAGGAAGTCCCGCGGAGAGATGATGCCCGGGTCGGCGACGACCGGCAGCCCCTCGGCGTACCCGATGCCCCTGACCAGCCCGAGGACGTCGGGGTTGCCGATCTCCTGCGCGATGGAGGTGTATCCGAGCACGCACCCGAGGACCGCCATCGCGGTGTGCAGCGGATTGAGGCAGGTGCAGACCTTCATCCGGTCGGCCCTGTTGACCGTCTCCCGGTCGGCGAGGCGTACGCCGCCGCGCTCCAGTGCCGGGCGGCCGTTGGGGAAGCTGTCCTCGATGACGAGGTAGGAGATCTCCTCGGTGTTCGAGAACGACGCCAGCGGCGAGGCGCCCTCGCGGGTGACGAGGGCGGTGTCGGCGAGCCCGAGACGGCCGAGCGCCTCGGCGACCCGCGGCGACGGCACCGGAGTGATCCGATCGACCATCGACCAGGGGAAGGCGACCTGCTGCGGATCGCGCAGGTAGTCGACGAAGCCCCGGTCGACGTGCCCACGGGCCGCCCACAGCTCGGCGAGCTCCCACACCGACGCCGACAGGCGCAGTCCGTTCTCGGAGAAGTTGTCGGTGCTCACCACCGCGATCGGCTGCCCGCCGGCGCGGAACCGCTCCCAGAGCAGGGCGGTCAGCACGCCCATCGCGTGGGTGTCGCCGCCCGGCCCGTGCTCGACGTCGTACGCCACCGCGGGCAGCAGGTCGCCGGCGGGATCCCGCAGCCGGTAGCCCTTCTCGGTGATGGTCAGGGTCACCAGTTGCAGCGACGGGGCGGTGAAGACCTCGACGAGCCGAGCCCAGGCCTCCGTCGTCCCGGCGGACACGAAGTGGCTCTCCGCGACGCTCGCCACCAGCGTCGGCGCGACGCCGCCGTCGGCGTCCATCACCGCGTTGACGAACAGTTCGTCGGTCGCATGGCAGTGCTCGATCGTCCGGGGGTCGTGCGTGCCGACCAGCACGATCCCGGTGTCCAGAGCCCCCGTGTCGAGCAGCTGTTGGGCGACCGTCGCGTGCAGGCTGCGGAAGAAGTTGCCGGGGCCGAGGTGCACCCAGGCCGGATGCGTCGTCGTCCGTTCCCGCATCCGGGTGATGTCGTACCCGGGCACCGCGAATCCCGCGCGGGCGTACGCATCGAGCCGAGACGCCGCGTCCTCGAGGCGCAGCGGCTCGGATGCCGCGGCGGTCCGGGTGTCCGTCCGGGGCTCACTCATCGGCGGACCCCTCCATGAAGCCGAAGTAGTCGATCGCGTTGTCGTGGAAGACGCCACGCAGCACCGCGGCGGCGGTCTCCTCATCGGGGTACAGCCCGGACTCGATCCAGCCCCCGACAAGGTCGGCGACGATGCGGCGGAAGTACTCGTGGCGCGGGTAGGACAGGAAGCTCCGGGAGTCGGTGACCATGCCGACGGCCGCGTCGAGGTGGCCGACCTCGGCGAAGGTGGCGATCTGGTCGGTCATTCCGGCGATCGTGTCGTTGAACCACCAGGCGTTGCCGAGTTGCACGTTGCCCTTGACACCCTCGGCCGGGAAGCACGAGGCCAGCACGGCCAACTGCTTGTTGGCGTTCTCGTCGAGGGTGAAGAGCAGCGTCTTCGGCAGCTCTCCGGCGGCATCCAGATCGCTGAGCATCCGGGCGACCGCGTAGATCGGCATGTCCTCACCGACCGCGTCGAAGCCGGTGTCCGGGCCGATCGCGTCGAGGAAGCGCCGGCTGGCGTCACGCAGCGCGGTCAGGTGCCACTCCATCACCCAACCCTGCTGGTGGTAGAGCGCCGCGAGCTTCGTCAGCAGCACCCAGTGGAAGGCGCCGGTCTGCTCCGGGGTGAGGGTCTCGCCGGCCAGGCGCGCGACGAGTGCGGCCTCGGCCTCGGCGTCGGTGGCCGGGGTCTTCGGGAACACTTCGAGCGAGTGGTCGGCGACGCGGCAGCCGTGGTCGGCGAAGAACTGCACCCGTACGCCGAGGGCCGCCACGAGGTCGTCCAGCGTGACGATCTCGTGGCCGGTCGCCTCGGCCAGGCGCTGGACGTACGGGAGGAAGGTGTTGCGCTCGATCCGCAGCACGGCGTCCGGCCGGAAGCCGGGCAGCACCTGGGTCTCGAAGCTCGGGTCGGCGGCCAGCAGTTCGTGGTGGGTCAGCGGGTCGAGCGGGTCGTCGGTGGTGCAGACGATCTCGACGTTGCTCTTGCGCACCAGGTGGCGCGGGCTGAAGTCCGGGCGGGCGAGGAGCTCGTTGGCCCGGTCGAAGATGGACCGGGCGGATGCGGCGGTGATGGTGTCCTCGATGCCGAAGAAGCGGCGCAGCTCGAGGTGGGACCAGTGGTAGAGCGGATTGCCGATCGCGCGCTGGAGCACGCCGGCCCACTGCTCGAACTTCTCCCAGTCAGTGGCGTCGCCGGTGATGAACCGCTCCGCGACACCCGCGCCGCGCATCAGCCGCCACTTGTAGTGGTCACCGCCGAGCCACACGTCGGTGAGCGAGCGGAACAGCCGGTCCTCGTGCAGCTCCTGGGCCGACAAGTGGCAGTGGTAGTCGATGATCGGCAGGTCGGCGACCGCGTCGTAGAGGCGGATGGCTGCCGGGGTGTCGAGGAGGAAGTCCTCGCCGAGGAACTGCTTCATCGCGCTCCGCCTTCCGTGCGGCACTGCATCTGGGTCCTGTCCATTTCCCTACTCCTAACTCTTCCTTGAGTGAGCGTGGGCTGCCTGCCGATCGATGGCTCGATCGACAGGTCCGGCTCCGTCGACAGACGTACGCTACCATGGTAGCGTTCTAGTGCGCACGGCAGCTTGCCGGCGTAGGACACAGTCGCCCTACGGTCAGGACCTACACTCAGTGGCGGCGGGTCTGGTGCCAGACCCCCACGAACACCGCTGAGAGGGACGACCCCCAGGGCTTACTCGATGGAGAGGAAGCTTGGAGATGCGCAGAGGAACCTGCCTCCGCCGCCATGGGATCGCGGGGAACTGCGGACCCGCCCTGCGAAGCGGGAGCGTGGTGTCGTGAGCTCCCGGCAGGAAACAACGGATTACTCGACGCGACGCGTCTACACGGCGAAGCCGATCACGCTCGCCCGCAGCGTCGGCTACGGCGTCGTCGACCTGATGGGTGGTGGCTGGAACACCATCGTCAGCGGCCTGATGCTGTACTTCTTCACCACGTACGGTCATGTGACGGCACTCCAGGCCGGCTCGATCCTGTTCATCGCGCGCATCGTCGACGCGGTGGCCAGCCTGTTCATCGGCCCGCTCACCGACAACCTCTACCGCACCCGGGTCGGCCGGAAGTACGGTCGGCGCCACTTCCTGCTGCTGATCGGCTGCCCGCTGCTCCTCGTGGTCTTCCCGCTGCTGTGGGTGTCCGCGCAGGGCTACTGGTACTACCTGCTCGTCTACCTCGCCACCGAGATCATCATCGCGATGATCCTCATCCCGTGGGAGACGCTGCCGACCGAGATGACCGCCGACTACACGAAGCGCACCAAGCTGAGCTCGACGCGGATGTTCCTGTCGGCCACCGGCACCTTCCTGGTCTTCTACATCCCGGCGCAGGTCAAGGCGACCCACAACCCCAACGCCTTCTTCATCGCCGGGCTGATCTGCACGGTGCTGTTCGCTGCCGCCATTGCGATCGCCTACTTCACCACCTGGGAGCGCAAGCTCACCCCCGAGTTCGTCGCGGAGCTCGATGCCCAGCCGCGGCTCGGTGTGGGCGCGATGCTCAAGAAGACCTTCGTCGACTTCGCGACGACGTTCACCAACGTCAGCTTCGTCAAGCACCTGGTGGTGTACCTGTTCTCGTTCACCGGCAAGGACGTGTTCTCCACCGCCCTGACGTTCTTCATCGTGTACGCGATCGAGGGTGGGGAGACGTTCGGCCTGACGCTGCAGGCCTTGTCGATCATCGGCCTGCCGGTGACGATCGCCGCCGGGTTCCTGATGATCCGCAAGGGGCCGCGCTTCCTGTGGGCCACGTCGTTCTCGATCATCATCGCCTGCCTGCTGGCCTTCGGCGCCATCTACCTGTTCAAGCCGTCGTCGACGATCGCGCTGCTGGTCGTCGTCGGTCTCGCCTACCAGTGCGGGCGGGCCATCCTTGAGTTCACGCCGTGGAACGTCTACCCGTTCATCCCGGACGTGGACTACCTCATCAGCCGCCAGCACCGCGCCGGCATCTACGCCGCGGTGATGACCTTCGGCCGCAAGTCGACCGGTGCGGTCGCCACGCTGCTGGTGGCCTGGCTGCTCAGCCTCGGCGGCTTCCTGCAGCCCGGGACGGCGGGCGGTGTCAAGCAGGATCCGTCGTGCACCACCGCGTGCCCGCTGGTGCAGACCGCGACCGCCAACCACGTCATCGCGGCCGTCACCGTCTTCCTGCCGATGGTGCTCATCGCGATCGCGCTGATCACGTCGCGGTTCATCCACTTGGACGCGCGTACGCACGCCGTGCTGCGTACGGAGATCCAGCGGCTCGAGGAGGGCGGCTCGAAGGCCGACGTCACCCCCGAGACCCGCAAGGTCGTCGAGCAGCTGACCGGTCACACGTACGAGAACCTGTGGCCCGAGGTGGTGGCGGAGGCCACGAAGGCCACCACCACAGCCTGATCCACTGTTCGTCGCGGCGGTGCCAGGACGGGTGATCCCCGTCCTGGCGCCTTGGCGCTTGCTGGGCCGGACTCAGCGCCTGCCGCCGTACGGGACGGTGATGATCTCCAGGTTGTGGCCGTCGGGGTCCTTCCAGTAGAGGCCACGTCCTCCGTCGTGGTGGTTGATGGTGCCCTCGGCGTGATGGTACGGATCCGCCCAGAAGGTCAGGCCGCGCGCCCTGATGCGGCCCCAGATCGCGTCGAACTCCTCCTCGGAGACGAGGAAGGCATAGTGCTGGCGCTGGAAACCGTGCGGCGCATGGTCGTCGGCGAAGTCCAGTGAGGTCTCTCCGATCTGGACGACGACGAACGGCCCGTAGGTCACCGGGGAAGCGAGGCCGAGCACCTCGGCCAGGAATGCGGCGGAGGCGTGCTTGTCGGTCGCGTTGACGATGGTGTGGTTGAGCGTGACGGTCATGCCGATGCTCCTTCCTGCCCTCTCCATGGTGCCTCCTGCCCTCCAGGATGTGCGCCATGCCGTCGTTCGGCCTCGCCGATGCAGGAATGGTGGTCGAGAATCCCGCCATAGGTGTTCGCTATGGAAGCTGGGACAGTGACCGTTTCCCGGGTGGCGCTGATCGTGGCGCGCTGCCTGGATATGTACGAGCGGCGTCGGGAGACTCACGCTTCGGCTTCTGGGTGAAACCCCTGAGCGGGCTCACCTATGCCGCTCGTCCAGAAGGTCGGTGCCGACCCGGGCGCACGGGAAACTCTGACCCCGGCGTTCGGGTGCGCCGGAGATCGACCACTGTAGTCAATTGGGGTCGCCTGTGGCCGGTCTGTTCGTGCGCCTTTCAAGCGCCGCGTCGGTCTTGGCATCGCTACCAATGCGATACGGCAGGGGTGCCGTCAGCCCTTGATGGCGGAGCGACCTCCACTGCCGGGACGTTTCGGCTAGGTGGTGAGGGCCGCCTGCCCCGATGACGTCTCATTCAGCAGGGGGTCGGTGCGTCGCTCGTCTTCGGGAAGATTCATTGCCGCGGCAAGGAGATTGCTCAGCCGACGGGCGTCGTCCAAGCCTTGTCCCTTGGTAGCCCAAGCGTCGAACGTGATCCTGATGTTCTCGTCGTTGGTGATGATGTCTAGGACGGGACCTTGCTTGTCGCGCTCGCGAAACCGCACATAACGAATATCCGAGAGCAGGAAGTCTTCTTCGATCAGGCCCTGTTTGCGCACCGCATTCTGTGCCGAGATGAAGCAGCGCTCAGGGGTTACTCCGAGGTAGGCGTTGTCGCCGACAAGGCGGTCGCGATTGACGTCGGCGATAGCCAGGACGGGTCCCTCATCGGGCACAGCCCAACGCAGGATCCGCAGGACATCCTCGGGCACAGCCTCGTGGAACACCGTGACAGCCGGATCCAGCGTCGGGGGTTGTGTGTGGATGATGTCGCGCAGTTCGGCAACCCGCCTAGCCAACGCTTCGGCCATGGCAGCGGCGTCACGCATGTTCTGACGCTTGGCTGTGAACGGCAGACTGCGTTCGCCCGGCAGTTCGGCCATCAAACGGCATTGACGCTCGAGCTGGGTAAGAAGCTGCGCAATCTCATCCATGGCCCGGGTGTGTTCGCGCTGAGTCTCGGAGACAAGCTCCTCTAGAAGACGTTCGTTCTCAGCGGTCGCCCCGTCGCGGCTGATATGACCGGAGCGCAGCACCTGCGCGCGATACCAAGAGCCCTCGGCCATGAGCATCCCGTGCGAGTCGGCGACGATCTGCTCGATGTGCTTCTGAAGGTAGTCGCGCCTACCCGCAGCATCAGTGTCGAGCGCCTCGAGGTGCCCGCGAATCAGCGACATGAAGAGGTGCCGCTGTTTGCGCAGGTCAGCCTCCCTGGGGGCGATGGCATCGAAGATGTGGTCGTTGACCGCACCGACCGCCTGGGCCTCGCGCACCGCGCGCATCGTCGTCTCGTACAGGCCAAGCAGGGTCGCCCACTGATCCTCGTGCAGCGCCTGGAGAACGTCGCGGGTGAGCTGGATGTTCTCATCGACCCGACGTGAGATGGACGCCAGCTGCATCTGCAGTGCCAGGAGGGCGGCCGCCGGTCCGAGAGCCGTGAGCATTGTGGCGGACTGCACACCCGTCGCCGGCGCCCAGCGCACCGAGTGGGCGATCTGCCCGTTGCTGTTGACGAGCGCACCGAGGTTCCAGCCGCCCGACGTCATTGGCTGCGCTGTTTGGAGCGCCAGCATTGTCTCGGGTGCCAGGCGCACCAGTCCCTGTGCCTGGATCAGACCCTGTGAGCCCTGCACGGCTACGTTGCCGAGGCCTGAGGCCATAGCCAACTTGTCGGTCAGCACCTTGGTGGTTTCGGTACCCAGCCCCTCGAAGGGGATCAGCTCGAAGCCGCTCGGTGGCTGGTCCGCGAAGAGCACGGCCATACCCGGCGCGAACTCGACCAGACTCACCATTGGCTCATCACGCAAGTCCACTGCTGCGTTGGCGGTTCCCTCTTCTGACGATGACATGCGCGGCCCCCTTCGATCGGCAACCTGAAGATTACCTGAGTCTCGTGGAGCCGCCACAGGCAATGCCCCTGCCTGGGATTGGTCGCCGGACACGCCGCCGTCTCGGAGTTCGATCGCGGCAGGGGGACGGCATCGAGTGGGGAGAGCTCAGGCCGCGCCGGAGATGGTCAGGCGGTGTCGAGCACGTCGTGGAGTCTGGCGGCGAAGGCATCGGGCTCCCCGGCCTGGCCGTATTCGCCGCCCAGGAATCCGCCGTGGTGGCTCGGGAAGATCGTCAGCGGCAGCCCGAGCGCCTCCGCGAGGGCTGCCGTCGTACGTCCGGTGATGGTGTCGGTGGACTGCACGCCGGCTGCGATGACGAGGCGTGTCGGGGACGACGTGAGGGCGCGTACGTCCGGCCGGTAGTGCGTCACCGCGTCGGAGACACCGGACAACAGGGGGTCGTCGCGGCGGCCGTCGTCGTCGGCGGACATGCCGAACGCGGCCGGGTCGGCTGCGGGCTGGGCGGCGTACGCGTCGGTGAACTCGCCGTGCCACATGGACATTGCGATGAACTGCGCCATCCCGACTCCGGATCCGCCGGCGTGGTAGGCCTCCCGGACCGCCCGCTCGGCCGCGAAGGCGCGGTCGGCGTCGGGGAGCACGGCCAGCAGCGGCGGCTCGTGGGCGACCAGGGTGCTGACGTCGTCGGGATGCGCGGTGACCAGGGCCAGCCCGGTCACCGCCCCACCGCTGCTGCCGAAGACCTCGACCGGTCCCGAGCCGAGGGCGCCGATCAGGGCATGCAGGTCCTCGGCCTGGACCGCAGGGTCGTTGTCCCTGCGGCCGTCGTCCCGCGTGCTGCGCCCCAGTCCGCGCGGATCGTAGGTGACCACGGTCCGCTCCGGGAAGTGCGACGCGAGCGTGCCGAACCCCTCGGCGCCCATCGGTTGGCCGATCATCAGCAGCGGAGGCCGGTCGGTCGTCGGCAGTACGCCGCGGACATCGTAGGTGAGGGTGGCCCCGGGCACCCGCAGCGTGTGCGTCGAGATGGCTGACATGTCGGTCTCCCGCCGAGCGGAGGTGGTGTGATCTCCATCATGACCGACATGGCGGCCCCAGGTCAGACGCGGTGCAGCATCGGCAGGGTGAACATCCAGATGTTCAGCAGACCCAGGGCGGTGACGAGCGCGTAGTACGGGGAGATGAGACCGCGATGGACGCCTCCGGGGTAGCGGCGGCGGGCGATGCGGTGGCAGGTGTAGAGCGAGCCCGCGATCCCGAGGGCGAGGAGGGTGAACTGCAGCACCTGGATCGCCGCCGGCCCGAGCAGTGCCGGCGAGTCGGTGGGCATGCCGAGACCGAACAGCGGGAAGGCGGTGTAGAAGACGGCCTTGCCCTCGGACAGCAGGTGGAACAGGTTGTGCGCCATGTGGGCGGCGACGTCGAGGGGGATGAGGGCGTAGCCGAAGCGAGCGAAGTTCTGCCAGATGCCCTCGGCGCTGCGCGTCGCGGCCACCTTGGATGCCAGGGCAAGCAGGCCGACCGGGAGCGCGATGGCGATGACGAACGCGACAGTGAACACGATCGGGTAGAACGTCGTCCCGATGACACTGCCGATGGCCGCCAGGATGGTGGGCCAGACACTGAGCATCGACAGGTTCTGGATGAGGACGATGCCCATGATGGCCATCGCGAGGGAGGCGACCTCGACCCGCGGCTTGTCCATGAACCACAGTTCCTGGGTGGGCTTGCGCACGGTCACCGAGATGGCGCCGTTCGGACAGTTCTTGATGCAGTTGGCGCACAGGTTGCAGGTGGCGTTGGAGTCCAGCGTGCGGGGGAAGGAGAACAGCGGGCACCCGGGGACGTCGGCGCTGCCGTTGTAGCAGACGGCGCGGGCCTTGCAGGTCTTGCAGATGTCCTGGTCGGCCCGCAGGGTGACCATGGCGGTCCGGGAGTAGTTGCCGGCGACGCCGCCGAGGAAGCACAGGTAGCGGCAGAACGCCCGGCGCTGCCACAGTGCCCCGGAGACGACCACGGCGGTCGTCAGGAGCAGGACCATCACCCCGGAGCCCCAGGGCGAGGCGACGACGCCCCACATGTGGTCGGCCCAGGTGATGGCGATGAAGGACGCGTCGATGAGCCAGATCCCGTACTTCTTGAGGAAGGGTGGGACGGGCCGTTCGAGGCCGACGACCTTCTGGACCCAGTCGTTCAGGGTGGCGAAGGGGCAGATCGCGCACCAGAAGCGACCCATCAGGAAGAACACGATGGGGATCAACGGCCACCAGATCACCCACATCAGGACGGTGCCGATGTTCTCGTGGGCCGACTCCGGCCCGGCGAGCAGCTGGTAGCCGACGAAGACGAAGCCCGCCAGCACCGCCCACTGGAACACCCGAGGATAGAGCGGGCTCGTCATCACGCGGCGGACCAGCGGAACGTCCAGCAGGTTCCTGCCGCGCGGCTCGGGCGTCGTGTCCGGCGGAAGCACGGGGATGAGGGGCAGCCGCCGGCGCTCGTCGGGCTGCTGCTCGGGCTCCGGGGTCGTGGTCAGTTCCTGTCTGGTCATGCGTTTCCCCCGGAGAGGTCGTCGGTGCGGGCCGGGCCGGCGACGACCCGTGCGGAACGTACGGATCGCTGCGCCAGCCTGGCCGCGCGGGCTCCTCGACCCTTCAGCCGGAGGACGCCCGCCGTGGCCAGGACGAGGAGGTTCAGCGCCCCGAAGCCGCCGAGCACGGCCAAGCGGCCGGCTGCGTCGGGAGTGACCACGGTGACCGACGCGGATCCATGCCCGGACGTGCCGCCCGTGTCGTGTCCCGTGGTGTCATGACCTGAACTGTGCCCACCGGTGTGAGAGTCCGAGGACCCCGGCGCGACACTCTCCGCGGTGCCGGTGCCGGCGGAGTGGTCGTGGGACATCGTCGACGAGCCCTCCGTGGTCATCGTGGACATGTCGTGCCCGGACATGTCGTGCCCCGACATGTCGGTCGTCTCAGCGGCGGAGACCGCTGGGGTCGGTGCCTGCGTCGGGCTGGCACTGGCCGGTGCGGGACCGGACGCAAGCGTCAGAGGTACGGCGAGCGCGACGGCGGCGAGGTAGAGCGCGGTTCTGGGTCGCGGACAGGTGTTCAACGGCGGCCTCCAGGATCGTGTGGTCCCGGAAAGCCTTCAGGCCGTTCCTCTACGTCCTGTGCACGTTCGGTGAAGATGCGGTCAACATCCCTCGGGTCCGGCCATCAGGAGGCGTACGGACCTCGATCACTCCGCTTCGAGTCGGGATGCCAGCGTGTCGAGATCGGCCCGGATCCTGGCGACCAGACCAGGGGTGGAGGTGCCCAGGGAGGCCAGTTGCGCGATCAGCAACTCGCCGGCCATCGTGGAGACCGGAAGACCGCGCTTCTCCGCCTCAGCCACCAACGCCTCCCAGTCCTCGACGGGCAGCCGCACCTGGAGCGTCTTGTCCCAGCGGCTCTCGCGCCTCGGCCGATTCCCAGGCGGGATCCGGGCCTCGCCGAAGTGCTCGACCAGGTCGGCTTCGATGGGGGTGGAGCCGTCTCTGGATGGCATCGGTTCGCTCCTTCGCGCGGCGTCGTCGGGGCTCTGGGAGTCGTGCGGCACCCCCAGAGGTCACTGTGGTGGAAGTGTAGGGCGGCCGTCACGGCGCGGCACCGGCAACGCGCGGGCCTGGTGTCGCCCGGGCGCCACGGCCTGCGGGCTCACCCCCGACGGTGGTGCCGGGCGCCGGGCTCACCCCCCGACGACGTAGCCGCATGCCGGGCTCACCTCCGACGATGCCGCCGGGCGCGGACAGCCAGCGCCAGGCCGATCGACGCGGCCACCACCGCTCCCGCGACGAGGACGGGCCGTCCGGAGCGCTTCTCCTCCGCCGCCTCCGGGGCGCCCTCGAGCCGCACCTCGCCCGCGACGCCGTCCACGGTAATCAGGTCGCCGGTCGCGATCCGTTTGGTCGCCGCGCCGGTGCCCAGGACGGCCGGGATGCCGAACTCCCGCGCGACGATCGAGCCGTGGCTCAGCACGCCGCCGATGTCGGTCACCACGCCCGCGGCCTGGGCGAAGAGCGGCGTGTACGCCGGGGTGGTGATCGAGGCGACGAGGATCTCTCCGGGGACGAAGGCCGCGAAGTCGGCCGGTCCTCGGAGCACCCGGGCGTGCCCGGTCACCCGGCCCCCGGACCCCGTCGTCCCCGCGAGCACCGGGCCGGATGCCTGTTCCTTGGCGGGCAGGAAGCTCTCCCAGGCCTTCATCGCGCGGCTCTCCGGGAGATACTGCGGCGGCGTCGCCTGGGCCTGGCCCCGCCAGGTGGCTCGCCGCTCGGCGATGACCGCCGCCTGACTCGGCAGTGTCTCCCCAGCCTCCGCCCGCGCTCCGAGATCGATCAGCTCGGCCAGCGTCAGCCAGAAGACCTCGTCCGGCCCGGCCAGCGCACCGGCGTCGGTCAGTCGGTGGCCCGCCTCGAGGGCGAGACGGCGGATGGTCGGCCAGGCGAGTCCCATCGCGGCGAGCGCGTCCTCGCGGATCGGCGCCCACCGCTGGGCCGACGTCAGGCGGTGGCGGGCGAGCGCCCGACGCGCCGGATCCAGCCGCCCCAGCAGGTCGCGCGTCAGGTGTTCGCGCCGCTCGGCCAGCCGCTGCTGGCGTACGACCGGGTCGGGTGCGGTGCCGCCCAACTGGTAGCGCAGCGCCTGGAGCACCGGGGTCGGGTCCTCGGCCGGCACCGGGTTGATGATGTCGAGGTTGTAGGTGGTGTGGCCGTACGCCGCCAGATGTGCGTCGAGCCGCTCGCGCCAGCCCGCCCACGCTGCCGCGTTCGCCCCGGCCGGCGGCTCGGCGGCGAGCGGGTCGGTGTCCGGCGACAGCAGCGCGTCGGTGAGCCCGGCCGTACGACACCAGGAAGCGAGCCGGGCCAGCGACTTCTCCACCGCGATCGGCGTGGAGTTGAAACCGAGCAGGTAGTCGGTGGCGGCCGCATCGCCGCGGCGGCGCAGCGCGCGGTCGTAGAGGGTCGTCCAGGTGAGCTCGGCCATCGACGCGACGGGGATGATGGTCTGCACCGTCGTGTAGTAGAGGCAGCCGGCATCGACCAGGTCCTGGATGCCGTGGACCAGTTCGGCGGCCGTCAGCGCGGCAGGATCGCGGTCGGCCCAGCGGGCGACGGTGGCGCGGTAGCGCGGCAGTTCGCGGTCCCGCCACCGGTCCAGGACGAACCCCTTCTCGCCGATCACCTTGAGCAGGCCTGGGCTGAGCGACAGCATCCCGAGGAACGCGGTGCGGCTGTAGTCGTAGAAGGCGTAGCCGTTGATGGTCGGGAAGTCGGCGTCGAGCGCAGTGGCCTTGGGGGACAGCTCGCCCATCAGGCCGTTGAGGCCGCGGGGGACGGCCGTCCGGGCGAGGTCGGCGAACAGTGGGCTGAGCGGGTCGGGCAGTTGCTCGACGATGCTGGCACGGAAGTAGAGGCTGCCGCGGCGGGGGACCGGCCAACTGGTCGGGACCTCGCCGGTCGGTTCGGGCAGTGCGGTGATCGGGCGGGCCTGGACGAGCTGGAACCCGCCGTCGTGCAGCACCCATTCGATGTCCTGGGGGACGCCGAAGTGCGCCGCGACCCGCGCGCCGAGCGCGGCGAGGTCGAGGGCCTGGGGGTCGGTGAGGGTGCGCTCGTGGCGGCGGTCGTCGGGGGTGGCGATCTCGTCGGCGCCGGCCTCGGTGGGGACGGTCATCACCTGCTTGTCGCCGACGCGTACGGTGACCTGCGGGCCGTCGACGGATGGCCGGACGACGTACTCGTCGGGTTCGACGCGGCCGCCGACGACGGACTCGCCGAGACCCCAGGCGGCGGTGATGACGGTCTCGTCGCGACGCCCGGTGGCGGGGTTCGCGGTGAACAGGACGCCGGACACGTCGGCCGGGACGAGGCGCTGCACGACGACGGCGATGCTCAGTCTGTCGTTGGCCGTGTCAGCGGCTGCGTCGGTGGTGCCGGGGCCGCCCGCGCTGGTGCCCGCGATCGCGTCAGCCCGGTGGGCGCGATAGGCGACCGCCCGTGGCGTCCACAGTGATGCCCAGCAGCGGCGGACCGCATCGAGCACATCGTCGGCGCCGACGATGTTGAGGTAGGTGTCCTGCTGGCCGGCGAAGCTCGCGCCGGGAAGGTCCTCGGCGGTGGCGGAGGAGCGTACGGCGACCGGTCCCTCGCC
Source organism: Raineyella sp. LH-20 (assembly GCF_033110965.1). Lineage (NCBI taxonomy): Bacteria > Bacillati > Actinomycetota > Actinomycetes > Propionibacteriales > Propionibacteriaceae > Raineyella > Raineyella sp. LH-20. The sequence continues at coordinate 209,391 of NZ_CP137003.1, read as the reverse complement.
GAGCGCGGCGTACGCCTCGGTGATCGCCGCCGCCAGTTCCCGCGGGAACGTGGCCTCCTCGAAGAGGGCGCCGATCGCGGTGGTCCCGCCGTCGGCGGCCGAGGTGGTGTCGCCCTCGGCGGCCAGGGCTGCGGCGCGGTCGCTGAGATCGTTGTCGGCGACGAATCGGTCGTACGCCCCTGTGGTCACGACGAACCCGTCCGGCACGGGAAAGCCTCCCCGCACCAGTTCGCCGAGATTGGCTCCCTTGCCACCGGCCGAGGCGACCCCGCCGGCGTCGGAAAGGGCAGTGACGTACGCATCCTGACCGGACATGGGGCGAGCCTAGTCCTGCGGGGTGCGCCACTCTGCGATGGGCCGCGCCGCTGGTCCAAGCATTGATGCCGGCGTATCGGTCGATGACGGAGACTCGGAGGGGGAGTGACAGCACTGCCGCCACAAGTCTCATTGATGATACTCTCATCAATGAGACTAACTTTAGGGAGAGTTATGTTTGTCGGTCGGCAGCTCCAGCTCACCAAGCTCACCGCACTCTTGGAGGGTGTTCGGGCAGACTCCGATGCCAAGCCCGGCCGAGCGTTGCTGATTCGTGGCCGCCGGCGGGTCGGAAAGTCTCGCCTGGTCGAAGAATTTGTCGACCGCGCCGGCGTACCGCAGGTGTTCTTCGCAGCCTCGGGCCGCCCGGTACGCGAGGAACTGCGGTTGTTTGCCCAAGAGATGGCGGCCTCGAACCTGCCCGGGGCAGCCCTGTTCGAGGGCGTCGAGTTGGCCAGTTGGGACGCGGCGTTGCGGCTGCTCGGGGCGGCGCTGCCGGATGACGGCTGCGTCGTGGTGTTCGATGAGTTGCCGTACGTGATCGCCGCGGATCCCGGGTTCGAGGGGACTCTGCAGCGGGCATTCGACCGGGAACTGGCCCGCAAGCGGGTGCTGCTGATCGGCATCGGCTCGGACCTCGGGATGATGGAGGCGTTGAACGAGTACGGTCGCCCCTTCCACCAGCGCGCGACCGAGATGGTCGTTCCGCCATTGAGTCCAGCGGAGGTGGGGAAGTTGCTCGACCTGCCCGCGGCTGAGGCGTTCGATGCGTACCTGGTGACCGGTGGACTCCCGTTGATCTGTGGCGAATGGCCTTCGGGCACATCGCTGTCGGACTACCTGGGCGCCGCGGTGGTCGACCCGACCTCGGCCCTGCTGGTGTCCGGGGAGCGGTCGTTGGCCGCGGAGTTCCCGTTCGAAGCGCAGGCACGCGTCGTGTTGGGGGCGATCGGCAGCGGGGAACGGACCTTCACCACTATCGGCCGGGCGGCGGGCGGGATTCCGCAGGGATCACTGAGTCGGGCCCTGGAGACGCTGACCGCGAAGCGGGTGGTCGCGGTGGACGAGCCGTTGTCGACCAGGTCGGGGGCGCGGGACAAGCGCTATCGGGTCGCCGATCCGTACCTGCGCTTCTGGCTCGCCTTTCTCGGCCCGCATCTGGACGAGATCGAGCGAGGCCGCGGGGACCGGGTCCTGGCGCGCATTCGGGCCTCGTGGACCTCCTGGCGCGGGCGTGCGGTCGAACCGGTCATCCGGGAGGCGCTGGAGCGGCTGGCCCCGGCCGTCATTCGTGGCGAGGACGACGTTCCCGGGGTCGTACGCGGGTACTGGACGCGGACGAACGCCCCGGAGATCGACCTCGTCGTCGGTGACCGCGCCCCTGTCGCCAAGCGGATCCTGGCGCTCGGGTCGATCAAATGGCTGGACAACGCACCCTTCGACCGGCATGACCTGGGAGCCCTGCACGCTCACCGTACGCAACTGCCCGGCGCCCCGGTGGATGCGCCGCTGATCGCGGTGGCTCGGGCCGGATGCTCGGTGGAGGGGGTGACGTACGTCGGTCCGGACGATCTGATCGCGGCGTGACGCCGGCGCCTGGGTGGGAGCCTTACCGGCCCTCCGCCAAAGCTTGGTGGCGTCGGGCGGCTCGGCCGGTTGATGCGCCGCTGAACCTCATTCCTGTGCGGGCGTTACATGTAACATTGCGGTATGTCGGTCAAGGATCGTGTCAGTGGGTATCGCCAGCGGATGCGGGCCCGCGGCTACCGCCCGGTGCAGGTCTGGGTGCCTGATGTCCGCACGCCCGAGTTTGCGGCCGAAGCTCGGCGCCAGGCGGCACGAGTCGCGGAAGCCGATCGTCATGGTGACGACCAGGAGTTCATCGAGGCAATCTCTGTGGACTGGGATGAGGAGTGAAGCGCGGCGAGCTGTGGACCGTTGCGGGCGGGGTGTATGCCTCGAAGCCCAGGCCCGCGGTCATCGTTCAGGATGATCTGTTCGACGCCACCGATTCGGTGACTGTGGTTCCGCTGACAACGGCGCTGATGGACGCGCCGCTGCTACGTATCCGGGTGATGGCCGGAGGCATCACCGGGCTGGCGGACGACAGCGACATCATGATCGACAAGATCACGACCGTACGACGCAGCAACGTGCAGACCCGCGTGGGACGACTGACCAGCGATCTACTGGTCGATGTCGAGCGCGCGGTGATGACGTTCCTGGGGCTGGCCCGCTGACGGGCCTTCTGGGACGTGCGCTGGTCTGTGCGGTTCCGCAACAGTTCCATAGGGAAGGCCTATGGAAGTTCAGTCGATCACACACCCCCAACGTTCCCGCGGGCAGCGGTCGGGCAGCGGTCGGGCACGGGGGCGTATGCCGTGTGGTCGGCGGCCGAACAGGGCGTATGCCTGCAGTCAGCGAGGACGGAGGGCCTCTGATGATGGATACCGGGTGGCAGTTCTGGATCGACCGGGGCGGCACGTTCACCGACATCGTGGCGCGCCGACCCGACGGGCGGCTGGTGACGCACAAGCTGCTGTCGGAGAACCCGACGCGCTACCAGGACGCCGCGGTCGCCGGGATCCGCGCCCTGCTCGGGCTGGCCGACGACGAGCCGGTGCCGTCGGCAACCATCGAGGCCGTACGGATGGGCACCACGGTGGCGACCAACGCGTTGCTGGAACGTACGGGCGAGCGCACCGTCCTGGTGATCACCCGCGGATTCGGCGATGCGCTGCGGATCGGCTACCAGAACCGGCCCCGCATCTTCGACCGGCACATCGTGCTGCCGGAGCAGCTCTACGAGCGGGTGATCGAGGTCGACGAACGCGTCACCGCGCAGGGCACCGTGCTCCGCGCCCCCGATCTCGGCCCGCTCGAAGGACAGCTGCGCCAGGCCTATGCCGACGGGATCCGTACGGTCGCCGTGGTGTGCCTGCACAGCTATCTCCACCCGGCGCACGAACGCCAGATCGGCCGGGTCGCCGAGGAGATCGGCTTCGACCAGGTCTCCCTGTCGTCGGAGGTCAGCCCGCTGATGAAGCTGGTCCCGCGTGGCGACACCACCGTGGTCGACGCGTACCTGTCGCCGGTGCTGCGCCGCTACGTGGACCGGGTCGCCGAGCAACTGCGCGGCGTACGGCTGATGTTCATGCAGTCCAACGGTGGGCTGGCCGAGGCGCGGCATTTCCGCGGCAAGGACGCGATCCTGTCGGGTCCGGCCGGTGGCATCGTCGGCATGGTGCGGATGTCGGCCCTGGCCGGCTTCGACCGCGTCATCGGCTTCGACATGGGCGGCACCTCGACCGATGTGTCCCACTACGCCGCTACACACGGGGCCACGACAGACGGGGCGGGCTCGTACGACCGGGTGTTCACCACCCAGGTGGCCGGGGTGCGGCTGCGCGCCCCGATGCTGGACATCCACACGATCGCCGCCGGCGGCGGCTCGGTGCTGCACTTCGACGGCATCCGCTACCGGGTCGGTCCGGACTCGGCCGGCGCCGATCCCGGTCCGGCCTGCTACCGCAACGGCGGGCCGCTCACCGTGACCGACGCGAATGTGATGCTCGGCCGCATCCAGCCCGCGCACTTTCCGGCGGTGTTCGGCCCCAGCGGCGATCAGCCGCTGGATGCCGAGGTCGTCCGGCGCCGCTTCACCGACCTCGCCGACGAGATCCGGGCGGCGACCGGCGATGACCGTACGCCCGAACAGGTCGCCGAGGGATTCCTGCAGGTCGCCGTGGCGAACATGGCCTCTGCGGTCAAGACGATCTCGGTGCAGAAGGGCCACGACGTCACCCGTTACGTGCTGACCACGTTCGGCGGCGCCGGCGGGCAACATGCCTGCGCGGTCGCCGACGCGCTGGGGATCCGTACGGTGCTCGTCCCGCCGATGGCCGGCGTGCTCTCCGCGCTCGGCATCGGCCTGGCCGACACCACCGCGATGCGAGAACAGTCGGTGGAGGTCCGTCTTGAGCCGGCCGCGCTGGAGCAGTTGGCCACGGTCGCGGACACCCTCGAGCAGGCTGCCCGCGCCGAACTGCGGGCCGAGGGCGTCCCGGCGGAGCGGATCCGGGTCGTCCGCCGGGTCCACGTACGCTACGACGGGACCGACACCGCGATCCCGGTCGACCTCGCCGAGCTGGATGCGATGACCGCGGCGTTCGAGGCCGCGCACCGGGCGACGTACTCCTTCCTGATGGATCGCCCGCTGATCGCCGGGGCGGTCGCGGTGGAGGCCATCGGGCTGACCGAGCAACCCGATCTGTCCCGTGTCGGCGAGCCGGGTGATGGCACCGACGCGACCGACACCAGTGACAGCGCGTCCGCCGATGACGCGGGCGCCAGCGGCCCTGGCCCCGTTACCACGGCTGACACCGCCGAGTCGCCGGCCGCCGTCAGCCCTGGTCTCCGCGCCACGGCCGACGCCACCGCCCACGCCGCCAACACCGAGTCGCCGGCCACCACCGGCCCATCCGCTGTTGTCCGCGTCCACGTCGGCGGAGAGTGGCGCGACGCCCCGTTGCGGCACCGCGAGCGAATGCGGCCCGGGGAGACGGTGACGGGGCCGGCGATCATCGCCGAGGCGAACGCGACCACCGCCGTCGACGACGGCTGGCGGGCGACACTCACCGCGTCGGGACACCTGCTCGCCGAACGGGTGGTGGCACCCGCGCAGCCCGACGCGGGCACCGAGGCCGATCCGGTGCTGCTGGAGATCTTCAACAACCTCTTCATGTCGATCGCCGAGCAGATGGGCTTCCGGCTGGAGTCGACAGCACAGTCGGTGAACATCCGCGAGCGGCTGGACTTCTCCTGCGCGCTGTTCGACCCGTACGGCGGCCTGGTCGCGAACGCCCCGCACATCCCCGTCCACCTCGGCTCGATGGGCAGCACCGTCAAGGAAGTCATCCGGCGCCGGGGCGCGGCGATGCGGCCCGGCGACGTGTACGCGGTCAACGACCCCTATCACGGCGGCACCCACCTGCCCGATGTCACGGTGGTGACCCCGGTGTTCGACGAGGCCGGCGAGCAGATCCTGTTCTTCGTCGCGTCGCGCGGCCACCACGCCGAGATCGGCGGCGTCACCCCCGGGTCCATGCCGGCGCGCAGCCACACCATCGACGAGGAAGGCGTACTGTTCGACAACTGGCTGCTGGTGGACGGCGGGCAGGGTGGGCACTTCCGTGAGACGGCGACCCGGCGACTGCTGGTCGAGGCCCCGTTCCCGTCGCGCGATCCCGAGGCCAACCTCGCGGATCTGCGCGCCCAGATCGCGGCCAACCAGAAGGGGGTCGACGAGGTGGGGAGGATGATCGACCACTTCGGCCTCGACGTCGTCCAGGCGTACATGCGGCATGTCCAGGACAATGCCGAGGAGGCGGTGCGCCGCGTCGTCGATGAGCTCGGCGACGGGGAGTACCGCTACACGATGGACTCCGGGGCGACGATCGCCGTACGCGTCAGCGTCGACCGTACGGCCCGCAGTGCGACCATCGACTTCACCGGCACCTCGCCCCAGCTGGACACCAACTTCAACGCGCCGTCGTCGGTGGTGACCGCCGCGGTGCTCTACGTCTTCCGGACCCTGGTCGCCGACGAGATCCCGCTCAACGACGGCTGCCTGCGCCCGCTGCACCTCGTCATCCCGGCCGGGTCGATGCTCGCCCCGACCTACCCGGCCGCGGTTGTCGCCGGCAACGTCGAAACCTCCCAGGCGATCACCGGCGCGCTGTTCGGCGCACTGCGGGTGCAGGCCGAAGGGGCCGGGACGATGAACAACGTCACCTTCGGCAACGATCGGCACCAGTACTACGAAACCCTCGGCTCCGGGTCGGGGGCCGGTGACGGCTTCAACGGGGCGTCGGTGGTGCAGACGCACATGACGAACTCACGGCTCACCGATCCCGAAGTGCTCGAATGGCGCTTCCCCGTGCTGCTGCGGGAGTACGCGATCCGGCGGGGGAGTGGCGGCGCGGGACGCTGGCACGGCGGTGACGGTGGCGTCCGTCGGATCCAGTTCACCGAGGCGATGACGGTGAGTACCTTGTCGGGGCACCGCCGGGTGGCGCCGTACGGGATGGCGGGCGGCTCGCCGGGGGCGCTGGGGCGGAACTACGTGGAGCGCGCCGACGGAAGCGTCGTGGAGCTGGCCGGGTGCGACTCGGTCGAGGTGGAGCCGGGGGACACGCTGGTGATCGAGACGCCGGGCGGCGGTGGGTATGGGGCGCCATAGATGACGGGCAGGGGGAGCGATCGAGAATTTGGTGATAGTTCTGCCCTATGGAAGCATCGGGATGCGCCTTCATCACAGGTGCCCACCCGGGTGCCGCACCACCACTCCGTTCGCCACGGCGGTGCATCGTCGGCAGCCCCGCTCCTGTCACTGGGGTCGTGTGGCGGATGTTCCGCGGCGAGTGGATGCACGCCGCGTTCATACCGCACCCCTTGTCGGCTGAGTCACCCGAGTTGGCGGGCACCACCTACCGCGCGGTCGCGAACGCGAGAGCCGCTCTGGCGGCTCTGGACAGCACTGCTCGTGCGTTGCTGAATCCCACCTTGTTCCGGCAGACGACGCTCCACGTCGAGGCCCAGTCGACTGCGGCACTTGAAGGGACGTACGAACCGCTGGCGCGGGTGTTGGGGGCGGAGGACCGCAGTTCGTGCCCGCTCCACCCGGCTCGGATCTCGAGGCGCGGGTCCGGGATCTGCTGGGGTAGATGTCGCCGGATCACGGTGGCGCGATCGACCCGGTCGTCACCTGCGCCGTGGGCCACTACATGTTCGAGGCCCTGCACCCGTTCCACGACGGCAACGGGCGGCTGGGGCGGCTGCTCGGCGTCCTCACTGCGGCCGTCCACCCGTACGCCATTTGCTCCGCACAGTGGGAGATGGGCTGAAGCGGGCTACCTGCCGCCGAGGATCGTGGCGGCGCTCGTCACGGAACTCGGCCTCGACGGGCTCTGGATGCGCAAGGGTAATCGCGAGGACACCACCTTCCCGGTCCTCGCGCTGCGGGAGTCGGCCAGGCCCCTCGGGCTCCTGCGCATGAGTCGAGGAACGCTGCTGGTCACAAAGGTGGGGCAGCAACTGGTGGATGATCCGCGGGGGCTCTTGCGACACATCGCTTCCCGCCTCCCGCTGGGGCGTCCGGCTGAGCGCGACGCGGGCATCCTGGCGCTGTTGATCATCGCCGCCGGGGGGCGATTACCGATCGGGGGATCGGTGCCCGGCTCTCCTGGACCATCTTGGCTGGAGTGTCGATCAGGGGGACCTGCGCTAAGCGGCGATCGCCGCTGCCCGTTCCACCATGCACGTGCTCGATGCGCTCACGGGATGGCAGGAGGGCGACCCCGCCGTGAAGGTCTCTGTGGCCAGGGGAGTGCTCAGCGTCCGGCGGCCAGGTGAGCGGGGATCGCCGACGGGGCCAGAGCGGTGACGCCGACCAGCGGATCGTCAGTGCGTGCCGACTCGAGCGATAACACCGCGCCAAAAGCCGGCGCCGCCGCATCGCAGGCGGTCAGGGCAGGAAGCCCCCACGGGCATTCTAGGGTGGCGAGCACGTGAGGATGTGACAAGTGTCACTCTCCCCGTCTCTCGCCGTCGAAGCCCGGGTCTGTGCCGCGCGCCGCTGGCCCGGCGGGGCCTCGCCGCCTAGATGCGGGGGTACGCCACCGAAGGGACGCACCGATGCCGCACACCGAGTTCTCCGTCGTCTACACCGCGCACGCCACGCACCACGCGGCGCCCGACTTCATGGAGGCGTTCAAGCTGACGCTCGAGATCGCCCAGGAGGCGTACCGGGCCGGCTCAGCGACGTTCGTGCCGGGCACGGGCACCGGGGGATGGAGTCGGTGGCGCGCCAACTCGCCCCTGGCAAGCGCTGCCTGGTCGTACGCAACGGGCTGTTCTCGTTCCGGTGGTCGGCGATCCTCGACGCGGCGCAGATCGCTAGCGAGGTGCGCGTCCTCAAGGTCCGCCAGGTCGAGGACGCCCCCACCGCCCCGTTCGCTCCGCCGCCGGTCGACGAGGTGGTCGCCGCGATCACCGAGCAGCGCTCCGAGGTGGTGTTCGTGCCCCAGGTCGAGACGTCGGCAGGCATGCTGCTTCCCGACGACTACCTCACCCGCGTCGCCGAGGCCACCCACGCGGTCGGCGGCCTCCTGGTGGTGGACGCCATCGCCGCCGGCCCGCTGTTCGTCGACATGCCCACGGTCGGGGCCGACGTCGTCATCTCCGCCCCCAGAAGACCTGGAGCGGAACCCCGTGCGGGGCCATGGTGACGATGACGGACGCGGTGAAGGCCGGCCTGGTGCCGACGAGTTCGTTCGCCCTCGACCTCGCGCACTGGACCCGCATCGCCGACAGCGGCCGCGCGATGAAGGTCGACTACCACGCGACGTTGCCGACCGACACGATCATCGTCAACTCCCGCATGCTGGCGGCGGTGCGCGACCTCGGCTTCGATACCGCCCGGGCGCGCCAGTGGGAGCTCGGCACCCGGGTGCGCGCCGGCCTGGCTGACCTCGGCTACCCGTCGGTCGCCGCCCCAGGCTTCGAGAGCCCGAGCGTCGTGGTGGTGTACGCCGACGACGCCCTGGCCACGGGCGACACCGGCGGCACCGGCATCCGCGTGTCGAACGGCGTTCCCCTGCAGCTCGGCGAGCGGCCGGACTACCGGGCCGTCCGGATCGGCCTGTTCGGGTTGTCGAAGCTCACCGATGTCGACGGCACTGCACGTGACCTGCTCGACGCCTTCGCGGCCCTCCGTTGGGCCTGAGCCAAGGATGGGGTCGACCGGGGCGTCGGCGTCACCCGTGAAGGCGATCCCGCGGGCGCGAGGCGACGATGCCCTGCGAGGTGCCCAAGTCCAGGTACGGGTTCTCGTACAGGCCCGGGGCCAGGAACATCTTCAGGATCCGCTCGGCCGAGGTCCGGAAGCGCGCGTCCGCGCTGGCGGTGCCGTGCTCGGCCGCCCACATGTCGTACGCCTCGAGGATCGGCACCTTGCTGTTGCCGCCGAACATGTCGACGCCGGCCTCGAGGATCGCGTAGTGGCGCTCGGCGACCGTCAGGTCCTCCATGCCCCAGGCCATGCCGAACGGCACGCCCGGGTCCTGGTAGCCCATGGTGATGACCCAGTCGGTGCAGATCACGCCCTCGTAGCCGTTGTCCAGGCGCAGCAGGTAGAGCTTGGCCTTGTCGCACGCCGATCCGACCCGGTTGCCGGTCAGCGCGTCACTGTTCGCGTCGATCGCGATCGAGTAGGAGCTCATCACGGCCATGGAGTCGAGCGCGGCGGTGAACGGTTTGAGGTGCTCGGCGAAGTTGTTGCCCGGGTAGACGGCGTACTTGCCGGAGTTCATGTGCGCCTCGCGGCCGCCGTCGCAGGGGAAGTGCTTGATCATCGTGGAGATCGAGTCCGCACCCCAGCCGATCGAGGATCCGTCGGCGCCGTAGGTGTTCTGCGAGCCGTCGACGTACGCCGAGGCCAGCTCGTCGTTCTCACCGAACGTGCCGTCGACGCGCAGCCAGCGCGGCTCGGTGGCGAGGTCGATCTGCGGGCCGAGTGCTGTGGCGATCCCCATCGCGCGGTACTCGGCCGAGGACATCGAGGCGAACTGCAACATCGTGTCGGGGTTGAACGTGGCGGCCAGGCCGAGGTTGGAGGGTCAGCGGGAGATGTCGCCGGCCTGGTTGTAGGTGCCGCCGAACTCGGCGGTCGAACGAGGGTCGTAACTGAAGTTCGCCGGCACGTACGGCAGGCCGTCAGCTCTCACTTCGCACAATACTTGGTTCACTCCAGCAGAGAAGAGTCTGCAGTGAGGGCGATGTTGTCTGCTGGGGTGTTCGACGATCTATGCAATGAATGAAGATGGAGGCTGGCTCGCTGAGTGCTAGCTGCTGAATCTCTCATCTTCAAGGCGCAGTGCCTCTTCCGCAGCCAGTGCAAAGTTATCCCACCGTTCCCGCCAGTCGGTGTCGGGCTCTTGATCTGCCTTGCGCATGAGTGCTTTCTGCAGCCTTGATTTTTCTGAATCATTCACCTTGAAGGCCACCAGTGCCCCGCTGACGTCAACCGAGTGATCTTCAAACCAATTTGGATGATCTTCATTGATTTGACTGATCCATGCATCCGGGAATAGTGATTCGATTGAGAATCCTGCGCGAACAACTAAGTAGTGGCGGTTGGCCTGGAATGGAATCTTCTGATTTCCGAAGTACTGGTTAAGGTCCTTACGCTCTTTCTCGCCCGCCAAATCGCCATCGAAAACTGAAACCAGTGCGCGCTCCATTCTTACATATTGATAGGTGGCGCGAAGCCATCCAGAAAGCTGCTTTACGCCTCCGAAGTCCAAGAGATGGGCTTCGCGTAGTCTCGAGAGCGGTAGGACGTCTTTGTCGACTGATGTGAGGTACCAGGAAATCATTTCGCGATCCGATTTCCCTTCAAGCGCTAAGTTGAAGCGGCCCAAGTTGTAAAAATCGGAAAACCGTACCCCCAAGGAGCTTCTGATTGCTTGGGTCGCCTCGGCGTAAGTAGGGTATCGAACCGCTTCCGTGAAGCCATCCTTCAGGCGTGTTCCGAGGACGGTTTTCGGGTCGGCTGGAACGAAGGAAAGCGAGTGTGTAGACACGGCAACGGTTGAGATCTCGGCGACCCGTTCAAGGAGACCGTGAACCGTGGGCATTAGTTCTGGGTGTAGGTAGGCTTCTGGCTCCTCGAGTAGCCAGATGCTCTTAAGTCCTTTCGCTTGTTCCTCTTCGCTTACCCAGCGAAGCGCAGCGAAAAAGGCTGTGCTCTGAATTCCTTGCCCTTTGAATGTTAGGGCGGTGTCCACAGGGTCGCTCATGCGGAAGTCGAAGCGGTCAAGAAGGGCCTCGAGGCTTCCGTCAGGTACCGAGAATGCCGCATGAAGGCCCCGCAGCCCTGCGTGAGCGAGCTCATTATTGATGCGTTCAGAGACGCTTTCAAGGGCGGCGACAAGATGCCCCATCTGGGGTCTCAGTGCTTCTGCGGCGGCCTTTTTTAGGAATGGGTTGAGAACCTCGTCGTAGAGCTGTCGAACCGACTTCTCGGATGGAACGTAGTGGCATGAAAAGCGACTGAGCAAGTCGGTCACCAACTGTTTTTGTGTTCGAGAAATCTGTGTTTGTACTGAATTCTCCTCGGGTTTCTTAGTGTTGGGTAGGAACTGATATGTGGGTACGTCGGAGGGGGAAAAGACGAGGCTGAGGGAGAAGGTTTCCTGGGGGTGTGAGAGGCCGTATAGATCGTAGAGTCGATTGAGCTGTGCGATTATGTGTGCGTCTTCGACAGAATCGTCTGCGACTCGGAAGGTGGCTAGAAGGCTCGTCTTTCCTGTGCCGCCTGAGAAGGTGAAGTCGCGTGGGCGGGAGTAGTGTAGCTCATTTTCGTGTCCTGTGAAGAACATTTGAATCGCGCGCAGGAGGTTCGTTTTGCCGCTGTTGTTTGGGCCCACGATTGTCAGGTAGCGGTCCAAAGGCAATTCTATATCGGTGTGGCCGATTGTTCGGAACAGGCGGATGCGCATGCTGACGAGATCCATGGGTGATCTTTTTACTCCGTGCTTCTTGGCGGCCAAGGGGCTTCTGTTGCTTCCAATTTCCGGCGGTGGTTCATGTGGTATGTTTCTGTTCTGTCTTTCCGTCGTCTCGATGCTGGAGGTTCTAATTCCTGTCGCGTCAATCGTTTGGTGGCTTGGGTGTGGATATTTGGCGTTCTAAAACACTTCTGTTATTCATGCTGGTAGAAACGTGCTCACATCCCCGCTCCATGTCGCCACTAGTTCATCGCGAGCTCGCGACGCCGCGACGTACAGCAGCGATCGTTCCCGCAACAGTGCGTCCTGCTTCTCATACTCGGAGTAGTCCGCTCCGCGCAGAATCTTCGGGATCGAACTCTCGCTCATCCCGAACAGCAGGACTTTCGAGAACTCGGTGCCCTTCGCCCGGTGCATCGTCATCGCCACCGGCGGGCCGGGCTTCACTGCCTCGCGGTCAACCGGCCGTATGTCGATGCCACGCTCGCCGAGTCCGCTGACCACCCGGTCGCGCTGATACCGGTCCCGGACCAGGATCGCGATTGTCTCAGCACCTCGCCCGGCCCTCGCAGCATCGTCGGTCCAGGCACGGATCAGTTCGGCGGCCCGATCGAGCTCGTCCGGCAGGTTCTTGCACGCCACGATCCTCGGCACCGGTCCCCGACGCGAGGAGTGGTAGCCAGCGGTGTCCTCGGGCTGGTCCTCCAGGTCGGCGTACGCCCCGCCGTCGAGGACCCCGAGGGCGAAGCGCAGGTTCTCGGCGGTCGTACGGTAGTTGAGCGTCAAGCGTTGCGAGCGACCGACGATCCGGATGCCGTACTGGCTCAGCACTAGCTTGTGGCCATAGATCCGCTGGTGGGAGTCCTCGGCGATGAACAGGTCGTTCGGTCCCTCAACGGCCAGCGCCCGCAGCAGCTGCCAGTGCGCGGGGGTGAGGTCCTGGCCCTCGTCCACCAGCACGTGATCCGCCGGACGACCGAGCCGTTCGGCGCCCAGCCCGTCGAGATGGGCTGCGGCCACGGTCGCGGTCTCGGCGAAGTCGAGCGAGCCTTCCACCCGGGCGCTGGCGCGGTAGGTCTCGATGGCCCGCCACACCGCGGCGCGGTCCTTGCGGCTCAGCCGAACGCCTCGGCCCGGGCGCCGGACCCGGAGATAGTCGGCCTCGGTGGTCAGCGACCCGGGCAGCACGACCGCCTCGTACTCGGCCTGGAGGAAGTGAGGCGTTCGCAGCGCCGACGGCAGATCCGCCCCCGCGCCGGCGGCTGCCATCTTCCACGCGTCTGCGGACGTGCGCTGCAGCACGTGGGCACTCGGCGTGCCGAGGACCTCGGCGACCGCCGCGGTGATGTCGGCTCCGGCGGTCTTGACCACGGCGTACGCCAAGGCATCGATGCCACGCACGAAGATGCCGGGCTCGCCGAGCGAGGACGCCAGCGGCAGGTCGGGGTCGAGTCGGGCGAGGTCACGTGCCAGTGCGTCCGCGAGGTTGGTGGTGTAGGTGGTGAGGACGATGCGGGCCTGCGGGTTCTCCTTGGCCAGACGACGCGCCCGGTGCAGCAGGACCACGGTCTTGCCCGTGCCGGCGCCGCCGGACAGCCGGAAGGGGCCCTGGTAGTTCCGGGTGACGTACTTGCGCTGTTCGGGGTGCAGCCAGACGCGCCAGGCGCCGAAGTCGCCCTCCTCGATGATCCGGCGCAGTTCCTCGTTGTTCTCGATGAAGGTGAACGAGGACTGCGAGGCCGGTTGGTGCAGGCTGTCCAGGATGGCCTGGTCGCTGTGATCGCCGGCCTGCGGGGCGACCGTCTCGGAGATGTCGAGGCGATCCTTGACCTCAGCCACTGTCGCGCCCGCCGCCAGTTCCAACAGGGCGGTTCCGCGCCAGTCCACGAACTGCTCGGCCAGGGCGAGGATCCGATCCTCGTCGGTGCACGCCAGCACCCGGGCAGCGAGCTCCTCATCGAGTCCGAGGCCCTTCACCAGCTCGTCGCGAGCGGCAGCGACCGTCCAGGGCGCCGACGGTCGTACCGAAGCTGGGGCGTCTGGCGTCGGCGCGGCGGGCTCGGCAGGCCGAGGTCCGGGGGCTGCGGCGGTCTCCACGGTCGCCTCCGCCGTCGAAGGCTCGGGCGTCACCGGCGGCGCGGGCGTGACCGGCGGCGCGGGAGTCCACGGCCCGGCCGGTACGGGCTCGGGCGTGGTGGCCTCGATGATCTCGGTGAGGCCGTTCACCGGGTTGATGGTCAGCTTCGCCCGTTGGGCGACTTTGATGGCGTCATCGTGGTTCCAGACGCCGTGCACGACGTACGTCGGGCCCTGCGAACCGTCGAGGCGGAACAGCACAGCGCGGTACTGGAGATCCACCCGCCCGGTCCGCACCCGGGGGTCGACGCAGTTGGTGATCGGCTCGATGTGCAGGCCGGGCGCGCTGTCGTCGTCGCGGAGCTTCTCGTAGAAGGCCCCCGCCTTGGCCCGCACGGTGGGGTCGAGTCGGGTCATGTCCCGGGGCAGGACGAGCTGCGACCGTGCCATCAGTGGGTCTCCTCTCCCTCGTTGTTCGTACAGCAGGCGGCGCTCCCGCCGAGCGCCGCGGTGATCCCGGCCGCTTCGGGGCCGACCACTGTCCAGCCCTGCGTACGCAGATCCTCGACGTCCTCCGCGACGAGATCGCTCAGCACGGCCACGTGCTCGGCCTGCCAGACGAACATCGCGGGGATGCCGGTGTCGCCGACCTCATCCCCGGTCGCATCGGGAGCGCGCACTCCGGCGTGGGCCAGTTCTGCGGCAAGCGAGCGCTCGTCGTCCAGAGCATCGTCGAGGACTGTCTGCCAGTCCGAGGTGAAGACCTCGACACGGATCGTCGGCCGTGGCGCGCTCGGTGCGCCAGCGTGGTGGGCCGACGACCTGGCCCGTTCCAGCGTGGTGATCGTGGTCGGCCACCCCCGGCCTTGCAGGCCATTGGCGAGGGTCAGCCAGTCGCGCCAGGCGTCAGGGAATCCAGCCGACCCGACAGCCGCCGGCCGGTCGTCGACCATCGACACGACCTCGACCATCGCGTCCCCGATGACGCGGGACAGCACCACGAGGGGGCCGGCGTGCCACCACCACGCCGGGACCGTCTCGCCGACTCCCAGACCGGGGGAGCCGCCCTGCACGATGCGGCGGGCCTGCTCCACCGGGTCCTGGTCGGCGGGGACCTGCCCTTGGGTGGCTGCGCCCGACAAGGCGAGCATCATCGGCAGATGGTCGGCCATCTTCCGTTGAGCATCCGGGTACGGTGCCCGGATCCAGCGCCGCAGGAAGTCGAAGGGGCCTCCGGTGACCATCGCGAAGTCACCGGTCTGGAAGCCTCCTTCATTGGAGATGGCCCCGGCCAGCTGCTCGTTGAACCACGACGGAGGCGTCACGGTCTCCCGGCCCTGTTCTCGCCGTTCTTCCTCCGCCGACACATCGGCGGCCGTCACGCTGAGCACCAGATAGCCGGCCTCCCCGAGCGCGGACCGCTTGCCGGCGTCGTCGGCGAGCCGGTTGATGTCGACGCTGGCGTGGAAGGCCAGCCCGTCGGTGAAGATCGCTACCGGCGGCACGCTGGTGTCGTCGGAGCGCAGCACGAAGTCCGGCTTGGAGCCCAGCACGTTGACCTGCGGCTCCAACGTCCAGCGACGCGGGCCGACGTTCGCCCGGATCGTGTTGCCCCAGGTCCCGGGCACCAGCTGGACCGTGCCGTTGAGGTCCTCCAGCAGGTTGTGGTAGAGCTCGGCGAAGCGCAGTTCGAGCGGGGAGAGGGACCGGTCCACCGTCGGCCGCTCGACGGTCACGTCCCAGCGGTCCTCAGCGGACGGCTCGTCCAACCGCCCGGCGGTGAGGATCGCCCGCAGGTGGCGTTCGGCGGCCTGCCGCGACACCCGGTCGATCTCGCGCCCCGAGGCCAGCGGGAGCAGACAGCGGTGGCAGGCCAGCCGCTCCTCGTCACGGCACGGGCACTCGGCGACCTTGCGCCAGGCCCGGTAGATCAGGTCGTGCACACGCGCCGGATCCGTCAACTCGGCCAGGTAGCCCGTCCCGCCGGGCACCGTGTCGTACAGCAGCAGCGCGTCGCGGGTCCCGTCGGAGGGGCCGAGCGGATCGGGCACCTCGGCGACGCCGATGTGGTCGGGCGCCCCGCCGAACTGCTCCCGCAGCCCGAGCTTCAGCGCTGCCGACAGGCTCGGGATCGCGAAGGGATCGCCTGTCGTCACCGAGACCGGCAGGGGGATCACCGCACCTTGTGTGTGCAGGGTCCGCGACAGTGCGATCTCCTCGACGTGCTCGTCGCTGCTGCTGCGGTAGGGGCACCATGGCCGGTGCTCACTGCGGCTGTTGCTCTTGGCGGCCTGGTCGCGGCACCCGCACCCGGTGCAGACCCGGAACAGCGGAGCGACCATGTCGGTGCCGGCGATCCGCCGCTTCTGCCCGAACGCCGACTGTTCCCCGAGGTTCAGCCAGCGCAGCGTCATCCGCCGCAGGTATTTCACCCCGAAGTCGTAGCCCTTGACGTACCACTGCTCGGCGACCTCGGCCGGATCGACATCGACCGCGGGGACGATGCTGAACCACATCTGGCGCCGCTCGTCCGACCGATCGGAGATCAGTGCCTCGTCGCGCCGGACGGCCGCGGTGACCCGGGTGAGTTCGACGACGGGCAGGTGGTTGCCGGTGTCGCGGGTCGAGGTACTGCCACACCGGGCGCATGCCTGGGGGTCCTGCTGGTGGCCGGTGAGCGCCATGTCCTCGACGTAGCCGCACTCGCTGCACACCGCCAGGGTGCGGATGGCGGAGGCGTTCGGCCCCAGATCGACGGCGTCGATGGCGACTTCCAGGCCGTGCACGTAGAAGGTCGCGCCCGGGGCGAACTCCCGCAGTGCCCCCGCGTTGCCGGTCCGCTCGATCCCGAAGGAGTCGCTCTCGTACGTCTGGCTGTCCGGATCGAGCCAGGAGACGGAGACGTCGAGGTGCACGCCGTCGTCGATGAGCGTGTAGTTCGGCAGGATGCCGTACTCCTCGAGCGTCCCGATCCAGTGGTCCCGGGTCAGCTCGCCGAGCTGACCGTTGGTCATCTTCAGCGTGGCCTCCGCGATCCGCAGATCGCGCTTGTCGTCGGCGCTGGCGGCAGGGACGTCAGCCCGCTGGCGCAGGTCGGGGATCTCCTTCTGGATCGCGAGCTTGCGCTGGCGCAGTTCGTCGATCGTACGGGCCCAGCGCCCCGACGCCCCGATGACCAGCGCGGCCAGACCGCTGCTGCGCGGGGTCTCGCCGGGCGTCGCCCAGGCACGCAGGTGCTCGGTCGCCGCCAGTGCCAGGCCGGCGAACGCCCCGAGGAAGCGATCCAGCAGCTGCCCGGCGTTCTCCTCGGCGTACGCGATCACCTCACCCAGGACCGTGTCGGGGTCGGTCGACCCCATGAAGTCCCCGGCATGCTTCGGCTGTGGTCGTCCGGAGTCCCGGGCGAACTCGTCGAAGATGTGCGCGATGTACTGGCGCTGCAGGATCTCCTCGGCGCTCAGGTACGTCGCCGGGGGACGGACCGCGCCGTTGATCATCGACAGCGGGTCGCCCAGGCGCGGCAGGTGCTCGCCGCGGCCGGTGACGAAGGCCATGTCGAGCGCGTTGCCGGTGAGGCGTCCGGCCCGCCCGACCCGCTGGACGTACGAGGCGACCGTACGCGGCAACGACGCCAGGAACACCGCGGACAGGTCGCCGATGTCGATGCCCATCTCCAGGGTGGGCGTGGCGACGAGGACGTTGGGCGCGCTCGGGTCGGAACCGCCGCTGCGGAAGGCATCCTCCAGGGCCAGGCGGTCCGCGTCCTCGACCAGGCTGGTGTGCTCGCGGGCGACGACGCGACGCATGTCGGAGGAGTCATAGAGGTGGCGGTAGTAGTTGTCGTCGGTGTGGGCGCGGACCAGGCTGCCGGGGCAGCGCACCTGCAGACAAGGCGCGCCGTCAAGCTGGTCGACGGTCTGGGCGGTGCCGGGGTGCTCGGTGTGGCAGACCGTGCAGCGCAGCCGGTGCTTCTCGTCACTGAGGTCAGCCAGGTCGAGCCTGTGCACCAGCACCCGGTCGGCGGGGATGGCGTAGACCGTCGCGGAGGACTTCGTGGTGGTGGCGGTGAGGACGCCGGCGTCGGCGAGCCGGCCGAGCAGAGCCTTGCTGAGCCGGGCGCCCAGCTGCGGGGTGACGCCGAGGGACTTCTGGGCCCAGCGGGAGTACCAGCTCTGCGTGGGCGTGACGGGGTCGAGCAGCTGGTCGCCCTTGAGCTGGGCGCCGCCGACGCGCGGGAAGGCAGGGGCGGATCGGCCCTTGGGGAAGGCGGGCATGCCCTGGCCGCGCGGGCGGCCACCCCAGATCTTCCAGCGGTTGCCGTCGTTCTCGATGTAGGGCTTGAACCACTCGTGGGCGATCGACCCCTGGGTGCGCATGTGCTCCAGGACTCCGCGGACCCACCGGACCAGCACCGCATCGGGGCGCTGGTCGAACGGGGTGAACAGGCCCGGCTCGTTGTCGGCCTGCTTGATCACCTGCCGGGCGATGTTCGCCAGGGCGGCGGGCAGACCGGCGTCGACCTCGGCAGCCACCGATCCGGTGAGCTCGAGGGTGCGGCCGAGCCGGGACTGCAGGCCGAATTCCAGCGCGGTGTCGAAGAGTAACCGGCGCCGTACGCGCCGCGACGCGCTCGCCTTCGCCGGCCCGGCGGCATCGGTGTCCCAGAAAGGGGAGAAGTCGGGTCGGTTGACCACATCGGGCGGCAGCAGGCGATAGCGGCGGAAGGAGTCCTTGCCGGCCTCGGCGAGGACGGCGGAGACGACGGTGTCGAGGTTGACCGGCTCGACCCCGATGCCGGCGCGCAGCGCGGCGCGCAGCGTCAGGGTGTGGGAGCGCGACTCGATGAATCCGGCCCGGTGCGCGGCGTCCTGGACGCTGTCGGTGAAGACCAGCGCCTTCTTCTCGTTGGGGTCGAGGTTGTCGGTGCCGAACAGACCCGACAGCGTCACCGAGAGCTGGGTGGCGATGGCCGAGCCGAGGAAGCGGATGCCGTCGTCCTTGAGGCAGGCGGGGCAGGTGTCCTTGCGGGACAGGTCGTCGGCGTGCTCTCCCCAGTGGGTGAGGACCGGAAGGTCGTCGCCGTCCTGAGACCCTTCGCCGCTCTCATCAGGCGCGGTCCGGGTCAGCTCGCGGCCGCGAACGTGGAACCAGCCGAACTCGCTGTTGTCGGCAGGATCGGCGGCCAGCTGGTCCGCCTCGGCTGGGGTGGCCGTGATCAGGGCCCGGAAGCGGCCGCTGCCGACGGCATGGTCGGCGCGGATCCGCTTGTCGTCATGGGTGAGTGTGGTGCCCGTGGGCCCGAGACCGATCCCCCAGCCGGACCGGCCGCAGTGGCGGCAGTAGACGGCGGGGAACGAGACGGCGCCCGGGTCTCCGGCGAGGCCGCCGGCACCACCGGTGACCACACCGTCGTCGGCCCATCGGTAGCCGGGATTGGTCTCGGCGACCCGGTCGATCCGGGTGAGTTCGCGCACCCACAGGTGGGTCTCCACGGTGACGAACCCGCGGCCCAGCTCGGCGCGCAGGTGGCTGAGCGCCCCGATCAGGTCGGTGAGGAACTCGGTTGCCGCTGCGATCCCGTCCCGTCCGACGCCGGCCAACGGCAACAGCTCGGCGGCGAGGGTCTCCAGGCTGATCGCGTCGTCGCTGTGGTCGATGAGGGAGCGGACCAGCGGATGGGCCTTGGCCAGGGCTTCGAGGTCCTCGATGGCGCTGAGCGGCGGCAGCGGGGTCTCCACGGTGGGGTCGTCGGGGCGGTAGAGGCCGTTGAGCACCGTGACCGCGAGGTCGTGCGGCTCGGGGGCCTCGCCGAGGTCGGCGACGGAGTCGTTGATCGTCCGCAGCAGGCTGAGCTGCACCGGTGCGGGGGAGAGGCCAAGGTCCGCGACACAAGCCTTGGCCCCGGCGCACCACTCGTCGAGGGAGTAGCGGGTCTCGGTCACCACGTCATCGGCGGTGAAGGGCTCGCCGAACACGGTGCTGGCGAAGCCGACCATCTCCGCGGGGTCACCCTTGTCACCGAGGGTGGCGGAGGTCGCGACCGGGGTCATCCGGCCCAGCGGCCGGGCGAGGTCCTCAGGCGTGTGGCTGCCGGGCGCCCAGTGGCTCTTGACCGTCAGGCCGAGGCGGCGCAGCAGCATCGCGACGTCGGTGCCCTGGGCGCCGTCGTACGTGTGGAACTCGTCGAGCACCAGGTAGGTCAGGCTCTCGGCGCTCTGCCGCCAGATGTCCTGGTCCTTCTCGCGCAACAGGAGCTGGTCGAGCATCTTGTAGTTGGTCAGCAGGATGTCCGGCGCGGTGTCCTGGATAATGCCGTGGTCGGTGATCAGCCCCTTGTCGCTGACCTTGGTCCGCTGCGGGCCTTCCTCGCCGGTGTAGAGGGCGGCGGTGACGCCGGTCAGTCCGTTGGACGGGTCGGCGATCAGCTTGGCGAGGCGGAGCGCCTGGTCGTTGGCCAGCGCATTCATCGGGTAGAGGATCAGCGCCTTGGCGCCGGTGATGCCCCTGTCATGAGCCCGCAGCACGTGGTCGAGGATCGGATAGAGGAACGCCTCGGTCTTGCCCGAACCGGTGCCGGTGGTGACCAAGGTCGGCAGCGGTCGAGGCTTGTCCGGCCCGAGGTCGAGGGTGGTCAGCCGCGACCAGGCCGTCGCCTGATGGGCGTACGGCGGGTAGGGCGGCTGCCACTCCAGCGACGGTGCCGCGTACTTGGGCGCCGACCGGTAGGGGAGCCGCATCCGCACGTACGGGCCCTTGAAGATGCCGTCGTGCTCGTCGCTGAGGAAGTCGTCGAGGGCACGCCGAGCATCGGCGTCGGCGAGGGCGAATGTGGTGGTGAGGTAGTCCCGCAGGCCGCGCTGGATGTCGCGGGCCTGGAGGGTGGGCAGCAGCTCACTCATGAGCACTCCGCCAGTCGGCGCTCGAACTCGGCGTACGCCTGCCGCATGTCGGCCTCCCGGTCCCGCACCCGGAATGGCAGCTCGTACGTGTACGTGTTCCCGGCCTGATTGGTGGCGGTGCGCTCCTCGGCGGTGATCCGGTCGCCCTTGTTTCGCCAGACGGTGAGCACCGAGTTGGGCACGAGCCGGCCGTTCGTGTCATAGAGGTAGGTGTTGTGGTCATAGCCGTAGAGCACGGCGAACTGGGTGCGGTAGATCGTGCACAGCTGGTCCGCGGTGACTCCGAGTATCAGCGCCACCAGCGCGTCGAGCTCCACGAGGGCGTCTCGCCGGTCTTCGGCCCGACGCAGTGGCGTGTCAGCGGTCCAGCGCGGTTCGACCGCCCCCACGGCGGGTCGGTCGGGTCGGTTCGGACCGACGATCCACTTATCGTCCGCGAAGCTGCGCTCGTAGACGTCTTCCCACAGGTCCGCGTACGCCTCTGTCACGCAGATGAGACGGAGGGCACGAAGCAGGAGGTGGGGCGCAGAGGGATGTTGGAGTACGACCGCCAAGCGGTTCGCGGTGTTGGCACGGATGGTGGACTTCGGTGCAGCCCGCACAGAGAAGTCGGTAATCAGGGAGATCATCTGCGCACCCATGAGGAGCAGCTCGCGGTTCGTGCCCTGAGGCCACCCGCAGGAGAAGAGCCCGTCAACATGCGAGGCGCCCTGTGGAATCAGCGACGGAATGAACGTTCGTTCCCCGGTGTTGGCGGCCATGCACCGCCATGCAATTCGGTAGAAGTCCCGCGCGGACTGCCCGTCCCAATGGGTGTAGTCCGTGGCGTAGCGGGCGGGGTCGCCGGCGGGCTTGTACGAGGTGACGGGGATCGCGTCGGGGGGCAGGGTCTCGAAGTCGGTCGCGGACCAGTCCTGTTGGTGCTTCATCGTCGCGTTCGGCGACTTGTAGAACGGCGTGGCCACGTACAGGTGGGGGCCCTGCAGGATGACGTCGTCCCAGGATTTCGGTCGTCCCCACCGGGACACGAAGTAGCCCTTCTTGCGGTCGATGCTCTCGTCCCAACCGCGGGAGAACTGAAGGTCCAAGGACCCGATCCGCGGCTGATGGGACAGCTGCCGGAGCACGTCGGCGGCCGCCGTGTTGACGGTGTAGACCATTCGGGTCTCAGCCACAGGGGTGCTGCCTTCTTCGAGGATCGCGTGCCACACACCCAGCACGTCCTCGGTGACCTCGATGATCCGCGAACGGTGCGGGCGCAGGTCCCAGGTGCCGGTTGTTGGGTCCTTGAAGCCCGGCTCCTCTCCCGAACCGTCGTGCCGCAGGGACCGTTCGACGGTGTCGGGGTGGTAGACCGAGGTGGCCTGAAGGAACCGGACTGGCCGCGGTGTCCCGTAAACGTTGACTCCGTAGATCTTCTGGTGCTGGAGTTCGTAAAGGCTGAATTCGTTGATGAACTGCCAGTGCTTTCGTAATCGCGGGTAGGTCTCCCGGCGCAGGGCGCCAGCCTTCTCGTCGGTGAAGTGTGACTCCGGATGGACGAGGGCCGCGATCCCGCTCCATGAACCGTGTGTCCAAGTCTGCTCCATGAAGCAGCGGTAGAGGTCCGGCTGTAGACCGGCGAGGAAGGGATAGTTGGCCGTTGCGCCGATGTACTCGGCGGTGGCCACGACCGCACTGGTCGCATCGACGACCAGATCGCGCACACCAGCCAGCGCCAATGTCTGCTCCCGGCGGTCCCGCCGTTCAGTTTCGCTCGGCTTGAGCGCGAGCTGCCACCACGGATCGCCCTCGGCGAGCAGCGCGTCGACGTCGGTGCGGGGCCGTACCCACGGCGGGTTGCCGACCTGCAAGTCGAAGCCGCCGCGGCCGAAGACGGGGGCGAAGTCGAGCTGCCAGTGGAAGAAACTCTGCTCGGCGGCGACCCGCTCACATACCCCGAGCCAGGGGTGGTCGGCGAGCACCGCGGCGATCGGGCGGGCGCCGGCACCCTTGATCTCCAGGTCCTCCTGATCGGCCAGTGCCTGCCACGCGTCGGCCGGGGCGAGGGTGGCTGCACCGAACGCCGCCTTGCGGCGCGCCGCCCGGTCGTCACCGAGGATCTCGCGCAGCGTGGCGATCCACTCGTCCAGATCGGGCGGGCTGATCCGTGCCGTGTCCGCGCCGTCGGGGCCCCCGCTCCACACCTCGGCGTCGTGCAGCGGCCAGAACCACAGCGCGCACCAGGCGTCCATCACCCGCCGCAGCCGCTGGTAGGCGCCGTTCGGGTCAGAAAGCGATGCCTCGATCTGCTCTCGGGTGACGGTCGTGCCGGGCTGCTTCTCGTCCAGCCCCCACAGCGCGATGCTGCGGCGCGACTCCCGCTCGGCGACGACGAGCCGTCGGTAGGCGAGCAGCCACACCGCCTCCACCTGACGGGCTAGCTCGGCCAACGCGGTCACCTGGCGGGTGGTCGGTTTGCGGGTCATCGACCGGCGCCATGCCGTGATCGCCTTGGCTCGTGCGGGGACGAGTTGCTTGGCCTCCTTCGCCTCGGCGGTGGACCCCCAACCATCGGCGGGCAGCAGGAAGTGGTGGATCCGCCCGGCCGGATCGATGTCGTGGCCCTCGTCGGCCAGCTTGTCCGCCAGGCCGGTGAGGGGCGCGTCGGTGGGCGGGGTGGTCAGCCAGGCCCGAGAGGTGACCTGGTCGCGCCTGTAGAGCGCGTGCCGGGCGCCGATCAAGGAGTTGCCGCGGCGCAGGTGCAGGCCGAACCACGGCGCCTGCAGGTCCTTCGACATGGAGTCGAGCCACAGTGTGATCTCGGCGAACTCGACGGCCTGGGCATTGAGGTCCACTCCGTAGATCTGGTGCAGGGCGATCGAGGCCTTGACCTTCTGCAGTTCCTGCGGGTACTGGTCGGGGTCGATCCGCTCGCCCAGCTCCTCCTGCCGGCGGGTGAGGTACTGCTCGGCGAGCTGGCGGACCGCCTCGACGGCGAAGGCACCGGAGCCGAGGGCCGGCTCGCACACCGTCAGGTCGAGGATGTCGCGGGCCGGCGTCCGCTGCCCGTCCTGGTCGAGCAACTCCTCCAGCGCCTGGGAGACGACGAACCGGGTGATGACCTCGGGGGAATAGTACGACGCGGACTGCTGGCGCTCCCGGCCGGACAGCCGGAAGACGAAGGTGCCGCGGTCGTGCTTCACCGGCGTGGTCTCGCCGGTGATCGGGTCGGTGGTCGTGACGAAGTCGGTCTCGGCGATGTCCTGGGCGCGCACGACCGGCACTACCCAGGAGCCCTTCTCGGCGTTGCCGTTCTTCGCCACCTCGTAGAGGTCGGTCTCGGCGAAGAAGCCGGTGTAGGACATCAGCCCCTCGTAGACCGCGCCGAGCTGGTTGATGCCGAGGTCGACGTAGGAGATGAAGCCGCGGTCCTTGCCCTTCTGCTCCTTGCTGAGCAGCAGGTGGCGCAGCACCTGCTGGAGGGCGGTGTTGCCGAGCTTCACCTCGCCGATGTGTTCGATCGCCTGGGGGAGGAACAGGTCGGCGCGCAGGCTGTTGAACTCCAGCCCCTGGGTGCCGGCTATCTCGTCCGTGTCGGCGTCGGAGGCCGGCGCGTGGTGGCCCTGATCGACCAGTCGGAACAGCACGCCGAGGGAGTCGTAGAGGTGAGTGCCGGTGCGGGCGTGCGGGGAGCCCAGCTTGACCAGGGTGAGGTCGCGCAGCCGGTCCAGGCTGTAGCCGTTCTGGTACTCCGGCGCGCCGACCGGCAGCACGCCGAGCTCGGGGGAGGCCTCGGCGTACAGCAGGAAGAGGATCCGGTAGATGAACCGCAGCGACTGGCGAGCCAGCGGCTGAGCCTGGTCGGCCGCCAGCGGCGGCAGACCCTTGGCCTTGCGGCGCTGCACGACGTCGTTGGCGATCACCTCCACGGACAGGCGTACGCCCTCGCGCAGATCCTGGCTGACCCCGACGGTGTGCTTGATCGACTCCTCGAGGATCTTCGTCCACCAGATCGCGCCGTCGGCGTCCGGGGCCAGCGAGTCAGCGCTGAGGCAGGTCAGGGCCTTGTCGATCTCGCCGCCGCGCTTGGCGTCGTTGCGGTCGGCGACGGTCTGGAGGTCGACGGCCAGGTAGCGGCCCTCGGACCAGCGGCCACGCTCGGCGACGACCAACCAGCGCCCGGCCATTACCAGGGCGAACTGCGGCCCGTCCTCGCGGACGAACAGGTGTGACAGTGTCCGTGACACCGAGGCCAGCGCGTCCTTCTCATTGATCGGGAAGGGGCACCGCAGGGTCGGCTGGTCCTTGGGAAGCAGCTCGTCGAGTGCCTCCACCGGCATGGCGTCGATGATCACGAACGGTGCGTCGGCCGTCACGCCAAGTGTGTTGTAGAAGCGGACCGGGCCTGTCTGCTCGACGTGGAACTCCCCGCTCGCGTAGCCGAGGACCGTCCGCAGCTCGTGGTAGAGGTCGGTGATCCGTTGCGCGGTGGTCTCGCGGTCGGGATCCCCGTCGGTGTAGAGCGCGGTCAGTGCGTCGAGCAGCTTGCTGCGCGAGGACGTGAACCGGGAGCGCGGCGAGCCGCCCGGCCCGTCGTACTCATCCCACTGCTTGCGCCGGTCGAGGACGGCCTTGTGGAAGCTCTCGCCCTTGGCATCGGTGGTGAAGAAGTGCTCGGAGATCCAGTCCTCGACGTCGAGGATCGCGTCGCTGGTCGCCATGGCTCAGGCCTCCGTTCCGAGGGGAGTGGGTGTGGTCGATGTGCCGGGTAATGCGGCCGGTGAGCTGGCCGGCGCGACGGGGTGGCCGGTGGGCAGCACCATCGCCAGCGGGCGCAGCAGTTGCCGGTCGGGGGCCATCGAGACCAGCAGCTTCTTCTCCTCCGCGACGCCGATCCGGCGCTGCTTGACCTCCTCGCGCTTGATCAACACGTCGGACTCGTACGCATCCATCCAGGCGTCGGTGCGGTGCACCCACTCGTCCACCCGCCGCTGGGTGTCCTCGGCGTTGGCCGCATAGACCAGCTCGAGGTAGGACCGCCCGTCCCGCACCGCCGCGGACATCAGCCGCTGGAGCTCGTCGGTGCCGGCGGGAGCACCCGGGTTGCTCATCGCGTCGGTCAGCCCGACGGCCTGCAGCATGTCCTGCGGGCCCGCGTACGGCGTGACGTAGCCGGGACTGTCCGGGTCGGAGAACTCGACAGACATGTACGCGGCCGAGACGACCTGCCCGCGCTTGTTGGTGAGCGTGCCCACCAGCAGGACGGTCGGATACTCCACGGTGCCGCGGACCGCGAACACCTCGTTGCGCGACAGGGAGGCCAGCGCCTGATCGGCGGCCCAGTCGAGCACCGGGTGCAGCGGCCCCAGGTAGTGCGCCTCCGGCCACGACGTGCGCGACGCGGCGTCGGCCAGCGCCTCGGCGAGGATCTCCTGGCCGCGCGTGGTTGTGGTGACGAGCTTGAGGTCCTCGAGCACCTTGCGCTCGGCGAGGTAGGTGCCGGGCAGCACCTCAAGGCGCTGGCGCAGGTCATCCGGGGGAGTGAACTCGGCGATCCTCGCCTGCGGGTACTCCTTCCAGGCGACGCCGTTCTTTGACTTCGGGGCCGCCGGGGTCTGGAATGCCTCCTGCAGGGCATCGCGCAGGAAATCGACCTGCTTGGTGTAGAGCAGCGGACGCGGCTGGCCGTTCGTCGGTGCGGTGGTCGGGGCCGCGGCGGCGCTGCCGAGCCGGGCGAGGAGCCCGGCCAGACCACCGCCGCTGGCCACGGACTGGACGTCAGCGACGACCTCGTCGAGGTCCTGCTGGCCGGCGAGGACCTTGCGGATCTCCTCCTCCTCGGCCTCGACGGAGTACTTGCCCATCAAGGAGGCGGCATCACCCAGCGCGGTGTGCGCTTGTTCCTCACGCTCCAGCAGCTTGGTCAGCACGACCAGGTCGCCGGAGAAGGACTCGGCGGAGGGCTGCAGCAACAGCGTGGTGATCTGCGGCGGCGTCTTCTGGCCGTAGCGGTCGATGCGGCCATTGCGCTGCTCCAGCCGGATCAGGCTCCACGGGATGTCGTAGTGGATCAACTCGTGACACTGCTTGTGCAGGTTGACGCCCTCGGAAGCGACGTCGCCGGTCACCAGCACCCGGATGGGCGAGCCGGACTGCTTGAACGACTCGACGATCTCCTGCTGTTCGACGTCGCTCAGGCCGCCGTGCAGCACCTGGACCTGGTCCTCGGTCATGCCGAACTCCTTGCGCAGCCGCTCCCGCAGCCAGCGCAGGGTGTCGACCCGTTCGGCGAAGATGACCGCCCGCATCGTGGAGTTCTTGGCGACGCCGATCCGGCGCAGGTAGGAGACGAGGCGGCCGTACTTGCCACCGGCGGTCGCGTACGAGGCGTCGTTGAGCGTGTCGAGGCGGCGCAGGGCGTCGAGTTCCCGCTGTTGGTCGGTGGTGGGGTGGGCCTGCAGCGTGCGGATCCGATTGTGGATGCTCGCACGCAGGGCGGCGGGGGAGGACAGGAACGCCTTGGCCAACGTCCACGGGAACAGCTGGGTGACCTTGCCGGAGTAGGGCGAGGAGCCTCGTGGGTGCAGCCAGACCCGGTCGAGCTCGTCGGCGACCGCGTCCTCTTCCGGGGAGGCGGGGACGAGAAGGTTCTGCGGCTCCTTGCGTTCGGCCCAGTCGGCACCGACGACGTTCGCGACCTCGGGGCTGTGCCGGTGGCGTCGTACGACCAGCCGCTCGACCTCGTCGGGGCGGAGCCGGCCGTCGGGGGTGACGGCGGTCGGCTCGAGCAGGCGGATCAGCTCGGCGAAGGACTCCTCGCGGCCGTTGTGCGGGGTCGCGGAGGCCAGGATGAGTGCGTCGGTGCTCGGCGCGAGGATGCGGGCCAGCCGGTTGTTCTGGGTGGCGGAGTTGGTGACGTTGTGCGACTCGTCGATGACGACCGCGTCCCAGCGGTGGCCGCGCAGATCATTGGCGAACCGGTCTTGCTTCAGCGTGTCGATGGAGATGATCACCCGTCGGTAGAAGGTGAACGGGTTGCGGGTCGCCGGCAGCTTCTGCTTCACCCGCTGCACGCCCACCGAGTCGAGACGTACGAACGGCAGCGCGAAGCGCGTCCACATCTCGTGCTGCATCTGTTCCAGGACATGGCGGGGACAGACGATGAGGATCCGGTCGCCGCGGCCGCGCCGGACCAGCTCCGCGAGGATCATGCCGATCTCGAGCGTTTTGCCCAGGCCGACCGCGTCGGCGAGCAGGATGCGGGTCCTCAGGTTGTCGGGGGAGAGCGCCTTGCGGACCGCGGACTGCTGGTAGGCGAGCGGGTCGGCGAGCATCTGCGTGGAGACCACAAGCTTGTCGTCGCTGAGTGGGACCGGCGTCTTCCGGAGCGTCGCCTCGAGCCAGAGCCTGGCGCGGCGGTAGCCGGGGGAACTGTCCGGGGTGAGCCTGGCCTGCGCCGGATCGAGGATCTGGATGTCGTCGAGCGACTCGTAGAAGCTGGCGGTGGTGCCCTTGACCAGCGCGCCGAGGCCCTGGACGTGGAGAAGTTGCCCGTCGTTGGTCTGGTCGACGGAGGTGACCAGCCATTCCTCGTCGCGGACCACCACCGTGACACCTGGGGCGATGACGTTGGTGGTGGGGGAAGGCATGGGGTCTCTGGCTCCTTTGACGCGGCTGAGTACCAGCACCCTACCGAGCGGTGGCTGACGATGTATCGGCCGATCGGGTGATGTTCTCCGGTCGGATGGACCGTTAACACCTCCCGTCGTGACGCACCGGGCGCGCGACTCGTCCCCTACTGGGACGCTGCAACGGGATACCCCGGCCCGGCGGGACTGGGGTGCTTTCCGAGATCCGAACACGTGCTGTCGACGGCGCTCGAAAACTGGACGGTTTCGGCGGGCGAAGAGTGAACGGTTGTCGGGCAGTTTAGCCCTGGTCTTGGTCGGCTTTGATGCTTGGCAGGGTGTCGATCCCGCGGTCACGGAGTCGGTAGCTGGCTCCTTTGAGGGGGATGACGTCGGCGTGGTGGACGATCCGGTCGATCATGGCGGCGGCCACGACTTGGTCACCGAAGAC
Organism: Raineyella sp. LH-20; assembly: GCF_033110965.1. NCBI lineage: Bacteria > Bacillati > Actinomycetota > Actinomycetes > Propionibacteriales > Propionibacteriaceae > Raineyella > Raineyella sp. LH-20. Next base: position 180,470 of record NZ_CP137003.1, on the reverse strand, counting down.
GCCTCCCCAGCCGGAGAAGGGCAGGTTGCTGGTCAGGATCAGCGAGGCGTGTTCGTAGCGGGAGGAGACCAGTTGGAAGAACAGGTTCGCGGCGTCCTGTTCGAAGGGCAGGTAGCCGACCTCGTCGACGATGATCAGCCCGTAGCGCCGTAGCCGGGTGAGTTCGGCCGGGAGCCGGCCGCGTTGGTGGGCCTCGCCCAGCCGGGCGATCCAGTCGGTCGCGGTGGCGAACAGGACCCGGTGACCATGGCGGGCCGCGGCGATCCCCAGCGCGGTCGCCAGGTGGGTCTTGCCGGTGCCTGGCGGGCCGAGGAGGACCACGTTGCGGGCCTCGGTCAGGAACGCTCCGGAGGCCAGGGCCGCGATCTGGGAGCGGACGGCCGGCTGGCGGTCGAAGTCGAAGTCCTCCAGTGTCTTGCGGGCCGGCAACCCGGCAGCCCGGATCCGTAGTTCGGCGCCGGAGGCGTTGCGGGCCGAGACCTCGCGTTCCAGGACAGCGGCGAGGTAGTCCTCGTAGGTCCAGCCGGCGTCGCGGGCGTGGTCGGCCAGCCGGGTCGCGGCTTGGGTGATCCGGGGTGCTTTCAGCGCGGCGGCCAGATGCGCGAGCTGCTTGAGCGTCTGTTCGGCCGGGGTTGTCGGCGGGGTCATCGCAGGCCTGCCTGGTCCAGGCCGAACGCCCGGTCGTAGTCGGCCAGATCGCGGGCCAGGCCCTCGTCGGCGCCGGCGGGTGGGCGGGGATGCTGGTAGTCGTAGCGCAGCCGGGCGGCGGTGGCCAGGTGGGCAGGATCGGTGATCGTCAGGCCGCGGGCCCAGCGCCGGTCATGGTTGGCGACCAGGCGTCCGTTCGCGGTGACCCGGACCCGTTCCAGATCGGCCGCGACGGCGACCATCCCCCCGATCGCGGTCGGGTCGACCGAGTAGTCGCTGGTGTCGAGGCGCACGTAGTAGTCCCGGCCCAGCCGCGTCTGGCAGCGCCAGCCCAGCTGGGTGATGACCGGCGGCAGGGGCAGCATCGCTGCCCGGTCCGCGTCGACCAGGTCGGCCGGCTTGGCCTTGATGGTCCGCACGATCCGCTGGTTGGCGCCGGTGAGCCAGTGGCTGAACTGGGCGTTGAAGTCGGCCGGGGAGGCGAACCGGCGCCCCGGCATGAACGAGGTCTCGAAGAACCCGTTGCGCCGCTCCACGACCCCCTTCGATTCGGGATCGCGGGGCTTGAGCTGCACCACCCTCGTCGCCAGCATGCCGGCGAACTCGTCCACCCCCTGGGCCCGCCGGTTGCCACGGCCGATGCCGGCCTCGTTGTCCCAGATCAGCCGGCGCGGGACCCGACCCAGCTGCTGGACCAGCTCCCAGGTGCCCAGCAACAGGTCCTCGGTCTTGCGCGTCGGGATCATCCGGGCGCAGATGAACCTGGAGTGCGCCGCAGTGATCACCAGCACCGGCAACAGGGTGGATGTCCCGTTCTCCAGCGGGATCTTCGACGGCGGGAACCACAGGTCGCACTGGGCCGCATCCCCCGGCGACCAGGACAGCCGATCAGCCGGATCGGGCCGGCGCTGCTCGACCCGCAGCCGGTTCACGTTGTCGCGGAACCAGCGGATCGAGCCGGTCCACCCCACCCGTTCGGCGACCACCGTCGCGGGCATGTCCGGGGTCTCGACGAGCAACTCCCGCACCCGCTCCTCGAACGGGGTGAACGAGGTCGGGCCCGCCTTGCGCTCATACCGAGGCGGCCCATCGGAGGCGACCGCCTTCACCACCGTCGTGCGCGAGATCCCCAACCTCGCAGCGATCCTGGCTTTCGGCACACCCTCCGCCGACAGCCTCCTGATCAACGCCCAGTCCTCCACAGTGATCACACTCCAATCGTCGAGAGAGTGTTCACTTTTCGAGCGCCGTTACCGACCAGTCTTCAACCGCCGTCGACACGTGCAGCCCGCGGCGTCCGCGAGGCCCTGCCGGACACCGCTCACCCGTCATCTCGTCGCTACTCGGCGATCCAGGTGAAATGTCAGAGGTCCTGGTTACGGTTCCCGAGAAAGCGCAGCGAGGCGAGCTTAGGGTATTCCCAGGCCGCTGCTGTGGCCGCTGTGGGTGATCGAGGGGGATGCACGCGCATGACTTCGGAGAAGTGGGATCGGTACGAGCGCTGGACAGCTGCGATTGCTGATGTCGTCTACCCCCTGACGGATTCGCCGGGTCCGGTCTACCTCGATCTTGAGGAGGACATACGGCGAGAACTGGCCCATCGCATGGGCATCGCGTCCGATGCCGTCCTGGGAGATCTTGCCGTTGCGGTTCGAGGGGCGCTCGACCTCACTGGCGGCCCGGCGGACGTTTTGAGGGGGCTGACCGGGCACCTCAGGCTCTGGGGCACCCCGGGCAGGCAGGATCCGCCCCCACCGGTCCTCGGCTTTCTTGCTGCGCTCTGCATGGCTGCCGAGAACATGGCTGCAGGCGATGGCGTCGCATCCACCAACTTCTACTACCGGCTGGCCGAACTCCTGGAACTGGACGACCATCAGCGGAAGCTGGTCGAACAGGCATACCGGAGTGTTGGCGAAACATACTGGCGGGCCCTCGACCACTGGCTGCGACACCATCAGGGCAATCGGGGCTTGTCCACGATCGTGGCGGCCAAGCCTCGATTCGTCGGATATCCCATTGCCCAGGCGATGATTCGCGCCGCCGACCGTGAGCGTCTCATTTCCTTCTTCGAGGATTCGGGTCTCCCACCCGGCGCAGTGATCGATGCTGGGCAACTGAGGGGAACGCTCGAGGCGTGGATCGGTCGCCGACCGTCTCCCGCGACCGCGAACCTCCTGCGTCTCTGGAGCAGTGGAAGGGACGCCCAGCGGAGCCTGCTGGAGAACGCCTCCGCGGCTCTGGCTGCCTGGGACGGCCGGGTCGCGCGCGGCGACGCCGAGCACGGTGCGGGTGGTCGCCTCGCCCTCCAGCTGAGCATCGGCACTTTCCCCAAGAAGCGGCTCGGCATCAGCGTGCTTGCCTTCCTTCCGGAAGCGAACGAACCGCGGTGCGCGCAGATACTGGCGGCCGACGGCGCACGCGCGCTGGACCTGACCCCGAGCATCCCCGGGGCGCTGGGCATGGCCGACAGCTCCGCAATCGAGACCGCCAGCATCCTCGAGGGCAGGCTGACGATAGTCGACTCACTCTCCGACAAGACCCTCACCCGCCAGCCTCGGCGCCTTGTCGCCTTCCGCCACGACGAGGCGACCGGCCGCTGGATCGAGGCCGATCGCGTCATGCTGACCCAAGACCTCGTCCTGGTCTGCTACGACGCGTTGTTGCCCAGGGTTACCGCCATCCTCGACGCCGCTGCGCGGCCAGGATGGCGCCGGATGACGGCTGACTTCCCGGGCATACCGCCGAAGTGGACCGTCATCACCGGCGTTGAACTCTTCCGACCTCCCGGCAACCTCGTCCCCTCCGGTCTCACTGACCTGCAGGTCCTGGTGCCGCTCGCAACCACCCAGTTGACGATCGCTGGAGGATTTCGGCTTCCCGTCAAGATGCGCAACGTTTGGCACGTCGCGGAGCCGCCCGAGATCCGGGCCGTGACCGACCGGCCGGAACCCATGCGACTCGTTCTCCGGGACCGCACGGATGCCACGTCGTGGGACGACGACTCCCAGATCCTCGAGCAGTGGTCGGACGACGGGACCGGAGCCATGGTGGTCGATCTGGTCGAGGCAGACCTGGGGGTCGGTGACTATGAAATGGCGCTCTACTCCGGTGATGACGCCGATGAGGCGACCACCGTCATCACCTTCCACCTGCGTGACGGTGACTCGATCGACACGACGCAGTGGGACGCCGTCGATTCAATCGGCTACACCGTCGCGGCGCCGCTGGGAAGCCTCGGTGCGGGGACTGCATCGGACGGGGCGACCATTGTGGGCGCCACCGTCCTCGATGGACCAGCGGTCATCGACGTTGCCCAGCAGCCCCGCACCGCTTTGCCGGCATTGCCCCTGTGGAGCCCTGTCCGCTCCGGCGCCGTGGCCCGCCGGCCGATCAGTGTGACTGTCGTGCCGAAGGACTCCTGTCTCTACACTGGCGCCCACATCGAGCAGGTGGAGCAGGTGCCGCTGGATCGGCGGGGGTACCCCACGGTGCCCTACTCGAAGGGCACGTGTCGGAAATGTGGGCTCGAGCGCTGGTATCCGACGAGTTACAGACGGAATGTACGGGCCCATGAGCTCCACCAAGCCGAAAAGGCCCGCCACCATGCAACTGATGTCTCCCAGTTGGAAGCCATGCTGGTGGCCGACACCGACCGACCGTCCTGGGACCTTGTCCTTGATGCCTTGTTCCATGCCGGCGGCGGCAGCTGGGCCTTGTTCGAGCGGCTGGCACGTCATGTCCAGGCAAGCGGGATCTTCGTCGACCAACTGGCCCGAGCACTGGAGTCTCTGGGGCACATCGACATCCAGCGCGGGCCAGACTCGTTGCGCCCCGTCGCGTGGGAGGTCAGCCCAAGCGTGCTCGCCAAGACCTCGCGCGGGTACTTCCTGTCGGGTTACTGGCCTGACGGGAAGACGAATCATCAGGCGGACCTGGCGGAGCGGGGCGTAGGCGGCATCCTCCGTGAGTGGAAGAACGCCGAAGGGCCGTCCTCGTGGTATTTCGATCGGCGTCCGGACGTCGTGGTCGACGGTGTCGAGGTCGTTGAGGACGCCGCCCGCAGGCAGTGTGCCGTGTTGCCGGTACTCTCCCGGGTTGCGGCGGGCCTTCCGCGGGTGCCCGTGTCGTCCTCCGGCCAGCTCAGATGGTTCGATCCAGAAGAAGCGCGATGGGTGGAGGCCGACGGGATGGGACTGAAGGGCGCCTATCGCATGACCCGGTTTTCCACCATCGATGCCGTTCGAACCGAGGAGGACCTCGATCGCGGCACTATGGGCATCGGCAATGTCCAGCTCACCAAGCACCTTGCGTCGGCGCTGGTGCTGGACCGACCGCTGATGGCGTACGACGCCAAGCGCCGCGCATTGTCCGTACCGCTCGGGGCGGAACTGCCGGCGCTCTACGCCCGGGCGGCGGTGCTGTGTTCGGGATCCCTGCCGGTCAAGGAAGGCAGAAGTATGACCTACCTCGATGTGCCCGTTGACATCGCTGAGCATCTGGCCTTCCTCGCCACCCACTGAGTCAGGCAGCGACTCTTCCACCTCTCTTCAGAAAGGCTCGTTCGAGATGCCTTCCGATATTGGCCCTATCACGTTGACAACGACCTTGCGCGAGACCTTGATGCGGCTGGCGGAGACCGAGGCGCGACTGGGCAGTGATGCCCTGCAGCGGGAGCGGCGCGCACTTTTGGGAAATGGCGCTGCCCTGGTGCGCGAGTTGATGATCGAGCCCGTGCTCCCGTACGACGGGACGGTGCCGGGCATCGAGTCCTGCCGTCGAGCGGGACTGACCACCCGCGAGGCCACCATACTCATGGAGTCGCTGTTTCCCGGGGTCCCGATCGACGGCTTCAAACTTCGCCAGCATCAGGCGGAGGCACTCGAATGTGCCTTGTCAGCGGAAGCGCAGCACAACCCGATCGTCACATCCGGCACCGGATCCGGCAAGACCGAGGCGTTCCTGCTCCCGCTCCTGGCAAGGCTCCTCGTCGAAGGGCGTACCTGGCAACGCCCCGCCCCGAAGCCCTGGTGGTCGGCTCGACCGTCGCGGTGGGCCCCGAGTAGGGGTGGCGATTCCACCGCGGCGATGCGGGCGATGATCCTTTATCCGATGAACGCTCTGGTGGAAGACCAGATCGTCCGTCTGCGGCGCACGCTGCGCGCCATCTGGGATGACGGAGGGCCCCAGATCTGGTTCGGTCGTTATACGTCAGCCACGCTCGGCCGTGGCGCTCTGCCCTTCCGAAGTTCGAAGGACGTCGGGCTCGCCGCCGATGAGTTGACCGTATTGGAGAAGGATTTCGACGACCTCGCAGCGGGGGCGTTGGACCGATCGGCACTCGCCCAGTTCCAGGACCCCCGTCGAGTCGAGATGATGACCCGCTGGGACATGATCGCCCAGCCTCCAGACATCCTTGTCACGAACTACTCCATGCTGAACGTGATGCTCATGCGTTCCCGCGAAGATGCGCTCTTCGAACGGACCCGCGCATGGCTCGCTGCTGATCGGACCCACGTATTCACCCTCGTGGTGGATGAGCTGCACCTTTATCGCGGCTCGCAGGGGGCCGAGGTCGCCATGATCATCCGAAGCTTGGCCGATCGGCTTGGGCTCGAGGTCGACTCGGACCAGTTCCGCGTGATCGGGACCAGCGCCTCGCTGGAGGCCGACACGGTCCATCAGGATCGGAACGGCGCCGATCACCTGGAACGCTTCTTCGGCATCTCCCGCAGCACCTTCCGGACGATCACGGGCGCGCCGCGCTCCGTTGATCTCGACCTGCCTCTGTCGTCCGCTCGGGTCGCCGAGGCGCTTGTTGCTGGTCGGCGAGGACGGGACTGGGACAAGGCGGTGGCCGTCGCCTGCAAGGACGCTGAGGGCCACACACGAGCCACCTCGCTCAGCGTCCTGTCCGAGCGCCTCTTCGGACACTCGGACGTCGGGTTAACCGAGCGGCTCCTGGAGGCCTTGGCGCGTGCCCCGGAGCCGGAGCAGATCTCGCTGCGGGTGCACTTGTTCGCTCGCGGCGTCCGAGGTCTGTGGGCCTGTACCAATCCCCACTGCTCGGAGATCGACCCCCAATTCCGCGACGAGAGACCGCGCGTCGGCCGACTCTATTCCTCGCCGAAGTACTTCTGCCCCTGCGGGGGCCGGATTCTTCAGGTGCTGATCTGTGAACAATGCGGTGATGTGAGTCTCGGTGGGTACGTCGTCACCAAGCGCGACGGAGGGTCCATGCTCGCCGCCACGCCATCCGAGGCGGAGCGCGACGGCATGCTCCTCATACGGGACTTGAGGCAGTCGGAGTTCCGCTGGTTCCGGCCGGGAGCTGCCACCACCGACCGGATCGACTACAACAACGGTGAGGTGACCTGGCGCTACTGTGCCGGGTCGTTCAGTCCACAGATCGGTTTCCTGTCAGAGGACCCCAGTGCCTGCGACAGTCCGGTCACCGTGTTCAGGGCGACCGGACCGGACCCCGACTGGGTGCCCTCGAGCCTTCCGCCGAAGTGCGTTGCCTGTGGCGAGTATCCGCAGCAGCGGCACGTGGTCCGGTCCCGCACCCGGAGCCCCCTGAAACCCGCCGCACAGGGGTATGAACGCACAACGCAACTCGTGGTCGAGCATGTCCTGCGTACGCTCAGCCCGGCGCTGGGAGACCCGGGAACGGTGGTGTTTGCCGACAGCCGCGATGCTGCGTCGAGGACCTCCATACGCCTCAACCAGGACCATTACGGCGATCTCATCCGGCAGCTCCTCCGCGAGGACATCGCGACTCACGACGAGCATCGGGTGCTTGACCTGCTCCGCCGTGGCAGTGCCGGGCAGCTCTCCGGTACCGACCGCGATGCCTATGACCAACTGCGGCAGTCGAGCGCGTACAAGCTGCTCGCCGCCGCGTACCGTCTCGCTGCCGCTGGAGCGGCTGACCAGGATGATCTGGCGGTGATTGCGAGCGCCGAACATGATGCGGGGTCCGGCAGGCGGTGGGCCGACCTGATTGCTGGGCTGGAGGAGAGGCTGGTCGCCCTGGGCACGCCGCCGGGAGGGACTCGTGCCAGCCTGCTGGAACCCAGCAAGAGCGGCTATCCGTGGGAGCGCGCCTTCACCCCTCCGACGCCTGGGTTGTGGAACCCGCTCCCCGTCTCGCAACGGGCCGACACCCACGACAAGTACCGCACGGCATTGATCGAATCGGTGGCCAAGGCAGTGTCGGACAGCGGAGGAAGAGACCTCGAGCAGACCGGGACAGGCGTGCTCACGGTGGCCGATGAGGCTCGGTTGCCGGCTGACCTGGTGAACGTCTCGCGATCCGTCCTCAGGCTGTACTTCCAGGCCGGCTATTGGCTCCCCGGCGAGGCCCGCCCGTCGGGGCGGAATCCGAGGCGGGTGACCGACTATCTGGATCGGGTGGCTGCGCGTCTTGCGCGGAGCACGGACGACATCAAAGCCGTGGTGCTTCCGCCTGTCGAGGCCATGATGGCAGGCGGCGGCGCGATCTTGCTCGAGGACCGAGAGTTGCCCTTGTTGATCGGCCGGATGCAGGAACGCTGGATCTGCCGGACCTGCGGGCGCTTCCATGGACACGACTCGGGAGGGGTGTGCACACGCGAGGGGTGTACCGGGACTCTCGTCCAGGACAGAGCCTGGGACTCTGCGGACGGTGCCCCCGGCGACTACTACGGATGGCTGGCCACCCAGGAACCTCGCCGTCTCGTCTCGGCAGAACTGACCGGTCAAACCGATCGTCAGCAGCAACGTGAGCGGCAGCGGCGATTCCGCCGGGCGCTGTTGCCGGGCAAAGAGAATCTCCTCGCCAGTTCACTCGACGTGCTGAGCGTGACCACCACGATGGAAGTCGGTGTCGATATCGGCGACCTTCAGGCCGTGGTCATGGGAAACATGCCGCCCCAGCGTTTCAACTACCAGCAGCGGGTCGGACGTGCGGGACGTAAGCAGCAGACCTTCGCCTACGCCTTGACAGTCTGTCGAGACCGCAGCCACGACGACTACTACTTCAACGCGCCGGACCGGATCACCGGCGACCCTGCGCCGGCGCCCTTCATCGATACGGCGAGGGAATCGCTCGTCCGTCGCGTGATCGTCTCGGAGCTGATGCGGCAGGCGATGAGCGGCATCGAGTTCGACAAGGAGGAGGAGTCCGGTCCCCGGAATGTCCACGGATCGTTCGGGTTCGCCTCGAATTGGGAAGGAAAGCGTCGCGATGATGTCCAGCGGTGGCTGGCCAGTTCTCCGGAGGTGGATCGCATCGTTCGTCGATTCGGGGTGTACACGGGGCTGACCAGCCGCGATCTCACCGGAATTATCGGCGTGCTGCGGAGGAATCTTGTTGCAGAGATCGATGCCGTCGTCGCGAATCCGCTCTTCGTGCAACGCGATCTGAGCGAGCGGCTGGCCAACGCGGGTCTCCTTCCCATGTTCGGGTTCCCGACCAAGGTCCGGAAGCTCTTCTACGACCCGATCATCGGAGATTGTGAGGAGGTTTCCGAACGTCCGCTGGCCTTGGCCGTCTCGATGTTCGGTCCAGGATCGGTCGTGGTCAAGGACGGCTGGTGCTACACAGCGGATGGGGTGATCTCTCCACCCGGCATCGGGGGAAGGAGAGATGCGACCTCCGATCCGCTGCGCCAAGTGGTCGAGGTCCTGCGGTGCACCTGCGGTGCTGCGCGGGTCCAGAGTGCCGACCCACTCTGTCCCGTGTGCGGAGCGATCATGACCCGGCAGACGGTCTATCAGCCCAGCGGATTCAGGGCTACAAGCCGGACGGATTGGCTGGGTGCGCACGACGACTCCGCGAGTGCCAGCCACCCGGCCCTCGGATGGGTCGACTTGTCCGACGATCCCAAGCGTCTTGGCCGCGTGCGGTTCTGGCAGCAACGACAGGCCCAACTGGTGACGGTGAACGACAACCGGGGTATGGGGTTCCAGTTCTTCCCCGACCGCTTGTCGTATGTCGCCACCTCGGGCAAGAGTAAGGATCGCCCTGCCAAAGAGGGGGCCATCGGAGACGTCCGCACCACAGATGCGCTGATCCTGCGGTTGGAGAGGGCCCGTATCGTCGGCGGGACCGTCGCCACTGAATTGAAGAAGTGCCGAGCGGGTAAGGCCGCCTTCCACTCTTTCGCCGAAGCATTGCTTCGGGGCTGCTCGGCTGAACTCGACATCGAACCTGCCGACCTCGTCGCGGGGCTTCAGCCATTGCGCGACGGGGGCCTGCACACCGCGAGCGTCTACCTCGCTGACACCTTGGACAACGGGGCCGGCTACGCCAGTGAGCTCGCTCAGGGGACCCACCTGGAGGACGTGCTCCTGTCCGTAGCCGAGGTGAGCGGAGCGAAGTGGGAGTCCTCCGCCCATCGCGACTGTGATCCATCGTGTGCGGACTGCATCCGGTCGTACGACAACAGTCGCATTCACGGTTTGCTGGACTGGCGGCTGGCGCTGGACATGGCCGACTTGGCCCTCGGTCGACCCCTCAAGCTGGAGCGCTGGTTTGGGCTGGCGGACGAAACCACGGACGCATTCAGCGCCGCCTATGGGGAGCACCTGGGGGAGGATGGCGGGTTGTCCATCGAGGAAGAATGCGGAATACCGGTCCTGGTGTCGGGGCGTCAGGCAGTGGTGTTGGGACATCCCCTCTGGCGGTGCGATGAGGCGGGCTGGAATGCCGATCAGGAGGCGGTCGTGAGCGCGCTGAGGGCGCGGCGGCTGCAGCATTGCATGCGGGACATTCGGACCGCTCGACGTACGCCCGATGTGATCTTCGGTGATCTTCAGAGGAGCTGAGAGTGGATGACGAGGAGAGCCGAGGGGCCTGCGCGACTACCTGATCCGTGATCACACGGTGTTGGGTGGCGATGACGTGCTGGCGCAGCACGGTTGGCAATCCGACGCATGTGACGACGACGGCGACGGCGGGAGTCGCCGGTGACGATCGCCGTACGGCCGACCTGCATTCAGGACAATCGGAGTGCCGCTATCTTTCGGATCAGGGGGGAGCGGCTGGTCGCTCCGGTAGCGGTTTCAGGAGTACGTGATGTCTGACAAGCCGATCCTTCTGTTCCTACATGGCGTGGGATCGGGCGACCAACAAGACGCCTGGCAGGACGCCCTCGTCGCGGCGCTGATCGATCTGGGATATCCCGGGTTGGATGGCGTGACGGTGGTCGCTCCGAAGTATGCGCATGCTCTGCGTGGGGTGGATGACAATGACCCGCTGCCCGAGCTGACCGTCAAGGCGCCCGCGGGGGAGCAGCGGCTGGACAAGGCGGCCGGGGAGACGCTCCGGATCCTGCACGATCGACGGATCCCGGGGTCGAGGGCCAACATCGACCACATCATCATCTGCCCGGCCGGCGTGTTCGTCGTCGACGCCAAGCGATATCAGGGAAAGCATCCGGAGCTGCGGGTCGAAGGCGGACTGCTGCGACCCCGGGTGGAGAAGCTGATGGTCGGTGGTCGCGACCGTACGACCCTCGTCGACGGCGTCCTGAAGCAGCAGGGGCTGGTCCGCGCTGCCGTTCCCGACGACGATGCACCTGTACGGGGCGTCATCTGTTTCGTGGATGGTGACTGGCCGCTGATCGGCGGCGCGTTCACCATCCGTGACGTCGACGTGGTGTGGCCGAAGAAACTCGCCGGCATGCTGGGCGCATCGGGACCCCTCGACCCGCCCCGGATCCAGAGCCTGCAGCGCCGGCTTGCCAACGCCTTTCCTCCGGCGTGAGCCGCCCTAAGGCGGGCAGCGTGAGGTGGTCCCGGGTCCCGGCGTCGGTGTGGTGGCGCGACGTTGCCCTCGCCGCCGTGTTCGCGGGCGTCGCCCTGGTCCCGGCGCTGGGTCCGCGGTCTTGTCCTCGGCGGGCTGCCGACCCGCAGTGACGACGCCTGGCGGGTGGTCCTGATCCTGGCGCAGACAATGCCGCTCGCCGTGCGCCGGCGCCGCCCCGCGGTGGTCCTCGCGGTGGTCGGGCAGCCTTCGCGCTCTCCCAGTGCCTGGCGTACGCGCCGTCGCCCGCCGGGCTCGGGGCGTTGTTCGTGCTCTACTCGGCCGGCGCGCACCAGCAATGCTGCGGCGCCTTTCGCCGGGCGAGCCCGGTAGGCCATGACGTACCGATGCCATCGGCGGCGTGATCCGTAGGTCAGCGCCGCCGATGGCTCCGGCTCAGCGACCCAGCTGCGGATCGCTGCTGCTGGGCTTGCCGTTCTCGATGTGCCCGGCGAACGTACGCGTCCACGAGCCGTCCACCGTGCGGAGCGTGACGTCGTACCAGCCCGACGACGCGCGCAGGTCGAGCGTGAGCGCGCCGTTCCCGTTGAGGCGCCGTTCGACGCCGCCGTACGCATCGGTCACGACGACCTGCTGGCCGGCGGCGCCGCTCAGCTTCAGCTGCAACTGGTGCGACGCACCGGCGGGAGCCACGTCGGCCAGCAGCGTGCTGTCGCCGTGTCCGGCATAGCGCCGGAAGAAGCCGTTGGGGCCGTGCAGCTGGATGTCGTAGTCGCCGGCCACCGGCCAGGACGCGTCGAGCGATGCACCGGCAGACACCGTGTAGCTGTGCGGCTGGCCGGCCGGGGTGACCAGACGGGCCTGGAGGTGGGCGCCGAGCCGTCCGGCGTTGTGGAGCGTGACGGCGATCGTGCCGGCGTGAGCCTTCTCGGTGACGGTCAGGTCGTAGCCGAGGGGACGGGCCGGACGGACGCCGGACTCCTGCTTCGGCATGGTGCCGGCGGAGGGCGCGGTGGGGGCGTAGCTGGGGTGGCGCAGCTTGTCCTTCGGCGCCATGCCGGACGTGGCGGGCAGGCTCGGCATCGCGCCCGTCGTGGTGAAGTCGAACGCGGAGGTCAGGTCGCCGGCCACGGCACGGCGCCACGGCGTGATCTGGCTCTTCGCAGTTGAGGGTGTAGGGGCTGCTTGAGGCTGGGCGGCGCGTCGGGGCCGGAGAGGGGTCGAGGCCTTCCGAAGATGGGAGTTCTCACACAGCCCATCCAGAAGACCTCGACGTGCCTGACGCTACCTTCACATGCCCCGACCTGACCACCTTCACTCGCCTGAACGACCTCGGCCTGGAAGTCACCGCCCAGCTCCTGAAGTCCGACCACACGGTTCTGGCCTGCCGGGTCGTCGAGCCCGACGACTGGTGTGGGCGGTGCGGCTGTCAGGGCGTGGCGCGCGATACGGTCCTGCGGCGGTTGGCGCACGAGCCGTTCGGGTGGCGCCCCACCACGCTGCTGGTCACCGTTCGGCGCTACCGCTGCACCGAGTGTGGCCACGTGTGGCGCCAGGACACCACCAAGGCGGCCCAGCCGCGGGCCAAGATCTCCCGTGCAGGACTGCGGTGGGCCCTGGTCGGGATCGTCTGCCAACACCTGTCCATGGCACGGGTCGCCGAAGGACTGAGGGTCTCGTGGAACACCGCGAATACCGCGGTCCTGGCCGAAGGACGCCGTGTCCTGATCGCCGATCCGGCCCGCCTCGACGGGGTGCGGGCGATCGGGGTCGATGAGCACGTGTGGCGCCACACCCGTCGCGGCGACAAGTACGTCACCGTGATCATCGACCTCACCCCGGTCCGCGACGGAACTGGTCCCGCTCGCCTGCTCGACATGGTCGAGGGCCGCTCCAAGCAGGCGTTCAAGGCCTGGCTCGCCGAACAGGACCAGGACTGGCGCGACCGGGTGGAGGTTGTCGCTATGGACGGCTTCAGCGGGTTCAAGACCGCCACCAGCGAGGAACTGCCCGACGCGATCGCCGTGATGGATCCCTTCCACGTGGTCCGCCTGGCCGCCGAGGCTCTCGATACCTGCCGGCGCCGGGTCCAGCAGGCCCTCCACGGTCACCGCGGCCGGGCCGGCGACCCGCTCTACTCGGCCCGACGGACCCTGCACACCGGCATCGACCTGCTCACCGACAAACAGAAGACACGCATCCAGGCCCTGTTCGCCGGCGATGAGCACGTCGAGGTCGAGGCCACCTGGGCCATCTACCAGCGGATGATCGCGGCCTACCGCGACCCCGACCCCGGCCAGGGCCGCACCCGTATGCAGGCCGTGATCGAGGCCATCAGCAGCGGCGTCCCCGGTTCGCTGATCGAGATCATCACCCTCGGCCGCACGATGAAGAAGCGCGCCGCCGACGTCCTGGCCTACTTCGAGCGCCCGGGCACCAGCAACGGCCCCACCGAGGCCATCAATGGTCGGCTGGAACACCTGCGAGGATCAGCCCTCGGCTTCCGCAACCTCACCAACTACATCGCCCGCTGCCTGCTCGAAGCCGGCGGATTCAGACCCCACCTACACCCCGGATTATGAAGAGCCCGTGATCTGCGGTTCCTGCACGCCGAACCGCGCCTCCATGAAACGGATGATCGAGGTGTGGTCGAACGTCTCGGAGCAGACGAACCCGCCGGTGCTCCACGGGGAGACGACGAACATCGGCACCCGGGGACCCATCCCGAAGCTGCCGGCCGGATAGTCGGCGTTGCCCGCCTTGCCCGGGTAGAACTCGTTCGCCGTCGAGACGGTCGAGGCGCCGGGGATGAGGGGCGTCGTGGCGTGCGGCGGAACGAGGTGGTCGAAGAAGCCGTCGTTCTCGTCGTACGTGATGAACAGGGCCGTCTTGCTCCAGACATCGGGATCGCTGGTGAGCGCGTCCAGCACCTTGGCGATGTACCAGGCGCCGAAGTCCGACGGCCAGTTCGAGTGCTCGCTGAAGGCTTCCGGCGCGGAAATCCAGCTGACGGCCGGGAGCTTGCCGGACGTCACGTCCGCGCGGAGGAGCTCGAAGTAGTCCTGGCCGTCGCGGGCCTTGGTGCCGCGGCGTGCCTTCTCGTAGAGCGGGTCGCCGGGCTGGGCGTTGCGGTAGTTGTTGAAGTAGAGCAGCGAGGTGTCGCCGTAGTTGCCGATGAAGGCGTCATCGGTCCAGCCCCAATAGCCGGCGGCGTCCAGGCCGGTGCCTTCGTCCTGGTAGACCTTCCACGAGACGCCGGCCTTCTCGAGCCGCTCCGGATAGGTCATCCAGTCATAGCCCAGCTCGTCGTTGTACAGGACCGGGCCGCCGGCCTTGCCGTCGTTGCCGGTCCAGCCCGTCCACATGTAGTAGCGGTTCGGATCGGTGTTGCCGATGAAGCCGCAGTGGTAGGCGTCGCAGACCGTGAACGCGTCGGCGAGGGAGTAATGGAAGGCGAGGTCCCGGCGCTGGTAGTACGCCATGGACAGGTCGCCCTTGGCCGGGATCCAGCGGTCGTAGTTGGCGTCGTGGAAGGCGTCCTGGCCGCCGCGCCAGGTGTGGTCCAGGCCGGTCAGGTAGGCGCCGCCCAGGGCGGGGTCGCCCGGGTGCCAGGGGAGCACCTCCCGGTGCCCGTCGGATTGGTGCCACACGGTCGACCCGCCGGGCAGGACGGCCGGGTGGGGATCCCCGAATCCGCGGACCCCGCGCAGGGACGCGAGATAGTGGTCGAACGACCGGTTCTCCTGCATCAGGACGACGATGTGCTCGACATCCTTGATGGTGCCGGTGCGGTGGGACGGGGCGATGGTGGCGGCGCGGGCGATGCTCTCCTGCAGTACGGAGGCGGCGACGCTCGCTCCCGCGATCTGGAGGAAGCGGCGACGATTGAGGTCGACCATGGGGCTCCTTCGGTGGAGGGATGTGCTCTGGCAAACTCCCGCTGTGGGGCGAACTCCGCGCAACGTCCACACGACATCGATTTGAACCTTGGAGGGGATCGGACTGAACGCCCTGGGGGCATGGCGGACGACTCGGCGGCGAACCGCAGGGACTCGGGCCGTCCAGATGTTCGACTCATCGTCGTCCAAACGTTAAATTCGTCCCCGTCCAAATGTGAAATGGCCGGATCGGCGGGGGTCGCGCCGGGCGTACGTATCCACTCCGGCGCCGGGAGGATCGTACGCATGACGATGCGGCCGCTGACCATCGCTGAACGCGGCCTCGGGGACCCCACGGTGTCCCTGACCTCCCTCCTCGCCGGCGAGGCGCCTCCGATCAGCGGGACCACGCTGGTCGGTCTCGCCGATTACACCGACGAGATCCTCCGTTCGGGTTTCCCCGGGATCCGGGACCTCCCCGAACGAGCGCGGAACCTGCAGTTGGACAGCTATGTCGACCGGATCCTGGAGCGGGAGCTGCCGGAGAACGGGGTGGTCGTCCGCCGTCCTGCCGCCCTGCGGGCATGGGTATCGGCGTATGCGGCGGCGACGGCCACCGATGCCGCGTACAGCACCATCCTCGATGCGGCGACTCCGGGCGAGGGTGACAAGCCGGTGCGACAGACGGCGGACACCTACCGGGAACACCTCACGCGGGTCTTCGTGCTGGACCCGGTCGAGGCGTGGATCCCTGCGTTCGCCCCGCTCAAGCGGCTGACGAAGGCGCCCAAACATCACCTGGTCGATCCGGCTCTGGCCGCACGGCTGGTGGGTGTGGGCAAGGCCGGTCTGCTGCGTGGCCAGGGGGGGCCGTTCGCCGCGGGGACCGGCACCTGGCTGGGGGCGCTGTTCGAATCCCTGGTCGCCCAGTCGGTCCGGGTGTACGCCCAGACGGCCGAGGCCAGAGTCGGGCACCTGCGGACCAAGAACACCGAGCACGAGATCGATCTGGTGGTGGAAGGTGCCGATCGATCCGTCGTGGCGATCGAGGTGAAGCTCTCCGACGCGGTCACCTCCGCCGACGTGGTGCACCTGAACTGGCTCGCGGAGCAACTGGGGGAGCGGCTGGTGGATCGCCTCGTGGTGTACACGGGTGGCCTGGCCTATCGCCGGGCCGATGGCGTCGGGGTCGTCCCCCTGGCATTGCTGGGTCCGTGACCCGACCAACATCCAGTGCTGGAGGTCGTCGGCCCTGGGCGGTTCAGGCGACCTGACTTCGTGAGAGGTAATGTTTGGATCTGCGGAAAAGTCTCGTTTGATGCAAGACCGCCACCGGACTGCAGCGGGCCACCACCGTCCTCAGCCTCGACGATCCCGTGACTCTGTCGGTGCTGCGCGCCGATCCGGTCCGGGCCTTGGGCGGGGCCGCGGCCGATCCTCGTCGACGAATGGCAGCGAGTCCCCGCGGTGTGGGATCACGTCCGGCGTGCCGTGGACGATGGCGCACCCGCGTCGACCTTCCTTCTGACGGGCAGTGCCACCCCGGCCCTGGGGACCACCACCCATTCCGGAGCCGGCCGGATCGTGTCACTGCGCATGCGGCCTATGACATTGCCCGAGCGCGGGCTGGGCGAGCCCACCGTGAGCCTGGCTTCCCTGCTCGAGGGAAACCACCCCGACATCGGGGGTGAGTGTTCCTTGACCCTGGCTGACTACGCGCACGAGATCGAGGCCTCCGGCTTTCCTGGGATCCGGCCACTGGCGCCGCGTGCGCGGCGGATCCAACTGGACTCCTATCTCACCCGAGCCCTGTCGCGTGACCTGACCGACGAGCAGGGTGTGACGGTGCGTCGACCCGACAGCCTGCGCGCCTGGATCACCGCGTACGCCTCCGCCACCTCGAGCACAGCCGCGTGGGAGAAGATCCGGACCGCCGCGAGCCCGGGCGACGCGGATCCGCCCAGCAAGGCGACCACCATCCGCTACCGGGACTGGCTGACCGCACTGTGGCTGCTGGACCCGGTGCCCGCCTGGCTGCCCTACGGCACCGCTCTGAAGGGCCTCACGAAAGGTCCCAAACACCACCTTGCAGACCCCGCACTGGCCGCTCGCCTCATGAAGGTCGGCGCGTCGGCCCTGATCGACGGCGAAGGAAGAGTCCTGGCCGGTGGGCCCGCCTCCGCATTGGGGGCACTCTTCGAGAGTCTCGCCACCCTGACCGTGCGCGTCTGCGCGCAAACCGCCGATGCCGCCACCAGCCACCTCCGCACCGAAAGAGGTGACCACGAGGTCGACCTGATCGTCGAACGCCACGACGGCCACGTCATCGGAATCGAGGTCAAACTCGCCGCCAGCATCGACGACAAGGACGTCCGCCACCTCCAATGGCTCCGGGAACACCACGGAGCCCGAGTCAAAGACCTCATGGTCCTCAGCACAGGAGCCCACGCCTACCGACGACCCGACGGGATCGCCGTGGTTCCCCTCGGCCTCCTCGGCCCCTGACACCCCGGGCGCCGCCGCAGTCGCTGGGTGTGGATCGGCGGCCAGTCGCCGGTCACCGCTGCCCACGTCGGTGTCCACCCGGCCGCCGTGGAGAGCGATATCGCCGATCTGGTCGGCTTCATCCGGCGCGACGACATCCAGCCCTTGGTTCAAGCAGCGATCGCGCATGCCCAGTTCGAGACGGTCCACCCGTTCACCGACGGCAACGGCCGGACCGGTCGCGCCCTGGTGAGCGCGATTCTGCGGCGAAGGGCGGTGACGAAGCACATGTCGGTGCCGATCTCCTCCGGTCTGCTGGTCGACACTGAGGAGTACTTCGCCGCCCTGACCGCCTATCGACAGGGCGATCTCGCACCGATCGTCGAACGCTTCGCCCATGCGGCCCGACGGGCCGTCGACAATGCGGTCGTCCTGCGTGAGTACGTGCAGGCCGTCCGGAATGCGGTGATCGTCACCGCGCAACGCCGTACGGCCAACCTGCTCACGATCGCCGAGCTGTGCGCCAGCGAACCGGCGTTCACCGCGCAGATGGTCACCGATCGGGGGGTCTCGGCCTCCAGTGCCTATCGAATCCTCGATCGACTGGTCGAGGCCGGAATCATCCGTCCGGAGAAGCCGATCCGTGGATCGACGGTGTGGACCGTGCCGGGGCTGACCGAGGCGCTGGACCGGTTCGCTGCCCGAGCCGGACGGCGTACGCTCCACGGCCGCTGAGGGGTCGGGGCAAACCGGAGAGACTGCCGCGGTCAGGGCAGCCCAGCTCGGTCGAACTCCTGCTGCAGGCGTGGCCGGCGACGGTGGGTGGTGCGGAGTTCGGCGATGAGCTGGTCCACCTCGGCCACCTGGTCGGCCTTTCGTGCGAGGGAGCGCATCCTCGCGAGTCGTCGAGCCGCGGCGCGGTAGCGCTTGGCGTCCGCGATCTCGAGGTCCGCCACGACCCGCACGGTGTGCACCGTGAGGGCCGCGAGCGGATCGATCTTCTCGTACGCAGTGGCGAGCTCGTCCCACAGAGAGGGGTCGTCCAGGTCGAGGGAGTGCCCCAGTGCCCAGGCCAGCCCAGGGTCTTCGAGCGTATGCAGGGCGAATGCGACGGCCTCGCGGGGCCGCTTATCCAGTCCGGCCATGATCGCCTCGCGATGGTCGGGCCAGGCATCGCCGGCCGCCCGGTGTACAGTGGCCGCGTGGCCGGCCGTCGGCCAGCGGCGGAACACCTCCAGCCGAGCGGGCAGCTCGTCCTGCGGACGGTGCTCGGCCAGCAGCGTGCACCAGTACGCGGCGGCGTCGACCGACTGGTGGCCCGGACCGAATTCCGCGGCCTGTCGGGCCCAGTCGATGGCCAGGTCGAACTCACCGATCTCCGCGAGGGCTTCGGCAGTGTCCTTGAACCAGGCGGCGACCTTGCGGTCACGGGCGTGGGTGGCGATGATCGCCGGTACGTCGCGGTCCCAGACCGCGAGCCGTTGCGCATTCCAGCCCAGCGTGAACCGGATGCGATGCTCGTTAGCTCGACGCTCCCAGCGCTCCGGGTCGGTGGTCAGCTCGCTCCGGAGTGCGGCCTCCTGCTCGTCGGTCAGTTCCGGCCCCAGCGTGTCGGCGATCTCAGCCAGCTTGGCTCGGTAGCGCGCCAGCCCCTTCTCGCCGAGTGCCGGAGCGTACGCGACCGGGTCGATGGTGAAGTAGTCGACCTCCTGGACGAACTGGAAGTTGATCATCCAGTCCACGACCTTGGCTGATGGAGGTTGCGCGGCCCTGACCAGGTCGGCGTGCAGGTCGAGCAGGTCCTGGATGGCGTCGCCGATGATGCCGCTGGAGTCATCGGCTCGCCAGATCACCCGCAGCGCACTGGCGATCGCCCGCTGGGTCACCCCGAGCACCTGGTCGGCGGGTTCGTCCTGGGCGGCCTGTCGGAGCACGGCCACGGCCTCGTGCAGCTGGCTGCCGTACGCGTTGGAGGCGCTCCAGCGGTGCAGGTCCGCGCGCGTACGCACCATCGGCAGCACGGCATCCGCGAGATCGGACAAGGCAGCCTCCGAGGGGAAGGGGATACGGAAGGCCATCGGAGAAGAAGCGGTGACGACCCGTCGCCATCAATCCTCCTGGATCCGCCACAGTTGGCCGTTGGCCGCCTCTGCGAAGCGCGGAACGCCGCAGCGTGCGAGTTGGCGCAGCAGCTCGTGGATCGTGATCGACGGACGACGTGTGGCTACCGACTGGTCATGGAGGACGCGCATCGTGCGGTCAGGATCCAGGTCGAGCTGATTCAACAGGAATTCGTCGGGGTGCTGGATCTCGATGTCGAAGCCACTGAGGATTGATGGCGGGAAATCTGTCAGGTTGGCAGTGACGATGATGTCTGCACGCCCACGCTGGGCTGCAGCCACCACGTGTCGGTCGTCTGCATCGGGTAGTTCGATACCCGCAAGCAGTGGCTCCCATCCCGTGACGCACGCATCCTCGAACGCCGTGCGCATAACGTCGGAGCGGCGCCGGGCTCGTCCGTCGCCCAGGTCCGGGTGAATCTCCTCCACGGCAGCCACCATCTCGTCGAGAATCGCGTCGCTCCAGAGAGGACGATAGAGGCCCGCCTCGGCCAAGCGCAGCAATGTGTCTGCCAGGGCGATGGGGACCAGGACGCATGCGTCGAGGAGTGCGCTGAACCGGGTCAATCTTCGCTCCTCGAGCGGCGCTTCCGAACGGCCTTCAGCGCTGCGATGTAGTCGACATCCGTGTCGTACAGCCCCCCTTCGGCCGCCTCGCGAGTGAGGTCGTCGAGCGCCTGGCGCCGTGTGGTGCGCCGACGATCCTGGTAGGCGATGAGGTCCTGGAGCCGTATGCGACGATGGCGACCTGCCCCGGGTTGCTCGAAGTCGATCTCGCCGGATTCCAGAAGTTTCACGAGCGTAGGCCGACTGATGCCGAGGAAGTCGGCCGCCTCCTGGGTGGTCAGGACCTGGTCGACGGGGGCGATCGTGATGGCCTTGCCCTCGCGCATAGCCGCGGCAACCGCCTCGAGAACACGGAAGACCTCCAAGGGGAGCGGGACCATCTGTCCGTCCGGCCCCAGAAGGGCCGCCGGCTCCGGGTGGCGGTCGAGAAACCGGGAGAGATCCAGCATGGCCTCAAGGTCCTGAGGTGGCAGCACTGTCTGATCGAATGTCTGTGTGCCCATGGCCCAACGGTACCGAAGATTCGAAAAATTCGAAAGGATGGATTCCTGTCATGCTCCAGCGGCGTCACTTGCGTTAGCGGTGATCGACCCGCCGAGGCCGGCCATGCCAATGCCAGCGCAGGGCGGGCCCGTACGTGTGGCGAGCGCCGCGGCGGCGATCAGGGCCGCCGTCCTCGGCGGTGAGTCCATTCGCGTCGGAACCTGGAATCTCGACGCCCGGCACCAGCCGACTCATGTCGACCTGCTGCTCGGGATGGACTGCGACGTGCTGCTGCTTACCGAAGTGTCACCGCGGCTGGAGCTTCCGGGGTACGCAAAGGTCCTCACGGCGGGCGTGATGGCTCGCGGACAGCACTGGGCAGGAGTGTTCTCGCGGCGGCCACTGGAGCCGCTGGCCGAGCCACATCCAGCAAGCGCGGCTGCTCGTGTTGATGGCAGGACCTTCTGCTCGTCAATCCTGCCGTGGACCGGATGCGGGCCGGACGAGCCCTGGGGGACCGGGAAGCACGCTGAGAAGACCGAACGCTGCCTGGCTCAGCTGCGGGGGAGCCTGCGCCCCGACGGGGTCTGGGGCGGGGACTGGAACCATTCACTGCTGGGCCGGGAGACGGCCGGCAGCTTGGCGGGTCGGGCAGCTGTCCAGGGAACGCTCGATGAGCTCGGCCTTCAGGCGCCGACGGCAGATCTGCCCCACGCTGTGGGAGACCTCCGGAGCATCGACCACGTCGCGGTACCCGACCTGTGGCATGTCGTATCGGCAGAACGGGTCAGCGCAGTCGTCGGAGATCGGCGATTGTCGGACCACGAGGCGTACGTCGTGGAAGCCGCGTTGGAGTCGCCGAGGTCGGGGTTGGGGACCCTGAAGAGAGCGCGACCCTGCTGATGCGGCAACCGTGAGGAGATGTGGATGACGATCGCTTGCGCGGGACGAACGCGCCTTCGACCAGCCCTTCGCAAGAGTCGCTATCCACCACGCGACTAGGGTCAGATCATGACAGTTGCACAAGCTGGAAAGTTCAATCTGGCCGGCGAGCTGGCGGTCACGCGGCTCGGCTTCGGCGCGATGCGCATCACCGGCCCGGGCATCTGGGGGCCGCCGGCCGACCACGACGAGGCGATCGCCGTGCTGCGGCGCGCGGTCGAGTTGGGCGTGGACTTCATCGACACCGCCGACGCGTACGGTCCGTACGTCTCGGAGGATCTGATCTTCGAGGCGCTGCATGACGGCACCGGGTACGGCGACACCATCATCGCCACCAAGGGCGCGCACACCCGCCAGGGACCCGGCCAGTGGGTCCAGGTCGGGCGCCCGGAGTACCTGCGCCAGTGCGTGCAGATGTCGCTGCGCCGCCTGGGCCTGGAGCAGATCCCTCTGTGGCAGCTGCACCGCATTGACCCCAAGGTGCCGCGCGAGGAGCAGTTCGGGGCGATGAAGGAGTTCGTCGACGAGGGCCTCGTACGCCTCGTCGGGCTCTCCCAGGTGAACGTCGAGGAGATCCAGGCCGCCCAGGCTGCCGGCCTCACCATCGCGTCGGTGCAGAACCGCTACAACCTCGCCGACCACTCCAGCGAGGACGTGCTGGACTTCTGCACGGCCGAGGGCATCGGATTCATCCCGTGGGCGCCGATGGACGCCGGCAAGCTCGCCCGGCCGGGCAGCGTGATGGATGACATCGTCCGGGCCCACGACGGGGCCACCCCGTCGCAGGTGGCGCTGGCCTGGCTGCTGCGCCGTTCGCCGGTGATGCTGCCGATCCCCGGCACCGGCAAGGTGGCCCACCTCGAGGCCAACTGCGCGGCGGCCGATCTGGAGCTGACCGACGACGAGGCGCAGGCGCTCGCTGCGGCCTGATCCCCGGGGACGTACGGAGTTCGCCGGCCGACCGCAGCATCCATGCGGCGGGCCGGCGAACGCGGGAGGAGAGTGCCATGGGCAGGGTGATCTACTCGATGAGCGTCTCGGCCGACGGCTTCATCAAGGATCGCGACGGCGGTATCGGCTGGTCGGTGCCGACCGAAGACAGGTTCCGGGCCCATCTCGACGAGGTCCTGGGGCTCGGCGTCCACCTCTGCGGGCGCAAGCTCTACGAGACCATGCTGCCGTGGGAGACCGACCCCTCGCTGCGGAACGACGAGCTGGGGGTGGCGTTCGCCGATGGATGGAGCGCGCTGCCGAAGGTCGTCTTCACTCGTACGCTCCACGCCGTCCAGGGCAACGCCCGGCTGGCCGAGGGGTCGGTGGCCGAGGAGGTCGCCGCGGCACTCGCCGCGACGGACAAGAACGTCGCCATCGGCGGCGCCGGTCTGGCCGCGGCGGCGATCGGGCTCGGGCTGGTCGACGAGTTCCAGGTGTTCCGGTGTCCGGTGGTGATCGGCGGCGGCACCCCATATTTTCCGCCCGTTGCCGATCTGATCCCGCTGGAGCTGCTCGAGACAAGGACGTACGGGGCGGGCGTGGTCTACGAGCGCTACCGGCGCGCCTGAAGCGTCGGCTGACCGCCTAGCATCCGACTGTGGCCCCGATCGCCGACCTCCACGACACGTTGCAGGACCTGTCCGAACTCCTGCGACGCCGGCTGGTGCTCACTGATGAGCAGCTCCGTGTGGTCGGCTACTCGATCCATGAGACCGACGCCGACCGGGCGCGGCTGTCCACGGTGCTCGCCCACAGCGACTCCTGGCCGGTGCCGTCGCTCGAGGTCGACGAGGAGGTCCGTACGCTTCCCGGCCACGGACCGCTGCGGCTGATCGCGCTGAGCGACAACCGGCAGCGGGTGGGCTTCCTCCTGGTTCCGTGTGCCCCGGACGAGACCGTTCTCCCCGCCGAGGCCCGCGAGATCCTCGCCCAGCACCTGCCCACGCTGGGGATCCTCCTCTCGTTGCGCTCGCTCTATGCCGAGCGGGACCGCCATCGGACCTCCGATCTGCTCGGCGGGCTGCTGGGCGAGGACGAGACAGGGCGCCGTACGGCCGCCGACGCGCTGCTCCGCGAGGGGCTGCTCGGGGCATCGCGGCAGTACTCGGCCGTCGCGCTCGGCTGCGATCCGGGTCGGCGCGGTGAGGTGACCGACCCCGACGCGGTGGTCGAACTCGCCGTCGAGGCCACCCTGAGCTTCGTCTCCCGCACCAGCACCGCGTCGGTGATCGGCACGCTGCTCCCCGACGGCACCGGCGTGCTGGCGTTCCCGCGCCCGGTGGTCGCCGGGCGGCTCGAACGGGTGCTGGACCGCCCGGACCTTGCGGTGGTCCGCGCCGGGATCGGCCCGACCGTGGGTGACCTCGCCGGACTGGGGGAGTCGTTCCGGCGCGCCCGGGACGCCTTCCGGGTCAGCTGCGTGACCCGCACATCCTCCCGCGTCGCGGCCTGGGAGACCCTCGGGATCGACCGGGTGCTCGTCCGCCTCCCCCTGGCTGATCTGACCTCGAGCGATCTGCCGGCGCCGGTCCGCCGCCTCCTCGCCGCGGATCTCGGCGAGGAACTGCTCACCACCCTCGACGTCTACCTGGATCGCGGCGGCGACGCAGCGGCCGCCGCGCAGCAGCTGCACGTCCACCGCTCCACGCTGTATTACCGGCTCGGCCGGATCCGTGACCTCGCCGACGTCGACCTCGGTGACTCCACCCTCCGCCGGGAACTCGGCACCGGTCTGCGGATCGCCCAACTCGCCGGCCTGATCTGAGCCGTCGGAGGCGTACGGCGCCGCCCTGATCCCCAGCAACCGTACGGCGATTGAACATATGTCGAAGGGCTGCCCGTACAGTCTGCGTTCTTGTCTCGTGACCGAACGCCTTCCGCTTCTTAGTGTGGTGCAGCACACACTCAACGAGGAGGAAACGCATGAAGAAGCTGCGGATCGCCGTCGTCGGCGCCGGCATCGGGGGCCTGTCGCTGGCCCTGGCGCTGCGGGAGAAGGGCATGGAGGTCGACCTCTATGAACAGGCGTCGGAACTGCGCGAGGTCGGTGCCGCCGTGGCGCTGTCCGCCGCGTCCACTCGGTTCTACATCGATCGCCTCGGCCTGGAGCCCCAGCTGGCCGAGCGCTGGTACGAGATCCAGGCGCTGATCCACCGCGACGGCCGCGACGGGCGCATCGTCAGCGAACACCGCTGGGACTACCGGGCCCGCTACGGCGCCCCGTACGTCGGCATCCACCGCGCCGACTTCCAGGTCGTCCTCTCCGGCGCGGTCGGGATGGCCCCGATCCACCTGAAGAAGAAGCTGACCAGCATCGACGACTCCGGGAGCGAGGCCGTCCTGCACTTCGCCGACGGCAGCACCGCGGCCGCCGACCTGGTGATCGGCGCCGACGGTGCCCGTTCGACCGTACGACGCCTCCTCCTCGGCTACGACGATGCGCTCTACTCCGGGGCCAGCGCCTTCCGCGGCATCGTCCCGAGCGACCAGATGCCGTCGATGCCCGACAAGGACGCCATCCAGTTCTGGATGGGCCCGGGCCAGCACTGCCTGCACTACCCGATCAACGCCGAGGGCGCCCACAACTTCTTCCTGGTCGAGCGCAACCCCACCCCGTGGCCGCACCAGGGCTGGATCGCCCCGACCGATGACGAGGAGAAGCTCGCCCGCTTCCACGACTGGCACCCGGCGATCGTCGAGATGGTCTCCGCGGTCTCCTGCACCGAGCGGTGGGCGCTGTTCTACCGGCCGCCGCTGAGCCACTGGTCGAAGGGCCGCGTCACCCTGCTCGGTGACGCCGCGCACGCGATGGTGCCGCACCACGGCCAGGGCGCCAACACCTCCATCGAGGACGCCATCGTGCTCGCCGACCAGCTCGCGACGTACGACGACCTCGGCGAGGCCCAGGCGGAATACGAGCGGCTGCGCCGCGGCCGGACCCGGAAGATCCAGCACGCCTCGGTGACCCACGCCGACGTGTTGCACCTGCCCGACGGCGAACGCGCCGACGAGCGCAACGCGCGGCTCGCCGCTCCGGGGGCGTTCGACCGGCACCTGGACTGGATCCACGGCTTCCGGCCCGGCGAGCAGGAGCCGTCCGAGGTGCAGGGCGGCACCTGGCTCTGAGCAGCCGGCCGCCGGTGGTCTGATCCTGAGCGTACGAGGGTCGTCGACGGTGTCGGCGCCCTCGTACGCTTCGTGCGTCCACGTTATCTGGGGAGGGAGGCCCCGAGCGCCGGCGAATGCAACTCGGTGAGCGCCGGATCGGTGTTGAGATGTCAAACAGGACGCCGTTGAGATGTTAGACAGGGCCCCTGACGAGCGTTCAGCTGGGTGCTGTCGCCTCGGACGACAGGTGCCCTGACAGCTGTCGAGATCCTGCGGCCGTACGTCACGGTGTGCGGTGGGGATCACATCCGGTGAGCGCCTACCATGCCTGTGGCGCTGCTCGCCGACCTCCGCGCTTCCGGGCACCGGATCGGGTGAGCGACGCCGCGTCAGGTGGCCGACCGGCGTCCGGCGGCCGAATCAGGGAGGTGAGACATGGCAGCTGTCGATATCGACGAGGCGTCGGGGGAGTGGCGGGTCCTCGGTGAATGGCGTCCGGAAGACGACCTGCCGATCCTGATCCTCCGTCCGGACGACCTCGACCGGCTGACCATCGGGGATCTCGCCGATGGTCTCGCCGACGTCTTCGAAGACTGGCGCGGCCACAGCATCAAGGCGCACGTCTCCCGTCCCGGCGTCGTGGAGCACGGCGTCGACGCACCGCTGGAGGACATCTCCTTCGTCTGGGGAGTGCTCGAACCCAACCGGCGTACGGGTGGTGGGCGGATGTCCGAGGAGATGATGGCGGACGCTTCGCTGGGGCTGGTGATCGAGCCCCCGCGCAAGCGGGCGCCCGGCGTGGCCGCCATCAGCGAGGACGCCTATTGGACAGCCCTGATCGCCTCGGTCCGCCGCTTCGTGGAACGCATCGACTGCCGGGTGATCGTTTCCTCGCAACGGCGGTTCGATCGGTCTCCCGGGGCCCTCGAACTGGTCGTCTTCCCCAAGGTCAAGGGCGCGTGGACCGACGGGCGTCGACGGGAACCGCTGGGCTCACTCTTCGCCATCGGCTCCGAGATCTTGCCGCTGTGTGCGGGGTTGGGGCGGGACACGGCCTCGGCCTGACGCGCGGCGAAGGGCGAGTGCAACGATATACCCCGGAATGTCAGAGGCATCGTGTCCAATAACCTGTGACGGGACGTGCCGCGTACGGCATGAGGGGGAGGACACCACACGATGGACTGGACTGCGCAGGACGAGCTGAACGCCGTGATCATCCGGGTCGTGGTGCCCGCGGTGCGCGACCATCTCGACCGCGTCTGGCAGCAGAGCGGCGGACGTCACACCTGGGTCGAGTTCCTCCAGGAGCGCGCGGGCGACCGAGCGGCCGCCGCGGCGTTCATCCCGTCCGACGTACGACTCCAGCTCGACCTGCTGGCCATCCCCGAGGTCGCGACCGAGCGCTTCGGGCTCGACGAGGCGCAGCAGGCACGCGTACGCGCCGCCCGCGACCTGGTCGACGACCTCGCCGGCCCGTCGCCCGCCGCGGTCGCCTCCAGCGCCGCGATCGCCGATGCCTTCTACACGGTGATCGCGCTGCTCACCGCCCTCGGTCTGGACGCGGCCGCCGAACAGGTGCGTGAGGCGGAGGGTGCGATGCGGCACGGCGGTGAGCAACCGACCGTCGTCCCGGTCGACGTCGCCGCGGACTGCCCCGCTCCGGTCGGCCGGCAGCTGGGCCTGGACGCGTACGTCCACCTGCACGTCCCGGCCGTGTACTCCTACGCCCAGGCGCACATGCGCCAGCTGCCCGTCGCGGTCGACCTCGTCGACCGACCCGAGTGGGGGCGGCCCGGGTGGCACCTCGATCTCGCGCTGACCGGTCCGGCCGGTCCGTTGGGCGCCGAGGTCGGCCTGCCGCTCGGCCTGGAGAGCGAGGGGCTCTCGGAGCGGGAGCGGCGCGCCCTGCTGGTGCCGCTGGTCGACCTTCGCCGTCTGGAACGCCTGGAGGACGCCCAGGAGGCGGTCCTCACCGCCGTGCTGCGGCGGCACGGCACCGAGATCGCCCGTTCTGCCACCACGCTCGGGGTCCTCGCGCCGCGGCTGTGGCAGCTGCTGGCCGAGCCCGTCCTCGATGCCGCCGGCCGCCCGACCGGCCGCAGTCGAGTGCTGGACCTGTCGGTGGAGACCCTGGCGAGCTTCGTCCAGCCCAACGCTCCGGCCGTTGCGGAGCTGGCCCGAGAGGCCTCCGATCTGCTCGCACGCCAGGGTGCCAGCGGGAGTCTGGAGGGCTACCAGTCCGGCGACCCGGAGCGGGTCGACCAGATCGCCCGGGCGATCTTCGAGGCGATGCAGGCGCGTGACATCCGCTATGTGGAGCCGCCGGCGAACTGGGTGGGGCTCACCCAGCTGATCCGGACCCCTGACGAGGTGCTGTCCGGCAACAAACAGGGCACCTGCCTCGACACCACCGTCGCGTACGCCGCAGCACTCGAATTCGCCGGCCTGCATCCGCTGCTCTGGCTCGCCGACGGGCACATCTTCGTCGGCTACTGGCGCACCGAGGCCCCCGGCGTCGACACCTCCACCAGCCTGCCCGAGGACCTCACCAATTACGTCGACATGCGGGCCATCCAGCTGGTCGAGACCACGGCGATCGCCCAGCCCGAGCCGGTCGACTGGGAGCAGATGCACCGCCGGCTGGCGCAACGGTTCCTGCACGGCGGCTTCATCGACGGCTCGGCCGCGTCCCAACTCATCGGCGACGTCCACCTGTTGCGCACCCGCGACCGGATCATCCCGCTGCCCAGCCGCACCCGGCTCGACGACGGCACCGTCCAGGTCGTCGAATACACCCCACAGCACTCCCGCCCCCAGCTCGCCGTCGAGGAGCGTACGCCGCAGCAGGGGACCGTACGCCCGGCCGGCCCCGGCGAGCCGGCCCGCATCGAACAGTGGAAGAACGCCCTGCTCGACCTCAGCCTGCGCAACCGGCTGCTGAACTTCCCCCGCTCCGCTCGCTTCCCGCTGTGGGTGCCCGAGCATCGGCTGGGGGACTTCGAGGACGCCCTGATCCGCGGTGCCTCCGTCACGCTGCGACCGATGGACCAGGTGCCGGCCACCTACGCCCAGGCGGGTGTCCAGCGGGCCGGTGATCTGCCCGGCGAGGTGATCGAGGAGTACCTCTTCACCTCCAAGGTGGCCTTCGTCGGGGCGACGAGCGAGCAGTACACCGCCGCGTTGCGTACGCTCGCTCGCACGGCGCGGACCATCATCGAGGAGTCCGGCGCCAACAACCTCTACCTGTCGGTCGGCAACCTGCGCTGGACCTCCGGCGGCAAGGAACTGTGGTCGCCGCTGGTGCTGCTGCCGGTGACCCTGCGGCCGGCCCGCGGCGGCCACCTCTACACGCTCAGCCTGGACGACACCGGCACCTCGACACCCAACTACTCCTTGCTCGAGAGGCTGTACAAGGAGCACGGTCTGTCCATCCCCGGCTTCGCCGAGCCGGCCGAGGATGGTGCGGGACTCGACATCGACGCGCTGTTCACCGCGATCCGGATGGCGATGACCGAGGCCCGTCTCCCGTTCACCGTCGAACCGCAGATCGACCTGGCCATCCTGCAGTTCGGCAAGTTCCGGCTGTGGAAGGACCTTGCCGAAGCGTGGCAGCCACTGACCGCCAACCCGCTGGTGCACCACCTGGTGCACATGCCGACGGCGATGTTCGACGACCCGGTGCCCGACCCGGATCCGACCGATCTGGACGAGCTGACCGCCCGGCTGCCGGTGCAGGCGGACTCGAGCCAGGCCCGTGCCATCCAGCTGGCGCTCGCCGGCCGCACCCTGGTGATCGAGGGGCCGCCCGGCACCGGGAAGTCACAGACCATCACCAACCTGCTGGCCCGAGCGATGGCCGACGGCAAGAAGGTGCTGTTCGTCGCCGAGAAACAGGCCGCCCTGGAGGTCGTCAGCAAGCGCCTCGACGATGTCGGTGTCGGTCCGTTCGTGCTCAACCTGCACGATCGCGGCCAGAAGCCGGCTGCGGTGAAGGCCAAGCTCCGGGCAGCGCTGGAGTACCTGCCCACCCCCGACCTGCAGGGGCTGCAGACCAGCAGCACCCGGATGGAGCAGGCCCGCCGCCGGCTGGCCGGCTACCGCGACCAGGTGCACGGCAAGAACGCGCTGGACCTGTCCGCCTACACCGCTCACACCAAGCTGCTCGCGCTGGGCGAGGTCACTCCGGCGCCGGTCGACGAGGATTTCGTCCACCGGGCGTCCGTGCCGGCGCTCGACGCCCTGCGCCGTGCGGCCGAATCGATCAGCGACCTCGGTGCCGTGCTGACCGACGAGGAATCGGTGCCCTGGCAGGTGATCGGCCGCCCGCTCCCGGACGGGGCCGAGGACCTGTTCTACGCGGCCGCCACCGAGCTCGACGCGGCGATCGCCGACCTGACCCGCGTCGCCCCCGACCTGCGCGGGATCGTCCACCACCTCCCGGACCGTACGCACCTGCAGCAGCTGGCCGCCCTGGAGGCCCAGCCGTGGATGACCTGGGGAGTGCTCAGCGCCACCGTCGGCCCGGACTGGCAGCAGGCGGCGTACGCCCTGCGCGCCGACCTCGCGATGATGGACCGGCTGCCCGCCCAGGTGGCCGCGACGTACGACCTGGCGGTGCTCCACTTCGACCTCGCCGGCATCCGCCAGGAGTGGCGCGCGGTCGAGGGAAAGATCTTCGGCGGCCGTCAGCGGCGCCGGGTGATCCAGCAGGTCGACCGGTACCGCCGTCCCGAGGCGACCGTCGACGAGAGCACCTTCGGCGGGCTGCTCGACGACCTCGTCCTGCTCCAGGAGAAGGGCACCGCGGTCGCCCAACGGGTCCGCGACCTCGAAGGGCTGCAACTGCCGCCCGACTGGCACCCGTACGATCCGGAGCATCGCGCCGAGGCGCTCCGCTGGCTGGACTATCTCACCTGGGTCGCTCAGCTCGCCTGGCCCGGCGCCGGGCCCGACCTCACCCGGGCACAGGCTCTGCTGGCCGACGCGTACGCCGCCCCGCGGCCACCGCAGAACGGTCCAGGGCCGCGGTCCGAGGCGTTGGCGCGGGTGGAGGCGGCGCTGGTCGCGCTCGAACCGTACGTGTCGCCGTGGGAGCAGGGCTTCCTGACCCGATGGACCGATCGCCGCGAACATGCCGCTCCCGCGCACCTGACACCGGTCACCTGGCGACGCTGGAATGACCTGCTCACCGCGCTGCAGCCGCTGGCTGACAGCGGACTGCACGCCGCGTACTCCGCCTATCTGGACGGCGGGCTCTCCCGGGAGGACGCCCGGCTGGGGCTGCAGAGCGGTCTGGCCCGGGCGGCCCTCGGCGAGCGGATGCGCGCCACCGGGCTGATCTCGTTCGACCGGGAGCGTCATGGCCAGGACGTCGAACGGTTCAGCACCACCGCCGGGGTGGTCCGCCAGCAGCTGCGGACCGTGCTGCCGCAGGAGATCGTTGATCGGCGTACGTTCGTCCGATCCACCGGCCGCAGCCGGATCGGCGAACTGACCCGGCGACTGACCGGCCGCAAACGCGTCGAGATCCGGGCCCTGATCGCCGAGTACGGAGACCTGATCACCGAGATCACTCCCTGCGTCCTGGTCAGTCCGGACTCCGCGGCCCGGTTCTTCCCACCGGACCACCAGCTGTTCGACCTGGTCGTGTTCGATGAGGCCTCCCAGATCCGCGTCGCCGACGCGATCGGAGCGATGGGGCGGGGCCGCTCCGCGGTCGTCGTCGGGGACAGCAAGCAGATGCCGCCGACCTCGATCGCTGAAGCCAGCGCGGTGACGGCGGAGACCGACGAGCAGACCGAGGTCGAGACGGTCGAGGACGAGGAATCGATCCTCACCGAATGCATCCAGGCCGGCGTCCCGCGGGTGTGGCTGTCGTGGCACTACCGCAGCCAGGACGAGTCACTGATCGCGTTCAGCAACCAGCAGTACTACGAGGGCAGGCTGTCGTCCTTCCCCGCCCCGGTCGCCCCCGGTGGAGCGGCCGGCGATGGTCGAGGGATCCGGCTGGTCCGGGTCGACGGGCAGTTCCAGCGGGAGGGCCGCGGCAAGCTGCTGCGGACCAACCTGGTCGAGGCCCAGGCGGTGGTCGACGAGATCCGCCGGCGCTTCGAGGCCTCCCCGGAGAGCCTGCCGTCGCTGGGCGTGGTCACGTTCAACATCCAACAGCGCAATCTGATCGAGAACCTGCTGCGTGATCTCGACGACGAGCGGGTCACCGACGCGCTGGAGGACCCGGAGGGCGTGTTCGTGAAGAACCTGGAGAACGTCCAGGGCGATGAACGCGACACCATCCTCTTCTCGACCGGGTTCAGCAAGAACGCCAAGGGCGTCCTGCCGCTCAACTTCGGCCCGCTCAACCGCTCCGGAGGCGAGCGGCGCCTCAACGTCGCCATCACCCGGGCACGGCGCGAGGTGGTGATCTTCTCCAGCTTCGCACCGCAGGACCTGCGGGTGGAGGAGACCTCCTCGGAAGGCCTGCGCGACCTGCGGGCCTACCTCGAGGTCGCCGAGCGGGGGACCACGGCGCTGCGCTACCGCGGCGGCAAGGGCCGAGTGGAGGTGGACCGGCATCGCGACGAGGTCGCCGAGGCCCTGCGCGCCCGCGGGCTGCTCGTCCAGACCGCGGTGGGCCTGTCCGATTTCCGCATCGACCTCGTGCTCGCCGTGCCGGGGCCGGACGGGAACGCCGGTCGACCGCTGGTCGCCGTGCTGCTCGATTCGGTGCCCTGGTCGCAGCGCGCGACCACGGGCGATCGCGACGCCCTGCCCGTCGATGTGCTCGGCGGGATGCTGCACTGGCCCGACGTCCAGCGGGTCTGGCTGCCCGAATGGCTCGATGACTCCGGGGCGGTGGTCGACCGTCTGGTCGAGGCCACGCGGCGGGCTGCCGCGGAGCTGACCGACAAGCACGAGCCGGTCGAGGACGGCCCTGCTCCGCGCCGGGCAGAGCTCGACGAGCTGGACGGGGCCGACGAGCTGGATGGGGTCGACGTGCTGGATGGAGTCGACGGGATCGACGGGGGAGCGACCACCCCGTCCCGGGCGATGGCGTCGACGCCGCCCGGAGGCGAGGAGGATGCCGCGACCTCGGGACCGATGCCGGCGTTGCGGTCCGCCGAGCGGTCGACGGCGCCCGGCCTCACGGAGGCGACACCTGCTGCCGAGGGCACGACGA
Organism: Raineyella sp. LH-20; assembly: GCF_033110965.1. Lineage (NCBI taxonomy): Bacteria > Bacillati > Actinomycetota > Actinomycetes > Propionibacteriales > Propionibacteriaceae > Raineyella > Raineyella sp. LH-20. The sequence continues at coordinate 147,323 of NZ_CP137003.1, read as the reverse complement.
CGCGCCGGGACCCCGACGGCCGGTCGGCCTTCGCGGCCTGGCAGGTGCGGATCGTCGGCGACCAGGCGATGCTCAACGCCGCCGACAGCGAGGACGAGGCCCGCGCCGCCGTCCAGCAGGTGGCCCGCGAGATCGTCGACGTCGAGTACCCGATCCGGGAGGAACGCCTGGTCAGCCTGACCTGCGCCGCCTTCGACCTGCGCCGGGTCCGGCAGACCCGCCGGGAGTCGACCCTCGACATCCTCAGCGAGGTGGGCTTCCGCCGCGACGCCGACGGGTTCGTCTGGCCCGCCGACGTCGAGCCGTACGCTTTCCGTGGCTACCGCCCCGAGGCACTGGTCACCGCCGGACTGACCATCGACGACGTCCACCCCCAGGAAATGCGCAACATCGCCAGCCGCACCCACGCCGATGATCCCGAGGAACTCGAGCGCCTTGTGCTCGGCGTGCTGGGCGGCAAGCGGCTGACGGAGGGGATCGCCGCCCGGATCTCGGCGGCATTACAGGGGGCCGCCGGGGCACGCTGACGTCCGTATGGGAGAAGGACCTAGCGCCCGGTCGGTTCCCGACGCCCTCCGCGGAGGGCAGCACCCCGAACCGGTTGCGGTAGGCCGCGGCGAATCGCCCGGGGTTCGTGACCCCCCCGCCGACGCCACCTCGCTCACCGTACGTTCGCCGCCTCGCAGGTCGGCCCGGGCCCGGTCCAGCCGTAGGTCGAGGAGGACCCGGCGCGGCGTACGCCCCGGTTCCGCGGCGAGGTCTCCTGCATCCGCCGTACGCCGACCCGGGCGACCCGCGCCATCTCCGCCGCGGTCGCAAGGGTCGTACGGCCGACCGCGGCGCGACGGGCGCCGTTCAGCGGTACACCCGCCGCAGCCACGCCGCGATGCCCTCGATGACCAGCACGGTGATGAAGACCATGGCAACCAGCACCGTCACCTGACCGTGGAACTGCAGCACGGTCGACGCCTGGGTGATGTAGAAGCCGACGCCACCGCCGCCGACGATGCCGAGCAGCGTCGCTGCGCGGATGTTGGTGTCGACCAGGTAGATCGAGTTGCCGATCAGCGACGGCAGCCCGACCGGCCAGGTCGCCGCGAAGAACCGCTGGGCGCGGGTCGCGCCGGTCGCGGTGACCGCGCGCTCCAGGCTGTGCGGGACCTCCTCGAACGAGTCGGCGATCAGCTTGCCGAGCACGCCGATGCCGCCGAAGGCGAGCGCGACAACACCGGCCTGGTTGCCGAGTCCGGTGATCATGATCAGGAAGATCGCGAGGACCAGCTCGGGCACGCCGCGGAAGATCACCAGCACGAAACGGAAGACGGAGCGTACGCGGCCCGACGGCGCAACGTTGCGGGCGGCCAGCGAGCCGATCACCAGGGAGATCACCAGCGACAGCAGGGCGGCGGCGAAGGCGACCTGGATCGTCACCAGCATCCCCTGGGCGAACTCGCCGAAGGTGTGACTGCCGACGGTCGGCGGCCAGAAGCTCTGCAGCGTCGGCACCAGGTACTCCCAGGTGATCTGGGAGAAGTCGACATCGGCCCACCACCAGCTCGCGATGATCAGCGCGACGGCGATCATGGTCCAGCTGGCGTTGCGGATCCGGTCGGCGGTCCACGGCCGCCGGAGCATCGCCTCGACCGAGCGGGAGTGGCCGGCGGCGGACGAGCGGGCGGGCCGGGTGCCGGCGAGGCCGACCGTGTGGACGGTCCCGGCGGTCCCGGCGGTCCCGGCGGTGCCCACGTCGGCTGTGTCAACTCGCGCAGCACCGGCTGCTGCCGTCGGGCGGACGCGTCGCGTCGCCCGTCGGCTGCGCGTCACCGCTCGGAGGACCCGGTCGCCGATCCCGACACCGACCGGGTCGACGCCGAGCAGGGTGCGTCGTACGGTCGAGGAGACGATCTCCAGCACCACACACAGCACGAAGATGACGGCCGCCAGGCCGAGGCCGCGACCATAACCGGTCGGGAACTGCTGGAAGGCGACCCGCATCGCGTAGCCCAGGCCGCCGACGCCGGCGTAGCCGAGGATGGCCGAGCCCCGCAGGTTGATGTCGAAGCGCAGCAGGACGGTCGCGATCCAGGACGGGAGCACCTGGGGGAAGACGCCCGCCCAGAACTCCTGTGCGCGGCCTCCTCCGGCCGCGCGGATCGCCAGCCGTGGCCCGTCGTCGGCGCGTTCGATCGCATCGGCGAAGAGTTTGGAGATCATCCCGATCGAGTGGATGCCCATCGCGAAGATGCCGGGCAACGGGCTGCCGAGGGTGAAGGTGAGCGCGAAGGCCAGCGCCAGCACGACGTCGGGGACCGCCCGGGTGATCACGCCGATCGCCCGGCCGACCCAGCGCAGCCAGCCGGCCGGGGTGGTGCTGTCCGCGGCGATCCAGGCGACCGGGACCGACAGCAGCGCGGCGAGCAGGGTGCCGAGGATGACGATGCCGACGGTCAGGCCGATCAGGTAGGCGAGGTCGGCCGGGCCGGGCAGGCTGATCGGGTCCATCAGGCTGAACGTACGGACCGCGGTGGTGATGCTCGCGCTGAGATTGGCCGTCGTGAAGTCGAGCGTCGTCAGCGAGTAGACCCCGAAGGCCAGCATCGCCACGATCACGCCGAGGCCGGCCACCCGGTCGACGGCGACTCGGCGCCGGGGCGCCCGGGCGGCGACGGACGCGACCGCCGCGGCCGGATCGGGGCGTACGGCGGTCAGCGGGGCGGTCACTGCGCACCGTCCTCGGTCGACGCGGCGCCGGCGCCGGCGAGGCGTACGTCGGTGTCGACGTCGGCCAGCTGGCGGTCGAGCGCGGCCAACTCGTCGGCAGCGGTCGTACGACCGTAGATCTGCATCGCCTCCGCCCGGGTCAGACCGGTGGTGCTGGTGTCGAGCACCACCTCGCCGTCGCGCAGGCCGACGATCCGGTCGCCCCAGCCGAGGGCGAGGTCGATCTGGTGCAGGCTGCACACCACGGTCAGGCCGTCGTCGGCGGCGATCTGGCGGATCAGCGCCATCACCTGCGTGCTCGATTCGGGATCGAGGCTGGCCACCGGCTCGTCGGCTAGCAGGATCTCGGGGTTCTGCATCAGCGCGCGGGCGATCGCGACCCGCTGCTGCTGTCCGCCGGACAGCTGGTCGGCGCGCTGGTAGGCCTTCTCGAGCAGGCCGACGCGATCGAGGTGGGTCAGCGCGGCGAGCTTGAGCGGCTTGGGGTAGGCCCACAGCCCGAGGCGGGGACCCGCCAGCCGGGCGAGGGCGCCGGTGAGCACGTTCTCGAGCACCGTCAGCGACCCGACGAGTTCGAACTGCTGGAAGATCATCCCGACCCGGCCGCGCAGAGCGCGCAGTGCCTTCGGCCGCAGCGTCTGCACCTCCTGGTCGAGGACGTGGACCCGGCCCTGGGAGGGGAACTCCAGGCCGTTGAGGTGGCGCAGCAGGGTCGACTTGCCGGAGCCGGACAGCCCGAGCAGCACGACGACCTCCCCCCGCTCCACCGTCATGGTGACGTTGTGGAGCGCTCGCGTCTGGCTGAAGTACTTCGAGAGCCCGGTGACCGAGATGGCAGGGGAGATCGTCGTACCGCTCATGGTGTCACTCCGTTCCGCAGGTCACTTGGCGCACTTGGCGGCCGGGATCGACGTGCAGAGATTGGTGATGGACGTGTAGTAGGCGGCGTCCTCCTTCTTGGCGCCGAAGTAGCCTTCCTTGAAGCCGTCGGTGAGCGGGACACCGGACGCGGTGATCGCTTCGACCGAGGCGCCACTGAGGGTGTCGGAGAGCTTCGTCTTCACGTCGGCCGGGAGGGTCGAGGAGATCGACAGCGGGCCGCCGGGCACGTACTCCTTGGTGATGAGCTTGGCCTTGCCCGAGGAGACGACCGGCTCGGCCTCGGTGTCCTCCGCGAAGCCGACGTCACACTGGCCGCTCGCGATGGCCTGGGCCGACTTGTCGTGAGCACCCGCGAAGAAGGGGGTGAAGTCCTTGAACGTCGGGTTGCCGTTCGGGTCGGTGCCGGTGGCGGTGACGTCGAGACCGGCCTTCGAGAGCTGGTAGAGGCCGAAGAGGAAGCCGGAGGTCGAGTTCGGGTCGACGAAGCAGACCTTCTTGCCCTTCGCGTCGGCGAGGGTCTTGATGGTCGAGCTGGCCGGGGCGATGGCCTCGGAGTAGTAGCCCGGGTCGTCGACGTCGGGGGAGGTGAGGGTGGCGGCGACCGGCTCGAGCTTGGCGCCCTTGTTGACGGCCATCACGTACTGCAGGGCGCCGGACGACATGACGTCGATCTTGCCCGCGACGGCGGCGGCGATCAGTGCGGTGTAGTCGGCGGTGGGGTAGTACTCGACCTTGTAGCCGGTCTGCTTGGCGATGTAGTCCTCGAGCGGCTTGTTGTTCGAGTCGGAGCCGGCCTGGTCGGGCGTGGCGCCGAAGACGATGGTGCCCTCGGCCTTGGCCCAGCCGGCGCTGGAGCTGGCCTTGGCGGTGGTGCCGGACGTGGCGGAGCCGGTGGCGCAGCCGGCGAGGACGGCGGAGGCGAGCAGCGCCGCGGTGGCGGCCGCGATGACGCGCTTGGGGGCGGACAGATGCATCAGGGAGCCTTTCGGTTGGCACACCGTGGTCGGGGTGGCGTGTGCGATCAAAACGGTAGGAAAAGAAGGTGGATGGCGGGCGACCGGAAAGTGGTCCTCAGGTGAATTTCGGCCGCAAAGAGATTTGCCTCTTGTTCACCTTGAATCTTGATAAGAATATGCGTCAAATTCCTCGAGCGTATTTCCGTCGAGGTGCTTGATATTCGATTGGGTGAGGCTGATCTGTTGTGTCGTACGACGCCGGCGGCGTACGAGGACCGCCGCCGTACGGTTCAGGAGACCCGGCGACCCTCCCGCCAGACGCTGCGCACCACCGGGACGTGGTGCTCGTCGGTCGGGACGGCGGACGGCACCTCGTGCACATGCACCCGCACCAGGTCGGCCCGCAGGCCGGTGGCGATCTCGCCGCGGTCGGTGAGGCCGACGGCCTGCGCCGGGTTGGTGCTCATCAGCTGGACGCCCTGTGCCATGCTCAGCGCGCCGGTGGCCACCAGACGGACGACTGCCTGGAGCGGGCTGGCCGGCACGTAGTCCGACGACAGGATGTGCAGGTAGCCCAGCTCGAGCAGTTCGGCCGCCGCCACGTTGCCCGACTGCGAGCCGCCGCGGACGATGTTCGGCGCGCCCATCACCACCCGCTGGCCTGCCGCCACGGCCGCCCGGGCCGCCTCGACGGTGGTCGGGAACTCGGCGATGTCGACGCCGAGCGCCGTCGACTCCGCGACGTGCGCCTCGGTCGCATCGTCGTGGGTGGCGAGCGCGATACCGCGTTCCCGCGCCCGTTCGGCGATCGCGAGCCGGTGCGGTGCGGCGTGCACCGAGGACGCCTCCTTGAGGGCCGCGACGTGGTCGTCGAACTGGTCGGTGCGGATGTGCCGCTTGCCGACCATGTACGTACGGAACGCCTCCAGATCGGCGTACTGGCGCTCGCCCGGGGTGTGGTCCATCAGTGACGCGAGCCGGACCCGCGGGGACTCCTCGAACGACTCGAAGGACGTCAGGCAGTCCGGCGCGGAGACCTCGCAGCGCAGGTGGATCCAGTGGTCGGCCCGCAGCAGGCCGGCGACGGCGGCATGGTCGATCGCCTCGGCGAGCCGGTGCGCGTTGGCGGGCGCGGCGTCCTTCGCGTTCGGGGTGCTGCCGAGGCGGACCGCGTCGAAGACGGTCGTCGCACCCGACGCGCCGAGCTGCGCGTCGTGGGACAGGACGGCGGCGACCGGGTCCCAGTGCGTGCCGGGCCGCGGTTCGAAATGCTGCTCCAGGTGGTCGGTGTGCAGCTCGACGATGCCGGGCAGCAGGTAATCGCCGGCGAGGTCCTCGCCGTGCCGGGTCGAGCCGGCATCGAGGTCGGCGATCCGACCGTCACGGACGACGACGGAGCCGCTGACGACCTCGTCGAGCAGGACGACCCGGGCGTTGGTCAGGACATGCTCGCTGCTCATGCTTCTCCTTCTCGGTCGCCCGCCGCGGCGGGCTCGGGTGGGGTGAGGGGGTTGACGTCCAGGAGGTTGTCGTCGAGGAGATCGGGGTCGTGGTGGAAGGGGCCTGCGGCGCGGTCGAGCGGGCCGTGGGGGAGCAGGCCCCGGAGCGGGTGGACGGACCGGAGGACGAACGGGCTGCCCGGTGCGGGCTCGACGAACACGCACAACGCGTCGACCGCCACGTCCCGGTCCAACTGGCCCTCGAAGTGCTCGGCCAGCGCCGCAGACACCCGCGGCCGGTCGGGCTCGGCGATCCGGTCGGTGAGTGTCAGGTGGGGCAGGAACTCGTCGAACACGTACGGGTAGCCCCATGCGTCGAGCAACTCGCGCTGACGCGCACTGAGCCGCTCGGGGTGGCGACGAGCGCGATCGGCGTCGGTCAGCGGGGCACGCAGGTCGTCGAGCGTACGGACTACGGCGTCGGCCAGGGCATGGAGTCCAGGGGCCGGATCGCCGGCCGTCAGCGCGTAGAAGCCGTCGATGAGCCGCAGGCCGATCCGAGGGACGACGGCCGGCGCCAGGTCGGCGGCCAGCTGGGCGACCCGGTCGTCGAGGTCGTCGGCGGTGATGCCGTCGGCGAGCCGGAACGGCGCCTTGAGGGTGGCGTGGAAGCCGTAGCGGCGGGCATCCACGGTGATCGCGTCCAGCTCGTCGCGGGTCCAGCCGGCCGGGGTCACAGCCGGTGTCGCGGCAGGGTCTGTCAGGCCGCCGAGTCCGCGATCGTCCGTCGTACGACCCTCGACCGTACGACCCTCGACCGTGCGCCCGATCCACGCCTCGGCGAGCCGGCGCAGCGGGTCCGGCGCCACCGCACCGGGCAGCGCGTAGATCGCGTAGCGGGGGCTCATGCGGCCGCGCCGGCGGGGGCCTGGAACGCCTCGACGTCGATGCAGCGGTCGGCGACCGCCTCGCGCACCTCGGCGTCGTGGAAGATCGCCAGCATCCCGACACCGTCGGACAGCTGCTCGCGGATCAGCTCGATGACGGTCTCCCGGTTGCGGGCGTCGAGCGAGGCGGTCGGCTCGTCCAGCAGCAGCATCGGGTGGCCGGTGATGAAGCCGCGGGCGATGTTGACCCGCTGCTGCTCGCCGCCGGAGAAGGTGGCCGGCGGCAGGCTCCACAGCCGCTCCGGGATGTTGAGCCGGGTGAGCAGCGTGGCGGCCCGCTCCTCGGCGACGGCGTGGGAGGCGCCGCGCTCGACCAGCGGCTCGGCGACGACCTGCAGCGCGGAGACCCGCGGGATCGCCCGGAGGAACTGGCTGACGTAGCCGATGGTGTCGCGTCGGGCGGCGATCACCTCGCGCGGGCTGGCGGTGGCCAGATCGAGCCGGCCACCGATCCGGTCAAGGAGGATCGAGCCGGCGTCGACGCCGTAGTTGCCGTAGACCATCTTGAGCACCGAGCTCTTGCCGGCGCCGGACGGGCCGGCCAGCACGACGCACTCGCCACGGTGCACGTCCAGGGTGAGGCCGTGCAGCACGGGCAGCCGCTGGCCGCCCTGCAGGTGCATGGTGAAGGTCTTGTCGACTCCGTGGACGGAGAGCAGTGGGGTGTCGGTCACGATCATCCTTGCAGGATCGAGGAGACGAGCAACTGGGTGTAGGCGGCCTGCGGATCGTCGAGCACGCGGTCGGTGAGGCCGGCCTCGATGACCCCGCCGTCCTTCATCACCACGGTGCGGTGCGAGATGAGGCGGGCCACTGCGAGGTCGTGGGTGACGATCACCACAGCGAGGCCGAGCTCGCCGACCAGCGAGCGGATCAGGTCGAGCAGCCTGGCCTGGACCGAGACGTCCAGCCCGCTGGTCGGCTCGTCCATGAACACCAGCCGCGGCGAGACCACCAGGTTGCGGGCGATCTGCAGCCGCTGGCGCATGCCGCCGGAGAAGGTGGCCGGGGCGTCGTCGATCCGATCGGCGGGGATCTCGACCCTGGCGAGCCACTCCTCGGCCTTGGCGCGGATCCGGCCGTAGTGCCGCCAGCCGGTGGCCATCAGCGGTTCGCCGATGTTGCCGCCGGCGCTGACGTGCATCCGCAGTCCGGCGGTCGCGTCCTGGTGGACGAAGCCCCACTCGGAGCGCCACAGCGTCCGTACGTCACGCTCGGAGAAGTCGCCGAGGTCGACCAACGAGCCGTTCGTACGGTAGCGGATGGAGCCCTCGTCGGTGCTCAGCCGTTGGGCGAGCATGCCGAGCAGGGTCGACTTGCCGGAGCCGGACTCACCGACGACCGCCAGCACTTCGCCCGGCCACAGGTCGAACGAGACGTCGCGGCAGCCGAAGCGCTCGCCGTAGCGGTGCCCGGCGCCGGTGACGCTGAGCAGCGGCCCGTCCTCGAGGGTGGTGTCGGTCATGCCTGTGCCTCCTGCAGCGTGGGCTGGTCGTGCTCGACCGGCGACGGTCCGGCCTGCTGGGCGGCGGTGCGCTCGCAGTGGTCGGTGTCGGAGCACACGAAGATCGAGGCGCCGTGGTCGTCGGTGATGACCTCGTCCATGTAGACGCCGACCGATCCGCAGATCTCGCAGGGCGTCACGAATTGCTGTGGCTCGAACGGGAAATCCTCGAAATCGATGCTGGTGACATCGGTGTAGGGCGGCACCGCATAGATGCGCTTCTCGCGGCCGGCGCCGAACAGGTGTACCGCGGGGGAGCGGTGGAGTTTCGCATTGTCGAAACTCGGGATCGGTGACGGCGCCATCATGTAACGCCCGTTGACGATCACCGGATAGTCGTACGTCTTCGCGATGTGGCCGTAGCGGGAAATGTCCTCGTAGAGCTTCACGTACATCGAGCCGTAGTCCTCCAGGGCGTGCAGCCGGCGGGTCTCCGACTCCCGCGGTTCCAGCCAGCGCAGCGGCTCCGGCGTCGGCACCTGGTAGACCATGATCTGGCCCTCGGTCAGTGGGGTCTCCGGGATCCGGTGCCGGGTCTGGATCACCGTCGCGTCGTCGGTGCGCGTCGTCGTCGCGCAGGCGGTCACCTTCTCGAAGAACTGTCGGATGCTCACCGCGTTGGTGGTGTCGTCGGCGCCCTGGTCGATCACCTTGAGGGTGTCGTCGTGGCCGATCACCGAGGCGGTGACCTGCACGCCGCCGGTGCCCCAGCCTCGCGGCATCGGCACCTCACGGCTGGCGAAGGGCACCTGGAAGCCGGGGATCGCCATCCCCTTGAGCAGCGCGCGGCGGATGACCCGCTTGGTCTGCTCGTCGAGGTAGGCCTCGTTGTACTCGATGCGGGGGAAGATCCCCGCTTGCGGTGCGGTCATCGGGCCGTCCCCTCCTTCGCCTCGGGGTCGTACGGGTCGGTGTCGTACGGGTGGGCGTCGTACGCCGCGTCGTCGTACGCCCGGGCCTCGTACGTGTCGGTGTCGTACGTCTCGGTCTCGTCGGCGTTCGTCCCGGCGGCCGCACGGGCGCCGAGATCGGCGTGCATGCTGCGGATCAGCGCCAGCTCGGCCTGGAAATCGACGTAGTGCGGCAGCTTGAGGTGCTCGACGAAGCCGGTCGCCTGGACGTTGTCGGCGTGCTCGACGACGAACTCCTCGTCCTGGGCGGGGGCGACCTTCCGCTCCCCGAGTTCCTCCCAGCGCAGCGCGCGGTCGACCAGCGACATCGACATCGCCTTGCGCTCGGAGCGGCCGAACGCCAGCCCATAGCCGCGGGTGAACCGCGGTGCCTCGGTGGCGCTGCCGACGAACTGGGTGACCATCTGGCACTCGGTGACCTCGATCCGGCCCAGACAGACGGCGTGGCCGAACTCCGGCACGACCATCTCCACCTCGACCTCACCGACCCGCACCTCGCCGACGAACGGATGCGTCGAGCCGTAGCCGCGCAGCGTCGAGTAGCCGATCCCGAGCAGGAATCCTTCGTCGCCGCGGGCGATCGCCTGCATCCGTTCGGCCCGCGACATCGGGAACACCGTCGGCTCGCGGGTCAGATCGGCGGGCTCGGGGTCCTCGTCGGCGGGGTGGTCGACGGCGGGCTCGATCATCGCGGTGGCGCCGAGCAGGTCGGTGACCCGCGGCATCGGCGCGGCCGGTTCGTCATCGGTCGGCACCGGGGGGACGTCGGTCGGCCCGTCGCTGACGTCCTGATCGGTGAGCAGCCGGTGGGTGTAGTCGAACGTCGCGCCGAGCTGCTGGCCGCCGGGGATGTCCTTGAAGGTGGCCGAGACCCGGCGCTCCGACGGCAGGCCGGCGGTGTCGAGGGCGACGGTCGTCCCCAGCCGGGGCAGCGTGGTGCGATACGTACGCATCAGGGTGATCGCCTCCAGCGCGTCGCCCTGGCTCTGCACGATCGCGCGCGCCGCAAGATCGGGATCGTAGAGCGAGCCCTCGGTCATCACCCGGGCGACCAGGACGCCGAGCTGGTCGCGGACCTGCTCGGGGGTCAGCCGCGGGGTCGTCTCCTCCCCGCGGCCGCGCTTGGCGAGCAGCGCATGGGCGTTGGCGATCGCCTGCTCGCCACCCTTGACGGCGACGTACATCAGTCCACCTCCGTGAGTCGGGTCGTCCGCGGCAGGCCGACGAGGGTGTCGTCACCGGCGAACACGAGGTCGACGCCGCGGGGGAAGGCGGCGCTGTTGTCGGCCCACTGGGCGGCGAAGTCCGCCGGCAGACCGGGGGCGGACCAGAGCGCGGGCACCGGGAAGCCGGGGCCGTCGGCGGTGAAGGTCCGTCCGGCGGGGATGGTGTGTCCTGCGGGGGTGGTGCCCACCACGGCGCGTCCCGTCGCGACGATCGCCGTGGTGGACGTGTGGGGGGCCTCGTCGGTGCCGGGGGCGAACGAGGCCAGCGGCGGCAGCGCCGAGGGGGTGGCGACGACGGCGAAGGCTGCCAGCGCGGGGTCGTCGACCGGCTGGGCGCCGGTGTGGAAGGCGAGCCAGGCGACGAGATCGGCGTCGCCGGCCAGCGTCGGGTCCAACCACAGAGGCGTGGACTCGTCGGCGACGGTCAGCAGGACAGCCGCCGCGCCATCGGTGAGCGCGCCCGGGGCGGTCACCGCGACCGGCAGCGGGATGGCGGTGGTCGGCCGGGCGAGCGCGTCGAGCAACGTACGGAACGTCTGCTGGGCGTCGTGCACCGGATCGGCGAAGCCGGGGGCCGGAGTGTGCACGCGGTCGGTGGAACCCGCGGTGGTCATTCGTCGTCCTCCTCGTCGCCGCCGAGGTTCTCCCGGGCCACCGTGAAGAAGTTGACCTGGGTGGCGTGGGCCTCGGCGCGCGCTCGATCGTCGCGGTGCGCCTGCTCGCGTTCGAGCGGCTCGATCACCTCGCTGAGCGCCTGCGGCGCGGTGGCGGGGTCGGTGAGCAGGGCGTCGAAGATCGCCGCCAGCCCGGCATGGGCCGGGTCGCTGCCGAGGACGTAGCTGGTGCCGAGCCGCTCGGCGCCCAGCGCGCCGCCGTGCAGCAGCGCGGTGGCGCGGGTGACGGTCGCCTCGCCGAGGTTGAACCGGTCGCCGCTGCCCCCGATGCGGCCCTGCACCATGACGAGCCCGGCCTCGGGGCCCCGGAGGTACTCCACTTCGGGGGCGTCCGGCCAGGCCGCCCAGAGGTCGGCGAGGCGTGCGGTGTCCGCGAGCGCGAGCGCGCGGGCCGCACGGCGCCGGTGGGCGGTTGCGGTGTCGTTCATCTCACCTCTCAAGTTGTCTACTGGAGTAGATAACTTGACGCTATCCGGTGATCGGCGACGCGACGGGGCCTGCTGGATGGCCAGCAGGTGAACAGTGCGGGAAAGCCTGTCGCTGCGGAGTGGATGAGGCAGCTGACTTTTGAAATCCAAAGTCAGCCGGTAGGGTCAGGGTCATGAGTGTGCAGCTTCGGGGCCGGCTCGCGGCCCGGGGAGATGAGCCGCTGGGCGAGGCGTGCGGCATCGAGCGGGCGATGGCGGTGGTCGGCAACCGGGTCGCGATGCTGTTGATGCGTGAGGCGTTCCACGGCGCGTCCCGCTTCGAGTCCCTGTGTCGACGGGTGGGTGCCAGCGAGGCACAGGTGGCGCAGCATCTGAAGCGTCTGGTCGCCGCGGGTCTGTTGACCAAGGAGCCGTACCGGGAGCCCGGCCAGCGCACCAGATCTGCGTACGTCCTCACCGACGCCGGACATGACCTGCTGCCGGCCGTGATGGCGCTGCTCGATTGGGCGGGCGAACACGTGCCCACCTCGTACGGCGCGACCGTGTTGACCCACGCCGGGTGTGGGGCGGCGGCGCATGTCGAGATCCGGTGCGAGGCCGGTCACCGCGTCCGGGAGGACGAACTGGTCATCGAGGGCCCGGACCTGCACCCCGCCCCGACCGACCGGGCGCCGACGCCCGACTCCGATCAGCACTGACCCCCGAGACGTATGCCTGCCGGACGTACGACCCTGACCAGCTGACGCCTGACCGATGACCCCAGCGTCAACGCCCCACCCAGCAAGGAGAACGACATGACCACCTACCGCGCCATCGAGGCGACCACCGCCGGCGAGTTCGCCCTGGTCGACCGGGAGCTGCGCGCCCCCGGTGCCGGGCAGGTCAGGATCGCCGTGGAGGCCTGCGGGGTCTGCCACAGCGACGCCGCCGGCATCCACAACCTGACCGGCAGCCGGCCCGCCGGCACGCCGGTGGTGCCCGGCCACGAGGTGATCGGCCGGATCGACGCCGTCGGTGAGGGCGTCACCCGGTGGACGGTCGGCCAGCGGGTCGGTCTGGGCTATCTGGGCGGTCCCTGCGGCGAGTGCGCGATGTGCCGTCGCGGCGAGTTCGTCCACTGCACCGGCCAGCCCGTGCTCGGCGACAGTCAGGAGGGTGGCTACGCGGAGTATCTCCTCGCCCGCGCCTCCGGCCTGGTCGCCGTCCCCGAGGATGTGCTGGCGGTCGAACTGGCGCCGCTGATGTGCGCCGGCCTGACCGTGCACCACGCGCTGGTGGCCTCACCGGCCCGGCCGGGCGACCTGGTCGCCGTGCAGGGCATCGGCGGTCTGGGCCATCTCGGGATCCAGTACGCCCGAGCGATGGGCTTCGAGGTCGTCGCCATCGCCCGCGGCGAGGAGAAGCGAGAGCTGGCCCGGCAGTTGGGCGCGCACCACTACCTCGACTCCACCCGGGTCGATCCGGCCGGGGCGCTGCAGGAACTCGGCGGCGCCCGGGTCATCCTCGCCACCGCGAGCAGCGGCGCGTCGATGTCGCCGCTCGTCGGCGGCCTCGGCCTGCGCGGTCAGCTCGTGGTTCTCGGTGTGACACCGGACCCGATCCAGGTCGGCACGGTCCCGCTGATCATGGGCGGCCGCTCGATCGTGGGATCGCTGACCGGCACGCCCAGCGACAACGAGGACAACGTCGCCTTCGCCCGTAGGCATGACGTCGCCGCGATGATCGAGACGGTGCCGCTGGCGGAGGCCGGCGCGGCGTACGCCCGGATGATGGCGGGCGACGCCCGCTTCCGGATGGTGCTCGACCTCACCCGCTGACGATCTGGTAACCCGTCAGCCCGGTGACTCGGCGCGTTCGTTTCGCGACCGGGCCGCCATCGACTCGCGTGGCCGGCTCGCGACCCGTCAGCCGGGGAAGCGGTTGATCGGATGGTCGCCGGTGGCCCAGAGGTACTGCACCGCGTAGGCGCGCCAGGGCCGCCACGCCTCGGCGCGACGGGTCAGCGCGGCACCGGACCTGGGCAGATCGAGTGCCGCGGCCGCAGCGCGTACGCCCAGATCGGTCGCCAGGAAGGCATCGGGGTCACCGAGCGCGCGCATCGCGATGGATTCCACACTCCACGGGCCGAAGCCCGGCAGCGCCGCGAGCCGTTCCCGGGCGTCCGACCAGTCACCGCCGACGCTGAGATCCAGGTCCCCCTCCGCCAGCGCCCGGGCCACGGTGGTGAGCGTGACGCGGCGGGTCTGCGGCATCGCCAAGGTCTCGGGATCGAGCTCGGCCAGCGCTCCGGGGTCGGGGAAGAGGTGGGTCAGCCCGCCGCCGGGGTCGTCGATCGGCCGGCCGTGGGCGTTCACCAGCCGCGCCGCATGCGTGCGGGCCGCAGCGGTCGACACCTGCTGGCCGAGGACCGTACGCACCGCGAACTCGGCGCCGTCCACCGTTCGAGGGACCCGGCGCCCGGGGCTCGCGGCCACCAGCGGGGCGAGGGCCGGGTCCTCACCGAGCAGCTCGTCGACGGCGACCGGGTCGGCATCCAGGTCGAGCAGCCACCGGCAGCGGCTGATCGCGACCGACAGGTCCCGGAAGTCGGTCAGCGTCAGCCGACAGCTCACGTGGTCCGGCCGCGGACGGAGCGAGACGATGCCCGGGCCGTGCGGCAGCCGCACGGTGCGCCGGTAGGCGCCGTCGCGCCATTCCTCGACCCCGGGCACCGCCGTGGCAGCGAGATGCCCGAACAGGTTGTCGGGACACAGCGGTGCTCGGAACGGCAGCCGCAGCTGTAGCGTGCCCGCCGGCACGGGCTGCTCGTCCCGCCCGACGCGGGTACGCAACGCGGTCGGCGTCACGCCGAAGACCTCGCGCACGGTGTCGTTGAACGTACGGATGCTGCCGAACCCTGCCGCGAACGCGAGGTCGCTCATCGGGAGGGTGCTGGACTCGATCAGCATCCGCGCCGTCTGCGCCCGCTGTGCGCGGGCCAGCGCGATCGGTCCGGCGCCGAGCTCGGCGACCAGCTGTCGTTCGATCTGCCGGACGCTGTACCCGAGCCGGGACGCCAGCCCGGGCACGCCCTCACGGTCGATCACCCCGTCCGCGATCAGTCGCATCGCGCGGGCCACGAGATCCGTCCGGACGTTCCACTCGGGAGAGCCGGGGCTGGCGTCGGGGCGACAGCGTTTGCAGGCGCGGAAGCCGGCCTGCTGGGCCGCGGCGGCACTCGGATAGAAGCGCATGCTCGCTTCCTTCGGCTGGGCGGGGTAGCTCGGCCGGCAGTAGATGCCCGTGGTCAGCACGGCGGTGATGAACCATCCGTCGAAGCGGGCGTCGCGGGAACGTACGGCCCGTACGCACCGCTCGAAATCCTCATGCACCCCACCAGCATCGCCTGCCGTGCCGTCCGGGACCAGCAGGAATGCGACATCTGCATGTCCGGGGGTGACGTCGCAATCCTGCCGGTCGAGGATCGCTGGGTCGGGGATGATGGAACACGTGACCAGCTCAGCACTCGCTTCCGCCCAGCAATCCCTTCCCTGGGGAGGGCCGCTCGACGATCTCGACGATGAGGCGCAGCCCGATGGCTCGCCGCTGGACGCCGCACCGGACGGCCTGCGTGCGGTGGAGTTCGCGTCGCGCCTGTCGGGGCCGCCCCTCTACCTCGTGCACCCGAGCCCGATCGGCGAGTTGCTGTTGACCGGGGACGGGCGGTCGCTCACCGGGCTCTACATGCTGCCCGACCACCGCTACGCCCCGGCGATCGGCGACGACTGGCGGCGCAGCGCCGACGCCTTCGACCACGTCGGCCAGCAGCTCGACGCCTACTTCGAGGGGGACCTGCAGATCTTCGATCTGCCGTTGGCGCCCAGCGGCACTCCCTTCCAGCTGGCCGTCTGGACCGAGCTGACCAGGATCCCCTACGGGCGGACCGTGACGTACGGGCAGGTGGCCCAGGCGCTGGGGCGGCCGACGGCGTCCCGCGCCGTCGGCATGGCCAACGGCCGCAACCCGATCTCCATCATCGTCCCGTGCCACCGCGTCATCGGCGCCGGCGGGTCGCTGACGGGCTACGGCGGCGGCCTGCCCCGCAAGCGGATGCTGCTCGAGCTGGAACGTACGCACTGACGGCCTTGCCCGCCGGCCGGGCGGCGTACGTGCTGGGCCGGATGACCAGCCGCTAGACTCCGGAGCCGATGACCAGTTCGGACCCGTCGACTGCCACCGAAGCCGCCGCGGGTGGCATGACCACCCCCCTGATCGGTGGGAACCACGCGGTGAGCAGCGGCTACCAGGCGTGGCGCCTCATCGCGGAGGAACTGCGCGGCGAGATCCTCGACGGCCACGTCGCCGTCGGCGCCAAGCTCGCCAGCGAGGGCGAACTGGCCGAACGCTTCGGCGTCAACCGACACACCGTGCGCCGTGCGGTCGCTGCACTCGCCGCGGACGGTCTGGTGGTCGCTCGGCGCGGCAGCGGCACGTACGTCAACGAGCATGCAGTGCTGGTGCACCGGATCGGCATGCGCACCCGACTGACCGACAGCCTCGGCGCCGGGGTGACGGTGGGCATGCGGCTGCTCGGCGCCGGTCCGGAGACTCCGCCGGCCGAGGTCGCCTCCCGTCTACAGATCGACGGCCGCGAGGCGCTGCGCCTCGACAATGTCCGTACGGTCGACGGGCGACCGGTGCTGCGGGGGACCCAGTGGCTGGCGATCGACTTCGCTCCGGCCTTCCTCGAGAAGTATCGGCGCACCGGGTCGGTCACCGCGGGGCTGCGGGCCGGCGGGATCGACGACTACCTGCGTGCCTCGACCACCGTCGGCGCCCGCCACGCCACTGCCGCGGAGGCGGCCGACCTGGAGCTCACGGTGGGCGCCGTCGTCCTGGTCGTCCGCGCCCTCGATGTCCTGCCCGACGGCACCCCGTTGCTGTTGGGCATCACCCGCTTCGCCGCCCAGTGGGTCGAACTCGACATCGAGCACGGCGGTTCGTGAGCGTACGTACGGGCAATGGCGGCCCTGCTGGGTGTTCGTGAGGGCACGTACGGTGCTGGGTGTTCGTGAGCGCACGTGCGCGCAACGGCGGGCCGACGTCCTGCAGATGCACCCCGTTGTACGCATTCGTTCGTGGGCGCCCACGAACGAATGCGTACGTCAGGGTGCATCTGGGCCGTCAGGGTGCATCTGAACCGTCACAGGCGACCTGAACCCGCAGATACATCTGAACCCGCAGATACATCTGCACCCGCAGGGGCCTCCGGAGGGGGGCGCGGACCAGCCGATCAGAAGAAGCCCAGCGGATCCTGGCTGTAGGAGACCAGCAGGTTCTTGGTCTGCTGGTAGTGGTCCAGCATCATCTTGTGGTTCTCCCGGCCGATGCCCGACTGCTTGTAGCCGCCGAACGCGGCGTGCGCCGGGTACTGGTGGTAGCAGTTGGTCCACACCCGGCCGGCCTCGATGCCGCGGCCCATCCGGAACGCCTGTGAGGCGTCGCGTGACCAGACGCCGGCGCCGAGCCCGTAGAGGGTGTCGTTGGCGATCGAGAGCGCCTGCGACTCGTCGTCGAAGGGGGTGACCGACAGCACCGGGCCGAAGATCTCCTCCTGGAAGATCCGCATCCGGTTGTGGCCCTGGAAGACGGTCGGTTGCACGTAGTAGCCGCCGTTGAGATCGCCGCCGAGCTCGGCGTGCCCGCCGCCGGTGAGCACCGTGGCGCCCTCCTGCTTGCCGATGTCGAGGTAGGAGGTGATCTTCTTCATCTGGTCGGTGCTCGCCTGGGCGCCCATCATCGTCTCGGTGTCGAGCGGGTCGCCCTGCTTGATCTTCTCCACCCGGGCGACCGCGTCGGTCATGAAGTCGCCGTACATCGACCGCTCGACCAGCGCCCGCGACGGGCAGGTGCAGACCTCGCCCTGGTTGAGGGCGAACATCGTGAAGCCCTCCAGCGCCTTGTCGTAGAAGGAGTCGCGGTCGTCGGCCACGCTGTCGAAGAAGATGTTGGGCGACTTGCCGCCCAGCTCCAGGGTGACCGGGATGAGGTTCTCCGAGGCGTACTGCATGATCTGCCGGCCGGTGGTGGTCTCACCGGTGAACGCGATCTTGCGGATCCGCTTGCTGGACGCCAGTGGCTTGCCCGCCTCGAGCCCGAACCCGTTGACGATGTTGAGCACGCCGGGTGGGAGCAGGTCGCCGATCAGTTCGACGAGCTTGAGGATCGACCACGGCGTCTGTTCGGCCGGCTTCAGCACCACCGCGTTGCCGGCGGCGAGTGCCGGGGCGAGCTTCCAGACCGCCATCAGCAGCGGGAAGTTCCACGGGATGATCTGGCCCACCACACCGAGCGGCTCATGGAAGTGATAGGCGTACGTGTCGGCGTCGATCTCGCTGATGCCACCCTCCTGCGTACGGATCGCGGCGGCGAAGTAGCGGAAGTGGTCGACCGCGAGCGGCAGGTCGGCGTTCAGCGTCTCGCGCACCGCCTTGCCGTTGTCCCAGGTCTCGATGACGGCCAGGTCCTCGAGGTGTTCCTCCATCCGGTCCGCGATCTTGTTGAGGATGTTGGCCCGGTCGCTCGGAGCCGTCCTGCCCCAGGCGGGCGCCGCGGCGTGGGCGGCGTCCAGGGCCGCCTCGACGTCGTCGGCGGTGCCACGGCCCACCCGGGTGAACAGCTCGCCGGTGGCGGGGGCGAAGTTGTCGAAGTACTCGCGCTTGGTCGGTGCCACCCAGTCGCCACCGATGAAGTGCCCGTACGTGTCCTTGACCTCGATCGTGGAGCCGGAGCTGCCCGGTCGGCTGTACACAGTCATGCCCGTTGTCCTTTCATCCGAACCACTCTGTCCGGTGAGGTGTGATGCTAGTCACGCGTACGTTGCGTGAACGTTGCACGCACGGCGGCCTGATGAGCACGGTGTCGGGGATCTGGGGCGGCGGTGTCTGTGATGCGGCTCACCAGGGGGTCTTCAGCGGACACGTCGGGCGGTTGCGGCTCGGTCCGGCACCCGCAGCGGGATGGCTAATGTCCTTCGGGTGACCACCGAGATCATCATGCTGGCGCTCGTGGTCGTCACGGCGCTCGGTTTCGACTTCACCAACGGGTTCCATGACACCGGCAACGCGATGGCCACCTCCATCGCGACGGGCGCCCTGGCGCCGCGCCCGGCCGTCATCCTGTCGGCCTGTCTCAACCTTGTCGGAGCCTTCCTCTCCGTCCAGGTCGCGTTGACAGTGACCAATGCCGTCGTCAGGATCCAGGACAAGAGCGGGGCGCCGAGCCCCGCTCTTGCTGCGGATGGTGGCCACCTGCTGTTGTTGATCGTGTTCGCCGGCCTGGTCGGCGGCGTCGTCTGGAATCTCCTGACCTGGCTGCTCGGTCTGCCCTCGAGCTCATCGCACGCCTTGTTCGGTGGTCTGATCGGTGCCGCCATCGCCGGTCTCGGCTTCGGAGGTGTCAACTGGGTCGGCGATGGCACCAAGCTCGACGGTGTCGTCGGCAAGGTCATCCTGCCGGCCCTCGTCTCTCCGGTCATCGCGGCGATCGTCGCCGGCACCAGCACCTGGCTGATCTACCGCATCACCCGTGCGGTGGCCGAGAAGTACACCGAGGCCGGCTTCCGCTGGGGCCAGATCGGCACCGCCTCGCTGGTCTCACTCGCCCACGGCACCAACGACGCACAGAAGACGATGGGGGTGATCACCCTCGCCCTGCTCGCTGCCGGCGTCTGGCACGACGTGACCAGCGTGCCGATCCTGGTCAAGATCGCCTGTGCGGTGGCCATCGCCGCCGGCACCTGGATCGGCGGGTGGCGGATCATCCGTACGCTCGGCAAGGGCCTGGTCGAGATCGAGTCCCCGCAGGGCATGGCCGCCGAGGCCAGCTCGGCGGTGACCATCCTTGCCTCCAGCCACCTCGGCTTCGCCCTGTCGACCACCCATGTGGCGACCGGGTCGATCCTCGGCACCGGTCTCGGTCGCCCGGGTGCCACGGTGCGCTGGCGGGTCGCCGGACGGATGGCGCTCGCCTGGTTGATCACCTTGCCGGCGTCCGCGATCGTCGGAGCGGTGATGCTGTGGATCGGCCGGGCCCTCGGGTTCGTCGCCGGCCCGATCGTCGTCTTCGTGATCCTCCTCGTGCTGGCGGCCTGGATGTATCACCACGCCCAGAAGAGGCCGGTCCACGCCGGCAACGTCAATGCCGATTGGAGCGAGGGCGTCGCCCCTGCCCCTGCCGCCGCCCCGGGACGGACGCCGGCCTCCGCACCGGCGTCTGTGGCCGCGCCCGGCTCCGCACCTGCGGCCGCGCGCGCCGCCGGGCCCTCCTCGAAGGAAGCACACGTCTGATGCAGAATGTCGTCTTCGCCCTGGAGGGCGCCTGGCAGGTGCTGCTCGCCGGCCTGGTCCTGGGCTGTGGGCTGCCCGTGTTCTATGCCCTCGGCATCCGTTCGCTGGCCTGGGCCCAGGCCGGCATCGCCGAGGTGGACCGCGATGCTCGACCGCACCCGATGGGTTGGGTCTTCGCCGTCCTCTGCGGTCTGATCGTGGCCTTCGCGATCATCACCGGTCTGCTCGTCATCATCGCCCCGGGGTTCGGCATGTCCGTGTCGTTCGCCCATGTCTTCCCGACGCTGGTCCCCAAGGGCTGACCGAGGAACACCTGCCGGACGAGGATCTTCTCGCCTCAGCGGCGCCGGATCGGCGTGGTGGCGCCGAGCTCGCGGTCCAGTCGGGCGACCTGTCCGGCCGCCAGCGGCCGCCGCGGCGATCCGGCCGGCAGTCGGTGGAGCTGGGCGGTCCACATCTCCAGGTCGTCTCCGCCGGCGGCGGTCCGGGTCCATGCGGCCATCAGCTCGACGCGCCCGCTGTCCAGCACCGCTGTCCGCAGGGACCACTCCAGGTCGTCCGCCAACGCCTCGACAGCCGGCGAGGTGGAGCGGGGGAGCAGCCGCCCGCGGTAGGCGCGCACCGCACCGTCGACGTCGCCGACGGTCAGCAAGGATCGTACGGTGCACCAGTCCCCGCCGAGCGGTGCCCGCAGCCGGTAGGGCCGTGACTCCAGCACCTCGGGTCCCAGCAAGGCGCGCAGCCGGTTCACCTCGGCGCGGACAGTGGCCGGACTGACCGGGTGGGGGTAGACGAGGTCGGCCAGCTCGGTCCCGGTCAGCCCGCCGGGGTGCGTCGCCAGGACGACCAGGATCTCGCTGTGCCGCTGCCCGAGGCGTACGCTCCGGCCGGTCGCGCGGCTGAGCAGGGCCTCGGTGCGTCCGAGCGCATCGAGCCGGAGAGCATCCGTGTCGAGGCCGTCCGGACCCAGCCTGTTCAGGGCCAGCCCGTTCAGGGTCGAGCCGTCCGGGGCGTGCCCGTCCCGGCCGGGTGCCGCCCTGCCGCCGATGTCCATGCCGAACTCGGCGGCGCGATCGCCCGGTCCCCGCGCCGGGGCCAGCCGGGCGAGCTCGGCCTCCGCCATCCGCGCCGCCGCCCGCACCATGGCCAGTGTCTGCGGGACGGCGACCTGGCGGCCGCCGGTCACGTCCAGCACGCCGAGCACCGACGCGGTGACCGGGTCGTGGATCGGCGTGGCCGCGCAACTCCAGGCGCGGACGGCGTCGACGTAGTGCTCGCGGCCGCGGACCAGCACCGGGGTGTCGAGCCGCAGGGCGGTGCCCGGCGCGTTGGTGCCGGCGACCCGTTCGTTCCAGTTGCCGCCGGCGACGAACCCGATCCGTTCCGCCCTCCGCAGCGCGACCGAGGCACCACTGACCCACAGCAGGTGGCCGTCGGCATCACCGAGCGCCAGCACCGCACCGCAGTCGCGGACCGCTTGGCCCAGCACGTCTTCCACCAACGGCCGCACTCCGCGGAGCGGATGGGTGCCGCGGCGCTGCCGGAGCGCACCGTCGTCGAGCGTGACGGGGGCGGCGGGCAGGTCGATGCTGACCCCGGTCGTGGCGCACCGGTCCCACGAGTCGCTGATCTCGGTGCGCAGCTGCGCCGGGTGCTCGGTCATCGGCCGGCTCCTCACCGCCACAGGAAACGTGACCCCCATTACACCTCGGACGTGGTGCACGCGCCAGATCGTCGGGCGGAACACTCGACTTGCGCAAGTGCTGAAAACTTGTATTATTTAACTATCAACTAAACCTCAGAGTTGATCACTTCCACACGAATGCGAGATGTCATGGGCTTCTTCAACCGCAAGCAGGACGAGACCACCACCGCCGTCGAGGTCGCCACCGACGGCCCGCTGTTCCAGCTGGACGGCACCTACAACCTGGACCCGTCGCACAGCCAGATCGGCTTCGTCGCCCGCCACGCCATGGTGACCAAGGTCCGCGGCCGCTTCGCCGACTTCGCCGGCACTGCCACCACCAAGGCCGGCCTGGCCGACCCGAAGATCGACGTCACCATCCAGGTGGCCTCGGTCTCCACCACCGATGAGGGCCGCGACGGTCACCTGAAGTCCGGCGACTTCTTCGACGTCGAGCAGTTCCCGACCATCACTTTCTCCTCGACCGAGATCTCGGCCGTTGCTGACGACACCCTGCGCGTCACCGGCGACCTCACCATCAAGGACGTCACCAAGCCCGTCACCATCGACTTCGAGTACGCCGGTGCCGCCCAGGACCCGTTCGGCAACCAGCGCGTCGGCCTCGAGGGCTCGACCGTCGTCGACCGCAAGGACTTCGGCCTGACCTGGAACGCCGCGCTCGAGACCGGCGGCGTCCTCGTCTCCGAGAAGATCACCCTCGAGTTCGAGATCTCCGCCATCAAGGCTGCCTGATCCCGCTGTCGTACGACGCTCGCGCACGGTAGATCCGGGCGTCATCGGGGCCAGTTCCCGATGGCGCCCGGTCGGCGTTTCTCCGCCGTATTCACAGCGGATTCTGGGCCGAGGGCCGGCGCCAGGTACTCTGGGCGCCGATGGTCGTTCGTACGGGGATCGCTGGAGGCACTGATGACCTGGAAGTCCCGCGGGGCCGCCGCGCTGATGGCCGTGGCATTGGCTGCCGCCCTCGGTGCCTGCGCGCCGGCTGAATCCGCCGACCGGGTCGGCGGTCAGGCCACGGGCCACGCGACACCCGCCGCGTTCCAGGCGGCCGTCAACATCGCTGGCGACGCGACCGATGTCGCGGTCGACACGCTGGTGAAGGTCACGCCGTCGTCGGGCACCCTGACCTCGGTCGCGGTCACCGGCGTCGGCTCCAGCACGAAGGGCGGCCCGTCCACCAGCACGGTGCCGGGCGCGATCGGTCAGGACGGCACCTGGACGGCCACCGAGCGTCTCGATCCGGCCACCGTCTACACGGTCGTCGCGACCGGGACCTCTGGTGCCGGGGAGTCCTCGGTCACCTCCCGCTTCACCACCGTCGCGCTGACGCTCAAGCAGCAGATCCATGCGACGATCACCAACCAGTCCGGCTCCACGTATGGTGTGGCGATGCCGGTCGACGTGACCTTCGACCTGCCGGTGGCCGACCGTACGTCGTTCGAGCAGGCGCTCCAGGTCACCACGGTCCCGGCCCAGAACGGGTCCTGGGGCTGGCTCTCCGACCGCGAGGTGCAGTGGCGCCCGGAGAACTACTTCGAGCCCGGCACCAAGGTGACGGTGCAGGCCAATCTCAACGGCGTCAGCGCCGGTGACGGCAAATACGGACAGAACTCGGCCTCGGCCGACTTCACCATCGGTCAGTCGCGGATCACCAAGGTCGACCTGTCCTCGAAGCAGCTGACCCAGTACGTCGACGGCGCGGTCGTGGCGACGGTGCCGGTGAGCGGCGGCAAGTCCGGCTCCACCACCCGCAGCGGCACCAGCGTCGTGATGGAGAAGCTCGCCCAGACCCGGATGGCCTCGGAGACCATCGGCATCGCCAACGACTCGGCCGACGGCTACGACCTGCAGGTGAAGTACGCGATCCGGATCACCACCAGTGGCGAGTTCCTCCACGCTGCGCCGTGGAACGCCGCCTACTTCGGCCGCAGCAACCAGAGCCACGGCTGTGTCGGCATGGGCACCGCCGACGCCCAGAAGCTCTTCGGCATCATCCAGATCGGCGACCCGGTGGTCGTCACCGGCACCAGTCGGCCGCTCGATTCCGGCAACGGTTGGACCGCCTGGAACGACTCCTGGGAGCAGTGGCAGGCCCGGTCGGCGCTCGCCTGAGGCCCCGCGCGAGCCGACAGACGCAGCACGGCGGAAGGGCTGCCCGGGATGTCCCGGGCGGCCCTTCCGTACTGTCGAGCCTGCGCTCTCGTCCCCGCGGAGGGCCGGCGGTGGAAGACTGGGGCCCGTGGCCACCGACGACCTCGATCCCGCCACGGTGCTGCGCCGGATCGCCTACCTGCTGGAGCGCGCGTCGGCCGACACCTACCGGGCGCGGGCCTTCCGTCATGCCGCGGACACCGCCGAGCGGATCGGCATCGACGATCTGCGTCGCAGCGCGACCTTCGGCACCCTGACCGAGCTGCCCGGCGTCGGGAAGCGTACGGCCGCAGTGATCGCCGAGGTCCTGGCCGGGCGCGTCCCGGACTACCTGACCGGGCTGGAGCGTGACGCCTCGGGCCCGGTGACGACCGGCGGGGAGAGCATCCGGGCTGCTCTCCAGGGCGACCTGCACCTGCACTCGAACTGGTCCGACGGTGGCAGCCCGATCCCCGAGATGGTCGCCGCGGCCACCGGCCTGGGTCATCGCTACATCGCGCTCACCGACCATTCGCCGCACCTCACGGTCGCCCACGGGCTCACCGCCGAACGCCTCCGCGATCAGTTGGACGTGATTGCGGCGCTCGCCTCCCCGGGCGTTCCGTCCCCGGGCGTTCCCTCGCCGATCGGCGCCGAGGCTGCGGACGGTGACGTACGGCCCGCCGACATGCGCCCCTCCGCCCGACTGCTCACCGGGATCGAGGTCGACATCCTCGAGGACGGCAGACTCGACCAGGAACCGGCGCTCCTCGACCGGTTGGACGTCGTGGTGGCCAGCGTGCATTCCATGCTGCGGATGCCTGGCGCTGCCATGACCCGGCGGATGATCACCGCTCTCGCGGATCCGCACGTCGACATCCTCGGTCACGTCACCGGACGCCTTATCGCTGGTGATCGCGGCACCCGGCCCGAGTCGGAGCTCGACGCCGGACTGGTGTTCGAGGCCTGCGCCCACTTCGGCGTCGCCCTGGAGATCAACTCCCGGCCGGAGCGTCTCGACCCGCCGATGCGCCTGTTGCGGGAGGCGGTCGAGATCGGCTGCCTGTTCGCGATCGACACCGATGCCCATGCCCCGGGTCAGCTGACCTGGCAGGCGTACGGCTGTGCTCGTGCCGAGGAGGCCGGGGTGCCGCTGGATCGGATCGTCAACACCTGGCCTGTGGAGGACCTGTTGGCCTGGACGCATCGGCGGGCGGGCTGACAGGCCGCGCGGGAGGATCCTCGGCCTGCAGGTCCGCCTCGAACAGGCGCGCGGCTGATCCCCAGGCCGGCGAGGGAGGATCCTGCCGCGCTCCGCGGGGGACCTGACGCTTCCGGGGTCGGAGGGCTCAGGCGCCGCTGAGCCACCGCGGCAGATCCGCGATGGAGTCGAGCAGCACGTCCGGCGCCGGCCCGCCATCGTGCAGCTGGGCCTCGCGGAACTTGCCGGTCCGCACCTGGATCCCGGTCAGCCCCGCCGCCATCGCCCCGCGGACGTCGGAGACCAGGTCGTCGCCGACCATCGCGATGGTCGCCGCGTCCAGCCCCAGGGCGGCCACGCCGGTGGCGAACATCGCCGGTGCCGGCTTGCCGATGATCGCCGCTTCCACCCCGGCGGCCTGCTCGAGGCCCAGGACGTACGCACCCGCGTCGAGTTCCAGCCCCGCATCGGTCCGCCAGACCAGGTTGCGGTGCAGGGCGACCAGGGCCGCGCCTGCCACCAGGCAGGCCAAGGCGTGGTTCAGCGCGGCGTACGAGAACTCCGGCCCGGCCCCGCCGATCAGCACCACGTCCACCTCCTCGGGTGGGGTGCCGGGTGACACCAGGGTCAGGCCGTCCAGATCGGTCCCGAGGTCGCCGCGGTTCAGCAGCAGACAGCGCGCGCCGGGATGGTGCTCCTGCACGTACGCGGCGGCCGCGGCCGCCACCGTGATCACCTCGTCGACCTCCACCGGGAAGCCGGCGTCCTGCAGGGCGGTGGTGATCTCGGCGCGGGTGCGGGACGTGGTGTTGGTGATCAATCGCAGCGGCACCCCGGCCTCCCGCAGCGCGGCGAAGGCCTCCACTGCCCCGGGCAGGGCACGCCACGAGACGATCAGTACGCCGTCGATGTCGAGGAGCAGTCCCTGCGTACGCATCCGTCCTCGCCTTCGCTTCGTCGAGATGTGAGGAACCGCAGCCTACGCCGCGACCGGCCCCCGACTGCTGCGATCGGGCTCCGAGTGCCGCGATCGGGCCCCGAGCGCCGCGATCTGGCCCCGAGTGCCGCGACTGTGGCAGGTGTGGTCGGAGCAGTTCCTCCCGCTGCACCGGTTCGGACACATTCGACGACCTCTGCATTTCGCCTGTGCAGATGTGTCTGTCATTCAGCACAAACGTACGGGCGAGGTGAAGAGCTGTCGGCGACGGTCTGTCGACATCGACGCGGCTGTGATCCCCGACCACTCTCAGCATCCCCGACACCCGACGCTCCGCGGCAACACCGACCGAACGGTCGGGGAACCCGGCCAACGTCGGCGTACGCGAGAATCGTCGGCGTACGTGAGAATCGTCGGCGACCACCGCGGCCGAGCCAGGCCGTATCCGTTCGAGGACGGCTCGCCGTGTCCGTTCGGGGACGGCTCGCCGTAGCCGTTGGCGTCGAAGCCCGACCCGACCGCCGCAAACCCGGACTGTCACTGCCGGTTGAAAGGTGGGCCGCTGTTGCCGGTCTCGAGGACGTGCTGTCAATCAGTCGGTGGGTGGTGGAGCTCCAGGGTCACCCCAGGATGGGCCGCCCGCAGGCGATCGGCCTGCTGCTCGTCGAGCGGGGTGAGCGCCCGAGCGCGGAGATGGTGCTCGAGGAATGCCATCGCGTGGTCGGTGATCACCCGGTGCGCGTACCTGCCGTCCCGCGGCCCGGACAGCCTCAACCATCGCACCAACGGGGACCACAGTGGCGCGTCGGTGAAGTCGATGTGGGAGATCCGCGGCACCTGGACGATGTAGCCGGGCGCTCGAAGGGTGTCGTACGTCGTCCGGATGGTCCGGTGGTGCGCCTCGATCTCGTCCTCCGGCCAGCCCCCCGATCGTTCCCGCTCCAGGCGCATCGTGCTCGGCGGCCGGGTGATCCACATCGTCGGCACGTCGAGCCCGGTCGTGACCGTCCGTAGCGGCACCGGCGCGTCGAGGATCAGCGCGGCCACGATCCGATGGTCCGCGCGGGCCACCTCACCGGCGACCAGCCCGCCCAGGGACACCCCGGCGATCCCGATCCGCGACAGGTCGAGGCGCCCCGCCAACGAGCCTGCCGTGGGATCCGCGTCCCCCTTCTCGAGCTCCTCGAGCCGGTCGATCACGAAACTGGTGTCCTCGCCGAGGAACGGGATCATCCCGTTCTCGAGTCGTACGCCGGCGGCGAGCGGCGCCTCCGCGGCGGGCAGATAGCTCTGGGTGGACAGCGTCTTCATCTGCGGCGTGATCCCATCTCGGCCACCCGCCCGTCCGGAAAGGCGACGGCGGCTGCCGCGTACGGCAGGTCGATGCCGACGACGACGAAGCCCTGCGAGACCAGTTCCTCGGCCAGGAACGTCGTCGACTGCCGGAATCCGCCCAGCCCGCTCAGCAGCAGGACGACCGGGAAGCGCGTCGGGTCGTCGGCCACCGGCGCGCCGGCGACCGCGTGGGTCCTGACGGCCGCCAGGTGATCGAGAGCCATCCGTGGCACGCCGAAGATCCTCGCCAGCGCAGGCGTCACCACAGCGGCATCGTCGAGGTACGGAGCCGGTCGCGCCTCCGAACGTTCGGCCGGATACCAGAACTGGACCATCAGCTCTCTCGGCTGTTCCGGATCGGGGGCCAGGATGTCCCGGCGTGTCGGATCCACCCAATGACGGGTCGCTGTGCCGATGGCGTACGGCCCGGTCGGGGTGGGGAAGCGGAAATGCGGGAACAGGACGGCCTTCGCACCCACCAGGGCGAGCGCGCAGGACACCGTGAGCAGGCCCACGGCCAGGCCTCGGGACCGTGACCTCGTGGACATCGTTGACTCCTCACGCCGGACGGTGTCGACTCGAGCGCTGCTGCGCCGGGGGCGCAGCACTCACGGCTCGAGGGTAGCTGCGGGTTGGGGGCGTCCGGAGGTGAGGGGTCGGGACGTCGGAGGTGAGGGTCGGGACGTCGGGGCGCCGGTCAGTCGCGCACCATCGGCGCGTCCAGCAGCACCTCCGGGATGCCGAAGCCTTCGACCAGATCGGCCACGTACGGTCGCAACTCCCCGCACAGGGCGTCCACCCGGGCGGAGATCTCCTTGCTGCGGGTCGGCGTGATCCGGTGGTGTTCGAGGAACCAGCCGCGGTCCGCCTCCAGGGTCGACATCACGTACAGATCGCAGAGCCGGTCGAGCAGCAGTGCCGCCCGCCCGTCCTGGGTGGCGTCGATGCCGGCGATGAACGCCTCCAGCACGAGCCGATCGGTGTGTGCCCGCGCCGCGGCGAGCATGTGCGGCGCCAGCGCGTTCAGCGCCGCGAACGCCTCCTCCGGCCGGGCCCGGGCCGCCTCCCGCGCGCGGTGGGCCAGCGACTCCAGAATGTGCCGCTCGCGGTCCTCGAACATCACCACCTGCCAGCCGCGCTCCAGCGGGAGGCCCTCCTCGTCACGCACCTGGGCCCGGGCGACCAGCCGGGCGATCAATGGCTGGGCGGCGGTCCGCTCCAGCACCGCCTCGCCCAGCGTCCGCGCGGCCACCCGCGCCATCCCCAGCAGGTCGAGGTCGCCCCATGCCGCCCGGTAGCCGACCAGCAGTTCCTTGGCGACCAGTTGCTGCAGCACCGTGTTGTCGCCCTCGAAGGTGACGAACACATCGACATCCTGGCGGATCTGGGTGAGCACGTTCTCGGTCATGAACCCCGCCCCACCACAGGCCTCGCGCATCGCCTGGACGGTGTCGACCGCCCACCGGGTCTGCGCCGCCTTGAGCGCGGCGGCCCGGGTCTCCAACTCCCGTTCGACGCCGACATCCGGCGACTCCAGGCCGTCCCACCGACGCAACTGTCCGAGCAACTCGTTCTGGGCGAAGCCGTACGCGTACGCCTCGGCGATCCGCGGCAGCAGCCGGCGCTGGTGGGTCAAATAGTCGAGCAGCAACACGTCGCTCTCCCCGCCCGGGACGGGGAACTGGCGGCGCCGTAGGGCGTAGCGGGCGGCCAGCGCGATGCTGCGCCGGGTCGCGGCGGCGGCCGACCCACCGACACTGATCCGACCACGGACCAGGGTGCCGACCATGGTGAAGAAGCGCGCGTTCCGGTTCTCGATCGGCGAACGGTACCTGCCGTACGCCGTCACTCCGCCGAACCGGTCGAGCAGCAGCCGGCGCGGCACCCGGACGTGGTCGAAGCGCAGGGTGCCGTTGTCCACCCCGAGCAGACCGCCCTTGTGGCCGTGGTCGCCGATCGTCACTCCGGGCAGCGGTGTGCCTGCCTCGTCGCGGATCGGCACCAGCACCGCGTGCACGCCGTGGTCGGTGCCACCGGCCAGCAGCCGGCCGAAGACCACCGCCATCCGGGCGTCCCGGGCAGCGTTGCCGATGTAGGCCTTGGTCGCCGTCGGGGTGGGGGAGTCGATCTCGTACTCCTCGGTGGCGGGCAGGTAGCGGATCGTCGTCTCGACGTGCTGGACGTCGCTGCCGTGCCCGAGTTCGGTCATCGCGAAGGCGCCGGGCAGCCGCATCGCGAGTGCGTCGCGCAGGTAGGTCTCGCGGTGCCACGGGCCGCCGAGGGTGAGGATCGAGCCGGCGAACAGCCCGAACTGCACGCCGACCTTGATGTCGAACGACAGGTCGGCGTAGCCGAGCATCCCGAAGCAGACCGGCAGGTCGGAGGCGTCGCCGGTGCCGCCGTACTGGTGCGGGTAGCCGATGCTGGCGCACCCGCTGTCGGCGAACCGCCGGGTCTGTCGCGTCGTCCACTCCCGCGCGGCGGCCAGGTCCAGCGTCGGATCGCGGAGCAGGTCGGCGGTCAGCACCTCGCGGCGCAACCGCTCGCGCAGCACATGGAAGGGGCCGTCGGCGGCCTCGACCAGCGCCTGGCCGAGGGGCGGTGTGGTGGTGGGCGGTGTGGTGGTCGCCGGTGCCGCGGAGGAGGGGACGACGTCAGCGGTCGGGGCTGCGGCGTCCGAGGTGGCGTACGCCTCGACGGCGGCCGCCCCGTCGGGGCGCGGGCCGTCGGGCCGGAGGGTGGAGGACATGTCGGCTCCCGGGGAGGGTCCGTCCGCGTCCCGTACGGCCCGATCCGGGCGGCGGCGAGTCGAGCGACTGCCGATCCGTGTGACAGGGCCTCGCCGTACGGCCGGATCCCGCCCCGGGACGCTGGCTTCCCACTAGAATATGTGAACGGCGCCACACCGGTCAGGTGGACGCGGACTCAGGACGCGGGCGCCTGGAAGATGTCCAGCCGACCCGGTCTCTCGGGGGAGGCATGACGATGTCGTCAGAACACACCGGGTCGTCAGAACATACCGGGTCGTCACAGCACGCCGGGTCATCAGCACGCACCGGCCCGCCGCGCACCGCCGTGGTCGTCGGGGGCAACCGCGTCCCGTTCGCCCGAGCGCGCGGATCGTACGCCCAGGATTCGACGCAGGACCTGCTCACCGCCGCCCTCGACGGGCTGGTCGCCCGGTTCGGGCTGGCCGGCGCCTGCCTCGGTGAGGTGGCTGCCGGCGCGGTGCTCAAGCACGGCACGCTGCTCAACCTCACCCGGGAGGCGGTCCTCGGCTCGGCGCTCGCCCACGACACCCCGGCGGTCGACCTGCAGCAGGCCTGCGGCACCGGCCTGGAGGCCGCGATCTACATCAGCAACAAGATCCGGCTGGGCCAGATCGACAGCGGCATCGCCGGCGGTGCCGACAGCATCAGCGACACGCCCTTGGAGGTCAGCGCCGGTCTGCAGCGGGTGCTGCTGCGGTTCACCGCCGCGAAGACCACCCAGGCGAAGCTCGCCGCCCTGGCCGAGCTGCGCCCCCGCGACCTCGCCCCCGTCGCCCCGCAGGTGACCGAACCCCGGACGGGGCTGTCGATGGGGGAGAGCCAGGCGCTGACCACGGCCCGGTGGGGGATCACCCGGGCGGCCCAGGACGAGTACGCGCTCGGCAGCCACCGCAAGCTCGCCGCGGCGTGGGAGGCAGGCTTCTTCGACGACCTGGTGACCCCGCACCGCGGTGTCACGCGTGACGAATCGCTGCGCCCCGACAGCACGCTGGAGAAGCTGGCGTCCCTGCCGATCGTGTTCGGCAAGGGCCCGGGCGCCACGATGACCGCCGGCAACTCCTCCCCGCTCAACGACGGCGCCGCGCTGGTCCTGCTCGCCGAGGAACAGTGGGCTCGCGAGCGGCACCTGCCGGTGCTCGCACGGATCGTCGACGCGGAGGTCGCCTCGGTCGACTTCGTCTCCGGCGGGGAGGGCCTGCTGATGGCCCCCGCGCGTGCCGTGCCGCGACTGCTGGCACGCAACGGGATGACCCTGCAGGACCTCGACCTGTACGAGATCCACGAGGCCTTCGCCGCCACCGTGCTCACCACGCTGGCGGCCTGGCAGGACGAGACCTACTGCCGCGACGCCCTCCGCCTGCCCGGCGCCCTCGGCACCATCGACCCGGAGAAGCTCAACGTCAACGGGTCCTCGCTCGCCGCCGGCCATCCGTTCGCCGCGACCGGCGGGCGGATCCTGGCGACGCTGGCGAAACTGCTGGCCGCCCGCGGGCCCGGTGCCCGCGGACTCATCTCGATCTGTGCCGCCGGCGGCCAGGGCGTCGCCGCGATCCTGGAGGCGATCTGATGTCCGCAAAGCCGTCGTCCACCCGTCACGCGACCCCCGGCCCGCGGGCCGCCGACGCGCTGCTCGAGGGACTGCTGGCCTCCCCGCTCGGCCATGCGCTGACCCGGCAGCTGGGCTTCCCCGAGGGGCCGACGCTGCGACGCGGGCCGGCTCGACCGACCGGCCCGGTGGCGTACGCCGTGGTCGGCGGCACTCTCGGCGACGGACCTGAGCACGGTGCGGGTGCAGGATCCGGGCCGGGCGACGGTCCCGCCGCCGGCACGACGACCGGCACGTCGACTGGGACGTCGGGCGGCACCACCGCAGCCACCCTCGCCGTCCTCGGCATCACGACCATCGATCCGCTGCGGGACGACCCGGCGGAGCGGACCACCGGTCCCGACGGCAAGCCGCAGCCGCCGGCGTACGCCACCGATCTCGGAGCCGTCGTGCTCGACCTCAGCGGAGTGCGGACCATCGCCGCCCTCGAGGATGTCCGGGCCGTGCTCCGTCCGGCCGTCCGGGCGTTGGAGCGGAGCGGCCGGGTCGTCCTGGTCGGTCCGCGAGCCGAGGATGTCGACGGGCTCGAGGCGAAGGCCGTCGCCCGCAGCCTGGACGGCCTCAACCGGTCGGTCGCCAAGGAACTGCGCGGCGGCGCCACCTCCAACCTGATCCGACTGGCCGCCGGCGCCGGGCCCGACGACCTTCGCTCCACCCTCGATTTCCTGCTGTCGGGGCGGTCGGCGTTCGTCAGCGGACAGTCCTGGGAGGTCGGCCCCCGGCGTACGCCACCGGCGCCGCAGGCCGCCGAGACCACCACCGGGACCCTCCCGTCCGCAGGAGTGCGGAGGATCGTCGTGGTCACCGGCGCGGCCCGCGGGATCGGCGCCGACATCGCCCGCACGTTCCACCGGGTCGGTGCGACGGTGGTCGCGGTCGACGTGCCCCGGGCCGGGGAGTCCCTCGGCGCGGTCGCCAACGAGGTGCACGGCACCGCGCTGCAACTCGACATCACCGCGCCCGACGCGGGGGAGCGGATCGCCGCCCACGTGGCGGAGCGCTACGGCGCCGACGCCAGGATCCAGGCGATCGCCCACAACGCGGGCATCACCCGCGACCGGCTGCTCGCCAACATGGACGAGAAACGGTGGGGCCAAGTGCTCGACGTCAACCTCGCCGCGCAACTACGGATCAACGCCGTGCTGCTCGACCCGGACCTGCCCGGCGGTTACGCCGAGGACGTCCACATCGTCGCGAGTTCGTCGACCAGCGGCATCGCCGGCAACCGGGGCCAGACCAACTACGGCACCTCCAAGGCCGGCGTGATCGGCGTGGTGATGGCCCTGTGCGAGGCGTACGCCGACCGTCCGCTGACCGTCAACGCGGTCGCCCCCGGCTTCATTGAGACCGACATGACCGCCGTCATCCCGACCCTGCAGAAGGAGATCTTCCGCCGGACGAACAGCCTCCACCAGGGCGGTCGGCCGATCGACGTGGCCGAGACCATCGTCTACCTGGCCGACCCGGCCACCAGCGGGGTGAACGGCCAGGTCGTACGGGTCTGCGGCCAGAACATCGTCGGCGCCTGACCGCCGCCACCCCGGCCGGTCCGGCGCGGCGGGCGATGCCCGCTCACTGTGTCGGGCCGTCTCCGCTCTGCAACCTGTCGAGCCGGGCGGTGAGCAGCTCGAC
This sequence comes from Raineyella sp. LH-20, assembly GCF_033110965.1. NCBI lineage: Bacteria > Bacillati > Actinomycetota > Actinomycetes > Propionibacteriales > Propionibacteriaceae > Raineyella > Raineyella sp. LH-20. Next base: position 113,991 of record NZ_CP137003.1, on the reverse strand, counting down.
TCGATGGCCGTTGCCCTTCAGCCTGATGTACGACGTCCCGAAGAGGGCCAACAGGGCGTCGTCGAGCCGGCGGACCGCCCCCGGCGGATGCTTGTAGCCCATCCGGTCGGTGATCGCGGCGGAGTCGACCGATCCCAGCAGACCCGCCAGTTTGTGCAGGGAATCGACCCCCAGTTCCAGCAGCAACCCGGAGATCCAGGTGTAGTGGTCGGTCCGTGACCAGCCGGAGTCCGGGAACTGCCCGGCCAGGAAGGTCGCCAGCTCCTCGGCGCTGATCCGCGGATCGTACGGGTCGGCCTCCAGGTCGCGCGGTGGAGTCCGTTCCCGCAGGCGTTCGCGGATCACCTCGAACTCGCGGTCGGCCAGCTCCAGCAGGCCGGCCGCCAGGGTGAACCGCCGGTTCAGATCCGGGGCGAGCTCCTCGGGGACCGAGCCCTTGTAGCGGATGTCGTGCTCGAACTCCGCCCAGGCGTGTTGCAGGACCGTACGGATCTGCACCTGGGCACTGGGTGCCGGGAACATATCCACCGGCAGGTCGCCGAGCCAGAGCGGGTCGAGGGCGATCTGCAGGTGGCGACTGACGTACCCGAAGCGGCCCTCACTGGCGGTCAACTGGCCCATGTCGCGGTCGTCGAGCACCGTCAGGTGGTCGGCGAGCAGGTCCGCGACGACGGCCACGTCGCTGCGGACGTAGGTGATGATCCGGGCACCGATCTGGTCGGTGATGTCGCGCAGCGGATCGGGATAGACCGGATGCCCGTCGACCGCCTTGTTCGCCTTCGCGGCGAAGGACGCGATGCCCTTGCCCCGTCCGGTGATGTCGAGGTAGTTGATGCCGGCGTCGTCGAGGGTGCCGGTGAGCCAGCGGGTGAGACGCTGCGCCGCTTCCTCGGCGTACGGCTGGAGTTCCGCGTAGCGCCGGGCGGCGCCGCGGACCAGCCGGGTCAGCTCCGGATCGGTGGCGACGGGTGGGTGGGCCGGGGGTTCGGGGACGAGGTCGGCGGGCAGCGTCGGGGTGACGATGTAGCCGGTGCGCCCGTCGCCGTACACCGTGGTGCCGGCCGGGCGGCGGACCGCGTAGAGCGCGACGTACGCGCAGACGACCGCGTCGATCCGGTCCTCAGCGGTGCGCAGCTCGCTCTTGTGGGTGGCCGCCCGCACGGCCTCGGTGACCTCGTGCCACGGCGCGGAGTCGGCCAGGCGGAGCGGGAGCGGGGCGTCGGCCAGTCCGTCCAGCAGGCCGATCAGCCGTAGCATCTCCTCGCGCATCCCCTCGAACGGCCGGTTCTGGCGTTGCTTGTACTTCAGCGTCCGCCCGAGCCGGAACAGCGCGACGAGCGCCGGATGCGGATAGACCTCGATGGCGCGGCGGGTGCGGACGGAGTCGGGATCGATGTCCAGGGCGAACCGGGCGGCGAGCCGGGCCCCGCGCGGGGTGTCGTGCAACTCGGGCCGGCCGGTGTTCGAGGGATGAGCACCGGCCTCGAAGCGGGCGAAGTCGCGGTTCAACGCGGCTTCGCAAGGGCGGTTGCCGGTGGGATTGGTGACGATGAGCGGTGCGTCGATCGCCACCAGGCATTCGTCGTCGAGGTACGGGCCCAGCGCCGCGGCGATGGTGTCGTCCGTGGTCGCCGCGGACAGGTGGACCAGCGCTCCGGTGTCGTCGAGGACGGCGAGACCGGTACGGGCGCGCTCGCCCCAGGCGAGGTCGATGCCGACGAAATACACGCGACCAGTCTCCTCTGTCGTACGTACGGTCGGTGTGGTGCGCAGGTCGGTGTCGTGCGTACGCTCAGCGCAGACCGCGCCGCCGCTCGTCGTTCGTCCGGGCCACTTCGTCGTTGATGGTGAAGAGGCTGACGATCGTCCCGATGCCCAGCCATCCGGCGGTCAGTAGGTAGCCGACGCCCTTGCCGATCTTGCCGATGTAGAAGTACTGCAGCCCGGCGACTCCGAAGAACCCGACCGCGGTGAGCAGGATCGCCAGCGCGGAGTCCCGCGGCGCCGACGTCGGCACCGGATAGCCCGCCTGCCCCGCCGGATAGGGGTATCCGGCGCCCGGGTAGGGCGGATACCCCGATCGTTCGGGCTGCCGGCCCGGCGAGGGATAGCCCTGCGTCTCGGCCGGATAGGGCGGCGCCGCTTCCACCGGACCGGGCGCCGGAGATACCGCCGGCGCGGTGGGCGCCGAGGGCCCGGGGGCCGTCGGCCCGGCCGGGGCAGCCTCGCCGTAGATCGCCCGGTAGAACGCGTCGTACGTCGGCCGGTCGCCGGTCTTCATGGGGTCGTACGTCGAGGGGGCGTACGTCACCGGTTCCCCGGCGGTCGCCCGGTACGTCTGCCGGTCCGAGGAGGACGTCGGCGGCGTGGCGGCCCCGGAGCCCTGGGATGACCAGTCACCGGGCCGGATGAACCCCGACGGTCGGGCGGACGCAGTCGGCGATCGGGGCGCCCGGGAGGGCGTGGGGGAGGACCCCGGCACCTCCGTCGAGGCCTCCGGTCGTGCCGGCTCCGGGGGCCGCGGAGCCGGCGCGGGGTGTTCGACTCGAGCGGGCTGTCCCGGCGGTGCGGGCTGGTCCGATCGCGTGAACTGCTCCGGCTGTGCGGCCTGGTCCGGTCGTTCCGCGGGGAGGTCAGGCCCGGTCTCCGGTGAGGTCATGTTGTCATGCTCCCACCGTCCGAGGCCTGCCGACACCCGCCGTGCTCGGACGACGCAAAACAGCCCGCCCTCGCGGCCGGGTCGTGGCTCGAGGCGGCCGGGATCGGCCGTGTCGGCGGGTGCCAGGTGAGGCGTCCTCCACCACGAATCCGGCCGCAACGAGCAGCCGCTCCACGTCGTCTCCGGGCAGCAGTCCGGTGGCAGAGCAGAAGGGGCTGCTCTCGTCCAGGTCGGCTACTGGATCCGGGTCAGTTCGAGGGTGTTCCGGTCCTTCTTCGTGCCGGTGGTGGTCCTGCTGCCGGTCATGGTGGCGTTCCTGGTGGTGCCGACCGGGTGGATGACGCGATCCGTTGGCAGTCGGGTTGCGCGAGTGCTAACCCCCGACTAACGTTCCGGTTAGCACTCTCCTTCGGAGTGTGCCAAAGGTCAGGGACGGCACCCGCGACGACGCCCCTGCCACTCAACAGACACTGAAACATCGAGACATGTGAAAGGGGTTTGACGTGGCAGTCACGATCAAGCCGCTCGAGGACCGCGTCCTCGTCCAGCCGCTGGAAGCCGAGACCACCACCGCTTCGGGTCTGGTCATCCCGGACACCGCCAAGGAGAAGCCGCAGGAGGGCACCGTCCTCGCGATCGGCCCGGGCCGCATCGACGACAAGGGCCAGCGCGTCCCGATGGATGTCGCCGAGGGCGACACCGTCATCTACTCCAAGTACGGCGGCACCGAGGTCAAGTACAACGGCAAGGACCTGCTGCTCCTCAACGCCCGCGACATCCTCGCGGTCGTCTCCAAGTGACCCGCTGAGGAGACGCATTCATGGCAAAGCTGCTGCAGTTCGATGAGGAGGCCCGCCGCTCGCTCGAGCGTGGCGTCGACATCCTCGCCAACACCGTCAAGGTGACCCTCGGCCCCAAGGGCCGTTACGTCGTCCTCGACAAGAAGTGGGGCGCCCCCACCATCACCAACGACGGCGTGACCGTCGCCCGTGAGGTCGAGCTCGAGGATCCGTACGAGAACCTCGGCGCCCAGCTCGCCAAGGAGGTCGCCACCAAGACCAACGACGTCGCTGGTGACGGCACCACGACGGCGACCGTGCTCGCGCAGGCCATGGTCCACGAGGGCCTGCGGGCCGTCGCGGCCGGGTCCAACCCGATCGAGCTCAAGCGCGGCATCGACAAGGCCGTGGGCTTCGTCGTCGACAAGCTGGCCGAGCAGGCCCGCCAGGTCGAGACCACCGAGGACATGGCCTCGGTCGCCACGATCTCCTCGCGTGACGAGCAGATCGGCGCGCTGATCGCCGACGCGTTCGACAAGGTCGGCAAGGACGGCGTGATCACCGTCGACGAGTCGCAGACCTTCGGCACCGAGCTCGAGTTCACCGAGGGCATGCAGTTCGACAAGGGCTACCTGTCCCCGTACATGGTGACCGACACCGAGCGCATGGAAGCCGTGCTGGAGAACCCGTACATCCTCCTGCACTCCGGCAAGATCTCCTCGATGAACGACCTGCTCCCGCTGCTGGAGAAGGTCATCGGCGCCGGCGGCACCCTGTTCATCGTGGCCGAGGACGTCGACGGCGAGGCGCTGTCGACCCTGGTCGTGAACAAGATCCGCGGCACCTTCACCTCGGTCGCCGTCAAGGCCCCGGCCTTCGGCGACCGTCGCAAGGCGATGCTGCAGGACATGGCGATCCTCACCGGCGGCCAGGTCGTCGCCCCCGAGGTCGGCCTCAAGCTCGACCAGGTCGGCCTGGACGTGCTCGGTCGCGCTCGTCGGATCGTCGTCACCAAGGACGACACCACGATCGTCGACGGTGCCGGTGACGCTGCCGAGGTCGAGGGCCGGGTGGCCCAGCTGCAGGCCGAGATCCAGCACACCGATTCCGACTGGGACCGCGAGAAGCTCCAGGAGCGGGTCGCGAAGCTGGCCGGCGGCGTGTGCGTGATCAAGGTCGGCGCCGCCACCGAGGTGGAGCTCAAGGAGACCAAGCACCGCATCGAGGACGCCGTCTCCGCGACGCGCGCCGCGATCGAGGAGGGCATCGTCGCCGGCGGTGGCGCTGCGCTCATCCACGCCTCCAAGGTGCTGGCGGAGCTCGACCTCGAGGGTGACGAGAAGGTCGGCGCGGAGATCATCCGACGCTCGGTCGCCGAGCCGCTGCGCTGGATCGCCGAGAACGGTGGCGAGCAGGGCTACGTCATCACCACCAAGGTTGCCGAGCTGGGCCCGAACGAGGGTTACAACGCGGCCACCGGCGTGTACGGCGACCTGATCGCCCAGGGCGTCATCGACCCGGTCAAGGTCACCCGGTCCGCGCTGACCAACGCCGCGTCGATCGCCTCGCTGCTGCTCACCACCGAGACCCTGGTGGTGGAGAAGCCGGCCGAGGACGCCGCCGCCGCGGAGTGATCGATTCGCCTCGGGCGACGTACGACGCCGCGTGAGGCACTGCGTCCTGACGCAACAGAACGGGGGTCCCATCCGGGGCCCCCGTTCTGCGTGTCTTGCCGCGATCGGTTCGCCCGCCGCGTCCGTTTCCCGCGTCCCGCTAGATGCACCCGGTCGTACGCATTCGTTCGTGGCCGCCCACGAACGAATGCGTACGACGGGGTGCATCTGGGTGCATGCCCTGCCGGCCGCGTGGCCTACTGTTCTTGGGGCACCTGGAGACGCACCGTCGGCGTACGGTCCTCCGAGAGCAACGCCTCCGCGAAGTCGACCGTCACCTGCAATGCCTCGGCGATCTCCTCGACGCCGGCCCCGTCGGTGCGCTGGGCCCGGGCGACCTCCGCCAACCGGTCCAGCGCCGCGGCGCACGCCTCGAGAGTGCGGACCATCTGGGTGCCGGCGGTGATCAGTGCCGTACGTCCTGCGGCGGAGAGTCCCGATTCCATGGTCCCCACAGTAGGGTCCCGCGCAGCACCGTGCTCCGGCATCGCAGCACCGCGGAACCCGGCGTCGCAGGACGGCGGGACCCGCGTCGCAGCACCGCGGACCCGGCGTCGCAGCACCGCGGACCCCGGCGTCGCAGGACGGCGGGACCCGCGTCGCAGCACCGCGGACCCGGCGTCGCAGCACCGCGGACCCCGGCGCGGCATCATCGCCGCAGGACGACGCGCCGGCCGTAGAGTGAGGGGCATGCCAGAGTCCCCGTCGCCGTTCGACCAGCCCGAAGCGGTCTCGCGCCCCGAGAAGATCCTCGTGTTCCTGCACGACATGGCCGACACGCCGCTGACCTGGCAGGACCAGGTCGGTGCGTTGCCGGAGGGCTGGCGCCCGCTGACGCCGTGGCTGCGGGGCATGAAGCCGATCGACAAGGAGGTCTTCGACCTCCAGGCGGCCGCCGATGCGCTCAGCGTGATCCCGCTGGAGTACGGCGTCGAGTCGGTGGCGCTGGTCGGCGAGGGGCTGGGCGGCACTGTCGCGCTGCGCTGTGCCGCGGACAGCCCGTCGATGGTCCGCGGTCTGGTGCTGGTCAATCCGCTGGTGGCCCCGGGCGGGCGGGAACTGCGGCGGCAGCGTACGGCGCTGCGGCTCGTCCCGCGGGCTCGGCTGGCCGCCCAGAATCTCGACAAGGACCGGCTGCTGGCGGCGATGGACATGCTCGCCACCCTCGACCTCGGCGACGCGACCGACCACGTCACCTGCCCGGTGCTGATCCTGCACGCCGACGACAGGGCGTCTCGGCACGCCGCCGAGGAACTCGCCTCCCGGCTGCCGAACGCGACGTTCCGGGCAGTCGCCGGCGGACCCCGTCCCCACCAGGACGATCCGCAGGCCTTCAACGACCTCGTCGCGGAGTTCGTCACCTCGCTGGATGACATCGCGGCGGACGATCTCCCTCCGGAGTTCCCCGGCGACCTGTTCGACGGCCCTACGGCCTGACCCGATGACCACCCGGAGCGTACGGAGCACCCGGACCGCTCCGCCGCCTGACACCCGGAGCACCCGATGACCATCCTGAGTGCCGGCCTGCTGCCGTGGGCCGGGAGCGCCGACGACCTGCACGTCTTCCTCGTCCACATGGGCGGCCCGTTCTGGGCGCACAAGGACGCCGCCGCCTGGTCGATCGCCAAGGGGATCCGTGACGCCGACGAGGAGCCGTTGGCCGCCGCTCGCCGGGAGTTCGCGGAGGAGGTCGGGGTGCCCGCGCCGGCCGGTGAGGTGGTCGATCTGGGCACCGTACGCAGCGGGGCCAAGGTGATCCAGGCGTACGCCGTCGAGGCAGATCCCGGCCTGGCGTTCCGTTCCAGCAACACCTTCACCCTGGAATGGCCGCCGCACAGCGGGCGGCTGCAGGACTTCCCGGAAGCCGACCGTGCCGCGTGGTTCCCGGTCACCGAGGCGGGCGACCGGATCGTACGCTCCCAACTCCCGTTCCTGGATCGCCTCCGTGAGGCGTTGGCGAGCGGCTGAGCCTGTTCGAGCGGCCGGGGCGTTTCCCCTAGGGGTTTAGCATGGAGGGGCGCCGCGCGGCGGACGGCGCCTCGGCAACCCCAGCGAAAGGCTCATAGTGTCGGATTTCGGCGATCTGGTCACGTCACAGGTTCCCAGCCCGTTCGGGGTGCTCGGTCTCACGTTCGATGACGTGCTGCTCCAGCCGAACGAATCCGATGTGATCCCCTCCGAGGTGGACACCACCTCTCGCCTCACGAAGAACATCTCGCTCAAGGTGCCGCTGATCAGCGCCGCCATGGATACCGTGACCGAGACCAGGATGGCCGTTGCGATGGCCCGCGAGGGTGGCATCGGCATCCTGCACCGCAACCTCTCCATCGCCGACCAGGCCGGCATGGTCGACCAGGTGAAGCGCTCCGAGGCCGGCATGGTGGACGAGCCGATCACCATCTCCCCGGACGCCACCCTGAAGGACGTCGACGAGATCTGCGCCCACTTCCGCATCTCCGGGGTGCCGGTCGTCGAGGGTGACATGAAGCTCGTCGGCATCATCACCAACCGCGACATGCGCTTCGAGTCGGACTCGAGCCGCAAGGTGTCCGAGGTGATGACGAAGATGCCGCTGGTCACCGGCCACGTCGGCATCTCGAACGACGAAGCGCTCGCCCTGCTGGCGAAGCACAAGATCGAGAAGCTCCCGCTGGTCGACGCGGACTGCCGGCTCACCGGCCTGATCACGCTGAAGGACTTCGTGAAGTCCGACCAATACCCCAACGCCACCAAGGACCCCCAGGGCCGGCTCCGTGTCGGCGCCGGCATCGGCATCTTCGGCGATGCGTGGGAACGCGGCATGTCGCTGATCGAGGAGGGTGTCGACGTCATCGTCGTGGACACCGCCCACGGCCACTCCCGCTCCGAGATCGAGATCATCAAGCGCCTCAAGAAGGAGAAGCGCGCCGAGGGCGTCGACATCATCGGCGGCAACATCGCGACGTACGAGGGCGCGAAGGCCCTGGTCGAGGCCGGCGTCGACGGCATCAAGGTCGGCGTCGGGCCGGGCTCGATCTGCACCACCCGTGTCGTGTCCGGCGTCGGGGTCCCGCAGATCACCGCGATCTACGACGCCGCCCGCGCGGCCCGCCCCGCCGGTGTTCCGGTGATCGGCGACGGTGGCCTGCAGTACTCCGGTGACATCGCCAAGGCACTGGTGGCCGGCGCCGACACCGTGATGCTCGGCTCGCTGCTGGCCGGGTGTGCCGAGGCCCCCGGCGACCTGATCTTCCTCAACGGCAAGCAGTTCAAGAGCTACCGGGGGATGGGCTCCCTCGGCGCGATGGCCACCCGTGGACGCAAGGCCTCGTACTCCAAGGACCGCTACTTCCAGAACGACGTCGCTACCGACGACAAGCTGATCCCCGAGGGCATCGAGGGGCAGGTGCCCTACAAGGGTCCGCTTGCGGCGGTCGCCTACCAGCTCATCGGCGGCCTGCACCAGTCGATGTTCTACTCGGGTGCCCGTACGATCCCCGAACTGCACGCCAAGGGCCGTTTCGTACGGATCACCAGCGCCGGCCTGCGCGAGTCCCACCCGCACGACATCCAGATGACCGTCGAGGCACCGAACTACTCGGGCCACGAGAAGTGACGTCCTGACACCCAGCGGCGTACGTCCGCAGCCGTCGCGGGCCGGTTCGCCCGCGGTCCACACCGGGGGACGTGGCGTCCCTCGGCTCGAGGAGGAGAAGTCATGTTCGACATCGGTCGGAGCAAGCGTGCAGCGTCGGCGTTCGCCCTGGACGACATCGCGATCGTCCCGCAGCGACGTACGCGCGGCATCGAGGAGGTGGACCTCACCTGGAAGATCGACGCGGTGAGCTTCGACTTCCCGCTGATCGCCGCGCCGATGGACTCCATCATGTCGCCGCAGACCGCGATCGAGGTGGGCCGGCTGGGCGGCCTGGGAGTGCTGAACCTGGAGGGCCTGTGGACCCGCTACCAGGATCCGCAGCCGCTGTTGGAGGAGCTCGGGGGCATCGCGGATCCGACGGCGGCCACCCGCCGACTGCAGGAGATCTATGCCGAACCGATCAAGCCGGCACTGATCCGGGAGCGGATGGCGGAGGTGCGGGACGCTGGGGTGCCGGTGGCGGGATCGCTGTCCCCGCAGAACACCGCCGAGTTCGCCGATGATGTCGTTGCGTCCGGGCCGGACTTCTTCGTCATCCGTGGCACGGTCGTCTCGGCCGAGCACGTGTCGAGCCGGCGTGAACCGCTGAACCTGAAGAAGTTCATCTACGAGCTGGACGTGCCGGTGATCGTCGGCGGATGTGCCACCTACCAGAGCGCGCTGCACCTGATGCGGTCCGGCGCCGCCGGCGTGCTGGTCGGCTTCGGTGGTGCGGCGACCCACGCCACCCGCCGGGTGCTGGGCATCGAGGTGCCGATGGCCACGGCGATCTCGGATGTCGCGGAGGCCCGTCGGGACTACCTGGACGAGTCGGGTGGCCGCTACGTCCACGTGATCGCGGACGGGGCTGTCGGACGCTCGGGTGACATCGCCAAGGCGATCGCCGTCGGCGCGGACGCCGTGATGGTCGGCGCCCCGCTGGCGTCGGCCGAGGAGGCACCGGGACGTGGGTACCACTGGGGCGCCGAGGCCTGGCACGGGGAACTTCCCCGTGGCGAACGCGTCCACTTCCCGACGGTCGGCTCGCTGCGCGAGATCCTGGTCGGCCCGTCGCACACCGCGGATGGCACGATGAACCTCGTCGGTGCGTTGAAGCGCTCGCTGGCCACCACCGGCTACACCGAGGTGAAGGAGTTCCAGCGGGTCGAGGTCGTGCTGCACCGCCTCTGATCCGCACCGCGTCTGATCCTCCCGTGGGCCGTCCGTCACGTACGTACGGCGTCCGTGACGCCTCGGACTCCTGACCGTTCCGTCACGTACGTCTCCCGGCCGCTGGTCTTGTCGGTACGGGAGACGACTCCGGGCATCCCTGTGGTCCGGCACCCGAGATGGATCGGGGGCCGGACCACAGGAGCGTGCGGGGCGTACGACGTGCTGTGGTGCCGCCGGACCAGTCCGGCCAGTCCGTTGGCCTCAGGTCGCCGCTGCTGGGCAGAGAGAAGGACGATAGAAGTCGCGGGAGGGCGCCTGAAGGACGGCGATGACCCGGTCGGTCGGTTTGACGTTCTTGTTCTGTGCGGGTAGTGTTCGTCGAGCCCTGTTGGGAGCGGGTCCTTGTGAGAGGGGTCGTGAACCGGGGTCTTCGCCTTCCACTTCGGTCTTTGGGTTGGGGTGGGGTCTGCTCTTGTGGGTTTGGTCGGTTGTGCCGGCTGGGTTCGGGGGCGGGGGGAGGGGGTGTCGGCCGGATTTGACTCCGGCGAGGCTCCTCTCTATGGTGGGGGAGTTGCTTTTCGCGGGAAATGCTCGGAAGGGTGTTTTCGGATTAGTGGCTTGTGTGTTTTGGAATGTTTCCGGACTGTCTTTTTGGGCGTGTTTGGATGGGTTTCGGAATGCTGGTGAGGGAGATGTTCGGATTTGACTCCGGATGATGAACTCATTAAAGTAGTACGAGTCGCCGGGCCGGGAAACCGGAATGGTGATCTTGATTATCAGGGATGGTAATCAAGGCTCGGAGATCTGAGGAAGTCGGATTTGACTTCACGAAGATCGATGAGTAAAGTAAATCTGGTCGCCCTGAGCGGCTCCGGTTCGTCCGGGGTGGTGAGGTGTGTGTCCGATGTTTGAGAACTCAACAGTGTGCTTTGTTTAGTCAATGCCAAATGACATCACTTTTTTGTGGTGCCCCGGGCCTCGATGTTTATTGGGGTCTGGAATTTCTTTGAGATGTTGATTGACCAGTTTATGTCTGGTATGTCGGGTCTCTTTTCATTGTGACGCTTTTCGCCCCTCTTTTGTGGGGTGTGGCGATATTTTTTCGATGGAGAGTTTGATCCTGGCTCAGGACGAACGCTGGCGGCGTGCTTAACACATGCAAGTCGAACGGTAAGGCCCTTCGGGGTACACGAGTGGCGAACGGGTGAGTAACACGTGAGTAACCTGCCCTTTACTTTGGGATAACTTCCAGAAATGGTGGCTAATACCGGATATGACTCTTGCCTGCATGGGTGGGGGTGGAAAGCTCCGGCGGTGGGGGATGGACTCGCGGCCTATCAGCTTGTTGGTGAGGTAGTGGCTCACCAAGGCTTCGACGGGTAGCCGGCCTGAGAGGGTGACCGGCCACATTGGGACTGAGATACGGCCCAGACTCCTACGGGAGGCAGCAGTGGGGAATATTGCGCAATGGGCGGAAGCCTGACGCAGCAACGCCGCGTGCGGGATGACGGCCTTCGGGTTGTAAACCGCTTTCAGCAGGGACGAAGCTTTTGTGACGGTACCTGCAGAAGAAGCACCGGCCAACTACGTGCCAGCAGCCGCGGTGATACGTAGGGTGCGAGCGTTGTCCGGAATTATTGGGCGTAAAGAGCTTGTAGGCGGTTTGTCGCGTCGAAAGTGAAAACTCGGGCCTTAATCCTGAGCTTGCTTTCGATACGGGCTGACTAGAGGAAGGTAGGGGAGAATGGAATTCCTGGTGGAGCGGTGGAATGCGCAGATATCAGGAGGAACACCAGTGGCGAAGGCGGTTCTCTGGACCTTTCCTGACGCTGAGAAGCGAAAGCGTGGGGAGCAAACAGGCTTAGATACCCTGGTAGTCCACGCCGTAAACGGTGGGCACTAGGTGTGGGTCACATTCCACGTGATCCGTGCCGTAGCTAACGCATTAAGTGCCCCGCCTGGGGAGTACGGCCGCAAGGCTAAAACTCAAAGGAATTGACGGGGGCCCGCACAAGCGGCGGAGCATGCGGATTAATTCGATGCAACGCGAAGAACCTTACCTGGGTTTGACATATGCCGGAAAGCTGCAGAGATGTGGCCTCCCTTTGGGCCGGTTTACAGGTGGTGCATGGCTGTCGTCAGCTCGTGTCGTGAGATGTTGGGTTAAGTCCCGCAACGAGCGCAACCCTTGTCCTATGTTGCCAGCAATTCGGTTGGGGACTCATAGGAGACTGCCGGGGTCAACTCGGAGGAAGGTGGGGATGACGTCAAGTCATCATGCCCCTTATGTCCAGGGCTTCACGCATGCTACAATGGCCGGTACAAAGAGCTGCGAGCCTGTGAGGGTGAGCGAATCTCAAAAAGCCGGTCTCAGTTCGGATTGGGGTCTGCAACTCGACCCCATGAAGTCGGAGTCGCTAGTAATCGCAGATCAGCAACGCTGCGGTGAATACGTTCCCGGGCCTTGTACACACCGCCCGTCAAGTCATGAAAGTCGGCAACACCCGAAGCCGGCGGCCCAACCCTGTGGGGAGGGAGTCGTCGAAGGTGGGGCTGGTAATTAGGACTAAGTCGTAACAAGGTAGCCGTACCGGAAGGTGCGGCTGGATCACCTCCTTTCTAAGGAGCCCAAAACAAGACGCTCGTAATGCTTCGGCCTGTTGGTTGGGGGTTGTGGGTGGTTTGCCGGTCGGATCGGTCGCTGTTGTGGTGGCCGGCGGGTGCCGGTGGGTTTTCTGGGTGGAACATTGACTGCCTCTGGTCGTCTCGCGGTTGTCGTGGGGCGGGTGGGGGTCACTGGATTGTTGTCTGGTGGGTGGGGTGCACTGTTGGGTCCTGAGACCTCGGCCATGCGTGACGTGTGGTGCTGTCGTCGGGCTTCTCCTCGTGTGGGGGTGTCTGGTGGTGGTGGGTCTTTGACGGGATCACGGCTGATCAGGGATGGTTGGTTGTGGTGTTGTTTGTGTTTTGAGAACTTCATAGTGGACGCGAGCATCTTTGTAGATTTTTTCTTGATATTTGTGTTGGGAAAGCTACTAAGGGCGATCGGTGGATGCCTTGGCACCAAGAGCCGATGAAGGACGTTGTAACCTGCGATAAGCCCCGGGGAGTTGGTAAACGAGCTGTGATCCGGGGATGTCCGAATAGGGAAACCTTGAATGTCTCCAGTCATGTGGAGCGACCTCTACCTGAATGTATAGGGTAGTTGGAGGGAACGTGGGGAAGTGAAACATCTCAGTACCCATAGGAAGAGAAAACAATAGTGATTCCGTAAGTAGTGGCGAGCGAACGCGGATGAGGCCAAACTGCGTGTGTGTGATAGCTGACAGGTGTTGCATGCGTGGGGTTGTGGGGCTCGACTTGATCTGGCTGTTGACGGGTCGTGGAGTCAGAAATGTGTGGTGAAGTCGAAGGATTCTGGGAAGGTCCGGCAGAGCAGGTAATACCCCTGTAGACGTAAACTGCGCACTCCATTGTCGGGTTCCCAAGTAGCACGGGACTCCTGGAATTTCGTGTGAATCTGGCGGGACCACCCGCTAAGCCTGAATACTCCTTGGTGACCGATAGCGGATCAGTACCGTGAGGGAATGGTGAAAAGTACCCCGGGAGGGGAGTGAAATAGTACCTGAAACCGGTCGCCTACAAGCCGTCGGAGCCCGTGAGGGTGACGGCGTGCCTATTGAAAAATGAGCCTGCGAGTTAGTGGTGTGTGGCGAGGTTAACCCGTGTGGGGTAGTCGTAGCGAAAGCGAGTCCGATAAGGGCGTTGAGTCGCATGCTCTAGACCCGAAGCGTAGTGATCTATCCATGGCCAGGTTGAAGCGTCGGTAAGACGTCGTGGAGGACCGAACCCACCTAGGTTGAAAACTGGGGGGATGAGCTGTGGATAGGGGTGAAAGGCCAATCAAACTACGTGATAGCTGGTTCTCCCCGAAATGCATTTAGGTGCAGCGTCACGTGTTTCTTCCCGGAGGTAGAGCACTGGATGGTCTAGGGGGCCTACAAGCTTACCGAAATCAGCCAAACTCCGAATGCCGGTGAAGCCAGAGCGTGGCAGTGAGACAGTGGGGGATAAGCTTCATTGTCGAGAGGGAAACAGCCCAGATCATCAGCTAAGGCCCCTAAGCGGCTACTGAGTGGAAAAGGATGTGGAGTTGCGGTGACAACCAGGAGGTTGGCTTGGAAGCAGCCACCCTTGAAAGAGTGCGTAATAGCTCACTGGTCAAGTGATTCTGCGCCGACAATTCAGCGGGGCTAAGTAGTCCGCCGAAGCTGTGGCATTCAATTTTTGTTGGATGGGTAGGGGAGCGTCGTGCACGTGGTGAAGCAGCCGGGTGACCGTGTTGTGGAGTGTGTGCGAGTGAGAATGCAGGCATGAGTAGCGAATGACGGGTGAGAAACCCGTCCGCCGAATATCCAAGGGTTCCAGGGTCAAGCTAATCTGCCCTGGGTAAGTCGGGACCTAAGGCGAGGCCGACAGGCGTAGTCGATGGACAACGGGTTGATATTCCCGTACCGGTGTAATGGCGACCATGCTGAGGCGCGCGATGCTGAGCACGGAAGCTGCATCTGTGGGCCCTTCGGGGTTCTGGGTGTGGTGACTCTGCGACCCAGACGTGTAGTAGGCAAGCTACGGAGTGACGCAGGAAGGTAGCCCATCCTGGGCGGTGGTTGTCCCAGGGTAAAGGTGTAGGACGGGGTGTAGGTAAATCCGTGCCCTGTGTGTCTGAGACCTGATGCCACTGTCACCTTCGGGTGGTGGTGTGGGTGATCCTCTGCTGCCGAGAAAAGCTTCGTGAGCGATGTCATGAGCCGCCCGTACCCTAAACCGACACAGGTGGATGAGTAGAGAATACTAAGGCGATCGAGAGAATCGTGGTTAAGGAACTCGGCAAAATACCCCCGTAACTTCGGGATAAGGGGGGCCGGATGCGTGAACACTTTACGTGGTGAGCGTTGATGGCCGCAGAGACCAGGCCCAAGCGACTGTTTATCAAAAACACAGGTCCGTGCGAAGTCGTAAGACGATGTATACGGACTGACTCCTGCCCGGTGCTGGAAGGTTAAGGGGACGTGTCAACTTCGGTGAAGCACTGAACTTAAGCCCCAGTAAACGGCGGTGGTAACTATAACCATCCTAAGGTAGCGAAATTCCTTGTCGGGTAAGTTCCGACCTGCACGAATGGAGTAACGACTCGGGCACTGTCTCAACCACGAACTCGGTGAAATTGCAATACGAGTAAAGATGCTCGTTACGCGCAGCAGGACGGAAAGACCCCGGGACCTTTACTATAGTTTGGTATTGGTGATCGGTACAGCTTGTGTAGGATAGGTGGGAGACGTTGAAGCAGTCACGCCAGTGGTTGTGGAGTCATTGTTGAAATACCACTCTGGTTGTTCTGGTTATCTAACCTCGGACCATGATCTGGTTCAGGGACAGTGCCTGATGGGTAGTTTGACTGGGGCGGTCGCCTCCCAAAGAGTAACGGAGGCGCCCAAAGGTTCCCTCAGCCTGGTTGGCAATCAGGTGTCGAGTGTAAGTGCACAAGGGAGCTTGACTGTGAGACCGACGGGTCGAGCAGGGACGAAAGTCGGGACTAGTGATCTGACGGTGGCGTGTGGAAGCGCCGTCACTCAACGGATAAAAGGTACCCCGGGGATAACAGGCTGATCTTGCCCGAGCGTCCATAGCGACGGCATGGTTTGGCACCTCGATGTCGGCTCGTCGCATCCTGGGGCTGGAGTCGGTCCCAAGGGTTGGGCTGTTCGCCCATTAAAGCGGCACGCGAGCTGGGTTCAGAACGTCGTGAGACAGTTCGGTCCCTATCCGCTGTGCGCGTAGGAGTCTTGAGAAGGGCTGTCCTTAGTACGAGAGGACCGGGACGGACCAACCTCTGGTGTGCCAGTTGTCCTGCCAAGGGCATGGCTGGTTGGCTACGTTGGGAAGTGATAACCGCTGAAAGCATCTAAGCGGGAAGCACGCTTCAAGATGAGGACTCCCACTGTTTTGGTAAGGCCCCCAGTAGACGACTGGGTTGATAGGTCGGATGTGGAAGCCTAGTAATGGGTGGAGCTGACCGATACTAATAGGCCGAGGGCTTACCCAAACACACAAGAAACTATTCTGCTGAGTATGTTCGCGTCCACTATGTTGTTCCCGGAACACAAACACGGTTCCCGAACCCCACCCCGGCCCGTCTGGGCGGGTGGGGGACAGTTGAATAGTGTTGTTGCTGTTTCGACAGTGTTACGGTGATCATGGCGGAAGGGAAATACCCGGTCACATTCCGAACCCGGAAGTCAAGCCTTCCAGCGCCGATGGTACTGCACACGGGAGTGTGTGGGAGACTAGGACATCGCCGGACAACACACACCACCCCCAGGGTGGCGTGACAGAGCGGGCCGACACCCTGAACAGGGTGCCGGCCCGCTCTGCAATTGCGCCCCGCAATGGTGGCGGCGCCTGAGGATAATGCCCAGGCACGACCTGTCGACCGCCCGGCAGACAGCCTGGGAACGTGATCGAGTAGGTAAACGTCCGCGTGCACGGAGAGGCCTCGTGCCGGGACACGCTCGCATCCCACGGCCTGAGTATCGTCCGCGTGCACGGGGGAGCCTCGTGCACGCCGTTCGGACGCACCGGCCGCGAACTGGCCCGGCTGGTGGGCGGCCGGGCCAGTGTCGTCAGCGTTCGACGATGACGGCGGCCAGCTCTCCGACCTCGAGCTCGGTCGATGACGTGTTCGACATCGGCAACACCCCCGACCGGCCCAACGCCGTCCACGACAACTGCCAGTGATGCGTCGCGGTGATCGTGTAAACACCCGGCTCCGTATAGACATGTGAACCGCCCCGGCATGTCCGGAGACTCCGAACCTTGGGAAGGTTGGAGTCATGGCAGGGAACACGTCGAAGAGGTATCCGGCTGAGCTGAAGGCCAGGGCGGTGAGGATGTATGCCGAGATCAGGCCGGATCAGGACACCGATTGGGGTGCGATGGCCCGGGTCGCGGAGCTGCTGGGGATCTCCACGGCCGAGACGGTGCGTAAGTGGGTGCGGCAGGCCGAGGTCGACCAGGGCGCCCGGCCGGGGGTCACGTCGGAGGAGTCGGCCGAGGTCAAGCGGTTGAAGCGGGAGAACGCCGAGTTGCGGCGGGCGAACGCGATCCTGAAGGCGGCGTCGGCTTTCTTCGCGGCCGAGCTCGACCGGCCCGGGCAGTGATCGTGGACTTCATCCGCGAGCACGCCGACCACCAGCCCGCCACCGGTGGGTTGCGATGGGGGGTAGAGCCGATCTGTGCCGTGTTGTCCGAGCATGGTGTGAAGATCGCCCCGTCGACCTACTACGAGTGGCGCGACCGGCTGCCCTCCAAGCGCGAGCAGCGCGACGAGGTGCTGCTGGCACATATCCGGCGGATCCATGCCGACAACTTCGGGGTGTACGGACCCCGCAAGGTGTGGCTGGCGCTGAACCGGGAAGGCATACCCGTCGCCCGCTGCACCATCGAGCGGCTGATGCGCCAGGCGGGGCTGGCCGGGGTGGTCCGCGGCAAGGTGAAACGGACAACGATCGCCGGGATCGGGCCCAAGCCGGCCGACCTGGTGAATCGCAACTTCGAGCCGCTCGCGCCGAACCGGTTGTGGGTCGCCGACTTCACCTACGTGTCGACCTGGGCCGGCTGGACCTACGTGGCGTTCGTCGTCGACGCCTACGCCCGCCGGATTATCGGCTGGCGGGCCGCTACCACGATGACCGCCGACCTCGTCCTCGACGCGGTCGAGCAGGCCATCTGGGTGCGTGAGCGGGAGGACCGTGCCGACTTCACCGCCCTGGTCGCCCACCACGACCACGGCAGCCAATACCTCTCCCTGGCCCACAGCCAACGCCTCGCCGACGCCGGCATCACCCCCTCAGCCGGCGCCGTCGGATCGAGCTACGACAACGCCCTGGCCGAGAGCATCAACGGGATGTACAAGACCGAGGTCATTCGCCGGCAGGGACCCTGGAGGGACGTGAACGCCGTCGAGATCGCCACCGCAAAGTGGGTCGACTGGTACAACCACCGCCGCCTCAACGAGTACTGCGGAGACATGCCACCGGTCGTTCTCGAGCAGGCCCACTACGCTCAACAACAACCCTCAGCAGCAAGCTGAGGAGTCAAACCAGCGAGTCTCCGGACATGCCGGGGCGGTTCAATGCCCACACGTCGGCGACGGAGACCCCGGCGGCCGCGCCCCCGCCACCCACGGCGTCGACACCCCACACGTCACCGTCGTCCCATCCCCCATCTCGAACGACGACGACTGATGACGAGCAACCATCTCCAACGTCACCCCATCCAGAGTGACCGTCTGACTCGTCGTGCTGTCACCCTCCCACCACAACCACACCGGAAACCCCACCGCCAGCATGTTCCACTCATTCAACGACGGATCCGGCCCCACCCGCACCACCTGACCCGGCAACCGCAACATCGCCGACGCCTCCCGAGCCACAACAGCTAAGTCGGCCGGCGGCGCTGCCCGATATCGTGTCGGCGGTGCCAGCCGAGCGAATGGCAGATGCGGATCAGGAGGATTGACGACTAGCACTCCCTTTCCACTGGTCTGATCCAAACCCAAAATACGCTTGTATCGAATGAGGCGCTCCTCAGAATTCACCTCACTCACAGGTTGCTTTCGTATGGACGTTGATTCACTACTTTGACCATCCATCCGAGATTCAACACGAACACGCCCGTTCGCCGAGCCCTGGTCTGGCCTTACTTCAACACTAGAAAAGTCCGTAAAACCGCCCGGGGACGCGTTTGCATACGTAGGTGAAGAACCAGCCATCAATAGAATGACCCCGACAGCGATTCCTTGAATTACCCGCATCGAGACACCTCGACATCGGCACCATTGACCAACATCCACCCACTGGCCGAGCGCTCAGCAACAATCTCGAGCGCCCCCAGCTGACCACGCGCAACAACGGTGCCCTCGGCATCAACTACTTCTATGCGGCGGCCATCCTCGCAAGCAAGGAAGGTGACCCGATCCGCATCAACTGAAAGCTTTTCCAGTCTCAGGATCTCCAGAGGACCCGAAGCTCGCCGGCCAGCAAAATACCCCGACGAGATAAATTCCGCAACAGTATCGAGATAGTCACCAGAAGCATACTTCTCCATCGTCGGCGTAGGCGTCGGACTCCCGCCTGCCAGAATCAGCCGGTTCCGCTCCTTGGTGAACTCCTGATACACGAAGACCGCGTCTTCGTACGCCTCGGCCTCCTCAGCCTGCGACGCAGCCAACTCCGGCGTGCACGGAGCGCCCGCTGGATCCGGCGTACACGAATACGTCGGCGTCGGACTCGGCGCCACGCCAGGACCACCGCCACAACCGGCCAACAAGCCGGCCGCACCGACCATCATCCACGCCACCACGGACCCGCAGACACGTCTCGACGCCACGTCTCATCCCCTTCGACTCGCGTTCCGCACAGCCTGTCGTACAGACGGGCCACAACAAGCCGCGGAAACGACTTATCCACAGGGATGAGAGCCACCTCACGTCAACCCACAGGCGACCAGTCGACCAGCCACGGGACGCCCCTCGGTCCGGTCCGCACTGAGGCGACAGGCGAATCCCGCAGGCGGGATCTACTGCGACTGCCAGGAGCACCCGATGGTGTCTTCGAGGGCCGACAGGTGCGTCACATCGGCATACGCCGCGCGTTCAGTCAACCGCGGCCCGCCGACGCGCCGCGGTTGACTGAAACGGCGGCGGCTAGCTGAAACGGCGGCGGTTGGCTGCAGCGGCAGCGACGGGCCGGGCTCTGATCACCGGCTCAGACTGGCCCTGACATGCGGCGGATTCGGGGGAGGCCGGACCAGTCGGCCACGATCGGCTGGCGGACCCAGTCGGCCACGATCGGAGACGGGGTCCGGGCGGCCACGGCGGGGACGCGGTGTCAGCCTGCCGCCGCGCGGACTGCCATGGACGCCGGGCGCCTACGCGTGGGCAACCCGCCCCCGGAGGCCCCACCGACCGTGGAGGAGCGGGAGGCAGAAGTCCATGGGTGGCGCGATCGCTCGGGTCGTTCCGGATTCGCGTGCCGTGGGCCCTCCTGCGCTAGGGTCGGGGATGTGGCACCTGAGGACGTGATGGCGGAGCTGGGGCGTCTGCGCGCGTCCATCGACAACATGGATGCTGCGCTGGTGCACCTGTTGGCGGAGCGGTTCAAGATCACCCAACAGGTCGGGGTGCTGAAGGCTGCCCACGACCTTCCTGCCGCCGATCCGCTGCGCGAAGCCGAGCAGATCCGCCGTCTGCGGGGGTTGGCAGAGGAATCCCACCTGGACCCCGAGTTCGCGGAGAAGTTCCTGGCTTTCATCGTGTCGGAGGTGGTCCGGCATCATGAGGCGATCCGGCGAGACCTTCCGCCCGAGTGCTGAGCCGTCACGGATGGTAGTGACGCGGCCGCCTTCCGGCCGGCGTGGCCGGTCATCACGGCGTGGCCGGTCCTCCCGGCGCTGAGCCGGCACTGTGGCCCAGCCGACCGACAGGCTGACCGCGCCGGGGCACGGACTGAGGTCCGTCGTTCCCACCGGTGACAACTCCGGAACGATCCCATGCCGGCAAGAGCGCTGAGGTCGTTCTTGGCCGACCGAGGCTATTTCGACTTCTTCGGAACCTCGGCGGGATTCGGCTGAGCACCGACCGTGAGTTCTGCCGCGGCACCATTCAGTTGCCTGTATCCCGGCGCGTCGGTTGTTTTTGCATGCTAGACCCTTGACATTCGCTGCGGGGATAGCGATGGTCGAGTCAGGTCTGGAGTGACGTACGCATCATTATGGCCCCTCCACTCTCGGCGTTTCCCCCGGCGCGTCCCTGTCTACAACGTTGTGGAAGGAATGGTCATGCATCAGCCCGGTTCGCCTCCCAGGCGGCCACGGCGGGCGCTGGCGACGGCCGCAGCTGTCGCGCTCGCGGCGACAATCGCGTTGAGCGGTTGCGCTTCGACGAGGGGCTCTGGCACCCCCACGCTCACCTGGTACATCAACCCCGATGACGGCGGTCAAGCGGAGATCGCCCAGCGCTGTTCGGCCGCCTCCGGCGGCGCGTACACCATCCAGACTTCCCTGCTCCCGCGTGACGCGACCTCGCAGCGCGAACAACTGGCCCGCCGCCTGGCCGCGGGCGACTCCTCACTGGACATCATGAGCCTCGATCCGCCGTTCATGCCGGAGTTGGCCGAGCCAGGCTTCCTGGCGCCGGTGCCGGCCGACGTGGCGGCGGCGTCGACAGCGAACGCCGTCGACGGGGCGGTCCAGGCAGCGACCTGGGGCGGGCGCATCACGGCAGTCCCGTTCTGGGCGAACACGCAGCTCCTGTGGTACAAGAAGTCCGTCGCCCAGCAAGCCGGGCTGGACATGAGCCAGCCGGTCACCTGGGACCAGCTGATGGCCGCGACCGAGAAGACCGGCAAGCAACTGGGCGTGCAGGGGATCCGTTCGGAGTCGATGACGGTCTGGGTGAACGCCCTGTACGAGTCGCAGGGTCAGCACATCGTCCTCAACCCGGACGCGCCGGCCGCCGATTACCAGCTCGGCCTCGACACGCCCGCCGGCAAGGAAGCCGCCCGGATCGTGTCGACCATCGGCCAGAAGGGCCTCGGTGGGCCCGGCATCACCACGCAGAACGAGAACATCACCATGGTGAACTGGCAGGGTGACCAGGGATCCTTCATGGTGAACTGGCCGTTCGTCTACGCCGCTACCCAGAGCGCGGTGGAGCAGGGCACCGTCCAGAAGTCCGTCCTCGACGACATGGGCTGGGCGCTCTACCCGCGAGTGAAGGCCGACGAGCCGACCGCGCCGCCGTACGGCGGGATCGTTCTCGGCGTCGGTTCGAAGAGCAAGCATCCCGACCTTGCCTACAAGGCGATCTCCTGCATCGTTTCGCCGGCGAACCAGGCGTACTACTTCGTCTCCAACGGCAATCCGCCGGCCGACAAGACGGCGTACGACGACCCGGCGGTCCGTGCCAAGTATCCGATGGCCGACACCATCCGTGAGTCGCTCGATCTGGCCAAGTCGCGTCCGCAGACCCCGTTCTACAACGAGATCAGCACGTCGATCCAGCAGCGGTGGACACCGCTTCCCGAGGTGACACCGACGACGCCCAAAGAGACTCAGGACTTCGTGATGGCCGTGCTGAAGGGAGAACGACTGCTA
This sequence comes from Raineyella sp. LH-20, assembly GCF_033110965.1. Classification (NCBI taxonomy): domain Bacteria; kingdom Bacillati; phylum Actinomycetota; class Actinomycetes; order Propionibacteriales; family Propionibacteriaceae; genus Raineyella; species Raineyella sp. LH-20. The sequence goes on along the minus strand of NZ_CP137003.1, from coordinate 91,875 downwards.
TGAGCACCACAGCAACTGCCGCGTCCACCGTCCAGGCCCGACACGCCGTCGTCGAGGGGCGGCCGCCGCTGACCGCCCGCGCCCGCGGCGAACGTCGGATGGGGTGGGCACTCGCCGCCCCGGCCTTCCTCATCATGATCGCCGTCACCATCTACCCGATCCTCCAGGGCGTCTACGACTCCCTGTTCAGCTACCGGCTGACCGCGCCCGCCGAGCGCCGCTTCGTCGGGCTCGCCAACTACGGCGTGGTGCTGACCGATCCGGTCTTTTGGCGCGACTTCGGCGTCACCGTGCTGATCACTGTGGTGACCGTCGCCGTCGAGCTCGTCCTGGGCTTCTTCCTCGCCCTGGTGATGAACAACGCACTGCGCACCATCCGCGGATGGCTGCGTACGGTGATCCTCATCCCGTACGGCACCATCACCGTGGTGTCGGCCTTCGCCTGGTTCTACATGTTCGACATCAACGCCGGGTACGTGAACAAGTGGTTCGGGTGGCTGCCAGGCATCGGGCCGACGTTCGACTGGTTCGGCTCCACCGCGCCGGCCCTGTTCGTCATCATGGCCTCCGAGGTGTGGAAGACCACGCCGTTCATCTCGCTGCTGCTGTTGTCCGGTCTGGCCCAGGTGCCCACGGAACTCACCGAGGCCGCCCGGGTCGACGGGGCCACCTGGTGGGAGCGGATGAGCCGGGTCATCCTGCCGAACATGCGGGCCGCCATCATGGTGGCGGTGCTGTTCCGGGCCCTCGACGCCTTCCGCATCTTCGACAACATCTTCATCATGACCAACGGGGCGTACGGCACCGAGGCGCTGTCACTGCTCGCGTATCGGACATCCATCGGGCGCCTCGAGATCGGCCTGGGCTCCGCCGTGTCGGTGATCCTCTTCCTGAGCGTGATCCTCATCTCGGTGATCGCCATCAAGGGATTCCGGGTGGACCTCGCCGGACGAGGGGTGAAGTGACATGAACGGTCTGTCCACCAGACAGCGGGTGTTGTGGGGACTCATCGCCCTGCTCGTCCTGCTCTACACACTGTGGCCGATCTTCTCGATCCTGGTCACCTCCTTCAAGTCATCCTCCGATGTCACCTCGGGCAACTTCTGGCCCTCCGCGTGGGTCGGGGACAACTACGCGATGATCTTCGCCGGCGCCGCGCAGAGCCTGTTCCTGCCGGCCCTACGCAACTCGATCGGCATCTCGCTGATCGCGACGGCGATCGCGGTCGTCCTGGCCACGTTCTGTGCGTACGCCATCGCCCGCCTCGACTTCCCCGGCAAGCGGCTCGTCCTGAACACCGCGCTCGGGGTGTCGATCTTCCCGATCATCTCGCTGACCACACCGCTGTTCAACCTGTGGCGCCGGATCGGGTTGTACGACACCTGGCCGGGCCTGATCATCCCGTACCTGTCGCTCACCCTGCCGATCTCGATCTACACCCTCGCGGCGTACTTCCAGCAGATTCCGTGGGACCTGGAACGGGCGGCCCAGGTCGACGGCGCGACCACCTGGCAGGCCTTCCGCCGGGTAATCATCCCGCTCGCCCTGCCGGGAGTCTTCACCACCGCGATCATCGCCTTCTTCATCGCCTGGAACGACTTCGTCTACGGCATCTCGCTGACATCGACCTCGATCGCCAGACCGGTGCCCGCCGCGCTGGCCTTCTTCACCGGGGCCTCGCAGTTCGAGCAGCCGACCGGGGCCATCTCTGCCGCAGCGATCGTCGTCACCATCCCGATCGTCATCATCGTGATGCTCTTCCAGCGCCAGATCGTCTCCGGCCTGACCCAGGGCGCGGTCAAGGGCTGACGCCTGCTGTCGCTCCGGCACCGTCGGGGCCCAGCACCGGCAATGCGCCTCCACTCTCCGGGCCCTTCACACCCAAGGCCCTTCACACCCAAGGAACTGCCATGGCCCAGATATCTCTCAACAACCTCGTCAAGACGTACGACGACGGCTTCACCGCGGTCAAGGGCGTGAGCCTCGAGATCGCCGACGGCGAGTTCATGATCCTCGTCGGCCCGTCCGGGTGCGGCAAATCGACCCTGCTGCGGATGATCGTCGGCCTGGAGGACATCACCTCCGGGGACCTGCTGATCGACGGGACACGGGTCAACGAACTCCCGCCGCGCGACCGCAACCTGTCGATGGTCTTCCAGAATTATGCGCTCTACCCCCATCTCACCGTCTACGAGAACATCGCCTTCCCGCTGCGGCTCACCAAGAACAAGATCCCCGCCGAGGAACTTGACCGCCGGGTCCGCCAGGCCGCCGACATGCTCGACCTGCGCGAACACCTGGACCGCAAGCCGGCCAACCTCTCCGGTGGCCAGCGACAGCGGGTGGCGATGGGACGGGCGATCGTACGGCACGCCGATGCGTTCCTGTTCGACGAGCCGCTGTCCAACCTGGACGCCAAGCTGCGCGGCCAGATGCGCTCGCAGATCGCGCAGCTGCAGCGTCGCCTCGGCACCACCTCGGTCTACGTCACCCACGACCAGACCGAGGCGATGACGCTCGGCGACAGGGTGGCCGTGCTCAAGAAGGGTCTGCTCCAGCAGGTCGGCAGCCCCCGGGAGCTGTACGAGCAGCCGGTCAACCTGTTCGTGGCGGGCTTCATCGGCTCTCCGTCGATGAACTTCCTGCCGAGCCATGTCGAGGGCGACCGCCTCGTCACGCCGATCGGGGTGCTGACCGTGCCCGATCGGGTGCTCGCGGCGGCCCGGAGCAAGGACAACGTGATCCTGGGCGTACGCCCCGAGTTCTTCGAGGACGACGCCCTGGTGGACCCGGCGGTGCGCCCGTACGGCACCACCTTCCAGGCGACCGCCACCCACACCGAGTGGCTCGGCAACGAACAGTACGGTTACATCGACTACGAGCCGGATCCGAAGGTCGCCGCGCTGATGGCGGAACTGGCCCGCGACCTGGACCAGGACGAGATCCCGCCGACGCTGGTCGTCAGCCTGGACTCGGCCAGCACGGTCCGCGGGGGACGGCCTGCGCAGCTGTGGGTCGACACCCGCAAGGTGCACGTGTTCGACCCGACCGACGGCAGCAACCTCACCCGGGATGCGGCGGCCGGTGCCGACCTCACCGCCCGGGCGGAGGAGGAACGGGTCTCCGAGATCACCGCCGCCAAGGGCTGAGCCGGCCGCCGTCGGACCGACGGCCGACCATGCTGCGGGCCCGGGTCCGGAAGCAATCGCTTCCGGACCCGGGCCCGTTCGTTTCATCCCTCAGACGAGGCCCTCGAAGAGGACGGTGGACAGGTAGCGCTCGCCGAAGTCCGGCAGCAGGACCACGATGTTCTTGCCGGCGTTCTCCGGGCGGGCGGCCACCTTGGCCGCGGCGCTCAGTGCCGCACCCGACGAGATGCCGACGAGCAGACCCTCCTGGGTCGCCGCGCCGCGGGCGAACGTCACCGACTCCTCGGTGGTCGCGGTGAGCACCTCGTCGAGGACGTCGCGGTTGAGGATCTCCGGGACGAAGTTCGCGCCGATGCCCTGGATCTTGTGCGGTCCGGGGTGGCCTTCGGTGAGCAGCGGAGAATCGGCCGGCTCGACGCCGACGACCTTCACCTCGGGCTTGCGGGACTTCAGCACCTCGCCGACGCCGGTGATGGTGCCACCGGTGCCGATGCCCGCGACGAAGATGTCGACCGCACCGGCGGTGTCGGTCCAGATCTCCTCGGCGGTGCTCGTCCGGTGGATCTCGGGGTTGGCCGGGTTCTCGAACTGGCGGGCGAGGATGCCACCGCGCTCGGCGGCGATCTCTTCGGCCTTGGCCACGGCCCCACGCATGCCCTCCTTGCCCGGGGTCAGGACCAGCTCGGCCCCGTACCCGCGCAGCAGTGCCTTGCGCTCGTTGGACATGGTCTCGGGCATGGTCAGCACGACCTTGTAGCCACGGGCCGCGCCGACCAGGGCGAGCGCGATGCCGGTGTTGCCGGACGTCCCCTCGACGATGGTGCCGCCAGGCTGCAGCTGGCCGGAGGCCTCAGCGGCGTCGACGATGGCGACACCGATACGGTCCTTCACGGAGTTCGCGGGGTTGTAGTACTCCAGCTTCGCGAACACATGGGCGGCCGTGTCGCCGAACAGGCGATTGACACGGACGAGCGGGGTGTTGCCGAAGGCCTGGGTGACATTCTCGAAAAGCGCCATGACCAAGTCATACACCAACTTATGGTCTATATCACGTGTTGTGGGGCGTGAGGTGCCGACCTCGGGCGCCGCCGGGGGTGTCGGTGCGAGGCCCTAGACTGCCGCCTATGGCAGATCAGACAGCGAGCGGTGCTGCGGGGGCAGAGACCCACGACACCGTCATCGTCATCGACTTCGGCGCGCAGTACGCACAGCTCATCGCCCGCCGCGTCCGCGAGGCCCGGGTCTTCTCCGAGATCATGCCGCACACGGCCACCGCCGCGGAGGTCGCCGCCCGGCACCCCAGGGCGGTCATCCTGTCAGGAGGCCCGCAGTCGGTGTACGCCGAGGGAGCGCCACAGGTCGATCCGGCACTGTTCGACACCGGCATCCCCGTATTCGGCATCTGCTACGGCTACCAGGCGATCGCAGCAACACTCGGAGGTGAGGTGGCCCGGACCGGGCTGTCGGAGTTCGGACGCACCGAGACCACCGTCGTCGAGGCGGGCACCCTGCTGCGTGACCTTCCCGCCGAGTTCCGGACATGGATGAGCCACGGTGACGCCGTCCGCGAGGCACCGGCGGGATTCACCGCCCTGGCATGCACCGCCGGCGCCCCGGTCGCGGCGTTCGAGGACTTGGACCGTCGGGTCGCCGGCGTGCAGTGGCACCCCGAGGTGATGCACTCCGAACACGGCCAGCGCGTGCTCGAGCACTTCCTCTACGACATCGCCGGCTGCCGCCCCGACTGGACCCCGGCCAACATCGTCGAGGACTCGATCGCCCGGATCCGGGAGATCGTCGGCGACAAGCGCGTGCTGTGCGGCCTGTCCGGCGGCGTCGACTCCGCCGTGGCCGCCGCGCTCCTGCGACGGGCCATCGGCGACCAGCTCGTCTGTGTCTTCGTCGACCACGGCCTGCTGCGCGAGGGAGAGGCCGAACAGGTCGAGAAGGACTTCGTCGCCGCGACCGGGGTGAACCTGGTCGTCAAGCAGGTCGCTGACGTCTTCCTGCGCGAACTCGCCGGGGTGACCGATCCCGAGACCAAGCGCAAAATCATCGGCCGGGAGTTCATCCGTGCGTTCGAGGCGGCCACCCGGGAACTCAACGAGGACGAGCCCATCGAGTTCCTCGCCCAGGGCACCCTCTACCCGGACGTGGTGGAGTCCGGTGGTGGTGAGGGCGCTGCCAACATCAAGTCCCACCACAACGTCGGCGGTCTGCCCGACGACCTGCAGTTCAAGCTCATCGAGCCCCTGCGCACCCTGTTCAAGGACGAGGTCCGGGCGGTCGGCACCGAGCTCGGACTGCCCGAGGAGATGGTCTGGCGCCACCCGTTCCCCGGCCCGGGCCTGGCGATCCGGATCATCGGCGCGGTCGATGAGGAGCGGCTGGCCCTGCTGCGGCGTGCGGACGCGATCACCCGCGACGAGGTGCAGGCCGCCGGCCTCTACAACGACATCTGGCAGTTCCCGGTCGTGCTGCTCGCCGACGTACGTTCCGTGGGTGTGCAGGGCGATGGTCGTACGTACGGGCATCCCGTGGTGCTGCGCCCCGTGACGAGCGAGGACGCGATGACCGCTGACTGGGGCCGGCTGCCGTACGACCTGCTGGAGAAGATCTCCACCCGGATCACCAACGAGGTGCGCGAGATCAACCGCGTGGTCCTCGACGTGACGAGCAAGCCGCCGGGCACCATCGAGTGGGAGTGAGTCGCCACCCCGCGAGGCGGGGACGACGACGTACGGAGGGGACGGACCACGTGGTCCGTCCCCTCCGTACGTCCGGTGCTGGGATCAGGCGACATGTGCGGGACCAGGTGAACTACCCGGGACCAGGCGAGCTACCGGGGATCACCCGCGATTGCCACCGGCCACGAGGCCGATGACGCCGATGACCACGAGCGCGGCGGGAAGCGCGATGCTCACCAGGTCCCGATCGATCGGGCCCACCATGCCGGACCACAGGATGGCGGCGCCGTAGATGATGGCCAGCAGGCCGAGGACCAAGGACAGCACGTCGGCGCGGCGCGGGCGGCGTGGGGGAGTGCGGTGTGTGCTCATCGCGTCTTCACCACCAGCTCACCGAGATCGGTGGAGGCATTGATCGTGATCGTCGGGGCGCCGGGGCGGCCGGGCTGGAGGACCGTCGTCGTGGGATCCTCCTGGGTGACCGACTCCGGAGCCGAGTCGCCGAGCTGCAGCGTCCCCATCCCGACCTGGGTCGTCGCGACCACGCGGATGTCGGCGGGCACCAGGATCGTCAGCGAACCGGCACCCATGTGGGCCTCGTACCGGACGTCCTGAGTGGCATCCAGCGCGGACAGGTCGACCGTCACCCGGCCGAAGTCCCAGTTGTCGCCGGAGGGCAGGTCGGCTTCGCTCACGTACGTCACGGAGACCGGGGCGGTTGCCGCGACCGGACGTTCGCCGATGGACGGATGTCCGTGCTGGTAGGCGCCGACAGTCGCGATGAGTCCGAGGATCACCGCTGCCGCGATCAGACCGCGGGGCCTGCCGGCCCATGCCCCGATCACCAGTGCACACCCGACGACCACCAGCGCCGAGGCTGCCCAGGCGAACGGGGGCACCGGGCGTCCGGTGGAGCCGAGCAGGGACAGCAGAGTCCACAGCAGGCCGACGGAGGTCAGGGTGACCAGGGCGAGGGTCCGCTTGCCCACTCGCTGCGGGTCGAGTACTCGCGGGGCGCGGGGTCGCGGGGGCGGAGGCGCGTACAGGCCGATCGGGTCGGGATTGGCCAGGTAGTTGCTCACGTCGTGGGGTGCGGCGGGACCGGCGACCGGACGGACCGCCGTAGGGATCTCTCCCTCGGGCCACGGAGGCGAGGCCTGCGGCGGCGTCTGCGGGGAGGAGGTCATCGGCCGAGGGGCCCCGAAAGGTTGGGCTTGATCCAGCCGAGGCCCCTGCCCGTACGGCTGGGCGGGGCCGGGATCACCGGTCGCACGGTCACCGTTGCCCGGGACATACCGGCCCATGGTGCCGGGGGGCACGACCGGCGGGACACCGGGCCGGCGCAAGGAACGTTCGCGGCGGGGCCGGTGCACGCCGAAGTAGTAGACAAGGCCGAGCACCACCGCCGGGAACAGGGAGAGCGACGTCACACTGCCGAGGGTGGCGGCGACGGCCACGACGACGACGGCGACGGCGGTGATCAGCACCCAGCGTGGGGCGCGGGTGAGGGCCGGGAAGGTCTCCAGCAGGGGACCCCGCTCGTGACCCTCGCGGGGGATCAGCACCCAGCCGGCGAGATAGAGGACGACGCCCATGCCGGAACTCACGGCGAGAACGACGGCGGCGACGCGGATGATCAGGGGATCGATCCCGACGCGGTCGGCGATGGCGGCGCAGACACCCGCGATCGGTGCTCCCGTCGCGGGTCGATGCATGGTGGTCGCCGGCTCCATGCCCCCATCCTGTCTCGCGTCCGTGGAAGGGACCATCGGGCACATCCCCCATCTTCGCTGGGACGAGGGGTGCCGAGGGTGGCTTTGTCAGCGGCGCGTGGTTTGCTGGATCCACCATGGATGATCTCTCGCCCGTCCCGGGGGACCCTACCGGTGTCGCGAAGGATTCCGCACGCGGGTCAGGGCAGGGCCCCGGCGTGCCCCCGACCGGCAGGGGCCCCGCGCTGCCGGCCGAGCCGGAGCGCCGCCGTGCCTACCGGGTCGACGACGGGCGATGGCTGGGCGGGGTCTGCGCCGGGCTGAGCCAGCATCTCGGCTGGCCGGTGATGCTGCTGCGGCTGGCCTTCGTCGGTCTGACGATGACCCAGTTCGTCGGTGCCGTGGTGTACGCCGTGCTGTGGGTGGCATTGCCGCCCGAACCGCCACGGGCCTCCGCTCCGGGCCTGGAGTCGGCGGCGCGGACCGGGGCCCGTACGGTTCCGCGCAGGCTGCGCCGCCGCATCGACATGGGCGCCGCGCTGGCGATGGGCCTCTTCGGCGGGGGCGTGTTGTGGCTGGTCCAGATGACCCGGTTCGGCATGCCGTGGGCGGTCTTCTGGCCCGTCATGCTGGCCAGCGCCGGAGTGGCCGTGATCTGGCGCGAGGCGGACTCGATGGGCACCTGGCGGGGCAATCGCGCCGGTGACGGTGGCCCGTCGCGGCGGGACCGGCTGGGATCACTGTTGGTCGCGCTGACCGGCCTGCTGCTGCTCGGCATCGCCTTCGTGCTGGTGGTGCCGGATCCGGGCGGTGAGGGGCGTACGTCCGAACTGATGATGGTGCTGATCCTCAGCCTGGGTGGGGTCGCCGTGGTCGGCGCCCCCTGGTTCTTCCGCACCCGTGCGGAGCTGGACCGGATCCGCGAGGAGAAGATCCGGGCGGACGCCCGGGCCGACATGGCGGCCCATCTGCACGACTCGGTGCTGCAGACCCTCGCCCTCATCCAGCGACAGGCCCACGACTCGCGGGCGGTCACCCGGCTCGCCCGCCGGCAGGAACGGGAACTGCGGGAGTGGCTGTACGGCAGCCCACCGGACGACACCACGCTGGCGGCGGCTGTCCGCCGCGTCGCGCTGGAAGTGGAGGACGAGCACGACATCGACGTCGAACTCGTCACGGTGGGCGACACGACGATGACCCCGGACCTGGACGCGCTGGTGCGGGCGGCCCGCGAGGCGATGGTGAACGCGGCGAAGCATGCGGGCGTCGACAGGGTCGACGTGTACGCCGAAGTGCTGGAGGATACCGTCGAGGTGTTCGTCCGTGACCGCGGTCAGGGATTCGACCCCGAGGCGATCGACGCCGACCGCCAAGGGGTCCGGCGCAGCATCATGGAACGGATGGAGAGGCACGGTGGGCGGGCCACGATCCGCTCGGCGCCGGGCCAGGGGACCGACGTACGACTGGAGATGACACGATGACGACCCATCAACCCGAACCGCAGACACCGGACGCCGAGGGCGCCGGACCGCGCGAGGGCCTGCGGACCGGCTCGCTGCGGGTGGTCGTGGTGGACGACCACGACATGTTCCGGGCCGGCGTGAAGCACGAGATCGGCGCCCGGGTGACCATCGTCGGCGAGGCGGCCGACGCGCCCGGCGCCGTCCGGACCATCCTCGCCACCGATCCCGATGTGGTGCTCCTCGACGTGCACCTGCCCGGCGGCGGCGGGGTCGAGGTGCTGCGCCAGGTCCACCAGCGCCACCCGGACGTACGTTTCCTGGCACTGTCGGTGTCGGACGCCGCCGAAGACGTGATCTCGCTGATCCGGGGCGGTGCTCGCGGCTACGTGACCAAGTCGATCAACGCCGATGAGTTGATCGAGGCGATCGAACGGGTCGCCGGCGGGGACGCGGTGTTCTCCCCGCGGCTGGCCGGCTTCGTCCTGGATGCCTTCTCCGGGTCGATCGACGTGGCCAGCGTCGACGAGGACCTCGACAAGCTGTCGCCGCGGGAGCGGGACGTGCTACGCCTGATCGCCCGCGGCTACTCCTACAAGGAGGTCGCCAAGGAGCTGTTCATCTCGGTGAAGACGGTGGAGACCCACGTGTCGAGCGTGCTGCGCAAGCTCCAGCTGTCCAACCGCCACCAGCTCGCCCGCTGGGCCAACGATCGGCGACTGGTCTGAGACTCGCGACCGGCTCGGGCACTCGCCCGGACTGGCTCGGGCACTCGCCCGGACGCTCAGAAGCCCCACCCCGGACTCCCGGGTGGGGCTTCTGCACTGTCAGATCGCGAAGGACGGACGGATCAGACCTTCTTCTTGGTGAGGAGGCCATAGACGAACAGGACGACGATGCAGCCGACGATGGCGAGGATCCACGTCCACAACGAGAAGAAGCCGTGGCCCTGGATCCCGACCAGGCTGCCGATCCAGCCGCCGACGAGAGCGCCGACGACACCGAGGATGAGAGACGTGACCCAGCTGGTGGGGTCGTTGCCCGGGAGGATGGCCTTGGCGATGGCGCCGGCGACGAGTCCGATGATGATGAGACCGAACCAACCGACGTTGAGGGCGAGAGGAACGAGAAGCTCTGTCATGGCTCCTACTGTAGGTGGGCGCGGCGCGCGGGGCACCGCTCCTGAAGGAGGCACGGGAGCGTTCGGGGGATCACCCCGACTCGACCACGAGTGTCGTCCCCGGAACGGGCTGGAAGGCGTCAGAGGAACGGCCGGAAGGGGCTCAGCAGTTCCTCGGAGACCTTCGCCATCAGCGGTCGGCGTTGCCACTCCCGCAGGGTCAGCTCCCGGCAGTTCGTCAGATCGGTGGAGAAGATCGTCTCCATCCGTTGGGCGACCGACGGATCCATGAACTCGACGTTGATCTCGTAGTTGCCGACCAGGCTCAGCCGGTCCAGGTTCGCCGTGCCGATCGTCGCCCACTCGCCGTCGATGGTCGCCGTCTTCGAGTGCACCATGGCGTGCTGGTAGAGGAAGAGGCGTACGCCACCGCGTAGCAGCGTGCCGTAGAAGCCGCGCGACAGCCAGTCCGCCTCGATGTGGTTGGACTCCGCCGGGATGATGATCCGTACGTCCACCCCGCGCGCCGCAGCCCGGAGGATGCCGTCGAGCAGGTCCTGGTCCGGGATCAGGTAGGCGTGGGTCAGCCAGATGCGTTGGCTGGCGCGGTCGATGGCCTCCAGGTACAACCCGCGGATCGGATAGGTCGCGTACATCGGGACATTGCGGTGGACCCGCGAGGCACGGTGCCAGGCGCGGCCGCGGGGCTCCTCGAGGTGCCTGCCCCGGGGGCCGCCGATCGCGTTCCAGTAGTCGACGAAGGCGTCGGCCAGATCGGGGGCGATCGGGCCGGTGAGCCGGACGTGGGTATCGCGCCAGTCGCCGGCGTAGCGCGCCCCGATGTTGTAGCCGCCGACCCAGGCCGTCGCCAGATCGACGACCAGCACCTTGCGGTGGTTGCGGGCGTACTTGCCGAGCCGCAGCCCACGCGGCCACCGCAGATAGAACGGGTGTCGGCGGGCGTGCACGGTCGTGGGGAACCGGAAGAAGCGGTGGTCGACGACGAGGTTGGCGAAGCGGTCCCAGACCACGTACACCTCGACGCCGCGTTCGGCGGCCTCGACGAAGGCGTCCTTGAACTGCTGGCCGATCTCGTCGCCCTTCCAGATGAAGGTCTCGAAGTAGATGCTGTGCTGCGCCGAGCGGATCGCCGCCAGCATGTCGTCGTAGAGATCCTGGCCGTACGTGAAGATCGTCGCGGTGCCCTCGGCGGTGGTGAACTCCTGGGGAGGCGTACGCGGGAACCGGATCGGGCCCTGGCGTCGTTTGCGCAGGTAGGCGGCGACCTGCAGGCCGGCGATGCTGATGGCCTGGAGGATGCCGACGAGGGCGAACAGGCGGCCCGCCAGGCGGCGGATCCGGGGCAGCGGACTCACCGGGAAGAGCCTGGCGGGGTGCCGGACCGGCCTGGTGGTTGCGGCCCCTCGACGCTCTGGCATGCCACCCAAAATAGCCGAGACACCCTCTAGGCTGGACGATGCCATGAACGAAGCTGACTCGCCGACCCTTTTTCCTGCCTTCGGTGCCGCCTTCGGCGCGCCCACCCGACCCCGCTCGGCATCGAGCCGCGGCGGGCGTGTCGGCGAGCGTCCGGACACCGGCCGACCCGGTCAGGGCGGTGAGGCCGCCGATCCGATGGCTGGCGATCCGATGGCCGCCGATCTGATGGCCGGCGGTGCGGGTGGCTCGGGGCCCGGCGGCGCCGGTGCTTTGCGGGAGGCCGGGCCTGCCGGCACCACGGCCGGCGGACGTCCGCGGAGCGGGCGGCACAAGGTCACCCCGGAGGAACTGGTCGCGGGGCTGAATGACCCGCAGCGGGAGGCGGTCGTCCACGCGGGGGCCCCGGTGCTGGTCGTCGCGGGGGCCGGTTCGGGCAAGACCCGGGTGCTCACCCGCCGCATCGCGTACCTCGTCGGCGTACGTGATGTGCATCCTGGATCGATCCTGGCGATCACCTTCACCAACAAGGCCGCCGCGGAGATGCGCTCCCGGGTGGTGGAGCTGGTCGGCCCGCGGGCCCGGGTGATGTGGGTGTCGACCTTCCACTCGGCCTGTGTCCGCATTCTGCGTGCCGAGATCGGCCACTTCGACCGTTCGGCCAACTTCTCCATCTACGACACCGCAGACTCCAAGCGCCTGATGCAGATGATCTGCCGGGACCGCAACCTGGATCCCAAGCGCTACCAGCCGCGTGAGCTGCTCAACTGGATCTCGGCCTGCAAGAACGAGCTGGTCCGTCCCGAGGGCTCGGCCGGGCGGGCACCGCGCGGGCAGGAGGACGTCTACCCGGGCGTCTACGCCGACTACCAGCGGCGGCTGCGTGCCGCGGAGGCGTACGACTTCGACGACCTGATCATGGAGACCGTACGGCTCCTCCGCGAGTTCCCCGAGGTCCGGGAGAAGTACCGGCGGCGCTTCCGGCACGTACTGGTCGACGAGTATCAGGACACCAACCCCTCCCAGTACGCGTTGGTGCGCGAGCTGTGCGGTGTCGACGAGCACCGCGACGAGACCGCACAGGGGCTCGCCGAGGCGGGGATCGTCCCGATGGACCCGCCGGAGCTGATGGTCGTCGGCGACTCGGACCAGTCGATCTACGCCTTCCGGGGTGCGACGATCCGCAACATCCTCGACTTCGAGAAGGACTTCCCGGGCGCCCGGACGATCCTGCTCGAGCAGAACTACCGCTCCACCCAGACCGTCCTCTCCGCGGCCAACGCGGTGATCGCCAAGAACCCCGACCGACCGAAGAAGCGGCTGTGGTCCGACGCCGGGCAAGGGGACAAGATCGTCGGCTACGTGGCCGACACCGAACACGGCGAGGCACAGTTCGTCGCCGACGAGGTCGATCGGCTGGTCGATGCGGGCACCACCACGTACGGCCAGACAGCGGTGTTCTACCGGACCAACGCGCAGTCGCGGGCGTTCGAGGACGTCTTCATCCGTGTCGGGCTGCCCTACCGTGTGGTCGGCGGGGTGCGCTTCTACGAGCGCAAGGAGGTGCGCGACGCGATCGCCTACCTGAAGGCCATCGCGAACCCGCACGACGACGTCTCCGTACGCCGCATCGTCAACGAGCCCAAGCGCGGCATCGGCGACCGGGCCCAGGAGCAGGTCCAGCACTTCGCCGACCGGGAGCGGATCAGCTTCGGCAGCGCGCTGGACCGCCTGGACGAGATCGAGGGTCTGGCCACCCGCTCGACCACGCAGCTGCGGGGCTTCGCCACGATGATGGCCGACCACCGCGCCCTGATGGCGGCCGGGAGCCCGGCCGACGAGATCCTCGCGTCGATCCTGCAGGCCTCCGGCTACGTCGACACGCTGCGCAAGAGCACCGACCTGCAGGACGAGAGCCGGTTGGAGAACCTCACCGAGTTCGTGGCGGTGGCCGAGGAGTTCGTCGCCCAGGCCCACGTGGTCGACATCGACGACGAGACCGGACGGCCGATCGACCCGGAGACCGGCACCCCGCTCGCCACCGACCCCGACGTCGAGGATGCGGAGCGCCAGCAGTCCGAGTCCGACGCCGAGCGGCCGGCGGTGTCTGCAGAGCTCGGCGGTCTGGGCGGTGGAGCCCCGGAACCGGACGACTCACTGCCGGCGTTCCTGGAGCGGATCGCCCTGGTCGCCGACGCCGACTCCGTGCCCGAGGGCGACGAGGAGGGCGTGGTCACCCTGATGACGCTGCACACCGCGAAGGGCCTGGAGTTCGACACGGTGTTCCTCACCGGCTTCGAGGACGGGGTGTTCCCGCACATGCGTGCCCTCGACGATCCCGACGAGCTGGAGGAGGAACGCCGCCTCGCGTACGTCGGGATCACCCGGGCCCGCAAGCGGCTCTTCCTCACCCGCGCGGTGGTGCGGACGCAGTGGGGGCAGCCCTCGTACAACCCGCCGAGCAGGTTCATCGCGGACATGCCGACGGATCTGCTGGACTGGCGCCGTCTTGTCGAGCCGGGGTCGACCTGGGAGATCCGCGCCGCGGCCCGGACGTCCTCGGCCAAGGACCGTACCGAGGGGGGCCGGATCTTCGGGTCCGGTCAGCCGCCGCGGGGACCGCACGTGGATGCCGTGGCGGTCGGGGACCGGGTGCTGCACACGTCGTTCGGACTGGGCACCGTGGTCGGCACAGTGGGGGTGGGACAGAATGCGAAGGCCGATGTCGACTTCGGGTCCCTCGGGGTGAAGCGGCTGTCGCTGCGGCACGCGCCGATGGAGAAGCTCTAGCCGAACAGCCTGAGGACCTCGCGGCGGAGGCTGAGGACCTTACCGGGCTGAGGCTGGGAATCTGGCCGGGCAGAGCCTGAGAAACGGGCGGCCGAGCCGGGCTCCGGGGGCACCACGACGAGGTGCGGGCCCCTGGGAGGTCAGTGCCCTGACGAGCGACGTACGCCCGCTGGCAGGGTCAGCGGAGGATCAGAGAGCGACGCCGCGGGCCGCGAGCCACGGCACCGGGTTCGCCGCGGTGTACGGGTCGCCGACCGTCTTGGCGTTCGGGTAGTACTCCCAGTGCAGATGCGGTCCGAAGGAGCGGCCGGTCACCCCGACGTAGCCGATCAGCTGGCCGGCCTGCACCTGCTGGCCCACGCGTACCGCGGTGGAGGACATGTGGGCGTACAGGGTGGCGCCACCACCGGGGTGGTCGATGACCACATGGTTGCCGGCCCAGGACCCGCCGTTGGCCGGGGCGATCACGCCGGCGGCCGCGGCGTAGATCGGGGTGCCGATCGGGGCGGGGAAGTCCTGGCCGGTGTGGTAGCGGGACCACGAGCCGACGGCGCCGAACCGTGCGCCGAGGGTGTAGGTGCCCGGCTTCAGCGGCGTCGCACCGCCGCCACCGGAGGCCGCGACGGACATCGTGGCGGAGCGGGCGGCTGCACCGCTGAGGGTGCCGGTCGGGGTCTTCAGCTGCTCGTTCTGGCTCGACGTGGCCTTCTTCGCGTCGTTCAGCAGCGCAGAGCGGGAGGCCGAGGCCTTCGAGATGGACGCCTCGGTGGCGGAGTTGTTGGCGGCGGACAGCTGCTTGGACCGTTCGGTCGCCAGCTGGGCGCTCATCGCCGCGTCGAGCTCCGTACGGGCCGCCGTCCGGGAGGTGCCGTCGGTGGACCTGCCGTCCAGGGCGCCGCCCGCCGGGGACTGGCCGTCCGACGTGTTGGCCGCACCGCCCCCGTTGGATGTGTCGGCGGCGGAGGCGGGCGCGGGCTGCGCCACGGTCGGCGAGCCGCCGTTGCGCTGCTGCGCCGCGAGAACGGCCTCAGGGTTGGCCGCCTGAGCGTTGGAGGTCAGGGTGACCGCGCCGGCCACGGCCAGACCGAGAGCCGAGACGGTCAGGGCGGCCAGGCTGGTGTTCAGGGTGTGGCGGTTGTCGTCGGTCTCGTCGCCGCCGTCGATCTGGGCATAGCGCCCCGGCGTGCCGTCAGCAGCCGGCTGCTGGAACCGGTCGCGGAGAGTGGTGATGGGGGCCCGGGGGGATCCGAGGGTCGATTCCGATGAGTCGTCGGCGGCGACGGCGCGTCGGGGATGCGACGAGGGTGTCGGGATCCGTGACACGGGCTCTCCTCGGTTCGGCTGACCAAACGACGTACGTTTCTCACGGGTGGAAACAAACGCCTTGGCGAACATAACGGATTGGTAAACCGAGAGCCAAATCGCGGGACTGCGGGTCGAGCCCCCTAGTAGCCGAAAGTCGCGGGATCGCCGCGGAAACCGGGGGCGGGACGTGTACAAGATCACAGGTCCCGGACGGTGTCCGGAGCAGGTTGATGTGCCGTTCTGAGGGACGTGTCCTCTGCCGCAGCGGCCGTCGGGGCCGGTCGACGGCCCGCCGGGAGAACGTGGTGGAACCGGCACGGGGAGTTGACGGGGCCGCCCCTCGCGGCAGAAGGCGCACGGCTAGGCTATGGCTCGTGGATACGAACGCACGGATTCGAGTGGTAGTCGCCAAGCCCGGCCTTGATGGCCACGACCGCGGGGCCAAGGTGGTGGCCCGCGCCCTTCGCGACGCCGGCATGGAGGTCATCTACACCGGTCTGCATCAGACCCCTGAGCAGATCGTGCAGACCGCGATCGCCGAGGACGCTGACGGCATCGGCCTGTCGGTGCTCTCCGGCGCCCACCTGACCCTTTTCCAGGATGTCCTCGAGCAGCTCAAGGCCCAGGACGCCGCCGACATCGTCGTCTTCGGCGGTGGGATCATCCCGGAGGAGGACATCCAGCCGCTCCGCGACATGGGCGCGGCGCAGATCTTCACCCCCGGGACCACGATGGAGAGCATCGTGGAGTGGGTCCGGGGCAACGTGCATACCCACGCCGCCTGACAGATCGCGCGATACACAGGCTCGCGGGGCTCGGGGGAGTGGCCCGGCTCCGACGACACCTCGGCCGGCAGGTCGGCCCCTCGGGGGCTCCTGCCGGCCGTGTCGTTTTTATTGTGCCGTGTCGCTTATGTGCCTGGGTGGCTCGGCCGGCGGGCACCCTCGTCTCGCGTTCGATCCCCCGAACGACGGGCCGTCGGGTGGTTGTCGGATGTGTAGGGAGGGGTGGTCTCCGTCACGGACCCGGTCTCGTTTAGACTCGGCGCCGTTGCATGCCCCGAGCACCGATGCCGGGGCGAGGGCGGCGCCTGTGTGCCGCCTGTCAAGGCGAAAGGATCGCGATGGATCTGTACGAGTATCAGGCCCGCGACCTGTTCGAGTCCTACGGCGTTTCGGTGATGCGGGCTCAGACCGCAACCACTCCGGCCGAGGCACGACAGGTCGCCGAAGAGCTCGGCTGGCCGGCTGTCATCAAGGCCCAGGTGAAGACCGGCGGGCGCGGCAAGGCCGGTGGCGTGAAGCTGGCCAAGACCGCAGACGAGGCCGAGGAACTGGCCGGACAGATCCTCGGCATGGACATCAAGGGCCATACCGTCCATCGGGTGATGGTGACCGAGGGCGCCGACATCGCCGAGGAGTACTACTTCTCGATCCTGGTCGACCGTTCGGAGCGCCGCTACCTGGCGATGTGCTCCCGCAGCGGCGGCATGGACATCGAGACCCTCGCGGTCGAGCACCCCGATCAGTTGGCCCGGGTCGGGATCGACCCGCTGGTCGGCATCGATGCGGCCAAGGCGGCCGAGATCACCGCCGCGGCCTGCTTCGAGGAGGCCGATCGCCCCGCTCTGGAGGCGATCTTCACGAAGCTGTGGGAGGTGTTCCGCGACGAGGACGCCACGCTGGTCGAGGTCAACCCGCTGATCAAGGCCGGCGACGGCTCGATGATCGCCATCGACGGCAAGATCACCCTCGACGACAACGCCGCCTTCCGCCACCCGGGCCACGAGGCTCTGGCTGACACGTCGGCGGTGGACCCGCTGGAGCAGCAGGCCCGCGAGAAGGGCCTGAACTACGTGAAGCTGGACGGCAACGTCGGCGTCATCGGCAACGGTGCCGGTCTGATGATGAGCACCCTGGACGTCGTGGCGTACGCCGGCGAGGACCTGCCGGGCAAGCCGAGCCCCGCCAACTTCCTCGACATCGGTGGCGGCGCCTCGGCCGAGGTGATGGCTGACGGCCTGTCGCTGATCCTGTCCGACCCTGACGTCAAGAGCGTCTTCGTCAACGTCTATGGCGGCATCACCTCCTGCGAGCAGGTGGCCCAGGGCATCGTGCAGGCCCTCGAGCTGCTCGGTGAGCGTGCGAACAAGCCGCTGGTGCTGCGTCTCGACGGCAACAACGCGGCCGGTGGTCGGCAGGTGCTCCGCAAGGCACGCGAGCGCCTGGCCGGCGTGGTCGTGATCGCCACCACCATGGACGGCGGCGCCCTCAAGGCCGCCAAGCTGGCGGCCGGTGTCGCCACTGTCGACGAGCTCCGCGATGCCCCGGAAGGCGAGAACTGATGACCATCCTTATCGACTCGAACAGCAAGATCGTCGTCCAGGGCCTCACCGGCTCCGAGGGTCGCAAGCACGGCCAGCTGATGCTGGCCTCCGGCGCGAAGGTCGTCGCGGGCACCAACCCGAAGAAGGCCGGCCAGTCGCTGGACTTCTCCTGGGCCGGCGGCCTGGCGTCCGTCCCGATCCGGGCCACCGTGGCCGAGGCAATGGAGAAGGACGGGGCGAACGTCTCGGTCATCTTCGTCCCGGCGAAGTTCACCAAGGGTGCGGTCATCGAGGCCATCGACGCAGGCATCCCGCTGATCGTCGTGATCACCGAGGGTGTCCCGGTGCACGACACCGCCGAGTTCTACTCGTACGCCAAGGAGAAGGGCACCAGCCGCATCCTCGGCCCGAACTGCCCGGGCATCCAGTCGCCCGGCGAGTCGAACGCGGGGATCATCCCGTCCGGCATCACCGGCCCCGGCCCGATCGGTCTGGTGTCGAAGTCGGGCACCCTGACCTACCAGATGATGTACGAGCTGCGCGAGATCGGCATCTCCACCGCCGTCGGCATCGGCGGCGACCCGATCATCGGCACCACCCATGTGGAGGCTCTGGAGGCGTTCGAGGCCGATCCCGACACCAAGGTCATCGTGATGATCGGCGAGATCGGTGGCGACGCCGAGGAGCGTGCCGCGCGCTACATCCAGGAGCACGTGACGAAGCCGGTCGTGGCGTACGTCGCCGGCTTCACCGCCCCGAAGGGCAAGACGATGGGGCATGCCGGCGCGATCGTGTCGGGCTCCGCAGGCACCGCGCAGGCCAAGAAGGAGGCCCTCGAGGCCGTCGGCGTCAAGGTGGGCCACACGCCGTCGGAGACCGCCGGGCTGGCCAAGCAGCTGATCGCCGAGCTGGGCCTGTGAGGTCCTGACCGACCGGCTGACGCCCAGGCGGCGACGGAGGAGGGGCTCCCGGGATGACTCGGGAGCCCCTCCTCCGTGTGTACAGCTGTGGTCCGTCGCGTACCGGCGTGGGCAGGCCGGTGGTCGGGAGGGTCGTTCCTCGGCCGGTCAGGTCGTACCGGACCGGCCGCGACGCCGGTCGGCTCGTCGGGCCGCCGGGTCCGCTCGGTGGGGCGTCAGAGCGTGCTGCTCAGTCGGGAGCCGGCCCGTTCGCCGATGGCCTTCCACTGGGCGTTGTTGAAGTCGAACGTATCGCCGGTCGGCACCATCAGGTAGATCACCGAGTTGTCGACCTGGGCCAGGGCGAGACGGTACTTCTGCTTCGTGGTCTGATTGACCTGCTGGGTGACCACCCAGGTCCGACCGGTGATGGCCTTGTCCGCGGCCCCCTTGGCCGACAGGTCGTCGGTCTTCTCGATCTTGGCGGTCAGCATGGCCTTGTCACAGCCGTCGATCGAGCCGCTGACGTCCTTGACCAGGCTGTCGGCGCTCGCTCGATCGGGGAAGGTGAGGATGTACTCGTCCACGCCGAAGGTCTGCGGCGCGGACGCATCCTCCTGCAGCAGGTAGGCGCGGTGCTTGCGGTCCGTCGGTCCGCCCACGGTGGCGAGATCCTTGCCCTCGCACTGGCTGCCGAAGAAGTCGAAGCTGGTCGCGACGTCGGTCCCGCCCCAGCGTCCGGTTCCGGCGGTGATCCGCGGCAGGTCCGCGTTCGCCAGGAACTGAGGGTCGGTGGCCGTCTTCGGCGGCACGCCGCTGGTGGCCTGTGCGTCCGTCGTGCAGGCACCGCCGGCGGCCTGACAGGTGCGTCCCACCGCGGTGCCGAGGAGACCGGCGACCACTGCGCCGTCAGGCGTGTTGTCGGGGCGGCTCGCGTCGACCACGGTGATCACCGAACCGCTGCGGCTGAGCATCACGGTGTGGTGGACGGAGGTCTTGTCCTGCACCACGGCCGAGACGCCGACCGAGGCATCGCCGACATTGCTCACCGTCCAGCCGCCCTCGAGGTAGCTCACCGGGCGTTCGCAGGCTCCGAGCTGCGTGGTCCAGATCGTGGCCGCGGTGGTCGCGTCCTTCGCCGAGTTGAACTGGAAAGCTTCGTTCAGGAGGTTCGTGTTGGCGTCCCCGCCCTGGATGGCGCGCACCATGGTGGCGACGGGAAGCGGTACGCCCTCGGCGTCGGTGGTCAGACAGTTCGGCTTGGGCGTGTTGGCGTCGACCCGGCCCTGGGTCAGCGTCTCGGTCCAGGCGACCTTGTCATCCAGCCGCTTCGCATCGTCGGTGGTCAGCAGGGCATCGGCCGACAGCACCTGACTCTCCGACGATGTCGGGGTACCGGTGGCGACCGGGCCGTGCGTACGGTCACGGAAGAGCACGGTCGTCACGATGACACCGACGACCAGGACGGCGGCGACTGCGCCGATCAGAAGCGTACGGGGGCTCGACCAGCCCCGACCTCCACCGTCGTCCATCGCGCGCGAGGGGCCCTTGCCTCGCGGCGGCGAGGGAGGATTGTCGGCTCCACCAGGGGCCGCTCCACCGGGTGGGATCGCCGGGCCCTCGGCCGCACGGGAAGGCGAGAAGCCCGCTGTGCTGGGGGATGAGGGGGACTGGTCGGCGGCCGCGGCCGGGCTGACCGGAGTCAGGCCGGTGGTGTCGGCCCGACTGACCGGGGTCAGGCCGGTGGTGTCGGTCCGACTGACCGGGGTCAGGCCGGTGGTGTCGGTCCGACTGACCGGGGTCAGGCCGGTGGTGTCGTACGACCGGGTGGTGGGTGAACCGACGCCGGGCGGGGAGCCGGCGGACGCGGGGGCACCGCCCTCACCGCCATGAGGAGACCAGAGCTGCTGTTCCGCGGTGATCGCCGCGGTGATGCCGGTCTCGGTGAGTGACGGCGTGACCGGCGCCGGGGAGGGCGACGAAGGAGTACGGGCCGGACGCGTGGGTGAGGCTGCGGCGGCGATGGTGGCGCCGATGCCCGTGGCGGGGCCCGACGGATCCGCCGGGTAGGTGGGCGTACGCGGACTGGACGGCGTCCCGGACCCGGAAGGGGCCGCGGCACCGGTCGCAGGCGTCGCAGGGGCGCCTGGCGGTGCGGAGGTGGGAGACGTCACCGGGGGCAACGGGCCGGTGACGGCGGGATGGGGGGCGACTCGCGGAATCGGGCCGGTGACGGCGGGATGGGGAGTGACTCGCGGTATCGAGCCGTTGGTCGTCGGGTCGGGCGTCACCCGGGGCAGCGGGCCGGTGGTCGCCGGGTCGCGCGACGCAGGTCCCGACGACAGCCATGGGGACGGCCGGGTCGGGCCGGCCGGACTGGTGGGGCTGGACGGGAGTCCGGGGGAGACCGACCCGCTCCGTGGGGCCGATCGTCCGGTGGCGGCGGCATCGGACCACCCCGGAGAGGCACTGTGCGGGGGCTGCGGGCGGGGCGGCGGCGTCTCGGGCCCGGCATGGCGGGCCGGGCCGGTGGGACTGGTCGGGCTCACCGGACGGGCGGGGCCGACCGGGCGATACGGACTCGCGGACGGGCGGGCGGTCGGCGCCGGATACGGGGTCGGTGCCGGGCGGGCGCTGGGTGCCGGGTAGGGGCTCGTCGGGCGGGACGGGCTCGACGCCCCGGCGGGGCGATCGTTCCCCGGGAGTGGGCCGAGCGCGCGGCGGGCGCGGGGACGGTCGTCGCCCGGCGTCCCCTGGGGTTCCGGGCCGTCCCCGGGCGGCGGTGCCGCACGACGGGGCCGAGGCACCTCGGGTACGTTGTCGTCCACTTCAGTCCTTCCCGTCCGTCGTGCCGATCCGGTGCATCGATCCGACCGGGCAGCGGTGGAGCGACGCCGATGTCGGTCGCCCCCGTTGCGATCCAGACGTCCCGGACGGTCACTGGTCGTTTCGACATTACCCGGTGAGGCGTGTCTTTAGCGACCCGTCCCCGCCTCGCACGCGAGCATGGAACAGCTATGAGCCAGAACCGGAACACCCCACCCCGCACCCGCCCGGACCTCGGTCGGCCCGCCGGAGTGCGGCGTACGCCTCGCGACGGGCGCGCCCGGACCGCGGACCAGCAGCCCGACGATCTCGTGGAGGGCGTCACCGGCGTACGCCCGGAGCTGCCGCTGGCGGAGGTGCCGTTGGTCACCGCCGCCCGGCGTCCCGGCTGGCTGTGGATCCTGGCGGCCGGCGGCGTGCCCGCGGTCGTCGGCTGGGTGGCACTGGCCGCGCTGGCGTCGCTGGCCTGGCTGACCGCCCCGGTCGGAACGTACGGCGGTGTGCTTGCCGTCTCGACCCAGCTCTGGCTGGCCGGTCACGGCGGTGGCCTGTACATCGAGGGCACCCGGTGGACCCTTGTGCCGTACGGCATCAGCCTGCTGCTGGTCTGGTTGCTCACCCTGGTCAGCGGAGAGATCCTGCGCCGGTGGCGCGACGCCGAGGAGCCCCGAGGGATCACCCTGCTCACCCGCGGTGCTCTCGTCGTCCTCATCTACGCGGTCATCGTCGGTGGGGTCGGCCTCGCCCTCGGTAATCCGCGTCAGGGGGTCGGGGCCTTCGCCGGTGCCGTCGCGGTCGCCGTGGCCGGCGTCGGCTGGGCCGGAGCCAGGACGTTCGGCCGTGGCAGCGAGGCATGGGTGCCGGACGGGGTCCGCCGCCTGCTGCGCGCCCTGGCCATCGGGCTGCTCACGCTCGCGACGGTCGGGGCGGGCGCCCTCGTCACCGGACTCGTCGTGCATTGGGCGCAGGTGGTCGTGCTCACCGGTGCCCTGGGCGGCGGTGTGGTCGGCGGCCTCGGTGCCGTCGTCGCCCAGGCGGCCTATCTGCCGACCGTCATCGTCTGGGCGGTCAGCTACACCCTCGGTGCCGGGGTCGGTCTCGGCGACGGGTCGCTCGTCTCCCCGAGCGACACCCACCTCGGTCTGCTGCCCGGCTGGCCGCTCACCGCCGCGGTCCCGCCGAACGGCCCGGGCACCGTGCTCGGCCTGGTCTGGTTGGCGGGCGGCGTCGTGGCCGGTGGCCTCGCCGCCTGGACGTTCCTGCGGGGGGCCCGTCGCACCCGGCCGGACACCAGCACGGCGTCAGGCGGCGGCGTCGGGCTTCTGGTGGGACTGGTGACCACCGGGATCGGTCTGCTCACCCGCGGCGATCTGGGGGTGTCCCGGCTGGTCGGCCTCGGTCCGCGTCCACTGGAACTGCTGGTCCTCGCGGTCACGCTCGCCACGGCCGGCGGACTGGTGACCGGGCTGGGCATCGGGATCGCACGGTGGCTGACCGGCCGTCGGCAGGCCCGGGTGACGGCCTCGGTCCCGCCGGCCGGGGGGACGGCGGCGGACGTCCCGACGGGCACGAGCCACGACGCCCCGATCGGGACGGCCTCTACCGGTGCGTCCGACACTCCTGCCGGGTCTGTCGTCGGGGCGGACGCCTCGGACCTCGGGGACGCGGCTGAGTAGGCTGCCCCCGTGGCGTATTCCGTTGTCGTCCTCGTGTCCGGCTCGGGCACCCTGTTGCAGTCCCTGCTCGACGCCTGCGCCGACCCCGACTGGGCGGCCGCGCACGACGTCCGGGTGGTCGCCGTCGGAGCGGATCGGGAGAGTGCGTACGGTCTGCAGCGTGGACACGCGGCCGGGATCCCCACCTTCGTCGTCCCGCTGCGCAAGGGCGACGACCGATCCGCCTGGGACCGTACGCTGACCGACGCGGTCGCCGCGTACGAGCCGGACCTGGTCGTCAGCGCCGGATTCATGAAGCTCGTCGGCCCGGCCTTCCTCGAGCGGTTCGGCGGCCGGATGATCAACACCCACCCCGCTCTGCTGCCGGCCTTCCCCGGCACCCACGGGCCGCGGGATGCCCTGGCGTACGGCGTCAAAGTGACCGGCGCATCCGTCTTTTTCGTCGACGAGGGCGTCGACACCGGCGCGATCATCGCCCAGGCGGCCGTGCCGGTGCTGCCCGACGACACCGTCGAGACCCTGCACGAGCGGATCAAGGTCGAGGAGCGCCGGCTGCTGATCGACGCTGTCGCCGACCTGGCCGACGCCGCACGGGCCCAGACCCCGGGTGAAGGTGCCGCCCCGGCTGAGCCGGCCCGGTCGGGCAGTGCTCCGGACGGCACTCCACCGGCCGACGTCCGGCAGGCCTGATCGGGCCGCCCAGGCGGCCGAACCCCCATCCGTCCACCGTCCCGAACACCCACCGGAAGAAGGTCCGATGTCCGCAACGCCCGAGCGGCTCCCCATCAAGCGAGCCCTGGTGTCCGTCTATGACAAGACAGGTCTGGAGGATCTCGGCCGCGCCCTCGCCGCGGCCGGTGTCGAGGTCGTCTCGACCGGCTCCACCGCCCGGAAGCTCGCCGAGGCCGGCGTCCCGGTCATCCCGGTCGAGGATGTCACCGGTTTCCCGGAGTGCCTCGACGGGCGGGTGAAGACCCTCCACCCGAAGATCCACGCCGGCATCCTCGCCGACCGCCGGCTGCAGTCCCACCGCGACCAGTTGGTCGAGCTGGGTGTCGCGCCGTTCGACCTGGTGGTGTCCAACCTGTACCCGTTCCGGGAGACCGTCGCCTCCGGCGCCACCCCCGACGAGTGCGTCGAACAGATCGACATCGGCGGGCCGTCGATGGTCCGCGCCGCAGCCAAGAACCACCCCAGCGTGGCGATCATCACCTCCGCCGGCCAGTACGAGGACCTGAAGCGCGCCCTCACCGAGGGCGGGTACACCCTGGCCGAGCGCCAGCAGCTCGCGGCTGCCGCCTTCGTGCACACCGCCGAGTACGACATCGCGGTGGCCTCCTGGATGGGGTCGGTGCTCACCGACTCCTCCGCCGGCGACGGCTTCCCCGCCTGGATCGGCGGCGCCTGGACCAAGCAGGGCACCCTGCGCTACGGGGAGAACTCCCACCAGGCCGCGGCGCTGTACGCCGCCGAGGATGGCACCGAGGGGCTCACCCAGGCCGTGCAGCACCACGGCAAGGAGATGTCGTACAACAACTACACCGACGGCGACGCCGCCTACCGGGCCGCGTACGACTTCGCCGAGCCGGCCGTCGCGATCATGAAGCACGCCAACCCCTGCGGCATCGCCGTCGGCACCGACATCGCCGACGCCCACGCCAAGGCCCACGCCTGCGACCCGCTGTCCGCGTTCGGCGGCGTGATCGCCACCAACCGCCCGGTCTCCGTCGCGATGGCCGAGACGGTCAAAGACATCTTCACCGAGGTCGTCATCGCCCCGGGCTACGAGGACGGCGCCCTGGAGATCCTCTCGGCGAAGAAGAACATCCGCCTGCTCACCGCCCCCGCGTACGCCCATCGGCCGGTCGACCTGCGCCCGATCTCCGGTGGTGCGCTGCTGCAGCAGCCCGACCGGATCGATGCCGCCGGCGACGACCCGGCGAACTGGGAACTGGTCGCCGGCCAGGCAGCCGACGAGGAGACGCTGCGCGACCTGGTCTTCGCCTGGAAGGCCTGCCGCTCGGTGAAGTCCAACGCCATCCTGCTGGCGAAGGGCGGCGCCTCGGTCGGTGTCGGGATGGGCCAGGTCAACCGGGTCGATTCCTGCAAGCTCGCGGTCGAGCGCGCCGGGGAGCGCGCCGCCGGGTCGGTCGCCGCCTCGGACGCGTTCTTCCCGTTCAGCGACGGCCCGCAGATCCTCCTCGACGCGAAGGTCAAGGCGATCGTTCAGCCCGGCGGCTCGATCCGCGACGATCAGACCATCGAGGCGGCGAAGGCGGCCGGCGTGACGATGTACTTCACCAAGACCCGCCACTTCTTCCACTGAGGTCGGTGCTCCACCGGCAGCGGTCCTGACGGGCCGACCACGGGTCGGGCGGAATCCCTGCGGGGTCCCGCCCGGCCCGTACGCATTTCCGCCGTCCTCGGCCGTCGCCATTGGCGGGCGGCCGTGGCACTAGGCTGTTCGCGTGCGACGACGGCCCGGGACGTACGTCACACGTCGACCACCCGGCGGAGGAGGAGCCTGATGACGGCAACGAAGATGGACGGCAAGATCGCCGCGGCGGCGATCAAGGAAGACCTCAAGGCCCGCGTGGCCGCGCTCGTCGCGCAGGGCATCACCCCCGGGCTCGGCACCGTGCTGGTCGGCGACGACCCGGGCAGCCACGCGTACGTCCGCGGCAAGCACCGCGACTGTGCCGAGGTCGGTATCGCCTCCATCCGGGTCGACCTGCCGGCCGACACCTCCCGTGAGCGGCTCGCCGACGAGATCGCCCGGCTCAACGAGGACCCGGCCTGCACCGGCTACATCGTGCAGCTGCCGCTGCCCGGCCACCTCGACGACAACTGGGCGCTCGAGCAGATCGATCCCGCCAAGGACGCCGACGGCCTGCACCCGACGAACCTCGGCCGGCTCGTGCTCGGTGTCCCGGCCCCGCTGCCGTGCACCCCGCGCGGCATCGTCGACCTGCTCCGCCGCAACGACGTCGAACTGAACGGTGCCGAGGTGTGCGTCGTCGGCCGCGGGACCACCGTCGGCCGCCCGCTCGGTCTGCTGCTGACCCGCCGCACCGAGAACGCCACCGTCACCCTCTGCCACACCGGCACCCGCGACCTGGCCGCGCACACCCGCCGGGCCGACATCGTCGTCGGTGCCGCCGGCAGCCCCGGTCTGATCACCGCCGACATGGTCAAGCCCGGTGCGGTGCTCGTCGACGTCGGCATGACCCGCACCGATGCCGGTCTGGTCGGCGACCTCGACCCGTCCGTCTGGGAGGTCGCCTCGAAGGTCGCCCCGACGCCCGGCGGCGTGGGCCTGATGACCCGGGCGATGCTGCTCGCCAACGTGGTGGAGCAGGCGGAGCTGGATCTGGCGGGGCAGTCCTCACGGTGAACCGGAGCGGCGAAGACCTCCCCGGCGAGGCCGCGGCCGGCGACGGGGGAGAGCCGTCACCCGTCGAGGGACCGGTCGGCCCGCAGGTGCCGATCATCCCCGATCCGCCCGCGCCGGGCACCGTGCCGCCCGCCGGCGTCCCGTTCACCGGCCGGGAACGCACCCGGCAGGATCCCGGTCTGCGGTGGACCTGGCTGGCGATCGTCCTGGCGATCATGGCCATCGGTGTGGTGGTGACGGCGATGGGGCTGTGGCAGGCCGGCAGCGGCCTGATCGGGGCCGGGATGATCGTCGGCGCGCTGATGCGGCTCAGCATCCCCACCCGAGAGATCGGACTGCTACGAGTCCGCGGCAAGGTCTTCGACGTACTGTGGATGCTCGGCGTCGGCGCCGGGATCATCGCGATGGTACTGGCCCGCTCCTGACGTCGCGGGGGATGGTGCTGGCCCGCTCCTGACGTCGCGGGGGATGGTACTGGCCCGCTCCTGACATCGGGTGACCACTGCGTCACGACGTCAAGGAACCACCGCATCGCCGGAACGCGAGGGGGGTGGGAGCCCGTAGGCTCCCACCCCTCTCACGTTGCCCTGCCACGCCGTTGTGACCGGGAAGCTCGGAGGCTCAGACCAGTCCCAACTCGTGGACCGCGGCGCGCTCGGCTTCCAGTTCCTCGATGGTGGCGGCCAGCTTGGCCTTGCCGTAATCGCTGAACGTCAGACCCTGGACGATCTCGTACTCACCGTTCTTCGTGATGCACGGCATGCCGAAGGTCAGGCCCTCGGGGACACCGTACGACCCGTCGGAGGTCACGCCCATGGTGACCCAGTCGCCCTCAGGGCTGCCCAGCAGCAGGTCGCGCATGTGCTGGACCGTGGCGTTCGCGGCCGAGGTCGCCGACGACGCACCGCGGGCCTCGATGATGGCGCCACCGCGCTTGGCGACCCGCGGGATGAAGGTCTCCTCGAGCCACTTGTCGTCGTCGACGATGCTGATCACCGACTTGCCGGCGATGGTGGCATTGGTGACGTCGGGGTACTGGGTGTCGGAGTGGTTGCCCCAGACGACCATCCGCTCGATGTACTTGACCGAGAAGCCGGTCTTCGCGGCGATCTGGGCGATCGACCGGTTGTGGTCCAGGCGCATCAGCGAGGTGAAGCGGGTCGCCGGGACATCCGGAGCGTGCGTACGGGCGATCAGCGTGTTGGTGTTCGCCGGGTTGCCGGTCACCAGGACACGCACGTCATCGGCCGCGTGGTCGTTGATGGCCTTGCCCTGGGGGGCGAAGATCGCGCCGTTGGCGGCCAGCAGGTCGGAGCGGTCCATGCCCTTGCCACGCGGGCGGGCACCGACCAGCAGACAGATGTTCGCGCCGTCGAAGGCGACGTTCGGGTCGTCCGACAGGTCCACCCCGGCGACCAGCGGCGAGGCACAGTCCTCGATCTCCATCGCGACGCCCTCGAGGGCCTTCATCGCGGGCGTGATCTCCAGCAGACTCAGCTGGATCGGGCGATTGCCCAGCAGCTGGCCGTTGATGATGCGGAACAGCAGGCTGTAGGCGATGTGACCGGCACCGCCGGTGACAGCCACCTTCACGGGGGCTTGAGACACGGTGTACTCCCTTGTCAGTTGTCTGGGCACCCGGGGACTCGGGTCCGTACGAGGCTGACGCTAGCACCCCCGGGATCGTCGTCGAGGGGGTGGAGGGGGTATCCGTTGTTGTCATTTAAAATGGTCTGACCACGCATGAACACTGCAAAGTCAAGCCATTCGTGTGACGTACGACACAACGACGTCGTGACTACGGTCGATGTAGTAACCTGACCTGCCCGAGGGTCACTGGAAGACGATCGTCCGGATCCCGTCCAGCAGCACCCGATGCTCGGAGAACAGACGGACGGCCTGCGACAGCGTCCGCGACTCGACGTCCTGGCCGATCGCCATCAGCTGCTTCGGGGAGTCCGCATGGTCGACCCGTACGACGTTCTGCTCGATGATCGGGCCCTCGTCCAGGTCGGCGGTGACGAAGTGCGCCGTGGCCCCGATCAGCTTGACGCCGCGGGCGTGCGCCTGGCGGTACGGGTTGGCGCCCTTGAAGCCGGGCAGGAACGAGTGGTGGATGTTGATCGCGCGCCCCTGCAGGAAGTCGCACAGCTCGGGGGAGAGGATCTGCATGTAGCGGGCGAGGACGACTAGCTCGACGCCCTCGTCCTCGACCACCTGACGCACCCGACGCTCGAAGTCGGGTTTGGTCTCCGGGGTGACCGGATGGGACTCGAAGGGCACGTGGTAGAAGTCGGACAGCTGGCGCAGGTTGTCGTGGTTGGACAACACCAGGGGCACGTGCACCGACAGCTGCCCGGCGTGCTGGCGGAAGAGCAGATCCTGCAGACAGTGCCCTGCGCGGGACGCCAGGATCAGCGTCCGCAGCGGTCGACCGACGACATCCATCTGCCAGCTGGCCTGCAGCTCCCGGGCCACCGGGGTCAGTTGGTCGACGATCGCCTCGCGCGGCTGCCGGGTGGCGAACTGCAGCCGGATGAAGAAGTTGCCGGTGTCCTGGCTGGTGAACTGCTGCAACTCGGTGATGTTGCCCTCGGCGCCCACCACGGCACCCGACACCTTGTGCACGATGCCCGGCCGGTCCTTGCAGCTCAACGTGACGACCCACTGGTCGGCGCTGCCGTCGATCCCCGCTGCCGCGTTCTGACCCTCGATCACCCCGTCAGGCTAGCCGACGATGGCGATGGGCAGAACGCCGTTCAGCGCGCGGAGCGACGGTCTGCAGTGGTGCTCGCCGGCCGTGGTCCCACCCTGTCGGACCGTACGTTTCCCGAGCCGATCCTTGGAGCATCGTGAAGATCCGACAGGGATGGACTGTCAATAGCGTGCCGACCTGTGTGTCGCGGCAACGACCGCCGAACGGCCGATGAATTCACGCCGAATCATGTGTCGCAGGTCTCGCCCGGCTCCGGCGGGGCCGCGTAGCTTCCGGCGCTGGGGGACCCGGACCGGCCGGGCCCGCCCAGCTGAGGAGCCGCTCATGTCCACCAGTCACCCGCGCAGGCGCGTGCTGGCCGGCGTGGGTGCGGTCTGCCTGGCCACCACCGTCTTCGGTGGCGTCCAGGCCTCTGCCGCACCCCGCGCCGCTGCGCAGACCACGACCCCGATCAAGCACGTCGTGGTGATCTTCCAGGAGAACGTCTCCTTCGATCACTACTTCGCGACCTACCCGTACGCCGCCAACACCGCGGGTGAGCAGCAGCAGGGCACCGGGGTCACCGCCCCGGCCTTCCAGGCCCGCCCCGGCACCCCGAAGACCATCGACACGTTGCAGAACGCGGGCCTGCTTGCCCCGTCCAACCCGAACAGTGTGCAGCCCTTCCGGCTCACCCCCGGCCAGCAGATCACCTGCGACCAGGACCACACGTACACCAATGAGCAGCGGGCGTACGACGGCGGCTTGATGGACAAGGCCGTCGAGACCACCAGCAAGGACACCTGTGCCACCCCGCCCGGCGTCTTCGGCACCAAGGGCCTGGTGATGGGCTACTACGACGGCAACACGGTCACCGGCCTGTGGAACTACGCCCAGCAGTACGCGATGAGCGACAACTCCTACAGCACCACGTTCGGCCCCTCCACCCCGGGCGCGCTGAACCTGATCTCCGGCCAGACCCACGGCGTGCACGAGTTCAGCGCCGACGGCACGACCGAGGTCAAGCCGACCGCCAGCGACTACGTCGTACGCGTCCCCGACGCCAACGGCGTGGGCACCGTCACCAACGACCCCGATCCGGTGTACGACGACTGCTCCAACAACTCGCACGCGTCCAAGAACACCCTCGCGGGGATGGACGGCAGGAACATCGGTGACCTGCTCAACGACAAGGGCGTCAGCTGGGGCTGGTTCCAGGGCGGCTTCCGTCCCACCACCGCTGCCACCGCGACCACCCCGGCCGCCTGCAAGAGCACCCACACCAACGTGGGCGGCGCCTCCGTGGTCGACTACTCGCCGCACCACGAGCCCTTCCAGTACTACAAGTCGACCGCCAACCCGCACCACGTCGCACCGGCCGGCGACGCGGAGATCGGCCACAACGGCCAGGCCAACCACCAGTACGACCTGACCGACTTCGACAAGGTCGTCACCACCGACAACCTGCCGGCGGTCAGTTTCCTCAAGGCCTCGTCCTACCAGGACGGCCACGCCAACTACTCCGACCCGGCCGACGAGCAGGCCTTCATCGCGAAGACCGTCAACGAGATCCAGCAGTCGAAGAACTGGCAGGACACCGCCGTCGTCATCGCGTACGACGACTCCGACGGCTGGTACGACCACGCCAAGGCGCCGGTCGTCAACGCCTCCGCCTCGGCCGACGACGCGGCCTGGTGCACCGACGCCGCGGCGAAGGGCACTCCGGTGCTCGGCGGCTACGCCGATCGCTGTGGCTACGGCCCGCGCCAGCCGCTGCTGGTCATCTCGCCCTACGCGAAGACCAACTACGTCGACCACACCCTGACCGACCAGTCCTCGATCCTGACGTTCGTCGAGGACAACTGGCAGACCGGCCGGATCGGCGACAGCTCGTTCGACGCGATCGCCAATCCGATCACCGGCATGTTCGACTTCAGCCACCCGAAGGCGCCGA
This sequence comes from Raineyella sp. LH-20, assembly GCF_033110965.1. Taxonomy (NCBI): domain Bacteria; kingdom Bacillati; phylum Actinomycetota; class Actinomycetes; order Propionibacteriales; family Propionibacteriaceae; genus Raineyella; species Raineyella sp. LH-20. The sequence goes on along the minus strand of NZ_CP137003.1, from coordinate 60,445 downwards.
CCGTGCTGCTCGACCAGCGGACCGGCACGGTGACCTCGCTGACCCCGGCTGCCGGCCAGGGCAAGGTACTCGGCCTGCAGGCCACCCGCCCCGGGCGGGCCTGACCCGGCCCCGGAGACGCGCCGGCGCCACCCCGTCGGGCGCGTCGTGACGAGGAACCGGCCGACATCCCGTGACGATCGGGGTGCCGGCTGGTTCCGCGCCATCGGGGTGACGGCGACTCGGGGTGACGGCGACTCGGGGTGACGGCGCCGTCGGGGTGACGGCGACTCGGGCGGTCAGAGGTTGTGGCGTTCGTACGCCGGCTCGCGGGTGCCGGCGATCGCCGCGCACAGCCGCACGGTGTCGACCGCCGCCCGGGTGTCGTGCATCCGGATCACCCGGGCGCCCTGCTGGATGCACCAGGTGGCGGCGACGACCGAGCCGATGGTCCGTTCCTCGCGGTCGCGGCCCAGCGTCTCGCCGATGAAGTCCTTGTTGGAGACGGCCGCCAGCGTCGGCAGGCCCAGCGCGACGACCTCATCGAAGCGGCGGGTCAGCTCCAGGGTGTGTCGGGTGTTCTTGTTCAGGTCGTGGCCCGGGTCGAGGACGATCTGCTCGTCACGTACGCCGAGGTCGCGGGCCCGGTCGAGCCGGTCAGCGAGGAAGGCGACCACCTCGTCCACCACGTCGTCGTAGTGCGGCCGCGGATGGTGAGCATGTGGTGCCGCCAGGCAGTGCGTGACGATCAGCGTCGCCCCGGTGGCAGCGGCCAGCTCGGCCAACGCCGGATCGGCCAGCCCCGAGGTGTCGTTGATCACCGCCGCGCCGGCGGCGATCGCCCGTTCGGCGACGTCCACCCGGGTGGTGTCGACCGAGATCACCACGTCGCTGGCGGCGGTCACCGCCTCGACCACCGGGACCACCCGCTCGATCTCCTCGGCCACCGTGACCGCGGGGGTGTCGGGCGAGAACGGCACCCCGCCGATGTCGACCCAGTCCGCACCCTCGGCCGCCGCGGCCAGCGCCGCCTCGACGGCGGCGTCGAGGAGGTAGGTCCGGCCCCGGTCCCAGAAGCTGTCCGGCGTACGGTTCACCACCGACATCACCGCCGCCTGCCGATCGAAGTCGAACGTCCGCCGACCGATGGTCCGGAGCCCGTAGCGGGGAAGAGTCGTCACGTCGTCGATTGAAACAGATAGCACCAGGCCGGACCGGGTGTCTCCCGGACTGGCGCCGGTCCTGCCCGGACAGCGCGCCGTGCAGGCCCTCGTCTGTGGGCACCTGCCGCTATTCTGTGCGGGTGATCGATGACCACAGTATCGGCGCCTCCCCGCACCGGTGCCAGAGAGAGGCACCTCGGCCGATGACGTGGGGAGGCGGGCGTCGATGAGCCGCATGATCAGCGAGATCCTGCTGATCCTCTTCTTCACGCTCTGCGGAGGCTTCTTCTCCGCGGCGGAGATGGCGCTGATCTCGCTGCGGGAGAGCCAGATCAAGCAGCTCCGCACCCGAGGGCGGCGCGGGCAGAAGGTCGCCCACCTGGCGGCCGATCCGCAGCGCTTCCTGTCGGCCGTGCAGATCGGCGTCACGCTGTTCGGGTTCCTGTCGTCCGCGTTCGGCGGCGCCACCCTCGCCGGTCGCCTCACCCCGGTGCTGGTCGGCTGGGGGGTGCCGAACGGTGTCGCCTCGACCGCCTCCCTGGTGGTCATCACCATCGTCATCTCGTACGTGTCGATCGTGCTCGGTGAGCTCGCTGCGAAGCGGCTGGCGCTCCAGCGGGCCGAATCGTTCGCGATGGCGCTGGGGCCGACGGTCGACGGGATCGCCCAGGCGATGCGGCCGGTGATCTGGCTGCTGGAGGTCTCCACGAACGCCGTCGTCCGGCTGCTCGGCGGTCGGCCCGAGGCCGCCCGGGAGGAGGTGACCGAGGAGGAGTTGCGGTCGCTGGTCTCCGACGCGGCCGCCCTGGGCGACGAGGAGCGCCGGATCCTGGAGGACGTCTTCGAGGCCGGGGACCGTACGTTGCGCGAGGTGATGGTGCCGCGCACCGAGGTCGACTTCCTGCCCGGCGACACACCGGTCTACAAGGCCGTCCGCGAGTTGACCGGGGCGCCGCACTCGCGCTACCCGGTCACCGGGGCGTCGGTCGACGACCTGCTCGGCTTCGTCCACGTCCGTGACCTGTTCGACCCGGGGTGGGCCCAGCGCGCGACCCCGGTGGAGGAGCTCGTCCGGCCGATGGCGAACTTCCCGCAGACCGTCAACGTCATCCACGCCCTCGCGGAGATGCGGCGGGTGTCCAGCCACATGGCGGTGGTCCGCGACGAGTACGGCGGCACCGCCGGCATCGTGACGATGGAGGACCTGGTCGAGGAGCTGGTCGGCGAGATCACCGACGAGTACGACATCGTCCAGGAAGAGGCCCCGGCGGCGCCCAACACACGGGAGGTCGACGGGCTGACCTCGCTGGAGGACTTCGAGGACGAGACCCGGATGGTGCTCCCGGAGGGACCGTACGACACCCTGGCCGGCTGGTTCATGTTCCGCCTCGGCGCCATCCCCTCGGTGGGTGACAGCACGGAGGCGGAACTGGCGTCGGCCGATGACCCGGACCAGCATCGTGCGGTCGAGGTGTCGGTGCTGGAGATGGACGGCCGCCGGGCCGCGCGGTTCCTGATCCGGCGGGCCGGAACGGCGCCGGCCGTCGGTCGGCCCCGGGGGGCGCGGGCTGCCGGTGGCGGATCCGAGGCGACGTCCGGAGGCCCGGGTGGCCAGCGACGGCCAGCGGCGACGGACCCGTCGGAAGAGGCGGGTGCGGGACAGCCCGGTGCCACGGGCACCGGGTCGGAGGGCGCGGACGGCGGTGCGGTCGCCGGGCCGGACGGCTCGCAGGGCGGCGGACGGCGCTGATCGTCTCCCCGACGGGTGTCGGGGAGCCAGGGCGGACATGGAGGGGGATGCGATGAACGAGGACGACCCGGACGGTGGGCTGCTGCTCAGCTCCCGCGCGGTGGGCGACATCCTGATGGCTGCCGTCCGCGACGCCGGGGGGACCCTGCTGCGCTGGCGGATGGACCATGTCGACCACCAACCAGGCCGTGCCACCACCGCGACCTATCGGACGCACGTCTCGTGGAGCTGGGGCGAGTCGACCGAGATCGTCGGCGTCACCTCGAGGGTCGGCGGTCCCGACGAGTCCGAACGGGGCGGCGCGCACGTCTACCACGACCCGTACGGCCGGGAGGTGACGGTCTGGATCTACCCGGAGGACCCGGAGCTCCCGGGCCTGCGCACCGCGGCGTACGCCGAGGGCATCGCCGACCTGGTGAACGACTACGGTCTGTGGACCCCGCACGCGGGGTCGCTGTCCGGCCCGCGCCCGACGATCACCCCGGGCGACGTCCAGCTCGACGTGGTCGGCTACCGGCCCCGACAGCGGGCCGTGCTGCGGGCGGACGTCCGGGCCGAGGGGGATCGCCGCCGGTTCTACCTCAAGGTGCAGACTGCCGCGGAGGCCGACCAGACCCTTGATCGGCACCGGATGCTGCGCGGTGCGGGGATCGCGGTGCCCGAGGTGCTGGTCCTCACCGCAGACTCGGTGGTGGTGACCGCCGGGCTGCCGGGCCTGCCGCTGTCCACGGCGCTGTTCCGCGAGGACTCCCCGTGCACTGCCGAGGAACTGATCGCGGTGCTGGACGCCTTCCCGCCGGTGGTGGCCCGGCTGCCGCGCCGGATCCCGTGGACGGAGTCGGTGCACTACTACGTCGAGGTGGTCGCCCGGGCGATGCCTGAGCTGGAGGGGCGGCTGCTGTGGCTGGCCGACCAGGTGAGCCAAGGGCTGGCCGGGCTGCCGGCCGGCGACGAGGCGACCCACGGGGACTTCCACGAGGGACAGGTCCATGTCGCCGGCGGGCATGTCTGCGGCCTGCTCGACATCGACGGCATCGGGCCCGGCCGGCGTGCCGACGACCTCGGCTGCCTGCTCGCCCACCTGTCGACGATCCAGCGGATGGACATCGCGCAGGCGGCGCATCTGCAGCGGCTGCTGGTGGAGTGGACCCCGGTGTTCGACCGCCGGGTCGACCCGACCGAGCTACGGCTGCGCGCCGCGGGGGTCGCCATCAGTCTGGCGACCGGACCGCACCGCAGCCAGGAGGCGAACTGGCACGAGGAGACGGTCGCCATCGTCAGCGCCGCCGAGGCACTGGTCCGCCAGGTCGGCTGAGTCGGCCCGTCCACCCGGTGGCCGGCCGGAGAGTCCCCGCGGACGGCGGCGTCGGCCCGGATGTGACTGTTGTCACGGTCGGTTCCCTGTACGCCGGTGGGGGTCCCGGAAGAGGGGGATCGCCCGTACGGGCGGGGAAGGCCACCGGTAGGCTCAGCCCCATGAGTGGAATTGGTGAGACCGAAACCGGGACTCCCTTCGCGGCTGTGTATTCGGCGGATGCGCTGGACGGTTGGGATCCGGCCAGCAAGCTGGGTGCCCCCGGGGAGTACCCCTTCACGCGTGGTGTGTACCCGAAGATGTACACGACCCGCCCGTGGACGATGCGTCAGTACGCCGGCTTCGGCAACGCGCGCGAGTCGAACGAGCGCTACAAGGAGCTGATCGCGAACGGGACGATGGGCCTGTCGGTGGCCTTCGACCTGCCGACGCAGATGGGCTACGACTCCGACGCCCCGATCTCCAAGGGTGAGGTCGGCAAGGTCGGTGTGGCGATCGACTCCATCGACGACATGCGCGTCCTCTTCGACGGCATCGACCTGGGCAAGGTCTCGACCTCGATGACCATCAACGCCCCGGCGGCCGTCCTGCTGCTGCTCTACCAGCTGGTCGCCGAGGAGCAGGGCACCACCGCCGACAAGCTCACCGGCACTATCCAGAACGATGTGCTCAAGGAGTACATCGCCCGCGGCACGTACATCTTCCCGCCGGCCCCGTCGCTGCGGCTGATCGCCGACATCTTCGCGTACTGCCACGACAACATCCCGAAGTGGAACACCATCTCCATCTCCGGCTACCACATGGCCGAGGCGGGTGCCACGCCGGCGCAGGAGGTGGCCTTCACCCTGGCCGACGGCATCGCGTACGTCGAGGCGGCGATCAAGGCCGGTCTGCACGTCGACGACTTCGCCCCGCGGCTGTCGTTCTTCTTCGTGGCCCGCACCACCATCCTCGAGGAGGTGGCGAAGTTCCGCGCCGCCCGTCGGGTCTGGTCGAAGATCATGAAGGAGCGCTTCGGCGCCGAGAAGCCCAAGTCGCAGATGCTGCGCTTCCACACCCAGACCGCCGGCGTGCAGCTCACCGCCCAGCAGCCCGAGGTCAACCTGGTCCGCGTCGCGGTGCAGGCGCTGGCCGCCACCTTCGGTGGCACCCAGTCGCTGCACACCAACTCGTTCGACGAGGCGATCGCGCTGCCGACCCCGAAGGCCGCGCGGCTCGCCCTGCGCACCCAGCAGGTCATCGCCTTCGAGTCCGACGTCTGCAAGACCGTCGACCCGTGGGCCGGGTCGTACGTCGTGGAGCAGCTGACCGATGATCTCGAGGCTGAGATCTGGAAGCTGATCGCGCAGATCGACGACATGGGCGGTGCCGTCAAGGCGATCGAGCAGGGCTTCCAGAAGGCCGAGATCGAGGACTCCGCCTTCGTGTACGCCCAGGGCATCGACTCGGGCGAGCGGATCCAGGTCGGGGTGAACAAGTTCACCATCGACGAGGAGGAGAAGTACGAGCCGCTCCGGGTCGATCCGACGATCGGTGAGCAGCAGGCCGGGCGTCTGGTCACCCTGCGCGCCGAGCGCGACAACGCCGCGGTCGACGCCGCGCTGGCGAAGGTCAAGGCCGCCGCCGAGGGCTCGGACAACCTGCTCTACCCGATGAAGGAGGCGCTGCAGGCCAAGGCCACCATCGGCGAGGTCTGCAATGCGCTGCGCGCCGTGTGGGGCACCTACACCCCGAGCGACGCCGCCGGCGCCTGAGCCGATCCGTACGGCCCGGCGCCTGAGCCGATCCGTCATCCGTACGGCCCCGTCCGGCACTGTCGGACACCCGACGGCCGTCACCCCTCGTGGGTGGCGGCCGTCCGCCGTCCCGGTCCCGGTCCCGGCCGGACCCTCCGTGGTCCCCGTCGAGGCCGGATCGCCCGTCGTTCGGGGCCGCGCCCTGTCACCGGCGGGGGACCGGCGATAGGCTGGGCCAATGACCGCCTCACCCACGACGTCGGAGGTGGATCCCGGTCCCGCCATCGCGGTGGCCACCGCCGCCATCAGCGAGCGGATGATCTCCTTCCGCCGCGACCTGCACGCCCACCCCGAGCTCGGCCGGGCTGAACGACGGACGACCCAACGGGTCGCCGATTCGCTGCTGTCCATCGGCCTGGAGCCGAAGGTGCTGCCGGTCGGCACCGGCCTCACCTGCGACATCCTCGGCGACGACTGGGAGCCCGGCCGTGGCCTGGTCGCCCTGCGCGGTGACATGGACGCCCTGCCACTGGCGGACGCCAAGGACGTGTCGTACGCCTCCAAGAACCCCGGTGTCACCCACGCCTGTGGCCACGACGTGCACACCACGATCATCCTCGGCGTCGGCCACGTGCTGGCGCAGCTGCGCCACCGGGGACTACTGCGCACCGGGGTGCGGCTGATCTTCCAGCCGGCCGAGGAGTCCACTCCCAGCGGCGCCCCCGACGTGATCCGTGCCGGTGCCCTGCAGGGGGTGCGTGAGGCGTACGCCCTGCACTGCGATCCACGGACCACTGTCGGCCAGATCGCCGTCAAGCGCGGCGCGATCACCTCCGCCGCGGTGAAGGTGAACGTCAACCTGCGCGGCTCCGGCGGCCACACCTCCCGACCACACCTCACCGCCGACATCGTCGGTGCCCTCGGAGCGGTGCTCACCCAGGCCCCGTTCCTGCTGTCGCGGCGGATCGACCCACGCAGTGGGGCATCGCTGATCTGGGGCCGGATCAGCGCCGGCAGCGTCGAGAACGCCATCCCACGGACCGGTGAGCTGGGTGGCACGTTGCGGGTGCTGGACGTGCCGGGGTGGAAACGGACGGTAGAGCTGCTGCCGGAGTTGATCACCCAGCTCGTCGCGCCGTTCGGGGTGGAGGTCGACGTCGACATCGACCCCGGCATCCCGCCGACGGTCAACGATCCCCGCGGGGTCGCCCGGCTGGTCGACGCCGCTGAACGTCAGCTCGGGCCGCAGTCGGTCGCCCGGACGGCCCAGTCGCTGGGCGGTGAGGACTTCGCCTGGATCCTGCAGGCGGTGCCGGGCGCGATGGCGCGCCTGGGGGTCCGCCCCCGGGGGATCGCGGAGGCCGACTGGCCCGACATCCACCAGGCGCGGTTCGACGTCGACGAAGGCTGCATCCCGGTCGGGGTGAAGGTGCTCAGTCGACTCGCCGCCACGCCGCCCCACCCGAAGGACGCCTGATGACCGAGATCGACTGGCCGGCGCTCCGCCGCACGGCCCGCGAGGCCTGCGAGAAGGCGTACGCCCCCTACTCCCGGTTCCCGGTCGGTGCCGCCGCACTGGTCGACGACGGCCGGGTGGTGGCCGGCTGCAACGTCGAGAACGCCTCGTACGGTGTCACCCTGTGCGCCGAGTGCGGCCTGGTGTCCGCCCTGGCGCTGAGCGGCGGCGGCCACCTGGTGGCGCTGGTGTGCGTGGACGCCACCGGCAGGCCGCTGATGCCGTGCGGCCGGTGCCGACAGCTGCTGCACGAGCACGCCGCCCCCGGGATGCTGGTGCAGAGCACCGACGGACCGATCACGATGGACGCGCTGCTGCCCCGGGCGTTCGGCCCCGCCGACCTGGACCGCGTCGCGGACACCGCGGTGGTCGCCGGCCCGCTGCCGGTGCCTCCGGCGGGCTCGGCGGATCCGCCGACGCGTTCGGGTGCGCCGACCCCTCGGTCGGTATCGCCGGCGCCGATGCCCTCGGTCGGCCGACCGACCGCACCGGTGCCGCCGACTGCACCGGTGCCGCCGACTGCACCGGTGCCACCGACCCCACCGAGGCCGACCGCACCGGTCATCCGGCCCGCCTCGCCCGTCCCGACCGCCCCGCCGGGGCGACCCAGGCCGTTCGCCGCGGTCCGCCCGGGACCGGACGAGACGTACGACCCGGCGCGGCATCCGTACGATCGGCATGACGACCCCGGGTACGGTGGGACTCCCGCCGCACCGGACACTTTCGACCCCGAGGACTTCCAGTGACCGCCACGGATCTCGGCGACGCCGCCGATGCCCGCACCACCGCCCGCCCGCTCGACAGTGCCCGCCTGAGGGCGCTGCCCAAGGTCGCCCTGCACGATCACCTGGACGGCGGGCTGCGGCCACGGACCCTGCTGGAGCTGGCCGCCGCGGTCGGTCATCCGCTGCCCGCCGACACCCCGACGGCACTCGCCGAGTGGTTCTTCGAGGCGGCCAACAGCGGCTCGCTGGAGCGCTACCTGGAGACTTTCGAGCACACCGTCGCCGCCATGCAGACCGAGGAAGCGCTGCGCCGGGTGGCGTACGAGTTCGTCCTCGACCAGGTGGACGACGGCGTGGTGTACGCCGAGGCCCGCTGGGCGCCGGAGCAGCACCAGCGCCACGGCCTGACCCTCGCAGCGACCGTCCGGGCGGTCGGCGCCGGACTGAAGGACGGGATGGCCGCCGCCCGCCGCGACGGTCATCCGATCATCGTCCGCCAGTTGCTCACCGCCATGCGTCACGCCGACCGCGGCCTGGAGATCGCCGAGCTCGCCGCCCGCCACGAGGAGGACCTGGTCGCCGGGTACGACATCGCCGGCGCCGAGGCGGGTCACCCGGCCAGCCGGCAGCTCGACGCGTTCCGCTACCTGGAGCGGGTCGGCCTCCCGTACACGATCCACGCCGGTGAGGCGGTGGGGCCCGAGTCCGTGTGGGAGGCCGTCGACGTGTGCCACGCCGACCGGATCGGGCACGGTGTGCGACTGATCGAGGACATCGACCTGTCCGGATCGGTGCCGGTGCTCGGCGAGACCGCCGCAATGGTCCGTGACCGACACGTGCCGCTGGAGGTGTGCCTGTCGTCCAACCTGCAGACCGGGATCGCCGCTCGGCCGGCCGACCACCCGGTCGACCGGCTGCACCGGTTGGGCTTCGAGGTGACGATCTCCTGCGACAACCGGCTGGTCAGCCGTACGACGCTGAGCCGGGAGTACGCGCTGCTGGTGGAGACGTTCGGCTGGACCCTGGATGACGTCCGCACCACCGTCGACCGGGCCGTCCGGGCGGCGTTCGTCGACGAGGACACCCGCCGGCGGATCGCCGACCATGTGGCGATGACCTGGCCGCACGCCGCCGGGGTCGGCGGGGCCGCCTGACTCGACACGTAGCGTTCACCATCAGTTCACGGGTTGGATCCCCTCTCAGGGCCCCCTTATCGGTCAGCATGGGGGCATGCCCCCACGTCGACGGACCCTCGGTGCGCTCGGCGCCACCCTCGCTCTCGCCCTCGTCCTCGGACTGACGGCGTGTGGCGGCGGGGGAGGCGGCGGGAACTCCGGCGCAGGAGGTCGCGGCGGACCGGCCGACCGTACGCTGCGGATCGTCGCCGGCTCGGAGCAGAAGGCCATCCTCGACCAGATCGTCGTGCCGTGGTGCACGGCCCAGCGCTACACCTGCGACTACACACTGCTCGGCTCGGTGGACCAGGCACGGGCGCTCCAGTCCGGGTCGACGACGTACGACGCCTACTGGTTCGCCTCCTCGGTGTTCGCGCAGATCGGCGATTCCCAGGGCAGGCTGCGTGACACCCGGTCGATGTTCGTCACCCCGGTCGTCTTCGCCGGCCGCCGGTCGGCGATGCAGCGGCTCGGACTCACCGACAGGCCGCAGGTGACGGTGGGCGATGTGCTGACCGCCATCCAGAGCGGCGACCCCCACATCTGGTCGACCAACCCGACCCAGTCCAACTCCGGCGCGACGACACTGCTGGCCTTCATGAACCACTTCGCCGGCAACGGGCCCGGCCAGCCGCTGACCGCCGCCCAGCTCGACTCCCCACAGGTCGACCAGGGCATCACCACCTTCGTCCAGTCGATGGACCGTACGCCACCGTCGACCGGCACGATGATGCAGGAGTGTGTCGACGCGCCCGACCAGTGCGACGCCGTGTTCACCTACGAGGCGCTGGTGATCGAGCAGAACCAGCAGCTGGTGGCGCAGGGCAAGGAGCCGTTCTACGCGGTCTACCCGGAGGGGGCGCTGGCGATCAGCGACGCCCCGTTCGGCTTCCTGCCGACCGGCGAGGCCGACGCGGCCAAGGAGAAGATCTTCTCCGAGCTGCAGGACCACCTGCTGAACGACCCGAAGGCCCGCCGGGACCTGCTGCACCTCGGGCGGCGGCCGGCCGATTCCATCGGACTGACCCTCGACCAGCCCGACACGACCGTGTTCGACCCGGCCTGGGGGATCAAGACCGACATCCGCGAACAGGGCATCAGCTACCCGTCCGCGGCGGTGATCGAGCAGGTGCTCGAGCGCTATCACACTCGCTACCGCCGACCGGTGACCACGTACTACTGCCTGGACGGCTCCGGCTCGATGTCCGGCGACGGCTGGGACGGGGTGAAGGAGGCCGCGCACCAGATCTTCGACCCGGACCAGGCCAGGCTCAACCTGCTGCAGACCGGCCCGGAGGACCGCACCACCGTGGCGGTCTTCAACGACCACCAAGCGGCCGGCCCGTTCACCGTGGACGGCAACGACCCGGCGCGGATGCGGCAGCTGGAAGCCGATGTCACCGGCTACGAGCCGGGCGGCGGCACCAACATGTACCGCTGCCTCGACGACGCCGTCGCCGCGCTGGCCCGCGACACCGAGCCGGGACGCAAGAAGCTCATCGTGGTGATGTCCGACGGCCAGTCCTCCGGCAGTGCGAAGGCCGGTCAGGACCGGGTCCGCGCGGCCGGCGTGCCGGTGGTGGCGATCGCCTTCGGTGACGCCGACCCTGAGCAGCTCACCGCCGTCGCACAGGCCAGCGGCGGGGCGTACGTGGAGTCGGACGACCTGGTCTCGGCACTGCGCGAGGCAGCGGGGTACAAGTGATCCGACGGCTCGCCGCACCGTTGGCGATCCTGGTGGCGATCGCGGTCTTCGCGGTGTTCTTCCTCCTGTTGTCCGGCGCCGGACCGGCGCTGCGGCTGGGCGCGCCGGTGCTGTTGGCGGCGGTCGGGGCGACCGGGATCTATCTGATGCTGGCCCGCTCCGAGCACCAGCGGCAACAGGACGACTACAGCAGCGACGCCCGGGCCCGGGTGCGCGAGGTCGAGGCGACCCTGCAGCAGCTCGCCGGGGCGGCCCGCCGGATCCGTGACCCCCAGGTCCGCGCCGCCGTCGCCCGCGCCGGGGAGGTGGTGCCCGAGTTGCTCGACCGGATCGCCGAGACCCAGCCGAGCAGCCTCTACTCCTCGGCCGCCCGATTCGGCGGGCACGTCACCAGCCTGCTCGGCCTGGTCGAGAAGTACGCCGACATCGAGCAGCACCCCACCTACTACACCGACGCGCCACGGCTGCTGGCGGACGGGCGGGCGGCGGTCGAACGCTTCGACCAGTTCGCCCTCGACAGCATCCGTCTCGTCAACCAGGGGGAGATGGCCGAGTACCAGGCCAACCTGGACACCGTGGCACCCCCCGAGCTACCGACCCTGGGAGGTTGAGATGCGCCATCGCGGCATGTTCTTCATCGGCCTGGCACTCGTACTGGTGGTGCTGGTGGCCGGCGGATACCTGGTGATCCGCCAACAGAATCGGGTCGCGCCGGTGACCATCAGCTGCGTCGGCGGTTCGGAGAAGTCCGATTTCATGCACGACCCGGACGTCGTACGTATCCTCAAGGACCGCTATGGACTTACCGTCACCTGGCAGTCGATGGGCTCGTACGACCAGGTGCTGATGTCGACCGACGAGATCACGCAGCGCGGCTGGGACTGTCTGTGGCCGTCCAGCGCGTCGGCCCAACACGTGTTCGAGGCCAAGCATCCGGGCGCGTTCGCCCAGTACCGCGCGGAGACGGCGCTGCAGTCGCCGGAGGTGGTCTACGCCGGGCCCCAGGGCACCGATGCCCTGGTCAAGGCCGGGCTGGTCGAGCAGCGCAACGGCACCCACTACATCGTCGATGCCCGCGCGCTGCTGCTGGACCAGGCGCTGAAGGGCGGGACCTGGCAGGCCCTGCAGGCCGGCAACCTGAAGGGCCCGATCAACATCTCCTCCACCGACCCGGTGAAGTCCAACTCGGGCTTCACCCTCGCCCAGCTGGAGCTGACCATGGTCGCGACGCCCGACGCCTCGCGGCCGCCCACCCCGGAGGAGGCACGCCGGGCGCTGCCGACGATGCGCACGATCTACGACGCCCAGGGCCTCCAGGCGACGTCCTCCGACAACGGCTTCCGCCAGTGGCTCACCCAGGGCGGCGAGTACCAGGCGCCGCTCTACGCCGGCTACGAGAACCAGATCATCCAGCAGGTGACCTCCGGGCCCCGCTCCGACGCGGTGCTGAAGGAGGTGCGGATCCTCTACCCGGAGCCGACGATCTACTCCGACCATCCGGTGCTGGCGCTGAACGCCGACGCCGGACGGTTGATCGACGCTCTCCAGGACGAGGACCTGCAGACCCTGGCTTGGAAGCGCTACGGCTTCCGGTCGGCCACCAACGCCGGGCTGAACAACGTCGCTGACTTCTCCCAGATCCCGCTCGCACCGCAGTTCCGTACGATCCCGGCGCCGAACTCCGAGGTGACCCTGGCCCTACTGGGCTGCCTGCAGGACCGTACGACCTGCGGCTGACACGCCGTCCCTACCACCGCCCTTCCGACAGGAGCAGCCCATGTCCGAGATGTCCATCGACTTCGGCGCCCTCACCGGTGGTGCGCCGCCGGCCGCCGGCGCCGCCGACTCCGCCCTCGCCACCGTCGCCGACCAGTTGCTGCACGACCAGAAGTCCGGTGCGGGGGAGGTGCGGATCGGTGGCGAGTCCGCCGCCGACGTCGCCCTGCCCGGTCAGGCTCCGGGCCAGTTCAGTTGCCTGGCGATGCTGTCGGCAGGCCAGCAGGAACAGGCCCGTACGGCGGGCGCGCAGCTGTTCCCGAAGATGCTCAACAACACCGAGGTGATGGCGGAGTTCGGTAACCAGGCCATCGACGCGGTGAACATGCAGGTCAACCGGATCTTCCGCGAGCTCGGCCCGGTCGAGATCCCCGAACTGACCGCGATGATGAAGCAGATCAACGACTCGATGCGGTCGTTCCGGAAGCGCTACGACCCCAACGCCCCCGACGTCCGCGAAGCGTTCGACCGCTTCATGGACTCGGTCCGGGGCGTCTTCCGCCGGGGCCGCGATTTCGTCGAGATGCTCTTCGAGGAATCGCGTACGGTCGAGCAGCAGTTGGACCGGATCGCCGGCCAGCTCGTCGACAAGCAGCGCGAGCTGAAGCGCAACGTGGTGCTCTGCGATGAGCTCTACCGGGCCAACGAGCAGTCGATCAGCCAGCTCGTCGGTGCCATCGCGGTGATGGAGACGGTCCGCGACGAGGCGTCCCGCACCCTGCAGGGCATCGTCGTCGACCCGGCTGATCCCGACAAGCGCGACAAGGAGGAGCTGCGCAACCGGATCGCCGAGTTCATCCAGGCGATGGAGGTGCGGATCAACGAGTTCCAGCAGCGCCTCTTCGTCGCCTGGTCGACCTCCCCCCAGGTGCGCAACACCCGCTCGCTGCACTACGGGCTGGGGCAGCGCCTCGCCCTGCTGGTGAACCTGACCATCCCGACGATGAAGCTCACCATCGCCCAGTGGGGCCTGCTGCTGCAGGCCCAGCAGGCCGCCGAGATGCAGCAGGTGGTCGCCGACGGCGCGAACGACGTCCTGCAGGCGTACGCCCAGGCGTCCGGTCGTACGGTGGGGGAGGTCGCCCGGACCATCCAGACCCCGACACTGCGCCCCGAGACGATCCTCGAGGTGGCGACCTCCCTCGACCAGCAGGCCGAGTCGATGATCGATGCGGTGACGTACGGTCACCAGGCACGCCAGGACGTGGTCAACGCGCTGATCGCGGCGCAGCACTCGATCAGCCAGTCCTCCGACAAGCTGGCCGGGACGGTCGTCGAGCTGGTGACCAAGGCCGAGGAGCCGCTCGCCCTGCCGACGATGCCGCACCTGCCCGAGGCGGTGCTGGAGCAGTCGACCCGGTTGGCGCAGCCGGCTACGCGCTGACGGGTCTGCGACCGCGGCCGGTGTTGCCCACTGCTGCGGGCTCGGTGCCGTGCACCACGGCGGGCCCGGTGCCGTGCACCGCCCGGACGCGGCGGTCGGGCCCGCCGGCGGGAGGCGTCAGCGGTCGGGCCCGCCGGCGGGAGGCGTCAGCGGTCGGGCCCGCCGGTGCGAGGCGTCAGCGGTCGGTGCGACGCGGCCGCGGCGGCCGCGAACCGTCACCGAGTGAGGCCGTCCCGCCGGACAGCTCGGTGATCGCGGCCGCCAGGGCCTGCCGGGTCACGTCGATCACGATCACCGGCCACCGTCCGGCCGGGAGTCCCTCGGGGACCACCTCGAGGTAGCTCCCGGAACGGTGCAGCCAGCTCACGCTGAACGCGCCCCAGGCCCGCGTGACGAGATCGGCTCCCTCGCCCGGATCGAGCCGCAGTCCCTCGCGGTCGAGGGTGAGCAGCTCCGGCGAGCCGCTGTCGCTGATCGGGTGGCGCTGCCGCTGCCGGAACGACCAGCCGGCGCCGATGCCCAGCAGGACCAGCAGGATGCCGGGCACCAGGCTGGTCTGCCGCGCGCCGACGAACGCCGCCACGATGAGCCACGCCCCGCCGCCGATGCCGATCAGGATCGAACCGATCAGTCCGATCCTGCCGTTGCGCCGCATGTCCGCCCACCGTTTGCGGTCGATGTGCACGACGAAGCTCTCCATGGCCCGAGTATGTCAGCCCGCACGATGCCCGACCCGATCCATGCGTCCGCCGGTCGGCCGGACGGCACGCGATTCGCACCGTACGTCGCGCCGGACGTACGGCTCCGGTCCGCGCGTGGGGGCCGCCGACGAGAGGTCGGTCCGGGGGATCGGCGGACCACATCCGGCGTACGATCCGGTGCGGCTTCCGGAGGGTATCGCCGGCGTCGGGACCGCAGCGACGGGCGATATCCTGTGGCCCATGACTTCATCCCGTGTGCTGACCGCTGTTGCCTGGCCGTACGCGAACGGACCTCGCCACATCGGCCATGTGTCCGGCTTCGGCGTACCCTCCGATGTCTACGCGCGGTACATGCGGATGAGCGGCCACCAGGTGCTGATGGTGTCGGGCACCGACGAACACGGCACCCCGATCTCCGTGCAGGCCGAGAACGAGGGCGTCCCGGTCCGCGAGCTCGCCGACAAGTACAACAGGATCATCGTCGAGGACCTGCAGGGGCTCGGCCTGTCGTACGACCTGTTCACCCGGACCACGACGAAGAACCACTACCGGGTCACCCAGGAGATCTTCCTGTCCCTGCACCGCAACGGGTACGTGGTCGCCCGCCCCACCCGCGGTGCGATCAGCCCGTCGACCGGGCGTACGCTGCCCGACCGCTACATCGAGGGCACCTGTCCGATCTGCGGCTACGAGAGTGCCCGCGGCGACCAGTGCGACAACTGCGGCAACCAGCTCGACCCGATCGACCTGAAGAACCCGCGCTCCCGGATCAACGGCGAGACACCGCAGTTCGTCGAGACCGAGCACTTCTTCCTCGACCTGCCGGCGCTGGCCGAGTCGCTGACCGAGTGGCTGAAGACCCGCGAGGACTGGCGGCCCAACGTCATCAAGTTCTCCCAGCACCTGATCGACGACCTCCGCCCGCGGGCCATCACCCGCGACCTCGACTGGGGCGTCCCGGTGCCGCTGGACGGTTGGCGCGACGAGCCGATGAAGCGGCTCTACGTCTGGTTCGACGCCGTGATCGGCTACCTGTCGGCGAGCATCGAGTGGGCCGCCCGGACCGGCGACCCGGACGCCTGGAAGGCGTGGTGGCAGGACCCGGAGACCGTCGCGTCGTACTTCATGGGCAAGGACAACATCGTCTTCCACTCCGTCATCTGGCCCGGCATCCTGCTCGGCCACAACGGCCAGGGGGATCGCGGTGGCGAGCCGGGCACGTTCGGCGTGCTGGACCTGCCCACCGAGGTCGTCTCCTCGGAGTACCTGACGATGAGCGGCTCGAAGTTCTCCTCGTCGCGGGGCCATGTGATCTACGTCGGTGACTTCCTGCGCGAGTTCGGCCCGGACGCCCTGCGCTACTTCATCGCGGTCGCCGGCCCGGAGAACCAGGACACCGACTTCACCTGGGAGGAGT
Organism: Raineyella sp. LH-20; assembly: GCF_033110965.1. Taxonomy (NCBI): domain Bacteria; kingdom Bacillati; phylum Actinomycetota; class Actinomycetes; order Propionibacteriales; family Propionibacteriaceae; genus Raineyella; species Raineyella sp. LH-20. Next base: position 44,103 of record NZ_CP137003.1, on the reverse strand, counting down.
TCGTCCGCCGCAACAACACCGAGCTGGCCGCCCAGTGGGGCAACCTGGTCAACCGGGCCGTCTCGATGGCATGGAAGAACGTCGGCGCGATCCCGCAGCCCGGTGAGCTGCAGGACGTGGACCGTACGCTCCTCGACGCCTCGCGGGCAGCGTTCGACGTCGTGGGCGAGGCACTGTCGCACAGCCACTTCAAGCACGGCATCACCGAGGTGATGCGGATCGTCGGCCTGGCGAACCAGTACCTCTCCGAGACCGAGCCGTGGAAGCTGAAGGACGATCCGGCCCGCCGTGACACCGTGCTGTGGACGGTGCTGCAGGTGGTGGCCGACTGCAACGTGATGTTCACCCCGTTCCTGCCGCACGCGGCGCAGAAGATCTACACGATGCTCGGCGGCGAGGGTGTCTGGGCGGCGCTGCCCGAGGTCCGTACGGTCTCCGAGGACGGTGGCCCCGACTATCCGGTGCTGATGGGCGACTACGCCTCGGCGGCGGCCGTCTGGGCGTCGCAGCCGATCGTCGCCGGCACACCGCTGGCCAAGCCGGAGCCGCTGTTCGCCAAGCTCGACGACGCGCTGGCCGAGAACGGGCCGGCGTGGGCGCCGATCGAGGCCACCGTCTGAGTCCTGACCGGTGGGCCTCAGCCCGGAGGGAGGCCGGCGACCGGCCACCGGGCAGCGGTGCGCCCGAGGTGCTGTTCGGGGCCTACCAGCGGCGGCTCGCCGGACCCTGATGGGCGGGCGAGCGGTTCGTGTGCCAGGAGCGCACGAATCCGTTGACCGTGCCGTCGGCGGACAATAGCGTCCGCAGGATGAGGACAGCACTGCCGCCGGCCGCTCCGATCTTCCGGTCGGAGGGACAGGCGCGCCTGCTGGCCGCGCTGTTGCTCAGTCAGGACGAGTTGAGCCTCACCGACCTTGCGGAGCGTACGCAACTGGCCTACCCGACGGCGCATCGGGAGGCCGAACGGCTGCTGGATGCCGGCGTGCTGGCGGCACGCCGGATCGGACGGACCCGGCTGGTCCGGGCGAACCCGCACAGCCCACTCGTCCCCCCTCTTCGAGAGATCCTGTTGATCGGCACCGGCCCGGTCGTCCTGCTGGCGGATGCCCTCGCCACGATCCCGCGGATCGATCGTGCTTTCCTGTACGGACCGTTCGCCGCCCGGGCACGGGGCGAGATCGGCCCGGCACCCGAGGACATCGAGATGATGGTGATCGGCGCTCCCGATCCGGTCGCGGTCGACGATGTCTGTGAACAGGTCGAGGTGCGGGTCGGTCGCCGGGTCAATGCCATGATCCTCAGCCCGCAGGAGTGGGCGGAGGACTCCGGATTCCTACGGGACGTCCGCGAGCGCTCCCGGGTGGCGATCCTCGGCGGGCTGCCCTGAGGGTCGTTCGGCGGGCGGAGCACCACGGGGCCGGCGCGCCGGATCCGATATCGAGGATCTCCGCCGGCGCGCCGGTCGGTCGCGGTCAGCTGGCGTCGACCGTACGGCTCCGCGCGCGCCCGACCAGCCCGATCAACGCCATCACCACCCCGGACACCACGATGGCACCCACGGAGGAGCCGAGCCAGACCGGCGCGGTGACGTGGATCGCCGCGGCCAGACCGGCCCACAGGTCCGACCAGCCCGGTACGTCGCCGGGGTAGATCAGCTGGTAGGCGAGGAACCCGGCCAGCCAGGCCACCACCGGGCCCCACCGGAACGGGGCCCGGTCCGTCACGTCCCAGTGGCCGCGCCGGAGCAGGGCGAAGTCGACCACCGCGACGGTGAACAGCGGCACGAACACCGACCCGATCAGGTAGAGGAAGCTCTGGTAGCGGGAGAAGTCCATCAGTCCGGCCAGCAGTGTGCAGATCACGCCGATCACGACCGAGAGCACCCGGCGATCGACATTCGGCGCCAAGTTGTGCACCGACATGGTGGTCGAGTAGATGTTCGCGAACGCCTCGTCCACCTCGTCGACCATCAGGATGAACAGTGCGAGGCCGCCGGCCGGCAACCCGACGAGGGCGCCGATCAGCTTCGCGTCGGACAGGTCACCGGTGAGGTGGGCGACGGCCAGCACGCCGAGCGCGTAGAAGGCGATGGCGGCGAGGCCGTAGCCGACGGCTGCTCCGGTGAACGCCGCTCGGGTGGAGCGGGAGTGGCGCGAGTAGTCGGCGGCGAGCGGGGCGAACGAGACCACCCCGGCCACGGCCAGGTCGACCGCCGGCCAGAAGCCGATCACGTTCGACTGGTCGATCGGGTGCGTCGGCTCGCGCAGCACCATCACGAACAGGTACACCGAGCAGGCGATCACCAGCCACACCATGATGGTGCGCAGCATCCTGACCGACCCGAGGGGGCGTACGGCCATCACCGTGGTGATCGCCCCGGCGACCAGCACGAACGGCCACCGCCAGGCAGCGCCGAGGATGGTCGCCGCGGTCGTGGAGATCACGATGAGCTCCATCGTGCCCCAGCCGATGTTCTGCAGGATGTTGAGCACGGTCGGCACCGTCGAGCCCCGGCGGCCGAGCAGGCCACGCAGTGCCACCATCGAGGGGGCACCGGTGACCGCGCCGAAGGTGGCCGCCCCGCCGAGGATGACCGCGCCGATCGCGCAGCCGACGACGGTGGCGAGGATGCCCAGGCCGACCGAGCCCACCGACAGCCCGATCAGGGCGCCGGTGAGTGGGCCGAAGAGCGAGATCCCGAGGTTGGCCCACAGGGCGGTCTGTGCCCAGGCGCCGAGCGTACGGGGCGGTTCGGTGCTGAGCACCAGCGGCGCCTCGACGGCTCCGCCACCGGGCTCGGCGGTCGGCAATTGCGGTGATTCAACGGACATGGAAGTCATCTCCCTACGCCGGCATGACCCGGTCAGGTTCGTCCGGTCGGTCGACCAGCCGCCGCGGCATGACCCGTGAGGCACTCGACCCTCTCAGCCCGCCGTCTGGTGCGGACTCCCGTGGTATGGAACGGGCGCACAGTATCACAGGGCACCCACGCCCTCGATGTGTGACTGAAATCACAAACCTTGGTGTGTTCTGAAAGTTGACCCGTGACGGGGGTTACAGCGAACCTCGTTGCACGACCAACGGGTCCTGAGAACCCGCTGATTATGAGGAGCGACAATGACGCCGCACACCCAGTCTCCGCTGTCCGGCGAGGTGCCGGAAGCGGAGGCCAATCTTCCGAAGCACCATGCACCCCTCCCGGAGATCTGGGACAAGGACCGCGCAGGGCTTCACGATCCCGAGGACATCGATTTCGTCGCTGTCCAGAACTCTGCGGAATACCGGGAACTCCGCAGCTCGCACGTACGGTTCGCCTTCCCGATGGTGATCGTCTTCGTGGGCTACTACTTCGTCTTCGTCCTGCTGTCGACCTACGCGCCCGGCTTCATGGGCGCCCGGATCGGCGGCAGCTACATCCCCTGGGGCGTGCCGCTGGGGCTGTTGGCCTTCGCCAGCACCTGGTTCGTGACGTGGGCCTACGTCCGCCACGCCAACCGCAACCTCGACCCCCGGTCCGCCGCGCTGCGTGAGCGCCTGGAGCAGAAGGGTGCCCTGTGATGCCCGCCCCCTCGATGCTGACCCCGCTCGCGGTGTCGTACGGCAACCCGCTGATCAACATCTCCATCTTCGTGGTGTTCGTGATCTTCACCATGGCCGTGGTGATCACCGTCAGCCGCAACGCGGACAAGAAGGCCGCCGCCAACTTCTACACCGGTGGCGCCGCGTTCTCCGGCCGTCAGAACGGCCTCGCCATCACCGGTGACTACCTGTCGGCGGCTGCCTTCCTCGGCGTCACCGGAGCCATCGCCATCAACGGCTTCGACGGCTTCCTCTACTCTGTCGGCTTCTTCGTCGCGTGGATCATCGCGCTGACCCTGGTCGCCGAGCCGCTGCGCAACACCGGCCGTTACACGATGGCCGATGTGCTGTCGTTCCGGATGGAGTCCAAGCCGGTCCGTACGGCCGCCGCGATCTCCACCCTGGTGATCTCGTTCGTCTACCTGCTGGCCCAGATGGCCGGCGCGGGCGGTCTCGTCGCCCTGCTGCTCGGCATCAAGGGCACCGTCGGCCAGAACCTGGTGATCGGCGTCGTCGGCGCCATCATGATCGCGTACGTCCTGATCGGCGGCATGAAGGGCACCACCTGGGTGCAGATGATCAAGGCCGTCCTGCTGGTCTCCGGCGCGACGATCATGGCGATCTGGGTCCTCGTCTACGCCAACTTCAACGTGTCGTCGCTGCTGCGCGACGCCATCGCCCACCACACCGGCGGCGAGGCGATCCTCAAGCCCGGCCTGCAGTACGGCAAGGACTGGGCCACCAAGCTGTCGTTCGTCTCGCTGGCCATCGCGTTGGTCACCGGCCCGTCGGGCCTGCCGCACGTGCTGATGCGCTTCTACACCGTGCCCACCGCCAAGGAGGCCCGCCGCTCCGCGGTCTGGGCGATCAACCTGGTCGGCCTGTTCTTCCTCGTCACCTTCATCCTCGGCTACGGCGCCATCTGGCTCGTCGGCCAGAACGGTGGCGACATGGGCAACACGCTCATCAGCGGGGCGCCGGGCAAGGCGAACGCCGCAGCGCCCCTGCTCGCCCTGATGCTCGGTGGCGAGATCATGATGGGCATCATCTCCGGCGTCGCCTTCGCGACGATCCTCGCGGTGGTCGCCGGCCTGACCATCACCGCCTCGGCGTCCTTCGCCCACGACATCTACAACAACGTGATGAAGGGTGGCGTCGTCGACGCCGCGGCCGAGGTGCGGGTCGCGCGGATCACCTCGGTGGTCATCGGCATCCTCGCGGTGATCGGTGGGATCTTCGCCAACGGCCAGAACATCGCGTTCCTGATCTCGCTCGCCTTCGGCGTGGCGGCCGCCGCGAACCTGCCGGCGATCCTGTTCACGCTCTACTGGCGTCGGTTCAACACTCGCGGCTCGGTCTGGTCGATCTACACCGGCCTGATCACGTCGGTGGTGTTGATCGCCTTCTCGCCGGCCATCTCCGGGGACAAGTCGGCGTTCTTCCCGCACGCCGACTTCGCCTGGTTCCCGCTGACCAACCCGACGATCGTCGCGCTGCCGTTGGCCTTCCTGATGGGCTGGCTCGGCACGATCACCGCGAAGAACACCGCGGACAAGGCGCTGCAGGCCGAGATGGAGGTCCGCTCGATGACCGGTCTCGGTGCGGGTGAGGCCATCGTCCACTGATCAGTGATCAGTGATCACTGGTCACTGGTCACTGGTCACCCCGTGCACTGATCCCGTTGTCCACTGATCCTGCGATGTACTGATCACCCCGTGCGGCGCGGTGAACACATCGCGGTGCACACCCGACGAAGGTCCCGCCATCCGGCGGGGCCTTCGTTCGTCCTGTCCTGCACGGAGTGAGCCGAATCTGGCGGCTCGGGAAGCAGCCGGGTCGGCCGCCGTGCCCCTTGTGGCGCCGTTGCGCCGATCCGACCGGCGCTGCTCTTGGGGGCCGACCTGAGCCGCCAGATTCGGCTCACCGTGATGGCGTGCCTGCGCTCTCAGCGGCGTCGTGCATGCTCATCCTCGGTGGACGATCGGTCCGGTGCCCGTCAGGCTGGTTGGGTGGTCAACCCCAAGGTCGGGTGGTAACCCCAAGGCTGCCGTGACCTCACGTCCCAGTGCCTCGAGCCGGTCGGTCGCGCGGGTGCGGGCCGCGGCCAGGTCGATCGACTCCGCCGGGGTCATCCGCACCTCCAGATAGCACTTCAGCTTCGGCTCGGTGCCCGACGGCCGCACCACCGCGCGGACCGTACGTCCCTCCAGGACCACCGCGTCGGTCGGCGGGAGCTCCGCGGTGCCTTCCTGCAGGTCGGTCACCCGCACCGGCTCGCCGGCCAGCGCGGTCGGGATCGCCGTCCGCAGCCGCCGCATCGCGGTCAGGATGGTCTCGGCATCGTCGGCGCGGAAGGCCAGTTGGCCGGTGGCGTGCAGACCGTGAGCGTGCATCACCGCGTCGAGGACGTCGGCGAGCGTACGACCCTCGTCGGCGCACCGGCCGGCGAGGTCGAGCACCCGGACCAGGGTGGTGATGCCGTCCTTGTCGGCCACCGCCACCGGATCGGTGCAGTAGCCGATCGCCTCCTCGTAGCCGAAGGTGAGGTCGGGGACGCGGCCGATCCACTTGAAGCCGGTCAGGGTGGTGACGTGCCGCGCCCCGACCGTCGCGCACATCCGCGCCAGCAGGGTGGAGGAGACCACCGAGCTCGCGTACACCCCGCCGGGGTGGCTGCGCAGCAGGTCGGCCGCGAGGAGGACGCCGAGCTCGTCGCCGCGCAGCATCCGCCAGCCGTCGGGCCCGGGTAGCGCGACGGCGCACCGGTCGGCGTCCGGGTCGGTGGCGAGGACCAGATCGGCGTCGGTCCGTGCGGCCAGGTCCAGGGCCAGGTCGAGCGCGCCCGGCTCCTCCGGGTTGGGGAAGGGGAGGGTGGGGAAGTCGGGGTCGGGCTCGGCCTGGGCGGCGACCACCGCGGGCATCGGCAGGCCTGCCGCCTCGAGAACGCGACGTACGGTGGCCAGCCCGACCCCGTGCATCGGGGTGTAGACCCACCGCAGTGGCCGGGTGGCGGTTGCCGACAGCGCATCGGCCCGTGGAGCACTGAGCAGCGAGGCGGCCCGGGCGACGTACCGGTCGACCAGGTCCGGTGCCGCGCTGCGGAAAGCGGCCCGGGGGAGCGTACGGAGCGGCTCGTGGCTCGCGGCGTCGATCAGCGCGGCGATCTCGGCGTCGGTCGGTGGGACGATCTGGGAGCCGTCGCCGAGGTAGACCTTGTAGCCGTTGTCGGCCGCCGGGTTGTGGGAGGCGGTGACGACGACCGCGGCGACGCAGCCGAGGTCGCGGATGCCGTACGCGACGACCGGGGTGGGGATCGGGCCGTCGATCAGGACGGCGTCGAGACCGTGGCCGGCGAGGATCGCGGCGGTGTCGCGGGCGAAGACGTCGGAGTGGTGCCGGGCGTCGTGACCGATCAGCACCCGGCCGCCACGGTGACCGGAGGCGAGGAGGTGGCGGGCCAGGCCGGCGGCGGCGCGGGCCACCACCACGCGGTTCATCCGCGCGGGGCCGGGGCCGAGCGGTCCGCGCAGTCCGGCGGTGCCGAACGTCAACGGACCGGCGAAGGCCGACCGGAGCGCGTCGAGCGCCGTGGCGTCGCCCGCACGAGCGGCGGTGACCAGCGCGTCGAGCGTGGCGACCGTCGACGGATCGGGGTCCTCGGCCCGCCAGGCCGCGGCCCGGGCGAGCAGTGCGGTGATGTCGGGCAGTGCGGTGATGTCGGGCGGAGTCACAGGACCGCCATCAGGTCGGCGAGCAGTGCCCGGAGCCGGGGCCCGGCCGCAGCCCCGGCGGCGAGCACCTCGGCGTGGTCGAGGGGCTGCTCGGACACGCCGGCGGCGAGGTTGGTGACCAGGGACAGGCCGAGCACCTCCAGGCCCTTCTCCCGGGCCGCGATGGTCTCCAGTGCGGTGGACATCCCCACCAGGTCGCCGCCGATCCGTCGGGCGAACTCGACCTCGGCGGGGGTCTCGTACTGCGGGCCGTGGAACTGCGCGTACACCCCTTCCGGCATCCCGGGGCGGAGCGCGTGCAGGACGGCCCGCAGTCGGGGGGAGTAGGCGTCGGACATGCTCACGAAGGTCGGTCCGTGCAGCGGCGTGGCGCCGGTGAGGTTGATGTGGTCGCGCAGCATCACCGGGGTGCCCGGTCCCCACTCCGGTCGGGTGGAGCCGCAGCCGTTGGTGAGCACCAGCACCCGGGCGCCGGCCGCTGCTGCCGTGCGGACGCCGTGCACGACGGCGTCGACGCCGCGTCCCTCGTAGAGGTGCGTACGCCCGGTGAAGAGCAGTGCGATCGCGCCGGTCGACGTGCGGACCGCCATCAACTCACCACCGTGTCCGGCGACGATCGGTGTGCGGAAGCCCGGAAGCTCTGCCAGCCGCACGGTGGCCAGCGTCGTGCCCAGCGCGTCGCGGGCCTCCGCCCAGCCTGAACCGAGGACGACGGCCAGGTCGGCGCGGTCGATCCCGAGGGCCTGCCGCAGTGTCGTCGCGGCCGCGGCGGCGAGGTCGTCGGGGGTGCCGGCGGGCCCGCCAGGCGTGGCGGTTGGATGCGGCTCGGGGGTGCCGGTGTCGAGCGTCGCAGGGTCGACCGCTGCGGCACCGGGGGGTGTCGAGGCGGGGGAGTGCGTGCCCGGGAACCGCTGGGTCTCGCTCATGGCGTGAGTCTGTCACGTGGACGTGCCGGCGCGGGGGAGACCGGCCGTGCGGGTCCGCCGGGCGGCGTACGATCCGCGTCACGGCACAGGACCGTTCTGAAGGGGCGTCGGACCGGCCCGCATGAAAGAATGCCCGATGTGACGAAGGTTGTGATCATCGGTGGTGGACCAGGTGGATACGAAGCGGCCCTCGTGGGTGCCCAGCTCGGCGGGGAGGTGACGCTCGTCGACAGTGACGGCATCGGCGGATCCGCCGTGCTGACCGACTGCGTGCCCTCGAAGACCCTGATCGCGACGTCGACCGTCATGTCGACGATGGAGCAGGCCACCGGCCAGGGGCTGTACGCCGCCGGCGGGGACGACGACCTCACCAACACCGTGCTCACCGACCTGGGGGCGGTCAACACTCGAGTCCTCCAGTTGGCCGAGGCGCAGTCCGCCGACATCGCCACCCGCCTGGTCAAGGAGGGCGTACGGATCGTCCGCGGACGCGGCCGGCTGGACGGCACCCACACGGTGGTGGCGACGACCGACCTCGGTGAGGAGCGCCTCGACGCCGACGTCATCCTCGTCTCGACCGGCGCGCACCCGCGGGTGCTGCCCGACGCGGTGCCCGACGGCGAGCGGATCCTGGACTGGACCCAGGTCTACAACCTGACCGAGCTGCCCGAGCACCTGATCGTCGTCGGATCCGGCGTCACCGGTGCCGAGTTCGCCAACGCGTACGACGCCCTCGGCATCCGGGTCACCCTGGTCTCCTCGCGCGACATGGTGCTGCCCGGCGAGGACCCCGACGCCGCCCGGGTGCTGCAGGACGTTTTCGAGCGACGCGGCATCACCATCATCAGCCGTGCCCGCGCGGTGTCCGCCCGGCGCGAGGGTGACGGGGTGGTCGTCGGCCTCGAGGACGGCCGCGAGGTGTGCGGATCGCACGTCCTGATGGCGGTCGGCTCCATCCCGAACACCGCCGGGATGGGCCTGGAGGAGGCCGGCGTCGCGCTCGACCGACGTGGCTACGTCACCGTGGACAAGGTGTCGCGCACTTCCGCGCGGGGCGTCTACTCGGCCGGCGACTGCACCGGCGTCTTCGCCCTCGCCTCGGTCGCCGCCATGCAGGGGCGGATCGCGATGTGGCATGCGCTCGGCGACGCCGTGCCGCAGCTGCGCCAGGAGACGATCGCCTCCAACATCTTCACCGCACCGGAGATCGCCACCGTCGGCGTCACCCAGAAGGACATCGACGAGGGCCGTTCGCACGCCGACGTCGTGATGATGCCATTGGCGTCCAACGCCCGGGCCAAGATGCAGGGCTTCACCGACGGTTTCGTGAAGCTGTTCTGCCTGCCGGTCACCGGCATCGTCGTCGGTGGCGTGATCGTCGCCCCGACCGCGTCGGAGCTGATCCATGCCGTGTCGCTCGCGGTGGCGCAGCGGATCACCGTCGACGACTTCGCGCACGCGTTCACCGTCTACCCGTCGCTGTCGGGCTCGGTCGCCGAGGCCGCCCGGCGGCTGCACAACCACGGTCGCAACGCCACGGCTGCCCTGACCAACTGAGTGATCGGGGCCCCGGCGGTCTGCGGCTCCGGGGCAACAGCACGAGCCCGGGTCACCGGCGCCCCCGCAGGGACGTCGGTGACCCGGGCTCGCGTGCTCCGACTCAGCCGGCCCAGCTCACTCGGCGTCGATGATCTCGCACATCACCTCGCCGGACTGGACGGTCTGCCCGCCCTCGACGACCAGGGCGGAGATGATGCCCGTACGGTGAGCGTTGATCGGCTGCTCCATCTTCATCGCCTCGAGGACGACGACCAGATCACCCTCGTTGACCTCCTGGCCGTCGGTCACGGCGACCTTGACCACGGTGCCCTGCATCGGCGCGGTGACCGAGTTGCCCGAGGCCTCCTTGACGGCCGACTTCGACTTCTGGCGCTTCGGCTTCTTGGCCGCGGTCGAGCCGCCGCTCATGGTGCCCAGGCCGGCAGGCAGGCTGACCTCGACACGCTTGCCGTTGACCTCGACGACGACGGTGCGCTTCTCCTCGGCCTCGGTGGCCTCGCCCGGCGCGCCCTCGTACTGCGGGATCTGGTTGTCGAACTCGGTCTCGATCCAGCGGGTGTGCACACCGAACGTGCCGTCGGCCGCGGTGAATGCCGGGTCGTCGATGACGACGCGGTGGAACGGGATGGCGGTCGGCATGCCTTCGAGGACCAGCTCGTCCAGAGCGCGACGGGCGCGCTGCAGCGCCTGGTCACGGGTGGCGCCGGTGACGATGAGCTTGCCGACCAGCGAGTCGAACGAGCCGGGGACGGTCATCCCCTTGCGGTAGCCGTCGTCGAAACGGACACCGGGGCCCTGCGGAGCGACGAACTCGGTGACGGTGCCCGGGGCCGGCATGAAGTTGCGGCCCGGATCCTCGGCGTTGATGCGGAACTCGAAGGAGTGGCCGCGCAGCTCCGGATCGCCGAAGCCGAGCTCCTCGCCGTTGGCGATGCGGAACATCTCGCGGACCAGGTCGAGGCCGGAGACCTCCTCGGAGACCGGGTGCTCCACCTGGAGGCGGGTGTTCACCTCGAGGAAGGAGATCATCCCGTCCTGGCCGACCAGGAACTCGCAGGTGCCGGCACCGACGTAGCCGGCCTCGCGGAGGATCGCCTTGGACGCCTCGTAGAGACGGTGCTGCTGGTCCTCGGTGAGGAACGGCGCCGGAGCCTCCTCGACGAGCTTCTGGTGGCGGCGCTGCAGCGAGCAGTCACGGGTGGAGACCACGACGACGTTGCCGTGCTGGTCGGCGAGGCACTGGGTCTCGACGTGGCGGGGCTTGTCCAGGTAGCGCTCGACGAAGCACTCGCCGCGACCGAAGGCGGTGACGGCCTCGCGGGTGGCCGACTCGAAGAGCTCGGGCACCTCCTCCAGGGTGCGGGCGACCTTGAGGCCACGGCCACCGCCACCGAACGCGGCCTTGATGGCGATCGGCAGACCGTGCTCGCGGGCGAAGGCGACGACCTCGTCGGCGTTCGCGACCGGGTCCGCGGTACCGGGAACCAGCGGTGCGCCGACGTGGAGAGCGATGTGACGGGCGGCGACCTTGTCGCCGAGGTCGCGGATCGACTGCGGGGAGGGGCCGATCCAGATCAGCCCGGCGTCGATGACAGCCTGGGCGAAGTCGGCGTTCTCGGCCAGGAAGCCGTAACCGGGGTGCACGGCATCGGCGCCACTGCGCCGGGCCACCTCGATGATCTTGCCCATGTCGAGGTACGACTCGGCCGGAGTGGCACCCCCCAGGGCGTACGCCTCGTCGGCGAGCTTCACGAACAAAGCGTCGGCGTCGGGATCGGCGTAGACAGCGACGCTGGCGATCCCCTCGTCGCGCGCAGCGCGGATCACGCGGACGGCGATCTCTCCTCGGTTCGCGATGAGCACCTTGCTGATGGGCACTATTCCTCCTGGGTTCCACGATGAACCGCGCGACGGCTCCGTTGCCACGACGGCATTGTCAGGCCAGAGTCTAGGGCCTGGCTGAGTGCCGGGAGGGCGTTCGGCCGGCGCGACGACAAGGGTCGTTCCGCAGGTTGGTGCGTGTCAGATCACATTCCGCGCCGTGCCGTGAGTGGGGCCCCGAAAGTGTGACCCAGTTCACGTAACGTTCGGACCACCACCGGAGAGGTCACCGGGTCCAGATGGAGGGACACCGAGTGCTCAGGATGTCCGTCGGCGGCGATCCGGCCGACCGAGGTGCGCATCCGCTCCAGCGAGGTGGCGGAATACTCGATGATCACCTTCAGACCGGCCTCGGTCGCCATCTCCAGCAGCGGAGAGAGGTGGTGCACCACCAGCGGAAGCTCCGGATCGTACGCCTCGACGGCGTGCAGGATCGCCTCCGCGTGGTCCTTGCGGCGCCCGGCCATCCGGGCGAGCGCGCCGGACGGCCGGACATAGGAGATCCGTGCCTGCTCGGAGTAGGCCAGCGAGTCGACCGCCCCGACCTGGTAGATCAGCTCGGCATACAGGTCCTCGTACGCGACGTCGACGTACCGGTCGCCGCCACCGAGGAAATCCCGGTAGCCGACGGCGGCCCCCACCCGCAGCTTCGAGGACAGGCCCCGGCGGATCGCCGCGAGGATGACCCGGGGCGTCCCGGCGTGCAGGCCGGCGGGGACGTTGATGCTGGAGGCGTACTCCAGCACGGCCTCGGGCTGGAGCGCCGACTCACGGATCGCATCACCGAACGTTGCATTGAGGTCTAGTTGCACTGATCCTGCCTTCTCTTCGGCCCGGGCTCGTGGAGCCATCGCGTCATCGGGAGAATACGCCGCCCGTGCCCCCGGCGTCCGGGCCGATCCGGTGGGCGGCTCAGAACGGCAGCTTGCGGAAGATCGCCTGCGGGATGTGCCGCAGCACCAGCATCACCAGCTGGAACAGCTTCGGCACCCAGATGACCGTCTGCCGCGTACGGACGCCTTCGACCACCTGCGCCGCGACCTGATCCGGCGTCACCGCCAGCGGGGCGGACGACAGGCCGGCGGTCATCTTCGACTTCACGAAGCCCGGCCGGACCACCAGGACACCCACCCCGGAGCCGCGCAGCGCCTCGGACAGGCCCCGATAGAAACCGTCGACGCCGGCCTTGGTGGAGCCGTAGACGAAGTTCGACCGACGGATCCGCTCGCCGGCGACGCTGGACAGCAGCACGATCCGGCCGTGCCCCTGGGCACGCATCCGGCCCGCCAGCAGCACGCCGAGGTGCACCGGTGCGGTGTAGTTGATCTCGGCGAGCTCGAGCGCCTGCTCGGGGTCCTGCCAGGCCGCTTCGGCATCACCGAGCACCCCGAAAGCGACCACTGCCATGTCCACGTCGCCGCCGGCGAAGGCCTGCTCGATCGTCGTGGCATGGGTGCCGGCGGCGCGGGCGTCGAAGTCGACCTCGCGGACCCCGACCCCCTCCGCCTGCAGGGCGGCGGCGGCCGCCGCGCGGCGCTCGGTCGGCCGGGCGGCCAGCACCACGTCGAGGGCCGGGCTCTCCGCGGCGTACGCCCGGGCGATCGCCAGGGCGATGTCGGAGGTCCCGCCGAGCAGCAGCAGGGTGCGGGGGTTCGCGGTCGCATCCATCATGGAAGAGGCTCCTGGGGTCAGAGGAAGACGGCGAGGCAGATGGTCACCAGCCAGGCCAGACCGAGCACGAGGAGCACCCGGTCGTGCAGGACGACGTCCTCGGGGGCGCCGCCCTCACCGCGGTCGATGCGGAAGGCGTACTCCAGCATCGCCATGGAGAAGGGGAAGATCGAGATGCCCGCCCACAGCATCTTCGAGTAGCCGCCGAGGCGTTGCTCGAAGGCCCACAGCGCGTACGACATGACGACGGCGACGGCGGCGAGCTCCCAGACGAACTTCAGGTAGCTCTCGGTGTAGCCCGCCAGGGACTTGCGGGTGCCGGCCTCCGGGCCCAGGTGGCGCATCTCGGAGTAGCGCTTGCCGGCCACCATGAACATCGAGCCGAACGAGGCGACCAGGAGGAACCACTGGCTGAGCGGGATGTCGCTCGCCACGCCGCCGGCGACCGCGCGCAGCAGGAACCCGGAGGCCACCACGGCGAGGTCGATGACCGGGAAGTCCTTGAGGAAGTAGGAGTAGAGGAACTGCACCACGACGTACGTCGCGAGCGTGACACCCAGCCCGAGCGAGATCCACGCGCCGAGCGCGAGGCCGCCGACGCCGGTCACGGCGGCGAGCACCCAGGCGAACCCGATCGGCAGTTCGCCGGCCGGGATGGGCCGGAACCGCTTCTTCGGGTGCTGACGGTCGGCATCGATGTCGTGGATGTCGTTGAGCAGGTAGATCGCCGCCGACACCAGGATGAAAGCCACCATCGCCAGCACCGTGGACACCAGCACGTGGACCTCGCCGATCCGTCCGGCGGCCAGCGGCGCGGTCAGCACGAGGACGTTCTTGATCCACTGCTTGGGGCGCATCGCCCGCAGCCAGGCGGGGAGGAAGGGCCGGGGCCGTACGTCGCCCGAGGGCTGCTGGGCGATTCCGGATTCGGGGGTCGAAGTCATGATGGCGCCAGCCTACTGCCACAGGTCGATCCACTTGATCCCGAGCCCGGCCAGCAGGGTGCGGAGCAGCGGCAGGCTGATGCCGACGACGTTGTGCGGGTCACCCTCCACCCGATCGACGAAGGCGCCGCCGAGCCCGTCGAGGGTGAAACCGCCGGCCACCCGCAGTGGTTCCCCGGTCGCCACGTACGCGTCGATCTCCTCGTCGGTCGGCCGCGCGAAGCGGACCACGGTGCTGCCGGTCCCGGTGACGGCACGGACCTCGGGGATGCCGGTGCCGGACCCCGGAGCGCCGTCGGGCAGCACGATCACCCGGTGGCCGGTGTGCAGCACACCGGTGGCGCCGCGCATCCGCCGCCAGCCGGCGCGGGCCGCCTCGGCCGAGGCCGGTCGGCCGTACGCGACGCCGTCCAGCTCGAGGACCGAGTCGCAGCCGATCACGATCGTGACGCCGGCGGCCGGGTGCGGATCGGCCAGCAGCCGGGCGGCCACCGCCCCGGCCTTCAGCTCGGCGAGGGTCGCCGCGAGCGCGGCGGGGGAGTCCGCCGCGATGCCGTCCTCGGCGACCCCGGAGACGATCACCTCGGGATCCAGTCCGGCGGCCCGCAGGGTGGACAGCCGAGCCGGGGAGGCCGACCCCAGCACCAGGCGGTGCCTCGTGGTGAGGCGGTGCCCAGTGGGGCGGTGCCCAGTGGGGCGAGGCCCAGTAGTGAGGCGATGGCCCGGTGTCGGGGTGGTCTCCCCGGCTCGATCGATGGCTCGTGGGGTCACGCCGGACAGACTAGCTGCCGGCTGCCACACGCCGTCCGACTAGAACTGGCGGATGCCGGAGTTCCAGGTCTCCCGGCCGGTCGCGAAGGTCCGGCGGATGGCCCGCCAGTACGAGTTGTACCGGGACTGACGGGGCTGGGTGCCGGTGCCCGGCGTGGCGTCGGGCCCGGCCAGGGCCGCGAACACCACGGTGATCGCGGCCAGTTCCTCCTCCGAAGGGTTCCCGCACTCGACGCGGAACACCGTCGGGACCTTCTTCTCCTCGAGGTCGGCGCTCACAGCGGGATGTTCCCGTGCTTCTTCGGCGGCAGGCTCTCGCGCTTGGTGCGCAGCAGCCGCAGCACGCGGACGATCTCCTGACGGGTCTCGTGCGGCTGGATGACCTGGTCGACGTAGCCACGCTCGGCGGCGACGTACGGGTTGGCCAGCGTGTCGTTGTACTCGTCGATCAGCGTCTTGCGCAGCGTCTCCGGGTCGGAGTCGTTGGCCAGCGCCTTGCGGTGGAGGATGTTGACCGCGCCCTCGGCACCCATCACGGCGATCTGGGCGGTCGGCCAGGCGAGGTTGACGTCGGCGCCCAGGTGCTTGGACCCCATCACGTCGTACGCGCCGCCGTACGCCTTGCGGGTGATGATCGTGATCAGCGGGACGGTCGCCTCGGCGTACGCGAAGATCAGCTTCGCGCCACGGCGGATGATGCCGTTCCACTCCTGGTCGGTGCCCGGCAGGAAGCCCGGGGTGTCCTCGAAGGTGACGATCGGAATGTTGAAGCAGTCGCAGGTCCGGACGAACCGGGCGGCCTTCTCGGCGGCGTCGATGTCGAGGCAGCCGGCGAACTGCATCGGCTGGTTCGCCACGACGCCGACCGTACGGCCCTCGACCCGGCCGAAGCCGACGACGATGTTCTGCGCGAACAGCTCCTGGACCTCGAGGAACTCCTCATCGTCCAGGACGGCCTCGATCACCCGGCGGATGTCGTACGGCTGGTTGGGGGAGTCCGGGATCAGCGTGTCGAGCGCGAGGTCGGCGTCGGTGATGCCGAGCTCGGCGACCTCGTCGTAGTACGGCGGGTCCTCGAGGTTGTTCTGCGGCAGGTAGGAGACCAGTTCGCGGACGTACTCGAGTGCGTCCGCCTCGTCGGCGGCGAGGTAGTGGGCGTTGCCGGACTTCGTGTTGTGGGTGCGCGCACCGCCCAGGTCCTCCAGCGAGACGTCCTCGCCGGTGACGGTCTTGATGACCGCCGGGCCGGTGATGAACATCTGCGAGGTCTGGTCGACCATCACGGTGAAGTCGGTGAGGGCCGGGGAGTACACGTGACCGCCGGCCGCGGCGCCCATGATCAGCGAGATCTGCGGGATGACACCGGAGGCCTGGGTGTTGCGGCGGAAGATCTCGCCGTAGAGGCCGAGGGAGACCACGCCCTCCTGGATGCGGGCGCCGCCGCCCTCGTTGATGCCGATCAGCGGGCAGCCGGTCTTCAGGGCGAAGTCGATGATCTTGACGATCTTCTCGCCGTACACCTCGCCGAGCGCGCCACCGAAGATGGTGACGTCCTGGGAGAAGACGCACACCGGGCGACCGTGGATCGACCCGATGCCGGTGACCACGCCGTCACCGTAGGGGCGCTTGGTCTCCAGGCCGAACGCGTGGGAGCGGTGCCGTGCGAACTGGTCCAGCTCCGTGAACGAACCCTCGTCGAGCAGGGCCTCGATCCGTTCGCGAGCCGTCTGCTTGCCCTTTGCGTGCTGCTTCTCCACAGCGGCGGCGGAGCCGGCGTTGACCGCTTCCTCGACGCGGCGTTTCAGATCTTCGAGTTTCCCTGCTGTCGTGTGGATGTCGACGTCCATACCTTTTGAAACCTTCGCCTCGGGTGCCTACTTCGGTGTAGCTCCCGCCCCTCGATCGGCCGCACGGCGCCGCTCCCGGGGCGAGCTAGCGCTGACTGTAGCGCCTGGCGGAGCCCTTCGCCGGTCGCCGGAGGATTCCATCGCCGCCGGTAGGCTGGGTCACATGCCCGAGTCCCCACGTACCGATGCAGACCGACTTCGCCGCAGGGTTCTCTCCGGCGGAACGGGACTTGGCGTCG
Source organism: Raineyella sp. LH-20 (assembly GCF_033110965.1). Lineage (NCBI taxonomy): Bacteria > Bacillati > Actinomycetota > Actinomycetes > Propionibacteriales > Propionibacteriaceae > Raineyella > Raineyella sp. LH-20. The sequence goes on along the minus strand of NZ_CP137003.1, from coordinate 26,954 downwards.
GTGCCGGACTGTGGCACAGCGTGGAGGTCGTTGCCTCGACCGGCTCCACGAACGCCGATCTGGCCGCCCGGATGCGGGACGGTGACGGGGTCGGGCTGGTGCTCGTCGCCGACCACCAGAGCGCCGGCCGGGGCCGCTTCGCCCGTCGCTGGGAGGCGCCGCCCGGGGCGGCGGTGGCGGTCTCGCTGGGGGTCACCCCGCGCCGTCCGCTGCCGGAGTGGATGTGGCTGTCGCTGCTGACCGGGGTGGCCGTCGCCCGTGGGATCCACCGTGCCAGTGGGGTGGCCGCCACCCTGAAATGGCCCAATGACGTGCTGATCGAGGGCCGCAAGATCTGCGGCATCCTGTCCGAACGCGTCGACGGCCCGTCCGGTCCGGGGTGTGTGGTCGGCTTCGGGATCAACGTCTCGCTGTCCGCCGAGGAGCTGCCGGTGCCGACCGCCACCTCACTGCTGTTGTGCGGCGCGGAGGTGGATCGGGCGGACCTGGTGGCCGAGGTGCTGGCGGAGTGGTCCCGGATGTACCGGATGTGGGACGACGGTCGGCTGGCCCTGCTGCAGCAGACGTACGAGGAGCAGTGTTCGACCATCGGTCGCGATGTCCGGGTGCTGCTGGGGGCACCCGGAGGCACCGAACGTACGGTCCTCGGGCGTGCCGTGGGCATCGATCCGTCCGGTGCCGTGCTGGTGCGCACCGACCACGGAGTCGAGGCGTACGCCGCCGGAGATGTCACCCATCTGAGGTGACCGACATCACAAAATCGGCCGGGTGTGGTGTGCCGCACACTGAGAACGGTGTGAGCCGTGGACCGGGTGGCCGTCGTCGGCGGACGGTGCGACCGGGGTGCGGCGTTAGGCTGTCTCGGTGACGACCCCTGGGAGCGAGCAGGCCGAGCAGCCTGACGAGGAGCTCCCGGCAGGGTCCCCGACGACAGCGGCCCGGACCGGCAACACGGAGGCGACGACCATTCCCACCACTTCGACCGCGGCGGCGTCCGCACCCGATCTGACCGTCGGCCCTGTGTCGACCGACCCTGTGTCGACCGACCCGGGATCGAGGGACCCCCAGCCGCATCCCGATGTCGAGCACGTGGGGCTGATCCAGCAGGCGATCCGTTACTTCGGCACCGGGGTGATGTCGGCGGTCGTCGACTTCGGCCTGCTGCTCATCCTGATGGCCGTCGGCGTGGGCTACACCCCGGCCAAGGCGGCCTCGTTCATCGCCGGCACCATCACCGCGTACTCGTTGAACCGCCGGTTCACCTTCAAGGCCCAGCCGTCGCTGCGGCGCTTCCTGCTGACGATGCTGACGTACGTCGTGACGTTCGTCCTGCAGGTCGGCATCTTCGCCAAGCTGTTCCCGCTGCTCGCCGACGAGCACCTGCCGCGGCTGGTGGTGCAGACGATCTCGTTCGTCTTCGGCCAGGGCGCCGCGACGGTGGCCAACTTCTCCATGCAGCGCTGGCTGATCTTCCGCCCGACCCGGGTCGCCGAGGCTGCGGTGCAGGAGACCGGGGCGGCCGTCACGGAGTGAGCGACCGGCAGGTCGCTCAGTAGTAGATCATCCCCAGGGCGTCCTTGACCTCGGCCAGGGTGGCCTCCGCCATCGCGTTCGCCTTCTCGTTGGCGGTCCGCAGCACCCGCTGCAGGTAGGCCGTGTCCTCCGCCAGTTCCAGCCGGCGGGCCCGGATCGGGGCGAGATGCTCGTTCACCGCCTCGGTGACGGCGTCCTTGAGGGCCTTGCCACCACGGTCGCCGATCGCTGCGGCGAAGTCCTCGGGCTCCTGATCGCTGAGGAGAGCGCCGATCATCACCAGGGAGGAGACCTCCGGGCGGGTGTCGGGGTCGTACGCGATGTGCCGGTCGGCGTCGGTCTTCGCCTTGCGGAACAGCTTGGCGGTCTCGTCGGCGGTGTGCGACAGCGAGATGAAGTTGTTGCGCGACTTCGACATCTTGTCGCCGTCGATGCCGAGCACCAGCGGGGCGGGCGACAGCAGCGCCTGCGGCTCCGGCAGGATCGTCCGACCGCCGGCGTAGCGCTCGTTGATCCGGCGGGCGACCACCCGGGTCTGCTCGACGTGCGGCAGTTGGTCGCGGCCGACCGGCACCAGGTTGCCCTTGCAGAAGAGGATGTCGGCGGCCTGGTGCACCGGATAGGTGAGCAGCAGGCCGTTGAGGGTCTTCTGGCCGGAGGCGGCGAGCTCCGACTTCACGGTGGGGTTGCGCTCCATCTCCGGCAGGCTCACCACGGAGAGGAACGGCAGCAGCAGCTCGTTGAGCGCCGGCACCGCCGAGTGGGTGAAGGTGATCGTCTTCTCGGGATCGATCCCGCAGGCCAGGTAGTCCTTGAGGATCTCGAACACGTTGCGCTGGATGTCGCCCGGGTCCTCGCGGTCGGTGATGACCTGGAAGTCCGCGATGACCAGGACGGTCGGGACGCCTGCGTCCTGCAGCTGCACGCGGCGCTGCAGGGTGCCGAGGTAGTGACCGAGGTGCAGGGAGCCCGTCGGGCGGTCACCGGTGAGGATCCGGTAGCGCTCCGGGTGGGTCAGCACGTCCTGCTCGCGCGCGATGAGGCCCGGCTGGGTGCCTTCAGCGGCCGTCTCGTCGGCGGCGGGGACGGTGGTCTGCGGCTGGTTCTCGGTCATCGGGTGCATACTCTCACATCCGCGTTCCGTCGCGGCGGGCGGCCGGGAGCCGTCCGGGTAGCCTTGTCGATCGTGAGTGGAGCGCGACCTTTCGTGGTGGGGATCATCGGCGGCGGCCAATTGGCCCGGATGATGTACGGCCCGGCGACGCGGCTGGGCCTGCACGTACGGCTGCTGGCGGAGGCCCCGGGGGTGAGCGCCGAGCAGGTCGCCCATGACGTGGTGGTCGGCGACTACACCGATCGGGCGACCGTGCTGGCCTTCGCCGAGGGCTGTGACGCGGTGACCTTCGACCACGAGCACGTGCCGACCACCCTGCTCGAGGAGCTGGAGGCGCGCGGCGTGGCCGTACGCCCCGGGCCCGGCGCGCTGGTGCACGCCCAGGACAAGGTGGTGATGCGGGAACGGCTCGCGGCGCTGGGTGCACCGTGTCCGACGTACGCCGTGGTCGACTCCGCCGCCGACCTGGTCGCCTTCGGGGACCGGATCGGCTGGCCGGTGATCGCCAAGACCTCCCGGGGCGGCTACGACGGCAAGGGCGTGTGGAAGATCGACGGGCCCGACCAGGCGTCGGTGCCGTTCGACGCGGTGGCCTCCGGTGAGGTGGGTGGCGGCACCACCGCCGGGTCGGGCACCAGCGGTCAGGTGCGGATCCTCGCCGAGGAGTTCGTCGACTTCACCCGCGAGCTGTCCGCCCTCGTCGTCCGGTCCCCCTCCGGCCAGGGGGTGACGTACCCGATCTCGGAGACCGTCCAGGACCACGGGATCTGCGCGGAGACCATCACCCCTGCGCCGGGCCTCGACGAGGCCCGGGTGCTGGCCACCCAGCAGCTGGCGCTGCGGATCGCCGGCGACCTCGGCGTGGTCGGCGTGCTGGCGGTGGAGTTGATGGAGGCCCGCGACGGCCGCATCCTGGTCAACGAGCTGGCGATGCGCCCGCACAACACCGGGCACTGGTCGATCGACGGGGCGCACACCTCGCAGTTCGAGAATCACCTGCGGGCGGTGGCCGACCTGCCGCTGGGCGATCCGGCGGCCCGTGCACCGTGGACGGTGATGGAGAACGTGCTCGGTGGCTCCCGCGAGGACCTGGCCGGCGGGCTGCTGCACGTGATGTCGCGGGACCCGCAGCTGAAGGTGGAGTTCTACGGCAAGACGGTCACGCCGCGCCGCAAGGTCGGGCACGTGACCACGTACGGTTCCGATCTGGCGGACGTCCGGGAACGCGCCCGGCACGCCGCCCGTTATCTGATGGGAGAGATCGCATGACCGAGACCGCCATGACTGGGGCCGGCACGACCGAGACGGGTCAGCCCACCGCCCGGCCCCGGGTGGGCATCGTGATGGGGTCCGACTCCGACTGGCCGGTGATGGAGCCCGCGGCGATCGCGCTGCAGGAGTTCGGCATCGCGTACGAGGCCGACGTCGTCTCCGCGCACCGGATGCCGGAGGCGATGGTGGCGTACGGTCGGCACGCCCACGAGCGTGGGCTGGAGGCGATCATCGCCGGGGCCGGTGGCGCCGCACATCTGCCCGGGATGCTGGCCGCGCTGACGCCGCTGCCGGTGATCGGCGTGCCGGTGCCGCTGAAGTACCTCGACGGGATGGACTCGCTGCTGTCCATCGTGCAGATGCCGGCCGGGGTGCCGGTGGCCACTGTCGCGATCGGCAATGCCCGCAACGCCGGCCTGCTCGCCGTACGGATCCTGGCCGCCGGCGATCCGGAGCTGACCGGGAAGATGCTCGCCTTCCAGGACGAGCTGCGGGCGACCGCCGAGGCGAAGGGCGAGCGGGTCCGCAACCACTGACCGCGGTCCGTCGGCCATCCGTCCTGGGCCCGGGCTTCGTCCCGGTCCGGAGCCGGCCGCCGTCCTGGGCCACCGGCCCGGGCTGCCGGCCGGCGCCACCGTCCCGGGTCTCGCGGCTCGCCGCAGGCGGCCACGCCGGCCCAGTCCTTCTTGTCGAGCCGCTCAGTTCTTCTTGTCGAACTGCCCCAGATCGGTGGTGTTGCCGGTCCGCAGCGCCTGGAACACCACCGTGGCCTTGGCGTCGTCCCACCGCACGGCGTCGCCGGCGGGGGTGTGGTAGTTCGTGTCGGCCGCCGGCACGCTGAACGTGTGGCCGCCGCCCGCGCCGACGACCGCCGCACCGTAGAGCAGGGCCAGGGCGTCGAGCGGGCCGGTGTCGGTGCCGCGGCTGAGCGCGCCGCGGACGGCGTTGTTGAGGCTGATCCAGCGGACCGGGTTGATCACTGTCATCGGTGAGACGGCCTTGCTGACCGTCGCGCCCACCATCTCGCGCTGGCGCTCGATCCGGCCGATGTCGCCGCGCGGGTCAGCCTTGCGCATCCGTACGTAGCCGAGTGCCTCGGCGCCGCCGAGCGTCTGGCAGCCGGCCGGCAGGTCGACATGGGCGTCCTTGTCCTTCATCGGGGCATCCAGGCACATCGGGATCCCGCCGAGGGCGTCGATGATGCTGACGAACCCGTCGAACCCCAGCCCGACGTACCCGTCGATCCGTACGCCGGTGTTCTGCTCGATGGTCTGGGCCAGCAGCTTCGGCCCGCCGAAGGCGTAGGCGGCGTTGATCTTGTTCTTGCCGTGCCCGGGGATCGTGACGTACGAGTCGCGGGGGATGGAGACCAGGGCCGGGGCGCCGACCAGCGGGACGTGCAGCAGCATGATGGTGTCGGTGCGCCCGGTGCCCTCACCGCCACCGCCGTACGAGGACTTCTCGGCCGTGGTGAGCCCCACCCGGGAGTCGGATCCGGTCATCAGCAGCGTGATGCCCGGCTGGAACCCCGGCCGCTGACCCGTCGGGGTCGCATCCACCCGCGCCGAGCCGAACCAGGCCCAGGCAGGGAAGGCGAGCAGATAGACGAGCAGCGCCGCGATCACCCCGGTCACCCACCGGGCCACCCGACGCCGCCGGGGGACGCGTCCGGCGGACAGCGGGCGACTGTCGCCGGGGAGGCCGGGCCCGACCCCGCCGGGCTCACCGGGCCCGCCGGGACCGGGCAGCGGCGCCGGTGCCGGTGCCGGCCGGGGACGCACTCCCGCACGGGGCGGCGGGGCGGGGGCCGGCGCGGCCTCCTGCCACGGGGCGGTCGGTGTGGCCGGCGAGGCGTACGGGTCGGCGGCTCCGCGACCCGGAGGAATCCGCGGATCCGCCGTCCGGTCGCGGGGGACGAACACGGCGGTGGCCGGCTGGTCCCGGGGCGGGCCGCCGGGGGTGCCGTCGGCTCGTGCGGGGCCGGACTCTCGGTCGATCCCTTCTCTGCCGGGCCCCTGGCCCGTCCTCCGGGTGCCGGCCCCTGGCGGGCTTCCCGGGCGGTCCGGGCTTGGGGTCGGGGGCGTGCCGGACGACGCCGCATCCTCTCCGAAGGGCCGCGAGGGATCCGGCGCGTCGTCGCGGCTGTAGAGCCAGTCGAGGTCGTCGCGTCCAGCCATGCCGGCCAAAATACCCGGGCGCGCTGAACACCCGGTGAAGCCGACCTGCGGCGTGGCGTCCGCGGAGCGGTGTGACTCCTGTCCTACTGTCGGAATTGCTCCGAGAGCAAGGCCTGATCGTCCTCTCGAAAGTTCCCGTCGTGACCCATCGCCCGAGCATCCAGCCCGCCGATCCGCAGCGTGCCGCGGAGGGCGTCCGTGTGCGCCGCGGCGCCGGCCTGCTGCTGATGAGCGTGCTCGCGCCCGGCGCGGCCCAGTTGGTCGCCGGACGCCGGGGCGTCGGGATCGTCGCTCTGCGCTGCTGGGGCATCGTGCTCGCGCTGGTGGTCGTGCTCGGCATCATCGGACTGATCTCCTGGACCGCCTTGCTCACCGTGGTCGCCACTCCGCTGGTCACCGGCCTGCTCATCGTGGTGGCGGTGGTCGGTGCGCTGGGCTGGATCGCCCTGCTCGTCGACGCGTGGCGGCTCGCCTACCCGCCGGCGATGGAGCCCCGGCACCGCCGGGCCTTCGCGGCCGTCACCCTCGCGCTGATCCTGCTCGTCGGCAGCGTCGTCGGAGTGAGCGTACGGACGGCCGCCAGCGGCGCCCAGCTGGTCGGCACGGTCTTCACCGGCGGCGGCAGTGCCAGGGCCGTCGACGGGCGGGTCAACATCCTCCTCCTCGGCGCCGACGCTGGCGCGAGCCGGGTCGGACTGCGGCCCGATTCGCTGACCGTGGCGAGCATCGACGTCGTCACCGGGCGGACCGTGCTGTTCTCCCTGCCGCGCAACCTGGAGGACGTCCCGTTCCCGGCGGACTCGCCGATGCACAGCCTCTACCCGGACGGCTTCAGCTGCCCCGACCACGAGTGTCTGCTCAACGCCGTCTACACCCGGGCGACGGAAGCGGCGGCCAAGGATCCGAAGCTCTATCCCGGAGTGGCCGACCCCGGCGCGCGCGCCACGAAGGAGGCCGTCGAGGCCGCCACCGGGCTGACCGTCAACTACTACGCCATGGTCGACATGGCGGGCTTCCAGGGGCTGATCGACGCGCTCGGCGGCATCACCCTCGACGTCCGCAAGGACGTCCCGATCGGTGGCGGTTCGTCGCCCATCCTCGGCTGGATCAGGGCGGGCGACGGAGTCCACCTGGACGGGATGCACGCCCTGTGGTTCGCCCGGTCCCGCCAGGGGTCCAGCGACTTCGAACGGATGCAGCGGCAGAAGTGCGTGATGACGGCCGTCCTGCACCAGGCCGACCCGGTGACCGTGGTCGCCAAGTTCGACGCGTTGGCGGCGGCCGGCGGCACCATCGTCACCACGGACATGCCACCCGGTGAGATCGGCCGGCTGACCGACCTCGCCCTCAAGGCCCGTACGGTGCCGATCAGCAGCATCAGCTTCGTCCCGCCGCTGATCTTCCCCGGCAACCCGAAGTTCGACGTGCTGCAGGCCAGCGTGCGCGACCACATCGCCCGGTCCGAGGAACTGGACAAGGAGGCCGCTGCGGTGGCGGCCGCCTCCCCGGCGGCCACCGCCGCGGCAGGATCAGGCGCGGCGGCCGCGGCGGGATCCGGCGGATCGGCGGTCCAGGTAGCGTCTCCGGCGAGCCCGGACCCGTCGCCCGCGCCGTCCGCGGGGGAGCGGTCGACCTCCTCCGCCACGCCCTCCCCGTCCCCGGGCCCGGAGGTGGACAACCTGGAGTCGGTCTGCCGAGTAGCCTCGGCGCGGTAGGGCGTGCGACGCCCGATAAGGTGCGTACGCCGCCCCCGTGACCAGTGAGGAACCGATGACCGTCCCCCCGCAGGAAGCCGTCCCTGACCCGGCCGCACCGCTCGGTCCCGCCCCGGAGCCGGGGACGGCGGCCGCGGCGGCCCCGTCGGCCACGGCCGGCAGCACCGCGGTGAGCGTCGTGATGCCGGTGCGCAACGAGTCGCGCCACCTCGAGGCGGCCGTGCGGCGCGTGCTCGACCAGGAGTGCCCCGGCCCGTTGGAGGTCATCATCGCCGTCGGGCCGAGCGAGGACGACACCCGTGGGATCGCCGAGCGGCTGGCCGCCGAGGATGCCCGGGTGCGGCTGGTGGACAATCCGACCGGTCGTACGCCGGCCGGTCTCAACCTGGCGATCGCCGCGGCCCGGCACGACATCGTGGTGCGGGTCGACGGGCACGGCGAGCTGGGCGACGGCTACATCGCGACCGCCGTGGAGACCCTCCGCCGCACCGGGGCGGCGAACGTCGGCGGGATCATGGACGCCCAGGGCGACACGCCGTTCGAGGAGGCCGTGGCCGTCGCGTACACCAGTCGGCTCGGGCTGGGCGGCTCGACCTTCCACCTGCGCACCTCGGCCGAGGGCCCCGCGGACACCGTCTTCCTCGGCAGCTTCCGCAAGCAGGCACTGGAGGCCGTCGGCGGCTACGACGAGAGCCTGCACCGCGCCCAGGACTGGGAGCTGAACTACCGGTTGCGCCAGGCGGGAGAGGTGGTCTGGTTCACCCCCGCGATGCGCGTGACGTACCGGCCGCGGTCCACCGTCCGGGCGCTGGCCAAGCAGTTCTACGACACCGGCAAATGGCGCCGTGAGGTCGTCCGTCGCCACCCGGACACCCTGAACGCCCGCTACCTCGCCCCACCGCTGGCCGTGCTGGCGGTGCTCGGCGGACTGGCCGTCGGCGGTCACGGCAGCTACCACAAGGTCGGTTGGATGAAGCTGGGCTGGCTGGCCCCGCTCGGCTACCTCGCCGGGGTGTTCGCCGGGGCCGCGGCGCTGCGTCGGGAGCTGCCCTGGCAGGTGCGCGTCCGGTTGCCGCTGATCTTCGTCACCATGCACATGTGCTGGGGCCTGGGCTTCCTGGTCGGGCTGGGGGAGACCTCCGCCCGCTGAGCCCGCTGCCGATCCTCAGTCGGTGGTGCGTTCGGCTGCTGCGATCTGCGCCACCGCGGCCTCGTCGGCCGGTCCGTCGATGATCACCACCGATCCGTCACCGAGCACCGGGGCGACCAGGCCGGCCAGCACGGTGGCGTACGCCTCGGTCGGCCGGACCAGCCGCCGGCCGTACGTTCCGTCCGGGCGCACCGCCGTCAGCGCCGCGGCATCGCGGGCGATCGCCGCCCAGTCGCGTACGCTTCCGCCGCCCTGCCACAGCGGGACGCCCGGCGAGGCGGGGGCCTGGACGTAGACGTCGGGCTGGGAGAGCACCTCGGCGCCGTAGTCCAGCACGCCGGCACCGGTCGGCCCCGGGAAGCCGAGACCCAGGGGATGCAGCGAACAGGCCGCCGTGGCGCGTGCGCCGAGCGCCCGTGCTGCGGCGAAGTCGTCGGCGTACTCCTCGGGGCCGGTGACGACCAGATCGGGCCGGACACCGCCTGCGTCCGGCCCGCGCATCTCGTCCGGGTCGCGGACCAGCACCCCGATCTGCCACAGGGCGGCCACCCAGACCAGGGTGATCCAGTGCCCGGCATGGGTGGCGGCGAGTGGCAGGACGGCCACGTCGCCCTCGGCGAGGTCGAGCTCGTCGACGGCCAGGTTGGCCGTCTTGTCCACCCAGTTCACGAAGGTCCGGGCGGACAACTCGACGCGGACGCCCGTGCTCGGAGCGTAATAGGTCACCAGCGGGTCGCCGCCGTGCCGGCGGACCCGATCACGCAGGGAGTGGTCGAAGGACAGCGATCCGGCGGTGCGCATGCGGTGACCCTACTCAGATCCCATAGTCTGGCGCCATGCGTCATGTTGTGATCGTTGCCGGAGGGGCGGGCACCCGGCTGTGGCCGCTGTCCCGCAAGGGGATGCCCAAGCAGTTGCTCCACCTGGTGGGTGACAAGAGCCTGCTGCGGCTCGCGTACGAACGGGTGGAGGCGGTCGTCGGGGCGGACCACGTCTGGGTCTGCACCGGCGCGTCGTATCGGGACGTGGTCGAGGCGGAGCTGCCCGAGATCGACCCCCAGCACATCCTCGGCGAGCCGGTCGGCCGCGACTCGCTGAACGCCGTGGCGTGGCCGTCGGCCGTGCTGGCCGCCCAGGACCCGGAGGCGTCCGTCGCGGTGGTGACCGCCGACCAGATCATGCGGCCCCTGGAGACGTTCCGTGAGCGCCTGGGCCTGGCGTACGACGTGGTGGAGGCCCGGCCCGAGGCCCTGGTGACCTTCGGGGTCGTCCCGACCTCGGCCCACACCGGCTACGGCTACCTGCACCGTGGCACCGAGATCGAGGGGTACGACGACGTCACCGAGGTGGTGGAGTTCCGCGAGAAGCCCGACCGGGCGACCGCCGAGCAGTACCTGACCTCCGGGGAGTACTGGTGGAACTCCGGGATGTTCGTCTGGCGGGCCCGGACCTTCCTCGACCAGCTCCGTCAGCTGGCCCCCGAGTCGTACGACATCGTCACCGCCCTCGCGGCGGACCCGTCGCGGGTCGAGGAGCTGTTTCCCCGGGCGCCGAAGATCAGCGTGGACTACGCCATCATGGAGCCGGTCTCCCGTGGTGAGGGCAGCGCCACGGTGCTGGCCGTCGCGCTGCCGATCCAGTGGTACGACATCGGCGGCTTCCCGAGCCTGGCCGAGCAGCTGCCCCACGACGCCGACGGCAACGCGGGGGAGGGGGCGGTCGTGCACCTGGACACCCACGACACGTTGGTGATCAACCGGACCGACGACGGTCACCTGATCGCCACCGTCGGCCTGGCCGACGTCGTCGTGGTCCGTACGCCCGACGTGACCCTGGTCTGCCCGAAGGGTGGCGCCGAGCGGATCAAGCAACTGGTCGCCGCCGTCCGGGACCAGGCCGGGGAGGCGTTCGTCTGATCCGGGGAGTCGTTCGTCTGACCCCCGTCCTCGTCCCCGACCGACCTGGCTGGCTCCGCCACCTGCCGGTTTCCGCAACGTCCTGACTTCCCGAGGAGAGTGTCATGCCCGATGTCCTGACGGAGGTGCGCAACCGGCGCGGGCCGTTCACCTGGGTGGTGATCGCCCTGGTGATCGCCTGGTGGGTGCTGGGGGTGGTGCGTACGGTGCTGGCGGCGGTCGGTGACCTCCCGCCGTTGGAGGCCGTCGCCCGCCACGCCCAGGACCTCGTCTCGGTGCCGGTGCTGCTCCTCCTGGTGCTCTTCGCCGTGGCGGACGTCTGGGTGCGCCCGCGGCTGGCGAACGCTGCCCGGCTGACCGGGCAGGCCACCTGGGTGAGTTCGCTCGCCGTCGCGACATCGATCGCGGCCGGTGTCGCCGGCTTGTGGTCACCCCTGCTGCGGACCAGCGATCGGGCCCTGGAGGTGGCGGACCTCGTCGTGTCCTCGGTGGTGCCGGTGCTGCTGTGTGTCGCGCTGGCGACCGTCGCCGGTGCGGCGCGGCGGGTGCGCCAGGAGGAGGCCTCCGTAGTCGGCTCGGCGACCGGCCAGGGTGGGGACACCGTGACCAGTGTGCCGGCGCCGGCCGGCGTTCCGGACGATGGAACCCCCGGGGTGGTCGAGGCCGTCCCTGACGAGGTGTCGGCCCGCTGGGAGCCCGACGAGACCTCCGGGGCCGTCTGGCACAGTGCGGCGGATGCCGCCCACGGCCTTGAGGCCACTTCCTGGGGTGACGCCACGACGCCGTTCGGGTGGGAGCCCGCCGGACCGGCCGAGCAGACCACCCCGACCGAGCCGCCGGCGGCTGACCGGAAGGCCCCCGAGCCGGGCCGGATCGACCCCGATCTGTGGCGTACGCCGGGCAGCGATCCTCGCTGACGGCGGGTCCGACAGGCCGGCGTCTTCCGGATGCAGCACTAATCCCCGGTGAAGCGCCATCCGACACGCGGTGTAGTAGCCAAGTTGTTGTCGTCCGACGTTGCGCGGCGCCGTTCTTATGACGTAATCTCGGAGCCACACCCGGGGATCACATCAGTGTAATCCCAATGGTGTGACTCGATCTCCTGGGCGGGATCGGGTCATGGCAACGGGTGACAACCAGACCGAGGCCGGTCCCCCAGGTCCGGCCATCCGAAACGACATCGGCTGTCCGAACCCCCCGCGGGCAGTTCATCCGGGAAACCAGGAGGAACGCATGGACGAATGGCTGACCGTCCTCGACGGAGGTGAAGACGAGGGCATTCTGGGCTGGCAGGAGCGCGCCCTGTGCGCGCAGACCGACCCAGAGGCCTTCTTCCCCGAGAAGGGCGGATCGACCCGTGAGGCGAAGGCCGTCTGCCACACCTGTGACGTACGTGCAGAATGCCTTGATTACGCTCTGGCACATGACGAGAGATTCGGGATCTGGGGCGGTCTGAGTGAGCGGGAACGCCGTAAGCTCAAGAAGCAGATCGTTTGATGGACAGATCCCGGATACCGCTGGAACGGCGGTTTCGAATTACCCGACCGACGGAAGCGGCACCCTTATTCAGGGTGCCGCTTCGGGTTTCCGGGACGGAATCGGAACAGGCGGGTGGTGGTGCCCGGTGATTCTGCTGCCACGTCGTGTCACCATGGTGTGAGTCCGGCCGTGCGGTGGAGTCCGACCATGCCGTGGAGTCCGGCGGCGGTGGAGTCCGGCAGGGCCCGACGACCGGACGGGTCACTCCTCGTCGGTCGGGCCCTCGGGGTCGATCTCGTCGGGCGTCAGGCCGGTGACCACGGCCAACTGCTCCACCAGCGTGCGGCGCACCAGGATCCGCAGACCTTCCCGGGACGCCGCCCGCAGCTGCAGCGGCCGGCGGTAGAGCACGACCTCCGCCGCGCGGCCGTCCGGCGACTCGACCGCAGCGGCCAGCGGCACGCTGTCGTGCGCCCAGGACGCGGGGAGGTCCGGGACGTCCTCCATGCCGACCGAGATGCCGTCCAGCACCCGCGGGTGGTTGGCGGCGATCGCGGCGATCGCCTCCGCCAGGGCGGTGGCGAAGAACTCCCGGTCATCGGGGGCCTGCGGCGCGCGGACCGGCCGTCCCGTCCAGGGGTTGGGCAATGCGAGCGGGCCGCGGATGCCGCGCCCGTGCCGGTCCCGTCGGCGGGAGCGATGCCAGGAGTCGGACATGCCGGACAGGATAGTCGGGGACCTGGTGGGTGCGGCAGGTGTGGGCTGCGACACGAGGTCGCTGCCTTCCCGGGGACCGCAGCGGCGGGGGAGTACCGTTCGTGGGGTGACGACCAGGCGGTGTACGCGATCGGGCTGCGGCCGATCGGCGGTGGCGACTCTGACGTTCGCGTACGCGGATCAGCAGGTCGTGCTGGGGCCGCTCTCGGCGCGCTCCGAACCGGCAGCGTACGACCTGTGCCTGGAACACTCGCAGCGCCTGTCGGTGCCGCGCGGGTGGGACGTGATCCGGCTGCCGCTCACCGGTCAGCCCGAGCAGCCTGACACCGACGATCTGATGGCGCTGGCGGATGCCATCCGCCGGGTGGGCCTGGCCGAGGACGAGGCCGTCGGCCCGGGTGACTTCGCTGAACGCAGCGACGTCCGCGAGGTGGCCCACAAGGGACACCTGACCATGCTGAAGGACTCCGGCGACGCCGCCCCGGGACCGACGACCCGCACCCGGGGGTCGCGGCCGTCCTGAGCCGATCCCGCGCGGTGCCGGCCTGTCCTGATCCGGTGCCGACCGTCCGGAGTGCACCGGATCGCAACGCGGGACGGGGCGTGTCAGGACAGCACAGACTCGACGCGACCCGGGCCGATCCGGGTCTCGGAAGGGGATAGGATCGCCGACGATGCTTCAGGATCAGATCTTCAAGGCCAACGACATCCGCGGAGTGACCTCGGGCGACAGCCCGGAATGGGACACCGCCGGTGCCACCGCGCTCGGGGTCGCGTACGCCCGACTGATGAAGGGGACGGACGACGGTCCGGTCGAGTTCGTCGTCGGGCGTGACATGCGGACCAGCGGCCCGGACTTCTCCGCGGCGTTCATCACCGGCGCCCGCAGTGAGGGGGCCCGGGTGGTGGTCGCCGGCCTCACCTCGACCGACGAGTTGTGGTTCGTGTCCGGACACCTCGACCTGCCGGGGATCACCTTCACCGCGTCGCACAATCCGGCCCGTTACAACGGGGTGAAGTTCTGCCTGGCCGGCGCCCGCCCGGTCACCCCCGAGTTCCTGCTGCAGCTGAAGCATGACGCCCAGTCACTGGACGCGGCCGGCCTCGACATGGCGGCCATCGCCACGGCCGCGCAGACCGGGGGATCGGTCCGCGAGCAGGACTTCCTGGCCGAGTACGCCGCCCACCTGCACTCGCTGGTGAAGCTCGACGACATCCGACGGCTCAAGGTCGTCGTCGATGCCGGCAACGGCATGGCCGGCCACACCGCCCCGAGCGTCCTCGGACCACTCAATCTGGACCTCGACGTGCTGTACGGCGACCTGGACGGCACCTTCCCCAACCACCAGCCCAACCCGCTGATCCCGGAGAACCTGGTCGACGCACAGCGCCGCGTGGTGGAGACCGGCGCGGACCTCGCCCTGGTCTTCGACGGGGACGCCGACCGGTGCTTCGCCATCGACGAGACCGGCGCGGTCGTCGATCCCTCGGCGATCACCGCGATGATCGCCGAGCAGGAACTCGCCCGTGAGCCCGGCGCGACCATCGTGATCAACACGATCACCTCTGCGTCGGTGCCGGAGATCGTCGCCGAGAACGGCGGCACCACGGTCACCTCGAAGGTCGGCCACACGTACGTCAAGGCCCTGATGGCCGAGCACGACGCGATCTTCGGCGGGGAGCACTCCGCGCACTACTACTTCCGCGACTTCTACTTCGCCGACACCGGCATGCTCGCCGGCCTGCATGTGCTCTCCCTGCTGGGCCACGCCGACCGGCCGCTGTCCCAGCTCGTCGCCAAGTACGTCCGCCGGGTCGGCTCGGGGGAGATCAACTCCGACGTCGACGACCAGCAGGAGTCGATGGACGTGGTGGCGGAGGCCTTCGACGGCCGCGGCGCGCAGGACCGGATCGACGGACTGACGGTCCGCGGCGACGGCTGGCGGGTCAATCTGCGCCCGTCGAACACCGAGCCGCTGCTGCGGCTCAATGTCGAGGCCGCCGACCGGGCCACGATGGAGTCGCTCCGCGATGAGGTCCTCGGCCTGGTCCGCGGCTGAGCCGACGGCCCGCGGCGGGGCGTTCCCGGACCCCGGGACACTCCTAGACTGACTGCAACCGACCCGCCGGCGCCGGCGGGCAGCGAGGAGACTGAGATGGCCGTCGACCTGGACCCGGCACTGCTGGACGTGTTGGCCTGCCCGAATTGCCATGCGCCGCTGGCGGTGGACCATGATCGCAACGAGCTGGTGTGCACCGGCAACGGGTGCGGCCTGGCCTACCCGGTGCGGGACGGGATCCCGGTGCTGTTGGTCGACGAGGCGCGCAACCCGCACGGTGTCGACACCGGACGTGGACGGCCCACCGCCGGCGCTGCGGCGACCGGCGCCGACACCGATGAGGCGGGCGTCGAAGGGACCGGGACAGGCACGGGCGGGTCGGCGGGCGACGCCGGCCGCGGCGAGTAGGGCCGCGGCGATGGCGGACTTCGACGACTCGCGCCTCGACGACCGCGAGGTCCTGCAGACCTACGACGCGCCACTGCGGCGGTTGGCCGAGTGCGGCGCCCGGCTGCGCGGCGAGTGGTACGGCGCCTCCGCCACCATTCTCCAGCTGACCGAGAGCGACCGACCCCGGGCGGTGATCGCGATGGGGACCGATGCCCGGCTGATCCGTGCGGTCCTCGAGCCCGTCTGCCCGGTGCCGTTCGTGGCCTGGCCCCGCCAGGGCCTGCCCGGCTGGGTCGGCCCACTCGACCTGGTGCTGATCATGGCGTCCGAGGGCTCCGATCCGGCCCTGATCGCCTCCGCGCAGGAGGCGACCCGACGGGGTGCCCGGATCGTCATCGCCGCGTCGGAGGCATCGTCGGTGGCGGAGTTCGCCGCCTCGCGCAGCACCACCCTCGTCCCCACCACGACCGGCGACCCGCTGGCCGCGGTGATGGTCGTGCTGGCGGCCCTCCACGAACTGCGCCTCGGACCGCCGGTGTCGGTGGAGTCCGTCGCGGACGCCGCAGACATGGTCGCCGAGGCGTCCTCACCCTTCCTCGACCTGTCGGCGAACCCGGCCAAGGTGCTCGCCTGTGCGATGGCCGACGCCCAGCCGTTGGTCTGGGGCGGCTCGGTGCTGGCCGCCCGTGCCGGGCGCCGGGTCGCCGGAGCGCTGCGTGCGGTCACCGGGCGGGCCGCCCTGTCGGCCGACGCCCACGATCTGATGGCGGTGATCGAGGCCACCGAGCCGGCCGATCCGTTCGCCGACCCGTTCGAGGACGCGCCAAGCGCCGACCGCCGCCCCTGCCTGCTGATCCTCGACGACGGGGACGCCCACGCCGACGTCAGTCGGGCCGCGGCGGCCCTGCGTGCAGCCTGCGGTCGGGTGGATGTCCGCAGCGACACCCTGGAGGCCCGCGAGGGCGAGGACCTGGCCCGTTACGTGATGCTGCTGCAGAAGGGCCGGTTCACCGCGGCCTACCTGGGGATCGGACTGGGCACCGCGTCGCTGGGGTGATATCGCACACCACCGGCCGGGGAGGTCGTACGCTGCCTGTCATGCAGAAGGTCCTCGTCCTCAACGGTCCCAATCTCGGGCGGCTCGGCACGCGTGAACCGGCCACGTACGGCACCACCACGTACGCCCAGCTCGCCGAGCTGTGCCGGGCGACCGGCGCGGAGCTGGGGCTCGACGTGGAGGTGCGCCAGACCGATGCGGAGCACGAGATGATCGGCTGGCTGCACGAGGCCGCCGACGCCTCCGCGCCGGTCGTCCTCAACCCGGCCGCCTGGACGCACTACTCGATCGCCGTCGCCGACGCCGTCGCTCAGCGCACCGCACCGCTGATCGAGGTGCACATCTCCAACGTGCACGCCCGCGAGGAGTTCCGCCGGCACTCGTACGTCACGCCCTACGCCACCGGTGTGATCGCCGGCCTGGGGATCCAGGGATACCTGGCGGCGCTCGGCTGGCTCGCCGGGCAGGCCGGCCCCGAGGCCTGAACGACTGAACGACCGGCGGACGGGCCGCCAGGCCACCCCGAGGCCTCGGACGACCGCGGATGCGCGGGCCCCGCCCCGCACCGAGTAGCATCTGCGCTCATGGACAACCGCGTCGCTGACCTGACCCTGGCCGACTTCGGCCGCCGCGAGATCACCCTCGCCGAACACGAGATGCCGGGCCTGATGGCGATGCGCGAAACGTACGGGCCCGACCAGCCGCTGGCCGGCGCACGGATCGCCGGGTCGCTGCACATGACCATCCAGACGGCCGTGCTGATCGAGACCCTGGTGGCGCTGGGAGCCCAGGTCCGCTGGGCGTCCTGCAACATCTTCTCCACTCAGGACCACGCCGCTGCCGCAATCGCCGTCGGCGGGGGCACCCCTGAGGCGCCGGCCGGGCAGCCGGTGTTCGCCTGGAAGGGGGAGAGCCTGGACGAGTACTGGTGGGCCGCCACCCAGACCTTCCGCTGGCCCGACGGCCAGCTGCCGACGATGATCCTCGACGACGGCGGTGACGCCACCCTGCTGGTCCACCTCGGGGCCACGCACCAGAAGGCCGGCACGCTGCCCGACCCGGCGGCGGCCACCTCGGAGGAGGAGCGGGCACTGTTCGGCGCGCTGCGCGCCACCCTCGAGGACAGGACGGTCGACTGGGTGGCCGTCGCCGACAGCATCCAGGGCGTGACCGAGGAGACCACCACCGGGGTCCACCGGCTCTACCAGGCCGAGCGGGACGGCACCCTGCTGTGGCCGGCGATCAACGTCAACGACGCGGTGACCAAGTCGAAGTTCGACAACGTCTATGGCGTACGCCACTCGCTGATCGACGGCATCAACCGGGCCACCGACGTGCTGATCGGCGGCAAGGTCGCGGTCATCTGCGGCTACGGCGACGTCGGCAAGGGCTGCGCACAGTCGCTGCGCGGCCAGGGCGCCCGGGTGATCATCACCGAGATCGACCCGATCTGCGCCCTGCAGGCGTCGATGGACGGCTACCAGGTCGCCACCCTGGACGAGGTGATCGGCGTCGGCGACATCTTCGTCACCGCCACCGGCTGCTGCGACGTGATCTCCGCCGACCAGATGGCACGCATGAAGCACCAGGCGATCGTCGGCAACATCGGTCACTTCGACAACGAGATCGACATGGCCGGCCTGATGGCCTGGCCCGGCGTGCAGCGGACGACCATCAAGCCGCAGGTCGACCAGTGGGCCTTCCCGGCCGGCACCACCGCGGCCGGCGACGAGGTCGCCGAGCACACGATCATCGTGCTGTCCGAGGGCCGGCTGCTCAACCTGGGCAACGCCACCGGCCACCCCAGCTTCGTGATGTCCAACTCTTTCACCAACCAGGTGGTCGGCCAGATCGAGCTGTGGCAGCACCCGGACGCCTACCCGGTCGGTGTGCACCGGCTGCCCAAGCAGCTGGACGAGATGGTGGCCCGCTTCCACCTCGCCTCGCTCGGTGTGCACCTGTCGACGCTCACCGCCAAGCAGGCCGACTACCTCGGTGTGCCGGTCGAGGGCCCGTACAAGCCGGACTTCTACCGCTACTGAGGGGCCGCCGATGACCGCCGGACGGGACCGCGCTCCCGGACCGTACGACGAGTTCAGGGCGCCAGACGGAGCGCTCCGGGTCGGCTGGGGCGAGCTCGCGGCGGTGGCCGAGGGATCGTACGACTGGGCTGCTCGGCAGCGGGAGATCGACCGGCGGCTGGCCGACGACAACGTCACCTACCGCCCGTGGTCGACCGAGGACACCGCCGCCGATCGGGCGCCGGTGCGCCGCGACGACGTCGGTGACGACGAGGACGAGGTGGCCGAGCCGCAACCGTGGCGGCTCGACCCGCTGCCGCTGGTCCTGCACTCCGGGGAGTGGCGCGAGCTCGAGAAGGGGCTGGTGCAGCGGGCCGAGCTGCTGTCGGCCGCGTTCACGGACCTGTACGGCGCCCGGCGACTGCTGGCCGACGGGATCGTGCCCCCCGAGGTGGTGATGGGCCATCCCGGCTACCTGCGTCCGCTGATCGGCGCCCCGCAGCCGCGTGGGCTGTTCCTGGTCGGCGCCACCATCGGCCGGGCCGCCGACGGCGGCTGGCGGCTCCGTGCCCAGGAGACCCAGGCGCCGGTCGGTGCCGGCTATGCGATGGAGAACCGGCGGGTGCTGTCCCGGGTGCATGCCGAGCTGTATCGCGAGGCCGACCTGATCCGGCTGACGCCCTTCTACCAGGCGATGCGTGCCGCGCTGGTCGAGTCGGCCCCCGACGACGTGGAGGACCCGCACGTCGTGGTGCTCACCCCGGGCACCCACGCCGCGACCGCGTTCGACCAGGCCTTCCTGGCCAGCCGCCTCGGCTTCCCCCTTGTCGAGGGCAGCGACCTCGTCGTCCGGGACGGCCGGGTGTGGCTGCGGTCGCTCGACCGCCTCGAGCCGGTCGACGTCATCTTCCGCCATGTCCCGGCCCGGGCCACCGATCCGCTCGAGCTGCAGCCGGGATCTCGCCTCGGGGTGGCCGGGCTGACCCAGGCGGTTCGCCGCGGCTCGGTGTCGGTGGTCAACTCGCTGGGCACCGGAGTCCTGGAGAACCCGGGGCTGATGGCCTTCGACGACACGATCTGTCACGCCCTGCTCGACGAACCGCTCCGGTTGCCGTCCCTGCCGACCTGGTGGTGTGGTGCGGACTCGGCCCGCAGTCACGTACGTACGCATCTGGTGGAGCTGCGGATCGCCCACATCGGCTCCGGCCGCACCTGGGAGGGCCCGCTGCTCAGCGCCGCGGAACGCGACGAGCTGACCCGCCGGATCGAGGAGGAGCCCCATCTCTACGTCGGCCAGCAGCGGCCGGCGCTGTCGACCAGCCCGGCGGTCCGCGACGGCCGGATCGTCGATGCACCGTTCCAGCTGACCGGCTACCTGATCCGCCACGGCGCGTCGTACGCCGCCCTGCCCGGTGGGCTCGGCGAGCTGGTCGACGAGCCGGTGGCGACCACCCCCGGCCCGGCGTCGATCTCGGGGCGGCCGACCAAGGACCTGTGGATCGTCGGCAGCGACCTGCCGACCACGGCCGACACGGACGGTGATGTGGTCGCCGAGCTGATCGGCGGCAGTGACGCGATGGTGCCGCGCGTGCTCGACGACCTGTACTGGATGGGCCGCTATGCGGAGCGGGCCGAGGACGTCGTCCGGCTGGTCAGCGCCACCCACCACGTGCTGGTCGAGGTGAACATGGTGTGCCGTCCCGGCTCGGCCGTCGACGTGCTGCTCGATGCGCTCTACTCCGTCACGCCGCGCCCGGGCGATGACAGCAGTGCCCTGCGGCAGCTGCGCACCCAACTGGTCAACCGGTCCCGGCGCGGCACCGTGGCCCGCTCCCTGGCCCGGCTCAGCCACGCGGCGGACGGCGTCCGCGACCAACTCTCGTCGGATGTCTGGGTCGTCCTGGCCGGCGCCGAACGGGTCCTCGACGAACTGCGCCGGGCCGATCCCGACGACTCCAGTCGGCTGGCCGACGCGGCGGAGCGCAGTCTGGTCGCCCTGCTGGCGCTCAACGGGATCACGGCGGAGAACATGGTCCACGACGCGGGCTGGCAGCTCCTCGACTCCGGCCGGGCGCTGGAACGCGCCGTCCAGGTGGTCGGCCTGCTGCGGTCATGTCTCACCGCGCCGGCGCTGCGGGCCGGGACGACCGCCGACACGGAGGGGCGTTGGTCACTGCCGCCCCAGCGGATGGTGCTCACCGCGGCGATGACGGCGGCCGAGAGCGTGGTCACCCACCGACGCCGGCACGGTGAACGGCCCGAGGTCGCGGCGGTCCTCGACCTGCTGGTCGCCGATCCGAGCAACCCTCGCTCGGTGGCTTTCCAGGTCCAACGTCTGCAGCGCGCCCTCGGCCGGTTGCCCCACGCGTCGACCGCCGGCCGGCCGCAGCGGCTCCTGGCGGACCTCGCCGAGCTGACCACCGCGGCTGCGGTGCGGCGGGTCTGCCACGGCGAGCCCGCTCTCGTCCCGTCGGTCGACGGGGCGGACAGCGAGGCGCCGGCGTCGGCCCCCGAGCCGACTGCGGCCCTGCGCCCGCAGGCCACAGAGCCGGCGGCCACCCTGCGCCACCCGGCCCCGGGCCCGAACCCGGTGCAGTGCGTGGACGACTACCTCACCGATCTGCGGTGGCGGCTGTTCCGGGTCTCGGAGGCGATCGCGGAGGCCTACCTGCGTCGTGCGCCGCAACCGCGCCCGCTGTGGGTGTCCGCCGAGCGGCCGCCGGGCCCGGGCGGGGGTGGCATGTGAGGACCTACCGGATCCGCCACGAAACGGCCTACCACTACGAGGGGCCGATCACGTCCAGCTACGGGGTCTATCACCTGGTGCCGCGGGAGGACAGCCGCCAGCATCTCCTCGGACACCGCACCGAGGTGATGCCCGTCCCGTCGGAGCGGGCCACCGACGTCGATGTGTACGGCAATGCGCGGACCTGGTACCACGTCACGACGCCGCACAGCGATCTGGTCATCGTCGGCACCACCGACCTGACGGTCAGCGCACAGACCGTCCCGCCGCCGGCCCTCGCCCAGCCCTGGGAACGATGCCGCCCCGACACCCGCCGCGACGTGTCCGACTGGTGGCGGGCGGTCGACCTCACCCTGCCCTCGCCGCGGGTGGATGTCCTGCCCGAGATCGCCGCGTACGCTGCGCCCTCGTTCCCGCCGGGATGCCCTGTGGGCGAGGCCGTCGAGGAGTTGAACCATCGGATTCACGCCGACTTCGCGTACGACCCGAAGGCCACCACGGTGACCACCCGGGTCGACGAGGTCCTGACGATCCGCGCCGGGGTCTGCCAGGACTTCGCCCAGCTGATGGTGGCCTGCCTGCGCTCGATGGGGTTGGCCGGTCGGTACGTGTCCGGCTATCTCGCCACGGTTCCCCCGCCGGGTCGGCCGCGGAACATCGGCGCGGACGCGACACACGCCTGGGCGGGTGTGTGGGTGCCGGGGGGCGGCTGGTACGACCTCGACCCGACCAACGACCGGCCGGTCGACGAGTCCCACGCCACCGTCGCATGGGGGCGGGACTACTCTGACGTGGCGCCGGTGCGCGGGGTGATCTACGGAGAAGGTGGCCGCTCGACGATGAAGGTCAGCGTCGACATGGCGCCGATCGAGGCGTCGTCCTTCCCTGCGCCCTGAACCGGATCCGCCCGGCGGGGGAGATCACCTGATCCTCGACCGGGACGACGTGGATCTGATCGTGGACCCCGCCCGGCGGGGAGATCACGCGTCGACGGCGCTCTCCGCCCGACCGCGGCGCCGCAGCGTCTCCTCGGCCGACACCTCGGTCAGTGCCAGGGTCGCCAGGAAACCGACACCGAGGATGCCTCCGGCGACTCCGGTGGAGACCTTCGCCGCGTCGACGAGTGCCTCCGAGGCGAGGTCGGCTGCCGCCGTCGTCCGCGGGTCGCGCTGCAGCCCCGGGATCGCCGCGCCGATCGAGTCGTGCACCGCCGTCACCACGGCCGATCGGGCCGCCGGGGGCAGCGGGATGGCGTCGAGACGCGACTGGGTGCCGTGGGTGAGGGAGCTGATGAGCAGGCCGCCGAGCACCGCCACGCCCAGGGCCGACCCGATCTGCCGGACCGTGGTGAGCATCCCCGACGCCTCACCGGACAGGCCGACCGGCACCTCGGCAAGGGAGACGCTCGTCACCTGGGCGGTCGCCATGCCCACGCCGAGTCCGTAGAGGAAGAGACAGGCCCCGATCGACACCGCGGTGCCCGGCAGGGCGAGGGCCAGGGCGGCGACGGCGAGGGCCTCGACGAGGACGCCGAGCTGGACGACGCGGCGGGCGCCGATCCGGCGGGTGAGCTGGGGGACCGCGCCGGACATCAGGAAAGTCCCGATGGCGAGCACCATCATCAGCCAGCCGGTGCCCAGCGCGTCGTAGCCCAGTGCGCCCTGCGCGACGAGGGGAAGGGCGAAGAGCATGCCGAATTCCCCGAGGGCGATCACCAGGGAGGCGATGGCGCCGTACCGGAAGTTCGCGATGCGCCACAGCCCGAGGTGGGCCTGGACGATGGCACCGCGGCGATGCCGGACCTGCTCCGCCCACCCCCACAGCCCGATCAGGACGACCCCGCCGACGAGGGCGAACGATACGGGCGACAGTGCGCCGTCGGCCTGGTGCAGCCACCCGAACGAGGAGGACTCGACCAGGGCGAAGACGATGCCGCCGAGGCCCAGCGTGGCCAGCACGGTGCCGGACCAGTCGATCCCCCGGCGCAGCGTACGGTCCCGGGTCTCCGGCAGGTAGCGAGCGGCCAGGATCACCGCGGCGATCCCGAACGGGATGTTCAGCCAGAAGGCCCATCGCCAGCTCGCGTCGGTGGCGAGCCAGCCGCCGACGAGCGGGCCGACGGCCGCCATGCCGCCGATCGCCGAGCCATAGATGGCGAAGGCGATGGTGCGGTCCTTGCCGGTGAACATCGCGTTGATGGTCGACGTGGTGGCGGGCAGCACCATGGCCGCGCCGATGCCCTGCACCAGCCGGGCCACCAGCAGCACCTCGGGGCTGCTCGCCGAGCCGGCCACCAAGGAGGACGCCATGAAGACGACCAGGCCGGCGACGAACATCATCCGGCGGCCGAACAGGTCGCCGAACCGGCCCGACGTGAGCATGAGCGACGCGAAGACGAGTGAGTAGACGGCGCTCACCCACTGTGCCTGGGTGGCCGTCATGTGGAGGTCGTCGATGACGACGGGGAGCGCGACGTTGGCGATGGTGGCGTCCATGATCACCAACGAGGTGCCCAGGGCGATGGCGGCCATCGCCCACCAGCGGTGGGGCACACCGGTGAAGTCGCCGGCGGCGGCCGGGGTGGACGCAGGAGCGGACACCGGGGCGGGCCCGGCGGAACCCGTGGGACGGCCAGGGGTGGAAGCGGTGGGGTCGGACATGGAGTCTCCCGGACGGTGCCACGCGACGTGGCAGGGACATCTTGCTGACAGATAGACGGTAACATGCTGACGATCTGTTGGTAAACTTCGGGCCGGGTGATGTGCATCGTCCTGATCGGGCGGATCCGTGGGAGAATGTGCCGGTGCCGAAGATCTCTGCCGCGACCGTCGCCGAACATCGGGCGATGAAGGAACGCCAGGTAATCTCGGCGGCTGTCGACCTGCTCACCACCGAGGGGGCGGCGGCTGTCACGCCGGCCGCGGTGGCCGCGCGAGCCGGGCTGGCCCGGACCAGCGTGTACCAGTACGCGCGGTCGGGCAACGAATTGGTCGCGCTGGCGGTGGAGGAGACCTTCGTCCAGGTGAAGGCCGCCCTGGCGGTGGCCCTCGATGCCGCCGGCCCTGATCCCGCGGCCCGGCTGGAGGCGATCATTCGTACGGTCCTCCGGGGCGCGGCGGACGGGCATGCCCCCGATCCGGCGGTGGATGTCGCGGCGCTCGGGTCGGCTCAGCAGGAGCGGCTGCGTCAGCTGCACCAGGAGCTGGTCGCTCCGTTGGCGTTGGCGATCGAGGCGGTGGGTGCCAAGGACGTGAGCGTGCTGACGGCGATCTCCTGGGGAGCGATCAACGGGGTGGTCCCGCTGATCGAGCACGGGATGCCGATCGAGGCGGCGGTCACCGCGGTGGTGGCGTACGTCCGGGCCGGGGTCTCGACGAGCCCGAGCCCCTGAGCCGATTCTGGCCGGGGTCCCGACGGACCTCGGGACCGCTCGAACTCGAGCAGTGCGGCCGTGGTCAGGATCGGCGGGTGGTGTGAGTCGCGTCGGCTGCCCGGCGCGGTCGGGTATCGGGTGGATCGATCAGTGCGAATTCAGCTCGTAGCGTTCCCGCGCCAAGAAGATGCTGTCGCCGGTCAGGTTGGAGGAGCAGCTGACGCCGTTGGACTGGCTGAAGCACATCATGTCGCCCATCCGGACCGCCCGACCGTACGCGAGGGTGGGGATCGAGGAGCCGGACAGCGGCTGGCGGATGGTGTCGCCGGCGCACACCACCGTGGCCCGCCCGTTCGCGTCGATGCCGAGGTCACCGTGATCCAGGGTGCAGTCCGCCGGCGCCGGCGGGGTCCAGCTGCGGTTCTGGGCACTGCACCGTACGTTCGTGGAGGCCATCTGGCAGACGATGTTGCCCGTCGGTGACAGGAACTGGTACGCGGCCTGGCCGGACAGATCGAGCACGGCCGCGGGCGGTGTGGGACTCGGGGTCGGGCTCGGAGACCTTGATGCCGACGGTGCCGCCGACGGGGTCGGCGCGGCGGTCGGTGAGGCCGCGACGGTGGGGCTGGACGACGCAGCGGGACGGGGGCCGGGCCCGAGCAGCAACACGCCGCCGAGCACGGCGAGCCCGATCAGCAGGACCATCCCGGCGGTGACCAGCAGAACGATGCGTCGGCGGGAAGGACGCGCACCCTTGCGGGGCGGGGGCGGCGCCGGTCGGGCGCCCGTACGCGGCTGAGTCTGGGTGGAGGACGGGTGGATCTCTGTCACTTGCCGTCCTGCAGGGTCTCCCAGATCTCCTTGCATTCCGGGCACACCGGGAAACGATCGGGATTGCGCGACGGCACCCACACTTTGCCGCACAGGGCGATCACGGGGGTGCCCATGACCATGGCCTCGGTCAACTTGTCCTTGGGGACATAGTGCGAGAAGCGCTCATGGTCGCCGTCCTCGTAGCGGAGGTCCTCCTCCTGCTCGACGCGCTCGTCGACGAGGGTCTCGGCGCCGGGGGCCAGATGCTGGGTCATGGAACGAGTCTACGTTCCGATCACCTCGGGCTCACCCAGCGACAGCATCAGTCGGTTCGCCCAGGCGAAGAACGCCGCGGCGCCGATGACGTCGAGGATCGCCAGGTCGTCCAGACCGGTCGACCGGAGCGCCGTCAGGTGCTCCGGGCCCAGTTCCACCGGTGCCACGGTCAGGGCTACGGCTGCTTCGGTGATCGCCGACCAGCGCGGATCCGATCCGTCGTCGGTCAGCGCGTCCGGTCCCTCGACGAGCAGCCGCTGGATGTCGGCCTCGCGATGTGAGTGGTGGCTGGCGAAGCGCGCGTGCACCGAGGTGCAGAACACACACCCGTTGATCCGCGACACCACTGCCGCGGCCAGTTCGCGCTCCGCGCGGGGGAGCCCGTCGCGGGTGGAGTGGAAGATGTCGAAGTCCGCGCGCGTACGGGCCTCCAGTACCGCCGGATCCTCGGCCAGCAACCGGAAGTACGGGCTGGCGGCCCGCGAGGCCTGCACCAAGCCGGCGCGTTGCGCGTCGGTCAGCTCGGCCGCGGCCGGAGGTTCGAGCCAGGGCACCCAGCCCAGTGCGTCCTGGGTGAACGAGCGCGGGCGGTCGAGCTCAGGACGGAGGACAGCGATGGTCATCAGGCTCCTTCGGTGGCGAGCTGGCGTAGCCCGTGGACGAGGCGGATCTGGTAGCTGAGGAAGGCGACCGCCTGGGAGAGGGTCACGATGCCGGCCTGCGACCAGCCGGCCCGGACCAGCGCCGCCAGCGCCTCGGGGCGGCAGTCGCGGGGATGGAACACCACCAGGTGCGCATGCTCCAGCCCGGCAGCCAGTCGGTCGCCGAACCGGTCGCGGATGTCCGGCCCGGCGGCGTACGCCGTGCCCGGCTCGCTCTCCTCGGCGAGGTCCGGCTCGCGATAGCTGCCCCACGGCCCGGCACTCGCCGCACGGCCGGCTTCGGTCAGCACCGACTCGACCAGATCCGGGGCCACCTCGCCCAGCAGCCGCGCGTAGTGGTCGGTGACCGCGTCAGCATGATGTAGCGCGGCGACGAAGACGGCAACGGCCAGCCTGTGGTGGCGTGAGACCTGGTCGCCGACGGCCGGTCCGAAGAGCAGGTCGTGGGCCCGCTGGGTCTGCTCGCGGGCGATCGGTCGCCGT